>NZ_RWKV01000008.1 GCF_003993795.1 Aquabacter cavernae
CCTGAACCCGATCCCATCCCGAACTCGGCCGTTAAACTCCACTGCGCCAATGGTACTTCGTCTCAAGACGCGGGAGAGTAGGTCGCTGCCAGGCCTGCAAAGGACATGACGTAAGGGATTGCCCTCATCACGAGACACACAACACAAAACCCCCATCGCAGAAATGCAGTGGGGGTTTTGTGCGTTCTGGAGGGTGGAAACGGGGGCGGGGCGGCCGGCACGCGAGCGAACAAACGCGACGGCCGGGCGGCCCATGCGGTATGACTGTTCCATCGGCGCGGAGGCGGTGGGACATGGGCGGGAGCGAAACCAGGGACGGCGCCGAAGCCCCCTCGGGAGGTTCGGGCCAAGCCGTTCCGGAGCAAGAGGTCTCGGCACAAGAGAGTTCGGGGCAGGGGGCTTTCGGTCCCGGCGAGCCGTTGCGCGCCACGAGCGGATTCTGGCGCACGCAGGAAATGTTCCTCATCCAGGAAGTCACCCGTCTCATCGGCAAGGGGCTGGAGATGGAAGGCGTGCTGCGCGAGATGCTGCATCTCCTGTCCGAACTGCTGGGCCTCAATCGCGGTCGCATCGTCCTGAAGGATCCCGATGGCGACGGATATCGCATCGCCTATGCCTATGGTCTCACCCGCGCGGAGATGGATCGCGGGCGGTATGCGCCGGGGGAGGGGATCACCGGGCGGGTGATCGAGGACGGGCACCTGGTCATCGTCCAGGATATCGACAAGGAGCCGCTCTTCCTCGGGCGGGCCGTGGAGCGTACGCGCCTGCCGCCGGGCGTGGTGGCTTTTCTGGTCCTGCCCATCCGTGTCGGCCACCGCACCGTGGGCGCGCTCGCCTGTCATCGCATCCGGCACCGCGAGCGGCCGCTGGCGGATGATCTTGCCATGCTGCGCATCATGGTCACCATGATCGGCCAGCTCCTGACGCTGAATGAGCGGGTGGGCGAGAAGACGCGGGCGTTGGAAGCGCGCAACGAAATGCTGGCGCGGGCCCTGAGCGCGGACCGGGTGCGCTATGGCATCATCGGCTCTTCGCCCGCACTGCTGAAGGCCATCGCCCAGATCGAGCAGGTGTCGGCAGCCCAGGCCAGCGTCCTGCTGCTGGGGGAATCGGGCAGCGGCAAGGAATTGTTCGCCCGCGCTTTGCATCTGGCCGGCCCGCGCCGGAACAAGCCCTTCATCAAGGTCAATTGCGCGGCCATCCCCGAAAGCCTGTTCGAGTCGGAGCTGTTCGGCCATGAGCGCGGTGCCTTTACCGGCGCGGTCGCGTCCCGGCCCGGCTGGTTCGAGCAAGCCCACCAGGGCACCATCTTCCTGGACGAGGTGGGGGAACTCCCCGCGCCGCTCCAGGCCAAGCTGTTGCGCGTGCTGCAGGAAAGCGTGGTGGTGCGGCTTGGCGGCACGCGCGAGATCAAGGTGGATACCCGCCTCGTCGCCGCCACCAACCGGGACCTGGGCGCCGACGTGGCGCGCGGTGTGTTCCGGGAGGACCTGTTCTACCGGCTGAACGTCATTCCCATCCACTTGCCCGCTTTGTCGGAGCGGCGCGAGGATATTCCCGACCTCGTCATGCATGTCCTGGCCCGGACCAACCAGGAGAATGCGCGCAACGTGAACCTGACGGACGCCGCCGTGCGCCATCTGGCGGGTCTGCCCTGGCCGGGCAATGTGCGCCAGCTTTCCAATTTCATCGAGCGCCTCGTCCTGCTGGCGCCGAAGCCCGTGCTGGGCGTGGCGGACGTGGCCGCGGCGCTGGCGGAGCTTGGAGGCAGGGAGCTTGGAGGCAGGGAGATCGCGCCAGCGTCCATGCCGCGCGCCGCCTCCGATCCCGCCTATCGGCCCTATCTGCGCGCCAATTCCCACCGGGCGCAGGATCTGGCGGAGGCTCTCGCACGGGCCGGCGGCAACAAGTCCCGCGCCGCGCAGATTCTCGGTCTCACCGAGCGGCAGTTCGCCTATCGCTGGCGCAAGATCGAGATGGATGAGACGGGCGAGATCTAGACCCTGAAAGCCATTATCGACAATGTCGACATTGTTGGCAAAGGCGCTGGGCGCCATCTTCTCCTTCCCATGAAAACCTAAGGATTCTCAGGGGTTCAGCGCGCCCGCGCGGTTTGGCACAGGGCTTGCGAAACGGGGTGTGAGGGCGCTCGCCGCCCAACTCACCGAGGAAAGCCCCGATGACCGCACCTGTCGAGACCGCACCTGTCGCAGAAACCACCGTGACCACCTATCTGCGCCCCATCGACCGGGACGGCCTGATGGCGTTCGCCGAGAAGGGCCGCAACAATCCCGGCTCCCGTGGCACCAACGTGGTGAAGACCGTCTGCGAAGGCCAGTATCGCACCCTCTCTTATGTGGGCGACCACACCCCGGTGGTGGTGGACGAGCCCCTGCATCTGTTCGGCGAGAACACCGCCCCCGCGCCGGGTGAGATCGTCCTGGCCGCGCTGGGCGGCTGCCTCGCCGTGGGCATCACGGCGGTCGCCACCTTCAAGCAGGTGCGCCTGTCTCGTCTTGAGCTGCGCCTTGAGGGCGATATCGGCAATCCCGCCGCCTGGGGTGCCGGCGGCGCGCAGAAGAAGCCCGAGGATATGGGCTTCCAGGCCATCCGCGTGTTCGTGACCATCGAAGGCGACGCCACCCGCGCGGAGCTGGATGAGATCGTCCAGCAGGCCAATTACTTCTCGCCGGTGGCCAACACCATGCGCAATCCCATCCCCTTCCAGATCGCGCTCGCCGATTGAGCCTGGAGTGCTGACCGACATTCAGGTCGATGGATGGGTTCGAGGCTCTCAATACCCGTCATGCCCGGGCTTGTCCCGGGCATCCACGGCCAACCGTTGAGTGCCACCCGGCGGAGCCCCGTGGATGGCCGGGACAAGCCCGGCCATGACGATGCTCTCTCAAAAGAGCCGTCCAGGCCGCCTGAATGTCGATCCACCCTTTGGCCCGTGAGCCCCGCTCGCGGGCCTCCCTCCGCAGAAGTTGAAGACGCGCTGCCCGCCCGCCGATCCGAAGGAGAGAGTGCCATGGTCCAGACCGCCGCCCTCAGGGCAGATGCCCCGCCGCCGGCCATAGCGGATGCCGCGATCCTGGCGGCGACCGCGCGCGTCGCGGATGGGCCTTTGGCCGCCGCCGCCGCGCGCATCGACCATGGCGAATATCCCTTGCCGCTCATGGCGGAACTGGGCGCGGCGGGCGCGCTCGGCGCCCATCTCGATCGCAATGGCGGGCGCTTCGGCCTCGCCATCTCCACCATGGAGCGCGCGAGCCGCGCCTGCGGCGCCACGGGCTTTCTCATGTGGGCCCATGATGTGTGCGGGCTCTATATGGAGCAGTCCGGCAATCCCGCCCTCATGGGCGCCATGCTGGAGGACCATGCGGCCGGGCGCACCTTCGGCGGCACGGCGCTGTCCAATCCCATGAAGGCGTTTTCGGGCATCGAGCCGCTGCTGTTCCGGGCGCGCAAGGTGGCGGGCGGCTATGTGGTGCGGGGCAATCTGCCCTGGGTCAGCCATATCGGCCGGGGCCAATATTGCGGGGCCATCGCCGGCGTGGAAGGGGCGGATGGCGCGGTCTCGCACGAGATCATGTTCCTCCTGCGCTGTGATGACCGGGCGGACCTGCGCACCTGTCCCACTTTCTCCGGTATGGAAGGCACCAGCACCTTCGGCATCCGGCTGGACGATTATTTCGTGCCCGAGGCGGACCTCATCGCCGATCCGGCCCGGCCCTTCATCGGCCGCATCAAGGCGGCCTTCATCCTGCTGCAGACCGGCATGGCGCTGGGCGTATCGGCGGGCGCCATCGCCTCCATGCGCGAGGTGGAAGGTCCGCTCGGCCATGTGAACCAGTTTCTCGACGACCAGCCGGACGCGCTGGAGGAGGAACTGGACGAGATGCGCACCGCCATCCTCGCCTTGGCGCAGACGCCCTATGAGACCGCGAAGGATTATCTGCTGAACGTGCTGGACGCCCGCGCCCAGGGCGCGGAATTCGCGCTGCGCACCACCCAGGCGGCGCTGCTGCACCAGGGCGCGCGAGGTTATCTCGCCTCCGCCGGTCCCCAGCGGCGCATCCGCGAGGCCCATTTCGTGGCCATCGTCACCCCCGCCATCAAGCATCTGCGCTGGGAAATGGCGCGGCTCTCCCGCGAGGTTCAGCCCGCTGCGGGAGGCGCGGCATGACCGCCATTTCCGAAACCGCCGCCTTCCCCGAACCCACGGACGGCCTCGGCCCCTGGCGCCAATATCTCTGCCGGGCCTGCGGCCTCATCTATGACGAAGGGGAGGGCGACCCGGATGGCGGCCTGCCGCCGGGCACGCGCTTCGCGGAGATTCCGGAGGATTGGGAATGCCCGGTCTGCGGTGTCACCAAGGCGGATTTCGAGCCCTATGCCGGTCCCCGCCGCCTGGAGATGGCGGCGCCCACGCCCGTCTCCTCCCGTCCGCGCCATGCGGGCATCGTCATCGTGGGGGCGGGCATTGCCGGCTGGAGCGTCGCGGAAGCCGTGCGCGCGCTGGATGCCGCCGTTCCCGTCACCCTCGTCACATCCTGCCGGGGCGATGCCTATCACAAGCCCGAATTGTCGGTGGCGCTGAGCCGGGGGCTCACGCCGGAGCGGCTGGTGCGCGAGACCGGCGCGCAGAAGGCGGCGCGCCTCGGCGTGCGCCTGATGGCCGAGACCTTCGCCATGGGGCTCGATGCGAAGCGGCGGCGCCTGCGCACCACGCGCGGCACTGTGCCTTATACCGGCCTCGTCCTCGCCCAGGGCGCGATGCCCGTTCTGCCGGGTGTGCTGAAGCCGGACCTGTGCTGGCGCATCAATTCGCTCACAGTCTGGAGCGCCCTCAATGCGGCCTTGGCCCCGGAAAGCCGGGTGGCCATCGTCGGCGCGGGCATGGTGGGCTGCGAGCTGGCCGATGACCTCGCCCGCGCGGGGCATCATGTGACATTGCTGGACAAGGCGCCGCTGCCTTTGGCCGGGCTTCTGCCGGAGGTGGCCGCTCGCCGCCTCGAAGCTGCCCTGTCGGGTGCGGGCGTGCGGTTCCTTGGCGGGGTGGGCGTCACGGGCCTCGCGCGGAGCGGGGAGAGGCTGCGCCTTTCCACCGATGCGGGGGATTTCGACGCCGACCATGTGGTTTCGGCCATCGGCCTTGCCACGGACCTGCGCTTGGCCCGCGCGGCGGGGCTGGCCTGCGACCGGGGCATCGTGGCTGATACGCAGACGCTGCGCACCAGCGCGCCGGACATTTATGCGCTGGGCGATTGCGTCAGCCTCGACGGCGCGCCCTGCCGCTTCATCGAGCCGGTGGCGGGGCAGGCGAAGGCCATCGCCCATGCGCTCCTCGGCGCGGCGCCCGCGCCCTACGCGCATCGCGCGCCGGTGATCCGCCTGAAGACGCGCTGCCTGCCTGTCCTCATCGAGGGGGCGGTTCGGCCGGGCGGGGAATGGCGTATCATCCGCGAGGATGGGGAGGCGCTGGTCATGGAGCAGTGGCTGGACGGCGCGCCCGCCGCCCGGCTGGCGGCATGATAAGCGCAGGGTTGGGAAATGCTGGGTGAGGAGGCAAGCCTGATGGAAGCGCCCGACGTCACGTCCTTCTTCGATCCCGATACCAACACCTTCTCATATGTGGTGCGCGATCCCGCGAGCCGGGTGTGCGCCGTCATCGACAGTGTGCTGGATCTCGATTACGCGGCCGGCGCCTTCTCCTATGCGGCCGCCGATCGCCTCATCGCCCATGTGCAGGCCCACGGCCTGGAGGTGGAGTGGCTGCTGGAAACCCATGTGCATGCCGACCATCTGTCGGCCGCGCCGTATCTCCAGCAGAAGCTGGGCGGGCGCATCGCCATCGGTTCGGGCGTGCGCATTGTCCAGGAGACCTTCGGCAAGGTGTTCAATGAGGGCACCCAGTTCCGCCGGGACGGCTCGCAATTCGACCGCCTGTTCGAGGATGGGGATCTGTTCGCCATTGGCGGCCTTGAGGTGCGCGTGCTGCACACGCCGGGCCATACGCCCGCCTGCCTCACCTATCTCATCGGCGATGCGGCCTTCGTGGGCGACACCCTCTTCATGCCGGACGGCGGCACCGCGCGGGCGGACTTTCCCGGCGGCGATGCCCGCCAGCTCTATCGGTCCATCAGGCGCATCCTGGATCTGCCGCCGCAGACGCGGCTGTTCATGTGCCACGACTACGGGCCGAACGGGCGGGAGATCCACAACGAGACCACGGTGGCCGAGCAGCGCGCCCACAACATCCATGTGCGCGACGGCATGGACGAGGACGCCTTCGTGGAGATGCGCACCCGGCGCGACGCCTCCCTCGCCATGCCCCGCCTCATCCTGCCCTCGCTCCAGGTGAACATGAAGGCCGGCGCCCTGCCGGAGCCGGACGCGGAAGGCCGCCGCTTCCTGAAGGTTCCCCTGACGGGGCTTTAGGGCGGATCGGCCACCGCAAAGCCAATGATTGTAACGCTTCTCCAGCTGTCATGCCCGGGCTTGTCCCGGGTATCCACGGCTTTCCCCAAGTCTACCGCCGGCATGTTTTGGTCAACACGTCTCCTCCCTGCCGAAACTCTGCCCTCGGCGGAGCCCCGTGGATGGCCGGGACACGCCCGGCCATGACGTGGATGATTGGGGTTTAGGGGTGGGAATAGTGATCGGCTCCAGGCTCGGCGCTTCTTGACGGGCGGGGCTTGCCAGAGGCTGCGCATGGGTCGATAGGCATGTCGCTTCACATGGCGGACCCCGCATGGGGCCGCTGAACGATATGGGAGGGACCATGAAGCGCCTCATCCGCGCGCTGCTGCGCGCGCCAATCCTCGCTCTCGGCTTCGTCCTTGCTTTGCCCCTGGCCTTGCCCGCCGCCGCGCAGGACTGGCCCATGCGCCATGCGGTCAAGATCGTGGTGCCCTTCGGGCCGGGCTCGACGCCCGACTTCATCGCCCGCCTGATGGCGGATCATTTCCAGAAGACCTTCGGGCAGGCCTTCGTCATCGAGAACAAGGCCGGTGCGGGCGGCAATCGCGGGACGGACGCGGTCGCCAAGGCCGAGCCGGACGGCTACACGATCGGCGTCTCCATCGGCGGCCCGCTGGGCATCAATGCCCTTCTGTTCGGCAATTTGCCTTACGACCCTGCGAAGGACTTCGCCTATGTGAGCCTCCTGGTGACCCAGCCGAGTGCGCTGGCGGTGAACACCGTGCTGGAGGTGAATACGGTGGCCGAGCTGATCGCGCTGCTGAAGAAGAATCCCGGCAAGTATAATTACGCCTCCATCGGCAACGGCTCGCTCTCCCAGCTGGCCATGGAGGCGATCCGGCTCGCCAGCGGCACCGAGATCACCCACATTCCCTACCAGTCCTCCCCCGCGGCGGTGACGGCGCTGATCCAGAACGACGCGCAGATGGCCTGCCTGCCCGCCATTTCCATCACGCCGCTGGTGGGCACCAAGCCGGTGAAGATCCTGGCGGTCTCCACCGCCAAGCGCACCCCCTTCCTGCCGGACGTGCCCACCCTGAAGGAGCAGGGCATCGACGTGGAGGCGGAAGCCTGGAACGGCCTCATCGCCCCCGCCGGCACCCCCGAGCCCATCGTGGCGAAGCTGCGGGCGGCGGTGGCCGATGCGCTCTCCCAGCCGGGCGTGCGCGAGAAGCTGGCGGCCCAGCTCATGGAGCCCATTCCGGGTGACGCGGCCCAGTTCCGTGCCCGCATCGACGCCGACCTCGCCCGCTGGGCGCCGGTCATCCGCGAGGCGAAAATTCAGGTGAACTGACCGGTATCACGTCAGAACTTCACCGCATGCTCGGGTAACACGGAGCCCAATTCTGCCTGTTCCGGCCCGGCGGCCTTGAACCGCCGGGTCCCAGCCGTTACCGAGAGAAGCGACGAGACAGCCGGAGGCCGGACAAAGCCATGCAGTTCATCGAGAGCTTTGATCTGACCTCTTTCATCGACAGCTTCGTGAGCCTCGCCGTCGCCTTCGTCCTCGGCACGGCCATCGGCGCCGAGCGTCAGCTGCGCCAGCGCAGCGCGGGACTGCGCACCGTGGTCCTGGTGTGCGTGGGCGCCTCCGCCTTCGTGGATATCGGCATGCGCCTGTGGGAGCATGAGGGCGCGGTGCGCATCATCTCCTATGTGGTGTCGGGCATCGGCTTCCTGGGCGCCGGCGTCATCATGAAGGAGGGCGCCAATGTGCGCGGCCTCAACACGGCCGCCACCCTCTGGTCCTCCGCGGCCGTTGGCGCGTGCGCGGGCGTGGACCGCGTGGCGGAAGCCGCCATGATCGCCTTCTTCATCCTCGCGGTGAATACGCTGTTGAGGCCATTGGTGAATTTCATCAACCGCATCCCCCTCGACGACGGTCTCGCGGAGGCGGAATACCAGGTGCGCGTCGGGGTCGAGGACGATTATGTGGACGCCGCCCGCGACGCGCTGACAAGCAAGCTCAAGGCCGCGAAGTACCCGGTGGGCAGGGTCACCGTCATGGAGCGCCCGGATGAATTGTCCGAGGTGGTGGCGACCTTGGTGAGCAGCACGGCCAAGGGGCAGGATCTCGACCGGGTGGCGCAAGAATTGCGTCGGCTGCCCGGTGTACGCCATGCTCAATGGTCAGCGAGCACAAGTTTCTGAGGCAGAATGGTTCAGCTTCTTCTTCTTCTTCTGGGCGGCAACCTTATTCGCCGCCGCTGGTGGGTTATCGGCTGCGCAGGCTTCGTGTGGATGGTGATCGGCGCCCTGTTCTTCGCCGATGCCTTCATCGAGGAAATCCGCATCCCCGTTGCCTATTTCGCGGCCCCATTGATCATTGACGGGGTCATATCGCTGGCCACCATCTTCCTCTCCCGGCGCTCGCGCATGCTGCGGGCGGTGAAGGGGGGGGTCTTTCTGGCGGTGGCGACGCTGCTCATCGTCGTGCCCCATCACAGCGCCTTCGCGGTGGCCATGCTGGTGGGCACGTTCCTGAGCCTGGACGGCTTCTGGCGCGCCGGAAGTGCCGTGGTTGTTCGCTTTCCCGGCTGGCCGCCCTCCTTCGCGAAGGGCGTCTTCGAACTGCTGATGGGCCTGTGGTCGCTCTCGCCCTGGCCCAGCAATTACCGCGCGGAAGTGGGCTCCGACGTGGGCCTCCTGCTCATGGTGTCGGCCGCCGGGCTCCTGGGGCTCGCCATGCGGCTGCGCTATATGCCGGCTGATACGACCCTCTCCTCCATCCTCTCCACGGGCTGGCCGCAAATGCCCACCACGGCGGAGCTGATGGAGGGGCCGGAAGAGGCGATGGAGCCCTCGCACGCACGGCGCGAGACGGCCATGGTCCATGTGTGGACGCCCACCGGCGCCATCCCGCGCCTGCATCACGGCATCGAGCGCTATATCGCCGCCACCGATGCGGAAGGGCATATCTCCACCGGCCATTCCGCCCTGGAACTGCCGCCCGGCCTCTATATCAGCCACTATCCGGCGCAGGAGATCGAGCAGTCCGCCACCGACTTCGCCCGCCTGCTGCGCGCGACGCCGGACAATGACGTGGCGGGCGTGTTCCAGCCCAATTATGCCGAGGAAAGCGCGGACTGGTGCCCCTCCAGCTACCAGGTTCCCATTCACGGCATCGACGCCGCCGCTTTGCGCGCCTTCTGGGGCGAGTACCGGCGCGATACCACCTACAACCTCACCAACCGCAATTGCTCCAGCGCCGTGGTGAAGGCGCTGGATGCGGGCCTGGAAGGGGTGTTCGCCCCTGTGGTCTCCACCGGCTTCGTGATGGGCCTCATCCTGAGCCCGGAATTCTGGGCGGCGGGCATGTTGCGGCACCGGGCCACCACCATGGCCTGGACCCCGGGCCTGGTGCTGGACTATGTGCGCGCGCTCTCCAGTGTGCTTGAACGGCTGCCCAAGCCGGCCGCGACCAAGGTTCCCGGGCAGGGCTGAGGATGCGGTGCGGGCGGCCGGGGCCTTGCCGCCGCCGCATTTGCGCCGCAGCGAAGAGGCTTCCGTCGCGGCGCGCCTGCCGCTACATAGGGGGCGCTGCCCTACCGGGAGCGGAGGACGTGCCTCCCGCCCCGCAGGGCCGAGGTCGCCGCCGACCTTCAGGAGTTGCCCGTTGAACTGGATCTCCAACGTTGTCCGCCCGAAAATCCGTGACTTCCTCGCCCGCCGCGAGGTGCCGGAGAATTTGTGGGTGAAGTGCCCGGAAACCGGGCAGATGGTCTTCCACAAGGACCTGGAGGCCAATCTCTTCGTTATTCCGGGCTCGGGCTATCACATGCGCATGGGCGCGGCGGCGCGCCTGAAGGCGACGTTCGACGATGCCGCCTATGAAGAGGTGAGCCTTCCCGACGTCGCCACCGACCCGCTGAAGTTCCGCGACGAGCGCCGCTATGCCGACCGCCTGAAGGATGCCCGCGCCAAGACCGGCATGCAGGACGCGGTGAAGGTGGGCACGGGCCTGTTGGAGGGCCTGCCCGTCACCATCGCCGTGCAGGACTTCTCCTTCATGGGCGGCTCCCTGGGGATGGCCGCGGGCGAGGCGGTGGTGACCGGCCTCCAGACCGCCGCCGCCAAGGGCACGCCCTTCATCATCTTCGCCGCCTCGGGCGGCGCGCGCATGCAGGAGGGCATCCTGTCCCTCATGCAGATGCCGCGCACCACCGTGGCCATCCAGGAACTGCGCGAGGCGCGCAAGCCCTATATCGTGGTGCTCACCAACCCCACCACCGGCGGCGTCACCGCCTCCTATGCCATGCTCGGCGACGTGCAGATCTCCGAGCCGGGCGCGCTCATCGGCTTTGCCGGGCCGCGGGTCATCGAGCAGACCATCCGCGAGAAGCTGCCTGACGGCTTCCAGCGCGCCGAATATCTGCGCGAGCACGGCATGATCGACATGGTGGTCCACCGCCACCAGATGCGCGAGACGCTGGGCCGCCTCTGCCGCATGCTGGTGAAGGCGCCCGCCGTGCCGCCCAAGGCGCGCCTGCCGCGCCCGGCGACGGCGTGACCGCCCGCTTGCACCCCTAGGGCCCCCATGGCCACATCATCTCCGACAGCCGGGCCGGACGCCATTCTGGACCGGCTTTCGGCGCTTCACCCCAAGCGCATCGACCTGTCGCTGGACCGGGTGCACCGCCTTCTGGCGGCGCTCGGCCATCCCGAAGCGCGCCTGCCGCCCGTGATTCATGTGGCGGGCACCAACGGGAAGGGCTCCACCATCGCCTTCCTGCGCGCCATGCTGGAGGCGGCGGGGCTGCGGGTGCATGTCTATACCTCGCCCCACCTGGTGCGCTTCAACGAGCGGGTGCGCCTTGCGGGGCGCCTCGCGGACGACGATGCCCTCATGGCGGCGCTGGAGCGGGCCTCGGCCGCCAATGACGGCGCGCCCATCACGCTGTTCGAGATCACCACCGCCGCCGCCTTCCTGCTGTTCGCCGAGACGCCCGCGGACGTGCTGCTGCTGGAAGTGGGGCTGGGCGGGCGGCTCGATGCCACCAATGTGGTGGAGGCGCCCGCCGCCAGCGTCATCACCCCCGTTTCCATCGACCATGTGGACTTTCTCGGGTCCACGCTGGCCGCGATTGCGGGCGAGAAGGCGGGCATCATCAAGCGGTTCGCCCCCGTGGTGGTGGCCGAGCAACCTCCCCAGGCCCTGGCGGTGATCGAGCGGGCGGCTGCGCGCGCCCGCGCGCCGCTGTTTGCCTGCGGCCAGCATTGGCATGTGCATGAGGAGGCCGGGCGGCTGGTCTATTCAGACGAGGACGGGCTGCTGGACCTGCCGCGGCCGCGCCTCGTGGGCGCGCACCAGATCGGCAATGCCGGGCTGGCGGTGGCGACGCTGCGCGCCGCCCGCCGCTTCCGCGTGCCCGCGCCCGCGCTGGAGGCGGGCATAAGGGGCGCCGAATGGCCCGCCCGCATGCAGCGCCTGCCGTCCGGGGCCCTGGTGGCCCGCGCGCCGGAGGGCGCCGAAGTGTGGCTCGACGGGGGGCACAATTCCGGGGGAGGGGCCGTGGTGGCCGCTGCGCTCGCCGAGCTGGAGGAGCGCTATGCGCGCCCGCTGGTTCTCGTGGCGGGCATGCTGGGCACCAAGGATGCCTCCGGCTTCCTCTCCCATTTCGTGGGCCTCGCCCGCGAGGTGATCGCCGTTCCTGTGCCCGGAAGCGAAACCGGCATGCCGCCGGAGGCGCTTGCCGCCGCCGCCGGAGCGCTGGGCCTGTCGGCGTCCGTCGCGCGCGATGTGGGTGCGGCTCTGGACGGCCTGACCGCCTATCCCCTGGACCCGCCGCCGCGCGTGCTCATCTGCGGCTCGCTCTATCTGGCGGGTGCGGTTCTGGCGGAAAACGGAACGCCGCCGGCCTGAAAGCGGGTTTTTGGGGGCAGGCGTCTCAGGCCCCGGCCGATTCCGCCCGCAAGGCCTGCTTCTCGCGCCGCCGCTGGACCGAGGAGGCGATGTTCATGCTCTCCCGGTACTTCGCGACCGTGCGCCGGGCGATGTCGATGCCATCGACTTTCAACTTCTGCACCAGCGTATCGTCCGACAGGATGTCGTCCGGAATTTCCGCGTCGATCAACAGCTTGATGCGGTGGCGCACCGCTTCCGCGGAATGGGCCTCGCCCCCGCCCGATGCCGCGATGGCGGAGGAGAAGAAGAACTTCATCTCCAGCACCCCGCGCGGGGTGGAGATGTATTTGTTGGAGGTCACCCGCGAGACCGTGGATTCGTGCATACCGATGGCGTCCGCCACGGTGCGCAGGTTCAGGGGCCGCAAATGGCGGACACCGTGATCGAGGAAGCCTTCCTGCTGGCGCACGATCTCGCTGGCCACTTTCAGGATGGTGCGGGCGCGCTGGTCCAAAGAGCGGGTGAGCCAGCTCGCGCTTTGCAGGCAATCGGCCAGGAAGCTCTTGTCGGAGCTTGAGCGGGCGGTGCGCGCCACCGTCGCGTGATAGGTCTGGTTCACCAGAACGCGGGGCAGCGTGTCGGAATTCAGCTCCACCAGCCATCCGCCCTCGGGCGCGGGACGCACGAACACGTCGGGCACCAGCGGGTGCACCACGCCGGAGCCGAAGACGAGGCCGGGCTTGGGGTCCAGCCGCCGGATCTCGCCGATCATGTCCGCAAGGTCTTCCGCGTCCACGCCGCAGACCCGCCGCAGCGCGTTGCGGTCGTGGCGCGCCAGCAGGTCGAGATTGGCAAGCAGCGCCTGCATGGCGGGATCGCAGCGGTCCTTCTCGCGCAGCTGGATGGCGAGGCACTCGGCCAGCGTGCGCGCCCCGACCCCGGAGGGCTCGAAGGTCTGGATCAGCCGCAGCACGCTCTCCACCTCGGCCAGTTCCACCTGGAGCAGGTCCGCCACCTGGGCGATATCGCCCGAGAAGTAGCCAGTCTCGTCGATGAGGCCGATGAGATTGAGGCCGATGATGCGCCGGGCGGGATCGGTCTCGGCCACCGACAGCTGGGCTTCCAGATGGTCGGCCAGCGTGGTCTGGGTGGCGAGGAAGGCTTCGGGGTTATAGTCCTCGCCCCGCTCGCCGCCGCCGCTCCAGTCGGAGAGGGTGCCCGAGCCCGAGGACGGGCCTGAACCGCGATCCACGGGGGCATCGTCCGGGAAGACATTGCCGAGGTCGGTATCGAGGCGGGCTTCCATGGAGGCGCGGCTCTGGTCCTCGCCCGCCTCCATCCAGTCGCCCGGGCGGGCTTCCTCGGTGACCGGAGCGGGCGGTTCCTCGCGTGCCGCGCCGGGGATTTCGATGTCCGGCTCCTCGCTCACCCGCTCCAGCAGCGGGTTGCGCTCAAGCTCGGCCTCCACATAGGCAGCCAACTCCAGGTTGGAGAATTGCAGCAGCTTGATGGCTTGCATCAGCTGCGGCGTCATCACCAAGGACTGGGTCTGGCGGAACTCCATGCGGGGGCCGAGGGCCATCAGCCGGTCTCCCCCATGTCAGTGGCGGGTGCGTGCCTCATAGGCGGAATTCCTCGCCCAGATAGAGGCGGCGCACGTCGGCGTTGTTCACCACCGAGTCCCGGTCGCCTTCCATGAGCACCGAGCCGGTATGGATGATGTAGGCGCGGTCGATGAGGCCCAGCGTCTCGCGCACATTGTGGTCGGTGATCAGCACGCCGATGCCACGGGTGGTCAGGTGGCGCACCAGCGCCTGGATGTCGCCCACCGCGATGGGATCGATGCCCGCGAACGGCTCGTCCAGCAGCATGAAGGAGGGGCGGCTCGCCAAGGCGCGGGCGATTTCCACGCGCCGCCGCTCGCCGCCCGAGAGCGCGATGGAGGGCGACTTGCGCACATGGGTGATCTTGAACTCCTCCAGCAGCGCGTCCACCTCCTCGCGCCGCTTCTTGCGGCTGCGCTCGGTGACTTCCAGCACGGCGAGGATGTTGTCCTCCACGGAGAGGCCACGGAAGATGGAGGCTTCCTGGGGCAGGTAGCCGATGCCCAGGCGCGCGCGCTGGTACATGGGCATGGGGGTCACGTCGTGCCCCTCCAGCATGATCCGCCCGGCATCCGCCTTCACGAGGCCGGTGATCATGTAGAAGACCGTGGTCTTGCCCGCGCCGTTCGGCCCCAGCAGGCCGACGGCCTCGCCGCGCCGCACGTTCACGCTCACGCCGCGCACCACCTGGCGCCCGCCATAGCTCTTCTTGAGGTCATAGGCGGCGAGCGCCACTTCCTCCTGCACCGCGTGGGGCACGCCATAGCCGAGATCGGCACCGGCCTCGTCCTCGAACAGGACTTCCTCCTCGGGCGCGCCATCCCATGCGGGCGCGTCGCTCTCCCCGGAGGAGGCCGCGCGGGGCCGGGAACGGGAACCGAATAGGCCAAGGACGTTCAATGCAACGCCTCCAGTCGCGCGAAGAGGGGAGGCGCGATGCCGCGCGCCTGTCCCTGTCCGCGATTGGGTCTGGAGCCTGGTCCGCCGGGCGAATCCCCCCGCCGGGGAACCAGTGGCTCATTCCGGGACAGAGAACGCTTTACCGACCCGCGTGCAGTGCAATAAAGTCGGGGCGTGCTCCGAAGGCTGGCACCGTGCCGGATTTTCCAGCACAGCATCAGCCTCAATCGCAGTCAGTTTTTCCTGACTGCGCGATCTTTGCAACATGCAAAATTCGGGCCGAGTGAAAAAGATTCTCGGCGCGGCGATCCGCCTCGCCCCTTTTGCCCTCTGCGATGGATCTTAAGCCTTGCCGCGGCAGCGGTTTAGCGGCGCGCCGGGGGTGTGCCTTCCGGCGGCTTCACGCTGCCGGGGACGATCAGGCTTTCCACGCGCCCGCCCTCGATGCGGGAGACGCCCGTGATGAGATCCACGGTGAGCTTCTGGCCGCGCACCACGTTCGGCCCCTGGGTGAGCACCACGGGCTTGCCGGTCATGGTGACCGTGTTGGTCTTCATCTCGAAGATGCCGACATCGCCTGTGGCGGTCTGTTCCTTGGTCTGGACCACGACGCCGCCCTTGGCTTCCAGGCGCTTGATGGAGCTGGTGCTCTGGGGCTGGTTGTCCATGGGCGCCGCATTGCCCTCATAGAAGACCACCAGTTCCGGGCTGCGCATGGTGGTGTCGCCCTGCACCACCACCACATTGCCCGCGAACACCGCCACCTTGTCCTTGTCGCGCACTTCCAGCGTGTTGGAATTGATGCGCACCGGCTGGTCACGGTTGGCGGCGAAGCCCTGGAGGGCGTTGGGCACGTTGCCTGCCTGCTGGGCGAGGGCCGGGCCCGCCAAAGCGGCGACCAGCAGCGGGAGCGCCAGCGCGAGGGCGGCGGGCTTCGTCGTCTTCATCGTTTCGCTCCGGTGGGCTTGGCGGGCGCGGGTGCGGGCGTTGCGGCAGGCGTGGCGGGCTGGCCGGCCGGCGGGGTGGCGTTCTGCCGGTCGGGCAGGTCGGTCATGCGGAAGTCGAGCTGCACATGGCCCTCGAAGAAGGCCCGGTTGCCGCGATCGGTCACGGTCATACGGTCGGCCACCAGCTTTCCGTCCTTATAGGTGAGGATGACGGGGTTCTGCGTGATGAGCGAGCCCGCCTTGGTGTCCACCTCGGCATCCTTCAGGCGGCCCGCATAGCCCGAGCCGCTGCCCAGATCCACGCCGTTGCGCAGCCAGATGATCTGGCGCTTGGTGTCCACAGACCCTTCCGGCGACTTCACGGTGGCCCAGTTCTTGTTGGCCAGCTCCATGCGCGCATCCACGTCCGTCAGGTCCAGCACGTCGGGATTGGTGAGGTCCTGGGAGGCGGTGGAGGCGTTCACGCGATAGGCGCGCCCATCATCGGTGAAGCCGGAGAGCTTGGGCACTTCCATGGTGAGCCGGGTGCCGGAGAGGTGCAGCGCCCCCACCTCGAACGGCAGTTCCATCACCGCCGTGAGCTGGCGGGCGATGGGCAGGGCGATGAGCACCACCAGTCCGACGATCAGCGCCACGGGCAGGGCCCGCTTCACGAAACGCACGAACCGGCTGTGCCGGTGCGCGCGGGCGAAATCCGGGGTGCCGCGCCGGGCGAAGGTCGAAGCGGTATGCCGGGCGTCGGAGCCCGGCAGGGCGGTCTGCGTCATGAATTCCCTTTGCGCGCGGCGTCAGGATGGGCCGGAACGGGCCTGGAACGCAACTCGACGGCAGGTTTCATGCCACCGGGCTCCGGCCAGGGACCGGTAACTGGCGCGCCCGCCCGGCGCCGCGTGGTTCATGGTCTCACGAATGCGCGAAGATATCTTCCTCCGGCCAGCCCTTGAGATCGAGCGCGGCGCGGGTCGGCAGGAACGCGAAGCAGGCCTCGGCCATTTCGGTGCGGCCCTCCCGCTCCAGCATGGCCTCCAGCTTGTCTTTGCAGGCGTGCAGATAGAGCACGTCTGAGGCAGCATAATGGAGCTGCGCGTCGGACAGCTCCTCGGCGGCCCAGTCGGAACTCTGCTGCTGCTTGGAGAGGTCCACGCCCAGCAGTTCGCGCACCAGGTCCTTCAAACCGTGGCGGTCCGTATAGGTGCGGGTCAGCCGGGAAGCGATCTTGGTGCAGAAGACCGGGCTGGTGGTGACGCCGAACGTGTGGGCCAGCACCGCAATGTCGAAGCGGCCGAAATGGAACAGCTTCACCACATTGGGGTCGGCCAGCATGCGCACCAGATTGGGCGCGCTGGCAGCGGAGGCGCCGCGCGGGATCTGCACGAGGTCCGCGCTGCCGTCGCCGTTGGAGAGCTGGACGAGGCAGAGCCGGTCGCGGTGCGGGTTGAGCCCCAGCGTCTCGGTGTCGATGGCCACCACGGGGGCGGCGACGAAATCGGCGGGCAAGTCGCCGCGATGCACGCGGATGGTCATGGAGGCTTCCGCTTGAAATGGGTCGGGTCCGGCTTTTACCGAAGGGGCGGCGGCCTGTCGATGCCCGCGCGTTGCCGTGTCTTTCTGCCGTAACGCGCCTGCGTCATGTCGATTGCCGCAGATGGAGCGTGCGCCTGTTGCCCGGCGGGGGCGGCAAGGCCATTCTGGCGCCGTTGCGTATTCGGACGGGGGATTTTCGTCATGTCATTGCGTTTTGGGTTTGGTTTCCTCGCGCTCGTCGGGCTTTGCCTCGGCCTGTTCGCCGCGCCGGCTTCCGCCGAGACAGCGCCCACGGGCAGCTACATGCAGAGCTGCCAGAACATCCAGATGACGGCCGGCTGGCTGAAGGCCAGTTGCCGGGACAATAGCGGCCGCTGGGTGGACTCCACCACCGTGCCGAGCTGGTGCTCCACCGGCGAGATCGTCAACGACAATGGCCGGCTCACCTGCCGGCCGCGCTCGGGGCCGCCGGCCGGAACCACCGGCTATTCCGGCGAGCGGATTCCGTCTGGCACCTATATGGGCACCTGCCGCAACATCTCGGTGTTCGCCGGCTGGCTGAAGGCGTCCTGCCAGGACCGCAACGGGCGCTGGACAGATTCCACCATCTCGCCCGGCTGGTGCGTCGGCCGCGACATTTCCAACCAGGACGGGCGCCTGAGCTGCCACTGAGGCACGATTGACGGCCTGAAACGAAAACGGGCGCCGCTGGTCAGCGGCGCCCGTTCCACATTCAGATGGCTGTGGCGCTCAGCGCCGCAGGCTGTTCACGTCGCGCACCGCGCCGCGCGAGGCGGAGGTGGTGAGGGCGGCATAGGCCTGGAGGGCCTGGGAGACCACGCGCTTGCGGTTCTCCGGCTTCCAGGCGGCATCGCCCTTGGCCTCCATGGCAGCACGGCGGCGCGCCATCTCTTCGTCGGAAACGATGAAGTTGATGGAGCGGTTGGGGATGTCGATCTCGATGGTGTCGCCTTCCTCAACGAGGCCGATGGCCCCACCCTCGGCGGCTTCCGGCGAGCAATGGCCGATGGAGAGGCCCGAGGAGCCGCCTGAGAAGCGCCCGTCCGTCACCAGCGCGCACGCCTTTCCGAGGCCCTTCGACTTCAGATAGGAGGTCGGATAGAGCATTTCCTGCATGCCGGGGCCGCCGCGCGGACCCTCATAGCGGATCAGCACGATATCGCCGGGCACGATCTTGCCGGTGGAGAGGATGGCCTCCACCGCCGCGTCCTGGCTCTCGAACACCCGCGCGCGACCGGTGAAGGTGAGGATGGAGGCATCCACGCCCGCCGTCTTCACGATGCAGCCGTCCTCGGCGATGTTGCCGAACAGCACCGCGAGACCGCCGTCCTTGGAATAAGCGTGCTCCACGCTGCGGATCACGCCCTTTTCGCGGTCGGTGTCCAGGTCGTCCCAGCGGCGCGACTGGCTGAAGGCCACCTGGGTGGGAACGCCACCGGGCGCGGCGCGGAAGAAGGTCTGCACCGTGTCGCTCTTGGTGCGCATCACGTCCCAGCGGTCCAGCGCCTCGGCCATGGTGGCCGAATGGACGGTGGGCTGGTCGGTGTGGATGTGGCCGCCCCGGTCCAGTTCGCCCAGGATGGCCATGATGCCGCCCGCGCGGTGGACATCCTCCATGTGGATGTTGGCCACAGCGGGCGCCACCTTGCAGAGCACCGGCACCTGGCGGGAGAGCCGGTCGATGTCCGCCATGGTGAAGGGCACTTCGCCCTCATTGGCGGCGGCCAGCAGGTGCAGCACCGTGTTGGTGGAGCCGCCCATGGAGATGTCCAGCGTCATGGCGTTCTCGAACGCCTTGAAGGTGGCGATGGAGCGCGGCAGCACGCGCGCGTCGTCCTGCTCGTAATAGCGGCGGGCGAGGTCCACCACGAGGTGGCCCGCTTCCACGAACAGGCGCTCGCGATCGGCATGGGTGGCCAGAACCGAGCCGTTGCCGGGCAAAGCGAGGCCGAGCGCCTCGGTGAGGCAATTCATGGAATTGGCGGTGAACATGCCCGAGCAGGAGCCGCAGGTGGGGCACGCGGAGCGCTCCATCACCTTCACGTCCTCGTCGGAGACGCGATCGTCAGCCGCCGCGATCATGGCGTCGATCAGGTCCACCTTCTTCTCGCCGGTGGAAAGCAAGACCTTGCCCGCCTCCATGGGCCCGCCCGAGACGAAGACGGCCGGGATGTTGAGGCGCATGGCGGCCATCAGCATGCCGGGGGTGATCTTGTCGCAATTGGAGATGCAGACCATGGCGTCCGCGCAATGGGCGTTCACCATATACTCGACGCTGTCCGCGATGATCTCGCGGGAGGGCAGCGAATAGAGCATGCCGTCATGGCCCATGGCGATGCCGTCATCCACCGCGATGGTGTTGAACTCTTTGGCGACGCCGCCCGCCTTCTCGATCTCGCGGGCCACGAGCTGGCCGAGATCCTTCAGGTGCACATGGCCGGGCACGAACTGGGTGAAGGAATTGACGACCGCGATGATGGGCTTGCCGAAATCGGCGTCCTTCATGCCGGTGGCGCGCCAGAGCCCCCGCGCGCCCGCCATATTGCGGCCGTGGGTGGAGGTGCGCGAACGGTACTGGGGCATGTCCTCTTGCCTTTTGTTGTGCAGGCCGGAGGCCTTACGCAATTTCATTGTCGCAGCCTTCTTAGAGCGAATTCAGGCAAAGCGAAATCACTTCGCCGCAGGGGCAGGGCGGCCGCCCATGCGTGGGAAGCATTCCGGCGGCATGACAGGGAGGGAAGGAGTAGTGGTTGACTAGGAAATCAAAATCAGTAGTTTCCTTGTCAACTAATGAGGCTTTCCGCTCATGATGCCCGAGCCGTCCGATCTTGATGCGCATCTCGGTTTCTGGCTGCGCACGGTCTCCAACCATGTCTCCCACGCCTTCGCGGGAAAGCTCGCGACGCGGGGCGTGACGGTGGCCGAATGGGTGGTGCTGCGTCGCCTCTATGGCCGCGAGCCCGCGCCGCCGAGCGTGTTGGCGGACGAGATCGGCATGACGCGCGGCGCCATCACCAAGCTCGCCGACCGCCTGATCGCCAAGGCTCTCGTGACCCGCGCCGCGGACCCGCGCGATGGTCGCGCCCAGACCCTTGCGCTGACCGGAACTGGCCGCGCCCTCGTGCCCGAGCTGGCGGCGCTGGCGGATCGCAATGACGCGGAAGTCTTCGGCCACCTGTCCGCGATGGAGCGGGACAGCCTGCTGGCGATGTTGAAGCGGCTCGTGGAGCGCGGGCGCATCACGACCATGCCGCTGGAATGACCTGCCCTCTATCCCGGAGATCGAACATGGAAGATCCCAAGACCTCTTTGACCTCCATTGCCAAGGCGTGCCTGGACGGCGCGGAGGCGGGGAGCATGACCTTTCCGGATATCGTCCGGACCTTGATGGCGGCGGGCTTCGAGAGCTACGCCATCGATTTCCGCCGTGCCCGTGCGCTCTATTACACGGCAGAGGGGGATTGGCTGGAGCTTCAGATCCATCAGGTGGACGGCCCGGTGGCCGCCGTCTTCGATGTGCCACGCATCCGGGACGCCATCCGGCAAGCCCAGCAGCTTGCACCCGGCTACAGCTACAAGGGCTTCTGCCGGACCGTGGTGGACGCCGGATGCTGCGGCTACGTGGTGTCGTTCCTGGGGCGCCGCGCGGTGTACGCGGGCCGCACCGGCGAAACCCATGTGGAGCATTTTCCGGACTAGCGTGGCGGTGGTCCGGGCGAAGGGTGGCCTGCTGTGCCGCTCCGGAAACGGCATGGTGCAGGCGCCTTTTTACCTTGCATGAATGCAATGTTGTTTGCCTGGATGAATTGAGTTCATTGCCTTACATCAAGGGCCAGACAACGATCCCTCTTGGGAGGCTTTCATGACCCGCAACGGCATCCACCACGTCACCGCCATCTCCGGCCCGGCCCGGCGCAACCTTGCCTTCCATGAGGGCGTGCTCGGTCTGAGCCTCGTGAAGAAGACGGTGAATTTCGACGATCCCGGCACCTACCACTTCTATTATGGCGATGCGGCCGGTTCCCCCGGTACCATCCTCACCTTCTTCCCCTGGGAGCATGTGGCGCCCGGCCGGCTCGGGGTGGGCGAGACGCAGGAGACCGCGTTCCGCGTGCCGCTCGGCTCCATCGGCTATTGGACCCATCGCTTCGTGGAGGCGGGGGTGAAGCACGGGACGCCGATCCAGACCTTCGGCGAAACCGTGCTGCCCTTCACCGACCCCGACGGCATGCACCTCGCCCTCGTGGGCGTGGCGGGTGCCGAGGCCGAGCCCGGCCACGGTGTCGGCACCATCCCGGCGGAGCACGCCATCCGGGGCTTCCACGGTGTGACGCTGCTCGTGAAGGAGGCGGCGCCCACGGGCGCCATCCTGACCGACGTGTTCGGCTTTGCGCAGACCGCGCAGGACGGCGTCCTGACCCGCTATTCCACGGGCACCGCCATGGGCGGGATCGTGACCCTGCGGGCGGCGGGCGATTTCCTGCGGGGCCGCCAGGGCGGGGGTAGCGTGCACCATGTGGCCTTCCGCGCCGCCGATGACGCGGCGGAGGCGGCCATGGTGCAGCGTCTCGCGGAGAACCATTCCATCCGCACCACGGAGCAGAAGGACCGCAACTATTTCCGCTCGGTCTATTTCCGCGAGCCGGGCGGAGTGCTGTTCGAGATCGCCACCGACATTCCGGGCTTCGCCGTGGACGAGCCCGCCGATGCCCTCGGCCGCGTGCTGAAGCTGCCCGCCTTCCTGGAGGGCCGCCGCACCGAGATCGAGGGCATCCTCCCGGCGCTCAGCTGAGCGCCGGACACGAAGGAGACGAGCCATGACACTCACCAAGGATGTGGGCTTCGTGCATCGCTACGAGCCCGCCACGCAGGAGGGGCACACGCCCCTGCTGCTCCTGCATGGGACCGGCGGCGACGAGAACGACCTGCTGCCGCTGGGCCGCATGCTCTCGCCCGGCGCCGCTCTGCTCTCGCCGCGCGGCCGGGTGCTGGAGCACGGCATGCCGCGCTTCTTCCGCCGCCTGTCGGAAGGCGTATTCGACCATGACGATGTGCGCCGCGAGGCGGACGCGCTGGCCGATTTCGTGATGGCCGCCCGCGAGGGCTGCGGCATGCCCGCGCCCATCGCGGTGGGCTTCTCCAACGGCGCCAATATCGCGGCGGCCGTGCTTTACCGTCGTCCGGAGGCGCTGGCGGGCGCGGTGCTCATGCGCGCCATGGTCCCGCTGGAGGAGGCGCCCGCGCATCCGCTCGGCGGGAAGCCGGTTCTCATCCTCTCCGGCAATGCCGACACGCTCATGGGCCAGGACAATCCCGCCCGCCTCGCCGCCGTCCTTTCGGCGGCGGGCGCGGAGGTGGAGCACCGCATCCTGCGGGCGGGCCACGGCCTGACCCAGACGGACGTGTCCATCGCCGCGGCCTGGCTTGCGGGAACTCGGCTTGCGGGAAAATAAGCCCGCAAGCCTGTCGCACAGGGGTGGCGGACCTGAAATAGTCTGGCGGGGTTGACCCCGGTGCCGGTGGCGGCACCGGGGCGGCCAACCTGCGCAGGCCCGGCGCCGCGCGGCTTTCTTCACCGAGGATAAGGAACACGCCATGTCCACTTACGGCTCCGCGGTCTGGTCCGGCGGCATCAAGGACGGCAAGGGCGCCATCTCCACCAAGAGCGGCGCGCTCGACGCCTATCCCTACGGCTTCGCCAGCCGCTTCGAGGGCAAGCCGGGCACCAACCCGGAAGAACTCATCGGCGCGGCCCATGCGGGCTGCTTCACCATGGCGCTCTCGCTGATCCTGGGCGAGGCGGGCCTCACCGCCGAGCACATGGAGACCAAGGCCGACGTCACCCTCGTGAAGCAGCCGGACGGCTTCGCCATCACGGCTGTGGCCCTCACGCTGCGCGCCACCATTCCCGGTGCGGATGACGCCACCTTCCAGGACCTTGCCGCCAAGGCCAAGGCGGGCTGCCCCGTCTCCAAGCTCCTGAAGGCGGACATCACCCTCGACGCCGCGCTGGTCTGATTACGCGGTGGCCCGGTCCCGGCCGGGCCGCCCAAACCTCTTCACGCACCGCCGGGCGGTCTCTCCCATCGCGGGCCGGCCATCCGGTCGGTGCTGTTTCGCCCCGGAATGGCTTGTGCCATGGTGCCGTCACAGACGGTGGGTGCGGGGGCTTCATGGTGGCGATGACGGATGCGCAGGCTGTTCCTGCGCCGCGCGGGCTTGTCCCGCTTCTGCTCACCATCGTTCCGTTCAGCCAGATCCCGCTCGACGCCTATACGCCCGCCTTGCCGGAGATGGTGCGTTCTCTCCAGGCGGACCCGGCAGCGGTGCAGAACACGGTCACCGCCTACATGCTGGGCATGAGCCTCGCGCTGGTGCCGGTGGGGCTCATCACGGACGCGGTGGGGCGGCGGCTCACGCTGTTTTCCGGCATGGCGCTGCTGGTGGCCATGAGCGTCGCCTGCGCGCTGGTGAGCGACGTGAACCTGTTGCTGGCGCTGCGTTTCCTCCAGGGCATGGGCGGCTGCACCTGTCTTGTCGTGTCCTATGTGATCGCGGCGGACTGCTTCCGGGGGGCGAAGCTCACCTCCGTCTCCGGCCTGCTGGGCGCCGCCTGGGGGCTGGCGCCGGTGCTGGCCCCGGCGGTGGGCGGCCTCCTGGCGGATCTCGTCTCCTGGCGCGTCATCTTCCTGCTGATCGGCGCCCTGGCGGCTGTGGTGGCCATCGTCGCCTTCCTGCTGCTGCCGGAGACCCTGCCGCCGGAGCGGCGCGCGCCCATCGACCTGCGCGCGGCAGGCGGGGTCATCGCCATGGCGCTGCGCAACCGCCTGTTCCTCTGCTTCACGCTCATCTTCGGCGCCATGGCCAGCGCGCAGCTCGTCTTCGGCGTGGTGGCCCCGTTCCTCTACCAGGAGGGGCTGGGCTTCTCGCCCAGCGGCTACGGGCTCATGGCGCTGGCGCTGGGGGGCGTGAACCTGGCGGGCGAGCTGGGCTGTTCCCACTTCGCCGGCAAGACCAGCCCGCAGCGGCTCGGCTGGACCTCTTACGTCCTGTTCGCCCTGGGGGCGGTGGTGCTGGCGGTGTCGGGCGCCGTCTCCGGCGTCGGCTTCCTGTCCATCACGGTGGGCAGCGCGCTGGTGCTGCTGGGCTGCGGCGTGCTCTGCCCCATGATGTACGGCATGGCGCTCGGCCTGTTCGAGCGCAATCTGGGCCTGCTGGGCGGCCTCATCAGCGCCATCTGCTATCTGTGCGTCTCCGGCGCCATGGTGGTGGCGGCGGTGTTGCCGGAAAACAGTCAGGCGCCCATGGGCGCCCTCTATGTGGTGCTGGGCATCATTGCCGGCCTGCTGCTGGCCATCGCGCTCCCGAAGGCGACCGCGTTGGCCCATTCCTGAGGTCAGGCGGCCTGCATGACGGGGCCGCACATGGTCTGCCAGCGCATGTCCCGCTCCGCCTGCTGCTCCGCGCCCGCGTGGATGAGCGAATGGATGAAGTCGAGCTTCTCCATCACCGGCTGGGAGAGGACGAAGGGATAGAGGTCGCGCTGGCCCATGGAGCGGTTCACGCTGTTGAGCGCCACGGTGAGCGGCACCCAGGCATCGATGAGTTCCTGCGCGCTGTGCGCGTTATAGGGATCGAAATCCACGGAGACGGCGAGGTCCGCTGCCTCCTTCAGGCGCGGGCGCGTGCGGATGCCGAAGGCGGCGGCGGTCTCCAGCGCATCGGTGATGTGGAAATAATGCGCCCAGGTCTCCGCGAAATCCTCCCAGGGATGGGCGGTGGCATAGGTGGAGATGAAGGCGTCCTGCCAGTCGATGGGCGCGCCTTCGGCATAGTGGCGCTGAAGCGCCTGCCCGTAATCCTGCCGCTCGTCGCCGAACACGGCCCGGCACCGCTCCAGGGTCTGCGGGTCCGAGGCCACCATGGTGTCCCAGAAATAATGCCCCAGCTCGTGCCGGAAATGGCCGATGAGGGTGCGGTAGGGCTCGTTCATGGAGGTGCGGCGGCGCTCGCGCTCGGCATCGTCCGCTTCCGAGATGTTCAGCGTGATGAGGCCGTTGTCGTGGCCGGTCATCACCGCCCCTCCACCCTGAGGGGCCTGGCTGTCGGCGAGGAAATCGAAGGCGAGGCCGTGCTCGGGATTCTCCAGCCGGTCCTGGACCGGCAGGCGCCAGCGCAGGATGGAATAGAAGACGTAGCGCTTTGCCACCTCGATGCGCCGCCAGAGGTCGAGATTTTGCGGGGCGGTGAGGTCCGGCACGGTCCGGTTGAACCGGCAGGCCGGGCAGAAGGCGTTGCCGCCTTCCGGCACCAGCCAGTTGCACACGTCATGCTCGGCATTGCTGCAGAACAGGAAATGCTGCTCGGGCCGCGCGATGCTGCGAAAGGCGGGACCATCCGGCTGCAGCGCGACCATCCGGTTTTCCGCCGGCAGATAGCCGAGGTGTGCGCCGCAGGCGAGGCAAGCCGCATTCTCGAAATGCACGGGATTGCCGCAGGACTGGCACTCGAAAAGCCTCATGGGGTTCCCCACCAAAAAAGAGTGACGCTCTAACGGTGGAGCGCCCACAAAGTTCCCGGAATGCGAGAGGCCCTGCGGTGCGCCGCGCGAATCAGAGCGCCTTTGCCGCCTCCAGAACCTCTTCCGCATGGCCGGTGACCTTCACCTTCGGCCAGGTCCGGGCCACTTTTCCGGTGCCGTCGATGAGCAGGGTGGCGCGCTCTATCCCCATATATTTTCGCCCGTACATGCTCTTCTCGCCCCACACGCCATAGGCTTCCAGCATGGCCTTGGTCTCGTCGGAGGCGAGGGGAAAGTCGAGGTCGTATTTGGCCTTGAACTTGTCTTGCGCCCGCACCGGGTCGGCCGAAACGCCGAGGATCGCCGTATTGGCGGCCTCGAATTCCCCGCGCAGTGCGTTGAAGGCCATGGCTTCCTTGGTGCAGCCGGGCGTGTCCGCCTTCGGATAGAAGTAGAGAACCAGCTTCCGGCCCGCATAGTCCTTCAACGACACTGTGCCGCCGCCATCGCGCGGCAGGGAGAAGTCCGGGGCCTGCGCACCTTCGGAGGGAAAAACCGGCATCTGCCTTCCTTTCGACGTGACTGCGTCATACCGGCTGGGCTGAATGCCCTTGCCTGACAGCGGGGATGGTACATTCTGCACCGCTCAAAAAACCCGGCGCGGGGGCGCCTCGGCGGGGCCAGAGGATCGGGTGAGGATGAAGGACGATACGGCGCCGTTCAAGCGGACTGGCCGCCATCTGAGGCCAGGCCATCCCCAGGGGATCGTCGGCGCGCTGGTGCCGCGCGGCCGTTTCGCGCGCGTGCTCATGTGGATCCTCGTGTCCCTGGTGGCCATTGGCGGCCTCGGGGCGCTTGGGCTCTATTTCATGATCGCCACGGGGGTCGTCACCGCCAACCTCGCCACCCCCTATATCGAGCGTGCCATCGAGGAGCGCCTGGGCGGCAAGTATGACGTGATCATCGGCTCCACCACGGTGGAGACCATGAACCACGGGGCCACCGTGGTGGTGGTGCACGACATCCGCGTGGAAGGACCGGAGGGCGAGTTGATCGCCGCCGCCCCCAGCGCCGAGGTGGAGCTGGACGGCAGCCTGCTCACGCTCTCCCCCAAGGCCCGGCGCGTGGATCTCGTGGGCGCCGACATGACGGTGAAGATCGCCGCCTCCGGCGTGGTGGCGGTGGCAGCGGGGCAGGGCGCCCGGCCGCTCATCTCCTCACCCCCGCCGCCGCCTTTGACCCCGCCGCCCGCCACAGGCGCCTCCGGAACCACGCCGGCCGGGACAGCGGCCGCCGTGAACACCGACCCTCTGACGCTGCGCGCCGTCGCCGCCCTCATGAACGACCTGGAGCGGGGCGGCTTCGATGGCGGGACGCTGGAAGATGTGGGCCTGAAGGACGGCACCCTGCGGGTGGAGAATGAAAGCTCCGGCAAGACCTATGTCTTCCAGCACATCTCCGTGCGGGTCTCCCGCCCCCCGACCGGCGGTGCAGTGCTTGATTTCGCCGTCCAGGGGCCGAGCGGAACGGCCACCCTCATCGCCACCATCGGCCCGGAACGCCAGCGCGAGCGCACCCTGAAGATGGAGGTGCGGGATGTGGCGACCAAGGATCTCGTCAGCGCCTTCACCCAGGACTGGAAGCGCTTCTACATGGACCTGCCGCTGGCAGCGGAGCTGAATGCGCGCATGAATGTGGACGGGCATGTGCTCGCCGCCTCCGCCAACATCAATTTCGGCGCCGGCCAGATCGGCAATGGCGAAGATCCGCTGGAGCGCTTCACCCTCGATTATCTGCGCGTGGGCCTCACCCTCGATCCGGCGCGCCGGGTCTTCGTCATCAATCCCCTGGAGGCGGTGAAGAACCAGAACCGGATCGCGCTGCAGGGCGAGATCGCGGTTCCCGAGCGCTTCGGGCAGGACTGGACCTACCAGATCCGCCAGCAGCAGGTGGTGCTGGCCGGGCCGGAAATGCCGGATCCGGCCCTGGTGGTGGAGCAGGTCTCTCTCCTCGGCCGCTACAATCCCGCCTCCAAGCAACTGACCTTCGAGAAGGGGCAGCTGTTCAGCGCCGCGGGCTCGCTGGCTTTTTCGGGGCTCGTGGACTTCGGCATTCCCTTGCCCGCCATCCGCCTCGACGCCACGGGCTCGCGCATGCCGGCCTCCACCGTGCGGCGGTTCTGGCCGGTTTCCGTCGCGCCTCCGGCCCGGGACTATGTGATCCAGAATGTCACCGCCGGCACCGTTGATGCCGTGCGCATCAACGTGAACATGCCCCTGGAGCTGATCGGCCAGAAAGAGGTCCCGCTGCCCGACGACGCGGTGCATCTGGAACTGTCGGGCTCGGGTTTCCAGATCGTGGCCATGAAGGGACTGCCGCCGTTGCGGGATGCGCGCATCTCCGTGGTGGTGACGGGCCGCAGCGTGCGGGCCGACATGCCCGAGAGCATCGTCGTCACGCCCCAGAACCGCCGCCTCGCTTTGACGGACGGCACCTTCCTCATGGCGGACTATTTCCCCCGCGAGCCGCGCGCGCAGATCCAAGTGAAGATCAACGGCCCGGCCGATGCGGGCATCGAGATCCTCGGCATGGAGGCCCTGAAGGGGCCGACCGGCACCGCCTACGATCCCTCGACCACGCGCGGCAAGCTTTCCGCTTTGGTCCAGATCAACATTCATTTCCGCAAGGTTCAGGACCCCAAGGATACCGACTATTCGGTGGAAGCGACGCTGACGGACTTCGGCGTGGATGCGGTTTTCGCCAATCATCGCCTGGAAGGTGCGACGGTGGCGGTGTTCGCCACGCCCGCCGGAATCCTGCTGCGCGGCGACGGGCGCATTGCCGGCGCGCCCATGAATTTCGAGTATGAGAAGAAGAAGGACGTGGCCGACGCCAATGTGCGCGTCAACGCCACCCTCGACGATGCCTCGCGGGCCAAGCTCGGGGTGCAATTGCCGGCGGTGACCGGGCCTGTCCTCGTGCGCCTCGTGGGCACCACGGACAATGTGGTGACCAAGGCGAATATCGAGCTGGACCTGACCGGCGCGCGCATCAACGATCTCGTGCCGGGCCTCGCCAAGCCGGCGGGCAAGCCGCTCAAGGCGCGCTTTGCCTCCACCGATGCAGGCAAGACGGTGCGCATCAACGACCTTGTCCTGGAAGGGTCGGGCACCCTCATCAAGGGCTGGGTCGAGGTGGCCGATTCCGGCGACGTGCTGGGCGCCAATTTCCCCACCTTCCAGCTGAGCGACGGCGATCGGGCGAGCCTGACCGCCAACCGGGCAGGCGACGTGCTGAAGGTGAAGATCACCGGCGAGGTGGTGGACGCGCGTGGCATCATGAAGGGCCTCGTCGGTACGGGTGGCACCGCCGCCCCGAAGAACGCGCCCAAGGCGCGCAACCAGGACGTGGACGTGGACGCAAGCGTCGGCGCGCTCACCGGCAACAATGGCGAGGTGCTGCGCCAGTTCGAGCTGTCCGTGGCCCGTCGCGGCACGGATATCCGCAATTTCGCCCTGGTGGCGCGGGCGGGCCAGAACGGCAATGTGGTGGGCGACATGCGCCCCTTCGCCAACCGCAACCAGCTTGTGGTGAGCGCTTCCGACGCGGGCGCCCTGCTGCGCTTCCTCGACGTCTACGCGAAGATCGACGGGGGCGACATGTGGGTGAACATCGACCCTCCGCGCGAGGGTGCGCCTCAGGAAGGCTCCGTCAACCTGCGCGACTTCGTGGTGCGCGGCGAGCCGGGCCTCGACATCCTCGCTTCGGCCGCCCGCGATTCCAGCGGCCGCTCGGAGCCGGGCACCGCCGCCTTCCAGAAGGCACAGGCGAAGTTCACCCGCACCACCGGCGCCGTGACCATCCGCGACGGCGCCATCTATGGCCCGGTGGCGGGCGCGACTGTGGACGGCACCATCGATTTCGCCAATGAGCGCATCGCCATGCGCGGCACCTATGTGCCGGCCTATGGGCTGAACAACCTGTTCTCCAAGCTGCCCATCATCGGCATGCTGCTGGGCGGTGGGCCCAATGAGGGCCTGCTGGGCGTGACCTTCGAGATTGTCGGCCCGCTCTCCGGTCCGCGCCTCACGGTCAATCCGCTTTCGGCGGTGGCGCCGGGCTTCCTGCGCAAGATGTTCGAGTTCCGCGACACCTCCGTCGCGCCCCCGCCACCCCGCCAGTAATGCAGACGGCCCCGGTCATGGACCGGGGCCGTTCAATCGTCTCAGCCTGTGCGGACGCCGTCGCCTCAGGAGGCGGGGCGCAGCAGGACGTGCTTCTTCTTGCCCAGGGACAGCTTGATGACGCCTTCCGCCGTGAGGTCGGCGGAGGTCAGCACCGCCTTCTCGTCGGTCACGGTTGCATCATTCACTTTCAGGCCGCCGCCCTTGATCTGGCGGCGCGCCTCGCTGGTGGAGGCCACGAGGCCCGCCAGGACGAAGGCATTCGCCGCGCCAAGGCCCTCGGCAAGCTGCGCGCCGGGAACCTCCACGGAGGGCAGGTCCATGGCCAGGGCGCCATCCTCGAAGGTCTGGCGGGCGGTGGCCTTGGCGGCCTCCGCCGCCTCGCGTCCATGCAGCAGGGCGGTGGCCTCGGTGGCGAGCACCTCCTTGGCGAGGTTGATCTCCTGGCCTTCCAGGGCGCCGAGGCGGGCGATCTCGTCCAGCGGCAGCTCGGTGAAGAGCTTCAGGAAGCGCACCACGTCCTTGTCGTCCGCATTGCGCCAGAACTGCCAGTATTCGTAAGGGGCGAGAAGCTCGGCATCGAGCCACATGGCGCCGCCCGCCGTCTTGCCCATCTTGGCGCCGGAGGCGGTGGTGAGCAGGGGGGTGGTCAGGGCGAACAGGTCCAGGCCGTGCATGCGCCGGCCCAGTTCCATGCCGTTGACGATATTGCCCCACTGGTCGGAGCCGCCCATCTGGAGCACGCAGCCGTGGCGCTTGGCCAGTTCCACGAAGTCGTAGGCCTGGAGGATCATGTAGTTGAATTCGAGGAAGGTGAGCGGCTGCTCGCGCTCCAGCCGCAGCTTCACCGAATCGAAGGTGAGCATGCGGTTGATGGTGAAGTGCGGCCCCACCTCCCGCAGCAGCGGGATGTATTTCAGCTCGTCCAGCCAGTCCGCGTTGTTGGCCATCAGGGCGTTAATCTTTTCTCCCTTGTGCAAAGAGCGCGCAAATCCACTCTTTGGGAGATCGATTCCTCCATCGAAATCAAGGAAGCGGGCGAACACCTTGCGGATGGAGGCGATGTTGTCGTTGATCTGCTGGTCGGTCAGCATCTTGCGCGCCTCGTCCTTCCCGGACGGGTCGCCGATCTTCGTGGTGCCGCCGCCCATGAGCGCGACGGCCTGATGCCCGTTCCGCTGAAGGGTGCGCAGCATCATGATGGAGAGCAGATGGCCCGCATGAAGGCTGGATGCGGTGGCGTCGAAGCCGATATAAGCGGTGATCGACCCTTCGAACGCCTTCTTGTCGAGGCCCTCAAGGTCTGAGCATTGATGGATGTAGCCGCGCTCGTCGAGCGTGCGCAGAAGGTCGGAACGAAAAGAACTCATATCGGGCTCGGATGCCTAATCGTGGGGAAGGCGCTTGCTGACTAAGCCATTCGAGGATGCCCCGCCACGTTTATGTGCGTGGAGCATCGCGGTGTTCGCCCGCAACGAGCGCCAGACCCTTATTTCCTGTCTGAAGCACATCGCGCTCGCGGTGAACGGGCGGGATGCGCATGTGAACGTGATTCTCAACGGCTCCACGGACGGTTCGGCACAGGCCCTCAAGGCCGCCGCACCGGAGATCGCAGTGCCGTTCAGCGTTCACGAAATTCATTACCCCGACAAGTCCAATGCCATCAACCAGGTGGTGCACCGGCTGAGGGCGCAGGCGGAGATCTGCTTCTTCGTGGACGCCTACGCCATGATCACCCCCAACTCCCTGGTGGATCTGGCGCAGGCGCTGGCGGACAACCCCCGCGCGCTGGCCGCCGCCGCCGTGCCCAGCATCGGGCGCAGCGCCGAGGCCATGCGGGCGGAGATGATGGTCAATCCCGGCCTCCACGGCTCGCTGTTCGCGCTGCGCGGGGACTTCGTGGCGCGCATGGCGGAAACGGGCTTCCGCCTGCCGGTGGGCCTCTATCGCGGCGATGGTCTCATCGGCTCGGCCGTGATGCATAATCTCGATGCGCTGGGCGTTCCCTGGACCAAGGATTTCATCGCGGTGGCGCCCTCGGCCACCTGGGCGTTCCGCCCCCTCTCGCCCTGGAACAGCGCCGACCGGCAACGCCAGTGGAACCGGCTGCTGCGCCAGGGGCGCGGGGAGCTGGAGGACATGGCCATCAAGCGCATCATCTATGAGGGCAATTACGCGGCGCTTCCGGAATTCGCCAGCGCCCTGGTGCGCTATCTGGTGAAGGAGGATCGTCCCCAGCTGATGGCCAGTCTCAAGCGCCGTCCGCTCGGCGTGCTCGCCGTCCGCGATGCGTTCCGGGCCAACGATCCAGGCCCGGAGGACATCGTGCCCCGGCTCGCCTTCTCCCGGTCCTAGCCGCCCATGCGTGCCTTGGGGCTCATGAGCGGCACGTCCATGGACGGCATCGACGCCGCGCTCATCGACACGGACGGGGAGAGCGTGGACTGGCTCGGCCCGAGCCTGACGCTGCCCTATGACGGCCCGACGCGGCGCCTCCTGGCCCAGGCCATGGAGGATGCGCGCGGCCTCAATTCCCGCGACGGCCGCCCCGGCGCGTTGGCCGAAGCCGAGCGGGTCATCACCAAGCGCCATGCCGAAGCGGTGCTGCGCCTCTTGGACAGCCAGCGGCTCACCCCAGCGGACCTGGACGTGATCGGCTTTCACGGCCAGACCGTGTTCCACGCGCCCCGCGCGGGCCTCACCGTGCAGATCGGCCTCGGCGCGGAGCTGGCGCGCACGCTGCGAGCGCGGGTGGTGGCGGATTTTCGTGCCGCGGATGTGGCGGCGGGCGGGGAGGGGGCGCCGCTGGTTCCGGTGTTCCACCAGGCGCTGGCCCGGCGGCTGGACTTGCCCCGCCCCCTGGCCGTGCTCAATGTGGGAGGGGTGTCCAATGTGACGGTGATCGGGGCGGGCGACCCCGTCGCCTGCGATACCGGACCGGGCAATGCCCTGATCGACGATTTCGTCGCGGCCCGGACAGGTGCCCCCTGCGACTTCGACGGGCGGCTCGCCGCTTCCGGCCGCGTTGACCGGGCCGCCGTGGCGGCAATCCTCGCGCATCCTTTCTTCGCCGCGCCACCGCCGAAATCCCTGGATCGCAACGCCTTCCGGGATCATGTGCGGGCTGTGGCGGGGCTCGACGGCTATTCGGACGCAGACGGCGCGGCGACGCTCACTTGGCTGACCGCCGCCTCCGTCGCCGCCATCGTTCCACATCTAACGGAGCCGCCCGCCACCTGGGTGGTGGCCGGGGGAGGGGCACGCAATCCCACGCTGATGGCGGCTTTGGAGGCGTGTCTGGCACGGCCCGTTCTCCCAGCGGATGCGCTGGGATGGTCGGGGGACGGGCTGGAGGCGCATGCCTTCGGCTTTTTGGCGGTGCGCGCGTTGCGTGCGCTGCCGCTTACCTTTCCCACCACCACCGGCGTTCCATCGCCGCTGACGGGGGGCGAGGTGTTCGACGCAAGATAGGCAGAGGCAGGCACAAGCTGCCTGGCCTCGGGGATCGGCGCGGGGCCGATTCTGGGGTACAAGCCGCGCAAGCTGCGGGGGGAAAACATGCACGGCAAGATGCAGCGCGATATCGGCCTCGTGGGCCTGACATTCGTCGCGGTCAGCGGGATCATCGGCTCGGGATGGCTGTTCGCGCCACTCCTGGCGGTCCAGCATGCGGGGCCTGCGGCGCTGGTGGCCTGGCTCATCGGCGGCATCGCCATGCTGCTCCTGGCGCTCACCTTCGCGGAAATCTCGGCCATGCTGCCGGTGCCGGGCGGCGTGGCCCGGGTGCCCATGTTCAGCCACGGCAACCTCGTCTGCACCATGATGGGCTGGAGCGGCTGGGTGGGCTACACCACCCAGGCCCCCATCGAGGTGGAGGCCATGCTGCGCTATCTGGGGCCGCACGCCACCTGGCTCTACAGCGGTGGCGTGCCCGGCAACGATCTTTCGGTGGCCGGCATCTCCGCCTCCATGGCCTTCCTGGCCCTGTTCGTGGTGATCAACGCCTTCGGCGTGAAATTCTTCGCTTATGTGAACAGCACCATTACCTGGGCCAAGATCGGCATTCCGGCCGTTCTTATCGTGACGCTGCTGATCTCGCGCTTTGAAGTGGGCAATTTCACCGACCATGGCGGGTTCGCGCCCATGGGCTGGACCGGCATCATGAGCGCGGTGTCCTCGGGCGGCGTGATCTTCTCCTATATCGGCTTCCGCCACGCGGTGGACATGGCGGGCGAGGTGCGCAATCCCGGCTTCAACGTTCCCACCGCTCTGATCCTGTCGGTCGTCATCTGCTTCTTCATCTATGGCGGCCTCCAGCTGGCCTTCATCGGCGCGATGGAGCCGTCCGCCATCGCCGGGGGCTGGGGGCAGGTGCGGCTCTCCAGCGATTTCGGGCCACTCGGAGCGGTGGCGAGCGCGCTTGGCCTCATGTGGCTGGTGAGCATGCTGAATGTGGGCGCGGTGCTCGGCCCCATGGGCGGTGCTCTGGTGGCCACGGGCTCGTGCGCGCGCATCAGCTTCGCCCTGTCGGAGAACGGCCTGTTCCCGAAGATCATCGCCACCCTCTCGCGCACGGGCGTGCCGCTGGTGGCGCTGCTCATGAATCTGGCGGTGGCGGTGCTGGCCTTCGTGCTGTTGCGGTTCGAGGACCTGGTGAAGCTGAACGAGTCGGCCATCATGCTTTCGTTCGTGGTCGGCCCCATCGGCGTGGTGGCGCTGCGCCATCTTCTGCCCACGGCCCGGCGCCCGGTGACGCTCCCTGGGGTGCGGCTCATCGCCTGCGCCGCCTTCGTCATCACCACGCTCATCATCCATTGGTCCGGCTGGGCGACGGTGTGGCGCCTCGGCATCTGCCTGCTGGTGGGGGGAGTCCTGTTCGTCACCTATGCCCGCACGCGCATCAAGGGCACGGCGGACCTGAAGGAAGCCTCCTGGCTCGTTCCCTATCTGGGTGGGCTGGGGCTCATATCGGCGCTGGGGAGCTTCGGCGGGGCGGGGGTGCTCACGGACGGGCTGGATACGGCGCTGCTCGTGGTTCTCTGTGTGGGCGTGTTCTTCTATGCGGTGCGCTGCCGTCTCTCGCCGGACAAGTTCCGTTCCTATGTGGCGGACGAAAAGGTGCTGGAGCACGAGATCGGCGAACATGCCGTGGCGCGGGTCGAGGAGGCGTTGCGCCATCCCACGAAGCGCCCGCCGGTCCACTGATACCAAAGGTCTGTGAGCGCGGCTCACGGACCTTTGGTGAAGCCCGCGCGGCGCTTGAGCGAAACCCACTCGGTACCGGTCAAAGACCGGGGCCGTTGGTATGAATGGACAAAAGAAAAGGCCGGAGGGGTGCCCCTCCGGCCTTTATTCTGTCAGCAGCCTCGCCCGCAGGCTCAGGCGGCGCTGTCCTTGCGCGTGCCGGGCAGGCGCTTGTCGAGATAGGTGCCGACCACGCCCATGAGGTCGTCGGTCTTGCCGTCGAAGAAGTGGTTGGCACCGGGCACGATCTGCTGCTCGATGACGATGCCCTTCTGGGTCTTCAGCTTCTCCACCAGGGTCGCCACGGCAGTGGTGGGCACCACCGCGTCCTTGTCGCCATGGACGAACAGGCCCGAGGACGGGCAGGGCGCGAGGAAGGAGAAGTCATAGAGGTTCGCGGGCGCGGCCACGGAGATGAAGCCTTCCACCTCCGGGCGGCGCATCAGAAGCTGCATGCCGATCCAGGCGCCGAAGGAGAAGCCGGCGATCCAGCAGGCGCGGGCATCGGGATTGACCGACTGAGCCCAGTCCAGCGCGGCGGCCGCGTCCGACAATTCGCCGGTGCCGTGATCGAACGAGCCTTGGCTGCGTCCCACGCCCCGGAAGTTGAAGCGGAGCACGGAGAAGCCGCGGTTCACGAACTGGTAATAGAGATTGTATGCCACCGGATTGTTCATCGTTCCGCCGAACTGCGGATGGGGATGAAGAATGATGGCGATGGGGGAATTGCGAGTCTTGGCGGGTTGATAACGGCCTTCAAGCCGTCCCTTCTCGCCAGTGAAGATCACTTCGGGCATGGCACCTGCGGAACCGGTTGGGCGGATCGGCGCAAACCGCAGGCAAAACCTCACGTCAGACCAAAGGTCAGACCGGAGGTCACAGCACCCGCTAGGACGTCCACCCGCTGACGTCTTGACTTGGCCGGAGGGTCCGCCTATCTATTTAGAATAATTCTAATTTCCCCCGTCGGTCGCGAGTTTTGGATCGTCGCAACCAGAGGGTGGACCGGGTGAAGTCTGACGTATGACCGAGATCGGGCGCAATTGCAAGCATGGTGGACGGGGCGGCTTCCGGGTCGCCGCCGCGACCTGCCGCGCCGTGAGGGATGCGTCATGAGTGAAGCCCGGCGTGCCTATCTCGACCATAATGCCACTTCGCCCCTTCGGGCCGAGGCGCGCGCGGCCATGCTCGAACTGCTGGATGCGCCAGGCAATCCTTCGTCCGTTCATGCGGATGGGCGCGCTGCGCGCGCTCGTGTGGAGCGCGCGCGGGAGCAGGTGGCGGCCCTGTGCGGCGCGCCTCGGGCGGGCGTTGTGTTCACCTCCGGGGCGACGGAGGCCAACGCACTTGTCCTGCATCCCCAGTTGGAGGTCGCCGGGCGTCCGGTCTCGTGCGACGTGCTTCTCACGAATGGTGCCGAGCATCTCTCTGTCCTGCGCGGCCACCGCTTCGCGCCGGAGCAGGTTGAGGTGCTGCCCGTGGACGGGCAGGGCTATCTCGATCTCAATGCCCTGGAAGCGTCGCTTGTCCGCCACGGCGCGGCGGGGCGACGGGCGCTGGTTTCCCTCATGGCGGCCAATAATGAGACCGGGATTCTCCAGCCGGTGATCGAAGTCGCGAATCTGGCGGCGGCGCACGGAGCCGTGATTCATTGCGATGCGGTGCAGGCCGCCGGCCGTGTGGCTCTCGACGCGGAGGCGCTGCCTGTGGATTTCCTGACCCTGTCCGCCCATAAGGTGGGCGGGCCGCAGGGGGCGGGCGCCCTGGTGGCGCGCCATGCGGACAGCCGCGTGCGCGCACCGCTCATTCCCGGCGGCGGGCAGGAGCGCGGGCGGCGGGGGGGCACCGAGAATGTGGCGGCCATTGCCGGTTTCGGCGCCGCCGCAGCTGCTGCCGCTACGGGACGGGAAGAGGAAGCGATACGCCTCTCGGGCTTGCGCGATCGCCTCGAAAAGGGGATTGTGCGCTTCATCCAGGATGCGCGGATCGTAGGAGAAGGCGCTCAGCGCCTGCCGAACACGTCGTGCGTGATTTTCGCCGGTCTGAAGGCAGAAACCCTGGTGATCGCGCTCGATCTTGCCCATGTATCCGTCAGTGCGGGGTCCGCCTGCTCTTCGGGCAAGGTGGGGGCGTCCCATGTGCTCACCGCCATGGGGATGGAGCCGGATGCCGCGGGAGCGGCGATCCGGTTCTCGCTGGGCTGGTCGAGCACGGCTGATGATGTGGACCTGGCACTCGCCTCCCTGGAGCGCGTGGTGCCGCATGTACGCAGCCGCGCGGCGCGCGCGGCATAAGAATGGCCGCCTTGGGCGGTCAGTGCCGAAGCCTGCTCCATCCGGGGCGTAGCCTGCGGCGCGAGTTTTGAGTTGGACGAACTTGACCCGCGGGCCTTGACCCCGCGCGGGAGAGGAGACGAGAAGATGCCTGCAGTTCAGGAGACGGTCGATCTTGCACGGTCGATTGATGTCGATCAGTACAAATACGGCTTCGTCACCGATATCGAGAGCGAGAAGGCCCCCAAGGGCCTCGACGAGAGCACCGTCCGCTACATCTCGGCCCAGAAGAACGAGCCGGACTGGATGCTCCAGTGGCGCCTGGACGCCTTCCGGCGCTGGCAGACCATGGAGGAGCCCACCTGGGCCCGGGTCAGCTATCCCAAGATCGACTTCCAGGACTATTATTATTACGCGGCCCCCAAGCAGAAGGTGGCGCCCAAGTCCTTGGACGAGATCGATCCCGAGATTCTCGCCACTTACGAGAAGCTGGGCATCCCGCTGCGCGAGCGCGAGGCGTTGCTCGGCATCCAGCCGTCTTCGCGCGTGGCGGTGGACGCGGTGTTCGACAGCGTGTCTGTGGCCACGACCTTCAAGGCGGAGCTGGCCAAGGCCGGCGTGATCTTCTGCTCCATCTCCGAGGCCATCCGCGAGCATTCCGATCTGGTGCGCCAGTATCTGGGCTCCGTGGTGCCGGTGTCGGACAATTTCTACGCGACGCTGAACACCGCTGTCTTCTCGGACGGCTCCTTCGTGTACATCCCCAAGGGCGTGCGCTGCCCCATGGAGCTGAGCACCTATTTCCGCATCAATGAGCGCAATACCGGCCAGTTCGAGCGCACCCTCATCATCGCGGACGAGGGCGCCTATGTGAGCTATCTGGAAGGCTGCACCGCGCCCCAGCGCGACGAGAACCAGCTTCATGCCGCCGTGGTGGAACTGGTGGCGCTGAAGGATGCCGAGATCAAGTATTCCACCGTCCAGAACTGGTATCCCGGCGACAAGGACGGCAAGGGCGGCATCTATAATTTCGTCACCAAGCGCGGCGACTGCCGGGGCGACAATTCCAAGATCTCCTGGACCCAGGTGGAGACGGGATCCGCCATCACCTGGAAGTATCCCAGCTGCATCCTGCGTGGCGACAACAGCCAGGGCGAGTTCTATTCCATCGCCATTTCCAACGGCTACCAGCAGGTGGATTCGGGCACCAAGATGATCCATCTCGGCAAGAACACGTCGAGCCGGATCATCTCCAAGGGCATCGCCGCCGGGCGTTCGGAGAACACCTATCGCGGCCAGGTGACCGCCCATCGCCGGGCGACCAACGCGCGCAATTTCACCAATTGCGATTCGCTGCTCATCGGCGACAAATGCGGCGCGCATACCGTCCCCTATATCGAGGCGAAGACCGCCTCGGCCGTCTTCGAGCACGAGGCCACCACCTCGAAGATCTCCGAGGACCAGATGTTCTACTGCCTCCAGCGGGGGCTCTCCTCCGAGGAAGCGGTGGCGCTCATCGTCAACGGCTTCGTGAAGGACGTGCTCCAGCAACTCCCCATGGAGTTCGCCGTGGAGGCGCAGAAGCTCATCTCCGTGAGCCTCGAAGGCTCGGTGGGCTGACGCTCCTCACCATTCGCATATTGCGCGCTCGCGCCCCGGACCGCCGGGCGAGCCGAGCGCCACAGCACAGAACGGACAAGACCCATGGCTCTGCTCGAAATCAAGAACCTGCATGCGCAGATCGAAGACAACCAGATCCTGCGCGGACTCAATCTCGTCGTGAATCCCGGCGAAGTGCACGCCATCATGGGGCCGAACGGCTCCGGCAAGTCCACCCTCTCCTATGTCCTTGCGGGCAAGGAGGATTATGAGGTGACGGACGGCGAGGCGCTGCTGGACGGCCAGGACCTGCTGGAGATGGACCCGGACGCGCGCGCGGCGGCGGGCCTGTTCCTCGCCTTCCAGTATCCCATCGAGATCCCCGGCGTCGCCACCATGACCTTCCTGCGCAGCGCCCTGAACGCGCAGCGCAAGGCGCGCGGCGAGGACGAGCTGTCCACGCCCGATTTCCTGCGCCTCGTGAAGGAGCATGCGGGCCGCCTCGGCATCTCCCAGGAGATGCTCCGGCGCGGGGTGAATGTGGGCTTCTCCGGCGGCGAGAAGAAGCGCAACGAAATCCTCCAGATGACCCTGCTTCAGCCGAAGCTCTGCATCCTGGACGAGACCGATTCCGGCCTCGATATCGACGCGCTGAAGATCGTCTCCGAGGGCGTGAACGCCCTGCGCTCGCCCGAGCGCGGCATGGTGGTCATCACCCATTACCAGCGCCTGCTGGACCATATCGTGCCGGACGTGGTGCATGTGATGCACAAGGGCCGCATCGTGCGCACGGGCGGCAAGGAACTGGCGCTGGAGCTGGAAGCCTCGGGCTATGCCGGCTACGGCCAGGACGCGGCGTGAGGACGGACCGATGAACGTCCAGAACCAGATCCCGCGCACCGGCGCCGAGCAGGCTCTGCTCGCCCTTCTCGACCAGAGGAGCGGGGCGGATGACGCCGCGCTCGCCGGCCGCATGGGCGAACTGCGCCGCGCCGCCCGCGATGCCTTCGCCGCCAACGGTCTTCCCCACCGCCGGGTGGAGGAGTGGAAATATACCGACCTGCGCGCCATCCTGCGCAGCTCTGCCCCGCTCGCCGCGCCGCTGGATGCGGCTGCGGAGGCCGAAGGCCAGTTCCGCGCCGTGACCTTCCCCGGCGCGCGCCGCATCCTGTTCGTGAACGGGCAGCTTTCCCGCGCCCATTCCGACCTCGCGGGCCTGGAGCCGGGGCTCACCGTGGTGCCGCTGGCGAGCGCGCTCGCGGGCGGCCAGGGCGCGGTGGAGAAGCTCGGGACGCTCGCGCCCCAGCGCTATGACGGCGTTCTGGCCCTCAATACGGCGCTGGCCGAAGAGGGACTGGTGATCCGCGTGGAGGCGGGAGCGCAGATCACGCGCCCGCTGCATGTGGCCCATGTCTTCACCCTGGACGCACCGGCCGCCACTTTCACCCGGCGCCTGCTGGACGTGGGTGCGGATGCGCGCTTCACCCTGGTGGAGAGCTTCCAGGGCCGCGACGGCGTCGCCTATCAGGTGAATGATGCGCTGGAGCTGTTCGTGGCCGACGGCGCCCATCTGGACCATGTGCGCATTCAGGAAGACAGCGCCGAAGCCCTGCATTTCGCGAGCCTGATGGCCGAGACCGGCCACAAGACGCAGTTTCACAGCTTCGCTTTGACCACCGGCGCGCTCGCCTCGCGGGTGAGCCTCTATGGCCGCTTCGCGGGCACCCATGCCCATGTGGGCCTGCGCGGCGCCACCCTGGTGAAGGGGCGCCAGCATGCGGACATGACGCTGCTGCTGGACCATGCGGTGGCCCATTGCGAGAGCCGCGAGCTGTTCAAGACCGTGCTGGCTGATGAGGCGCGCGGCGTCTTCCAGGGCAAGATCGTGGTTCGCCCCGACGCCCAGAAGACCGACGGGCGCATGATGAGCCGGGCGCTGCTGCTGGGCGAGACGGCGGAGATGGACAACAAGCCTGAGCTTGAGATCTTCGCCGACGACGTGCAGTGCGGCCACGGTGCCACGGCCGGTGAACTGGACGCGGACCTGCTCTTCTACCTCAAGGCTCGCGGCATTCCCGCCAAGGAGGCCGAGGGCCTGCTGATCCAGGCCTTCGTGGGCGAAGCCATCGAGTTCGTGGAAGAGGACGGCCTGCGCGAGGCCATTATCGCCCGCGCCGAAGCGTGGCTGAAGGCCCGCGCGATCTGATAGTGAGAATGGACCGTTGTGGCCGGGCGTGTCCCGGCCACAACGGCTCTTCGTCAGACGGGCAATTGAAGGATAGGCGTGGATGCCCCGGACACGTCCGGGCATGACGGTTGCCCTGTTCGGTGAATGCACGAGCCCAGGATGCGCGAGCACATGACCCATTACGACTCATCCGCTGCCGACATCCCCTTCGATCTGGATGCCGTGCGCGCCGATTTCCCGGCCCTGTCGCTGGAAGTGAACGGCCATCCGCTCAGCTATCTGGACAATGCCGCCTCCGCCCAGAAGCCCCGCCAGGTGCTGGACCGGATGCGCACCGCCTATGAGCGGGAATATTCCAACGTCCATCGCGGCCTGCATTATCTCGCCAATGCCGCGACCGAAGGCTTCGAGCAGGCCCGCGAGACGGTGCGCGCGTTCCTGAACGCTGCCTCTGTGGACGAGATCATCTTCACCCGCTCCGGTACGGGCGGCATCAATCTTGTGGCCAATTCGCTGGGTCAGTCCATCGGCGAGGGCGACGAGATCGTGCTCTCCATCATGGAGCACCATTCCAACATCGTGCCCTGGCATTTCCTGCGCGAGCGCAAGGGCGCGGTGATCAAGTGGGCACCCATCCATGAGGACGGGTCGTTCGACCTCGACGGCTTCAAGGCCCTGCTCTCACCGCGCACCAAGGTGGTGGCCATCACCCACATGTCCAACGTGCTGGGCACGGTGACGCCGGTGAAGGAGATCGCGGCGGCGGCCCATGCGGTGGGCGCCAAGGTGGTGGTGGACGGCTGCCAGGGCGCGGTCCACATGCCCGTGGACGTGCGCGACCTGGATGTGGATTTCTATGCCGTCACCGGCCACAAGCTCTACGGCCCCACGGGCATCGGCGTGCTCTACGGCAAGCGCGACCTTCTGGCCGTGATGCCCCCCTATGAGGGCGGCGGCGAGATGATCCGCGAGGTGAGCGAGGATCGCGTCACCTATGCGGCCCCGCCCCACCGCTTCGAGGCTGGCACCCCCGCCATCGTGGAGGCCATCGGCCTCGGCGCGGCCCTGGACTATATGACGGGCATCGGCCGCGATCGCATCGTGGCGCAGGAACATGCCATCTCGGCCTATGCGCATGAGCGGCTGGGCGCCATGAACAGCCTGCGCATCATCGGCTCGGCGGCGGGGAAGGGGGCCATCCTCTCCTTCGAGATGAAGGGCGCCCATCCCCATGATGTTGCGACCGTGCTGGACCGTTATGGCGTGGCGGTTCGGGCGGGCACCCATTGCGCCCAGCCCCTTCTCGCCCGATATGGAGTGACGGCGACCTGTCGCGCATCATTCGCATTCTATAATAGCCGTGCCGACGTGGATCGCCTTGCACAGGCGCTGCTGAAGGCGCAGGATTTGTTCGCATGACCCAGACTGAACTTGAAACTCCGAATGCCCCGGCGATCGTTTCCCAGATCCCGGAAGCGGAACTGAACCGGCTGACCGACGACATCGTCGGTGCTCTGAAGACCGTCTATGACCCGGAAATCCCCGTGGACATTTACGAGCTGGGTCTCATCTACAAGGTGGACATTGCGGACGACCGTGCGGTGGCGGTGGAAATGACGCTGACCACCCCTAATTGCCCGGCGGCGGCTGAACTGCCCGGTATGGTGGAGAATGCGGTCGCATCCGTCGCCGGCGTCGGCGCCGTGAGCGTGGACATCACCTTCGACCCGCCCTGGGACCAGGGTCGCATGTCCGAAGAAGCGCGGGCCACCCTCAATCTGTGGTGAACGGCGGGGCCTGACCGCTGATCCAGCGACCTGCGAAGGCTGGCGATGCGCCGCCTTCGTGTGCCTTGACGGTCTTTCCCGAATGATGAGGCACGCGCCTCAATGACGTGGAGCTTTTCCCCGCCGGGCCGCTGGTCCTCGGTCGCCCACAAGACCCCACGCCGCGACCAATGCCTCTGCCTCCGCGCGCGGATCCGGCGCGCGCATGATTCCGCCCATCACGGCGACGCCCGCAACGCCCGCCCGGCGGCAGGGGGCGATGGTGGCGCGATCGATTCCACCGAGGGCCAGGAGCGGCACCCGGCAGGCACCGACGAGCGCCGCAAGCCCGGCTTCCCCAAGGGCAGGTCCATAGCCGGGCTTGGAGGCCGTCTCGAAGGCCGGGCCGGCCACCACATAATCCACCAAGGCGGGATCCACTGCCGCCGCCTCCGCCAGCGTGTGGACGGACTGGCCGATGAGCGCCTTCGCGCCCAGCAGCGCGCGGGCCGACCCTGCGTCCGTGCCCGCTGCCAGATGCACCCCGTCCGCTTCGGCAGCCAGGGCCAGGGCCGGCGTGCCGTGCAGCAGCACACGCGCCTGAAAGCGGGTGGCCTGCGCCTTCATCTGGGCGACCAGGGCCATCTGCTCGGCCTCCGAAAGATCCTTCTCGCGCACGCTGAGCCAGCGCAGTCCCCCGGCGAAAGCCGATGCCGCCACTTCCGCCAGTGGCGCACGCGCCTGCGTGCGGTCGGTAATGAGGAGCACAGGCGGGGCGGGGAGCATGGGCAGATCTCGCGGTGGCGGAGGGCGACGTGATAGCGGGTTTCGAAGCAGCTCAGTCTTTCACGGAAATGCCCGGCCCTTCCATCGCCGGCTTCCCCAGCCTCTGGGCGTGCAAGAACCAGGGCAAGAGGCTCTGCGGTGTCGCCTTTCGACTTGAAGAACGATAGCTTACCCGCGTCAGCGGGCCGGGGGCCGGCGGCGCTCTCCGGGGGAATGAATATCTTGGCCGACACCGTCTCGTCCGCGCCGCGCAGCGGCCCCGCGCCCGCCGGGGACTTCAAGGAAATGATCCGCCAGTTCACGCCCAACTGGTTCGGCGCCACCATGGGCACCGGCGTGCTGGCGCTGGCGCTCAATCAGTTTCCCATCGAGATCCCGGTATTGCACGTTATCGGGCGCCTGCTGTGGATGATGAACATCGTGCTCTTCATCCTGTTCTCCTGCATGTATGCCGCCCGCTGGATCTTCTTCTTCGACGGGGCGAAGCGCATCTTCCAGCATCCCGTCGTATCCATGTTCTTCGGCACCATTCCCATGGGCCTCGCCACCATCATCAACGGCTTCATCGCCTTCGGCATCCCGCTTTGGGGCGAGCCGGCGCTGCAGATCGCCCATGTGCTGTGGTGGCTGGACGTGGCCATGGCGGTGGCCTGCGGCCTGCTCATCCCCTTCCTCATGTTCACCCAGCAGGATCACAGCCTGGAGAAGATGACGGCGGTCTGGCTGCTGCCCATCGTGGCGGCCGAGGTGGCGGCGGCGAGCGGTGCGCTTCTGGTGACCCATCTCGGGCCGGAGGAGGGCTATGGCGTGCACATCATCAGCTATGCCCTGTGGGCCTTCTCGGTGCCGCTGGCCATGAGCATCCTGGTGATTCTGCTGATGCGCCTCATCCTCTACAAGCTGCCCAACCGCGACATGGCGGCCTCCGGCTGGCTGGCGCTCGGCCCCATCGGCACGGGCTCGCTCGGCCTGCTGCTGCTGGGCGGGAACGCGCCCGCCATCTTCGGCAGCCATGGCCTCGCAAGCGTGGGCGATGCGGGACTCGGCATCGGCATCATCGGCGGCGTCATCCTGTGGGGCTATGGCCTCTGGTGGCTGATGCTGGCGGTGCTCAAGACGGTGCGCTACGCCCGCGAGGGCATGCCCTTTAATATCGGCTGGTGGGCCTTCACCTTCCCGCTGGGCGTCTATTCGCTGGCGACGCTGACGCTGGGACGCATGACGGGCTTCGGCCTGTTCACGGTGCTGGGCGGCATCTTCGTGGTTTGCCTCGCCGCCTTCTGGTGCGTGGTCATGACCCGCACGCTGCATGGCGCCTGGCGCGGCTATCTCTTCTTCGCGCCCTGCCTGGTCTCGGGCATCGCGCCCATCGAAACGGGCGCGAAGAAGATCTGATACCTGTCGGCCCCGGCTTTCGGCCGGGGCCGTGGGGACTCAGCTTCCCACGAGGCCGAATTCGGGGCTCGACGCCTCCGCATGGAGCTTCTTGGGAATGCGTCCTGCCAGCCGGGCCAGACGCCCGCCTTCCACCGCATGGCGGAAAGACGCGGCCATGCGCACCGGGTCATGGGCCTTGGAGACGGCGGTGTTGAGCAGCACCGCGGAACAGCCCAATTCCATGGCGAGCGCCGCGTCCGACGCCGTGCCGATGCCCGCATCCAGCACCACCGGCACCGGCGAACGGGCGCAGATCAGCTCGATCATGTGCGGATTGGCGATGCCGAGGCCGGTGCCGATCATGGAACCCAGCGGCATGACCGTGGCCGCGCCGAGGTCGGCGAGCTTCTGGCAGGTGACCGGGTCGTCATTGCAATAGGGCAGTACCACAAAGCCGAGCCGCACCAGTTCCTCGGTGGCCTTCAGCAACTCCTCCACATTGGGATAGAGCAGCTCCCGGTCGCCGATCACCTCCAGCTTCACCCAGTCCGTTTCCAGCGCCTCGCGTGCCAGCTCGGCGGTGAGGATGGCGTCCTTGGCGGTCTGGCAGCCGGCGGTGTTGGGCAGGATATGCACCCGCCCGGTCAGCAGGTCCGTGAGGCTTTCCTCATAGCTTTCCAGGCTGATGCGCCGGATGGAGGCCGTGGCCATCTGCGCGCCGGAAGCCTCCAGCGCATCCAGGAAGACCTGCTGGCTGGGATAGCCGGCTGTGCCGAGGAACAGGCGGGATTCAAAGCTGCGTCCGGCGATGACGAGCGGATCGAAAGTCTTGGACATGGGATTGGTCTCGAATTCTTGTGTGGCGGTCTCAGCCGCCTTGCCGGGCCTGGATGATCTCGATGCTGTCACCGGCGCGCAGCGCATGCTCCGCCCAGCGGGTGCGGGGCACCACGGCCCCGTTCACCGCCACGGCGATCCCCCGGCGGGCCGGGTCCACGCCCTTGGCGTCCAGCAACTCCGCCACATTGGCGGCGGCGAGGTCTTCCGGGGCGCCGTTGACGCGCAGGGAGAGCGGAAGCGGGGTGGTCATCGAATTACTCCGCCGCCGCCCGAGGCTGGAACCGCTCCGCACCGAAGGCGGCCGCCAGCGGATGGCTTTCCCCGGACAGGATCAGGTCCACGATGGCCTTTGTGGTCACGGGCAGGAGCAGGATGCCGTTGCGGTGGTGGCCGGTGGCATAGATCAGCCCGTCCACCTCGCTCGGCCCCAGGATGGGCGCGTCGTCGCGGCTGCCGGGCCGGAAGCCGACCCACTGTTCCAGGATGGGCAACTCCTCGATGGTGGGCACGGCCCGCCACGCATGGGTGAGCAGCGCGAGCTGCCCGCCGGCGGTGAGGGTCTCGTCGAAGCCCTTCTCCTCCACCGTGGCGCCGAGGATGAGTCGCCCATCGGCACGCGGCACGAGATAGATGCCCGGCCCCCACACCACATGGCGCAGCAGGGGGGCGGCCGGATCCATCTGGAGCGCCAGCATCTGGCCCTTGATGGGGCGCACCGGCAGCGGCCGGGCAGGGGTGATGTCCACGCTGCGGGACCAGGCGCCCGCAGCGAGCACCACCACATCCGCCTCGTGCAGTTCGCCCATCACCTCCACGCCCCGCGCCTTTCCGGCATGGGTGACGACACGGGCGACCGGCGCATCCGCATGGACACGCACCCCGGCCTTCGCGCAGGCGGCGAGCAGGGCGGTGGTGACCGCGCGATTGTCCGCCTGATGGTCCTGCGGGCACCACAGGGCGCCGGAAATCCGGTCCGCCAGATGCGGCTCCCGGCGCCGGGCTTCGGCCGCGTTCAGCCACTCCACCGGCAGGTCGAGTTTCTTCTGGAAGGCGTGCTGGTGGCGCAGCTTGCCCGCATCGTCTGCGGTCAGCGCCACCACCAGCGTGCCGGTTTCCTTATAGCCGACATCGAGGCCGGAGGCCGCTTCGAGCGCATCGGCGAAGGCGGGCCAGAGGCGCTGGCTCTCCCGGTTGAGGTCCAGCAGGGTTTCTTCGCCGGGCTCGGCCTCGGCGCAGGCCGCGAGCATGCCGGCGGCCGCGTGGCTGGCGCCGCGTCCGGGCGTTCCGGCGTCGAAGATCTCCACCGCGCAACCCGCCTGAGCCAGCTGCCAGCCGATGGCGAGCCCGATGACGCCGCCGCCGGCAATGGCCACACGCGGCGTGGTGACGCCGGGGGCGGAGTGGGAAGAAGACATGAATGGGGACGACAAGCTCTCGCTCATCGGCACCTCCCTACGCTGGTATGATCCAGACAGGTTCGATGGGTATGATCTCAGCCGCGCATGACGCGCGGCACCCCAGGCCGTCAAGTCATTATCGGTCCTCCATGGTGAGACGGCAAGGAAAACCCGTTTGCGCGCCGCGCGGCTGACAGGCGCACCGCAGGCGCTATAAATCAGGAATGCGTTTCGTCCGCCCGCTCCTGCGCCGCATCACCCATGGGATCACGCTCGGCGTGCGGGTGATCGCCATCGATGCTGAAAATCGCGTGCTCCTGGTGCGCCACGGCTATACGCCGGGCTGGCATTTTCCCGGCGGCGGCGTGGATGTGGGCGAGACGACCGAGGCCGCCGCCCGTCGCGAACTGAAGGAAGAGACCAATGTGGAGGCCACCGGCCCGCTACGGCTGACCGGCCTCTATTTCAATTCGCGCTTCGGCAACCGGGACCATGTGGCCTGCTACCGGGCAAGCACCTTCACCTGTGGGCCTGTGCCCGCGCCGGGCTTCGAGATTGCCGAGATCGGCTTCTTTCCCCTATCCGCTTTGCCGCAAGGCCTCTCCGCAGGGTCGGCGCGGCGGCTGGCGGAACTGGCGGGGAAGGCGGAGCCTTCGGCTGTGTGGTGAGGGGGCTCGCGCCGCGCGTCCTTTGCTGCTCACTGGCCGGGCTGGACCGGTTTTTCCGTGACCCAGAAGGGGCGCCCCAGCGCAGTCCACTCTCCCGCTCCGGCGCCATCGTCCTCGACCGTCAATCGTGCCGTCTTGCCGGACAACCATGCCGCAGGCACCGACAAGTAATACCAGTGGTAGGGCTCCAGAAAGCGCGGTTCCAGGGCGGCAAGCAGTTCGGACCTGTCGCCTGCATTCCCGACGAGGCGGATCGTTTGCGATTTCGTATTGCTGGCCGACATGACCGGGACGACCAATTGTGCACCGGGCTGCGCTGACCAAGCAATGTCGAGTATGATCTTGCCGGTGCCGGCGTCGGTGGGAGGGCGGGTCGTGAAACCGTCCGCATGCAGATTGGAGGACGGCGCCGCACGAGGAGCGGCATCGCCGGAGAAGGTCGCCGCGAAGGTCGCCGGAATCGCAGGGCCTGGGACGGACCTTTCGCTGGAGACCTCGAACATCCGGCCTGCGTTCATCCGTTGTGCCAGGCGGCAATGAACCTGCCCATCCTGGCTGACATATTCGAACCAGCCGTTGAACGCCTGCCCCTCCGGCCAGCGCATCAGCACGCGGAACATGTTGTAGGGTTGGCCTTTATAGTGGCCGTACGAAAGGGCCCAACCGATCCTGTCGCCTTGGCTGTTTCGCGCCACCACCCAGCCACCCCTGCCGAACGTCTCCCATGGCAGCGTCCCGGCTCCCAGGATCGCGGTGGGTTCGGTCCTGTAGAGCGTGTTCACCACGCCCGCCGGGCAGGTCGTTTCGCCTTTAACGTCCGGCGGGGTGAATTGTGCGCGTCCTTGTTCGCTGAAGGGGCCGAGATGTGCCTCCCTCATGCCTTTCAGAATGCCGAGGAACTGCTGCTTGAACGGGTAGATGACATGGTTCAGCTCAGCATCGATCACGCTGGACTGCGCCGAGGTCGCGAACTGGTTCAGTATTTGATGCTTGTCCTCTATGAAGGAAGGCGCATACGAGGTGGCGAGCAAGCCATAAGCCAGTGGAATACCGCCGACCATGCTCAGCACACGGCCGCCAGGCAGTTGCCGGGCGACGATGATGAGAGCGGCAAGCACTGTCACCAAAGACCCGGTGGCGTATCGCGAAACCAGAAAATAATGGCTCGTGTCACCCCCGCCCCTGCCTAGGCCGACCGCGATCGCGGTGGCAAAGGAATAGGCCCCGAGGCCGAGCATCGCGCAGGAGATGTTGTCGAGAGGTTCACGCCGCACCCACACCTTCCAGAGTGCGAAGGCCGAAAAGCCCCCAATGATCAAGAATGCCCCGCAGCCGACGGCCATCGCACCCGATACGCCGAACTCGCGGAAGGCGGAGCCGGCATAGGCCGTGGCAAACCAGAATGTGCGAGCGGAAAGCGCGACTGCACCGAGGCCTAGCTGCTGTGAGGTGCCCGTGAACGGCATGAAGTAAAATGCCGTACCGGCGGCGCCCGCCACGAAAACCAGCAACGCCCGCGGCAGGTCGCGTTTGAAGAGCAAGAGGAGGGCGGCAGCCGCGATAAAGGCCAGGGTGCCGCTGCCCATGCTGTAAATGCTCGACAGCGCGAGGGCGAAGCTCGCAAGCGCGAGGAGAACGGGCTGCCGGATGAAAGCGGCCGCGAGCATAAGGGCGATGCCGCTCAGATACAGCATCGGGAACTGCAACTGCGTCGGCCAGGACGTGTTCTCGATGGAACTCGGGGCAAGCATGGCGGCGGCGCACAGCAGGCCGACCGCAAGTCGGGCCGCCAGGCCCCGGCCCTGCGCCCAGAGCCAGCCGAGCCAGAATCCGGTTGCCGACAGCGCCGCCAGATTGAGCGCTTTCAGCAACGAGAGTCGGCCCTCGACCAGGTAGATGTCGGCCAGCATGCCGAGTTTGACCCAGCCCACCCGATGCTCATTATGCTTCTTATGGATGGCTTCGAGATAGGCCATCAGGCTGCCGTCCTGCCGCGCCTGCAGGGCCGAATCCATATAGGCCCAGCCATCAGCATAGAGGATCGGATCGAGCGACCCGACTGCGATGTAAAGCGAAAGGGAGAATACAGCGAGAGCCAACACAAGGGCCATGCCGCCGAACGGTAGTCTCGCAAGCACGCTACGCACCTTCCAGGCTCTCCACGCGATCTAAGTTTCGGCTTGCATAGGTATTCTATGCCGGAAAAGCAACTTCAGTGCAGGACGGCTTCAGTACAGGAAGGCCAATGGCGAGTGGTGTATCCGGCGCGTAGGCGATCTTCACCGAAGCGCTGTCGGCCTCTGCGGGCGCCCTCAGCTTTGCGATCTCGATGGCGAGCGCCTCGAGTTCGCTTAACGCCGTCTCGGGCATTTTCAGTAGCGCTAACGCAGCCTCTTCCGTCTCGATCTCCACGCGGACGCTCTCGGCGACCGCCAGCTTCCGTTCCATCTCCGCCAGCCGCTCGACGGCGTCGCGCGCATGCACCGCGGTATTCAGGCGCGCCAGGAGCGCGCGGGCTTCCCGTTCTTCCGTTTCCGCGGCCTCGATTTCCGCATGTGTCCGCGCCGCCGCCGCCGCGGCGGCATCGCGGTTCGCGAGCGCTTCCATGCGTCGGCGCTCGGCGTCACTTAGGCTGTGGCCCCATAAATTTGCGTCCTCGTGGCGGCGCATCTCTTAAGCTCCGTAGGGCAGGAGCTTGAATCACGACAGCCACGAGGACGCAAATTTATGGGGTCACAGCCTAACCGAATGCGAGGGTGAGGGCTGCTCAGTCTGCCACGGATCGTGCGCCTGCGCCGATTAAGCGCTGTGCCTACTGCTGCCCGTGTCGCAAGGCCGAAAGGAAGGTCAGGAAAATGACGGCATAGAAGCGCATCAGAACCGGCATCAAAGCCGGCCCAGCCCGGTATCCGCCCCGGCCCGGTTCACCGCATACGAGATCTTGCGCTTCCGCCAATTGCAGGACATTGGCGACGTGCGCGCGGGATACGGAGAACTGGCGCGCCAGCTGGGTGATAGATGCTGGTCCGCCATGGGCGACGAAGGACACCAGCGTGACGAGGCCCACATCCCGTTCCGCAATGCTTCGCAGTTCCGGGGCCGCCTCGAAGACACGGACGCCCTGCCTGAAGCATTCGGCCATCACATGCGTGCAGGGGCCGAAGAGGACATCATCCGGCAAAGCGATCGCCGCCGCAGCAGCCGGCGCGTCAACATGAGCAATGGCGGAGAACATTCCGTTCCAGCGCTCTCGATGAACCTGCAGCAGCGTCGCGCTCGGCATCAGACGCCGTTCGTTGCCGGGGGAGTGAGGGGCAGCCGTGAGTAGATGCTTGAAACGCAGGGCGGCGAGGAAGGCTGTGGCGCGCCCTGCACTGCACACATCGAGATCCACGACTTCGCGGCGCAGCCGCGCTCCGGTCATGCCCTTGCCGCCACTCTCATTGAAATGCAGATCCAGAATGAGCAGCACCGCCAGAAGCCGACCGCGATCATTCAGCAGCCGGTTGCGAAGCCAGTTGCTGTCGTAAAGGCGAACGGCGTTATCGGCTGCCGCACGAATGGCCGCCGGAAATCCGGGCGCCAGCATGAGATCGTCAATCGCTTTCGCGCCGAACACCCTGACGATCGCTTCGGGGAAGGACGCGGCAGGCGCCAATGTCGTGCTTAAGGTCGAGGTCACCCCCTGCATGTGCAATCCGACGATTCCAATCTGTGGCGTTGCGTATAGCACGGTGGGGCGCCAGCCTAGCCGGGAGATATTTCATTACCGACGTTGAGGAATGCGGGAAGATCCGGTGTTCCTCGGCTCCGACCGAGGCGCAGGTATGGTTCGTCCGACGTTGTTCTCGCGGAAGCGCCCGACGGTCTCCGGCACGCTTCGGCTGTCGCTGCCGGTCCTCATGTCGTCGGTCGCCGTTTGTGCATTGACCGACCCCGCCGCCGCCCAGACCCCCGCCCCGACCGCGCCGTCGATCGGCCCGATCATGTACAACTTTTCACCTTCACCTCCCGCCAGCAATGGCTTCAGCGGCCAGAACGCCCCGGTGAGTTGCGCCTACACGCCCTATGAAGGCACCCCCGGCAGTCCGTCCACCGCTGCCGGCGTGAACTTCCCGTATAGCCTGAGCTCCGGTGGCCCCTTCGACGCGACGCTGGTCGTCGCGGTCGTCACCGGCGGAGAGGGCGGCGCAGGGGGAAGCGGCGGCAGTTGCTATGGAGGTAGCCCCGGCGGCCCCGGCGGGATTGGGGACGCAGTCAGCATCGGGATCGATACGCCCGCGGGCAGCTACACTTTCAACTATTCCGGCATCGTCATGGTCTCCCAGGGCGGCCAGGGCGGCGATGGCGGCTCGACCTCGTCGTTGAGCTTTAAAGGCGGCGCCGGCGGCGATGGTGGCAATGGCGGCCCGGTTACCGTCACGATCACCAACAACGTCACCCTGGCGACGGTGCTCCCCGATGCTTACGGCATCTGGGCGCAGAGCGTGGGCGGGCAGGGCGGCAATGGCGGCAACGAGAACAGTTCCATCAGCAGCGGCAATGGCGGAACGGCGGGGGCCGGCGGAACCGGCGGCACTGTAACAATCACCAGTTCCGCGAATGTGTCCTCGCAACAGGCGACCGCCATCTTTGCCCAGAGCATTGGTGGCAACGGCGGTGGCGGGGGTTCGACCGCTGGATGGTTCGGTGGAGTGAGCGGCGGCGGCGGCTATGGCGGCGACAGCGGGAATGTCGCGGTCACGCTCAATGGCCTGCCAAACCCTGACTGGTCAAACACTGCCGCGTCAAACGTCTCTCCTTATCTCGCGGACAGCATCACCGTCAGCACGGGCGGCAACGGGTCCTATGGCATCTACGCCCAGTCGGTTGGCGGGGGCGGGGGAAATGCGGGCGTCGCGGCCGGGCTCACCGCGCTGGGCGGGTCCGGTGGTCCGGCCAGCTATGGCGGGACTGTGTCCGTGGTAAGTTATGCCCAAATCTCAACCTCTGGCGCTTCCTCTCCAGGCATCTTCGCCCAATCGGTCGGCGGAGCGGGTGGCGCGGGCGGCATGGCGTTCGGCGGCGCCCCCGTGGCGATCGGCGGTTCTGGCGGCGAGGGCGGCGACGGCGACGGCGTAACGGTCGCGAATTACGGAACCATATGCACGGGCGGCAGCTGCAGCGGCGCCAGTCCACCTTCGGACAGCGCCGGCGGTGCCTTCGGCATTCTCGCCCAGTCCATCGGCGGCGGCGGCGGCGCGGGCGGGTTCGGCCTGTCGGCATCCGCCTCTCTGGTCGCGGGCACCGCCTTTACCGTTGGTGGCACTGGCGGCTCTGGCGGTGACGGTGCCACCGTGTCCATCGTGAATACGGGCAGCATTACCACGCAAGAAATCAACTCCACCGCCATCCTGGCTCAATCCATCGGCGGTGGCGGCGGAACGGGTGGGGGTGCGGTGGCGATATCGCTGAGCCTGACGGCTGGCGCTTCGATCTCCCACGGCGGTTCGGGCGGCTCGGGCGGTGGCGCCGATGCGGTGACCGTGAACTGCACGAGCGGGGATGCCGGCGCAAACTACGGCGCCGCCTGCACCAACAGCGGAGCCCTGATGCTGGAGTGGTTCAGCCCCGGCACCATAAGCACCAACGGGACCGGCTCGGCGGGTATTGTTGCCCAGTCCATCGGTGGCGGCGGCGGGCATGGCGGCTATTCGGTCTCGCTGTCCGGCACGGAAGCCGCGGCCTTCTCCCTGGCGGTGGGGGGATCCGGCGGCACTGGCGGCAATGGCGGCAACGTCTTCGCGGGTACCGGCGGGGTCGGCATCGTCACGTCCGGCTCGGATTCGCCCGGCGTCGTGGCGCAGTCGATCGGCGGAGGCGGCGGCAATGCCGGGGCCAGCATCGCCGGCAGCATTTCGGAGGGCGCATCCGTCGCCCTGGCGCTTGGGACCACGGGCGGCTCCGGTGGCTATGGCTCTACGGCCGCAGCGGTCAACCAGGGCAGCACCATCACCACGACGGGGGATCGCTCGCCGGGCCTGCTCGCTCAATCCATCGGTGGCGGCGGCGGCAATGGCGGCGCAGCCATTTCGGCGGGCGCCAGCCAGGTGGCAGCAGTAAACCTCGCGCTCGGTGGTACGGGTGGCGACGGCGGCTCCGGCGGCTGGGCCTATGCGTATAACGATACGAATTCCGGTCCCGCCGGCCCCACCGACATCACCACGAGCGGCTACCAGTCCAGCGCCATCGCCGTCCAATCCATCGGCGGCGGTGGCGGCAATGGCGGCTACACGACATCGCTCACCCTCTCGCTGGGGCCGGGTCTCGGCGCCAGCATCGGCGGGCTGGGCGGAAGCGGCAACTATTCCAACACCGTCTTCATCGAAAACGCGGGAGGCGCGCTCACCGCGTCCGGCGGTGGCGCGGCGATCATCCTCGGCCAGTCCATCGGTGGCGGCGGCGGCAATGGCGGCTTTGCCGCCAGCGGCAATGCCAGCCTCGGGGGCGCGGCCACCCTGGCCGTGGGCGGCAGCGGCGGCGCCGGTTCATCCGCGAACACGGTTTCAATAACCAATTACGGTGCCCTCGTGTCACCCGGCACGGTGTCGGGAAGCAAGAGTGGCGCTGCCATTTATGGCAATGCGCCCGGTATCCTTGGCCAGTCCATCGGCGGCGGCGGCGGTTCAGGCGGATTTGCGGTGGGCGGCTCGGTCTCGGGACAGGGCACCGCCAGCCTGGAAGTCGGCGGCTCCGGCGGCTCCGGCGGGGCGGGCGCCGCGGTCACCATCGACAACTATAATAGCATCACGCTGTTCGGTCCGCTGTCAGGCGGGATCGTCGCACAATCCCTCGGTGGCGCGGGCGGCACCGGCGGCTTCGCGGTGGCCGAGGGCCTGTCATCAGGCGTCGGTGCCACGACGACCATCGGCGGCGGCGCGGGCAGTGGCGGCACGAGCGGCGCGGTGACCATCAACCAGGTGAACGGTGCCATCACCACCAGCGGCGATCAGTCTCCCGCCATCATCGCCCAGTCCATCGGCGGGTCGGGTGGCAGCGGCGGCTGGGATATCGCCGCGTCGCTGGCCAGTGGAGGAGCGGCGAGTGTGGGCCTCGGCGGCAGTGGCGGTTTTGGCGGCTTTGGCGGTCAGGTGACGGTCTCCGTGGATGGAGCCTTGTCCACCTATGGCCTGATTTCGCCGGGCATTCTGGCGCAGTCCATCGGCGGCTCCGGTGGCAGCGGCGGCTTCAGTGCCGGCGCGGCGGTCTCCGTGATCTTCGCGGCGGATATGAGCCTCGCCGGCAATGGCGGGACGGGTGGCGGCTCGGGGAGCGTGGCGGTCACCTCCAGTGCGCAAATCACCACCAATTTCGACCAGTCGATCGGCATCCTTGCCCAGTCGATCGGCGGCAATGGCGGCACCGGCGGCTTCGCCATCGGCGGGTCGGGCTCCACCGGGGGTGGCGATGCCAAGCTGTCGGTGGGGGGCTCGGCAACGCCCGGCGGCAGTGGCGGATCGGGCCAGGCGGCCGGGTCGGTCACCGTCACCGCGGCCGACATCATCACCAGTGGTTATCTCTCGGCGGGCATTCTCGCCCAATCCATCGGCGGCGCCGGCGGCAATGGCGGGTCCAGCCGCGCCTTCAGCACCTCCGGCGTCAGCGACAGCACGGACGGCGCGGCGGCCAGCGTCGCCCTCGGCGGCAGCGGCGCCGCGGGCGGAAATGGCAGCTCTGTCAGCGTCACCCAGATCGGCACGATCTGGACCGGCTATAGCGGCGGCGTCAGCGACCAGTCGCCCGGCATCCTCGCGCAATCCATCGGCGGCTCGGGAGGCAATGGCGGCTCTGCGGATGCAAATGCCGCCTCGACCACAGCTTCAGTCGCCCTCGCCATCGGCGGGAGCGGCGCTGAGGGCGGGAACGGCGGCGGCGTAACCGTCTTGAGCAACCCGGCCGGTGGTGGAGGCATCACCACGACAGGCATGCACGCCTCCGCCATCGTCGCCCAATCCATTGGCGCGGGCGGCGGCAATGGCGGCTGGACGCAGGCCACCGGGTCCAGCAACGACTATGCGGCCGGAATTGCCATTGGCGGATTCGGTCTGGGCGGGGGCGGCGCCTGGGCGGTCAGCGTCACCAGCGGCGGCGCGCTGACGACCTCTGGCGCGCTGTCTTACGGCATCCTGGCCCAGTCCATCGGCGGGGGCGGCGGCAATGGCGGGGCGGCATCCAGCACCACCAGCGCCGGCCAGGGAGAGGAACTGCAAGGCGGCGTCACCTCCGTCGCCGGTGCCGGCGCGGGCCAGACCGCGAGCACTGTCAGCTCTGCCGTGTCCGGCACCTCCGGCTCCGGCCCGCAAAACGGCAGCAGCAATGCCGCAAACGGGATCGCGGCGGCCCTCACCATTGGTGGCTTTGCCGGACAGGGCGGCGCCGGGTGGAGCGTAAACGTTCAGAGCAACTCGTCCATCGCGACGACTGGAGACCAGTCCACGGGCATCTTCGCCCAGTCGGTGGGTGGCGGCGGCGGCAGCGGCGGATCGAGCAGCACCAATGCCAGCGGCAGTTCCTATGCGGCCTCCTTCAGCCTCGGCGGCGGCGGCAATTCCGGGGGCGCGGGTGGCGATGTCTCGGTGGGAGCCAACAACTCCATCCAGACCACCGGCCTCCAGGCGGCGGGCATCTTTGCCCAGTCGGTGGGCGGCGGCGGCGGCTTCGGCGGATCATCCTCAAGCACCGCCTCCAGCGGCGGGCAGGCTGCGCTCGGCATGAGCATTGGCGGCAGCGGTGGCACTGGCGGAGCCGGCGGTACCGTCACCGTCATCTTGATGGCCTCCTCTATCATCAATACGGTTGGTCCGAATGCGGCGGGGATTTTTGCCCAATCGGTCGGTGGCGGAGGGGGGGCGGGCGCATCCAGCAGCGCGGCCTCCAGCGCCCCCGGGGCATCCAGTTCCGGCGGCAGCACGTCCAGCGCCACAGGCAGCCTGTCCGGCTCGGCAAGCGGCTCCAGCACCTCTTCGGCGGCGGGGCAAAGTGGCGGCGAGTCCGGCGCGCAGTCCGGAACCAATGGCGGGTACTCGCTGGCCATGAGCCTTGGTGGCAGCGGCGGGACCGCCGGCGATGGGAGTACCGTCTGGATCACCAACGAATATGGGATTTTCACGGGCTTTAGTCTCGCGAGCGGGACCAGGAGCCTCGTTCCCGCCGACAACTCGCCGGCCATCTTTGCCCAATCGGTGGGCGGCGGCGGCGGCAATGGCGGCGCGAGCACCACCAACAGCTCGGCTGGCGAATATAGTGGGTCCCTGGCTCTGGGTGGCAATGGCACTGCCGGTGGCGCGGGCGGCAGTGTCACGGTCAACACCATCGGCACCCTGCAGACGACGGGTGTCAACTCCGCCGGCGTTTTCGCCCAGTCGGTGGGCAATGGTGGCGGCAATGGCGGATCCTCCACCACGACCTCCTCCTCAGGCGGCGCCCTTTCCCTAGCGCTCGGCCTCGGCGGCAGCTCGTCGGGCGGCGGGGGCGGCGGAGCGGTGAGTGTCACCGTAAATACGTCCGGCGCGTTCCAGAACGATCCGGGCATCAGCACGCAGGGCTTCAATTCCCATGGCATCTTCGCCCAGTCGGTGGGCGGCGGCGGCGGCTCCGGCGGCGTTCTCGTTTCGGCGGCGACAGGGCCAAGCAGCACTGGCGGGAGTGGCAGCAGCAGCAGCTCGGCTTCGAGCACCTCGACCTCCGCTTCCACCACTGACGGCGTCGCTCTGGCGCTGGGGCTGGGCGGATCGGGGAGCGCGGGTGGGGCCGGCGGCACGGTGCAGGTCACCTCGAACGCGCAGATCAGCACCCTGGGCGCCAATGCCGCCGGCCTGTTCGCCCAGTCCGTGGGGGGCGGCGGTGGAGCGGGCGGAGCCAGCACGGTGAATGCCAGCAACAGCAGCTATGCGCTGTCCTTCGGCCTTGGCGGATCGGGCGGCGGAGGCGGCGCGGGCGGCGAGGTCACGGTGACGGCCAATGCGGCGATCACCACCCAGGGTGTGCTGGGCTATGGCGTGCTGGCACAGTCCGTGGGCGGCGGCGGCGGAACGGCGGGTGCCTCGACCAGCGGAGCCTCGGGCGGATCGGACGCCTCCTTCAGCATGGCGCTCGGCGGCAGTGCCGGCAGTGGCCAGACCGGCGCCGCCGTGAGTGTGACAACGGTAGGGACGATCACCACCTCGGGCGCCGCAGCGATGGCGATCATCGCCCAGTCCATCGGTGGCGGTGGAGGTATCGGCGCCGCCAGTTCGTCCACCTTCAGCAGTGATGGCGTCAGCGGAACACTCACTTTGGCGGGGACAGGCGGCAGCGGCAATGATGGCGGGAGCGTCACGGTTTCGGCTGCCGGCCTCGCGACCTCCGGTACCGCCGCTTTCGGCATTCTCGCCCAGTCCATCGGAGGCGGCGGCGGTGTCGCAAGCGTAGGCACAAGTTCGGGCATGACGAGCGGTTTCGCCACGACCTTGGGCGGCTCGAGCAGTGGCGCGGGCGGCACGGTCAACGTGTCCACCTCCGGACCCATCTCCACCACCGGCAACGGGGCGATCGGCATCCTGGCGCAAAGCATCGGCGGCGGCGGTGGCGTCGCGAATGGGGGCGGCAGCATTACCTTCGCCGGCCCCTTGACGACCTCCGATGGCGGCAGCGTCACGGTCACGGTGGGAGGTTCAGTGACCACCACCGGCACCAATGCGGTGGGCGTTCTCGCTCAGTCTATCGGCGGCGGTGGTGGTGTGGCCGTCTCGGACGGACAGGCGACCAATTGGACCTACTCGGACGGCACAGGTACGGGCGGGGCGGTGACGGTCAATGTCAGCGCTTCCATCAGCACCAGCGGCGCGGGCGCCTATGGCGTCATCGCCCAGTCCGTGAGCGGGGGCGGCGGCCTCGTCATGAACGGCACCACCATGGACCTGGTGAACGGCGCCAATGTGCTGGTGAACGGCAATGCCCTCATCTCCGGCAAGGCGGCGGTCTATGTGCTGGAAGGCGGCTCGGTCAGCGCCAGCGGAGTGGGCGGCACCGGCATCTCGGCCCAAGGCAATGGCGATCCCATCATCATGCTCGCCCCCGGAACCCGCGTCACTGGCGGCCCCTCGGGCACCGCCATCGTCAGCGACGGCACCGAGACCTACATCACCTCCTACGGCGCCATCTCCACCCTGGACGGGGCGGACGGGCTGGCCATCCGCACCAGCACAGGCTTCGCGCAGATCGTCAATGGCGGCAGCCTCATCGGCAATCTGGCGCTCACGCCGGGCGCCGCCAACAGCGTGTCGAACCTTGCGAGCGGAACCCTTTGGGCGGGATCCTCGCTCGATCTCGGCGGGGCGGGCAATGGGCTGACCAACGCGGGCACGTTGCGCAGCGCCTTCCCCACGCTCGGCGCCACCACGCTGAACGGCTCGCTGGTGCAGACGGCGAGCGGCGTGCTGGCGATCCGGGCCGACCAGCTCTCGGGCCAGTCCGACCGTTTCCTGGTCGCGGGCGATGCCCGCCTCTCGGGCGGGGTGCTGGGCATCATCTACAATCCCGGCCGCGCCATGCCGGGCCATTTTGACACGCCGTTCCTGTCGGTCGGGGGCACACTTTCAACCGACAATCTGGTGGCGCTCGGCGACACGGCGATCCTGGATTTCTCGCTGGCCAATATCGCCGGGGGCCTCAGCCTTGGCACCACCATCGACTTCACCCCGTTCGGCTTGTCCAAACGGGGCCTTGCGGTGGGGACGCTGATCGGGGAGATCCAGACGCGCGGCTCCTCGGCCCTGTTCGAGACCATCGTGCCGGCGTTGCTGCAGGTGACCACGGTGGCAGGTCTGGAACAGAGCTATGGTACGGTGGGGGGCGGCGCCGTCTCCATGGTGCCCACCACCATGATCAATGCGGCCTCGGCGACGCTCATGGGCATCACCACGCAGATGGACTTGTGGCGCAGCGGGCTGCGCCCGGCCTCCACGGCGCTCGGCTACGCCGTCCCGGCGAGCGGGGGCACAAGCGGCTCAAGCGCGGAATCGAGCGAGAGCGCCGCGAGCGGCGGACGCTTCTTCTGGGGCGCGCCCATGGCGAGCCTGACCACGGGCGGGGGCCTGTCGGGCTCCAGCATCGGCGGCATGGCGGGACTGGACGGGGTGGTGGACAGCCTGCCGCTGCTGGCGGGCGCGGCGCTCAGCTTCTCAACCTCAAGCCTTGCCACCAACGCCTATGGGGCAGACGTGTCCACCAGCTATGGCAGCCTCAGCCTCTACGGCCTGTATGAAGCCGGCCCGGCCTATGTGTCGGCCACCGTGACGGCAGGTTACGGCAGCGCGAACTTCAGCCGCAACCTCTACAATATCGGCCTCAACCTTGCGACCGACAGCGGGCTGGACGGCTGGATCCTGGGCGGGCGGATCGAGGCGGGCTACAGCTTCCCGCTGGGCACGAGCGGCGCCAACCTGACCCCGTTCGTGGCCTTCCAGCCGATCCAGCTCTGGCTGGGCTCGGGTTCGGAAATGTTCACGCTGGGGCCGGGCATCCAGTATGGCGCGACCTCCATCACCGCGCTGCCGCTCTATCTCGGGGTGCAGATCGACGGCATCTGGACGGCCAGCAACGGGCGGCAGATCGCGCCCTATCTGCGAGCGGCGTGGATGCACGATTTCAGCCCCGACCGGGACGTGCCGCGTTCGTTCGCCGAACTGCCCAACCTGTCCTTCTCGGGCACCGCCATCCCGACCCTGAGCAATGCGGCGGATCTGCATGCGGGCCTGCAGTTCCTCGCCAGTCCGAACACCGCGTTGTCGGCGAGCCTGGATGCCCAGATTTCCGAGACCTATTCCACGTTCGGCGCCTCCGCCAGCTTCCGGGTGAGGTGGTGAGCTACGGAGCGGCGCATGCACAGCGCGAGGCCGTACTCACCCTTCTGATGCGGCACATGGGCTTGCTGAACGACAAGGTGAGGGGGCAGGGCGATGCCGATAATCCGCTCCCCCTGTTGATCCGTGAGGTGCAGGGCAATGCGATCCGGCCGGTGCCGACGCCCATGCTGGAGCACGAGGACTGCGTGTGGCCGGTTCAGTGACCGGTGTCAGCGTGCCAGTGAGATGGGGCCGTCCTTCGGCGGCGGCCCTTTTCTTTTTGCCCGCCTTACAGCGCTTTCGTTCACCGCCGCCCGCAGCAATTCGCTGCAAGCCAATGCCTGCGGGTGAGTTTAGCGATTGGGTTGGATATCCCTGACAATCAAAAGTCAGAGCAATATCAATAGCTCATGATTGGCTATTGGTGGAGCCGAGGTCCACCAAACTGAACTATCCTGACGCGTCTTAGCCCATCAATGACCCGTTGAAAACAGGCGTTTTCCAGCCCCCTTCCTATCCCGAACATTCTTGACCTATCCCCGGAGCGCAGTACGTTGTTGGGGTGAATGTTGGGGTGCACCGCATGGCGAGGCAGATAAACAAGCTGACTGCGAGGTCGGTGGCGGCGCTCAGCAAGCCGGGCCGACACTCCGATGGCGGCGGCCTCTATCTTGTGGTCGAGCCCAAGGGTGCAAAGCGCTGGGTGTTCCTTTTCCGCTGGAGCGGCAAACTCAAGGAAATGGGTTTCGGCGGTGTCAGCGCGGTATCGCTGGCGAATGCGCGGGAGAAAGCGGCTACCGCTCGTAAGGTTCTTGACGCTGGCCGCAACCCCATTGAGGTCCGCAAGGCCGCCGCTTCGGAAGAGGCTGCACGAATCACGTTCGGGACATTTGCCGATCAACTCGTGGACGACATCAAGTCGGGCTTTAGGAACGAGAAGCACCGCTGGCAGTGGAAGCACACCCTTGAGGTCTATGCGGCTAAGCTGCGCGAAGTCCCCCTTGATGAAGTGAGCACGGAGAAGGTTCTGGAGGTGTTGCAGCCTCTTTGGCAGAGCAAGCAGGAAACAGCCTCTCGCCTCCGTGGCCGCATCGAACGCGTGCTTGATGCAGCGAAGGCGAAGGGGCTGCGCTCCGGGGAGAATCCCGCTCGCTGGCGAGGTCATTTGGATGCCCTGTTGCCGAGCCGGAAGAAGCTCCAGCGTGGCCACCATCCCGCGATGCCATACGCCGAAGTTCCAGCCTTCATTCAAGAGCTTCGGGAGCGGAGCGCGGTCGCTGCCTTGATGATGGAGTTCGCCATTCTCAGCGCAAGCCGCACCGGAGAGGTTGTCGGGGCCAAATGGTCCGAGATTGATCGCAAGGCGAGGGTCTGGACCGTTCCGCCGGAGCGCATGAAGGCAGGTAAAGAACACCGGGTGCCTCTTGGGCCGCGTGCTCTGGAGATTCTTGCCACCGTCGAACCTCTGCGCGCCGAAGGTGATTACGTGTTTCCCGGCCCGAGAAAGGGCAAGCCCTTTTCCAACATGGCGATGCTCGCCCTTCTGAAAAAGCGCATGGAGCGGCCAGACATCACCGTGCACGGCTTCCGTTCGTCGTTCCGGGATTGGGCTGGTGAGTGCACGAGCTTCCCGCGCGAAGTGGCGGAGGCTGCCTTGGCTCACGTTGTCGGCGATGAGGTCGAGCGAGCCTATCGCCGTGGCGACGCCCTGGAGAAGCGGCGGAACTTGATGTTGGCTTGGGAGGAATTCATTACGAGCGCGAACACGGACGATAAGGTCGTCCCGCTGCGCGTCGCAGGGGACTGAGATTCGAATAGCGGCGGGAATCCTGCCGCCAACAAGCTGCGCAAGGATAGGCCGGCCAGCCGACAAGTCGGGTCGCACCCCCGATTTCCTTGTGCCCCACAGGGTGCAGGCTCGGTGCGAGCTATGACCAAAGACATTGAATTCGACGACGAACGAGAAACTATGGAAATAGAGCGAGCAAAGGCTATAGCCGTTTGCGAGCTAGCAAAAGATTGGAAGATTTTATATGCGGCGATGAGGGCTGCGCAGCGGAAGCGTGATAGCGCGGTAAAACTTGGTTCACCGCCCATACATCCGGCAGAAATGTACGATAGAGGTTTAAGAGATTTTGAAAGATGGCTTTCTAATTCGGAGAAGGTTGTCGAAGATAGATTTGAATTAGATATAAATGAAGGATCTATTACTGCATTTATATGCCCTTATGATCTTAATATTTTTGGAGAACAGTACCTATTGCCGCTTTCGGCGGGCGTACGACATGGCGCGTATGCTGTCGTTGGCGAGAAAGCTTATCAAGTTCGGGTGTGGACGGATGAATTCAATCGCTGGCTTGAGGCTGCTGACTCGGATGCGCTACTTGAAGGTCAAAGCTCCGTAGATGTGCCTGAGCGGGGCCGCCGAAGGAGATGGAGCGCGACATCCGAGGTGGCTGCTGCGGTCATTCTTGAGCTATATGGCGAGGATGCGAGCCGTAAGATGGCTGAAGATTACGTGTTCAAGCGCCAGCCTGTAGGACCGGGGATATCGTACCTCGGCCGAGAGCTTCAGCCGAAGATGGATGCTCGCCTTCCCCTTTATGCTCGTTCCACCGCAAACGCCTATGAGGAGCGCGCAAAAGCGGGGCTCGAACTGATTGCTAGCCGGCAGGACTTGGAATGACTTATCCACACTACGAGCCAAAGATAGGCCAAACTGGCCAGACCTAAGCCAAACCAGCCAGAGTAAGGCCAGAGAAACGCGGGGCATGTAGACATATATCTGTTTGAGCCCCCATCTTCGCGACAGTACCGGAGCGCATCAATGCTTCTGTATGGAAAGCGAGGATGAATATGAATCAGTGCAGGTCATCCAGCATCGCGGACTTCAGTAAGCGCCATGGCTGGAGTCCGGTCACCACCTATCGATTAATCAAATCGGGCAGCCTGCGAGCCCGCAAGGTGGGACGGCGAACCGTCATTTTAGACGAAGATGAGCGCCTATTTCTGGCCGACCTTCCGACCATCAACTCAGATGCAATCCCGGCCTGAAATGCGAACACCCGACGCTGTGGCGGCGCCGGGTGCTGAATTTGCTTGGCTTGAAACCTCTCACTCCCCAGCGAGAAATTCCATGTCCCATATAGCTCACACCCGGAATCCGGGCAAGTCGAAACCGCCGACTGCCAGCCTTCCGCTGTTCGACTGGCGCCCCGCGCCCGCTCCCTTCTTCAATCCGCTCCACGCGGCAGCCCGCCGGCTTTCGGCGCGTTGCCGCGTGCCTTTCGGTGTGGCGCTCGCTCACGCCGAAGCCGCAGGCCTGGGCGGGGAGGTGAAATGATGCAGGACATCAAGAGCCTCACGGTCCGCGTTGGTGAAATCGGCGGTCCTACGATGAAGGTTGTTGGCCGCGTTGCGTGGACCCTAGACAAGCTGCTGAAAGCAGGAGAACGGGGCTGCACTCCTATCGAAGCTCCTGCGCCGCGTTGGAGCGACTATGTGTTCAAGCTCCGCAAAGCTGGCATCATGGTCGAGACGGTTACTGAAAAGCACGGGGGCACCTATGCCGGTGATCATGCTCGGTACGTCCTGAGGTCTTCGGTTGAGGTCGTAGAGGAGGTGCGCCAATGAGCACTGTCCTTCGCTTCCGGCCTTCGGCTCTCCCTCCTGACAAACTCAGCCGTCTTTGGGCCGCCTATGTGGATGCATTGGGCAGGGCGGAGAAGTCCAAGCGAATTGACGATGGCATCCGCGCCGGGATCGCTTGGCGGGAATGGTTGCGCGCCTTCGAACGGGGACAGCCCGCAACGGGGGTGTCTCATGGATGAGACCGGCAACGTTATCATCGAGATGGAGGCCGCCCTTATCGGGGCGGCCCTGTCCGCCCCTGCGGAAATTGTTCCGGCCCTCGCGCCGATCCTCCGGCCGGAGTTCTTCCTGTCGGAGACACATGGAAGCGTCTTCGGAGCCATGGTGGAGCGCCATGCGAAGGGCGCCCCGGCAAACGGCCACGGCCTCGCGTCTTATTTCAACGCGAGTTGGAACACGCCCATAAACGGGGCGGGAGGTCGCACGGTCGGGCAATACATTGCCGGTCTCATGGGGATGGCGGTTCCCGTTATGCAGATCCGCGCCTATGCGGAGGAAGTTCGCAGCTCGTGGGGCATTCGCGCCCTGGCGTCCGCTGCCGGTGAGGCGCAACAGAACGGCGCCCCGGATGAGCGGCTTGCAGCGTTCTTCTCCCGCGCCGACGAGATCCGCGCGGCGCTGGCCGACATCACGGGGACGCGAGAGGCCGCCGGAGACACGGCCCGTGCCCTTCTCGTCAAGGTGAACGACCGAATGCAGGGGAAGGGGGGCAACATCGGGGCGTCAACGGGCTTCCCTCGCGTTGATGCCCTGATCGGTGGGTACATTCCGGGGCAACTGGTTGTGGTTGCTGGACGCCCTGGCATGGGAAAGACGACAGTCGCCACTTCATCGGCTTGGCAGTGTGCCACGAACGGGCACGGCGTCGCGTTCTTCTCCCTGGAGATGGGCAGGGATGACATGGCCGCCCGGCTCCTGGCGGACGTTTCCTTTAAGCGAGACGCGGGTATCCCGTATTCCGCGATCAAGGCGGGGCTTATCCTGACGGACGCTCAATTCGGGCGCCTGTGCGACGCGCAATCAACGCTCGATGCGCTTCCGCTGGATATGGACTATGCGGGCCGCCTTTCCGCCCCGGAGATTGGAGCGCGGATCGCGGCGGCGAGAAAGCGCCTCGCCCGGAAGGGGCAAGAGCTACAGGTTGCGTTCGTTGATTACCTCAAGATGGTGTCAGCCTCCGACCGCTACCGGGGCAACCGGGTGCAGGAGGTGGGCGAAATCACTGCCGGCCTTCGCGAGGTAGCGAAGCGGGAGGGTGTTTGCATCGTTCTGCTTGCCCAGCTTAATCGAGGTTCGGAGGCGACCGAGGATAAGCGCCCCCAGCTCCAGCACCTTCGCGACAGCGGAGACATTGAGGCCGACGCGGACGTGGTGTTGTTCGCCTATCGCCCAGCCTACTACATCCGCACGTCGGCCAAGTACCTGGATGGCGACCCTGCCGCCATTGATGACTATGAGCGGCAGAAGAATGCCCTTGAGCTGATTGCCGCAAAGAACCGCAACGGCGCGACCATGGCGGAAACCCTCTTCGTGGACATCGCATCGTCGGCGGTGCGGGAGGTGCGGCCATGAATGAGCGCCCTTGGTACAAGCGCTATCCCTCCGACTTCCTACACGGCACGGCCGGCATGTCGCTTGAGGTGAAGGGCGCCTATTCGGTCGTGTTGGATCTGATCTACGACCGGCGCGGCCCAATCCCTGATGATGCCCGATGGATCTCCGGGCACTGCGGTTGCTCGGTGCGCCTCTGGAATCGCATCCGGGCCGCCCTCATCCAGGCGGGAAAGCTTGCCTCTGACGGCGCCTTCATCACCAATCCGCGCGCCGAGAGGGAGGTGGCCGCCGCTGCGGAAACGGTGCGAAAACTCGCTGAAAACGGCGCGAAAGGCGGAAATAAATCGGCTGAAATTCGCAGAAACTTCGCGATAATTCACGGTGGGTTTAGCGAAAACAATGGCTTAGCGGAAGCCCCTGCTTCAGCGGGGCTCAAGCACGCACGCGCGTTCCAGAAGCTAGATACTAGAAAACCCCCTAAATCCCCCGTGGGGGATGAGAGCGATTTCCTTGCCTTCAAGGAAGCGTATCCGACGCGCGATGGAAGCCAGGGGTGGGCAAAGGCCAAGGAACGGTTTGCCCAGCTCGCCAATAAGCGCGCCGCCCCGGTGGATCTGATCTGCGCGGCGCGGGCATACCGGGCCGAGATGGAGCGGAAGGGGAATGTTGGCACCGCCTTCGTGAAGCAGGCGGCCACCTTCCTGTCGGGCATGTCCGGCACATGGCAAGATTACCTGCCGTCCAGCCAGCAAGAATCTAAGCCCGCTAGCCCCCCGGAGAACTGGCCCACCAATCTGCCGGCCCCGGATCGCGTCCGCGCCGCCTGGAAGACGGGCCGTTGGGCGGATGTGTGGGGGCCTCCCCCCGACCAATCGGGGTGCCGCGTTCCTGCGGCTATCCTCCAGACTTGGGGAGCGGCATGAAACATAGCGTTGATTGCGCGGCCCCTGGAGGTCGTGAGCTGGCATTGTCGTCCGATCTGCAGCTTGGCGGCTCAGATAGTGTATCGCCCGCTGGCAGTACCTCTGTGGCCATTGGTGGCGCCATCCATTATGGCGACCTTCTGACGGTCGGAGAGGTTTCCGGCCTTCTGAAGGTTCACGCCGACACGCTGGCGAGGTGGCGCCGGATCGAGCGGGAGGGCGGCGGGCGGCATGGCCCGCCCTTCATCGTGCTTGGTGCGCGGGCCGTACGCTACCTGAAAGCGGGGCTGCACACATGGCTCGCTGAACGCGGGGGCAAGCCATGAAGCGCCGCCCTCGTGCACGCACGCATAACCCCGCGTCGGCGCCCCCTGAGAGCCCCAAGGGGCCAGGCCGGCGCCGTGGCGGCTATTCGGAACTTCGCCGACGCTGCAAGGCGGCCGAGCTGCAAGTTGCGCTTGAACAGGATGTTGCGCGCGGCCTCCTGGACCAAATCGACTTCCTCCGGGCTCGGGTGGATGTTGAAGAAGAAGCGGCACGCGTTCTCGCCGGTCAGGTCGAGGCCCTCATGTCAGACCGCGTGCGTCTATGGACCGCCGCTGTCGGGCAATGCCGCATCCTGTCGGATGTGGACGCGGGGGAGCGGGTGGCGCTCACGATGGTTGAGGCCATTCCCGTCACCGACGAGGCGGTAAGTCGGACGTTCCTCGGGATGAATCTCTACGGCTGGCTGTCGGTACCGGATGAGCTTGTGAGCATTTTCGGGCTTCAAGACGCCGTTCGGCGCTGGCGCTGGCAATTGTCTCAGACCGTTCGTGAAGATCCGCCCGCGCCGAAACGCGAAAGCCTCAAGAGATACATGCACTGATCACGAATTGTTACATGCAGCCTCGTGCAGCCTCGTGCAGTCGCGTGCAGTCTTGTTCTATGAACGTCATTAATGAAGGCACTCGGGGTATCTGATATATTGAGGCTGAACAAGAGAGGTGAGAGGCAGTGTTTACCGAAAGCATTATCTTTCAGGCCCCTCCGGGTTTTTCGAGCGCTCTGCTTGAGGTGGCGCGCCGAAATCACATGACCAAAAGCGAATATCTTCGTCGCTGTGCGCTGGAGCGCATGGAGCGTGAGGGCGTTCGCGTCCCGGTCAAGCCGACAACCATCCTCAATTCCGCTGATGCGGGTGAGTGCCGAGGGGGTAAGTGATGGCTCAATTCCCCACCGTCCGCGCGGGCGTCTCGAACGTCCAGATGCCCAAGGCCAATGCAGATTGGCAGAGTGTGGTGTCGGAGCTGTTCAACGACTATGCGGCAGGCCAGCAGTATGGCCACCAACGGAACATGCAGACGGGCACGCAGGCGGCCATTGATCAGGCGGGGCCGAACCCGAATTGGGGCTCCCTCGCGCAGCAGCTCATTGGGCTTGGAAACTTCCAGGGCGCCAACACTGCGGCAAACATGGCTCAGAATGAGGAAAACGCAGCAGTGAGGCGCGAAATCGCGAAGTCTCGCGCGGCTGCCGGCACGCCGAAATACAGCCTCAACGCCACCTATGGCGTTGATGAGAACAACAACCCTGTGATGTTGCAGGCGGGTAGCGATGGGACGGTCAAGCGCTCCATCATGCCCCCTGGTGTGCAGGCCTCCCCGAAAGCGATCCAGGTTGACGCAGGAACCCACTACATCCTCCTTGACCCCTTCACGCGGCAGCCTGTCGGTCAGGTTCCTAAGGACGTGTCCGGGGAAGCGAGGGAGAAGGAGAGGGGGAAAGGCGAGGGGGAAGCGCTGACTGCTATCCCCGGCGCCAAGTCGATGGTTGACCAGGTGACGGCGCAGATTAACGCCCTCAAGAACGACCCCTATTTGCCCAGCATGCTGGGGCCGATGGCATCACGCTTGCCGAATTGGTCCGCCGATTCCGAGCGGGTGCAATCCCGGATGAGCCAGCTTCAGGGCGGCGCGTTCCTTCAGGCCCGCGAGATGCTGAAGGGCGGCGGCGCCATCACGGATTACGAGGGGCAGAAAGCCGAACAGGCATTCGCGCGGCTCAATGCAGCCCAGAACCCCAAGGATTACATGGAGGCGCTGGATGATTTTCAGGCCGCTGTAACCCAGGGCCTTGCGAAGCTCCAGGCGCGAGCGGGCGCCGCCGCTTTCCCTGCCGCCCCGGCCGGGGCTCCGGCTGGCGCTCCCCCTGCAAACGGATACGGCGCCGCCCCAGCCGCATCTCCTTCGGGGGCGGCGGTGAATTTCCTTCGGCAGAACCCGCAGCACCGTGCCGCCTTTGATGCGAAGTACGGCGCAGGCTCCTCTGCTCGCGTCCTTGGGGGGCGATGAGTGGCCAACATCTTCGATCAATTCGATGAGCCGCAGGGCGCCCGCGTACCGGCCTCCATTCGGAACAACAATCCGGGTGCGCAGTGGCCTGGGCAGTCCGCCAAGCGCTTCGGCTCGACCGAGTTCGAGACACTGAACGACGGCCAGGGGAACCGCATCGCGAGGTTTGAAACGCCCGAGCAGGGAGCGGCCGCGCAGTTCGACCTATTGAGCCGCCGATATGCCGGGATGCCGCTTAACGACGCCATCCGCAAATGGTCCGGCGGCAATAGCCCGGATGCCTATACGGCCTCCGTCGCGCGCTCCATGGGGATGCAGCCGACGGACCTCCTATCTGCGGACCTGCTATCCGATCCCGCACGCGCTGTTCCTTTCGCCAAGGCCATGGCGCGGGTCGAGGCGGGCCGCGACTTCCCGATGAGCGATGAACAGTGGATGAGCGGCTTTCAACTATCCGGCCAGCCCATGGCTTATGCCCCGCAGGCGCTTCGCTCGCCTGGAGGTGCAGCGATTGACGCCGCGACGGCGCGCGGGGCGAAGGGGAGCACTATGGCAAACATCTTCGATCAGTTTGACGAACCTGCGCCCCGTGGTGCTGCTCCCGCGCCCGGCCCAAATATCTTCGATCAATTCGATGGGCCTTCGATTGCCGGGCCGGGGGGCTTCGACACTGCCTTTTCCGGGATGCCGACGCAGGGCTCGCCAACCTCACTTGCCGGCGCCCCCCTCATGGCCGAGGGTCTTCGTCGGACAGGCAAAGAAGCCGGATCGTGGAACAATGCCACGGCCGGGCTGAACGACGCGATTTACACGCTTGCCGGCGCCCCGGTGGACGCGGCCCGATGGGTGTTGAATCAAGCGGGGCGGCAGGCGCGCGCAATCAGCGGCGCTCCAGTTCAGGAAATCCCCGCGTCCAGCCCCGGCGGAAGCCAGTCCATCGCGGGATGGGGCGAAAAGCTGGGCATCAACGACCCGTCCAATGTGGTGGCCGTGACCCCCAGAGAGCAGATTGCGCGGGCGGCGGGTGCCGGCGTCGGCTATGCCATCGCGCCGGAAGCCGCGCTCTTGGGCCTCGGCCGAGCTGGCGTCCTTACGGATCGAGCGGTGAATGCTGCCGCTCCCTTTGTCGGGCGCTCGGCCACGGCTGGCGACGTAGCGGGGAGTGCTGTCGTTGGCGCGGCCTCCGGTGCCGGCGCCGAACGGGCAGCGGACATGCTCCCGGAACAATATCGCCCCCTCGGGGAACTGGCGGGCGGCCTCCTTGCCGGCGGCGTCGCGGCGGGCGCGACCGCACTCCCGTCTGTCGGGCGAGCAATTCTCCAGCCCAGCCAGAACCAATTAGCCCCCCTCACGGCATCGGGCCGGGAACGATTGGCGGCCGAAGCGCTGACTTCGAGCGCAACTGATCCCTATGCCGTGCGGGAAGCCCTAGACACGGGCTGGAAGGAAATCGTTCCCGGATCCTCCCCGACAACGGGGCAGATGACTGGCGACATGGGTCTCTTGAGCCTGGAGCGCGGTGCGCAGACCAGGCGGCCGGACGAATTCAACATCCGCCGGGCGGAACAGAACGCCGCTCGTCGTGGTGCCCTTGAAGGGATCCAGCCACAAGCAGGCTCTGAGGAAGTGGTGAACACGCTTCGCCTCGGCCTCTACAACATCGATCAAGCGACCAATTCCGCTATCGAGGCGGCGATGGCTAAGGCCAGGGATGCCACGGCGGCCATGGGCGGCCGGGGAACGCCAGAGGGCTATGGCGCCGCCATTCGTCAGGGAATTGCCGATGCCGAGACCGCCACTCGGGCGCAAGAGCGTGCGTTCTGGAAGGCGGTTGACCCTGACAATTCGCTTGCCCTGCCGGTGACTGAAACGCGGAAGGTCGCGCGCGAAATCCCGAAGTCCATGCCTAAAGCTGGCCAGCCGATGGAGGGTGAGGAACGCGAAATCTTCATTGCCGCATCACGTCTGCCCGCCGTCGCCCCCTTCAATGAATTGACGGCGCTGCGCTCGTGGGTGTCGCGCACGATGCGCAAGGAGTTGAAGGACAACGGACAGACGCCGATGTGGGCGCGCCTCGCCCAGCTCCGAGGGAACATCGAGGCCGACATTGAAGGCGCAGTTTCTGCTAAGGTGGCACAGGAGGCCGATGCGGTTGCGCGCGGGGAAATGAGCCCCGACGTGACCATGCTCGCTAATTTCCAGAAGGTTGCGGATGCCTGGATCGCACAGCGAGACGCCGGACAGCTTGGGCGAGAGGCTAGCTCGGGTTTTGCCGCTCCTGAAGGGAATATCTCCGGAGGAAGTCCCGGCTTTTCTGGCATTCGCGGAACAGCGGGCCAGGGCCGAGGGGGATTTTCTGACACTGCGGGCAATCAAGGCGTACCGGGATCTGGCGGCCTCGCCCCCAATTTCGACGCCGAAGCCGCAGGACGACTGAAGACCGCCAGCGACGCCACCAAGGCGCGTGCGCAGACCTATGGGGGTGGACAGGTCGGCCAGGTCATGCGCCGCGAGGGGGCTCAAGGGCCGTATGCGGTGCCCGCCGGCACTGTGCCAAGCCGGTTCTTCCGCCCTGGCCCCCGTGGCTATGAGGATGCGCAGGCCCTTCGCAACGCCACGTCGCCCGAAATCATGGCCGAGGTGCGCGATTACGCGCTTTCGACCCTGCGCCGGGTAGCGGAGCGCCCTGACGGCACCCTTGACCCCGGAAAGGTCAGCTCCTGGAAGCGCCAGCATGCCGACGCGCTCCGGGCCTTCCCCGAAATCGCGGATATGGTGGCGGATCCGGTGCTTGCCTCTCAGGGTATGGAGGCGGCGGCCATCGAACGCAAACGGGCCATGTATGCCTTCCAAAGTGGCGCCGTTGCTCGACTCCTCAAAATTGAGGAACCCTCCGACATCGCCCGCACGCTGGGGGGCATCTTCAGCCGTCAGGACGCGGCGCGCGAGTTGGCCACCCTTCGCCGGCAGATCGGCGGGAACAAGAATGCAGCCGAGGGCCTGAAGAAAGGCATTCTCGACTATGTGACGACCCGCTTCGTCTCGAACACCGAGGCGGGTACGTCCGAACAGACCCTCTTGCGGTCAGACGCCTTCCAATCCTTCATCCGCCAGAATGCAGCGGCCTTGCGCAACGCCGGGTTCTCGGAAACGGAAATCAGCGTGATGCGCGCCATTGCGGCGGATCTCCAGCGAGCAAACCGCTCGCTCACGGCGGCCCGCATCCCCGGTCAATCAAACACCGCGCAGGACACCATTGCGGCAAACAGGGGGGCAGAAAGCGCCCTTTCCCGCCTCATCGGGTTTTTCGGGGGGCCTCTTGCCGCCGTTACTGGAGTTGTCGGAAGCGGCGCCGTTGCCGTCATGCGGAAAGCGGGATTGGAGACGGTGGACGACCTGGTGAAGGACGCGCTTCTAAATCCTCAGCGCGCTCGTGCTCTCCTTGCAAAATACCCGCCGAAGTCCACGCGGCGGGACGAGATCCGTATCATGGATGCCTACAAGAAGGCGGTGCCGGCCGCCCTTGGATTTGGGGAGGATCGATAGTCTGTGCCGCCCCTAACCAATCAGCGATGGGAGCGCTTCGCCCAAGAGCTTGCACAGGGTCTCTCGGCCTCGGCGGCCTATGTCGCGGCCGGCTATCATCGCAACGACAGCAATGCCGCCAGGCTGAACGGAAATGAGCGGGTGAAGGCCCGTGTATCTGAACTTCAAGCCCGAGCGGCTGAAATGGCAGGCGTGACCCTGGCAGGCATTACCCAAAGCCTCATGCGCATCGCGCAGGACGCCGAAAGGGATGGCGACGCCGCAAACCGATCCGTGGCCCGTGCCGCCCTGATGGATGTAGCCAAGCTTAATGGCCTCGTGGTGGACCGCTCCGAGAACGTCACCCTTACGCACACAATCAGTGGCGAGTTGCTGAGCGATGAGGAATGGGAACGCGCATATGCGACCGGCCGGGCAGATCCGCAGAGATCACAAATCTAAGAGGTGAATTGGTGACAAACACGCGCAGCCTTGCCAACCTGAAACCCTTCAAGAAGGGCGAGGGAGGCCGCCCCAAGGGCGCTCGCAACAAGCTTGGAGAGGAATTCCTGAACGCCCTTTATGTGGACTTTCAGGAGCACGGTGCGGAAGCGATTGTCCGGGTGCGAGAAGACAAGCCGGACGCGTATTTGAAGGTCATTGCTTCGCTGCTGCCCCGACAGATCGACCTTACCGAAGCCGGGCCGCTGGAAGAGTTGACTGACGATCAACTGACACGTTTGATCCTAGACCTCAAAGAAGCGGAGCAGGCAGCGACCCAGCCAAAGGCTGATGAGGGTCATCGTCACTGAAGGCGATGTCTGCGCTCTAGCCCGATGCTAGCGTTACAGCACCTCGCGCACCGCCGTGTTGCGCCACATGTGAAACTCGGGGGAAAGGTACTTGGCGTAGGCGAGGCCGATCTGCCAGTGGGCGTAAGTGCCGCCGCCCTTGCCCCGCTTCGTAGTCATAACCTGCCCGACAGTCAGGTTATGGGAAATGGCGACGTGGTCCATGTGTGCACCCCTTCTCATCATCCAGGCGGGATGCCGTTGGATCTGGTGGCGGTAATCCCGACATCAGCTTTTTCGTCATCATCCAAGCGCTTCGCATCCTCTGAAATTCGGAGGATGTGAGCCTCCCGCTGATAGTACAGCGGGTAAACAGCGCGTTCCGCATGCCCGGCTTACGGGAACTCCTTCAAACCATGAACATCCCGCCGATACAACTTCTGCGTACACACCCGCTAGACAAGGCAGGATTGCGGAGCAACTATTGCGCGATAAAATGGCCGGGGGGAGGCGAAAATGGCAGGGAGTAGTAAAAGACTCGCGGTGTGCGGAGCTTTGTCGCTTTTTATGCACGGTTGCGTGACATCCGAGACGATATCATTCCAGCCCAAGGCCCAGCAAGAAGCTATAGTCCGAGATGGTCAGCCTGGGCTTGTTTCTAAGCGTGCAAATAGCGTTGCCATTGTTGCCCCAGCTAAGCGCAACCCCAGCGCAGGCGCCCGCCCGACTTTCACAGTAGGCGTATACAACGCTGGAAAAACTCCGGTAACAGTATTCGTATCGAATATCTCTGCTGAGCAAATGAAGGACGGCCAGCCGGTAGCCCCATTAAAAGTATATACATACGAAGAGCTTGTAAACGAAGAGAGGGCGAGGCAGGTTGTATCCGCCATTCTGGTAGGTACAGCGGCAGGTCTAAACTCGGCAGCCGCATCAAATGCCGGCTACTATTCGCAGACATCCCAAGTATATACCCCCTATGGTTCCGGAACGGTGGTCACCTCAGGATATAGCCCAACAGCCGCTGCAATCGCGCAAAGTAATGCCTCCGCGCAGAATGCCGCAATGATCGATAATGCGGCGGCTACCGGGCAAGCGAGAATGACGCAACTTGAAAGGGTCGTTTTTAAAGACAACACCGTTCTTCCGGGTGAGTGGTATGGCGGCACAGTCACCTTCGACCCCCCCCAAGTCGATAATGCAGCCTCGTCTAAAGTTTACAGGATCACCATTCTCGTGGGAGCAGACAAACACGAAGTCGATATCGTGCAGGCGGCAAAGGGCTGAACGTGGCCCGCCACAAGGTCGGTTCGCTGATTTTCCTGCTGCTACCTTTTGGATGGTGCGTTAGCCAATTCTCTGGACCCACACCGAAGCCGAGAGAAGACAAGACCTATTTGCCAGCGCCTCTAATGTCGCCGGCCAGGGTGCCCAATTCCCCTCCTGCATTGACACCGTCAACGGCCATCCCAGCGTCTCGCACAATGTTCGCCTCTACCAAGGCGAATGTCCGCTCATCTCCGTACACGTCAGCGCCCATCGTTTCTGTTCTCGATCAAGGCGAGGCCGTTGAAACCATTGGCGAGCAGAATGGTTGGCATCGCACCCCTAAAGGATGGGTTGCCGCCCGCCTATTAACTGAGGCGAAGCCTGCGAAAGAGGTTTTGCTGGCGCAACCTACCCCGACCAAGCCCGCAGCCTCCCAACCAGCGCGAGAGACGCGTCCCGCTCCAGGCACGCCAATTCGAGGATCATATTTGGGGACTTGCGACTGCCCATATGATCGAAAACGCAACGGCGCAATCTGTGGCGGGTCAAGTGCATACAGTCGACCAGGAGGACGAAACCCTGTTTGCTACCACTAGGCGTCAATGAAGCGCATCATGTCCTAAGTTGAGCCTATACTTTTAGGGTGCGCGCTATCTTATTTGGGCTGAGTGCAGGCGAGCCGATTTTCGTCTTGGTGCGCTCAGCAAGGCGGCGGGCGCAGACGAGCGCGTCACCGTCCAATTGCAGAGCGTCCGCCAAGGCAGCCTCCCACTTCAGCAACCAATTTCCTTCCGGATCGCATCCACCTGCTGCTTGGAGCGACAGACATTCTCGCACGGGATGCCGTCTCCGTCCGCGTCCGCCCGGCTGTAGCCGCCACACCAGAGCTGGACCGCCTCGCGGCAACTGGAAACGGTCTTGCAAGATCCCGCTACGAGGATGACTTCAGGCCCGACACCGCCAGGGATGGGCGAGAATTGTCCTGCAGCCAGAACGGCGGCGACTAAGATTGCCTTCATTGCTCCCCCCAGCGTCTGTACAGGGGGAGAATTGCAAAGATACAGCTTCTAGTCGAGTGGGGGCGCGGCTCGCAAAGTCCCATCGGGGAGAGGCCGTTGAAGCGTCTGCGCCTCCGACCACGGGGCCCGCATCCAAACGTCACGCTCTTCGGCCGTGACGAGGCACACCGGCATTGCCTTCTGGTGGACGCTGGAAACCTCAGCGTTCGGGCTTGCAGGGCCACTGATGGGCCAGAGAGAAGTGCGGCGACTGGTCGATTATCCATATGCCGTTGTGCACGTTCGCTGCTGGCGCTGCCCGCTCGCGCGAGGTTATCGGGTAGCGCGGCTCGCCGCGAAGCTGGGGGCGGACATCGACTTGCACGAGATGCTTGACCTTCTGGAGTGCGGTCGTGGGCGACCGAAGAAGCTCCGCAAGCTCCAGGACTTTTGCGCGGTGATGTATGCGGACCTGATCCAGGAGGCGGCTTCCGAGCAGGCGGGCTACAATGCGCGTGAGCGCTTGTTCTATGAAGATGGCACCTAGCAGCGCTGCGATCATATCGAGCGCGCGCCCCGCCAGATAGGGTGGCCACGGCGGGGAGGCTTGTCAGGGCTCTAACTGCCCCGCCGTGGCTTGGCTGTCGCCATCGTGGCACGTGACGATAAGCGGTTGCACTGTATCTCATTGCAATGGATGCGTGAAGTGAGGCGGCATCTAGTTGTCAATCAGACCCAAGAAAATCGCCCGCGCGACGGCATGCGTCTTGTTGTTTGCGTTCAACTTTTTGATCGCAGATCGAATATGCGTCTCGGCGGTGTCGTTTGAGATCGAGAGAATGTCAGCGGTGTCCTGCACAGTCTTTCCAGCCGCTGCCCAGGCCAGCACCTCGCGCTCGCGATCCGTTAATGTCGGGGTGTCCTGAGGCTCGATCCGGCGCACCCGGCCGTCACGCTTGCGCTGCTGGTCGATCATCTCTGCTGCGCGCTGACACCAATACAGAACGATCAGGTGCAGAAAAGCTCGCGTTGCGTCGGAGGCACGAGCAAAGCTCCGCACATTATCAGTCCAGAAGAATGTCACGACGCTGGAATAAGGCCGTCCAAGACGATCGACGTAATGGACCGGAATCACAAGTCCTTCACGGTATCCATGGTCCGTTGCGACGGTCATGGTGCGGTGCGCTCCTGGCATGCGCCCAACAAGCCGTGCTGGGAGCTTCACGGAGCCCCAGGTGAATGGGGTGTTCTTCCGTCGCATGACCGGAATCATCGGATCGACGGCAATCAATCCTTCTGACCGATAGTCGCTATCAAACCCCTTTTTGATGGTGTTGATCACTGTGGGGTGGGCGTCGCCGAAACGGGGGGCATCCACAAAGCTAAATGCGCTATAACCACATGATTCCGCAACGTTTTGCAGGATCTCCTTAAGCTCCGACAGAGATTGCCCTGCCTCGATCTTTACAACTATCGCCTCAATCTCTGGCAGCATGACTACCTAGCCGAGTGTAAAACTCACGGAAAACCGTGATACCCGCGCTGCGGGAGCTTTGCCACCCTCCGGTTGAGTGTGGGGGGTGGCAAATGTTGGCTGGACGGCTGCGCGGGCGAATATTTTTCGCTGCGGACGATGATCGCCTATGTCGTGAGGTTCAGGTTTTCCGCAGGCGCATGTTTGTCGATGAACTTGGCTGGGACCTCACGGTTCATGACGGGCGGGAGCACGACGAGTTCGACCGGAACGACGCGATCCTGTTCGCATTGCAGCGTCACGACGCCGTTGTCGGCTGCTTCCGGGCACTGCGGTGCGATCGGCCTTATCTCAGCCGTGAAGTCTTTCCGGGTCTAGCCTCAGACGTCTCTTACCCGAGCACGAGCGATTGCTGGGAGATCAGCCGTCTTGCGGTGAGCGACCGTTCGGCAGGCGCGCCGCTCTACGCGGCCATGCTCGACTTCGGTTGGAAGCGACGGGCGCGTGCCTTGGTGGCGTTGGTTGACCTCAGCCACGAAAGGATGTTGCGCGCGATGCAAATCCACACGCGGCGCTATGGCGCGCCAGCAGTGGTCGGCATCAATCGGTCAGGCCGACAGATCGATGCCGTCGCCGGTGAGATCCCCCTCGATGAGCAAAGCCCGGTGCTGCATCGCGCCGTCTCTCAGATCCTCGCGCATATGGAGATTTCGGATGAAACACTGGTTCTCGGACCTGATCGCGTTTCAGCGTGATCCCCTACGCTTTTTTGAGCAGCACGGGCGTGCTGCGCGCGAGCCGCTCGTCCCGCTATCGATGGGCCCCTACGCGGTGATGCTGGTCGCCGATCCCGAACTTATCAAGCCGATCATGAAGGCCGAGGAGGCTGTGATCGACAAGGGCAAGTTGATTTTCAAATTGCGTGAGATCATCGGCAAAAGCTCCATGACGCTCTCGGGCGAGGCACATCGTGCGCGGCGGGCTGCGTTGCATCACCAGCTTGCCCGTGGTCTCGCCACGACTTACGTGCCGCAAATCGCAGCGCTGGCCAGAGCGCAGGCCGCGGCATTGGCATGCGAAAGCGAGTTTGACGCGCATCACGCGACCTCACGGCTAACGTTGCGCGTTATCTGCAACATCCTGTTCGGCCCTGGCGTGCTCAGCTCCGGTGACGAGAACGCTCTATGCGAGGCGATCAAGCTCGTAGAGGACGATCTGGCTGCGGATATTTTCAAGGTGCTCCCCGATCTTCCTTGGGTTGCCAAGCGGAAGAAGGCTCGGATGCAGTCCGGCCGCGATATGATGATGATGGTCGTGGAGCGGGCCCGGAAGAGGGCTGCATCCGCAAGTGTGCTGCGCGCCTTGGAGGATCTCGACCTCACATCAGAGGAGATGGGCGACGAGGTACTGCTGCTGCTGCTCGCAGGACACCATACCACTGGGACCGCTGCAGCGTGGTTGTTGTGGCATCTAGCGCGCGACCCCGCGCTCGCCGAGCGCCTGGCGCAGGAGGCGCAGTCCATAAGCGATGCGGCCGGCGAGCTACGCCCGGACAGGTTGCCGAGCGCTCCCGTCAGCCTCGCCTTCACGCGCGAGGTGTTGCGCCTCTATCCGTCCGCCTGGTGGCTATCGCGGGAGGTCAAGGCGCCGATCGAGCTGGGTGGTCGGAAGCTGAAGCCCGGAACGTCCTTGCTGATCTCACCCTGGCATATGCACAGAGATCCCCGCTTCTGGGCCTCACCGGAAGAGTTTCGGCTCGACCGCAAATTCAGCGGCCCCGCCTATCTCCCCTTTGGGGCAGGCCCTCGCGCATGTGTCGGCATGGGGGTCGGTATGCTGGAGCTTCAAATTCTCGCGCTAGAGTTTGCATCTGCATACGAGCTGGAGGCCGCCGATATTGATGTGGGGGCGCCGCATCCCTCGATCACCCTTGTCCCGCCCCCAATCCATCTACGAATTAGAAGCCGGGTGCCCGCTGCTTCTGACATGCCAGGAGCCGCGTGATATGCACATCAAGAAGACAAATCAAAACGCCAAACCTGATATCGCTGCAATGAAGACGTACTTAGAATACGCTCTCACGGATGCCAAGGTAATAGACAAGACAGTCGGGCTACTTCTGGAAAGTGCCATTCGCAGGCTTTGTCAAATGCACGCAGAGCGGATACAGGCGGAACAATTAGATCAACGAAGGCAGATCAATTGACGCCAATCGCGATTCGAGTGCTGGAGCCTATGATTGGCGATGGCGCCTAGCCGGCGATCCACTGCCAGAGCTTCGCGGCCGGTGCCGCCAGCATCATCACCCACAGGGCACCGCTCACCGCAGATATAAGCGCCCAGGCCGCCAACCATTTGCCGAGCGGAGCGCGACTGGAAGTCCAGGAGCCCTCCCATCGGTTTTCGTTCGCCGGGCGCGCGAGGGCAGGGCGTCGGAGCATAGTGGCGATATCAGCGTTGGCGCTGCGCTCTACGCCATTCCCACGGCGCTTCGAAAGACCACTGCCAAATGCCGGCTCTCGCTTCACGCGCCCGCGCCTCCTGCTCCACATATTCGCGGCTGTAGCGTACATAAGCGAGCGCCCAGCCTGCCGACACCATGGCGGCGCCTACATCCTGCCCCGCGACTGAGCATCTGGCTAGGATGCGTTTATAGCGGTCTCGGCCAGCTTCAGTGCAGGTGACGGTGTGGGCGCGGATCAGCTCCGAAAGCCAAAAGGCGGCCCGCTGCCCGCATCGGATCTGTTGGCCTGTGGCGCTCTCGGTGCAGAGTTGCCTGCTCTCCGGCGCATCGATCCCCTCCAGCCGGATACGCGCACCGTGGATTTCGATAGTGTCGCCGTCAATAACTGAGGCGCGGCCAATGATGGGCTCGGCTGCGAGCACTATCGAAGGGACCGGAACAGAACTGCACGCCCAAGCAAGCACCCAAATGAGTCTGGTGCGCACCACTAATCCTCTTGGATTTTATTGAGCCGGACGCCGGGGCCACCGCCGTTCTGCGGAATGAATTTGACGCCAGCGGCCTCAAGGGCAGCCCGAATGGCAGCCATGTTGTTCGCCATCGGCACGGATCTTCCAGCCTCGAAATTCCTGAGTGTGCTCAACCCCACATTTGCGGCGGCGGCCAACTCGGACTGCGACCATTCGATAAGGCCACGAGCGGCGCGACATTGGGCGGGCGTCATAAACACTCCATGCTGATTTGCATCAACCTTAACGTTTTTCGTTTGACACGTCGATGCATGACGTTTTAGCTTAACCATAACGAAAATCGTTAATTAGATGGAGAAGCCGTATGCCTTCCGCGCTTCGCATTGAGACTGCTTTCTCTTCGCCTGCATCCTTTAACAGCGCCCTGTCCGGCAGCGTGGTTCTCGCGGACCAACTGGCAGACCTGATCGCCGCCTATCATCAGGAGCGGGCCGCGATGAATGCCTATCCGGGCGAAATCCCGGAGGGCTATCCGACGCCGGCCTTCGACCGGCTGGACGGCGAGGATGACTTGCCGACGCCGCAGAGCCGCGAGAGCGCCCTTGCGGCTCTGCGCGCGGCCCTGAGGGAGAATGATGAGTACCTGGGCGCGCCCATGATCTCCAACCTTCTCCGTGCAGCGGCGACCTATTTCGAGTCCGTAGCGTAGATCTGTCCGCCAGGATCCCGACGTAACGCGCGAGGTGGTTGAGCGGATCGGCATGGTGCCAGCCACCACCGGGCGCGAACAAATAGACGGCATTCCTAACTCTAACGCACGCTGGTAATGGAGGCGCTACAATGAATCGACGTAAAGCTCTTGCAGGGCTAGCCGCTATGCCGTTCGGAGTTGCCGCGACGGGGCTTCTCGCGGCGCCGGCAACAGACCCGATCTTTGACCTCATCGAACAGCATCTCGCGGTGCATAATGAATTCAATGAATACCTGCGCCTCTATGGCGACGACGCTGACGACGATGCCGAGGCAGACCGATTAAGTGCGGCCGAAATCGCTCTACGGTATGAGGTATTAACCACCTCGCCCAAGACTGCCGCCGGCGCGCTGGCAGTCTTAGAGCACCTCATAAGCCGCTCCCCCAAGGGACACCGCAACTTCGTTTTCGATGAGCAGCAGGCGGACGCTCTGTGCGGATCTTTCATCGACTTCATGCGCAGTCTTCTGGGTCGTGGTGGCGCCTGAGGGAGGCGCGGCGCGATCCAGCGACCCACGCCGTGGCGCTGCGCCTCCTCGCGCTTTTCCGGCAGAAGAGGAGTTATTTTGCCAGAAACGGCCGGCTCGCGGCTGCTACCCATCATCTCGGGAGCGCAAACCTGATTTTTTCCAACCAATACGGGAATCTCAAAGCTTAAACGGCTCTACGCTCTTCCTCATGCGACCTTTTCGCGATTTAGCGGATGATGGCGGCAAGGGCGGGAACTGCGCAAGCAGGCTCATGAGATAGCTGCCGCCGTACTTGCGAGCCCTCTCTTCCTTGTTCAGCAAGTAGCGCTCAAGGTCATGCCTGAAGTCGTTTTCGCGTTGTGAAGCCCTTCCCTTCGCAAATCCATCAGTAGCTAGCCTTTCGGCGGCGAGCCGGATCGCCGCACGCAAAAGCCACCGCAGCTCCTCGTCACACGGGTTGTCATCGGGTAGTAGTCGGCCCTTGAGAGCTTGCAGCCCCGATTGAATCGCTGGGAATAGCCGCACCTCGTCGGTGGTGAGGTGCCCATAGAGGTCGTACAACGCGGACCCCACCGGGTATGAGCTTTGGCCGCCCCTCGCGATGCCTCTCAGCATCTCGACAGCAAGCTTTTCGAAAGCCCAGGCGGCTCCAGCTTCAGCGATGCGCGCCGAGTCGTCGCCTGCTTCACCACCGCCACCATCAGTCGTACGGAGATCAGCCATGCCTTCCTCCCCGCCCCAGGTGAGGGTAGGCCGAGGTAATCTTGGCTGTCCAGTTCGACGGAAAGCGAGTTCACGAAATCCCAGATAATCCCGGCGAATCCCGCCAAACCTGTCTGCGCCCGTCCGAATGAGCAGCACGCGTTGGGGTAAGTGTTGGGGTGAAGTTCTATGCGCTTAAAAAAAGAGTAATGATTTCAGAATGTTGTGAAATCTAATTGGTGGAGCCGAGGGGAATCGAACCCCTGACCTCTGCAGTGCGATTGCAGCGCTCTCCCATCTGAGCTACGGCCCCGTACCTTGGGAGGCGCCATTTACTGAACCTGCTCCCCTGCTGTCAAGCCAGGCGAGAAGCGCCGTTCAGATATCCACCGCCCGTGTGCGAAGTGCAGCGGAAAAACGCACGGTGAGGACGCGCGAGGCAACCACGCGGCCCAGTTCTGGGGTCATGTGCAGCGGGGTGCAGCGCTGAAGGGCCGTGAGCGCAGCGGCCACGAATGCCTTCTGCGCGGTCGTATCGCCCGTGAGGCGTGAATAGGTGGCCAACGGCACGCCCTTCATGGCGCCTTGGGCGTTGAGGCCGAATCGCAAGGTGATCTGCGATCCCTCGCTGCCTGCGGGGGCTCGCCAGCAGGCTTGGAGGGCTGGCCAGATCTGGTCCAGGTGGCTCAGGGGCGTGAGGGGTTGCTGCGCACCTGCCGGCCCTGAGGGCAGGCAGGTGAGCGCGGCGAGTGCCGCAAGCCCGACCATATGCGCGCGGCGATTCATTCAGCCCGCCCGTGTGCGGGTCTCGATCAGCGCCGCCACTTCGGTGAGCGCATCCGCCAGCGCCCGGAGCTGTGCCGGATCCAGCGAGATCTGCACCGCGGGGGAGGGCAGGCCCGGCCCCCGGGGCACGCCAACCTCGAATCGCACGCCGCCCATGTGTCCGTCGAACACCGCCGTCGTGAAGGCCTGGAGGGGCCACACCTTGAGCCGACCGGCCTCGTCCTTGTCCCAGTCCGTAAAGTCCATGCGTTTCCTCTTTTCGTCTTCCGCCCTGTCGCAGTCCGGCCGCTTCCGTGGCAAGGGAAGGCAGCGGGCGTGAGTGATCCTTCAGGATCGACGCAGGACGCCCGTGGCATTATAGCTAGACAATTGCGAGGCTGGCGCGGCATTGATTTCGGTCGTCATTCCCACCCACAATTCGGAGCGCGCGCTCGTTCCGACCCTGGCCGCCCTGGTGCCGGGCGTGACGGGAGGGATTCTGCGGGATGTGATCCTCGCGGACGGCGGCTCAAGCGACGACACTGCCGCCATCGCAGACGCCGCCGGATGCGTCTTCCTTCCCGGGTTGGCGGACCTGGGCACGCGGCTGAAGCAGGGCGCGGCGCAGGCGCGCGGACGCTGGATTCTCTTTCTTCATCCCTATTCGCTTCTTGAGGAAGGCTGGGTGCGGGAAGTATCGAGCTTCCTGGAGCGCGCGGAACGGCGCGGCGCGGCGGACCTCGTGGCTGCGACCTTCCGCCTGTCCGTGGATGGATACGGCTTTCGACCGCGCCTGGGGGAGGCGGTGGCAGCGGCCCGGCTGGCGGTTACGGGGCGTCCGCGGCCGGGGCAGGGGCTTCTGCTGTCAGCGCGACATTATGAGCGGCTCGGTGGTCATGGACCGGGTGCGGGAGCGGAGCGGCGGCTGATCGCGCGCATCGGGCTCCGGCGCCTTCATGTGCTGCGGGCGAGCATTCTGCTGCCCGAGGCGATACCGGCCGGAAAACTCTGAAGGACGAGGGCTGTCCTGAAAACGAGTGTCCGGGAAACGGGTGTTGTTGAAACAAAGGCGGCCGCGCAGGCTGCGCGGCTCCTTCGTGTCGGATGCACCTGCATTTTCAGCGGCGCATCGTCCGTCTTCGGTCTCCGGCGCTTGCGTGCCTTCGACCCGTGCGGGCTCAGTGGCCGCGCACGACCGCCTGCGGGATTTCCTCACGGGTGAGGCCGATGCGGGCGAGGTCCGTGTCGGACAGCCGCGTCAGGTGCTTGTACTCGGCGGCCATCTGGCGCGCCTCACCGACCGCAGCGACGAAATCCGACACCATGGCGCCAAACCGACCGAACAGGCGGGCTTCGCGAACCGGGTGGGTGCTCATCGTGGTCATAGTTGCCTCCGTCTTACGGATCCTTTGATACGGCAAAGGTGTGCGTTGCAACATAGCTGATTGTGCATGGCACCATTGCGAGCCTGGTATACCGCCGACCAGAATTAAGAGTGTCCTAACCATAAGCCTGGAGATCGGGCGGTAGAGGGGGAAGGCCGTTTCGGGGGGGCGCCTCATCGAAAGAGCACACCTTTTTGCGAACCCCCCACTGGACCCCTGCTGACGAATTGCGTATAGAGCGGTCCTCGCTGTGCGGCCCTCATGGACCGCATAGTTCGCGCCCGCAAATTCCGGGCGGCCGTTGGGGGATAGTTCAACGGTAGAACCGCGGACTCTGACTCCGTTAATCTAGGTTCGAATCCTAGTCCCCCAGCCATTCCATAGATCATTGAGAATACGCGGCTTCCACTGGGCACGCAGATGTCTGCGTGGTCGCTTCCCCGCGCGCTGCAGGCTGTGGTTCGGTTCTTCTCTCCGACGAACGGGCGGAAGGGCACGGCCCTTCCGCCACCAACAGAGATTCAGCCTATCCGCCCCAGCACCGATTCGAGGAATGTCGCCCGCCCCGCCGCATCGGACGGCGCGCCGCGCCAGGCGATGTAGCCGTCGGGGCGCACGAGGATCGCCGCGCAGCCCGCCATGGTCCGGTAGGCGCTCTCGGTGTCCTCCACCAGCGTGACGCCGAATGGGTCGGGCAGGGCACTGTCCGCCGGGGCGAGGGCGATGAGACGGAAGGGCAGGCGGTCGCCCAGTGCGGCGGCTTCCGCCTCCAGCGGGGCGAGATCCTCGGCCATGCCCACGGGGGCGAGCAGGACATGCTCCGGGCCCTTCAGCAGGTCGAACAGGCGCAGGGGGAAGCCGACACCGCGCCGTTTCAGGCCGGCAAGGTCGGGCATCCGGTCGCCGGGTTGCAGCGTTGCATCTCCCGTGACGGGGGCGACGGCGGGGGTGCCGCGATAGGAGACGCGCATCTGGGTGTGGGCGAGCCGGTCCGGCGCCTTGGGGCGGTCGATGGCCATGCTCTCCTTGATGGTCTGGGCGATGACGCCCTCGGCCACGGGCTGGCGCTCCGCTTCATAGCTGTCCAGCAAAGTGGGCGCGGCCCGGCCTTTCAGGACGAGAGCCAGCTTCCAGGCGAGGTTATAGGCGTCCTGGATGCCGGTATTCATGCCCTGGCCGCCCGTGGGCGGATGGATGTGGCAGGCATCGCCCGCGATGAAGACCTGTCCTTCGCGGTAGCGGACGGCGAGGCGCATGGAGATGCGGAAGCGCGAGGACCAGCGCAGGTCGCTCACCACGGGTGGACGGGCGAGGACGCGATCGGCCACCTGCTGGATGTCCGCGAGTGACGGCCCGGCCTGCTCGGACTGGATGCCGTGGGCGACACCCTCGCCCGGCGCCACGGGCGTCTCGGATTCCAGCATGGAGACGCGGTAGCGCCCGTGCTCGGGCAGGGGAATGGCGATGAACATGTCCGGCGCCTGGTCTTCCAGGGGGCGGATGGCACGCAGGGCGACGCCGCGCGGCAGCTCTTCGCCCTCCGGCCAGTCCAGGCGCACATCACCCAGCATGAAGGGGTAGGGCCAGGCTTCGCCCTCAAAGGGAATATCCAGCAAATGGCGAACACTGGAATGGGCGCCGTCGCATCCCACCACATAGCGGGTATGCGCTACCTCGGCGCCACCGGGGCCTTCCAGGTCCGCGCGCACGATGCCGCCTTCCTGGGTCAGGGACGTGAGGCGCACGCCCCGCTCCACCGTGATGCCGAAGCGGGAGAGATGTTCCGCGAGAACCCGCTCGGTCTCGCCCTGGGGCACACCGAGGGCGGCATAGGGCAGATCGGACAGGTCGGTGGCAAGATCGCGCACGGGCTGCCCGGTCACTGCCAGCCGCGTGGCGGTGAGCCAGAGACCGGCATCGATCATCTGCCGGGCCACGCCCATGTCTTCATAGACTTCCAGGGTCCGGGACGTCACGCCGATGGCGCGGCAGAAGGGGAGGGGCGCCAGATGCGCCTCGATGATGCGGGGGCGGATGCCGTGCCGGACCAGTTCGCACGCCAGCGCAAGACCCACCGGGCCCGCGCCCACCACCAGAACCTCAAGCATGCCCCATTCCCTCGATGATCCGTCTCGGGGACCTTACCGCCTTGACCTTGCCACAAGGAAGGCGTCATGACGCGACCGTCGCGGTCGTTTCAGGCGCCGCTGTTGGAGTGAGGTCTGTCATGTCGTCGCGCGTGCCCACCATGCTGGTCGTTCTCGATGGATGGGGATGGCGCGATGACAGCGCGGACAATGCGGTGCGCCTCGCCCGCACGCCCAATTTCGATCGCCTCTACGGATCTTCGCCCCACGCCTTCCTCGCCACGTCCGGTCGGGATGTGGGCCTGCCCGTGGGGCAGATGGGCAATTCCGAAGTGGGCCATCTCAATCTGGGTGCGGGCCGCGTGGTCATGCAGGACCTGCCGCGCATCGATGCCGCTATCGAGGATGGCAGCCTGAAGACGCGCCTCGCGGACAGCGGCCTTGTGGCGGCGCTGAAGGCGAGCGGGGGCACCTGCCACATCCTCGGCCTCATGTCGCCGGGCGGCGTGCATGCCCATCAGGATCATACGGTGGCGGTGGCCCGGCTCCTTGCGGAGGAGGGCATCCCCGCGAAGGTGCATGCCTTCACGGACGGGCGTGACACGCCCCCGCGCTCGGGCGCCGACTTCATGGTGCGCCTCGTTGCGGACCTGCCTGCCGCCGTTCCGGTGGCCACCGTCTGCGGGCGTTATTACGCCATGGACCGCGACAATCGCTGGGAGCGCGTGCAGCGTGCTTATGAACTTCTGGCGCACGGCAGGGGCACGGTGTTCGAGAGCGCGGAGGCGGCTGTCGCCGCCAGTTATGCGGCGGATTTCTCCGACGAATTCCTCAATCCGGCGGTGATTAGCGGTTATGCGGGCATGGCGGATGGGGATGCCATCCTGTGCACCAATTTCCGCGCCGACCGCGCCCGCGAGATCCTGGATGCGCTGCTGCTGCCGCAATTCGACGGCTTCGACCGGGGCACGCCCATCCGCTTCGTGGCGGCGGCGGGCATGGCCTCCTACAGCTCCGGCCTCGATGGCGTGATGAAGACGCTGTTCCCGCGCCAGTCCCTGGACATGGGCCTGGGCGAGACGGTCGCCGCGGCGGGGCGCACCCAGTTGCGCATGGCGGAGACGGAGAAGTATCCGCACGTCACCTATTTCTTCAGCGGCGGACGGGAAGAGCCCTATGCGGGCGAGGAGCGCATCCTCGTGCCTTCGCCGAAGGTGGCGACCTATGACCTCCAGCCGGAAATGTCGGCGCCGGAATTGACCGACAAGGCGGTGGTGGCCATCGAGAGTGGCGACTACGACCTCGTTATCCTGAATTTCGCCAATCCCGACATGGTCGGCCACACGGGTAGCCTGCCCGCCGCCATCAAGGCGGTGGAGACGGTGGATCGCGGTCTCGGCCGCATCGCGGAGGCGGTGCTGTCCATGGACGGCGCGCTCCTGGTGACCGCCGACCACGGAAATTGCGAATTGATGCGGGATCCGGAGACCGGTGGGCCTCATACGGCGCACACCACCTTCCCGGTTCCGGTCATGCTGGTGGGGCGTCCCGGCTTCGCGCTGAAGAACGGCCGCCTTGCGGATGTCGCCCCCACGCTCCTGTCCCTCATGGGCGTGGCCAAGCCGGAGCAGATGACGGGGCAAAGCCTCGTGATGAAGGGCTGAAGCCGGTGGGGAGAGGCGGTTGCCGTCTCTCGAACTCCGGCTCGGTTGCCGTGCTTTAAATCCCGCCCTCGCTGCCCCCTCCCTAACCCTCCCCCGCAAGCGGGAGAGGGTTAGGGAGGGGGCAGCGTGTTGCGGAGTGGTTGCACCTGCCCTTGAGCGTGCCTGTCGGCGATGAGTTGGAAAGGCCATTTCCGGCAACTCGCGACAGAGCCTCATCAGCGTGGCCTGCGCCCTCTCCCGCTTGCGGGGGAGGGGTGGGGAGGGGGAAATCGCGCGCCCTCCCCGGCAGGCAAGCGCCGCTCGGTTCAGCTCCTCCGACCTCACTTTTCCTGTTTCGCCAGCGCCTCGTCGCGGATGGCGGTGAGCGTGCGGGAGGGGGTGATGGCTTCCGGGTCGATCTTGCAATGGAGAATGGCGGGCAGGCCGCTCGCTTGGGCGCGCTCGAAGGCGGGCAGGAAGTCCTCGGTGGTCTCCACCGTCTCGCCATGGCCGCCGAACGCGCGGGCATAGGCGGCGAAATCGGGATTGCGCAACTTGGTCGCCGAGACGCGGCCGGGGAATTCGCGCTCCTGGTGCATGCGGATGGTGCCGTACATGCCGTTATCCACCAGCACCACGATCAGCGGGATCTCATACTGGACCGCCGTGGCGAATTCCTGGCCGTTCATGAGGTAGCAACCATCGCCCGCGAAGGCGACCACGGTGCTGCTGGGCGACTGGCGCTTCGCCATCACCGCCGCCGGGACGCCATAGCCCATGGAGCCGGATGTGGGCGCGAGGTGGAGCATGCGCCCGCGCAGGCGGAAATAGCGATGCAGCCAAGTGGCGTAATTGCCTGCGCCATTGCAGATGATGGTGTCTTCCGGCAGCAGGTCGCGCAGCGCCTTCACCGCCTCGCCGTACTGGAAAGTGCCGGGCAGCTTGGCGGGGGTCTCGGTCCAGGCGAGATAGTCCGCATGGCCCTGGCGGGTGGTCTCTTCCCACTTGCCCTGGGGCGCGTCCGTCATCTGCGAGAGCGCGGCGGCGAAGGTGCCGGGCGTCGCCTCGATGCCCAGCACGGGCTGATAGACGCGGCCGATCTCGTCGGCGCTGGGATGCACCTGCACCAGCTTCTGGGTCGGGGTGGGAATGTCGATGAGGCTATAGGAGGAGGACGGCATCTCCGACATGCGGGCGCCCAGCAGGATCAGCAGGTCGGCAGACTTCACGCGCGCGGCCAGCTTGGGATTGGGGCCGATGCCCACATCGCCCACATAGCAGGGATGGTCGGAGGGGAAGCGGTCGGCGCGCCGGAACGACGTGGCGATGGGCAGGGCGCTGCGGGCCGCGAAGTCGGCGAGTTCAGCGGTCGCCTCCGGCGTCCAGCGGGTGCCGCCGATGATCAACAGAGGGTTCTCAGCCTCACGCAGCATCGCGGCGAGGCGCGTCATGTCCGCGGGCGCGGGAGCGGGGGCGGCAGGCTCCACATAAGCTGCGTCCGCCACCTCGGCGGTCTCCATCAGCATGTCCTCGGGCAGGGCGATCACCACCGGGCCGGGACGACCCTGCATAGCCACGCGGAAGGCGCGGGAGATCAGTTCCGGGATGCGCTCCACCTGGTCGATCTCCACCACCCATTTGGCGATGGAGCCGAACACCGCCTTGTAGTCCAGTTCCTGGAAGGCTTCCCGCTCGCGCATGCCGCGCTCGATCTGGCCGACGAAGAGGATGAGCGGCGTGGAATCCTGGGCGGCGATATGCACGCCCGCGCTGGCATTGGTGGCGCCGGGGCCGCGCGTCACGAAGCAGATGCCGGGGCGGCCGGTCATCTTGCCGTAGGCGTCCGCCATCATGGCCGCGCCGCCCTCGTTGCGGCAGACCAGCACGTCGATGTCCGCGTCGTGCAGCGCGTCCAGCACGGCCAGATAGCTCTCGCCGGGCACGCAGGTGATGCGGTCCACCTTCTGGGCGATGAGCTGATCGACGATGAGCTGGCCTCCGGTGCGCGGGGCCGGGCGGGGCGTGGACATTTGGGCAATCCTTCAGGAGAAACGGAAAAAGGCCCGGCGCCTCGGCCGGGCGATGGGGAAAGCGGCTCAGCCCACGTCGAAGGAGACGCCCTGGGCCAGGGGCAGGGTGGAGCCGTAATTGATGGTGTTGGTGGCGCGGCGCATATAGGCCTTCCAGCTGTCGGAGCCTGCCTCGCGCCCCCCGCCGGTCTCCTTCTCGCCGCCGAACGCCCCGCCGATCTCGGCGCCGGACGGGCCGATATTGACGTTGACGATCCCGCAATCGGAGCCTGCCGCGCCCAGGAAACGCTCGGCTTCCCGCAGGTCGGTGGTGAAGATGGACGAGGCGAGGCCCTGGGGCACGTCATTATGCCGGGCGATCACTTCTTCCAGGCTGGAATAGCGCATCACATACAGGATGGGCGCGAAGGTCTCCGCGCGCACCACCTCGCTCTGGCCGGGCATCTCCACGAGGGCCGGGCGTACATAGAAGGCGTCAGGGAATGCCTCGGCTTCCACCCGGGCGCCGCCCGTCACCGTGCCGCCCTCGCGCCGTGCGGCGTCCAGGGCGCGGGCCATCGCCTCGAAGGCAGGACGGTCGATGAGCGGGCCGATGAGCGTCTGCGCCGCGCGCGGATCGCCCACTTGCACGGAGCCGTAGGCGGCCTTCAGGCGCGGCACCAGTATGTCATAGACGCTGTCATGCACGAACAGGCGGCGCAGGGTGGTGCAGCGCTGTCCGGCCGTGCCCATGGCCGCGAAGGCGACGGCGCGCAGCGTCACATCGAGATCGGCCGACGGGGTGACGATGGCGCCGTTATTGCCCCCCAGTTCCAGGATGGCGCGCCCGAAGCGGGACGCCACGCGGGGCGCCACAGCCCGGCCCATGGCCGTGGAGCCGGTGGCCGAGATCACGGGCACGCGCGGGTCATCCACCAGCGCCTCGCCTGCCTCGCGCCCGCCCAGCAGCAGGGTGGAGAGGCCCTCCGGCACGCCGCCGAAGCGGGCGGCGGCCCGTTCGAACAGCGCCTGCACGGCGAGGGCGGTGAGAAGGGTCTTTTCCGAGGGCTTCCAGACCACGGCGTCGCCGCACGCGAAGGCGAGGGCGGCATTCCAGGACCAGACCGCCACCGGGAAGTTGAAAGCGCTGATCACGCCCACCACGCCCGCCGGGTGCCAGGTTTCCATCATCCGGTGGTCCGGCCGCTCGGTCGCGATGGTGAGGCCGTGAAGCTGGCGCGACAGGCCGGTGGCGAAGTCGCAGATGTCGATCATCTCCTGGACCTCGCCGAGGCCCTCCGAGGTGATCTTGCCCGCCTCCAGCGTCACCAGGAGCCCGAGATCGGCCTTGGCGGCGCGCAACTCCTCGCCCAGCAGGCGCACCAGTTCGCCCCGGCGCGGCGCGGGCACGGTGCGCCAGGACAGGTAGGCTTGGTGGGCGCGGCCGATGGCCTCGGCGGGGGAGGGCGTCGGCACGATGCGGCCGATTTCCGCTCCCGTGAGCGGCGAGCGGGCGGGCAGGGATCCACCGCTGATCACATCCGTGGGGACGCCCAGGCGTTCGAGCAGGCTCTTCGCCTCTGCCGCGATGCCTGAGGCATGAGTGAGGTCAAGCACCGATGAAACTCCCCGCATTTCCAAGGCCGAGCGAAGCGGTCCGTCGCGGGCCCGCCGAAGCGGGCCGTACCTTACGAGCTTCGTCGCGCGCGGCCAATCGGTGCGTAAGCAGGCAGCGGGGGCTTGAGCGGAACAAGTTGTGCGGCAAATGCGTTAAGTCGTCCGGAGGCTAGGTGGGGAAGTATGGACAACCTATGTATGTCGCAGGCGTCGACACCCGTGGCACGCACCGTCCTCGTGGTGGAGGACGAGCCTCTGTTGCGCTTGGTCCTGAGCGATCTCCTGCGTGCGCGGGGCATTACCGTGGTGGAGGCGGCAAGCGCGGGAGAAGCGCTCGACCTGCTGGCGGCCGGTGTCGAGGCCGACCTGATCTTCACCGACGTGCGGATGCCCGGCCCCATTGATGGGCTCGAACTGAGCCGCAGGGTTCGCGCTACCTGTCCAGACCTGCCCGTGGTGGTCACGTCAGGCCATCTCGAAAGCTCGTTGGTGGATCCGGGTGTCGCGTTCCTGCGCAAGCCCTATCTGCCCGCCGATGCCGTGTCGGCGATCCTCGCAATCATGGAAAGGAGATGACGAATGGCTACCGATGCTCCCGATGAAAAACAGCGCCCTTGTGTCGTGCTCCTGGATGGCGACGTGGTGGCGCGCCATGTGCTCGCGGAATATCTGCGGGAATGCGGTTATCAGGTGGTGGAGGCGGCGACCTCTGAGGAATTGATCGCGGTCCTGGAGTACGGGACACCGGCGGTGGACACGGTCCTGTTCGACCTGGAGGCGCCGGGCGCCCCGCGCGGTTTCGCCCTGCGCAACCATCTGCGCGACACCTATCCCCACATCGACATCATCCCGGCCGGCTCCACGGCCGTGGCTGCGAGAGAGGCGGAGGATTTGTGCGAGGAAGGGCCGCAACTGCAGCGCCCCTACCATTCGCAACTTGTCCTGGCGCGCATTCGCCGCATGAAGGGCCGAGCTGGCCTGAAAGGCGCCGAGGTAAAGCGGACGACCGAGACCGCTGCCTACTTCAGCGCGTAGCGCAGGCCGAGCCGGAACTGCTGCTCCCGGATCCCCGACATGACGAGGTCCACCGGCCGTCCCTGAATGTCGAAGGTCGGAGAGCCGAGGTCGATGAAGCGGTAGCCCGCATTCAGGGTCCAGGCGGGCGTGATGGCCCAGGAGGCGCCCGCCACGAAGCTCCAGGCGGCCTGCCAGTCATAACGCTCGAGATTTGGCAAGGCGACGGCGATGGGCGCGCTGGAGGAGAGAGAGACCTCTCCCGCGCCCACGCCCACGCCCACATAGGGCGTGACGCGGCCAATGGTGAACAGGTCCCAATAGGCGTTGGCCAGGAAGACCTTTTCCTGAAGGCGGGAATGGCTGATGAAGTCGGCGGTCACATCGGCCCGGAAATGGGGCGTGAAGCGGTAGCCGAGGCCGACGCCCGCGGTCCAGCCGGGGCCGCCATAGGGCTGGGAGCGGGTGCCGATGGTGCCGGTTCCGCTGGCGAGGCGCGATCCGCCCGCATCGACGCGCACATACCAGCCGCCATCGGATACCGTTTCCTCAATGGCGGGGGCCGTAAGCGTGAAATCGCCGGGGCGGCCGGGCGAGAGCGCCCCCGGATCCGCCGCCAGGGCTCCCGAGGACAAGACGGCGGCCGAGGCCGCGCACGATGTGAAGCGGAAAAGGGTCTGCATTTGCAATGTCATCCGCAAGGAGACAGGGACAGCGAATCCGAGGCTCGCACGCCGTCATTAATGGTCGATTAACCCTGATCGTATGCCCAAAGGCGCCCGCCCCTTGAAGGAGCGGGCGTCACGCGCCCGGTGCGAGCACGAATGTGCCTGCGGGTGTGCGCGTCAGGCGGCGACGCGCTGGAGCGCGTCGATGACTTCGTCAACAACCGATTCCACGAGATCGCGGTCGTCGCCTTCGCCCATCACACGGATGACGGGTTCCGTCCCGGAGGGGCGGATGAGGAGGCGACCGTGATTGGCGAGCTTCTCTTCCGCATTGGCGATGGCGGAGATGACGGAGGGCGCCTCCAGCGGCTGGCCGGAGCGATAGCGCACATTCTTGAGGATCTGCGGCAGCGGCTCGAAGCGGTGGCAAACTTCCGACACCGGCCGCTCACGCCGCGCCACCACGGCCAGCACTTGGAGTGCCGCCAGGAGTCCATCTCCAGTGGTGGCATAGTCGGACAGGATGATGTGGCCCGACTGCTCGCCACCCACATTGTAGCCTTCGCTGCGCATGCGTTCGAGCACGTAGCGGTCGCCCACGGAGGTGCGGGCGAGGGTGAGGCCAATGTCCTTCAGATGCCGCTCCAGGCCGAGATTTGACATGACGGTGGCGACGATGCCGTCGCGCGAGAGGCGACCGTCCTCGCGGAAGCTCTCGGCCACCACGGCCATGATCTGGTCGCCGTCCACCACATGGCCCTTCTCGTCCACGATGATGACGCGGTCCGCGTCGCCGTCGAGGGCGATGCCGATGTCGGCGCGTACTTCACGCACCTTCGCGGCCAGAGCGGCGGGGGAGGTAGAGCCCACGTCCCGGTTGATGTTCAGGCCGTCCGGCTCGGTGCCGATGGCGACCACTTCCGCGCCCAGCTCCCACAACGCCTCAGGGGCGACGCGGTAGCCCGCGCCGTTGGCACAGTCCACCACCACGCGCAGACCGTCGAAGGACTGGTTCCGGGGCAGGGTGCGCTTGGCATATTCGATATAGCGGGCGTGAACGCCTTCCAGCCGGCGGGCGCGGCCGATCTCGGCGGGCTTGGCCAGCTTGCGGGCGAATTCCTGGTCGATCAGATCCTCGATCTCCAGCTCGATGGCGTCCGACAGCTTGAAGCCGTCCGGGCCGAACAGCTTGATGCCGTTGTCATCGAAGGGATTATGTGAGGCGGAGATCATTACGCCGAGATCGGCACGCATGGAGCGGGTGAGCATGCCCACCGCAGGCGTGGGCATGGGGCCGAGCAGCAGCACGTCCATGCCCACCGAGGTGAAGCCCGCCACCAAGGCGTTCTCGATCATGTAGCCGGACAGGCGCGTGTCCTTGCCGATCACCACGCGGTGGCGATGCTCGCCGCGGCGGAAGACAAGTCCCGCCGCCATGCCGACCCGCAGCGCGAGGTCCGCCGTCAGCGTGGCATTGGCACGGCCCCGCACCCCGTCCGTCCCGAAATATTTGCGCGCCATCCCACAGCCCTCTGCGGCCCGCATGGGGCCGATGATCCCGTATCCAGCCTCTAATACCTGCTCTGCGTGCCGGGCGCCGCTCAAAATGTATGAGCGACGATGACAAGGTGAATAATGCCGCTCCCGCCTGCGCCCGTGCCCGGCATTGGGGCTCGGATGCGTTGCCCCCGCCCGTCCCGCAATGCTAGGGACGCGCATCCTGACTCTTGCATCCTGACTCTTGGGAGCCTGCGGCCCGTGCCTTCCACACTTGATGTTGTGACCATCGGCAATGCCATCGTTGACGTCATCAGCCGCGCGCAGGAGGACTTCCTGCTGGCGCAAGGCATGGCGAAGGGGGCCATGACCCTGATCGACGAGGCGCGGGCGGAAGCGCTCTACGGCGCCATGGGGCCGGGCGTGGAGATTTCCGGCGGCTCGGCCGCCAACACGGCGGCGGGTGTCGCATCCCTCGGTGGGCAGGCCGCCTTCATCGGCCTCGTGCGGGATGACGGGCTCGGCACGGTGTTCGCCCACGACATCCGCGCGGCGGGCGTCGCCTACGGGACTGCCGCCGCCGCAGAGGGCCCGGCCACCGCGCGCTGCCTGATCCTGGTGACGCCGGACGGCGAGCGCACCATGAACACGTATCTGGGCGCCGCGCAGAACCTCACCACCTCCCATATCGACGCAGCCGTCATCGCGCGCGCCTCCGTCACCTATCTGGAAGGCTATCTGTGGGATCCGGCGCCCGCCAAGGCGGCCTTCCTCGCCGCCGCCGACATCGCCCATGGCGCTGGGCGGCAGGTGGCGATCACCTTGTCCGACGCCTTCTGCGTGGACCGCTACCGGGCCGAGTTCCTGGATCTCATCCGGCGCGGCGTGGTGGATCTCGTCTTCGCCAATGAGGCCGAGGTGAAGTCGCTCTACGAGACCGGCGATTTCGACGCGGCGCTCGCCCGCCTGCGGGAAGAAGCGAAGCAGGCGGTGGTGACGCGCAGCGAGAAGGGCGCGCTCTTCTGTGCCGGCGGCGCCCTCGTCACCGTCCCGGCCGCCCCGGTGGCCGAGGTGGTGGACACAACCGGCGCGGGCGACCTGTTCGCCGCCGGCTATTTGTTTGGCCATGCGCGCGGACTCGATCCGGCCACGTCGCTGCGGCTCGGGGCGTTGTCTGCCGCCGAGGTGATCTCCCATGTGGGCGCGCGGCCCCAGAAGACCTTGGCGGACCTGGCCAAGGAGGCTGGCCTGCTGCGGTGAACGCTCCCGCCGCACTGGAGGGCGCCCCGCGCGCCCTGGCCCATATCGAGGCCGGCGCGGGCACCATCATGGTGCTCGGCGGTGCCGGCACGGGAAAGACCACCTTCCTGCATGACCTGCGCAAGGAGCCGCGCGGGCGTCAGGTCTTCCTCGCGCCCACCGGCGTCGCCGCGCTCCAGCTCGGCGGGCAGACCATCCATTCCTTCTTCGGCATCCCGCCGCGCATCCTCAATCCCGACGAGGTGAAGCCGCGCGTCCAGGTGCGCCGTCTGCTGAAGAAGCTCGACCGCTTGGTGATCGACGAGATTTCCATGGTGCGGGCCGACCTTCTCGACACGGTGGACCGCAGCATGCGCATCGCGCGGGACCGGGACGAGCCGTTCGGCGGTGTCCAGGTGGTGCTGGTGGGCGACTTCCTCCAGCTTCCCCCCGTTGTGCCCTATGCGGAACAGGAGATGCTGGAGCGCATGGGCTATGGCGGCCCCTTCGCTTTCGACGCCCTGTCGCTGCGTGCCCGGGCGGTGGCGCGGGTGCCGTTCACCAAGGTGCACCGCCAGTCGGACGATGTCTTCATCGCCATGCTCAGCGCCATCCGGCGTGGCATCGGGCTGCGCGAGGCGGTGGAGGCGCTGAATGCCGCCTGCGTGCGCGACCACCGCCCCGGCACCATGCCGGTGCTGCTCACGCCGACCAATGCCCGGGCCGACGCCTACAACCAGCGGGGCCTCGCCGCTCTAGCGGGGGGCGAGCGCACCTTCGCGGGCCTGCTGAAGGGAGAGTTCGGGCTGGAAGGCGACCGCCTGCCCGTGCCCGAGCGGCTTGCCTTGAAGCCGGGCGCCCGCGTCATGGCGCTGCGCAATGACCCGGCCCGGCGCTGGGTGAACGGCTCGGTTGGAACGGTGGTGGGCATTGGCGCCCATTCCGCTTTGGTGCGGCTCGATGCCGGGCCCACCGTGGAGATCGAGAGCTTCACCTGGGAGCGCCTGCGCTATGGCTGGGACGAGGCCACGGGGCGCATCGAAGCGCAGGTGGTGGGCACCTATACCCAGCTTCCGCTGGCGCCCGCCTGGGCCATGACCATGCACAAGGCCCAGGGCCTTACCCTTGAGGATGTGCGCATTGATTTCGAGGGCGGCGCCTTCGCGGCCGGGCAGGCTTATGTTGCGCTCTCCCGCGCTCGGTCCATCGAAGGGCTGTCGCTGGTGCGTCCCATCCGCCACTCGGACATAAGGTTCGACCGGCGCGTCGCGGCCTTCGTTGCCGCGTTCGAGAGTGCGGCCGACTGAGCCCGAGGGGGTTTTGTCGCGGTCCAAGTGATCGATGCGCCACTTGCCTCCGAAAGGGCCGAGAACCTGTTCCATTCTGAACGGCAACGAGGAACGGTTCTTCATCGACAAGTGGGTGGTTAAACCGCAATGTGAAAGTCTAGGTCCTCCGGGCGGTGCCCTGAAGCGAAGCAAGACTTATGAAAACTGCGGGAATCGCGACGCAGGAGGGGCAGTCCCAGCATGGGGCGGATGGTGGACGCAGGCGTGCCGGCCTGCCAACCCCGCCCTTGGCGCGGGTGTTGTTCACCGGGACGCTGGCCGCGGTCGTGTCGGTCCTGTGTGTGGTGGGCGTCGTGCTTTGGCAGATGCGGCAGGATGCGTGGGAGCACGCCCGGCAAGTCTCGCAGAACCTGCTGACCACCATCGCGGGCAATATCGACGCCAATATGCGTGTCTATTCCTTCGCGCTCGACCTCGGCGCCAGCGCCTGGGAGGCCGCGGAAGGCGGCCGCCAGCCGCCCGAGAGCCTACATAAGCTGCTCGGCATCATTGCGGAGAAGGCGCGCCATCTGGCGGTGGTGTTCGTGCTGGACCGCAATGGAGAGCTGATCTCCGAATCCGAGCAATTCCCTCCGCGCGGAGGCCATTTCGCCGACCGGGACTATTTCCAGGTGCACCGCGACCGGCCCGGAGCGAACCATTTCCTCAGCGCCCCGCATCTCAGCCGCCTGGATCGCGGCGAACCCTTCTTCGCCCTCAGCCGCCGCCTCACCGAGCCGGACGGCACCTTCGGCGGGGTCATCGTCATGGCCATCCGCTTGTCTTATTTTTCCAATCTCTTCAAGGGAGTGGATCTGGGCGCTGACGGCGAGATCGGGATCGGGACCCGCGACGGCACGGTGCTCATGCGCCATCCGGAGCCCGGCTTGGGCGCGGTGCACGCGAATATTGCTGACAAACCCCTTTTCCAGCGCATGAAGGCGGAGGGGAGTGGTTCCTTCGTGGCCGCCGTGGACGATGTGGAGCGCCTTTATACCTTCGCTCCCATTCCCGCCGACGCGCTGGTTCTCAGCGTCGGGATCTCGGTCCGCGACATACTCCAGGACTGGCGCGAGCGCGCATTGGCAATCGGCGCGGTGACGGTGGTGCTGTGCGGCGCTCTCGTCATGTTCGCCGTCCTGTTGCGGCGGGAATTGCGGCGGCGGGCGGCGGCGGAGGCCGACCTTGCCTTCCTGTCCCTGACCGATGGGCTGACGGGACTGCCGAACCGTCGCCACTTCGACCAGATGCTCCAGCGGGAGTGGCGCCGCACGGGGCGCACCAACGCCTCGCTCGCTTTGCTCTTCATCGACGTGGACCGCTTCAAGGTCCTCAACGACCGCTACGGCCATGCCCGCGGCGACGAGGTGCTCAAGGTGCTGGCGCGCCTGATCGATGCCAGTCTTCGCCGCCCGGGCGACATGGCGGCGCGCTATGGCGGGGAGGAGTTCGCCGTCATCCTGCCCGACACGGATGCGCACGCGGCCCTGGGGCTGGCCGACGCCTTGCGATCGCGCATCGCGCAGGAGACCGGGCGCGCCGACAGCCCGGTTCCCCGGGTGACGGTCAGCATCGGCGTGAACGCAGTGGGGCCAGGAACCAACCTGAGCGTCGCGGACTTGCTGGAGGGCGCCGACAAGGCACTTTACCAGGCCAAGGCGGCGGGCAGGAACCGCGTCGCCGCCTTCGCCTGAGATCCCCTTAAGGGACGGGCCCGCCCAGGCTCGCGCAAGCTTCGGTGCCGAAGCTTGCGCCATTGTATTTTTGATTTTGCATCATTTTGCGCTTTGGAGATTGTCGATGGCTTTTGGAACCGGGACTTTCCGGCGGGACATCGTGCCACCTGCCATCGATACCCGCCTGCTGGATCGCCTGCCGTCCGCCGTTCTGCTGTGCGACCCCCAAAGCTTCGTGATCCGCTATGCCAACGGCCGCTCCATGCGGCTTCTGGAGGGCATCGCCCATGTGCTCCCGGTGAAGCCGGACGCGCTCATCGGCAACCCGCTGGACACGCTCCACCCCGCCTTCCGGGAGCAGCGGGAGCACATTCTCGGCGCCACCGAAACGGCCCATCGCATGGCCGTCACCCTCAACGGGGAGACGCTGGAATTCCATGTGGATTCCATCCGGGACGCGCGCGGCGAGCGCGGCTATCTCCAGCTTACCTGGAACGTCACCACCGACTTTGTGGCCGAGGAGGCGCGGGTGCGCCATCTGCGGCAGATGGTGGATGACATGCCCATCAACGTCATGACCTGTGATCCGAAGGACTTCCGGATCGACTATGCCAACAAGGCGACCGTGGAGACGCTGCGCCGCATCCAGCATCTCCTGCCCATCACCGCCGAGCAGCTTCTCGGCAACACCATCGACGTGTTCCACCAGCAGCCCGCCCGGTGGCGCGAGCTTCTGGCCGACCCGCGCAACCTGCCCCACCAGGCGCGCATCCGCCTGGGGGCGGAGAGCCTGGACCTGCGGATCACCGCCATCACCAATCCCGACGGCAGCTATGCCGGGCCCATGCTCACCTGGGCTCTGGTAACGGACAGCGTGCAGGTGGCGAACGGGGTGTCGGACGTGGTGGGCGCCATGACCCGCACGTCCGAGACGGTGCATTCCTCCAGCGAGCGGCTTCTGGCCCTCACGCAGACATCCGAGGACGTGGCCTCCACCGTCTCGGCCTCAGCCGTGCAGATGTCGAATTCCTTCGACGAGATTTCCGGCCGCCTCAATGAGGTGCTCGCCATGTCGCAGGAGACGGCGGACAAGGCCGGCTCCACCGACGAGATCGTCAACAGCCTTGCCAATAGCGTGAAGCGCATCGGAGCGGTGACCGCGCTCATCGAGAAGATCGCGTCCCAGACCAATCTGCTCGCCCTCAACGCCACCATCGAGGCGGCACGGGTGGGAACGGCGGGCAAGGGATTCGAGGTGGTGGCACAGGAGGTGAAGGCGCTTGCCGTCCAGACCGCCGATGCCACCAAGGATATTCGCGCCCAGGTGGGCGCGGTGCAGCAGGCCAGCGGCGAGGCGGCGGCGGCGGTTTCCGAAATCACCCAGAATGTCACCCGCCTCTCCTCGGTGGTCACCTCCATCAGTTCCGGCATGTCGGTGCAGTCGGAATCCAATCGCGCGGTGAGCGAGAGCATCGACGGCGTGTCCCGTGCCTCGGCCGAAATCCGCGAGGCGGCTGTGGGCGTCAGCTCGGTGGCGGGCGAGGTCTCCGAATTCGCCGAGCGCCTGAGCGGCGAGATCGAGCCGCTGCTGAACCCCAAGGGGTAGGGCCGCGCGCCGGCCTGCTTCCCTGCATCCGAAGCAGGATCGGCCTGTCGCGGGCAACCTGAGCGGATATTCATCTAAGCGAATGCTGCGGAACAGTTTTCCAGCTTACCATCTTTTTGATGGTATCATCGGAGGGGCATCTTTTTGGGATCCAGAGCGAATCCAAAAAACCCTCCATCCGGATGATCTAGCTCAAGTTTCACACAAGCCTTGTCGGCTCAGAAAGGCAGGTGGGGGGCCACGCGGCTGGGTGAGTCCGGCCGAAGGAGGATCATGATGGGGTTTGAGGGATTACACGCTCTGCGTCGGCAGAGCGCGCCGGTTGCCATGGACACAAAACTCATCGAGCGCCTGCCCACCTGTGTTCTTGTCTGCGATCCCCAGAGCCTCGTCATCCTTTACGTCAACCGCCGGGCCCAGGCGGCGTTCGCCGACATGGCGCAGGCCCTGCCCGTGGCGCCCGGCGCCATGGTGGGCGCGGCGCTGGCGGACCTTCATCCCGACTTCGCCGCCATCGCCCGTGCCTTGTCCAAGCGCGAGGGGCTGCCGCTCCAGCGGCGCATCGACCTCAGTGGGCATGCGTTGCAGGTCGAACTGGATGTCATGGAAGCCGGGCGGGGCCATCAGGGCTACGCGCTGGTGACGTTCGCGCCGACCGAGCCCGTGCTCTCCGCCACGGCCCGCCGCCTGCGCCAGATGGTCGATGACATGCCCGTCAACGTCATGACCTGTACGCTCGGCGACTTCCTCATCGACTATGCCAACAAGGCGAGCATCGAGACCCTGCGCCGGATCGAGCGCTATCTGCCCATCACGGCGGACCAGCTCATCGGCTCCTCCATCGATGTCTTCCACAAGATGCCCGGCCGGGTGCGCGAGATCCTCGCGGACCCGCGCAACCTCCCGCATAATGCGCGCATCAAGGCCGGCCCAGAGACGCTGGACCTGCGCATCACCGCCATCACCGACGAGACCGGCGCCTATATGGGGCCCATGCTCACCTGGACCTGGATGACCCAGAGCGTCGCCCTCGCGGATGGCGTCACGCAGGTGGTCTCCGCCATGAGCAGCACTGCCGACCGCGTGCAGTCTTCCAGCGAGCGCCTGCTCTCCCTCGCTGAGCACTCCGAGCAGATGGTTTCCGCCGTCTCCGCTTCGGCGGTGGAGATGTCCGCCTCGTTCGACGAGGTCTCCGACCAGCTCCGGCGCGCCACCGACATGTCGCGGGACATGGCCCACAAGGCCGGTGCCACCGATGAACTGGTGAACGGCCTTGCGGGCAGCGTGGATCGCATAGGCACCGTGACCGCCCTCATCGAGAAGATCGCCTCCCAGACCAACCTGCTCGCGCTTAATGCCACCATCGAGGCGGCGCGGGTGGGGGAGGCGGGGCGCGGCTTCGCCGTGGTGGCCCAGGAGGTGAAGGCCCTGGCGGTGCAGACCGCCGCCGCCACCAAGGACATCCGCGACCAGGTGACGGCCGTCCAGCAGACCAGCGCCGCCGCCGCCGCGTCCGTCACCGACATCACGGGCAATATCGGCCGCCTCTCGGAGGTGTTCACGGCCATCTCGTCCGGAATGGAGGAGCAGTCGGTGAGCAATCGCGGCGTGAGCGCGAGCGTCACCGGCGTCTCGCGCGCGGTCAGCGAGATCCGGGAGGCCGCGCACGGGGTGAGCACAGTGGCGGGCGAGGTGAGCGCCTTCGCCGACCGCCTGACCCGCGAGACGCAGGTGCTGCTGAACCGGAAGGACTAAGTGAGGGGGAGGGGCGCAGCTTGTGCGTAGCCGGAGTTAGCTGGCCCCTCGCATCTGTTTATACGCCCCCCATATGACGGAGCAGCGCGGGAGGTGTTTATGGCGTCTGATCCGTTAGAAGAAGGAAAGTTGGCATTCTCCAGGGGAGAACGTCCCTTGGACAACCCACACAAGGCTGGCACGGAGGAGGCCGGGCTTTGGGAGGAGGGGTATTATTACGCCGAGCAGTCGAACGAGGATGGCGATCCCGCTGACGACTGACCCCTATCGGCACTGACGGCAACAGGCGCTCCAACCGTGTCTCGCCTTGCCTTTGCCCGGCGCCGGGCGTATCGAGGCGCCGGGACACTCTTCCCCAACGAAGAGCGCCCATCTGTAAGGATGGACTGACATGACGACGCATGATGCTCCGGCGACCCGCCCGGAAAACCCCAATTTCTCCTCCGGCCCCTGCGCCAAGCGTCCCGGCTGGTCGCTGGACGCGCTGCGCGACGCGCCCCTCGGCCGCTCCCACCGTGCCAAGGTGGGCAAGGTGAAGCTGAAGGAAGCCATCGACCTCACCCGCGACGTGCTCGAAGTGCCTGCGGGCTACCGCATCGGCATCGTGCCTGCGTCCGACACCGGCGCGGTGGAAATGGTGCTGTGGTCCATGCTGGGCGCGCGCGCTGTGGACATGCTCGCCTGGGAAAGCTTCGGCGAAGGCTGGGTCACGGACGTGGCCAAGCAGCTCAAGCTCGCCGATGCCCGCGTCATGACGGCCCCCTATGGCGAACTGCCGGACCTGAAGGCGGTGGATTTCAGCCATGACGTGGTCTTCACCTGGAACGGCACCACCTCCGGCGTCATGGTGCCGGACGCGGACTGGATCCCGGCCGACCGCGAGGGCCTGACCATCTGCGACGCCACCTCGGCGGCGTTCGCCCAGAAGCTCGATTTCGCCAAGCTCGATGTGGTGACCTTCTCCTGGCAGAAGGTGCTGGGCGGCGAGGCCGCGCACGGCATGCTCATCCTCTCCCCCCGCGCGGTGGAGCGGCTTGAGACCTACAAGCCCGCCTGGCCGCTGCCGAAGATCTTCCGCATGACCAAGGGCGGCAAGCTCATCGAAGGCATCTTCGAGGGCGAGACCATCAACACGCCCTCCATGCTGTGCGTGGAAGACTATATCGACGCCCTGCGCTGGTCACAGTCCGTGGGCGGCCTTGCCGGCCTCCAGGAGCGGTCCAACCGCAATTTTGAGGCCATCGCCCAGTGGGTGCATCGTACGCCGTGGGTGGATTTCCTCGCGTCTGACCCGGTGACCCGCTCCAACACCTCCGTCTGCCTGAAGGTGGTGGACCCGGACGTGACAGCGCTTCCCGCCGACGCCCAGGCCGCCTTCGCCAAGGCCATCGCCTCAGGGCTGGAGAAGGGCGGCATCGCCTATGACATCGGCTCCTACCGTGATGCTCCCGCGGGCCTGCGCATCTGGTGCGGCGCCACGGTGGAGCGCTCCGACGTGGAAGCGCTCACCCCCTGGCTCGACTGGGCCTATGGCGTGGCGAAGTCCTCGCTGACCAAGGCGGCCTGAGGGCCGGCCCTTAAGCGTGGCGTGCTCCCTCTCCGGCCCGAACTCGGCTTTTGCCGCGTTCGGTTCTTAAAGGTGCCGAAGTCGAAAACATTCGACTTCGGTTCGAGGGAGGGCTGGGGAGGGGGCCGAAGGCTTTCTCCCGGTGCGCTCGGTGGTGAAGCCTCGCCATTTCCCCCTCCCAACCCTTTCCCGCACGCGGGAGAGGGCTTTGACGACCGGCTTGCTGCATGCGCGCGGCCGTCTTCACAACCCCAATACCGGAGCCCAGACCATGGCCCCCCGCGTTCTCATTTCCGACAAGCTGTCCGACGCCGCCGTCCAGATCTTCAAGGATCGGGGCATCGAGGTGGATTTCCAGCCCGACCTCGGCAAGGACAAGGACAAGCTGGCCGAGATCATCGGCAATTATGACGGCCTCGCCATCCGTTCCGCGACGAAGGTGACGCCGAAGATCCTGGAGAAGGCCACGCGCCTGAAGGTGATCGGCCGCGCCGGCATCGGCGTGGACAATGTGGACATCCCGGCCGCCACCGCCAAGGGCGTGATCGTGATGAACACGCCGTTCGGCAATTCCATCACCACCGCCGAGCATGCCATCGCCATGATGTTCGCGCTCGCCCGCCAGATCCCCCAGGCGGATGCCTCCACCCAGGCGGGCAAGTGGGAGAAGAACCGCTTCATGGGCGTGGAGCTGACCGCCAAGACGCTGGGCATCATCGGCTGCGGCAATATCGGCTCCATCGTCGCCGAGCGGGGCGTTGGCCTGAAGATGAAGGTGATCGCCTATGATCCCTTCCTCTCCCCCGAGCGCGCCATCGATCTCGGCGTCGAGAAGGTGGATCTGGAAGACCTGCTGGCCCGCGCCGACGTGATCACCCTGCATACCCCGCTCACCGAGAAGACCAAGAACGTCCTCTCCGCCGAGAACCTGGCGAAGACCAAGAAGGGCGTGCGCATCATCAACTGCGCTCGCGGCGGCCTTGTGGACGAGGGCGCGCTGCGCGCCGCGCTCGACAGCGGCCATGTGGCGGGCGCGGCCTTCGACGTGTTCATCGTGGAGCCGGCGGAGACCAATCCGCTGTTCGGCCATCCTAACGTGGTCTGCACGCCGCATCTGGGCGCCGCAACCACCGAGGCGCAGGAGAATGTGGCCCTCCAGGTGGCCGAGCAGATGAGCGACTACCTGCTCTCCGGCGCCATCTCCAATGCGGTGAACTTCCCCTCCATCACCGCCGAGGAAGCCCCCAAGCTGAAGCCCTTCATTGAGCTGGCCGAGAAGCTGGGCTCCTTCGCGGGCCAGCTCACCGATACCGGCATCAAGACCATCCGCATCATCTATGAGGGCGAGGTGGCGAAGCTGAAGGTGAAGGCGCTCACCAGCTCCGCGGTGGCCGGGCTGCTGCGTCCCGCGCTCGCCGACATCAATGTGGTGTCCGCGCCGAGCGTGGCGAAGGAGCGGGGCATCGTGGTGGAGGAGACCACCCGCGACGCCGAGGGCGATTTCGACAGCCTCGTCACCCTCACCGTGGTGACGGAGACCTATGAGCGCTCCGTCTCCGGCACGGTCTTCGCCGATGGCGTGCCGCGCATCGTCAACATCAAGGGCATCAAGGTGGACGCCGAGTTCGCGCCCTCCATGCTCTATGTGACCAATGAGGACAAGCCGGGCTTCATCGGCCGCTTCGCAAGCCTTCTGGGCGATGGCGGCGTGAATATCGCGACCTTCGCGCTGGGCCGCGACCGCCAGGGCGGCGATGCCATCGCGCTGGTGGAAGTGGACGGCCCCGTGCCCGGCGAGATCCTGGCCAAGGTGGTGGCCCTGCCGCATGTGAAGCAGGCCAAGGCCCTCGCCTTCTGAAGCGTGTCGATCCCCATCGATGGAAAGGCCGCCGGTGACCCCGGCGGCCTTTTACATGTCAGGGGTCGTGCTTTTCGCGCCCGCCGCCTTGGCGCGGGTGGCGGTGAAGATGCCCGCAATCACCAGGGCATAGCCGAATCCGTGGAACCACTCGAAGGTCTCGCCCAGCACCAGGATGGCGAGGGCCGAGCCGAAGACCGGCATGAGATGGAAGAAGGGCGCCGCCCGGTTTGCCCCCACCAGTTCCACCCCCCGGTTGAAGCACAGATAGGCCACCAGAGCGGGGAAGATGCTCACATAGACGACCACCGCCGCCGTGCGCAGGTCCAGCGGTAGGGGCGCCACCCACTGCCCTTCGATCACGGCGAAAGGCACCAGAAGGATCGCTCCCAGCCCCATGATGGTCGCCAGGAAGGATAGCGCCCCCAAGGGGGGGCGAATGCGCAGGATCGCCGCATAGAAGCAATAGATCACCAGTGCCACGATGATCCAGACATCGCCGATATTGGGCTTGAGGTGCAGCAACACATCCAGATCGCCCCGGCTGATGATGACCAGCACGCCCAGCAGCGAGATGACGATACCCACCGTCTGGCCCTTGGAGAGCCGGTCGCGGAACAGCAGGAGGCTCCAGAGCGCGATGAGCAGCGGCGAACTGGACTGCACCAGCAGGCCATTGAGGGCCTGCGTGTACTGGAGCCCATAATAGCTCATGGCATTGAAGGAGGCGATGCCCGCCGCCGCCAGCACTGTGAGCAGGGGCAGGTTCCGCAGGATGATGGGCCAGTCGGCCCGCAATTGCCGCCAGGCGAAAGGCAGGATGAGCAGCGTCGCCAGCGCCCAGCGCACGCAGGCGAGCGTGATGGGCGGCACGCTTCCGGCCACATGGCGCCCAAGCACGATGTTTGTGGCCCAGAAGAAGGCGGTGAGGCTCAACAGCAGATAGGGGGCGTCGTACAGGCGCTTGCCCAGGCGGGCGGGAAGGGAGGGGGGCATGATACGAACCGGCGTTTCTCCACCCCCGCCTTTAGACCTTCAACCCGGCTCCCAAAAGAAAAAGTTTTGAACCCAACCTATCAGCTTCCCTTATGTATCGGCCGGTGACTACCGGCCGAGCAGGGATTTCAGTGGTCCGTCGTCCAGCAGCATGTACGACGTGGGATTGTCGGGGCAGAGACCGCCCGCGCATTCGAGCACCGTGGAGACCCCGTTCCCCAGCGCCATGACGAGGCCGGCAATGACGGCCACCAGGGCGACGGCGCTCCAGGCCGCGGGCGCGGGCTCGAAGGAAAACTGGCGGTCGAACAGCAGCATGGCCGCGCTGCCGAGAATGGCGGCGATGAAGATCAGGGTCGCCCAGGTGTAGAAGTGCAGTCCCAGCAGCGGCGGCCCGAAGCCTGGATCTCCGGGCGCGATATGCAGCAGCATCTGGCGCACCGAGATGGCGCAGCCCACGGCGGCGGCCAGGATCACCAGGGCATAATGGCTCGGGCGCGGGCCGAAGCGCACATTGAGCGCCAAGCCCACCGCGACGCCCACGAAGCCCGCGCGTTGCAGCAGGCAGAGCGGGCAGGGCAGTTCGCCGAACACGAACTGGTCGATGAAGGCAACCGCGAGCACGGCGGAAATGCCGAGCAGGCCGAGCGCGTTGAGGGTGCGGGACAGAGCGGGTGTCATGGCAGCCTCAAAGCGAGATGGCGAGCGGGTCGGTGGCGTGCAGCTTGAACAGCAGCAGCGTGAAGGCCAGCGAGAGCGCGAAGGCGATCACGGCCGCTCCCCGCTTGCCCGCCAGCACGGCTGCAAATGCCAGGAAGAACCCGAAAAACGGCACGCTCATCATCGCCCGATGCCCCCCATGATTCGCCCGGTGCCAGCCTAAGGCCCTTCGCTGACCTCTGAAAGTTGCGGCGCGCCTTGATGGCACGCCGCTGAGGTCGTTCTGAAATTAAGACTGACGCCCGGTGTCGGCCGCAGTGCCGACTTTGACGATTAAGCCCACGTGCCGGAATTTTTCGAGGAACTCCAACGTGCCGGCCTCGATGGTCTCGGGCGGGGCCTCGTAGCGCTCCGCCAGTTCGCCGCACAGGGCGCGAATCCGGACAGGGGTGGCAAGCCGTTGCCAGATATATTGGCTGGTATTGGAGAGCCCGTAATAGCGGCCGTCGGCGATGCTCAGGATGACCGTTTCCCCCGGCAAATCCGCGTCCAGCGCATTGGCGCTGCGCATCACGGTGTCGTCCAGGTCGAACGCGATCCCGCCAATACCCGGCATAACGAAGCCCCCCGGCTCAAACGTGACAGGAGGCATCGCCTTGCCTATCTTCCCCGGCCATGGCGGGGGCACTTCATTATCGGCTATTCGGCTGGCGGCTGTCGAGCGAGGTTCCGCTCCCGGAACTCTTGCCGTTCCCGCCCGATGATGCACGCGCGGTTGATATCGAGGTTCGCATCGGCCCGGTTCCGCCCCTGGGGCCGCAGGCGACGATCTTCAGCCCGGCCATCCAGTTCGACGCGGACAGCCTGCGCCTGGAGATACCCGGCGTGTGCCGCTATCGGCTGGACGGGGGCTCTACCCTCACGCTCGATGCTGAAGGCCCGGTCACCGGGGACGATGTGCGCGTGTTCCTCCTGGGAACCATGTTCTCCGCCTTGTGCATGCGGCGCGGCATGCTGCCGCTTCACGCCAGCGCGGTGGAGATCGGCGGCCGCGCTTTGCTCATCTCCGGTGCTTCCGGCGCGGGAAAGTCCACGCTTGCGGGGGCGCTGGCAGCGCGGGGGCATCGCCTGATCAGCGACGACGTGTGTTTGCTGCAGTTCGGCGGCGCGGGGCCGACGCGCATCTGGCCGTCCTTCCCCCGGCTGAAGCTCTGGCAGGATTCGGCGATCGAGTTGGGGGTCGAGACCGGCCACTTGCCGCGCGTGCGCGCGCCTTTTGAAAAGTATCAGGTCCCGTCACCGGCGTTTCGGCAGGAGCCCATCCCACCGGGGCACATGGTGCTCTTGCATCGCACCGAGCTCCCCGCTCACCGCGGTTCGCGGCGGCTGGGGAGCCTGGAGGCGATGGCGCGCGATGATATCGTCCATCGTCACAGATTGGCGCTCGCTCTGGGCCTGCGACAGTTGATGTTTAAGGGACTGGCTGCGTTGATGCGTGAGATACCCGTGACCGAGTGGATTCGGGGCGACGATTTTGCCGCTCTACCCGCGCTGGTCTTGGATATGGAGGGCCTCGCAGGCGCCGGCGCGACATGAGCGGCTATTACTGGCTGGCATCTTATCCGAAGTCGGGCAATACGTGGCTCCGCTTGATGATCCAAGTCTGTCTCTCTGGGGCGGGCATAGATATCAACCGCATTTCTGTCGCCCCGCAAATCGGCATAAACCGTCGCGTTTTCGATGACGCCATGGGCGTGTCGGCCTCCGATCTGACGCCGGATGAAGTGCTCTTGTGGCGGCCAGCCGTGCTGCGGGCCCGCGCCGCCAATCTCTCCAAGCCGCTCATCTTGAAAACCCATGAACATCGCTATCCTCTCGCAAATGGGGATTGGCTCCATCCGCCTGAGTGTTCGCTTGGTGCCGTCTATGTGGTTCGCGATCCGCGGGACGTGGCGATCTCCCTCGCGCGCCATCTCAGGATGACGATCGATCGCAGCATTGAGATCATGGCCAGTGCGGACATGAGAATAGCCGTTGCGCCCCACCGGTTGAATATCAGCCTGGTGGATTGCTGGGGCAGCTGGAGCGCGAACGTGGGGAGTTGGCTCGCGCCAGGGACGTTTCCGGTCTCGGTGGTTCGCTTCGAAGATCTGCGGGCCGACCCGGCGCGGGAACTGGCGCGCGTCCTCCCCAACCTTGCGCTATCCGCGGATGCCGCAACCATAGCTGCGGCCGTGGAGGCGACGGCGATCGGAAAGTTGCGCGCGCAGGAGAGCGTCGAAGGGTTCCGGGAATGGAAGGGGGACGGCACCTTCTTCGGTTCCGGAGAAGCAGGGGGCTGGCGCAGAAAATTAAGCGCGGAGCAGGCGAGGCGTATCGTTGCGGACCATGGCGACGTGATGAAACGCCTGCATTATCTGGACTGACGCGGCCGGCGCAGCGCCTCGTCCAAGCCTTGATGGCACTCTTGGGTACGTTATCTCTCCGTGTCGATTTCCGGATCTTTCTGTCGATCTTTTCCGGATGAGGGCAATCCTCGCCGGTCCTCGCCGGACAGGGATGCGAGTTCGCCGTCCCTGTTCCAAGCCTCTATCCGCGACCGATAAGGGTGGGGTGCGCGTTAACTGGTGCAACATGACAATGTTTATGACACCTAAATAGGTGCTATTCAGTGCCGTACGATGATCAAATGCTGGCGAGCGATTTGCGGGCTCTCCTGAAGGCGCGGAAGCGCTCCGCCTGGTCTGTTAGTCAGGCTATTGAGCTTCCGTATCGTTCGCTTCAAAATTATTTGTCTGGCGAAGTCCGAATGCCGACAACTTTTCTTTTCAAGATTATCGAATATTTTGGTTCATCTTTCCAATAAATTAAGGTCGGAAATCGCCTTTTGGGGCATGCAGCTATTTATGATGCCGTTTGGGGTGTGTTTGGAATCTCTTTGAAAGAAATAGATTTAAGAAAATTAGGAGGCCGAAATTATTTTTGTCAGAACGGCCGACACCTACAGAGGCCGAAGATCATGCGATGTGTGTGAAAAACGGTGGTGAATTAGCTGTGCGTCTTAGTGAAGCGTACGATCGCGTATCGCGCGAGCCGCGTTTTGGGGGAGCTCGGCCAACTATAGAAGACCTTCGGGAGCCACACCGCCGCCGAGCGTCTACGGATGGCGCCGAGCCCGAAAAATAGGTTGGCCAACAACCCGCGCCGCAGGTTGAGCGCGCTTTCAGCGTTGGCGAAAAAGTTCTTTTCAATCAATGGCTTTCATATCTATCTGTCGTTTGTCGGTTTGGACGTTTGCCAGGCTGTTTATTGAGGAATAGCGCCTTTCCTTCAACTTCAAGGGTTTGCGGCCGAAAGAGCGACAAATAGCTCTGGCAAGCGGACCCCTCAAAAACGACAAAAAGCGAAAACCCTTCCATTTCGCCGAAAGATAGGGAGGGAGCTTGAGAACATATTGCGAACCTAGAACAAATGAAGTACAAAATCTCCATTGGAAAAGCCCTTGCGCTTAGAAGGCGGCACGGTGATGACTCAGGCCACACTCCGACTCGTCGAAGGTTCCTCAATGGATAAGACGAAGGCACTCGATGCCGCGCTGTCTCAGATCGAGCGGCATTTTGGCAAAGGCTCGATTATGCGGCTCGGCAAGGGCGGCAAGGCTATGGAGGTGGAGAGCATCCCCTCCGGGTCGCTCGGCCTGGACATCGCACTCGGCATCGGCGGCTTGCCGCGCGGGCGCGTCGTCGAGATTTTCGGCCCCGAATCGTCCGGCAAGACGACGCTCGCGCTTCATGTGGCCGCGGAAGCGCAAAAGCGCGGCGGTACGTGCGCCTTCATTGATGCCGAGCACGCGCTGGATCCGATCTATGCCCGCAAGCTCGGGGTCAATCTGGACGATCTGCTCATCTCCCAGCCCGATGCGGGTGAGCAGGCGCTGGAGATTGCCGACACGCTGGTGCGTTCCGGCGCCATCGACGTGCTGGTCGTGGATTCGGTGGCGGCCCTCACGCCCCGGGCAGAGCTGGACGGCGAGATGGGCGAAAGCCAGCCGGGCCTGCAGGCGCGGCTCATGAGCCAGGCGCTGCGCAAGCTCACCGGCTCAATCTCCAAGTCCAACACCATGGTCATCTTCATCAACCAGATCCGGATGAAGATCGGCGTCATGTACGGCTCGCCGGAGACCACGACGGGCGGCAATGCGCTGAAATTCTACGCCTCCGTTCGCCTGGATATTCGCCGGATCGGCGCCATCAAGGAGCGCGACGAGGTGGTGGGCAACCAGACCCGCGTGAAGGTGGTGAAGAACAAGCTCGCCCCGCCCTTCAAGCAGGTGGAGTTCGATATCATGTACGGCGAGGGCGTCTCCAAGACCGGAGAGCTTCTCGATCTCGGCGTACGAGCGGGCATTGTGGAAAAGTCCGGCGCCTGGTTCTCCTATGACAGCCAGCGGCTGGGCCAGGGGCGTGAAAACGCCAAGACCTTCCTGAAGCAGAACGCGGAAGTGGCCGATCGCATTGAGGCGGCGATCCGTCAGAATGCGGGCCTCATCGCCGATCAGATTCTGGCGGGTGCGCCGGTGGACGGTGAGGAGGGCGAGCCGCCGGAAGCCTGAGGCTGTTGCCCGGATTGGCCAGGATGAGACAGTCTGGGCCTTTCCGAGGGGCTCTGTCCGGATGTTGTCCCGGCTCGGTGGATGGAAGCGCGGCTTGTACGCCCTGATTGATGGTTTCAAGGCGGCTGGAGAATGCCCCTGTGGCGGCCATAAGGGGGGCGTCGTGGGGGGACAGGTTCCGCTTTTCTGGACAAGCGGAAACGTCATCGCTAAAGGGACAAATTCCCCGTCCCGGCCTTGTGTCCCCTTAAATTGGGCGATGCGCGGATCGGGCGGCCGGCGGCGCGTTGCGCGCCGGGCGGCGGTCGAGACGTAATGGTGGTCAGCAGATGAGCGGCGTCAACGAGATCCGGTCGACTTTTATCGACTATTTCGTCCGGGAAGGTCACGAGGCGGTGTCCTCCTCGCCGCTGGTCCCGCGCAACGATCCGACCCTCATGTTCACCAATGCGGGCATGGTGCAGTTCAAGAACGTCTTCACCGGCGTCGAGAAGCGGCCTTATTCCACGGCGGTGAGCGCGCAGAAGTGCGTGCGGGCGGGTGGCAAGCACAACGACCTCGACAATGTCGGCTATACGGCGCGGCACCATACATTCTTTGAAATGCTGGGGAATTTCTCTTTCGGCGACTATTTCAAGGACCGCGCCATCGAGCTGGCCTGGAACCTCATCACCCGCGAATTTGAGCTCCCCAAGGACCGCCTGCTGGTCACCGTCTATTCCGAGGACGACGAGGCCCACGCTCTGTGGAAGAAGATTGCGGGCCTGTCCGACGATCGCATCATCCGCATCCCCACCTCCGACAATTTCTGGGCCATGGGCGATACCGGCCCCTGCGGTCCTTGCTCGGAAATCTTCTTCGACCACGGCCCGCACATTCCCGGCGGTCCTCCCGGTTCCGAGGACCAGGACGGCGACCGTTTCATCGAGATCTGGAATCTCGTTTTCATGCAGTATGAGCAGCTCCCCGGCGGGGAGCGCGTGCGCCTGCCACGCCCGTCCATCGATACGGGCATGGGGCTGGAGCGCATCTCGGCCCTTCTTCAGGGCACCCACGACAATTACGAGACCGACCTCATGCGGGCGATCATCGCCGAGGTCGCGGAACTGACCGGCGTGTCCGCGAACGGTCCGCAGAAGGCGAGTCACCGGGTGATCGCCGACCATCTGCGTGCATCGGTCTTCCTGACCGCCGATGGCGTGTTGCCCTCCAATGAAGGTCGCGGCTATGTGCTGCGCCGCATCATGCGCCGAGCCATGCGCCACGCGCAGCTTCTCGGCGCCCGGGACCCGCTGATGCACCGCCTCGTGCCGATCCTGGTGCGCGAGATGGGCCGCGCCTATCCCGAGATCGCCCGGGCTGAGCCGCTGGCGCAGGAGACGCTGCTGCTTGAGGAGCGCCGCTTCCGTCGCACCCTGGAGCGTGGTCTCGGCATTCTTGAGGAAGAGAGCGCGGGCCTTGTGTCCGGCGCGAGCTTCCCCGGCGATGTGGCCTTCAAGCTTTACGATACCTACGGTTTCCCGCTGGACCTCACCGAGGATGCGCTGCGCGGGCGCGGCATCAAGGTGGATCTCAGTGCCTTCAATGCCGCCATGGAGCGCCAGCGGGCGGATGCCCGTGCCGCCTGGCAGGGGTCCGGCGAGGCGGCCACCGATACCGTCTGGTTCGCCCTCAAGGAGCGCGAGGGCGCGACCGAGTTCCTCGGTTACGACACCGAGAGCGCGGAGGGCGTGGTCTGCGCCCTGGTGAAGGACGGCGCCGAGGTGGAGGCCCTCAAGGCGGGCGAGCAGGGGCTCGTCATCCTCAATCAGACGCCTTTCTATGGTGAATCCGGCGGCCAGGTGGGCGATACCGGCCTCATGGTGGGTGAGGACGTGCGCGCCACGGTGCTCAGCACCCAGAAGAAGTTGGGCGATCTCTTCGTGCACGAGGTGCAGGTGGCCGAAGGGACGCTGGCGCGGGGCACCGCTTTGGCGCTGGAGGTGGACCATGCGCGCCGCTCTGCCGTGCGCGCCAACCATTCCGCCACCCATCTGCTGCACGAGGCGCTGCGCCGTGTGCTGGGTGATCATGTGGCCCAGAAGGGCTCGCTGGTGGCGCCCGACCGGCTACGTTTCGACTTTTCCCACCCCAAGCCCATGACGGACAACGAACTCGCCGAGGTGGAGGAGATCGTCAACGCCTATGTGCTGCGCAACGAGCCGGTCGAGACTCGCCTCATGGCGGTGGACGACGCCATCACCTCCGGCGCGCGCGCTTTGTTCGGCGAGAAGTATGGCGACGAAGTTCGGGTCGTCACCATGGGGACGGACGCGGGCAATGGCGCGTCCTTCTCCGTGGAGCTGTGCGGCGGCACGCATGTGAAGCGAACGGGTGACATCGGCCTTGTGAGCGTGGTGGGCGAGAGCGCGGTGGCGTCCGGCGTGCGGCGGGTGGAAGCCCTGACCGCCACCCAGGCGCGCCATTATCTCAACGGCGCCAATGCGACCCTGCAGGCGGCAGCCGCCACGCTGAAGGCACCCGTGGGCGAGGTGGATACGCGCATCGCGGCCCTTGTGGAAGAGCGGCGCAAGCTGGAGCGCGAATTGTCCGACGCGCGCCGCAAGCTCGCCATGGGTGGCGGCGGGGATAGCGGTCCCGCCATCATCGAGGTGGCCGGCACGCGCTATCTGCGCATCCTCATGGAAGGCGCCGATCCGAAGGACCTGAAGTCCATCGTGGACCAGGGGAAGACCAAGATCGGCTCCGGCGTCGTCGCGGTTGCCAATGTGGCGGCGGACGGCAAGGGCGCGCTGGTGGTGGGCGTGACCGGCGATCTCGCCGGGCGGTTCGACGCCCAGATGCTGGTGCGCGTCGGTGTCGAGGCCCTGGGCGGCAAGGGCGGCGGCGGGCGACCGGACATGGCGCAGGGCGGTGGCCCGGACGGCGGCAAGGCCGACGAGGCCCTCGCTGCCATCGAGGCCGCGCTCGCCGGTTGAGCATATGGTGACGAACGGAGCTTGAGCCGGTGGGTTGCCGGCCCGGCATGCAAGGCAAGCCTGCGTACCTGAGGTGTCGCGCGAGAGGTTCTTCGCGCACAGGCTGCATTGTGTGGCGCGAAAAGCCGATTGACGTGCCTTGATCGTGTGGTGCGCCAATCGTTGCGCGCTCTGCCTTTTTAAGCGGGGCTGAATGTTCCGACACCGACCGCCATTCAGGTGAGGGATCACCCGATTGGCGGTTGTGACCGGGCCGATTTTATTGTTGCTGTTTCAGACCCCATCCGCATGACGCGGGCGCTGCGCTTATGCCGGTTTCGCGTGTCGGCGGGCGCGGCGGTGATCTCGCGAAGATGCGCCGATACCCGGCACGATTGAGCTTGCTGGTTGGATCGGTGTCGGGGACCGGATTTTGTGACGGATGGCCCGCTCTGCACGCGGATATCCTGCGGCGCGTGTGATTCGGCACCGATGGTCGAGCCGGTCATGCGCCGGGCCATGATGGCCGAAGGCTTGACCCAACCAGCGGGATAGCGGGGCGCGTGGAATAGCAGGGCCTGGTTTGATCGCTCCGGGGACGGCGCCGGGCGTGTGCAGGCCATCCGTTTGGTGCCTTCGGGTGCCTGGGAATGATTCGGGGCGTTCCGCCCCGCGCCATGGGGAAGGCGCATGGAGCACGGCTTCTGGGCCAAGGATGCGTTTGTCTATCTGGTCGCCGCGGGAGTCCTGGTGCCGCTGTTCCAGCGGGCCCGGATCGGGGCGGTCGTGGGCTTCATCCTCATCGGTGCGCTTGTTGGCCCCCATGGGCTGGGCCTGCTGGCCGATAGGCTGCCGCTCGTGCGCTTTGTCACCATCTCCGACATCGAGCAGGTCTCGGTGGTGGGCGAGGTGGGCATTATCTTCCTCCTGTTCCTGCTGGGCCTGGAGTTTTCCGCCGGCCGCCTCTGGTCTCTGCGGCGGGAGGTGTTCGGCGTCGGCTTGCTCCAGGTGCTGTTCTGCGGCGCGGCGCTGGCGCTGGTGGGCGTGCTTTTCGGTGTCGCCGCCGGCACTGCAATGGTGGTGGGGTTTGCCTTCGCCATGTCGTCCACGGCGGTCGTCATGCAAATTCTCAGCGCCGAGCGCCGCGTGCTGTCCCCGCTCGGCCGGGGTGCGCTTGCCGTCCTGCTCTTCCAGGACCTCATGGTGGTGCCGGTGCTGCTGGCGGCCCAGATCCTGGGGACGCAGGACGACAGCGTCCTGCAATTGATCGGCCTCGCCTTCACCAAGGCGGTTGCGGCTATCGGCATCATCCTTCTCGCCGGGCGCTTCCTTCTGGCCCCGCTGGTGGCGGTGGCCGCCGGGACTGGATCGCGGGACCTCATCATGGCCATCAGCTTCGTGGTGGTCGCGGGCACGGCGGGGCTCACCCATGCGGCGGGCCTGTCTTCCGCCCTCGGCGCCTTTCTCGGCGGCATGTTGCTGAGCGGCACCGCCTACCGGCACCAGATCAGCGTGGATCTCGAGCCGTTCAAGGGTCTGCTCATCGGCGTGTTCTTCGTCTCGGTGGGCATGGGGGTGGATGCGGCGGCTGTGCTCCCGCGCCTGCCGCTGGTGCTGATGGGCGTGGCCATCCTCGTGGCGGTGAAGGTCGCCATGACCTATCTGGCGACGCGCATCTTCTCCGTGGCGCGGCCGCTGGGGGGAGAACTGGCGCTGCTGCTGGCCCAGACCGGGGAATTTGCATTCGTGGTTCTCGGCCTGCTGGCCACCACCGGAATCATCGACCATGAGGGGGCGAGCCTCCTCGTGTCGGTGGTCACGCTCTCGCTGGTCTTCACGCCGCTCCTTGCCCGGCTCGGCGGGGTGGCGCGGGGCGTGCTGGAGCGCCGGGAGCACCCGAAAGACCTGGCGTCCGTCACAGCGCCTGCAACGGGGCATGTGGTCATCGGCGGCTTCGGGCGGGTCGGGCGGATCATCGCGGAGACGCTGGAGGCGGCGGGCGTGCCGTTCGTCGCGCTGGATGCGGACCCGCGCTGCGTGCGGGCGGAGCAGGCGGCGGGGCGCCAGGTGTTCCTGGGTGATGCCAGCCGGCCGGAAATCCTGGAGCGGGTAAATCCCCTGGGGGCGAGCGCCTTCGTGGTGACGCTGGATGCCGCCGAGCCTGCCGATCGCATGGTCCGCAGCATTCAGCACCATCGGCCGGACGCGCTCATTCTGGCGCGGGTGAAGGATACGGCCCATGCCCGCGCGCTGTCGGCGCTGGGTGTGTCGCAGGTCATTCCGGAGACAGTGGAGGCGAGCCTACAGCTCTGCGCCCATCTGCTGCTGTCCCTCGGCCTTGAAGAAGAGGCCGTCCAGGCACGCATCGACGCGGCGCGGGAGAAAGAACGCGGGCGGATCGAGCAGGGCGCGGACACATAGGCGCTTAAAGCAGCGGAAAGCGACGGTCGAAGGGAGCGCCTACTTTTCGGCGGCGGTAACAAGTTGCCAATTCCGCTCGCCGCGCCGTTGCCGTGCCCGTGTTATGCAGAACCGAACGGAGCCGCCCCTAGCCTGCAAATGGCGATGCGCTGTCGTGCCGCCCCGCAATGGCCGCGACGCACGCTTTCAGTCGGCTTGAGCGGGCTATGGATGGCTGCTGAAGAGGGCATCCGGCTCTGGAGCAAAGGCGGCCGGCATGTGCGGGCGGCGCGGGCAAGAGACGAAGCTGAAGAAGGGGCTGCAAGCTGGAAAACTCGCGGCCGGCAAGGGGCCGGCCGCGAGGAAATGGCTGATCAGGACGCCATGGCCTTGGTGAGGTTGTCGGAGATCTTGTCCAGGAACCCGGTGGTGGAGAGCCACTTCTGGCTGTCGCCCACCAGCAGGGCGAGGTCCTTGGTCATGTCGCCGGCTTCCACGGTATCGACGCAGACCTTCTCCAGCGTGGCGGCGAACTTGGCCAGCTCTTCATTGTTGTCGAGCTTGGCGCGGTGCGACAGGCCACGGGTCCAGGCGAAGATGGAGGCGATGGAGTTGGTGGAGGTCTCCTTGCCCTTCTGGTGCTCGCGATAGTGGCGGGTCACGGTGCCGTGGGCGGCCTCGGCCTCCACGGTCTTGCCGTCCGGCGTCATGAGCACGGAGGTCATGAGGCCGAGCGAGCCGAAGCCCTGGGCCACGATGTCGGACTGCACGTCGCCGTCATAGTTCTTGCAGGCCCACACATAGCCGCCGGACCACTTGAGCGCCGAGGCGACCATGTCGTCGATCAGGCGGTGCTCGTAGTGGATCTTGCGCTTCTCGAACTCGGCCTTGAACTCGGCGTCGTACACCTCCTGGAAGATGTCCTTGAAGCGACCGTCATAGGCCTTCAGGATCGTGTTCTTCGTGGAGAGATAGACCGGGTAGTTCCGGATCAGACCGTAATTCAGCGACGCGCGGGCGAAGTCGCGGATCGAGTCATCCAGGTTGTACATGGCCATGGCCACGCCGGAGCTCGGGAAATTGTAGACGTCCTTCTCGATCTTCGTGCCGTCCTCGCCCACGAAGGAGATGGTCAGCTTGCCCTTGCCGGGGACCTTGAAGTCGGTGGCGCGATACTGGTCGCCGAAGGCATGACGGCCCACCACGATGGGCTGGGTCCAGCCCGGCACGAGCCGCGGCACGTTCTGGCAGATGATGGGCTCGCGGAAGATGACGCCGCCGAGGATGTTGCGGATGGTGCCGTTCGGCGACTTCCACATTTCCTTGAGGTTGAATTCCTGCACGCGCGCTTCGTCGGGCGTGATGGTGGCGCACTTCACGCCGACGCCATGCTTTTTGATGGCCTCGGCCGCGTCGATGGTGACCTGATCGTTGGTGGCGTCGCGGTTCTCGACCGAGAGATCGTAATATTCCAGATCGAGGTCGAGATAAGGATGGATCAGCTTATCCTTGATATACTGCCAGATGATCCGGGTCATCTCGTCGCCGTCGAGTTCGACAACGGGGTTAGCCACCTTGATCTTCGCCATGTGGACGACCTTTCGGGGCGCTCTGAGAGCGTTTGGGTTAAAGGGCCATGCGGCACGGCGCGCGCCCCACATCATGCCGCCGCCATGATCCCTAGCCGGGCCGCTATAGCACTCGCAACCGCGAGAAAGAAGCCGCTCCGGGCCGATTGCGGCGCGGAATACGCGCGCCGCGCGCGAAGCTCTCGACAGGGCGCCGCCTGCCATGCAAGAGAGCCCCATGCCCGGTTCTGGAACAGACAGCACGAAGCCCTGGGCCGAAGGCGGCCCGCTGGTGATCCTTGTGGAGCCCCAGCTCGGCGACAATATCGGTTCGGCGGCGCGCGCCATGGGCAATTTCGGCCTGTCGCGCCTGCGCCTCGTCAATCCGCGCCATGGGTGGCCGGACGAGCGCGCCCATATCTTCGCGGCGGGCGCCGACCGCATCCTGGAGACCGCCCAGCTTTTTCCGGACCTGCGCTCCGCCTTGGCGGACGTGCGCTATGCCTTCGCCACCACTGCCCGTGAGCGCGGCATGGCCAAGCCCGTCCTGAGTGCGGATGCCGCGGCGGCGGAGACCATCAGCCGCCTTGCGGCCGGAGAAGAGGTGGCCCTGGTGTTCGGCCGCGAGCGCACCGGCCTTTATACGGAGGAGGTGTCGCTGTGCGACGCCATCCTGACGCTGCCGGTCAACCCGGCCTTTGCCTCGCTCAATCTCGGCATGTGCGTGGCGGTCACGGCCTATGAGTGGTTCAAGGCGGCGAGCGGCGGCGCATTGCCCTTCACTCAGCCGGAGCGCTCGCCCCCAGCCGAGAAGAAGGATCTCTTCGCCTTCTTCGATCATCTGGAGGGGGCGTTGACGGAGGCGTCCTTCTTCCGCTCGCCGGAGAAGCAGCCCTCCACCACCCGCAACATCCGCAACATCTTCCACCGCGTTGCGCTGACCAAGCAGGATCTCGCGACCCTGCACGGCATGATCACGGCTCTGGTGGAAGGGCGCGCGGGGCGCGAGGCTCGCAAGATCGCGCATAATGAAGCCGCTGCCGCCCGCAAGGCGGAACGCGTTGCGGCGCAAGGGGCGGCGCGGGACGTGGAGACGGAGTGAGGCCGGGGATGTCCACAGGCATTCCTGGCATGCGATAAAATTATCCCTCCAGGGGTTTCAATTACCGGCCCGGGGGGCTACATACCCCTCACCGACATGCCGGTTCGCCGGATCACCTGTCGGCTCTGACGCGGGGTGGAGCAGCCCGGTAGCTCGTCAGGCTCATAACCTGAAGGCCGCAGGTTCAAATCCTGCCCCCGCAACCAAAGTATCCTTGACTATCAAGGGTTTGAAGAGGGCCGCCGCAAGGCGGCCCTTTTCGTTTTGGGTAGCTTCGCAATCGGCCCGCGCTTTGGCGAAAATCGGCTCGGCTCGTGGTTCGCTGGAATTGGTGCCGATAACCGTTCGATTGCTATCGAGGGACTTGTCCAAATGATGGACAGGAGATCTCCATGGAAGCACGGGCACCTTATCACGTAACCTGTCTCTTCCCGGATCACACCGCCTTCCAGGCGGGGAGGGTTCGCGTGTGCGCTGGAAGCGCAGACGATGCGATTACTCAGGTGTTGGGATACTCTCCCCGTCAACACGGTGCGCTTTATGCGCGAGTAGAACTTCCCGATCGGACGATTTGCTACTATCGGGCTGGTTTCCGCGAGCCGGATTGTCAACGTATTCATAGCCGCCGGGGGTAAGGGGCGGCATTGTGAAGAGCGCGCCAGTCTCGCTTAGAGCGGGCATCTAGTGGTGTTTTTGCCTCGCTGAGCACCCGGATGCCTGCCGCTGGTTTGCGGTAGGAACCGGAAATTTTGAAACGGTGTGTCGCGCCCGGCGTTGGTGATTGAGAGCCAAACGCAGGAGGTGCCCATGGAGAACGCCCGACGACGACCGCCTCATCAGGCCGCCAAGCCTCATGAGAGCGGACCAGCCAAGCCCAAGACATCACGCCTCCAGACCAAGTCAGCGCCTATCAAAGCGGAGCCCGAGCGGAAGAAGCCGGCGGGTTTGGGCGGCGCGCCAAGTCCCGTGGGGGAGAATGATCTCGCCTGAGGCTTACCGAAGAGCGATCGGTGCCTCGGTTGGTGGATGGTGAGAATTCAGAGCGTTTCAGCTTTTCATGGAAACGCTGAAACGCTCACTCTCTTTGTCTTTATGCGTTTCCTTCACGCGAACCGCTTCACACTTCGCTCGGAAACACTCTAGGAGAGGCTGTCAGGTCGTGCGGGCGTTCAGGCAAGCGGCATTCGCCGCATGGTGTGTGGGCGGCTGACCACGGCGTCACAGCGTGGCTGATTGCCTTCGGGGGAAGCTGATTAAAATCTATCGGCCGGAAAACCTTCGTCCCGCAGGCGGCTTCCGAAAACAAAAAAGCCCCGCTGCGAGGCGAGGCTTTTCGTTCAGCGTCGCGCGGGGCTGCAGTACATCCGTGCATTCCCCGAAGGATGATCCGTAAAGACCGATCCGCGCGCTGAGTTGAGAGCTTATCGCTCGGCATCTTGTCTTAAAGAAGGCAGGGGATCCGGATTTTTCAACATCCCTGCATTTATAAGCCCTTTGGTCGCTCCAGCACCTGCCGCCGCGCCCTGGCTTCCTTTGCCGGCGGGGTAGATAGCGCAGCGGCCATGGCCCATTGTGTGGGCCGCGCATAGGCAGATCGAATCGCGATCTGCGGAGCCGGCAGGCTCGGGCCATTGGGCTTCCGGGCGCGGGCAGGGGAGGGGCAGGGGTGCGGTTTGTCACGGTTTTGGCTCGGTTCGCGGTGCGGATCGTCGTGGTGGCCCTCGTCCTCGTCCTGGCGGGACTGGCTTTCCGGGCGTTCGATATCTGGCGCGGCCCCCAACTCTCCCTCTGGCACACCTATGCACCTGCGGAACTCAGCATCGCGGAACTGGATCGCTCCGACTGGGCGGCCTATCTCGCCGCCGAAGAGCGCCTGTTCACCGCCGTCCAGGCCAATGTGTCCGACAAGCTGCCTGAGGCGGAGCGGACCCCGCTCAATCGCTATTTCACCGACGCGCGCAATTATCCCGGCCGCTTTCCGGCCGATTGGAACCGCTCCTTCGTGATCCAGCCGTCGGGCGCTCCCCAGGGCGTGGCGGTGCTGCTGCATGGCCTGACGGATTCCCCCTACAGCCTGCGCCACTTCGCGCGGCTCTATGCCGACCGGGGCTTCGTGGCCCTCGGCCTGCGCCTGCCCGGGCATGGCACGGTGCCCGGCGCACTCACCGATATCAAATGGGAGGACTGGAGCGCCGCGGTGCGGCTCGCCCTGCGCGAGGCCCGGCAGTTGGCGGGGCCGGACAAGCCCGTGCATCTGGTGGGCTATTCCAATGGCGGCGCCCTTGCCGTGCTTCACACGCTGGAGGCGATCGCCGAGCCCGCTTTGGTGAAGCCCGACCAGGTGGTGCTGGTCTCGCCCATGATCGGGATCACGCCCTTCGCGCGCTTTGCGGGGCTCGCGGCGCTGCCGGCCTATCTGCCCGGCTTCGCCGCGGCCCGCTGGCTGGACCTCATGCCGGAATTCAACCCCTTCAAGTACAATTCCTTCCCTGTGAATGCCGCGCAGCAATCCTATGCCCTCACCCAAGCGGTTCAGGCACGCATGACGGCGCTGTCTGGCCGCCTCGCGGACTTCCCGGCGGTGCTGAGCTTCCAGTCCGTGGTGGACCATACGGTGAGCACGCAGGCGGTGATCAACGGCCTACACATGCGCCTGCCCTCGGGGCGCAGCGAGCTGGTGCTGTTCGATGTGAATCGTGGCGCCACGCTGGATTTCCTCCTGACCGAGGAGGCGAAGGGCGCCCTGCGGCGGCTGTTGCCGGCTGCGCCGCGCCCGTTCCGCAGCGTGGTTGTAGCGACCTCCGCGGCAGACACGGCGCAGGCGGAAGTGCAGGTGGTGGAAGCGGGCGGCACCAGCATCGCGCGCCAGCTCTTGCCCGCGCCGCAGGCCTATCCCCCGACGGTCTATTCCCTCTCCCATGTGGCCATGCCTTTTCCCGTCTCCGACGGGCTCTACGGCATCGCGCCCGATCCGGCGGAGGATTTCGGCATCCGGCTCGGCGATTTGGTGGCGCGGGGCGAGCGTGGCACCTTCACGGTGAGCGAGGAGGTGCTGATGCGCATCGCCTCCAATCCCTTCTTGCCCTTCATGCTGGATCGCGTCGGCCAGACCCTTCCCGCCGCCGGGCAGTCGGGGGCGCGCTGAGCGCCGGACGCGGAAGGGAAGTGCGCGCCCCCCGGGAGAGGCGCGCGGTCTACGGCGCGGCGAGCTGGCGGGGCTGGGAGGGCGCGGACACCCGCTCCGGCAGCATGGCCTCGGAAATGGCGGCAGGGCCGAAATCGCGCTTCTGGGGGGCCGTGGCACCCATGAGGCGGGCCAGCGCGGTATCGAGCTTGGCGACCTCGTCGGCGCACATATACATGGTGTGGGTCGGGCTTGAGGAGGCGGAGATGCGTAGGGAGCCGAGCATCCTGGGATAGTCCCGCGTGCTTTCGTCCCACAGCACGTCCAGGTCCACCTCGGTGCGCATCCGGCGCTCCAGCGTGGTGATGGTGGATTTGAACAGGCCCATGCGGGGCTCGTCCACCGCTTCCAGGCGCACCTGCTTCAGGGAAACCGCGCAGGCCAGCACGCGCGAATATTGGTAATAGACCTTGCGCATGGAGGTCAGCCGCTCGACCTTACCCGCTTCGGCCTCAGCTTCCGCAAGGCTCGGCAGGTTCCGCGCGCCCCAATCGTCCCGCAGCTTCACGTAGACCGGAGTGGGCAGCGGTATTTCCGCCGCCGCCGCCGTGAAGGCCAGATAGTCGAACCCGGCGGCATCGCCCGCCGCGAGGGTGGAGCGGCCGATATCCGCAGTGTCGAGTTCCTGCGGGAGGAAGCAGTCCAGCCGCTCTCGGGTGGGAAAGCGCACGGCCCGCGTCAGCGCCGCCTGGCGCTCGCGTCCGAACGTGGCGACGAGGGCGGCGAGGGCGTCGGCATGGTTCGCGAGTGTCACGCACAGGTTCACGGCCTCCCGGGGAGCCGGCGTGGAGGCTCCGTCGAGCCGCTCCTGGGCTGCAGGGAGCCCCGCATGGGTCAGGCAGTGGGCGACGGCGTCATGGGTCAGCGCGCGGGGGTCGATTTCCACCAGGAACCGCCGCTCGCCGATGCGCACGCCCACATATTTCGAGGTGGCCACCTGCAGGAGCAGCAGTCGTGTTTGGATAGCGAGTGCGCGAAGCGCGCCGGCCCGCCCATCCGCCGACAGGTCGGCGACGGCGATGAAGAAGCCGCGCCGCTCGTCTCCGGGGACAAAGGTCCATGCTTCGGGCAGGGCCAGCATGCCGGGCAGGCTGCGCGCATCGATATCGAAGAATTGCGCCCGCCGCACGAAGTCGGAATTGGTGAAGAGCGTCACGCTTCCGGAACGCGCGCTCCCCACCCGTGATGTGTCGATGAAGGGTCCGACAATGCCGTCGCTGCGGCAGACCAGGTCAACGGATATGCCAGTTTCCGCCTTCGTGGAGAGAGGCACGCTTACGCGCGTCTGTGCCGCAGCGCATGTGCTGCAGAAAACCAGCGCAAATAGAGCCCCGAGCCATCGGTACATGACCCACACCAAGCACGATCCTAAATACTAATGTTAATTTTCCGTTGATGTCTGGCAATGGCAGATGCATCCAATTTGGTTGCAAACATGGTTTTATGATTTTCAAGGTTGAGAGATGCTTGGTTGTGCAACTTTTATCCATGTAGTTTTAGTGGTCATTATTTCTCGAGATTAAAATTTTTAACGAATAAGGAGTTTAAGATTGAAATATCTCTATTTTTTGACATTGTTTTTATCAATCGATATTCGATAATATTTAAATGGCTTCAAGATTTTGTTTGATCTGTTGTTGGTGTGTGAAATTGAATTTCGTCATTGGGTTTGATAGAGGGAGGTAAAATGGGGGGAGTTTCCTATGCAGCCGGGTATGCGCATTGCCGCCGCCGCAGCTTTGCTTTCCGCGGAAGTGGGCGGGGAGGCCGTGGTCATGGATCCACGCACCGGGCGCTATTACAGTTTCGAGGGGGTGGGATCCGACATCTGGCGCCGGCTGACCGCGCCGGTCTCCGCCGCGGCTTTGTGCGATGACCTTGTCCGCGACTATGACGGACCGCCTGAAGAGATCCGCGCCACGACCTTGGCATTTCTCGACGAAATGCTCGAAATGCACCTGATCGTCCCGGCATGATGCGCCGCCGACTTCAGGCCCTGGAGGCCAGGCTCGCCCTGTGCGCAGCCCTGCTGCTGGTGTTTGTTCTGCCTTTCCGCCTTCTGGCCGGCATCATGGGCACTTCCGCTCCCGACACCTCCGCTTCCCATGCATCTCCCGCCGACGTTGCGACTGGGACGGCCCTGGGTCGCCGCGTGGAGCGCAATGCCGGTTTCCTCTCCGCGCGCGCCACCTGCCTCGTCAAGGCCGTTGCCCTCTGGATCATGTTGCGACGCCGCGGAATCCGCTCCCGCGTGCGCCTGGGTGTGCGCCGGGATGCGGGCGGCTTGGCGGCCCATGCGTGGCTGGACGTGGCGGGGGGGACGGTTCTGGGCGGTGCGGAGGCTGAGGGCTTCACCGCCATCGCCGACATGGGCCGGCAAGGCGCACGCCCATGAGCGGCTTAAAGTCATGAGCGGCTTTGAGTATCGGGTGGGCGGCCTGCGCGTCGCCTCCGGGCGCCCACTGCCCGATCTCGATCCGCTCGCTTCCGACGGACGGGTGCCGGACGTGCGGATCGCGTTCGGCCCACTCACGCCTTTGCCCGGTGCGGTCTCCGGCCCGTTCCAGGTCCATTCCCCCCATAGCGCGGACTTCACGCTCCCCGACCGCCTGCGTATCCGGATCGCGGACGGACAGAGGCTGACGGTGGATGCGGTCCCGCATGTGAGCGCGTCTGAAATCCAGACCTTCCTGTTCGGCCCAGCCTTCGCGGCTTTGCTGCACCAGCGTGGGACACCGCCGCTTCATGCGGGCGCGGTGGCCGTCGGGGCGCGCGCGGTGGCGGTGGCCGGGGCGAGTGGGGCGGGCAAGTCCACCGCCCTGCGCGCCCTGCTGGCAGTGGGATGCCGCTTCCTCACGGACGACCAACTCGTGGTCGATCCTGCGACGATGGGTGTGGAGCCCGGCGTTCCCGCGCTGAAGCTCTGGGCGGCGGCGGCCGCGCATTTCCACGATCGCCCGGACGATGACCGGCGTGTCATGCCGGGGCGGGACAAGTTCCATATGGCGCTTCCGGCTCCGGCCTGTGGGCCGCTGCCGCTGAAGGCCGTTTGCATCCTGGTTCCTCAGGAGGGCATCGCGCGGCCCAGCCTGGAACGCCTGTCCCTGACACAGGCCGTGGTGGCGCTGGGGAACCTCTCGCACCATGCCTATGCGGCGGACCTGATGGGCCGCAGGCGCGCGATCTTCGAACAGGCGGTAGCCCTGGCGGAGCGCGTGCCGGTCTTCCTGCTGCTGCGGCCCGATGACCTGTCCGCCATCGACCATGTGGCGCACCTGATCCGGGATATGGCTCAGGCCGCCGTGCTGGAGGATGTGCCGTGAGCGCCATTTGCGGTCTTGCCCGGTGGGACCGGCGGCCGGATGCCGCCGCCGACTGCGCCGCCATGCAGCGCGCGCTTGCTTCCTATGGGGCGGACCGCGTGGCGGCGTGGGATGGAGGCGACGTGGCGCTGGGCATCGGCCTCGCGCGTCTCCTGCCGGAGGACCGGCATGATTGCCAGCCTCTGTCGGGCGGTGCGGGCCGATGGCGGCTGGTGGCCGATATGCGGCTGGACAACCGGCCCGAACTGGCCGCCCGCCTTGGCATCGATGCGGCGGATGCCGCGCGCCTCGCCGATTCAGACCTGCTGCTGAGGGCATGGGAGAAATGGGAGCAGGAGGCGCCCCACCATCTGGTGGGCGATTATGCCTTCGCGGTGTGGGATAGGCTGGAGCGTCGCTTGCATCTGGTCCGCGACTTCCTGGGGCATCGCCCGCTCTTCTATCATTTGGGCGCGGGCTTCGCCGCCTTCGCCAGCATGGCGCGGGGGCTTCACGCCCTGGACGGGATTTTCCCCGCGCCGGATCTTGACCGCATCCGGGACTATCTCGCTCTGGCGCCCATGCGGGGCGAGGCGAGTTTTTTTGCCGGCATCTCGCGCGTGGAACCCGGCGAGCGGGTGGTCATCGGGCCGGACGGGCGTGTGACGCGCCATGTCTGGTACGATTGGAGCCGCATCCGTACGGTCCGCTTTGGGCGGGACGAGGATTATGTGGAGGCGTTCCGCGAGACCTTCGACCGCGCGGTCGGTGCGCGCCTTCGGACCGATGGGCGCATCGCGACCCATTTGTCCGGCGGCCTCGACAGCACGGCTGTGACGGCCACCGCGGCGGGCCTGCTGGCAGGCACGGGGCAGCGGCTGCGCGCCTTCACCCATGTGCCGCTCTCCGGCGTGCCTCTGGCGGACGAGGGGAGGCGAAACGGAAACGAATGGGCGCTCGCACACGAACTGGCGCGCGGATATCCCAATATCGATCATGTGGCGGTGGAGGCGGCGGACCGGACCATCGGCGGCGACCTCGACGCGCAATTCCATCATTTCGAATATCCCGCGCTCAATCTTTGCAATCTGGTCTGGATGCGGGAGATCGCGCGGCAGGCGGGGCGCGGCGGGCGGGGCATTCTCCTGTCCGGCGGCTTGGGCAATGCCACTCTCAGTCTGTCCGGTGTGGAGCGGGTGACGGAGTTGTTCATCTCCGGCCGCTGGCTGACATGGTTCCGCGAGAGCCTTGCTTTGACGCGGAACGGCCACAGCCTGGCGGGCGCGTTTGTCGGCCGCACCTTGGCCCCCCTAATGCCGCGGCGCCTCTACAGGGCGATGATGCGGGCGCGTGGGGCTCCCCCCCTCGGCATAGCCGGGTTTTCAGCCTTGCGCCCGGACGTGCGCGAAAGCGATGCCTTCAAGGCTCGCATGATGGCCCTGGGCTATGATCCGAACTTCCGCCCGTGGCGCAGCGTGCGCGGCGTGTCGGCTTTCATGCTCCGGCGGCTGGATATTTCCTGCCTGGAGCAGAAGGGGCAGTTGGCGGCGTTCGGCGTGGATGTACGGGACCCAACCACGGATCAGCGCCTCGTTGAGTTCATCCATGGCGTGCCGTCCGATCAGTTTCTGCGGAACGGCCAGTCCAAATGGCTCTATCACCGCGCCTTTGCGGCGCGGGTTCCCCAGGCGCTGCGGGCTTCCTCCCTGCGCGGCTTGCAGGCGGCGGACTGGCACGAGCGGTTTCGTCAGGCTCGGGCGGATCTGGGCCAGGAGTTCAGCCTTGCCCGCGACAATGCGGGAGTCCGGGCGTTGCTGGATGTGGGGGTGCTGGAGGGCGCGCTACAGGAAGGGTTGCCGGCAGGCGTGCCCGATGCGGGCACGACGCAGCGCTTGCGCCTTCAGCTATTAAGGAGCCTGTCGGTTGCGCATTTCATGCGCAGAACCGAGCGAGGAAACGGAGCGCCGCCTGCTGAGGACTGATCCGAACAAAAGGTCAGGAAAGGGTGACCCCATCGAGGCCGCCAGCGCCGCCCGCGAGCGTGATGTCCGTCAGTGATATTTGCGTGCAGCGCGGCGCCGTCCAGCGGGGGCGTGAAGCCTCTCCTCTCGTCGCCTGCGACGCGGGCAGGGAAGGGGTGGGCTGATCGGTGCACGGCGTGGGCATAGCGTAAGCCTCATATTCAGGTTGCATGAGCATATCTCACCACCTTTCGGGTATGCAACCTGTGAGAATATTATCACTAGATATTCAATCTTAGATGCGTCGTCGTGTGCCGTTTGAAGCGGGCACCGATCGGTCAGGCGCTGGTTGGAACCGCATGCTGCATTCGGGCTGCATGAGGGTGGGTTGCCTGTGATTGTGTATGAAATTTATGGTTGCATGATGGGTGATAAATATATATCAAAGGTTGCAATTCAAAGCGAAAACACAAGGGTGGCCCATGGATCCCTGGTTAGGTGAGATTCGCACTTTTGCTTTCGGATATGCCCCGCGGGGATGGCTGCGCTGCGAGGGGCAGTTGCTGCAGGTTCGGGAAAATGCAGCCCTGTTCAGCATCCTCAGCACAGCCTTCGGTGGCGACGGGCGCCAAACCTTTGGACTTCCGGACCTGCGCGGACGGGCCATTGTCGGCGCGACCTTGTCCGGCTCGGGCGGGGCCGCGACCTATCCGGTCGGCGCGGCACCGGGCCAGGAGACGGTGCAGTTGACCGAAGGCCAGATGCCCGTGCATGCGCATGCCGTCTGGGTCGCGCAGGCTGGTGACAGTCAGCCCCTTCCGGGCGGTTCGTATTTCGCTCCGGTCACGCAATCCAAGACATTCGCGACCGTTCCCGTTTATGGGCCGCCATCCAACCCGTTGGTGCCCCTGCGGGCCGACACCGTCAGCTACGAGGGTGGCGGTGTGCACAACAACATGCAGCCGTTCAGTGTCCTGTCCTTCTGCATCGCGACCCAGGGGCTGTTTCCCCCTCGCCACTGAAGCACCACGGCGCGATCGTCCCCATCCTGCGGGGCGACCTCAATCCCAAGGGAAACTGACGAGGAGCGGACATGGAAGCCTATATCGGTGAAATCCGGCAGTTTGCCGGTAATTACGCACCTTCCGGATGGTTGCCGTGTGACGGGAGTGCGCTGAATGTCAGGGACCACGAGGTCCTGTACACGCTGCTGGGAAATGTCTGGGGCGGCGATCATGTGCGGTTCAATCTGCCGAACCTCCGTGGCTCCGTGCCCATCGGCACAGGGCAGGGCCCGGGCTTGAGCCCCAGGTCTCTCGGGGACACCGGCGGCGATCGCGGGGCTGTCGCAACGGTACCGCCCCATAGCCACGCATTCAACGCATCCACTGCCGTTGCGACCTCCCAGACGCCGAGCGGGCTCATGCTCGCGCAGGTGACGCCCAACGGAGCCACGAGCGGCCTCTATCTGATGCCGGGGGGCACCAGACAGACAATGGCTGACGAGGCCGTGGACAATCAGGGCGGCGGCCAGCAGCACCAGAACTCCATGCCGAGCCTCGGCATCGGATACATCATCTGCGTCAACGGCGAATATCCGGTCAACGGTTGAGCGAGGGAGACGGCAATGGAAGCGTTTGTCGGAGAGGTCCGGGCTTTCCCATACAATTTCGCCCCCGGAACAGACGAAACGGGCTGGCTGGCTTGCGACGGAGCAGCCTATTCGCCCCAGCAATACACGGCATTGTTCAGCATCATCGGCAGCATCTATGGCGGGGATCGGAGCACGACGTTCAACGTCCCCGATCTCCGCGGACGGATCGCCGTGGGCGCGGGGCCGGCGCAGGTGCTGCCCACCGTTGCCTATGGGGAGGCTTTCGGTGTGAACGACGTTACCCTGACGCTCGCGCATATTCCGGCGCACAACCACAGGCTTTCCGGCGCCTTCACGGGGGTGGCCGCCGACCTGTCCAACAATCCCGGATCGGGCTACGCCATCTCCCGGACATTCAACCAGTTCGACTATTCCAACGAACCGCAGACGCCGGGTGTGGCACGGCTGGATGACAAGACCATTGGTCCGCGCGGTGGCAACCTCCCCCACGAGAACCGGCAGCCGGTGCTCGCCCTCACTTATTTCATCTGCTACCTGGGCGAGTATCCCATGCGGCCCTGAGGAGGGCGCTACTCATCCCGCCTCGAAGCAAGGTCTTGCGTCCGGGCGGGATGTGAAATGCCCTCGATCAATGGGGGAGAGGCTGGGCTCACCGACCAGGCCTCTGGGCCGCGCGGGGAGCCGCCATCAGCGCGGCAGGGGCAGTTCGGAGCCGATCTCCGCCTTGCCGCTGGTCTTGTCATAGACGCAGATCAGCATCGCCGCCTTGCTGCCGCCCTTCGGTGTGCCCGTCACCACGGCGAGGCCGTAGCTCTCGCTGCCGAACGGATCCACCACCGCCTTGCCGGTGGGGATCTGGGGGGCGGCCGCCTTCAGGCAGGCCGCCCGCACCTTCACACGGAACTCATCCCAGGCGTCCGAGGAGGAGGCCAGGGCCATGCCCGGCGCGAGGCTTGCGGCGAGCAGCGCCGCCCTGGCGGTAAAGCGAAATACCCGCATATCCATCGTCTCCAAATACCCAACGGGCCTGCGCCGCACGCCCGTTGAGCGTTTTCCCTCCATATCTCAGCGCGGGCCGTTTCGCTTCATGGCTTCCATGAGGGCGGCGCCGAAAGCGCCCTGGGCAGGTGGCTCGGGCTTGCGCTGCTGGGGAGCGGCTGCGGCAGGGCGGCGCTCGGCGCGGGGCTCACCCGTCGCAGGGCGCGCGGCGCCGTCCTTGCGCATGGTGAGGGAGATGCGCTTGCGCGGCACATCCACCTCCAGCACCTTCACCTTCACCACGTCACCCGCCTTCACCACGTCGTGGGCGTCCTTCACGAAGCGATCCGCCAGTTGCGAGACGTGCACCAGCCCGTCCTGGTGGACGCCGATATCCACGAAGGCGCCGAAGGCCGCCACATTGGTCACCGTGCCTTCCAGCAGCATGCCGGGGCGCAGGTCCTTGATGTTGTCGATGCCGTCCGCGAAGGACGCGGTCTTGAATTCGGGGCGCGGATCGCGGCCCGGCTTCTCCAGTTCCGCGAGAATGTCCTTCACGGTGGGAAGGCCGAACCGCTCATCCACGAAGGCGCGCGGATCGAGCGCGCGCAGCGCCGCGCTGTCGGCCATGAGCGCCCGCACGTCCCGTCCGCAGGCAGCGACGATCTTCTTCGCCACCCCATAGGCTTCCGGATGCACGGCGGAGGCGTCCAGCGGCTCCTTGCCGTCCGGAATGCGCAGGAAGCCGGCGCACTGCTCGAAGGTGCGCGGGCCGAGGCGCGAGACCTTCAGCAGCTCACGGCGCGAGGCGAACGGCCCGTTTGCGTCGCGATGGGCGACGATGCCTTCTGCGAGCGAGCCGCCCAGCCCCGACACCCGCGCCAGCAGCGAGGCGGAGGCGGTGTTGAGATCGACGCCCACCGCGTTCACCGCATCCTCCACCACCGCGTCGAGGGCGCGGGCGAGCCGGGGCTGGTCCACGTCATGCTGATACTGGCCGACGCCGATGGATTTCGGCTCGATCTTCACGAGTTCCGCCAGCGGATCCTGCAGGCGCCGGGCGATGGAGACCGCGCCGCGCAGCGACACATCCAGGTCCGGGAATTCCGCCGCCGCCGTGGCCGAGGCGGAATAGACCGAGGCCCCGGCCTCGCTCACCACCACCTTGATGGGCCGCTCCTCGGCAGGCAGGCGGGCGATCAGGTCGGCGGCGAGCTTGTCGGTTTCCCGGCTCGCCGTGCCGTTGCCGATGGCGATCAGTTCCACCTTGTGGCGGGCGATGAGGGCGGCGAGCGCCGCCTGGGCGCCCATCACGTCATTGCGCGGGGCGAAAGGATATACGGTGGCGGTGTCCAGCACCTTGCCCGTGCGATCCACCACCGCCACTTTCACGCCGGTGCGGATGCCGGGGTCGAGCCCCATGGTGGCGCGCGCGCCGGCCGGGGCGGCGAGCAGCAGGTCCTTCAGGTTTCGCGCGAAGACGCGGATCGCCTCTTCCTCGGCCCGTTCGCGGGCCTCCACCATGAGGTCCACCGACAGATTGAGGGAGAGCCGCACCCGCCAGGCCCAGCGCGCCACATCCATAAGCCAGGCATTGCCGGGCCGCGTGTCGGTCACCTCCAGCGCGGTGGCCACAAGCCGTTCGGCGGGCTTCACCGGGGCGGGGTCGTTGGCGTCCACCTCGATGTCCACCGAGAGGATTTCCTCGTTGCGCCCGCGCAGCATGGCGAGCACCCGGTGGCCGGGCGCGGTGGCCCATTTCTCCGAATGGTCGAAATAGTCGGAGAATTTGGCCCCGGCTTCCTGCTTGCCGTCATTCACCTTGGCATGCAGCACGGCCTTCTCGCGCATATGGGTGCGCAGGCGGCCCAGCAGGTCGGCATTCTCCGTGAGACCCTCCACGACGATGTCGCGCGCGCCTTCCAGCGCCGCCTTCACGTCCGCCACCTCGCCCGTCACATAGGCGCCCGCGAGGTCCGCCGGCGCCGTGTTGCGGTTCGCGAGGATCGCTTCCGCCAGTGCTCCGAGCCCGCGCTCGCGGGCGATCTCGGCGCGGGTGCGGCGCTTGGGCTTGAAGGGAAGGTAAAGGTCCTCCAGCTCCGCCTTGGTGGTGACGCCCGCAATGCGCGCCTCCAGATCACCGGTCAGCTTGCCCTGGCCGCGAATGGTCTCCAGCACGCTGGCGCGCCGTGCCTCCAGTTCACGCAGATAGGAGAGGCGCTCCTCCAGGGTGCGAAGCTGGGTGTCGTCCAGCCCGCCCGTGGCCTCCTTGCGGTAGCGCGCGATAAAGGGAACGGTCGATCCCTCGTCCAGCAATGCCACTGCGGCTGAGACCTGCTCGGGCCGTGCCGCGATCTCGGCGGCGATGGTGCGGGCGATGGAGGCGGCAATGCGGGCGTCGGCCATTCTGGTCTCTGCGTGCGTTCGGGGCGGGGACATTAATGCCCCGCGCCGCCATCCGCAAAGCCCGTGCCGGTGGGGTCAGACCAGCCCCTTCACCATCAGGTCGTAATAATCGAGCGCGATCTCCTCGCCGCTCTTCTTGCCCGTGGGGCGGAACCAGCGGGTCATCCAGCTCAGCAGGGAGAGTACGGCACGCCCGGTCATGGCCACGTCCACCGGCCGGAAGGAGCCGTCCGCGATGCCGTCGGCGAGGATCTTGCGCAGCAGACCTTCATGGGCGTCGCGCAGCTCCAGCGCATCGTCCTTCAATTCCGCATTGGCCATGCCGGAATAGCCCACCAGCATGGTGACGAAGGCGTGGTAGTTCGCCTCGATGCAGGTGGCGTGGGCCACCATGAACTGGCGCAGGCGCTCGGGGGCGGGGTCGTTCGGCTGCACCGCGTTCACGGCGCTCTCATAGAGGGCCGCGAGCGTGGAGATGATGATGGCGTCGTAAATCTCCTGCTTGGAGGAGAAGTAATTGTAGATGGCGCCCTTGGAATAATTCATCGCCGCCGCCAGCTCGTTCAGGGAGCTGTCGGCAAAGCCCTTCTCCGCGAACAGGCGGGCGGCCTCCCGCAGGATTTCCGCACGCGGGTCGTCCAGCAGCGGGGGGCGCCCCATGCGCCGCTCCGGGGCGGCGGGCTTCTCCGATGCGGGGGCAGGGGCGTTGTGTTTCATCGGGCCTCGAACGAGAGCGTTTCCCTGCGGCCGGTGCGGCGGTTCGCATGCGGGAAGCGCGTTTAAACACAGACATGGAGCGTTTCAACGCTGCCGGTGCGGCGGAAACGCCGAAGCGGGTCGCAGCGCGTCTTGACTTGCCCAAAAAGATATATACTGACTGGTCGGAATGTAAATAAGGAGGCCGGAATGAGCGCCCCGTCTGCACCCGCGGTATTCGATTGGTCCGACCCGTTCGATCTGAACGGCCAGCTCACGGAAGAAGAGCGGCTGGTGCGCGACACCGCGCGCGACTATGCGCAGGAAAAGCTCCTGCCGCGCGTGACCTCCGCGTATCTCGATGAGCGCTTCGACCGCGAGATCATGAGCGAGATGGGTGAGCTGGGCCTGCTCGGCTCCACCATCCCCGCCGAATATGGCGGTGCGGGCCTTGGCTATGTCTCCTACGGTCTCGCCGCGCGCGAGGTGGAGCGGGTGGATTCGGGCTATCGCTCGGCCATGAGCGTGCAGTCCTCCCTCGTCATGCACCCCATCTATGCCTATGGCGACGAGGCCCAGCGCCAGAAGTACCTACCCAAGCTCGCCAGCGGCGAATGGGTGGGCTGCTTCGGCCTCACCGAGCCGGACGCGGGTTCGGACCCGTCGGGCATGCGCACCCGCGCCGAGAAGATCGACGGCGGCTATCGCCTCAACGGCGCGAAGATGTGGATCACCAATTCCCCCATCTCGGACCTTGCCGTGGTGTGGGCAAAGTCGGCCGCCCATGGCGACCAGATCCGCGGCTTCGTGGTGGAGCGCGGCATGAAGGGCTTCTCCACCCCCAAGATCGAGAAGAAGCTCTCGCTGCGCGCCTCCATCACCGGCGAGATCGTGCTGGAGAATGTGGAGATCCCCGAAGAGAACCTGCTGCCCAACGTGCAGGGCCTCAAGGGTCCGTTCGGCTGCCTCAACCGCGCCCGCTACGGCATCGCCTGGGGCGCCATGGGCGCGGCGGAAGCCTGCCTTTCGGCGGCGCGCCAGTACACGCTGGACCGCAAGCAGTTCAACCGTCCGCTGGCCGCCACCCAGCTGGTGCAGCGCAAGCTGGCCGACATGTCCACGGACATCGCCTTCGGCCTCCAGGCGTGCCTGCGCGCCGGCCGCCTGATGGATGACGGTGCCCTGCCGGTGGAGACCATCTCCTACATCAAGCGCAACAATTGCCAGAAGGCGCTGGATATCGCCCGCACCGCCCGCGACATGCATGGCGGCAACGGCATCTCGGCGGAGTTCCACGTCATTCGCCACGCGGCGAACCTGGAGACGGTGAACACCTATGAGGGCACCGCCGACATCCATGCGCTGATCATCGGGCGCGGCATCACCGGCATTCAGGCTTTCTTCTGAGTTTGGAAGACAGTCTGCATCACCCAGGCCCTCCCCCGCAGGGGGAGGGCGCTCTCGTTTGAGATGATACCCTTCGGACTTTCCCATCATGCCCCTTCCCCTCGCAGGCATTCGTGTCCTTGAGCTTGCGCGCATTCTCGCAGGCCCCTGGGCGGGGCAATTGCTCGCGGACCTCGGCGCCGAGGTCATCAAGGTGGAGCGTCCCGGCGCGGGCGACGACACGCGCGGCTGGGGCCCGCCCTTCATGAAGGGCGCGGACGGTGCGGATATCGGGGCGGCCTATTTTCATGCCACCAACCGGGGCAAACGGTCGGTGGCGGTGGATTTCGAGACCGAGGACGGCCAGAAGGTCATCCGCGCGCTGGCCGCGCGCACGGACGTGGTGATCGAGAATTTCAAGGTGGGCGGGCTCGCCAAATACGGGCTCGATTATGAGAGCCTCGCCAAGGACAATCCCCGCCTGGTCTATTGCTCCGTCACCGGCTTCGGCCAGGACGGTCCCTATGCCCCGCGCGCGGGCTACGACTATCTGGTGCAGGGCATGGGCGGGCTCATGGACCTGACCGGCCAGCCGGACGGCGAGCCCCAGAAGGTGGGCGTCGCCTTCGCCGACATCTTCACCGGCCTCTATGCCACGGTGGGCATCCTCGCGGCCCTGCGGCGGCGGGAGTCCACCGGCAAGGGCGGGCGCGTGGACATGGCGCTGCTGGACACCCAGGTGAGCGTTTTGGCCAACCAGGCCATGAACTATCTCGCCTCCGGCGTCGCGCCCCACCGCATGGGCAATGCCCATCCCAATATCGTGCCCTATCAGGTGTTTCCGGCTTCCGACGGCCACCTCATCGTGGCGGTGGGCAATGACGGGCAGTTCGCGCGCTTCTGCACCGCCATCGGCGCGCCGGAGCTGGCGCTCGACCCGCGCCACCACACCAATGCGGGGCGCGTCGCCAATCGCGACGAACTGACCGCCGCCATCGCCGCCCTCACCGCCACCTTCACCCGCGACGATCTTCTGGCGCGGCTGGAGAAGGCGGGCGTGCCCGCCGGTCCCATCAATACGGTGGCCCAGGTGTTCGAGGACCCGCAGGTGATCCATCGCGGGCTCAAGACGCAGTTGAAGGAAGCGGGCGGGGGCATGGTTCCGGCGGTGGGGAGCCCCATCGTCATCGATGGGCAGCGCATGGTCTCGCCCTGCGCGAGCCCGCGCCTCGGCGCCGACACCCAGGCCGTCCTCACTTTGCTGGAGCAGGTCTGCGCCCGGCGCTGAGCGCGTTTCCGAGCACCGGGGCGGGGTTCAGACCGCGAACTGGGTCTGGACCAGCCGGGAATAGAGCCCGCCCGCCGCCATCAGGTCGCGGTGCGCGCCCTGTTCCGCCACGCCCTGGCGGGTTACCACGATGATGCGGTCCGCATTGCGCACGGTGGAGAGGCGATGGGCGATCACCAAGGTGGTGCGGCCTTCCGAGAGCGCCGTCAGCGCCTTCTGGATCTCCATCTCGGTTTCGCTGTCCAGGGCCGAAGTGGCCTCGTCCAGGATCAGGATGGGCGGGTCCTTCAGGAACATGCGGGCGATGGCGAGGCGCTGCTTCTGGCCGCCGGAGAGCTTCACGCCCCGCTCACCCACAATGGTATCGAGACCGGCGGGCAGGCCCGCAATCATCTCGTCGAGCCGTGCGCGGTGGGCGGCGGAGACGATCTCCGCCTCGCCGGCGCCGAGCCGCCCATAGGCAATGTTTTCGCGGATGGTGCCGCTGAACAGGAAGACGTCCTGCTGGACGATGCCGATGGACCGGCGGAGTGAGGCGAGGGTGACGTCGCGCACGTCCTGGCCGTCAATGGTGATGCGCCCGGCGGTGGGTTCGTAGAAGCGCGGCAGCAGCGAGCACAGGGTGGTCTTGCCCGCCCCCGAGGGGCCGACGAAGGCCACCGTTTCTCCGGCCCGGATGTCGAGATTGAGGTTCGAGAAGACGGGCTTGTCGGCGCTGTAGCCAAAGCGCACCGCCTCATAGCGGATATTGCCGCTTACCCCAGACAGATCACGGGCGCCGGGCCGGTCGGCGATGTCCGGGCGGGTGGCCAGGAAGTCGAGATAGGATCGGAAACCGGCAATGCCTTTCGGGTAAATTTCGACGACTGCGGCGATCTTCTCCAATGGTCGGAAGAACACGCCCACGAGCAAGAGAAAGCTCACGAAACCACCGGCGCTCAGTTCGCCCCGGATGACGAACCAGGTCCCCGCCACCATCACCACCACCTGGGTCAGGCGCATGCCCAGATAGCTGAGCGCCATGTTGGCGGCCATGAGGCGGTAGGCGGCGAGCTTGGTGAGGCGGTAGCCGGAATTGTCGCGGGCGAAGAGGGAGCGCTCGTGCTCCTCATTGGCAAAGGCCTGGACCACGCGGATGCCGCCCACATTCTCCTCGATCCGCGCATTGAAGGCGCCGACCCGACCGAAGAGGGAGCGGAAATTCTCAGTCATATCACGGCCATAGCGGCTGGTGGCCCAGGCCACCACGGGGACGATGGCGCCCGTGATCAAGGCGAGGTGGACGTTCACCGTCAGCATCAAGAGGAAGGCGCCGATGAAGGTCATGATGGCCAGGAAGACATCCTCCGGCCCGTGATGGGCGACCTCGCCCACCTCTTCCAGGTTCTTGGTGAGGCGCCCCACCAGATGGCCGGTGCGGTGGTTGTCGAAGAAGGAGAAGGACAATTTCTGCAGATGGTCGAAGGCCTTACGGCGCATCTCCGTCTCGATGTTGATGCCCAGCATGTGGCCCCAATAGGTGACCACGGCCATGAGGCCGGTATTGAGCAGATAGAGCACCAGCAGGCCGCCGGCCGCCGTCATGATGAGGGGCCAGTCCTGGGCGGGGAGCAGGTGGTCGATGAACAGGGCCACCGCCAGGGGGAAGCCAAGCTCCAGCAGGCCGGAGAGGATCGCGCAGCCGAAATCGAGCACGAACAGGCCCTTATAGGGCGCATAATACGAGAAAAACTGCCTTATCGTGCCCATGTTCTTGGATGTTCCGCTCACTCGCCGATGTCTTCGCCCGTATGGCCGAGCCGCCAGTAGGCGGCTACCATGCGCCGCTCCTTCGCGACCCCCGCGCCCGAAACGAGCGCCCGGATGCGCCGCGCCTGCGCCTGCTCGCAGGCGACGAAGACGCTCAGTTCCGCCGGGTCCGCCAGCGGCACCGCCTCCCGCACCGCCGCCTCCAGCAGGTCCGCCCGGCCCGGTGCCGTGGTCCCGCGATGGAGATAGCGCAGATCGAGGGTGGCAGGCGAGGGGAGGTTCTGTTCCTCGTCCCGATCCTGCACCTCGATGCGCACCACGGCATGGGTGGAGGGGCTGAGCGTCTCCAGGCAGCGGGCGATGGCGGGCAGGGCGGTCTCGTCGCCCGCCAGCAGTACGTGGGCGGCAAGCGCAGGTGTCGCGCCGCCCGGCCCCAGCAGGCCGACCCGGTCGCCCGCCTGCGCGTGGCGGGCCCAGTCGGAGCCCGGTGTCTTATGGCCCCCGTGGAGCACCACGTCGATGGCGATCTCGCCCCGGGCCAGATCCACGGAGCGCACCGTATAGACCCGCGCCACCAGCGCGTCTGGCCCGGACGGCCAGATCATCCGCCCGTCCGCCGCCGCATGGGGCCAGACCGGCGGGCGGGCGGCGGGCGGGATGAGGACGCGCACATGATAGCTGCCGGAGGCGAAGTGGGCGGCGTCGCCGGCCAGCACCACCCGGCGCATGAGGGGCGTGACTTCTTCCGAGCGCACCACCGTCAGCTCGCGGAAGAAGGGCAGGGGACCCGCGCCCGCGCCGTCGCCCTGCCAGGCGATGTCGGGCGGCGTGCCGCCGGAGGCCCGGAGCATCCCTTCGGCGGTGTACATCTTGAGGAAGGCGAGGGCGCTGGGCGTCGGGCTCTCGCAGGCCGCCACCAGGAAGGCGCCCTCGGCGGCCAGCGTCAGCCGTCCGAAGCGCGGTGCCTCCAGCGCCACCCCGCGCGGAAGCGGCGTCAGGGCGGCATGATCGGCGAAATGGGCGCTGAGCGCGATGATCATGCGTTCCGGTTCGCCCACCTTCATGCGGGCATGGGCGGTGAGGGGCTCAGCCATGGCGGGCGTCTCCGCGCTGGAGCAGGAAGATGAGATAGGGCCCGCCGATGAGGGCGGCGAAGAAGCCCACGGGGATCTGGTAGGGGAAGGCGATGGTGCGCCCCAGCCAGTCCGCCAGCATCAACAGGTCCGCGCCGATGACGGCGGAGGCGAACAGGAAGGCGACGCCGCCTCCGAACCCAAGCAGGCGGGCGATATGCGGCCCCAGCAGGCCCACGAGGCTGAGCGGCCCCACGAAGAAGGCGGCGATGGCGGTCATGAGCGCCGCCAGAAGCGAGAGGGTCAGCCGCCCGCCCACCACCGGCACGCCCAGCGCCCGGCTCACGGGCGTGCCCAAAGGCAGGATGGCGAGCCAGCGAGCCAGCAGCGGCAGCGGTGCGAGCAGCAGGAGCGTGGCGCCCGCCAGCAGCAGCGCCTCCAGGCCGCCCACCCGGTCCGTGGAGCCGGCGAGCCAGCCCAGCAGCAGGAAGGTGTTCCAGCCGCCCGCCGCGAACACGGCGGACAGGATGGCAAGGCACAGGCAGCCCAAGGCGACGCCCGCCAGCAGCATGCGTTCCGGCCCGAAGCCGGTGCGCGCGCCCATGAGCAGGATGAAGACCAGCGCCCCCAGCGCCCCGGCCGCGCTGCCCGCCATGAGCAGGAGCGTTCCGGGCGTGTCCACCAGCAGGATGACCACGGCGATGCCGACGCCTGCGCCCGCGGCCACGCCCAGCACTTCAGGACCCGCCAGGGGATTGCCCGTGAGGCGCTGCATGAGCGCCCCCGCCGCGCCGAGCAGGGCGCCCGCCGCCGCCGCCGCCAGGGTGCGGGGCGCGCGGAAAGGGAGGAGATCGGCGAACAGGTCGCCCTGCGCCAGCAGCCAGCCTTGCCCGTTGCGGCCGAGGGTGAGCGTGACGAGCCCGATGAGGAGGCCGCCCGCCAGCAACATCACCACCATGCGCCAGGGATGGGCGCGGCGCGGGGTGGTCGCGCGGAGCATCGCCTGGGGCGGGGTTGTGGTCTTCACGCGCGGCAGCAGCCAGAGCAGCAGCGGCCCGCCCAGAAGGCCCACGGCGGCGCCGGTGGGGATCAGGTCTCCGCTGCTTCCCGCGCTCACCTGGATGAGGCTGTCGGCGATGGAGAGCAAGAGCGCCCCCACCAGGGGCGCGCGCCAGAGGATTTGCGACGGGGTGCGGGCGCCGGAGATGCGGGCAAGGGCGGGCGCGGCGAGGCCCACGAAGCCGATGATGCCCACCTGGGCGATGACGCTGGCGGCCAGCCACACGGCCAGCGCGATCACCAGCACCCGCACCGCCACCAGGGCGACGCCGAGGCTGCGCGCGCTCGCATCGTCCACGGCCAGCAATGTCAGGGGGCGCATGAGCGCCGCCGCCGCGAGGGCGCCCAGCGCAAGGCGGGTTCCGATGACGATGGCGCCGTCCCAGCTCTGCTGGTGCAGCGATCCCGCGCCCCAGATGAAGACGGAGAGCACATATTCCCCGCGCGCCAGGATGAGCGCGGTGGAGGCGGCGGCGGCCATGAGCGAGATGGTCATGCCCGCCACTACCACGGAGACCGGCTCCAGCTTGCGCCGCCAGCTCATGGCGATGACGAGGCCCACCGCCGCCGCCCCGCCCGCGAAGGCCACGCCCTCCCGCGACCAGGCGAGAAGGCCCGGCGCGGCCACGAGGCAGACGGTGAGCGCCAATTGCGCGCCCGACGCGATGCCCAGCGTGGACGGGTCCGCGATGGGATTGCGCAGCACCCGCTGGAGCAGCGCGCCCGACAGGCCGAGGGCGGCTCCGGCGAGGAGCGCGGTGGCGATGCGCGGCAGCGCGCTGTGCCAGAGCAGAGCCTCCTGCAGCCGCCGCACGGTCTCCGGGTCGCCGGGCAGATCGGGCCGCCGCAGCAAGGCGGCGAGGATGAGCAGGCCCGCCAGCGCGCACAGGCCGAGCCATGTCCAGGCGACGCGGCGGCGCCCTCCGGTGGCGAGAACCATCTCAGCCAAGGGCGTTTCCTCCCGGCGTGAGGAGGGCGGCGGTCAGCAGCCGCGCGAAGCGGGTGGCGGTGGGCAGGCCGCCGAACGGATTCATGGAGCCGAGCAGGTAGGTCCGCCGGTCGCGCACATTGGGCAGCGCCTGCCAGAGCGCGCTGCCGGGCAGCAGGCGCCGCGCGTCGGGCGGAACGGGGGGCAGGATGATGAGGTCGGCATCCGGGAAGCGGGCCAGCGTCTCCAGGCCGATGGGGGCGGAGGCGGAATAGGAGGTGTTCTGCGTCCAGGCATTGTCCAGCCCGAGGCGTGTCAGCACCTCGCCGAACATGCTGTCGGGGCCGAACACGCGGAAGTGCCGGGGATCGCCCAGATTGATGACGAGCACGGGCCGCCGGGGGCGGGCGGCGAGGTCCGCGCGGCAGCGCTCCAGGGTCGCCAGCGTCTGCCGGATCAGCGGTTCGGCGGCTTCCGGCCGCCCGACGGCGGTCGCGAGGCCGTGGGCGGCCTCCTCGGCGCGGGTGAAGGGTCGCCCGCCCCGCGCATAGATGGACAAGGTCTCCACCGGGGCGATGAGCCGGAGCTTGGGGTCGATCTGCGTATAGAAGGCAGAGTTGAAGATGATGTCCGGCCGCGCCATGCGCAGGGCCTCGAAATTGGGCATGCCGCGCAGGCCGAGATCCACCACGGAGGCGGGCACTTCGGGCTCCACCGCCACGGCGCGGAACAGCACCAGCTCGGCGGCGGCCACCGGCACGATGGACATGGCCAGCAGGGTTTCCAGCAGCGCCCAGTCGATGACGGCGACGCGCGGCAGGGCCGCCGCCCGCGCCACGGTGCCCGGCGCCGCGCACGCGGCAAGGCCGAAGGCAAGCATGGTGCGGCGGGAGAGGGCGCTCACAGAACGTAGCCCAATGGCGCCCCGCTCACGGGGTGGGGCATCACGCCCATGGGCACGCCATAGATGGCATGAAGGGTTTCGGGGGTGAGGATGTCCGTGCAGGCGCCCTGCGCCACGAGGCGCCCGCCGCGCAGCGCCACGAGGTCGTCGCAGGTGCGGGCGGCGAGGTTGATGTCGTGCAGAACCACGATCACCGCCATGCCGCTGCCCGCGAGGGTGAGGTCGCGGACGATGTCGAGCACTTCCATCTGGTGGGCGATGTCGAGGGCGGAGGTGGGCTCGTCCAGCAGCAGGCAGTCGGCATCCTGGGCCAGCATGACGGCCAGCCATGCCCTCTGGCGCTCGCCGCCGGAGAGATTGTCCACCTGCCGGTGCTCGAAGGCGGAAAGGCCGGTGCGGCGGATGGCGCCGTCAACGGCGGCGCGGTCCTCGTCGCCGAAGCGGCCCAGGGCGCCGTGCCAGGGATAGCGGCCGAGCGCCACCAGCTCGCGCACGCTCAGCCCGTCCGCCGCCGGGGTGAATTGCGGCATATAGGCGACCTTGCGGGCAAAGGCCCGCCCGCGCCATTCGGGGAGCGGGCGGCCTTCAAGGCGCACCGAGCCCGCGCTGGGTGCGAGCTGGCGGGCGAGCACCTTCAGGAGCGTGCTCTTGCCCGAGCCGTTGGGGCCGATGAGCCCATGGACCTTGCCGCGGGCCAAAGACAGGCTGAGGGGAGCCAGGATTTCCCGCTCCCCCGCCTTCATCATCAGCCCGTCAATCTCCCAGAGCGGCCTTTCGGCCGCGCCGTTTTCGTCCTGCATCACCATTTGTACGTGATCTGCGCCACCGCGGTGCGGCCATCGCCATAATAGCAGCCGAAGAAGCCGCAGCTCGACACATAGGTTTCGTTGGCGATGTTGTTGATGTTGATCTGGGCCTTGAATGGCCCGCGCTCGTAATGGACGGCGGCATCGAACAGGGTGTTGGAACCCAGGAGGATGTCGTTGTTGTCCAGCGCGTAGCGCTCGCCCACATAGCGCACGCCGCCGCCGAAGCCGAAGCCGGTCCACGCGCCGGTCTTGATGGTGTAGTCGAGCCAGAGGTTGGCCATGTTCTCCGGCACGTTGGCGGGCCGGTTTCCGGCATTCAGGCCCTGCGTGATCTCGGCATTCATGTAGGTGTAGTTGGCGATGAGGTTCAGGCCCTCCGCGAGGCTCGCCGTTCCGGAGAGTTCGAGGCCCTGGACATGCACTTCGCCGTTCTGGGTGTCGTAGCTGATGCCGCCGATGAGCTGGCTGGAGAGCACGTTGCTCTGGCGGATGTCGTAGATGGCCGCCGTGAAGAAGCCGTTCCAGCCCACCGGCTGGTACTTCACGCCAAGCTCATACTGCTCGCCCTTGGAGGGCTGGAACGGCGCGCCGCCCAAAGCGGTGGGCATGTTGCCGATGACCGGCTCGAACGAGGTCGAGTAGCTGAAATAGGGCGCGATGCCGTTGTCGAACAGATAGGTGAGGCCCACGCGGCCGGTGAGCGCGCTGTCGTCCTGGTCCTGCTCGGTGGTGGCGAAATTGGTGACGGTGGTGGAATCCGTCGTCGCCCAGTCCTGCCGCAGGCCCAAAGTGAGCAGCCACTTGCCGTAGCGGATCTGGTCCTGCGCATAGATGCCGGTCTGGCTGATATTGCCGTCCACCGACGACAGGTACCAGGGAACGTTGATGATCGGCTGGTTGTAGATCGGATTGATCATGCTCAGCGACGGCGCGTAGCCGAACTGCGTCAGGTTGTTCTCCGAATAGCGCCGGTAATCGAGGCCGAGCAGCAGCTTGTGGGTGAGCGCGCCGGTCTGGAAGTCACCCTGGATCTGGGTGTCGATGGTGATGGTGTTCTGGTCCTCGCTGTTCACGTTGGACCCGCGATTGGCGATGCTGGGATTGCTCGCGTCGAGGCCGGTGAAGTAGAGGTTGGTGTAATCCCAGTCCATCATCGTGTAGCGGGCGTTCTGGCGCACCTGCCACATGTCGTTGAACTTGTGCTGGAACTCGTAGCCGATATTGGTCAGCGTGCGGGTGGAATCGTCGTAGGACGGATCGCCCAGGAACAGGTTGGTGGACAACAGGTTCTTCAGCGGGCCCACGGTATATTGCTGGGGCAGGCCCACCGGCGTGCCGGCTTCGTCGCGCTGGATGCTGGCGAGCACCGTGAAGGACGTGTCGTCGCTGGGCTTCCAGGTGAAGGTGGGGGCGAGGAAGTAGCGGTTGTCGTCCACATAGTCGGTCTGCGTGCCGCTCTGGCGCGCAAGGCCGGTGAAGCGGTAGGACAGGTCGCTACCGATGAGGCCGCCCACGTCGAACGCGGCCGAGTAGCGATCGAACGTGCCGATCTCGCCCTGCACCTCGCCGAAAGTGGTGAAGGTGGCGCGCTTGCTCACCATGTCGATGAGGCCGCCGGGATTGCCCTGGCCGTAAAGCACCGAGGCCGGGCCGCGCAGCACGTCGATGCGCTCCAGGCCGTACTGCTCGATGGACACCGAGCCGTTGGTGCGCATCAGCTTCAGGCCGTTGAGATACTGGCTGTTGGCGGAAGAGAAGCCGCGGATGATGGGGGCGTCGAAGCGCGGGTCCACGCCGAAGGGCTGGCCGAGGACGCCGGCGCTGTATTCCAGCGCCTGTCCCACATTCTGCACGCCGCGCGCATCCATCTGGTCGCGCGTCACCACGGAGATGGACTGGGGCACCTCGATGAGGGGGGTGTCGGTCTTGGTTCCCGTCAGGGTCTGGCGCGCCACATAGCCCTGGACGGGACCGGTGGGCGATTCATGGGTAGTCTGGACGGTGATCTGGTCCAGCTCCACCGCCGTCGCCTGCTGGGCGCGTGCCGCCTGCGGCACCGCAAGCACCGCGCACGCGGCACTGCCAAGTAAGAAAGAACGCAGTTGCGTCCCAGAGCGTCCAGTCATTCCAGCATCCTTGCGCCGAAGTTCGTAGTTAAGAACTATTCAAAGTTTACGATTCTGATCGCAGGATCAGGCTTCGGGGTCTCTTAGCAATGGCATCTAGCTACGGATTGTTCGTTCCTCTTGCGCTTTGACGATTTTTGGCCTGATATCGCGGAATGTTCACGACGAGAAGTGAGAACAGCGTCTTTTCGTCGAACTTCAAAGTCATTCAAAACTACTGATGGTCGGCCGGGCGCAATGCGCGGGGTCGCCCGAAGATCAGCGGGACACCGGCCGCCCATGGCGTTTCAACCGCGCATGACATCCGCCATCGAAGGCATCACGCTGCTGGACGATCTGCGCTGGCGGCGCTGGAACGGCGTGGTGGCCGATGTCTGGCATGTGCTGTGCGAGCCGGGCGCGCGGGGGGAATATGTCTCCCGCGATGCCCGCCTGTTCGTGATGCTGGAGCGCGAGCAGGGCTTCACCCATCTGCGCCTCTCGCCCCAGGGCCGCGATTTGCCCGCCACCCGCGCGCCTCTGCATATGAGCTATGTGCCCGCCGACATGCCGCTCTGGTCGCGCATCGAGGAGGGCGGCGCGCTGCGCCATCTGGACCTGCATTTCGACGTGGCGACATTGTCCGAGCGCCTGGGCGAGGAACTGGACCCCGCGCGCCTGGAGCGTCCGCGCCTCGGCTTCACGGACGAGCGCATCCACGGCCTTGCCCGGCTGATCGCGCAGGAATGCGTGGGACCGGACGCCCGCCACGATCTCTATGGCGACAGCCTCGTCATGGCGCTGTTCATCGACCTGATGCAGCTGGCCCGCCGCGCGGCCCCCCGCCGCACGGCGCTGTCGGCGCGGCAGGTGCGGCGCGTGACCGCCTTCATCGAGGACAATTGCCTGCGCAACATCCGCCTGCAGGAGTTGGCGGATCTCACCGACCTGTCGCAATCCTATTTCAGCCACGCCTTCAAGGCGGCCACCGGGGTGCCGCCCTATCAGTGGCACATGAAGGCGCGCATGCGGCGGGTGGAGGAGATGCTCACCGATCCCGCTCTGCCGCTGACCCAGATCGCGGTGGATTCAGGCTTCGCCGACCAGGCGCACTTCACCCGCGTGTTCCGCCGCTTCTTCGGCCTCACCCCCGCCGCCTGGCGCCGGGAACGGCGCGGCTGAGGGGCCTCACCGGCCGCCGGCACCCTTCGCGCCCAGCTCGCGGAACGGGCGGCCGGAGCGCAGATGCGCCTCGATCTCCTCCAGCTCCACGCCGCTGGTCTCGGGCACATAGCGCCAGGTGAAATAGAGGCCGATGACGCACACCAGCGCATAGACCCCGAACACGCCCGACAGGCCGATCGTGTGCATGAGGCTGGGGAAAGAGAAGACCACCAGGAAGTTCATGCCCCAATTGGCCACCGACGCGACGCTCATGCCCAGCGCACGCACCTTCGGGGGAAAGATCTCCGACATCATCACCCACGGCAGCGGGCCGACGCTGGCGGCGAACGCGCCGATATAGACCACGAGCCCGATGATGGAGACGAGGTCGAGCCAGGCGATGTCCGTTGCCGCCCCGATCGCGATGGCGGCAAGGCTCACGGCGGTGCCGGCGAAGCCGATGAACAGCAGCGGCCGCCGCCCGAGCCGGTCGATGAGCGCCATGCCCACGAAGGTCATGAGCACGTTGACGACGCCGATGCCCATGGTGGCGAGCAATTGCACGGAATGGGAATCGAAGCCGGATTCCTTGAACACCGTGGGCGCGAAATAGATGACCGCGTTGATGCCACTGAGCTGCTGGAGCACGAACAGGCCGACGCCCACGATGAGGGCGGGGCGCACCGTGGGGGTGAGCAGTTCCGCCCACCCCGCCCGCCGCGCCGGTCCCTCCGCCGCCTGCTGGATGGCGGCAAGCTCGCTCTCCACCTCGGGAGCCGTGGGCGCGATGCCGCGCACCTTGGCGATCACCGCGCGGGCTTCGCGCGTGCGGCCCTTGGAGACCAGCCAGCGGGGCGTGTCGGTCATGACGAAGATGCCGACGAACAGCGCGATGCCGGGCAGGGCGCCCATGACGAACATGGTGCGCCAGGATTCGGCGAACACATAGCCCACCAGATAGGCGCCCACGATGCCCAGCGTGATGGCGAGCTGGTAGATGGAGACCAGCATGCCGCGCTTCTCGGCCGGGGCATTCTCGGAAATATAGAGGGGCGCCACGATGGCGGCGACGCCGATGGCGAAGCCGAGCACGAGGCGCGCCAGGATCAGCACCAGCGTGTCCGGCGCCATGGCCGCGAGGACCGCGCCCACCACGAACAGGGCGCCCGCGAACAGCAGCGAGGCGCGCCGCCCGAGGCTTTCAGCGATCCGCCCGGCGATGATGGAGCCGAACAGCGCGCCCAGCGGCACCGCCGCCGTGACCACGCCCTCCATGACCGGGGCGATGCCGAATTGCGGCCGCAGGAGATAGAGCGCGCCGGCAATGACGCCTTCGTCGAAGCCGAACAGAAAGCCGGCCATGCCCGCGATGGCGGCAACCAGATAGATCATGCCCCGACCCCCCCAACCATTTTGGCGCGCAGTTCCCGCGCGTTTTCCCCTGGCGCGATCATCCATGGCGGGCGCGCGGGGACAGTGCGTTCCAGCAAACAGATAGAGGGTTTCCATGACGGCGTGAAACACTCAAACGCGCGTATCCAACGGGCAGATGCGGACGCTTCGCAGACCGGGCGAACGTGGTTTAATGCGCGCCCCGCCACGGTGACCCTTCGCCCGCATGCATGATTCCGCAATTCTCGCCTGGATGCTGTTCTTCGCCCAGGCGTTCATCCAGCTTCTCTTCATGGTGCGCGCCGTGCTGCGCCCGCATCGGGAGCCCGCCGCCCGCTTCGCCTGGGTGCTGGTGATCGCGCTGGTGCCGGTGGTGGGCGTGGTCGCCTATGTGCTGTTCGGCGAGATCAATCTGGGGCGGAACCGGCTCGCCAGCCTGAGGGCCGCCTTGGCCAAGCTGCCGCGCGCGGACGAGGTGGCCGGCCCCTCCGCCGAAGCCGCGCTGCCGGACCGCTTCGTGCCGCTGTTCCGCGTGGGCCAGTCGGTGAGTTATTTCGCGCCGGTGGCGGGCAACCGGGCGACGCTCATGCCGGATTCCGCCGCCGCCATCGACGCCATGGTGGCGGACATCGACGCGGCGCGGGAGAGCGTCCATGTGCTCTTCTATATCTGGCTCGGCGACGGCAGCGGCCTGAAGGTGGCGGACGCCCTGCGGCGGGCGGCGGCGCGCGGCGTCACCTGCCGGGCCATGGCGGATGATGTGGGCTCGCGCGCCTTCATCCGCTCCCCCCACTGGCGGGACCTGGAGAAGAGCGGCGTGAAGGTGGCCGCCTCCCTGCCCGTGGGCAATCCGCTCATGCGTCCCTTCAAGGGGCGCATCGACATGCGCAACCACCGCAAGATCGTGGTCATCGACAATGCCATCACCTATTGCGGCAGCCAGAATTGCGCCGATGCCGCCTTCGCGGTGAAGGCCCGCTTCGCGCCCTGGGTGGATATCATGGCCCGGTTCGAGGGGCCGGTGGTGCGTCAGAACCAGCATGTGTTCGCCAGCAACTGGATGGCGCAGGTGAATGAGGATCTCGGCCCGCTGCTCGCCCAGCCGCTTGCGCCCGCAGGCCCCGGCTTCATCGCCCAGGTGGTCGCCACGGGGGCGGCGGTGCGCTACTCGGCCATGCCGGAGACCTTCGTCTCCCTCATGAATGCCGCGCGGCGCGAACTGGTGATCACCACGCCTTATTACGTGCCCGACGAACCCCTCCAGGCGGCCCTGTGCGCCAGCGCGCGGCGCGGGGTGAACACCACCATCATCTTTCCCAAGCGCAACGATTCCTGGATCGTGGCGGCGGCGAGCCGCAGCTATTACGCGGAATTGCTGGAGGCGGGGGTGCAGATCCACGAATATGTGGGCGGCCTGCTGCACGCCAAGACGCTGACCCTGGACGGCGCGATGACGCTGATCGGCTCGGCCAATATCGACCGGCGCAGTTTCGAGCTGAACGCGGAGAACAACATTCTCCTGCACGACGCCGAATTCACGGACGCGGTGCGCGCCCGCCAGCAGGTGTTCCTGGAGGCTTCCCAGCCGGTGACGCGCCCGCAGGTGGCCGCCTATAGCCGCTGGCGCCGTCTCCTCAACAATTCCATCGCCATGCTGGGCCCGGTTCTCTAGGGCGTTTCAGCCTTTGATGGATCCGGCGGATTTTCTAAATAGCCAGCGTCATGGCCGGGCTTGTCCCGGCCATCCACGGGGCTCCGCTGGGTGCCCGCTCGACGCAGAGGCGTGGATGCCTGGGACGAGCCCGGGCATGACGGGTCTCAGGAGTTGGAAACCATCCATCGCCCTAAGTGCCGACCAGCGCTGACGCTGGATCGCGGTATCGCCCCGCGCATGACGGGACTTAAGAGGCTCAAATCCGTCCATCGCTCCGAATGTCGATCAGGCTCTCACTTGTTGAGTGAGTGCGGTCCCGCCTCGGCAACCCCTTGTTTCAGGCCGCCCGGCAGGGCGGCGGGAGCGGTGCACGCAACGCCTTGTTGCGACTCAGTTTTGCAGTTATCCCGAAACCTGCAGTCGGCATTGGCGACGGCTTCCATCGGCCGGTATTTGCCCGGCCATGACGCATCTTTTTGCCGGGGATGGCCGATTGCCCGACCGTGCCGCGCCATTCAGGTCTTTGAGCGATGGGAAGGGCCGGGCTCTTCCCCGGATGCCGCTTTCCCTGCGCCGGCCCTTGGGTGTCGGCCTTGCCTGCCTGCCGCTGGGCGGCTGTGTCTCGGCCGGGGCGCCGTCCTTGTCCTTCTTCGGCGCCTATTTCCCCTCCTGGCTCGCCTGCACGCTCATCGGCATTTTGGGCGCGATCCTGGTGCGCATGGTGCTCATCCGCCTCGCGATTGACGACGCCTTGCCCGCGCGCCTGCTGATCTATGTGTGCATCGCCGCCGCCATCGGCTTTCTCGTCTCCCTCTTGGGCTTCGGGCGCTAGGCCATGGACACCACGCCCAATACGGAACCCGCCCCGCAGCCCGCGACCGCACCGCTCCACGTCTCCCGGGCTCGCTCGGTGGCCGCCATCGTGGCGCTGGTGGCGGTGGTGGGCGCGGTGCTGCTGGGCTGGCGCTATATCCGCGCGGCCGAGAACAATCCCCTGTCCGACGATGCGGTCATCACCGCCGAGGTGGTGAATGTCGCCCCCTCGGTGGCCGGGCGCGTGGTGACGTTCGGGGTCAAGGAGAATGGGACCGTCCGCAAGGGCGAGCTTCTGTTCGCCCTCGATCCCACCACCTACCGGCTCGCCGTGGAGCAGGCAGGGGCCGACCTGCGGCTGGCGGAGGCGGCGGAGGCGGACAAGCGCCGCGTGGTGTCGGCGGAGCGCGCCAATGCCGAGATCGCCCGCGAGCAGGTGGTGCGCGCGCGCCAGAATCTGGACCTCGCCACCCAGACCCTGGCGCGGCTGGAGGCCATGCGGCCCAAGGGCTATGTGAGCGCGCAGCAGGTGGACGACGCCGCCACCGCCAAGAGCGATGCCGAGGTGAGCCTGAAGCAGGCCCTCAAGCAGGAAGCGGCGGCCGACGTGCTGGTGAGCGACACCGCCGCCGCGCAGGCGCTGGTGTCGGCGCGCCGCGCGGCCCTTGCCATTGCCGAGCGCGCGCTGGCGGAAACGCAGATGAAGGCGCCCTTCGACGGCAAGGTGGTGGGGCTGCAGGCAGCGACGGGCGGCTTCGTGCTGCCCGGCCAGTCTGTGTTCACGCTCATCGATACCGGCGCTTGGTACGTCTCCGCCGCCTTCCTGGAAACCGAGCTTCCCGCCATCACTATCGGCGACTGCGCCACCGTCTACGCATTGGCCGACCGCACGCGGGCGATCAAGGGGCGCGTGGAGGGCATCGGCTGGGGCGTGTCATCGGAAGTGCAGATCGCCCTGCCGCGCAACATGCCCATCGTGCCCAAGACCCTGGACTGGGTGCGGGTGGCGCAGCGCTTTCCCGTGCGCATCCGCCTGCTGGACCCGCCCGAGGACCTGATGCGCGTCGGCGCCTCGGCAACCGCGACCGTGCATCATGGCCGCGGCTGCTGATCATCCCTGGCACCGGGTGGGCCGCCAGGTGCTGGCGGACCTTCTCCCCTTCGAGGGGCGCTTCGCCATGGCGTGGCGGGTGGCGCTGCTGTGCGCGCTGGTGGCGGGCACGGCCATGATCTTCAAGGTGCCGGAATCCGCTATCGGCTGCTATCTCATCATCTTCCTCTACCGGCCGGATGGCGCGGAAGGGGTGGGGCAGGCCATCGGCATCATCGCGCTGGTGAGCATCGTGGTGCTCGCCATGGCGCCGGTCATCCAGGCCACGGCGGATTCCCCGCTCATGCGGCTCGCCGTCATCGCCGGGGTCTCCTTCGCCTTCGTCTTTCTCGGCTCCGCCTCCGTGCTGGGGGAGCAGAGTTCCATCGTGGCCCTGGTGGTGGCCTTCATCCTCACTTTGGTGGACCGCCTGCCGGCGGGCGAGATCGCCACGCGCGGCCTGCTCTATGCGGCGCAGATGGCCTGCATGCCCATGGTGCTGATGATCGGCTTCAACCTGGTGCTGGGCACCGGCCCCCACACGCTGCTGCGCCGGACCATCGCCGAGCGCCTGCTGGCGGGGGCGGACGCGCTGGAGGGGCGGGGGCGCGGGAAGCTGAACGACGCGCTGGGCGAGGGCCGGGCGGAGAGCGACAAGCAGGTGCAGCTTGCGGGCCTGTTCCACACCACGCCCGCCGTCGCGCTGCGCTGGCTCGCCGGGGCGGCGGAGACCAGCTACCGCTATCTGATCGCCGTGGCGGCCCTCTCCTCCACCGGCACGCGGGCGTCCGCTTCGCCGGAGGCCCGCGAGCGGCTGGCGGCGACAAGCCGGACATCTGCGGCGGCCATCGCAGCGGGCCGCGCCCCTGCGCCGCCGGAGCCGGCGGGCGAGGGGCAGGGCGCTGTGGCCGCTGCCTGGGCGGCGCTGGCGGGCCTCGCGCGGCCGGACGGGGGCAGCAAGGGCACGCCCGCCAAGACGCCCTTCCTCAAGGCCGACGCCTTCACCAATCCGGACCACCAGCGCTATGCGCTGAAGACCACGGGCGCGGCGGTCACCTGCTATCTGGTCTATTCGCTCATCGACTGGTCGGGCATCCACACGGCCATGATCACCTGCTACGTGGCGGCGCTGGGCACCACGGGCGAGACGGTGCACAAGCTGGCCTTGCGCATCTGCGGCTGTCTCATCGGCGCCGCCATGGGCATCGGCGCCATCCTGTTCGTCATCCCGCATCTGTCCTCGGTGGGCGGGCTGATGGTGCTGGTCTTCCTCGCCATCCTGCCCGCCGCCTGGGTGTCGGTGGGCAGCGAGCGCATCTCCTATGGCGGGGTGCAGATCGGCCTCGCCTTCCTGCTCACCATCCTCAACGGCTTCGCGCCGAGCCTGGACATGGATTCCGCCCGCGACCGCGTCATGGGCATCCTGCTGGGCAATCTCGTCGTCTATCTCTTCTTCACCGGCCTGTGGCCCAAGAGCGCGGTGCGCGAGGTGCATGAGCGGCTGGCGCGGGTGCTGGGCCTCCTCGCCCGCCTCGCCGCCATGGGGCCGCAGCAGCGCTACGACGCGGTGAGCGACGCCGCGCTGGTGGAGAGCGAGCTGGCCGCCATGGACGGGCTTCTCGATCTCCTGCCCTTCGAGCCCGCCCGCGCGCGGCCGTCCGCCGCTGCCGTGGCGCGCATGTCCGCGACGCTGCGGGAGGCGCGCGACCTGCTGCCGCTGCTCATGCTCGCCCCCGCGCCCAATCCGCAGGCCGCCCGCCACCTCTCCGCCGCCGCCGCGCGGCTGGAGGAAGGTGGTCCTGCCGGCAGGGCGGGGACGGGGCAGGGGACGGCCGGGGACGACATCGCCCAGCGCGCCGGGCGCATCGCCCATCTGGTGGCGGCATGAGCCGGCGCGCGCTTTCTCTCCCCCTCATGGCGCTGTTGCTGGGCGCGGCCCTTGCCGGCTGCGCCACGCAGGCGCTCCAGACCGCCCCGCAGGACGCCGCCGCGCCCTGGACGCCGAACGATCCGCCGGGCGGCGTCGGCATGTTGTCCGGCGAGCGCCCGCCCCAGGACGGGACGTCGCCGCAGGCGACCAAGGTGTTCGCCGTGCCCGCCGAGCCGCAGGTGGCGGAGCTGCAGCCCGTGCCGGCAACGGTGCCGGGCAAAGCCTATGGGCTCGCCGACCTCATCGACGTGGCCCAGACCCAGAACCCCGCCACCCGCATCGCCTGGCAGCAGGCGCGGCAGGCGGCGCTGGCCACGGGCATGGTGGAGGCGAGCTTCCTGCCCTTCATCTCGGCCAATGTGATCGGCGGCTACCAGAAGCTCTCCACGCCCTTGCCGGTGCCGCTGCCGGGGGTGAATTCCCTCAGCAACGAGGTGTCCGGCGTCTCCCCGCAGATCGCGCTGCAATGGCTGGTGTTCGATTTCGGCCAGCGCGCCGCGCTGCACGAGACCGCGCGGCAGAATGCCAATGCCTCCAACATCCTGTTCAACGGGGTGCACCAGAAGATCATCTATGACGTCACCCGCGCCTATTTCCTCTACGGCGCCGCGCGCAGCCGCGTGACCATCGCGGAGCAGAATCTCGCCAATAGCCGCCGCATCGAGGAGGCCGCGCAGTCGCGCATGGCCAACGGGCTCGGCACCACGGTGGAAGTGGCGCAGGCCCGCCAGCAGGTGGCGCAGGCGCGCTTCGGCCTCGTCCAGTCCCAGGGCGGGGAGCGCGATGCCTATCAGGCCCTTTTGGGCGCCATGGGCGTCTCGCCGCTGGCGCAGATCCGCGTGCGGGAGGCCAACGGGCGCGCCTTGCCCGAGAGCGTCGGTGCCCCCACCGAGCGCATGATCAAGGCGGCGCTGGTCCAGCGGCCGGACGTGCTGGCGAGCTTCTCGGCGCTGAAGGCGAGCGAGGCGGGCATCACAGCCGCCCAAGCGGAATTCGCGCCCAAAGTGTTTCTCGGCGCGGTGGCCGCCACCGGCAATACCAGCCTGTCGGCCACCGGCCTGCCCACCATCGGCCAGCAAAGCTCCGCCTCCGGCTTCATGATGGGCGCCACCATGCCGCTCTATGACGGCGGCCTGCGCGCGGCGCGGCTGAAGGGGGCGGAATCGCTGGCGGATGCCTCCCAGGCCACCTTCCAGAAGGTGCGCGACGCGGCGGCGCGCGAGATCGTGGTGGCGGCGGACACGCTGCGCTCCGCGCTCGCTTCCTACCGCGCCGCCACGGAACTCGCGAGCGCCGCCGCCGTGACCTATGACGCGGCGTTCGATGCCTACAAGAACGGGCTCGGCACCATCACGGCGGCCACCGTCGCCGATAGCGGCCTCATCACCGCCCGTCAGGCGAAGACGGACGCCCATGCGGCCTCGCTGGTGGCGGCGGCCAACCTCGCCTTTGTGCTGGGCGCCATGACCTCCGCCGACATGGCGGGCGGGCTGCTGGCGCGATAGGCCCTCCGGGTCGGCCGCGGGTGGGCAGGGCCGCGCAAATCAGGCACAAGGGTTTTGAGCAGGTTCCGATCTGGATTGCATGGCCGTCCGTTCGGTAAAACCTTTTCATTTCAGGGTGGGAGGCGAACCACCGGAGGGTGCCTGTCGATCGGGTCGCGCTCCGGGATTGCCATAAGGGAGTACCGGGCATCATGGATTTCACGCTGACCGCGAAATTGTTCGCCGCGCTGTTCGCGATCATGAGCCCGCTGAGCATCGTCCCCATCTTCCTGGCCCTGACGGCGGATCTCAGCCCGGCCGGGCGGCGCAGCACGCTCATCGCCATGGTGGCCACGGTGACCATTGGCGGCCTCGTCTGCGCCCTGGCGGGACATGCGCTGCTGGGCCTGTTCGGCATCGATGTGGCCCATTTCCGGCTGGCCGGCGGGCTCATCGTGCTGATGATCGCCCTCTCCATGCTCAGCGGCGACGACCACGCCTCCCATAAGGGCAGCGACGCGGAGAAGGAGCAGTTCAAGTCCACGTCCAATCCCGGCGTCTATCCGCTCGGCCTGCCCATCGCGCTCGGGCCGGGCACCATGGCCACCATCATCGTCTATGCGCAGGAAACGCAGGAGCCGAGCAAGCTGGTGGGCTTCTATGCGGGGCTCGTGGGCTATCTGGTCTTCTTCGCCGCCGCCATGGCGCTGGCGCCGCTGCTGGGCTCACGGCTGTCGCCCACCGCCCTGTCCATCTCCAAGCGCCTCATGGGCATCATCCTGGCGGCCATCGCCATGGAGATGGTGGGCGGCGCGCTCGGCGCCATGTTCCCGGGTTGGTTGCGCTAAGGGTGGATCGGCATTCGGATCGATGGACGGCTACGAGCCTCTTAAGGCCCGTCATAGCCGGGCGTGTCTGTTTGAAGTGTGGTGAAATGAGTGCGTGTGCGGAGTGATTACGGCACTCCGCACAGGCGGGCGGGAGGCCGATTTACCGGGTTGCCTTTTCAGGCCGTGGTCAAGACAGGCCCCGTCCGCTCCTTCATGACCCCGAACAGTTGAATGGGCTTCGAGCCCGCAGCACACGCCAGGGTGCATGGAGCACGACACGCAGCCTGATCTGGTTGCCAGCATCGACCCGCACGCCGTTCGGCGTGCCCATGGGCAGGCCAGCGTCATCGCAAAGATCACTCACGATCAGTGGGAGGCGCAAGTCAAGCTTGCCATCAAGAACACGCCCCATATTCCGCCGGTTCACATGCCCGCTGAGGCAGAAGAGCCGGTCATCCGATGGGCTCCCGCGAAAGGTGGTCAACCTTTTGCACCACCTCGCGATGACCGCCGACGCCCTGGGCAACCCGGAGCCTGTGAAGGTGCCGCTGGACGCTGGGGCAAACGATGCGCTGGAGGCGTTCGGGCAGAGCATCCTTGAGCGCTCCCGCGAGGCGAGCGGGAGCTTCGCCAGTGCGCTCGGCAAGGCGCGCGGTCATGCACTCCGACTGTCCTGCGAAGGCGCATTCGTTCACTGCCGTTCGCAGCGGTCCGCCACAGATCGGCGCCCATAGACGAGAGGGTAGCCAAAGCCATTTGTGGGCTGGATTTCAGTGAATCCTGCAAGTCATTAAAATCTAATGAGAAAAATTTTGAAATGGTGCCGCTTGAGGGATTCGAACCCCCGACCCCCTCATTACGAATGAGGTGCTCTACCAGCTGAGCTAAAGCGGCGTCAGGCGATGTGGCCTGCAGGGACAGGTAAACCGCCCGCGAAGGCAGGTCCGACCCTAGGGCGCCCTCTTACGTGGAGAGGCGGCGTCTTGCAAGGGGGAAGGCGCGCAAGAGCTGGGCGCACAGGCGGCAACGCTTGTCATCCGCCCGTCGCACGGCTAACGCTCGCAGCATGTCCTCCGAAGACGACAAGAAGGCCCGGCTCGCTAGCGCCCTGCGCGCCAATCTCGCGCGGCGCAAGGCCCAGGGGCGCGCGCGTGCCGTGGCCGATCTGGCCGACGGGAGCGCGGACGAACAACAGGCGGACGGGCAGGGGGCGGAGACGGGCGCGGAGCCGGGGGCGGAACAGGCCCCGGGGGACGGCCGCATTGTGCCGCCGGGCGGCGCGCGTTAGACAAGTCGTTTAAGCCGCGCCCCGCGCGCGGCATGGGAGCGTTCTGCGCATGGACAAGATCAGGATCGTCGGCGGCCGGACCCTCAACGGGACCATACCCATTTCCGGCGCCAAGAACGCCGCGCTGCCGCTGATGATCGCCGGCCTGCTCACCGAGGAAAAGCTCACCCTGGAGAATGTGCCGCGCCTCGCGGACGTGGCCCTGCTCCAGCGCATCCTCGGCAATCACGGCGTGGACATCACCACCGCCGGCAAGCGCAACGGCGACGATCCCCATGCCGGCCAGACGCTGGAGATCGACGCCCGCGCCATCGTCGATACCACGGCGCCCTACGATCTCGTCTCCCGCATGCGCGCCAGCTTCTGGGTCATCGCACCGCTGATCGCCCGCATGGGCGAGGCGCGCGTGTCGCTGCCGGGCGGCTGCGCCATCGGCACGCGGCCGGTGGACTTCCACCTGGATGCGCTGCGCGCGCTCGGTGCCGATCTGGAGATCGATGCGGGCTATGTGGTGGCCCGTGCGCCGAAGGGCCTCCAGGGCGGGCGCATCGTGTTCCCCAAGGTTTCGGTGGGCGCGACCCACACGGCCCTCATGGCGGCGGCCACCGCCCAGGGCGAGACGGTGATCGAGAATGCCGCCCGCGAGCCGGAGATCGGGGATCTCGCGGCCTGCCTCAACAAGATGGGCGCCCGCATTTCCGGCGCCGGCACCGCCACCATCCATATCGAGGGCGTGCCGCGCCTGCGGGGCGCGCGCCATGCGGTGCTGCCCGACCGCATCGAGACGGGCACCTATGCCATGGCGGTGGCCATGACGGGCGGCGACGTCACGCTGGCGGGCGCGAGCCCGGACCTGCTGGAGAGCGCCCTCGACACGCTGCGACAGGCGGGCGCGCAGGTGGAGGCCACCAATGAGGGCATCCGCGTGCGCCGGAACGGCGCGGGCATCCTGCCGGTGGATGTGGAGACCCAGCCCTTCCCCGGCTTCCCCACCGATCTCCAGGCCCAGTTCATGGCGCTCATGACCAAGGCCAAGGGCAATTCGCGCATCACCGAGACCATCTTCGAGAACCGCTTCATGCATGTCCAGGAACTGGCGCGCCTGGGCGCCCGCATCCATCTGGACGGCGACACCGCCACGGTGGAAGGGGTGGAGCGGCTGACGGGCGCGCCTGTCATGGCCACGGACCTGCGGGCCTCGGTCTCCCTGGTCATTGCGGGCCTCGCGGCGGAAGGGGAGACGCTGGTGCAGCGTGTCTACCATCTGGACCGGGGCTTCGAGCGCCTGGAAGAGAAGCTCGCCCGCTGCGGCGCGCAGATCGAGCGCATCAGCAGCTGACGCTGCGCGCACTTCGGTGTTCCGGGGCTTGATCCGCTCCCGTTTCATCGCCATTTGCGGACGAGATCAGGAAGGAGAGCTCCGATGGACGCTCTGAAGCTTCTCGCGCTCGACGAGGAGGACCTCGCCATCATCTCGGCCCATCTGCAGGATGCGGTCGTGAAGACGGGCGACATGGGTTACTTGCCGAAGTCCCAGCGATTCGCGCTCATTCTCAACCGGTTCGACTGGGACCAGAAGGAATCGAGCGAGCAATATGTGCGCCGCCGCACGGGGTTGCATTTCGAGCGGGTGCGCAATGTGCGCTTCCGCGGCCTCGACCCACGCGACCGCGAGGCGGTGCTGAACCTGCTGGCCGTGACCTTCGAGGAGAGCGACGCGCCCTCCGGCGAGGTGACTTTGGCCTTCTCGGGCGGTGCGGACATCCGCTTCGAGGTGGAATGCGTGGAAGCACGCCTGTCGGACCTCGGCCCCGCCTGGGGCTGTTCGCGGGCGCCCGCCCACCAGCCCGCTCCGGAGGCGAGCGAGGGCTGACACCATCGGCACGGGGGCCGCGCGCGTCGCACGCGGCGAAACCCCGTTCCCCTTTGGCCGCACTTGTTCTATCGAAGCGGCATGCCGATCCGTCTCGATACACGCTCGCCCGACTTCCCCGCCGCCTTCGCTGACTTCCTGTCCAGCAAGCGGGAGGCATCCGCCGATGTGGCGGCGGCGGTGGCCGAGATCATCGCCGACGTGCGGGCACGGGGCGATGACGCGCTGATCGATCTCTCGCGCACCTTCGACCGGGTGGACCTCACCGCGCTGGGCATCCGCGTGACGGAGGCTGAGCTGGAGGCCGCGCTGGCCTCCATCGAGCCGGAGACGCTGGTCGCGCTGGAATTCGCCAAGGCGCGCATCGAATCCCACCATGCCCGCCAGAAGCCCAAGGACGACCGCTACACCGATGCGCTGGGCGTGGAGCTGGGCCATCGCTGGACGGCGGTGGAGGCGGTTGGCCTCTATGTGCCCGGCGGCACGGCGGCCTATCCCTCTTCCGTGCTCATGAATGCGGTGCCGGCCAAGGTGGCGGGCGTGCCGCGCATCGTCATGGTGGTGCCCGCGCCCGATGGCGAGATCGCGCCCTTGGTGCTCGCCGCCGCGCGCATTGCGGGGGTGAACGAGGTTTATCGTGTGGGTGGGGCGCAGGCGGTTGCCGCGCTCGCCTACGGCACCGCCACCATCGCGCCCGTGGACAAGATCGTCGGCCCCGGCAACGCCTATGTGGCCGCCGCCAAGCGGCAGGTGTTCGGCAAGGTGGGCATCGACATGGTGGCCGGTCCCTCCGAGGTGCTGATCCTGGCGGACGGCGAGGCCAATGCCGACTGGATCGCCGCCGACCTTCTGGCCCAGGCGGAACACGACACCGCCGCCCAGTCCATCCTCATCACCGACAGCCCGGCCCTTGCCGCCCGCGTGGAAGCGGCGGTGGAGGACATGCTGGCGACCCTGCCGCGCGCCGAGATCGCGCGCGCCTCCTGGCAGACCCACGGCGCCATCATCCTGGTCTCCTCCTGGGACGAGGCGGTGGCCTTGTCCGACCGGGTGGCGCCGGAGCATCTGGAGATTCATTGCGCGGACGCCGAGGGGCTGGCCGCGCGGGTGCGGCATGCGGGGGCGATCTTCATCGGCCCCCATACGCCGGAAGCCATCGGCGATTATGTGGGCGGTTCCAACCATGTGCTGCCCACCGCCCGCTCTGCGCGCTTCTCGTCTGGCCTCGGCGTGCTGGACTTCATGAAGCGCACGTCCATTCTGAAGTGCGGGCCGGAGGCGCTGGCGGTTCTGGGACCGCCCGCCGTGCGGCTGTCCAAGGTGGAGCGCCTGGACGCCCATGGCCGTTCCATTCAGGTTCGCTCCAATGCAGGCATGTGAGGCGGGGGCATCATGAGCGCGACCGGCAAGGCACCATCCACCAACCGGCTCTGTTCGGTCACCCTGGACGAGGGGTCCATCGGCCGCGCGGGCGCGGACGTGGAGCATGAGCGGGCGACCGCCATCTATGACCTGTTGGAAGACAACAGATTCGCGCCCTCCAATGATCCGCAGACCGGGCCCTACACCCTGCATATCGCGCTCATCGAGAACCGCCTGGTGCTCGACATCAAGCGCGAGGCGGGGGACGCGGTGGTGCAGCACCATCTGTCGCTGACGCCCTTCCGCAAGGTGGTGAAGGACTATTTCCTCATCTGCGAGAGCTATTACGAGGCCATCCGCACCGCCTCGCCCACCCAGATCGAGGCCATCGACATGGGCCGCCGGGGCCTGCACAACGAGGGCTCCGAACTGTTGCGCGAGCGGCTGAAGGACAAGATCGAGGTGGATTTCGACACGTCCCGCCGCCTGTTCACCCTCATCTGCGCCCTGCACTGGAAGGGATGACGGTGAGCGAGGCCCCCGCGTCGCCCGCGCCCGCGCGTTCGGCCCGGCCCCAGGCGGTGCTTTTCATGTGCGGCCAGAACGTGGTGCGCTCCGTCATGGCGGAGGCGCTGGCCAAGCACCTGTTCGGCAAATCCATCTATGTGCAGTCCGCGGGGGTGATCGCGGGCGAACCGGACCCGTTCGTGGGCAGCGTCATGGACGAGCTGGGCCTCGACGTGAAGCGCCACCGGCCGCACAGCGTGGCGGATCTTGAGGAATATGAGGGCCTCGCCTTCGACCTCGCCATCTCGCTCTCGCCGGATGCCCACCACAAGGCGCTGGAGCTGACCCGCACCAACGCTTTGGAAGTGGAATACTGGCCGACCCCGGACCCCACTTTGGAGACCGGGAACCGCGAGCAGAGGCTGGAAGCCTATCGCACTGTGCGTGACGAGCTGGAAACCCGCATCCGCGCGCGGTTCCGGCAGAGATAGGCCGGAGTGTCATGGCCGAGACAAGCCCGGCCATGACGCCTCGAAAAGCGCTGATCAGGTGCGCTTTTCTGAATGGCGATAGGCCCTGAGGGCCTATTTCATGGCCTGCAGGCCATCCAGCAATTCCTTGTTGAACCGGTCGGGCGCCTGGATCTGCGGGGAGTGGCCGAGATCCTCGAAGGCGACCAGCTTCGCGCCGGGAATGGTGCGGGCGGTTTCAGCGCCCAGGACCTTGTAGTTTCCCAGCGTCTTCTGCACCTCCGCCGGGGCGGCGGCCTTGCCGATGGCGGTGTTGTCCTGCTCGCCGATGAGCAGGAGGGTGGGAACGCGGATCTTCTCGATCTCGTGCACCACCGGCTGGGACAGGATCATGTCCGAGGTGAGGGCCTGGTTCCACATGACGGCCTGCTTGCCGTTCCCCGTATACATGCCCGCCTGCATGGCCACCCACTTGTCGTAGCGCGGCTCCCACTGGCCGGCATAATAGGTGGCCTGCTGGTATTTCTTGATGCCCTCGAACGTGGTGCGCTGCTCATTGGCGTACCACTGGTCCACCGTCAGAGACGGGACACCCTTGGCGCGCTAGTCTTCCAGGCCGATGGGATTGACCAGGACGAGGCCGCTGAGATCGGCCGGATAGGTGAGGGCGTAGCGCATGGCCAGCATGCCGCCCATGGAATGGCCCATGACCACGGGCTTCTCCACCTTCAGGCTTTCCAGAAGCGCATGGGTGTTGGCGGAGAGCTGGTGGAGGCTGAACTGATAGCCCTCGGGCTTGGAGGATTTGCAGAAGCCCACCTGATCGGGCACCACCACGCGGTAGCCGGCCTGGGCGAGGGCGCCGATGGTGCCTTCCCAGGTGGCGCCGCAGAAATTCTTGCCGTGCATCAGCACCACCGTGCGCCCGTTGGCGGTCCCGGCGGCGGGGATGTCCATATAGGCCATCTCCAGATCCTGGCGCTGGGAGGTGAGCTTGAAGGTCTTCACGTCATAGGGATAGGCGAAGCCTTCGAGCCGCGGTCCGTAGGTCTGCTGGCCCAGCGCGGGAAGGCTGGACGCCAGAAGCAGCGAAGCGGCTGCGATCGCAATGCGCATCAAATCATCTCCATCGCCCCAATCCCCGAACCTGACCTAACGGCAGGGATGTGCAGGAAGATGACGATTGGATGCACGGGAGGCTGTTCGGGCGTCTCCCGTGGAGTTGGCCGTTCACACGGCAAACCCTTTAGGCTAGAGTGCGATCGCCTCACCTCGAAGCACTTAGGTGCTTCGAGGTGAGGCGTGAATCGCTCTCTATCAATGAGTTAGAGGCTGATTCACCACTCAGGTCGATGCAACCTGACTGGATCAGGCTCTAGCGTCCGCGCGACGCCGGGAGGGCTCCCGGCGCAGGGTCGAGGTGACGCAGACGTGAATGACAAGGTGAAGCTCGTATTGGCGTCGGGGTCTCCCCGCAGGCTCGCTTTGCTCAACCAGGCGGGCATCGAACCGGACCACCTCATGCCCGCCGAGATCGACGAGACGCCCGAGCGCGGCGAGCTGCCGCGCAAGCTGGCGCTGCGCCTGGCCCAGCAGAAGGGCGAGCTGGTGGCCCTGCGCGCCCGCGAGGCGGGCATCAAGGCCGTGGTGGTCTCCGCCGACACGGTGGTGGCGGTGGGACGCCGCATCCTGCCCAAGCCGGAAATCCAGGACGAGGCGGACTATTGCCTGCGCCTGCTCTCCGGCCGCGCCCACCGGGTCTTCACCGGCCTGTGCGTGGTTTCGCCGCGCGGCCGCTCGCGCACCCGCCTCGTGGAGACGCGCCTGCGCTTCCGCCGGCTCTCGGGCGATGACATCACGTCCTATCTCGCCTGCGGGGAATGGCGGGGCAAGGCGGGCGGCTATGCCATCCAGGGCATTGCGGGCTCGTTCGTGGTGAAGATCACCGGCTCCTATACCAGCGTGGTGGGGCTGCCGCTGGCCGAGACCATCGCGCTGCTGCATGGCGAGGGCTATCCCGTGCGCGACGGCTGGGATACGCGGGCGGCATGAGCATCGATCCCACATCCGCCCCCGCCCGGGTCTGCCCCATCTGCAGCAAGCCCGAAGTGGAGACATACCGACCCTTCTGCTCCAAGCGCTGCGCCGACGTGGACCTGAACCGCTGGCTCACGGGCGCCTATGCGATTCCCGTCAGCGAGGAAGAGGACGAAGATGGGGAGGCGTCGCCCCACGCCGACCCGCGCGCCGGCTGAGCCCGTAGCCCCCCGTTTTTCAACGGCTTGCGCGAAGGGGGTGTTTTCGCACCGCGCGACAGGCTAAGGATAAGCTGTTCTCTGCCTTCAGCCCCCTGGCGCAGGAACAACTGCCGGGGCGCGGCTTTTGGCGCGACCTGTTGGAGTATTTCCGCATGACCGTGCTTCCCCAAGCGGCGGCGGCCCCTGGCGCCATTCCTTCCTTCCATACGGATGCCTTTATCGGCGGCCGCTTCGTGCCCGCGCGCAGCGGGCGACGCTTCACCGCCGTGAACCCGGCCACCGGCCAGCCCCTGGCCCAGGTGGCGGCCTGCGCCGCGGACGACGTGAACGCCGCCGTGGTGGCGGCGCGCGCGGCCTTCGAGGACCGGCGCTGGGCGGGCCTGAAGCCGGGCGAGCGCAAGCGCGTCCTGGTGCGATTCGCCGAACTGGTGCGTGCCCATCAGGACGAACTGGCGCTGACCGAGACGCTCAACATGGGCAAGCCCATCTCGGACGCGAAATCCATCGACGTGCGGGCCACCGCCGACTGCATCGCCTATTACGGCGAGGCGGCGGACAAGGTCTATGGCGAGGTGGCGCCCACCTCGGACGAGAATCTCGCGCTCATCCTGCGCGAGCCGCTGGGGGTGGTGGGCTGCGTGACGCCCTGGAACTTCCCCATGATCATGGCGGCCTGGAAGTTCGCCCCGGCCCTCGCCATGGGCAATTCGGTCATCCTGAAGCCGGCCGAGGAATCGCCGCTCACCGCGCTGCGCCTCGCCGCCCTCGCCCAGGAGGCGGGCATACCGGACGGCGTGTTCAACGTGGTGCCCGGCCTCGGCGCGGAAGCGGGCGCGGCGCTCGGCCGCCATATGGATGTGGACGCGCTGGCCTTCACCGGCTCCACCGAGGTGGGGCGCTATTTCCTGCGCTATTCGTCGGAATCGAACCTTAAGCGCGTGTCGCTGGAGCTGGGCGGCAAGACTGGGTTCGTGGTGGCGGCGGACGTGCCGGACCTGGATGCGGTGGCCGAGGCCGCCGCCGCCGGCATCTTCTTCAATCAGGGCGAGATGTGCACCGCCGGGTCGCGCCTGCTGGTGGACAACAAGATCAAGGACGCGCTGGTGGAGCGCGTGGTGGCCGCCGCCGCCAAATGGATGCCGGGCAATCCGCTCGATCCGTCCGCCGTGGCGGGGGCGGTGGTGAGCCGCGAGCATCAGCGCCGCATCCTCGATGCCATCAACCTGGGCATGTCGGAAGGCGCGCGTCTCGTCACCGGCGGGACGGCCGTGCTGGAGGAGACGGGCGGGGCGTTTGTCGCTCCCACCGTGTTCGACCAGGTGGAGCCCCATTCCGCCCTGGCCCAGCAGGAAATCTTCGGCCCCGTCCTCTCCGTCATCGGCTTTGACGGGCTGGATGAGGGCGTGGAGATCGCCAACAGCACGCCCTATGGCCTGGGGGCGGCCGTGTGGAGCGCGGACCTCGGCGCCGCCCACAAGGCGGCGCGCCGCTTCAAGGCGGGCGTGGTCTATGTGAACTGCTTCGACGCGGATGACATCACCGTGCCGTTCGGCGGCGTGAAGCAGTCCGGCTTCGGGCGCGACAAGTCGCTTCACGCGCTCGACAAATATTCCGACCTGAAAACCATCTGGACCCGTTTGTGATCCTGTCCGCCCCGGCGTCCCGCCGGGGCCTGTCCAAGCGTGGCTGACTGCAACCCAGGAGTGTGCCCATCGTGACATCCGCCCCGGTCTCCAACTCCACCGCCCACTGGCGCCACCTCGACGCCGAGCACCATCTCCACCCGTTCTCGAACACCAAGTCGCTGAACGCGGAAGGGGTGCGCGTCATCACCCATGCGGAGGGGAGTTACGTCTACGATTCCGAGGGCAACAAGATCCTGGACGGTATGTCCGGCCTGTGGTGCTCGCAGGTGGGCCACGGGCGGCACGAGATCGTGGATGCCATCTCCGACCAGTTGAAGAAGCTCGATTACTACAACACCTTCTTCAAGACGACCCATCCGGCCGCCACCGAGCTGGCGGCGGCCATCGCCGAGGTGGCGCCCAAGGGCATGAAGCGGGTGTTCTTCACCTCCGGCGGCTCGGAGGCGGTGGACACGGTCATCCGCATGGTGCGCCATTACTGGGCCTCCATGGGCAAGCCGGAGAAGCACATCTTCATCGCCCGCCGCAACGCCTATCACGGCTCCACCGTGGGCGGCGCGAGCCTGGGCGGCATGAAGCCCATGCATGCCCAGGGCGGACTGCCCATTCCCGGCATCATCCATGTGCAGCAGCCCTATTGGTGGGCCGAGGGCGGGGACATGACCCCCGAGGAATTCGGCCTGCACGCCGCCCGTGAGGTGGCCCGCGCCATCGACGAGGCGGGGCCGGAAAATGTGGGCGCCTTCATCGGCGAGCCCATTCAGGGCGCGGGCGGCGTCATCATCCCGCCCTCCACCTATTGGCCCGAGGTGCAGAAGATCTGCCGCGAGCGCAATGTGCTGATCGTCTCCGACGAGGTGATCTGCGGCTTCGGGCGCACCGGGGAATGGTTCGGCTGCCAGTATATGGGCGTGGAGCCGGACCTGATCACCTTCGCCAAGGGCGTCACCTCCGGCTATTTCCCGCTGGGCGGCGTCATCATGGGCGAGCGCATGGCCGAGGGCTTCATCGAACATGGCGGTGAGTTCAACCACGGCTACACCTATTCGGGCCATCCCGGCGGCTGCGCGGCGGCGCTGGCCAATCTGCGCCTCATGCAGCGGGAAAACCTGATCGGGCGGGTGAAGTCCGACATCGGCCCCTATCTGCAGGAGCGCTGGCTGAAGCTGGGGGACCATCCCCTGGTGGGCGAGGCGCGCATGATCGGCCTGATCGGCGCGCTGGAGCTGACCCCCGACAAGGCCAAGCGGGCGAAGTTCGCGCAGGAGGAGGGGACGGTCGGCCTGCTCTGCCGCGACTTCTCCTTCCGCGAGGGCCTCGTGATGCGCGCCGTGCGCGACAGCATGATCCTCGCCCCGCCCTTCACCCTGTCGAAGCAGGAAGCGGACGAACTGGCCGACACCGCGCTGCGCGTGCTGGACCTCACCTATGCGGAGCTGAAGGCGCGCGACTGGCTGAAGTCCGCCTGACGCACGTCACTGCACAGTCTCCGCGCCCCATGGACGGAGCGCGGAGGGCGCTGGCTTCTTGAGGCTAAGCCGAAGATCAGGCTGGATCGCATTGCTGCGGTCCAGCCTTCTTTTTTAGGTGGGTTTTCAGTTGGCGGGCATCATTTGTGACATCATCCATTTTCCGCCGGAAATAAGTCGCGATCTGCTTGCGTTCGCATAAGTGGAACGAAGCCGCGTTCCGGTCGTTTCGTCATGGGTTCTGAACAACAGGAGATATCCCATGCGAAATCGTCTTATGGTGACTGGGGCCCTTCTTGCGTCCCTCGTGCCCGGTCTTGCGTTCGCCCAGGCGTCCACCGCCACGGGCGCTGTTGGCGGTGCCGCTGTCGGCGCCGTGGTTGGCGGGCCTGTGGGTGCCGTCGTGGGCGGCGCGGTCGGCGCCACCATGGGCGCCGCGGCCGAGCCCCCGGCTGCCGTGCGGACCTATGTGATCCAGGAGAACCGCCCCTCGGTCCGCATGGACCGGCAGGTGGTGGTGGGCGAGCCCCTGCCGTCCACGGTGCGGGTCTATCAGGTGCCCGACAGCCAGTATGAGTACAGCGTGGTCAACGACCAGCGCGTGATCGTGGAGCCCGGCACCCGCCGCGTGATCCAGGTGATCCAGTAATCGATGGCCCAGTAGCGGCTATGGGCGGGCCTTTGACAGGCCGCCCATGACCGGCGTCTTCGCGATGCCGCGCCCGTCTCAGGCAGACGGCGGCGCGGTGTCGCGGAAGACGGGGCAGGCGGCCTTGAAGCCTTCGAGCCACGCCACGAGACCCGGACGGGTGGCGCGCCAGCCCGAACCGAGGCGCAGGTCGATATATTCCAGCGCGCAGGCAAGCGTGATGGTGCCCACCGTCACATCACCGGAGAGCGCGCCGATATCCGCCTCCAAGGCGTCCAGCGTCCGCATGACCTTCGTGGTCTGCCGCTCCACCCAGGCGGCATAGCGCCACTGCTCGGGCCGGAAGCGCTGCTCATAGACAACCAGCAGAGCGGCATCCATCAGCCCGTCGCCCAGCGCTTCCAGCCGCAGGGCGGCGAAGCGGGCCTTGGGATCTGTGGGCAGGATGCGGCCGCCCCCGGCCACATGGTCCAGCCATTCCAGGATCACCGGCGAATCGAACAGGGGCGCCTCGCCCTCCTGAAGGAGCACGGGCAGCTTGCCGAGCGGATTCTGCCCGATGAGCGTGTCGGTATCGTCGTTGGTGTCGGCGATTTCCAGTTCGAGCGGCAGGCCGAGATAGGCCGCGGAGGTGCGGACCTTGCGCGCGAAGGGCGAGGTCACCGAATAGCGCAGACGCATGAAAGGCTCCGAAAAGCACGCAAGGCGGGAAGGGAAGGCGCGCGGCGGATCATGCCGCGCCCTGAAAGGGTTAAAGCCTTTCCGCCGTCAGCGGAAGCCTCCCATACCCGGCACCGGTACGTGTCCCCTCATTCCCCCACCAGCCACGACACCCGCGCGCGGCCCTTGCCGTCCCGCGACAGGAGTGGGGCGAGGGCGGAGAGGATGGTGCGCATCTCCTCCTGCAGGGTGAAGGGCGGATTGAGGATGATGAGGCCGGAGCCCGACAGCGTGTTCAGGCTGCGCACTTCCGCGAAGTCCAGTTCCACGCACAGGGTCTTGGGCAGGCGCAGGCGCGCCACTTCGCGCCGGAGGGCGTCCACCGACCTGAGGTCCTTGATGGGGTACCAGAGCATGACGATGCCCTGCGCGAAGCGATCATGAGCGTGGCTCAGCGCCTCGGTGAGGCGGGTGAACTCACCCTGCTCCTCGAAGGGCGGGTCGATGAGCAGCAGCCCGCGCCGCTCGCGCGGCGGCAGGTGGGCCTTCACCGCCAGCCAGCCATCCTGCAGCAGCACCTTGGCGCGGGCGTCCGCACCGATGCGCTTCTCCAGCTTCGTCTTCTCTTCCTTGTGCAGTTCGCAGAACAGGAAGCGATCCTGTGGCCGCGACAGAGCGAGGGCGAGGGCAGGGGAGCCGGGATAGAGCCGCGAGCCGCCGCTGGTGCGCAAGGCACGCACGGCGTCCAGATAGGGGGCGAGCAGCGCGGCGGCGGGGGCGGGCAGGTCCGCCGCCAGCACGCGCTCGATGCCCGCTTCCGCCTCGCCGGTCTTCTGGGCGTTGGTGCCGCCCAAATCATAGATGCCCGCGCCCGCATGGGTGTCGATGACGCGGAAGGGCGTGTCCTTGCGGGCGAGATGAGCGAGCACGCGGGCGAGCGCCGCATGCTTCATCACGTCCGCTCCGTTTCCGGCATGGAAGGCGTGGCGATAATTCATGGCATCCGGGGCTTCGCCGGGCAGCGGCGGTTTGTCAATTGCATCACGCATCCTCAAATGCACTCTTACGCGCCGGTCAAGTTCGGACCGCACCCGCTGGAGGAGCGCCCCAATGAAATTCGCCACCGCTTTGCTCGCCGCGAGCCTTCTCGTCGCCCCCGCTTTGGTCCAGCCCGCCTTGGCGCAGGACGCGGCCGCGCCGAACATCCTGGGCACCTGGAAGGGCGAGAGCGATGGCCTCAGCCAGAAATACGGCTGGGTGACGGGTCCGGTGACCCTGGTGGTGAGCGAGCAGCGCGGCCGCTCGTTCCGCGCCAACATCACCTATCCCAGCGAGAAGGGCGGCACCCAGACCGAGAAGCTGGTGGGCACCCTGACGCCGGACGGCAAGAACGTGCTTCTGGCCGGTGACGACACCATCCACATCGCCGTGCTCCAGGGCTCGACCCTGGACGCCTGCTATCTGGAGCCCGGCGACAATGACGGCGTGGCCGTCTGCGCCCGCCTCGCGAAGCAGCCTTGAGGACGGTGGGGCAGGGGCTGTTTCCCGGCAGAACGTCAGTCTGTGCCTTCATGAGCATCCGTCATGGCCGGGCTTGTCCCGGCCATCCACGGGGTTCGGCTGGGCGGTACTTAGGGCGCGACGTGAATGCTCGGATAAGCCCGCGCATGACGGAAGCAAGGCGTGGGTGAAAGCGAGCTTCCAACATGGGAGAAGCTTATGTCTACATCCTGACCAATCGACCCAACGGAACTCTCTATGTGGGCGTGACCAATAATATTGTCCGCCGCGTATGGGAGCATCGTGAGGGTGTGGCGGATGGCTTTACGAAACGTTACGGCTTGAAGCTGCTCGCCTATTTCGAGAGGCATGAGGCGATTTCCGTCGCCATCCAGCGCGAGAAGGCCATGAAGCATTGGCCCCGCGCATGGAAGGTCCGGCTCATACTGGACCTGAATCCAACATGGCAGGATCTATACCCGAGCATTGTCTGATCACACCCGTCATGGCCGGGCTTGTCCCGGCCATCCACGCGGTTCCGCTGGGTGCGCGCTCGACGCAGAGGCGTGGATGCCCGGGACAAGCCCGGGCATGACAGCTTGTGCGGCGAAATGAGTCTATTCGGCTGAACGTCGATAAGCCCTAAGGCGCGGGAATCGCCAGTGGCCGGCGCGGTGAGCAACTGCGGCGGTTCACTTCCGGGCAGGCGATGAAGCCGAGGTCGCGGTTCATGCAGATGCGCACCTCCGACAGGCGACCGTCATTGCAGTCCACGGCGATCATGTCGTCCTTCAGGCCCGGATTGGCGCTCATGAAGGCCGCCTCGATGGCCTCTCCCGTCAGGGTCGGCGGGCTATCGGCGGCGAAGGCGGGCGGTATGGCCACCTTGCCGCGCGCCGCGCGCACCAGGTCGAAATAGCTCTTGGGCGAGAGGTCCGTGCAGGTGCCGTGCTTGCGCCATTCATGCAGAATCAGCCCCTTGGAGGGCATGAGGTCGTCCATGCCGCTGACCACGGCATCGGGCACATAGGGGGCGGGCGATTGGCAGAAGTCCGGATAGCCCCGGACATATTGCGGCCAGAGCCCATGCACCACGAAGCGGTGGGAGCGGCCCCGGCACTGCTGCGGGCTTGCCTTCGGCCCCGCGCAATAGGTGGGGCTCCAGGACAAGGCGAGCACGAAGAAATCGAAACGTCCGGGCGCGTCGCGGCCCTGTTGCTGCGCCTGTGCGGGCAGGCCGGACCACAGGAGAAACGCAGCGAGGATAAAGGCGGCGCGGAGCATAGGGGCCGGCAGGGCGAGCCCTACCGGCCGGGCACGTCTCACGGACGGGCCATCCGGCAATTGGGCGCGTAGGCGAGGTTGCGGTCGAGGCCGTCGATGCACCATTCCACGCCCCAGGTGTAGCCCTGGAAGCTGGAGTCTTCGACGATCGAATACCAGATGGGGTGCCGCGTCGCGTCGGAGAGCGTCACCGTGGCGGTGCAGTAGCGGCGCGGCTGGAAGCCCTCGCCCCACGGCCGGTAGGCCACTTCGCGCACATTCTGGTAGGTGGAGATGTTCAGCGCCGCATTCCAGTACATGCGCTCGGTCTCGGCGAAGCGCATGGAGATGGTGCCGAGGGCCAGAGGCTCGGTGCAGGCGGGCAGGCTGGTGGTGCTGGTGCTGTAGCTGTCGTTGGGCAGCCAGAAATTGTCCAGCAGGATGTTGGCCGCGCTCGCCGGCGACAGCGCCGCCGCAGCCGCCATCACCGCACCCGCCATCACGGCGCGCACGCCCACGGCCGACTTGTTGCGCGAATTGACACCCATGCCGTTCTCCCGAACCCTCTGCCCCACGCTCGGGCGCGACGATGAAATGGCGGCGCGGCGCGGTCAAGCGCAGGCGCGCAACACCTTCCGGGAAAACGCACCGAAAAAACCACCCGGTGTGGCCATCGGGCCGCGCAGGGCCGCTTGGGTCTCTGGAGCAGATGAAAAAAGTCCTGCGACGGTAATGTATTAGGTGTAAATGCGCAAAACCTGCCCTGTGATGGCGGGAATCGAAATCAGGCTCCCGCCACCGCCATCTCACTGTCGCCGAAAGTGTGTCTCATTGACCTTGCCTAGAGGTCGGTGGCACCTGTGCCGCCACCGTGACGAAACGAAAGTGCCTTCATGTCGAAACCCGGTTTCGTTCCTCAGCTGGTGACGGGCGCTGCCCCCTCCGCTCTGAAACGCTTCGCCACCGGACGGGATGTCGCCCTCCAGATGCGTCCGGACCAGCCGGTCTATTGCTTCCGCCCGGCCACCCTGGCGGCGGATGCCCACGCCTTCACCTCGCTGTTTCCGGGCAAGACCGCCTATGCGGTGAAGACCAATGGCGACGCGCTGGTGATGAAGACGCTGGCGGACTTGGGCATGTCGGTGTTCGACGTGGCGAGCCCGGCCGAATTCGCGGCCGCGCGGGACGTCTCGCCCCGCAGCGAATTGCTCTACATGCATCCGGTGAAGGCGCAGTCGGACATCCGCCTCGCGCTGGAGACCTATGGCATCCGCGTCCTGTCCGTGGACCATGAGGACGAGGTCGCCAAGATCCTGCGCATCGTCAACGCGCTGGACCTCGACCCCGAAGAGTTCACCATGTTCGTGCGCATCGCCTCCAAGGGAGAGGCGGCCTACGAACTGTCCAAGAAGTTCGGCGCGGCGCCCGCCCATGCGGCGGAGCTGCTCCAGCGCATCCACAATATCGGCTTCAAGTGCGGCATCGCCTTCCATGTGGGCAGCCAGGTGGAAGACGCGACCACCTTCGAGCGCGCGGTGGCCACCGCCGCCGAAGTGCGCGACGCCGCCCGCGTGCCGATCGTGGAGCTGGACGTGGGCGGCGGCTTCCCGGCCGTCTATGCCAATGATCCGCGCCGCCGCAGCGCCGCCATGCCGCCGCTGCCGGACCTGATGCGCTCCCTTATGGCCGCGGTAGAGCGCCACGGCTTCGGCAATACGCCGCTTGTGGCGGAGCCGGGCCGCGTCATCGTCGCCCGCGCCTTCTCCGTGGTGGCCCGCGTGCTGCTGAAGAAGGGCCAGCGCCTCTATATCAATGACGGCATCTGGTCCTCGCTGTCCGATAGCTGGACCGGCAAGCTGCTGCTGCCCGCCCAGCACATTCCGGACCCCGCGCGCCGTCGCCGTTCGGGCGATCCCAACAAGCTGGTGCCGTTCCGCATCTACGGCGCCACCTGCGACAGCGTGGACGTGCTCTCGCGCCCGCTCTATCTGCCGGAGACGGTGGATACGGGCGACTGGATCGAGATCGGCCATATCGGCGCCTATTCGCTGGCGCTGCGCACCCACTTCAACGGCTTCTTCCCCGACACCTTCGTGGAAGTGGAGCAGCCGTTCGAGCAGTCGGATGGCGTGGCGGCGATGGTCGAGCACGCGCCGGGCTCGGAAGGCACGCGCGCGGAGCCGCACGAGCCCCATATCGCCGGAAAGTAAGCCCGCAAGTGATGGAAACGCGCCCGGCCTCCGGGCGCGTTTTCCTGCGCTTCAGGTGAAGAGGCGTTCCTTTTCCAGGCCCGCATAGAGCCCCGCCACATACGGCCCGTAGCCGTTATAGATCAGGGTCGGGCGCCGCTCGCCGGTGGCGATGTCCTTCTCGGTGGCCTGGCTCCAGCGGGGATGGGGAACCTGCGGGTTCACATTTGCCCAGAACCCGTATTCGGACGCCTGCACCACTTCCCAGAAGCTCTTGGGCCGCTGGTCCGTGAAGGTCACCTTCACGATGGCCTTGGCGGACTTGAAGCCGTATTTCCACGGCAGCGCCACCCGCAGCGGCGCGCCGAACTGGTTCGGCGCGGGCTTGCCGTAGATGCCGGTGACGAAGAAGGCGAGGTCGTTGGTGGCCTCCGCCATGGTCACCCCTTCCACATAGGGCCAGGGATAGAAGCGCCCGCTCTGGCCGGGCGCCACGGCCTTGTCCAGGAAGGTCTCGAAGCGCAGATATTTCGCGCCGCTCAGCGGGCGCGCATAGTCCACCAGCGCCTTCATGGGAAAGCCGGTCCAGGGAACCGCCATGGACCAGGCTTCCACGCAGCGGTGGCGATAGAGCCGCTCCTCCAGGGGCATGGCTTTCAGCAGCGTGTCGATGTCCACCTGCCGGGGCTGCTCCACCATGCCGTCCAGCGTCACCGTCCAGGGGCGGGTCTTCAGCTTGGCGGCGGCGCGGCCCACATCGTAATTGGTGCCGAACTCGTAATAATTGTTCACGGTGCTCGCCTTGTCCTCGGGCGTCATGGGCCGGTCGAGGGTGAAGGCGGGATTGCGCTTGGCCGGATAGAGGGCGGCGGAGGGATCGGTGCCCTGCGCGTGGGCAGGCAGGGTGCCCGCGCCGATGAGGCCGAGACCGGCCCCCAGCAGGGTGCGGCGGCTCAGGAAGACCTGCTCCGGTGTCGCCTGGTGCTCTGGGATCTCCCAGCCGCGCTTGATACGGATATGCATGGCTCGCGTCCTCCCTACGGCTGCGATGCGCGAAGGGACAATCGCGGGCGAAGGGCCGCGCGGCAATTCAAACGGCCGTGTAGCCGCTCAACGTTTCTGTGAAGGCGTGAGGGTGAGCGTGACGCCCGCCAGCGACACGGAGAGGCCGCTATCCGCCGAAATGCTCATGGGCTGGAGGGAAATCCCCCGGCTGGCATCCTTCGCCACCAGCAGGTTGGCCGAGAAGCCCGGCCCCAGGGCGACACCCGTGCTGAGGCCCACATATTGGCCGGCAAGGGCCTGCGGGCCGATATTGGGGCTGGTGGCGAGCACGATCCAGAGCATGGAGCCCTGGTCCGAGACGCCGAAATCGATGCCGGCCCGCTCCAGTGTGCCCGTATAGAAGAACTGGCCCATCTCGGCCGCCGGGCGAAACTCGCAGGTCACGCTCCGCGTTGAGCCGAAACCGTAGGCGATGGCGGCCGCGCCGCGACATTCCAGCAGGCCGGCCTGGACCTTGGGGGCCTCGCCCTTGGGTGTCTCCTGCGCCCCGGCCGCAGCCGGGACGCAGGCGACGAGAAGCGCCACGCAGCGCCGCGCGCCGAAGCGCGCCGCGCCGAGAAGCGAATGGATCACTTCGTGACCTTCTTGCCCTTGGCCGTGGCGGCCGGAACCGGGGTCAAGGTCAGGTCGGCGAGGCCGGCGGCCACGTTGAGGCCGGTGGAGCCCTGGATGGAGACGGGCTGCAGGGCGATGGTGCTGTTGGAGCCGCCGAGCAGAACGTTGGCGCCGCCGCCCACGCCCACGGCCACGTCCGCGGACACGCCCGCATAGTGGCCGGAGAGGTCCACAGCCGCCTTGGAGGTGCTGGGGGCGAACACGGTCCAGCCGAGCACGCCGGCGCCGCCGACGCCGAGATCCACGCCCAGGCGACGCGCGGTGCCCTTATAGGTGGCGAGGACGGTGTTGCTGGTGCCCTGGAGGAACTCGCAGGTCATCTCGCGCACGGAGCCGAGCACGAGGCCGGTATAGGGGGCAACGGCGCAACGCAGCACGCCGACCTGGACCTTGGGAGCGGTCTGGGCAGCGGCGGGCAGGGAGAAGGCGGCGGTGGCGGCGAGGGCCGCGAGGGCAAGCTTGATGCGCATGGTCGTCTCTCAGGGAAAAGGGGCCGGAACCCGATGTTCCGGCCCAAATTACACTCAGCGCAGGGTCAGGTCGGCGACGCCGAGCGCCAGGTTCAGGCCGGTCTCGCCCTGCACGGACAGGGGCTGGAGCGCGATGGTGCTCTTGGAGCCGCCAATGAGCGCATTGGCGCCGAGGCCCACGCCGACGGCCGCACCGGCGGACACGCCGGCATAGGAGCCGCGCAGGTCGCTGGGGTTCACGCTGCGGGTGGGGGCGAGTACGGTCCAGATCATCACGCCCGCGCCGTTCACGCCGACATCAAGGCCGAAGCGGCGCATGGTGGCGTCATAGGTGCCGCCGCGGGTGGCGCGGGTGGCGGGCTTCAGGGTGCAGGTGGCCTCGCGCACGGAGCCGATGATGAAGGCCATGTTGGGCTTCATGTTGCAGACGAGCGTGCCGATCTGGACGCGGGTCTGGGCAGCGGCGGGCAGGGCGCCCATGGTGAGGGCGGAGGCAGCGATGGCGGCGGCGACGCCGGCTTTGGCCAAGGTCTTCATGGTGCATTCCTCCAAAAGGGTACGCGCGGAACCTGCGCGCTCAGTGTCATTCCCGGCGGCCGAGCAGCCTGCCGACCGGCCATGAGGCCGGTGGGACCGGGCGCGGGCACCGAACGCCGCCAAGCCTTAGCTCGGGACGGGCGATCCGCCAACGTAAAAACGGGCCGCAGGTTCCCTGCGGCCCGTGCTTTCATGCCACGGGCGTTCGCCCGCTACGCCTCACTCAACGTAAGGCGCCGCAGAAGCGCTGGATGCGGGTGCAGGCGTCCTCCAGTTCCTCCGTGGAGGTGGCGTAGGAGATGCGGAACGCGGGCTCCAGGCCGAACGCGCCGCCATGCACCACCGCGACGCCCTCGCTCTCCAGCAGGGCGCCGGCGAAGTCCTCGTCCGTGGCGATGGTCTGGCCCGAGGGCGCGACCTTGCCGATGGCGCCGGCGCAGGACGGGAACACGTAGAACGCGCCTTCCGGCTTCGGGCAGGTGAGGCCGTTCGCCTGGTTGAGCATGGACACGACGAGGTCGCGACGGCCCTTGAACACCGCATTGTTGCGCGGGATGAAGTCCTGCGGCCCGTTCAGCGCTTCCACCGCCGCCCACTGGGCGATGGAGGAGGGGTTGGAGGTGGACTGGGACTGCAGGGTGCCCATGGCCTTGATGAGGGCCTCGGGACCCGCCGCATAGCCGATGCGCCAGCCGGTCATGCAATAGGCCTTGGACACGCCGTTCATGGTGAGCGTGCGGTCGTACAGGCTCGGCTCCACCTGGGCGGGGGTGGCGAACTTGAAGTCGTCATAGACGAGGTGCTCGTACATGTCGTCCGTGAGGATCCAGACATGGGGATGGCGCACCAGGACGTCGGTGAGCAGCTTCAGCTCGTCATGGGTATAGGCCGCGCCCGAGGGGTTGGAGGGCGAGTTGAAGATCAGCCACTTGGTCTTGGGCGTGATCGCCTTCTCCAGCACGTCCGGGCGGAGCTTGAAATTGTCTTCCAGCGTGGTCGGCACCGGCACGGGCGTGCCGCCGCAGAATTCCACGATGTCGGGATAGCTCACCCAATAGGGGGTGGGGATGAGCACTTCGTCGCCCGGACCCACGGTGGCCACCAGCGCGTTGAACAGCACCTGCTTGCCGCCGGTGCCGACGCTCACCTGGCTCGGCTTGTAGGTGAGGCCGTTGTCGCGCTTGAACTTAGCGACGATGGCGGCCTTCAGATCGGGAATGCCGTCCACGGCCGTGTAGCGCGTCTCACCCCGGTGGATGGCGGCGATGGCCGCTTCCTTGATGTTCTCCGGCGTCTCGAAGTCGGGCTCGCCGGCGGACAGGGCGATCACGTCGCGTCCGGCGGCCTTCAGCTCACGCGCCTTGTTCGAGATGGAAATGGTGGGCGAGGGCTTGATCCGCTTCAAGGCGGGCGACAGCAGGCTCATGGGCCTCGGATCTCCGACGGTTGCGAGGATCGCCGGGGGCGATCTCACGGTGATGGTACCATGCGCCCGCCGCTCCGGGGGAGAAGGCGCGCGGCAGCGTCATTTAAACCCGCCCCGTACGGCGAACAAGCAAGCATCGGTGATGGATGGGCTGCGCAAAGCTGATGGCCGGCCTTGCGGTGGGGCCGTGGAGGCGCCATCTCGACGGCAATCGGGAAGGGCAGGACGTGCTGAAGCTGTATTCCACGCAATCGTCGGGAAATTCCTACAAGGTGCGCCTGCTGCTGGCGCGGCTCGGGCGGCCCTTCCATCTGGTGGAAGTGGACATTTTCGCCGGGGAGCACCGCACGCCGCAATTCCTCGCCCTCAATCCCGAAGGGCGGGTGCCGCTGCTGGAGATGGAGGACGGCACCGTCCTCGGCGAATCCAACGCCATCCTCTTCTATCTGGCCGAGGGCACGGAGCTGTTGCCCGCCGACCGGCTGGAGCGGGCGGAGGTGCTGCGCTGGATGTTCTTCGAGCAGAACAACCATGAGCCCGGCATCGCCCAGGCGCGCTTCTGGCTGCGCCAGGTGCGGGGCGGCCGGGAACTGCGCACCCATGACGTGGACCGCTGGATGGAGGAGGGCTACGGCGCCCTGCGCATCATGGAGCGGCACCTGGAGAAGCGGCGCTTCTTTGTGGGCGAGACGCTGACCATCGCCGACCTCGCGCTCTATCCGCACACATGGCTGGCGCCGGAGGGGGATTTCGAGCTGGCCACCTTCCCCGCCATCGGCGCGTGGCTGGCGCGGGTGGCGCGGGAAACCGGCGGGCTCGATCTCTACTGGCAGCCGCCCGTGTCGAGCCGCCTCGTGACCGGGCCGGTGCTGGAGGCGGGCTGAGGCAGAAAGACAGCCGGGAGCGCGTGCCGGGGCGAGGACGGGCAGTTTTTGCCCGAACCTGTGCACAAGCTCACGCTCCTGTGAATAGTGCCTTGAAAAGGCCACCGTTTTTCCGAGGCGAGCCGCCCCGTCGCCATATTCGCAGCGCGGGTGCGGAGCAACCTCCGATCGTCGATGGGAACAGAATCACCTGATTCGGTATTCCAGATGTGTCCGACGTGAAGTGAGTGGTCCGCCATGTCCGAGTTTCGCGATTTCGCCATGATGCGTGTCGGTGTCTCGCCGGCCGATCCCGAGGCGCTTGCCCGCGCGGTGCGCAAGCACAAGGCCGGAGACGTGATGGCGCAGGTCGCCCTCACCTTTGCCTTGATGTTGGCCATTTGCGCGGTAACCTTCGTGTTGACGGTCGATCGTGCCGCAGCGGCTTCGCTGGTGGGCACATCGTTCGGTGTGGAGGAGATCACGATGCTGACGCAAGCTCTCGGTGCGATGCCCCTGGCGATCCTGGCGGCCCTTGCTATCGGCGGCGGCCTGCTCGTGGCCTATGGCGCGGCTCGCCGGGCCGAAGAGGCGCGTCTCGTCCGCGTTCCGGTGCGCGCGCGCCGCCGCGGGTGAGGTCTGCACGTTCCAGCCTCGCGGCTGCCTGCGTCCTTCTTGCCGTTTCGGTCCTTGCCGCTCCCGCCCTCAAGGCGCAGGGCGCTGACGCCGGGTCCATCGCGGGTGTTCCCACACGCGCGGTGACCGTCGCCACTGGCCTTGAGAATCCCTGGTCCCTCGCTTTTCTGCCCGATGGCCGCCTGTTGGTGACCGAGCGGCCCGGCCGCCTCCGCGTGGTGGGACGTGACGGCAAGCTGTCCGCGCCGGTCCGGGGCCTGCCGCCTGTTCATGCGGAAGGGCAGGGCGGGCTGCTGGACGTGGTGCTCGACCCCGATTTCGCGCGCAATCGCCTCATTTATTGGAGCTATGCCGAGCCGCGCTCCGACGGCGCGGGCACGGCCGTGGCGCGTGGGCGCCTCGTTTCCGATCTTAGCCGGGTGGAGCGGGTGGAGGTGCTGTTCCGTCAGCAGCCCTCGGGCACGGGCAACAACCATTTCGGCTCCCGCCTCGCCTTCGCGCCGGACGGCACGCTCTTCATCACCCTGGGCGACCGCTATTCCATGCGCGACAAGGCGCAGGATCTTTCCACCACCATCGGCAAGGTGGTGCGGATCAATTCCGACGGCACGATTCCCGGCGACAACCCGTTCCGCGACCGCGCCGGCGCGCGGCCGGAAATCTGGAGCTACGGCCACCGCAACGTCCAGGCCGCCGCCTTTTCCCCGGCGGATGGGAAGCTCTGGACCGTGGAGCACGGCGCGCGCGGCGGCGACGAGGTGAACATTCCCCAGGCGGGCAAGAATTACGGTTGGCCGGTCATCACCTATGGCCGCGACTATTCCGGCGCGCGCATCGGCGAGGGCACGGCGAAGCCGGGCATGGAGCAGCCGGTCTTCTATTGGGATCCTTCCATCGCCCCTTCCGGCGCGGCCTTCTATGGCGCCGACCGCGTGCCGGCGTGGAAGGGCAGCCTGTTCGTAGGGGCGCTCGCGGGCATGGCGCTGGTGCGCCTCTCGCTCGACGGCGACAGCGTGGTGGCCGAGGAGCGCCTCGACCTCGGCAAGCGAGTGCGCGACGTGCGCCTGGGGCCGGACGGCGCGCTCTGGCTCGCCATCGACGACAGTGCGGGCGAGATCGTGCGCATCGAGCCCGCCCGTTAGAACGGATCGGCAATCGGTAAATCCGCGTGCGACCATAAGGCGGTCATGGCCGGGCTTGTCCCGGCCATCCACGGGGCTCCGCCGGGTGGCGCTCGCGGATGGCCGTGGATACTCGGGACAAGCCCGGGCATGACGGTCGGAAAAGCATCGATTGGGCTCCCCTTCTGAGGGGCGCTCCGACGTGAAGCCTGATCGGCGAAAACGTCTCTAGAACGCTTTCCCAGCCCGGTCAGAATTTGTGGAAGATGAAATAGGCGCCCGCCGCGATGAAGGCGAAGCCGATCGCATGGTTCCAGCCCAGCGGCTCTTTCAGATAGAGCACCGAGAAGGCCGCGAAGACGAGGAGGGTGATCACCTCCTGCATGGTCTTCAATTGCGCGGTGGAATAGACGTCCGAACCGATCCGGTTGGCGGGCACCGCGAGGCAATATTCAAAGAAGGCGATGGCCCAGCTCGCGAGAATCGCGAGCGCCAGGGGGGCGGCCTTGTATTTCAGGTGGCCGTACCACGCGAACGTCATGAAGACGTTCGAGGCCAGCAGCATCAGGATGGGCAGGACGGCGGCGGAAGACCAGGCGGGCATGGACGACCTCGGTGCGGGGAATGTCGCAGCCTGCACCGGCCGGCCCTCAAATCAACCCCTTCCGCGCGCGCGTCCCGGCCTCACTGCACCTTCCCAGCCTCACTGCACCTGAGCCGGGGGCTTCGGCGTGCTGATGACGCGCACCGGGCGCTGGCCCGGCTGCTCGCCCGCGGGCGCCATGGGCGCGTCGGCGGAGGCGGAGCTGTCGGCCGCGGGCGGTTTGGGGGCCGGGGCGGCGGCGGAGCGGTTCCGCGCCTGCTGCGGCGTTTCCATGGGGCGCGGCTGGGACATTTCCTTGGCCTGCTCTTCGGTCACCAGGATGTCGCCCTTCTGAAGGGTGGTCTGGTCTTCCAGGCCCGCCAGGGCCTGCGCCCAGGACTGGCCGGGCGCCCGGCAGGAGCAGGAGGGGACCAACTGCTTGCGATACATGAGGGCGGTGGGCAGCGACATATAGGGCCGGCCGGTCACGCTGGTGGCCTGCTGGATGTCCTCGCCGGGATTGCGATAGGTGAAAAGCTGCGCCTCGGCGGCCGGGCACAGGCGGCGGCACAGGGCATCGTCCGTGGCGAAGCGGGCCGGCACCGTGGCGTAAGAGATGGGGAAATAATAGCCGTCGCAGGTGCGCACGCACACGGTGCGATAGGTGGACGACTTCGGCAGGTCCATGGGCGCCACGTCGAGGCCCGGCGCCTCTTCCGGCTCGGAATCCACCGGGCCGCCGAACAGCGCCTCGAAGAAGTTGCGCGAGCGCTGCGGCCGCTGGCCCTGGGCCTGTCCGCCCTGGGGCATGTTCTGGAGCGCGGCGCGATATTGCGGGCCGCAATTGTTCTGGGCGAGGGCGACGATGATCTGGCGGCGCTGGCCTTGTGTGTCCACGCCGCCGCGCTCCACGGAGGCGAGCTGCGAGCGCAGGGTGGACATGCGCTGGTCGATGGCATCGCAGGCGGGCGGACGGGGCGGGCCCTGGAAGATGAAGAAGCCGCGCTGCGCGTCGCACTGCATGGAGCGCGCCTGCTGGCTCAGGCCGTCCAGCTCGGCGCGCATCTGCGCCGCCTGACGGATGCGGGCGTCATTGGTGGGGTCCACGCCCCGGTCGATCTGGGCGAGCGCGCCTTCGAGCTGGAGGCAGGCCGGGCCGGGCGCGCCGGCTTGCGCGCTTTGGGACGGATACTGGCCCACGGAGCCGGGCGGCAGGGTCCCCTGGGCCTGGGCCGCGAGCGGCGCCGTTGCGATGGCCGTTGCGAGGGCGAGGAGACGAGCAATCTTCATGCGGACCCGGACTTCACGCTGATCTATGCGCACCTTATAGCGGCTCGCGCCGCAGGAATGGTGTCCAAACTGTGTTACCCGCGCCGAAATCGAGCGGTCTCAAAAACGTGACGGCTCCGGCCGGGGAGCCGGAGCCGTCACGCAGATTTCCCGTAGCGTCAGCTTTTGCCGCGCATGCGGATGTTGAAGTTGTCATACGCATATTCCGCGATCTGCCACCAGATGAGCTGGTCGGAACGGATGGCGTTCATGCTGTCCAGCGCCTTCTTGAACTCGGCATTGGTGGCGGCGATCTCGGTATAAAGCTCGTTGGACGCCTTCAGGCCCGCTTCCATGATGGAGGTGGGGAAGGCGCGCAGCTCGCAGCCCTGCTGCACCAGACGGCGCAGCGCGGGCGGGTTCACCGCGTCATACTTGGCGAGCATCCAGTTATTGGCCGCCTCGCAGGCATTGGCCACGATGGCCTGGTAGTTTTTGGGCAGCTTGTTCCAGTGGTCCAGGTTGAAGACGTTGTGGAGCATCGCCCCGCCTTCCCACCAGCCAGGATAGTAATAATACTTGGCCACCTTCACGAGGCCGAACTTCTCGTCGTCATAAGGGCCGACGAATTCCGCCGCGTCGATGGTGCCACGCTCCAGCGCGGCATAGACGTCGCTGGGCGCGAGCTGCTGGGGCACCACGCCGAGCTTGGCCAGCACCTGCCCGCCAATGCCGCCGATGCGGAACTTCAGGCCCTTCAGGTCATCGACGGAATTCAGCTCCTTGCGGAAGAAGCCGCCCATCTGGCAGCCGGAATTGCCGGCCGGGATGCCATAGGTGTTGTACTTGGCCAGGACGCCGTTGATGATCTGCTCGCCGCCGTTGAAGAACCACCAGGAATGCTGCTGGCGCGAGTTGAAGCCGAAGGGCACGCCGGTGCCGAAGGCCAAGGTCGGATCCTTGCCCACATAGAAATAGGTGGCCGTCTGGGCGCATTCCACGGTGCCGTTGGAGACCGCGTCCAGCGCCTGGAGGCCGGGCACCAGCTCACCCGCGGGGAAGGTCTCGATCTTGAACTTCCCGTCCGTGGCCTCGGACACGTATTTCGCGAAGATCTGGGCGGTGCCGTAGATGGTGTCGAGCTGGCGCGGGAAGGACGAGGTCAGGCGCCACTTGATCTCCGGGCTCGACTGGGCGAGCGCGGGCATGGCGACGGCGCCGGTGGCGAGAGCGGTCGCGGAGGCGCCGAGGAAGCGGCGACGGGTCTTGTCCATGGGGCACTCCTGGCATTCTCGTTTTTCGTTGCCGCGACAGGTGTCACGGCGCGCCTTTCCCGTCAATGCCACCTTCCCGCATGGCCGCTCCTCACCCATATAGGGGGTCCCGGCTGTCGCCGGTTCGCTCAACGGGGATGCTTCATGCGCCGTCTTCTCGTGCTCGCCGCCCTGCTCTGCGCGGGCCTCTCCACCAGCGCGGCCGCCGCGCAGGAGCCCGACCTCATCTTCCGCAAGTCCACGGTCTGGAAGTTCCTCACCCCCGACGACAAGCTGGCGGTCTATGGCATCGACGACCCGGTGGTGAACGGCGTCGCCTGCCACTACACCATCCCCGAGAAGGGCGGCGTTTCCGGCATGATCGGCGTGGCCGAAGAGGTGTCGGACATCTCGCTCGCCTGCCGGCAGGTGGGGCCCATCTCCTTCAAGGAGAAGTTCGAACAGGGCGACGTGGTGTTCCGCCAGAGCCGCTCCTTCTTCTTCAAGAAGATGCAGATCGTGCGCGGCTGTGACACCAAGCGGAACGTGCTGGTCTATCTGGTCTATTCGGACAAGCTCATCGACGGCAGCCCGAAGAACTCCACCTCCACCGTCCCCGTCATGCCGTGGGGCGCGACTGGAGAGGTGCAGAAGTGCGCGGACTTCCTGAAATAGGGAAGACGCGCCGCCCTCAGCGCGTGCAGGTGATGGCCACCATGGAGGGGCAGAAGGCGCCGGTACAGGCGGGCTTCGCCCCGGTGCTCGCCACGGGGCGAAGCGGGTTCGGCGCCGCGATGCTGCCGGTCACCTGTCCGAAATCGATGGCGCGGGCATAATCATGGGTCCGGCACCAGGCCGAGGCCAGCGTTTCGCCGCACGGCTCGCCATTGGCGAGGCACGCATCCACGCCGTATCCGTCGGAATTTTCCAGAATGAAAATGCGCGTTTCCGCGAACGCAGCCCCGCTGGCGCAGACCAGGGCAGCAGCGAGCATCAGGCGGATTTTCGTCATGGAATGAGCGCGACCTCGTGACCGTGTCCGCAGCGGCCCCCGTGTGGGACGACCTTCGGCGGAGAGTGGAATCGCCACACCAGCCCCTCATCGATAGACGGGCGCCCGGAAGCCGGTCAAGTGTCCACATTGAAGGCAGGGCGGGGCGCAGGGATTGCAGGCAAACAGGCCGCGGGCGGCACGGCGCGAAAACGCTTGACGGGGAACCCGACCGCTCCCATTGTCCCGCGCCATGAACGGGAATATGGCACTCTCTGTCCGGCGGCGCCTTGGTGCCGCGCTGTGGATTATTTGCGGTTAGCCCATAGCGCTGGCCGCGGCCGTCCCTTGCTGCACCCCTGATGAAGGACACTGGACGCCCCGGCCCGCGGGGTGGCGTGTGCCTTATGTCCCTGAAGACCTGACGGGCCATCCGGCCCCGGGCGTGTGCCCGGTTGCCGGCGTTTGAGGGAGCGGACACATCATGGAGCTGCGGCTCTACAATACACTGACGCGGTCGAAGGACGCTTTCCGTCCCTATGACGCTTCCAATGTCCGCCTCTATGTCTGCGGGCCGACGGTCTATGACCTCGCGCATATCGGCAATGCGCGCCCCGTGGTCATCTTCGACGTCCTGTTCCGCCTGCTGCGCCGGACCTTCGGCGCGCATGCGGTGACCTATGTGCGCAACATCACGGACGTGGACGACAAGATCAACGCCCGCGCCGCCGACCGGGGCATCTCCATCCGCGAGCTGACGGAGGAGACCTATCACTGGTTCCGGGCCGACACGCAGGACCTCGGCTGCCTGCCGCCCAGCGTGGAGCCGCGCGCCACGGAGCATATCGACGAGATGCGCGTGCTCATCGAGCGCCTCGTCGCCTCCGGCCATGCCTATGTGGCCGAGGGGCATGTGCTGTTCCACGTTCCTTCCATGCCCGATTACGGCAGCCTCTCCCGCCGCCCGCTGGACGACATGATCGCCGGCGCGCGGGTGGACGTGGCCCCCTATAAGCGCGACCCCATGGACTTCGTGCTCTGGAAGCCGAGCCCTGAAGGCGTGCCGGGCTGGCCGTCCCCCTGCGGCATTCCCGAGCGTGGCCGCCCGGGCTGGCACATCGAATGCTCCGCCATGTCCTGGCGGCACCTGGGCGAGACCTTCGACATCCATGGCGGGGGCATCGACCTCGTCTTCCCGCACCATGAGAACGAGATCGCCCAGTCGCGCTGCGCCTTCGGCACCAATGTGATGGCGCAGGTGTGGATGCATAACGGCTTCCTCACCCTGGAAGGGGAGAAGATGTCCAAGTCCTTGGGCAACTTCGTCACCATCCGCGCGCTGCTGGAAGACTGGCCGGGCGAGTGCCTGCGCCTCGCCATGCTCTCCACGCACTACCGCCAGCCCATCAACTGGACCCGCCAGGGCATCGGCTTCGCCGCCAAGACGCTGGACAAGTGGTACCGCATCGTCGGCGACGAGCCGGCGGAGACGGGGGAGGGCAACCCGTTCGAGAGCGAGATCGCCGACCGGCTCGCCGACGACATCAACTCGCCCTCCGCCATCACCCATCTGCACCATCTGGCCGAGGTGGCCGAGGATGTGGAATCGTCCTCGGCGCTCAAGCGGCGCTTCAAGGGGGCGGCGAACCTGCTGGGCCTGCTCACCGAGACCGAGAGCGAATGGCGTGCCCGCCAGCGCGCGGCGGTGGCGGTGGACGCCGCGGCCATCGAGGAATTGATTGACGCGCGCATCGCCGCCCGCAAGGCGCGGGACTTCGCGCGCGCCGATCAGCTGCGCGAGCAACTGGTCTCCCAGGGCATCGTGCTCATGGACAATAAGGACGGCACCACGAGCTGGGAGGTGGCGCGATGAAAACCGCCGATCCCGTCGCCCTGCGGCCCTTTCTTCCGTCCGATGCGCCGCGCCTCGTCGCCATCTTCCGCTCCGCCATCGAAGAGCTGACGGACGAGGATTATGACGACGACCAGCGCGAGGCCTGGGCGTCCGCCTCCGACGACGCGGAAGCCTTTGCGGCGCGCCTTGCGGGCCACCTCACCCTCGTCGCCACGCGCGCCGGGGAGGCGGTGGGCTTCCTCACGCTGAAGGACGACCGGCACATCGACCTTCTCTATGTGGACCCCACGAGCGTCGGCACCGGCGTTGCGACGGACCTGACCGCGGCGGCGGAGATCCTCTCCAAGGCGCGGGGCGCGGCGTCCTTGTCCGTGGATGCGAGCGACACGGCCCTCGGCTTCTTCCAGGCCCGCGGCTATGTGCCCGAGCGGCGCAACACCGTGCCGCGCGGCGACGTTTGGCTCTCCAACACCACGCTGCGCAAGGCCCTGGATGTGACGAAGGGGCCGAAGTGACCTCCGACACCCCCTCACCCCCCGGCCCCTCTCCCGCAAGGGGAGAGGGGAGGTGCAGGCGCGCCGTCCGGCCCTTCTCCCCTCGCGGGAGAAGGTGGCGCGCGGCGCAGCCGCGGGGCGGATGAGGGGGAGGGCGTGAACGGCGCCAAGATTGCGGGAAGAAACATGACCAAGGAACGCCTCTATCTCTTCGACACCACGCTGCGCGACGGCGCGCAGACCAATGGCGTGGACTTCACCCTGCCGGACAAGCTCCGGGTGATGGCGCTGCTGGACACGGTGGGTGTGGACTATGTGGAGGGCGGATATCCCGGCGCCAATCCGCTGGATACAGCGCTGTTCTCGGAGCCCCGCTCCGTCAAGGGCCGCTTCACCGCCTTCGGCATGACCAAGCGGGCGGGCCGTTCCGCCGCCAATGATCCCGGCGTCGCCGCGCTCCTTGATGCGAAGGCCGATGCCATCTGCTTCGTGGCCAAGGCCTCCGCCTATCAGGTGCGGGTGGCGCTGGAGAGCACGCAGGAGGAAAACCTCGCTTCCATCCGCGAAAGTGTCGCGGCGGCGGTGGCGGCGGGCCGCGAAGCGCTGGTGGATTGCGAGCATTTCTTCGACGGCTTCAAGGAAAACCGCACGTTCGCCTTGGCCTGCGCCCGCACGGCCTATGAGGCGGGCGCGCGCTGGGTGGTGCTGTGCGACACCAATGGCGGCACGCTGCCCAACGAGGTGGAAGCCATCGTCGCAGAGGTGACGCAGGTGGTGCCCGGCGACCACCTGGGCATCCATGCCCATAACGACACCGAGCAGGCGGTGGCCAATTCGCTCGCCGCCGTGCGCGCGGGCGTGCGCCAGATCCAGGGCACGCTGAACGGCCTGGGCGAGCGCTGCGGCAATGCCAATCTCTGCTCGCTCATCCCGACTCTTCTCCTGAAGCCGGATTTCGCGGAGCGCTTCGAGCTGGGCGTGACGCCCGATCAACTCGCGGACCTCACCCACGCTTCGCGGGTGCTGGACGAGATGCTGAACCGCGCCCCGAACCGCCACGCGCCTTATGTGGGCGAGAGCGCGTTCGCCACCAAGGCGGGCATCCATGCCTCGGCCATCCTGAAGGATCCGGCCACCTACGAGCATGTGGCTCCCGAACTGGTGGGCAACCGGCGCCGGGTGATGGTGTCCGACCAGGCGGGCAAGTCCAATGTGATCGCGGAGCTGGAGCGGCTCGGCGTAGACGTGGACCGCAAGGACCCGCGCCTCACCCGCCTGCTGGACGAGGTGAAGGAGCGGGAATCGCTGGGCTATGCCTATGAGGCGGCCGACGCCTCCTTCGCGCTGCTGGCCCGGCGCATGCTGGGCACAGTGCCGGACTTCTTCGAGGTGGAGCGGTTCAGCGTGAATGTGGAGCGCCGCTACAATGCGCGCGGCGAGATGACCACCGTGGCCGAGGCCATCGTGAAGGTGCAGGTGGACGGCGAAGTGCTGATCTCCGCCGCCGAGGGCAACGGCCCGGTGAACGCGCTGGACGTGGCGCTGCGCAAGGATCTGGGCAAGTACCAGCCCTTCATCTCCGGCCTGCGGCTGACCGATTACCGGGTGCGCATCCTGGACGGCGGCACGGAGGCCATCACCCGCGTGCTTATCGAGAGCGCGGACGAGACCGGGGCCCGCTGGACCACGGTGGGCGTGTCTCCCAACATCATCGACGCCTCGTTCGAGGCGCTGATCGATTCCATCACCTGGAAGCTGCTGAAGGAAGGCGCGCCGGAATAGAGTATTTCAGCCTTTCGTCGAAACGCTGAAATACTCTATCTCTTTGTTTTTCCGCGTTTCCTTCACGCGAACCGCTTCGCACTTCGCTCGGAAACGCTCTCACGCGCCTTCGCCGGGAAGGCGCTACCCCGCGAACGGGCGGAACGCCTTCACCACGTCCTCATAGACGGGGCGCTTGAAGGGAACGACCAGTTCCGGCGTCCGGTCCAACTGTTCCCAGCGCCAGTCCACGAATTCCGGCTTATGCTTGCCGCCGCCGGGCTTCAGGATGTTGATCTCGTTTTCCGAGCCGGTGAAGGCGAAGGCGAACCAGCGCTGGGTCTGGCCGCGATACTTGCCGCGCCACGCCTCGCCCGCGATGCGGCCGGGAAGGTCGTAGGTGAGCCAGTCCGGCACCTCGCCCAGGAGCCGCACCGAGCGGATGGAGGTTTCCTCGTAAAGCTCGCGATAGGCGGCATCCAGGGGCTCCTCGCCCTTGTCGATGCCGCCCTGGGGAAGCTGCCAGGAATGGGTCATGTCCACATGCTCGGGCCCGCCCGCGCGCTGGCCCATGAACACGCGGCCCGTCGCGTTGAACACGCAGATGCCCACGCAGGGGCGATACGGCAGATCTTCGGTAGAGCGCGACATGGGAAGCCTCATGGAGATGAGGCTTCCTTCTTAGAGCGCGCGCGGGTCCGGTGGAAGGCGGTACGCGCCCGGATAGGCGCGCACCTGTTCGCATCAATGATGCGCGAGGCTCATGCGGGGCAAAGCGGTGGAGCCCCAGGCGCGCAGGGAGGCCCAGGTGCCCTTGTCCAGCTGGAAGCGGTCCACGGGAACCGAGGCGGAGAGGGCCTTCACCCGGCACAGGCCCGCGCCGCACCACTGGAAGCCGCACTTCTCCAGCACCCGCCGCGAGGCGGGATTGACCACGCGGGCGGCGCCCAGAAGGCGCTCGGCGTCGGTCTCGGAGAAGGCATAGTCGATGATGGCGCGCGCGGCCTCTGTGGCGATGCCACGGCCCCAGAAGGGTTCGCCGAACCAATAGCCCAGTTCCGGCGCGCTCTCGCCGGGACGGCGGCCGAAGCCGCACATGCCCGCGAAGACGGGACCCTGCTCGCGCTTGAGGAAGACGGCGAAATGGGCGCCGTCGCCGGTCGCGAGCTGCTCAATGAAGGCGCGCCCGTCGGCGGGACGGTAGGGGTGGGGCAGGTTCGCGGTCATTTCCGCGATCTTGCGATTGTTGGCGTGCTCCGCGATAGCGGCGACGTCCTCGATCTGCGGCACGCGAAGCACCAGCCGCGCGGTTTCGAGGACGGGGATACTGCTCTCCCGCAGGAGAACTCCGGGGGGCGCTTCGACGATGGTCATGACGGGCTCCTGAGCACCAAGGGGCGGACAAACGAAAACCGGGGAGACTGCTCGTCTCCCCGGTTTGTCCAGGAGCCAGGACCCTAAGGCCGTGTCAGGCTCCCACCGGTTCGACGAGACCGGCGGGATCCTGCATTTCAGGTCGCGCCGGTTATTCGGCCGCCGCGAGGGCGGGGACGACGGATACGTAGGTTCGGGCGTTGGCTTTGGTACGGAACTCGACTTTGCCGTCGGTGAGGGCGAACAAGGTATGATCCTTGCCGATGCCGACATTAAGGCCGGGATGCCATTTGGTGCCGCGCTGACGCACGATGATGTTGCCGGCAATGACGGCCTGGCCGCCAAAGCGCTTCACGCCAAGGCGCTTGCTCTCGGAATCGCGGCCGTTACGGGACGAGCCGCCTGCTTTTTTATGAGCCATGTGTGCTCTCCGTTCCTATCAGGCGCCGGCGGCGATGCTGGTGATGCGCACGACCGTGAGGTCAGCGCGGAAGCCCCGCTTGCGGCGCGAATTCTGACGGCGGCGCTTCTTGAAGGCGATGACCTTGTCACCGCGCGCCTGCTCCACAACCTCGCCCGTGACGGTCGCACCCTCGACGAGAGGGGCGCCCACGACGATGGTCTCGCCGCCGAGCATGAGGACGGGGAAAGACACGCTCGCGCCGGCCTCGGCCTCGATACGGTCCACCGTGATGACGTCTTCGGCAGCAACGCGATACTGCTTGCCGCCTGCTTTGATGACCGCGAACATCTTGTCTCGCTTTCGTGTTCCACCAGCCTCGAAGGGCGGGCTTCTTCCGGTCGATGGGGATGCGGGCCCTTTGAGGAGCCCGCGCGAAGCGGTTCCTTTACCCGCGCGGGGTCTGCATTGTCAATGCGAAACCCGCCGCGAACCCTTGCGGCGCCAAGCCTTGCCGGAGCTTGTCACCTATAGGCTTTCTAAAGTTACCGCGCACTTGATAAGGTCGCCGCCCAACGGGAAGGGATACATGCGCGACAAAGAAGCGGTGATGCCGGGCGATGCGCCCGCGATTCGCACCATTGCCATGCCGGCGGACACGAATCCCAACGGCGACATTTTCGGCGGCTGGCTCATGTCGCAGATGGACCTTGCGGCCGGCAACGTCTCCGCCCGCCGTGCCCGCGGGCGCGTGGCGACGGTGGCGGTGGAGGCCATCACCTTCCTCAGCCCGGTGTCGGTGGGCGACGAGGTGAGCCTGTTCGCCAAGGTCCTCACCATCGGGCGCACCTCCATGCGCATCGAGGTGGAAGCCTGGCGCCGCGCGCGGGCGAGCGAGGAGACCCGCAAGGTGACCGAGGCCACCTTCGTCGCCATCGACGATGACGGCCGCCCCCGTCATGTTCCCGCCGAGGATGCGCCTCCCGTTTGAGGGGGGCGTTTCATCTGGCGCTTGCGGGGCGCGGGCGCGTCCGCTATTAGCGCACGACCACACGCCGGACGCCCTTGTGCGTTCGCGGCCCCCGGATGGAGAGGTGGCAGAGTGGTCGAATGCACCGCACTCGAAATGCGGCATACGGGCAACCGTATCGGGGGTTCAAATCCCTCCCTCTCCGCCAGCTCTCTGCAAGCCGCCTAAATCCGATGGGTTTGCCCTTCAGGGGGGGATCGCCCTGCAGATCATCCTCTGGAGTGTTTCAGCTTTTCACGGAAACGCTGAAACATTCATTCTCTTTGTTTTTGCGCATTTCCTTCACGCGAACCGCGTCACACTTCGCTTGGAAATGCGCTCGGATGCTGCCGACTGTGCGCTTCGGCCCGCTGCTATCCGGGCGACGGTCTGAATGATGATACCGCACATCATGGAACCTCCCACAGGCTCTTAAAGCCTCGCGCATTTTTCCAGGCCAGGATCTGAGATTCCTTTCCACACGGGATGGCAACGAAGTCCCGGGTGGCTTGAAATTCGTAGTCGAAGACTTTCGCAAAGATGAAGCAATGATCTTGATACTCTCCAAGCGTTTGGTTGCGAATCCGAATTTCCGTGCGCGTGGCTCCGACTTCCAGTCGGCGGCCTTTCCATTCCACCGTGCCGTATTCGAAAACGCTGGATGACACGTTGAACACATCCCATTGGTTGCGCCGCTTTTCATCCAGCCAGTTGAAGAACGCTGGATAAAGCTCGCGCGGGTCCTTGTCTGTCCCGTCAATGGCCGCCTTCACCTCATTGGCGATGATGCTGGATGCGGCTTGAGCCTTCTGGCCATAGGTCTGGCGGAGCTGTGTGCGCATCGCGTCCCTGGTGCGTGCGTCCTCTTCCGCGCGGGCTGCGGCGATCCGCGCCGCCTCGCCGGCCGCCCGCTGCCGCTCATAGCTTTGCGTCTGCGCCTCCGCCAGGGCGGCGTTCACCTGTGCCTTGGCGGCCTCAAGGTCGTCCAGGCTCACCCATAGCGCGAGAAGCTGGTAGGTGGTGCCGTCCCGCTTCAATGCGTCGATGATGGTCTTGAGATTTGCCGCATCGCTGTAGACGGCCGCGCACCGCCCCCGCTTCACGCCGGCAAAGGCCGCGTCCAGAGACATCGCCGAGAATTGCGGGGCCGCATTCATGTCGGCGCGAATGGTCTGAACATTATCCGAAAGCACGCGCTCATGGGCCGGCAGGTCCTGCGCCACCACCACGCAGACCGTGGGCGAGGCGTTCGACAGCACGACGAAGCCGAAGCCGGTTGCCGTCTGCGCGTCGATCTGCACCGCGCGTTGCGCGGCAAGATCCGTATTGTTGGAGAGTTCACTGCCGCTGACCGTCCGCAGGTGCACCAGCCCGCCGAGTTCAATCTGCCGCAGCAAGGCCAGCGTGTAGGCTGTGTCTTCCCTGAACATGGTTGCGCGCCGGACCATGACAACATCGAAGCTGCGCAGCTTGTCGGACGCGCAGGGGCGCGCATCGATGGAGATGGTGTCCAGCCCGTAGCCGGAGAGAACACGGCGCGCCAGATTCGTGCTGGCGGCATTCTCCTGCTTCTGAAAGATGCAGACCGAAGCGGTGGACCGCTCGAAGACGATGTCGCCCTTCAGGTTCTTGAGCACATGGGGCGCTTCGCTGGATGCGTTGTAGAGGAAGACCACGTCCTCGACGCTGCCATCCAGTAGGAAGCGGTTTTTCTCGGTGAGGCTGGTCCGCAGCGCATCCGGGTTCGGTACGGCGGCGGGCGCAGTCGCTCCCGCTGCTGTCGCCGGGGGCGGAGCCGCGCTGGTGCCGGTGTCGGCGAGCGCATTCAGATAGGCACTACGCAGGCCAGACTGGCGAAACGCCATGTCCGTGGTCTCGGTAAGGGGCTTCAGGGTCTCGTATGTGGGCTGTTGCAGAGCCTCGTCCAGCGCCTTCGCCGACGGCAGCAGGGTTTCGACGGCGGGACTTGTGGGGTTGCGGGAAATGAAGCCGACGATGAAGGCGCGTTGGGCCTGCGCCTGCTTCACCAGCCCGACAAGCTCGCGGGCATTCTGTTCGCGCCGCTCTTCCGCGCGCTGGCGGGCGAAGTCCGCAAACCTGGGGTCCTTCTGCACCAGCCCGTTGAGTGCGGCGATCTGCTTCTCGACCGCCGCAGGGTCTGTCCCCTTCAGCGCCTTGCCAAGGTTCGCGACGCCACTCGCATAGGTCAACATCTTCGGGTCATTGGGGTTTTGCTTCAGGAAAGCGGAGACCTCGTCGATGAGCTGCTCTGCCACAGGCACGATCCTGGCAAATTTTTCCTGCTTTTCGACAGCAGCCTTGTCTTGCTGTTGCTTCTTTTGCTCGGCCTGCTGCTTCTTCTGCTCCGCTTGCTTCTGTTGCCCTGCCGCCCGTTCGGCTGCGCGGCGCTGGGCCTCAATGGCCTGTTGCTGCTGCTGCATCTGAATGGCGGAATTGATGACCGAGTTCACAATTCCGAACTGTGCGACCGCTCGGTCGGGACCGGGTAGAAACGTCAGTACACCGAGGAAAGCAGAACCCGCCGCAAGTGCGGCCCATGAGAAACGCATCAGCTCCAGCCCCCAGACAAATCGAGGTTTTGTCCTCGATCCCCATGCCCGTTTCAGCGGCTCATCAGCCCCCGAGAGTCGGCAGAGTAGCGTGGCTCCAATGCAACCGGAAGGTATCTCAAGCGCATAATGCATTGTTGCCGCGCCGCGCCGCGCAGCCCGGCGGCCGGGGCATGGATGATGCTGCATTGCGGTGCGTTGGATCGCCGGGCCGTTTGGATTAGATTAGCGTCAATGACGGCGCGCCATCGGCTGCGCCTCCCACTTACAGGCCCATGTGCGATGCCTTCCGACGATACCCTGAGAAAGCTTGCCTTGCCGCTCGCTCTGGTGGCTGCGTTTCTCGCTTCTTCTGCTGCGAACCGGCCGGGTCCGTTCCAGTCCGGCGCGTCCGCGCACGTTCCGGTCCTCGACAGGGAAACCGCCCGGCATTGGCAGGAGGCCTACCACGTGGCAGCCCCCATGCTGCAGATGGGCAATTGAGGGCAGCGCTTTCACGGAATGGGCCGTCCCGCCGCGCCGCCGGCTGAGGTGGGCAGGGCAAAAGTCTTGGGGGGCCCGCCGCTGGTCCCGGCTTCTCCGCCGCGCTCCGTACGCCCCCCGGTAAACAATGTCCCGGCCTGCGCGCAGGTGAGCGCGATCATGTGGAAAGCGTCTTCTTCGGAGCAGCCGCGCGATAGGTCGTTAGCCGGCTTTGCGAGCCCCTGGAGAACGGGCCCAATGGCCTTGGCCCCGCCGATGCGCTGGGCGATCTTGTAGCCGATATTGGCCGCATCGAGATTGGGGAAGACGAACACGTTCGCATCCCCGCAAATGGCTGCGCGCGGCGCCTTCGCCGCCCCCACGGCGGCCACGAACGCGGCGTCGAACTGCAATTCGCCGTCGATGATCAGGTCCGGCTCGGCGGCGCGCACGAGGCGCACCGCTTCCACCACCTTGTCCACCCGCGCATGCCGCGCGCTGCCGGCGGTGGAGAAGGACAGCATGGCCACCTTGGCGCGCGCGCCCGTCATGGCGGTGTAGGAACGGGCGGAGGCCCGCGCGATATCGGCAAGTTCCGCCGCGTCCGGATCGATCACGAGGCCGCAATCGGCGAAGACGAAGGCGCCCTTTTGCGGGTGGTAATCCTCGCAGAGGATCATCAGGAAGAAGCTGGACACGAGCCGCGCGCCGGGCGCGAGGCCGATGATCTGGAGCGCCGCGCGCACCGTCTCGGCCGTGGTGGCGACGGCTCCGCCCACGGTGCCGTCCGCATCCCCCTGGCGCACCATCATGGCGGCGAAAGCGAGTGGCTCGCGGATGTGTCGATGGGCGGCGGCGAGGTCCATGCCCTTGGCGTGGCGCAGGAGATGGAGCGCCTCCGCATAGGATTGGGTGTGCCCGGACGTGGCGGGATCCTCGATGGCGATGCCCCCCGCCTCGCCGTCGAGGGCCGCCGTCACCTCCCGGCGCGGGCCGAGAAGGATGGGCCGGGCGATGCCCTCGGCCACCGCACGCCGGGCGGCGGCGGCAATGCGCCGGTCCGTGCCCTCGGGCAGCACGATCCTGCGGGGCACCGCGCGGGCCGCATCGATGATGTGGTCGAGGGCGAGCATTGTGGGCTCCGGGCTTGAAGGACGGAACGCAAGAAAGAGCCGGGACCGGCCGGGCGGCCGGTCCCGGGTTCGCGGTCAGCGCGCCATTTGCTCGCGCATGTCGGCGCGCGCGATGCCCGCCAGGGGAACCGGCTTCTTCATGGCGTCGCGCCGGAAGGGCTCGCCCAGTTCCTGGTTCAAGATCACCTCGATAAAGGTGGTGATGCCGCGCTTCTGGTCCTCGGCGCCGGCTTGGATGGCTTCCCGCAGGCTGTCGGGCGTGTCCACGCGCACGCCCTTGAAGCCGCAGCCCTCCGCGATCTTGGCGTAGGAGAGCTTGGGGTCCAGCTCGGTGCCGACGAAATTGTTGTCGTACCAGAGCGTCGTGTTCCGCTTCTCCGCGCCCCACTGGAAATTGCGGAACACCACCATGGTCACGGCCGGCCATTCCTCGCGGCCGATGGAGGTCATCTCGTTGATGGAGATGCCGAACGCACCGTCCCCCGCAAAACCGAAGACGGGCACGTCGGGACGGCCGATCTTGGCGCCGATGATGGCCGGGAAGGCATAGCCGCACGGGCCGAACATGCCGGGGGCGAGATAGTTGCGGCCCTCCTCGAAGCTCGGATAGGCATTGCCGATGGCGCAATTGTTGCCGATGTCCGTGGACATGATGGCGGTCTTCGGCATCGCCGCCTGGATGGCCCGCCACGCCTGGCGGGGCGACATGCGGTGGCGGTCGCGGGCGCGCGCATCCTCGTTCCAGGAGGTGCCGGGATCGTCGTCTTCATGATCCATGGAGGCGAGCTGCTGGAGCCAGCGCGAGCGGGTCTGGTGGATCAGCGCGCGGCGCTCCTCGCGGCCCTTGTCGCCGGCCTCGCGGGTGAGCTGGTCGAGGATCTGGTTCGCCACTTCCCGCGCGTCGCCGCAGATCCCCACGGAGATCTTCTTGGTGAGGCCGATCCGGTCGGGATTGATATCCACCTGGATGATCTCGGCCTCGCGCGGCCAATAGTCGATGCCGTAGCCGGGCAGGGTGGAGAAGGGGTTGAGGCGGGTGCCCAGCGCCAGCACCACGTCCGCCTTGGAGATCAACTCCATGGCCGCCTTCGAGCCGTTATAGCCCAGCGGACCCACGGCCAGCGGATGGCTGCCGGGGGCGGCATCGTTGTGCTGGTAGCCCGCGCAGACCGGGGCATCCAGCCGATCGGCCAGCGCCATGGCCTCGCCGATAGCATTGCCGATGACCACGCCCGCGCCGTTGAGGATGACGGGGAATTGCGCGTTCGAAAGCAGCCGCGCCGCATCGGCGATGGCCTTGCGCCCGCCCGCCGGGCGCTCCAGCCGCACGATCTGCGGAAGCTGAATGTCGATGACCTGGGTCCAGAAATCGCGCGGCACGTTGATCTGCGCGGGGGCGCAGGCGCGCCACGCCTTCTCGATCACCCGGTTCAGCACCTCGGCCACGCGGGTGGGGTCGCGCACCTCTTCCTGGTAGCAGACCATGTCCTGGAACATGGCCATCTGGGACACTTCCTGGAACCCGCCCTGGCCGATGGTCTTGTTGGCCGCCTGGGGGGTCACCAGCAGCATGGGCGTGTGGTTCCAGTAGGCGGTCTTCATGGCGGTGACGAAGCCGGTCACGCCCGGCCCGTTCTGCGCGATGGCCATGGCCATGCGTCCCGTGGAGCGGGTGTAGCCGTCGCAGATGAGGCCGGCATTGGTCTCGTGCGCGCAGTCCCAGAAGCGGATGCCGGCTTTGGGGAACAGATCGGACACCGGCATCATGGCCGAGCCGATGATGCCGAAGGCTTCGTTGATGCCGTGCGCCTGGAGGACTTTGATGAACGCCTCTTCGGTGGTCATCTTCATGGCGAAACAATCCTTTGGAGTCTGGAACCTTGAGAAGGCCGGGAGGCGGCTGGCCGCCTCCCGGATAGGGGGTCAGCGCGCGGGCTGGCGCACTGCGTCCGCGGACCGTTCAGGGTGCGCGGAGGGCAGGGCGCCCGGCGAAGGGACGCGGATGGCCATGGCCGAAAGCATGGAGACGAGGGCGGCGAACACCACATAGGCGCACACCTGCCAGGGCGAGCCGCCACCCTGGGCGAGCAAATAGGTGGCGATGATGGGGGTGATGCCGCTCGCGACGATCCCGGAGAATTGGTAGACGAACGAGATGCCGGTGTAGCGCACCCGGGCGTCGAACAGGTCCGAGAACAGGGCGGCTTCCGGCCCGTAGCACATGGCGTAGAGCACGCCGAACGGGAAGATGATGCCGAGCGCGATGAGCGGCAGAGATCCCGTGGACATGAGCCAGAAGGCCGGGAAGGCGGAGAGCGCCAGCAGGGCCGAGCCCACCGCATAGGTCCGAGGACGGCCCCAGCGATCCGACAGGCGGCCGAACATGGGGATGGTGAACACCATCACGAAGGCTGCCGCCGTCACCAGCCACAACGCGGTGGTGCGGGGCACCTTCACGTAGTTCGCCAGATAGACGATGGAGAAGACGGCGAACACGTTGAAGAAGACGCCGTCGATATAGCGCACGCCCATGCCCAGCAGGACGTTGCGCGGATATTCCTTCAGCATCACGAAGAAGGGGATGGTGGCGGCCTTGTTCTCGGCCTTCACCTGCTCGAATTCCGGCGTTTCGTGCACGTTCAGGCGGATATACATGCCCACCAGAATGAGCGCGACGGAGCCCACGAAGCCCACGCGCCAGCCCCAGCTCATGAACTGCTCTTCCGGCAGCATGGAGACGAGGGCGGTGACGCCGGAGGCGAGGCACAGGCCGAGCGCGAGGCCGATCTGCGGGATGGAGGCGAAGAAGCCGCGCTTGTTTTCCGGCGCATATTCATACGCCATCAGCACCGCGCCGCCCCATTCGCCGCCGATGCCGATGCCCTGCGCGATACGCAGGATCAGCAGCAGGATCGGCGCGGCGATGCCGATCTGCGCATAGGTGGGCAGAAGGCCGATGGCCACGGTCGCCACGCCCATGATCATCAGGGTGATGATGAGCATGCTCTTGCGGCCCAGCTTGTCGCCGAAATGGCCGAAGATGAGCCCGCCCACCGGCCGCGCCACGAAGCCGATGGCGAAGGTGGTGTAGGCAAGTAGAATGGAGACGACCGGGTCGTCTGCCGGAAAGAACAGCTTGTTGAAGACGATGCCGGCGACAATGCCGTAAAGAAAGAAGTCATACCATTCGATGGTGGCGCCGATGACGCTGGCACCGACCACGCGCCTCAGCTGGCGACGTGCAGCTGCCGCGTCTCTTTCTCCCGTGTCCCTTGCCATTGTGTTCTCCTCCCATCAGTTATGTCGATTGGGGCGTTGGCGCGCCCGGCGGGGTTTCTTGTGTCCTCGCGGATCATGTCGGCGGCTTTTTCTCCCACCATGATCGCGGGGATATTGGTGTTGCCCGACACCACGGTGGGCATTACGGAGCAGTCCACGACCCACAGGCCATCGACGCCGCGCACCTTCAGGCGCGGGTCCACCACAGCCTCGCGGTCATCGTCCGCGCCCATGCGGCAGGTGCCGGCGGGGTGGAAGATGGTGGCGCCATATTCCCGCGCGAAGGCGAGCAGGCCGTCATCGTCGGCGACGCCGGGGCCGGGCAGCTTCTCCTCCGCCACGAAGTCCCGGAGCGGGGCGGTGGCGGCGAGGCGGCGGGCGAACTTCATGGCCTCCACGGCGCAGCGCCGGTCGGTCTCGGTGGCGAGATAGTTGGCGGTGATCCGGGGCGTATCCAGGGGATCCGCCGAGCCGAGGCGCACATGGCCCTTGCTCTCCGGCCGCAACTGGCAGACCGACAGGGTGAAGCCGGAATAATCATGCACCTTGCCGCCCGCCATGTCGGCGGACAGGGTGCCGATATGGAACTGGATGTCGGGCGTCTTCGAGTCCGGCAGAACCCGCGTGAACAGGCCGCCCTGGTTGATGCCGATGGATAGCGGGCCACCCCGGAACAGCAGATATTCCAGCCCCATGCGCATGCGCCCAATGAGCGAGTTCAGCGCATCGTTCGTGGTGATGGGCTTGGTGCAGCGATAGAGCAGGCGGTGCTGCAGGTGGTCCTGCAGGTTGCCGCCGACGCCGGGGCTGTCCACCAGGACGCCGATGCCCTTCTCCCTCAGGTGCTCCGCCGGGCCGATGCCGGAGAGCATGAGCAGGTGCGGCGACTGCACCGCGCCCGCTGAAAGGATGACGCCGCGCCGGGCCCGGAGCACGCGCACGCCGTCGCTTGTGCCCACTTCCACGCCCGTTGCGCGCCCGTTCTCGAACAGCACCCGCCGCGCCTGCGTCTCCGTGAGGACCGACAGATTGGTCCGCTCCCGCGCGGGGGCGAGATAGGCCTTGGCGGCGCTCACCCGCAGGCCGTTGCGGGTGGTGAGCTGGTAATAACCGACGCCCTCCTGGCTCGCGCCATTGAAGTCTTGCGTCTCCGGCACGCCGAGGCGCACGGCGCTGGCCTTGATGGCCTCGATGAGCGGGTGCTTGCGCGGGATGGACGAGACGGTGACCGGGCCGCCCCTGCCGTGGAGCGGATCGCCCGCGAGGCTCGCATTGTCTTCGAGCTTCACGAAATAGGGCAGCACGTCCGCATAGGACCAGCCGGTGGCGCCACGCTCGGCCCAGCCGTCATAATCCTCCCGCTGGCCGCGGATGACGATGAGCCCGTTGATGGACGAGCAACCGCCCAGCACGCGCCCGCGCGGCCAATAGATGCGCCGTCCCTCCATGGTGGGTTCCGGCTCGGTGTGGAAGCGCCAGTTGAGGCGGTTGTTCCACATGGTCTTCCCATAGCCGATGGGGACGTGAATCCACGGATTCCGGTCTTTCGGTCCGGCCTCCACCAGAGCGACGCGGCTTGTGCCGTCTTCACTCAGGCGATTGGCCAGGACACATCCGGACGACCCCGCGCCGATGACGACGAAGTCGAAGTTTTCCTCGCCTTGCATTGGCAGTTTCCTCTCTGCGGGACTGACGATGCGACGAAGGTATGAGATGAGTCAATCGATAATTTGAACCAAAACGTCTCATTAAATGAGATTTATGTTGTGCATCGCGAAGGCTCCCTTCGCATCTGCGTGGCCGTGCCGGTTCATGCCCAGCTTGGGTTTGACTTGACCGTTCGAGCCGATAAGGGTGGCCCAAGGATTGGGTGCGGTTGGCTAGCCGGGGCAGCTGACGGCGGACGGCAGCGGTGAACATGGTTCAGAAGAAGGCCGGGCGGGCTCGGGCGGAAGAACGGGATACAAAAGCGGCGGACACGGCGCTGCCGGAGGTCGCTGCCCCTGAGCGGCCGGAGGAGCGCGACAACGCCTCGGCCATGCTCCGGGCGTTGGATCTGCTGGGCGAGATCGCCCGCTCCGAAACGGCGCTGAGCGTACCGGACCTGTGCGCCCGCTTGGCCTTGCCCAAGCCCACCGTCCACCGCCTGTGCCAGAAGCTGGAAGCCGAATCCTATCTGCTGCGCGAGCCGGACGGGCGGCGCTTCGCCGTGGGGCCGCGCTTCCTGCGCATGGGCTTCGACATGCTCCGCAACACGGTGAGCGCGGAGCGGCGCGGCATTCTGGAAGAGCTGGTGGCCCTGGCGGGCGAGACCTGCAATTTCGTGACGCGGGTGGGCAGCGAGGCCATCTATCTGGATCGCGTGGAGGCGAGCTGGCCGCTGCGGCTCCATCTGGAGGTGGGCTCGCGGGTGCCCATGCACTGCACGGCCAGCGGCAAGCTCTTTCTCGCGTCCATGCGCCCCGCCCAGCGCCGCCGCATCCTGGAAAGCCTGCATCTGAAGGTGCAGACGCCCAACACCATCACCACCGTCCCCGCGCTGGAAGCGGAGCTGGAGCGCATCTCTGCACGCGGCTACAGCACTGACGACCAGGAATTCCTGGAGGGCCTGTGCGCCATCGCTGTGCCGGTGCGCGATGCGGGCGGCACGGTGGTGGCGGCGGTGGCCTGCCACGGCCCGTTGCCGCGCTTTTCGCTGGAGAAGGCGGTTTCCCTCGTGGTGCCGCTCCAGCGTGCGGCCGAGAAGCTCGCCCGCACGCTGCCGGAATAGCGATCACGCTCCCTGCCCCGAAGGGCAGGCGTCAGAATTTCAGCGAGAAGCTGCCCTTCACCATGTTGCTGGTGTCGGTCTCCGACAACTGTCCGGCATAGAAGACCGCCAGCGCGGCATTGGCGGAGACCTTCAGGTCGAGCCCCGCCTCCACCAGCGCCGCATCGCTGGCGATGGGCACACCCGAGATGGCGAACGGCAGGGCGCCCGCACCGAAGGCGAACGCCATGTCCGGCGTCGTGTCGCCGAAGGCATGCTGCCAGGCGAGGGTGCCGTTGAAGGTGGCGGGCAGGGCACCCAGGCTGAACGGCACGCTCACGCGCGCGCCCAGGGTGGAATAGGTGACGCCCGCGTTCGACCCGGACGTGGTGAGCGCGGCCGGGCCGCCCAGCTCGGTGAAGCCGCTCATGTCCACATTCACATAGGCAAGGCCCGCGAACGGCTCCAGCTGGATCTGCGCGAAGGAGAGGCCGTAGCCGACTTCGCCGAACACCTGTCCCGTATGCGCCGACGTGTCGGCATTCAGGGCGTTCACGAAGCCGGGGAACACCACCGTGCGGCTGGCGCTGATGTCCGCCCAGCTATAGGCGCCGCCGAGCCGCAGGCCGAGCGCGCCGAGGCTCGCCCCGCCATAGAGCGACACATGGGCGTTGTCGCTGGAGAAGGAGGAGGAGCGCGCGTCCACCTGATAGTTGGACGACGAATAGCCCGCCGCGAAGCCCAGCCGCCAGTCCGCCGCGCCCGCCGCGAAGGTGCGATCATAGCCCACGAACACGCCCGCCGTGTCGCCGGAAATGGTGGCGGCATTGCCGTTGCCGTCGATCCGGTTCCAGGCACCGAACGCCTGAGCCCAGAAGGCATTGGGGCTGTCCGGCGCGCTGATCACGTCCGCGCCTCCGGAGGAGCCGGCGGCATAGGCCAGCGGGGCGCTCGCGGTGGTGCGGGCGGGAACCCGCGCCCGGTCCAGCACCGCCCGGCGCAGGAACAGGCTCTCGTCCTGGAGCACGGAGAGGGCGGAGGGATAAAGCTCGCCGCTCAGCATGTTGAAAGCCTGCTGGGCGCCGACGACCGTGGTCTGCGAGACCACGCCATTATAGACCGCATTGCCCTGGCCCAGTGCTTCCACCGCGAAGGCGGTGGACCGCTGATTGGCCGTCACCGCCACGGACGGGAAGGGCGTCGCGTTGCGCGCCACGTCCAGATAAACGTCGTTCGGGTCATAGGCGAGCTGCAGGTCGATGAAGGGCAGGTCCTGGCCGGGGCCGGTGAACGCGCCGACGATGCCGCCCTGCGCGGTGAGGATGGTGTAGCGCGTGCCCGGCAGGTAGGTGCCGGCCGCCTTGGTCACCTCCACGGAGGCGCCGCCGAGGGTGGCCGTTCCCGTGACGAGGATGAAGTCCGACGCGCCGGTGGTTTCGATCTCCACCGCATAGGTGGCGCCGGAGGCGAAGGTCAGCGTGCCGTCCACAGTGAGGGCACCGATGGAATTGCCGGGCGCGATGGTGCCGCCCGCGGCGATGGAGGTGGATCCCACCGTTCCGTTGCCCTTCAGCGTGCCGCCAGTCTCCACCGTGACGGTGCCGCCCAGGCGGTCGTTCACCGCAAGCGTCCCGTCCACCACCGTCTCGCCCGCGAAGGCGGAGCCGTCGCCCGTGAGAGAGATGCGGCCCGAGCCGGTGAAGGCCATGGTCCCCGTGCCCGATAGCGCGCCGGAGAGGGTGGCGGTGCCGGAGGCGAGGTCGAACGTGACGGTGCCGCCGAGATCGAGGGCGTTGGCCACGCTCACCGTGTCCAGAAGGGCCAGCGTGGTGCCGTCGAGCAGGGCGATGGCGCCGGTGCCCGCCGCCGTCGAGGAGCCGAGCACCAGGGTGCCGCCTGTGACGCTGGTGCCGCCGGAATAGCTGCTGGCGCCAGTCAGGATGAGCGTGCCGGGGCCCGTCTGGGTCAGCGATCCCGTGCCCGAGATGGCGCCGGCCAGGGTGAGGCTGCCGGAGCGGTTGAACACCAGCGCGCCGTTATTCACCACATTGCCCAGGATGGCGCCCGTCGCGCCGCCTGCGCCGATCTGGAGCGTGCCCCCGGTGATGGTTGTGCCGCCCGTATAGGTGCTGTCGCCCGTGAGGATGAGCGTGCCGGGGCCGACCTGCGTCAACGATCCGCCGCCCGAGACCGCGCCCGAGAAGGTGACGCTGCCGGAGCGGTTGAACACCAGCACGCCGTTATTCACCACGTCGCCCTGGATGCTGCCCTGGGTGCCGCCATTGCCCACCTGGAGGGTGCCGGCCGCAATGGTCGTGCCGCCCGTATAGCTGTTGTCGCCGGTGAGGATGAGCGTGCCGGGGCCCATCTGGGTCAGCCCGCCGGTGCCCGAGACATCGCCCGCGAAGGTGGCGGTGCCGGAGCGGTTGAAGGCCAGCGTGCCGCTGTTCGCCACATCGCCCTGGATGGAGCCGGATGTGCCGCCGTTTCCGAGCTGGAGCGTGCCCTGGAGGATGGTGGTGCCGCCTGTATAGGTGTGGTCTGCCGTCAACACCTGCGTGCCGGGGCCATTCAGTACTAAGCCGAGGCTAGCGCCGGCTGCGGCGGTCAGGTTGCCCCAGAAGTTCACCAGGAGTGTCGCAGCGGCGATGGGGTCCGTATAGCTGTTCTCGCCAGTGAGAATGAGCGTGTCGTTCGCCACCTCATCGTCCTGAACGGAGTCAGACGTGCCAATGATTCTGATCACGGGCGTGCCCGGCAATATGGTGACGCCGGCAGTGGAAGTCAGGCTGCCGGCGAACACCGACGTGCTGCCCGAGGCCGGCGCGATGACGAGGCTGGCGGTGCCGCTCGGCATCGTCACCGTGCCGGTGCCGGTCAGGCCGCCGATGGTGGCGGTGGTCGCCGTGATCTGGAGCGTGCCCTCCAGATTGACCGGGCCGCCGGACATAGCCCCCGACGAGGTGGCGATGAGGGTTGCGCCCGCGGCGATTGTGGTGGTGCCGGAATAGCTGTTGGTGCCGCTGAGCATCTGGGTGCCGCTGCCGAGCGTGAGCCCGCCCGTGCCCGAGATGCCGCCCTGGAAGTTCCCAGCCGCGTTGGTGAGGGTGAGGACATTGGCCCCGAGCACCACCGTGCCCGCGCCGCTCAGCGTGCGGATGGAGGTGCCGCCGCCCGAGACGCCGGAAATGTCGAACGTGCCGCCCACCTGCAGGCCGCTGGAAGCCGCGAGGCTGCCTGTACCGGTGAGGGCCAACGTGCCGCCGGCAATGTTGGTGGCGCCGGTGAAGCCGTTGACGCCGGACAGGGCCTGGGTGCCGCCGGAGAGGGTGAGCCCGCCCGTGCCGCCGATGGTGCCGGAGAAGGCGCCGGAGGCATTGGTGAGGGTGAGCGTCTGCGCGCCCAGCGCCACGGAGCCGGTGCCGGACAGGCTGGTAATGCTGGCGCCCGCCGTGGTGCCGGAAATGTCGAGGGTGCCGTCGGCCTGCACCCCCGACGAGGTGGCGATGGAGCCGGTGCCGGTGAGGGAGAGGGTGCCGCCCCCGATGATGGTGGCGCCCTGATAGGTGTTGGTGCCCGTGAGGACCAGCGTGCCGCCGCCGAAGGCCAGGCTGCCCGTGCCGGAAATGATGCCGGTCAGGGTGAAAGTGGAATCCTCGTCCACGCTGATGACGCCCTGGGTGTTCAGCACGATGTTGCGCGCGCTGGTCAGGGTGGTGCGGGCCTCCAGTTCGCCGCCCGCGAAGGTGATGGTCCCGGCCGCATCGCCCAGATTGGCGTCGGAGTAGATTTCCAGCGTGCCCGCCTGGAGGATCGTGCCGCCCAGATAGGTATTGTTGCCGGAGAGCACGACGGTGCCCTCGCCGATCTTGGTGAGGGCGCCGGTGCCGATGATGGGCGCGGACACGGTGACGATGATGTCCTCGCCTTCCGCCCACAGGCGCCCGCCCGTGCCGAGGTTCAACTGTCCGGAGACGCCCGCCTGCAGCACATAGCCGGAGGAAAGGAATTCGATGGTGTTGAAGGACTGCGTCCCATCGACGGACACCGAGCCGATGGGGCCGTCGAATACGGCGGTGCCGCCTGCCCACACGGCATAGCCGCCATCGGCGCCCAGCCAGTTGTTGAAGGAGGTCCAGTTTCCGCCGCCGCCCCGCGTGGTGCCGTCGGCACTCCAATATTGGACGGTGGTGTCGAGCGTGGTCACGACCACGTCCAGGCTCTGCGCCTGGGTATCAATGCGGAACGTGTAGTCGGGCTGCGTTTCGCCGAGCACCAGGCCGTTATTGGTGAGCGTGCCGCCGGTGGTGATCACGCGGTAGACGCCCGCGCCGTTGTCCGGCGCGCTCACGAGGTTCAGCGTGCCGTTCACCGCGGCATTGCCGCTGACCTGGAAGATGCTGGTTCCGCTGGCGGGGGCCTTCAGATTGATGCGGGTGACGGAGCCGGCATCCAAGGTGAGGGAGCCCATCTCCACATTGCCGATGGTCGGCCCGTTCCGGGTCCATTCGAGAATGCCGCCCGAGGCGATGGTCACCGCCCCGTCGATGGTGGCGCCCGCCGCTTCCAAGGTGCCGCCGGAGGCCACCGAGACGTTGCCGCCCACATGACCGGCGGTGGTCGCGCCCCAGTCGGTGATGCTGAGGGTGCCGGCATTCACCTGGACGGTGCCGGAATAGGTGCTGCTGTCGCCGCTCAGCGTGAGCACTTCCGCGCCCTGCTTGATGAGCGTGCCGCTGCCGGTGAGGCCGCCGGCCAGTTGCAGGAACTCGGTCTGCTGGGTCACGGTCAGCGTCTTGGTGCCCAGCGCCACGATGCCCGTGGTGGTGTCGCCCGACAGGTTGGTGACGGAGGTTCCCGCGCCGCTGATGCCGGAAATATCAAACGTGCCGTCCACCAGCACGCTCGCCGAAGTGGCGATGCTGCCGCTGCCGGACAAAGCGAGGGTGCCCGCGGTGATGGTGGTGGCGCCGGTATAGGTGTTGGCGGCGGTCAGCGTCAGCGTGCCGGTGCCCAGTTTGGTGAGCGTGCCGCCTGCCGTGCCGATGACGCCGGAGATGACGGTGTTTCCCGCGCCGCTCACGGTCAGGCCCATGCCCGCGCCGGAAATGGTGCCCTCCAGGTTCAGCGTGCCGCTGTCGCTGGCGATGCGGGTCGCGGATCCCAGCGTGATGAAGCCGGCGAAAGTGCTGTCCCCCGATGTGTGCCGCAGGGCTCCCCCGTCCGAGACGCCGGAGCCGTTGAGGGTGAGGCTCTGGCCGATAGAGAGGCCCGGAGCCTCCAGGGTGGCGCCTGAGGAGACGATGATGTCGCCCAGGCCAAGGGCAGCCTCATCGGTCGCATTCACCGTGCCGCCGCTGACCGTCATGTTGCCGGCGAAGCTGTTCGCGCTCCCCAGGGTCAGCCTGCCGGTGCCGGTCTTCGTCAGGGCGCCCGCGCCGTCGATGGTGCCGGAGAAGGTGCTGTCGGTGTTGTCGCCGCCGACGGTGAGGCTCGCGTTCAGATGAACGGTGCCCGAGCCGGCCAGCGAGCCCACGGTTTCGGCGGCGGTGTTCACGTTCAGCGTGGTGCCCGAATCCAGCGTCAGGCGCGCGGTATCCGACAATGCGCTGCCGCTGGTGATGGTGAGCGTGCCGCCGGACACGCTGGTGGCGCCGGCGAAGCTGTTGCTGCCTGCCAGGGTCAGCGTGCCGGTGCCCTGCTTGGTGAAACCGCCCGTGCCTGAAAGATCCTGGGTGATGGTGATGGCGTTGCCGTTGCTATCGATGAAGGCGCCGCCCGCCTGGATATCGATGTCGGAAGACGCGAAACCGAAGAGGAAATCGGACTGGGCGGCGGTCGCGCGCAATCCGCCGCCATTGAAGACGATCTGCCCGCTTCCCTGCCGTTTCCGGACCTGGGTCGTGGCGACCATGCCGCGCCCGTCGGTGTCGTTGCCGGTAAGGGTCAGCGTGCCCGCGCCGGTGGTCGCATAGCCGAGGAAGACGGTCTGGGAGGTCAGGAGGCCGCCGGCACCGACGGTCAGCGAGCCGGCACCGCCGTCGCCGACCACAAACTGGCCGCCCGATGCGATGGTCCAGCTTGCGTCCGCGCCGCTCACGCTCATCGCGCCGGTCGAGCCGGCGGCAACGCCGACGCTCGTGTCTCCACTGCTCATGACCCCGCCGGCGCCCAAGGCGAGGGTTCCGGCCGTGACGTTCACGGTCCCCGTGAAGGTGCCGGCGGTGCCGGTGAGGGTGGTGGTGCCCGACCCGTTCTGGTTCAGGCTGCCGGCCCCGGTGATGCTGGCGGCGAAGGTGTAGGTGCTGTTGGACTGGTTGAAATTGATGATGCCGTTATTGGCGACGCTGGACAGGCCCGTGATCGCGCCCGTGGTGGATGCCCCCGGGACGGCGGTTCCGAGATTGAAGGTGCTGCCGGAATTGATGGTGAAGCCGGCGCCCGCTCCGAAGGTGATCGCGCCGGCGCTGGTCAGCGTTCCGCTGGCGCCAGTACCGCCAATGCCTTGCCTACCGCCCTGTTCAACTGAGTTGCCCCCACTGGCGCCGCCAAGAATAAGCTGGCCGCCCGCACCGATGGTGATGGCACTGCTGCTGCCCACAGTGATCGCACCGGCACCGCCGTTGCCACCATTTCCTACGGTAGAGCCATTGCCGCCGCCGCCCCCGCTGCCGCCGATAAGCAGGGTCTCGGCCACCGAGAGGCTGGCACTGTTGGTGAGCACGAGCGTACCGCTGCCGCCGTCGCCTCCGTTCTCATAGCCTCCGCCGCCGCCCGCGCCGCCGACCAGAATGCTGTAATTCACGGTTACCTGAGCGCCGTCCAGGGTGAGGGATCCGTTCGAGCCGGCGCTGCCGGGCGTGCTGTTGTCGTCGCCGCTCCCGCCGCCGCCACCACCACCGCCGATGCCCACAAAATCGTAGGTGCGCGTGTTGCTAAAGGTCAGGCTGTTGGGCGCATTTGCGCCAGCACCGGCCGTCTTACCGGAGACATCGGCGCCGCTCCCGTCCACCACCTTTCCGCCACCACCGCCGCCACCGCCGCCGGGTTGGCCACCGGGACTCGATGCGCCGCCGCCGCCATACAGGCTGCCGCTTCCGGCTGCTGCTCCTCCGCCTCCATTGGCGCCTGAGCCATCACCATTGGCGCCGGCAATGCCACCCGCACCACCAGAAATGCTGCTGCCGCCGGCGCCGCCCAAGGCGCCACCGCCGCCACCAAATCTGTACGCGGCGCCGCCACCGCCCAATCCGCCTGCGCCGCCTTGGGCCTCACCCGTGCCACCTGCACCGCCAATCGCGCCGTTTCCACCCTCGCCACCTGTGATAACACCGAAGGCCGCAATATAGGCACCACCGCCGCCACCGATACCGCCGCCGCCGCCGGCGGCCCCGCCGGTGACTATTCCACCGCCGCCACCACCGATGCCGCCGCCGCCGCCGCCGCCGCCGGCTATAGTGGTATTTCCGGTTACGCCGCCCGCACCTCCGGCTCCGACGAGCAGGCTATCCGCCTGGGTGCCGCCGCTGGCGAGGGACAGAGCAAGAAGCGAGACGCCGGCAAGGGCCGCGAAATGCAGGCGGCTCTTCGCAGCCCGCTGCCCGCGAACGTGGTGTGCTTCAGCCGACTGACCCATTTCCGTCCCCAGCAGCAATTTCGTCGAAAAAATTATCCGGCGCTGAATATGCACACGGATCAAACAATCTTGCGGTCAAATGATACCGGAGGCGCCGCTTCGAGCCGGATTGCCCGCACCCACGGCATAGCCGCATGGACAGCCGACTCGCAAGCTTCACCATAAGGGCGGAGCTTTCTGCGCTTCCACTCCCCTAATCAGGGGATGCGCCCTGTGGGCACGAGATCAGCCGCCGCTGTTCAGCCACAGGCTCATCAGTTCGGCGCGGCTGCGCACGCCGAACTTGCGGAAGATGCGCGTCACATGCTGGTGGGCAGTGGAGGTGGCGATGCCGCTTTGGCGGGCGATCTCCTTTTCCGACGCCTTGGTGAGCAGCAGTTGAAGCACGCGCCGCTCGCCGGGCGTCAACGGGGCGCTGGCCATGAGAAGCCCGTTGGCCATGAGCAGGGTGCGGTGGAACCATTTGATGCCGCGCAGCGCATAGGCGAGGTGGGCGATCTCGTCATCGGTGAAGCGCCGGCGCGCGTAGAAGCCAAAATGGGATTCGCAGTCCGCATTCATGGGAAAGGCCACGAAAACCGCATCGTGCGTGCCCACGGCTTCATAATGGCGCCGGTAGAAGTCGGAGGAGAACCAGTCCTCGGGCAGTTCGCGGCGGAAGGAATAGGTGCGGAACGTGCCCACATTGCGCATGGGCAGGAGGAAGGAGGGGTCGATCTCCCGCCGCTCCCACACCTCCAAGATGTCCTTGAAATGCTGCGCGTCGGGATGGGGCGGCACCGGGTGGAGGGCCTGGACGGCGGCGACGCGCCAGCCCTGCAGCGGATCCGCGCCGGTCGTGTCCTCCAGGCGGATGGCGCCCGCCCATGTGGCGTTCCATGCGCCGCAGGCTTCGCACAAGGCGGCCATCAGATGGGCGGCCGCCTGGGTGGAGTTGGGAACCTCGAAGTCCGACAGCTCGTCCCAGATGCGGTGCACCGCTTCCGTGTCCATGGCGTTCCTTCCGGGGCGCGGCGCCGTCGAGGGCGGGTGTCGCGCGCGTTCGAGCGTCCTTATGCGTTTCCTTCACGCGAACCGCTTCACACGTCGCTCGGAAACGCTCCTGGCGGATAGCATGCCACCGGAAAGGTGCCCATCCCTGGCCGTGCGTGCGTTTCCACGGCCCGGCAAAGGCGGGGCCATGGGTGGAAATCCGCAATGGGGTGTGCGGAGATCCCGACACGAGGGCGCGCGGCGGGCGTCGCGCGCGCCACATGCCCAAGAGCGCGGCGATATGGACACCCCTGTGCACCCGGATGCATCGCTTTGCGCCCGGCGGCGATCCGGGCTGGGCATGCGTGCAAGGGCCTGTGCAGTTTTCCGTTCTTCCCCCGGGGGAGTGGGAGCGGCACCTTTTTGCGGTGCGCAGTCCGCGCCCCTCAAAACGGCAAACGAGCCCGATGACCGTCAGCTATCCCCGCTTCAAGGCCGCCGCCTGCCATGCTTCGTCCGTGTTCCTGGACGCCGAGAAGACTGCCGAGAAGGCGTGCGACCTGATCGCCGAGGCCGCCTCGAACGGGGCCGCGCTCGTGGTGTTTCCGGAATCCTTCCTGCCGGGCTTCCCGGTCTGGGCCGCGCTGCAGGCGCCCATCTACAATCACGGCTTCTTCCGCGCCTTGGCGGCGGAAGCCCAGAAGCTGTCGGACGGGGCCATCCGCGCCATTCGCATGGCGGCCCGCCGCCACGGCCTGTTCGTGTCGCTCGGCTTCACCGAGGGGACCGAGGCCAGCGTCGGATGCCTCTGGAATTCCAACATCCTAATCGGCCCGGACGGCGCCATCCTCAACCATCACCGCAAGCTCGTGCCCACCTTCTATGAGAAGCTGGTGTGGGCGAACGGCGATGCGCGGGGCTTGCGCGTCACCAATACGGAACTGGGCCGCGTGGGCATGCTGATCTGCGGGGAGAACACCAATCCCCTCTCGCGCTATGCCCTCATGGCCCAGGGCGAGCAGGTGCACATCTCCACCTATCCGCCCATGTGGCCGACCCGCCCGCCCGAGGAGGATGGCGCCTATGACCTGAAGCGCGCCATCGAGATCCGCGCGGGCGCGCATGCCTTTGAGGCAAAGGTGTTCAACATCGTCGCCTCCGGCTACGTGGATGCCGCCATGCGCGAGGCCATGGGTGCGCTGGGCCGGGAAAGCCTGGAGGTGATGGACAAGTCGCCGCGCGGCATCTCCATGGTGCTCGACCCGTCCTCGCAGGTGGTGGGCGATGTGCTCTGCGAGCACGAGGGCATCCTCTATGCCGACATCGACACGGCGCGCTGCGTGGAGCCCAAGCAGTTCCATGACGTGGTGGGCTATTACAATCGCTTCGACATCTTCCACCTCCAGGTGGACCGCACCGCGCGCGAGCCTGCCTACTTCGCCGAATCCGCCGCGCTGAAGGAGACGCTGGGGGCACCCGCGCCCGCGCTTGGCGGTACGGACGACATGTTCGCGGACATGGACGGCATGCGCTGACCACCGGCGCGATGCCCAACGGTTTCACCCGGCGCGCGACGCCGGGATCTCAAAAAACAAAACAAACCTATCCAGAGGATCGAAACATGAAGATGAAGAAGAGCCTTTCAGCCCTTGCCTGCGCGGCGCTCACCGCGCTGACCCTCCAGCCCTCGGCGGGTTTCGCCAAGGACACGGTGAAGATCGCCTTCATCGGCCCGCTCACCGGCGGCAATTCGGCGACCGGCCTCGGCGGGCGCAATTCGGCCGCCCTGGCGGTGGACCTGCACAATGCCAAGCCCGACGCCAAATACACCTACGAGCTTGTCCCGTTCGATGACGAGTGCAAGCCCAATGTGGGCGTGCAGGTGGCCACGAAGGCGGCGTCCGACAAGTCCATCATCGCCGGCATCACCCATTATTGCTCGGCGGTGGCCATCGCCACGGTGGAAACCTACAACCGCTTCGGCCTGCCGGTGGTGGTGTGGGGCGCGGTGCTGCCGGAGATCACCTATGGCAACGACTTCAAGGAGATCCACCGCGTCAACGGCACCATGATCAACGAAGGCAAGATGGCGGCCGAGTTCCTGACCAAGCAGGGCTTCAAGACCTTCGTGGTGATCCATGACACCACGGATTACGGTAAGGGCCAGAACAAGTATTTCGCTGAGAACCTGAAGCCCCAGGGCGGCGATATCGTCGCCACCTTCGCGGTCTCGCCGGACCAGCAGGACTTCACCGCCGAACTCACCAAGGTGAAGGAGCTGAAGCCCGACGTGGTGTTCATCGGCGGCCTCACCCCGCTCGGCGTGCGCGTGCGCTCGCAGATGGACCGGCTCGGCATTCCCGCGCAGCTCGCCGGCGTCTCCGGCATCATGAGCGCGGGCTTCATCGAGGGCGCCGGGCAGGCGGCCGAAGGCACCGTCTCCTTCCATAACGGCGCGCCGCTGACCAAGTATGCGGACGGCAAGGCGTTCATGGACGCCTACACCAAGGCCGGCTACCGCGAGGATCCCGACGCCTACGGCCCGTTCGCCTTCTCCGCCGCGAACCTCGTCATGGACGCCATCGACAAGGTGGGGCCGGACCGCAAGAAGGTGCGCGACGTGCTCAACACCACCAAGGGCTACAAGGCGCTGGTGGGCGAGGTGAATTTCGACGATCACCGCCAAAACATCGTCTCGGCCAATGTCTACGTGGCCCAGGACGGCAAGTGGGTCTACTGGCCCGACAGCGCCTATGCGGCGGGCACCAAGAAGCTCCCCGGAAAGACGGCCGGAAACTGAGAAGCGGGAGGCCGGGCTTCTCCGGGCCCGGCCTCCGTCCTTCCCGCGCGGCGCCCTTCTTGCAGGGGCTCGCCCGACCCGGGCGGCCCCCATGCGGCGCCGCCACCGCCCCTCTCGCGGAGACCTTCCATGGATCCCGGCCTTCTCGCGCAATATGTGTTCAACGGGCTCATGCTCGGCACCATCTACGCCATCGTGGCGGTGGGCTTCTCGCTGTTCTTCGGCGTGCTCGACGTCATCAAGTTTTCCCATGGCGACGTGGTCACCGTGGGCGCCTTCTCCGCCTTCGGAGCGGCGGGACTGGTGGCGGCCGCCGTCACGCTTCCCGGCCCACTCGCTCTGGCTCTGGGCCTCTTGGCCGCGCTGGGGGCAGGGGCCGCGTCCGGTATGCTCATCGGCCGCGTGCTGGTGCTGCCGCTGAAGAACGCGCCCGCCGTCAACGTGCTCCTCGCCACCCTCATGGCCGGAACAGTGCTGCGGGAGGTGATCCGCCTGGGCGTGCCGAACGGCGGCAATCCCAAGCCCTTCCCGGCGCTGCTGCCCGAGGGCGTTTTGGCGGCCGGCTCCTTCAGCGTGGGCATCGACAGCGTGATCATCCTGGTGGCGGGGATCGCGGTGGTGGTGGCCACCCATCTGGTCATCACCCGCACGCGCCTCGGCCTCGCCATCCGCGCGGTGGCGCAGGACGGGGAGGTGGCCCAGCTCGCGGGCATCAGCTTCTCCCGCACGGTGCTCGGCACCTTTGCCCTCGGCTCCATGCTCGCCGGCCTCGCGGGGCTGATGCTCGGGCTCTATTATCGGGAAATCAATTTCAACATGGGCGTTCTCCTCGGCATCATCGGCTTCGCCTGCGCGGTGGTGGGCGGGCTCGGCAGCCTCATCGGCCCCATCCTGGGCGGCTTCCTGTTCGCGGGCATCCAGACCGGCGTCACGGTCGTTCTGCCCTTCACCAGCGCCTACAAGGATGTGGTGGCCTTCGCCGTCATCATCCTGCTGATCGGACTGTTCCCCACCGGCCTCATCGCCGAAAAGAGCAGCGAGCGGGTGTGACATGAGCATGCTCCAGCTTGCCCCCACGCTCGACACCGCCAACGGCCGCTCGGTCGGCCTCCAGCGCGTTGTCGTCGCCCTCACCGTGGCCGTCCTGTTCGCCGGTGGCGGCTTCCTGCTCCACACCGAGGAGCAGGGCCAGGTCATCGCGCTGCTGGCCGCCTTCGTGGCGCTGTTCGCCCTGGGCGAGAAGCTGCCCGCCGGCCGGCGCGTCGCCGCCTTGTGCGTCGCCCATCCCGGCACGGTCAATCTCACGGCTGCCGTCATGGTGCTCGCCATCGCAGCGGCGCTGCGGGAGGAGCATTACACGCTCCTGATGATGGCCACCGTCGCCTTGTTCGCCACCGCCGCGGCGGGGCTGACTCTCCAGATGGCGTTCGCGGGCGTGCCCAATTTCGCGGGCGCCGCCTTCTTCGCGGTTGGCTCCTATGTGGCCGCCGTGCTGGGGACCAGCGGCATCCCGCATTTGCTGGTGCTGGTCATTGCGGGCCTCGCGGCGGCGGTGCTTGGGCTGCTGCTGCTGCTGCCGGTGCTGCGCACGCGGGGCCATTACGCGGCGCTGGTCACCATCGCCTTCGGCCTGCTGCTGCGCTCGTTCCTCGAAGTGAACGACGTGCTGGGCGGGCCGCAGGGCATGAAGGTGCCGTCCTTCTCCCTCTTCGGCCTGTCCTTCAGCCGCGTCACCGAGATCGGCCCCTACGACGTGTCCTTCTACCTGCCCTATGCGCTGGCGGGCTGCTTTCTGTTCGCGCTCGCCTTCGCGGTGGTGCGGCGGCTGGAATTCTCCTTCGCCGGCGTCGCGCTGGATGCGGTGCGCTCCGACGAGGTGTCGGCCAGCGTGTTCGGCCTCTCCATCGCCCGCTGGAAGGCGACCGCCTTCCTCATGGGCAATGCCTTGATCGGGGTGGCGGGCGCGCTTTACGGCATGATGAATGCGTTCGTGAACCCCAACAGCGCCAATTTCGGCGACAGCCTCATCATGCTGTCCATCCTGGTGCTGGGCGGGCTCGGCAATCTCTGGGGCGCGGTGGTGGCCTCGGTGGTGATCCTCGTCATCCCCGAGAAGCTCCAGGCCATCCAGGAGTTCCGGCTGGTCATCTTCGCCCTCCTGGTCATCGCCATCCTGCGCTTCCGTCCTTCTGGCCTCATGCCCCGGGTCACGCGCGACTTCTCCAGCTTCGCGAAGGAGGGGTGAGCATGAGCGCGCTCCTGGCCTGCAACGGCCTCACAATGCGCTTCGGCGGCCTGACGGCGCTGGACGGCGTGGATATCGCGGTGGGGAAGGGGGAGACGGTGGGGCTGGTGGGTCCCAACGGCTCCGGAAAGACCACCTTCTTCAACGTGCTCACCGGCCTCTACAAGCCCTCGTCCGGCGCGGTGCGGTTCGCGGAAGCGGACCTGTTCGCCCGCTCCCCCCAGGAGATCGGCCGGGCCGGGGTGGCGCGCACCTTCCAGCGCTCCCGGCTCATGCTGGACCAGACCGTGTTTGACAATATCGCGGTCGGGGCGCTCGGGCGGCTCGATCTCGGACTGATGACGGCGCTGGTGCGCCGCAGCCGGTTCCGTCGCCAGCTCTCCGCGCTGGTGGAACAGGCCACCGCGCTCACCCGCCGGTTCAACCCGCAGATCGCGGCCAACCTGTTCCGCCCGGCGGGCAGCTTCACCATGATCGACCGGCGGCGCATCGAGATCTGCCGGGCGCTCATCGGCGCCCCGCGCCTGCTGCTGCTGGACGAGCCCTCCGCCGGCATGACCCACGAGGAGACCCGCCAGCTCATGGACGACCTGCTCGCCTTCCGGGAGGAGATGCCGGACCTCGCCATCGTGCTCGTGGAACACGAGATGGACGTGATCCGCCGCATTTCGGACCGCTGCATCGTGCTGAATTTCGGCAAGAAGATCTTCGAGGGGCCGTTCGACGCTTTGATCGCCGATCGCGAGGTGCAGACGGCCTATCTGGGAGGCGGCGAATGACCGTGGAGCCGAAGGGAAGCCGCCGCCTGTCCGTCATGGGCGTGACCACCGGCTATGACGGGGCGGACGTGCTGCATGACGTCTCCATCGAGGCGAAGCCGGGGCGCATCACCTGCATCCTGGGGGCCAACGGGGCGGGCAAGTCCACGCTCATCCGCTCCATTCTCGGCCTCACGCCGGTGCGGCGCGGACAGGTGGCGTTCGGCGGTGACACCATCACCAACCTCGCCACCCACCGCATCGCGGCCCTGGGCATCGCCACCGTGCCGGAGGGCAATCGGGTTCTGCCGCGCATGAGCGTGCTGGAGAATTTGCAGGTGGGCGGCCTGCTGGAGAAGGACCGCCGACGCCTCGCGGCGCGCATGGAGGGCCTGTTCGAGACCTTCCCGCGCCTGAAGGAGCGGCGCAACCAACTGGCGGGCACGCTCTCGGGCGGCGAGCGCTCCATGCTCTCCATCGCGCGCGGGCTCATGACGGACCCGGAGTTGATCGTCTTCGACGAGCCTTCGCTTGGCCTCTCGCCGCTCTTCGTCGCCGAGGTGTTCCGCATCGTCCGGCGGCTCAAGGAGGAGGGCTACACCATCCTGCTCGTGGAGCAGAATGTGCGCCAGACCCTGGATGTGGCGGATGACGGCTATGTGCTCGCGCAGGGCCGGGTGGTCGCCTCCGGCACCAGCACGGCGCTGTCCGAGGACCAGGAACTCCACAAGGCCTATTTCGGCGTTCACTGAGCCATCGGCATCACGGACGCAGGCCAGAAAACAGACAAGGAAACAGGGAAGGGATCATGGGAATACCCGTCTATGAGCGCATCAACCCGCTGCGCAAGCCCAAGGGGTTCGAGCCGGTGGTGCAGCGCTGGTCCGCTGCCTTCCTCAACACTTGCCGGACCGTCTGCGTCACCTTCCACGGCGTCCAGGGAGAGAGCGCGGAGGCGGTCTATGGCTCGTCCTTCTTCCCCTGGATGGCCGGCATACTCGAAGGCCCCGATGCCCCCACGCTGAGCGACCATGCCTGGTTCGTGGACCAGAACGGGCTCTACACCCACATCGTCGCCTCCTATTGGGTGGACGAGGCGCGGCGCGACCGCTTCCTCGCCGCCCCGCAGGTGCGCGGCTGGTGGGAGGATGCCGCCCGGCTCAGCGAGGCCACCGGCTATTTCCGCGAAAGCCTGACCGTGCCCCTGGAGCGGCAAGAGACGCTCTACTGGCAGGATTATGCGGGGGGCATTTCGGCCGCGCCGGACGTGGGCATCTATCCCACCCCCTGGTGCGGCTATTACGGCGCCATGCGCGACCGCATCCCGCTGGCGGCGGTGGACGCTCTGGAGAGCCCGCTTCCGGAACTCGTGCCCGTGGCGCGGGAGACCAAGGGGCGGCGTTGGCGGCTTGCGGCGCCTCACAATCTGGCGGTCATCCGCTCGGCCGCCTTCTGGGGCCGCTGCGATCCCGTGCAGGAAGAAGACTACATGCGCGACCTGCGCGCGCCGCTCCTGCGGGGCATGGACTTCCTGAAGGAGAATCCGGAAGTGACGGGCTGCGCCTCGCTGCGCTTCCAGCAGACCTGCGACGCGGCCGGCGCGCCGGTTCTGGAGACCCATGCGCTCGGCTATTTCCTGTCGCTGGGCCATATGGAGCATTGGGCGGAGCACCATCCCACCCATGAGGCCATCTTCAAGGCGGCCATCGCCCGCTATCGCAAATACGGCAAGGCGAACCAGCTCCGCACCTGGCACGAGGTGTTCATCCTGCCGGCGGATGAGGCGCAGGCGTTCGAATATATCAATTGCGCGCCGGGCACGGGCCTCCTCGGCTTCCTGCTGGGGGAGAGCGTTTAAGGCGAACCGGAATTCGCGAACGAGACATCCCTCAAGAGCACGTCATGGCCGGGCTTGTCCCGGCCATCCACGCGGTTCGGCCAGATCGATGCGTGACGGATAGCCGTGGATACCCGGGACAAGCCCGGGCATGACGACTGGAAATGCGTTGTGTGCATCGGGCCATCCTAGAACTCGGTCAGGAAAGCCGTGTCGCGCCGTACCACTTCCGTGAGGTGCTGGAGCACGGCGCGGAACCGGCCCATGAATTCCAGGTCTTCGTGCACGCTCACATAGATGTCGCGCATCACCACCACCTCGTCGGGCAGGATGGGAATAAGGCGCGGATTGCTCTTGGCAGAGAAGAGCGGCAGCAGGCCGATGCCCGCCCCGCGCGCCACCGCATTCTGCTGGGCATGCATGGAGGTGGAGCGGAACGCCACCTTGTTGGGATCGAGCACATCCAGCAGCCAGTGAACGGGCTGGATGGCGACCAGATCCTCCACATAGTCCACGAACAGATGCGACGGCAGTTCCTCGCGCGTGCGCGGCATGCCGAAGCGGCGCACATAATCGGGCGCGGCATAGAGGGCGAGGCGGAAGCTGCCGATCTTGCGCACCGCGAGCCGCTGGCCCTGGGGCGGCACGAAGGAGACGAACACGTCCGCCTCGCGCTTGGTCAGGTTGATGAGGTGGCGCTCGGTGACCAGCTCCACCACGAGGCCCGGTTCCTTCTCCGCCAGTTCCGCGAAGCACCCGGCGAGGTAGAAGGCGCCGATCCCCTCCATGGAAGCCACCCGCACCGCGCCCTTGGGCGCGCTGGGGACAGCCTGGATGGTCTCCTCGATGGCCACGGCTTCCTGCTCAATGCGCTCGGCCATGGCGAACAGGCGATGGCCCACTTCCGTGAGCACGAAGCCGTCAGGCTTGCGGTCGAACAGCTTGAGGGCGAGGTCGCGCTCCAGTTCGCTGATGCGGCGGGAGACCGTGGTGTGGTCCACCTTCAGGCGACGGGCGACGGGCAGAAGCCGGCCCTGCCGGGCCAGTTCCAGGAAGAAAATGAGGTCGTTCCAGTTGAACATCGGCTCCACCCGGCGCGGTGCGCGCGCCGGGAGCGACGATAGGAAAAATCACCGGGACGATAAAGCCTTGAACGAGAAACGGAGCGGAAAGGCGCACCCGCAAGGACGATCCGAAGGGCGGGAAAGTCACGCCCTTCGAATGCCGCACGCGCCCTCAGCGTGCCGCGTCTGCCCGGCAGGCGTCGTCATAGGCGATATAGGCGCGCTGGATGGAGATCTGGTCCGCCAGATACTTCGCATCGTGCCACACGCCCCAGATGAAGCTGGAGCCGCGCCGGGACTGCCAGGGCAGGCCGAGGAAATAGATGCCCGGCTCGCACGACACGCCCCGCTGGTGGCGCGGCTTGCCGTCGGCGTCGAACGCATCCACCTGCATCCAGCCATAGTCCAGCGCGAAGCCGGTGGCCCAGATGATGGTGGAGACGCCCGCCGCCTTGAGGTCGAGCGCGCGGAGCGGATCGCGCACGCAGGGGGCGTCCGGCACGCTCACCCGCGCCTCCGGGTCTTCCGGCAGGTCGAGGCCGTTGCGCGCCACATAAGCGTCCGCCTCGTCCAGCAAAGCGCGGTTATTGGCGTCCCCGTTGTTCAAGTTCTCGACAAGGTCGGACCCGAACCGGACCACGTCGTCGGTGCAGCCCTCGGTGCGGCCCACCAGGATCATGCCGTCCGCCGCGAGGCGGCGGAAATCGATGGTGTGGCCGCCATTGGCGCCGCTTACCGCGATGGTCACATGCTCCTTGCCGGGCTCCTGGGCGGCGGCGTCCCACTTGCCGAGCACGCCCAGCCACCACACGAAGTCACGCCCGCGATAGGCCCGGGGCGGGCGGTCATGGGGCCCAACGGAGAGATAGACGGTGCGCCCGGCGCGCAGCAATTCCTCGGCGATCTGGACGCCGGACGAGCCCGCGCCCACCACGAGCACAGCACCTTCGGGCAGGGCCTGCGGGTTCCGATAGCCGGTGGAGTGCATCTGCACCACGCCCGTCTCGGCCGGGATCACGGGCGGCATGATGGGCCGCTGGAAGGGGCCGGTGGCGGCAACCACGCGGGCGGCCTCGATGACGCCGTCCGAGGTCTCTACCCGGAAGCCGGGACGGCCGGAATTGCGCTCCAGCTTCAGCACCTCGACGCCGCAGCGGATGGGCGCGGCGATCTTGTCCGCATAGGCCACGAAATAATCAGCCACCTGTTCCTTGGCCGGGAAGTCGTCCGGGCCGATGGCGGCATCGAAATCGGTGAAGGTGAGGCCGGGAAAGCGGTCGTGCCAGGCGGGGCCGTTCGCCACCAGCGAATCCCACCGCTCCGAACGCCAGCGCTCGGCAATCCGGCGGCGCTCCAGGACGAGGTGCGGCACGCCGGCCTTGCTCAGATGCTCGCTCATGGCCAGCCCGGCCTGCCCGGCGCCGATGACCAGCGTGTCGATCGTCTCAACTGACATTTGGGGTCCCTTTTCTGGCGCATCCGGCGCCGGATTCGGCATGTGCCGAAGACTTCTTCTTCAATCTAGGGGCGTGATCTGGATCGTTAAATAATTAAACAAATTATCATTGCTTCAGAAAAACAAAATTTACCGGCGATGAATCTCGTAATTGTCTGGAACAGGGCAGTGAATATTCCAGGAAAACGCTATCCCTGCCGCCCGATGTCGGCAGGGATGCTCAGCTCTGAAGGATCAGAGGGGCACGGCGGGCGCAGGGGGGAGCTGCGCCCGCCGCTGGGCGTCACTGGCGGGTGGTCCAGGCGCCGTCCTTGACCTCGCGCAGCTCAAGCACGACTTCGCGCTTGGTCTGGCCATTCTCGTCGAAGGTTGTGCGGCCCATGGCGCCGTCATAGTCGATGGCGCGGATGGCCTTCGCAATGGCGGCCTTGTCCTTCACGCCGGCGGTCTTCAGCGCGTCGATGATGATGTTGGTCGCGTCATAGGCGTTCTTCGTATAGGAGCCGATGGGCTCGGCGAAGTTCGCGGCCTTGTAGGCGGTGGTCATGGCATCCAGCTTCGGATTCCCCACTTCCTTGGCGATGCCCGCGATGGTGCCGTTGGCCGCCGCGCCGGCGATCTTCAGGAACTCGCTGTCATAGAAGCCGTCCACGCCGATCATGGGCTGGTTCATGCCAAGCTGCACCATCTGCTGGCGCACGAGGCCCGCTTCCGCCACCACGCCGCCGAAATAGATGGCGTCGGGATTGGTGCCCTTGATCTTGGTGAGCAGGGCGCGGAAGTCGGTGGTGCCCACGGGCGCGCTCTCGGCCGCGACGATGGTGCCGCCGTCCGCCTCGTAGAACTTCCGGAAATTGTCCGTGTTGGCGACACCGTAATCGCTGGTGTCGGAGACGATGGCGATGCGCTTGCCGAGGTTCGTCGCGGCCCACTTGGCGAGCGGGGCGTTGGTGTTCACGAGCGTGGTCACCACGCGCGAGACCATGGGATTGTTCTTCTCGGTGATCTTCGGGCTGATGGCGCCCCACACCACAAAGGGCACGTTGGCGCGGCTGAAGACCGGGATGGTGGCGAGCGCGACGCCGCTGTTCCAGTGGCCGGTGGCGGCAACGACCTTCGGGTCGTTGGTGAGCTTCAGGGCGGCGGCGACGCCGGTCTGGGGATTGGCCGCGTCATCGAGGATGACGGGCTCGATCTTGAAGGGCAGGCCGGCCGCATTGGCCTGGTCGATGGCGAGCTGGAAGCCGTTGCGGGCCGCGATGCCCTGCTGGGCATTGCCGCCGCTGAGCGGGCCGATGAAGCCAAGCTTCACGGTCTCCTGGGCGAGTGCGGAGCCGGTGCCGAGGCCGGAGACGGCGAGGGCGCCGGCGAGCGCGGCAAGGCCCAGGGAAAAGGTGCGGCGTGCGGGACGCGACGGCCGCTGGATGGGCGCGAAGGCCATGATCTCAAACTCCTCTGGACCGGCCTTTGGACGGCCATGATGGTTGGTCGGGAGGCGCGCCTCCCACGGCTGAAACTCTGAACCCGCCCGCGTCCGAACGAAAATCGGAACTTCAAAACCTTTGACGTTGGATTTTCCGAACCAAGGGTCAGTGCCCCCGCTCTGCCTGCCGCAGCGTCGCACTTCAAAACATCGGACCCATTGATTTGGAAAAAACTATTCTGATCGCGGCCTGCTTTAGGGCAAATTCGGCCGATGCGCCGCTGAAAACAGAGCCAGAAAGAGGGCCGGACGTGAGTGAACTCTTCTTCCAGCAGATCGTGAACTGGATAACATTGGGCAGCATTTACGCCCTGATCGCTGTCGGATTCAGCTTGCTGTTCGGCGTCCTGAACATCATCCACTTCTCGCACGGCGATGTTTCCCTGCTGGCACCCTTCTTCGGGCTGGCGGTTATTTCCGCCCTCGGCTCAGTGCTTGGCGATGCGGGAACGATCACCACCTTTCTCCTGGCCCTGGTGGTGTCCATCGCGGTGACGGGCGCGGTGGGCGTGCTGCTGGATCTCGTGGTCATCCAGCGCTTCCGCAAGGCGCCCGCCATGATGGCGCTGGTGGCCACGGTGGCGCTCGGCATCGTGCTCCGGGAACTGATCCGCCACCTCTTTCCCAATGGCAGCAATCCCCACGCCTTTCCGCGCCTCGTGGACGGGGACATCGCCATTGCCGGCTACTCCGTCCCCCTGTTCAGCCTCACGGTGGTCGCTGTGTCGGCGCTCTCGGTGTGTGCCCTGTTCTTCATGCTGAACAACACGCGCCTCGGCCTGCATATCAAGGCGGTGTCGCAGGATCGCGACGCGGCGCGGCTCATGGCGATCCATCCCGGCCGCATCTTCCGCGCCACCTTCTTCGTGGCCTCCGCCATCGGCGCCGTGGGTGGCCTGTTCTTCTCCTCCTATGCGGGCATGGCGCGGTTCGATTTCAGCATTGATGTGGGCCTCATCGGCTTCTCGGCGGCGGTGGTGGGCGGCCTCGGCTCCATGCCGGGCGCCATCATCGGCAGCCTGCTCATCGCCGGGCTCGACACGCTGGTTCAGGCCACCGTGCCCAACGGCGCCTCTTATCGCCTGGTCTTCGTGTTCCTGCTGGTCATCGGCGTGCTGGTGTTCCGCCCCTCCGGCCTGCTGGGCCGCACCCTGGTGGAGAAGGTGTGATGGCGCACGCTTCTTCCTCCTCCACCTCGGGCAACCCTGTGTCCGGCATGCTCACCGTGATCGCCGTGCAGGCGGCGGGGGCGCTGTATCTGCGGCAGTTCCTGCTGATCGATGACTGGCGCTTCGTGCTCGGCCTGCTCGTCCTGTTCGCGGCGGTCCTCGTCTTCCTGGAGCGGGTTCCGTCCGTGGAAACCCGGATCGAGGCCGCCTTCGCGCGCCATTCGCGGCTCGCGCTGCTCATGGGCATCGCGCTGGTGCTGGGCTTTCCCTTCGTGCTGGAGGGCAACACCTATGCGTTGCACCTGTGCGTCATCTCCATGCTCTATGCAGTTCTCGCCCTGGCGCTGAATTTCCAGCTTGGCAGCGCGAATATCCCGAACTTCGCGACCGGCGCCTCCTACGGCATCGGCGCCTATGCCTCGGCGCTGCTGGCGCTGAATTTCGGGGTGAGCTTCTGGCTGGCGCTGCCCGCCGCGGCGGTGGTGGCCACCGTTTTCGGCTTCCTGCTGGGCATCCCGTCCATGCGCACGCGGGACAGCTATCTCGCCCTCGTCACCATCGCTTTTGGTGTGGTGGTGCACCAGCTTCTCAATAATCTGGAGTTCACCGGCGGCCCCAACGGCCTCGTCGGCATTCCGGTGCCGGAGCTGTTCGGCCATGCCTTCAGCGATCCGCTGGTGATCCTTGGCCACACGCTGCCGCCGCAGGCGAACTTCTATTATCTCTCCGCGCTGCTCGTTTTCATTTCCATCGTGTTCGCCGAGCGCCTGCATGATTCTCGCGTCGGCCTCGCCTGGAACGCGCTGCGGGCGGACGAGCTGGCGGCGCGCTGCCAGGGCATCAATGTCACCTGGTACAAGGTGCTGGCCTTCGCGGTGGATGCGTTCCTCGCGGGCTTCGCGGGCACCATCTACGCCTTCTATGTGGGCTTCATCTCGCCCGACAATTTCACCTTCCTGGTCTCCGTCACCATCATGACCATGGTGATCGCGGGCGGCATGGACAACATCCTGGGCGTCATCGTCGGCGCCTTCCTGCTCACCATGCTGCCCGAGAAGCTCAGGGCCTTCTCCGACTACCGGATCCTGTTCTTCGGCATCACCGTCATCCTGTTCCTCATGATCCGGCCCCAGGGACTCTTCCCCCAGCGCCTGCGCCGCTACGGAGACTGACCCATGGGCATTTCCCCATCCGCTCCCGTGGTCCTGGAGGGCGAGAACCTCACCATGCGCTTCGGCGGCCTCGTCGCCATGGCGGAGGTGGCGTTCACGCTGAAGCGCGGCGAGATCCTCGGCATCATCGGCCCCAACGGCGCGGGCAAGTCCACGCTGCTCAACATCATCACGGGCATCTACATCCCCTCCTCGGGGGAGGTGCGCCTGGAGGGGCAGCGGCTCAACGGCGTGCCCGCCCACAGGATCGTGGCGCGCGGCATCGCCCGCACCTTCCAGTCGAGCCGCCTGTTCGCGGACCTCAGCGTCCTGGACAATGTGGTGATCGGCCGGCATGTCCACACCAAGGCGGGCGTGTTCGACGCCATCTTCCGGCGTGGGCGCGCCAAGGCGGAACTCGATGCCGCCGCCGCCCATGCGGAAGGGCTGCTGAAGAGCGTCTCGCGCGGCCTTTACGACCAGCGTCACCGCCCGGCGGGCGAACTGGCCCAGGCCGACCGCCGCCGCCTGGAGATCGCCCGCGCGCTCGCCACCGATCCCAAGGTGCTGCTGCTGGACGAGCCGTCCTCCGGCATGGATGACGCCGACACCGACGCGCTCATGGACGACATCCGCGCCGTCTGCGCCCAGCGGCCGGAGCTCGCGCTCATGATCATCGAGCATGATATGCGCCTCGTGGCGAGCCTGCCGGACCGGGTGATGGTTCTCGATTACGGGCAGAAACTGGCCGACGGCCCCTATGAGGAGATCCGCAAGATCCCGCGGGTCCAGGAAGCCTATCTCGGACGCAAGGCGACGCAGCATGCTGGAGCTTGAGAAGGTCGATACCGACTATGGCGTCGTGGCCATGCTGCGCGACGTGTCGTTCAAGGTGTCGGCCGGTGAACTGGTCTGCATCCTCGGTCCCAACGGGGCGGGCAAGACCACCACCTTCCGCGCCATTTCGGGCCTGCTGCCGCTCTCCGGCGGCACCGTCCGCATCATGGGCCAGGACCTCGCGCGCACCCGCACGGAGGCGCTGAGCGCGCTGGGCATCGGCTTCGTGCCGGAGGGCCGCCGCCTGTTCGCGGATGTGAGCGTGCGCGACAATATCCGCCTGGGCTTCGAGGCCCAGAAAGGGCAGGGGCGCTTTTCCGACAAGCTGGAAGGCATGCTGGACCTGTTCCCCCGCGTGCGCGATCGCATCAACCAGCGGGCGGGCACGCTCTCGGGCGGCGAGCAGGCCATGGTGGCGTTGGCGCGCGCGCTCATCGGCGAGCCGAAGCTGGTCGTCATGGACGAGCCCTCGCTCGGCCTCTCGCCCAAGCTCATCGACGAATATTTCGACACGGTGGCCGAGATCAACCGGCGCGGCACCACCGTCCTGCTCATCGAGCAGAATGCGGAGACCGCGCTCTCCATCGCCCATCGCGGCATCATGCTGGTGAAGGGGCGGGTGGTGGCCACAGGCAATGCGGCCGAGCTTCTGGCCAATGATGCCGTGCGGCATCTCTATCTATGAGCACGCTCGATCTTCTCGACCGGCTCATCGCCTTTCCAACCGCGAGCCGCGATCCCAATCGCGACCTCATCGCCTTCGTAGCGGAGTATCTTGGCGCGCGGGGCGTCGCGGCCGAGATCATCGCCACGCCGGACGGCCGCAAGGCCAATCTCTACGCCACCATCGGGCCGAAGGACCGGCCCGGAATCCTCCTGTCCGGCCATACGGACGTGGTGCCGGTGGACGGGCAGGCCTGGAGCAGCGATCCCTTCCGCCTGCGCGTGGCGGATGGGCGCGCCTATGGGCGCGGGGCGGCGGACATGAAGGGCTTCCTGGCCTGCGCGCTCGCGCTCGCGGACCGGGCGGCGGCGCAGGACGCTGCACAGGACTTGGCCGTGCCGCTCCATCTCGCCTTCAGCCATGACGAGGAAGTGGGGTGCCTGGGTGTGCGCTCGCTCATCGAGCGGCTGGCGCAGGCGCCCGTGCGCCCGCGCCTGTGCATCATCGGCGAGCCCACCTCGCTGCGCATCGCCACCGGCCACAAGGGCAAGCTGGCGGCCCGCGCCACCTGCTGCGGGGTGGAAGGCCATTCGGCCCTGGCCCCCAAGGCGCTCAACGCCATCCATCTCGCCTGCGATTTCGTCGGTCTGCTGCGCGCCGGGCAGGAGCGCCTCGCGGCCGAGGGCCCACGCGACGACGATTATGACGTGCCCTACACCACGCTCCATGCGGGCGTGATCGCGGGGGGCACCGCGCTGAACATCGTGCCGAACCGCTGCACCGTGGATTTCGAGATCCGCAACATCGCCCAGGACGATGCCTCCGCCATCCTCGCGGGGCTGATGGACGAGGCGGCCCGGCTGGTGGCCACGCGACGGGCGCAGTTTCCGCAGGCGGATATCGCCGTGGAGGTGGTGAATTCCTATCCCGGCCTCGCCACCCCGCCCGATGCGGAGGTGGTCTGCTTCGTGAAGGCGCTGGTGGCGGACCCCACCACCTTCAAGGTGGCTTTCGGTACCGAGGGCGGCCTGTTCGACGGCGCCCTCGCCATTCCCACCGTGGTCTGCGGGCCGGGCTCCATGGACCAGGGCCACAAGCCGGACGAGTTCGTGGCGCTGGACCAGCTCGCCGCCTGCGACCGGATGATGGACCGCCTGCTCGCGCGCCTGTCCGGCGCGCCTTCCCCTTCACTCTGAGGTAACGCCATGATCCACAAGCGTATCCGCCCGTTCAACACGGCCAAGACCTATCCCGAGCAGAAGCTGGACAACGACCTCGCCCAGGCGGTGGTGGCGCGCGGCACCACCATCTTCCTGCGCGGCCAGTGCCCGCAGGACCTGGACACGGCTGTGGACGTGGGCATCGGCGATCCCGTGGCCCAGACCCACAAGGTGATGCAGAACATCCGCCAGCTTGTGGAAGAGTCCGGCGGCACCATGGAGCATGTGTGCAAGCTGGTGGTCTATCTCACCGACGTGCGCCACCGCGAGCCGGTCTATCGCACCATGGGCGAGTATATCAAAGGCGTGCACCCGGTCTGCACCGGCCTCGTGGTGGTGGCGCTGGCCCGTCCCAGCTGGCTGGTGGAGATCGACGCCACCGCCGTGATCCCGGACTGACGGGGCACACCATGACCTTCTCCCTCGCCGCGCGCTGCGCGAAGACGGGCCGGTTCGGCATCGTCATCTCCTCCTCCTCGCCGGCGGTGGCCGCCCGCTGCGCCCATGTGCGCGCGGGCGTGGGCGCCGTCTGCTCGCAGAACATCACGGACCCGCGCCTCGGCCCGGCGGCGCTGGACCTGATGGCGCTTGGGGCGTCCGCCTCGGTCGCCGTGGAGACGCTGGTCGCCTCCCGGCCGCATATGGACCATCGCCAGCTCACCGCCGTGGACGGAAAGGGGCGCACCGCCACCTTCTCCGGCTCGGGCACGCTGGGCACCTGGGGGCTGAAGGAAGGGCGCGACTGCGTCGCCGCCGGAAACCTGCTGGCCCATGACGGGGTGCCCGCGGTGATGGTTGCCGCCTTCGAGGGCGCGGAAGGTGATTTGGGCGACCGGCTGATCGCGGCGCTGCAGGCGGGCCTTGCGGCGGGCGGGGAGGCAGGTCCGGTCCATTCCGCCGGTCTGCTCATGGCGGGCGAGGAAGCCTGGCCCATCACGGACCTGCGGGTGGACTGGGACGAGAGCGACCCCATCGGCCGCCTCGCCGCGCTCTGGACGCTGTGGAAGCCGCAGATGGAGGCTTACGTGCAGCGCGCCCTGGAGCCGGTGGCCGCGCCCAGCTACGGCGTGCCGGGAGACGAATGAAAGGCCGCGCAAGCACCGGCCGGGGCGCCTCGCGCGGAGCCCCGGAACAGGCTATTCAACGCTCCATGCGCTACACGCTGAGGCAGCTCGAATATTTCATCGCCGCCGGGGAGACGGGCTCCATCACGCTCGCCTCCGAGCGTATCAGCATTTCCCAGCCCTCCATCTCCACGGCCATCAGCCATCTGGAGCAGGAACTGGGCGTGCAGCTTTTCGTGCGCCACCATGCGCAGGGCCTGTCGCTCACGCCTGTGGGCCGCAAGCTGCTGGCGGAAGCCAAGCACCTGATAGAGCAGGCGGAAGGGCTTTATGCGGTGGCGTCCGAGGCCACCGACCAGGTGCGCGGTCAGCTTTCCGTGGGCTGCATGATCACGCTGGCGCCCATGATCATCCCGGAACTCTCCCACGGCTTCACCTCCGCCTTTCCGGGCACGCAGATCCGCCATGTGGAGGCCAACCAGGAATTGCTGCTGGAGGGGCTGCGGCGGGCGGAGATCGACATCGCCGTCACCTATGACCTGAAGATCCCGGACGGCATTTCCTTCACGCCCTTGGCCAGCCTGCCGCCCCATGTGGTGGTGAGCGAGGCCCATCCCTTCGCGCAGGCGTCCGCCGTGAGCCTTCAGGAACTGGCCGAGGAGCCCCTGATCCTCCTCGATCTGCCCATCAGCGCGGAATATTTCCTCGCGCTGTTCCTGAAGGAAGGTCTCCAGCCCCGGGTCCATTCGCGCTCCGCCCACCAGGAGGTGGTGCGCACCATGGTGGCCAATGGCTACGGCTATACGCTCGCCAATGTCCGGCCCCGCTCCGACCTTGCTTTGGACGGCCGCCGCGTGGTGCGGGTGCGCCTTGCGGGCGAGCACCGCCCCATGGTGGTGGGCCTGGCGACGGTGACCCATTTCAAGAAATCGCGGCTGCTCCAGGCGTTCCAGACGCACTGCCGCTCCTTCATTTCGGATGCCTACATCCCCGGCATGGTGGCCCCCGCCATCGACAGGCGCCAGCGCAAGGGGTGAGGCGGGAGGCCCGTGCGTAACCCACGGACCTCCCTCATGCCTGCTTCAGACCAGCCACTCATCGTGGGGCAGGGTGATGGTGGCGCCCGCCGCGAGGGTGACCATGGAGCCGCCGATCACGTTCCAGATCTCCGCCGTGACGCTGCCGCCCGTGAAGTCCTGGAATGCGCCGTCGGCGCTGATGAGGCCGCGTCCGTCCGTATAGGCTTCCGCGCCCACCGCATTGTCGGTCGCGAAATACTGGTAGGTCTCCGTCCGGTCCGCCGTGCCGTCGCCGTCGAAATCGAAGGTGAGGCGCATCTGCGTGCCGTTGGCGATGCCGGTTCCCGCATCCACCGGAAGGTTGAAGGCGATGCGGCCGCCATCATAGGCCCCGTGAATGTCCTGGGCGGTGAGCACCAGGGCCTCGTGGGGCGTGCCGATATAGCGGCCATGGTTCGCGCCCTCGATCTCCATGGCGGCGGCGGTGGTGAGCCGGATGCCGGCGGGGCCGGAGGACACCAGGAAATCACCGTCCGCCGGTATTTCCGGCTGGGGCTCGGGCTCCGGCTCCGGCTCGGGCTCGGGCTCGGGCATGGTGCCGGGGCCGGTCCCCGGCGTCGAGCTGCCGTCGAACTGGAATGGCAGGCTGAGGGAGGAGGTGGCGAGGTTCACCGCCAGCGCATGGGTTCCCAGCGCCGACCAGAGGTCCACCTTCACCGTGCCGCCATCGAGATCCTGCAGCGCCGCTCCGATGACGGACTTCAGGCCCCACGTGCTGGAATAGGCTTCCCAGCCGGGCACGTCATTGGTGGCGAAATAGGCGTAGGTCTCCACCCGGTCGAAGGTGCCGTCGCCGTCGAAGTCGTAGGAGACGGAGGCCTGCACCGCATCGCCCGCGCCGCCCGCATCCACGTTCAACAGGAAGCCGGTGGCCTGTCCCGAGATATGTGTCGCGGTCAGGTTCTCCAGCGTGAGGCTGGCGGCGGCATGGGGCGTGCCGTCATGGTTCGCGCCGCCCGCCGCGGCGAGCGTGACGGTGCCGCGCGCGGGGTCGAAGTCGGCCGCGCCGTCCACCAGGATCAGGCCGTTGCCGACCGCGTCCGGATTGGGTTCGGGATTGGGTTCCGGCTCCGGCTCCGGCTCGGGTTCCGGCTGGGGCTCGGGGTCCGGGTTCGGCCCGGCGGAGGCCGAGGCGAAAGGCAGGTCGAGGAGCGAGGCGGCAAGGTCCACCTTCACCGGGTGGGTGCCGAGCGCGGTCCACAGCTCGATGGTGACGGTGCCCCCCGTCATGTCCCGCAGCGCGCCGCCGGTGACCGAGCGCGGGCCGGAGGCGCTGGCATAGGTCTCCCATCCGTTCACCGGGTCGGTGGCGAAATAGCGATAGGTCTCCACCCGGTCGATCACGCCATCGCCGTCAAAGTCATAGGAGATGGCGGCCTGCACCGCATCGCCCGCACCGGAGCCCGCATCCACCTTCAGCGCGAAGGCGGCGGCCTGCCCGGCCTCATAGCCGGCGGTGACGTTCTCCAGCGTGAGCTTCGTGGAGGCGACCGGCGTGCCGTCCTGGTTGCGGCCCTGCGCCGAAACCAGGGTGACGGCGCCGCGCGCCGGATCGAAGCCGATCTGCCCGCCGGCCAGGACCAGTCCGTCGCCCGTGACCGGGACTTCCGGATCGGTGGGGACTTCGGGGTCCGTGGGCACTTCCGGATCGGTCGGCACTTCGGGATCGGTGGGCGTGCTGGTGCCCTCGAAGGTGAAGGGCAGGTCGAGCGAGGAGGCCGCGAGCGACACGGTTACCGCATGGGTGCCGAGCGCGGTCCACAGCTCCACCTTCACCGTGCCGCCGTCGAGGTCGCGCATGGCGCTGCCGGTGGCCGATTTGAGGCCCCAGTTCGCCCCGTAGGTCTCCCATCCGCTCACCGGGTCGGTGGCGAAATAGCGGTAGATCTCCACCCGGTCGATGATGCCGTCGCCGTTGAAATCATAGGAGATGGCGGCCTGCACCGCGTCGCCCGCGCCCGCCGCATCGATCTTCAGCGCGAAGCCGGTGGCGGAGGCATCATAATGTCCGGTGACGCCGGAAATGGTGAAGCTGGCCGGGGCATGGGGCGCCCCGTCATGGTTCGCGCCGCCCGCCGAGGCAAGCGTCACCGTGCTCCGCGCCGGATCAAATGCCAGAACGCCGTTTGACAGGACCAGCCCGGCGCTCACGGGCGCGGGGTCGGGATCGGTGCCAGGATCGGTGCCAGGATCCGTTCCGGGGTCCGTACCAGGATCCGTTCCGGGGTCCGTGCCCGGATCCGTCCCGGGCTCGGTGCCTGGTTCCGCTTCGGTGTCGCTGGAGAGGTCGAACAGGGTGACCACGCCGTCCCGCAGGGTGCCCATGGTGTCCGGCACCACGGTGAGCACGGTGCCGTCGGTGAAGTGCACCACGAGGTTCGCTTCGCCGGTATTGTAGGCCACGTAGGTGTTGACGCCGTTCTTGGTGAAGACGGCGTGGAAGGGCGTGTCGGCGCGCACGTCGGTGTTCAGCGTGCCCAGCGTGCTGAGCGAGGCGATCCAGAACAGGGTCTGCACATAGGAGCCCGAGCCGCCCTCATTGAGGCTGTAGTTCGGGTCCGCCATCAGCTCGGCCAGCGCCTGGTCGGGATTGGCCAGCGCCAGATAGCTCCACTGGATGTTCTTCCAATAACGTGGCTCGCCGCCGCTCTCGGCGGCCATCTCGGCGTAATTGGCGAGGATCTTCGCCTGCTCGGTGGCCAGATGCAGCGAGGTGGCCGCGCTGAAGGGCATCAGGTTGATGCCGTGGATGCGCTCGGGATCGTCGCTGAACCAGGTGGTGTGGCTGCCGCCGTCGCTCCACACCATGCCGAGCGCTTCATAGGGGAAGTCGTCCGGGAAGACGGCGTCGTCCACATCGAACCAATATTGCATTACCGCCGCGCTCTCCATGGAATGGAGGGCGATGCCGAAATCGCGCACCGCGTCCCGGTCCGTCACCGCGCCCCAGAGCGCGACCGAGGCCGCGAAATTGAGGGATTCGGAGGAGGATTCCAGGTTGTTGCCGGAGGCGAAGGCCGCGTGGCCCGACGCCCAGCTATGGCCGGCATAGGGATCGAGGCTGCGCAGATAGGGGAAGAGGTCGCTGTCGCGGTCGGTATTGGCCACGTCCGCGATCAGCACGTCCACCATGCCGCCCCACTGGTCCTGGGAGGCCCAGGCCTGGTCGAACATGCCCACCGTGGCCGCCGCCTGCACGAAATAGCCGTAGTGGAAATTGTGGTCGTTGAGCTGCTTCTCGCTGTCGAAGCTGGCGGGATAGCCGACCAGCGTGCCCCATTCGGCGTTGTAGACGAAGTGCTTGTCGTCGCCGCCCTCGGCGGTGAACCAGTCCTCCAGCTCCGCCTTCAGCACCGCCAAATAGGTGTCGCGGATGGCGATCTCGCCCAGCTGGTTGGCGATCTGCGCCAGCTCGGAGAGCCGGCCCAGCTCCTTGCCCGCCGTGTAGGTGTCCTGGAAGGGAATCTTGATGGAGCGGCTGTTCAGCTCCGCCACGTCCGCCTGCAGAAGCTGGCGCACCTGGGCCGCCAGCGCGCCGTCCAGCAGCGGCAGGACCGGCAGCATGGGGCTGGCGTCATAGGTGACGGTGAAGCTCGAATCCGAGGCGAGCTTCATCTCGCCCTTGGCGGAGATGTAGCTGAGGTCGCTGAGCGGCTCGTCGGTATTGATCCATTGGTGGCGATAAAGCGCCGCCAGCGGGTCCTCGCCGGTGGAGGTGGTGACGGAGAAGGTCTGCGTCACCGTTCCGGTGGCCGCGTCATAGTCGAACGCGACCGTGCTACCGGTCACCGCATTGTCCGCATGTTCAGCGAAATACTGGAGCGTCGCCACAGACTTCTCGGGCAGGACGGCCACCGAGAAGGTCTCCGCGCCGCCGAGATCGGACTTCAGCCCGGTCTCCGTCATCACCCAATTGGCGCCCGCCGGGCCGAAGATGCCGTAGTGCACGCCCTGGATGGTGACGCCCACCACGCCGTCGGCGTTGAACCACACCTCGCCCTTGCCGTCCCAGGAGAGGTTTTCCTGGGTGTTGCCCATGGTGTCCGTGACCGCCGCCGTTCCCGCCACCGGGGACAAAGCGGAGGGCGTGTCCGGGGTGGCGCCGCTGCGCAGATAGAGCGTGTCCACCGCCGTACCGGAGGCAACGAGGTTCGCGAAGGGGAGGGTGATGTTGGAGGGATGCGCCGCGCCCGCGGGCGTGTCGGTGCGCACGCCCGGCGTGCCCTCGCCGATGGCGTTCCACATCTCCACCTTCACGGAGCCGCCGGTGAAGTTGGCCATGGCGCCGGTAACGGAGGAGAGGCCCGCGCCCTGGGTGTAGGTCTCCCAGCCGGAAGCGTTGTCGGTGGGGAAGTAATTATAGGTCTCGACCCGGTCGAACTTTCCGTCGCCGTTGAAATCGTAGGAAACGCGCACCTGCGGCCCGTTGCCGATGCCGCTGGCGGCATCGATGGGCAAGGTGAAGGCGGTATTTCCCCCGTTGAAGGCGCCGCTCAGGCCGTCGATCGTGTAGACGAGCGGCATCACGGGATTGCCCACCCGGCTGATGGGCGCGGCTTCCAGCACATTGATGACCGCCGCCCCGTCCCCGCTGCGGTTGAAATAGACGAAGGGCAGGCCGTGGCCGAAGGTCGCCTGGAGCCCGCCGTCGCCATCGGCGTCCGCCCAGTCGGTCGTCACCGTCCAGTCCCCGTAATCGGAGACGGTCACCGTGCCGTTGCCCAGGTCTTCCACGCCCACATGCAGGCCGGGCGAGAAGAAATACTTGTATTGGATGTTGTCCTCGACCTGGAGGCCGGGCCCATCGATGAGCGTGACGTTGGTCTGATGGCCGATCCGGATGCCGGTGCTGTCCGTCTGCAGCGTCATGGGGTCCGCGAAGAGCGGGGCGGAGGTGGCGGATTCGAAATAGTTGAAGACCAGCGAGGACCACCAGTCATTTGTGGGCACGGGCGCCCCTGCGGCGCCGCCGCTCACCTGGGGAACGGCGTGCGTCCCGCTCCAGGTTTGGGGAGATGCAGCCCCTTCGGGCACGACAGTGGAATAGCCACCCAGACCAACCTTCTTCACAGACATGACAAGACCCTCGCCTTACGGCCGCAAATACAAAGCGATACCGTTCGGAATGGCGTGCGCCATCACCGCCCGTCGAAAGACACGACAGGGTCTCGGGCTAGTGCTGCCAGATCTCGGTGAAGTAAGGAGGCGTGCAGTCGCGGGTCAGCATGGGGTAGCGGTCATTCGCATTTGGCATATGGCACGCTTAAGCCGGACGGAAAGCGCCCGGCCTGACGGCCAAATCTGTCGGAAAAGGAATACACCGCCGCGCTGAAGCATGGCGTAAGAGATCATTACAATGTCACCTCCCATTTGGATATGGGAGATAACGGTAGGGAGGGTCACGCTCGCGTGAGCGTAACTGCGCCCGTCAGGCGCCGGTGCCGGGAGGGTCCATCGGCGTGCGGTTGTGCGGCATCATCGACACCACGCCCCCCTGGAACACCACGATGCTGTCCCGACCCGATTGCTTGGCTTGATAGAGGGCCGCGTCGGCCTCCTGGAACAGGCGGCACTGCTCCTTTTCATCGCCGGGCCCCATGCTTGAAACGCCGAGGCTGACGGTCGCCGCGAGCACGCGCCCATCGGACAGGGTGATGCGCGCCCGGTTGACCCGCCCCCGGATGTTCTCGGCCACGTTCAGGGCGCCATCGGGCAAGGTATTGGGCAGGAGCACGACGAACTCTTCACCGCCATAGCGGGCCACCACGTCGCTCGGCCGGCGCACGGCGCGGCTGAGGCGATCGGCGATCATCTGGAGCACCAGGTCGCCGCCCGCATGGCCGAATTCGTCATTGATCGCCTTGAAGTGGTCCCCGTCCAGCACGATCAGGCTCAGGGGCGTCTTGTTGCGGTTCGCGCGCTTCCATTCCCGCTGCAGGGCGTCGTCAAAGGCGCGGCGGTTGGCGAGGCCCGTGAGCGAATCCGTGAGGGCGGCGAGTTCGAGCGTCTCCTCCATGCGGTAGCTGCGCATGAGCATGCGGCGCAGCGCCAGCACCAGGGCGATGATGCCGGCGCTCATGGCCAGGGTCACGCCGGAGATGATCAGCGCCCGCTGGCGCCATTCCGCCATGGCGTCCGGCACGCTGAAGCCCACCGACAGGATCAGCGGAAAATTGGCCACGCGGGAATGCACATAGAAGCGCTTGGTGCCGTCGATGCGGGAGCGTTCCTCGAAAGGCCCCGCACCATGAAGCATGCGTTGGAAGATCGGGCTCGCCGACATGTTCTCGCCGAGATAGTCGGCGCCGTTCTCCGTGGGAGGATGCCGCAGGACGATGGTTCCGTCGGTGAGGATCAGCGTGATCACGTCGCCCGGGCGCAGCTTCACCTCTTTGAAAATGCTCGTGAAGAAGGCGAGCCGCATGGTGGCTGCCGCAACGCCCTGGAACGCGCCGCCGGGGCCGTTCAGGCGGCGGCTGACAGTGATGCTGGGATCGTTGTTGCGCAGTCGGCTGCGGAAGGGATGGCTGAGATAGGTCCCGGCATCCTTCTCGCGCTGCGCGGTGAAATAGTCGCGGTCGCCGAGATGGAGCGTGCGCGGCGTGGGCGAGGCGGAATCGTATTTGATGTGGCCCTGATCATCCAGGACCAGGAGGGAGCCGAGAAATTGCGCGCTGCTGGCCCTGTCGAAGAGGATGGTGTTGCGCAGGGATGGCGGCATGGCGTCGAGGCCGTCGATCTTCAGCGTGTCCTGGACGCCGATGAGCGACAATTCGAGGAGCGCCAGATTGCGCTCAATGCTGACGCGCAGCGTGGACTGGACATTCTCCGCCGACTGGATGGCGGCCCGCCACGCATCCTGCCGCGCCTGCCAGAGTGTCACGGCCTGCAGAAGGATGAAGGCGAAGACCAGGGCGAACGCGAAGAAGAGGGCGGAACGGCTCGCGAAAAGCCGGCGGGACCCCGTCACCATCCCTACGCCTCCACGCCTGATCCGCTTTCGGAGCGGTAGACGACCGTCCGAGCTGGATTCTCCGAATCTAGCGCATGCCCGCCAGCCCCGGAAGCAGCAAGACTATTCGGGCCTTCCCTAAGGTTCGGTTGAGGCGGCGGCCGTGGTGTAGGCATGTATCCGGCAGGCCCATAAAACTCACGCCATCAAGTGGTTAGCGGTAGGTTTTCTGCGGACGCCGTCTGAAGTGGGCGCGGGAGGCTCCCGCCGCATCAATCTTCCGTTCACGACGGCAGCGAGGAAAGCGCGCTCCCATAAGCCCGAGGGCCGCTCCTTAGGGTTCGCTTAAAGCCTGCCGTGCCACGTTTCAAAACGGTTCGGAGGGAGGGCGCGCGGGCGCCAGTGGCAAGGTGAGTGGCTTTCGACCAGAGAGTGCGGGAGCAGCATTCCTTGCCCGTTCGGCGCGCGCCGCGCGCACGGCGGGTGCCCTGGGGCATGTCCTCGGCCATGCCCGGCCGGATCTGGCCGCCGATCCCGGAAGCCTCGCCGTCTTTTCCGCCCATGCGGGCCGGGCCCTGCTGATGCTCGCCGTGCTGGCGGGCGGCTCGGGCGGTGCGCTCCTGGTGGCGCAGGCGACGGGTCTTCTTGTGGGCGCAGGCCCCGAGGCCGGATGGCTTCTGGCCTGCGGGCTCATCGCGGCGGCGCTGTCGGCCGTGGCCGTGGGCCTCTCACGGGCCGCCGCCGCCATGGTGCAGGCCGCCGCTTCGGCGCCCGTGTCCATGGAGATCGCGCGGGAAGAGACCGCGCCGCAGGGTTTCATCACGCTCCATGCCCGCACCGGCGAGACGCTGGCCATCGAGCGCGCGCCGGAGGGGATTGCCGGCCTTGCCCCCGAGGATCTGTCCGGGGCGGGCCTGTCGGAGCGCATTCAGGTGGCGGATCGTCCCGCCTTTCTTGCCGCGCTGTCGGCCTGCGCCGCCGATGGGCGGACGCGCCTTGTGGATCTTCGCCTGCGCTGCGGGGCGCTGGGCGAGGTGCCGCGCTTCATGGCGCTGGAGGCCCGCATCTGTGGAGACGGGCAGGGCACCGCACGGGTTCAGTGGCAGGACCGCGCCGCCCTGGCGGCGGCGGAGCTTCCGGTGGCGGACGACGCCCGCGCCAAGGCGGAACGGGCCAACGACGCCAAGAGCCGCTTCCTGCGCACCATGAGCCATGAATTGCGCACGCCGCTCAATTCCATCCTCGGCTTCTCGGAACTGCTCACCGGGGACGTGGGCGAGATGGACGCGGCGCGGCGGGCCGACTATGCGCGCATCATCCATGAGAGCGGGCAGCACCTGCTGGGCCTCGTCAACGGCATCCTCGATCTGTCGCGGGTGGAGGCGGGCGCCTATGAGCTGGCCTGCGAGGATCTGGACATTCACGGCATCGTGGCAGGCGCGCTGGAAATGCTGGCGCTGGAGGCCGACCGTCGCGGCATCCGCCTCGTCAATGCCATGCCGGCGCACTTGCCGCCTCTGGCCGCCGACCAGCGGGCGCTGCGCCAGGTTCTGCTCAACCTGTTGTCCAACGCGGTGAAGTTCACGCCCGCCGGCGGCGAGGTCGTGGTGGATGCCTCCGTGAGCGGCGGCTTGATGCACCTGAAGGTGCGCGACACGGGCGCGGGCATGCGGGCGGCGGATGTGGAACGGCTCGGCGAGCCCTTCTTCCAGGCCGGCGACATGGACCAGCGCCGGGCGGGCCACGGGCTCGGGCTCGCGGTGGTGCGGGCGCTGGTGGAATTGCACCGGGGTGCGTTCCAGGTGGCGAGCGTGCTGGGTGTCGGGACCACCGTCACCGTGGCTCTGCCCCTGTGCGGCCCCGAAGGGGTGGCGGCAACGCCCCTGCGCATCGCCCTTCCCATGATGGATGCCGGTGATGTTGACCGGAGGTCCGCATGAGCCACGCCATCCATGCCCGCCATTATGACGACGACGACCGGCATGATCCGCACCTGGACGCCTCCCATCTGGGCGCGGGACAGGGGAGTGGACGGGCCGGGCGCCTCGCCCATCGTTTTGCCGATGGGTTTGCTGCGCTTGCGGCGGTGGCTGCCACCGGGGCGGTGATCGCCAACATCTTCTTCCTGCAGCATGCCACGCTACGCTCGGCCTCCACGGGGGCCACCACCGTTTCCGTGGAGCCGAAAGCCCGTGCGTCCGCGTCGGGCGCGCCCGGCACGCCCGCCATGATCTTCGGGCCGCCCTCCGCCGCGACCGCTTCGCCGCCCGCCCCTGCGCGGTCCGCATCGGTGCCCGTCGCGCCTCCGCCGGCCGCCGCGCCCGTTCCGGCCGATGTGGCGGCATTGCTGCCGCCCGCGAGCCTGCCCACGCCCCGCACGCCCTCTCCCCTGGTGGCCGACATCCAGCGCGAGCTGGCCCGGCGCGGCTTCTATGACGGCACGGTGGACGGCCTCAGCGGGCCGCGCACCGAGGCGGCGGTGCGCGCCTTCGAGCAGGCGGCGCGCCTGCGCGTCTCCAGCGGCGAGCCGAACGAGACCGTCATGGCCGAACTGCGCCGTGTTCCGGCCGCCCAGGCGGTCGCCGCTCCGACGGCGCCTGCGGTCGCGCGGCCCGTGGCGGCGCCTCCTGCCGCGGCTCCTTCGGCCGGCCGTCCCATGCTGCCGCCCGCCGCCGTTCCGGGCGATGCGGGCGTTACCGGCTCGGTGCGCCCGCCCAGTGATCTCCAGGCTGCGTCCCCGCGCATCCTCTCCGTTCAGAAGGCGCTGGCGCGCCTCGGCTACGGACCCATCAAGCTGGACGGCCAGCCGGGCACCGAGACGCGCCTCGCCATCCAGCGCTTCGAGCGGGACCGGAACCTGCCCGCCACCGGCGATATCTCGGACCGCATGATGCGCGAACTGGCCGCCGTCTCCGGCGCGCCCATCGAGTGATGCGGCTCAAGAGCGCCATCTTCGTCGCGGCCCTGGTGCGCACCGCCAATGGTGCGGGCGCCTTCGCCGCCGTGCGTCGCCGGGGTTCGGAGGAGGCGGGCGCTGTGTTCGTGAAGGTCGCGACCTTGGACGGGCACGCCGCACTCTATGCGCCCGCGCCCCAGACCGACTTCGACGCCTCCTTTCCCGTCGACCGCCTGTTCCGCCTTGCGGTGGAGCCGGGCCATCCCGAAGCGGACAGCGAGGAGCGGATGGTCAAGGAAATGCGCTTCGATCCCGACCTTTGGTTCGTGGAGATCGAGGACCGGGAGGGGCGCTGCTTCGTGGATCTGGCGCCCGCGTGAAAACCGGGCTTAAGCTTTGGGAAACCATCCGGCCTTAAAGAGAGTTGTCATCACGCTACTCCCGAGGATCGGAGACAGGTGATGGGCACGCTGATTGCTTTTCTCTTGGAGCGTAACGCCCGCCAGAGCGCGCGGGTCGAGCCGGGACACGGTGCTGACATCGTCATCCTTCCGGTGGTGCGGATCGAGCGGCAGGAGGCTCCGGCATCGACGCCGATCCCGCTGCCCAGCCGCCTGCTGGAAGAGCCGCGTCCCGACACGTCCGGTCGCAAGGTCCGCTGAGCGCGGCGCCTGAGCCCGTGTCGGCGGCGCCTCAGTTGGACGAGGTGCAGCTCGCCGCTTCCAGCTGGCGTCGGATGGACTCGCGCAGGTCCGGATAGCGCGCATAGGCGCGGATCAGCACGATGCCCCGGTCCGCGGGGGATTCCACCACAAGGCGGTCCGCCGCCGTGATTTCCTCGTCCTCCGGCAGCGCCGCGCGCTGGCTGGGAGACAGCAGGTCCAATTCGATCACGCGCCCCGCCGCCTGATCGTTCAGCGCATAAAAGGCCAGGCCACGCGCGGTGTAGAACGACACCGACGTATAGTCCGCCGTGGCCGGAACGCGCACCCGCAGCGGGCGCTCCCGCAGATCATACAGGCACACTGCGCTCACGAAGGCCGGGTCCGTCATGGGCAAGGTCATGTCGGCGGGCGTGGCGTCGGGCAGCAGCGTCATGTGGTTCGGCTGCGCCATGTCCAGGAGCCGCTGGTACGCGCTCTTCTGAGCCAGCACCGGCATGGCCAGCACGGAGGCCAGATGCACGATGCCCGCAATCACCAGGATGAAGGCGAGCGGAAGCAGCACATGCTCCGGCAAGGCGGCGCGCATCCTGTCGAAGGCGCGGCGGACCCGGCGCAGCGGGTGCAGGCGCGACGTGCGCGGCAGCAGGCGCTGGCGGCGCAGGGAGGGGAGGAAGTCCGAGAGGCTCACGGGCAATGCTCCGTGGTCACCTGCGGCAGCGTCGAGCTTTCGCCGGTGGCGGACGAGAAGCTGAAGGGGGCATCATAGAGCCGCAGCGCCACCTTCACGCGCCCCCTGGCGCCCGTGGGCAGCCAGTTGCCCGCCTGGGCGCGGGGGGAGAGAACGAGGTCGATGGCGCCGTCCGGTCGATACACCACTTCATTGCTGGTGAAGCCGTAGCGATGGGCGTCGTTGGGGATCAGGTGGCCCTCCTCGTCCATGAGGGTCACGGTCCAGACCTGCGCCTGGGGGAGCGTGCCGGCAATGCGGATGTCGCAGCGTCCATCCAGAGGCGCGCCCGCCGAATCCTGCGCGGCCAGGAACAGCAGCCCGTCCGCCAGTTCCAGCGGCAGTTCGCCGGAGCGGGCGAAGGCGGCGCGGGCATAGGGATCGGCCTGGGTGGTGCCGGAGCGGGGCCATCCCGTCCAGGCGCCCGAGCGCACCGCGTCCATGCCGCGCGACTGGGTCACCGACACATAGGTGAGGCCGAGGCCGAGGGTCACGGCGACGGCGAGGGTGACGGCGAGGGGAAGAGGGCGCACGGCGTCAGTTGGCTTTGGTGGAAGGGCCGGGAATGGCGGCGGTGGGGCCTGTCGCGGGCACGGGCGGCGCCGCGCGCCGGAACAGCTTCTCCAGTTCCGACAGGCGCGCGGCCGAGCGGGGCGAGAGGGTGAGCGGGCGCAGCGAGGATTCCAGGCCCGGCACGTCCAGCGGGGCTGGCGGCTCGTCCAGCTTGGGCGCGGGCTGGTTGCCGATGCCGGGAATGTATTTCGGCTCGATGCCCTGATGGGCATAGGCCATCACCTTCTGCCAGGTCATGGCGGGCAGCGAGCCGCCGGTCATGCGGTTCATGGAGGTGTAGTCGTCATTGCCGAACCAGACGCCGCCCACATAATTGCCGGTGAAGGCCATGAACCACGCATCGCGATAGGCATTGGTGGTGCCGGTCTTGCCGGCCACCTTCACGTCCGGCAGCCGCGAGCGCCGCCCCGTGCCGTTCTCGATCACGTTGTTGAGCATGGGGTTGATCATGTCGATGGCGGAGGGCGGGATGACCTGGAGCGGCTGGGGCGCGTCGCGGTCATAGCGCCAGAGCACCTCGCCCGCGCCCGCCCGCATCTCCACCACGGCGTGAGGATAGACGCTCTTGCCGCCATTGGCGAACACCGCATAGGCGGTGGTCATGTCCACCACGGTCACTTCCACGGCGCCCAGCGGCAGGGGGGCGGTGGGGGTGAGATTGGCGGTGATGCCCATCTTGTGGGAGAGATCGATGATCTTCTGGCGCCCGAAGCGCTCGGCGAGCCGCACCGCCACCGTGTTCAGCGAGTGCTGGAGCGCGGTCTGGAGGGTGATGGAGCCCATATAGGAGCGCCCGTAATTCTGCGGGCACCAATTGCCCAGGCAGATGGGGGCGTCCTGCACGATGGTGTTGGGCTTCATGCCGTTCATGAGCGCCACAGTGTAGACGAACGGCTTGAACGAGGAGCCGGGCTGGCGCAGGGCGTCGGTGGCGCGGTTGAACTGGCTCTCGCCATAATCCCGCCCGCCCACCATGGCCCGCACCGTGCCGTTGGGCTCCATGATGACGATGGCGCCCTGGTTGACCTTGTAGTCCTTGCCGAACTGGCGGAGTGAGGAATCCAGCGCCGCTTCCGACACCTTCTGGATGTTCGGATCGAGGCCCGTGCGCACCACGAAGATGCGCTCCGTCACGCTCTTGGGGAAGGCATCCACGAGGCGGCGGACTTCGGAGAAGGCATAGTCGAGATAATAGTCCGGCACCGCCATGTCGCGCCGGTCCACGGGGGTGGCGGGGTTGCGGCGAGCGCCGAACACCTGACCCTCGGTCATGAAGCCCGCTTCCACCAGATTATCGAGCACCGTGGATGCCCGGGCGCGGGCGGCGGGCAGGTTGACGTGGGGCGCGAATTTGGAGGGCGCCTTGAACAGGCCCGCCAGCATGGCGGCCTCGGCGAGGTTCACCTCGCGGATGGACTTGCCGAAATAGTATTTCGCCGCCGCGTCCGCCCCATAGGCGCCGCCGCCCAGATAGGCGCGGTCCAGATAGAGCTTGAGGATCTGGCTCTTGGTGAGGCGGCTTTCCAGCCACAAGGCGAGGAACGCCTCCTTCACCTTGCGCTCGATGGTGCGCTCGTTGGAGAGGAACAGGTTCTTGGCGAGCTGCTGGGAGAGCGAGGAGCCGCCCTGTCGCACGCCGCCCGCCCGCGCATTAGTGACCACCGCGCGCAGCGTGCCCGCCACGTCGATGCCGAAATGCTCGTAGAAGCGCCGGTCCTCCGTGGCGAGAACGGCCTTCAGCAGATAATCGGGGAAATCCTCCAGCGGTACCGTGTCGTTCTGCCGGACACCGCGCTCGCCGATCACATTGCCGTAGCGATCGAGGAAGGTGACGGCGAGTTCGGTGCGCTTCAGCCAGTCGTCGGAGGTCTCGCGGAAGGCGGGAAGGGCCAGCGCCAGCAGGGCGATGGCACCGAACGTGCCCAGCGTGAAGCCTTCGGAGGTGAGGCCCACCAGCCAGCGTCGCCAGCCGGACAGCGAGAAGCGCTCCATGAAGGCGGAATAGCCGGAGGCCGCGCGCATGAACGCGGTTCCGATGCGGAACAGCGTGGAATCGATGCGCGCATCCGCGTCCAGCCACGCATTGCGCAGCCGCTTCTTCGAGGATGGGTCTTCGCTCTCGCTCACGTCCTGACGGTCTCGCGTTCGTGGACGCGCCGCAGCTTCGCGTCCCTCTCGGCCAGCCTGGAACCGCGACCGCCGGGTTGCCCCTTGCGATCCGGTCCGCCCTTATCCCGCCCCATCATCCTTCATGGTCGCGGTCCGGGGCGGAAACGCGGCAGGAAGGAGCCTGCCTCCGTCTATAGCGCGGGGCGGCGCCGACCGCGAGTCGCCCGCGCCCTTTGCGGCCGGCCGCAAGGCGGGTAGGAAGGCGGCATGGTTGATATCCCGTTCTGGCGCCGCAAGTCGCTTGCCGAAATGACCGCCCCGGAGTGGGAGAGCCTGTGCGACCGGTGCGGGCGGTGCTGCCTCGTGAAGCTGGAAGACGAGGACAGCGGTGACATCGCCTATACGGACGTGGCCTGCCGCCTGTTCGACACGGGGGCCTGCCGCTGCGCGGACTATGAGAACCGCCAGTCCAAGGTGCCGGACTGCGTTCGCCTGACGCCGGACGTGGTGGAGACCTTGTCCTGGCTGCCGCCCACCTGCGGCTATCGGCTGGTGCAGGAGGGGAAGGATTTGCCCTGGTGGCATCCCCTGGTCTCCGGCGATCCCGAGACCGTGCACAAAGCGGGCATTTCGGTGCGCGACCGCGTGGCGGGGCTGGAGGGGGCCTATGGGGTGTTCGAGCTGCTGGACCGCATCGTGTCCTGGCCGCTCAAATGGCCGCGTGGGGCTCGGGGGCGCCCCCGCGCCCCCTGAGCATTTTGGAAACTTGCCGCGGTCAGGCGCTTTTGGCGCGGCTCGCCATGAAGGTGCGGAAGCTGCCATAGGCGGTGATGTCCAGGCAGCCCTCGGCGCCCGCCGCCTCCGCCAGGAAGCCCGCCACCTCGCGCCCATCGGACAGGACCACGCGGCCGAACCCCAGCGGGCCGGGAATGCGGGCGAGCAGCCGCCCGATGCCCTCGAAGGGCAGGGACCAGACCTCGCCCGCAATGGCCGCGCCGCCGCTTGCCACGCGGGTGACGCCGGGGCGCGGGACGGCGCCCTTCAGCAGCGTCATGCGATAGAGCGGCGCGGTTTCCACCGGCGCCACGAGGCGGGCGCCCAGTTCCAGCAACTCGCCGTTCAGCCCCATGCCGGAGAGGTGGGCGCCGAACACGCACAAATCCATGCGCCCCGCCGTTTCCGCCGGCGGCAGGGCCGTGACGGGCGCGGTCTGGCCGCTGGCGCCCAGCGGCAGGTCGCCCGCCGCCACGAAGGCTCGGGCGATGGAGGCGACTTCCGCATCCTGTCCCGCCGGGGCGAGCAGGGTGATGCCGTAGGGAATGCCCTCCGGCGAGATGATGTTGGGCACGGCGGTGCCGCACAGATCCATCAGGTTCACGAAATTGGTGTAGGTGCCGTTGCGTGAATTGAGCCGGATATTGTCCGCCAGCACCGCTTCCAGCGTGTAGGCCGTGGGGGCGGTGGGCAGGAGGATGGCGTCGAAGTCGGCCAGGATGGGGTCCACCTTGGCCTTCAGCTCCCGCAGGCGGTAGGTGGCGCGGAAGGCGTCCGCGGCGCTCGCCTTGCCGCCGGGCTCGGTGATGGCGCGGGTGACGGGATGCACCGCGTCGGGATCGGTGGTGAGCAGCGGCTCCGCCACGATCCAGCGCTCGGCCACCCACGGGCCCTCATAGAGCAGGCGGGCGCATTCCGCGAAGGGCGCATAGTCGAATTCGACGGTTTCCGCGCCCAGCGACTGGAAGCGCGCGATGGCGGCCTCATAGGCGGCGGCGGCGGTGGCGTCGCCGAAGAATTCCCGCTGGTCCGGCGGCAGGATGCCGAGGCGCGGCGGGCGGGGGAGGGTGCCCAGCGTGCCGAGCGGCAGGGGGCGGGAGAAGGCGTCGGCGGCGTCATAGCCGGCCATCACCGCCAACGCGGCCATGGCATCGTCCACGGTGAGGGCGAAAATCGAGATGCAGTCCAAGGTCTTGCAGGCCGGGACGAGGCCGGTATTGGGCACGAGGCCGAGGCTCGGCTTCACGCCCACGATATTCTGGAGCATGGCAGGCACGCGGCCCGAGCCGGCGGTGTCGGTGCCGAGCGCGAGGGGCACGATGCCCGCCGACACGGCGCTGGCGGAGCCGGAGGAGGAGCCGCCGGGCACCAGGGTGGCGTTGAAGGCGTTGCGCGGCACGCCATAGGGCGAGCGGGTGCCCACGAGGCCGGTGGCGAACTGGTCGAGATTGGTCTTGCCGATGATGAGCGCACCGGCCGCTTTCAGGCGGGCGACCACAGTGGCGTCGGCCGTTGCCTCATAGGCGAAGGCGGGGCAGGCGGCGGTGGTGGGCACGCCCGCCACGTCGATATTGTCCTTTATCGCCATAGGGATGCCGTAGAGCGGCAGGTCGGTCTTGCCGCCCGCTTCCAAAGCGGCGGCTTCCGCCAGCAGCTCGGCCTCGGGGCGCAGGGTGATGAACATGGCCGGGTCGTCATGATCGGCGATCCGCCGATAGGTCTCGCGGACCGTGTCGCTCGGCGTGCGCCGTCCTTCGCGATGGGCGGAAAGAAGGGAGGCGAGCGTGTTCATGGCAACTCCTGAGGCCGGTCCAAAGGCAAGCGGCGCGGGGCCGCATGCGCGCGGAAGACCTAGCAGGAAGTGCGCCACTTCAGAGGAGGGGATCTGAAAAAGATAAGCTGTTGTTTTGTATTGTATTTTGTCCGCGCGGCCAGGGCTTGACCGTGCGGATGCGGCGGTGGTGGGCGGGCAAAATATGATTATAAAATATGCAAATTGATCATTTAATAATCAAAAAAGTGCGACTTGCATGCAGTTAAGCACGCTGTGCGCGTCCCCCGGAGCTTGCGCCCGGCGGGCCTCATCGCGTCGGAGTGGCGGGGGCCATGGGCGCGGCGGGCACGTTGGCCGGTGCGCTCTCGGTGGGCTCGGGCGTGCCGCGGCCGGAAAACATCACGGCAGCGCCCAGCGCCGCCGCAAAGATGACGGCGCCGAAGATCAAAGTCATGGAACGGGTCATGGTGCGTCACTCCGATGCTCTTTCGGATGTAACGCTGGGGAAGCGGAGATGGTTCACCTCCGCTTCGCCGTGGATCAGTCGCGGAACACCACGGTCTTGCTGCCGTTCAGCAGAACGCGGTCTTCCAGATGCCAGGAAATGGCCCGCGCCAGCACCCGGCGCTCGATGTCGCGGCCCTTGCGCACAAGATCGTCGGGCGTATCCTGGTGGGAAATACGCTCCACATCCTGCTCGATGATGGGGCCTTCATCCAGGTCCGAGGTGACGTAATGGGCGGTGGCGCCCATGAGCTTCACGCCGCGGGCATGGGCCTGGTGATAGGGCTTGGCACCCTTGAAGCCGGGCAGGAAGGAATGGTGGATGTTGATGCACCGGCCGCTCAATTTGGCCGACAAACCGTCCGAGAGCACCTGCATGTAACGCGCAAGAACCGCCAGTTCCGACTTGCTCTCGCGGAATATCCGCCAGATCTCCGCTTCCTGTTCCAGCTTCGTCGCCTTGGTCACCGGCAGGTGGAAAAACGGTATCGGGTTGAGGTCGAGATGGGCATAGGTCTCGCGGGGATGGTTCGAGATGATGCCGGAGATCTCCATGGGGATCTCGCCGATCCGCCAGCGATAGAGGAGGTCGGCCAGGCAGTGGTCGAACTTCGAGGCCAGCAGCAGCACCCGGCGCTTCTCGGCGCGGTCGCGCATCTGCCACGTCAGCGACAGGCCCTCGGCCACCTCCACGAAGGCGGCGCGGATCGCCGCCAGGTCCGCCTCGCCCTCCACCATGTTGAAGACGACGCGCATGAAGAAGCGGTTGCTCTCCCGGTCGTCGAACTGCTGGGCGTCGAGGATGTTGCCGCCCTGTTCGAACAGGAAGGTGGAGACCCGCGCCACGATGCCGGGGCGGTTGGGGCAGGAGAGGGTGAGGATGAACTGGCGGTCGGGCGCGGTATTTTCAGGCGCGGTCATAAGTCGTCTCGTCAGGAAAAGGGGATGTGAAAGGGCGGGGAGGGCAGCGCGCGTCGCGCCGCCGTCAACCTCGCGCGGGGCCCGCCATTTCAAGGCCGGCCGAGGCCGCGGCGCTCGCCAGTGCCCGCAGGAAGGCGGGGGCGAAGGAGCGGGGAATGGCGAAGCGATAGGCGGGGGAATCGTTGAGCTGCCAGAAGGTGAGCGGCATCAGCGCCACCAGGGTGGCGGCGGCATCGCCCGGCCTGAAGACGCTCGGGTCGAGGTCCACGGGCACCAGCTTGGCGAGCGTTTCCCCCACGGCCGGGCCGTAGAGGTCCAGCATCAGGTTGGCGTCGCTCTGGTCGGTGAGGGCGGCACCGTCGCCGAAGGCGTCCGTGAGGCGCGCCATCAGGGCTTCGGGCGCCTGCGAGGCGGTCACCAGCCAGCGGCCCGGGCCGGTGCCGATGAAGGCGATATCGGCGGTGAAGCTCACCTTCGGGGCATCCGCCAGCGCCACGCCGAACGCAGCCAGGGCCGCCTCGGTGATGCGGGGCACAGCACCCTTGCAGGCCACCAGGGTCGCCACGGCAAGGCGGGACAGAGGATGGGCGATGACACCGGGCGCGCCGTCGGCACGGCCATGGCGGCCGGGCGGCAGCAGGTCGGTGACGGGCAGGTCGGACAGGATCTCAGACACGCAACCGCTCCCCTTCCGGATCAACGAACGCCGGATGGCAGATTTCGACGGGAATGTCGCCGCCCCGCACCGGGTCATAGGCGCGCACGCTCTCGCCGATCCGCTCAGTGCCGCGCGCGATGAGCCCGAGGCCGATCCAGTGACCGAGCAGGGGCGAGAAGGCAACCGAGGTCATGTAGCCCTCGTCATTGGCCGTGGTGCCGCTGCGCCCATGGGGCAGGAAATGGGCGCCCGCCCGCAGCCGGTCGCCGGGATTGACCGGCTTGAAGCCCACGAAGCTCACCCGTCCCTCTTCGAGGAAGGCGGGGCGCTGGGAGAGGACGCGGCCCACATAGTCTTTCTTGGTGGAGGCCATGCGGCCGAGCCCGAGGTCGCGGGCCGAGGTCTGGCCGTTCAGTTCGTTGCCCGAGACATGGCCCTTCTCGATGCGCATGACGCCGAGCGCCTCGGTGCCGTAGGGCGTGATGCCGAAGGGCGCCCCGGCGGCCATGAGCGCTTCCGCGAGCCTGCGCCCCTGGCGGGCGGGAACGGCGATCTCATAGCCCAGCTCCCCGGAGAAGGAGACCCGGAAGATGCGGGCGGCCACGCCGCTGAGCACCGTGCCCTGCGCCACGCCCATATAGGGCAAGGCGGCATTGGACACGTCCAGTCCGTCCACCACCTGTTCCAGCACGGCGCGGGCCTGGGGGCCGGCAATGGAAATCTGCGCCCATTGCTCGGAGACCGAGGCCATCTGCACGTCCAGCTCCGGCCACAGCACCTGCAGGCAGAATTCCAGGTGCTGATAGACCTTGGCGGCATTGGCCGTGGTGGTGGTCATCAGATAATGGCGCTCGCCGAGGCGCGAGGTTGTGCCGTCATCCATGACGATGCCGTCCTCGCGCAGCATCACGCCATAGCGCGCGCGGCCCACCGGCAAGGTGGAGAAGGTGTTGATATAGACCCGGTCGAGGAAGGCGCCTGCGTCCGGCCCCTGGATGTCGATCTTGCCGAAGGTGGATACGTCGATGAGGCCGACGCCGGTGCGCGTGGCGGTCACCTCGCGGTTCACGGTCTCCAGCCAGTCCGTCTCTCCGGGGCGCGGGAAATATTGCGCCCGCAGCCACAGCCCGGCTTCCACGAACACCGCGCCCTGCGCGCGTGCCCAGTCATGGGTGGGCGTCGGCCGGGTGGCGCGGAAATCCTTGCCGCGATGGTGCCCCGCGATGGCGCCGAGCGCCACCGGCGTATAAGGCGGGCGGAACAGGGTGGTGCCGGTGGCGCCCACATCCTGGCCGGTGAGCACGGCCATCATGGCTAGGCCGGTCACGTTGGAGGTGCGCCCCTGGTCGGTGGCCATGCCCAGCGTGGTGTAGCGCTTCAGCAGTTCCACCGCCCGGAATCCTTCCGTGTGGGCGATGGTGATGTCCTTGGCGGTCACATCATTCTGCAGGTCCACGAAGGCCGGGCCGCGTGAGCCCGGCACATGCCAGAAGGGCGTGACGGTGATGGCGTTGTCCCGCGCCTGGGGAACCGGCGTGGCATAAGCGGAGAAGCCCAGTTCGCTCACGGCTTCCGCCGCCTCGGCCGCACCGGCCGCAAGGCAGCGGGCGAGCGAATAGTCGCCCCGCGCCGCGCCCGCCACCCGCATGCCGGGCGGGCAGGCGCCGGGCACGAAGCCCGCAATGTCGGCCCGGTAGACGGGCTTGCCGCCGAAATGGCTGGTGAGGCCCACATTGGGGCTGGAGCCGCCGGAAATGGCGAGCACCTCGGCGGCGATCTTCTCCTCCCCCGTGGCGCTGCGCACGGTGACGGAGGAGAGGAGCCGCCCCGAGGTCGCCACCACCTGACCGCCCTGGATGACGCGCACGCCGCGCCGCTTCGCCCGCTCCAGCTGGATGGGCGGGGCTTCCGGGCGCACATCCACGATGGCGGCGATGTCCACCCCGGCCTCGGCCGCGTCGAAGGCGGCGGACCAGGCATAGCCGTTATTGGCGAACACCACGGCGCGCTTGCCGGGATTGGCCGCGTAGCGCACGGCATAGGTGCGCAGCGCCTGGGCCGACATGACGCCCGGCCGGTCATTGCCGCCGAACACGATGGGCCGGTCGATGGCGCCCGCGCACAGCAGCGAGCGCTTGGCGACGATCTTCCAATAGCGCTGGCGGGGCGTGAAGGCGGGCGGAAGGGGCAGATGGTCCGCCACCCGCTCCAGTGCGCCGAACGTGCCGCCGTCATAGGCGCCGAAAACGGTGGTGCGGGGCAGCAGGCGCACATTGGGCAGAGCGGCCAGTTCCGCCACCGCCCGCTCCACGAAGGCGAGGGAAGGGGCGTCGTCAATCTCCGCGCGCTCGGCGAGGATGCGCCCGCCGAAGCGGAAATCCTCGTCGGCCAGGATCACCCGCGCGCCGCTGCGGCCCGCCGTGAGCGCGGCCATGAGCCCGGCCGCGCCGCCGCCGATCACCAGCAGGTCGCAGAAGGCGAAAGAGCGATCATAGCTGTCCGGGTCCGGCGCTTCCGCCGCCCGGCCGAGGCCCGCCGCGCGGCGGATGAGCGGCTCGTAGAGCTTTTCCCACAGCGCCGCCGGCCACATGAAGGTCTTGTAGTAGAAGCCGGCGCCCAGCAGCGGGCCCAACAGGCCGTTCACCGACTGGATGTCGAAATCGAGGCTCGGCCAGCGGTTCTGGCTGGCGGCGGAGAGGCCGTCATACAGCTCCACCACCGTGGCGCGGCTGTTGGGCTCGCGCCGCGCGCCGTCGCGCAGCTCCACCAGCGCGTTGGGCTCCTCGGAGCCCGACGAGAAGATGCCGCGCGGGCGGTGATATTTGAACGAGCGACCCACGAGGCGCACGTCATTGGCCAGCAGCGCAGAGGCCAGCGTGTCGCCCGCATAGCCGCGCATGGCCTTGCCGTCGAAGCTGAAGGCGAGGGGCTTGGAGCGGTCGATCAGCCCCCCTTCGGACAGGCGGCTCATGACGCATCTCCCGAAGCGCTTCCGGAGGCGAACGTCGCGCCGGCTATGGCATGGGTGCGGGTATCGCGGTCCACCACGATCCAGCGGCGGCATCCGGCGCCGTGGTACCACAGCTCGCGGATCGCCCCGGCCGGGTTGTCGCGCAGATAGACGTAATCGTGGAAGGCATCCGCCGCGTCCGGCGCGGCGGGGTCGGGACGGCGCGGGGCGGCATCTCCCAGATAGGAGAATTCATGGGCGTCGCGCACGCCGCAATAGGGGCAGGGAAGGCGCATGGCTCGCGTGCCTCGCTCAGAGCACGTTCCGATCTGATTGCCTCGCAAGCGGATCGGGAAAACGTTCTCTATCAATGAATTAGGTTCTAGTGGAGGTTCGGCTGGGCGCCGACCCCCTTCTCGTCGATCATGTGCCCGGTGCGGAAGCGGTCCAGACGGTAGGCGGCGTTGAGCGCGTGGGGCGCGTCCTTGGCCAGCGTCCAGGCGAAGCACCAGCCGGAGGCGGGCGTCGCCTTGAAGCCCCCGTAATTCCAGCCGCAATTCAGATAGAGGCCGGGCAGCGGCCCCACATCGATGATGGGCGAGCCGTCCATGCTCATGTCCATGATGCCGCCCCAGGAGCGCAGGACGCGCAGGCGGCCGATCTGCGGCATGAGCGCCATGCCCGCCTCGCACACATCCTCCACCACGGGCAGGTTGCCGCGCTGGGCATAGGAGTTGTAGCCGTCGATATCGCCGCCGAACACGAGCCCGCCCTTGTCCGACTGGCTCACATAGAAATGCCCCGCGCCGAAGGTGACGACGCCCGGCACGAGGGGCTTCAGCCCCTCGGAGACGAAGGCGGTGAGCACATGGCTCTCGATGGGCAGGCGCAGGTCCAGAAGGCGGGTGAGGCGCGAGGTGGAGCCCGCCACCGCAAGGCCCACCTTCCCCGCCCGGATGGGGCCGCGCGTGGTCTCCACGCCCACCACCACGCCGTTCTCGCGGATGAAGCCGGTGACCTCGCAATTCTGCACGATATCCACGCCCAGTTTGTCGGCGGCGCGGGCATAGCCCCACACCACCGCATCATGGCGCGCGGTGCCGCCCCGGCGCTGGAGCAGCCCGCCCTTGATGGGGAAGCGGGCATCGTCGAAATTCAGGAACGGCGCATAGGCGCGCACGCCCGCCTCGTCCAGCAACTCGCTGTCCGCGCCCGCCATTCGCATGGAATTGCCGCGCCGGGCATAGGCGTCGCGCTGGGCGTCGGAATGGTAGAGGTTCAGCACGCCGCGCTGGGAGACCATGGAATTGTAATTGACGTCCTGCTCCAGCCCTTCCCAGAGCTTCATGGACCATTCGTAGAAGGGTTCATTGCCGGGCAGCAGATAGTTGGAGCGGATGATGGTGGTGTTGCGCCCCGCATTGCCCGAGCCGATATGGCCCTTCTCCAGCACCGCCACGTTGCGGATGCCGTGTTCCTTGGCGAGGTAATAGGCGGTCGCGAGGCCGTGCCCGCCGCCGCCCACCACGATCACGTCATAAGCGGGCTTGGGCGCGGCATCGCGCCAGGCCGGGGTCCAGCCCTTCTGGCCGGTGAGGGCATTGGCGAGGAGGGAGAAGACCGAATAGCGGCTCCGCATGGCTCACAAGCTCCGCCGGATGGGCGTTGGGATGATTATGATAACTGAATATCTCATGCCCCAGCATGCTATGATATAAAACTTACTTATAGTGTGGCGGGGATGAGCGACATGGCGCGGGGCGAGGCACTTCCGTTCGACCTGCGGACCCTCGACATCTTCCTGGCGGTCTGCGACCTCGGCTCCATGGCGGGGGCGGCGCGCCATCTCTCGCTCACCCAGCCCGCCGTCTCCCAGGCGGTGGCGGAGCTGGAATCGCGCACCGGCACCATCCTGTTCGATCGCAGCGTGCGCCCGCTTGGTTTGACCCCGGCGGGAGGCGTGCTGCGCCAGCGGGCGAGCGCGCTGCTCACCGAGGCCCGGCAGATCGCCCCGGCGCTGCGCGACACGGAGCGCAGCCGCTATCCGCTGCTGCGGGTGGGGCTGGTGGATTCGCTCTCCCGCGCGCTGGCCGCCCCGCTCGCCTCCCATCTCATGGCGCAGGCGGACGAGGTGTCCGTGCTGGCGGGGCTCACCGCCTCCCATGCCAGCGCGCTCCTGACCCGGCAGCTCGATCTGCTGCTGGGCGCGGACGAGTTGGACGAGGTGGAGGGGCTGGAGCGCCTGCCCATCCTGAGCGAGCCCTATGTGCTGCTGGCGCCGTCCGGCACGGCGCGGCCGGAGCGGCTGGAGGATGTGGCGGCGCTGGCGGAGCGGCTGCCTTTCGTGCGCTATTCGGCGCGCTCGAAGACCGGCATCGAGGTGGAGCGGCATTTGCGGCGCGTGAAGCTGGAGCTGCCGCGCCGCCTGGAATTCGACACGCCCCAGGGCGTGACGGCGGTGGTGCTGCGGGGGGAGGGCTTCGCCATCTCCACGCCGCTCTGCTGGTACGAGGCACAGGTCGCCACGGAGGGGCTGGCCTGCTGGCCGCTGCCGGGACCGGCCTCGGTGCGCCGGCTGGTCCTTGTGGCGCGGCGCCACGAGCTGGGCCGCCTGCCGCGCGAGGTGGCGGCCTTCTGCCGGGAGGAATTGGAGGGGCATGTGTGTCCGGCCCTTCGCGCCGCCATGCCGTGGCTCGGCGGCGCGCTGACGGTGGGAGCCTGACCGGCCCGCCTCGGGGTTCGGCGGGCCGGTCAGGCCAACGGCTCCGGTCGAGGACCGGGGCCGAACGGGTTCAGATATCCAGCGTGTTGTCGCGCTCCCACTGGGTGAGGTGGCGGCAATAGGCGTTCCATTCCTCGGTCTTCAGCTTGAGATAGCCGGAGACGAACGCCTCCCCGAGGCCCTCGCGCAGCACCTTGGACTTCTCCAGCGCGCGCAGGGCATCCAGCATGTTGAGCGGCAGCTTCTTGGCGCCGCGCACCTTGTGGCCGTCCGTATACATGTTGATGTCGAGCCGCTTGCCGGGATCGCGGTTGTTGATGATGCCGTCGAGGCCCGCCGCCAGCATGCCCGCCTGGAGCAGATAGGGGTTGGCGGCGCCGTCCGCGAGGCGGAACTCGAAGCGGCCCGCATCGGGGATGCGGATCATGTGGGTGCGGTTATTGCCCGTATAGGTCACCGAATTGGGCGCCCAGGTGGCGCCGGAGAGGGTGCGCGGGGCATTGATGCGCTTGTATGAATTCACCGTGGGATTGGTGAGCGCGCACAGCGCGTCCGCATTGTGGATGAGCCCGCCGATGAAGGCATAGCCCAGCGCCGAGACGCCCAGCTCGCCCTTGGGATCGGAGAAGGCGTTCTTGCCCTTCTTCCACATGGACACATGGGCGTGGCAGCCGGAGCCGGTGAGGTTGATGAAGGGCTTCGGCATGAAGGTGGCGCGCAGGCCGTGCTTCTCGGCGATGCTCTTCACCATGTATTTGAAGAAGACGTGCCGGTCTGCGGTCAGCAGCGCGTCGTCATAGTTCCAGTTCATCTCGAACTGGCCGTTGGCGTCCTCATGGTCGTTCTGGTAGGCGCCCCAGCCGAGCGACAGCATGGCGTCGCAGATGTCCTTGATCACCTCGTAGCGGCGCATCAAAGCGGACTGGTCGTAGCAGGGCTTTTCCGCCGTATCGGCGCCATCCGAGATGGCGGTGCCGTCCGGCGAGATGAGGAAATATTCGCATTCCACGCCGGTCTTCATGTCGTAGCCGAGCGCGCGGGCGGCGGTGAGCTGGGCTTTCAGCACCGAGCGGGGCGCCTGCGCCACCAGCTTGCCGTCCATATAGAGGTCGGAGGCCAGCCAGCCGATTTCCGGCTTCCAGGGCAGCTGGATGAGCGAGGTGGGATCGGGGACCGCGAACAGGTCCGGGTCGGCGGGGGTCATGTCCAGCCAGGTGGCGAAGCCCGCGAAGCCCGCGCCCGCCGACTGCATCTCCTTGATGGCCGAGGCCGGCACCAGCTTGGCGCGCAGCGCGCCGAACAGGTCCACATAGGAGATGAGGAAGTATTTGATGCCCTTCTCCTTCGCCACCTTCTCAAGGTCGATGGCGGCGGCGGAGGAAGCGCGACCCTCAGTGTCGCGCGTGGCTTCTGGAAAGCGGATCATCATCGGGTTCCCTGGAAGGTCTGGACGGTTTTATTGGTTTGTTGCGCATGCAACCGCCGCGCCATCGAGGGCGCGGCGGGAAAGGGTCAGTAGCCGGTGCGGCCGGGGATCCAGTCGGTGCCCGCCAGCGGCACGCCGGCCATGGCGGCGGCTTCCACGGTGAGGGCCACGAGGTCTTCCGGCTCCAGATTGTGCAGGTGGCTCTTGCCGCAGGCGCGGGCGATGGTCTGCGCCTCCAGGGTCAGCACGCCGAGATAATTGGCGAGCCGCCGTCCCGCCTTCACGGGGTCGAGCCGCGCCCAAAGCTCCGGGTCCTGGGTGGTGATGCCCGCCGGGTCGCGGCCCTCGTGCCAGTCGTCATAGGCGCCTGCCGTGGAGCCCAGAGCCGCATAGTCGGCCTCATAGGCCGGGTCGTTGTCGCCCAGCGCCACGAGGGCGGCGGTGCCGATGGCCACCGCGTCCGCGCCCAGCGCCAGGGCTTTGGCCACATCCGCGCCGGAGCGGATGCCGCCGGAGACGATGAGCTGCACCTTCCGATGCATGCCCAGGTCCCGCAGCGCCTGCACGGCGGGGCGGATGGCGGAGAGGATCGGGATGCCCACATGCTCGATGAACACGTCCTGGGTGGCGGCGGTGCCGCCCTGCATGCCGTCCAGCACCACCACGTCCGCGCCGGACTTCACGGCCAGCGAGATGTCGTAATAGGGCCGCGAGGCACCCACCTTCACATAGATGGGCTTCTCCCAGTCGGTGATCTCGCGCAGTTCCTCGATCTTGATCTCCAGGTCGTCCGGCCCGGTCCAGTCGGGATGGCGGCAGGCGGAGCGCTGGTCGATGCCCTTGGGCAAGGTGCGCATGGCGGCCACGCGGTCGGAGATCTTCTGGCCCAGCAGCATGCCGCCGCCGCCGGGCTTGGCGCCCTGGCCGATCACCACCTCGATGGCGTCCGCCTTGCGCAGATCGTCCGGGTTCATGCCGTAGCGCGAGGGCAGATACTGGTAGACGAGGATGGAGGAATGCCCGCGCTCCTCCGGCGTCATGCCGCCATCGCCGGTGGTGGTGGAGGTGCCCATGGCGGAGGCGCCGCGCCCCAGCGCTTCCTTGGCCGGGGCGGAGAGGGCGCCGAAGCTCATGCCCGCAATGGTCACGGGGGTCTTCAGGTGGATGGGCTTCTTGGCGAAGCGGGTGCCCAGCACCACGTCGGTCCCGCACTTCTCGCGATAGCCTTCCAGCGGATAGCGGGAGACCGAGGCGCCGAGGAACAGCAGGTCGTCGAAATGGGGCAGCTTGCGCTTCGTGCCGCCGCCCCGGATGTCGTAGATGCCGGTCGCGGCCGCGCGGCGGATCTCCGAGAGGGTGTGGGGATCGAAGGTGGCGGAAAAGCGCGGCAGGGTGCGCGGGATATCGGAATGGGAGGTCATGGGATCCTCACGCGGGAAGAGGGATAGCATCTTCCCCTCTCCCCTTGCGGGAGAGGGTGCCGAGCGGAGCGAGGTGGGTGAGGGGGTGGGTGTCGCTCAGGGCGACCTTTGAGGTCAGCGCGGACGGGAGCGCCCCCTCACCCCAACCCTCTCCCGCGAGGGGAGAGGGGGCGCGTGGCACTTGATCCATCGCGTTTGCCTCAATACGCATCGGCATTGTCGATGTGGAAATTGTAGAGCTTGCGCGCCGAGCCGTAGCGCTTGAACTCCGAGATATCGATGCCGCCCGACAGGCCCGCCGCTTCCAGCTTCTGCGCGATCAGCGCCTTGTGCTTGTCGCGCATCTGCTTCTCGACGCAATCCGCGCCGAGGCTCTTCACGGTGCCGCGCACGAACAGCTTCGCCTCATAGAGGCTGTCGCCCAAAGCCTCGCCCGCATCGCCGAACACGATCAGCGCGCCCGCCTGGCCCATGAAGGCGCTCATATGGCCCACGGAGCCCTGGACGATGATGTCCACGCCCTTCATGGAGATGCCGCAGCGGGCCGAGGCATTGCCGTCGATCCGCAGCAGGCCGCCATGGGCGGTGGCGCCCGCCGCCTGGCTGGCATCGCCCTTCACATGGACGAAGCCGCTCATCATGTTTTCCGCGACGCCCACCCCGGCATTGCCGTGGACGATGACGCGGGCCTGCTGGTTCATGCCGGCGCAGTAATAGCCCACATGCCCGTCCACCTCGATGGTGAGGGGGGCGTTGACGCCCGCCGCCACGGCATGGCGGCCATTGGGGTTCAGCACGCGCCAGCGGCGCGCATTGCTCTCGCCCGTGGCCTGGTGGAGCGCGGCGTTCAGCTCGCGCAGCGGCGCCGCCGCGAGGTCGAAGGTGATGTCGGCGGTCATTGGGCGCGGTCCCAGAAATAGACGGTGGCGGGCTCGGGCTCGAAGACCTTGGCCTGGGCGATGCCCGGCAGGTCCACCAGCGCACGATATTCGGAGCCGAAGGCCACGTAGCGGTCAGTCTCGGCCATGACGGCGGGCTTGCAGGCGATGGGATCGCGCAGCACGCCGAAGCCGCTTTCCGTGCCCACCACGAAGGTGAAGAAGCCGTCCAGGTCCTTCAGGCCCGCTTCCAGCGCCGCGCCCAGGGACGCGCCCTCGCGCATGCGCCAGGTGAGATAGCCGGCGGCCACCTCGCTGTCATTGTCGGTGGCGAAGGCGATGCCCTCGCGCCGCAGCGCCCGGCGCAGGTCGTTATGGTTGGAGAGCGAGCCGTTATGCACGAGACACTGGTCGGCGCCCGTGGAGAAGGGATGGGCGCCCGCCGTGGTCACGGCGCTTTCCGTGGCCATGCGGGTGTGGCCGATGCCGTGGGTGCCGCGCATGCCCTCAAGGCCGAACCTCCCGGCGACATCGCGGGGCAGGCCGATTTCCTTGAAGATCTCCATGCGCGCGCCCGCGCCCACCACCGCCACGTCCGGGTGGGCGGCCAGCGCCGCGCGCACCTCGGCCTCATGGGCGACGGGAACCTCGATGATCGCATGGGTGGAGCGCACCGCCACCTTGGGTGCGCCGCCCGAGGACAAGGAGAGCGAGTTGGCGAGGCCCTGGAAATCATAGCCCTCGGCGGCGCGCAGCGAGAGCTTCACATGGCCCGGCGCGCCATCGCCATAAACAGCGAAACCGGCGCTGTCCGGCCCCCGGTCCGTCATCACGCAAAGCATGGAGGCAAGCATGGCGCCGAGATCCGGCTCCAGCTTAGGGTCCTTCAGGAAAAGTCCGACAATTCCGCACATACCGCGCTCCTGGCCCCACGCGGTGTCCCGAACAGGGGACGTCAGGGGCATCCGGGAAAAGAGGTACGGCGGGTCGTTGTCATCGTCAATGCGAAAAGAATATTTTTTTCCTGGAAAGAAACTATCGCCGTTCGTCCCGGGCATAGACGATGACGGAGAGATAGCTCATGGGCCGCACCAGCAGCGCCTCGGGGCCGTGGGCGGCGCCGGAATCGAACATGAGCGAATCCCCCGGCCGCAGGTGATACGCGCGGTCGGCGTGGCGATACATCACCTCGCCGGAGAGCATGAAGATGAACTCCACGCCCGCATGCCGGAACTCCGTATAGGGCACCGCCTCTTCCGACAGGGTGATAAGATAGGGCTCGATGACGATGTCGCCACCCAGGCCATGGCCCAGCAATTCATACTGGTGGCCGACCTTGGTGCCGCGCCGCTCGATGACCACGCCCTGGCCCGCGCGCACGAACGAGCAGTCGCGCCGCTCCTCGAACGCTGAGAACAGGGTGGTGATGGGCACGTTCAGCGCCTTGGCGATGGATTGCAGCGTGGAGAGGGACGGGGAGATCTGGCCGTTCTCGATCTTGGAGAGCATGCCCACGGAGATGCTCGCGGCGCCCGCAAGGTCGGAGACGGTGAGGTCCAGATGGCGCCGGAGCGCGCGCACCTGCGCACCCAGGGCGCTTTCCAGCGTGCCCTCCCGCGCCGCCGGGGCGCCGGAGCCGGTGTGATAGGCGGTGGGGTCAGCCTGCGCCCCTGCCGTTCCCGTCGCCGCGTCCGCGACCTTGGCCTTGCGTTCCGCCACCCGCTGTCATCCTTGTTTCCGCTCAGGAAACTATCCGTGATCGGGAAGGGTGGAAAGAGGGCCTGTGCCGCAGCTCATCCCGCACGGGTGCCGGAGGCGTGCGCGGCCCGGCTCGCGGGTGATCTCCAGCACCTCTTCCAGGTCGGCGCAGTCCGGAATGTAGAAGCCGAGCAATGGCTCCTTGCTCCGGGCGCAACACGTCCGCCGGAAAAATCCTCGCGCGCCTTTGGGCTCACCTTTGTAGTGCATGGGTCACGCGGGGCGGCTAGAGACGTGCGGTGTTACCGTGTATCCGCGGCCGGGGAAAAGCGATGCGGCGTCCTTTCTACAAGATCCTTTACGTGCAGGTGCTGATCGCGGTGGCGGCGGGCATTCTGCTCGGCCACTTCCTGCCCCATGCGGGCGAGGCCATGAAGCCGTTCGGCGACGGCTTCATCAAGCTGGTGAAGATGATCATCGCGCCCGTGGTGTTCTGCACCGTGGTGGTGGGCATCGCCAATATGGGCGACGTGAAGAAGGTGGGCCGGGTCGGCGGCAAGGCGCTGATCTATTTCGAGGTGGTCTCCTCCGTCGCCCTGGTGATCGGCCTGCTGGTGGGCAAGATCGTGCAGCCCGGCGCGGGCTTCAACGTGGATGCCTCCACGCTGGACGCCAAGTCCATCTCCGCCTTCACCTCCGGGGCATCCCATTCCTCCTTCACCGACTTCCTGCTGCACATCATCCCGGACACCATCGTCGGCGCGCTGGCGCAGGGCGAGATCCTCCAGGTGCTGTTCGTGGCGATCCTCACCGGCTTCGCGCTCAGCGCCATGGGCCCGGCGGGCGAGCCCGTGCTGCGGGCGGTGAAGGCGGCGGAGCAGGTGATCTTCACCATCGTCGGCATCGTCATGCGCGCGGCGCCCGTGGGCGCGTTCGGCGCCATGGCGTTCACCATCGGCGCCTACGGCCTCGCCTCCATCGGCAACCTGCTGGAGCTGATCGCCACCTTCTATCTCACCGCCTTGCTGTTCGTGTTGATCGTGCTGGGGCTGATCGCGCGCGTGGTGGGTTTCTCCATCCTCAAGCTGCTGCGCTACATCAAGGAAGAGCTGCTGATCGTGCTCGGCACCTCCTCCTCGGAAAGCGCGCTGCCGGCGCTCATGCGCAAGCTGGAGCATGCCGGCGCACCCAAGGGCGTCGTCTCCCTGGTGGTGCCCACGGGCTATTCGTTCAATCTGGACGGCACCAACATCTACATGACCCTGGCGACGCTGTTCATCGCCCAGGCCACCAACACCCCGCTCACCCTGGAACACGAACTGATGATCCTGGCGGTGGCCATGCTCACCTCCAAGGGCGCGGCGGCGGTGGCGGGCGGCGGCTTCATCACGCTCGCGGCCACGCTCCAGGTGGTGCCGGAAATTCCCGTGGTGGGCATCGCGCTGATCCTGGGCGTGGACCGCTTCATGTCGGAATGCCGCTCGCTCACCAATTTCGTGGGCAATGCGGTGGCGACCCTGGTGGTGGCCCGCTGGGAAGGCGAACTGGACCTCGCCCGCCTCAATGCGGTGCTGAACGGGTCCGTGGAAACGCCCGCCGAGCCGCTTTCCACCCCGCGCTGAGGGTTATGCAGGTGCTGGGGGCGGCGGGGTGAGGCGGGCCGCCCTCGGATGGTGCGAGCGCGATTTCCCCCTCCCAACCCTCCCCCGCAAGCGGGAGAGGGCTTTGCCGGGCGCAGCCTATCCTCCGAGCGCGACAGGTCTCCTCTCCAGCTTGCGCGGGAGGGGGCAGGGAAGGTTGGAGATAGAAAAGGGGGCGTTCCGCGAAAAGCCTTGAGGCCGGGTAGTATTTTCTGAACGGTCGGAACGCTTCCTGGTCAGGCTTCAGTCCGCCTGCCAGCGGGCGGCGGCGTGGTCGTCGCTGTCCTTGGCCGCCACCCAGTCGCCGCCGTCGGCGCGCTCTTCCTTTTTCCAGAAGGGCGCGCTGGTCTTCAGCCAGTCCATGAGGAAGCTCGCGGCGCTGAAGGCCGCCTCCCGGTGGGCCGAGGCGGTCACCACCAGAACGATCTGCTCGCCCGGCACGATGCGGCCGAAGCGGTGGATGATGGAGGCGCCCAGCAGCGGCCAGCGGGCGCGGGCCTCCTCCATGAGCCGCTCCATCTCGGCTTCCGCCATGCCGGGATAATGCTCCAGCACCAGAGCCGTGAGCGGCGTGGCCGCGCCGTCCGCGCTCTTGTCCGCCCGGCAGAAGCCGGTGAAGGACACGACGGCCCCCACATCGCCCGTCCCCGAAAGCGCGGCGATCTCGGCGGCCGCGTCGAACGGCTCGGCCTGCACGCGCACGCGGAAGGGAAGGGGAGCGGTCATGGTCAGCCCCCGGTCATGGGGGGGAAGAAGGCCACTTCCCGTGCCCCCGCCAGCAGGGTTTCGGGCTTCACATGGCGCCGGTCCAGGGCCGCGCGCACCACACCGGGCTTCTCGAACGCATGAGCATGGCCCGGCCCCCGGCCCGCCAGCCAGGCGGCGAGATCGGCCACCGTGCGCACGCTCTCGGGCGGGCTCACCTCTTCTTCCGCGAGGCCCACGCGCTCGCGCAGCCAGGCGAAATAGAGAACCTTCATCAGGCCTCCTCCACCAGATGGCGCGCCCCGGCCCGGAAATAGTCGAACCCGGTATAGATGGTGAGCACCGCCGACACCCACAGAAGGGTGAGGCCGATGAGCGTGATGCCGGGCACCAGCTTGTCGCCCGCCGGCCCCGCCAGGAGGACGCCCACCGCCACCAGCTGGAGCGTGGTCTTCCATTTGGCGAGCCGGGAGACCGGCACGCTCACGCGCAGCTCCGCCAGGAACTCCCGCAGGCCGGAGACCAGGATCTCGCGGCACAGGATGACCACCGCCGCCCAGAGCGACCAGCCCCGGATGGTGCCGTCGGACGCCAGCATGAGCAGGCTGGTGGAGACCAGCAGCTTGTCGGCGATGGGGTCCAGCATGCGGCCGATGGCCGATTGCTGGGAGAGGGCGCGGGCGAGATACCCGTCGAAGAAATCCGTGACGGCGGCGGCGATGAACAGGCCCAGCGCCACCCAGCGCAGCCAGACACCGCCATGCAGGATGTCGGCCCAGAACAGGCAGGCCGCCACCAGCGGCACCGCCGCGCAGCGGGAATAGGTGAGGAGGTTGGGCAGCGACAGGGCGCCGCCGCGTCCGGCGGGGCGCTCAGAGGCAGGGCGTGTCGTGGCGTCGGCCATGTCCATTCGATCTGCTCTTGTGCTGCCCTCAGGCAGCAAGGGGAGTGTGCACCCGGAAGCGGGCGGGGTCGAGGCGGCTGCGCCGACATCGCCCGATCCGGATCATTGCGGCGGCTGCTCGTGGAAATAGCCGTAGATGGCCATTGCCGTCGAGGCATTGATTCCATCCACCTGCTCAAGATCGGCCAGCGAGGCGCGCTCGATGGCCTTCAACGTGCCGAAATGGCGCAGCAAAGCGCGCTTTCGCGTGGGGCCGACGCCGGGAATGGACTGGAGCCCCGCCTCGCTGATGGCCTTCTTGCGCCGCGCCCGGTGGGAACCGATGGCGAAGCGGTGCGCCTCGTCGCGCAGGCGCTGGATGAAATAGAGAACCGGGTCGCGCGGCTCCATGCGGAACGGTGCGCGGCCGGGAATGTGGAACAGCTCGCGCCCCGCCTCCCGGTCCATGCCCTTGGCGATGCCCACCATGGGCACATGGGTGACGCCCAGTTCCCGCGCCACCTCCAAAGCTGCATTGAGCTGGCCCTGGCCGCCGTCGATGAGGACGAGGTCGGGCCACACGCCCGGCTCCTCCGCCACCGCATCCTGCGGGGTGTCGGCCAACTGGGCCTCGCCATCCGGCCCATCCTGGGGGAGGGGGCCGGGGGGCGCCTCCTTCAGCAGGCGCGAGAAGCGGCGATGCAGTACCTCGCGCATCATGCCGTAATCGTCGCCGGGGGTGAGGTCGGCGGACTTGATGTTGAACTTGCGGTACTGATTCTTCCGGAATCCCTCGGGCCCCGCCACGATCATGCCGCCCACCGCATTGGTGCCCATGATGTGGGAATTGTCATAGACCTCGATGCGGCGCGGAGTGGCGGGAAGGCCGAAGGCAGTGGCCAGCCCGTCCAGCAGGCGCGTCTGGGTGGCGGTCTCGGCCAGCTTGCGGCCCAGTGCCTCGCGCGCATTCTGCATGGCGTGGTCCACCAGGTCGCGCTTCTCGCCGCGCCGGGGCACCGCGACCTCCACCTTATATCCGGAGCGGGCGCTCAGCGCCTCGGCGAGAAGCTCGCGCTCCTCCACCTCATGGCTCACCAGCACGAGGCGGGGGCAGGGCTTGTCCTCGTAGAATTGCGAGAGGAAGGCGCCCAGCACCTCGGCCTCGCTCAGGGAGCGGTCGGCGCGGGGATAATAAGCGCGGTTGCCCCAGTTCTGGCCGGTGCGGAAGAAGAACACCTCCACGCAGGTGGCACCGCCCTCCTGGTGGCAGGCGAACACGTCCGCCTCCTCCACGGAGCGCGGATTGATTCCCTGGCTGCCCTGGACGGCGGACAAAGCGGCGAGGCGATCCCGCAGGCGCGCCGCGCGCTCGAATTCCAGCGCCTCGGCGGCCACTTCCATTTCGCGGGCCAGTTCCTCCTTCACCGTGCGCGAGCGGCCGGAGAGGAAGGCGCGGGCCTCGCGCACCAGTTCGGCATAGTCCGTATGGCTCAGTTCCCCCGTGCAGGGGCCGGAGCAGCGCTTGATCTGGAACAGCAGGCAGGGGCGCGTGCGATTCTCGTAATAGCTGTCCGAGCAGGAGCGCAGCAAAAACGCCCGCTGGAGCGCGTTGATGGTGCGATCCACCGCCCAGACGCTGGCGAAGGGGCCGTAATAATCCCCCGGCCGGCTGCGCGCGCCCCGGTGCTTCACGATCTGGGGCGAGGCGTGGTCGGCGGTGATGAGGATGTAGGGAAACGACTTGTCGTCGCGCAGCAGCACGTTGAAGCGCGGCTTCAGCTGCTTGATGAGGTTGGCCTCCAGCAGCAGCGCTTCCGGCTCGGTGCGCGTGGAGACGAATTCCATGGAGGCGGTGGCCGCGATCATGCGGGCGATGCGATTCGTATGGCCCACGGGCCGCGTATAGCTGAGCACCCGCTTCTTGATGCTCTTGGCCTTGCCCACATAGAGAACCGTGCCGTCCGCCGCGATCATGCGGTAGACGCCGGGACTCAGCGGCGCGTGCCGGGCCGCCTGGGTGATGGCCGCGCGCCCGAGCGCCAGCGGGCCTTCCTCCACCAGCCCTTCGTCTTCGGAGGCGAGCAGAAGCAGCGCCTCCTCCTCCGTCTCGGGGACCTCGGGGAGGACGGACGGGTCAAGGTCGTCGGCGGGCGGAGACTGGGGCGGGCGGGCACTCATGCCCCAGAAGTAAGGCGTCGGAGGCGCGAGGGCCAGGGGTGGCCCGTGCCCGTTTACCGGCCGTTCACCGCGCCGCCTAACCACTGATTCACCACGCTTTCGCATGGTGCAGTGCAAGGGCTTGGTGGCCAGACTTCGTTTGCCTTTTCGCCCTAACCCTGTCGGAAAGCACGCGGCTGAGGCCGCCGGGCTGAAAGGAGTTGACGATGAAATACCGTCTCGTGGCGGGCTTGGCCGCGCTGGGGGCGCTGGCGCTTCCGGCCGCCGCGGCCGACATGAACGGCTATGGCTACGCGCCTGCGGCGCCGGTGGGGCCCATGTCGTGGACCGGCTTCTATATCGGCGCCAATGCGGGCTATGGCTGGGGCACGGCCGGGCCCTATTCCCCGGGCGGCTTCCTGGGCGGGCTCCAGGCTGGATACAATTTGCAGTTTGCCGGTTCCGCCTTCGTGGCGGGCCTGGAAACGGACCTCGCCTGGACCGGCATGAATGAGGGCCCGTACAGCGTCAATTATATCGGCACCGTGCGCGCGCGGCTGGGATTCGCGTTTGAACGCTTCCTCGCCTACGGCACGGCCGGCCTTGCTTACGGTGCCGGGCAGTATGAAATCGCAGGTCTGAACAATGACCAGACCCATTGGGGCTGGACCATTGGTGTCGGCGGCGAGTTTGCCTTGGACCGTAACTGGAGTGCCAAGGCTGAATATCTGTACGTTGATCTTGGTAGTTCAACGTACAATTCTTTGATCGGACCCGCCTCCGTTGGGTTTGATGGAAACATTATCAGGGGAGGCGTGAACTATCGTTTCTGAACCGTTAACGCAGATAGTGTGTGCGGAAACGCCGATCTGCGAACGATTTGTGACCAGTCTTGAACGGTTTTGTGTTCACATATAGGCTGTTAACCACATTCCCGCCCCGTTTTCTTAGGGGGGGTGTTGCACTAGAGTTACAGACGACCAAGCCGGCCCGGTGTATATCCGAGCCATCGTGTTTCGTATCTCAACGAAGGGTGTATCCATGTTGAAGCGCGCTCTCGCCGGGGTCTCCGCCCTGGCTCTCCTCGGCGGTGCGGCCTCTGCGGCTGACCTCGCCACCAAGTACCCGGTTAAGGCCCCCGTGGTGGTTCCCGTGTTCTCCTGGACCGGTTTCTACATCGGCGCCAACGTCGGTTGGGCCTGGCAGAACAACGACCTGTCCGTGTCCCCGTCGTTCGGTATCCCGGCGACCAACATCAATGTCGGCTCGTCCAACGGCTTCACCGGTGGTCTGCAGGCTGGCTACAACTGGCAGTTCGCCAACAACGTTGTGCTCGGCCTCGAGGCTGACATCAACTGGACCGACCTCGGCAGCAACGGCGTCGTCGTCGTGAGCCCCGGCTTCGGCCTGGCCTCCGGCCTCGCCACCGGCTCCATGGACTACCTCGGCACGATCCGCGCTCGCCTCGGCTACGCCTTCGACCGCGTCCTGCCCTACGTCACCGGTGGTGTCGCTTACGGCAAGACCGACTTCGGCAACATCTATGGTCTCTCCACCTCCGAGACCAACTGGGGCTGGACGATCGGCGCTGGCGTCGAGTACGCCTTCACCAACAACATCACTGCCAAGCTCGAGTACCTGTATGTGGACCTGAACGGCTCCACCTACACCATCCCGAGCACCCTGGGTTCGGTCGAGGCCGACACCAACACCTCGCTCCTCAAGGTCGGCGTGAACTACAAGTTCTGATCGCCAATCTTTCGAGACTGCGTACGAACCCCGGGCGAAAGCCCGGGGTTTTTTCATGCGCGCACCGGAACGAATGCACCGCACCGCGGGTTGGCCAGACACGGAGACACCCCGTGCCCGCCACCGCTTCGCCACGAGCGGGTCACGGACCTGCCGAGGTGAAGGTGCATGGATGCACCAGAGCCTGGATTGGCCTGGACAGAGGTGCGTTGAATGAAATCGGTTTTCCTGATCGGGGCGACGGCGGGCATGCTTGCGGCTGGACCGGCCTTCGCCGCGGACCTTGCCCCCGCATCCGCATTGCCCGTGAAGGCGCCGGTCGCCCAGCCCGCGCCGGTCTTCTCCTGGACCGGATTCTATATCGGCGGCAATGCCGGCTATAGCTGGGGCTCGGGTAAGAGCGGCATCAGCGGGGTGGACCCCGACGGATGGCTCGCCGGTGGCCAGATCGGCTACAATTACCAGTTCCAGAACAATGTGCTGGTGGGCCTGGAGGCCGACATCCAGGGCGGCGACGTGAGCGGCGGCGCCCAGGGTCTCGACAGCAAGCTGGACTATCTCGGCACGGTGCGCGCGCGCCTCGGCTATTCGCTGGACCGCGTGCTGCCCTACGTGACGGGCGGTCTCGCCTATGGGCGCAATTCCATCACCGATTACGGCTTCGAATCGGCCAAGACCCATGTGGGCTGGACTGCCGGCGCCGGCATCGAGTATGCGCTGACCAACAATTGGACCGCGCGGGCCGAATATCTCTATACGGACCTCGGATCCAAGACCTACGACAATATCGGCACCGATGCCGGACTGACGAGTTCCAGCGCACGGCTCGGAATCAATTACAAGTTCTGACGCCGCAAGGCACGGGACAGGGCGCGCCGGGTCATCGGCGCGCCCTTTTGCTGTCCGGCGGCGGGCGAACCCGCGCGGCCCGGCGGTAATATGCCGACGCAATTATTGAACGTTTCCGCACAGCCGCGGAACGGCCTGTGTCTCGCTTGCGCCCCGTTTCCCGTGATAGAGCCGGGACAAGTGATTTGTCAGACATGAGGATCGACATGGCTCAGACCGACACCGCGCGTCCCCTCCGCGTGGGCGTGGCGGGAATCGGGATCATGGGATCCAACCACGCCCGCGTGCTGGCGGAACTGCCCGGCGCCGAGCTTGTGGCGATCGCCGACCCGGACACGGCCCAGGCCGGCCGCGTGGCGAGCTTCCTGGGGTGCGAGGCGGTGGAGGACCACCACGCGCTGATCGCGCGCGGGCTGGACGCCATCGTGGTGGCCGCGCCCACCCATCTGCATCATCCCGTGGCGCTGGACATCATCAATGCCGGCGTCTCGGTGCTGGTGGAGAAGCCGGTCGCCTCAACGGTGGAGGAGGGCCGCGAGATCGTCGCGGCCGCGCGGGCGAAGAATGTCACGCTCATGATCGGCCATGTGGAGCGCTTCAATCCGGCCGTGCAGGCGGTGAAGAAGGCCATTGCCGACGAGGAGTTGCTGTCCATCGCCATCACCCGCGTGGGTCCGTTTCCCCCGCGCATGTCCAATGTGGGCGTGGTGATCGATCTGGCCGTGCACGACATCGACCTGATCCGCTGGTTCACCGGCTCGGATATCATCGAGGTGCAGCCGCAGACCTCCTCCGCCATGGCGGAGCGCGAGGACATCGCGCTGCTTCAGTTCCGCACCGCCTCCGGCGTGCTGGCGCACATCAACACCAATTGGCTCACGCCCTTCAAGGCGCGCACGGTGCATGTGGCCACGCGCAAGAAATACGTGATCGGCGACCTGCTCACCCGGCAGGTCACCGAGTGCTTCGACTATCGTCCCGACGGCTCCTATTCCATGCGCCACCTGCCGGTGGCCTATGCGGAACCGCTGCGCTCCGAGCTGGAGCAGTTCCTGGGCGCGGTGCGCGGCGGCAAGCCGCCCGCCGTGAGCGGGGACGAGGGCGTCGCCAGCCTCGAAATCGCCATTTCCTGCCTCACTGGCCGCTCCGAAGCGAGCCAGCGCTCCTCCGCCGACCGCCGCCGGGTGGTGGGCTGACAACCGGAATCCAAGGCCGAATGACCACGCATGTGACGAGCCAGATGGCCCCCATCCCCTTCATCGACGTGGCGGCGCAGCGCGCCCGCCTGGGCACGCGCATCGACCGGGCGGTGACCTCGGTCCTGGATAGCTGCCGCTTCATCAATGGCCCGGAAGTGGCGATGCTGGAGGAGCAGCTTGCCGCCTTTGCCGGGGCCAAGCACGCCATTGCCTGCGCCAGCGGCACCGATGCCCTGGCCATGATTCTCATGTCCTGGGGCATCAAGGCGGGCGACGCGGTGTTCTGCCCCGCCTTCACCTTCTGCGCCACCGCCGAAGTGGTGGCGTGGGTGGGGGCGAGCCCGGTCTTCGTGGACGTGAAGCCCGACACCTTCAACATGGACCCCGAGAGCCTGGACCGGGCCGTGGCGGTCGCCAAGGCCGCCGGGCTCACCCCCCGCGTGGTGATGCCGGTGGACCTGTTCGGCCAGGCGGCGGACTATGACGCGCTGCTCCCCGTGGCGCAGAAGCACGGCCTCAAGGTTCTGTGCGATACCGCCCAGGGCTTCGGCGCCAGCTGGCACGGCCGTCGCACCGGCAGCATCGGCGATGCCTCCGCCACCTCCTTCTTCCCCGCCAAGCCGCTCGGCTGCTATGGCGACGGCGGCGCGGTCTTCACCGATGACGACGCGCTGGTGCCCGTGCTCAAGAGTGTGCGCGAGCACGGCCAGGGCGTGGACAAGTATGAGAATGTCCGCATCGGCATGACCGCCCGCCTTGACACCATCCAGGCGGCGGTGCTCATCGAGAAGCTGGACATCTTCGAGGACGAGATCGCGGCGCGCATGCGCATCGCGGCCCGCTACAACAGCCTTCTGGCGGATGTGGCCATCGTGCCCGCCATGGCGGAGGGCGCCACCTCCACCTGGGCGCAATACACCATCCGCCTCGCCCCCGGCCGCCGCGACGCGCTGGCCGACGCCCTGCGCAAGGATGGCGTGCCCACGGCGGTCTATTATCGCATCCCCATGCACAAGCAGCCCGCTTATGCCGCCTATCCGGCTGACCTTCTGCCGGTGAGCGAGGCGCTGTGCGCCGAGGTCATCAGCCTGCCCATGCATGCCTATCTGGACGATGCCACCCAGGACCGCATCGTCGCCGCCGTCCGCCGCGCCTTGACGGCGTGAGGGCAGGGGGGCGTCGGCGTGTTCGGCGCTTGAGTAGCCCCCTTCCTCCTCGCAACGGACTGCCCCCTCCCAACCCTCCCCCGCAAGCGGGAGAGGGCTTTCCGGTGTGAAGGCGGGGAGGGCGTGCGTTCATTCTCCCGCGCGACAGGTCCCCTCTCCCGCTTGCGGGGGAGGGATAGGGAGGGGGCGGCGCGAAGCGGCGCGCGAAGCTCGGGGTGCCGCCCTATCTGGACCCGCGATACGCGGAATCCTTTCCGCGCCAAGCGTGCGCGGCTCAGATTATTCGTACAATTTGTACGATGCGTGCTCTAGGCATGTGAAACTCAGCCACCCCCACGAATCGCCGAACCATGCTGCGCTCCATTCTTTCCGTCGGCGGATTGACGCTGGTCTCGCGGCTGGCGGGATTCGTGCGCGACGTGATCATGGCGGCGGTGCTGGGCGCGGGGCCGGTGGCGGATGCGTTCCTGGTCGCGTTCCGCCTGCCCAACCATTTCCGGGCCATCTTCGCGGAAGGGGCCTTCAACGCCGCCTTCGTGCCCACTTATGCCCGGCTGAAGGAGCAGGACGGCGTTCCCGTGGCGCGGGGCTTCGCGGACGAGATCCTCACCGGCATGATGCTGGTGCACGGCGTTCTGCTGGCCCTCGCGCTGGGGCTGACGCCGCAATTCGTCGGGCTGCTGGCGCCCGGCCTCGCGGAGGATCCGGCGCGCTTCGATCTGGCGGTGACGCTCACCCGCATCACCTTTCCCTATCTCGCCCTTATTTCCGTGGCCACATTGGCCTCCGGCGCGCTGAATGCGGTGAACCGCTTCGCCATGGCGGCGGCCTCGCCCATCCTGCTGAACATCTGCATGATCAGCACGCTGCTGTGCGCGGGTCTGTTCCCCACGGCGGGGCACGCGGCCGCCTGGGGGGTGCTGATTTCCGGCGTGGGGCAGGTGATGCTGCTGCTCTGGGATACCGAGCGCTCGGGAATCGGGCTGAGATTCGCCCGGCCCAAGCTCGATCCCGGCACGCGGCGCTTCCTGAAGGCGCTGGGGCCAGCCATCATTGGCTCGGCGGGTGTGCAGATCGCGCTGTTCGCGGACACGATCATCGCTACCTTCCTGCCGTCCGGCGCGCTCTCCGCGCTTTACTACGCGGATCGCATCAATCAATTGCCCATCGGCGTGGTCGGCATCGCGGTGGGCACGGTGCTGCTGCCGGAAATGTCCCGGCGCCTCGCGGCCAATGACGATGTGGGGGCCGCCAAGGCGCAGGCGCGGGCGGTGGAGTTCGCCGTGCTGCTGGCGGCGCCCTTCGTGGTGGCCTCGCTCCTCATTCCCGATCTCACCATGCGCGCCTTGTTCGCGCGCGGCGCGTTCACGGCAGGAGATGCGGCGGAGGCGGCGGCCACCCTCCAGGCCTATGCCCTGGGGCTCATCGCCTTCGTGGTGCTGCGCGGCTTCATCGCCCCCTTCCATGCCCGCAGCGACACCACCACGCCCATGATCGCCTCGCTCAGCGCGGTGGCAGTGAACGTGGCGCTGAAATTCGTGCTCATGGGCACGCTGGCGCAGGTGGGGCTTGCGCTGGCCACGGCGGTGGGCGGCTGGATCAACCTCGCGCTGCTCATCTTCTTCGCGTGGCGCAAGGGGCTGCCGCTCGGCGACAATCTCCTGGCCGGGCGGCTGGTGCGCCTGTTCATCTGCGCGCTGGTGCTGGCGGGAACGCTGTGGGCCACGCTGCCCTTTGCAAGCCGCCTTGCCGCCCATTTGCCGGACGCGCGTGAAGAAGTGACCTTGCTGCTGGTGGTTGCGGCCGGCGGCTTTGCCTATATAGTTGCGGTCATTGTGCTTTTGGGGCGCGGCGTGTTGCGCCCACTGCTGCGGCGTGCCGGGGGCGGACCACCGCAAACGCCTGCAAAATGAACGCAACTGGCATTTTGCACTGCGAAAAAGCTGTGCTATTCGACGCGAGCGAAAACGGCTCGTCAGTTGCGGGAGATGTCGAATTCGCCACTGACACCCCTCGTGGCGTTTCCGGCGCCCGATCGGAGCCGTAAGAATGTTGGTTTCCCCGCGCCTGACGCAAAAGCTCGCAATCCTCGCCCCCGTGCTCCTGCTGGCCGCCTGCGGCCAGCCGCAGCAGCAGCAGGGTGGCGGCGCGCCTCCGCCCCCCACCGTGACGGTGGCGAAGCCCCAGACGCGCAGCATCACCGAATTTGACGAGTATGTGGGCCGCTTCGTGGCCATCAACCACGTCCAGGTGAATGCCCGCGTCTCCGGCTACCTGGAGAAGATCAGCTTCACGGACGGCCAGATGGTGAAGGAGGGCGACCTGCTCTTCACCCTCGACCAGCGCCCCTACAAGATCGCGCTCCAGCAGGCCGAGGCGAACCTCGCCCAGGCCAAGGCCAATCTCGATTTCGCCACCACGGATCTGGAACGCGCCCGCACCCTCATCGAGGACAAGACCTCGAACGCCATCTCGAAGCAGGCTTTCGACCAGCGCACCCAGACCCAGCGCACCGCGTCCGCCACCGTGCAGGGGCAGGAGGCGGCCGTCGCCCAGGCCAAGCTCGACCTCCAGTTCACCGAGTTGCGCGCCCCCGTCACCGGCCGCATCGGCGACCGGCGCGTGTCCGTCGGCAATTACGTGATCGGCGGCGGCGGCGGCACGCCCACGCTGCTGGCTGTTATCGTCTCGACTGACCCCATCTATTTCGAGTTCACTTTCGATGAAGCCTCGCTGCTGCGCTATCAGCGCGCGCTCCAGAGCGGCGGCATCGACGGCTCGTCCGTCGATCTCAAGCTGATCGACGACAAGGGCTGGCCGTATCACGGCAAGATGGACTTCCTGAACAATCTGGTGGACCGCGAGACCGGCACCATCCGCGGCCGCGCCGTGTTCGACAATAAGAGCGACCTGTTCCGCCCCGGCATGTTCGGCCGCGTGCGCCTGCCCGCCAGCGCTCCGTATCAGGCGCTGACCGTGCCGGACATGGCCATCGGCAGCGAGCAGACCCAGAAGTTCGTCTATGTGGTGGGCCCGGAAAACACCGTGCAGATCCGCCCGGTGGTGCTCGGCCCGCTGGACGGGGACCGCCGCGTGGTGAAGACCGGCCTCAAGCCCGACGACGTGGTCGTGGTGAACGGCCTCATGCGCGTGCGTCCGGGCATAAAGGTGACGCCACAGGAGGAGAAGCCTCCGGCGCCGGCGGACGCGAACGCGCCCAACGGCTCCGCGTCGGCCAAGTGAGGAGGGCGATCTTATGCGCTTGTCCCACTTCTTCATCGACCGCCCCATCTTCGCATGGGTGGTGTCCATCGTCGTGATGCTGCTGGGCGCGATCTCGTATCTGCGCCTGCCCGTGGCTCAATATCCCGACATCGCGCCGCCGGTCATCAACGTGACCGGCCAGTTCCCCGGCGCCAGCGCCGAGACCGTGGCCGACACGGTGGTCGCGCCCATCGAGCAACAGATCAACGGCGTGGAGGGGATGCTCTACGTCTCCTCCAACTCCACCGCCGACGGCCGCTTCTCCATTGCGGTCACCTTTGACCTCGGCGTCGATCTCGACATCGCCCAGGTGCAGGTCCAGAACCGCGTGGCCATCGCCATGCCGCGCCTGCCGCAGGAAGTGCAGCAGATCGGCGTCATCACGGCCAAAAGCTCGCCCGATTTGATGCTGGTGGTGAGCCTCTATTCGCCGGACGGCTCGCGCGACCCGCTGTTCATCTCCAACGTGGCGAACGTCCAGATCAAGGACGTGCTCTCGCGCATCGACGGCGTCGGCTCCATCACGGTGTTCGGCAATCGCGACTACGCCATGCAGGTCTGGCTCGACCCCACCCGCCTCCAGGAGCTGAACCTGACGGTGGGCGACGTGACGGCGGCCCTCCAGGCGCAGAACGTGCAGGTGGCCTCCGGCGTGCTGAACCAGCCGCCCGTGCCCCAGCAGCGCGCCTTCCAGATCGCGGTGCGCACGCTCGGCCGCTTGACCACGCCCGAGCAGTTCGGCGACGTGGTGATCAAGCAGACCGAGACCGCCTTGGTGCGGCTGAAGGATGTGGCCCGGGTGGAGATTTCCGCCCAGGACTATTCCTCCACGTCCTATCTCGATCGCGACCTGTCCATCTCGCTCGGCGTGTTCCAGCGCCCCGGCTCCAACGCGCTCGCCACCGGCAATGCGGTGGTGGAGCACATGAAGGAGCTGGGCAAGCAACTGCCTGAAGGCGTGAAGTACGCCATCTATTACAACCCGACCGAGTTCATCCAGCAGTCGGTGGATGCGGTGGTGCACACCATCGTCGAGGCCATCGTGCTGGTGGTGATCGTGGTGCTGCTGTTCCTCCAGACGTGGCGGGCGGCGATCATCCCCATCGTGGCGATCCCCATCTCGCTGGTCGGCACCTTCTTCTTCATGTCGCTGTTCGGCTTCTCGCTGAACAACCTGTCTTTGTTCGGCCTTGTGCTCGCCATCGGCATCGTCGTGGACGACGCCATCGTGGTGGTGGAGAACGTGGAGCGGAATATCGCGGCCGGGCTGTCGCCGCGCGATGCCGCCTACCGCACCATGGACGAGGTGGGCGGGGCGCTGGTGGCCATCTCGCTGGTGCTGGCCTCGGTGTTCATTCCGAGCGCCTTCATCACCGGCATTTCGGGCGAGTTCTATCGCCAGTTCGCGCTCACCATCGCGGGCTCCACCATCATCTCGCTCATGGTGTCGCTGACGCTGTCTCCGGCCATGTGCGCCCTGCTGCTGAAGCCGCATCGCGAGGGCCATGCGGTGCCGTGGTATGCCAAGCCCATCGTGGGCTTCTTCCGCGGCTTCAACCGGGCCTTCGAGGGCCTGGGCAATGGCTATGCGTGGCTGACCAAGCGCCTCGTGCGCGTGGTGGCGCTCATGCTCATCGTCTATGCGGGGCTGGTGGCGTTCGGTGGCTACCTCTTCTCCACGACGCCCCAGGGCTTCATTCCGCAGCAGGACCGCGGCTACCTGATCATCGCGGCCCAGCTGCCGCCGGGCGCGTCCATGGAGCGGACGCAGGACGTGATGACCCGCGCGGCCAATCAGGTTCTGGGCACGCCGGGTGTGGGCCATATCGTCAACATCGTCGGCTTCTCGGGTGCCACCTTCACGAACGCGCCCAATGCCGGCGCCATGTTCGTGATCCTGGAGCCGTTCAGCGAGCGCGGCGGCGATCCCACCCGCACCGCCACGGCGGTGCAGCGGACGCTGTTCGGCAAGCTCGCCTCCATCCAGGAGGCCATGCTCATCGTCGTGCAGCCGCCCCCGGTCCAGGGCATCGGCAATGCGGGCGGTTTCCGCATGATGGTGGAGGACCGGGCGGGCATGGGCTATTCGGTCCTGCAGAGCACGGTCTACGCCATGATGGGCGCGGCGGCGCAGACGCCGGGCCTCATGCAGGTCTACTCGCTGTTCGAGACCTCCACGCCGCAGATGTATCTGGACATCGACCGCGAGCGCGCCCAGCTGCTCCAGGTGAACATGGCCAACGTGTTCGGCGCGCTGCAGACCTATATCGGCTCCAGCTATGTGAACGACTTCAACCTGTTCACCCGCACCTTCCGCGTGCAGGTGCAGGCGGATGCCGCGTTCCGCATGGATCCCAACGACCTGCTCAAGATCCGGGTGCGCAATGCACTGGGCGAGACGGTGCCGATCGGTTCCTTCGCGACGCTGAAGGACCTCTCCGGCCCCTATCGCGTGCCGCGCTACAACCTGTACCCGTCCGCCGAGCTGGATGGCTCACCGGCGCCGGGCTACTCGCAGGGCCAGGCCATGCAGATCATGCAGGGGCTGGCGGCGCGGGTGCTGCCGCAGGGCTTCGCCTATGAGTGGACGGCGCTCGCCTACCAGCAGCAGCGGGCCGGCAACACCGCCATCTTCGCCTTCGCGCTGGGCGTGGTGTTCGTCTTCCTGGTGCTGGCGGCACAATATGAGAGCCTGACACTGCCATTGGCGGTCATCCTCATCGTGCCCATGTGCCTTGTGGCGGCGCTGATCGGCGTGCTGATGCGAGGGCAGGACAACAACATCCTGACCCAGGTGGGCTTCATCGTGCTCATCGGATTGGCAGCGAAGAACGCGATCCTGATCGTGGAATTTGCCAAGCAACTGGAAGATCAGGGCGAGGGCCGTCAGGCGGCGGCTGTGGAAGCGGCGCGGCTGCGCCTGCGTCCCATCATCATGACCTCGCTGGCCTTCATCCTGGGCGTGGTGCCGCTGGTCTGGGCGGTGGGCGCGGGCGCCGAGCTGCGCCAGTCGCTGGGCACGGCGGTGTTCGCCGGCATGATCGGCGTGACCGGCTTCGGCCTCATCTTCACGCCCATCTTCTACGTCTTCGCCCGCTGGCTCGCCTCCTTCAGCGAGAAGCGCAAGGCGAAGCGGGAAGCGGGGCCGGACGATGACCACACGCCCCATACCAACCACCCGGCTCCGGCCGAATGATCGAAATGGCCGGGCTCTGCCCGGCCATTTTCATTTAGGGGCGGGCGCGCAGCCCAGGACACGGCAGACGCCTCCACGCCGCCCCCCGGGGGTTGACCCCCGGAGCCTGAAGGCAGACAGATGCGCCACCTCTGGAGCGTGATCGCGCCGCCTTAAAGCAAAGGCTTGCTCGAAGGCGGCATGTGAACCGCTCCCTATCACTGATTGAGAGGCTGATTCACCGACCGGGTCGCTTCAACCTGATCGGATCAGGCTCCAGGACTGGTTTTCCCATGCAGCCCTCTCCCTCCGGCCTCCCCTTCGACGACATCCGCCACCTCGTCTCCACCATGCCCGGCCCGGACGAGGCCGCGCGCGCGGAGGCGCTGGCACGGCAGGGGCAGTTGCTGAAGCCGCCCGGCGCGCTGGGCCGCCTGGAAGAGATCGCCATCCATCTGGCCGCCTGGCAGGGCAAGGCCATCCCCACCGCCAACCGGCCCATGGTGGCGGTGTTCGCGGGCACGCACGGCGTCGCGGAGCAGGGCGTCTCGCCTTATCCCTCGGCGGTCACCAAGCAGATGCTCGACGCCTTCACGGCGGGCAAGGCCGCGGTCAACCAGATCTGCTCCACCTTCGATGCCGGGCTGCGGGTGTTCGATCTCGCGCTCGACATCCCCACGGGCGACATCACCCGCGAGGCGGCGCTGGACGAGCGCGCCTGCGCGGCCACCATGGCCTTCGGCATGCAGGCCATTGCGGGCGGCGCGGACGTTCTGGTGCTGGGCGAGATGGGCATCGGCAACACCACGGTAGCCGCCGCCGTCTGCCACGGCCTCTATGGCGGGGCGCCGGAGGATTGGGTGGGCGCGGGAACCGGCGCCAGCGGCGAGGTTCTCGCCCGCAAGATCGAAGCGGTGCGCGCCGCCGTGGCGCTGCACGGCCCGGCTCTGTCGGATCCTCTGGAAGTGCTCCGCCGCCTCGGCGGGCGCGAACTGGCGGCCATTGCGGGCGCCATCCTCTCCGCCCGCCACGAGCAGGTGCCGGTGGTGCTGGATGGATATGTGGTGACGGCGGCGGCGGCCATTCTCCACGCGCTTGATGCGTCCGCGCTGGACCATTGCCTTGCCGGCCATGTCTCCGCCGAGCAGGCCCATGGGCGCCTGCTGGAACGGCTCGGCCTCAACCCGCTGCTGGATCTCGGCATGCGGCTCGGGGAAGGCTCCGGCGGTGCGCTTGCCGTTGGCGTGGTGAAGGCGGCCGTCGCCTGCCACAAGGGCATGGCCACCTTCGCTGAGGCGGGCGTTTCAGACGCCGGTTGAGGCAATCGCCCGCGCCCCTTCCGGGGCGTCGAAGGTCGGCAGGAGGCGTGCGGCCGGAAAGGTGACGGACGCCCGCGTGCCGCCCTCGGGGCGGGCGGACAAGGTCAGCTCCGCCCCATGGAGCCCCGCCAGCGCGCGCACGATGGTGAGGCCGAGGCCCGCGCCGCGCCCGGTGGTGGGGTCGAGCGTGCTCTCCCTGTGGCGCGCGGCAAGGTCCAGCGGCAATTCCGCCTCGCCGATGCCGGGGCCGGTATCGGTCACTTCCAGATATGGCGCGCCGCGCCCGTCGAGGCCGGTGCTGATATGCACCTCCCCGCCATGGGGCGTGAACTTGATGGCATTGCCCAGGAGGTTCAGCACCATCTGGCGCAGCGCCCGTTCATCGGCCCAGAGCCGCAGGGGCGTTTCGCCGGGCGCGCAGGTGAGGGTCACCGAGCGGGCGGCGGCGGACAGGCGCATCATGTGCGTGCAGTCGCCCGCAAGATCGGGAAGGGAGACGGCGGTCTCCAGCAAGGCCCTATGGCCTGTCTCGATGCGGGCGAGGTCCAATATGTCGTCGGCCAGCGCCAGCAGATGGCGGCCGGACGTGTGGATGTCGCGGGCATATTCGCCATAGGTGGAGACGGTGTGCGGCCCGAACACCTCATGGGCCATCATTTCGGAGAAGCCGATCACCGCATTGAGGGGCGTGCGCAGTTCGTGGCTCATTTCGGCCAGGAAGCGCGACTTGGCGGCATTCTCTTCCTCTGCCCGCGCCAGGGCGTCCTCCTGCGCGCGCAATTGAGCCTGCGCCACATCCAGCGCGTCCGCCCGGATCCGCCCGCGCCGGGCGGCGAGGAGGCCCAGCAGCCCGGCGCCCCACAGGACGCCGCCGCTCAAGGCCGCGATCTGCGATTCGCCCAGCATGCCGAAAGCGGCCAGTCCCGTGCCCGCCAGGAGGGCTGCCACGGGCCCCACCAATCCCTGGAATCCGGCCCCGTGCCCCGTCTCCGCGAATGCGGAAGGAGCCCTGGAAGCGCCAGAGGGGAGGGAAAGCGTCATGGCCCTCGATCCGCGCCCCGCCGGGAGGGTGAGTCCCGCCGGGAGAGGTTACGCATCGACTCCTGCGCCAAGAGGGTTAGCGAAACGTTAATGCAGCAAACCCGCATGGTGATTCATTTTAAGAGGTCAGGCGACTTCGAGGCCAAGGGCGTCGATGGCGGCTTCCAGATCGGCGAAACGCGAGATGACGCGCTCGGCACCCAGGTCGTGCGCGGGCACCTCTGTATAGCCGAACGTGACCGCCACGCAGGGCACCCCCGCCGCCTTGGCGGTGGCCACGTCCGTGGCGCTGTCGCCCACCATCACCGCATGGGCGGCGCTGCCCCCGCAGGCGGCGAGTGTGGAGAGCAGCGGCAGCGGGTTGGGCTTCGCCACGCCATAGGTGTCGGCCCCGGTGATGGCCGAAAAGTGCCGTGTCAGGTCCAGCCGGTCCAGCAGCAGGCGGGCGAGGCGCTCGGTCTTGTTGGTGCAGACGGCAAGCTTCGCGCCGCGCGCCGCCAGCCGGTCCAGCGCAGCCTCCACGCCAGGGAAGGGGCGGGAATCGTCGGCGATATGATCAGCATAATGGTCGATGAAGCGGCGGGTGAGGCCGTCCAGGGTGGCGACATCGGGCAGGGCGCCCGCCCGCTCCAGCGCGCGCACCAGCAGCATGCGCGCCCCGGCGCCGATCATGGTGCGGGTGGCCCCCCGGTCCACGGGGGCGACGCCGTATTCCTTCAGGATCACGTCCAGCGTGTTCAACAGGTCCGGGGCGCTGTCCACCAGGGTGCCGTCCAGGTCGAATGCGATCACGAGCGGGGAAGCCGGCATGGATGTCATCCTTTTTGCGCATCCTTTTCGCGGTACTGTGCCGCCGGGAAGTGCGTACAATCCTGCCGCTTTTGCTGTCCAGCCTTTCTCGCGCGCCGTTCGTCGGAGGGAATCATGTTCGGGGTGTCTTTTTGCAGTGGCGCGCGGGGGCGCGTGGGTACGGGGATGATCGGTCTTCTCGCGGTTCTGGCGCTGGCGCCCGCCGCCCAGGCCCAGCCGGCGCAAGGCGGCTTCTCCTTTGCCGCGCCGCCTTCCGACAAGGCGAACCGGGTCTATTCCGTGAACCGCCAGACCGGCGAGATGAATGCCTGCCAGTTCGAGCGGCCGGACGCGGCCCAGGTGGGCGTCACCCGCTGCTTCGCCAAGGGCGATGGCGCCGGGCCGCAGACCGCGAGCGCCTATGCGCTGGTCTCCACCGGCTTTTCGGGGGAGACGGGCGTGTTCCGCGTGAACATCAACACCGGCGAGATGAGCATCTGCTATGTGCGCGACGTGCCCAAGGCGGGCGGCGGCAACGAAGCGAAGATCCTCTGCACGCCGCAGGGCAAATGATCCAAGGGGAGCTGATCCCTGGGCAAGGGATCGGTTCCCGCTACGCCCGTTCGCCTGCCTTGCCGCCGCCGCGCGGGCGCGATAGAGCAACTCTGATCGGGAGGGCCAGCGGCCGTGCCGCCGGCCGTCTCGCCGTGAATTCTCCTCGCACCGTGAGCCGCTCATGTCCGATGCCGAAGCCCTGAAGCGCCAGGCCGCCGCCCGCGCGCTGGAATTCGTGACCGACGGCATGCGCCTCGGGCTCGGGACCGGCTCCACCGCGAAGCATTTCGTGGACCTTCTGGCCGAGCGCGTGAAGGCAGGCCTCACCGTAGTGGGCGTGCCCACCTCCGAGCGCACCCGGGAGCAGGCTTTGTCGCTGGGCGTGCCGCTGGCGACGCTGGACGAGCAGCCCGAACTTGATCTGTGCATCGACGGCGCTGACGAAGTGGGGCCCGGCCTTGCCCTCGTGAAGGGCGGGGGCGGTGCGCTGCTGCGCGAGAAGCTGGTGGCGAGCGCGGCCAAGGAAATGATCGTCATCGCCGACGCCTCCAAGCATGTGGAGATGCTGGGGGCCTTCCCGCTGCCCATCGAGGTGGTGGATTTCGGGCTGGCGGCGCTGCTGCCGCGCCTGGAAGCCGCCATTGCCTCGGTCGGCTGCGGCGGCCCGCTGGACCTGCGCCGCGACGCCTCCGGCGCGCCTTATCGCACCGACCAGGGCAATGTGATCATCGATGCCCGACTGGGGCGCATTCCCGACCCGGACGCCCTGGCGCGTGCGCTGGACGGCGTGGTGGGCGTGGTGGAGCACGGGCTGTTCCTGGGCCTTGCGCGCCGCGTGGTTCTGGCCGCGCCCGAAGGCGTACAGCTCCTCATCAATCCCGCCTGAGGCGCGCCGGTTCGGCTTTCACAAAATCATCGAGGAGAGGTTGCCATCCGCCGGGCGCGTTGCCCAGGGGCGGGAGGTGATCTAGAACCTTTCGCAAATCGGAGAACGCCATATGCGCCGCTCGACTGCCACCCGCCTCGGTCTCGGGGCTCTCTTCCTCGCCCTCTCTCTCGGCACCGCCGCCGCCCAGACGGCTGCGCCCGCTGCGGCTCCCAGCGCCGCCCAGGCCCCGAGCGCAAGCGCGATGCAGGTGGCGCGTGAGCTGGTGCAGTCCAACGGTGAGGCCGCGGCCTTCAACGGCGTGCTCCAGAACCTGCTGGACGGCGCCGCGCTCGGCTTCCTCCAGACCAATCCCGACCTCGCGCCCCAGCTGCGCGAGGCGGCCATCGCGCTGCGCCCCGAATTCGACAAGCGCCAGTCCGAGATCGTGGACATCCTCGCCACCGCCTATGCGGAGCATTTTTCCGAGGATGAGCTGAAGCAGGCGCTCACCTTCTACAAGTCCGCCGTGGGCAAGAAGCTGGTCACCGACCGTCCGGCCATCGTCCAGCAGGCCGTGCAGAACATCCAGCAGTGGGGCGCGCGGGTGAATGGCGAAGCCATGGAGCGCATTCGCGCCGAGATGAAGAAGAAGGGCTACGATCTCTGATCGCAGCCTGAGCGGTTTGCAGTGTTCAAGGGCGGTCCTTCGCGGGGCCGCCTTTTTTCATGGGTTTGACGTCTCATTGGCTTTTGGGCTGGGAGGAAACCCAGGCGCGCTGGATTTGTGCGCCCCATTTCCCCCTCCCTAACCCTCCCCCGCAAGCGGGAGAGGGGACCTGTTGCGCTGGGTGGAGATGGGTGCGCGCCTTCCGCCTTCGGGCGGCAAAGCCCTCTCCCGCTTGCGGGGGAGGGTTGGGAGGGGGAAACCCTACAGGGAGAGCACGCCGAAGCAAACCCCGCACAGGTCCGGAAGCCGGCTTTCAGATCCCGTCCGTGCGCGGGTCGCGCGGGCCTTCCGGGGCGGCGGCGAGGGTGGCGTGGAGGCTCACGCGGGAGAGGTTGGGATTGTAGTGCGGGTCCACCAGGGTCCGCGTGCCCCACAGATCCTCCATGCGCCGCCGCTGCGCCTTCAGCCGGTTGCGGTGGGCACGGGAACGCTTCCGCCCGCGGGAGGCCGATTCGTGGTGGATCAGGCAGGCGAAGGGCGTGAACACCACCTCATAACCCGCGCGCCGTGCCCGCAGGCACAAATCGATGTCGTTGCAATCCTCCGCGAAGCGCTCCGCATCCAGGGGGCCGGTCTTCTCCCACACGTCGCGGCGGATCATGAGGCAGGCGCCCGTCACCGCGCTCACATTGGCGCGGGCGACGAGGCGGCCGAACGGGCCGGGCAGGTCGCGGTCCGCATGGGAGAACCAGTGGGCGGCATAGCGGAACAGGCCGACCATGACGCCCGCATGCTGGATGGTGCGGTCGGGGAACAGGAGCTTGGCGCCCACGATTCCGGTGCGCGGCAGGCTGGCCAGGGCCACCATCTCGTCCAGCCAGCGCCCGTCCACCACCTCGATGTCGTTGTTCAGCAGGCAGATGAGGCTGCCGCGTGCCGCCGCCACCCCGGCATTGCAGATGCGCGGATAGTTGAACGGCCCATCGTCGCGCACCACCACGGTGTCGGGCCATGCGGCCTTGATCTCCTCGAACAAAGCGAAGGTGGCGGGCTCCACCGAGCCGTTGTCCACGATGACGATCTCGAAGTTGCGATAGTCCGTCTCGCCGATCAGCGAGCGCAGCGCCATGCCCATGAGGTCCGCCCGGTCACGGGTGGGCACCACGAAGGAGACGAGCGGCTGCGGGGACGGCATGGGCGGAAGCGGCCGCAGCCGTCCGTCCGCCATGATGGTGACGGAGGTGCCCACCACCTCTTCCAGCGCCCGCGCGGCGGGATGGGGATCGGCAAGGCCCGACGGCCGGTCGCTGAAGGCCACACGCGGAATATGGCGGATGGCGGCGGCAGGCAGGGTTTCGGCGAGGCGCAGCAGCAGGTGATAGCGCGCCGCAGGCCCATGATACGGATCGATCCCGCCCACAGTCTGCACGGCATCCACCCGCGCGGCGACGAGATGACCGAGATAGTCCTCCGCCTGGAGGAGGTGGCGGTTGAAGGCGGGCTTGAAGAGGCCCGCCTCCGGGCGTCCCTCGGCGTCCAGCACCTCCTCGTCCGTATAGGCAAGGCGGCAGTCGGGGTGGCGGGCGAAGGCATCCCGGATCATGGCCACCGCGTCGCGCGTCGGCTGGCCGGAGGCGGGAAGCAGGCAGACGAGGCCCCGGTCGATACCCGCGATGAGGGTGCGAAGCGCGTCCGCGTCGTCCGCAGAGGTTTCGAAGAGGCGCAGGCGCGGTTCGTCCTTGGCCGCCGTGCGGGCCCATTGGGCGAGCGCGGGCGGCGCGCCGGTGGGGAGGGCCGCGTGCCACATCCAGTTCGGATCGGTCTGGGCCTGGAGGGCGGTCAGCCGGAGCCCAGCCTCCGCAGGGGCCGGAGGAAGCGGTCCCGCGAAGCACAAGGACAGGTCGCGCCGAGCGTGCAGGGTGTGGGCGAAATCCTCCACATGCTTTGCCCGGTAGGCGCGGTAGGCCGTAGCGCGCTCGGCCAGGCGGGCGGGGGAATTCTCCATGAGCGCCGCATGGGCGCCGCGCAGGTCGCGCGCCGCCGCACCGGCCTCCTTCCAGCGCCGCAGCGGCGGCAAACCGGGGAAGGAGCCCGCCAGCATCGCATGCAGCTTCAGCCCCAGCTTGGAGCGCGGATAGAAGCCGAGACGGGAAAGGGGCGCCGTGATGGCCGCCGTGCCCTTGGGCAGGAAGACCGCCTCAAGCGGCGCGGCGATGCGGGTGGAGGCAAGCACCTGTCCGCCCGCATCCAGCATGTCCAGCGTGATGCCGTCCGGCCCGGTGGGCGCATCAGCGAGGTCGAGCACATAGGCGCCGCCCGCTTGCGCCAGCCACAGGCGCAAGGCGAGAGGCAGGACAAAACGCCGTGTGCCGCCCGCCTCGGGGCGGGCCGACAGCCAGACGGGGCCGATGCCGTGCGGTGCCTGCGCCGGAGCGCTTTCGCGGATGCGGACCATGGGGCCTTGAAGCATCCCCTGCGGCATCCCGCAAGCCGGACGCGGCACGGATCGGCTTGACGCCGCCGCCCGCCGGGTCTTGAACGGACGCCCGATTTGATTGCGAGGCCGTGCCATGACCGAGACCGAAGTGGATCTGTTCGTCATCGGCGGAGGCTCGGGCGGCGTGCGGGCGGGGCGCATCGCGGCGCGCCACGGGGCCAAGGTGATGATGGCGGAGGAGTACCGCATGGGCGGAACCTGCGTCATCCGCGGCTGCGTGCCCAAGAAGCTGTTCGTCTATGCCGGCCGCTTCGCCCATGACCTTGAGGACATGGCGGGCTTCGGCTGGTCGGTGGCCGATGCGCGCTTCGACTGGCCGACGCTGATCGCCAACAAGGACAAGGAGATCGCGCGGCTCGAATCCATCTACCGCACCAATGCCGAGGCGGCGGGCGTCACCATCGTCAACAGCCGCGCGGTGGTGGAGGGGCCGAACACGGTGCGCCTGCTCGCCACGGGCGAAGTGGTGAAGGCCCGCTACATCCTCGTCGCCACCGGCGCGAAGCCCACTTTGGGGCCGGACATTCCGGGGCGGGAACTGGCCATCACCTCCAACGAGGCGTTCCATCTCAAGGCGCTACCGCGCCGCGTGCTGGTGCAGGGCGGCGGCTATATCGCGGTGGAGTTTGCCGGCCTGTTCCGTGCGCTCGGCTGCGAGGTGACGCTGGTGCAGCGGGCCGAGGTGATCCTGCGCGGCTTCGACGAGGAGGTGCGTTCGCATCTGGCGACCGAGATGGAGCGCTCCGGCATCCGCATGCTGTGCGGGCGCACCCTGTCCTCCATCACGCTCACCGACACCGGCAAGGCGGTGCGCCTGTCTGATGGCACCGAGGTGGAGGTGGACGAGGTCCTGCTCGCCATCGGCCGCCTGCCCAATACCGGCGGGCTCGGCCTGGAGGGCGCGGGTGTGGACCTGGATGCGGCCGGCGCCGTGAAGGTGGACGCCCAGTCGCGCACCAATGTGCCGAGCATCTATGCGGTGGGCGACGTGACCAACCGCGTGAACCTGACGCCCGTGGCCATTCGCGAGGGGCATGCCTTCGCCGACAGCGTGTTCGGCGGCACTCCCTGGACCGTGGACCACAGCCTCATCGCCACCGCCGTCTTCTCCGAGCCGGAAGTGGGCACGGTGGGCCTCACCGAGGAGGCCGCGCGCAAGCAGGGCCGGGCGCTGGACATCTATTCCACCTCCTTCCGCCCGCTGAAGGCGACGCTCTCCGGCCGCCAGACCCGCAGCTTCATGAAGCTGGTGGTGGAGCAGGGCAGCGAGAAGGTGCTGGGCGTGCACATCGTGGGGCCGGACGCGGGCGAGATGATCCAGCTCGCCGCCGTCGCTTTGGGCCTCGGCGCCACCAAGGCGGATTTCGACCGCACCGTCGCGGTCCACCCCACGGCCGCCGAGGAATTGGTGACCATGCGCACGAAGACGCGCTGAGATGGGCCGGAAGACGCGGCGGAAGTACAATCTTCCGGCTTGATTTTCCGCGCGCGGAAGGGTTGGAGAAGGGGCCGCGTGTGCGGCGCACACCCCTTTTCTTCCGGAGGTCCCCGTGCGGACGTTTGTGCTGGTTGGCGCGAGCCTTTGCCTTGTGTCCGGCGCCTTTGCCGATCCCATCCTGCCGACCCAGGACAAGGCCGGCTCGCTCCTGAAATATCAGGCGCTCGTGACCGCCGACCGGCGCGCGACGCTGGAAGCCTTCAGCGGCAAGTCCATGAAGGCGGATGCCACCTTCAGCAATCTCGATGCCTGCACCCTGCGCCAGACCACCGAGGACAATGCGGCGTCCCTGCGCCTGTCCAAGGCCGTGGCAGGCTGCGTGAAGGAACTGGGCCTGTGAGATAAGGGCCGCCGGTCGGTGACGGGCGGCCCTTCGTTTCAGAGGTGCCCGTCGCGCTGCGCCGAGAACAGGCGGCCATTCTCGGCGATGGCCACCAGGATGACGGAGAAGATCCCCAGGATCAGATAGCCGAAGCCCAGCGGCAGCACCGTTCCGTCGAAGGCGCGGCCCACGATGAGGCCGAGGCCGGCGCCCAGCAGCGTCGTGTAGAAGCCGATGAAGGAGGAGGCGGTGCCCGCCACCGCGCCCATGGGCTCCATGGCGATGGAGTTGAAGTTCGGCACCGTGATCGCGAACAGCGCCTGGGCGAGGGCGAGCAGCGCGCAGAACAGGATGACCGGCGGCACCCCGTCATAAGCGAGCCCCGACACCACGAGGCCGAGGCCCGTGAGCGTGAAGCCGCACACGCCGAAATGCGACAGGCGGCGCATGCCCACCGTGCGCACCAGCTTGGCATTCACATAGGAGGCGATGCCCATCACGCCCGCGATGACCGCGAAGGCGAGGGGGAAGAACTTGCCCAGGTGATAGACGCCATCCTCGAAGATCTGCTGGGAGGCCGCCACATAGGCCATGAGGCAGCCCATCATCAGGCCCATGCAGGTGGTGTAGAGCAGCGTCCGCCGGTTGCTCACCGCGAGCTTCATGCCCGCGCCGATGGCGCGCATGGAGAAGGGAACGCGGAATTCGGGCCGCAGCGTCTCTGGCATGCGCAGGCCGAACCAGACGCCGAGCACGAGGCTCAGCACCAGCATGGCGCCGAAGATCATGTGCCATTCGGCCACCAGCAGCACGAGCGAGGCGAATGACGGGGCGATCACCGGGATGATCAGGAAGACCATCATGGAGAAGGACATGACCTGCGCCATCTCCCGCCCCTCATAGCGATCGCGCACGATGGCCACGGACAGGACGCGCGATGCGGCTGCGCCCAGGCCCTGGATCACGCGCGCGGCGAGCAGCAGGGTATAGCTGTCCGCCACCATGGCCAGCAGGCAGCCGAAGGCATAGAGGGCCAGGCCCGCCATGAAGGTCGTCTTGCGCCCCACAATGTCCGAGACGGTGCCGAACACGATCTGCATGACCCCGAACCCCACCATATAGGCGGTGATGAGGAGCTGCAGGTCGTTGGGATTCTCCAGCTGGTAATGCGCGCGGATGGGACCGAAGGCGGGCAGCAGATTGTCGATGGAGAAGGCGGTCATGCCCATCATCAGCGCGATGATGGCCACGAACTCGACGAATCCGGGCGCGGCCGAATCCGTCCGGCCGGAGCGGCGGTTAGCGGGCATAAGGATTGCTCTGATTGGGCGCCGGACCGGCGCGGCCGAAAGGCTGCACCGCTTCTAAACCCGTGGGCCGGTAATTTGAAGCGACTGAGGGCGTGGCTCCGGCGGCACCCATGCCGTCCGCGCAAGGCTACGGAAGGGCAGCGGGGCGGGGGCCGGCCACGAGGCTCACGGCCTTGTCCGCCCGCTTAGGGGCGTGACGTCTCAGCGTCCATGCGGCGGCGGGAGGACGTGTCGGCTTGACCGGAGACGGCTTGCTTCAGCCATCACGAGCAGCAGCTCCGGCCCGCCGTGCTTCCCCGGAGTGAACACGCGAGGGCATGCCCGCCATAAAGGTGCGCATGCCATTCAGGCGCCCGTCAGCCTCAGCGCGCCGCCACGGGCTGCGGGCGGTTGATGCCGAAGCGGGCCTGATAGACGTTGTAGTTCTCCACCACGCGCTGGACATAGTTGCGGGTCTCGGAGAAGGGGATCAACTCCACCCAGTCCACCGGGTCCACGTCCTTGTCGCGCGGGTCGCCGTAGCGCTGGAACCATTTGCGCACGCTGCCCCGGCCCGCATTGTAGGCGGCGAAGACCAGAGCCGGGTTGCCGTCGTAATTGTCCATGAGCATGCCCAGCTCGGCCGCGCCGAACTGCACATTGTAGGACTGGTCGCTCATCAGCCGCGCTTCGCTGTAGGTGGCGCCGGTCTGCTTGGCCACTTCGCGGCCGGCGGCGGGCGTCACCTGCATCAGGCCCATGGCCTTGGCGCTGGAGAGGGTGCGGGCGTTGAACTGGCTCTCCTGCCGGGCCACCGCATAGATCATGGCCTTGTCCACCGGCGTGCCGATGGGGGTGTAGGAGGGCAGGCCGAAGGTGGGGAAGGCGAGGGCGTCGAGGGGATGGCCCTCATAGACGCTCTCCTTGCCCACCACGAGCGCGCCGCGCGCATCGCTGTTAGACTCGGCGAGCTGGGCGAGCAGCACCAGCTGGGCGCTGTCCTCCATACGCCAGGCGAGGTCGTAATAGATGGTCATCGGCGTGTCCCGGTCGCCGATGGCATAGAGCAGCTTGATGGCGCGCACCGGCTCCAGCCGGTCGAAGGTGGCGCGGGCCATGCCGGTGTCGGGCGCGCGGCGCAGCGCCACCGGGGGCAGGCCCATCCGCTGGCGGGACATCTGCCCGTAATAGGTGGTGGAGTGCTTGGCGGCCGCCTCGTAGCGCGCGCGAGCCGTGCCCGTATCGCCCATGGCCTCGGAGGCGCGGCCGAGCCAGTAGCCGGCGCGGGCCAGCGTGATGGGATTGGTCTGCCCCTCGACGGCCTTGGCGAAATGCCCGGCCGCGACGCTCGGCTGGTTGAGGAAGCGCAGGGCGATCCAGCCCGCCGTCCAGGACGCCTCGGAGCGGTAATTGTCGGAGGTGGGCGTCGCCGCGTCCGCCGCCACCTTGTAGGCGGTGCGCGCGTCGCCCGCGTCCAGCAGCTCGCGCGCCACGAGGCGGCGCTCGATCCACCACTGGTCGGTGTCCACCTGGGCCGTGGGATTGTCGGGGGCGGCCAGCAGCGCCTGGGCGGCTTCCGTGGGACGGTCGGCGCGGCGGGCGAGCTGCGCCTTCGCGAACAGATAGGCCGGGTCGTTGGACAGGGTGATGGGCACCTGCGCCAGCAGGCTCGCCCCGTTCGCTTCCCGGCGCGCCACGGCGAGGCGGGCGCGGGTGAGGGCCATCACGTCCGAGCCCGCGCGGGCGGCGGCGCGCATGGCGCGCTCGGTGTCGGGGTCGTAGCTGAACTTGTCGGCGCGCGCCTTGTGGTCGGCGCGGGTGATCATGGTGCCGAATTCGGTGAGCACCACCTGCTCCGTGCTCTCGGAGAGGTCGTCGGTGCGGTAGGCGTCACGCACCAGCGCCGCCACCATGCGCGTGTCGCCGGAGGCGGCGAAGGCGCGGGCCAGCGCGATCTTGCCGGGGCCGGTGAGGGGCGCCTGGTCTCCGAAGAAGGCCTGCACCGCCTGGGGCGAGCGCTTCTCGGTGAACAGCACCGCCTCCGCCTTGCGGCGCAGGGTGGACTGGGTGGGCCAGCCCGGCTTGTCGCGCAGGAAGGCGGCGACGCCGTCGAAGCCGAGATCGTTGGGGGCGCTGCGGATCACCAGCCAGGTCACCAGCGAGCGGGCAACCGGATCGCTCAGGCCCTGGGCCGCGGCGAGCGCCTCGGAGCCCTTGGCATTCTTGGCGAGCGTCACCGCGCTGCGCAGCGTTGCGAGGTCGCCTTGAAGGACGGGCGCGGGCGCGGCGGCGAGGGTGGGCGGCGCGCCCTTGGCTGCGGTCGCCTTCGGAGCCGGCTTGGGCGCCGACTTGGACGCGGCCTTGGCGTCCGGCTTCTTGGTGTCTTTCGCGGCGGTCGGCTTGCTGGAAGGCTTGGGAGGCGTGCTGGTGCTCTTGCTGTCCTGCGCCGATGCCGGCACGGCCGCAGCCGGCACGGCGCAGGCGAGGGCGATCGCCAGTGCGGTGCGGGAGATCAGGCTCTTGGCTGGCAGCATTGCACGTCCTCTACGCTGGGTTCGCAGCTCGGCCTATTTCTCGGCCAGCAGGATTGACGAAGTCCTAATGGCAAAGGTGCCTGAGCCCTGCTCACGCACCTTTGTCCCGGCCCACGCTGCGTGAGCGAAACCCGTCCGACCCGGCCAGCAGCCGGGGCGATGGAAGAAGAGAAGCGCGGACGTGTCCCCATTCCCGAAGCCCGGGGCACGGCGCGTGGAGACGTGATCATGCAAAGCGGGCGAAAGCAGGGCTCGCGCGGGCCGGGCCGGGGCGCGTGGAACTTTGTGCCGCATACCCTTTCGGATCCGCCCGCAACAGTTTATCTCATGCGATCCGGCCGGGCTTTCCTGGCTGGCGACATCGTCAATCAAAACAAGGCACAGGCCATGTCCACCCCCGCGTCCCCGGAGCGCTTCCGCGGCTCCTTCACTGCTCTCGTCACGCCTTTCCGCGACGGCGCCGTGGATGAGAAAGCGTTTCGCGAGCTGGTGGAGTGGCAGATCGCCGAGGGCACGCACGGCCTCGTGCCGGTTGGCACCACGGGCGAGAGCCCCACGCTGACCGCCGCCGAGCACGAAAAGGTGATCGAGTGGTGCGTGGACCAGGCGAAGGGCCGCGTGCCGGTCATCGCCGGCGCCGGCTCCAACAGCACGCTGGAGGCGGTCGCCTTCTCGCGCCATGCCGAGCGCGTGGGCGCGGACGCCGTTCTGGTGGTGACGCCCTATTACAATAAGCCCACCCAGGAAGGGCTCTACCAGCACTTCAAGGCGGTGAACGACGCCATCGGCCTTCCCATCTTCATCTACAACATCCCGAGCCGCTCGGTGATCGACATGTCGGTGGAGACCATGAAGCGGCTGTTCGAGCTGAAGAACATCGCGGGCGTGAAGGACGCCACCGCCAATCTGGCGCGCGTCTCCCTGCAGCGGCAGGAGATGGGGCCGGGCTTCATCCAGATGTCGGGCGAGGACGGTACCGCGCTCGGCTTCAACGCCCATGGCGGGGTGGGGTGCATCTCGGTGACCGCCAATGTGGCGCCGCGCCTGTGCGCGCAGTTCCAGGAGGCGACGCTGGCCGGTGACTATGCGGCGGCGCTGGCCATCCAGGACAAGCTGATGCCCTTGCACACCCACCTGTTCATCGAAACCAATCCCTCGCCCGCGAAATTCGCGCTCGCGGCGCTCGGACGGATCGCGGAAGACGTGCGCCTGCCCATGGTGCCGCTCTCCGAGACGTCCCGCGCCGTCGTCACGCGCGCGCTTGTCCATGCGGGCCTGATCAACTGAAGGCATGCGGGGCACTGCCCCGCATTGGAGCCATGAGCGAAAAGAAGAAGAAGGACCTGCCGCGCAAGGTGGTCGCCGACAACCGGCGCGCCAGGTTCGACTATGATATCGGCGAGACCTTCGAGGCGGGCATCGCGCTGAGCGGGACGGAGGTGAAGAGCCTGCGCACCGGCAAGGCGACGGTGGGCGAGAGCTATGCCGCGGCCAAGGCCGGGGAGATGTGGCTCTACAACGCCTTCATCCCGGAATATCTGGAAGCCAACCGCTTCAACCACGAAACGCGCCGGCCCCGAAAACTGCTGCTGCACAAGCGGCAGATCAGCAAGCTCGCCCATGCGGTGGAGCGGGAGGGCATGACGGTCGTGGCGCTCAAGATCTATTTCAACGAGCAGGGCCGCGCCAAGGTGGAGATCGCCCTCGCCAAGGGCCGCAAGGCCCACGACAAGCGCGAGGCCGTGAAGGAGCGCGACTGGTCGCGCGACAAGGCCCGGCTCATGCGCGAGCGGGGCTGAGGCCCCGCGTCAGCGCGATTGCGTGCGCGGCGGCTTGTCGGGCAAGATCGCGGCATCATCAGCAAAAGCGTCGAGTGAGCGGCCCGTGAGCGATCTGACTGAGCTTCCCGAGAATCTCCCCGCGCCCGAGGATGACGGCGCCGCCTCCCATCTGCCGGGGATGGAACTGCCCATCGTGCGCCTGCCCGGTACCCATGGGCAGACGGTGGACCTGTCGGCCCTGTCCGGGCGCGTGGTGGTTTATTGCTATCCCCGCACCGGCCAGCCGGGTGTTTCCAATCCGGACGGATGGGACGAAATCCCCGGCGCGCGGGGCTGCACGCCCCAGTCCTGCAGCTTCCGCGACAATTTCCAGGAGCTGACGGCGCGCGGGGTTTCCCACGTCTTCGGCCTTTCCACCCAGGATACCGACTATCAGAACGAAGTGGCGCAGCGGCTCGACCTGCCGTACCCGCTTCTGTCGGACCATCTCCTGTCCTTCACCCGCCGGGCGAACCTTCCCACCTTCACGGTGGACGGCATGACGCTGCTGAAGCGCCTCACCTTGGTGATCGAGGACGGCGTCATCGAGCACGTCTTCTACCCGGTCTTCCCGCCCCACCTGAATGTGGAGGACGTCCTGGCCTTCCTGGCCCGTCACCCCAGATAGGCGCGCACCTGCGCGAACACCGCGCGGAACATGTCGGGCGTGAGCACGCGGGTATTCGTGTTGTAGCGTGAGCAATGGTAGCTGGAGAACACCTCCAGCCCGCCCACGCGCGCCCGGCCACCATGGGTGAAGCGCACATGGGCCGGACGGGCGCCCAGCGCGGCCACGGTGGAATCATGGGCGATCTTGCCCAGCGTCACCACGGCCTTGAGGTTGGCCATCTCATCCTTGGCGGCTGAGAGGAAGGTCCGGCAGGTGCGGATTTCCGGGGGCAGGGGCTTGTTCTGCGGGGGCACGCAGCGCACCGCATTGACGATCCGCGCGTCGCGCAGTTCCAGGCCGTCATCGGGCCGGGCCGCATAGTCGCCCTGCGCGAAGCCGTATTCCTTCAGGGTCGCATAGAGAAGATCGCCGGCATAATCACCCGTGAAGGGGCGGCCTGTGCGGTTCGCGCCGCGCACGCCGGGCGCGAGGCCGACAATGAGCAGGCGCGCGTCCGCGGGCCCGAACGCGGGAACGGGCGCATTGAACCAGTCGGGTTCAGCAGCGCGCCATTCCGCGCGGAACGCGGCGAGGCGCGGACAGAGCGGGCAGTCCCGCCCGGGTTCCGGGGTCACGGGATCAGGACTCGTGCGGCTCCGGTGCCGCGCCGCGCCGCTCCAGGAAGCGCGGCGTCTCCTGCATGCGGCCCTGCCGCTCGGAGGGGTCGCGGCCGATCTTGGGCTGAAGGTCCACGAGATCGATGAACACGTCCGCCTGGCGACGCAGGTCGTCGGCGATGAGCGGCGGCTGGGTGGAGATGGTGGAGATGACGCTCACCCGCATGCCCTTGCGCTGGAGCGCTTCCACGAGGCAGCGGAAATCCCCGTCGCCGGAGAACAGGATGATGTGATCCACATGGCCGGCCAGTTCCATGGCGTCCACGGCGATCTCGATGTCCATGTTTCCGCGCACGCGGCGGCGGCCCTGGGCGTCCGTGAATTCCTTGGCGAGCTTCGTGACCACGGAATAGCCGTTATAGTCCAGCCAATCCAGCAAAGGTCGAATGGACGAATATTCCTGATCTTCGATCAGCGTCGTATAATAGAACGCGCGCAAAAGATAACCGCGAGACTGGAATTCCTTCAACAGTCTCTTGTAGTCGATATCAAATCCAAGCGCTTTCGTAGCCGAGTAGAGGTTTGCGCCATCTATGAGTAGCGCAATTTTTTCATTTGATATCATGTAAGGCCCGCAACGTGAAATTTGACGGTTTAAGCGGTTATTCTTTAAAGGTCGCTTCTTTTGGACCTTTTCCTATGTTCTGAAAGAAAGTGCAAGCGAAATCGGCCCTGCGGGCTTGCGTGGCCAATTTTTTTACGGTAGTAAGGCCGGCTTCCGAAATGACAATTCAGATTATCCTGCGCGAGGAGTGCCGAGTCCATGGCCCGTGTCACTGTTGAGGACTGCATCGACAAGGTGGATAACCGCTTCGAGCTGGTCCTCCTCGCCGGTCACCGTGCCCGCATGATCTCCTCCGGCTCGCCCATCACCGTGGATCGTGACAACGACAAGAATCCCGTGGTGGCCCTGCGCGAAATCGCGGACGAGACCGTGAGCCCCGAGGATCTGAAGGAAGACCTGATCCACTCGCTCCAGCGCTTCACCGAGGTGGACGAGCCCGAGCCCGAGGCCGTGCCGCTCATCGCCTCCAGCGAATCCCGCTCCTCCGACGATGCCGACGTGGTCATGGACCGCATGACCGAGGAAGAACTGCTGGCCGGCCTCCAGGGCCTTGTGCCGCCGGAGCATTCGGACGACGACGAGGGCTGAGGCCCCGGCGCAAGCCACACCAGGTTTCAAGAAGGCGCGGTCCGGAAGCGGACCGCGCCTTTTTTCTTGGGCGGGTCCGAGGTGGCGATTGGGATGTCGTGGGGCGGGTGTCTTCTATCGCGACCGATGTGGCGCGATGCTTGGGTAGCGGGCGCGGCAAAACCCGCTCTCCCTCGGGGAGGGCATGGCGATGGCTCTCCCGCAGGGCCGGATGAGCCGATCGTTGTTCACTTATTTTATATCAGTGGCTTGTGGTCAGGTTCTCACCTGACGCATCACCATCAGAAGCCGACCGCCGTGCCGCGCAGGTCGTAGGCGTCGGCGCCGTCGATCTTCACGCTGGCGATCTCGCCCACCCGCAGCGGGCGGCGCGAGGTCACATGCACCCGCCCGTCGATCTCCGGCGCGTCGCCCTTGGTGCGGCCGATGGCGCCCTGGGGCGTGACGGCATCGATGATCACCTGCTGGCGGGTGCCCACCTTGCGCTTGAGGCGCCGGGCGGAAATGGCCTGCTGGGTGCGCATGAATCGGTCATAGCGATCCGCCTTCACCTCGTCCGGCACCGGCAAGGCGATGTCGTTGGCCGGGGCGCCCGCCACCGGCTCGAACTTGAAGCAGCCCACCCGGTCCAGCTCCGCTTCCTGGAGGAAGCCGAGCAGGTCCTCGAACTCCGCTTCGGTCTCGCCGGGGAAGCCGACGATGAAGGTGGAGCGCAGCGTCAGATCCGGCACGGCCTTCCGCCAGGCCTGGACGCGGGCCAGCGTCTTTTCCTGGGAGGCCGGGCGCTTCATGCGCCGCAGCACGTCCGGGTTGGAGTGCTGGAAAGGGATGTCCAGATAGGGCAGCACCTTGCCGCTCGCCATCAGCTCCATCACCCGGTCCACATGGGGATAGGGGTAGACATAATGGAGGCGCACCCAGGCGCCCAGTTCGCCCAGCGCCTCGGAGAGATCGAAGAAGCGCGCGGCGCGCTCCTTGTCCCGCCACATGCTCGGGGCGTACTTGATATCCACGCCATAGGCCGAGGTGTCCTGGGAGATGACCAGCAACTCCTTCACGCCCGCCTTCACGAGGCGCTCGGCCTCGCGCATCACGTCGCTGAGGGGGCGGCTCACCAGATCGCCGCGCAGCTTGGGGATGATGCAGAAGGTGCAGCGGTTGTTGCAGCCCTCGGAAATCTTCAGATAGGCGTAGTGGCGCGGCGTCAGCTTCACACCGTGCTCGGGCACCAGATCCAGGAAGGGATCGTGGCTGGGCGGCACCGCCTGATGGACGGCGGCCAGCACGCTCTCATATTGCTGCGGCCCGGTGACGGCCAGCACGCCCGGATGGACGGCATGGATCTGCTCGGGCTCGGCGCCCATGCAGCCGGTGACCACCACCTTGCCGTTCTCCGCCAGCGCATCGCCGATGGCAGCTAAGCTCTCCGCCTTGGCGCTGTCGAGGAAGCCGCACGTATTCACGATGACGAGGTCCGCGCCCGCATGGGTCTTGGTCAGCTCGTAGCCTTCGGCGCGCAGGCGCGTGACGATGCGCTCGCTGTCCACGAGAGCCTTGGGGCATCCCAGCGAGACGAAAGAGATACGCGGCGCATGCGGCGCGGCTTTGGGCGCGAGTTCGGCCATGAGGCGGCGACAGTCATTCCTAAGAGCCGGATGTTTTGAGACCGGATCGCCCAGCGATACGGTTTCAACACTGAATCCGTCTCTTTTCAAAAAGTGAGAGAGCGATTCACCTTTGGGCGGGAAGCAGATTGCTGTCCGCCCAAAGGATCGCACTCTAGAGAAGCTCTGAGGCGTTAAGGGAGGCGGACCGCGCCGTCAATCCTCGCGCGCCGCCGAGCACCCCCCAGGCAAACGCGGGGCCATCAAAATCCGGCGAGCGCATTTGTCTATTGCGCACCCGGCGGGCGGGCTCCACTAGGGCCCAACTGCGTGGCCGGGGAGCTGTCATGGTCTATGTGATCGCCTGCATCGCCGCCTTGGCGGGGTTGCTGACCGGCTATGACGAGAGCGTCATCACCGCCACCCTCGCCCCCCTCGGCCGGACCCTTGTGGTGGCGCCCATGGAAGAGGGGCTGATGACCGCCTCCCTGCCGCTCGGCGCGCTGATGGGCGCCTTGGCCGGGGCGCTCCTGTCCGGCTCCTGGGGGCGGCGGCCCCTGCTGATGGGCGCGGCGGTATTGTTCATCGCGGGTGCCCTGGTCAGCGCGGGCGCGCCGGGCATCATCCTGCATGCGGTGGGGCGGTTCGTGCTGGGCGTGGCCATCGCCATCGGCGCCATCACCGCGCCTGCTTACATCGCGGAGACCGCACCCGCCGCCCGCCGAGGGATGCTGGCCTGCGCCTTTCCCATGGCCTTCTCCATCGGCGTGCTGGCGGCCTATCTGGTGGGCGTGGCCGTGGATGATGACTGGCGGCTTCTGTTCGCCAGCGCCGCCGCGCCCGGCCTCGTCCTGCTGGTGGCCCTCTGGCGCCTGCCGGAATCTCCGCCCGCTCTGGTCCAGGCGGGGCGGGTGGAAGAGGCGGGGGCGCTGGTCGCCCGGCTGAACGGCTGGAAAAGCCGGGATCCGCGCATCACCGCTGAGGTGGCGGCCCTGCGGGCGGCGGCGCGGGCGGATGCGCGCAACGGCAATTGGCGCGACCTGCTGGCCCCGGAAATCCGCCCCGCCTTGCTGGTGGGGACGGGCCTGTTCTTTTTCCAGCAGATGACCGGCATCGGCCCGGCCATCCATTATGCCCCCACCGTGTTCGCCCAGGCCGGGCTGGACGAGGGCAGCGCCCAGATCGCCACCACGCTCGGCTTCGGCGCCCTCAACATCGCGGTCATGGTGGTGGCCATGGCGCTCGTGGACCGGATCGGGCGGCGGCGGCTTCTGTTCCTCGGCTTTGGCGGGGCCGCGTTCAGCCTTGCCCTCCTGGCCGCGACGGCGGCCATCGGCACACTGGAGGTGCAGGTCTTCGCCTTCATGGCGCTGGCGCTTTACGGCGCGTCCTTCTCCCTGGCCATCGGCCCGCTGCCCTGGGTGATGGCGTCGGAGGTCTTTCCGCTCACATTGCGGGGGGCGGGGATCGCCCTCTCCACGCTCTCCAATTGGGTGTTCGGCTTCCTGGCGCTCCTGGCCTTTCCCCCGCTGGAGCAGGCCTTTGGGTTCGCGCCGGTGTTCGCGCTGGCGGCGGTCATGAGCCTTCTGGCGATGCTGTTCGGCGCGCGCTGCGTGCCGGAGACCAAGGGGCGGACGCTGGAGGAGATCGAGGCGCATCTGCGTTCCGGCCAGCCGCTGCGCACCCTCGGGGCCCCCGCCCGGCGCTGAGGCGCGCCGCGCGGGGGAGCGACGGTCAGAACGTCATCTTGGTGCCCACATAGAGCGCGCGTCCATTGCCCGGCTCGAACAGCGCCTGGTTGGGCGCGGCGCGCCCGGTCACGGCGACGCTGGCGATATAGGCTTCGTTGAACAGGTTGCGGGCGTCCAGATAGACCGAGAAGCGACCGCCCGGCGGCTCATAGCCCATCTTGAAGTTGAGCAGGGCATAGGGCGACGTGTTGAGGGTGTTGGCGTCGTCCACAAAGTAGGCGAGCGGCACCCATTCCACGTTCGGCCCGGCATAGAAACCGCTGGGATGCTTGTAGAGCAGCTCCGCCCGCAGATAGTGGCGGGGAATGCCGGGAAGCTGGTTGTTGCCCCACACCGGATCATTGTCGAAGAAGAAGTCGCTATAGGTATAGGCGAAGTTCAGCCACAGGCCGTCCGGCGCCGCCGAGGGGGACGTGACCGCAAGCCCCTGGAGGAAATTCCAGTTGGCACCCGCCTCCAGGCCCTGGTGGATGGTGTTGGAGAGGTTCACCACGGTGCAGGTGAGCCCCATGAGCACGCCCGTATCCTGGCACTGAAGCTCGTTCTCCACCCAGGAGCGGTAGAGCGACACGTCCCAGGAGAAGGTGGGCGTGCGGCCGCGCGAGCCGATTTCCGCCGTGGTGGCCGTCTGCGCCTTCAGGTTGGCGATGTCGCCCACGGCGAAATTGGTCAGTTCCGAAAAGGTGGGCGCCTCGCCGGAGCGCGAGACGTTGCCGAACAGCTGTGCGTCCGGCCCCAGTTCCCAGATGAAGCCGCCCTTGGGCAGGAAGAGCTGGTAGTCATTGCCCCCCGACACGGTGCCGAGATAAGCGAGCCGCCCGAGGCTCGCGTCCAGATACTGGAACGCCGCCACCAGGGCGAACTGGTCCGTCAGATAGAGATTATCCTCGGCATAGACGGTGGTGGTGGTGGCCTCGTCCGTGGACATGTAGACGAGGTTCGCGGCGTTTCCGTAGACATTGGTGTAGCGCTGGGCGTCCACCGTGCCGGTGCCGTAATTCACGCCCGCCACGAGGCGGTTCTTGAAGCCGCCGATGACGCGCTCGTCCACGAGGCGGGTGAAGGCGCCGTAATCCTGGTAGCCATAGTCCAGCACCTGGAAGATGGGGTGCACCAGGGACTTGTCATTGTAATAGACGCCCACGTCGAGCCGCGTGGTGTCGGCCAGGATGAAGCTGGTCTTGTTGGCCACCCGTACGGACTGGATGTTGCGCTCATAGTCCAGCGCCACGTTGGTGGGATTGGCGCTCTGGGGGGAATGGAGCGCCACATATTTGGAGACCGCGCCGGGAATGTCCTGCTGGACATCGGTGGCGTTGAAATAAAAGCGCGTCTCGATGTTCTCGTTGGCCTGCCAGCCGAAATTGGCGCTGCCGCGCGCATTGGTGCCGGAGGAATGGTCGCGGAAGCCACCCTGGGAGATGTAGGAGCCGGTGACGTAGCCGTCGAAGGCGCCGTTCACGCCGCCCACATTCGACTGCAGCCGGTAGAAATCGAAGCTGCCCGCATCGAGCCGCACGCCCAGGCCCGGATTGGACCGACCGGTGGGCGAGACGAAATTGATGGCGCCGCCCAGCGCGTTGGCGCCGTATTGGTAGCCGTTGGCGCCCTTGAACACCTCCACATACTGGTAGGATGTCGGGTCGATCTCCTGGAAGTCGCCGCCGCCATCGGTGAAGGAGAGGGGCACGCCGTCCTGGTAGAGGGTGACGCCGCGCAGATGGGCGTTGCGGGAGACGCCGGAGCCGCGAATGGAGAGACGTGTGTCCTCGCCCCATTTGGGCTGGGCGAACACGCCGGGCACATAATCCAGCATGTCCTTGATGGTGGTGGCCGGGGTGTCGCGCCACTGGTCCGCCGTCACCAGCGCGACGCCGCCGGGAATGAGATCGAGCCGGGCGCGCGCCTGCTCCGGGGTGAGCACGGTGATGCTGCCCGCCTGTCCCCCCGTGATGGTGATGACGGGAAGCTCTCCCGCCTGTTCCTGGGCGAGGGCGGGGGCGGCGAGGGCGGTGGACGCGAGACAGGCAAGCAAGCGCGCGCGGTGGCGCGTGGAAGAAGGAAAGATCATGGAGTTTTTCCGCGATCCGGCGCGCATGGGCGCGGCGGATCGAGCCGGGGACGGCTGCCGAGGCAGCGGCGATGTCAGGCTCGGGCGGAGGTGGGTGGCGCGCGCGGTCGGGCGTGCTCGTGGACCGGCGGCGCGGGGGAGGGGGCGCCCTCCGGGGCCGGGGCGGTGATGTCGAGGCCGGTCCGGGCGGCGGGCGCCTGGGTGGCGGGCGGCGTGGCCAGAAGCGGGGTGCTGCCGCCCAGGGGGCAGAGCACGCAATGCACCCCATGGTCCATTCCGGCCGGGGAATCGGGTCCGGCTTCCGTATGGGTGGTGCAGAAGAGGGGGGCGGCGTCCGCTGCGGCGGGGGCGAGCGTCTGTCCCGCAAGCGCCCCGGCGGCGATTCCACCGAGGATGAGATGCACGAGGAGAAGGTAGGAGAGGCACCAGCCGGTCAGGCGCGCCATATGGGTCAGCCGCCCGCGCGACCGAGGCCGCGCGCCAGCTTTCCTTGCGTGGCGCCTCACCGATGACATCGCGGACCCGAACCCTCAGCCTGCCGCACCACTCTTATAAAGATGGCGGGAATGAGCGCGGGCAGACTGCGTGAGCGGCGACCGCTTGTCCCTGCGTCATCACGGCGCGTATGCTTTTTGCACTGCAAAAACGCTTAACCTCGTGCCCCGACACAGGCTATAGTACGAGATAGCCAGCCAATCCGCAGCGCGGATCGCCAGCCAAACCAGCTCCATTTTTTCGACGCCGGTGACGCGATGACGATACGCGACTGTATGGGTCTACCTTCGGCCTTCAATCCGGGGGGGATCCCGACCGTTCTTGCAGCGCTTGTGTTCTGCGCTGCGATGGGAACGGCGCACGCTCAAGCCCCGGCCGCCGCTCCCCAGATTTCCGCGCCCCAAATGTCCGCGCCGGCGTCCGCGGCCCCCCGCACGCAGGCCGTCGCTCCGGTGGCACAGGCACCCGCAGCTCCGGCGGCCGTGGCGCCCGCGCCGGTCGCCCAGCCGGCTCCGGCCACCGCCGCCCCGGCCGCTGTTCCGGCGGCTCCCCTGGCGCAGGGCGCCGCGCCGCAGGATGCGACCCCGGCCGCTCCGGCCCAGCCCGCGCCGCTGCCGGAAGCCATTCCCGGCATTCTGCCCCATGACCTGTCCCCGTGGGGCATGTTCATGGCCGCCGACATCGTCGTGAAGGCGGTGATGATCGGTCTCGCCTTCGCCTCCGTGATCACCTGGACCGTGTGGCTGGTGAAGACGATGGAGCTTCTGACGGCGAATCGCGCCGTGCGCTCCACCCTCGCCATGCTGCGCCGGGCCCCCGGCCTCGCCGCCGCCGCCAAGGCGGTGCCGGGCAAGACGGGCGGTGCCGCCGGTGCGGTGGTCCGTGCCGCCCTGGCCGAGATGGAAGTCTCCCGCGCCCTGCCGGCCGAGGGCATCAAGGAACGGGTCGCCATCGCGCTCAACCGCATCGAGGCCCATGCCGCCCGCCGGATGATCCTGGGCACCGGGCTCCTCGCCACCATCGGCTCCACGTCGCCCTTCATCGGCCTGTTCGGCACCGTGTGGGGCATCATGAACAGCTTCATCGGCATCTCGAAGGCGCACACCACCAGCCTTGCGGTCGTGGCGCCCGGCATCGCCGAGGCGTTGCTCGCCACCGCCATCGGCCTCGTGGCGGCCATTCCGGCTGTGATCATCTACAATGTGTTCTCCCGCGCCATCGCCAACTACAAGGGCTCCCTCGCCGACGCCTCGGCCGAGGTGATGCGCCACCTGTCCCGCGACCTCGATCGCGAGGCGGTGGGCGGCGCGCGGATGCGGGCGGCGGCGGAATAATCCATGGCCGCCAATCTCGACCACGGCGGGGAAGACCTCGTCGAAAACCACGACATCAACGTCACGCCGTTCATCGACGTGATTCTGGTGCTGCTCATCATCTTCATGGTGGCGGCGCCGCTCGCCACCGTGGATATCCAGGTGGAACTGCCCACCTCCAATGCCCAGCAGCAGCCGCGCCCTGAAAAGCCGGTCTTCCTCTCCATCAACAAGTCGCTCGATTTGTCGCTAGGCAATGACGCGGTTCCGCGCGACGGCATCGGCCGGGTTCTGGACGCGGCCACCAACAATGACCGCCAGCAGCGCATCTTCGTGCGCGCGGACAAGTCCGTGCCCTATGGCGACGTGATGGAGGTGATGAACCTCCTGCGCGCGTCCGGTTATCTGAAGGTGGCCTTGGTCGGTCTCGAAGGCGCCGCCCAGCCCGCCGCGCCGGGAACCGCCCCTTGACCGCCATGGACTGGAACACGGCGACCCCCGCGCCCAAGCATGGCGGAGGCGGCTACGGCACGCGCTGGCTCGTGGCGGGTGCGGTGGTGCTGTCGGCCCATGTGGGCGCGGCCTATCTGGCGCTGCACTGGCCCCGCCCGGCGGCGGAGCCGGCGGCTGCGGCCATGATGATCGACCTCGCGCCCATGCCGGTCTCCGCCCCCTCCGAGGTGGAGGACATCGCGCCGGGTCCCCAGATGGTTCAGGCGCCGGAGCCGGTGAAGGATCTGCCGGAGGATCTTGAGGAGGCGGTTCCCCCGCCTCAGCCGATCACCGAGCCGCTGCTCGAACTGCCGGAATTGCCGCCTCCCATGCCGCTGTCGGAGGCGCTGCTGCCGCCGCAGAAGCCGCAGGAAGCGGTTCCCGAGCCGCCGCCGCCCAAGCCGGTGGAGAAGCCGAAGCCCAAGCCCACGGCGAGCCGCAAGCCGCCCGCGCCCGCCACCAGCGCGGCGCCCCGTTCGGACGCGCCCACCTCCACGGCCACCGCCGCGCCCTCGGCCGGGTCGTCCAGCGCCAATTCCACCGCGCCCGCCACCTGGCGCAGCATGCTCGTCTCCCATCTCAACCGCCATAAGCGCTATCCCGGCGAATCGCGGACGGCGAAGGAGGAGGGGACGGCACGCCTGCGCTTCTCCATCGATCGGTCGGGCCGCGTGGTGGGTGCGACACTTGTGGGCACCTCCGGCTCGCCGCGCCTGGATGCGGAAGTCATGGCCATGATCCAGCGCGCCTCGCCCGTGCCCGCGCCGCCGCCCGAGGTGGCGGGCAGCGTCATCACCTTCACCGTTCCGGTGAATTTCAACCTGCGCTGAACAGGTTCCCCGCCGGGGGCGGCTGCCCCCGGCATTCCCGCGCGCCTTTGGACCTGGGCTTTGGACTTGAGCCACGCACTGTGATAAGCGAGCCGCCTGCCTGGACCGGGCGCTTTCCAGCGTGCCGGACCCACCGCGCCGAACCTTCGGAGACCGCCCATGGCATCGCATGATGCGACCCGTTCCTCCGCGGAGGACAACACCCGCTTCTTTTCCGCTCCCCTCGCGGAGACCGACGCCGAGATCGCGGCCGCCATCTCCGCCGAGCTGGGTCGCCAGCGTGGCGAGATCGAGCTGATCGCCTCGGAGAACATCGTTTCGCGCGCGGTGCTGGAAGCCCAGGGCTCGGTGCTCACCAATAAGTACGCCGAAGGCTATCCGGGCCGTCGCTATTATGGCGGCTGCCAGTTCGTGGACGTGGCCGAGAACCTCGCCATTGAGCGCGCCAAGAAGCTGTTCGGCTGCGCCTTCGCCAATGTGCAGCCCAATTCCGGCAGCCAGGCGAACCAGGGTGTGTTCTTCGCGCTGCTCCAGCCGGGCGACACCTATCTCGGCCTCAACCTCGCGGCGGGCGGCCACCTGACCCACGGCTCGCCGGTGAACATGTCCGGCAAGTGGTTCAAGGCGGTTCCCTATGGCGTGCGCGAGGACGACCAGCGCATCGACTATGCCGAGGTGGCGCGCCTCGCGGACGAGCACAAGCCCAAGCTGATCGTGGCGGGCGGCTCGGCCTATCCGCGCGTGATCGACTTCGCCAAGATGCGCGAGATCGCCGACAGCGTGGGCGCCAAGCTCATGGTGGACATGGCCCATTTCGCGGGCCTCGTGGCGGGTGGCGCTCATCCCAGCCCCTTCCCCCACGCCCATGTGGTGACCACCACCACCCACAAGACCCTGCGCGGCCCGCGCGGCGGCATGATCCTCACCAATGACGAGGACATCGCCAAGAAGGTCAATTCTGCCATCTTCCCGGGCATCCAGGGCGGCCCGCTCATGCATGTGATCGCGGCGAAGGCGGTGGCCTTCGGCGAGGCGCTGCGCCCCGAGTTCAAGATCTACGCGAAGAACGTGGTGGAGAACGCCAAGGCCCTGGCCGAGACCCTGCGCGGCCACGGCTTCGCTATTGTCTCCGGCGGCACCGACACCCACCTCATGCTGGTGGACCTGCGCCCCAAGAACCTCAACGGCAAGGTGTCCGAGGCGGCTCTCGGCCGCGCGCATATCACCACCAACAAGAACGGCATCCCGTTCGACCCCGCCAAGCCCGCCATCACGTCCGGCGTGCGGCTCGGTACCCCGGCCTGCACCACGCGCGGCTTTGGCGTGAAGGAGTTCCAGCAGGTGGGCGATATGATCGCCGAGGTGCTGGGCGTCCTCTCGCAAAAGGGGGTGGACGAAGATAGTCTGGTTGAGCAGGCGGTTCGGCAGAAGGTGGCGAGCCTTCTGGATCGCTTCCCCATCTACGGCTGAGCGGGGCGCCGGAAGGGCGAAACGATGCGCTGTCCCTATTGCGGGCATGAAGATACTCAGGTCCGCGACAGCCGCCCTACCGAGGATGACACCGCCATCCGCCGTCGGCGGGTGTGCCCCCATTGCAATGGCCGCTTCACCACCTTCGAGCGCGTTCAGCTTCGCGAGCTGACAGTGGTGAAGCGCTCCGGCCGCCGCGAGCGGTTCGACCGGGAGAAGCTGGCCCGTTCCGTGGCCACCGCCTTGCGCAAGCGGGTGGACGAACCGGACACCGTCGACGCCCTGGTCTCCCGCGTGGTGCGGGGCCTCGAAAAGGTCGATACCGACATTCCCACCGAATATATCGGTGAGATGGTCATGAACGAGCTGAAGCGCATCGACGATGTCGCCTATGTGCGCTTCGCCTCGGTCTACCGGAATTTCCGCGAGGCCAAGGATTTCGAGAGCGTGCTGGACGAATTGGCCGCCGACCGGCCGTCCGGGGCGCCGGTCAAACCCCGGCGTCCGGAATGAGCCTTCTCTCCGCCTTTGCCGTCACCACCCCGGAAGAGGATGAGCGCCTGATGGCGCGCGCGCTTTCGTTGGGGCAGGCGGGTCTCGGGCGCACCTGGCCCAATCCCTCTGTTGGAGCGGTGGTGGTGGTCCAGGGGGAAGACGGGCCGCGCATCGTGGGTGAGGCGCTCACGGCGGAAGCCGGGCGCCCCCATGCCGAGCCCCTGGCGCTCGCCAAGGCCGGCGATGCCGCGCGAGGCGCGACGCTCTATGTGACCCTGGAGCCCTGTTCCCATTTCGGCCGCACACCGCCCTGCGCGGATGCGGTGATCGCCTCCGGCATCCGCCGGGTGGTGGCCGCCATCGAGGATCCCGATCGCCGGGTGCGCGGGCGGGGCGTCGCGCGCATGCGGGCGGCGGGCATCTGGGTCACCGTGGGCGTGGGCGCGGAACAGGCCCTCATCGACCATGCGGGCCATATCAGCCGCGTCACCCGCGCGCGGCCCCATGTGCTGCTCAAGATGGCGGTTTCGGCGGACGGCAAGGCCGGGCTGCCCGGCCCCGCGCCCGCTGTCATTACGGGCCCCGAGGCGCGCGAGAAGGTGCATCTCATGCGCGCCTTCTCCGACGCCATCATGGTGGGCATCGGCACGGCGCTGGCGGACGATCCGCAATTGACGGTCCGCGTGCCGGGCCTGGAGGACCGCTCGCCGGTGCGGATCGTGCTGGACAGCGAGCTGCGCCTGCCGCCGGGCGGGCGCCTTGCCCGGTCCGCGGGGCAGGTGCCGCTTTGGGTGATCGGCGCGGAGGATGCGCCGCTGGAGCGGGAGAAAGCCCTGGTGGACCTGGGCGTGGAGGTCCTGCGGGCCCCACGCGGCGGCGATGGGCGGCTCGACCTGGAAGCTGTGCTGAAGCTTCTGGGCCTGCTGGGCATTACGCGCCTCATGGCCGAAGGCGGCCCGCTCCTGGCGGCGGCCCTGCTGGAGGCCGGGTTGGTGGACGAGGTGGCCCTGTTCCAGGGGCCTTCGAGCCTGGGGCCGGAGGCGGTGGACGCCCTGGCCGGCCAGCCTTTGCAGCGCCTGACGGACCCCGTGGGATTCGCCCGGGTGGAGCAGGGACTCGTGGGGGCAGACCGCTTCTCGCGCCTGCGGCGCCTCTAACATCCCCGTGTTTCTCAACCGCGCAGGTTGTATCCCGTTCCATAGCTCTGTTGCAGTTTGAAAATCATTATTTTTCAAACTTTTGGGATCGAGGGCCGTTCGGTCTCCGCGCCTCGGTGGCATGCAGGTGCGGCATGCACGCCTTAGGGTAGCTTGCTAAGGTTCCCTTTTTATATCAGCCTGACCTTGGGAGAGGGAACGTACACATGTTGCCGTGAGCAATGATCCTGAGGAGGGCTTGAGATGGCGGGATTGTATTCCGATGTTTCATCCGTTTCCAATTGGGACCTGGTTCGTCGAGCCAAGTACTCTGTAGCCTGCCGTATATTCGGTGTTTTTTTCGCTGCCATCCACTTACCTCTCATTGCGTTAATCGTATATCTGTTTTTCAGCCATTCAGTTGAGAAGAGTGTTGCCGTCGGCGTGTTGCTTTGCGCGACTCTGCTTGGCGTGGCCATTTCGCTTTTCGCGACGTTTCGCATGCTGCGTCCGATCGCTGAGATCGTGCGGGCCATCGATGTCTATCGCACCAGCAAGCGGGTCGTTCGGCTCAGCCGGGGGGCGCCGCATGATGTGTCCCGCCTGTCCAATCAGGTCGAGCAGTTGCTGCACGACATGAATGAGCTGATCGACGATCTGCAGCGCAAGGCCAGCACGGACGAGCTGACCGGCCTCATGAACCGCCGTGCCTTGTTCGAGCACCATGCCAACCTGTTCGAGCGGGCGCGGCGCGACCGGTCCATGCTGGCGGTGGCCATGTTCGATCTCGACCACTTCAAGCGGCTGAACGACACCTATGGCCACGAAATGGGCGACCGGGTGCTGTTCGGCGTGGCCGAGACGGTGCGCGCCAATCTGCGCCCCTATGATCTATTGGGCCGGATCGGCGGCGAGGAATTCTGCGTGATCATGCCGTTGGACGATCCACGGGACGTGGAACCGGCCATTGACCGGCTGCGGCTTGCCATCAGCCGCCTGGAAATCGCGCCGCTCCGGCCAGGCAGCATCACGGCGAGCTTCGGCGCCGCTGTGGCCATGCCGGACAATGCCGGCCTCTCCGTGCTGATGCGGTTGGCGGATGGCGCGCTCTATGACTCCAAGCGGGCCGGGCGGAACCGCGGCACCGTGGTGTTTCCCGGCACGAGCGTCCGGAACATGCAGTCCCAGTAAGAGCGGGCAGGGGGAGGGGCACATACGTGCATCCCTTCCATGCCCGCAGCGCATCGACAAAGTGCCCCCGATGGGCCAAGTAAGGCGGGAAAAGCAGGCGCGCCGGGAACGGCGTGTCCTTTTGCTTCGGCGGCACAAGCCACCGGAGCCGCCATCGGTGGGTCATCATGTTCACAGGCATTGTCAGCGACCTCGGGCGGATCATGGATGTTGCCGCCCATAACGAGGTGCGCACGCTCACCATCGCCACGGGCTATGCGGCGTCCACCATCGATATCGGCGCCTCCATCGCGTGCTCGGGCGTGTGCCTCACCGTCACCTCCGTGCATGAGGGCGGGCCGCTGGGCACGCTGTTCACCGTGGATGCGGCCCCCGAGACGCTGGCCATCACCACGGCCGCCGTCTGGACCGAGGGGCGCAGGCTCAATCTGGAGCGGGCGCTCGCCATGGGGGCGGAGCTGGGCGGGCATCTGGTGACCGGCCATGTGGATGCGGCCGTCCCCGTGATTTCGCGCGAAGACCTTGGCGAGACCAGTCGTTTCGTGTTCGAGGCGCCGGACGCGCTCGCCCGCTTCATCGCGGCCAAGGGCTCGGTCTGCCTCGACGGCACCTCGCTCACGGTCAATACGGTGGAGGGCAACCGCTTCTCCTGCCTGCTCATCCCCCATACCCTGGCGGTGACCACATGGGGCGATGTGGGCGCCGGAGACCGGGTCAATCTGGAAGTCGATCTGATGGCGCGCTATGCGGCGCGCCTTGCGGAGTTCCCCCGGGGCGAGTAACCCCTCGGCGAGTTCAGGAGATTTTTGCATGGTGACCACCAGCCGCGAGCATGCGGACGCGGAGCCCGTTCCGGGCGCGCGCGTGCTTATCGTCGAGGGACGCTATTATGAGGCGCTGGCGGACGAGTTGCTCTCCGGCGCGCGGGCCGCGCTGGAGGCCGCCGGGGCAGAGGTGGAGGTGGTGACGGTTCCGGGCGCGCTGGAAGTGCCCATCGCCGCCGAGATCGCGCTGGAAGGCGCCGAGCTGGAAGGCCGTCCGTTCGAGGCGGTGGTTGCGCTCGGCTGCGTCATCCGGGGCGAGACCTATCATTTCGAGATCGTGGCCGGTGAATCCGCCCGCGCGCTCATGGATCTGGGCCTCGGGCTCGGCCTGCCGCTGGGCAACGGCATCCTCACCGTGGATACCGAGGCGCAGGCCTGGGAGCGTGCCCGTGTCACCGAGGGCAACAAGGGCGGGGGCGCGGCCCTTGCGGCGCTGTCGCTGCTGCGCCTCAAGCGGCGGGTGGCGCCATGAGCGAAGGCCCGAAACCCGATCTCGCCAAGGTTGAGATCCCCAAGCCCATGCGCAAGAGCGCGGCCCGGCTTGCCAGCGTGCAGGCGCTCTACCAGATGGATGTCGCCGCGACGCCGCTGTCGGAAATCTTCGCCCAGTTCGAGGCCTTCTGGCTCGGGCAGGAAGTGGAGGGGATGCAGTTCCCCGAAGCCGACCGGCGCCTGTTCCGCGACGTGGTGGAAGGCGTGCTGCGCGAGCAGCGCCGCATCGATCCCATGGTGGACAAGGCTCTGTCCGAAGGCTGGCCGCTGCGCCGGGTGGAGACGGTGCTGCGCGCCTGCCTGCGCGCGGGTGCCTATGAGCTGCTGGGCCGTCCCGATGTGCCCGCCCGCGTGGTCATCGCCGAATATGTGAACGTCGCCGGTGCGTTCCTGGACAAGGATGAGACCGGCATGGTGAACGCCGTGCTCGATGCGCTGGCCCGCGACCTGCGGGCGGCGGAGTTCTCCCGGCCGGGAGCCGCCTGACATGGACGGCGGGCGCTCGGGCGAGGATGCGTTCATCGCCCGCTTCCTGCGCCCGCTCGCCTCTGCCCCCGGCGCCCTCGGCCTTCTGGATGATGCCGCGCTTCTCACCCCGCCCGCCGGCATGCAGCTTGTCCTCACCAAGGACGCGCTGGTGGCGGGCGTTCACTTCTTTCCCGACGATCCGCCCGACACCATCGCCCGCAAGGCGCTGGGCGTGAACCTCTCCGACCTTGCCGCCAAAGGCGCCGTGCCGCTGGGAGCGCTGCTGGCGCTTGCCATGCCCGAGGGTGTGGGGGAGCCTTGGATGGAGGCGTTCGCCATCGGCCTCGGGGAAGCCTTGAGCGAGGCCGACTGCGCGCTTCTGGGCGGGGACACGGTGCGCACGCCCGGTCCGCTCACCCTTTCGATCACGGCTTTAGGAGGCGTGCCGGCGGGCAGCTTCGTGCCGCGCACCGGCGCCCGGCCGGACGAGGCGATCCTGGTGTCCGGCACCATCGGCGATGCCGCCTTGGGGCTGCTGCTGCGCCTCGATCTGGAGCGGCCGGGATTCGCGCCGCTGGTCTCGGCGCAGCGCGCCCATCTGCAGCGGCGCTATCTGGTCCCCGAGCCGCGCCTGGCCCTGGCGCCGCTGCTGCGCACCCATGCCAGCGCGGCCATGGATGTGTCGGACGGCCTCGTGGGGGACATCGCCAAGATGCTGGCCGTCTCGGGCTGCGGCGGCGTGATCACGGCGACGGAGGTGCCGCTTTCGGGCGCGGCACGGGCGGCGGTGCATGCGGAGCCCGCTTTGCTGCGCGCGGCCCTTACGGGGGGCGATGACTACGAGATCGTCTGCACCGTCGCGCCTCACCATGTGGCGGATATGATCGTCGCGGCGGAAGTGGCGGGCATCAAGCTGACCCAGATCGGCGAGACCCGCGCCGTACCCGGCCTCACTGTCCTCGACGCGGCGGGCAACCTGCTGGACATGGGCACGGGCAGCTACAGCCATTTCTGACGCCTGGGGCACCCGGGCCCGGCGACGGCGGGGTTCAAGGGCGCGCGACTCCGATCACGCGGTTGGGCCGTCCAAAAGAAAACCCCGCCCGGTTTCCCGAGCGGGGCTTCTGTCAGGAGAGGGTCATCAGGCCCTGTTCAAGCCTGAAGCCGATCACCAGCCCGGACGGCAGTGCAGGCCGCCATACGGACCGCGCCAGCAATAGCCGCCGCCCCAACGCGGACCCCAGCCGGGGCCGTACCACCAGTCGATGAAGAGGCTGGCATTGGTGCCGCTCTTCGGCGCGTCGGGGCTCAGGGTCTTGTAGTTGTAGGTCAGCGTGTCGCCGTTGATGACCGGGTTGGTCAGCTCGACCACGGCGGTCACGGGCTTGCCGTCAACGGTCACCGCGAGGGTGGCGTTCGGCGGATCCTTCTCGAAGTCGCTCTTGCCGCTGGTCCAGAACTGCACGAAGGACGAGGTCGGCGCATCGCCGGTCATCCGCTCGGGACGGTCGGTGAACATCAGCGTCTGGGGCGCGACGCCCTTCAGGGTGATGGTCTTGTCGTCAACCGTCACGGAATCGGCCACCTGCACGAACAGCCAGTTCGCGGGCTTCATGGGTTCCGCACCCGCAGGTATCGCGGGCGCCTGCGCGTTGGCGACGCCGACGGCGCCCACCAGGGCGATCAGCGCGCCATAGATAAAGGATTTCATGGCTCAGTCTCCGGGCGGGGGTTTCGTTCCTCACCGCGGCGCAGACCATACCACCGCTTGTGCCCATTTCCAGCCCGAGTCGCCTGTTTGAACCAATTCAAAAGCATTAAATTTCGGACACGAAGGAAGTCGTCAAATTGCCGGAGAGTGGTCGCGCGGGTGAGAGAAACGATGACTTGAGCGTGCCGGATGTTGGTGCGGTAAATATTCGGGTGCGCGAAGTAATCGATCGATTTGGATAGATTGTAGCATTTCAATCCCGCCCTGGAGCGTTTCCAAGCGAAGTGTGAGGCGGTTCGCGTGAAGGAAACGCAAAAAATGCAAAGAGAGTGAGTGTTTCAGCGTTTTCATGAAAGGCTGAAACACCCCAGCGGAAGCAGGGCTGTCGGAGAGCCGATCCTTCATAGGGAGCGCCCGGTCGCCTCCGGGGCGCGGATTTCCTCTCAAATGCAAGATGGCCGGCACCCGAAGGCCCGGCCATCCCTTTCTGTCCCGTTTGCGCCCTGGCGCAGCGTTCAGCCGTCCAGCAGGCCCGCGAGCTTCAGTGCCACGCCCTGCGACCCCTCCACCCGGAGGCGGCCGGTGGAGAAGGCGAGCATGGGGCCGATGCGTCCGGTGATCAGCTTCTCCAGCGTGTCGGAAGAGAGCTTCAGCACTGCTTCCGCCTCGCCCGTGCCTTCGGAGATGTCGGCGCCGGGGCCGGTGGCGTCCAGCACGATCGCCGTGCCGGAATCGGTCAGGTCGAAGCGCACGCGGTGGCCGAGGCCCGAAAGGGCGTCCGCGCGTTCACGCATGAGGTCGATAAGGGCAGAAGTCTCGGCCATGGTCCCGCTTTCGTGGTGGTGAAGGGTCAGAACAGCGCCTCGTCCAGCGCCATGAGGGAGGACTTGCCCGACTTGATGGAGCCCCACAAGGCGGCAGCGTCCGGCAGGAGGCGGTCGAAATAGAAGCGCGCCGTGGCGATCTTGGCGTCGTAGAAGCCCGTATCGGCCCCCGGCTCCAAACGCTTCTCCGCGGCCACCTTCGCCATGCGCGCCCACATGTAGCCGAGCGCCACCAGGCCGAACAGGCGCAGATATTCGGTGGCCGCCGCGCCGGCCTCCTCCGGATCCCTTATCCCCTTCTCGGCGATGAAGCCGGTGGCGAGCTGGAGCGCGCCGAACGCCTTGCCCAGCGGGCCCATGAACGGGCCGATGGTCTCGTCGTCCAGATTGGCGTCGATGAAGTCCAGCACGGGATGGAAGAAGCTGCGCAGATAGCGGCCCGCATGGGCGCCCAGCTTGCGGCCCACCAGATCCAGGGCCTGCACGCCGTTGGTGCCCTCATAGATCATGGCGATGCGCGCATCGCGCACATATTGCTCCATGCCGTGGTCACGCACATAGCCGTGGCCGCCATAGACCTGCATGCCCAGCGAGGCGTTCTCGAAGCCGAGATCGGTGAACAGCGCCTTCACGATGGGGGTCATGAGGGCGGTGAAATCCTCGGCGCGCTGGCGCTCCTCGGGATCGTTGGAGCGCTCCATGAGATCGAGGTTGCGCGCCACCCAGCCCGCCAGCGCCCGGCAGCCTTCGTTATAGGCCCGCATGGTCATGAGCGTGCGGCGCACGTCCGGGTGGACGATGATGGGGTCGGCGGGCTTGTCGGGATGCTTGGCGCCGGTGAGCGAGCGGCCCTGCAGGCGCTCTTTCGCGTATGCCACCGCGCTCTGATAGGCGGCCTCGCCCACGCCGAGGCCCTGCGTGCCCACGGAGAGGCGCTCGGAATTCATCATGGAGAACATGGCGCGCATGCCCTTGTGGGGCTCGCCCACAAGCCAGCCCGTGGCGCCGTCGAACGACATCTGGCAGGTGGCCGAGCCGTGGATGCCCATCTTGTGCTCGATGCCGGTGCACTGGGCGCCGTTGCGCATGCCGGGTGTGCCGTCCGCCTTGGGCAGGAATTTCGGCACGAGGAACAGGCTGATGCCCTTGATGCCCTTGGGCGCGTCCGGCAGGCGCGCCAGAACCAGGTGGATGATGTTGTCGGTCAGGTCATGCTCGCCCGCCGAGATGAAGATCTTCGAGCCGGTGATGGCATAGGAGCCGTCGCCCTGGGGCTCCGCCTTGGTCCGCAGCAGGCCGAGATCGGTGCCGCAATGGGGCTCCGTGAGGCACATGGTGCCCGTCCATTCGCCCGAGACCATCTTGGGCAGGAAGCGTTCCTTCAGCTCCTGCGAGGCATGGTGGGAGAGCGCCACATAAGCCCCGTGGGTGAGGCCGGGATAGAGGCCGAAGGCGAGGTTGGCGGAGCACATCATCTCTTCGATGAACTTGGTCACGCTCGCCGGCAGGCCCTGGCCGCCCCATTCGGGATCGCAGGCGATGCCGTTCCAGCCGCCGTCCACATAGGTGCGGTAGGCCTCCTTGAAGCCCTTGGGCGTGCGCACCACGCCGTTCTCATAGATGCAGCCTTCGAGGTCGGCGGACTGGTTGATGGGCGCCAGCACCTCGGTGACCAGCTTGCCCGCCTCTTCCAGCACGGCGTCGATGAGGTCCGGCGTGACCTCCTCCAGGCCCTTCATGTCCTTGAGCGCGTCGGAGCCGTGCAATTCATGGAGCACGAACCGCATGTCGCGAAGCGGGGGCTGATAGACCTGCATGGCGATGTCTCCCGTATTCTTGTCCGCCTCACGAAGAGGCGCGTGATCTTCGGTTCGTGTGCTCTCCCGGTAGGGGGAGAGGCATAGGGTGTCTCGGGCTTCCGCCCGGCTCTGCCCCCTCCCTAGCCCTCCCCCGCAAGCGGGAGAGGGGATGGGGCGAGCGGGGGGAGGGGCATGTGTCCTCTCCGTGCAACGGGGCGACATATCCTCCCGCGCAACAGGCTCCCTCTCCCGCTTGCGGGGGAGGGGTGGGGAGGGGGCAGCGCCCCCTCAGTTCCGCAGCGGCCGCCCCGTTTCCAGCGTGTGCTCGATGCGGGCGAGCGTGGCGTTGGTGCGGATGAGGCGCATGAAGGCGGCGCGCTCCAACTCCAGCACCTGCGCCTCGCTTACCGGCTCAATATGATCCGCCCCGCCGCCCGACAGCACGGTGGCGAGCGCGTCGGCCACCACGAGGTCGTGCTTGGTCGCGATGCCCCGGCGGTGGAAGCCGTCCGCCGCCATCACCATGGCCGTCTTGCCGGACGGGCCGGGCAAGGTGAGGTCCTGGGGCTTGGGCGGCTGGTAGCCCTCCACGAGGGACAAGGCGCGGGCCTTGGCGTCCGCCAGCAGGCGGTCGCGGTTCATGGAGATGCCGTCGGTCTTGCGCAGGAACAGCAGCTCCTTCGCTTCCGCCGCAGACTTGGAGACGGTAGCGACCGAGACGGTCTCGAACACCTTGGAGGGAGCGGGCATTGGCCCCTTGGGCAGGGCCGCGTCGCCCTGCCAGCGGGTCAGCATCTCCTTGCAGCCGCCCCAGCCGGGAATGAGGCCGACGCCGCATTCCACGAGGCCGATATAGCTTTCCGCATGGGCCTGGACGGCGCTGGAATGGAGCAGCAATTCGCATCCGCCACCCAGCGCCATGCCGGCCGGTGCGGCCACGGTGGGGAAGGGGGCGTATTTGAGATCCTGGTAGGCCTTCTGGCCCGTGGCCACCAGCTTCTCCACCTCACCGAACGCCGCGATGTTGCAGGCGAACAGCGCGAGGCCGAGATTGGCGCCCACGGAGAAGTTCTGCCCCTCATTGTAGATGACGAGGGCCTTGTACTTCTCCTTCACCAGCTTGGTGGCCTTGGCGAGGAGGGTGATGATGCCCTCGTCCAGCGAATTGCCCTTGCTGGTGAATTCCAGGCAGAGCACGCCGTCGCCGATATCCCACAAGGCGGCCGAGCCGTTCTTCAACACCGGCTGGCTTGAGAGCTTGATGTCGGCCAGAAGCAGCACGCCTTCGGGGCGGGCGATGTCGTGATAGGCGCCGTCCGTGCCGAGATATTGGCGCTTGCCGCCGTCCACCCGGTAGAAGGACTTGCCGTCCGCCGCCTGGAGCAAGGCGGGCACGTCCTCGCCGTCGGCCTTCAGCAGGCCGGCGAGGGCGGAGGCGCCGATCCGGTCGATCAGCTCGAACGGACCCCATTTCCAGTTGTAGCCGAGGCGCATGGCCTCATCGACGGCGACCACGTCGTCCGCCGCCTCGGGCACCAGCCGCGCGGCATAGGCCAGCGTGCGGCCCATGACGCGGCGGGCATAGCGGCCCATGGGGCTGTCATGGCCGAGGAGGGCGCCGAGATCCTTCTCCGCGCCCTCGGGCAGGGCGGCCTTCTCTTCCTTGCGATAGGCGCCGGAGGCGAGGTCAATGGCCTCCTTCACCTTGCCGCCGTCAGCACGGTTCAGGCGATAGAAGCCGCCCTTGCCCTTGCGGCCGATGAGCCCGCTGCCGATCATGGTTTCGATGAGCGGCACGTCCCGCAGCAAGGCGTGGAACGGGTCGGAGGCGGGCAAAGCCCGCTTCAGGCTGCCCTGGACATGGGGCATGAGGTCGAGGCCCACGAGGTCCAGAAGGCCGAACACGCCGGTCTTGGGGAAGCCGAAGGGGCGACCCATCACCACGTCCGCTTCTTCCACCGTGAGGCCGAGATCGATGGCCTCGATCACCGCCGCCTGGAGCCAGTAGGTGCCGAGGCGGTTGGCGATGAAGCCGGGCGTGTCCTTGCAGGTGACCAGGGTCTTGCCGAGCTTCACATCGGCGAATTGCGAGACGCGCGCCACGCTCTGCGGGTCGCTCTCCGGCCCGCTCACCACTTCCAGCAGGCGCATATAGCGCGGCGGATTGAAGAAATGGGTGATGAGGAAATCGCGGCGGAAGCCATCCGGCAGTCCGGCGGTGAGGTCCGCGAGGGGAATGGTGGAGGTGTTGGAGGAGACCGGCGTGCCCGGCCGGCGGGCGGCGTCGATCTTGGCGTAGAGCGCCTGCTTGATGTCCAGGCGCTCCACCACGGCCTCGATGATCCAGTCGCATTCCGCGAGCTTGTCGAGGTCGTCCTCGATATTGCCGGGGATGACGCGCTTGGCATTGGCCTTGGACATGAAGGCGGCGGGTTCCGCCTTCAGCAGCTTCTCGATGGCGCCCTTGGCGATGGCGCTGCGGTCGCTGGCGCCCTCGGGCACGATGTCCAGCAGCAGCGCCTCGGCGCCCGCATTGGCCACATGCGCGGCGATGCCGGCGCCCATGACGCCCGCGCCGATGACGGCGACCTTGCGAATTTCGCTCATGGCCCGCCTCACACGCGCTCGAGGACGGTGGCGATGCCCTGGCCGCCGCCGATGCACTGGGTGGCCAGCGCATAGCGCCCGCCCTGGCGCTTCAAGAGGCTCGCCGCCTTGCCGACGATGCGCGCGCCCGTGGCGCCCAGCGGATGGCCGAGCGCGATGGCGCCGCCGTCCAGGTTCAGCGTGTCGTCGGAAATGCCCAGCTCGCGCTGGCAGGCCAGGGCCTGGGACGCGAACGCCTCGTTCAGCTCCACCACGCTGATGTCGCCGATCTTGATATCGGAACGGGCCAGCGCCTTGCGGGTGGCGGCCACGGGGCCGATGCCCATGATTTCCGGCGCACAGCCCGCCACCGCCACGCCGCGCAGGCGGGCGAGGGGCTCAAGGCCGTTCTTTTCCGCATAGGCTTCCGTGCACACCAGCACGGCGGCGGCGCCGTCCGTGAGGGGAGAGGCGGTTCCGGCGGTCACCGAGCCGTTCTGGTCGAAGGAGGGCTTGAGGCCGGCAAGGTCGGCGGCGGTGGTTTCGCCCCGGATGCAGCCGTCCTTGGTGATGGTCTTGCCGTTGGCGGTGATGGCGACGATCTCCGCGTCGAGCCGCCCCTCGGCCTGGGCCTGCGCGGCCTTGCGCTGGCTGGCGAGGGCGAAGGCGTCCTGATCCTCGCGGGTGATCTGCCACTTGTTGGCGACATTTTCCGCCGTCTCGCCCATGCCCATGTAGGAGGCGGGGTTCTTGGCGTAGAGCGCCGGGTTGGGCATGGGGTTGAAGCCGGTCATGGGCACGCGGCTCATGCTCTCCACGCCCGCACAGATGAAGACCTCACCGGCGCCGAGCTGGATCTGGCCGGCGGCCATGTGCACCGCCTGCATGGAGGAGCCGCAGAAGCGGTTCACGGTGACGCCCGCCACCGACTGGGGCAGGTCCGCGATCATGCCGATGAGGCGCGCCACGTTGAAGCCCTGCTCGGCCTCCGGGAAGGCGCAGCCCAGGATCAAATCCTCGATGTCCTCAGCCTTCACGCCGGTGCGAACGATCAACTCGCGGATGACCTGGGCGGCGAGGTCGTCGGGGCGGACCCGGGCCAGTTCGCCCCGCTTGGCGGGCGCGAAGGGGGAGCGGGCATATCCCGCGATGACGACGTTCTGCATGGGCTCTCCTGCCTTTGTCTGCTGCCGGGCTTCGCGCCCTGTTCGGTGCGGATGGATGTTCGATGGTGACTGTGGGCGCGCTTGACGACGCCCGGATGATCCTCAGCTTGCCGCCGCCTCGCCGGGGCGCTTGCCCTCCAGCACGGCGAGCGTCTGGCTTTCGATCTCTTTCAACTCGCCGATGGATTCCTCCAGCGCGATCCGCTGGTCCTCCAGCAGGGCCAGCCGGTCGCGCACCTTCTGGAGGAGGAGGCGGATCTGCTCGCTCTGGGAGGGGTCGAGATCGTAGAGGTCGAGATATTCCTTGATCTCCCGCAGGGAGAAGCCGAGCCGCTTGCCGCGCAGGATGAGCACGAGCCGCGCCCGGTCGCGCTTGGTATAGATGCGGATATTGCCCGCCCGCCGGGGCAGGATCAGCCCCTTGTCTTCATAGAAGCGGATGGTACGCGCCGTGACGTTGAGGTCGCGGGCGAGTTCCGTGACGGTGAAGAAGGTGTCCGTGAGGGCACCGGGTGCAGTCCGACGGGGGGGCATGGGTGAACCTCACCTATACGTCATGGCTCGGCACCGAAGATACACCCTTTGACCGGCAGCACAAGCGGGGGCTCCGATTCTTCGATCCAGTTAGGGCGGCGCAAGATAGTATTGTTGCATTGCAACATGCCCTTTGGAAGGTTTTTGTCTCAGCTGAGGGTTGAAATATCCCAAAGGAGAGCGGTCGCGAATGAAGTCGATCATGCTTTGATTTGCTGGATTCTCTACGGAGTCTCGAGGGTCATCTGGTTATCCGTTGCCTTATGGTCACACTGGGTCGCTATCCTGTTCATGTTCAGTCGATAGGTGGTTGACCCGGCGGCCCGATCGGGCATGCTGACGTATAGGAGATGGTTCGTACCCATAAGAGCGCCAGAGAGGCGCCGTGGGGGCCGCTCTCGAGGAAAAGCCAAGCTATTGGGGGCTGACATGATCCGAGCCAGTCGATCGACCCGCGCCGCACGCCTTCTGCTGTCCACGGCGCTTGTGGCGCCCCTTGCCGTAACGGCGGGAGAGGCCTGGGCCGGCGGCTTCGGTCTGCGCGAACAGAGCGCCTACTACCAGGGCACGGCCTTCGCCGGTAACGCCGCGGGCGGGGCGGGCCTTGCCTCCATGTACTGGAACCCGGCGGCCGTCAGCTTCGTCCCCGGCATGCAGTTCGAGGGCAACGTCACCTATATCGCGCCCCACGCCTCCATCGACGTGACGTCCGCCCGCAGCGCGCTGGGCACCAATCTCGGCACGCTGGGCGTTGACAACATCGTGGACAACGGCGTGTTGCCCACCGGCTATGTGACCTATGCGGGCGAGCGCTGGGCGGTGGGCCTCTCGCTCAATTCGCCCTACGGCCTCGTCACCGATGCCACCTGCAACTGGTCCGGCCGTTACTATGGCTGCTACAGCCGCATCTTCGACATCAATCTCGGCGCCCAGGTGGCCTATAAGGTCAATGACTGGCTGACCGTCGGCGGTGGCCTGAACGCCAATTACATCGACGCCAAGCTCACCAACGCCCAGCTGCTCAGCGCGGCGCCCCCGTTCCCCACCGGCAATGCGGTCGTGAACGGCGACGATATCGGCTACGGCTTCTCGCTCGGCGCGTTGTTCACGGTGATGCCCGGCACCACCATCGGCATCGGCTATCGCTCCGCCATCAACAATACGCTGGAGGGGCTGACCAATCTCTCCACCATCTCCGGCACGCCACTGGCGACGCTCTCCACCACGGCCGGCCTGACGCTGCCCGACCAGATCACCGGCAGCTTCCGGTCTCAGATCGCCCCGCAATGGACCGTTTCCGGCACGGTGGAATGGACCAACTGGTCGAACCTGCAGGAACTGGTGATCGATTCCTCCACGCCCACCCCTTCCGTGCTCAATCTGCAATGGCAGGACGGCTGGTTCTTCTCCGGCGGCGTGGAATATCAGTGGACCCCGCAACTGGCGGTGCGCGCGGGCTTCGGTTACGAGATCAGCCCCATCACCGACGCCTATCGCACGCCGCGCCTGCCGGACAGCGACCGCATCTGGGCCTCTGCGGGCTTCACCTATGCCTGGACGCCGAACCTCAGCTTCGACTTCGCCTACACCCACATCTTCGGGCAGAGCGGCGACATCACGCTGTTCCCGAACGAGCTTGGCAATGCGACGCGCGGCTCGCTGGTGGCCGAGGTCAACGATGCCTATGTGGATATCGTTTCGGTCGGCGTAAGATACCGCTTCGACACCGCCCAGCCGAAGACGGTGCTCGTCACGAAGTGATGCGGGACGCCGCTGCCCTCGGGCGGCGGCCAAACGCGGCCCGGCCAACGGGCCGCTCCGTCCCGACCGGGAGACAAGGAATGCTCGCCACGACTCTTCCCGGCGTCGAGATCGGGCCCGTCACGGACCTGCTGGACGCCAGCGTGCGGAAGCACGGGGCCCGTACCGCCCTCAACTTCCTCGGGCGCAAATGGACCTATGCGGAGCTGGGTGTGCTGGTGGATGCCGCCGCCGCCGGGCTCCAGCGCCTCGGGGTGGGGAAGGGGGTCAAGGTTGGCCTCTGCCTGCCCAACACGCCCTATTCGGTCATCTTCTTCTTCGCCGCCCTGAAGGCCGGGGGCACGGTGGTGAATTACAGCCCGCTTTATGTGGAGCGGGAGCTGTCCCACCAGATCAAGGATTCCGGCACGACCATCATGGTGGTGCCGGACCTCAAGATCATCCATTCCCGCGTCGCGGCGGTGGCAGATCAGGCCGGGCTGAAGACCATCATCGTCTGCCCCATGGCCGGTATCCTGCCCTGGCTGAAGGCGATCGGCTTCCAGCTTCTCAAACGGTCGGACATGGCGGTCTATGACCGCACGGACGGGCGCCACGTCGCCTTTGGCGAGATCGCCCGGCGCGGCGAGCGGCCGACCCCGGTGAGCGTCGAGCCGGAGACCGACATCGCGGTGCTGCAATATACCGGCGGCACCACGGGCGTGCCCAAGGGCGCGCAGCTCACCCATGCCAATGTGACCGCCAACGCCTCCCAGGTGCGCAACCATGTGTGCCTGCTGCGGGAGGGGGAGGAGCGGGTGCTCGGCGTGCTGCCGCTGTTCCACGTCTTCGCCATGACCAATGTCATGAACATCCCGCTCTCCATCGGATGCGAGGTGATCCTGGTCCCGCGCTTCAACCTGGCGGACCTGATCGCCACCATCGAGAAGGAGAAGCCCACGCTGTTTCCCGGCGTGCCCACCATTTTCGCGGCCATCAACAATTCCCCGGGCATTCGGCGCGAGCAGCTTGCTTCCCTGAAGCTGGGTGTCTCCGGTGGCGCGCCGCTGCCCGTCGAGGTACGCGCCCGGTTCGAGGCGCTCACGGGCTGCAAGCTGGTGGAAGGCTACGGCCTCAGCGAGACCTCGCCCGTGCTCACCGCCAATCCGCCCCTGGGCGTCATCAAGGACGGCTCGGTGGGGACGGCGGTTCCCGGCACAATCATCGAGATTCGCGACCTTGCGGATCCCAGTCGTGTTCTCGGCGTGGGCGAGCGGGGCGAGGTGTGCGCGCGCGGTCCGCAGGTGATGAGCGGCTATTGGCGCAATCCCGAAGCCACGCGCGCGTCCTTCATCGATGGCGCCTTCCGCACCGGCGATGTGGGTTACCTGGACGAGGACGGCTATTTGTTCCTGGTGGACCGCATCAAGGACGTGATCCTGTGCGGGGGCTACAATGTCTACCCGCGCATGATCGAGGAGGCGCTCTACCTCCATCCGGCGGTGGCGGAGGCGGTGGCCATCGGCATTCCCGACACCTATCGCGGCCAGGCCCCCAAGGCTTTCGTCACGCTCCGCGAAGGCCAGACGGTCACGTCCGGGGAATTGTCCACCTTCCTGGAAGGCCAATTGTCCAAGATCGAGCTGCCCAGGCAGGTGGAAATCCGCCAGACGCTGCCCAAGACTCTCGTGGGCAAGCTCTCCAAGAAGGAGCTGGTGGAGGAGGAGGCCCGCAAGGCGAAGGGCCACTGAGCCGGCCCGCGCGCTGCCCCAGCCGGTGATTCCGCACCTTGCCGCTGCCGGGTACCCTTGCCCGGCACGGCCCGCGGATGCTGCGGCCAAAGGGCAGGGGCCTCGTCCTTGCCCTCGGTTTGCCATGGCGGCGCAGGCGTGTATGTTCCCGCGTCCTTGGTCTTGAGCGGGCGCGCCGGATCTCACCCTTTCGCGCAACGCCTGCTTTCACGCATGACCGGCGCCTCCGGCGCCCCACAGGTTTGAGCATCAGCGGCGGCCGTCGGCCGACCGCCCAGGGAAAGACTCGCGCATGGCCCGCGATACGCTGGACGCAACACCCATCCAAACCCGCGACGAACTGGTCGCGTGGATGGAAGGGGGAAACAAGCCCGAGAGCGCCTTCCGCCTCGGTACCGAGCACGAGAAGATCCCCTTCACCCTCGCCCGCCACGAGCCGGTTCCCTATGAGGGCCCCGCCGGCATCCGCGCGGTGCTGGAGGGCATGAAGGCCCAGAGCGGCTGGGATCCGATTCTGGAAGGCGAGACCCTGATCGGCCTTGCGGACCCTCGGGGTGGCGGCGCCATCTCGCTGGAGCCGGGCGGGCAGTTCGAGCTGTCGGGCGCGCCGCTGATCTCGGTCCACGAGACCTGTTCGGAGATCAACACCCACCTCACCCAGCTTCATGAGGTGGCCAAGCCCCTGGGCCTCGGCTTCCTGGGCATCGGCATGAGCCCGGAATGGACGCGCGCGGAAACGCCCGTCATGCCCAAGGGCCGCTACCGCATCATGGCCGGCTATATGCCCAAGGTGGGCACGCTGGGCCTCGACATGATGTTCCGCACCTGCACCGTGCAGGTGAACCTGGATTTCTCCTCCGAGGCCGACATGGTGCGCAAGTTGCGCGTCAGCCTCGCGCTCCAGCCGGTGGCCACCGCGCTGTTCGCCAATTCGCCCTTCACCGAGGGGCGGCCCAACGGCTTCCTCTCGTTCCGCTCGGAGATCTGGCGCGACACGGATGCGGACCGCTCCGGCATGCTGCCCTTCGCCTTCGAACCGGGCATGGGTTTCGAGCGCTACGTGGATTACGCGCTGGACGTGCCCATGTATTTCGTGAAGCGCGGCGAGCATTACGTGGACGTGGCCGGCTCCTCCTTCCGCGACCTTCTGGCGGGCCGCCATCCCGCGCTGCCGGGCGAGACGGCGACGCTGTCGGACTGGGTCAACCATCTCTCCACCATCTTCCCCGAGGTGCGCCTCAAGCGCTTCCTGGAGATGCGCGGCGCCGATGCCGGCCCGTGGGCGGATTTGTGCGCCCTGCCGGCGTTCTGGGCGGGCCTGCTTTATGATCAGGCCAGCCTCGATGCGGCCTGGGACGTGGTGAAGGACTGGACGGACGCGCAGCGCCAGCAGGTGCGCGACGATGTTCCCCGCCTTGCCCTGAAAGCCGAGATCGCCGGGCGGACCTTGGCGGATGTGGCCCGCGAGGTGCTGGCCATTTCCCGCGCCGGTCTGGCGCGGCGGAACAAGCGCGACAGCCAGGGGCGGGACGAGACACGGTTTCTCGCGCCGTTGGAGGAGACCCTGGCCTGCGGCAAGACACCCGCCGAACGCCTGCTGGACCTCTATGCGGGTCCGTGGGGCGGCTCGGTGGAACCTGTGTTCGACGCGCTCGCTTACTGAGACGTCCGAACCGCACGGTAACTGGTTCCGGCTCCTGCCGGGGCCGGACTGACGGCGACCGCCGCCGTCCGTTGGAATCGCTCTCGCCTATGTGCGGGACGCATGGCGGCTATGTTCCGCGCGCCGCTTACCCGTTGCCTCCAGCTGGGCGAAACAGAGAGCCGAGAGACTCGGACGCGCTTTTGCCTCGGCGTTACGGCGAGGGGAGGCTGCCGCCGGGCAGAGTGTTCGCCATGCCGCAGCCGCCCATTCCCGCCCAATCCTCCCTCGGACCGGCGGATATCGGCCTTTATGCCGTCACGGTGCTGATTTTCAGCTCAGGCTGGCTGCCGCTTCGGTTCCAGCTGGGCGTGGTGGACCCGGAAGTGTCGCTGGTCTGGCGCTTCATCGTCGCCTCCGGCTGCATGTTCGCCGTCGCGGCCCTGAGCGGCGCGCGCCTGACCTTTCCGCTGCGAGACCACCTGCTGTTCGCCGTGCTGGGCGTGACCCTGTTCTCGCTGAACTTCCTCGCCTTCTATTATGCCGGCTACCATCTGGCGTCCGGCCTGCTCTCCGTGCTGTTCGCGCTGTCGGCGGTGCTCATTCCCCTCATGTCGGCGCTGGCTTCGCGCACATGGCCGCGGCCGCGCATCCTCGCCGGGGCGCTCTTGGGGGTGGTCGGCGTGGGGCTGGTGTTCGGCCCGGTCCTGTCGGAGCGTGGCTTCGGCTCCGGCCTCCATCTGGGGCTTCTGGCCGGGCTCGCGGGCGCGCTGCTGTTCTCGTTCGGCAGCATGATGTCCATGGCGCTCGGGCGGCGGCACCTGCCCCAGGCCTCGGCCAATGCCTATTCCATGTTTTACGGGCTGGTCCTGCTGGCGGCCATCGCGCTGCTGCGGGGCGGTCATTTCCAGGTGGAGTGGACGGGCCGTTACCTCGGCTCGCTCGCCTGGCTCATCATCTTCCCCACCTTGCTGGGCTATGCGGTCTACTTCCAGCTCATCTCCCGCATCGGTGCCAGCCGGGCGGGATACGGCACGGTGGTCATGCCCATCCTGGCCCTGCTCATCTCCTCCTTGGTGGAGGACTTCCACTGGACCCTGGCGGCGGGCGTCGGGATCGCGCTGGTGCTGGTGGGCAATTTCGTGGTGCTCGGGGCGCCGCGCACGCCGCAGGGCCTTCCGGACAAGCCCTGAAGCGCACCGGGACCTTATTCCGCCGCGTCCGACTCGGTGACGTTGTCGAGGCCCTGGATGATGTGGTTGGCCAGCTCGTCCGCGAGGATGGAGGGCTCGTGTCGGTTGCGCAGCAGGCCGATATCGCACGGCGGCAGGGGCGGATAGCCGTCCGAGGGACCAAGCACCCGCATGCCGGGCCGCAGCGCCGATTCCGGGAAGACGGACACCGCGAGGCCGGACAGGACCGCCGCCGAAACCGCGCCCGCATTGGGGCTGGTATAGAGCACGCGATGCGCCCGGCCGATTCCGGTCAGCCGCGTGATGGCCGCTTCCCGCCAGAGGCAGGTGGGGCGCCCCAGAGCCAGCGGCACCGGCGTTTCCAGATGGGCGGCGTGGCGCGCGGAGGAGACCCACATCAGCCGCTCGCGGCGGATGATCTGGGCGTTGCGGGCGGAATTTTCCGTATAGGTGATGATGGCGAGGTCCAGCGTGCCGGCGCGGATGCGCTCGGAGAGATCGCAGGACGGCTCGCAGATCACGGTCAGCTCCACAGAGGGGTGCGTACGCGAGAAGCGCGCCATGATTTCCGGCAGATAGCGATCCGCATAATCGTCCGGCACGCCGAGGCAGACATGGCCGGAAAGGGCCGCGTCCGCGAAGCTCGCGACCGCTTCGAGATTCAGCTTCACGATGCGCCGCGCAAAGTCCAGCAGGCGCTCGCCATCCTCCGTGAGGCGCGAGGCACGCCCGTCGCGCGCGAAGATGGGGCGCCCGACCCGCTCCTCCAGCCGCTTCATCTGCATGGAGACGGCCGACTGGGTCTTGTGCACCACTTCGGCGGCGCGGGTGAAGCTGCCGGTCTCAGCGATGGCAACGAACGTGCGCAACTGGTCGCCGTCGAGCAGGAAGGTCATGGGTCTCACCTTATCATCAAGGTTGATGATAATTCCGATGAATAACATTCGCTAGTTTGATTTCACGAGCGCGTGCACAAGCATGACAGGCGCTGCGGCGTCCGGTGCACGGCCCGGGAAATCGGGTGGCTCTCGCCGGGCGGATGGAGACACTTCCCGGCGCCCGAACTGGAGAGAACCCATGTCTTACGGAGAGACCCGCGCGGCGTTCGTCGCACCGGTCGGCTCGGCGCTGGCCCATGTCCTGCTCACGGCGTCTGATTTCGCGGTGAAAGCCGCCCGCGCCATCGAGCATCGCCGCGCCCTCCGTCAGTTGGGCCAGCTCGACGACCATATGCTGCGTGATATCGGCCTGACGCGAAGCGATCTTCGCGATGCCGCCGCCGAACCGCTCTGGCGCGATGGAACGCAGGTTCTGATCACCCGCACCGTGGAACGCCGCGCCGCTTTCCGGCTGCGTCAGCGCAACCGCGCGGGGGCCTGATCGGGCGACACAATCGGACGGCGCCGCCCCTCGGGGTCGTCCTCTCTGGCCCGTGCCGCGAACCGGCACGGGCCTTTTTTATGGTCTCGCGCCGGGCGCTATTTCGGCTTGCGCGGGGTGCGGGAATGGCCGGAGCTGCGATCCAGCATCTGGCTCCAGAACTCCGCCATGGGCAGCAGGCCGAACGGATCGTAGGGATCGGCCGGGCCACGCCCTTGGGTGCCGGGCGGGAAGCCCGTGGCGAAGAGCTGGGCGAAGTAATCCTGCAGCGGCCAGTGCCCCAGGGCGGGAGGGGCCGGCGGGGGAGGGGGCGGAGGGGGCAGGGGAGCGACGGGCTTCGGCATGGCGCCGCCCATGCTCGCAAGCGCGGTCTCCATCATCTCTTGCCAGGCCGCGGTCGCGCCCCGCGTGCCGAAATTTCCGCCGACTGAGGTCCAGGGCGAACGGACCATCATCTCCGAGAAGGCATCCACCCAGGGATTTCCGGTGCGGCGGCTCATCGGGCCCATCATGCTCACCAGACCGTCCACCCAGGGATTCCCCGTGGGTTCCGGCTGGCCGCTGGCGCGCGCCAGCAGGCCGGCCAGCATCTGGTTGAGGGCGCCCGAGGCGGCCAGCGACTTGGTGAGGCCACCGATCACCAGCGACGCGAAGGCCGGCGTCATCTGATTGACCACGGCGACGCCGAGCCCGGTGGAAGAGGCGGCGTGATTCATCACCGCGCGCGACACTTCCGGCGAACCGAACATCGCTTCCAGCGCATTGGCGCCCGGCTGGGCGAGGTCGCTGGGCGTGGTGGGACCGCGATCATAGAGCGCGGCATAGGGACCGCGCATCATGAGGACCATGAGATTCGCGAGCCCCTCGGGGCTCTGCATGGACTTCTGAATGCCCATGGCGAACGCGGGCATCAGCGCCTCGGCGGCGGCCTGGGCCTGATGTACCGAAAGCCCATAGAGCTGCGCGAGGTTGTTCAGCCCCTCGCCCCCTTGAGCTGCACGCACCATTTGAACGAAAGGATCCATTGGCCGCCTCCTGTGGGAAGTCTATGCCATGATCCTGCCAAAATCACGGAAAGATCGGCCGGTCCGGACCTTACGCACCGCAAGCCGTGCCGCGACCCATCGTCAGCCCGAGAATTCGGTCTCGTGCGTGAGCACGTCCTGGGCCTCGGGATTGAGCGGGCGGGCGGGCTTGTCGGGCTGGGTCAGCGGCTCGGGCTCCAGCTTGCGGTTGGGAATGAGATCCATGCCCGCATAAAGCCCTTCCTCCACCTGCCGCTGCAGGCGCGCCCGGTCCTTGGCCCGCACCTCGGAAACCAGGCCCGCCACCGCTTCGCGCTCCAGGCCCAGCGTTTCCAGGGTGCGCGCGCCGAAGGAGAAGGCCGATTCGAGGGTCTCGCGCATCTCGTAGTCCACGCCCTTGCGCAGCAGGGTCATGGAATGGGCGCGGTCATAGCTGCGCACATGCAGGCGGACATGGGGCATGGAGGCCTGGACGATATCGACGATGCGGTCGGCCGCCTCGCGGTCGTCCACGCACACGGCGATCACCTCCGCCTGGTCGGCCCCCGCCGCGCGCAGCACGTCGAGGCGTGTGCCGTCGCCATAATAGATGCGCACGCCGAACCGGCCCGCGCTCTGGATCATCTCCACGTCGCTGTCGATGATGGTGACGCCCACCCCTTCCGCCAGCAGGCATTGCGAGACGATCTGCCCGAACCGGCCGAAGCCGATCACCAGCACCCGCCCATCCGCATCGGAGAAATCATCCGGCTCGGGCTCCGGCGCGTTGCGGCGGAATTTCGGGAGAAGATAGGTGATGGCGGCGAACACCAGAGGGCCGATCATCATGGTGATGGCGGCGGTCGCGGTGAGGAATTCGCTCTGCTCGCGACTCAGCAGGCCGTTGGTCAGAGCGAGCGGGAACAGGACGAAGGCGAATTCGCCCGCCGGCATGAGGACGGCGCCCGCCCGTACGGCATCGGTGCGGGTGGTGTGGTCGGAGCGGTAGAGGCCGAACACCACGGCGAACTTGATGGAGGTGATGAGCACCGCCGCCGCGATGAGCGGCAGGATGTGCGGCAGCAGCACCCGCATATCCAGCGACATGCCGATGCCCATGAAGAAGAAGGACAGGAGCAGGCCGCGGAAGGCGTCGATATTCGCCTCCAGCTCATGCCGGAAGGTGCTTTCGGAGAGCAGCAGGCCCGCCAGGAAGGCGCCCAGCGCCATGGACAGGCCGACCGAGGCCATGAGACCCGCCGCACCGAGCACCACCAGCAGCGCCGCCGCCGTCATGGCCTCGCGCGCGCCGGAGCGGGCAAGAAGGCGGAACAGGGGATTGAGCAGATAGCGCCCGGCCAGGACCATGGCCCCGACCGCCGCGATCGCCGCGCCCGCCTTGAAGGCCACCATCATGGGCTCCCCCTCCATGCGCGCCGCCGCCGGGGCCAGCAGCGGCACGAGGGCCAGGAGCGGAACGATGGCGATGTCCTGGAACAGCAGAATCGAGAAAGCCCGCTGCCCGTAGCCGGACGGCAGGTCTCCGCGTTCGTTGAGAATCTGGAGCGCGATGGAGGTGGCCGACATGGCGAGCGCCATGCCCGCGATGAACGCGCCGGGCAGGCTGAGGCCGAGGCTCCAGCCCACGGCCGTGATGAGCAGGCCGGTCACCAGCAACTGCGCCGTGCCGAGCCCGAAAATGTAGCGGCCCATGGAAAGGAGCCGCGAGGGCTGCAATTCCATGCCGATGAGGAAGAGGAGGAACACCACGCCCAATTCGGCGACGGTGATCACCACATGGGGGTCGGCCACATCGAAACCCGCCGGGCCGATGGTGATTCCCGCCAGCAGATAACCGACCACGGGTGACAAACCGAGGCGCTTGGCGATGGGGACGGACACCACGGCGGCGAGAAGGAAGGCGAGGCCGGCGAGGAATAGTGTGTGGTCGTCCCCGTGCATCGCCTGTCGTCTCCGCACTGCCGCGCTCAAGAGTGCCATAGGCCAGCGTCGCCGCGCATTGGGCTGCGGCGCAGGTCGTCAGTCGCTCTCTCTCAATGCTTCAAAGGCTGGTTCCACGGTCAGCCATGTTCAGGCTGACCGGTATCAGGCTCTAGCTTCGCCGCTGTTTTTGGGCAGGGCATGTGGCCAAACCATGCCCGCGATGCGAAATCCTCGCGGCACCGCACAACTGCGCGGACGGTGTAACTATTTCAGCGCGTCGAAGCCGGGGCCGAAGCCATTCAGGCTCATGGGAATGCCGATGCCTTCCTCGGGCGTCTGGAAAATAATGAAGGTGGCCTGCTTGCCCTGGCGCAGCCGGTTGATGAGCGTGTCGTCCATCACCACTTCGGCCACGCAGCCATTGGGCAGGCAGCGCACGAAGCCCGCGCGGCCCACATCCGCATCGTCGATCTTCAGGCCGAGGCCGGAGGGGATGAGCACGCCCAGCGGGGCCAGCACGCGCAGCAGGCGGCTCTTCCCGTCGGCGGTCTTCAGGATGATGACCGTAAGGCCCACATTCGGGCGGTCCTCGGCCTGCACGCTCTGCAGAAGCACGCATTGCTCGCTCTGGGCACCGGGGGGGGTGTCGCAGCGAATCTGCCAGTCGTTGAACACCTGCTTCACCACGCCCTGGGCCGCGGCGGGCGTCTGCATCAGGCAGGTGAGGGCAAGCGCGGCGGCGGCGATCAGGCCAGGGAAGAGGGCGTGGCGTGAGGCAGGTGCGATGCGTGAGGCAGATGCGACCGACGACTCGAATCCCATGGATTCCGGCTCCAAAAAACACGCGGCGACGCCGCTTCCGACACAGGCGGGACGCAACGATCTAGCCCTGCTCTTGGGCTTAAGAGCCTGACCGCTCATGTCAAGGATGCGTGTCCCGATTTGACGACAAAACGCCATTTTGTGGCGGATCGAGGGAGGCGTGGCCCAAGCTTGGCCTTGCGTGGTCGATCCGCCGCCGGCAGGCCCGAAGGGGCGGCGCGGGGGGCCTCGCACCTTAATATTGGGGGCTGCATGCGCCCCCTGGCCGCATTTGCGGCACCCCGTGATTTGTGTTTGATGTAAATCAAAGAAGGGCGTTCCGCGTGTGAGTTTCGGCGCTTCCCGTTAATGTCCCGTGAGCCGGTTGGGCTCCGGGATCGGGAGCCGGGGGATGAGAGCGACGCCGCTGAGGGAGAGAAAGTCGTCATGAGGTCATTCTTTCGCAGCTCAGCACTCGCCGCGGCGACCTGTGCCGCCGCGATGGTCGCGAGCGCAGGTGCGTGGGCCGGGATGGGGCAGCCCTCCGACTGGCAGATCAATCTCCAGGGCGCGGCGACCCCCGTCATGGAGAACATCCACTCCTTCAATATCTTCCTTCTGGTCATCATCACGGCCATCGTTCTGTTCGTGATGGTGCTGATCGCGATCGTGGTGGTGCGCTTCAACGAGCGCGCCAACCCGGTGCCCTCCAAGACCTCGCACAATACCCTCATCGAGGTGGCGTGGACCGTGGTCCCGGTGCTGATCCTGGTGGCCATCGCCATCCCGTCCTTCCGCCTGCTGCACCAGGAACTGCACATCCCCGAGCCGGACATGACGGTGAAGGTGACGGGGCACCAGTGGTACTGGTCCTATGAATATCCGGACAATGGCGGCTTCGGCTTCGATTCGCTGATGATTCCCGAGAAGGACCTGAAGCCGGGCCAGCCGCGCCTGCTGGCGGTGGACAATGAGGTGGTGGTGCCGGTCAACAAGACCGTGCGCATCCAGGTGACCGCCGGTGACGTGATCCATTCCTTCGCGGTTCCCTCCTTCGGCGTTAAGATCGACGCGCTGCCCGGCCGCCTCAATGAGAGCTGGTTCAAGGCGACGCGCGAGGGCGTCTTCTACGGCCAGTGCTCCGAGCTGTGCGGCCGCGACCACGCCTACATGCCCATCGCGGTCCGCGTGGTGAGCGAGAACGAGTTCAACGCCTGGGCTGCCCAGGCGAAGCAGAAATACTCTGCCGCGCCCGCGCCGACCTCGGTCGCCGCTGCGCCTGCCGCCGACGGCCTGATGCGGGTCGCCGACGCCCAGTGACCCTTGAGGCCCGGCGCGCCGGGCCTTCGGACCGGGGGGCGGGAGCCCCCGGTCCGCGCGACCACAACGCAAGCCAGACGATAAAGACTGAAAGACGGCAACGTCTCGACAGCTAAGGACGCACCCCATGGCCACCGACGCGCACGCGGCGCACCACGAACCTCATGTCGCCGAGCACCACGGCGATCCCACCGGCTGGCGGCGTTGGGTGTTCTCCACCAATAACAAGGACATCGGGATCATGTACCTGATCTTCGCCATCGTGGCGGGGATCGTGGGCGGCGCCCTGTCCATCGGCATCCGTATGGAGCTGATGGAGCCGGGGCTGCAATATTTCAAGAATCCCCAGACCTTCAACGTGTTCACCACGGGCCACGGCCTCATCATGATCTTCTTCATGGTGATGCCCGCCTTGATCGGCGGCTACGGCAACTATTTCGTGCCGCTGATGATCGGCGCGCCGGACACCGCCTTCCCGCGCATCAACAACATCGCCTTCTGGCTGATGCCCCCGGCCTTCGGCCTCGCCATCATCTCGCTGTTCGTCGAGGGCGCGCCCGGCAGCGACGGCTTCGGCGGCGGCTGGACCATCTATCCCCCGCTCTCGGGAAAGCTTGGCCATCCCGGCCCGGCCATGGACTTCCTGATCTTCGCGCTGCACATCGCCGGCGCGTCGTCCATCCTGGGCGCCATCAACCTCATCACCACCATTCTGAACATGCGCGCCCCGGGCATGACGCTGCACAAGATGCCGCTGTTCGCCTGGTCGCAGCTCATCACCGCCTTCCTGCTGCTCCTGTCGCTGCCGGTGCTCGCGGGCGCCATCACCATGCTGCTGACGGACCGCAATTTCGGCACCACCTTCTTCGACCCGGCCGGCGGCGGCGACCCGATCCTGTTCCAGCATCTGTTCTGGTTCTTCGGCCACCCCGAGGTCTATATCCTCATTCTGCCGGGCTTCGGCCTCGTCTCCCACATCGTCTCCACCTTCTCCCGCAAGCCGGTGTTCGGCTATCTGGGCATGGCCTACGCCATGGTGGCCATCGGCGTGGTGGGCTTCGTGGTGTGGGCTCACCACATGTACACGGTGGGCCTTTCCGCTGCGACGCAGTCCTACTTCGTCGCCGCCACCATGATCATCGCGGTGCCCACGGGCGTGAAGATCTTCTCCTGGATCGCCACCATGTGGGGCGGCTCGGTGCAGTTCCGCACGCCCATGCTGTGGGCCATCGGCTTCATCTTCCTGTTCACCGTGGGCGGCGTGACGGGCGTGGTGCTCTCCAATGCGGGCATCGACCGCTCGCTGCACGACACCTATTACGTGGTGGCGCACTTCCACTATGTGCTGTCGCTGGGCGCCGTGTTCGCCATCTTCGCGGGCTGGTATTACTGGTTCCCGAAGATGAGCGGCTACATGATCCCGGAATTCTGGGGCAAGCTGCACTTCTGGGTCACGTTCATCGGCGTGAACATGGTGTTCTTCCCGCAGCACTTCCTCGGCCTTGCGGGCATGCCGCGCCGGTATGTGGACTATCCCGATGCGTTCGCGCACTGGAACTACATCTCGTCCATCGGCTCCTACATTTCCGGCGTGGCGGTCATCATCTTCCTGATCGGCACCGTCGTGGCCTTCCGCCGCAAGGAGCTGGCCGGCCCCAATCCGTGGGGTCCGGGGGCGACCACCCTCGAATGGACGATCAGCTCGCCGCCGCCCTTCCATCACTTCGACGTGCTGCCGCGCATCAAGTGAGGAGAGATGCGCCCCGGCGGGCCGGCCTCTGCCGGGATCGCCGGGTCGCTCATGGCCCGTGTGGCCATGCCGCCTTCCCGCCCTGCGCTATTCCGCCGGGCGGCCGCGGCGAATAAGGTGAGCCCCGATTGACGGGGCTCAAAATCGGGCCCTTGACGGGAAGCGCTCTGCCGGAGCGCTTCGAGATGGGGCTCGGAAGGCATGGCCTTTGCGGGTCGTGCCGGGACACGTCGAATATGAGTGACGCCAGCGTGAGCATGAACGAAAGCACCACCGCCACGGACATGGCGGGCGGAATGGCATCTCCCGGAGATTACATCGCGCTCCTGAAGCCGCGTGTGATGTCCCTGGTGGTGTTCACCGCCCTGGTGGGGCTTGTGCGCGCGCCCGACCATGTCCATCCCGTCATCGCCTTCACCGCCATCCTGTGCATCGCCGTGGGCGCGGGCGCGGCGGGCGCGTTGAACATGTGGTGGGACGCGGACATCGACGCCATCATGTCCCGCACCCGGCGGCGCCCCATTCCGTCCGGCCGCGTGACCCCGCGCGAGGCGCTCGCCTTCGGCCTGACCCTGTCCGGCTTCTCGGTGGTGGTGCTGGGCCTTCTGGTGAACGTGCTGTCGGCGGCGCTGCTGGCCTTCACCATTTTCTTCTACGTGGTCATCTACACCATGTGGCTGAAGCGCTCGACGCCGCAGAACATCGTCATCGGCGGCGCGGCGGGAGCCTTCCCGCCCATGGTCGCCTGGGCGGCCGCGTCCGGCAGCGTGAGCCTTGAGAGCCTGCTTCTGGTCGCCATCATCTTCTTCTGGACCCCGCCGCATTTCTGGGCGCTCGCCCTCTATCGCGCGGACGATTATGCGCGGGCGGGCGTGCCCATGCTGCCGGTGACGGCGGGCGCCAACGAAACGCGCCGCCAGATCCTGCTCTACACCCTCTTTTTGGTGCCGCTGGCCTTCTCGCCGGTCCTGCTGGGCTATGCGGGCATCGCCTATGGCGTGGTCTCCGCCGTGACTGGCCTCGGCATGGTGTGGCTCGCCATCTCCGTCTACCGCACCCGCACGGGTGAGGCGGCGGTCAAGGCGGCGCGGCGCCTGTTCGGTTTCTCCATTCTCTATCTCTTCCTGCTCTTCGCCACGCTGCTGGTTGAAGCGTTCATTCCGGGGATTTGAGGCATGGCGAAGGATGACAAGCCGCCCCCACCCGGCCGGGTGGATGGTGTGGTGTTGACGCCGGAGCAGAAGCGCCGGCGCCGGGCGCGGTCCATCGCGATCGCCTCGGTGCTCGGGTTCCTGGTGCTGCTGTTCTATGTGGTGACGATCGTGAAACTGGGGCCGAGCGTACTGAACCGGCCCCTCTGACAAGGACGGATGGACGTGGGAGACGACAGAAACAGGCAAGGCGGGGCAGAGCAGGGGGCACGCAAGGCGCCGCGCCACATGCTCGTCGCGACCGCATGCGTGCTGTTCGTCGCTGCCATGGTGGGGGTCTCCTACGCCGCCGTTCCGCTCTACGCCATGTTCTGCAGCCTCACCGGCTTCGGCGGCGCGCCGCGCGTGAGCACGGCCAAGCCCGAGGGAATTTCGGAGCGGACCGTTACCGTGCGCTTCGACGCCAATGTGGCGCCGGGCCTGCCCTGGGTGTTCAAGCCGGAGCAGGCCTCCGTGACCGTGAAGGTGGGCGAGACCAAGCTGGTCTATTTCCGCGCGGAGAACACCTTCAACACCGCCACCACCGGACAGGCCACCTACAATGTGACGCCCGGCAATGGCGGCTTCTATTTCGTGAAGATGCAGTGCTTCTGCTTCAACGAGCAGGTGCTGCAGCCCGGCGAAGTGCTGGACATGCCGGTTGTCTTCTACATCGATCCCGCCATTGAGCAGGACGAGGACATGTCTTCGCTGAAGACTGTGACCCTTTCCTACACCTTCTTCCCCGCCAAGACGCAGGCTCCCAAGGCCGCGTCCGCCGGGGAGGGGGCCGGAAAGGGCGGGTGAGGAACGCCAGCCCGAACGGCGCGGCGCCAAGAACATAAGTGCAGCAGGGCCGACGGCCCGGTACGAATTGGGATAGCTGGAAGGGGAGGCCGTCGGAATGGCCGAGGCACACGTCAAGCAGCACGACTACCATCTGGTGGAGCCGAGCCCGTGGCCCATCGTCGGTGCGGTCTCGGCCTTCATCCTCACCGTGGGTGCGGTGGTGTGGATGCACGGGGGCACCACCATTCCCATGATCGTCGGGTTCGTGGGCGTGCTCTACACCATGTTCGGCTGGTGGCGGGACCTGATCCGCGAAGGCGCGAAGGGCTTCCATACCCCCGTGGTGGCCATCGGCTTCCGCTATGGGATGATCCTGTTCATCGCCTCAGAGGTGATGTTCTTCGTCGCGTGGTTCTGGGCCTTCTTCGATGCCGCCCTGTTCGTGAACGAGGGCATCAATTTCGCCCGCGTGGAGGTGACCGGCGGCGTGTGGCCGCCCCACGGCATCGAGGCGCTGGACCCCTGGCACCTGCCGCTACTCAACACCCTCATCCTGCTTACCTCGGGCACCACGGTCACCTGGGCGCACCATGCGCTGCTGGAGAATGACCGCGAGGGGCTTAAGTGGGGCCTCGTCTGCACCGTGGTTCTGGGCGTGCTGTTCAGCATGTGCCAGGCTTACGAATATTCTCACGTCCATTTCGGCTTCTCGGGCAACATCTACGGCGCGACCTTCTTCATGGCGACCGGCTTCCACGGCTTCCATGTGATCGTCGGCACCATCTTCCTGGCGGTGTGCCTGGGCCGGGCCCTGGCCAGCCATTTCACGCCGGAGCGTCATTTCGGCTTCGAAGCGGCCGCTTGGTACTGGCACTTCGTGGACGTGGTCTGGCTGTTCCTGTTCGCCTTCATCTATGTGTGGGCGGCCAGCGGCAGCGCCGGCCACGGCTGACGGCGCGCCGTCTTTCCCTCGGTACCGGTCCTCAGACCGGGCCGGGCGGGTTTTCTTCTCCCGCCGCGCGGGCTGAACCAAGGGCATCGTGCGTCCAGCTCACGACCCTTGGCCCTGCAGCCAGCACGGGGCGGCATTTACCGCCCCGTTCCTGTTTAAGGCCCGCCGGCTGAGGCCCGCCATGTCCATGAGCCCCTATCATTCGCCCGTCTCCCCGGTGGCCGCCGGTCTGTCCTGCCGCTGCCCGCGCTGCGGGAAGGGGCTGCTGTTCAAGGGCTTCCTCGACATCGCACCCAAATGCGAGTCCTGCGGCCTGGATTATGGCTTCATCGACGCCGGAGACGGGCCGGCCGTGTTCGTCATCCTCATTGCGGGCTTCGTGGTGGTGGCCCTGGCCTTCTGGGTGGAGGCGACGTGGCGGCCGCCGCTCTGGGTGCATGCGCTCCTCTGGATCCCCGCCATATTGGTGGCGACGCTCGGGCTGCTGCGTCCGCTGAAGGCGACGCTGATCGCCTTTCAATTCCGCAACAAGGCAGCCGAAGGCAGGCTGGAGCAGCGCTCGGGCGAATGAACGCGCGCGGGCTCCTTCTCCCGACCCTTGCCGCCCTCGTCGTGCTGGGCGTGCTGGTGGGACTCGGGACATGGCAGATGGAACGGCTCGCCTGGAAAACCGAGCTGGTCGCCCAGGTGCGGGCGCGCACTTCCGAGCGGCCCATTCCCGCGCCGCCCCCCCGCGAATGGCCCGATATCGACCGGGCGCAGGATGAATATCTGCCCGTCACCGCCTCCGGCCGGTTCGATCACGGGCGGGAGACCTTGATCTATACGGTCCTCTCCGACCCCAAGGGGCCTTTCAAAGGGCCCGGTTATCTGGTGATCACGCCCCTCATGCAGGCGGACGGATCGGCCATCCTCGTCAATCGCGGCTTCGTGCCTGAGGACCGGCGCAATCCCACCACCCGCGCGGCGGGGCAGGTGGAGGGGCCGGTGACGGTGACCGGCCTGCTGCGTCTGCCGGAGGAGGCCAACTGGTTCGTTCCGGACAATGCGCCGGAGCGCAATGCCTGGTTCCGGCGCGACCCGGAAGAGATCGGCCGTGCCCGGGGCCTTGCCCGCGTGGCGCCCTTCACCATCGATGCGGACGGCACGCCCAATCCCGGCGGCCTGCCGCAGGGCGGCGAGACGCGCCTGAGCTTCCCCAACAAGCACCTGGAATATGCGCTCACATGGTACGGCCTCGCCGTGACACTGGTGGGCGTCTATGTGGCTTTCGTGATCACCCGCCTGAGGGGGCGGCGTGATGATCTCGACGCGCCGCGCGCGGCGGACTGACCGCAATCGTTCGCTGCGCCCTCCGGTCCGCTTCCCGTCCCGCTGCAACGCGGCATAGGATCAGTGCGGCACGGACGGTGGAGCGGAGCGAAGATGGCGCAGAGGGTGGATGTTCTCGTCCTCGGGGCGGGCATGGTCGGCGTGTCCACGGCGCTTCATCTGCGCCGCCTGGGGCTGTCCGTGGTGCTGGTGGACCGTCGCGCGCCGGGGGAGGAGACCTCGTCGGGCAATGCCGGGGTGGTGGAGGGCAGCGCCCTCTTTCCCGTCTCCTTTCCCCGCGATCTCGCCATCCTGGCGCGCCACGCCCTGAAGCTGGCGCCTCAAAGCAATTACCGGCTCGGTGCCTTGCCGGGCCTCATGCCGTGGATTCATGCCTATTTCCAGGCCTCCTCCCCCCCGGCGCTGGCGCGCAGCGCGCGGGAGCTTCGGCCCCTTATGGCGCGGGCACGGGACGACCATCGCACCCTTGCGGCCGAGGCGGGGGCGAGCGACCTGCTCACGCCCACCGGCTGGGTGAAGATCTACCGTTCGGAAGCGGACTATGCCTCCGCCGGGCCGGAGCGGGAGCTGGCCCAGGCGCTCCAGGTGCCGTTCGAGGCCCTGGATATCGCCGGTGTGCTGCGCCTTGAGCCCCATCTGCGGCCCGACTTCCTGCGCGGCACCTTCTGGCCGGACTGCGACAATTGCAGTGATCCGGGCGGGCTGGTGAAAGCCTATGCGGCCCTGTTCGAGGCCGAGGGCGGGCTGCTGCTGCAGGGGGACGCGCGCACCCTCTCCCGCCAGGGATCACGCTGGCGGGTGGCCTGCGCGGCCGGTCCCGTGGAGGCGGAGCGGGCGGTCCTGTGCCTCGGCCCCTGGAGCATGGACCTGTTCTCCAGCCTGGGCCTGCGCCTGCCGTTCGCGGTCAAGCGCGGCTATCACCTGCATTTCCCGCCGGAGCCGGGCGCCACGCTGTCGCGCGCCGTGGTGGACCGGGCCGGCGGCTTCTGCCTGCAATGGACCCGTTTCGGCGTGCGCGCCACCACGGGGATCGAATTCGCCCTGCGAGACGATCCACCGGACCGGCGGCAGGCGGATCTCGTGGCCCCCCTCGCGCGGAAGCTGTTTCCCATGGGGCCCGCGCATGAGGCCGAGCCTTGGCTCGGCCGGCGCCCGGCCTTTCCCGATTCCAAGCCGGTTGTCGGCCCCGCACCGGGGCAGCCGGGCCTGTTCCTCAATTTTCGGACACAGCCACTGGGGCTTCACGCTCGGCCCTACCACCGGCCGCCTGCTGGCGCAGATGATGAGCGGGGCGACCCCGTTCACCGACCCCGCTCCTTATGCGGCGAGCCGGTTCTAGAGCGTTTCCGACCGCGCTGTGGCGCGGTCGGCGCTTCAGCGGGTGAAGAAGGCCCGCGGGCTCTGCCCCTCGCGCATATAGGCCCAGAAGGCGACGGCGCCGATCACCTGGGAGAGGATGGCCGGAAACAGGCTGGCCAGGGCTTCCGCCGAGAGGCCCTCCGGCGAAATGGCGCCGCGAATGCCGAACTGGCAGACGGCGGAGATCGCCACCCATACGGCGAGCAGGATGGGCGCTGCGGTCAGGGCAACGCGCAGGCGCATCACCGTGAAGACCACGAAGGCGGCGGACCAGGCGAACAACGCTACTTGGGGAATGACGCCGAAACGCAGGATCTGGCTCTGGAGGCTGGGGCCGGAGAGGGCATCCACGATGGCGGAACCGGCGGCCTGCGGGCCGATGGTGGCGATGAGGGTGAAGGGCATGGCGATTTGCGACGCCGTGATGCCGCAGGCGCACCAGAAGATGATGGCCAGAAGGCCCTTCAGACCGGGGCCGGAGGGATCGCGGCGTCGTCGCGTGGAGAGGACAGGAGGAACGGCGCTCATGATCGGTTTCGCATGGCCTCGGTTTGAAAACGGCTCCCAGGCTGGCGGCAAGAGCCGCCGGCTTCAAGGGAGGCGCGGGAATGTCCCCTCAGGCGCGCGCCGCGAACAGGTCGCGCCAGGCGGGCAGGGCATTGGCATAGGGCAAAGCGCGCGCTTCGTACACCGCGCGGGCCACGGCCCGGGCCATCACCAGGGCCGCCGTCGCGCCCAGCGTTGCCTCCAGGCGCAGGTCCACCTCCGCCGCGTTGCGTCCCGTGGCCACCGAGAACACGCAGTCTCCGTCCAGCGGCGTATGGACCGGGAAGAGGGAGAGGGCGAAGCCGTCCTGTGCCATCACCGCGAAGCGGCGGGCCTGGGCGGGGCTGAGGGTCGCGTCCGTGGCGATGATGCCGATGGTGGTGGCGGCGCGGGTGGCGCCGGTCTTCAGGGGCGGTGCGCGGCTTTCGTCCGGCCATACGGGCGGCAGGCCGAGGCCGCCGAACTCGCCGTCCCGTTCATAAGGCGCGGCGCGCAGATGGGGGCCGCCGCCGATGAGCGGAGAGCCCACCGCATTCACCGCCACCAGCGCGCCCACCACATGGCCCGAGGCCGTGACGGCGGAAGCGGAGCCGAGCCCGCCCTTCACTCCGGCGCAGCACGCGCCGGTGCCGGCGCCCACGCTGCCGAGGGCGAAGGCGCCGTCCGTGGCCGCGTCGAGCGCCGCCCGCGCGAAGGTCCGATAGGGCGGCTCGCTGCCCCACGCCTTGTCGCCCCCGTTCAGCAGGTCGAACAGGATGGCGGCGGGCACGATGGGCACGCGGGCAGGGCCCACCGCAAAGCCCCTGCCATGCGCGGCCAGCCAATCCATGGCGCCGGAGGCAGCATCGAGGCCGAAGGCGGAGCCGCCGGACAGGACGATGGCATCCACCCTGTCCACCGAGGCGCCGGGGGCGAGGAGGTCGGTCTCGCGCGTTCCGGGGCTGCCCCCGCGCACGTCCACCCCGGCAATGGAAGGCGTCTCGCACAGGAGCACGGTGGTGCCTGAACCGAGGGCGAGGTCGCCCGCATGGCCCACGGCGAGGCCCGGCACGTCGGTGATGAGATTGAGATGGGCCATGGATCGCTCCGCTCTGCATCCTGCTTGCCGAAACCGGGCGCGGACTGCAACGGCATTCGCCGGGAGATCCCACGGGGAGGCGTCACGGCAGGGGCACCTCACAGAGGTTTGGCATCACATCGGGGCGATCAGGGATGGAGCGGACTTGCCCGCGCACGCGGACCGGGCCATAGCCCCCTCATGGCCGATGTGACCCTTCCCGCCGCGTTCCTCGCGGGCCTTGCGAGCTTCCTGTCACCCTGCGTGCTGCCGCTGGTGCCGCCCTATCTGTGCTTCATCGGCGGAACCACGCTGGAGGACCTCTCCAACGCCCGCCCGCTGGAGCGGGTGGCCGCGCGCACCTTCGCCGGGGCTCTGCTGTTCGTGGCGGGGTTCAGCGTGGTGTTCGTGGCGCTGGGCGCGGGGGCGTCGGCCATCGGCGAAGTGCTCAGGACGCATATGGAGGTCCTGTCCATGGTGGCGGGCATCGCCATCGTGGTCATGGGCCTCAACTTCCTCGGCGTGTTCCGCATCCATCTGCTCTCGCGCACCGCGCGCAAGGAAGTGGCTCCGCCCACGGGCATCTGGGGCGCCTTCGTCATGGGCCTCGCCTTCGCCTTCGGCTGGACGCCCTGCCTCGGGCCGGTGCTCGGCGCCATCCTGGCGGTGGCCGGTTCCTCCGCCACGGTGGAGAAGGGCGCGTTGCTGCTGGCGGTCTATTCGGCCGGGCTCGGCGTGCCGTTCCTGCTGGCCGCGCTGGCGGTGCGCCCCTTCCTCAACGGCCTGCGCCATGCGCGGCGCTTCCTGCCGGTGATGGAGAAGGTGATGGGTGTGCTGCTGGTGCTCACCGGCATCGCCTTCATGTCGGGCTGGATCGCCGAGGCCTCCTATTGGCTGCTGGAGACCTTCCCGGCCCTCTCCACCATCGGCTGAGGCGCGTCAGGTCAGCGGCGTCGCCACGCCCGTCCGGAAGGCCGGGCGCTCGCTGATGCGGGCATACCAGGCGGCAAGGTGCGGCAGATCGGGCCGTTCGATGGGCATGGCGAACCAGCCATAGGCGAAGCAGCCCAGCGGAATGTCGCCCATGCGGAAGCTGTCGCCGGACAAATAGGGCGCATGGGCGAGGGCGGCGTCCACCCGCTCCAGCAGGCCCGCGCATAGGGTGCGCCCGCGCTCCATGGCGGCGACGTCGCGGGTTTCGGGCGTCATGCGCACCTGATTCCAGAACACGTCCCGGAACGGCGCGGCGAAGCTGGATGTGGTCCAGTCCATCCATTTGTCGCCCACGGCGCGCAGCGCGGGATCCTCGGCCCAGAGGCCGCCGGAACCGTAGCGGGCGGCGAGATAGCGCACGACCGCGTTGCTCTCCCAGAGCAATGTGTCGCCGTCTTCCAGCAGCGGCACCAGGCCATTGGGATTCTTGGTGCGGTAGGCGGGATCATTGACGATGCCGAACGCGCCGCCGGCATCGATCCGCTCATAGGCAAGGCCCAGTTCCTCAAGGGCCCACAGGACCTTCCTGACGTTGGACGAGTTTGCCCGGCCCCAAAGTTTCATCATGGGATTTCCTCCATCACCTGCCGCAAACAAAAAGGCCCGCGCCGGAGCGCGGGCCTCGAAGCGAGTCTTCGTGGGACTCACAGCTCGCTATAGCTGCCGTCCTTCCACGTATAGACCACGTAATCCTTCTTGGTGATGTCGCCCTTCTTGTCGAAGGAGAGCGGGCCAAGCACCGTCTGGAAGGTGGCGCCGGAATGCATGTAGTCCGCCAGCTTCTTGGGGTCCGTGGACTTGGTGGCCTCCATGGCCTGCTTCATCACCTGCACGGCGGCGTAGGAATAGAGGACGTAGCCCTCCGGATCGATGCCCTTCGCCTTGAACTTCTCCACCACTTCCTTCGCGGCGGGGTTCTTGCGCGGATCGGGGCCGAAGGTCATCAGCGTGCCCGCGGCGCCGGGACCGGCGATGGTCCAGAACTCCTTGTCGGTGATGCCGTCGCCGGAGAAGAGGACGGACTTGAGGCCCTGGTCGCGCATCTGGCGCACCAGCAGGCCCGCTTCAGGATGCAGGCCGCCGAAATAGACGAGATCGACGCCCGCCGCCTTCAGCTTGGAGACAAGGGCGGAATAGTCCTTCTCGCCGGGATTGATGCCCTCGTAGAGGACTTCCTTCACGCCGCCCTGGTTCATGGCCTTCTGGGTCTCGTCCGCAAGGCCCTTCCCGTAGGGGGTCTTGTCATGGACGATGGCGACCTTCTTGCCCTTGAAGTTCTTGGCGATGTACTCGCCCGCAACCGCGCCCTGCTGGTCGTCGCGTCCGCAGGTGCGGAAGGTGTTCCACAGCTTGCGCTCGGTATAGGTGGGGTTGGTGGAAGCCGGGCTGATCTGGAGGACGCCGGATTCCTCATAGTCGGTCGAGGTCGGGATGGAGACACCCGAGTTGAAGTGGCCGACCACGTACTTGACGCCGTCCGAGATGAACTTGTTGGCGGCCGCCTTGCCCTGCTCGGGCTTGGAGGCGTCGTCGCCCACCGACAGCTCGATCTTCTGGCCGTTGATGCCGCCCGCGGCATTGATATCCGCCACGGCCTGCTCGGTGCCGGTCTTGAGCTGGGCGCCGAAGGCGGCGTTCGGGCCGGTCATGGGGCCACCCACGCCCATCTTCAGCGGCGCCTGGGCATGGGCGCCGCTCGCCAGAGCGAGGCCGGCGCCGAGCGCGAGACCCGCCAATAAGAGCTTCTTCATCAGGTTCTCCTCTGTCCTCCGCAGCTGCCGGTTCCTGCCGGTTTCGGCCGCGGTATTGGCTGTCCCAAGGTCATTCTGCCCGTTTTCCGGGTGGTGTCGATGCCCGTTGCCTCACGACTTCGCGTCATCCCCAGCCGGCGGCTTGACGCTCCAGGCGAGCGGGCCTGCGGGCGCGAAAAGCCAGTCATAGCGCTGCACCATCTGGGCCTTGCGCACCGAGCGGAAGCCGAGCGTGGCGATGGAGACGAGCAGCACCAGTTCCAGCAGATAATAATCGAGCGCGCGCAGCGTGCCGTTGAAGAGGGCGAAGTGGCAGAAGCGCACGGCGGCGGTGAGCAGGGCGCAATAGACCAGCACCTGCCAATAGGGGCTCCATCCCTTCGCCACAGCTCGCCCGGTGAGCCAGGCGGCGCCGCCGCCCAGGAAGAGGGTCACCAGCATGAAATCGCCGATGGACACCTCCACCACGGCGCCGGGACGGACGACGAAGAGGACCAGGATGGCCACCAAGGCCAAGGCTGGCACCACCACCATGGGGGATGTTGGGCGGCCGGGTTCGAAAGCGGTCATGCTCACGCGCCTCCTTCCAGATAGGCGGCCTTCACGTCCGGATTCTCCAGCAGCGCGCGGCCGGTGCCCGAAAGCGTGATGGCGCCGTTCACCAGCACATAACCGCGATGGGCGAGCTTCAGCGCGTGATAGGCGTTCTGCTCCACGAGGAAGACGGTGAGCCCCTCGGTGGCGTTGAGGTCGCGGATCACGTCGAAGATCTGCCGCACCACCAGCGGCGCGAGGCCGAGGGAGGGCTCGTCCAGCAGCAGCAGGCGCGGGCGGCTCATAAGGGCGCGGGCGATGGCCAGCATCTGCTGCTCGCCGCCGGAGAGCGTGCCGCCGCGCTGGTGCAGGCGCTCCTTCAGGCGCGGGAACAGGTCGAACATGCGTTCGAGGTCGTCGTTGAAATGGGCGTAATTATCCAGCGCCGCGCCCATCTGGAGATTTTCGAACACGCTCATGCGCGGGAAGATGCGGCGGCCTTCCGGCGACTGGGCGATCTTCAGGCGCATGATCTCGTGGGTGGGCATGCGGGTGATGTCCTGCCCCTCGAACAGGATGCGCCCTTCGCTGGCGCGCGGGGCGCCGCAAATGGTCATCATGAGGGTGGACTTGCCCGCGCCGTTGGCGCCGATGATGGTGACGATCTCACCCTCGTTCACGTCGAGGTCCACGCCCCTCAGCGCGATGATCTTGCCATATTGGGTCTTCACGCCCTCGGCGCGCAGCATGGGGGCACTCATACGCCCACCTCCGCTTCGACGGCTTCCACCGCGTCCTCGTCCACGCCCAGATAGGCGGCGATGACGCGCGGATCGGTGCGCACCTCCGCGGGCGTCCCGTCCGCGATCTTCCGGCCATATTCCAGCACCACCACATGGTCGGAAATGCCCATGACCACGGACATGTCGTGCTCGATGAGCAGGACCGAGGTGGCGAAATCCCGCCGGATGGAGAGCAGAAGCTCGTTGAGCGCCAGGGATTCGCGCGGGTTCAGCCCGGCGGCGGGCTCGTCCAGGCACAGCAGGACCGGCTGGGCGCACATGGCCCGCGCGATCTCCAGGCGTCGCTGGTCGCCATAGGGCAGTTCGCCCGCCGGGTCGTCGGCACGGTCCATGAGATGGATGCGCTCCAGCCATTCCACCGCGCGCGCCACGGCGGCCTTCTCCCGCCGCTGCCAGCCCGGCAGGTTCAGCAGGGCGGAAGGAGAGAGCAGGCCGGTTTCGGTGAGGCCCATATGCTGGGCCACCAGGAGATTTTCCAGCACCGTCATGCCGGAGAAAAGGCGGATGTTCTGGAAGGTGCGGGCCACCTTCGCGCAGGAGGCCACCTTGTGGTCCGCCAGGCGCTCCAGCAGATGGAGGCTGCCGGTTGCGGTGCGCATGGAGGCCTGCCCCAGGCGGGTCAGGTCATGCAGCTCCTTGGGCAGAGGCGGGCCGCCCTGGGCGAGGGCGAGGCGCCCCGCGCTCGGCTTGTAGAAGCCGGTGATGCAGTTGAAGACCGTGGTCTTCCCGGCGCCATTGGGGCCGATGACGGCGGTGACTTCGCCGCGCCCCACCTTGAAAGACACATCGCCCACCGCCAGAAGCCCGCCGAAACGCATGCTCAGATGGTCGATGGTGAGAATCGGATCCAGCTCCCAGGACCTCATCCGTGGCCCTCCGCCACGAGGTCGCCGGACACCTTCTTGCGATGCTTGAGGAAGATGGTGGCGAGGCGCCCGGAGACGAGGCCGCGCGGACGCCAGGCCATCACCGCCACCATGGCGAAGCCGAAGATCAGCATGCGGTAGAGGCTCGGGTCGAAATCCGGGCCCAGCAGCCAGGGGGATTTCAGGAAGGTGAGGTTGCGCAGCATCTCCATGCCGCCGATCAGCAGGATGGCGGACATGGCGACGCCCATCTGAGAGCCCATGCCGCCCAGCACCACGATGGCCAGGATGACGGCCGATTCCATGAAGGTGAAGGATTCGGGCGAGACGAACCGGATGCGCACCGCGAAGAACGCCCCCGCGAACCCGCCGAACATGGCGCCGATGGAGAAGGCGGTGAGCTTGGTGAGGGTGGTGTTGATGCCCAGAGACCGGCAGGCGATCTCGTCCTCGCGCAGCGCTTCCCACGCGCGGCCCACGGGCATACGGCGCAGGCGCACCGTGGCGAGCGCCGTGAGGGCGGCCAGCGCCAGGATCACGAAATAGAGGAAGATGTTTCGGTGCATGGGATCGAAAGTGAGCCCGAACAGGCTCGCGAAGCCGCCGTCGCTATTGGTGAAGGGAATGCCGAAGAAGGTGATGGGCGGAATGGAGGAGATGCCCGCCCCGCCATTGGTGAGATCCACCCAATTGATGAGCACGAGGCGGATGATCTCGCCGAAGGCCAGCGTCACGATGGCCAGATAGTCGCCCCGCAGCCGCAACACGGGGAAGCCGAGGATGACGCCCCAGAGAGCCGCGAGAATGCCCGAAATGGGCAGGCAGACCCAGAAGCTCCAGGCTTTCCAGAAATCCGCGCCCAGCGCGCCGGCGAAGAAATCCGACACGGGGATAGAGGTGGAGAGGAGCGCGAACGTATAGGCGCCCACCGCATAGAAGGCGACGTAGCCGAGGTCCAGGAGGCCGGCGAGCCCCACCACGATGTTGAGGCCCCAGCCCAGCATCACATAGGTGAGGATATAGATGCCGAGATCCACCCAATAGCGGCTCGGCCCGAGCCCGCCGGAGCCGAGCACGGCCAGGAGCGGATAGACCAGCAGGATGCCGAAGAAGGCCGGCTTGAGCACCGGCGCCAGCCGGTCGCCGAGCCCGTTGAACAGGGCCGGGCCGGTGCGGCCCGGCTTCGCGCGGGCGGGGTGCCAGATGGTGAGCAGCAGGACGAAGCGCAGCACGCCCACGATGAGCCCGAAGATGGCCACCAGCCCGAAGCGGGTGGTAAGGATCAGCGGGCCGCCGCCTTGCTCGGTCGCCCGCAGGCCGACCAGCGGGACGAGGAGCAGGGCAGTGAGCGCGGCGCTGATCACCGCGTCCTTCAGGGCCGCGGCGACAGGACCGGGCGCGGAGGCCGACACAGGGCCGACCGCCATCACACCTTCTCCACTTCCGGCCGCCCGAGCAGGCCCTGCGGCATGAAGACAAGGGTGATGGCGAGGATGGAGAAGGCCGCCACGTCCTTGTATTCAATGGAGAAGTAAGCGGACCAGAAGGTCTCGATGAGGCCGATGAGCAGGCCGCCGATGACCGCGCCGGGCAGCGAGCCGATGCCGCCGAGCACCGCGGCCGTGAAGGCCTTCACACCCGGCACGAAGCCATCCGCGAAATTCACCACGCCGTAATAGCTGAGGTAGAGCACACCGGCCACGGCGGCGAGGGCGGCGCCGATGATGAAAGTGAGCGAGATGGTGCGGTCCACGTCCACGCCCAGCAGGGCGGCCATCTTGCGGTCCTGCTCGCAGGCGCGCTGCGCCCGGCCGAGCGGGGTCTTCTGCACCAGCCACCAGAAGCCGAACAGCAGCACGGCGGTCACCACCATGATGAGGATCTGCTTGTAGGCCAGCGTCACCTGATAGGAGCCGCTGTCCCACACCACGATCACGTCCGGCAGGATGGGCGGCAGCGCCTTGTTGCGTGGGCCCTGGGCCACCTGCACGAAGTTGGACAGGAGGATGGACATGCCGATGGCGGAAATCATCGGCGCGAGGCGGAAAGAGCCGCGTAGTGGCCGGTAGGCGACCCGCTCGATGCTCCAACTCACCAGCCCCGTGAAGGCCATGGCCACCACCAGGACGATCGCCAGCACCAGGAAGATGGAGGTGATGCCGAGCACGGTGGTCAGCAGCAGGAAGGCGATGAGCGCGGTGAACGTGCTCACCATGAACACATCGCCATGGGCGAAGTTCACCATGCCGATGATGCCGAAGACCATCGTATAGCCGATGGCGATGAGGCCGTAGATGGAGCCGAGGGTCAAACCATTGATGAGCTGCTGCAGGAATATATCCATGCCGCCTGAAACCCCTCTGTCTGGTGGGCGCTGATTGCTTGATCGTGCCTCATGAATGGGCGCGCCTCATATCAAGTCATAGCGCGGGTGGTTGCGGGTGACAAATGCCTGTCGCGACCAGTTTTGCAGCTTTCCCTTGTCCCGCCGCCGTGGCCTGCGCCAGCATGGCCATTCCCGAGGGAGGACGACGCCATGGCTCTGGAAATGACCGGCTCCTACGACATCCCGGTACCACGGGAGAAAGTGTGGGAAGCCCTGAACGACCCGGCGATTCTCAAACGCTGCATTCCCGGCTGCGAGGAATTGGAGCGGACGGGCGAGACTGAATTGCGGGCCTTGGTGGTCGCGAAGGTCGGGCCCGTGAAGGCGAAGTTCAAGGGCAAGGTGTTCCTGTCCGAGCTCGACCCGCCGTCAGGCTATCGGATTTCCGGCGAGGGAGACGGAGGCATCGCCGGCTTCGCCAAAGGCGGTGCAAAGGTGGAACTCAGCGAGACACAAGCCGGAACAACTCTGGTATACACCGCTGAAGCGCAGATCGGAGGCAAGCTCGCCCAGCTTGGGCAGCGGCTCGTCGCCGGAACGGCCAAGAAGACCGCCGACGAGTTCTTCAAGAATTTCGCCGAAGCGGTGACAGGGGAAACGCACGAAGGGGTATAGTTCCTAAGACCCCGAAATTGCGATGTTGGCTCGACTTAAGGTTGATCCGTTCGTTCTTGCACTGTTGGTTGTCGTTGCCGCCGCGGTGGCGTGGCCCACGCCCGGAGAGACCGGCGGGCCGCTGCATGCCGAGAAGGTGGCCAGCTACGGCATCGGCCTGATCTTCCTGCTTTACGGCATCTCGCTGTCGCCGGAGCAGATGTGGCGCAGCATGGGCAAATGGCGCGAGCACCTTCTGGTGCAGGCCGCCACCTTCCTGCTGTTCCCGGCCATCGTGTTTGCCGTGCAGCCGCTGACGGGCCACGTCTTCCAGCAGGACGTTCTCACCGGCCTGTTCTTCCTGGCGGCGCTCCCCTCCACGGTGTCGTCCTCCGTGGCCATGACGTCCCTGGCGCGGGGGAATGTGCCGCTCGCCATCTTCAATGCCAGCATTTCCAGCTTCATCGGCGTGTTCGCCACGCCCGTCCTGCTGGCCTGGTATCTCCACGCCACCGGCGCCAGCCTGCCGCTGAGCACGGTGATTCTGAAGCTTGTGCTGCTGGTTCTCCTGCCCATCGCTGTCGGCCAGTTTCTGCGTCCCCTGGCAGGGCCCTGGGTGGCGCGCCACAAGGTGGTGGTGCGGGTGGCGGACCGGGCGGTGATCCTGGCCATCGTCTACAATTCCTTCTGTGATTCCGTCGCGGGCGGTGTCTGGAGTTCGCAGGACATCTGGACCCTGCCCATCCTGGCAGGTGCGGTCATCGGGCTGTTCCTCTGCGTCTACGGCATCCTCGACGGCATCTGCCGCCTGGTCGGCCTGAAGGTGGAGGACCGGATCGCGGTGCTGTTCTGCGGCTCGAAGAAGTCGCTGGCGACGGGCCTTCCCATGGCCGGCATCATCTTCGGCACGGGACCGGCGACAGCCCTCATCATCGCACCCGTGATGATGTTCCACTTCTTCCAGCTTCTGATCGTGAGCTTCATCGCCGCCTCCTATGCCCGCAGGCCGGAGGAGGGCATCCCCGCTCCGCAGGAAGCCCTGCCGGAGCGCAAGGAAGCGGCCGAATAGGATCAAAGGCCCGTGAGCATTTCTCGCGGGCCTTTTTTGTACGGTCTGCGCGGCGCGCAGGTGCGGGGCGGGCCCGTTTCGCATCTTGACCGGCCGTTCGCGACGGCGCCACACTGGAACCAATAAAATGAAAAACCGGGGGGAGATCCCCACTGGTTCCGGGCGCCCGAGGGAGGCCGCTTATGACGAAGATTTCCCTGACCGTGAACGGCAAGTCCGTTTCAGCCGAGGTCGAGCCGCGCACATTGCTGGTCCAGTTCCTGCGGGAGAAACTCCTGCTCACAGGCACCCATGTGGGATGCGACACCAGCCAGTGCGGCGCCTGCGTGGTGCATGTGGACGGTTCGGCCGTGAAGTCCTGCACCATGCTGGCCGTGCAGGCGGACGGTGCGCGCGTCACCACCATCGAGGGTATCGCCCAGGGTGGTGTGCTCCATCCCATGCAGGAGGCGTTCCGCGAGCATCACGGCCTGCAATGCGGCTTCTGCACGCCGGGCATGATCATGTCGGCGCTGGACATGGTGAACCGCCTCGGCCCGATCCTGGATGAGAGCGCCATCCGCGAAAACCTGGACGGCAATCTCTGCCGGTGTACGGGCTACCACAACATCGTGAAGGCCATCGCCGCGGGCGCGGCGGCCATGGGCGCGAATCCCACCCGGGCGGCAGCGGAATAACAAGCGCGCCGTCTTTTGATGCTCTGACGCGCTTCCGTTCAGCGAACCGCTTCACACCTCGCTCGGAAACGCTCTGGAAGACACGTCCTTGAGGGAGGACACCATGAACGCCAGCGTCGTGACCCCTATCGGCGCCCCCGTGCGGCGCAAGGAAGACCATCGTTTCATCACCGGCAAAGGGCGCTATACGGACGACCTGTCGCGTCCCGGTCAGGCGCACGCTTATTTCCTGCGCTCGCCTTATGCCCATGCCCGCATCCGGGCCATCGACACGTCTGCGGCGATTGATATGCCCGGCGTCGTCGCCGTCCTCACCGGCAAGGATCTGGCGCAGGACGGCCTCGGCGGTCTCATCTGCGGCTGGATGATCCACTCCAAGGACGGCTCGCCCATGAATGCGGGCGCCCACCCCGCTCTGGCGCTCGATACGGTGCGCTATGTGGGCGACCATGTGGCGGTCATCATCGCCGAGACCCTGAATGCCGCGAAGGATGCGGCTGCAGCGGTTGTGGTGGATTACGAGATTCTGCCCGCCGTGGCGGACCTCGCGCAGGCGCAGGCGGAGGGTGGCCCCGTCATCCACGATGTGGCGCCGCGTAACACCGTGTTCGAGTGGGAGTTGGGCGACAAGGCGGGGACTGAAGCCGCCTTCGCCCGTGCCGCCCATGTCACCGCCATCGACATCGTCAACAACCGCCTCGCGCCCAATCCCATGGAGCCGCGCGCGGCCATCGGGGACTATGATGCGGGCGACGATGCCTTCACGCTCTGGACCACCAGCCAGAACCCCCATGTGGCCCGTCTTGTCCTGTCCGCCTTCGTAGGCCTCGCCCCCGAGAACAAACTGCGCGTGATCGCGCCGGATGTGGGCGGCGGTTTCGGCTCCAAGATCTTCATCTATGCAGAGGAGACGGTCTGCGCCTGGGCCTCCAAGCGGGTGGGGCGCCCGGTGAAATGGACCTGCGAGCGGGGCGAAGCCTTCCTGTGCGACGCCCATGGCCGCGACCACATCACCCGTGGGGAACTGGCGCTGGACGGGGAGGGGCGCATTCTCGGCTTCCGGGTGAAAACCACAGCCAATATGGGCGCCTATCTCTCCACCTTCTCGTCCTGCGTGCCCACCTATCTCTACGCGACGCTGCTCTCGGGCCAGTACGCCATTCCCGCCATCTATTGCGAGGTGGACGCGGTCTATACCAACACCGCCCCGGTGGATGCCTATCGCGGCGCCGGGCGGCCGGAGGCCACGTTCCTCGTGGAGCGCATCATCGACAAGGCGGCGCGCGAACTGGGCATGGATCCCGCGGAGATGCGGCGGCGCAACTTCGTCACCGCCTTCCCGCATCAGACGCCGGTCATCATGTGCTACGACGCGGGCGATTATGGTGCCTCGCTGGACAAGGCCCTGGCGCTTGCGGACTACACGGGCTTCCCCGCCCGCAAGGCGGAGGCCGAACGGCGGGGGCGCCTGCGGGGCATCGGCCTCTCCGCCTATATCGAGGCATGCGGCATCGCGCCGTCCGCGGCCGTGGGTTCGCTGGGGGCGGGCGTCGGCCTGTGGGAAAGCGCCGAGGTGCGGGTCAATCCCACCGGCAATGTGGAGGTGCTCACCGGCTCCCACAGCCATGGCCAGGGCCATGAGACAACCTTCGCACAACTGGTTTCCGCCCGCCTCGGCATCCCCATCGATCAGGTGAGCGTGGTGCATGGCGACACGGACAAGGTGCAGTTCGGCATGGGCACTTACGGGTCCCGTTCGGGCGCGGTGGGCATGTCCGCCATCGTCAAGGCGCTGGACAAGGTGGAGGCCAAGGCGAAGAAGATCGCCGCCCATGTGCTGGAGGCCAGCGAGGGCGACATCGAGTTCAAGGACGGCCGCTTCACCGTGGCCGGAACCGACCGGGGCCTCGCCTTCGCGGAAGTGGCGCTGAACGCCTATGTGGCCCACAAATTTCCCACCTCGGAGATCGAGCCGGGGCTGAAGGAGGGCGCCTTCTACGACCCCTCCAACTTCACCTTTCCGGCCGGCTGCCATGTGTGCGAGCTGGAGGTGGATCCGGAGACCGGGGTGACTCAGATCGTCAACTGGGTGGCGGTGGACGATTTCGGCACCGTCATCAATCCCATGATCGTGGAAGGGCAGGTGCATGGCGGCATCGCCCAGGGCGTGGGGCAGGCGCTCATGGAGCGGGTGGCCTATGACAATGACGGCCAGCTCGTGACCGGCTCCTATATGGACTACCAGATGCCGCGTGCGGAGGACCTGCCGTCCTTCACCCTCGGCCTCACCGAGACGCGCTGCCCCTCAAACCCGCTGGGCATGAAGGGCTGCGGAGAGGCGGGGGCCATCGCCGCCCCGCCCGCCGTCATCAATGCGTTGACCGACGCGCTCGGAACCCAGGACATCTCCATGCCCGCGACGCCCGCGAAGCTTTGGGCCGTCGCCCAGGCGCGCGTGACACGCCGCGCGGCGGAATGACGGAGGACAGCCATGTACGCCTTCGATTATCAGCGGCCCTCCTTTTCCCAGGATGCGGTCTCCATGATGCGCTCCCTGGAGGAGCCCAAGCTCCTGGCTGGCGGGCAGACGCTGCTGCCCACCCTCAAGCAGCGCCTCGCCCAGCCCGGCACCCTGGTGGATCTCTCCCGCATCCCGGATCTCTCCGGCATTTCCGTTGCGGGGGACGTGCTGCGCATCGGCGCCATGACGCGCCATGCGGAGGTCGCGACCTCTGATCTCGTCCATGCCCATAGCCCGGCGCTTGCGGAGCTTGCGGGCATGATCGGCGATCCGGCGGTGCGCAATCGCGGCACCATCGGCGGATCGCTCGCCAATAATGACCCATCCGCCGACTATCCCGCCGCCGCCTTGGCGCTGGGGGCGACCCTTGTCACGGATCGCCGCCGCCTCGCCGCCTCCGACTTCTTCCGGGGGCTGTTCGAGACGGCGCTGGAGGAGGACGAACTCATCCTCGCCGTGGAGTTTCCGAAGTCCGGCCCGGCGGCCTACCGCAAGTTCCGCAACCCCGCCTCCCGCTATGCCATGGCCGGCGTGTTCGTGGTGCGCGGCGCGGACGGCGTGCGCGTGGCGGTCACGGGCGTGGGGCAGGAGGGCGTGTTCCGCTGGAAAGAGGCGGAGGCCGCGCTGACGGCCCGCTTCGCGCCGGACGCGCTGGAGGGCATCGCACTCGATCCCCACACGGCCATGAGCGACCTGCACGGGGACGGCGCCTATCGCGCCCAACTCACCAAGGTGATGGCGCGGCGCGCGGTGGAGGCGATCGGCGGCTGAGAGCGGTGTCGTCCCGCCGGAGGCTCAGGCCCCGGCGGGTGCGCCGTCCAGCGGCACCACGGGGGCGTTCTTGCTCTGCTTGAGCGTGAGCGCAGTGCGCACATTGCGCACATTGGGCGTGGCGGTGATTTCCAGCACGAAATTCTGGAAGGTCCGCAGGTCCGGCGCCACGCAGAGCATGAGGAAATCCACTTCGCCGGAGAGCATCCAGGCGCCGCGCACCAGGGGCCAGCGGTCGATCCGTTCCTGGAAGGCAGAGAGGTCCACTTCCGCCTGGCTCACCAGATGCACCATGGCGAAGGCCATCAGGTCATAGCCCAGGCTCTTCTCGTCCAGCAGCGCGCGGTAGCTCTGGATGAAGCCTTCCTCTTCCAGATGGCGCACGCGGCGCAGGCACGGAGGCGCGGAAATGCCGACCCGGCGCGAGAGTTCCACATTCGTCATCCGCCCGTCGCGCTGCAGCTCGGTGAGGATTTTCCAGTCCACAGCATCGAGATCAACGGGCAAGGGAACCTCCGGTAAGCGTGCGCACCTTAGTTCAGCTTCCTGGCAGTGCAACGAAATAATATTTCTCGCACAGGCCTGGGCCGTGGACCGCATGACGGTAGGCCATGCTTGTCCTTGTGGGGCCTCTGGTGCGTCCCTACATTGATGCATAGCTCTATTTGCCGCGCGCGCGTCCGAAGGGGATGCGCAGCCGCGCGAAGGCGTTCCGCCGTTCGAGGAAGTCATGTCCACGCATCACGCCAAGGTCGTCATCATCGGTTCTGGCCCGGCCGGCTACACCGCTGCCATCTACGCTGCCCGCGCCATGCTCGAACCGATCCTGTTCGAGGGCATCCAGCCCGGTGGGCAGCTCACGATCACCACGGACGTGGAGAATTATCCCGGCTTCGCCGACGTCATCCAGGGCCCCTGGCTCATGGAGCAGATGCGCGCCCAGGCCGAGCATGTGGGCACCCGCATCATCTCCGACCATGTGTCGAGCCTGGAAATGACCGGCCGCCCGTTCCGTCTCGTGACCGACAGTGGCGACACCTATCTGGCGGAGACGGTGATCCTCGCCACCGGCGCGCAGGCGCGCTGGCTGGGAATTCCCTCCGAGGAGACCTATCGCGGCTTCGGCGTCTCCGCCTGCGCCACCTGCGACGGCTTCTTCTATCGCGGCAAGACCGTCGTGGTGGTGGGCGGCGGGAATACGGCGGTGGAGGAAGCTCTCTTCCTCACCAATTTTGCCGCCAAGGTCATCCTCGTGCATCGCCGGGACAAGCTGCGGGCCGAGCGCATCCTCCAGGATCGCCTGTTCGCCCATCCCAAGGTCGAGATCATCTGGAACGCAGAGATCGAGGAGATCGTGGGCGCCGAAGAGCCGTCGCGCGTCACGGGCGTGCGGCTGCGGGACGTGGATGGCGGGGGCGAGCGGCTGGTTGCGGCCGACGGCTTCTTCGTCGCCATCGGCCACGCGCCCTCCACCAGCCTCGTGGAAGGCAAGGTGCGCCTGAAGCCCAACGGCTATGTCTGGACGGCTCCTGATTCCACCGCCACCTCCGTGGCCGGGCTGTTCGCCGCCGGAGACGTGGCGGACGATGTCTATCGGCAGGCGGTCACGGCCGCGGGTCGCGGGTGCATGGCAGCGCTGGAAGCCGAGCGCTTCCTGGCGCGCGAGGAAACTCCGCTCGCGGCGGAATGAGGAATGCCGGGCGCGGGAAAGCCCCGCGCCCGTTCAATGAGAACAGGGCGGAAGCGCGGGCGCGCATCCCAACCAGGGGCGGGCAGGAATGGACTGGGACAAACTTAAGGTTTTCCATGTCGCGGCGGAGGCTGGCTCCTTCACCCATGCGGGCGAGACGCTGGGCCTGTCGCAGTCTGCGGTAAGCCGGCAGGTCTCGGCGCTGGAGCAGGAGCTGAAGGTTCCGCTGTTCCACCGGCATGCGCGCGGCCTCATCCTCACCGAGCAGGGCGAGCTGCTCTACCGGACGGCCCATGAGGTGTTCCTCAAGCTGGAATCGGCCCGCGCCCAGCTCACCGACAGTCGCGAGAAGCCGAACGGCGAATTGCGCGTGACCACCACCATGGGTCTTGGGACACATTGGCTGACGGCCCGAGTCGGGGAGTTCGTGGAGCTGTATCCCGATATCCGCATCCAGCTCATCCTCACCGACGAGGAGCTGGACCTGGCCATGCGCGAGGCGGACGTGGCCATCCGCATGCGCCAGCCGGTACAGCCGGACCTTGTGCAGCGCAAGCTGTTTACCGTGCATTTCCATGCCTATGCCTCGGCCGACTACATCAAGCGGCACGGCCATCCCCGCTCGCTGGACGAGTTGGACAAGCACCGCATCCTGCTGCTCGGTGGTCCCATTCCCAGCTATTTCCAGGGCTTGAACTGGCTGGAGCATGCGGGCCGGGAAGGCGGGGCGCCGCGGGTGCCGGCGTTCGAGGTCAATTCTGTTCTCGGCCTGCGGCGGGCGGTGGAGCGGGGCGTGGGAATCGGCACGTTGCCGGACTATCTCACCGACGACGCCTCCTCGCTGGTGCAACTCTTCACGGATCGGGAAACGCCTCAATTGGAGGCATATTTCACCTATGCCCAGGAAATGCGCTCCGTGGCGCGTATCCAGGTGTTCCGTGACTTCTTAATTTCCAAAGCACAGCGTTGGAATTACTGAAATATGACCATTTTCTCGCGTTTGGACGAATTTCGCGCGAGGAGCTAAGCGTTGGGCACATGCCTGACATGCGGTCATGTTGCGTTGCATTCTGCCTAAGAGGCGGGCATATTTCTCGGGCATTGCTTGCACCCTGTGCGGTGTAGCAATTGTTCCCCTCTGGAAGGTTCGCCGCTCTGCGGCGATACTTGCCGGACCTCGCAAGAGGTCCGGCTTTTTTCTTTTGGGCGCTCCTGTTCCGCGATATTCCGCGTTGGCCTTGCCTGTAACAGGCAAATTCCGGAACTTTCGCGCGCCGCGCCGCGTTCCTTCCGCTCCTGCCTCCACCCGCCACGCACGAGGCGCACTTATGGAGGAGACATGACGCAGGCGACCCTCGATACCCGGCTCCAGGCCGGGCCGTTCCCCGATCCCAGCCGCTCCCCGGATCCTCCCATCCTCCCGCCCGACCCGGTGGAGGATCCGTTCCCCCCGGACGAGGGGCCGGACCTGCCGCCCTTGCCGGAGGACGACCCGTCCCGCACGCCGCGCCGGGAGCCGTTTCCGGAGCCGGGGCCGATTGACGATCCCCTCTGGCCCGGTAACGATCCCCTTAGACAGCGCGCCTGAGGGGCGAGGGGGGCGGGATGAAGCCGAGCGTGGTGGTGATGGGGGCGGCCTTGGCCGCCGGTCTCTCCGGTCCCGCTCCGGCCGCCGAGGCGCTGCCGCCCGGCTTCGTGAACGTGGCCGAGGCGATCCCCGATGCCCGATTCGACATCCGCTATTATTCGGACGCGAATTTCGTCGGCACCCGCATCGACGGTTATGAGGCGCCGCGCTGCTATCTCACCCAGCCCGCCGCCGAGGCGCTGAAGGTTATTGCCCAGAAGGCGGAGGCGCAGGGCCTCGGCCTGCTCATCTTCGATTGTTATCGGCCCGCCCGCGCGGTGGCCCATTTCGCCCGCTGGGCAGCCGATGCAGCCGATCAGGCCCATAAGGCCGCCTATTATCCGGATATCGCCAAGCAGGATCTGTTTCGCGAGGGCTATATCGCGGAGCGCTCCGGCCATTCGCGGGGCTCCACCCTGGACCTGACCCTGTTCGAGCGGGCCACGGGCCGGGAGTTGGACATGGGAACGCCGTTCGACCTGTTCGGCCCGCGCTCATGGACGGCGGCGCCGGACATCACCCCCGCCCAGCGCGCCAACCGCGTTCTGTTGCAGGATCTCATGGCGTCCGGCGGCTTCAAGGGGTTCGACAAGGAATGGTGGCACTTCACCCTGGCGGGCGAGCCCCATCCGGACACCTATTTCGATTTCCCCATCCGATAAACGGGCTGCGCGGTCATCCCGTCAGTTGCGGGTGACTTCCTCCACCTGCATGCGGCGGCCCCAGGCGTCGAAGAAGGCACCGGAATTCAGCGTGAGCCGGTCTTCCTTCACCCGGCTTTCCAGGGTCCTGAGGCGCGCGCGCGCCTCGGCATTCAGCAGCGGCCCCCCGGCGTCCAGCACGGGGAAGAAAGCCGCCCCGTCCCACGCCTTGCCCGATCCCGCGAACAGGCTGACGATCTCCGCCCAGCGGGTCTCATCGCCGATGAAGCTCACGAATGTGGAGGCCAGCGGCTCCACTTTCAGGTCGCCGATCTTCACCAGCATGACGAGCGCCGTGAAGGCGCCTTCTTCGCCATAGGTCTGCTTGAGCCAGGCATCGAATTCCGTGAGCGCGGCGGCCCGGCCGGGGCCACGCATGTGCGGGGGGCGGCTAGAAATCGACAAGGGGTGTCTCCGGCATGTAGTGCTCGAAGAGATACCAGAACGGTGTCTCGCGCGTCGCGGAATACCACGCCTCGAACGCCTCCAGGGCCAGAGAGGGATCTCCCAGTGAGGGATCTTGCGTAGCACCTGCCTCGGCAGCCACGTCTTGCACCGGGGATGCTTGCGCGGGGGTGTCGGGCGCCTCGTTCTGCGCAGCGCCGGAAATCGCCCCATGGACGGCAAGAGCCACCGGGCCGAGGCGGTCCAGCACCTCCGTGCGGGCGGGCGTCATCTCCTCCCAGTCCAGGCGGCTGCGCAGATAGGCCTGGGCGGCCCGCACCGCTTCCGGCCCGTCCGGCGCGGCGCTGAGGCTGCCGGCCAGACCCTTGAGGAAGTTCAAGCGCCGGAATGCTTCGGCGCGGGCGGCGGCGAGCGCCTGTCCGCGCGCCAGCGCTTCCGCCTTGAAGGCATGTTCGGCCGCGGCCGCCGTCTCGGCTGCCTGCTCCAGGGTCGTGACAAAGGCGGCAAGACGATCCGCCGGGGGAGGGGAGGTCATGGGCACACTCCTGCGGGGATCCTGAGACCGCGGGCCGAGGGGAGAGGCGTCATGACGACCCGCCTTTCCGACGTGCAGGTCCGGCACGGCCTGTGTCCGGGGTCGGCGTGGAAGGTGGCGGAAGAGAGTGGGAGTCGAACCCACCAAGGACCGGCTCGCGGCCCCTCCCGGATTTGAAGTCCGGACGCCCCACCAGGGACGCTTCTCTTCCATTGCCCGCTTCGCCCGGAGCAGACACCGCTGCTTCCTGCTCAGTTGTCTTCTGCGCTATCGACGGTTGTGCCGTCAATTCCTGCGCCGGCGCATCTTCCGCTGTCGGGCGGAACAGGTCCAGCCGGTGCGGATTGGTGCGCCGCAGGTCGCCCCGGCGCAGGGTGACGCCGTGGCGGTCGAAAAACTCCAGGATCTGGATGGCCACCTTGCGGCCATTGTCCACCTGGTCGCGGAACTGGGCAGCGGTGAAGGCGCCCGCATGCTCGGCGTCCAAGCGCACGAGGATGGACACCATCTCGGCCACGGTGGCGCGCAGGAAGAAATGGTCATGGGCCACCTCGTCCACGCGGCCCATGCGGCCAAGCAGCTTCATCATGCGCCGGATGTCGGCCTCCGGCTCGTCCAGCACCCCCGCTATGTCGCGCACCCGGGGCGGACGGAAGCGTTCCGGCCCGCTGACGAGGAGGCAGGCCCGTGCCCACAACGCCTCGTCCCGCGGGGTCAGGCGCACCTCAAAGCCCGCTCGGCGGATCCAGGCCCCTTCGCGGGAGATAACCCCTTCCTGCGCCAGATTATCCAGCGCGGCGGCGAAGACCGGGGCGGGCAGGCGCGGCTGGAGCTGGAGGCGCATGCGCTCGCTGCCCATGCCCGGCAAATCGGGATTATCCGCATGGAAGGTGTCCAGCCGTTCCAGCAAGGCGGCGTGGAACGCCCCCCAGAGCGGGCGTGCCATGGCGTGGACGGTGCCGGCGACGGGGAGCGTGACGAGGTCCAGCGCGTCAGAAATGTCGGCGGCGGCGCTTTCCGGCAAGGCGCGGTCGCGGCAGAAGGTGGCGAGGTCCAGCACGAAGGGGGCGGTCGCCAGCAGCGCCGCCACCGCCTGGGCCGGGTCGGTCTTCTCATGGGCGGCGAGCTGGGCAAGGCGCTCCGGCGTGCGGCGCTTGCGGCTGGGCGCCCGCAAATCCAGCAGGCGACCGCCGCCGATGGTGCGCTGGGCGGAGGTGTCGCGCACCACGAAGCGGTCGCCGGACGCGGCGGCGATGGGCGCCTCCAGCACCAGTTGCACGAGCCCGCTCCCGCCCGGCGTGATGGGATCGCCCAGAAGCACCAGCCGCGCGCCCACCTCGCAGGCGGCCGTGTGCAGGCGCACGGGCAGCCATTGGGCGATGGGCTTCTTCTCGCCGGGCAGAACTCGCAGCGTGGCGTCCATGCGATCCGTGGGCGCGTGAAGGGTGGGATCCACAACCACGTCGCCGCGCGCCAGGGCGTCCTTGGTGATGTCCGGCCCGGCAAGGTTCAGGCCGCAGCGGTCCCCAGCCTTTCCCATCTCGGACGGGCGATCCTGCGCGCGGATGGAACGCACCCGCGCCTCGAGGCCCGTGGGGCTGACGCGCACCCGGTCTCCCGCATGCACGACGCCTGAGAGCACGGTGCCCGTGACCACCGTTCCCGCCCCGGACAAGGTGAAGGAGCGATCCACGGCGAGGCGGAAGCGCCCGGTCTCGGGTCGATGACGCGGCGCCTTGGCCTCAGTGAACAGGCGCGTGCGCAGCGCCTCCACGCCCAGCCCGCTGGTGCTGGAGACGGGGAGGATATCCGCCCCCTCCAGGCCGGTTCCGACCAGGGTGGCGGCGATCTGCGCGCGCACCTGAGACAGGCGCGCTTCGTCGGCCAAGTCCGCCTTGGTGAGGGCGATGACGCCACGGGTGAGGCCCAGCAGGTCGAGGATGGCGAGATGCTCGCGAGTCTGGGGCATCACCCCGTCATCGGCGGCCACCACGAGCAGCGCGAAGTCGATGCCGCCTGCGCCCGCCAGCATGGTGTGGACGAACTTTTCGTGGCCGGGAACGTCGATGAAGCCCAGCGTCTCGCCGCCCTCCACGGGGAGATAGGCGAAGCCGAGATCGATGGAGATGCCCCGCGCCTTCTCCTCTTTCAGGCGGTCCGTATCCACGCCCGTCAACGCACGCACCAGCGAGGTCTTGCCGTGGTCGATATGGCCTGCCGTGCCGATGATCACGGAGCCGCCTCCGGCACGGGAGGCGCCAACGGACGGCGCGCCCGCTCCTCCGCGTCTGCGAGGGCGGCGGGGGATAGCGCGGCCTTTACGGCCTCAAGAAAGGGCGCGGCAAGGCCGCTGCCGCCCTCATGGCCGCGCAGCAGCCATTCATAGGCGACCTGCGGGTCACGCGGCACGCCCGCGCCCAGATGGTGGGCCGCGCCCAGCATGGCCTGCCCGTCCGCGTCGCCCCGCTCGGCGCCCTTGCGCCACCAGCGGGCGGCTTCCGCAGCGTCGCGCGCGACGCCCAGCGCATTGTGGTGGAGCATGCCGAGCCGCGTCATGGAGGAGGCGACGCCCTGGTCGGCGGCGGCTTCGGCCCAGAGGCGGGCGCCCGTGATGTCCAGGGGCACCACTTCGCCTTCCAGCAGCATCCAGCTCAGCATGTCCTGCGCGGGGGCGTCGCCCTGCTCGGCGGCGGCGCGGTAGAGGTCGGCGGCGCGGGCATAATCCTGCGTGACGCCCTCGCCCTTGAAATAGAGGGCCGCGAGATTGCGGCGTCCCACGGAGTCACCGCCTGCGGCGGAGAGGGAGAGCCAGCGTTCCGCCAGCGCGGGATCGCGCGCGAGGCCGCCCATGCCTTCCGCGAAGCAGGCGCCGATATTGTTCTGGGCGCGCGCATGGCCGGCGCGGCCGAGCCGTTCCCAGATGTCGAGGGCGGCGGCATAGTCGCCCGCGCGGGCGGCGGCGAGGGCCTGTTCCATCTCGGCCTCGGGGGCGGGCGCCGCCGGGCGGCGCAGCCGGTCAAGCCAGCCCATGGGGAGGCTCCGCCGCCCGGAGCGCGGCGAGGAAGGCGGCCTCGTCCTCCAGGCACCTGAGGTCCAGCAGCAGCGCCCCATCCTCCATGCGGCCGATGACCGGAACGGGCAGTGCGCGCAGCCGCGCCGCCAGCGCATCCAGCGCGCCGCCCCCGCCCTCGGGGCGCAGGCTCAAGGCGTGACTGTCCAGGGTTTCGGTGGGCAGGGCGCCGGAGCCGATCTGGCTGCGGCACGCACAGGTGGAGACCGTGACGTGCGGGCCGAGCAGCGCCGCCACCACAGGCGCGAGGCGCAGGGCCGCCGCTTCCAGATCCGGCGCGGTGCGGGCCAGCAGGCGCAAAGTGGGCAGGCGCTGCGCGAGCCGGTCGGGATCCGCATAGAGCTTGAGGGTGGCTTCGAGGGCCGCGAGCCGGATCTTGTCCACCCGCAGGGCGCGCTTCATGGGGTTCTTGTTGATGGCGGCGATAAGGTCCTTCCGGCCGACGATGAAGCCGGTCTGCGGGCCGCCCAGCAGCTTGTCGCCGGAGAAGGTGACGAGGTCCGCGCCATCGGCCACGCATTCGCGCACGGTGGGCTCGTGCCCGAGGCCGTAGCGGGCGAGGTCGCACAAGGTGCCGGAACCCAGGTCATGGAACAGCGGCACGCCTTGGGCATGGGCGAGGTCCGCCAGCTCCCGCGCGGGCACCTCCTTGGTGAAGCCCTCGATCCGGTAATTGGAGGTGTGGACCTTCACCACGAGGCCGGTCTGCGGGCCGATGGCGCCCGCATAATCCTTGGGGTGGGTGCGGTTCGTGGTGCCCACTTCCACCAGAAGCGTGCCCGCCCGGGCCATGATGTCCGGCATGCGGAAGGCGCCGCCGATCTCGATCAGCTCGCCGCGCGAGACGATGGATTCCCGGCCCGCCGCCAGCGTGTTCAGCACCAGCAGCACGGCGGCGGCATTGTTGTTCACCACCGTGGCGTCCTCGGCCCCCGTGAGGTCGCACAGGAGCGCGCGCACATGGTCGTCGCGCTCGCCGCGCCGCCCGGCGGCGGGGTCGTATTCCAGCGTCACCGCCTGCCGCATGGCGGCCACAGCGGCCTCGATCGCTTCTTCCGCCAGGATGGCGCGGCCGAGATTGGTGTGCAGCACCGTGCCCGTGAGGTTGAAGACCGGCTGGAGCGAGGGGCGCGCCTGCGTCTCCAGGAGCTTTGCGGCTGCGGCGGCAAGGTCGGCGGGCGTCGCCGGGGCGTCTGCGCCGGCGCGGATGGCGGCCCGCGCCGTCTCCAGTGCAGCTCGCATCGCCGCCGTGGTGGCTGCGCGCCCGTGCCGCTCCAGCAGCGGGGTGGCGGCGGGAGAGGTGAGCACGGCGTCCACGGCAGGCAGGGCGCGCAGTCGCTCAGTGAAGGAAGGGGCGGGCGCGGTCATGGGCGCCTCAGAAGCCCAGCAGGAAGGGATTGAAGGCGGCGCGGCGATAGGGGCCGCTGCGCATCAGCAAATCGAGCCCGAGGGACGCGACGTCGTCGGCGAACGGGTCCACGTTCGCGTCCTTCGCCTCGTAAAGCACTTTCACATAGCTGCCGCACTCGTCGCAGGTCTCGGCCTTCACGGTGCCGCTGGTGCCCTCGATCTCCTGGAGGCCGATGCCCTTGGTGGAGCCGCAGGCCACGCAGCGCACGCGCACATGGTTCCACAGGGTGCCGCACAGGGCGCAGGCGCAGTAGCGCGCGCCGGGGGCGGAGGGCCAGTCCACCACGAGGCTGGACATGGGCGGCCCGCCGCAGCAGGGGCAGGCGCCTTCCGCGATGCGCACAAGGCGCTTGGCCTCCAGCCCGGCGGCGAGGCGCACGAAATGCACCTGGAGGGCAGCGGTGACATAGAGATGCTCAGCCAGGCTCTCCATGGGCAGGCTGTCCGCCAGCACGTTGCGCACCATGGCGTCGCGCGCGGCGGGGCCCGCGCTGCGCACCCGTTCCAGGGCGGCGGCGGCCGGTTCCGGCTTGGCGATGGCCTGCGCCGCCGTCGCCAGCCGCTCCAGCGTCGCGTCGAAGGCGTCGTCCAGGGTGAAGCGGCCCCTGTCGAGCGGCGGCATGGCGAACTCGGCGGCGCGGGCCAGCGTCTCTTCGTCGGGGGCTTCCACCGGGGGAAGGTCCGCAAGGACGGCGTCCTGCGCGCGGGCGAGGCCCGCGAGGAACAGCAGATAGGGCTTGAGATCGCTGCCCTCGGCGAGCGCGGTGAGGCGCCGCGCGCGGGTCGCGAAGATGGCGGCGGGGTCCGGAAGCCGGGCGTAAGGCGGCTGCGCGATGCCGCCGATCAGGGAGGGATCGGGCTGAAGGCTGGAGAAGTTCGACATCACATCCTCACGAACCCCACGGGTCACGCGGCGCCGCGGGTCGCGTCCATGGACCCGGTCGGCTCATTCTAGCACAACCGCCCGACAGCGCAGGCAGGCTCGGCTTTGGGGAAAGGGGCCGGGGCGGGCGGGCCGCCCCGGCAGGATCATTCCGCGGGCGTGCCGCGACTGCGGCGGACCACCAGTTCGCGGAGCCATTTGCGATGGTGGCGCCACGCCCAGCCGCCGGTGACCTGTCCCTTGGTCATGGCGGACATGGTGCCGCGCACCCAGATGGCGGCATAGACGTGGACGATCCACACGCAGATGATGCCGATGGCGGCCAGCGCATGCACGAGGATCGCCACCCGCTTCTGCGGGATGGTGGTGAAGGGATAGAAATACTGGTCCCACACCACGATGCCGCTGGAAATCAGAATCACGATCAGCGCCGACATGCCCCAGAAGACGAACTTCTGGCCGGCATTGTACTTGCCCAGCTCCGGCAGCCGCTCCTCATGCCCGGCGATCACGTCGCGGATGCGCCGCAGCCAGGTGCCGTCCTCGCTCTTCCAGAGGTTCGCCTTCCAGAAGCGCAGGAACAGGCCCATGAAGGAGAAGAACAGCACTACGCCGATCCAGGGATGGATGGCGCGGGTGGCCTGGCCGCCCCCGAACAGGGCGGTCAGGAAGAACAGCTTGGGGCTGAACAGGGCCATGCCGGAAATGGCCAGCAGGATCAGGCTGATGGCCGTCACCCAATGGTTGATCCGGGCGGCCAGCGTATAGCGGTTCACAATGACCGGATGGCCCTTGTGGACGGCGTCGCCGGGCTGGATGTCGTCGGGCATGCTCATGAGCGCTCCCCTCCGGCCAGCTTCTCGGCGTTTTCCTCATCCTCGGCCGAGACCTTGTTGGGTCCCGCCACCATATGGTGGAACACGCCCGCCACCGCCGCGAAGCCGATCACGGCGAAGCCGAAATACTTCGTGGCGCCCTTCCACAGCTCCACGATGGGGCTGATGGTGGGGTTCTTGGGCAGTCCGGCATAGATTTCCGGTTGGTCGGCATGCTGGAGCACGTACATGACATGCGTGCCGCCCACGCCCGGCGGGTCATAGAGGCCGGCATTCTGGTAGCCGCGGGACTTCAGGTCCGTGATGCGGCCGTCCGCCCACTTCTTCATCTCGTCCTTCGTGCCGAAGGCGATGGCCTGGGTGGGGCACGCCTTGGCGCAGGCGGGCCACTGGCCCACGGCCACGCGGTCGGAACACAGGGTGCACTTATAGGCCTTGTTATCGACCTTCGAGATGCGCGGGATGTTGAAGGGGCAGCCCTTCACGCAATAGCCGCAGCCGATGCAGGCGTCGTGGATGAAGTCCACGATGCCGTTGGAATATTGCACGATGGCGCCGGGGGCCGGGCAGGCTTTGAGGCAGCCCGGATCCTCGCAATGCATGCAGCCGTCCTTGCGGATCAGCCATTCCAGATTGTCGGTCTGCGGGTTCACCCATTCGGTGAAGCGCATGAGCGTGAGGCTGTTCGCCGTCAGGTCCGGCGGGTTGGTGTAGCTGCCGTTGAAGGTGCCCACCTCCTCGTGGAGGTTGTTCCATTCGAGGCACGCCGCCTGGCAGGCCTTGCAGCCGATGCACTTCGACACGTCGATGAGCTTGGCCACTTCGGTCTGGCGCGGGGAGGCCGGCGTGATGGTGGACGCCGACCTGCGGATCAGGTCCTTGTCCCCGAAGCGCTCGGGGACAGGAGTGATCGGAGGGTTTGGGGCTGGAGGAAACATGTTGCTCTACCTCCTCAAGCCACCGGCCCGGTCGTGGGCTCGATATTGACGCAGAACGCCTTGAACTCAGGCGTCTCGATGTTGGCGTCGCCGACAAACGGCGTGAGCACGTTGGCGGTGAAGCCCTTCCGGGCCGCGCCGACGAAGCCCCAATGGATGGGGATGCCGACGATGTGCACCGTCTTCCCGTCCACCGTGAGCGGCCGGATGCGCTTGGTCACATAGACCTTGGCGAGCACGCTGCCGCGCTTCGAGGAGACCTTGGCCCAGCCGGCATTGGAAATGCCCTTCTCCTTGGCCAGCTGCTCGGAAATCTCCACGAAGAATTCCGGCTGCAGCACCGCGTTCACCTGGTTGTTCTTCGTCCAGTAGTGGAAGTGCTCCGTGAGGCGATAGGAGGTCGCCGCATAGGGGAATTCCTTGGACGCGACTTCCGCGAACTGGGTGAAGTCGTCCTTGAACACGCGGGCCACGGGATTGCCCCGGATCTTGGGGGCGATCACGTTGGCGACCGGGCTTTCGAACGGCTCGTAATGCACCGGGAACGGGCCGTCCCGCATCATGCCCCGGGCGAACAGGCGCGAGACGCCTTCCGGGTTCATGATGAAGGGACCCACATCCTGCGGCTTGGCGGTGGGCGCGATGTCCGGGACGTCATAGCCCGTCCATTTCGCACCGTCCCACCACAGGAGCTTGCGGGTCTCGTCCCACGGCTTGCCGTTGATGTCCGCCGAGGCGCGGTTGTAGATGATGCGCCGGTTGGCCGGCCACGCGAACGACCATTTCAGGAACGCGCCCGTGTCGTCGGGATCGGAATTGTCCCGCCGCGCCATCATGTTGCCGGCCTCGGTATAGGACCCGGAATAGATCCAGTTGCCGCAGGCGGTGCTTCCGTCGTCCCGCAGGACGCCAAAGGTCGCCACCTGCTTGCCGGCTTCCAGCAGCTTCTTCGTGGGATCGTTGGGATCGGCCACGTCGGTCAGCACGTAGCCGTTCATTTCCTTGGCGAGTTCCGCCGCGGTGGGCTCGTGCGTGTCCTTGTAGTTCCAGGTGAGGTTGAGGATCGGATCGGGGTTGGCGCCGCCTTCCTTGCGATACAAATCCTTCAGCCGCAGATGGATCTGGGACATGATCCAAACGTCGGTCTTCGCCTCGCCCGGAGGCGAGCCCGCCGGCCAGTGCCACTGCATCCAGCGGCCCGAATTCACCAGCCCGCCTTCGTCTTCCGCGAAGCAGGTGGTGGGGAGCTGGATCACTTCGGTCTGGATCTTCGTGGGGTCCACGTCATTGTAGATGCCGTGGTTTTCCCAGAAGCGGGCGGTTTCCGTCTCCAGGGGATCCATGATCACCAGGAGCTTCAGCTTGGACAGGGCGGAGGCCAGCTTCGCCTTGTTGGGGAAGGCCTGCAGCGGGTTGAAGCCCTGGCAGACATAGGCGTTCATCTTGCCCTGGTTCATCAGCTCGAAGGCGCGCAGGATGTCGTAAGCCGGCACGTCGAGCTTGGGCAGATAGTCGTAGGCGAAGTTGTTTTCCGGCGTCGCCGCCGCGCCCCACATGGCTTTCTGGAAACTGACGAAGAACTTCTTGTAGTTCTGCCAGTAGCTCATCTGGTTGGGCCGCAACGGCTTGAAGCCGCGCGTGGACATGTAGGTGGCGAAGTCGGGCTCCCTCTCCGTCGGCAAGCTCATATAGCCGGGGATCAGGTTCGACATGAGCCCGATATCGGTCAGCCCCTGGATGTTGGAGTGACCGCGCAGCGCGTTCATGCCGCCACCGCGCACGCCGATATTGCCCAGGATGAGCTGGAGCATCGCCATGCAGCGGATGTTCTGGGATCCCTTGGAATGCTGGGTCCAGCCGAGCGCGTACATGGAGGTCATCGTCTTGGTGGGCGACGACGTCTCCGCGATCATCTCGCACACCTTCAGGAACTTGTCCTTGGGCGTGCCGGTGATGCGCGAGACCATGTCCGGCGTGTAGAGGGCCACATGCTCTTTGAGGAGATTCCAGACGCAACGCGGGTTCTGCAAGGTGTCGTCCACCATTGCATAGCCATCCGCCCCGATCTGGTAGTCCCAGGTCGAGCGGTTGTAGTCCCGCTTCTGCTCGTCATATCCGGTGAAGAGGCCTTCCTGATAGGTAAAGCCGTCCTTCACCAGATAGGCGGCGTTGGTGAACGCCTTCACATACTCCCACTGCACCTTGTCGTTCAGCATGCAGTAATTGATCACGCCCAGCAGGAAGGCGATGTCGCTTCCCTGGCGGATGGGCGCGTAATAGTCGGCCACCGCCGCAGACCGCGTGAAGCGCGGATCGACGACGACAAGCTTCGCGCCACGGGTGGCTTTCGCCTCCGTAACCCACTTGAAACCACACGGGTGCGCTTCAGCGGCATTGCCGCCCATGATGACAACGAGGTCGGTATTCTTGATATCCGTCCACGAGTTGGTCATCGCGCCACGGCCAAAAGTCGGGCCCAAACTGGACACCGTGGGGCCGTGTCAAACGCGCGCCTGATTGTCGAACACCACCATTCCGGCGCTGCGGACGACCTTGTAGGTACACCACGCCGTTTCATTGGTTGTTGCGGACGCGGCCAGGAAACCCGTGGTGGTCCACCGGTTCACGGTCACGCCGTCATTGTTCTTGGTGACGAGATTCTTGTCGCGATCGTCCTTGAGGACCCGCGCGATCTTGTCGAGCGCCGCATCCCAGCTCACGCGCTCGAACGTGTCCGAGCCTGCCTTGCGCATCATGGGATAGTTGAGGCGCTGCTTGGAGTGGACGATGTCCAGCAGGGCCGCGCCCTTCGGGCAGAGCGTTCCCCGGTTGGTGGGGTGGTCCACGTCACCCTCGATATGGGTGATGGTGGCCTTTTCGCCCTTCTTCAGGTCGCCCTTGGAGAAGATGAGAATGCCGCACGCGACCGAACAATAGGTGCAGGTGTTGCGCACCTCGGTCGTGTTGACGAGTTTGAAGGGCCGGATCGCGCTGGCCACAGCCTCTTCAACGCCGCCGAAACCAAGCGCGCCGAGAGATGTGCCCGCGATGCCCGCACCCGCCGTTCGTAAGAACTGGCGCCGCGAAAGCTCCATGTTCATCGAAGATGACCTCCGACTGGGCTGCCCCCTCCGGGGGACGTTTTTTAAAAAGGGGATCGAGCTGCCCCCTTCGTCGGGAATCCGACTTACACAAATTCTATTTTTGAATTGGAACTATGTCAAACCATCCCATTGCGCACGCAGGCGATTTTTGCTTTCGCGAGGGTTTGATTTTGCTTCCGGATCTGGTTTTCGCTTTGCTATCAGTCCGGTGGGGGAAGAAATACGGCCGGAAATGCTGCGTATGCGAGATGTATTCCAGCGCAGTGTTGCATTGCAACTTCATGCTGGCGGTCTCTTCTTAGGAAGGATTGACTGGTTGATGGGCCTGTTGCAGCCTTCGCTACGTGGATCAAACAGACACTCCCGAGTTTCGGGGTCTATTCCTGCGGCGCTCCCTGGCGGCCGCACATAGATCGCTCGCCCTGCATGCCCGCAGGCGTGGGGCGCGTTCTGCTGCCTATTCCATCCTGTCCGAACGCCCATTCCATGGGGCTCGCCGGTCCTGCGCCGTTGCGGTCGGGCTCGCGGCTGCGGTGTTCTGCGCCACGCCCGTGGCCGCGTCCGGTGCCGAGGTGCTCAAGGTCTATGAGGGGCCGCCGCTTGCGGCCCTGTCTCTTCCCCGCCTTCCCCTCGGTCCCGGCCCCACCGCTGTGCGCGTTCCGGGGGAGGGGGTGAGCGTGGTGCATTTCTTCGCCACCTGGTGCGAGCCGTGCCGCGCGGAGCTTCCCGCGCTCGCCGCCATGGCGCGGCGCCTCTCCGGGCAGGGTGTCCAGGTGATCATGGTGGATGTGGGCGAGCCCGCGAGCCGGGTGACGCGCTTCTTCGAGACCGCGCCCGTGGCCGGTGAGGTTGGTCTCGACGCTGACCGCGTGGCAGCCCGCGCCTTCGGTGTGGACGTGCTGCCCGCAAGCCTGGTCTTCGCCGACGGCCAGCCCCGCCTCATGGCAGTGGGCGAGGTGGCGTGGGACCACGCGGACAAGGATCTGCTGGGGCTTGTCCCCGGACGGTAACGACGACGTCTGAAATTGACGCGCAAACAAGATATTGGAGGAAGCCACATGACCACACGACGCGATTTCCTGAAGGCGGGCCTGCTGGCGGGGGCCGGGAGCCTTCTGCCCGCCGCCGCCTTCGCCCAGGCAGCGGCTCCGGCCGCGGCGACGACGACGCCGTTCGCGCCCAACGTGGGTCGCTGGCGCTCCTTCCAGATCGTCACCACGGTGGAAATCCTGAAGCCCGAGGGCAAGGTTCAGGCATGGCTGCCGGTGGCCTCGTTCAGCAATCCCGACTGGTTCAAGCCGGGCGACAATAGCTGGACCACCAATGCCGCCTCCGCGAAGCTGGTGCGCGATACCCGTTCCGGCGCGGAGATGCTGCATCTGGTCTGGGCCGATGGGGAGAAGGCGCCCCGCGTGGACCTGACCAGCAAGGCCACCACCCGCGACTGGAAGGTGGACCTCAACCGCCCCGGCATGCCCGCTCCCATCACCACCGAGCTGCGCACGAAGAACACCGCCTCCACCACGCTCATCCCCACGGGCGGCATCGTGAAGGAGACTTCGGACAAGATCGTTGCCGGCAAGAGCGAGGAACTGGACAAGGTCCGGGCCATCTTCCAGTGGGTGGTGGAGAATTCCTATCGCAACCCGGCCACGCGCGGCTGCGGCATCGGCGATATCGCGGCCATGCTGAAGAGCGGCGATCTCGGCGGCAAATGCGCGGACCTCAACGCTTTGTTCGTGGGCCTCGTGCGGGCGCAGGGCATTCCGGCGCGCGATGTCTATGGCCTGCGGGTCATGCCCTCGCAGTTCGGCTATAAGAGCCTCGGCGCCAATTCCGACATCGTCACGAAGGCCCAGCATTGCCGGGCGGAGGTCTACCTCTCCAAGTTCGGCTGGGTGCCCATGGATCCGGCGGATGTGCGCAAGGTGGTTCTGGAGGAGCCGCCGGGCAAGCTGGCCTTGGACGATCCGAAGGTGGTGGCCGCCCGCGCCGGGCTGTTCGGTGGCTGGGAGGGCAACTGGTTCGCCTTCAACACCGCTCATGACGTGGTGCTGCCGGGCTATAATGGCGCGCCGCTGGGCTTCCTCATGTATCCCCAGGCGGTGACCGCGGCGGGCCTTCTGGACTGCCTCGATCCCGACGGATTCAAATATACCATCCGGTCTTCCGAGATCGCTGTCTGACGTGCCCCGCCGCCGCGTTCCGATGCGGCGGCGACTTGTTTTCGAGAGATGCCATGACCGCCCGAGAGAATGTCCGCGAACGCCCCCAGGAGCCCGCGCCCTTCCGCCTGACCAGCCTCGCCCATGGCGGCGGCTGCGGCTGCAAGCTGGCGCCCAACGTGCTCCAGGACTTGCTGGCGGGCGGCCCCTTCGCCCAGCCCTTCGAGCGGCTGCTGGTGGGCACGGAGACCGGCGACGACGCGGCGGTGTGGGACCTGGACGGCGAGACCTGCATCATCGCCACCACCGACTTCTTCATGCCGGTGGTGGATGATCCCGACCATTTCGGGCGCATCGCCGCCACCAACGCCATTTCGGATGTCTATGCCATGGGCGGCACGCCCATCATGGCGCTCGCCATCCTGGGCATGCCGCTGGGCAAGGTGGACACGTCCATCGTGCGCGCCATCCTCCAGGGCGGGGCGGCGGTGTGCGCGGCGGCGGGCATTCCGGTGGCGGGCGGCCATTCCATCGATAGCCCGGAGCCCATTTACGGCCTCGCAGTCATCGGCACGGCGAAGAAGGCCGACATCCGCCGCAACAGCGGGGCGCGGGCAGGGGATGCGCTGATCCTCACCAAGGGCCTTGGCGTCGGCGTCTATTCCGCCGCCTTCAAGAAGGAGGCGCTACCGCCGGGCGCCTATGAGGAGATGATCGCCTCCACCACCTTGCTCAACAAGGTGGGCGCTGTGCTGGCGAAGGACGCGGACGTGCATGCGATCACCGACGTGACCGGCTTCGGCCTGCTGGGCCACGGCCTGGAAATGGCGCGCGGTGCGGGCGTGGCGCTGGAAGTGGGTTTCTCGTCTTTGCCCTGGCTCTCGCAGGCGCAGGCGCTGGTGCGCGAGGGCTTCGTGACCGGCGCCTCGCTGCGCAACTGGGCGAGCTATGGGGCCGCCGTCCGCCTGCCCGAGGGGGCGCCGGACTGGCACCGCCACCTGCTCACCGATCCCCAGACTTCGGGCGGCCTGCTGGTGGCCTGCGCGCCGGAGGCGGCGGACCGTCTTGTGGCCGAGATCCGCGCCGCGGGCTATCCGTCCGCCACCCGCATCGGCCGGGTCGTGGCGGGCGAGCCCGTGATCAAGGTGCGGGACATGGCGGGCGAGCACGTACGCAGCGGCCGGGACGTAGGGAACGGCTGACCTCAACTCAGCGTTTCGGGTGCATCAGAAGAAGGATGCGCCCGTGACACCCTGGCTCCCGAAATCCTCACATCTGCGTCGGTCCGCGCTTTTGGCGGCCGTGTGCATCTCTCTGGGCGCGCCGGTTTACGCCCAACCCGCCGCGCCCACATCCAGCGGCTGCGAGGCGACGCCCGCACCGGCTCCGACGCCCATGGCGCAGGGCGAGCATTCCGGCACCGCGCCGGGCGGCGCGGGTTCCACCGGCTGGACCGGCGGCACGGGCGGCTCAAATATCGGCACCACGCCGGGCGCGCCAACCCCAGGCTCCCCTACGGAGCACCCTGCCACCGTTCAGGGCAAGGACCCGTCCGTGGTGGGGCCGGTGCGGCGCGATTGCTGAGGCCGAGAAACCGTCGGCCCCGTCTTTGACCGGAGCCGCATGGGCGTCACCAAGCGCCTTTGGTCTCAGCCCTCGCCCGCATAGCGGCGGCGCAGATGGGCGATGAAGACCGAGGCGTCCAGCGGGCGGCCGGTGGCGCGGGTCAGCAGGTCGTCCGTCTCATAGAGCGAGCCCTGGCTGTGGATGTTGGCGCGCAGCCAGCGCACCAAAGGCGAGAAGTCGCCGCGCGCGAGACCCGGCACCACGTCCGCGTCCGCCCGGCGGGCGGCGTCGAACAACTGTGCGGCAGTCATGGCGCCCAGCGTGTAGGTGGGGAAATAACCCCAGCCGCCGCTCGGCCAGTGGATGTCTTGCAGGCAGCCCAGCCGGTCATCGGGCGGGGTGATGCCCAGAAGGTCCCGCATGCCCTGGTTCCAGGCGTCCGGCAGGTCGGCGAGCGCTAACTCGTCGCCGATCATCGCCTTTTCCAGCCGGTAGCGCAGGATGATGTGGGCGGGATAGGTGACTTCGTCCGCATGGATGCGGATGAAGCCGCGCTTCACCTGCGTATAGGCGCGGAACATGGCTTCCGGCTCCCAGGCCGGGCCTGAACCGCCGAAGATCTCCTGCATGCGCGGCGCGGCGAAGGTGAGGAATTCGCGGCTTCGGCAGGCCTGCATTTCCATGAGCAGGGACTGGCTCTCATGCACGCTCATGGAGCGCGCGGCGCCCACCGGCTGGTGGATGAAGGGCTGCGGGCGCCCCTGCTCGTAGAGAGCGTGGCCGGTCTCATGCATCACGCCCATGAAGGCGCGGGCGAAGTCAGCCTCGTCATAATGGGTGGTGATGCGCACGTCATTGTCCGCGCCGCCGCAGAACGGGTGGGCGGAAACATCGAGCCGCCCGCGCTCGAAATCGAAGCCCAGCACCTTCATCATGGAGAGGCCCAGCGCCCGCTGGGCATCCACGGCGAACGGGCCTTCGAGCGCCTCGGTCGCGGGACGGCGCGCCTGGAGGGCAATCACCTCGTCGGTAAAGCCCGGCAGGAAGGCGGCAAGGTCCGTGAACAGCGCGTCGATGCGCGCGGAGCGGGCACCGGGCTCGTAATCGTTCAGCAGCGCGTCATAGGGGGCAAGCCCGAGTTTTTCCCCCTTGGCCGCGCCGATCTCCTGCTGGAGCCGCAACACCTCCTGGAGGAAGGGGAGCAGAGCGGGAAAATCGGAATCCGCCTTCGCCTGGCGCCACTTCATCTCGCAGGCGGAGACGGCCTTGCTGGAGGCTTCCACCAGATCGGCGGGCAGGGCGGTGTCCACCGTGTAGATGCGGCGGATTTCGCGCAGATTGGCCTGCTCCCACGCCCCGAGGTCGCTCTCGCCCTCGGCCGCATCCAGCCAGTCGGCGATGCGCGGATCGGTGATCTGGGTGTGATGGCTCACCCGCAGCAAAGCGAGGCTGTCCGCGCGCGTGCCCACGGCGCCCTTGGGCATCATGGTGTCGCTGTCCCATTGCAGGATGCCGATGGCATTGGACAGCGCGGCGGCGCGGGCGAAATGGTCGGATAGCGCGCGATAGGCGGTCATGGCGTTTCCCCCGTCGGCGGCCGGAGCGGTCCGGCCATGTTCCGGACCTTCTCCTTAAAGTGCTGCTCCACCGGAGAAAACAGAAAAGCAGCGTGCCGCCCGCGCGGGTGCGCGCGTCAGGCCGCCTTGCGCCCGGCGATGGCGCGCATCTCGGCTTCGATGGTGCCGATGAAGGCGGCGAACGCCTCGGGGTCGTGCGTGGCCTTGTTCAGCTCCGTCGCCCAATTGGGGCGGCGCAGGGTGAAGGTGGTGAAGGCGGTGTGGGCGCCGGTCTTCTTCAGGAGATGGTCGGAGACGCGGGAGGGCAGGGCCTCCTCGATGAAATAAGCCAGCCCATGATGGGTTTTGTTGAAAGCGGTGATGCCCGCCGCCGCTTCCGCATAGCGGTCTTCCGCGATCAGGCCGGTGAGGCTGTCGATGAAGGCAATGAGCTCGGGCTTGTGGGCCGCAGATGCAACCATGTTCATCTCCCGTTCGTGCGCTCCCGCAGGTGAAATCCCGCGGGATGTGTTGGACACGAGGGGATGCGGAGCCGTTGGCGCGGCGGGGCAGCCGCATCCCATCCTGTGCGTGGTATTCAGTATGGCACGGGAGGCGTGGTTTTCAACGGGGCGGGCGCCCCCGTCATTTGTCCTCGGGCTTGTCGTCCGGCTTTCGCCCGCCCTGGCGCCCGCCTTCCTTGCCCGCCTTGCTGGCAAGGTCCCTGTCCAGGGAGAAGCTGCGCTTTTCAGGCGGCGTATTGCGCCCGCCGGTGGCTCCGGCCCGTGCGGCCAGATCCGTGCTCTGCGAGAAGCTGCGCTTTTCGGCCGGCACGCTCTTGCCGCCCATGCTCGAGATGCGACGCCGCTTTTCCGGATCCATCGAGGCGAACCCGCGTCGCGATTTCGGCTTTTCGTCCATCCTTGACCTTTGGTTGCGGGCCGTCCGGGAGGGCCAGACGGCGCCTGTGGCGGGATGTCCGGCCCGGTTGGCCTGACCTTGGGCAAACGCAAGCTAGGGCTCACGGTTCCACGGTCCGCGTGCATTCGCTCCGTGGAGCGTTCCGGGGCTGGGGCTTTCGCCGGACTGTCTTGGAGGCGCTATGGGCGCAGAAAGCCGTTTCCTCCCGTGACGTCGCGCTCTAGCGTGGCGCCGTTCCCGCTTTGGGGATGCGCAAGGGGGCTGACATGAAAACGGGTGTTCTCGGCGCGGCGATCGTCGTCGCCGCTCTCGCCGTCACGCCGGCCATGGCCAAGGGGCCTGGCAAATATGGGGTGAAGGGCACCAATGGCGGCGACAAGTCGGAATATTCCGGCAACGCCACCCTCACCAAGACCGGCGAGAATACGTGGCGGCTCGTCTCCGTCATCGGTTCGGACAAGTTCGAAGGCTATGGTATCGGCGACGACGACATCATCGCCGTGACCTATGCGGGCGGCGGCTCCACCGCCGTGGCGCTCTATGTGGCGCAGGCGGACGGCAGCTATTCCGGCGTGTGGGCCTTCAAGGGCGACACCAAGGTGAGCATCGAGACGCTGACCCCGAAATGAACTCTTGGGGTACGGGCCTTGCCGGGCGAGTGGGGGCGCTCAGGTGAGGTCCGAGAGGTAATGGGCCTGGTGCGTCAGGCATAGGCTGACGCGCCACTCCACCGGCACCTGGTCCAGCGAGAAGCCGAGCCGGTCGATGAGCAGAGCGGGCGTGCCGGGCGCAACGCCGAGGGCGGCCGCATCATCGGCGGGCGCGGCGACGGCCTTCAGCTTCTCCCGCGCCCGGGCCACGGTGATGCCGTAGCGCGCGGAATAGAGGCCGTAGAGATTGTTGGGAATTTCCATGTCGGTGAGGCCCGGGAACAGGGCCTCCGGCAGGGAGAGGGTCTCCACCAGCAAAGGCGCCCCGTCCAGAAGGCGCACGCGGCGGATGCGCACCACCCGGCTGCCCCGCACCAGATCCAGCGCCGCGCATTCCGCCGCGCTCGCCTTGGCCTTGCCGATGGACAGGACACGGCTGTCGGGAAAGCGCCGCACCCCGTCATTGGGCACCAGTTTGAAGAATTGGAAGAGGATGCGGTCCTCGTCGTGCCGCGCCACGAAGGTGCCGCGCCCCTGGCGGCGCACCACCAGATTCTCGGCCGCCATCTCGTCCAGCGCCTTGCGCACGGTGCCCTGGCTCACCCCCAGCTCGGCGGCGAGCTGCATCTCGCTGGGCAAGGGTTCGCCGGGCGCCCAGACGCCGTCCACCATGCGGCGGATGAGCGTGTCGCGCACCTGGCGATAGAGCGGCTTCATGCCGAGCCCGTCGCCGTCCGGCGCGGTGCCGGCCATGGTCCGGGACTGGTCGCCCCCGCTGATGCCCGCCTTGCCCACGCCAACGCTTCCCCTTCGCACCTTACCACTCCGCTTTAACGTGAAATGACGGCTCCCGCCACCACCCGGCGGCCGGGGAGGGCCGCTCTGGACTGGTCTTATATCTTATATATGATAGCAGAGCAAAGAAGCGGCGTGAGGCGCCCGTGGGCGGAACAGCCCCGGCGGCACGGCCGCAGGATCCGGGGAGTAGGATGCCTGATATTGTCGTAACCGAGTTCATGGACGAAGCCGCCCTCGATGTGCTGCGGGCGGACTATGACCTTGTCTATGATCCCACCCTCGTGGACAAGCCGGAAGCCCTGGCGGCCCTGCTGCCCGGCGTGCGCGGCCTCATCGTGCGCAACCGCACCCAGGTGCGCGGCGCGGTGCTGGAAGCGGGCACGCAGCTCCAGGTGGTCGGCCGCCTCGGCGTCGGCCTCGACAATATCGACGTTGATGCCTGCCGCGCGCGCGGCATTGAGGTGTGCCCCGCCACCGGTGCCAATGACGTGTCCGTGGCCGAATATGTGGTGTGCGGCGTCATGATGATGCTGCGCGGCGCCTATTTCGCCACCGCCGAGGTGGCCGCCGGCGCCTGGCCGCGCACCCGCCTCATGGGCCGCGAGGCCATGGGCGCGACTTTGGGCCTCGTGGGCTTCGGCTCCATCGCCCGCGAGACCGCCCGCCGCGCCCGCGCGCTGGGCATGGAGATCGTCGCGTACGATCCCTTCCTCCCCGACGACCACCCGGCCTTCGCCGCCCATGAGGCGCGCCCGGTTTCGCTCGACGCGCTGCTCGCGCAGTCCGACGCGGTGAGCCTGCATGTGCCGCTGACCGACGCCACGCGCAATCTGATCGATGCCGGCGCGCTGGCGGGCATGAAGTCCGACGCGGTGCTGGTGAATGCCGCGCGCGGTGGCGTGGTGGACGAGGCGGCGCTCGCCGAGGCCCTGAAGGCGGGCCGCATCGGCGGCGCCATGCTGGACGTGTTCGACCGCGAGCCGCTGCCCGGCGGCGGGCCGCTGATGGACGTGCCCAACCTCGTCCTCACCCCCCACATTGCGGGCGTGACGGTGGAATCCAACGTGCGCGTTTCCGGCGTCACCGCCGAGGCGGTCGCCCGCGTGCTGAAGGAGCGTGCCTGATGCCCGTGACCCTCACTTTGGATGACGCGCGGGATCTCGCGCGCGCCGCGCTGATGGCGGCGGGCACCTCGCCTGAGAATGCCGCCATCACCGCCGCTGCCCTGGTGGCGGCGGATGCGGATGGCATTGCCAGCCACGGCCTTTCGCGCCTGCCCGCTTATGCGGACCAGGTGGCGACCGGCAAGGTGCAGGGCAACGCGGTGCCCGCGCTGGACTGGACCGCCACTGCCACCCTGCGGGTGAATGCCGGCTGCGGCTTCGCCTTCCCGGCCGTGGCGGCGGGCCTTGCCGCCGCTGCCGAGCGGGTGCGCGAGACCGGCATCGTGGGTGTCGGTGTTTATGCCTCCCACCATGCGGGCGCCATGGGCCATCATGTGGAATGGCTGGCGGAGCGGGGCCTTGCGGGCATCGCCTTCACCAATTCTCCGTCCGCCATCGCCCCCTGGGGCGGGTCGCAGGGCGTGTTCGGCACCAATCCCGTGGCCTTCGCCGTGCCCCGCGCAGGCAGGCCGCCGCTGGTTATCGACGCCTCGCTGAGCAAGGTGGCGCGCGGCAAGATCATGGTGGCGGCCCAGCGCGGCCAGCCCATTCCCGACGACTGGGCGCTGGATGTGGACGGCAAGCCGACCACCGATGCCAAGGCGGCGCTGGCGGGCACCATGCTGCCGGTGGGTGACGCCAAGGGTGCGGCCCTGGTGCTGATGGTGGAAATCCTCGCCGCCGCCCTCACGGGCGGGCAGTTCGGCTTCGAGGCTTCGTCCTTCTTCACGGCGGACGGACCGTCTCCGGCCATCGGCCATCTGTTCCTGGTGATGGACCCGGTCCGGCTTGGGGGCGACCAGTTCCCGGCCCGTCTCGAAACCCTGCTGGGTGCGATCCTTTCCCAGGAGGGCACCCGCCTTCCCGGCGACCGGCGCATCGCGGCGCGCACCAAGGCGGCCGGGGAGGGGATCAGCATTCCCGACGATCTCGCCGCGGACCTTCGCCGCCGGGCGGGCGTCTGACGCGCTGCCATCGCATTTCGCATATCGAATCACCTGCGCGCCCGGCGGGCAGGTGTTTTTTTACGGGTCAATAGCCGTGAGAAAATTTTTATATTGCCGGCAAATTAAACTGCGTTTCCCTTAAAAAAGCGGCGTCCCGAGGGACGCCGCAGTTGGTCACAACATCGTTCGCGGGGTGCTACCATAACCCGCGTGCTGCTCAGGAGCGGCGCGCCAGGGCAGGGCGCCGACCGATGCCTCTTTCCATCGGCCCGATCATGGACCGGGCCGATGGGCTCAATTCAGGCGCTGCGATAGAGCTTGGTCATCACGAACTCGCGGTGGCCGAGGGATTCAGCCGCCGTGAGCCGGCCGTTGGCGGTGCGGATGATCATGTCGATCAGCGCGTCGCCGGCCTGCGGGATGGTCATGTCGCGGCGCAGCACGCCGGAAACGTCCACGTCGATATGCTCGCCCATGGTGCGGATCGTGCGGGGATTGCCCGTGATCTTGATGACCGGAACGATGGGGTTGCCGATCACGTTGCCCTGCCCGGTGGGGAAGGTGTGGATCACGTAGCCCGCCGCCGCCATCAGGGTCACGCACTCGGCAGCCGCCGAGGAGGTGTCCATGTAATAGAGGCCGGGACCCTTCGCAGGGGCTTCAGCCGCATCCAGGGCGTCGATGAACTTGCACTCGCGGCCGATCTTTTCGAGATTGCCGAGGGCCTTTTCCTCGATGGTGGTGAGACCGCCGACAATATTGCCCTTGGTGGGCTGGCTGTCGGAGAGGTCGTTGGTCTTGTGGGCCTCGATCACGTCGTCCTGGTAGGACTTCCAGATCTTGTACCACTTCTCCGCCACTTCCGGAGACGCAGCCCGCTCCTTGCAGAGATGCTCGGCGCCGGTGATCTCGGAGGTCTCGCCGAACACGCCGTAGATGCCGTGCGGGATCAGCTTGTCATACATGTTGCCCACGGTGGGGCAGGAGGAGAGGCCCGTGGTGGTGTCGCTCTCGCCGCACTTGGTGGAGACCCACAGCTCGGAAATGGAGCAGGTCTCGCGCGGCAGCTCGGTCGCCCACTGCACGAAGCGCTTGGCCTGGTAGGAGGCCTTGGCGATGGTGGCGATGTCGCCATGGCCTTCGATGCCGAAGCCCACAACCGGCTTGCCGGTCTTGGCGATGCCCTCGACCACGGTGTTGGTCCACTGGTCCTCAATGCCGATCACCACCACGGCGGCGACGTTCGGGTTCGAGCCGATGCCGATCAGGGTGCGGAAGTGGAGGTCCAGGTCCGCGCCGAACTGGAGGCGGCCATAAGCGTGGGGGAGGGCCTGCGTGCCCTTCACGTTATTGGCCACGGCCTCGCAGGCGGCGTTGGACAGGTCGTCGAGCGGCAGCAGGACGACGAGGTTGCGCACGCCGACGCGGCCATTCTCACGGCGCCAGCCGGTGAAGGTGGCGTTCTTGTAGTCGATGGAGGCGAGCTCGGTGGGGGTCGCCGTCGTCACCATCTGGTCGGGCGCGCCGCCGTTGAACGGGTTCTGTGCGGTCTGGGCATGGAACATTGCGTTTTCGGACATGTCGGCCTCACCAGCGCTTCGTCTTGGCATTGTGGACGTGGAGATGCTCGCCCTTGGCGATATCCGCCTTCGCGACGCCAATGTCCTGGCCGTATTTCCAGATGGTGTCGCCGGCCTTGATATCCACCAGCGCCACCTTGTGGCCGATCGGAACGTCCATCTTCGAGGTGAGGTGGAAGGCCGAATTGTCGTGGGTGATCACGCAGAGCATGTCGGTCCCGGCCTTCAGGCCCTCAACCACCACCACTCCGACCGTATCTTTTTTCTCGTGAACCAATAGGTGCGGCGCACTCACGCTTGCCTCCTCGCCTCTTCCGGCTTGCCGTTTCGACACAAGTCTTCTATAAGACGTATGATAGATGAGTTAATCGAAGGTCGGTGTCAAGCGCGGTTCCGGCACTTCGGTGAAAAACTCACAAAAACACGATGCGCGTCAATGCGTTAGCTGCCGTGTGCTTAGGGAAGAACCATTGAGGAGGAAGCTGATGGTGCGTTTGATGAAATGGGTGGCCGCCGGTATTTTCGGCCTCACCATGGGCGTGAGCGGGGCGTCCGCGCAGGGCTATCCCACCCGCCCGATCACTTTGATCGTTCCTTATTCCGCCGGCGGCCCGAGCGACGCCATTGCCCGGCTGCTCGGCCAGAGCATGTCGGCCACCCTGGGCCAGCAACTGGTGATCGAGCCGGTGGTCGGCGCGGGCGGCACCACGGGCGCGGGGCGCCTCGCAAAGTCCGCCCCGGACGGCTACACCCTTCTGATCCACCACGTTGCCCTGGCCGCGAGCGCCTCGCTCTATGCGAGCCTCGCCTATGACACCAACAAGGCGTTCGAGACCATCGGCCTGATCAATTACGGCCCGATGGTGCTGCTCTCCAAGAAGGACTACGGGGCGGCCAACATCGCCGAGCTGATCGCCAAGGTGAAGGCGGACGGCACCAAGACCACCATTGCCCATGCCGGTGTCGGCTCCAATTCCTATCTCTGCGCCCAGCTGCTCCAGAAGGCGATGGACGTGAAGATGACGGACGTGGGCTATCGCGGCACCGGCCCGGCCATGAACGACCTCATGGGCGGCCAGGTTGACCTTCTGTGCGAGCAGTCCACCACCGCGGTTCCGCAGATCAAGGGCGGCACCGTGAAGCCGTTCGCCGTGACCTCCGCCAAGCGGATGGAGATCCTCAAGGACCTGCCGACGCTGCAGGAAGCGGGCCTGAAGGATTTCGACTTCGTCATCTGGCACGGCCTCTACGCGCCCAAGGGCACGCCGGCCGACATCGTGACCAAGCTGAACGGCGCCCTCCAGAAGGCGCTGGAGGATCCCACCATCCAGTCGCGCTTCGCCGACGTGGGCACCAGCGTGTTCCCGCCCGCCGATCGCGGCCCCGATGTGCATCTCAAGATGTTCGAGAAGGAAATCGGCATCTGGAAGACGGTCATCGACAAGCCGGTTCAGTGAGGCTTTTCGACCTGTCCTGACATTGGGCGCGCGGCTCCGGCCGCGCGCCTTTTTCTTTTCCCGGCATCCCCGCTGGATACTACTGCCTCGCCGCCTCCGGTTACGCTTCAGATGAGCGACGAAACAGAGTGTAACGAAATCCTGCGTGTGCTGAGCGAGGCCGCGCTTTGGCAAGGTGTCGCGATTGGCCTCAACAGCCGCATACGGCTCACCGGCAAGCTGGCGCTGGAGGGGGACGCCGCCGCCAGCGCCTATGCCGTCGCCGGCCGGCCCAATGTGAGCCTCGGCGGTCGCTCCGGCTGGCAGGGGTGAACCTCGCCCCCGCGAATACCCGCATCGACACGGTGGCGATGACGCTGAACTGGCGCTTCGATCCCTTCGCGGCCCGCTCCGCGCCCTGAGCGCGGGGCGAACGGAGGTGGCCTGTGCCGGATGGCGCTCTATGCGGGCTTTCCCTTCGCCGCTATCCTGAGTGCCGATGACGCCGGAGCGTGCGCCGGAAGCGGAAGGCGAAGGGGCGGGTGAGATGAAAAGCGTGCGTTTCTTCGCGCTGGTGCTCGCCGCATGGTCGCTGATCGCGGCGGAAACCGCGCTGGCGCGGCAGGTGAAGTCGTTCGACGTGCGCGGCTGGGACGTGCATGTCTATGTGGACGACGATACCGGCGCCTTCAGCAATTGCGTCGCCTCCGCCGAATATGAAAGCGGGATGGTGCTGGCTTTCCAGATCGGCGCCGACTTCTCCTGGAACATGGCGGTCTTCGACGCGCCCGTGACCTTCAAGAAGGGTCAGAAGGTGGATGTCCGCTATCAGGTGGACGGCGGGCGGACCCGCCGCGCCTCCGCCACGGCGGAGGACACAGACTTCCTGCTTATCCCACTTCCGGATGATGTGGACCTGTTCAGCGAGTTCCGGCAGGGCAAGCTTCTGCGGGTGTTCGTCTCCGGCCGCACAGCCGGCTTCCGGCTGGACGGCACCGCCGCCATGCTGGCCGCGCTGCTGGACTGCGCCGACAAGCACCAGAACATGACCGCCGATTCCGGGGGCGGCAAGCGCGGCAAGGGAGAGGCGGAAGCGGGCAAGACGGACAAGGGCAAGGATGGCGGCAAGGGGAGTGGCAAGGGTGGCGGCGATGCCTCGGAGGGGGATCTCTCCACGGGCAGCGGCTTCTTCGTGACTTCGGACGGCGTCGCGCTCACCAATGCCCATGTGATCGAGGGCTGCACGGAGGCGGTGATCGCTGGCTACGGCGCCGCGCGCATCCTCGCCACGGACACCGCCAACGACCTCGCTTTATTGAAGGTGACGACGCCCGCCGCCACCACGCCCGCCCGCTTCCGGCGCAAGCATCTGCAACTGGGCGAGACCATCTTCGTCATGGGCTTTCCCTTGGCGGGGCAGCTCGACAACGGCCTGAACTTCACCAGCGGCATCGTCTCCTCCCTGGCCGGGCCGGGCAATGACACCCGCTCGCTCCAGCTCACCGCGCCCATCCAGGCGGGGAATTCCGGCGGTCCCATCGTGGATTCGGCGGGCCTTCTGGTGGGCGTCACGCAGGCCAAGCTCAGCGAGGTGGCGGCCATCAAGTCCGGCGGCGCCTTCCCGCAGAACGTGAATTTCGGCATCAAGTCCGATCTGGCGGCGAGCTTCCTGCGTGCCAATTCCGTGGACGCCCAGGAGGTAGAGACCGCCGAGGGCCAGCCCGCCGTCGCCATCGCCCGCGATGGGCGGGCCTATACGATCCAGGTGAAGTGCACGCCCAAATAGAGTGGTCGGGTGCCGCGTCAGGAATCCCGGTTCGTGCCTTGGACGAAGCGGTCGGTGAGGGCGAGCACGCCATAGGCGGCCACGAAGATGATGTTGGCCACCACGAGCCACTTCACCTGCGTCTCGCTCACATCTGTTTCAAGCCGCATCAAGGCTTTCAGCAGGGTGATGCCGCAAATGGCCATGAGCGAGGCGAACAGCTTCAGCTTGAGGCCGGAGAAGCTGATGCGGGTCATCCATTCCGGCGAGGAGGGGGCGTCGGCCCGGTCGATCTTCTCGACGAAATTCTCATAGCCGGAGGAGATGACCACCACGATGAGCCCGCCCACCAAAGCGAGGTCCACCAGGGTCAGCAGACCCATGATGACCTGCGTCTCGGTGAGGGTGGGCAGGCCCACCGCGAAGGTCCACAGCTCCCGGAAGAAGGCGAACACCAGCAGGATCAGGCCCGCCAGCAGGCCCACGAACAGCGGTGCCATGGCCCAGCGGCTCAGCACCACCAGGCGGATCATCCACTCGCGCACCGCCATCCCTCTCATCAGAAGCTACCCACCAGCGTGCCGAGCACGATGATGGTGGCAAGCGCGATGAGCGCCCCGACCACCGCCGCCATGACGATGTCCAGATAGCCTTCCTTGTGGGTCACCCCGCACACGGCCAGCAGCGTCACCACCGCGCCGTTATGAGGCAAGCTGTCCAGCGTGCCCGAGCCGATCACCGCGACGCGGTGCATCAGCGCCGGGTCGAGGCCGGTCTCGCCGGCGATCCGCATGAAGGTGGGGCCGAGCGAATCGAGGGCGATGGTGAGGCCACCGGAGGCCGAGCCCGTGAGCGCCGCCAGGATGTTGGTGGCCACCGCCAGCGAGACGAGCGGCCCGCCGCCGATATTGAGCACCCAGTCGCGCACGTCCGCGAAGGCGGGCAGGGCGGCGACGATGGCGCCGAAGCCCACGAGGCTCGCCACCGAGAGGATGGGCAGCACCGACGCATTGGCGCCCGCCGTCACCGTGGCGCGCAATTTCGGCACGCTGCGGAAGTTGATGGCGATGACCGTGATGATCGCGGCGATGAGCGCCACCATTACCGACCAAACGCCGCCCACCGCCGAGATGGTGGTGCCGCCCCACTGGGGCGAGGCGAGGAAGCTCGTGTCCATGCGCGGCAGCACCGCGAAGGACATGAGCAGGTTCACCACGATCACCACGATGATGGGCAGGAAAGCGAGGAGCGCGGACGGGACCTTCTTGGCCTCGTCGCTGTGGTGGATTTCGGCCGGGTCGAACGCCTGCGACGTGGTGGTGCGTTCGCGCACGATGGGATTGCTGGTGGCCGCCTCGGCGGCTGCCTCCGGCGTGCTGTCCGAGCGCCCGAATCCCTCGCCGGCGGCGCGGGCGGAAGCCTCGCGGCGCTTCAGCCACCACATGCCGAAGCCCAGCATGATGAGCGAGGCGATGATGCCCAGGCCCGGCGCCGCGAACGGCGTGGTGCCGAAGAACGGCATGGGGATGGCGTTCTGGATGGAGGGCGTGCCGGGCATGGCCGACATGGTGAAGGTGGAGGTGCCGAGCGCGATGGCGGCCGGCATGAGGCGGCGCGGCACGCCCGCGGCGCGGAACAGCGCCATGCCCATGGGCGCGATGACGAAGAAGGCCACGAACAGGCTGACGCCACCATAGGTGACGATGGCGCCCGCCAGCACCACGGCGAGGATCGCCCGCTTGGTGCCGAGGCGGCGGGTCATCTCATCGGCGATGGCGGTGACGGAGCCGGAATCCTCCATCAGCTTGCCGAACACCGCTCCCAGCAGGAACAGCGGGAAGAATTGCGCGACGAAGTCCGCCGCGCTGCGCATGAAGGTCTGGGTCCAGCTCGCCAGCAGCGGCTCGCCGGAGAACACGGCCGCGATCAGGCCCGCAATGGGGGCGAGCAGCAGGATGCTCGATCCCCGGAAGGCGAGATAGATGAGGAGCGAGAGCCCCGCGAGAATGCCGATCAGGCCCATGGCTCACACGCCTTCCAGAAGCTCGTCGAGGTCGATGGAGGATTCGCGGCCGAGCTTGTCGGCGTCATGGATGAGGAATGCCTCCGCCGATTTGCGCCCCTCGGCCTTCAGCATGGAGAGGAAATCCCACTCCGCATTGAGCTTGGAGGAATAGCCGAGGCTGGACATGAGCCGGTTGCGCACCATGTGGATGCGCATCTTCGCCCATTGCGCGCCCTCGGTATTGCCGGGGTCGGCCACCTTGCGGAGCATGGCGATCATGCGCAGCTCCTTCAGCAGCACCGCGTTGAACGACACTTCGTTCAGCCGGTTCATGATCTCGGCGGCGGACTTGGGCGTGCCGGGCCGCTGCACGGGATTGATGGGGATGAGGATGGTGTCGTCGGACTCCAACTCGCGCACCAGCGGCGTCATGGTGGGGTTGCCGGAATAGCCGCCGTCCCAATAGGGCTCGCCGTCGATCTCAATGGCCTGGAACATGGTGGGCAGGCAGGCGGAGGCGAGCAGCACGTCGGGCGTGATTTCGGGATTGCGGAACACCCGCCCGCGCCCGGTGCGCACATTGGTGGCGGTGATGAAGAGGCGGATGGGCGAGGACTTCAGCCGCTCGAAGTCGATCTGCTCCTCCAGGATGCCCTTCAGCGGATTGAAGTTGCCGGGATTCATGTCGTAGGGCGAGAACAGCCGGGACATGATGTCCATGCCGACAAAGAGCGGCGAGGTGTCCATGGTCCAGCGGCCGGTCAGCTTGTCGATGGGGCTGCGCTGGAACGGGCTGTAGCGGGCGGCGTTCGACACCGCCTTCCAATAGCGGTCGAGGGCCGCGCGCGCACCTTCCGGCCCGCCCGCCGCATAGCCGTCCGCGAGGACAGCCGCGTTCATGGCGCCCGCAGAGGTACCTGAAATGCCGTCGATCTTCAGCCAGCGTTCCTGGAGCAGGCGGTCGAGCACCCCCCAGGTGAACGCCCCATGGGCGCCGCCGCCTTGAAGGGCAAAGTCGATCAGCAGGGGAGAACGTTCCATGTCGCGCGTCTCCGGTCAGTGGCCCCGCCGTGGCGGGCCGTGAAAATGCTTTGCTCGCTGTCCGCTCTGTGCGCTTCCGCCGTGCTCGTGGCGGGCTTATGGGCAGGTTCTTGAGCCTGTCCTTGGACCGGGGCGCCGCCCCGGCCGTCCGTGTGCCCCGGGGTCAGGCCCCGGCGGGCTTCATGGTGTCCGGCTTGCCGCCTGCCGCCGCCGCCCGGCTCTCGGCCCGGCTGAACCAGGCCACATAGAGCGTGGGCAGGAAGATGAGGGTCAGCAGCGTGCCCACCAGCAGACCGCCCATGATGGCGAAGGCCATGGGCCCCCAGAACACCGTGGGCGCGATGGGGATCATGCCCAGCACCGTGGAGAGGGCCGTGAGCATGATGGGCCGGAAGCGGGCGCAGGACGCCTGCACCGCCGCATCAAGCACCGAGCGCCCGGCCGCCCGGTCCGCCTCGATCTGGCTGATCAGGATGACCGCGTTCTTGGTGATCATGCCGATGAGCGCGAGGACGCCCAGGATGGCGACGAAGCCAAGCGGGCGGCCCGAGAGCAGGAGCGCGGCCACCACGCCGATCAGCCCCAGCGGCGCCACGGACACGACGATCAGCGTCCGCTGGAAGCTCTTCAGCTCCACCATCAGAATGGTGAGCATGAGGAACAGCATGACCGGCACCACGGCGATGACGGAGGCGAGGGACGACGCGCTCTCCTCAACCGTGCCGCCCACCGCGATGGCATAGCCCGGCGGAAGGGTGCGCCGCAGGGCCTCGATCTTCGGATCGAGATCCGCCACCACGCCCTCGGGCAGCACGCCCCGCTCCACGTCCGCCTGCACGGTGAGGGTGGGGATGCGGTCGCGGCGCCAGATGGCGGGATAGTCCTGGCCGAACTCGAAGGTGGCGAACTGGCGCAGCGGAACCGTCCGCCCGTTTGGCAGCGGCACCTGCAGGCTCGCCAGCGTGGCGAGGGAGACGCGCTCCTCGTCGGTGGCGCGGGCCACCACATTGACGAGGTAGATGTCGTCGCGCACCTGGGTGACCGGGGCGCCCGAGAGCACCGTGTTCAGCACTCCGGCGATCTGCTGGGTGGAAAGGCCCAGCAGGCGCGCCTCGTCCTGGTCGATGCGGATGCGCACCTGCCGCGCGGGCTCGATCCAGTTGTAGTTGACCTGCTCCGTGCCGGGCACCGAGGCCATCACGGAGGCCAGCTGGAAGGAGATGTCGCGCACCTTTTCGATGTTCGGGCCGGAGACGCGATACTGCACCGGCCAGCCCACGGGCGGCCCGAGTTCCAGCGGCGAGATGCGGGTGACGAGCTGCGGGAAGTCGTTGGCCAGCAGCTTTTCGAGCTTGGCCTGGAGGCGCTCGCGGGCCGCCACGTCGGTGGCCACGATCACCGCCTGCGCGAAGAAATCGTTGGGCAGCTGCACGTCGAGGGGCAGGTAGAAGCGGATGGCGCCGCGCCCCACATAGGTGCTCCAGCGCTCCACGTCCGGATCGCCCGTCAGCACCTTGTCGAATGCCTGCGCCACGCTCTCGGTGGCATAGATGGAGGCGTTCTGCGGCAAGGCGAGGTCCACCAGCAGTTCGGGCCGGTCGGAGGAGGGGAAGAACTGGCGCGGAATGAGCGGCAAAGCCAGCACGGAGAGCACGAACAGACCGAGCGTGACCGCCAGCGTCACATAGCGCAGCCGCAGGCACAGGAGCAGGATGTTCCTGTAGATCGCCATCAGCCCCTTGGGCGGCGCGTTCGGGTCCGGCTGCTTGGCCGGGTCCGGGGCCTTCAGCAGCATCACCTGGAGGAGGGGGGCGAACAGGACCGCCACGATCCAGGAGACCAGCAGCGCGATGGCCACCACGGCGAACAAAGTGAAGGTGTATTCACCCGCCGAACTGGCGGCGAAGCCCACGGGCACGAAGCCCGCCACCGTCACCAGCGTGCCGGCCAGCATGGCGGGCGCATAGGCCTTGAAGGCGTAGGAGGCGGCTTTGTTCTTGTCGTCACCCGCGGCGAGGCGGGTCAGGGTCGCGTCGGTCGTCGTCATGGCGTCGTCCACCATGAGGGCGAGGGCGATGATCAGCGCGCCCAGCGAAATGCGCTGCATGTCGATGTGCACCATCTGCATGATGGCGAACACCAGAGCGAGGGTGAGCGGGATCGCGAGGGCCACGATGGCGCCCGCGCGCACGCCCAGCGCGATGAAGGACACCACCAGGATGATGGCCACCGCCTGCCAGAGGCTTTCCATGAACTCGGCGATGGCACTGTTCACGGTGACGGCCTGGTCGGCCACCAACTCGGCATTGATGCCCAGTGGCACATCGGCCATCTGCGCCTGGAGGGCCTTTTCGACGTTCTGGCCCATGGCCAGGATGTCGCCTCCGTCGCGCATGGCGATGGCGAGGCCGATGGCGGGTTGGCCGTTCACGCGGAACATGGGCTGGGGCGGATCGGCATAGCCGCGCCGGATGGTAGCGATGTCGGCGAGCCGGATCAGCCGTCCGTTGGAGACAAAATTGACGTTGGCGATGTCCGCTTCCGAACTGAAGGCGCCGGACACGCGGATGGAGATGTTCTCCGCCCCGGTCTGCATCTCGCCGGAGGGCTGCACCATGTTCTGGGCCTGCAGCGCCGCGAGCACCGCCGCGCGGTCGATGCCGAGGCTCGCCAACTCGCGGATGGAGAATTCGATGAAGATGCGCTCGTCCTGCGCCCCCAGGATCTCGATCTTCGACACATCGGGGACGCGCAGCAACTCGGAGCGCACGTCTTCCACATAGTCGCGCAATTCGCGCTGGGTGAAGCCGTCCGCGGTGAAGCCGTAGATGATGCCGAACGTGTCGCCGAACTCGTCGTTGAAGAACGGGCCGATAATCCCCTGGGGCAAGGTGTGGCGGATGTCGCCGACGCTCTTGCGCACATGGTACCAGATGTCCGGAACCTCGGCGGCGGTGGCGCTGCCCTTCAGGTTCACGAAGACGGTCGTGGTGCCGGGGCGGGTGAAGCTTTCCAGAAAGTCGAGCTGGGGCACTTCCTGGAGCTTGCGCTCCAGCCGCTCGGTAACCTGCTTGAAGGTCTCTTCCAGGGTTGCGCCCGGCCAGTTGGCCTGCACCACCATGGTCTTGATGACGAAAGTGGGGTCTTCCGCCCGCCCGAGGGCGCGGAATGCCAAGACGCCGGCAATCGCCGAGACGAGCATCAGATAGACAACCAGCGAACGGTGCCGGAGTGCCCAGGCGGAGAGGTTGAAGCCGCTCACCGGGCGGCTCCGAGCAGGCGCACCTTTTGGCCCGGATGGAGGGCCTGCACGCCTGCCGTCACCACGATCTCGGAGGGCTTGAGGCCCTCGGCCACGGCCACGGAGGACGGGGTGTAGCGCAGCACGTCCACATTGCGCAGCGCCACGGTCTCGGTCTTGGGATCCACCACCCACACGGCGGGCTTGTCATTCAGACGGGTGAGGGCGCTGGCCGGGATCTCGATGACCGGGCCGGTATCCACCACCACGCGCCCGAGCACCGTCACGCCGAGCCGCATGGCCTCTGGCGGATCGATGAGGCCGACGCGCACCCGGAAGGAGCGGGTCACAGGATCCGCCTGCGGCGCCACCTCGCGCACGCGGCCCATGGCCTTCACGGCCGGGTCGCTGGCGAGCGTCACTTCCACCTGCGGGTCCGCCGGAAGGGCGGTCAGCAAGGGGGCGGGTACGTCGAACACGGCGTCGCGCCCATTCTGGCGGGCGATCTCGACGACGGGCTGTCCGGCCTGGACCACCTCGCCCGCCTCGGCGCGGCGCTGGGTGACGACACCGGCAGAATCGGCGCGCAATTCGGTGAAGCTCAGCCGGTCGTCCGCCATGCGCAGGCGGGCGGTGGCGTCGTCCATCTGCGAGCGGGCGTTCAGGAAGGCTTGCTCGGCTTGCTCATATTGTGCGCGGGGGGTGAAGCCGCGGTCCAGCAATTGGCGCTGGCGCTCATACTGGCTCCGGCTCTGGTTCACCGCCGCCTCGGCGGCCGCCAAGGCGGCCTGCGCGGAGCGCTTGGCATTCTGCTCGTCCTGGGGATCGAGCCGCGCGAGCACCTGGCCCGGCGCGACCGTATCGCCCACATTCACCAGCCGCTCGAGAATGCGCCCGCCGATGCGGAAGCCGTAGCTGGCCTCGTTCTGGGCTTCCACGGCGCCGGTCAGAAGGATGGAATCACTTGCCGTGCGGCTGGATGTAACGATGGTGCGGACCGGCCGGGGACCGGGGGGCTCCGGGGCCTTCTGCTCGCCGCATCCGGCGATGAGAAGCACGGCGCCGAGGGCGACGGCGGGGCGCAGATAGGTGCGAAGACGGCCCTTGCCGGTGGTCCGCGGACGGTGATCCATATCGGTCAAGGCTAAGCGTCCCTTCGCAGTGCGTCTCATGGCTATAGCTTAGGTTGGGTGTGTCTGCCAGCCGGCCAGAGTCGCAGCCCGCGCGGTGTGGCCGCATGGCGACAGGCCCTGGTTTGGAGGCATTTTAATCCATTGCACGCGGAGCGGTTCGGGCTCACCTCGATGGAGGAGAGGCTCCGCGCGGCGAAAAACGAAGCAGGCTGCGGGCCCACCCGCGAACGGGAGAAACGCCGATGGTGACGGAACAGAACGGCATGCATGCGGATGCGCCGGGCAGCGGGAAGGCGTGGACCGGCTGGCGGCCCTTCTTCGTGGATCACCGGGTGGATGAAAGCGACGCCATCACCTCTTTCTGGCTGCGGCCGGTGGATGGCCGGACGCTGGCACCTCACGCGCCCGGCCAGCACATCACCTTGCGCCCCACCGGGGAGGGGGCGCCGGCGGGCCACCGCAACTATTCCCTCTCCGCCCCCGGCGACGGGCGCATGCTGCGCATCTCCGTGAAGCGCGATCCGCGCGGCGCCGTCTCGCGCTGGCTCCACGACCACGCGGTGCCCGGCACGGCCATCGATCTCCTGCCGCCCTCCGGAGACTTCTGCCTCCCGGCATCCGGGCGGCCTCTGGTTCTGATCAGCGCCGGGGTGGGCGTGACGCCGCTCATGGCCATGCTGGAGGCGGTGGAGCCCGAGCGGCGGGTGGCCTTCCTGCACGGCACGCGGGACGGAGCGACCCATGCCTTCGGCGCGCGGGTGCGGGAAATCGCCGGAGCGCGGCCGGGCCTGACGGCCCGCGTCCATTATTCCCGCCCCCGGAGCGCGGATGTGGAGGGGCGGAATTTCGACGCGGCGGGGCACCTGACGGTGGATGCCGTGGCGGGGCAGGTGCCGCTGGGGGAAAGCGACATCTTCATCTGCGGTCCCGTTGGCTTCATGCGGGACATGGTCACCGGGCTGCGCAAGGCGGGCGTCCCGGCCGTGCGCATCCATACGGAATTCTTCGGCGACTTCGCGGTGCTGGACGAGACTGCACCGGACGCCGCGCCGGCCTTGTCATCAAACGCCGCCATGGCGGCGCCCGAGGGCCTGGATCCCGCCTCCATCGGCGCGGCGCTGCTGGGCAGTGCCGCCGACGCCGTCATGGCCAGCGACCGGGAGGGCATCATCGTCCTGTGGAATGCCGGCTCGGAGCGCATTTTCGGCTTTTCGGCGCAGGAGGCATTGGGCCGGTCGCTGGACATCATCATTCCCGAGCCGCTGCGCGCCCGGCATTGGGAGGGTTATCACCACACGGTGGCCACGGCCGTGAGCCGCTACGGGGCGGGCGACATGTTGTCCGTGCCCGGCCTGCACAAGGAGGGGCACCGCCTGTCCCTGGAATTCACCATCGTCCTCATCAAGGACGCGGCGGGCACGGTGACCGGCATGGTCTCCACCCTGCGCGACGTGACCCGCAGGTTCGAGGAGACGCGCGCGCTCAAGAAGCGCATCGCGGAGCTGGAGGCAGCGGCGCGTCCGGAGGGGTAGGGGCTTCGCCTTCCGCCACCAGCCACCGCTCCAACTCCGCCAGGATGCGGGGATTGCGGGCGGCGGGCGGGCGGACGAAATAATAGCCCTCCTCCAGCTCCGCGACCGTGCCAAGGGCGCGCAGCCGTCCCGAAGCCAGATGCGGCGCGATGAAGCGCGCATCCGTCAGGACGACGCCGGCGCCCGCCAGGGCCGCTTCCAGGGCCTGCGCCCTGTTCTCCACCACCATGCCACCTTCAGGCGGGGCACCTGCAAACCCGGCCGCCTGCCACCAGAGCGACCAGTCCCGGAACCGCGTCCGCGCGCGGATGACGGGCCATGCGGACGGGGTGCCCGCGAGGACCCCCGGGGCGATGGCGGGGACCAGCGTCTCCCGGAACAGGAGGCGCGCGGTGACCCCCGGCCACTCCCCACGCCCGTGCCGGATGGCGCAGTCGATACCTTCCGCTTCCAGATCCGCCACCCGCTGTGTGGTGAGGATGGCCATCTCCACATGGGGATGCGCGCGCTGGAAGCCCGGCAGGCGCGGGAGCAGCCAATTGGCGGCCAGCGTGTTGACCGTGGAAAGCCGCACCTGCGCCCGCCGCCGCTGGAGCGGGGCGACCGCCGCCTCAATGCGCTCCAGCGCATCCCCCATGGCGGAAAGCAGTGCGACGCCGTCATCCGTGAGCATGGAAACGCGGCCCGTTCTGGCGGTGAGCGCCGCGCCAAGCTCGCGCTCCAATTCATCGATGCGATGGGACAAAGCGGAGCGGGAAATGCCCAGCGCCTGTGCCGCCGCCTTATGTCGCTTGTGGCGCGCGAGCGCCTGAAGGGCGGCAAGGCCACGCAGGGAGGGCAGGGTGGCGGGCATGCGCGTCTCTGCTCCTCGTGCGGCGTCCGGTCGGGAGGCGAACAGGTGAGAATATCTCACCGTTATCATGCCCCATCTGCGCTAGGGTCCAAACCAGTACTTTGCACAGGAGACAATGATGACCGCCCCCGATCACCGTCCGCGTGTGGCGCTCGACGTTCCGCCGCGTGTCACGCCCTCTAACTATCCCGCGCCCTTCGTGGCGCGCATGGCGGGGCGGGTGAAGCGGCAACTGGGTGATGCGTTCGGCCTGACGCGGTTCGGGGTGAACCTCACCATCCTGGCGCCGGGCGCCCAGTCCGCGCTGCTGCACCGTCACAGCCGGCAGGAGGAGTTCGTTTATATCCTGAGCGGCACACCCACATTGCGCACGGATGCGGGTGAGTTCCCGCTCTGCCCCGGCATGTGCGTGGGGTTTCCCGCGCAGGGATGCGCCCACCACCTCGTCAACCGGAGCGGGGAGGAGGTCCAGTATCTGGAGATGGGCGACCGGGATGCGCAGGATCGCGCCGATTATCCCGAGGACGACCTGGAGGCGGCCTTCTCGGCACACGGATGGTCTTTCACGCGCAAGGACGGCACGCCCTGGTGAGCGCCTGCCGCAGCGAGCGGCTCGGCTGATCCTTGCGCGGGAGATGTGACGCGGGACGCGCCTATTTCGGCCGCCGATCCGGCGGCGCCTGCCGTTCCGCCGCGTGAAGCGGGTGGGCCTTGTTCGCCTCCATCAGCGTCTGCAGGACGGACGCCACATCCCGTTCCTTGTCGCCGCGAAAGTGCTGCACGAGCGCGCGCAGAAGCGGCTTGTCGGTGCTACCCATGGTAAAAACCCCAGCTATCCAGGCGCAATCAACGCTTGGCTGGGGTTCCGGTTCCCGATGTGCGTAGGGAAGGGCGCAAAAATAAACCCCGGCCCTCCTGAGAGGACCGGGGCCGGGTTTCCAGGTACTTGGATCAGCGCTGGCCGGGATTGTCGCGATCCTTGCGCTGCTGATCCTGCGAGCCATGCTGGCCCTGCTGATCAGGCCGCTTCTGACCGCCCTGCTGGCCATGGCCTTCGCCGCCCTGGCTCTGCTGGCCCGGACGATTGGGATCCGTCTGGCGATTGGGATCCTGCTGCTGGCCGCCCTGCTGGCGGTTGCGGTCCTGTTCGTTCTGATTGCCCATGTTGATTTCCTCTTGTTGGGGTATTCCCACAAACACAACGACAGTCCCCACCATGCGTTTCAGCTTGGCCGGAAATAAAAGTCGGGTTTGGCATGGAAATGGTTGATGCAATTGGCTTTGCGCCGCCACGGGCGGGCGCTCGCCGAGGGCCGTCGGATTGGGCGTCGGAAAGCGAGCATCGCGGCTTTGTCGGCAAGCGTCGCGGTGCGCTTTAAGGGCCGTATGTCTTTCGTTGGCACCGAGCGCTCAGCGTCGATTGATATTTTCCTGCCGCTCAACCTGCAGTAACATGAGGCGATCGGGAGTGGGGCAAGCCACCCGGCGCTCTCCATGTCCCGTGCATTTTATCCGTATATTCATTGATCATGGGGCGGGGAACATGCGGAATTTCAAAAGCCTGACGGCCGTTGCGGCAGCATTTTGCGGATCATTGGTGGCCCTCACCGCCAGCTCAGCTTATGCGGGCCGGGGATTCCTCGTGACAATAGAAAATCACCGCAGCGGTGATGTTTATATAAACGTATCATCTTATCAAAACTGGTATAAATATGGATTTACATTTCAGCAAATGGTCCCGCCGAATGAAAAAAGAACTTTCTATACAGAATCGTGCGAGGCGTTTCTGGGGTGCATTGACAATTGGGGAGATCATGGAAAGCGATCTTTGAAATTTAAGATAGTAGAATATTCTGTACTTTTGGGTGAAGTTACGATTTTTGCTGAAAATTATTATAAATTTCAGAATGATCCGGCGAGTTTCTTGTGCGCTCCGCCTATTCAACACAGCAATTTCAAGAAGCCGAAAGCAGGAGAGCAATTGCATCTACGGGTGAAGGTTTTTCCAAAATGGCACATCGCGTGCAGTTCGGAATAGGTTATCCGTGCTTAATGGCATCGGTGACCTACCGTATAACGCAGGCTAACCCCAAATATGGGGGAGAAATGGAGAAGCGACCTGCAGGTCTCTGCAGGTTTTTGACGCTTCCATTCAGCGTATCTCGCAGACGTGACATGCCACTGGATTGGCGGCCGATATTTCATCGACAACAGAAATGACGCAATGCGCCGAGAGACGGGATGAAGGAGGCGGCATCGTGCCTCCTCCTTCCAAGTGTGGACACTTGGCGTTAGCCGATTTGTTCCGCAATAATCTGTCGAAGCTCTTCGCGCGTAAGACCGTTGGGCTGGGGCTTCCAGTCCGGTGAAGATCGGGGCGGGCGCGGGTGATGTGATGATTTAGTCTGAGTGTTCATAAATATCCTGGGCCTCGACATTGCAGCCGTGGCCAACGCCGTTTTTCCGGCGATCCGTTTGGTTTTTTGTTGATGGCGAATGGCGCGTGCATCTGCGCCAGGTGGCCGAAAATAATCGGCGATGAAGCTTATGATCTGAAACTACGGTTTTTGAAAGGCTGTGCCGGGATCTCCCTGGACGGCGCTCATCCCTGCTATACGACGCGCAACCAGTCCGAGCTTCGCCCGGGCGCAGCAGGAGCAGAACATGGCCGAGCGTTTTGAACGGCATCGCCAACCTTGGACCAACGATGAATTGGAGAAGCTGAAGCTTCTCGCGAAGAAGGGCATGGCGCTGAAGGCCATCTCGAAAGCGATGACGCGCAGCGAAGAATCCATCAAAGACCGCGCCAAGCTCGACGGCATCGGGATCGCGAAGCTGCGTTAGTTGATTGCTGGTGCCCACGACGCGGGCGATGTCGCCGCCAAGTTCGCGGCGCGGGCAGAGGTGCGCATTGTAGTGCTTGATGACGATAAAATCGCTTTCGGAATGGTTATGCGAAGTGTGCGTTCCGTTTAATCGGGAAGACACGACCGAAAATGAGAGTGAATAGTAGGTGATATCGGAAATGTTTACTGAAACGTTGGCAATATCATTGAGGGGCGTTGGGCGCTGTCCGGGGTAGCAATCGTAACCCATTGAAAAATTGGTGGGCCCGGCAGGACTTGAACCTGCAACCAGACCGTTATGAGCGGCCGGCTCTAACCATTGAGCTACAGGCCCCACCCGTTGGGCATCGTCCGAGCCGTCCGGTCGCCTAATGCGGGACGGCGCGGCGGCAACCCTTTGTCCGACTTCCAAATAACCCCGGAGACGGAACCGCCGGGCCGCCTGATTCAAGCGGCCCGCATCAGCCTCTAGCAAGTCCCGTGCACAGGAACAACCGCCCGCGCCCCATTGGCGCCGTGATCGCGCTGTCGTGTGGCACCCTCATTGTTCCCATGCGGAGACGTTCATGATCGCCCGACGGCTGCACCGGCACCTTGCCGCAGCGCTCGCCTTGTCCCTGTCGCTCGGTTGGCTCGCGGCGCCGGCGCACGCGCAGGATCCGGAGCGCGCCACCCTCTCCGTGGTGGGCGAGGGCGAAGCCGCTGCCGCGCCCGACATGGCGACCTTCAGCACCGGCGTCGTCGCCAGCGGCAAGACCGCCGAGGAGGCGTTGGCCGCCAATTCCAAATCCATGGGCGAGCTGATCAGCGCCATCAAGGCCATCGGCATCGAGGACCGGGACATCGCCACGTCCGGCTTCTCCATCTCGCCGCAATATTCCCAGCCCGCCCAGAACAGCCGCGAAGCGCCGCGCCTTGTGGGCTTCGAGGTGCGCAATACGGTGGGCGTGAAGGTGCGTGATCTCACCCGCCTGGGCAGCCTGCTGGACCGCATGGTCCAGGCGGGTGCCAATCAGGCGGGTGGCCTGCGCTTCGGCCTCGCCGATGACGGGCCGCTGATGGAAAAGGCGCGGGTCGCCGCGCTGAAGGACGCCCAGGCCCAGGCGAAGACCCTGGCCGAGGCGGCCGGAATGCGCCTGCTGCGCGTGCGGCGCATCGCCCCGTCCGATCGCGGCGGCGACATGATCGCCTCCGCACCCATGATGATGAAGGCGGAAGCGCGTGCGGTTCCCATCGAGGCGGGAGAGCTGGCCGCCCGCGCCCGCATCACCATCGTCTATGAAGTCGAGCCGATCTGAGGCGGCTGCGGCGCGGGGGCATCGCGCTCGCGCCGCTTGGCTTCCACCCATAGCGCCTCCATCTCATCGAGGCTCGCCTGCGCGGGATGGCGGGCCTGAGCCGAAAGGCTGTCTTCGATGAAGGCGAAGCGGCGGGTGAATTTCTGGTTCGTGCCGCGCAAGGCCGCCTCCGGGTCCACCCCCGCATGGCGCGCCAGATTGACCACGGCGAACAGCAGGTCTCCCACCTCGTCGCGGATCGCGTCCGTTCCCCCGGCTGCGAGAGCTTCGTCCACTTCCTCGGTTTCTTCGCGGATCTTCGCCAGCACCTGGCGGGCATCCTGCCAGTCGAAGCCCACCTTTCCGGCCTTTTCCTGAAGCTTGAGGGCGCGGGTCAAGGCGGGCAGAGGCACGGGGATGCCGTCCAGCGTGCGGCCCTCGCTGTCAGGCGGCAGGCCCGCCTGCGCCCGCCGCGCGGCGCGCTCCGCCTTTTCCTGCGCCTTGATGCGCCCCCAGCTGGCTTTCACGTCTTCCGGGCTGAGGTCGGCGGTATTGCCGAACACATGGGGGTGCCGCCGGATCATCTTGGAGGTGATGGCCTCCACCACGTCGCCGAAGTCGAAGGCGCCCGCTTCCTCTCCCATCCGCGCGTGGAACACCACCTGCAGCAGCAGGTCGCCCAGTTCCTCGGGCAGGTCGCCCATGTCGTTCCGCTCGATGGCGTCCGCCACCTCATAGGCTTCCTCCACCGTGTAGGGGGCGATGGTGGAGAAGTCCTGCTCCAGGTCCCAGGGGCAACCGGTTTCGGGCGTCCGCAGCGCCGCCATGATCTCGATGAGGCGCGCGATGTCGCGGGAGGGCTGCATGGAGGTCTCCGGTGGGCAGGGGCCGTGGGTTTCCTCTAGAGTGCGATCATGCCGCCTTGAAGCAAATTCTTGCCGGAGGGCGGCATGTGAATCGCTCGCTATCAACGAGCTGGAGCCTGATCGGATCAGGCTTCAGCGTGGGAATGGCTGGCGGGGAAGCGCCAGTGCGCGGTCTCCCATGAGGTGCGGCGGCAGGGAGGGGGATGGGGTGAGCGAAGTGAGCGATATACGGCCGGGCGAGGTGGCGGTGGACCTGCCATCCGCCTTCGATGGCGGGCTCTATTTCATCGGCCGCATCCGCACGCCCTGGACGCGCCGGGGGGAGTGTCCGCGCCGGGGCGCGGCGGATGGCCCGGTGTGTCGCCTGGAGGTGGACCCGCGCTGGTCGGCGGCGCTGGAAGGGCTGGCGCGCAGTCCCCGGCTCCAGGTGCTCTATTGGATGCATGAGGCACGGCGCGACCTGGTGCTCCAGTCCCCCAAGCATGACGGCACCACGCGGGGCACGTTCTCCCTGCGCTCGCCGGTGCGGCCGAACCCTATCGCCTCCTCGGTGGTGGATCTGGTGGCGGTGGAGGGAAACACGGTGCTCGTGCGCGGGCTGGATTGCCTGGACGGCACGCCGCTCCTGGACCTCAAGCCCGAGGCATGTGCTTTTGCCTGAGGGTTGCGCTTTTGCGCGAGGTGCGCGTAAAGGGCGATGAACGGTGACGGAACGGAAGACGATGGACGACCACGCGGACGACGGCGCCGTCACCTATGCGGCAAAACCGAAACTGGTGGGCCCGGGATCACGCTTCCGCCTGCAGGATGGCGTGCTGGACTGGACCGTGGGTCCCCGCTCGGGCCGCCTTGCCCTCACGGACGTGGTGGCGGTGCGCCTCAGCTATCATCCCGGCCAGCTCGCTGCGCCCAATTACGAGATGCGGCTGAAGGGCCGCAACGGCGAGTCGCTGCGCGTGGGCTCCCTCTCGCGCACCTCCGTCACCAATGTGGAGGACAACCGGGTCGCCTTCGCGGGCTTCGTGCGCGCGGTTCATGCCGGGGTCGCGGGCAATCGGGAAACGGACTTTGCCGCCGGGCTGCCGCGTTGGCGCTGGGTTTTGATGGCCGCGCTCGGCTTCATCACAGCCCTGGGCCTGCTCGCCGTGCTGGTGAGCGCGCTGATGCAGAGCGAGTGGCCGGTGGCGACGCTCATGGCGATCCTGTGCCCGGTTCTGGGCTGGCCGTTGGTGGAAACCCTCTGGCGAAACGTGCCTGGGGCCTATTCGCCGGGCGCCTTGCCCACGCGCCTGATGCCCGCCTGAGGCTCGGCCTGGGTTTCGGCGTCCTGCGCGCTGCGCACGAGGCCGCTCGCCACGTCCGCGATGCGCGGTGCCGGGAGGGCGGCGAAGGGCAGGGGGCGGGTGACGGCGATGGCGGCAAGGCCGAGCCGGGCCGTGAGCAGCCCGTTCACCACACCCTCGCCCAGCCGGGCGGAGAGCCGGGCGGCCAAGCCGTGACCCACCACTTGCTGAATGAGGCTGTCACCCGCCGCCATGCCGCCGGTGACCGCCAGATGGCTCACCACATGGCGCACCAGCCGGATCATGCCCAGGGCGCCCGGTCGCCCGCCGTAAAGGCGGGATAGTCGTCTCATGAGGGTGAGGGCCGTGTAGAACACGAACAGCAGGTCCACGGCGGCGCGCGGGGAGACGGCCGTGACCACCGACACCTGCTTGGCCGCGTCGGACACCATCTGGCTGGCCCGTGCATCCAGCGGGGCCATGAGGGTGCGCTCCGTGAGGCGGACGAGGTCCGCGCCGTCGATGATGGCACCCAGATGGGAGGACAGTTCGGCGCGCGGGCGGGCGAGCGCGGGCATGGTGGCGGTGAGGGAGAGGAGATCCCGCGTCACCGCCTCGGCCTCGGGCCGGTCGTCCGCCGCGAGCGCCGCCATGGCGCGGGTGCGCATGGCATCCAGGCTGGACAGGCGTGCCAGCGCCAGCCCTTCCCGGCAGATGATGGCAAGGGTCGCCGCACCGAACAGGGCCGCGAAGCTCAGGCCCACATAGCCGAGCCAATCGGCCCGTGCGAACAGGTCTTCCACCAGCTTGGAGACCGCAAGGCCCGTGCCCAGGCTCACCAACCCGCCAAGCCCGGCCCAGAACAGCGTGCCGAGGCCGAGGCGCGACCGGGCGGGCGGCGCTGGGACCGTCACGGGCAGAGCCAGTTCGTCGGGCATGGGCTCGGCCTCGGCAAAGGTGATACCGGCCTCGTCCAGGCGGAAGACCTGCGGGCGCGCGGCTTCTCCGCTGCTCTCGCGGGTGTTCGTGCCCTTCGCCATCCTTCGATCCTTGTCCTCGATCCCGCGTTTCTCTCACGCGAACCGCTTCACACTTCGCTCGGAAACGCTCAGCCGAGGCGGTCGCCAAGAAGGAACTGAAGCGCGCGGTCGAGGCGGATATGGGGCAGGGGAGCGCCGGTTCCAATCCCCGGCGGGGGGCGGAAGCGCAGGAAGCGGAAATCTGCATCGCCGCTGGCAAGCCCCCGGAAGCCCGAGCCGGAGGGGTCGAACAGGGTCTCGGGGTCCTCCGGCAAGGCGCCGGGAAACAGGGCCACCTCCTCCTCGCCGTCGAACAGGTGCCCGCCCGCCTCCTGTCCGGCCTCGGGCGTGCCGACGATGGCAGCCATGCGACGGCCATCTCGCGTAACTTCCGCCTCTCGGGTGGCGCGCACGGCGGCCATGGCCACCACGTCCAGGCTCGCCCCACCGGTGCGGGCGCGCGCATAGGCACGTTCCACGAGCCGGCGCAGAATGGCTTCCAGCCGGTCATGGCTGGTGCGGTGCAAATGGTCGGCCTTGGTGGCGGCGAACAATACCTTCTCGATGCGCGGCCGCCACAAAGCCGAGAACAGGCTGTTCCGCCCCACCCGGAAGGCCAGAAGGATGGAGTCCAGCGCCCGCTCCAGGTCGGCCAGGGCCGCCGGGCCGGCATTGAGCGCGGCCAGCACGTCCACCAGCACGATCTGGCGGTCCAGGCGGGCGAAATGCTCCCGGAAGAAGGGGCGCACGATGCCGGCCTTATAGGCCTCAAAGCGCCGCTCCATCATGGCCGCCAGGGAGCCTGGGGGCGGTGTGCCGGGGGCAAGGTCCAATGGCGCGAAGGTGAGGGCAGGTGAGCCTTCCAGATCCCCCGGCAGCAGGAAGCGGCCGGGCGGCAGGAGGCTCATGGCCACCCGCTCCGCGCGGCAGGCGGAGAGATAGGTGGTGAACCGCGCCGCCAGCGCACGGGCGGTGGCCTCGTCGGCCGGTCCCGCCGGGTTGGCTTCGCCGAGGCCCGCCAGCATCTGCGCCGCCGCCTCGCGCCGCGCGTCCGCCCGGGCGAGGCTCAGGCTCTCGCGGCTGAAATCCGCATAGGTCATGTCCAGCAGCGGCAGGTCCAGCAGCCATTCGCCGGGATAATCCACGAGGTCCAAAGTGAGGGTGCGCATGCCGCCGCGCCGGGTGGCGTGGCGCACGGCGAGGCGCAATTCACTGACGCGCGACGTGGAGGCGGGCCATGCGCGCGCCGCCAGGGACAGCAAATGGTCTTCCACGGGAAAGCGCGGGACGGTGTCGTCGGGCTGGGGCTGCAAATGCGCGCCGGCTATGCGCCCGGAGGCGAACGGCTCGAACACCGGAAGGCGGCCGCCATTGCGCAAGGCCTCCACCAAAGCGGTGGTGAAAACCGTCTTGCCGGACCGCGCGAGGCCGGTGACGCCGATCCGGAGCGTCGGCCGCGCCAGATCTTCCACCCTGTCCGCGACGGCGCGCAGGCCGATGCGCGCCTCCTCCAGCAGGCGCGAGCCGCCCGCCATGGGTCAGCTTTCGCCCGACAGCATGCGCGGCGTGATGAAACGGTCGAGGCGGCCGCTATCGGGCGCGATATCGATCCAGCGGTCCACGGGCAGGTCGATGACCGCCACGGCCCCGGTGGGGAACTTCTCGTCCATGGCATCCCGCGCGGAGACGGAGCCGTTCTGCACCAGCGTATCAGCCAGATCCTCGAAGCCAGGATTGTGGCCGATGAGCAGCAACGTATGGGCGGTGTCCGGTTGTTCCCGCACCACGGCGAGCAGGCGCGCCGCGCTGGCCTCATAGATGCGCGGTTCGCTGGCCGAATCCGGCAGGCCCTTCATCTCGGCGCTCAGGAGATCCCACGTCTCGCGGGTCCGCCGCGCGGGGGAAACCAAGATGCGGTCGGGCACGAGGCCTTCACGGGCCAGATAGCGGCCCATCAGGGGCGCGGCAGTCCGCCCGCGCGCCGCGAGCGGACGTTCGAGATCGACAATGCCATCGGGCCAGTCGGATTTCGCGTGGCGGAGCAGGATGAGACGACGCATTGCACCGGCAGTCGATGGGGAAAGGCGACTCGCAGTTTAGAGCGCCAGCGGCCCCGGCGGAAGCGCGGCACGCACCCGTTCCACCGCTCCCCCGCCCAAATGCAGCATCTGGCGAAGTCTGCGGGCTTCTGTCACACAGGTGGGCAGGGGGCGAGGGCTGCATGAGCACCACATCTTCGCGGGCATCCGCCGCGGTGCGGGACCTGGATTGCGACGTCTGCATTGTCGGGGCGACGCTGGCCGGGCTCGCCTGTGCCCTGTCGCTCGCGCTCCGCGACCGGGAGGTGGTGGTGGTGGAGGCCGGGGAGGTCGGCCCCTATCAGGGCAGCGGCCTCGTCCGGCCGGGTTTCGGGCGCACCGCGGCCGATCTGTGCGCGGCCGGCGCCCGCGATGACGTCCGGCGCATCTATGACCTCTCGGCGGCGGCCGCCCGCAGCGCCAACCGGCTCATGGAAGTGATCGGCATCGCCCCGCGTGCGGGCGGCCTCATCTATCTGCCCGGCCCCACCGGCCGCCTCGACCTGATCGACGAGGCGGCGGCGCGGGACAGCCTGGGGCTCGAAACGCTCGTTCATCTGGGGGCGGAGGAAGTGCGCCGCCTGCTGGGGATCAATGCCCCCTTCGGCGCCCTCTTCGATCCGGACCCCATCTCCTACGACGCCCACAAGGTCTCCCTCGTCCTCGCCAAGGCGGCGCGGGGGGCGGGCGTGCGAATCATCGAGCGCTCGAAACTTCTCTCCTCGGATCTGGACGGGGTGCGCAAATATCTGAGCGTGCCGGGCCTGCGGGTGCGAGCGGAGCATGTGGTGTTCGCCACCGAGTGGGGCCTCGGCGCCGCCGCGCCCTGGATCGCCCGTGCGCTCATCGGCGACCATTACGTGACCGGGCGATTCTCGGTCGGCGTGGATGAGAGCCGGGCAAGCGAAACGGTGGTGGAGGGCGGCGCGCGGGGCGCGAGCTTCGCCTGGGACGGGACAAGCCTGTCCTTCACCGCGGCCACGGCCAGTCTCGTGCGCGGTGAGACGGGCGCGGCATGTGCCCTGCGCCGCCACGCCGCCCGCCTCTATCCGGGTCTTCGCCGGTCTGTGGTGGAGGGTGCGCATGGCATCCGCACACGCAGCTCGCGCCACGGTCTGCCGCTCATCGGCGCCTTCCGGCCCGGCATCTGGTATGCCGCCGGCCTCGGGCCGGAGCCGCTTACGGTGGCAAGCCTTGCCGCCGACCTGATCGCCGACGCCATCGTGGAGCGGGATGACCTCATCGCGGCGTTCCGGCCCTTTGCCCCGTCCTATAGCTGGGGCATCCCCGGCCGCCTCGTGCGGCGCGCGGCCTATTGGACGGGCCGCATCTCCGATGCCTCCGCCCGCGCCGAGGCGCTGCGGGAACTGCCGACCGCGCCCCTGCAGGCTACATCTCAAGCTTAACCGCTCGTGGGGCGTGGTTTTTTACCCTCATGACTGTGGGGGAGGTGCGAATGTGTGGCATTCGCGCAACCAACCGGAAAGGCGTTTGCGCTATCGTGCTCACCGCTGGAGGCGTTCAAAATGCGTTTGATGAGCGGTCGGACTATTGCGGGTCTGTGCGTCGGTGCGGCCATTTCGCTGGGAGCCGGTGCAGCGTGTGCCCAGGAGGTGCTCGACCAGATCCCCGGCTTCCGGGCGCCTGAATTCGTTTATGACGAGAACAATTGGTACCTGAATGTGGGCGTGGGCATCATGGTCCAGCCGCGTTTCGCGGGCGCCGACCAGTATACGGTCCTGCCGTTCCCCGTCATCAGCCTGGCAAAGGGTGGCGAGCTCTACGACTTCAACAGCGTGGATGATCGTTCCTCCATCACCCTGTTCGACTTCAGCGGCTTTTCCGGCGGCGCGGCGTGGGGACTGAACCTCGGCCGCGACGAGGAAGAGGGCAATGAGCTGGCCGGGCTGGGCGATGTGAGCCCCAGCTTCGAGGCGGGCGGCTTCCTGCAATGGTTCCCGGTGTCGTGGTTCCGCCTGCGCGGTGAGTTCCTGTACGGCATGGGCGGGTTCAGCGGCTATGTGGGCAATGTCGGCGCGGACTTCATCGCCGCCAACGGCCCCTGGCGCTTCGCGATCGGCCCGCGCATGAGCTTCGGCGGCACCGACTATATGGATTCCTTCTTCGGGATCTCGCCGACCCAGTCGGCCATCGCCAATTATTTCGGGAACTACGTCCCGGCCTATCAGGCGTCCAGCGGGATTGAAGCCTGGGGCGTGACCGGCCAGGTGACCAAGTATCTCGGCAAGGGCTTCACCTGGGGCATGTACGGCACCTATGGCCGCCTTGTGGGGGATGCGGCGGATTCGCCTCTCACCCAGAGCGCGAATCAGTTCGAGGCCGGCATGTCCATCAGCTACGCCATCAATCTGGGCAAGTCCTGGTGGTGAATGTGCCCCTGTGCTGAGTGCCTGTCGCGCCGGGACATCCCGGCGCTGCACGCTTTATCAACGCGCCCGGCCCATTCGAATGGCAAAGCGCCCATTGCGTGATCATCTGTCGCTTGTGCGCTGCAGGCCAGTTGTCGGCGGGCCGACGTATGGCTATAAGCGCGGCGACCCCACGGGATCAGCGACGGCGTATCGAGGACTTTGCTGATGTCGATCCAAATCGACCAGGACTATCGCCCCCGCGAGGATGAGCCTTTCATGAACGATCGGCAGCGGGAATATTTCCGCAAGAAGCTGTTCGGGTGGAAGGAAGACATCCTCAAAGAGGCGCGCGAGACCCTACAGCACCTTCAGGACGAGAATCAGAACCACCCCGATCTGGCGGATCGCGCCTCTTCGGAGACGGACCGTTCCATCGAGCTGAGAGCCCGCGACCGGCAGCGCAAGCTGATCGCGAAGATAGACGCTGCGCTCATGCGCATCGAGGATGGTTCCTACGGCTATTGCGAGGATACCGGCGAGCCCATTTCGCTTAAGCGGCTTGAGGCCCGTCCCATCGCGACATTGTCGGTGGAGGCTCAGGAGCGTCACGAGCGGCGTGAGCGGGTTTATCGCGACGACTGATGGGAGACCGCCGAACGGCTGCGTTGCCGTCGTTCGGGGGCTCGGCTAGGTTTCTGGAAACGTCAATGCGGCGCGCGGCTTCCGGGCCGCGCGAGGGTGGGCAGGATGGTGGCACGTATCTACAAGCCGGCGCGCAACGCCATGCAGTCTGGCGTGGCGAAGACCAAGTTCTGGCTGCTCGAATATGAGCCGGAGCTTCCGCGCTCCATCGAGCCGCTCATGGGCTACACCTCCTCCACGGACATGCACAGCCAGGTTCGCCTGCGCTTCGAGACCAAGGACGAGGCGGTGGCCTACGCGGAGCGCCACGGCATCCCCTATCAGGTGTTCGAGGCGCACGATCCCGAGCACCGCAAGATCGCCTATTCCGACAATTTCGCGTTCGGCCGCGCGGGGCAGTGGACGCACTGACCTCCGCCGCGGGCGCGTCCCGCGTGCCCTTATGCCTGATGCTGACCGGCCCGGCCCGTTCCGGGCTGGGGTTTGCCGCCCGACTGGCGTAAAAGCGCAGCCATGGCCCCGTAGCTCAGCTGGATAGAGCAGCCGCCTTCTAAGCAGCAGGTCGCAGGTTCAAGTCCTGCCGGGGTCGCCACCTCCTCGCCGGGAGCAGGTTTCAGGCGATGGCGACGCGGTTTCGGCCTTCGCTTTTCGCGCGATACATGGCCGCGTCTGCGCGCCGCAGCAGCACGTCCACGGAACGTCCCACAGGTTCAAGAGCCCCGTGCGTGAGGGGATCGAGACGCGCGGCCGAGTCCAGGCCGGCATTGTCCTGCCCATGAGAGACACCCATAAGAGACGCCGCGTCTTGTTGCGGCGGGCCTCACTGGCGCACGAAATGGCCGAGCCCGTCGGTATTGAGGTAGTCGATGGTGATTTCCCCCGCCGGGTCCTGCCCGGATAGGGAGAAGGTGGCCGCCGCTTTGGAGCCGGCGGGTTCGTTCTCGCCAAACGGGACAAAGGCGAAAGTGTTCCCATCCCAATGGGTCAGCGGATAGCGCACCGCACCGTCGGGCCCGAGTGCCAGCTCCAGCGCGCCGTCCTTCTCAGTCACCCGGGCAGTGCCGAAATAGGGATTGTAATAGGAGCCCGCATAAAGGGCGGCGGTGGCGGCGGGCGCCGGATTGGGGGGCGCGGTGCGCCCGGCCAGGCTGCCCGCGGGCGCCATGAGCGGCCCCATCACCTGGCTGTAGGCCGCGAACCAGTCACGGGAGGTCCGGCCGATCTCCACCTGGTCCATGAATTCCGCGGCCACCGCTTCCGCCGCGCCGATGGGCTCCGCATTGGTGAATACGGCGATGCCGATGCCGAGCGAGGGGAGGAGGCGGTAGGTGGTGCCCGCGCCCATGGAGAAGGCGCCCGAATGGTCCAGCGACACCCGCCCGCTGGAGGAGATGCTGACGCCGAAACCGTAGCCGTAGGAGCCCGTCCGGGATTCCGGGGTGCGGGAGAGCGAGGAGATCATTTCCGCCCGAATGGCCGGGAGGAGGACGTTGGCTGGCACGATCTCACGTCCCTCGAAGGTGCCCTGCTGGAGCACCATGACCATCCAGCGGGCGAAATCATTCATGGAAGCGCTGGCGCCTCCCGCCGGTGCCTGTGCGTCCGGCTTGCGCTGGTATTTCGAGACGAATGTCCCATTAATCTTCACATGCGGAAAGGCGCGGTTGGCCCGCGCCTCGTAGTCGGCGAAGCGGGAACTGGTTGAGGCCATGCCGAGCGGCTTGTAGAGGGCTGTCTCGGACAGGCTGGCCCAGTCGGTGCCGGAGGCGACGGCCACCGCTTCCGCTCCGGCCGTCAGGCCGAAATTCGTATAGGCATAGGTGTCACGAAAGCTGGCCAGGGGCAGGTAGCGCAGCCGCTCCAGGACCTGCTGGCGGTCAAAGCCCACATCCTCCAGTTCGTCGCCCGCATGGTCGGGCAGTCCGGAGCGATGGCTGAACATGTCGGCGACGGTGACATGGCTGGTGACCCAGGGGTCGGACAACTGGAACCAGGGCAAATGGGACACGAGAGGCGTGTCCCATTTCACCATGCCGGCACCGACTTGCCGCGCCACGACGGTGCCGGACAGGGATTTGGAGAGAGAGGCGAGCTGGAAGACGGTGTCGGGGTCGATCTTGGCGGGCTCGCCCACCTTGCGGATGCCGAATCCCTTCGCATAGGCAACCTTGCCGTCGCGCACTACGGCGACCGCCATGCCGGGAATCTGGGTCCGGCGCATGATGGCTGCGGCGATATCGTCCAGGCGGGCGAGGGCGGCGTCCACCTGGGCCGGAGGCACAGGCGTGGCCGAATATTCGGCGGGCGACGGGTCCGCATGTGCATGCGTCGCGGGCAGCAGCCCGGTGAGGCCGAGAACCCCTGCCGCCAGGAAAAACCGCAGCGCCGACCGTCCCTTACCGCATTCGATCTGTGCCATGCTCTCGTCCGTTCGCAGGCGCGCGAGCGCCGTTTCGGTTCGCGGCGCAGCTTACATCAAGGGCCGGACACGTTAACCGGGGGCAGGCAGGTTTCGCTGCGGCATCTCTCCTCCTGCGCGGTGGGCTCCGCGGCTATTAAGGGCGTGGGTGGCGTTGGCGCCCAAGGTTTGATTTGATTGTGGCCATGGCTGCTCACTTTTCCTCCCGCGCCGTTCCGCGCCTGTGCGCCCTTGCGCTCCTGCTTGCCTTTACGTCCGCAGGGCTTGCCCGTGCGGATGCGATCCAGGTTCCCGCGCAGGACGCCTATCTCTTCGGCACGGCGCGGGTGATCGATGGCGATACGCTTGAGATCGCGGGCAACAGCATCCGGCTCGCCGACATTGATGCTCCTCCGCTCAGCTTCACCTGCGGCGCGGACGAGGCGGGTCGGCCGGTTCCCTGCGGGCAGCGCGCGGCGCTGTTTCTGCGGGAACTGGTGGGCCTCTCGCCTGTCGCCTGCATTCCCGAAGGGCGCGACAGCTATACGCGCGACGTGGCGCAGTGCCGCGTGAAGGAGCAGGATCTCGGCGCGGCCATGGTGCGCGCGGGTTGGGCGCTGGCGAGCTTCGGAACGCGCTATGTGGCCGAGGAGGCGCAAGCCAAGGCGGACAATGCCGGACTGTGGGGCTTTCCGGCGGGCCGTGCCTTCCTTCCCGCTGCGCCGCCTGCGCCATCTCCCGCGGCATCCGTGGGCACAAAACCCTGAGACATATGTCGCAGGACGTCGCGCCACTCTGTATTCGCCTCAAATTCAACCTCTTGTCTTGGCCAACTCACGCATGCTCTGCGCCGAATGCCCCCGTTGCCGCCGCCGATCCATCATCGGAATGCCGAAGCCGGATCTGTCCATAGAAGACCTCTCCGCCGCCGGCCCGTCCGCCGAAGGCCCCGAAACGGCGGACAGGCCCGCAGGCGCGCGCCTGCGGTGCGACCTGTGCGGAAGCCGCGCGGTGCGTGTGGTCAGCTTTGCCTCGCCCATCGAAGCCTTGCGCTTCACCACCGCCCGGCGCTGAAGCCACAAGCCATCCACGGGGCGAGAGCCCCGTTCTCTCAGGCGAAAGCGGCGTGCGTCGTCTGTGCGGCGGGGATAGCGATGCCGTGGCTGATCAGCGGGTAGTCGGCCAGAAGGCCGCCATCCACGCCCAGCGCATAAACGGCGAGACCTGCGGCATGGCCACGGTCGCTCTCCGCCATTTCCAGCGCCAGATCCAAATCGAAGCAAATGGTGTCCGGTTCGGTCAAAAGTGCCCCTGACGACGTCAGGAGGCAGGCCCGGACAAGGTAAGCATAAGCAGAGGAATGGATGGGCATGATAACGATCCCCGCCCCGCCGTGGCTGCGCTCCCCCCGGAACGACCCTCTGGCACACGACGAGCCCACAACCACCATACGCCCGAAGGGCAGGACCGGCTACACTCGATTCCTTTCCGATTGTTGCCGGTGAAACCGAAGGACTGCCTGCTCCATGGCCTCCGTGATCCTGTCCAACCTGGTGCTGCTCATCTGCGCGACCCTGGTGGTGGTGGGGACGGTATCGAGCCTCGTGGCGGCCCGCTTCGGCGCCCCCATCCTGCTGGTGTTCCTGATTGTGGGCATGCTGGCCGGCGAGGACGGCCTCGGCGGCATCCATTTCAGCGATTACTGGGCCACCTACATGGTGGGCTCGGCGGCGCTCGCCGTGATCCTGTTCGACGGCGGGTTGCGCATGCGGGTGTCCAGCATGCGCGGCGCGGTTGCGCCCGCATTGCTCCTGTCCACTGTCGGGGTCTTGGGCACGACCGGGCTGGTGGCGGCGGCGGCGGTGCCGCTGCTGGGGCTCAATTGGCTTCAGGGATTGCTGCTCGGCGCCATCGTCGCCTCCACGGATGCGGCGGCGGTGCTGTTCCTGGTGCGCGCCCAGGGACTGAAGCTCGGCCGCAAGCTGGATGCCGTGATCGAGATCGAGTCCGCCACCAACGATCCCGCGGCCGTCTTCCTCACCGTGCTGCTGGTGGAGCTGATCAGCTCCGGAACAGGGGATTTCGGCTGGGCGGTCATCACCGGCGTGCTGCGGGAAATGTCCGTGGGCGCGGTGATGGGCGTGGTGGGCGGCTTCGCGTTGGCCGCTTTCCTAAACCGGGTGGACCTTCCCGGCGGGCTCCAGCCCATCCTGGTGGTGGCCTGGGCGGTGCTGGTGTTCGCGCTCACGTCCCTGGCCCACGGCTCCGGCTTCCTGGCGGTTTATCTGGCGGGCCTCGTCCTCGGCAACAGGCCGGTGCGCGGCATCGCGGGCATCACCTCGTTCCATGATGCGGTGACGTGGCTGTGCCAGATCGTGATGTTCACCATGCTGGGGCTGCTGGTGACGCCCCATAGCCTGATGGTGATCCTGCCCGCCGGACTAGCCGTGGCGGGCTTCCTGTTCCTCGTGGCGCGCCCGGTGGTGGTGTTCGCCTGCCTTGCCCGGTTCGGCTTCTCGGTCCGGGAGAAGCTGTTCGTCTCCTGGGCGGGTCTCAGGGGCGCGGTGTCCATCTTCCTCGCCACCATTCCCATGCTGGCGCAGCTTCCCATGGCGCCGCTCTACTTCAACATCGCCTTCATCGTCGTCCTCGTGTCGCTGGTGCTGCACGGGCTCACGCTGGCTTTGTCGGCGCGGCGCCTGGGCGTGGCGCTGTCCGATCCGGCCCGCGAGCCGCAGCGCTTCGAGATCGACCTGCCGGGCCAGAGCGAGCACGAACTGGTGGGCTATCCCGTCGCTTCCGGTGCCCAGCCGATCCTGCCGGGGCTGCTCCCGTCCTGGGCGCAACCCGTTCTGGTGGTGCGGGAAGGGCATGTCCTGTCGGCGGCGGATGCGGGGCTCCTGATGCCGCGTGATTATGTCTATCTGCTCGCGCCCCCCAAGCGGGTGCAGCAGCTCGACCGCGTCTTCATGACCGAGTCGCAGATCTGGGCCGACGATTCCGCCTTTCCCTTTTCCGGCGACGTGCGGCTCGGCGACGTGGCGGACCTGTACGGCCTTCCCGTTCCCGAGGTGGACCGGCAGATGTCAATCGCGGACGCCTTCGCGGACCGGGCCGAAGAGCGGGTGGCGCCGGGCATGCGCATCATGCTTGGTCACGCCACCGTGGAGGTGCGCGCCGTGCATGGCGGGCGGGTCACGCAGGTGGCGCTGCGCTTCGAGGGGGTCGCGGAAGAGGAGCAGGGTGCGCGCGAGCGTCTGGTGCGTCGCGCCCGCCGCGCCGTCGCCCGCGCCGCCGCCCGCATTGTCGGGGGGTGAGGTCGCTCGCCATCGCTACGTTCGGAACGGCTTCATCTCTCAGGTTGGTTCAACCTGACGGGATCAGGCTCTATGATGCACGGGCGCGGACAGCGCGCGACGCTTTGGGAGGATCCAAGGGCATGGTGCGCTTCTTCATGCGCGGCAAAGGCGGGGACGGTAGCCGGGAGGCGGCCCGCGATGCGGCGCGCGAGGTGGCTGACAAGGTGCGCCGCCTGCTGGACCTCGATGAGGAGGCGACGGTCTCCGTCACCGAGATCGCCTGCGGGGATCCCGCCTGCGGCGGCGCGGAGACGGTCATCCTCGTCATGCGCGCCGGACGGCGGACCGAGGCGGCCAAGCTCCTGAAGCCGCTGTCCACCGTGACCGAGGAGGAACTGGCCGAAGCCCTGGTGCCGCTGCGTGCCGTGGGCTGACTTGGGCGTCCTGCCGCACGGCCGGGCTGCGCCCTTTTCCTTCCGCCCGTGAAGGATTACACATCCGCGCCCATGACAACGTCCGCGCCCATGACCAGCCAAGCCAACAGCCCCATCGTCCCGCGCCCCCTGAACGCGGTGTTCTCCGGCCTGCCGACCACCGTGTTCGAGGTCATGTCCGCGCTTGCGCGTGAGCATCAGGCCATCAATCTCGGCCAGGGCTTTCCGGACGATCCCGGCCCGCTGGACGTGCGCACCAAGGCTGCCGAGGCGGTGGTGGACGGCTGGAACCAGTATCCGCCCATGATGGGCCTGCCCGAGCTTCGGCAGGCGGCGGCGGACCATTACCGGCACTGGCAGGGGCTGGACCTGGACCCGGCCGCCGAGGTGATGGTGACATCCGGCGCCACGGAGGCGCTGGCGGGGGCCCTGTTCGCGCTTATCCAGCCCGGCGACGAGGTGGTGCTGTTCCAGCCGCTCTATGACGCCTATCTGCCGCTGGTGCTGCGGGCGGGCGGCGTGCCGCGCCTCGTGCGGCTGCAGCCGCCGCAGTGGCGCATCACCCGCGAGGCGCTGGCGGAGGTGTTCTCGCCGCGCACCAAGCTGGTCCTGTTCAACAATCCCCAGAACCCGACGGGCGTCGTCCATAGCCGGGAGGAGATGCAGCTCATCGCCGACCAGTGCCTCGCCTGCGACGCGCTGGCCGTGTGCGACGAGGTGTGGGAGCACATCATCTTCGACGGGCGAAGCCATCTGCCCATGATGAGCCTGCCCGGCATGCGCGAGCGCACGGTGAAGATCGGCTCGGCGGGCAAGATCTTCGGCATGACCGGCTGGAAGGTGGGCCTCGTCTGCGCCGCGCCGCCGCTCATGAAGGTGCTGAGCAAGGCGCACCAGTTCCTCACCTTTACCACGCCGCCCAATCTCCAGGTGGCGGTGGCCTATGGACTGGGGAAGGATGACGGCTATTTCGAGGGCATGCGGGCGGATCTCCAGCGCTCGCGTGACCGGCTGGCGCGGGGCCTGTCCGAACTCGGCTTCCCCGTGCTGCCGAGCGCGGGCACCTATTTCCTCTCGGTGGATCTCGCCGCGCTCGATCCCACGCTGGATGACGAAGCCTTCTGCCTCGACCTCGTGCGCACCCATGGCGTCGCGGCCATTCCGGTCTCGGCCTTCTACGCGCAGGATGCGGTGCGCTCGGTGGTGCGCTTCTGCTTCGCCAAGCGGGACGCCACTTTGGATGGGGCGCTGGAACGCCTCGCCGGAGCACTGCGCGGGCGGGTCTGACGGGCGGCGGAGGGGCTGCCGTCGAAAATCAAGTCGAGTATCAAACGGAACAAAATCGGCCATCGAACACGAACGTGATCGCCGACAGGCCGTGTGCTGTGTAAAGTCTTGAACGCGCGTTCGAGCTTTACCTTACGCATGCGCGGACGCGCGCTTCCTCGGATTTGGTTCATGGCGCTTCAGGCGCCTGAAACGCTCTCTGGCATGAATGGCATATGGCGCGCTCTCGGTCTTCTGGTCGCAAAATTCTTCTCATGGTCTTCGTTCTCGTCCTGGCGGGCGGGGGCGGGTGGCTGTGGACCAGTGGACTGCTCGGCAGCAAGGCCCCCGGCGCCAATGCCCAGACCACGGGCGCGCGCCAATCGGTGGCGGTGACCGTGGCCAATGCGGTGCGCGAATCCGCTCCCGTTCGTTTCGAGGCCATCGGCGCGGTCGAACCCCTGGTGACCGTCACCATCCGGGCCCGGGTGGCGAGCCGGGTGGAGCAGGTGAAGTTCGAGGACGGCGCCGAGGTGAAGGAGGGAGACGTGCTCTTCGTCCTCGATTCCCGCGAGATCGACGCGCAAATTCTCCAGGCCCAGGCGACCCTCACCAAGGACAAGTCGCAGCTGGAAAAGGCCATGCGCGACGTGGAGCGCTATAGCGGCCTCGCAGCGCGCAACGCCGTCTCGCAGGTTCAGGTGGACGATTCCAAGACCACCGCCGACATGCAGAAGGCCACGGTCCAGCAGGACGAGGCCAATCTCCAGGCGCTGCAGGTCCAGCGCTCCTATTACGAGATCAAGGCGCCGGTTTCCGGCCGGGCCGGCATCGCGCAGGCCCGTCCCGGCGCGGTGATCCGCGTGGACGACACGCTCGCCACCATCCGGCAGATCAAGCCCATCTACATCGCCTTCGGCGTGCCTGAGCGCTATCTCAGCGACGTGCGCACCAACATGGCGCAGGCCACGGTGCAGTTCCGCCTCCAGGGCAGTGGCACGGTGGTGTCCGGCGGCAAGGTGGCCGCGCTCGACAACACCATCGATATCCAGACCGGCACGCTCATGGTGCGCGCCATCTTCCCCAACGCCGACGAGCGCCTGTGGCCCGGCACCCTGGGCGACGTGACGGTGACGCTGCGCATGGAACCGAACGTGGTCACCGTGCCCGCCGAAGCGATCCAGAGCGGCCAGTCCGGCACCTTCGTGTTCACGGTGGACAACAACACCGCGCGGGTGAAGCCCGTGACCGTGGAGCGCACGGTGGACGGCAAGGCGGTGGTCTCGGTTGGCTTGTCGGGCGGCGAGGTGGTGGTCACGCAGGGTCAGCTGGCGCTGCGCAATGGCAGCCGCGTCGATATCAAGGCTGAAACGAAGGCGCCGAGCGCGGGGAGCTGACCGTCATGTTCTCCGATCTCTGCATTCGCCGACCGGTGATGACATGCCTGATGATGCTGTCGCTGGTGGTGGCGGGCCTGTTCGCCTATCGCCTGCTGCCGGTGGCGGCGCTGCCCCGGGTGGATTTCCCCACCATCAACATCAGCGCCACTCTGCCGGGCGCGAGCCCGGAGACCATGGCCTCGGCGGTGGCGACGGTCATCGAGCGCCAATTAGCGACTATTTCGGGCATTTCCTCGCTCACCTCGTCCAGTACCCAGGGCTCCACCTCCATCACGGTGCAGTTCGACCTCTCCCGCAATATCGATGACGCGGCGCTGGACGTTCAGTCGGCTCTTTCAGTGGCGCAACGGCAATTGCCGGATGAGATGACCACGCCGCCAAGCTTCCGTAAGGTCAATCCTGCGGACGCTCCGGTGATCCTGCTGGCGGTCTCCTCGGATACGCTGCCGCTGTCCTCCGTCAACGAATATGCCGATACCATCATCGGCCAGCAGATCTCCCAGCTTCCCGGCGTCGCGCAGGTGCAGATCTACGGCACGCAGAAATATGCGGTGCGCATCCGGGTGGACCCGGCCGCCGCGGGCGTGCGCAACATTTCCGCCAGCGACATCCAGGGCGCGGTGCAGGCGGCGGCTTCCAACACGCCCATCGGCCAGCTCTCCGGCCCGCGCCAGAACCTCACCATCGACATGGGCACCGCCAAGGCGAGCGCGGAGCCGTTCCGCCGCATCGTCGTCGCCTGGCGCAACGGCGCGCCGGTGCGGCTCGACGAGATCGCCCGCATCACCGATGGGGTGGAGAATGAGCGGGTCGCGAGCTGGTTCAACGACAACCGCGCCATCGTGCTCGCCGTGGTCCGCCAGCCGGAAGCCAATACGGTGGCCGTGGTGGACGAGGTGCGCGGCCATCTCGACCAGTATCGCGCCCAGCTTCCCCCCTCCATCAGCATCGAGGTTCTGAACGACCGCTCGCGCTCCATCCGCGACGCGGTGGCGGACGTGCAGAAGACGCTGCTGGAAGCGGTGGTGCTGGTGGTGCTGGTGATCTTCCTGTTCCTGCGCAATGTGCGGGCGACGATCATCCCATCGCTGGCCTTGCCCCTGTCCATCGTCGCCACCTTCGCGGCCATGTGGGTGCTGGATTTCTCCATCAACAACATGACGCTGCTGGCCCTTACGCTGTGCGTGGGCTTCGTGGTGGACGACGCCATCGTGGTGCTGGAGAACATCTATCGCCACATCGAGAACGGCGAACGTCCCTTCAAGGCCGCCATATTGGGCGCGCGGGAGATCAGCTTCACCATCATCTCCATGACGCTGTCCCTGGTGGCGGTGTTCATTCCGGTGCTGTTCATGGGCGGCGTCGTGGGACGGGTGTTCCGCGAGTTCGCCGTCACCATCTCGGTGGCCATCCTGGTCTCGGGCTTCGTGTCCCTGACGCTCACGCCCATGCTGTGCGCGCGGCTCCTGAAGCCCGTGGACCATTCCAAGCGGCCCAACGCCTTCTTCCGCGCCAGCGAGCGCGTGTTCGATGCGTGGCTCGCGGGCTACCGCGTCAGCCTCGACTTCGTCCTGCGCCACCGTCCCTACATGCTGGTGGTCACCTTCGCGACCATGGGGCTGGCCGCCTATCTCTATGTGATCGTGCCGAAGGGCTTCTTCCCCACCGAGGATACCGGCTTCATCACCGGCACCGTGGAAGGCGCCACCGATATTTCGTTCGACGCCATGGTGGAACGGCAGAAGGCGGTGGCGGACGCGGTGCGGGGCGATCCCAACGTCGCCTATCTGGTTTCCACCGCCGGGGCCACGGGCGTCAGCCGCACGGCCAATAGCGGGCGCATGTTCATCGCGCTCAAGCCCCAGTCCGAGGGGCGCCCCAGCGCGTTCAACATCATCCAGGACCTGCGCAAGCGGGTCGCGGTGGTTCCGGGTGTGAAGGTGTTCTTCCAGCCGGTGCAGAACATCAATATCGGCGGCGTCGCCTCCAAGAGTCAGTTCCAGTACACGCTGCAAAGCTCGGATTCCGAGGCCCTCTATCCCGCCGCCTCCGCCATGGAGGACCGTCTTGCCGCCTTGCCGCAATTGCGGGACGTGACCTCGGACCTGCAGATCACCAATCCGCAGCTCACCATCAATCTGGAGAAGGACAAGGCGGCGGCCCTGGGCATCACCGAGGAGCAGTTGCGCAATGCCCTCTACACCCAGTTCGGCACCCGCCAGATCGCCACCCTCTACACGCCCACCAACCAATATGCGGTGATCGTGGAGGCGCAGCCGCGCTTCCAGCAGGATGCCACCGACCTCGGCCGCGTCTATCTGCGCACCTCCAGCGGGGCCGTGGTGCCGCTGGAGACGGTGGCGGACATCACCCGCTCCGTGGGGCCGCTGCAGATCGCCCACCAGCAGCAGCAGCCGGCGGTGACCATCTCGTTCAACCTGGCGCCCGGCGTGTCGCTGGGGCAGGCGGTTGACGCCATCGGCGTGGCGGAGCGGGAGGCGGGCCTTCCGGCCTCGGTCAATACGGGCTTCCAGGGCACCGCGCAGGTGTTCCAGGATTCCCTCTCCAACCAGCCGCTCCTGATCCTGGCGGCGGTGGTGGTCATCTATATCGTGCTGGGCATTCTCTATGAGAGCTTCGTTCACCCGCTGACCATCCTGTCCGGCCTGCCGTCCGCGGGCATCGGCGCACTGCTGACGCTCATGGTCTTCGACATGGAGCTGTCGGTGATCGCCCTCATCGGCATCATCATGCTGGTGGGGATCGTGAAGAAGAACGCGATCATGATGATCGACTTCGCGCTGGAGCGAAGACGCGAGGGGGCGGATGCGCAGGATGCCATCCGCGAAGCCTGCCTGCTGCGGTTCCGCCCGATCATGATGACCACGCTCGCCGCCATCTTCGGCGTCCTGCCCATCGCGCTCGGCGGCGGGGCAGGGGCGGAGCTGCGCCAGCCTTTGGGCATCGCGGTGGTGGGCGGCCTGCTCGTGTCGCAGGTGCTGACCCTCTACATCACGCCCGTGGTCTATCTCTATCTGGACCGCTTTGACCGCATGGTCACCAAGGCCGTGAGCGGCGAATCCTCCGGCGCCGGCAGTGCTCCCCATCCCGCCGAATAGCGGGCGCCGGCGTTCATTTCATTTTGATGTCTGATCAGAGACGGGCGGGTGCGGGCAGCGCATCCGCCCGTTTCCTTTACGTCTGCGCATGGATCTGCCCCAGCGCCATGCGTTGATTTTCGCATTCCAGTGTATTAGGGGACGTTGAGCATCATTCTGATAAATATTGAGCTATTCCAAAGTAGCTCGAAAGCTTCGCCGCCGTAGTTTTGGACGCATTTTAATTTGGAGTCATTCAAATGACGAAGCATGAGCACAAGTCGGCTGCATGGTCGTCGCGGGGGAAGGCCCGGTCGGTCTTCATGGTGGAAGAGCAGTTGGACAGCCGGGACCTGTTTTCCTCGTCGAAGGTGATCACCATCGCCCATGGGGGGCAGGTCTATCAGTTGCGCCTGACGTCGCAGGATAAGCTCATCCTCACCAAATAGGCCGGTCGCCGCTCCGGGGGAGGGCAGCGGTTACGGTGTCGTGCGGCCGAGACAGAACGCGCCATCATTCCGCCCACCTCGCTGGGCACTTGGGCGCGATCGGGAACAGGCCGCGCGTTTCGGTCCAGGGCATCTTTTCGCACCGGACGTTTCTGCTATGGTCCCGCGCCCTGAACCGACCGGACCCGAATTTACGAATGGCCCTCTCCGAGCCCGCCGGTAGCGCACGCACGGCCTCCCGATCGTCGCTGCTGGACTTCGCCGCGCGCGGCCTGGATTTCGCCAGCGCCACGCATCGCCGCGCGAGCCTCCTGCTTGTGCTGGTGGCGCTCTTCGCCTTTCTGCCCGGTTTCGGCTCCATCTCCCCCATCGACCGTGACGAGGCCCGCTTCTCCCAGGCCACCAAGCAGATGCTGGAGAGCGGGAATTTCGTCGATATCCGGTACAAGGAGACCGCGCGGCACAAGAAGCCGGTGGGCATCTACTGGCTCCAGGCGGCAAGCGTCGCCACGGCCGAGGCCCTGGTCGGACCCTCCGCCCGCACAACCATCGCCTTCTACCGCATCCCCTCGCTCCTGGCGGCCATCGGCGCGGTGCTGCTCACCTATTGGACCGCGCTCGGCTTCGTGACACGGCGGGGCGCCTTCCTCGCCGGGTTGATGATGGCGAGTTGCGTGCTGCTGGGCGTGGAGGCGCGCCTCGCCAAGACCGACGCCGTCCTGCTCTTCACGACACTCGCCTCCATGGGCGCCCTGGCGCGGGCCTATCTGCGCCCCGCGCCCGCCAAGGCGGATCTCGGCCTTGCCGCCCTCTTCTGGACCGCCATGGCGGCGGGCATTCTCGTGAAGGGTCCGCTTGCGCCCATGTTCGTGGGCCTGCCCATCCTGGTGCTTGCCATCGCGGATCGCTCTGCGCGCTTCATGCGCCCTCTCATGCCGCTTCCGGGCCTGCTCTGGTGCCTGCTGCTCTGCCTGCCCTGGTTCATCGCCATCTATTTTGTCACCGGCGGCGCCTTTTACGAACATGCCGTGGGCGTGGACATGCTGGGCAAGGTGGCGGAGGGCGCGGAGGGCCATTGGGGGCCGCCGGGAACCTATCTGCTCGCCGTATGGGGCACGTTCTGGCCGTCCGTGGTTCTGGTGGCCATGGCAGTGCCGTTCGCCTGGAAGAACCGGCGCGAAAGGCCGGTCCGGCTGCTTCTGGCCCTTATTGTGCCGTGCTGGCTGGTGTTCGAGATCGCGGCCACCAAGCTGCCGCACTATGTGCTGCCGCTCTACCCGGCCCTCGCCATCCTCACCGCGCTGGCGGTGGAGCGGGGCGCGGTGGATGCGGTGGGCAAGCGCCTGGGCGACCTTCGGGGCCTTTGGGGCATCCTCGGTTCCATCCTCGTTGTGGTGCTGGGCGGCGCCTTCATCTGGCTGAAGGGCGACTGGGCCTATGGCGTGGCCGCCGTGCCCTTCCTGGCCCTGTCCATCTATGTGCTGTTCCGGGCATCCTTCGGCTTCCGCCCGGCGGGCGCGGCCGCGGCCTTCACCACCGCCGCCTGCGGCGCGCTGCTGCTCTATGTGGGAGTCTACCAGTTCCTTCTCCCGCACATGCGGGCGGTCTGGATTTCCGAGCGCCTGGCGGAAGTGGCCCGCGAGAGCGGGTGCCCGGCCTCGTCCATCGCCACCGTTCCCTATCAGGAGCCGAGCCTTGCCTTCCTGGTGGGCACGGACCTGCGCTTCACGGACCCCGTCCAGGCGGCGGACCTGTTGAAGCAGGGCGGGTGCACCATGGCCTTCGTGGGCTCCAACATGGTGCCCCTGTTCGAGCAGCGCGCGCGGGAGATCGGCCTGCGCTATAAGGCGGCGTCGAGCATATCGGGCTTTACCTATAATGGTGGACGCAACGTGGTGATCACCGTCTTCCGGCCCCTGGAGGGTAATCCGTGACCAGCAGGGCCGCTGCTCTGGGTGCCGGGCTGGCTGCGGCCGTGAGCGGGCTTGTGGCCGCGTGGCGCTATCTGTGGCGCCGCCCGGTGCGCTTTCCGCGCCCGCGTATCGGCACGGCGGGCCTCGTGGAACTCGTCGCCCTTGCCATCCTGGTGGCGAGCCTCGTCGCGGCCTCCATGATCCTCATCGATCCGCTGGTGCCGGGCCTGCGCGGCAACCTGCCGCTGGAAGTGGTCCGCTTCTTCGAGCGCATCACCGAACTGGGTCTGGGCGGCGTTGTGCTTTGGCCCATCGGCCTGTGCCTGCTCGTCCTGTTCGGCCTGATGCCGCGCCTCGACGCCATGGGGCGGCGCATCGCGGCGGCGGCGGCGGCGCGGGTAGGTTTCCTGTTCATCTCCATCGCCGGGTCGGGGCTGGTGGTGCTGGTGCTGAAATATATCCTCGGCCGGGCGCGCCCCCATGTGGCGCTGCATCTGGCGGGGGCGAATCCCCAGCTCACCTTCGACTGGCTGGCCCTGAAGTCGAGCTTCGCCAGCTTCCCCTCCGGTCATAGTGCCGTGGTGTTCTCCACCGCGGTGGCGTTCTCGGCCCTGTTTCCGCGCGCCCGTGTGCCTCTGGTGCTGCTCGCGGTGCTGGTGGGATCGTCCCGCGTGGTGCTCGGTTCCCACTATCCCAGCGACGTTCTGGCGGGCGCGGCGGTGGCGACGGTATTCGTTCTGCTCATGGTCAAGGCGTTCGCTGCGCGCCGCATCGTCTTCTCTGTTGCGTCCGACGGCGCTATTTCACCCATGCTCGGGCCGTCCCCGCGGCGGCTCGCGCGGCTTCTCGCGCCGGCCGCGGCGCGGCCCGCCCTCGAAGAGGCCAGATCTTGACCCTATCCGTTTCCGGCGCGCCCGCTCCCGCGCGCCTGTCCGTGATCATCGCGGTCCGCGATGAGGTGGACAATATTCTTCCCCTCGTGTCCGAGCTGGACGCGGCGCTGCTGCCGCTCGGCTACGAGCTGATCTTCGTGGATGACGGCTCCACCGACGGCACGGGCGCGCGCCTCGTGGAGGCCGCCCAGGGCCGCCCCCATATGCGCGTGCTGACCCATGAGCGGTCCTGCGGCAAGTCGGCGGGCGTCGCCTCCGGCGCCTGGTTCGCGCAGGGCGACATGCTGCTGCTGCTGGACGGCGACGGACAGAACAACCCGGCCTACCTGCCGGAAATGGTGCGCCTGCTGGACAAAGCCGGCCCCGGCGCCGGCATGGTGCAGGGCGAGCGGCAGGGCCGGCAGGACACGCTGTTCAAGAAGGTGCAGTCGCGCTCCGCCAATTATGTGCGCCGGGCCTTGCTGCGGGACGGCACCAAGGATACGGGCTGCGGGCTGAAGGTGGTGCGCCGGGATATCTATCTGCGCCTGCCCCATTTCGAGGCCCTGCACCGCTTCACCCCCGCCCTCGTGGCGCGGGAGGGGTATGAGGTGCTCACCTATCCCGTGGTGGACCGGGCGCGCTGGCACGGCGTGTCCAAATACGGCTTCTGGAACCGCCTCTGGGTGGGGATCGGCGACATGCTGGGCGTGTGGTGGCTCCTGCGCCGGCGCAACGTGCAAAAGGTCGTGAAGGTTTATCCGGATGCTCATTGATCTCGCGAACACTGTCGGCGACTACCTGCACGACGTCTTCGTCACCCAGATCGACGGCTGGGTGATCCTGGGCTTCGTGGCCCAGTTCATGTTCACCATGCGCTTCGTGGTGCAGTGGCTCGCCAGCGAGCGGGCAGGGCGCAGCGTCATCCCGTTCGCCTTCTGGACCTTCTCGCTGGGCGGCGGCACGCTGCTGCTGGTCTATGCCGTCTATCGCCGCGACCCCGTCTTCATCGCGGGACAGGCGCTGTCCACCTTCATCTATATCCGCAACCTGCAATTCGCCCTGCGCGAGCGGCGCCAGAACAGGGCGGCGGCGGGCTGAACGCCCGCCTGTTCAGGTTGAAGCCGCCTCGTCCATGCGGACGAAAGCCTGGGCGAGGTCGGCGATGAGATCGGCGGGTGCTTCCAGGCCCACATGGAGGCGGATGGCCGGTCCCTCCGTCTGCCAGCGTGTCGCGGTGCGATAGGCCGAGCAGTCGAACGGGATGATGAGGCTCTCGAAGCCGCCCCAAGAATAGCCCATTCCGAACAAGGCCAGCGAATCGAAGAAGATGGCGAGCGCCCGCTCCGGCACCGGCTTCAGGATGGCCGAGAACAGGCCGGACGCGCCGGTGAAGTCGCGCGTCCACAGATCGTGGCCCGCATCGCCCGCCATGGCGGGATGGATGAGGCGCGCCACCTGCGGCTGGGCCTGGAGCCAGTGGGCCACTTCAAGCCCCGACTGCCAGTGCCGCTCCAGCCGCACCGCCATGGTGCGCAGACCGCGCGCGCCGAGCGCGGCGTCATCCGGGCTCACGCAGATGCCCATGTCGCCATGGGTGCCGATGACCTGTTTCCAGGCCCGGCCCTTCGCCGCGATGGTGCCGATATTCAGGTCCGCATGGCCGGAGAGATATTTCGTGCCGGCCATGATGGAGACGTCCACCCCGTGCTCCAGCGGGCGGAAATAGAGCGGCGTCGCCCAGGTATTGTCGATCAGCGTGGTGATGCCCCGGTCCCGCGCCACGGCGACGATGGCGGGCACGTCCTGCACCTCCAGGCTCTGGGAGCCGGGCGATTCCATGAAGATGGCCCGCGTTTCGGGGCGAACCAGCTCCGCGATGCCGCCGCCCACCAGCGGATCATAATAGGTGACTTCCACCCCGTAGCGGGTGAGCAGGCCATCGCAGACGCGGCGGGTGGGATTGTAGGCGCTGTCCGTCATGAGCAGGTGGTCGCCCGCCTTCAGCACCGAGAGCAGCGCCACGGAGACGGCGGACAGGCCAGAGGGGGTGAGCACGGTGCCGTCCGCGCCCTCAAGGGCCGAGATGGCCGTCTCCAGCCCCTCGCTGGTGGGATTGCCCCGCCGCCCATAGCTGTAGCGCCCGCGATGGTTCACGAGATCGTCATAGGTGGGGGAGAGCACGGTCGAGCCGCGCACCACCGGAGGATTGACGAAGCCGTCGAAACGGAACGGGTCCCGGCCCAGGCGCACCACCTCTGTTTCGGGCGCATATGCGGTTCCAGGGGCGGGCGCTTTCATCACGAACTCCCAAATGGACAAAGATAGGATGTTGAACGCGCGGACGAACTATTGACCGTCCGCCCGCAACCGAATGAGATACATGCATACGACGTCCCGGACGACGACGTCGACCCGCGGCGCGGGCGGAGATCGTCAGGGCTGGCTTGGGAGCGCAAAAAGCTATGTCACGGACATTCAAACACTTCCTGCTTGCCGCCGGCATGCTCGCCATGGGCGCCAGCGCCGCAGGCGCGGCGACGCTGGACGACGTGAAGGCCAGGAGCGCCCTCAATTGCGGCGTGTCCCAGGGGCTTCCCGGATTCTCCAATCCCGACGACAAGGGCAATTGGGCCGGCCTCGACGTGGATTTCTGTCGCGCCATCGCGGCGGCGATCTTCAACGATCCCACCAAGGTGAAGTTCTCGCCGCTCTCGGCGAAGGATCGCTTCACAGCCCTCCAGTCGGGCGCCATCGACGTTCTGTCGCGCAACACCACCTGGACCATGTCGCGCGACACGACGCTGGGCTTCAACTTCGCGGGCGTCATGTATTATGACGGCCAGGGCTTCATGGTCCGCAAGTCGCTGAACCTGAAGTCGGTCTCGGACCTGAACGGCGCCTCCATCTGCGTGCAGACGGGCACCACCAACGAGCTGAATGTCGGCGACTACTTCCGCACCAACAATCTGAAGTACGAGCTGATCGCGTTCGCGACCATCGACGAGACCATCAAGGCCTATGATTCCGGCCGCTGCGATGCCTTCACGGCCGACCAGTCCCAGCTCTATGCGGTGCGCCTCAAGCTCACCAATGCGGCTGACCACGTGGTGCTGCAGCAGGTGATCTCCAAGGAGCCCCTCGGCCCGCTGGTGCGCCAGGGCGACGACCAGTGGTTCGACCTGGTGAAGTGGACCTACTTCGCCATGCTCGACGCCGAGGAGCTGGGCGTGAACTCCAAGAACGTGGACCAGATGGGCTCCACCGCCAATCCGGAGATCAAGCGCCTGCTGGGCACGGACGGCAAGTTCGGCGAGGCCATCGGCATCTCAAACGACTGGGTCGCCCGCATCGTCAAGCACGTTGGCAATTACGGCGAGGTGTTCGACCGCAATCTCGGCCCCGCCACGCCGCTGGCCATCAATCGCGGCCAGAACAATCTGTGGAACAATGGCGGCCTGCAATACGGCATGCCGGTTCGCTGACGCTCTCCCGCCCGGCATCTGATTGATGCCGGGCGGCCTCTCGTGCGAGACATGAGAATTTTATAATAAGACTTTGATATAAAAGACTTTTGGGGAGACAAGGTCGCGTCTCAACCCGTCGTCGGCCTGGGGCGGTTGGCGGCACCGGAAGAATGATAAGGGCCAAAGCGCCCAGATTTCGAGGGGCTAATGACTGACGCACGCTTGCCGGATTCCGCTCCGGCGCGCCGATGGTCGTGGACCGACCCGGCGCTGCGATCCGCCGTGATCCAGGTCTCCCTGGCCATATTGCTCATCTGGATGGCGTGGTCGTTCTTCGCCAACGCCCAGGCCAACCTCGCCCGACAAGGCATCGCCTCGGGCTTCGGCTTCCTCGACAATTCCGCCGGCTTCGGCATCACCCAGACGCTCATTCCCTATTCGGAATCCATGAGCTACGGCCGCGCCTTCCTGGTGGGCCTGCTCAATACGCTCCTGGTGGCCGTGCTGGGCATCATCCTCGCCACCGTCATCGGCTTCCTGGTGGGCGTCGCGCGCCTGTCGGAGAATGTGGTCATCCGCGCTTTGGCCTCCGCTTATGTGGAGGTGACGCGCAACCTGCCGCCGCTGTTCCAGATCCTGTTCTGGTATCTGGCGGTGCTCGCCACCATGCCCAATCCGCGCCAGGGCTGGGCCTTCGGCCTCCAGCCCCTGCTTCAGTCGCTCGCCAACGGGGCGGCATCCATCGGCCTCTCCCCTCTGGCCGACGGGCTGCGCAGCCTTGCGGGTGACGTGTCCGGTCCGGGGGTCTTCCTGTCCAATCGCGGGCTCGTGGTGCCCCGGCCGGTCTTCGAGGCGGATTTCAATATCATCTTCGGCGTATTGGTCGTCGGCATCATCGCCGCCTGGATCGTGAAGCGCTGGGCGCATGTGCGTCGCGAGAAGACCGGCCAGCCTTTTCCCACCTTCTGGGTGGGACTGGCCCTGGTTCTCGGTCCCGCCATCATCGCGGGCTTCGTGCTGGGCTGGCCCATGACCTTCGAGAAGCCGGAACTGCGCGGCTTCAACTTCGCGGGCGGGGTGCGCATCATCCCTGAATTCGTGGCCCTGCTGGTGGCGCTGTCGGTCTACACGGCGGGCTTCATCGCGGAGATCGTGCGCGCGGGCATCCTGGCGGTGTCCAAGGGGCAGACGGAAGCTGCGAAATCGCTGGGCATGCGCTCCGGTCCGACCATGCGGCTGATCATCATTCCGCAGGCCATGCGGGTCATCGTGCCCCCGCTCACCAGCCAGTATCTGAACCTCACCAAGAATTCGACGCTCGGCGTGGCGGTGGGCTATCCGGACCTGTTCGCGGTGTTCGCCGGCACCACCCTGAACCAGACCGGGCAGGCCATTGAAATCATCGCCATGACCATGGCGGTCTATCTCACCATCTCCATCCTCACGTCGATGCTGATGGGTTGGTACAACAAGCGCGTCGCGCTTGTGGAACGGTGAGGAGGCGCGCCATGGAAACCCGCACCGTCGCCTTTGTGGCCCCTCCGGAGCTTCGCCCGCAGGAACCCGCACCCGCCAACACCCGCGGCGCCATCGGCTGGGCCCGCGCGCATCTGTTCGGCTCGGTCGGACAGGTTCTGCTGACCCTGCTCGGCATCTTCGTCGTCTATGCCGTCGTGCCGCCGCTGCTGAAGTTCTTCGTCTTCGAGGCGGTCTGGACCGGCACGGGTCGTGACGACTGCCTGCCCGAGAAGATCGGCCGCCCCGTGGGCGCCTGCTGGCCCTTCATCTGGGCCAAGTGGAACCAGATCCTTTACGGCTTCTACCCGGCGGCGGAGCGCTGGCGGGTGAACACGGTCTATCTCATGGGCGCGCTGCTGCTGGCGCCGCTCCTGTTCCCCAAGCTGCCCTTCAAGCGGCTCAATGCGCTCGCCTTCTTCGGTATCTATCCGGTCATCGCCTTCGTGCTGCTGACCGGCGGCGACCTGGACATGCGCACCTTCCTGCTCGGCTGGACCGGCCTGGATTTCGGGCTGGCGAGCTTCGCCGGACTGCGGGTCGGATTCTGGCTGCAATTCATCCTCGTGGCGCTCATCGCGGCGGGGATCGGCATGCTGGTCTGCCCCTTCTTCGGGGGCGAGCGCGGCAGCGTCGCGAAGTCCATCCTCAAGGTCTTCGCGGTGCTCGGCGTGATCCTGCTGGTGGTGGATCTCGATTTCGGCCTGGAGCCGGTGGAGACCCGCCAATGGGGCGGCCTGCTCGTGACGTTGGTGATCGCGGTCACCGGCATCACGGTGTCGCTGCCGTTCGGCATCCTGCTGGCGCTGGGCCGACGCTCCGACTATCCGCTGGTGAAATACGCCTCGATCATCTTCATCGAGTTCTGGCGCGGCGTGCCGCTCATCACGGTGCTGTTCTTCGCCACCTACATGCTGCCGCTGTTCCTGCCCGGCCGCTTCACCATTGACGGCCTTCTGCGGGCCCTGGTGGGCGTCGCGCTGTTCGCCTCCGCCTACATGGCGGAAGTGGTGCGCGGCGGCCTGCAGGCGATCCCCAAGGGGCAATATGAAGGCGCCATGGCGCTCGGCCTGCGGTCGGGCTTCATGATGCGCCTCGTGGTGCTGCCGCAGGCGCTGAAGCTTGTCATTCCGGGCATCGTCAACAACTTCATCGGCCTGTTCAAGGACACGACGCTGGTGCTGATCGTGTCCATCTTCGACCTGCTGGGCATCCTGCGGGCGTCCTTCACGGACCCCGCCTGGGCGACGCCGACCACGCTCTTCACGGGCTTCGGCTTCGCGGGGATCGTCTATTTCGTCTTCTGCTACGGCATGTCCCGCTATTCCATGGCGCTCGAGAAGCGCCTTGACCGCAGCCACCGCCACTGAGGAGAGCGCCATGAGTGCCCAGCAACAAGCCGCCTCCAATTCCACCGCCCAAGGCGCGGCGGAATATGCCGTCGAGCTGATCGGCGTGAACAAGTGGTATGGCGATTTTCACGTCCTTCGGGACATCAACCTGTCGGTGGGGCGCGGCGAGCGCATCGTGGTCTGCGGACCCTCCGGCTCCGGCAAGTCCACCATGATCCGCTGCATCAACCGGCTGGAAGAGCACCAGAAGGGTCGGATCGTCGTGGATGGCATCGAACTCACCAACGACCTCAAGCGCATCGACGAGGTGCGCCGCGAGGTGGGCATGGTGTTCCAGCACTTCAACCTGTTCCCCCACCTCACCATCCTGGAAAACTGCACCCTCGCGCCCATGTGGGTGCGCAAGATGCCCAAGAAGGAGGCCGAGGATCTGGCCATGCATTTCCTGGCCAAGGTGAAGATCCCGGAGCAGGCGGCCAAATATCCCGGCCAGCTCTCCGGCGGCCAGCAACAGCGCGTGGCCATCGCCCGGGCGCTGTGCATGCGCCCGCGCATCATGCTGTTCGACGAGCCCACCTCGGCCCTCGACCCGGAAATGGTGAAGGAGGTGCTCGACACCATGGTGTCGCTCGCCAATGAGGGCATGACCATGCTGTGCGTGACCCACGAAATGGGCTTTGCGCGGCAGGTGGCGGACCGGGTGATCTTCATGGATGCCGGGCAGATCATCGAGATGAACGAGCCGAGCACCTTCTTCTCGAACCCGCAGCACGAGCGCACCCGGCTGTTCCTGTCCCAGATCCTGCACTGAGCGAAAGCCCGCGCGCGGGCTTTAGTCAACGCACTTTCGTCAACGGGGCATTCCCCGGGTTTCGATCCGGGCAATGCCCCGTGTTGCCGCCGCTCCGGCGGCCGGGTTCACAGGAGCAGGTCGGGCCGCAAATGGCGGCGGTCCCGCACCATGGCCTTGAGGCAGGTTTCCGACACCGACCGCGAGAACAGGAAGCCCTGGCCGGTGTGGCAGCCCAGCTCCACGAGCGCCTCCCGCTGTCGTTCCGTCTCGATGCCTTCAGCGGTGATCGACACGTCCAGCGTGCCCCCGAGGCGCAATGTCATGTCCACGATGGAACGGGAGACGAGGTCCGTATCGATGGCATGGACAAAGGAGCCGTCGATCTTCAACTCGTCGAAATTCATCAGATTCAGGTAGCTGAGCGAGGAATAGCCGGTTCCGAAATCGTCCAGCGACACCTTGAAGCCCATGTCGCGGATCTGGTTGATCTTGCGGACTGTGTCCGCGATTTCGCGGCTGAACACGGTCTCGGTCAGTTCGATGGTCACGAGGCTTGGATCGATGCCTGTGGTGACCAAGTGATCTTTTAGCGTCAGCGCCACATCCACCCGGTCGAACTGGGCGTGGGAGACGTTCAGCGAAATGGGAATGGGCGCGACGCCGTCCGCTTCATCCAGCCACCGGCGCTGGAAGCGCATGACTTCTCCGATGACCCACTCGCCCAGCGGCACGATGAGCCCGCTTTCCTCCGCCACCGGAATGAACACCGCGGGGCTGAGCGGCCCGTCCGTGGGATGGCGCCAGCGCACCAAGGCTTCCGCGCCAATGATTTCGCCGGTGGAGAGGTTGACCTTCGGCTGATATTCCAGCTCCAGCCCCTTGTTGGAGACCGCGCGCTGGAGGTCCTCATAGAGCCGGACGCGCTCGTGGGCCTTGGCCTCCAGCTCAGGGCTGAAGAAGGCATATGAGCCTTGGCCTCGCCGCCGGGCGAGGCCGTGGGCGATTTCCGCCGCCTGCAGCAGCTTCTCGCCGTCATGCCCCACCGCACCCACATGGGCGGCGCCGACCGTCATCTGCGCCAGGAAGGTATGGCCGGTCAGCGGGTATTCTCGCGACAGATGGGTCACCAGGGAGTGGAGCCGGGCCTCGGGGTTGTGCCCGAGGCTGGGGCCGCAGACGAAAACGCAGAATTTCTCGCTGTCGGTGCGGGCCACCAGGCAGCCATGGGCGCTCAGCGTCGCAAGTGTCGCGCCGACGGCGGAGAACGCCTCGTCACTGATCTCGAAGCCCCGGAACTCCTTGAGGCCAGCGAGGCCCACAATGTCGAACACGAACAGGCAGTCGTCGTTCGCGGCGACGGACAACGGCGCGGCGACGGCAGCCAGGAAGCCTTCGCGGTTCGGAAGCCCGGTCTTGGAATCCAGGACGAGCTGCGAGCGCAGCCGCAATTCCAGGGCGCGCTGCTTGGAGATGTCCATCACCAGGATGGCGAAGCCTTCAGCGCTGCCGCCGGGGGCGATGTCGATGCGGCTGATATTCACCGTGAAGTAGCGGTCGATATCGTTCTGGATGCACCGCAGCTCCAGCGAAGCGTGCGATTTCAGGCCGGATGACACCAATTGCAGGTCGCGCAGGGCCTTTTCGAGGTTTTCCGTCAGCCCCTGGTCGCCGCCGGACCGGATGGCGTGGCGCAGGCTGGCGAACACGTCTCCGCGCAGATGCTCAGGCACCGCGAACATGTCGGAGAGGCTGATCCAGTTCTCATTGTGCTTGATGGCCCCGCCATTGACGTTGGAGATGGCAATGCAGGCGGGCGTCTGGGTGAACATGGTGTCGAGAAGGGTGGAAACCTCCTCCTGATTGCGGATGCTGCGGGCACCTGCCAGGCCGACGAAGATGATGACGGCGCTCATCAGGCCCGCCAGGGACAGGACCGCGCGGCTGAGGGCCCGCCATTCCGCCAAAGCATGTTCGGTCGGCACGGAGATGGCGAGGATCAGCGGCAAGTCGGGCAGGTGGCGCAGGACATTCAGGCTCTCGGCATCCCCCGCCAGGGTCTGCCCTTCCTCGGCAATGAAACGCTCGTTCGTCGTGGCGAAGCGCCGGAGTGCGGGATTGTCCTCGAAGGTGCGCGCAAAGACCGTTGCATCGGAGGGGGCCTGGGCGACGATACGGAACTTGGTGGTCAGCAGGCTGATGACGATGCCGGAATCGGGGCGGTATGTGGACAGCACGTTCTCGAACAAGGCGGTGTCGATGGAGGCGCAGATGACGCCGAGGGGATGCCCGTCCGGTCCGCGAATGGGGCGGCTCGCGAAGAATTGCCAAGTGTTGAGGACACGGCTGACGACGGTCTCGGAGATGTAGAGCTTGTCCTGCTTGCCATCGGAAATCTCCCGGAAATAGGGACGATCGGAGAAGGACAGGTAGGGGAATTCCGGAAGCCGGGAATTGGCAATCATGCGGCCGGTCGAATCCAGCGCGAAGACCGTCGAGAGGCCCGTGACGCCGGTGGCGAAGTCGGCCAGCTTGGCCTGGATGGCCCGGGTCTCCACCTGTCCGCCGGACGCCGCGATTTCACGGGAGCTTTTGTCGAGGACGCGGTCTATCCCCAGGATGGCCTTGCTGACGAATTCCGCCAGGACTGCGCTCGCATTCTCGATGCGGCGATAATTGTTGGCGATCGTGTTCTTTCTTTCGTAAGCAACATAAGCGAGTGAGCCGGCAATTATCGTGATCGCAATTGCAAAGCACGCCGCGACAAGAATCTTCGCCTGCGTAATCCTCATCACGGTTCGCCCGTGCGCGGAGTTAATCGGGGTAAAATTTCAGCCTCCTCCATACTTATTAACCTTAAAAGAAAAGCGTGTTTCTCCAAGATAGGTGGCTGAGATCACTCTTAAATGTGGCCGACCGCAGGGTGGAAGGTCAAGCTGAACCAGCGTGAATCCTGAAACGTTCTTCCTTGTGGATTGAAATAAAAAGTAATTCGAGGATGCGGGGGTCAAAGGGGGCCGAAAGCAGAAGCCCAAGCCCCTGGTTCCGATCCGGAACGGGCATAGCGGGCATAGCGATCCTGCGGTGGGGCACGTTCCGGTGATGGCGGGATCAGCGATCCGCCAGATGAGCGCGCGCCGATGCGCCTGGACAGCCCAGCGCGTCGCGAGCGTTCGTCATTCAGAAGGCGCTTGGATCCCGCTTCCCCACGCCAAGCCCGGCATGGCGGCTGGTTCGGGGCGCCCCGTCATACGGGGATGTTGTCGATAAGGCGCGTCTTGCCGAGCCACGCGGCCGCCAACAGGCGGATGGGTTCGCCCGGCTCAGCGAGGGGGGCAAGCGTCTCCGCGTGGCGGGCCTCCACATAATCTACCTTCAGCCCGGCCGCCGCGATGGTCTTTCTGGCCTGCGCCGCTGCATCGACGGGCGTATGTCCGGTCCGGATGGCATCCGCGGCGGTGATCAGCGCGCGGGCTATGACCGGCGCGGTGGCGCGCTCCTCGGGCGTCAGATAGCGGTTGCGGGAGGAGAGGGCGAGGCCGTCCGGCTCCCGCGTCGTGGGGCCGGGTACGATCTCGATGGGAATGTCGAGATCGCGGGCGAGGCGGGTGACCACCTTGAGCTGCTGGTAGTCCTTTTCCCCGAACAGGGCGAAGTCCGCGCCGGACTGGAGGAAGAGCTTCGACACCACGATGGCCACGCCCGAGAAGAAGTGCGGCCGGAACGTGCTTTCGAGGCCCTGCGCCGGGCCCTCAAGGACGATCTGGGTGGTAAAGCCGGAGGGGTACATGTCGGCGGCGGCGGGCACATAGACGAAATCGGCCCCCACCTGCGTGAGAAGCTCCACGTCCCGCTCCAGGGTGCGGGGATAGCGCGAGAAGTCCTCATTGGGGGCAAACTGCGTGGGATTGACGAAGATGGAGACCACCACCTTCTCGGCCAGCGCCTTCGCCTGACGCACCAGGTCCAGATGGCCCTCATGCAGGGCACCCATGGTGGGTACGAGGGCAACGCGCGCGCCGCCCATCTGCAAGGCCCGCAGGGTCCGTCGCAGCTCCGCCGGAGTGTCCACCAGCTTCGGCGCCTGCGTCATGATCCATCCTCCCGGTTTCTTTTTCGGCGCGGACCTTAGAGTGCCATCGCTTCGGGTGGAAGCGGCCGAGTGCTTGTGCAATGGGCGGTGAGGCTTATGTTCGCCCTCATGACCACGCCCGGCCTGTCCGCACGCTTTCCGGCTCCGCCCCATGGGTGACCGGGGCCCCCGCCTTCCCGTTGGAAGCACCTCGTCGCACGAGGAACTGGACGCCTTCCTCAAGGCCGCCGGCAAATCCGTCGCGACCCCAGCAGGCGGCGGGCGCGGGCGGCTGGCCTTCGCGCTGGACGCCACGTTTTCCAGGCAGGCCACATGGTCGATGGCGCAGGAAATCCAGGCCGAGATGTTCGCCGCGGCCATGGCGCTCGGCGGGTTGGATGTCCAGTTGATCTATTATCGGGGCGCCCGCGAGTGCCGCGCGTCCGGCTGGGTCAGCGAGAGCGCGGCCCTTGCGCGCCTCATGGGGCGAATCTCCTGCGAGGGCGGGATGACGCAGATCGGCCGGGTGCTCGCCCACCTCGCCGGCGAGGGAGAACGCGCCCGCCTGCGCGCGGCGGTGTTCGTGGGCGATGCGGTGGAAGAGGATCCCGGCGCGCTCTATGAAGCCGCCGGGCGGCTCGGCGTGCTCGGCCTCAAGCTCTTCCTCTTCCAGGAGGGGCGGGACCCGCAGGTGGAGCGGGTCTTCCGCGAGATGGCCCGCCTGTCCGGCGGTGCCTGGTGTGCGTTCGCGCCGGGCGCGGGCGATGAATTGAGGGCGCTGCTGCGGGCGGTCGCCGCCTATGCCGCGGGCGGGCGGCAGGCGCTCCTTGGCTCGCGCGAGGGCGGCGCCGTGCGTCTGCTTTCCGCCATGGGAGACCGGACACCGTGACTTTGCTTGCCGGCGTCGCCGTTCTTGGGCTGCTGCTTTACCTGTTTAGCCTCTGGTCGAAGGCCAATCCCAAAGTCCTTGCCCGGCGCCTCATAGAGGCGGGCGGCGTGGCCTGCCTGCTGGGCGCGGCGGGGCTCCTGGTCACCGGGCGCTTCATGGCCGCGATGGCCCTGGGCGGCGCGGGCCTGGCTCTGCTGGGTCGCTCCGGGGGGAAGTTCTCCGGCCTGTTCAAGGGCAGGACCGCGCCGAAGGTATCGCGGGTGCGCTCCCCCTGGTTCGAGATGGAACTGGATCATGGCAGCGGGGCATTGGCGGGAAGCGTCCTGGCCGGACCGCTTGCGGGAAGCAGACTGGATGATCTGTCCCTGGACAACATTCTCGCCATGCGCCCCGCGCTGGATGCCCAGTCGCTGGCGCTAATCGAAGCTTATCTCGACCGCCGGGCGCCCGCATGGCGTGAAAACGCTGAGGGCGATACGGGTCGCCGGCGCAGCGGAGAGGGCCTGAGCCGGAGCGCGATGACCGAGCAGGAGGCCTACGAGGTTCTTGGCCTTGAACAAGGGGCGGGGGAGGCGGAAGTCCGCCGTGCGCACCGGGCGCTGATGAAGAAGCTCCACCCCGATCATGGCGGTTCCGACTATCTCGCGGCGCGTGTCAACCAAGCCAAGGACATCATCCTGAGCAAACATCGCTGATTCTTCCGCCGCGCTCTAGGGTTTGATAGAGGGCCATTCACGCTCCACCTTGCAGCACCAGAGAGCTTCAAGGTGGAGCGATCGCGCTCTAGTTCAGTTCCGTATAGTCATGCAGTCGAAATCATTGCGTTGCAGTAAACGGCACGCATCCTTCGCACCCTTTTCGTCCAGGCCCGCGAAGCGGGCGCGGTAGATGGACGAGGAGCCCTTGCTGGCGCGCTCCACGAAGGGCTCGGCGCGGCCGAGCAAGGACTTGGCCTTGGTCTGGGCGAGATCGAGCCGGCTCTTCGCTTCCTTCTCGGCGCCAAATGCACCGATCTGGATCATCCAGCCCGACCGAGGCGTGGGGGTCTCCGCCTTGGGCGCGGGCGGCACGGCGCGCGGCGCTGCCGCCACGGGGGCCACGCTGGCGGGCAGGGCGATGGGTGCCGCGGATGCGGTGCGGATGGGCTGCTGCAGGACCGGCTGCTGAGAGGGAGCGGGCAGGGGCGGCAGCATCTGCCCGGCGGGCAGAGCGGCGGCCAGCGGCTGCGCCTGAATCGGCTGCTGGTAGACCGGCTGGGCCTGGAGCTGCTGGGGCGGCTGCATCTGGGCGGGCTGGGCGAGTGCCGCGGGCGGCGTCGGGCCACCGGAGAAGGTGGGCGCGGGCCCCGCCTGCATGACCGGCTTCGCAATGGCGGTGACCTTCACGGCGGTGGGCTTGATGGGCTCATTGGAGCCCGGCGCCTGGCGCGGCGCGATGGCGGCGGTGGTGACGGGATCGGCCGCATAGGCCATGCGCTGGGGCGTCGGCAGGGGGGCGACCTGGGCAGCGGCCTCGCGCACCGGGGCCGGAGTGGGCCGCGGGGCGGCCTCGGGGGCCTCGGCGGTCTCCACGGACTTCGGCGCGGTGCGCCGGCCAGCATAGGCGCGGCCCATGTTTCCGGTGATGAGGCTGGCCATTCGGCTGTCGCGGGACGCGGCGCTGCCGCCGCCCATCACCACGCCGATGACGAACTTGTCGTCATTGTGGACCGAGGTCAGCAGGTTGAAGCCGGAGGCATTGGTGTAGCCGGTCTTGATGCCGTCCACGCCCTCGATGCGCCCGAACATGCGGTTGTGGTTCGCGATCGCCTGCCCGCGATAATAGAAGGTGCGGGTGGAGAAATACTTGTAGTAGCGCGGGAAGCGGTCCTGGATGGCGATGCCCAGCGTGGCGAGGTCGCGCGCCGTGGTGACCTGGCCCTTGTTGGGCAGGCCCGAGGCATTCCGGAACTGGCTGTTATTCATGCCGATGGCGCGCGCCTTGCGGGTCATCATGGAGGCGAACGAGGATTCGTCGCCGCCGATGGCCTCGGCGATCACCACCGCGATATCGTTGGCCGAGCGTGTCACCAGGGCCTTGATGGCATCCTCCACCTCGATGGTGGCGCCCGGCCGCAGGCCCAGCTTGGAGGGAGACTGCGAGGCGGCGAACGAAGAGACCGTCAGCGGGCTGTCGAGCCGCAGGCGGCCCGCCTCAAGCTGCTCGAACAGCATGTAGAGGGTCATCACCTTGGTGACCGAGGCCGGGTGAAGCGGGTTGTCGGCATTGTCCTCATAGAGGACCCGGCCGGTATTGGCGTCGATGATGATGGCCGACTGGCCGCGGCGCCAGCCGGTGTCCGCGGCAACCGGTCGCGAGACGGAGGGTTTCGCCTTCGCCTGCTTCTTGGGCTTCGCATCCGCGGCTCCCGCGGACAGGCAGACGGAGACGGCAACGGCCGCCGCGAGGATCTTGGCCGGGAGGGTGCCGTGAGCCAGCGCCAATCGCATGAAGAAAGGTCCCGTGTCGGCGCGGGTGAGGCGCTCACGTTCGATTCATGTGGCAGTGCAACCGGGCCGCAAGGGTCGAACGTGTAAAAAGGTGACTGGCCCAGAGCCTAGAAAGGTGCGGTTACTAAGCCGTAAATTCGGGCGCCTCCGTGATTGTGCGGTGCACAAAAATATTGACGAAAATGTTGCACTGCATATTATGCAACCAGGCGGGGAAAAAGTGGCCTCTCGCCGGGCCCGCGGCCCGGACGAATGAGCTCTGATTCTGGAAAGGAACTCCCAATGGTACAGGTGCAGTCTGTCGAAGAATTTCAGAAGATCGGCAAGGACAACATGGATCTTGCCATGAAGAGCTTCGGCTCCTGGTCGAAGAGCGCCCAGGCAATCGCTATCGAGGTTGCCGACTATACCAAGACCTCGTTCGAGCTTGGCACGTCCACGCTGGAGCAGCTTCTCGGCGCCAAGACCGTCGAGCAGGCGCTGGAGATCCAGCAGACCTATCTGAAGAGCAGCTACGAGGGTTTCGTGGCCGAGGCGACCAAGCTGGGCGAGCTGTATTCTGCTCTCGCCAAGGAAGCCTACAAGCCCTACGAGGGCCTGTTCCCCAAGACCCACTGACGACGTGACCTCCTGACCTCTCGTCAGGACCGATCAGGCAGCGAGGGCTCGTCCCGGGTCCTCGCTGCGTATTGACCGTGCCGTCCCGGGCGTCATGCCTGTTGGACGACCTGCCGTCCCGGCATTTTCCGCCATTCTCCCGTCACGCGCAGCGCAGGCATCCGACCGTTTTGGCGGCCATGCGGCGGGAATTTCATATCTCGGTGGCGGGGCAGGCTGGCATAGTGCTGTCAGGCTTCCTATTATTTTGGCATGTGCCGAGGTGGCGGGGCGACGGGCCGCGCCAACACCGATCCGGCACTCAGAATTGCCAAATGACTGAGACTGACCACTCCTCTTCCGTGTTTAACTCCTCGCCGCGCCTGTCCGGCGAGCCCGGAAAACCGCGCCGTTCCGGCAGCGGGCCGGGCACGGCCGTCATCACGCGCACCAAGCCGCAGACCAAGCGCCCGAGCCTCTATCGGGTGCTGCTGCTGAACGACGACTACACCCCCATGGAGTTCGTCGTTCACATCCTGGAGCGCTTCTTCAGCAAGGACCGCGACGAGGCCAACACCATCATGCTCCACGTCCACAATCACGGGGTGGGCGAGTGCGGCATCTACACCTACGAGGTCGCGGAAACAAAAGTGACTCAGGTGATGGACTTCGCGCGCAAACACCAACATCCTCTCCAGTGTGTCATGGAAAAGAAATGATGCGGCCGCCAGCGGCACGCAGCTTTGACAGGGGGAACGGGGAGGGTCTTGCGCGGGGCAAGGGCCGGTACGAAGTTTAGGGGAGCGCGTGCACGCCGGGCCGGCTGGAGTGTCCAGTCCCGCCGGGCGAGGCACGGGATAGAGGTGTAGATGCCAACGTTCTCTCGCAGTCTTGAGCAGTCGCTGCATCGGGCCCTGGCCCTTGCCAACGAGCGCCACCACGAATACGCGACGCTCGAACATCTGCTCCTGTCCCTGGTTGATGACCAGGATGCCTCCGCCGTCATGCGGGCCTGCAACGTCGATCTCGAAAAGCTCCGGCGCAACCTCGTCGAATATGTGGATGGCGAGCTGGAAAATCTGGTCCAGCAGAGCGGCGACGATTCCAAGCCCACCGCCGGCTTCCAGCGCGTGATCCAGCGCGCGGTGATCCATGTGCAGTCCTCCGGCCGCGAGGAGGTGACCGGCGCCAACGTGCTGGTGGCCATCTTCGCCGAGCGGGAGAGCCATGCCGCCTATTTCCTGCAGGAGCAGGACATGACGCGGTACGACGCGGTGAACTACATTTCCCACGGCATCGCCAAGCGGGCGGGCATGTCCGAGAGCCGCCCCGTGCGTGGCGCCGAGGACGAGACCGAGACCAAGTCCGGCGACGACGGGAAGAAGAAGGCGGACGCCCTGGACGCCTATTGCATCAACCTCAACCGCAAGGCGGCTGACGGCAAGGTCGATCCCCTGATCGGCCGCGACAAGGAAATCCAGCGCACCATCCAGGTGCTGTGCCGCCGCCAGAAGAACAACCCGCTCTTCGTGGGTGATCCGGGCGTGGGCAAGACCGCCATCGCGGAGGGCCTCGCCCACCGCATCATCAATGGCGACGTGCCCGAGGTTCTGGCCACGGCAACGGTGTTCTCCCTCGACATGGGCTCGCTGCTGGCGGGCACCCGCTATCGCGGCGACTTCGAGGAGCGCCTCAAGCAGGTGGTCAAGGAGATCGAGGCCTATCCGAACGCCATCATGTTCATCGACGAGATCCACACGGTGATCGGCGCCGGTGCGACCTCGGGCGGGGCCATGGATGCGTCCAACCTGCTGAAGCCCGCGCTCGCCTCCGGCACGCTGCGCTGCATGGGTTCGACCACCTACAAGGAATACCGGCAGTATTTCGAGAAGGACCGCGCTTTGGTGCGCCGGTTCCAGAAGATCGACGTGGCCGAGCCCACCGTGCCCGACGCCATCGAGATCCTGAAGGGCCTCAAGCCCTATTTCGAGGACTACCACAAGCTGCGCTACACCAATGAGGCCATCAAGGCCGCGGTGGAGCTGTCGGCCCGCTACATCCATGACCGCAAGCTGCCCGACAAGGCGATCGACGTGATCGACGAGAGCGGCGCGGCCCAGATGCTGGTGCCCGAGGCGCGGCGCAAGAAGATCATCGGCCTCAAGGAGATCGAGGCCACCATCGCCACCATGGCGCGGATTCCACCTAAGACCGTCTCCAAGGACGATGCGGAGGTGCTGGCCGCGCTGGAAAGCACGCTCAAGCGCGTGGTCTACGGCCAGGACAAGGCCATCGAGGCGCTCTCGGCCTCCATCAAGCTCGCCCGCGCGGGCCTGCGGGAGCCGGAGAAGCCCATCGGCTCCTATTTGTTCTCCGGCCCCACCGGCGTCGGCAAGACCGAGGTCGCCAAGCAGCTCGCCTCCACGTTGGGGGTGAATCTGCTGCGCTTCGACATGTCGGAATATATGGAGCGCCACACGGTTTCCCGGCTCATCGGCGCGCCTCCCGGCTATGTGGGCTTCGACCAGGGCGGCCTGCTGACCGACGGCGTGGACCAGACGCCACATTGCGTGCTGTTGCTGGACGAGATCGAGAAGGCCCACCCGGACCTGTTCAACATCCTCCTGCAGGTGATGGACCACGGGAAGCTCACCGACCATAACGGCAAGTCGGTGGATTTCCGCAACGTCATCCTGATCATGACCACCAATGCGGGTGCGGCTGATCTCTCCAAGGCGGCCTACGGCTTTACCCGCACCAAGCGGGAAGGCGACGACGTGGAGGCCATCAACCGGACCTTCGCGCCGGAGTTCCGCAACCGCCTGGACGCGATCATTCCCTTCGCCCACCTGTCCACCGACATTATCGGCCAGGTGGTGGAGAAGTTCGTGCTCCAGCTGGAAGCCCAGCTCGCCGACCGCAACGTCACCATCGAGCTGTCCGACGAAGCCACCGCATGGCTGGTGGAGCGCGGCTATGACGAGCAGATGGGCGCCCGTCCCATGGCGCGGGTGATCCAGGAGTTCATCAAGACGCCGCTGGCGGACGAGGTGCTGTTCGGGCGCCTCAAGACCGGTGGGCATGTGCGCGTGGTGGTGGAGGAGGGCGAGACGGGCAGCAAGCTCGGCTTCTCCTTCCCCGAAGGCCCCGTCACGCCCAAGCCGGACAAGATCGCCCCCGCCACCAAGCGGGCACCGCGCCGCAAGGCCGATGCCTCCCGCTCCAAGGCGCCCCGTCCGGGCACCAAGGGCCGCACGGGCACCAAGCCCGGCCCGAAGGGCGGCCCCAAAGGCGGCGGGTCCGGTGGCAGCCATGTGCCCAAGGTTCCGCTGGTCAAGGCTTGATCTGAGCCGGGCGCCCGTCAAGGGGCGCCCGGTTCCTTCGCGTCGGGTCTGCCTTGCATTCCATGAACTCGACGCGCGCTTCGACGGACGCTAAACCTTCATCTTGAAGCGCCCCCGGCGCGCGAGAACGGCATTTTCCATGGTCACGCTCGTCAACACGCTGAACAGGCCCCGGCACCCCGAAAAGGCGAACCGCCCCGAGAACGAGGTGCTGCGCAAGCCGGACTGGATCCGGGTGAAGGCGCCCGGCTCGGCGGGATGGTCCCAGACGGCGGAGATCGTGCGCGCCAACGGCCTGCACACGGTGTGCGAGGAAGCCGGTTGCCCCAATATCGGCGAGTGCTGGGAAAAGAAGCACGCCACCTTCATGATCATGGGCGACACCTGCACGCGGGCCTGTGCCTTCTGCAACGTGCGCACCGGCCTGCCGGGTCCGCTGGATCAGGGCGAGCCCGAGAAGGTGGCCGCGGCAGTGGCCAAGCTCGGCCTGTCGCATGTGGTCATCACCTCCGTGGACCGCGATGACCTTTCGGATGGCGGCGCCGAGCATTTCGCCCTCACCATCCGGGCCATCCGCGCGGCGAGCCCCGGCACCACCATCGAGATCCTCACCCCGGACTTCCTGCGCAAGCCCGGCGCCATCGAGGTGGTGGTGGAGGCACGGCCGGATGTGTTCAACCACAATCTGGAAACCGTGCCCGGCCGCTATCTCAAGGTGCGTCCCGGCGCCCGCTATTTCCACTCTCTGCGCCTGCTCCAGCAGGTGAAGGAACTGGATGGCTCCATCTTCACCAAGTCCGGCATCATGGTCGGGCTGGGGGAGGAGCGGAACGAGGTGCTCCAGCTCATGGACGACCTGCGCTCGGCCGAGGTGGATTTCATGACCATCGGCCAGTATCTCCAGCCCACCCGCCGCCACCACAAGGTGGAGCGCTTCGTGACGCCGGACGAGTTCAAGGCGTTCGAGACGGTGGCCTATGCCAAGGGCTTCCTGATGGTGTCGTCGAGCCCGCTCACCCGCTCGTCCCATCATGCGGGCGACGACTTCGCCCGGCTGCGCACGGCCCGGGACACCAAGCTGGGCCGGGCGTGACATCGTGCCGGCCTTTTCCAGCACCCGCGTGGTCGGCCATTCCCCGGCCGACATGTTCGACCTCGTGGCCGATGTCGAGCGCTATCCCGAGTTCGTGCCTTTGTGCAGCGGGCTGCGCATCCGCCGCAGGAATCGCAGCGACGAGGGCGTGGAGATTCTCGTTGCCGACATGACGGTGGCCTACAAGCTGATCCGCGAGACCTTCACCTCCCGCGTCACGCTGGACCGGCCGCGCCTCGTCATCCATGTGGAGTATCTCGACGGCCCCTTCAGCCGCCTCGACAATCGGTGGGAATTCCATCCGGCTGCGGGGGAGCGCTGCGAGGTGAAGTTTCACATCTCCTACGAATTCCGCTCGCGCACCCTGGGCTTGCTCATGGGCGCCATGTTCGACGCCGCCTTCCGGCGGTTCGCGGATGCGTTCGAGAAGCGGGCCGACGAGGTGTATGGGGCGAAGGCGCGGGCCTGAAGGGCGCACATATTCAACGGGTGCACGTCGCTTCTTTTCTTCGCGAATTTCCCCCTCCCAACCCTCCCCCGCAAGCGGGAGAGGGCTTTACCCGACGGCGCAGCGACACGCTCCCTCTCCCGCCCGAACTCGACTGCTGTCGAGTTCGGATGGTGAACGTGCCGAAGTCGGAAACATCCGACTTCGGTGCGGGGGAGGGCTGGGGAGGGGGAAGACCGGGAGCAACGGGGAGGGGCAAGAGCGCTGAGCCAAAGCCCCACTCCCCGAAAAACTACCGCATTACATAGACTTTTGCGCCGACCTTCACGCGATTGTAGAGGTCGGTGACGTCGTCATTGGTCATGCGGATGCAGCCGGAGGAGACAGCCTGCCCGATGGTCTCCGGCTCATTGGAACCGTGGATGCGATAGAGGCTGGAGCCCAGATACATGGCGCGCGCGCCCAGCGGATTGTCGAGGCCGCCGGGCATGTAGCGGGGCAGATCGGGGCGGCGCTTCAGCATCTGGGCCGGAGGCGTCCAGGAGGGCCACTCCTTCTTCGCCGACACCACCTTCACGCCCGACCACTGGAAACCGTCGCGGCCGACACCGACGCCGTAGCGCACGGCCTGGCCCGGCGTGGTCACATAATAGAGCCGCCGTTCCGCGGTGTTCACCACCACACTGCCGGCCGGATATTTCGGATCGAAGGACACCATCTGGCGCGGAATGGGCGAGGTGCCGGCGGTCATCCCGAAGGGCGAGCCGAAGGGGGAACTGAAAAGGCCGCCGAAGATATCGTAGCGGTCGTCCGCCTGGGCAGGCAGGGCCAGCATGGCAGCCGCGGCGCACGCGGCCATGGCCATCAGCGTCCTCTTCATCATGCGCATGACTCGTCCTCTTCAGGGGGGCAGCGCGCCCGCCGGTTCAAGATGTCGCCGCATTTCGGGCGTTGCCGCAACATCTTTGTGCGGGGAATGGTTCCCCCTGCCGGTTTGCGGCTCAGAGGTGCTTAACGAAGTCTCGCAACAGATGGTTGAAGGCGGCCGGATGCTCCAGGAAGGGGGCATGCCCGGTGTCCGCCATCATCTCCAGCCGGGCGCCGGGCAGCATGCCTGCCAGGTGCACGGCCATGGCGGGCGCGATGACCTGATCATCGATGCCGTGGATGACGAGCGCGGGAATGTCCACGCCCGCCAGCGCCGCGGTATAGTCCGCGGGCCGCGCCATGGCGGCGCGCACGCGGGGCGGACACATCATGGCGGCCGCCAGGAGGCTTTCGGCAAGCTCCCCCTCCAGCGGGTGCAGCACGCAGGCCCGCTGGAAGGCGCGGGTGGCGGCGATGGATACAGCCGGGTCCGGGTCGCCCATCTCCTTCATGAGGCGATTGCACGAACCATAGAAGTGCCGGGCATTCTCGGTGATGGCATCCACGAAGACGAGCCCGGCGAGGGCGTGCGTGCCGAAGGCCGCCAGATAGTCGCCGATGATGCGCCCGCCATAGGACCAGCCCACCAGCGTCACGGCCTGAAGGCCGCACTGTTCCAGGATGGCGGCGATATCGCCCGCCCAAAGGGCGCTGTCCTGATAGCGGGAGGTTTCCGGCGGATGGTCGGAGCCGCCGTGGCCGGGCAGGTCGAAGGTCACGAGCCGCAGATGGGCCAGTTCGGGGGCATCCACCTGCCGGGCCCAGGAGAGGCCGGTCTGGGAATAGCCGTGGATGAACAGGACCGGCCGCCCCGTGGGATCCCCCCATTCGCGGACGGCCAGGGTGGTTCCGTCCGGGGCGGTGATGCGGAGGCTGCGGCGGGGAGGAGAGACGAGCATGGGAGAAGACTAAAGAGCTTCAGCCTTGCCCGGAAGGGCTCACTCGTCGCGCGGCAGGCCGAGGCGATAGACGCCACGGAAAGTGGTCGGGTCCACCGGCTTGCCCTTCCGATAGACCATGAGCCGCCCTTCCTGGGCGAGCTGCACGGCCGCGCGGCGGATTCGGGGCAGGGCCCGCTGCCAGTTCTCGCCCGGCATGAGGCGCTGGGCGGCCTCCATGGGGCTCAGCGTCTTTGCCGGGCCGATCTCGCGCGCAATGGTGAGAATGGCCGCCTGCGCCTCGGGATCGTCCGGGCCGGATTCGGTCGGGAGTTCGGATTCGCTTTCCATTTCGTCCTCATGGCACCCGCTGCTGGCCCCGGCAAGGGTGCGCTGCAGCGTGAATCTGAAAGGTTCGGTCACAAAAAGTGTGCGTTGCCGCATCCATGCATTGCTTCTTGGTTACGGAATGCCTAATGAATCGGTTTGTTCGCATGCGTGATGCAGCGGACACATCCAGGCATTCCGGCTTGTCCCGGCATTCAAGGTCCATTGTCATCATGGCAGTAAAGGCCGAGCGCTCCTGTTGGGGGATCGCACGTTTAAGTTTCGGCGTGTTTCTCGCCGCCATCGTCATGGTCTACCTGTTCGGCGGGTTCGAGCCCATCGCGGTCGTCGCCTCTCGGTAACGCGGCCGATATCGGCACGCCCGAGCGCCTGCGCCGACCCGCTTGTGCGACAAGCCGGTCGGTCGCCCGCAGCCTCCATGAACATTTAGAGTGCGATGTGCCGATCAGGTTGATTTAATCCGACCGGTCCGCGCTCTCATTCGGAATGCTCGCGCATGCTGACCCTGTTCATCGGCAACAAGAACTATTCCTCCTGGTCGCTGCGCGCCTGGCTGGCGCTGAAGGCGAGCGACGTTGCGTTCGAGGAGCGGCTGCTGCCGTTCCACACGCCGGAATTCGCCGCCGCGTTCGAGGGGCTCGGTTCGCCGCACCGCGTGCCGCTTCTGGTCCATGACGGGGTGCCGGTGTGGGATTCCCTCGCCATCATCGAGCATGTGGCCGAGCGTTATCCCGACAAGGGCGTGTGGCCTGGAGACCGGGCGGCGCGCGCCATGGCGCGGTCCATTTCGGCGGAGATGCATTCCGGCTTCCCGAATCTACGCCGTCACATGCCCATGAATCTCTGGCGACCCGTGGAGCCGCGCGCCTATGGCGAGGATGTGGGCGCCGATATCGCGCGCGTCCTTGAGATCTGGCAGGCTGCGCGGGCGGCGTTCGGCGCGGGCGGGCCTTTCCTGTTCGGCCGGTTCAGCGCCGCGGACGCCATGTATGCCCCGGTGGCCACGCGCCTGCGCACCTATGCCGTGCCGCTCGATCCGGTGAGCGCCGCCTATGTGGAGGCGATCCATGCCGAGCCGAACTTCGTCGCCTGGAAGGCGGCGGGGGTGCAGGAGACCTGGGTGGAAGCCCATGACGAGGTGGATTGGCCGGTCGTGAAGCGCGAGAGCGCCGAATGACCTCCGCCGCGCCCACCCGCGCCGTTAAGCCGGGGGCGGCACCGGGGCCGCTCAATCTCATCAAGCTGTGCGTCGGCGCCGAGAGCGTCGAGGACCTGACCGGCTGGATCGCCGAGCGGCTCGCGGATTGCCGCGCGCGGGGCGTGCCGGAACGCCAGATCCATGTGACACGCATGGTGCCGAGCCGCGCCGAGGACCTTCTGGCCGGTGGCTCTCTCTATTGGGTCATCAAGGGCGAGGTGCTCTGCCGCCAGAGCCTGCTCGCCGTCGAACCGTTCGTGGACGGGGAGGGCATCGGCCGCTGCCGGCTGGTGCTGGATCCCGATGTGGTTCGCGTCGCGCCGCGCCCGTCCCGCCCGTTCCAGGGCTGGCGCTATCTGAAGGGCGCCGAGGCGCCTGCGGACCTTGCGGCCGGAAACAGCGGCGCCGGGCTGCCCGAGGATCTCCAGCGCGAACTGCGCCAGCTCGGCCTGCTCTGAGCCGACCCGCTTTCATCCCGCCCGCAGGTTGGCGACGAAGTGCCGGACCTCCCGCTGCAATTGCGTGGCCTGGGAGGAGAGCGAACTGGAGAGCGCCAGCATCTGGGTGGATGCGGCCCCGGTCATCTCGGCGGCGCGGCCGACGCCGTGAATATTGTCGTTGACGCCCTCCGTGCCGTGGGCGGCGTGCTGGGTGCTGAGCGCGATTTCCCGCGTGGCGGCGCTCTGCTCCTCGATGGCCGCCGCGATGGCGGTCGTGGCGCCCCTTATCTCGCCGATGATGCCGACGATCTTCTCGATAGAGGTCACGGTCCGCCGGGTGGCGCCCTGGATCTCCTTCACCTTGGTGCCGATTACGTCCGTGGCCCTGGCGGTCTGGGCGGCCAGCGCCTTCACCTCGCTGGCCACCACCGCGAAGCCCTTGCCCATCTCGCCCGCGCGGGCCGCCTCGATGGTGGCGTTGAGGGCGAGGAGATTGGTCTGGCCCGCAATGGTGGCGATCAACTGCACCACTTCGCCGATCTGGCCGGCGGCGCGGGACAGGTCGCGAATCTCGCCATGGGTCTGCTCGCTCGCCTGATGGGCGTCCTCCGCGATGCGGGCGGCGTGGCCCACCTGGCTGCCGATCTCCTGGACCGATGCGCTCATCTCCTCCGCCGATGACGCCACCGTCTGCACATTCTCGGACGCCTGGGTGGCCGCCCCCGAGACCGCCTGGGCCTGCCGGGAGGTCGCCTCGGCCGATGCGGCAAGGCTGCGGGCCGCGTCCGAGACCTCGTGGGAGGAGGTCGCGAAGGCCCCGGCGAGGGCGCCCATGCGGGCCTCGAAATCCAGGGCGATGGCCTCCCGGTCGTCGCGCAGGCGCTCAGCGTTGCGCTGTTCCTGGAGAGCCGCCTCCCGCCGCACCGTCTCGGCTTCGGCGAGTGCGTTGCGCAGCAATTCGGCGCTGCGCGCCATGGCGCCCAGCTCGTCGCGGCGTTTGGTGCCGGTGACAAGGGTGTCGAGCCGCTGTTCCGCGAGGTCGTTCAGCAAGGCCGTGGTGCGGCGGATGGGGCGGGCAATGCCGTATGTGGCGACCAGCGCGCTCAGGCCGAAGGCCAGCAGCATCACCGCGCCGAAACCGGACAAGGTGAGCATCATGGTGCGATCCGCGCGTTCCTTCAGCGCTGCCGCATGGGCATCCTGTGCCGCCTGCACCTTCGTGACGAAGGCGGAGATGCGCTCCGTCACCTGCTTCAGGGCCGGGTCGCAGGTGGCATGCATGATGGCCGTGGCGCGGGCATTGTCCTCCTCCGAGAAGGAGTTGGCGGTGAGGGTGATCGCTTCCGCGCAGGTCTTCTCGATGGTGGTGTCGAAGGTGGAAACCAGCGGGTCGATCTCGGCGCCATAGTCCGGCATCGAAGCGTTCGCCGATGCCATGTGGCGCTTGAAATTCTTGGTGGCGCCAGCGACGGCCCCCGCGACCTGCAGGTTCTCGCCGGTCAGGATACCGTTCAGCCCGCGATAGATGACGGTCTGGGTGAGCACAGCCGCCCGGTTTGCGGCGGCAAGGGAGAGAAGGCCCCGCGACGCCCTGTCATGAAGCGCCACCAGCCCGTCCTGTGTCCCGCGCGCATTGAGCGAGACGGCGGCGATCCCGCACAGGCCGGCGGCCAGCATCAAAGCGGAAAGGGCGAGGATCTTGAATCGAATCGGCCAGTGATTGAATCCCATCGGAAGGCACCATCCTTGGCGGCGAACTTCTTCGGTTCGCCTTGAACGTCCTCATCGACGGAGTCCGGCATCATGCGTGCCGTTATGCTCCTGCGACGACGCCATTGGAGGCACCCCGCGCTTGCCCCAGGCTTGCGCGTGCGCGAAATGTTGCCGGTTACGCAATCCCTGGTGGTCAAAGCGCGAGGGTATGGCCGCCCGGCAGGCCGGGCGGCGGAGGGATCAGCCCGCCCGCAGGTTTTCCACGAAGCGCTTCACTTCTTCCTGGAGCTGTCCTGCGCGGTCCGACAGGGAATTGGAGAGGGTCATCATCTGGGAGGAGGCGGAGCCGGTCATCTCGGCGGCACGGCCCACGCCCTGGATGTTGTCATTGACCGCTTCCGTCCCGTGGGCGGCGCTCTGGGTGTTGTGGGCGATCTCGCGGGTGGCCGCGCCCTGTTCCTCCACCGCCGAGGCGATGGCCGAGGTGGACTGGCGGATGTCGGAGATGATGCCCACGATGCGCTCGATGGAATCCACCGTGCGCCCGGTGGCACCCTGAATTTCGGACACCTTGCCGCCGATCACCTCGGTGGCCTTGGCGGTCTGGGCGGCGAGTTCCTTCACTTCGCTGGCGACCACCGCGAAGCCCTTGCCCATGTCGCCCGCGCGGGCCGCCTCGATGGTGGCATTGAGGGCGAGCAGGTTGGTCTGGGCGGCGATGTCGGTGATGAGCTGCACCACCTCGCCGATCTCCGCCGCCGCCCTGGAGAGGTCGCGGATTTCCCGGTGGGTCTGCTCGGCGCCGTCGGACGCGACGCGGGCCACATCTGCGGCGTGGCTCACCTGTTCGCCGATCTCGCGGATGGACGCGCTCATTTCTTCCGTGGAAGCCGCCACCGTCTGCACATTGGTGGAGGCATCCCCGGCCGCACCGGCCACGGCGCGGGCCTGGCGCGAGGTTTCTTCCGCCGAGGCGGACAGGCTGCGCGCGGCGTCATAGACCTCGCTGGAGGAATTAGCGAAGGCGCTGGCGAGGGCGCCCATCTTGGATTCGAAGGCATCGGCGATGGCGTTGCGTTCGTCGCGCAGGCGCGCGGCGTTGCGGCGCTCCTGCTCGGCCGCCTCGGCGCGCTCCACTTCCGCAGCCTCCAGGGCCTGCCGCAGGGTCTCGGTGCCGCGCGCGATGGTGCCCATTTCGTCCTTGCGCTCCAGGCCGGGCACGAAAGTGGTGAGCTTGCCCTGGGAGATGGAGGTGAGAACGCCGGTCAGGGTCTTGATGGGCCAGGAGATGCCGATCAGGGCCGTGAGCGCGGTGAGGATGAAGATGACGGTCAGGCCCACCGCGACGCCCGTGAGGGTCATGAAGGTGGTGGAGCGGGAATTATCGATGACGCCCCGGGTCGTGGTCTCCAGATTGGTCTGGAGGTCGCGCACCAGAACCACCAGCTTGTCGCCCACCTCCTGCATGGCCGGGCGGCAGGCCCGGTTCATCAGGCGCGAGGCCTCGGCATCATCCTCGCTGGAGGTGGAATCGAGGGCGATCTTGAGCGGCTCGGCGCAGGTGGTCTGCACCGCCTTGGTGAAGGCCGTCTGCAGCGGCTGCAGTTCGCCGCTCATCTGGGGGAGGATCTGCTTGGCCAGTTCCATCTGCTCGTTGAAGGTCTTGATACCCAGCGCCTGGCGGTCGGTGGCGGCCTTGGTGTCGTTGGCCGTGAGGGCGGCAAGGGCCTCGTAGAGCGAGGCATTGGTGAAGGCGAGGGCCTGGCTGGCGCGGGACAGGGCGATGGTCCCGGCGGCATCCTCGCGCACCAGCCGCTCAAAGCGGTTCTCGATGAAGCGGGAGGTTGAGTTCATGAAGTAGATGGCGCCGCCCGCCACGATGAAGAGCATGATCGCCAGCGAGACGAACTTCACGATGATGGGCCAGTGCTTGAAATTCACTTTCTCGATGAATGCCGCGAAGAAACCGCGGGGATGAGGCTCGGAATCTGAAAAGGTGGCGAGTGACATGAATCGGGCCCTTAAAAGCTGAAAAACACGTCTGTCATACGCACGCGGGAGCGGAGGCGCGCTCGCGGAAATGCCCGAGACCCCGCCGCTCAGGAAAAGCCGATCCCATGTGTTGCGGTGCAAGCTTGCATGGACCTTGCCGTCCCGCATCGCGGCGAACCCCTAAGGGTTGTTACGGAGCGGACGTCAAAACGCGACTGCCCGCGCCGAGGGCGCGGGCAGGGGTAACAGTCAGGTTCGGAAGATCGAGGGTGGTGGCTCAGGCGCCGGTATCGATGGGCTTCTCGCGAGAGGCCCACTCGGTCCAGGAGCCGTCATAGAGCGCCTGGGGACGCTTGCCGACGCTCTCCAGGGCTATCCACAGGATAGCGGCCGAGACGCCCGACCCGCAGGTGGTGATCACCGGGCGTGCCATGTCGAAGCCGATGGCGGACAGTTCCTCGCGGACCGTCTCGGCCGGCACGAGGTGGCCGTCCTTTACCAGCTTGGAAGACGGAAGGTTCAGGCTGCCGGGGATGTGGCCGGACTTGAGGTTGGGCCGGGGCTCCGGCGCCGCGCCCGTGAAGCGGCCGGCGGCGCGCGCGTCGAGGATCTGAGTCTGGCTGCCAATGGCCTTTTCCATATGGGCGATGTCCGCCACGATGGAGCGGTCCACGCGCGGGGTGAACACCGCCGCGGGGCGCCGGGACGGGCCGCTTTCGACATCGCGGCCTTCCGCGATCCATTTGGGCAAGCCGCCTTCCAGGATCTTCACGTCGCTCGCGCCGAACGCGCGGAAGGTCCACCAGACGCGCGGGGCCGAGAACAGGCCGTGCGCGTCATAGACCACGATCCGAACGCCGTCGCCGATGCCGAGCGCCCCCACGGCGGTCGCGAAGTCGCGCGGCTCGGGCAGCATGTGGGGCAGGTCGGTGGAATGGTCGGAGATGGCATCCAGGTCGAAGAAGACCGCGCCCGGAATATGACGCTCCAGATATTCCTGCGAAGCGACCCGCTCGGTGGGCGGCAGGATCCAGGTGGCGTCCACGATGACGAGGTCGGGCGCGCGCAGATTCTCGGCGAGCCAGTCGGTGGAGACGAAGAGGGACATGGTTCAGGTTCCGGAAAACGAAATTCAGACGAGGACGTTCGGCACTTCGACCTTGCGCTCCAGCCACGCCGGGACCGGCAGGCTCTTGGTGCGCAGGAAGTCGGGGTTGAAGAGCTTGGACTGATAGCGCGTGCCGTAGTCGCACAGGATGGTGACGATGGTGTGCCCCGGCCCCAGTTCCCGCGCGAGGCGAATGGCGCCCGCCACGTTCACGCCGGAGGAGCCGCCGAGGCACAGGCCCTCATGCTCCAGCAGGTCGAAAACGATGGGCACGGCTTCTTCGTCGGGGATCTGGAAGGCCATGTCCACGGGGGCGTCCTCCAGGTTGGCGGTGATCCGCCCCTGGCCGATGCCCTCGGTGATGGACGAGCCCTCGGCCTTCAGTTCGCCGGTGGTGTAATAGGAATAGAGCGACGCCCCCATGGGGTCGGCCAGGGCCACCTTGATGGCAGGGTTGCGCGCCTTCAGCGCCATGCCGATGCCCGCAAACGTGCCGCCCGTGCCCACGGAGCAGACGAAGCCGTCCACCTTGCCGCCGGTCTGGTCCCAGATTTCCGGGCCGGTCGTGTCGAAATGGGCCTGCCGGTTCGCCACATTGTCGAACTGGTTGGCCCAGATGGCGCCGTGCGGCTCGGTTTTGGCCAGCGCCTCGGCGAGGCGGCCGGAGACCTTCACGTAATTGTTCGGGTTGGCATAGGCGACGGCGGGCACTTCCACGAGGGTGGCGCCGGCGAGCCGGAGCATGTCCTTCTTTTCCTGGGACTGGGTCTCGGGAATGACGATCACGGTCTTGAAGCCGAAGGGGGCGGAGACCAAGGCGAGGCCGATGCCGGTATTGCCGGCGGTGCCTTCAACGATGACCCCGCCCGGCTCGAGCGTGCCCTTGGCGATGGCGTCCTGGATGATGCCGAGCGCCGCGCGGTCCTTCACGGACTGGCCGGGATTGAGGAATTCCGCCTTGCCGAGAATCGTGCAGCCGGTCTCTTCCGAGGCTTTCTTGAGCCGGATCAGCGGGGTGTTGCCGATGGAATCGAGGAGGCCGTTACGGATGGTCATGGCGGAAAACCTTGAAGAAAGGGAACGCAAACTAGCCGGAACCATCCTGGCGCGGCAACCGAGGGACGCTAATTTCCCCTGATGTGCTCGAACGCGCGCAGCGCCCGCGCCCGCGCCGCATCATGGTCCACCAGCGGGCGCGGATAGGTGATGCCGAGGCGCACCCCGGCCCGCGCCAGCGCTGCCGCATCCGCCGCCCAAGGCTTGTGGATCAGGCTGTTCGGCAGGCGCGCCAGTTCCGGCACGAAGGCGCGCACATATTCGCCCGCCGGATCGAATTTCTCGCCCTGGAGCACGGGGTTGAAGACACGGAAATAGGGCGCGGCGTCCGCGCCGGTCCCGGCCACCCATTGCCAGCTGGCGGGATTATTGGCGGGGTCCGCATCCACCAGCGTGTCCCAGAACCACGCCTCGCCCTCGCGCCAGTCGATGAGCAGGTGCTTGGCGAGGAAGGACGCCACCACCATGCGCACGCGGTTATGCATCCACCCCGTCTGCCAGAGCTGGCGCAGGCCCGCATCCACCAGGGGATAGCCGGTGAGGCCCTTGCGCCACGCCTTCAACTCGCCGGACGCCTCCCGCCAGGGGAAGGCATCGAAGCGGGGCTGGAGGTTGCGCACGCGCAGGTCCGGCTCCGCTTCCAGCAGGTGGTGGGAGAATTCCCGCCAGAGCAGCTCCGCCTCGAACTTCTCCGCATCCCCGTGCGGCGCCTCGCCCGCCTCGGCGGCGCCCCGGATGGCATAGAGCACCTGGTTCGGGGAGAGTGCGCCGGAGGCCAGATAGGGCGACAGGCGCGACACATGCTCGGCGTCGGGCCTGTCACGCCCTTCCGCGTAGCCTTCCAGCCCGTCCGTGATGAAGTCCGCAAGACGCTTCCGGCCGCCCGCCTCGCCGCAAGTCCAGGCCGCGCGCATCCCACCCGCCCAATCGGGCGCGGTGGGCTCCAGCCCCTGGGCGGTGATCCAGGCTTCGACATCGTCGGACGGAAGGGTGCCGACCCCGGTCAGGCTCGGCGGCACGGGGAGCGGGCGGCGCGGCTCGGCGGCCTTGCGGCTGGCGCGCTGGAAGGCGCTGAAGGTGCGGGGCAGGCCGCCCGCCATGGTGCGGATCGAGCCCGGCTTGTAGAGCAGGTGGCCGTTGAAGCGCTTGACGGTGATGCCGTCATCTTCAAGCGCCGCCGCCACGGCTGTGTCCACCCGCGCCTCGGCCGCGCCGGGCCGGCTGTTGAAGGCGAGCCGTTCCGCTCCGATGTCGCGCGCCAAAGCAGGCACGAGATCGGCCGCCCGGCCGGTGCGCAGGAGGAGGGGGATGTTCCGCGCTGCGAGGTCTGCGGCGAGGGCCCGGAGCGATCCAGCCAGCCACCAGCGCGCCGCGCCGCCCATGGCGCGTATCCCATGCGAATCCTCGTCCAGCACGTAAAGGGCCGCCACGGGGCGGGCGTCTTCCGCCGCCCAGGCGAGGGCGGGATTGTCATGAAGGCGCAGGTCGCTGCGGAACCAGAGAAGGGTGGGGCGCATGGCATGTCCTCATATCGAGGGGCGGGGATGCCGACGCATCCGCCTCTCGAACGCTCAATGGCCGCGCGATGCCGATATCGGGCGGCGCCCGCTTCTACGGCTGCGGTCGCGTCTTGGATGCCTCATGCCGGACCCTGGTCCGGCATGGCTCGTGCTTGCCGGTCATATGGGTGTAGTGTCGGCGAAAAGCCAATCGGATGGGGATTAGATTTTGCCGAGACTGGATACCGTCGTCGAGGAGATCGCGGCGCGCATGCGCTCGCGCGAAGAGCGCGGCAAGGTGGCGAGCTATATTCCGGAGCTTGCCAAGGTGCCGCTGGACCAGTTCGGCATCGCCGTCTTCACGGCGGACGGCGAGATGTTCACGGCGGGCGATGCCGACATTCCCTTCTCCATCCAGAGCATCTCTAAGGTCTTCACCCTGACCCTGGCGCTCGGCAAGGTGGGTGACCAGCTCTGGAACCGGGTGGGCAGGGAGCCTTCGGGCCATCCCTTCAACTCCATTGTCCAACTGGAATATGAGAAGGGAAAGCCCCGCAATCCCTTCATCAATGCCGGTGCCATCGCGGTGACGGACGTGCTGCTGGCGGGACACCAGCCACGCGAGGTTCTGGGGGAGATCCTGCGCTTCTGCCGTTTCGTGGCCGATGACGACACGGTGGCCATCGATGAGCATGTGGCGCGCTCGGAGAAGGTGACGGGCTTCCTCAACACCGCCCTCGCCAATTACATGAAGGCGTTCAAGATGATGGAGAATCCGGTGGAGCACGCCCTCGGCGTGTATTTCCACCACTGCGCCATCACCATGACCTGCCGCCAACTGGCCATGGCGGGCCGCTACCTCGCGTTTTCCGGCCGCCTGCCGGGCAAGGGCGTGTCGGTGATCTCCTCGGAGCGGGCGCGACGCATCAATGCCCTCATGCTCACCTGCGGCCATTATGACGGCTCGGGCGACTTCGCCTTCCGCGTGGGCCTGCCGGGCAAGAGCGGCGTGGGCGGGGGCATTCTGGTGGTGGCGCCGGAAAAGGCCTCCATCGCCGTCTGGTCGCCCGGCCTCGATCCCCACGGCAATTCAGTGCTCGGCTCCCTGGCGCTGGAGCAACTGGCCAAGGCCATGCACTGGTCGGTGTTCGGCGGCTGATACCAACGGCAGCCTTGAAAAAGTCCGGAGGGCGGGGCATGGAAGGCGACGGTCGGCAGTTCACCGAGGCGTCGCTGTTCCCTTTGCGGAAAGCTAAACCTGCCGTTTTGCCTAACGTCGCTCACACTCGTCCCGTGCCGCGTCGGAAGCCAGCGACCAACGACATCGATTTGCGATCCCGGCACGACCGAGGATGAGTGATGTCCAGACAAACCCTGTCCTTCGAGACGAAGGACCTCTCCGCTTTCGCGCGTGCGCTCGGGCGTGAGTTGGCCCGCGCCGAGGGCGCGCCCGGCCATCTCGCGCTGCTGAACATGCTCGCGCGCGCCGGCGGCTTTCGGAACTACCAGCATCTGCGCCAGGACGCCGAGGCCCATGACCGCCTGGAAGCCGTCCCGTCAGCTCCCGCGCCGGTGGATCATCGCCGCGTGGAGCGCGTGTGCCGCCATTTCGATGCGCAGGGACGCCTGGTGCGCTGGCCCGGCAAGGCCAGCGAACGCACCTTGTGCATCTGGGCGCTGTGGGCGCGCCTTCCCACGCGGGAAACCCTGAGCGAGAAGGCCGTGAACGCCGCTCTGAATGAGCAGCACCTGTTCGCCGATCCCGCCCTGTTGCGGCGGATCATGTGCGATGACGGTCTCATGTGGCGCACCCGTGACGGGCGGGCCTATCGCCGCCTGGAAGCGGCACCGCCGCCGGAGGCCGTGGCGCTCATCCGCGCTTTGCGGCTGCGGTCCCCGGCAAGGGGAGGGTAGGGATGCGTCACGCCATTCCCCGCACCCTGGAGACCGGCCTTGGCCCCGTCGAACTGCTGGACAGCGGGACGGGGCCGGCCCTGCTCGCCCTGCATGGTGGAATGGGCGGTTGGGATCAGGGGCAGATCCTGGCGCAGACCCTGTTCGGCCTCCGCCCGCCCTTCCGTCTGCTGTCGCCTTCGCGGCCCGGCTATCTCGGCACGCCGCTCGCAGGCCGTGTGACACCGGCCATGCAGGCGGACTTGTTCGCCGCGAGTCTGGACCGGCTGGGTGTGGACAAGGCCCTCGTGGCCGCCGTCTCGGCGGGCGGGCCGGGGGCAGTTGCCTTCGCGGCCCGCCACCCTGATCGCTGTTCGGGCCTGATTCTCGTCTCCGCCTGCACGGGCGGGCTCGCCATGCCGCCCGGCGCGGCGCGGCGATTGCCCTTCATCCGCCTCGCCACCCGCATTCCGCCGCTTGCGGGGCTCCTGAGCCTCCTGGCGCGGGCGAATCCCACAAGGGCGGCCCGGCGCTCCATCTTGGACGAAGAGGTGCTGCACGAAACCCTGCGCCATCCGGAGGCAGGCCCGCTGCTGGTGGCGCTCCAGAACAGCGTCGCCAGCCGTCTGGCGGCGCGCCTGCCGGGGACGCTGAACGATGTGGCCCAGTTCGGCGCCATGGGCCCGCTGCCGCTCTCCGGCCTGCGCGTGCCCGTGCTCGCCATCCACGGCACCGGCGACCGCGTGGTGCCGGTCTCTCATCTGGATCGGGTGGAGGCGGAAGTCGCCCATGCCGCCATCCTGCGCATTCCGCGGGGCGAGCATGTGTGCCTCGTCACCCATCTTGATGCGGTACGGACCGCGGCGGCGCGATTGGCGGCGTTGGCGGAGGCCTGAAAAGAAAATCCCCCGTCCGCAGGGCGAACGGGGGATTTTCGGAAAGATCCGAAGCCGCATGGCGAACTTCGGAAGTGTTGGCTCCCCGGGCCGGATTCGAACCAGCGACCAACCGGTTAACAGCCGGTTGCTCTACCACTGAGCTACCGGGGAATAGGCGCTCACTTGCGAGGCGCGCCATATAGCAATGGAGCGCGGGCTTGTGAAGCCGCTTCGGCAAGAAATCTGCCGAAGAAGCTCACGCGCTCAATAAAGCAGGGGCGTTCTTGCCCTCCCGGCCTTCCATCTCGTGGGCGAACTGCATCTGGTAGAAGCTGTAATAGCGGCCCTTCGCGGCCATCAGCTCCTCGTGGCGGCCCACTTCCACCACCTTGCCGCCGTCCACAACGCAGATCTTGTCCGCGCGCACCACGGTCTGGAGGCGATGGGCGATGACGATGGTGGTACGGCGGCTCTGGAGGGTTGTGAGGGCCTTCTGCACCTCCGCCTCCGATTCGCTGTCCAGTGCCGCCGTGGCCTCGTCCAGGAGGAGGATGGGGGCATCCTTGAGGAAGGCGCGGCTGATGGCGATTCGCTGGCGCTGGCCGCCGGACAGCTGCACGCCGTGCTCGCCCACCTGGGTGTCGTAGCCGTGCTCGAAGCCCGAGATGAAGTCATGGGCGTGGGCGGCCTTGGCGGCGGCGATGATCTCGTCCTCGCTCGCGCCGGGGCGGCCGAGGGCAATGTTCTCGCGCACCGTGCCGGAGAACAGGAACACGTCCTGGCTCACGAGTGCCGAAGCGGCGCGCACGGAGTGCAGCCCATGGGCCATCACGTCGTTCCCGTCGATTCGGATGGTGCCGGCGCTTGGCGTGTAGAAGCGCTCGATAAGATTGACGATGGTGGTCTTGCCGCCGCCGGAAGCGCCCACCAGGGCCGTGGTCTGGCCGGGCTCGGCCACGAGATTCACACCGCGCAGCACCGGCTCGCCCTCGCGATAGCCGAACACCACCTCGTCGAACTCGATCCGCGCGCGGTCCACGGGCAGCTTGGGCAGGTTGTCGTCGCCCATTTCAGGGGCGTCGCCGTCCAGCAGCTCGAAGAGCATGCCGGCGCCGATCACCATGGGCGTGAGGTCCACATGGAACCGGGCGAGGCGCTTGGCGGGCTCATAGGCCAGCAGCAGCGCCGTCAGCACCGAGAAGAACTCGCCGGGGGTACGGTCCAGCACCACCACGTTATAGCCCGCATAGAGGATGACGCCGGCGATGGCGAAGCCGCCCAGCGTCTCCATGAGGGGGCTGGACTTGGCCTGGGTGCTGGTGAGGTTGTTGGCCGCCCGCTCCACCTCGTCCACATAGGTGTGGACCCGCTCGCGAACCACCGGCTCCAGCGTATAGGCCTTCACGGTGCGCACGCCCTGGATGAACTCCATGGCGATGGAATTCAGCTTCACCGCGCTGCCGAACTCGCGCTTGAAGATGAGCTTCGCCTTCTTGATGAGCTTGCGGGTGCCGACGACGGCCACCGGCATGACCACTGCCGAAATGATGGCGAGGAACGGATCCTGGATCACCGCCACCGTTGCCAGTGCCAGCAGGGACAGCACATCGCGGCCCATGGAGGTGATGACGAGGTTCAGCGCGTCACGCGCCGAATTGGCGCCCGATGAAAAGCGCATGGTGATGTTGGCGGTGTGGTTGTTCGCGTAATAACGAACGTCCTTGCCGAGCAGCCGGTCGAAGATGCGCTTCTGGTTGTCGGCCACAATGCGGTTGCCCACCCGCGCCATGGTCACCGTCTGGGCGTAAGCGGAGAAGCCCTTCACGATGGACAGGCCCATCATGGTGAGCGCCACGGCCCAGATGGCGGCGGTGGTGGGGGTGACGAAGATCGAGTCGATCGCATCCTTCATGAGATAGGCCATGCCGCCGGTGGCGGCGGCCATCAGGCCCATGAAGGAGAAGGCGATTGCATAGCCCTTCCAGTGCCGCATCCCGTCCGAGACGAACAGGCGGTAGATCACGCTCAGGCTTTCATCCCTGAGGATGGCGGCGCGAACACGCTCCAAGAAGGCAGCGATCATCAAGGTCTCCGGTTTGAGCCGTGCAGCGCCGTCACGGCGCGAGTGTTCTTCGTCGCGACGAGAAGGGGCGCGGAAGAACGGAGCGGCAAAGCAATCATCGGCTCAGGCTTTCGCCGCTGTTGGAGGCCACGCCCGGAATCGAACCGGGGTGCACGGATTTGCAGTCCGCTGCGTAACCACTCCGCCACGTGGCCTCATTCGCCGGGTTGTTAAAGCAGGACGGGCAGTTCTGCAAGTGACCGCCCCGGCACGGGGGCGGCGCGGCGGCCGTCAGGTGGCTGAAATGGGGCTCACGCAAGGTCATCCCGGGGCTGTCCCGGATGGGTCAATTATTGCGCGGACTATCGACTTGAGGATGACGCACGCGGCAGCTAGGCAGGCGCATCGCTCCGTGCGGGGGCGATGATTCAGGAGTAGTCCGATGAAAATGCGCACCCTCATTGCCGCCGGCGTCGTGGCGCTCGCGCCGACCTTCGCTCTCGCCGCAGATCCGATCCTGGCGGTCGGCTTCGTGGTGAAGGAAGAGATCAAGGCGAAGGTCTCTGCCGTGGACGAGAAGTCGCGCACCTTCACCCTGGTGGGCCCGGCCGGGAATTGGATGGTCATCAAGGCCACCCCGGAGATGCAGAATTTCCCGCAGATCAAGGTGGGCGACACCATCGTGGCGGCCATGGAGCAGGCCACCGAGATCAGCGTCGTGCATGCCAATGACGGCACGCCGCTCCCGGTAGACATCCAGACCCTCGACACCGCGCCGAAGGGCGCCAAGCCCGGCGTGATCGTGACCGACCGCCGCGAGATCGCGGCCACCATCACCAAGATCGCCGCCGACACCCGCACCATCACCCTGCAGGGCCCACTGGGCAATTCCGCGGACGTGAAGGTGCCGGGCGCTCCGGACGCCGACAAGGACGGCTTCAAGAAGCTGGGCGTGGGCGACCACGTGATCTTCCGTCAGGTGACCGTGGTCGGCATCGGCGATGCCGGCGCCGCTGCTCCCGCTGCTGCTCCCGCTGCTGCGCCCGCGGCTCCCGCGGCTCCCGCCAAGTGATCCGGTCTAAACTGATCCGGTCCACGTGACCTCGGGGCGGGGGCGGCAGAGGCTGCCCCCGCCTTGCTTCCGGCGGATGGCGAATGGGTGCGCTGCGGGGGAATGACCCGGCGGGCCGCTTGCAAATGGTCCGGCGGTGTGGCTCTTGACCCTGGAATGGCTCAAATGCGGACAAGCCGAAGGGGTTTGCCATGATCGATTTCGCCGAGTTGCGTCGTGGAATGGTGGATGGTCAGGTCCGCACGAACGATGTGACCGATCCGGGTATCGTCGATGCGATGCTGGAGATCCCGCGCGAGCGATTCGTCCCTGAGGCCCTCAAGGCACTGGCCTATATCGATGACGACCTGATCGTCCGGCAGGCGGGCCCCGGCGGCCCGGCCCGCTACCTCCTGGAGCCCATGTTCCTCGCCAAGCTGCTCCAGCTTGCGGACGTGCAGGCCACGGACCTCGTGCTCACCATCGGCGCGGGCACCGGCTATGCCGCCGCCCTGCTGGCGCGGCTCAGCAGCCAAGTGGTCTCGGTCGAAGACGATTCGGAACTGGTGGCGGCTGCGAATTCGGCCCTCGCGGATGTGGATGTGGGCAATGTGGCCACCTTCCAGGGCCCGCTCACGGCGGGCTGGGCGTCCGAGGCGCCCTATGACGTCATTTTCCTGAACGGCTCGATCGAAGTGATTCCCGATGCGCTCATCGCGCAGCTGAAGGATGGCGGCCGGCTGGTTGCGGTAAAGGGTCGTGGCGGGGCCGGGCGGGCCAGCACGTTCACCAAGGTGGGCAGCGCCCTTTCGGAATATCCCACCTTCAACGCCTCCGTCCCGCTGCTGCCGGGCTTCGAGGCCCCGCCGCGCTTCACCTTCTGAGGCGGTTAGGGCAGGGGCTGTGGCCCATCTGCCGCGGTTAACATAAAAGCTACTTTTGGTTCGGCCGCTCGGTTCCCTCGGCTGAAACCTATGGATATGGTCCGAACGCACATGCTGAGCTGGGCGGATCAGCATGTTTCGTTTGCGTGGGTCGGGGAGAGGTTCATGTCCCTTTCGGCGCGGTTTAGCCTGCGCGTTAATGTGTTCGGTTCGCTGGCAGCGGCTTCAATGCTCATGCTGCCGGTGGGAGCGAACGCACAGTCGCTCGATGCTGCCCTTGCGGCGGCCTATATCAACAATCCGTCTCTCAATTCGCAGCGGGCGGGAACCCGTGCGGTGGACGAGAACGTGTCCCAGGCGCTGTCCGGGTATCGGCCGAACGTGTCGGCGGGTGCCAGCGTCGGGTCGCAATATTCGCGCTACACGGCCGGCGGTCAGACCACGGACGGGACCATCGCGCCCCGCTCCTATAATCTCACCGTCACCCAGACCATCTTCAACGGCTTCCTCACCGCCAACACGACGCGGAAAGCCGAATCGCAGGTGAAGGGCTCGCGCGAGACCCTGCGCAACACCGAGCAGACCGTTCTGCTGAATGGCGTCACGGCCTATATGAACGTGATCCAGGGCGTCGCGTTGCTGGAACTGCAGAATCAAAATCTCGCTTCGCTCCAGCAGGAACTGCGCGCCACCCGCGATCGGTTCAATGTGGGTGAAGTAACCCGTACCGACGTGGCACAGGCCGAGGCGCGCGTCGCCGAGGCGCAGTATGAGGTGGCCCAGGCGGTCGCCAACCTGTCGTCCTACCGGGCAGTGTATCGTCAGGTGATCGGGCAGGAGCCGGGCAAGCTGATCGCTCCCGGCGCCGGCATCGAGCGGCGCATCCCGGTCAATCTCGACGGGGTGATCCGCACGGGTCTGCAGCATCATCCTGCCGTTCAGGCGTCGCAGTATGCGGTGGACGCGGCCAACTTCCAGGTGCGCATGGCCGAGAGCAATCTCGCCCCCGTCGTGAGCGCCACGGGACAGGCCCAGTTGAACCATGACCAGTCCGGGACTGTGGATTCCCAGTCCGGCGCGAGCGTCATGCTCAACCTGACGGTGCCGATCTATCAGGGCGGCTCGGAATACTCAGCCATCCGGCAGGCCAAGGAATATCTGACACAGGCCCGCATCGAGGTGGATGTCAACCGCGACCAGGTGCGCACCCTGGCTGTGCAATATTGGGGTTCGCTCGTCGCCGCCAAGGCGCAGATCGAATCCGCGCAGTCACAGGTGGCGGCGAACACGCTGGCGCTCGAAGGCGTGCGTGAGGAATGGCGGGTCGGTCAGCGCACCACCACGGACGTGCTGAACGCGCAGACGGACCTGACCAACTCCAAGTCCGCCCTCGTGGTCGCTCAGCGCGACCGCGTGGTGGCCGCCTACTCGCTGATCTCCACCATCGGCCAGATGGACGCCGTCTCGCTGAGCCTCAAGGTGCCGGTCTACGACCCGAAGGTGCACTACAATCAGGTCCGCGACAGTTGGGCCGGGGTGCGCACGCCGGACGGAAAGTAGGGGACGCGGCCCGGGCGGTGCCTATCGCCTGCCCGGGCTTGAATGTCATACTTCAATCATAGGTGTGATTCTGGCGTCCCTGCTCAATGGCGGCTTGCCGCGCGGATGGAAGGGCGTCTTCGGCCGGGGTCGGGACATGTCCGCAAGTGCGAAGCCTTCCGAGCCGTCCATGGACGACATTCTCGCGTCCATCCGACGGATCATTGCGGATGACGAGCCAGCGCCCCCTCGGCGCCCCGTAGCACCGTCCAAGACGCAGGCGGCCGAGCCGCCGCGTCGCGCAGCGCCGGTGAACGGCCCCGCGCCGCGCGCCAATCCTGAATGGACTGCACGTTCGCCCGAGCCCCGCTCCGGCGAAGCGCGGCCTGTGGAGTCTCGCATCCCCGCGCGCCCGGTTCCCGCCGCCTTCGGCGACCAGACGCCTGCGCCCGATGCGCTGTCGCCGCTGCCTGCGGCGCCGGCTTATGCGCCCGCTTATCCCGCAATTCCGGAGGACGTGCCCATGGCCGATCATCCGTATCCGACTGCCGACCAGATGCCGATGGGCTATGACCATGAGCTGACCGGCTATGATCACGCCCCGCCTGCCTATCGGCCCGTGCCTGAGCTCGCGCCGCGCCCGGCGCCGCGCAGCTTCGAGCCCGTCCGCAGCGCGGAGCCCTACCGGGCGCCCGAGCCGGCCCGCCGCAAGGAACTGCTCTCCCCGGACGTGGACGCAGCCGTGGCGGCAGCCTTCGGCACGCTGGGCGACCTCGTGGTACCGGCCCATGAGCGGACCATTGAGGATCTGGTGAAGGAGATCCTTCGCCCCATGCTCAAGACCTGGCTCGACGACAACCTGCCCCGGATCGTGGACGATCTGGTCCGCCAGGAAATCGAGCGGATCTCCCGTTCCGGCCGCTGAGGCGGGCCGACATTCAAACGCGCTCACGCTTGCCGTTTATCCGGCCGGTTGGCCGGGAACGGTCGGCTCGCCGATTCTGAGCGGTGCACTCTCTGTCTCTTTCATGTGATCCGTCGCCCGCATCTGCCTCGGCCCCAGGGCGCGCGGCGCACAGGCCGGTGCCAGCCGCCATATCCGCGTCTTCATTTGCGTCCCTGTGTGTCCCGCTGTCCCGGCCTTCCGGCTTGGGACATGCCGCTCCGGCGCGGCGCATTCCGCCCTGCGCAGCCTTTCGGGGATCGGATCCGCTCTCTGCCGGTTGACGACCTGCGGACCGAGCGGCTTTAACGCGGCTCACGTTTTCATCCGGCGGCCCCCGCCCGCCACGGAGCACTGACATGCTGGACAAGGTGTTTGAACCCGCAGCCGTCGAGGCGCGCATCTCCGCCGCCTGGGAAGAGGCGGGCGCCTTCCGGTGCGGTCGGCCCGAGCGCGCGGATGCGCCCGGCTTCTCCATCGTCATTCCCCCGCCCAACGTCACCGGCTCGCTCCATATGGGGCACGCGCTGAACAACACGCTCCAGGACGTGCTGGCGCGGTTCGAGCGCATGCGCGGCAAGGACGTGCTCTGGCAGCCGGGCATGGACCATGCGGGCATCGCCACCCAGATGGTGGTGGAGCGCCAGCTTGCGGAGCGCCAGCAGCCGGGCCGCCGCGAGATGGGCCGCGACGCCTTCGTGGAGCGGGTCTGGGCCTGGAAGGAAGAATCGGGCGGCACCATCGTCGAGCAGTTGAAGCGCCTCGGTGCTTCCTGCGACTGGTCGCGCGAGCGCTTCACCATGGATGAGGGCCTCTCGCGGGCGGTCCTGAAGGTGTTCGTCCAGCTCTATCGCGACGGGCTGATCTACAAAGACAAGCGTCTCGTGAACTGGGACCCCAAGCTCCTCACCGCCATTTCGGACCTGGAGGTCCAGCCGGTGGAGGTGAAGGGCAATCTCTGGCACCTGCGCTATCCCATCGAGGACGAGCCGGACCGCTTCATCGTGGTGGCCACGACGCGCCCGGAAACCATGCTGGGCGACACCGCGGTCGCCGTTCATCCTGATGACGAGCGCTACAAGGACCTGATCGGCCGCTTCGTCGTGCTGCCTCTGCTGGGGCGGCGCATTCCCATCGTAGCGGATGAATATTCCGATCCCGAGAAGGGCTCGGGCGCGGTGAAGATCACGCCGGCGCACGACTTCAACGATTTCGAGGTGGGCCGCCGCCATCGCCTGCCCATGATCAATGTGCTGGACGCGGAAGGCCGCATCGATCCGGCCGGCATCCGCGACGATTTCCAGTCGCGCCGCGATGCCTATGTGGACGATCCCGATTTCGGCGGCGTGCTGAGCCTCCTCGCCGGCACGGAGCGGTTTGCCGCCCGCAAGCAGATCGTCGAGCTGCTCACCAATCTGGAGCTGCTGGAGAAGATCGAGCCCCACACCCACATGGTGCCCCATGGCGACCGCTCCAACGTGGTCATCGAGCCCTGGCTCACGGACCAGTGGTATGTGGACGCCAAGACCCTGGCCCAGCCCGCGCTCGCCGCGGTGCGCGAGGGGCGTACCGATTTCGTGCCCAAGAACTGGGAGAAGACCTATTTCGAGTGGCTGGAGAACATCCAGCCCTGGTGCGTCTCGCGCCAGCTCTGGTGGGGCCACCAGATCCCCGCCTGGTACGACCCCTTCGGCAATGTCTTCGTGGCGAACGACGAGGACGAGGCGTTCGAGCAGGCGCTCGCCCATAATGTGGGGAACGAGACCCTCTCCACCGCCGACGCGCAGGAGCTGATCGACGACGCGGACAAGCGCGCAGCCTTCCTCACCCGCGACGAGGACGTGCTGGACACCTGGTTCTCCTCCGCTCTGTGGCCCTTCTCCACCCTGGGCTGGCCGGACGAGACGCCGGAACTGGCCAAATTCTACCCCACCTCGGTGCTGGTGACGGGCTTCGACATCATCTTCTTCTGGGTCGCCCGGATGATGATGTTCTCCCTGCACTTCATGCCCGACGTGCCGTTCAAGGACGTCTATATCCACGCGCTCGTCCGGGACGAGAAGGGCGCGAAGATGTCCAAGTCCAAGGGCAACGTCATCAATCCCCTGGACCTCATCGACCAGTATGGCGCGGACGCGCTGCGCTTCACGCTCGCCGCCATGGCCGCGCAGGGGCGCGACATCAAGCTCGCCACCTCGCGTGTGGAAGGCTACCGCAATTTCGCGACCAAGCTCTGGAACGCGGTGCGCTTCGCCGAAATGAACGGCTGCGTGCGGGCGGAAGGATTCGACCCGGCGAAGGTGGACGGCACGCTCGCCCGCTGGATCATCGGCGAGGCCGCCCGCGCCACCGACGAGGTCACCGCAGCCATCGAGGCCTATCGCTTCAACGATGCGGCCGGGGCGGTCTATCGCTTCCTGTGGAACGTGGTGTGCGACTGGCACCTGGAACTGGCCAAGCCTGTCCTCTCCGGCGCCGATGGCCCGGCCAAGGACGAGATCCGCGCCACCACCGCCTTCGTGCTCGACGTGGCGCTGAAGCTGTTGCACCCCTTCATGCCCTTCCTCACCGAGGAATTGTGGGCCCGCACGGGCGAGCAGGGCCCGGCCCGCACGGGCATGCTGGTCCTGTCCTCCTGGCCGGACCTGTCGGGCCTGGAAGCGCCGGATGCCGAGGCCGAGGTGGGCTGGGTGGTGGATCTCGTCACCGAGATCCGCTCGGTGCGCGCGGAGATGAACGTCCCCGCCGGGGCGCAGGTCCCGCTGGTGCTGGTGGATGCGTCCGCCGAGACCCGCGCCCGCGCGGCGGCGTGGGAGGATGCCTTGCGCCGTCTCGCGCGCCTGTCCGAGATTTCCGTGGCGCCTGTGGCGCCCGCCGAATCCGTGCAGATGGTGGTGCGCGGCGAGGTGGCGGCCCTGCCGCTGGCCGGCGTCGTGGATCTCGGCGCGGAATTGGTTCGCCTGGGCAAGGAAGAAGCCAAGCTCGGCCAGGAGGTGGCGCGCATCGACGCCAAGCTCGGCAATGAGAGCTTCGTTGCCCGCGCCCCCGAAGAGGTGGTGGAAGCCGAGCGCGAGAAGCGCGAGGAATATCTCGCCCGCGCCGAGAAGGTGCGCACCGCCATCCGGCAATTGTCCGGCGGCTGATCAGCCCGCCAGCAGGCCCCCGGCCGCCGCCAGCAGTATGACCACTGCCAGCGGCGGCGCCTGCCACACAGTGAGCAGGAGAAAGCCGCCTGCGGCCAGCGTGAAGTCCAGCGGCGTTGCCACGGCGCTGGTCCAGACCGGGCTGTAAAGCGCGGCGGCGAGCACGCCCACCACCGCTGCATTGGCGCCGCGCATGGCGGCCTGGGCCAAGGGCGCCCCGCGCAACACGCCCCAGAAGGGCAGGGCGCCGTAGACCAGCAGCAGGCCGGGCAGGAAGATGCCCACCGTGGCAAGCGCCGCGCCCAGCGGACCATCCGCCACCGCACCGAGATAGGCCGCGAAGGTGAAGAGCGGGCCGGGTACCGCCTGGGCGAGGCCGTAGCCCGCGAGGAAGTCCGCCTTGTCCACGAAGCCCGGCGCCACCACTGAGGCTTCCAGCAGCGGCAGAACCACATGCCCGCCGCCAAACACCAGGGCACCCGCGCGATAGCAGGCGGCGAATAAGGCCACCCCCGTGGAGGTCGCGACTAGCGGCAGCACCAGCAGCAGCCCGCCCGCCAGAATGAGGGCAAACGCCCCCGCGCGCCGGGAGACCGGGACCGGAATGTGGCTGGGCGCGTCGCTTCCCGCCGCCCGGCAGGCAAGCAGACCGACCGCCGCGCCGGCCACAATGGCCAGGACCTGGCTGACGGCGACGGGCCAGAGCAAAGTGAGCGCGAGGGCGAGGAAGGCGATCGCTGCGCGGGTCCGGTCGGGGGTGAGGGTGCGGGCCATGCCCAGCACCGCCTGCGCCACCACCGCCACGGCCACCAGCTTCAGCCCATGGATGATGCCCGTCGCCGCCGGCCCGCCGAGATGGGCGGCGCCCAGCCCGAAGGCGGCCAGCACCAGCGCCGAGGGCAAGGTGAAGCCGACCCAGGCGGCGATCCCGCCTAGGAGGCCGCCGGCGCGGATGAGCCCCAGCCCGAATCCCACCTGGCTGGATGCGGGGCCGGGAAGGAACTGGCAGAGCGCCACGAGATCGGCATAGGCCGCCTCGCTGATCCAGCGGCGGCGCACCACAAGGGCCTCGCGGAAATAGCCCAGATGGGCCACCGGCCCGCCGAACGCGGTCAGGCCCAGCAGGAAGAAGGTGCGGAACACCTCGCCCACGCCGCCGCTCTCTGCCCGATGATCCGCCATATGTGCCTCCCGCCGGGCGGCATGTTGACGAGCGGGCGGCAGCGGTCAAGGCCACTACCTGACGCTGCAATGTCCGCCCGGTGCAGTTTCGTGTGTCGCGCCCGCAACACCCGCGGCGTTTCAAGCGTCCGGAGGGGTCCGAGACATCTTGCGCCGCGATCCCGCCACAAAACGAAACGAGACGGTAAGGAGCGATGTGGCGAAGTGCGTATCCGGGCCGTGGTCCCGGCGTCACATGCGGGGTGATGTGAATGGTAGGGCACAAGATTGAGAACGGTTTTCCGCCGGGGGGCGTCTGCCAAGGAGAATCCTTGGCTTGGCCTTTCGGCAGCCGCGATGTTGCCCGCAGTCTTTGGCAATCTCAGCCTGTCATGATCGTTTCGTCCCATAGCCGCCAGCGCGGCGCGGCCGCTCCGGCCCGTCTCCGGTCCGCCCTCAGCGGGTCCGCGCGGGGCGCCGTGGGTGCGGCCGTCCTCGCGCTCAGCCTTGCGGCGTCTCTTGCCCCGGCCGCGGCCTTCGACGGCAATGCCCAGAATGAACCCTCCGGCTCCGTGCTGATGCCCCCGGCCAACGTGCCCATGGCGCCGCCGCTGCGTCCGGTGGACGAGGCGTTCCGCTCCGGCGCGCAGGCGCTGCGTTCGGGACAGACCGCGAAGGGCGTGGACGCCCTGCGCTATGCCGCCGACCAGGGCCACCCGGCCGCCCAGTGGAAGCTGGGGCGCATGTATGCCGATGGCGACGGCGTGAAGCGGGACGACATCAAGGCCTTTGAATATTTCAGCAAGATCGCCAACAGTCACGCCGAGGACTATCCCGGCACGCCCCAGGCGCGCTTCGTGGCGAGCGCCTTCGTGGCGCTGGGCGGCTATTATCTTGTCGGCATCCCCAATTCGGGCGTGCGCCGCGACGCCAACCGCGCTCGGGACATGTATTCCTACGCGGCCTCCTATTTCGGTGATCCGGACGCGCAGTTCCGCCTGGCCAAGCTCTATCTCGACGGCGCGGGCGTGAAGCGCGATCCGCGCCAGGCGTCACGCTGGCTGTTCCTCGCCTCCCAGAAGGGGCAGTACGAGGCGCAGGCCATGTTGGGCCACATGCTGTTCCGCGGCGATGACGGCGTGACCCCGCAGCCCGCCCGTGGCCTCATGTGGCTCACGCTGGCGCGCGACAGCGCCGCCGGGCCGGGCGACAAATGGGTGGTGGACCTCTATGAGGACGCCTTCCAGGACGCCTCTCCCGACGAGCGGGCGTCGGCCTTGAAATATCTGGAGCAGTGGCTGAAGACAGCCCAGCGCTAAGGCCAGCCTTTCCAGCCCTCACGCCGCGATGGCGAGATCGATCCAGACCGGAACATGGTCCGAGGGCTTCTCCCAGGCCCGCACATGCTTGTCCACGCCCGCCGCGACGAGGCGGTCCGCCGCCTGGGGCGACAGGAGCAGGTGGTCGATGCGGATGCCCAGATCGCGCTGCCACGCGCCCGCCTGATAATCCCAGAACGTATAGATCCGGTCCGAATCCGAGGTGGCCCGAATTGCGTCGGTGAGCCCCAGATGGATGAGATCGCGGAACGCCGTGCGGGTGGGCGGCAGGAACAGGGCGTCATTCACCCAGGCTTCCGGCACGGCCGCATCTGCGGGCATGGGGATGACGTTGAAGTCCCCCGCCAGCACGAAGGCTTCCTCCAACTCCAGCCGCGCGGCGGCGAGTGCTCGCAGGCGCGCCATGAAGCCGAGCTTGTAGGGGTATTTCTCCGTCTCGGGCGGGTTGCCGTTCGGCAGATAGAGGCAGCACACCCGCACCGCCATGCCCTTGACCGACACCACCGCCTCGATGAAGCGGGACTGCACGTCGCTCTCATCGCCGGGCAGGCCCAGGGTCACGTCCTCCAGCGGGAGCTTGGAGAGGAGGGCGACGCCGTTGAACCCCTTCTGGCCGTGCACCGCCACATTGTAGCCGAGCGCCTCGAACGCCTCGCGGGGGAAGGCCTCGTCCTGGCATTTGATCTCCTGGAGGCAGACCACGTCCGGCTGCGCCTCCTGCAGCCAGCGCACCGCATGGTCGAGCCGCTGGCGGATGGAATTCACGTTCCAGGTGGCGATGCGCATGGGGGCTCTCCGGTTCGCGGGGAGGATAGGATGGGCAAGCGGGCGTGCAAATCCCTGATGCGACGTTCTTCACGGCCTTGTCGGGTCGGCCAATCTTGCTCCGTCCGCAAAAGGATGGCATTTCAGTCCGCCCCCATCGGACGCCCGCGCCGGCATGACCTTCGCCTCCATCGAATTTCTGTTCTATTTCTTTCCGCTGTTTCTCCTGCTGTATTTCTCAGCCAGGACGATCAAGCTCAAGAACATCATCTTCGTTATTTTCTCGCTGGTCTTCTATGCGGGCGGGTACACGCCGCATCTGTTCCTGCTGCTCTTCTCCATTTTCGTGAACTACAAGGTGGCCCTTGCGCTCGATGCGCGGGAAGGGGAGGGGCGGCGCAAGCTTCTCGTCTATGGCGTGGTGTTCAACGTCGCCCTGCTGGGCTTCTTCAAATATACCGGCTTCTTTCTGGAGAATTTGGACGCCCTGCTGGAGCCGTTCGAGGTGGTGATTCCCGTTCCGCGCATCGGCCTGCCGCTGGGCATCTCCTTCTATTCCTTCCACGCCATCTCCTACATCGCCGACATCTATAAGGGCCGGGTGCGGGCGAACCGGGATCCGCTCCAGTTCGTGCTCTACATGACCATGTTCCCGCAGCTCGTGGCGGGCCCCATCGTGCGCTATTCCACGGTGGCCCGGCAGCTCGGGGAGCGGCACACCACATGGGGGCGCTTCTCGGCGGGCTCGCGGCTGTTCGCCATCGGCCTTGCCTGGAAGGTGCTGATCGCGGACGAGGTATCGCCGCTGGTCATGTCCATCTTCGACGGCACCAGCCATCCCACCATGCTGGAGGCGTGGCTGGGGGTCTATGCCTATGCCATCCAGATCTATTTTGACTTCGGCGGCTATTCGGCCATGGCCGTGGGCCTGGGCGTCATGGTGGGCTTCACCCTGCCGCGCAACTTCCGGATTCCCTATGCCGCGCTCAGCATCACCGACTTCTGGCGGCGCTGGCACATGAGCCTGTCGTCCTGGCTGCGCGACTATGTCTACATCACGCTGGGCGGCAACCGGCTCGGGCCGATGCGGACCTATGTGAATCTGTGGAGCGTCTTCCTGCTGTGCGGCCTGTGGCACGGGGCGAGCTGGAACTTCGTCATCTGGGGCGCCCATCACGGCGCCTTCCTGGTGATCGAGCGCATGGGCCTGAAGCGCTGGCTGGACAAGGGGCCGGCGGCGCTCGCCCATCTCTATACGGTGGTCGTGGTGCTGCTGGGCTGGGTCTGGTTCCGGGCGGAAACCTTCGACGGGGCGCTTGGCATGTTCGCCGGGCTGTTCGGCTTCAACGGGGTGGGTGGCATGAGCTTTCCCATCGCCTTCGGCCTGTATCCGCTCTCCGTGGCGGCGCTGGTGGCGGGCGGGCTCATCGGCTTCTGGAAGTGGCCGCGCATCAAGGTCGCGCTCGGCTGGCGGCCCGCCGTGGCGGTGCTCGACTATGCCATGATCGCGGCCATCATGATCCTCAGCGTCATCTGGATCGGCGGCGGCCCGGCCGCGCCCTTCCTGTATTATCGGTTCTGACCCATGCCGCTGCTTCTCCGACATCGCCGTCGCATGGGCATCCTGGTGGTGGGCATCATCGCCCTGCTGCTCATCGGCAATCTCATTCCCGACCCGTCCGGCCGCTATATCTGGCGCGGCGGGCAGAAGCTGCCGGGCGCGCCCTGGTATGAGCAGCTCCACGGCCGCCTCCAGCGCCTTGCTTTCTATGTGCAGGACAATTTCGGCTTCCGGGCCAGCCTGCCCCTGGTGCGCCTCGCCATCCGCGACACGCTGAACTCGCCCGAGAACGGCTTCATCTATGTGGGGCGGAATGGGCAGTTGCTGTTCGCCGGCCAGCATGCCGCCGGCCAGTCGGCGGGCGCGCTCATGCGCAAGGATGCCGTGGAGCGGTTCGCCGCGCTCATGATGGCGCTTCAGAGGGAACTGGCCTCCTACGGCACCAAGGTGGTGGTGGCGCTGCCGCCCAATGCCCAGTCCGTGGACCTGGAGCAGCTCCCGGAATGGCAGGACAAGTATCCCGCCCAGCCGACGGAATATTCCTACCTGCTGGAGGAACTGAAGGTGCGCGGCATCGCCGCCGTGGACCTGCGCGACGTGCTGCGCCAGTCAACGGATGCGCGGCGCTATCTGCCCAACGACACCCATTGGACCAACCGCTCGGCGGTGCTGTCCTTCAATGCGGTGATGCGCGCGGCAGGCCATCCCGACTGGCAGGTGAACGAGGCCGAGGTGCTCGGCCCGGTCGGCCCCTTCTTCCTTGGCGACCTCGCGCGCTCGCTCCGCCGCACGCCGCCGCTGCCGGACGAGAATCAGGTGCTGAACCTCAAGCCGCCGGGGCCATCCACGGGCTTCGTCTTCGAGGGCAAGCATGAGGCGAAGCCCTTCAACGGCTTCACCTATCGCTATGCGGAGAGCGGGCCGCGCGTGCTCATTATCGGCGATTCCTACACGCTCAATATCTGGCCGCGCCTGTTCGCCTTCACCCCCGTGGCGGAGGTGGGGTGGATGCATATGAGCAAGACCACCTACGGAAGCTGCGACTTCAATTTCGCGGATGTGAAGCGCTTCAAGCCGGATTTGCTCATCGTGGCACGCGGCGAGCGTCTGTTCCCGTGCCTCAACGGCTCCTGGCCGGACTATCTGACCTCGCCCGACTGACGACAAAAGCCCGGACGCAGGGGCGTCCGGGCCTTCGGGAAAGCCTGTGCCGCGCTGGCGTGAGACGTCTATCTCAGAGCGCGAAGCTGGTGCCGCAGCCGCAGGAGGCGGTGGCCTGGGGGTTGTCGATCTTGAAGGACGCTCCGATCAGGTCGTCCACGAAATCGATGCGCGAGCCGGAGAGATAGTCCAGGGACGTCCGGTCCACCACCACCACGGCGCCGTCCTTCTCGATCACGAGATCGTCGGGGTCGCGTTCGCGGGTCACGTCGAACTTGTATTGGAAGCCGGAGCAGCCGCCGCCTTCCACGCTGACGCGCAGGACGCTTTCCGGCGGCTCGCCGGAGAGGATTTCACCGATCCGGCGCGCGGCGCTGTCGGTGACGATGACATTGGGGGCGAGAGCGGCATCCACGGCGGGTTTCCGGAATTCGGCGGTTGATCCTTCACTGGCATATTAGTTAAGTGCGCCCGCGTCGAAGTTAAAGGGGCAGGGGGAATTGGCATGGCGGTTGCGGGAGGGCGGCCGCGCGTGCCGTGGGCGAGCGATCCGTTCCAGACCCGGGGCCGCCTGTTCGCCGAGCCGGACGATTCCCGCAATCCCTTCCGCCGCGATTGCGACCGCATCATCCATTCCACCGCCTTCCGGCGCCTGAAGCACAAGACGCAGGTCTTCGTGTTCCACGAGGGTGATCATTTCCGTACCCGCCTCACCCATACGCTGGAAGTGGTGCAGGTAGCCCGTTCCGTGGCCCGCGCCCTGGGGCTGGACGAGGATCTGGCCGAGGCGCTGGCGCTGGCGCACGATCTCGGGCATCCGCCCTTCGCCCATGCGGGCGAGCGGGCGCTTCATGCCTGCTTGGCGGAGCAGGGCGGGTTCGATCACAACGCCCAGTCGCTGCGCGTGGTGACGCGCCTGGAACGACGCTATGCGGAGTTCGACGGCCTCAACCTCACCTGGGAGGCGCTGGAGGGCATCGCCAAGCATAATGGCCCCCTGACCGACGCGGCGGGGAGCGGAATCGGGCGCTACTCAGGCGGCTTGCCCCACGCCATCGCAGTGCATTCGGCGGCGCAGGACCTTGAACTTCACCAACATGCGGGCCCGGAGGCACAAGTGGCCTCCATCTCCGACGACATCGCCTATGACGTGCACGATTTGGACGATGGGTTGCGCGCGGGCTTCTTCTCCCTGGAGGAGATCGCCGATCTACCCCTGGTAGGCGAGGCGGTGGCCGAGGTGCGCGGCCGCTATCCGGAACTGGAGCGCAACCGCATCGGCACCGAGGTGATGCGCCGCGTCATCACCCGCCTCATCGAGGATGTGGTGCGCGAGAGCGATGCCCTGGCGCTGGCGGCGGGCGTCTCCAGCGCCGCCGAGGTGCGCGCGCTGGGGCGTCCCGTCATCGCCTTCTCGCCCGCCATGGTGGAGGCGGAGGCGGCGATCAAGCGCTTCCTGTTCGCCCGCATGTACCGCCATCCTCGCGTGGAGCGGGTGATGGCGGATGCCATGCAGGTGGTGACGGACCTTTACGGCCATTTCCTCGCCCATCCCCAGGCCATGCCTGATCGCTGGCGCGAGGGGCTGGACCCGGCGGACGGCGCGCGCCTTGCCCGGCGCGTGGCGGACTACATCGCGGGAATGACCGACCGCTACGCCCTGGACCAGCATGCCCGCTTCTTTGACTTGACGCCGGATTTGCGTTAGGCGCCGCCCTTCGCCGGTTCCCGTTTCCGCCAGCCCATTGGATGCGTCCATGAACGTCTACGCGATCTTCGCCGATCACGTGCGCGCCGCCGTCACCGCCCTTCAAGAGGAAGGGCGCGTGCCTGCCGGGCTCGCGCTTGCCCGCGTGGTGGTGGAGCCGCCGCGCGATGCGTCCAACGGCGATCTCGCCACCAATGCCGCCATGGTGCTCGCCAAGGACGCGGGGATGAAGCCGCGCGATCTGGCGGTTCTCATCGCCGGACGGCTGGAGGGCTTGCCCCAGGTGACGAAGGTGGAGGTGGCCGGCCCCGGCTTCATCAACATCTCGCTCGATCCCGCCTTCTGGCCCACGGTGCTGGCCGAGGTTCTGCGCAAGGGCACCGCCTTCGGCGCCTCCACGCTGGGCGCGGGCGAGCCCATGAATGTGGAATATGTGTCCGCCAACCCCACCGGCCCCATGCATGTGGGCCATTGCCGGGGCGCGGTGTTCGGCGATGCCATGGCGAGCCTGCTGGCCTTCGCCGGCTACAAGGTGACGCGCGAATATTATATCAACGATGCGGGCGCCCAGGTGGACGTGCTCGCCCGCTCGGCCTTCCTGCGCTATCGCGAGGCGCTGGGCGAGGAGATCGGCGCCATCCCCGAGGGGCTCTATCCGGGCGACTATCTGGTGCCGGTGGGCGAGGCTCTGACCAAGGAGCATGGCCCGGCGCTCGCCGCTTTGCCGGAGGCCGACTGGCTGCCGGTGGTGAAGGATGCCGCCATCACGGCCATGATGGCTATGATCCGCGAGGATCTTGCGGCGCTGGGCATCTCGTTCGACGTGTTCTTTTCCGAGCGCTCGCTCACCCAGGGCGAGGACCGGGTGGGCGCGACCATCGCGCAGCTGCGCACCAGCGGCGAGGTCTATGAAGGCCGCCTGCCGCCGCCCAAGGGCGCGCCCATCGAGGATTGGGAAGACCGGGAGCAGATCCTGTTCCGCTCCACCGATTTCGGCGACGACGTGGACCGTCCGCTGGTGAAGTCGGACGGCAGCTACACCTATTTCGCGGGCGACATCGCCTATCACAAGGACAAGTTCGATCGCGGCTTCCTGCGCATGATCGACGTGTGGGGCGCCGATCACGGTGGCTATGTGAAGCGCATGCAGGCCGCCGTGAAGGCGGTGAGCGGCGGCACGGCGAGCCTCGACATCGAGCTGTGCCAGCTGGTGCGCCTCACCCGCAACGGCGAGCCGGTGCGCATGTCCAAGCGCGCGGGATCCTTCGTGACGCTGCGGGAAGTGGTGGACGAAGTGGGCCGCGACGCGGTGCGCTTCATGATGTTGTTCCGCAAGAACGACGCGCCGCTCGACTTCGATCTTGGCAAGGTGATCGAGCAATCGCGCGAAAATCCCGTGTTCTACGTCCAGTATGCGCATGCCCGCGCACAGTCGATTCTGCGCAATGGGCGCGTCGCATTTCCGGACCTTCCGCAGGGGCGGGAAGGGTTTGCGGACGCCGATCTGGCGCGCCTGGACGATTCCGGCGAGATCGGGCTGCTCATGCGCCTCGCCGCCTGGCCGCGTCTCGTGGAGCAGGCCGCAACGGCACGGGAACCGCATCGGGTCGCGTTTTTCTTGTACGAATTGGCAAGCGATTTCCACGCGCAGTGGAACAAGGGGAAAGACTTGCCACATTTACGCTTCATTATGGAGAATGATCTAGGTTTGACCATGCCGCGGCTGGGCTTAGTGCATGGCGTGGCGACGGTGCTCGCTTCGGGCCTCGCATTGCTCGGGGTGGAAGCGGTCCAGGAAATGAAGTGATCCCGCACGCCGGCATTTGTGCCGTACGCCATCGGCGGAGCAGGGTCGAAATCCCCGTTCGCAGACGGTTGAGGCAATATGGGCGACGACAGCAGCTTCCGCTACCGGCGCGATGACGGCTACCCCGGCCAGCAGGCCGGCTCCAGGTCTCCTCAGGCGGCCGATGGGCCGTCGGCGGAGGACGCGCTTGCGGAACTCGCCCGCCTGATCGGGCAGGATGATCCCTTCGCCGATTTCGCTGATATCGCCGAGGAACCGGCACCCGCTCCGGCGCGGCCCGCCCGTGAGGCGCCCGCGCCCCGGCCGCAATTCTCCGCCCCGCCGGTGGAGCGTCGCTTCGAGGACTGGCAGCCCGGCCGCCGGTCCGCCCGCGATGCGGCGCCGGACGCGCAGGAGCTTCCTCCCGCCCGCGAAAGCACGGTGATGCGTGAGCGCACCGTGCAGCGCGAGGCACCCACCTCCACCCGTGACATTCCCACCGCCGCCCGCGAGGCGACCGGCTATCGTCAGCCCGCTGGCTTTGCCGGGGGACAGGCGCCAGCCATGCCGCCGCGTGCCCCCATGCCCGCTGCCCCCATGCCTGCCGCGCCTGCGTCGTCCGGGCGTGATGCGGCCTTCCCGCCCCGCGAGAGCGGCGCGGTGGGTGGCTTGCGCGGCCGCGCGCCCGTCCAGAACGACTGGGGCACCGGCGAAGAGACCGGCTGGGGCGCAACCGAGGCTGCCTCCGCCCACCTCCAGACCGAAGCCCGCTCCACGGTTCGCTCCGGCTACGGCTCGCTCGCCCGGCGTGGCGAGACCCAGCCTGACGAGAGCCCCCGCGCGCCTAACGCCCGCCATGAGCAGGAGGCCGCGCACGACCCCTCCCGGCAGGACGGGGCCTACGCCTATACGGATTCCGAGCAGACCCGCTACGCCGACTATGACGACACCTATGACCCGGCCTTCGATGAAGAAGGCTATATGCCCCCGCACGGCGAAGAGGTCTATGAGACCGAGCCGCGCCGCAACAAGGGCCGCACGGCCCTGATCGCGGTGGCCGCCCTGGTGGGCCTCGGCGTCGTGGCGACGGCGGGCGTGATGGTATTCCGGGGCGGTGGGTCCGGTTCCTCCTCCACCGCCGAGACGGCGCCTGTCATCAAGGCCGACACCTCTCCCAGCAAGGTGGCGGGACCGACGCCCGCCAATGGGCAGAATGGCGACGGACAGAAGCTGATCTATGACCGCGTGGGCGGCCAGCCCGGCCAACCCGGCCAGGAACGGGTCGTTCCGCGCGAGGAGCAGCCCATGGACGTGGCAGCCGCTGCGGCCGCTGCCGCGGCGGGCGCCCCCCAGCAGCCCGCTTCCCCCACCGATCCCAAGCGTGTGCGCACCGTGGCGGTGCGCTCGGACGGCAGCATCGTGCCGGGCGCCAATCCGCCCGCCGCGCAGCCTGTTTCCACCGGCGCGGCGCCCACGGCCTACGCGCCCACGCAGAATCCCCTTCCTGCGGGCGCGCCCGCGCCCCGGACCGTGACCACCACGGCCACCACCGGCCAGGGGGGATCCGTGGCGGCTGCTGCTCCGGCCGCGACCCAGCAGGCCGCCGTAACCCCGGCCGCCCCGCCTCCGGCGGCGGCCGCCAACGGGGCCTATGTGGTGCAGGTATCCTCGCAGACCTCCGAGGCGGGTGCGCTCGGCTCCTTCAAGGTGCTCCAGAGCCGCTATCCGCAGCTTCTCGGTAGCTATAAGCCGTCCGTGCGGCGTGCGGATCTGGGCGAGAAGGGCATCTTCTACCGCGCCCTGGTGGGGCCCTTCGCCTCGCGCGACGAAGCGAACAATCTGTGCGCGGCGCTGCAGGCGCAGGGCGGCACCTGCTTCGTCACACGCAACTGACGAGACCCGCTTCCAATGAAAAAGGCCGGGCATAGCCCGGCCTTTTTTGTCTTCAGGCGCCTGCGGGCGTCAGGACCACCCCGAGGCGGCCGGCGAGATCCTGCACATATTGCCAGGCGGTGCGGCCCGAGCGGGCGCCGCGCGTGGTGGCCCATTCCAGAGCCTCCGGGCGCCATGTCTCCATAGTCACGGGCAAGGCGTGGTGCGCCACATAGGCTTCCACCATGGCCAGATATTCGTCCTGGCTGCATTTGTGGAAGCCGAGCCAGAGGCCGAACCGGTCCGACAGCGACACCTTCTCCTCCACGGCCTCGCCGGGATTGATGGCCGTGGACCGCTCATTCTCCATCATGTCGCGCGGCAGCAGGTGGCGGCGGTTGGAGGTGGCGTAGAAGATCACATTGTCCGGCCGCCCCTCGATGCCGCCTTCCAGCACCGCCTTCAGCGACTTGTAGGACGTGTCGTCCGCATCGAAGGAGAGGTCGTCGCAGAACACGATGAAGCGATGCCGCGAGGTGCGCATGCGCGCCATGAGGGCCGGCAGGGTCTCGATATCCTCGCGATGAATCTCCACCAGCTTGAGACGGCTGTCTCCTGCGGGAATTCCCAGATTCACATGGGCGTGGGCGGCCTTCACGAGGGAGCTTTTGCCCATGCCGCGCGCGCCCCAGAGCAGGGCATTGTTGGCGGGCAGGCCGCGCGCGAAGCGGGAGGTGTTCTCCACCAATTGGTCGCGCACCCGGTCGATGCCGTGGAGCAGTTCCATGTCCACGCGGTTCACGCGCGGCACGGGCTCGCAGCGAGGCGGCTCGGTCTGCCAGACGAAGGCATCGGCGGCATCGAAATCAGTCACGGGCGCGCGCAGTGGCGCCAGGCGCTCCAGGGCGTCGGCGATGCGCAGCAGCAGGGCCTGCGTGGCGTCGGATTGGGTGTCTGGCGTCATGATATCCTCCCGGGCCTGCGCATACCCGCCCGGGCCGGGAGCAACAAGGCTGAGATGCGCGACGCGGCGCGCAGAGGCATGCCGCCCGCGCATGGATGTGTGACCTCGCTGCCGCAGGTCACGCCGGATCGGCCGCGCGGGGGCGATTCGATGTTGCGTTGCGGCAGGCTTCCGTTAACTTTTGTCCATTCTACTGACGCTGCTGTTCCGGAGGCTGGGCCGGGCAGCATCCGATGCGATCGTGCGTTCCTTCGGGAATGTCGATCATGAGGAGCGCGCATGCGATTGACCCGGCCCCGAGCCTCTTTTGGCTCTTCGTCCCTTTCTCTCGTGGTTCTGTCTCTGGCCGTGGGCGCTTTGCCCGCGGGAGTGGCGCGCGCGCAGGAGCCTGCCGCTCCCGCCGCCCAGTCCACGCTGCCCTCGTGGGTGCCCGACTGGATCGCCATGGGCTTCGGCGAGGAGCCGCAGGCTGAGCCGCAGCCCCCCGAGCCCGAGCCCTATTTCCTGAATTCCACGCCCTCCGTTCCCGGTGGCTCGCAGGCGCAGGGCATGACCACCCGCGTCAGCCGCACCGTCAACAAGGACGGCAGCAGCGCGGTGACAGCCGCGGGCGCCGTGCGCGAATGGCGTGGGGCTGAGTTCGGCGTGGACATGGCGCTTGCCGCCCGCCAGGGCAATGCCGTGCCCGTCCAGAGCGCCGTTACGGCGAGCCAGGACGGCGCGGGTGCCGCCGCATGGGCGCGGGCGCAGATTCCCGGCGTCGCCAATCTCACGGGCTGGGACAAAGGATCGGTGGACGTGCGCGTGGACCCGGTCCAGGAGCAGGGGCGCCTGGGCACCACCTTCTCGCGCGAATTCGCCGTGACCGAAGGCGTCAAGGCGCGGGTGAGCGACAGCTATACGGTCGTCTCCGGCAGCGACGGCACCCAGCAATGGGAGACCGGAAAGTCCGTGAGCGTGGATCTGCAGGCCACGGGCACCAGCGTCAGCGTCGGCACGGGCAATCGCAGCGGCGATGCCAGTTGGCAGCCCTCCGTCAGCGCGTCCCAGCAGATCGTGGGCCCGCTGTCCGTGACCACCAGCGTCGCGGACAATGGCGATACGCTGAACAAGTCCATCACCGCCGGCTTCCGCCGCACCTGGTGAGAGAGAGGGGGCGCGGAATCCGCCCCCCGCCGGGGACTATTGCCAGATCATCGCGGCGAGGAAGCGCGCCACCATGAGAAGCAGGAAGCTGCCGAAGCCGATTTCCAGCGTTCGGCGCGACAGGCGATGGGCGAGCCGCGCGCCCAGCGGCGCCACAGCCGTGCTCACGGGCGCCATGCAGGCAAAGCCGATCAGCGACACATAGCCGATGGACAGAGGCGGCAGGTCCGCCATGTGCGACCAGCCGCCCACCGCATAGCCGATGATGCCCGGCAGTGGGACGATCATGCCGATGCCCGCCGAGGTGGCCACGGCCATATGGATCGGCACGCCATAAAGGCTCAGCACCATGGTGACGAGCCCGCCCCCGCTGATGCCCACCAGGGCGGCCATCACGCCGATGAAGAACGCATAGGCGCGCTGGGTCGTCGGGCCGGGCAGGGTGTCGGCGATGCGCCAGTCGCTGCGACCCGCCAAGGCTTTCGCGGCCATCACCAGGGCGATGACGATGAAGGCCGCCTGGAGCACCCGGCCATCGGCGAAGGCGGCCACCACAGAGCCCAGGGCCACGCCGATGAAGGCCGGCAGGCTCCAGAGGCGCAGCACGCCCGGCAGCACCGCGCCGCGCGCCTTGTGGGCGCGATAGGATTGCAGGGCGGTGGGAACGATGATGGCGAGCGAGGTGCCGACGCACAATTGCATGCGCACGGCCTCGTCCACGCCCATGGCCCGGAACACCTCATAGAGAACGGGGACGATCAGCGCGCCGCCGCCCACTCCGAGGAGCCCGGCGAGAAGACCCGTGAAGACGCCGCCGGCAAGCAGAGGCACGGCGAGCGTGAGAAGCTCGCTCCAGGAAAAAGACGAGAGCATGGGCTTGTGTCGGGATGGGTGGCGCCGGAGCGGCGCGGGAGAGGGCGGCACACTGAACCCGCCCCCTGTCCTTGTCCAGTTATCGCAGGGGAATGCCCGGCCGGCGAAACGCGGACGCCTCAGGCCGCGGCGCGGCGCGGCGCGTGGCGCACATCATCAACCGCCGCATGCAGCACGCCGAGCCCAGCGCCCGGCTGCACGCCTTCTGTGGCAAGCCGCCGCCGGAAGCGCCGGGAGCCCGGCTGCCCCCCGAACAGGCCCAGCATGTGCCGGGTGATGTCGTGGAGGCGGCCGCCCGCCTCCAGATGGGCGGCCATATAGGGCTCGAACGCCTCCAGCGCGGCGAAGGTGTCGGCATGGGGGGCGGGCGTGCCGTAAAGGCGCGGGTCCACGTCCAGCAGCAGCTCGGGATTCTGATAGGCGGCGCGGCCGAACATGACGCCATCGAGCCCGGCGCCGTGGGCCTCGGCATCGTCCAGCGTGGCAAGGCCGCCATTGAGGCTGATGGGAATGTGGGACAGGCGCGCCTTCAGGCGATGCACGCGATCATAGTCGAGCGGCGGGATTTCCCGGTTTTCCTTGGGCGACAGGCCCTTCAGCCAGGCCTTGCGGGCATGGACCGTGAGCGCGTCCGCGCCAGCGGCCACCACCGCATCGGCCAGGGCATCCAGGGCGATTTCCGGGTCCTGATCGTCCACGCCGATGCGGCATTTGACGGTCACGGGCACGCGCACCTCTGCCTTCATGGCCGCGACGCAGTCCGCCACCAGAGCGGGCTCGCGCATGAGGCAGGCGCCGAAATTACCGCCCTGCACCCGGTCGGAGGGGCAGCCCACATTCAGGTTGATCTCGTCATAGCCGAACTCGGCGCAGATGCGCGCGGCCTGCGCGAGAAGGGCCGGATCGCTGCCGCCGAGTTGGACGGCGACAGGGTGCTCTTCGGGGGAATAGCCGAGCAGGCGCTCGCGATCGCCATGGATCACGGCCAAAGCGGTGACCATCTCCGTATAGAGTAGCGCGCGGGCGGACAGGTGCCGGTGAAAGGCCCGGCAGTGCCTATCCGTCCAGTCCATCATGGGCGCGACGGAGAATGTCAAGCCATTGATATGGTTTTGTAATTCGCTCATTTCGATTGAGTTTTCCTCAAACTCCGGCGTTCGGCTCGCCTCCGTTTTCCGCCGTTTGTTCGCTGCCCGCACTGCGGTGCAGTATTATTTCGCACCGTGCAGTACCGGGGCGGGAATGGGGTATGGGGATCAGTATAACACGCCGTCGAAAGGACGGCTCGACCCGCCACCGGACCACCGTCAGCCAGGGGCGGTTCCGACGGGAAATCTTGACATCCTGAATCGTCGCGCGAACTTGCCGCGCCTCGGTTGGCGCGATCCTTACTCCTTGACGAACCGGATGTGGCAGCGCAGGCCCGCGGGGATGCTCAGGTCCGGGTTGGGCAGGGTGAGGCGCACGCCGAAGGTGCCGCTGGCGGTGTCCAGAACCTGATCCACCACAGTCACCTTCGCTTCGTGGCGGGAATTAAGCGGGGCGTCGAGGGTCACTTCCGCGCGGGTGCCGGGCGCGGTCTGGCCGTAATAGGCCACCGGCACGTAAACCTCCACCTGGAGGGGGTCGATCTCCGCCAGCGTCATGAAGGTGCCTTGCTCATTGCGGTATTCGCCGGGCTGCATGGTGCGCTCCACCACCACGCCATTGACCGGGCTCGCGATGCGCTTCTGGTCCAGCACGGACTTGGCCTTCTCCACCTCCAGCGCGGCGGCCTCAAGGTTCAGTTCCGCCTCGCGCAGGTTGAAGGCGGCAATCTCGGCCTGGGCCGTCGCGTCGTCGAACTGAACGGCGGAGACGGCACCGGGATTGGTCTGCTTGAGCCGTACGATTCGATCCGCGGACTGGGCGGTGAATTTGACACGCGCCCGCGCAGCCTGCACCAGTTGGTCGTTGCGCGCCCGGGAAAGCGCAACCAAAAGCTGTGCATTTTCCACGCTGGCCTCCAGTTCCACCAGCAGGTCGCCAGCCTTGACCTTGTCTCCGCGGTCGGCGTGCATTTTCTGGATAAGTCCGGGCACCGCGGCGCCAAGCTTTATTTTCGCATTGGCGTCAACGAGGCAATCATAGGCGGTATCCGATAGCGCGCGCGGCTGAGCCTGAGCCATAGTGGATATGGCACAGGCAGCGGTGGCGACAGCGAAGACAACGAATACTTGTATCATGCCAGATCGCATCGGCGTTTTCATTCTGTTTTCCGAATAGAAAGCTTTGTTCAAGCGCATAGTGCGCTGCAGGTGGCCGAAGAGGGTGTCGCGGTCAAATTTTGCCATGGGTATTGGCGGCTTGCTGCCTTCTAAAGCCCGCAACTGGCAGTCGCGCTTCCCTTCATCCCCCTTGAAATCATTGCCATTATTTAATGCGCATCGGCCCCCTCGCAACCCCATCCGCTCTGATTGACCTTAACCACGGCCTTAAGTTAATTACAGAATGTAAATCGCTGGATTTCTGACTGCGCAAGATTGCGTGCCAGTTTTTTTGGCCAAGGCGGGGGCCTTTATTCATGTCATCGGCTGCGAGTGAACGCGATCGCGGCTCGATTTCGCCTTTTGGCCGGTTGACGCGCTGGCTGAGTGGATCGGTCTCTCGTGCCGCCCTTGCGCCGCGCGAGAGGGTTCCGTCCCTCGCCTTCGAGCCGCTCGAACCCCGCCTGCTGCTCAGCGCCGACCCGCTGGCCGCCCAGTTGACCGTCGATCTCGGCACCATTGATCCCGGTTCGGGCGCGCGCTCCGTGTTGCTGCGCGTGGTGGAGGACACTACCCCGCAGCAGGGACACAAGCTGCAGGTCATCAATGCCCGCGACAATTCGCTGGTGCGCGAGACGGATGCGGAGTCGCTGCTCATCGTGTCCCTGCTCGGTAGCTCCGGAAGCGACACGGTCACGCTGGGAGAAGGCTTCCCCACCACCACGAAGGTTCTGTTTTCCGGCACTTCCGGAGACGACCGTCTCGTCATCAACACCGCCGGCGATGCGGGTGTCATTGATGAACTGACCGTCCGCCGCCTCTCCGTCAGTTCCGGCATCATCTCCGTGGACGGCGCGCAGGCGGTGCTGTTCGACAAGGTCGGTTCGGTCGAGATCAAGTCGCAGACCACCGCGTTCACCGTCTGGGACGACCGCGCTTCGACGAACAGCTTGGTGCTGGCGGATGCCGACAGCTCCGCCACGGACGGTCGTCTCGTCTTCACCGATGCCGCCGCGGCCAGCGGCACGGGCATCTTCTTCCGCGCGCCGCTGGAGACGCTGGACGTGTCCGGCTCGCGCAGCCTGCTGCGGGGCGATGCCATCGAGGTGCGCACCCTCGATCCGGACTTTGCCGGCGATCTTCATGTTACCACCGCGCGCGGCTATGATCCCTTCGCGGAGAACGCGGAGACGGACGCCGCCCTTGTGGCCTCCGACCTTGCCTTCTTCTCCGCCCTCGGCTCCCTGACGCCGGAGACCGGCGCCACGGGCGACCAGTTGTTTGCCTATCTTTCCAATGGCGGCTCCATCACGCTCAAGGGCCAGATCGCCACCAGCGGCGGCAGCTTGACGCTGATTGCCGATACCGTGACCGTTTCCGGCACGGGCACCGTTTCCACCCCAGCCTCCATTGATACGTCCGATGGCGTGGGGGAGGCGGGCGACATCATGATGGCGGGGCGCAGCCTTTTCATTGGGCGCGGCGTCACGCTCTATGCTGGCTCCGCCACAGACGGCAACGCGGGTGACATCACCTTGTCCGTCGAGGCGCGGGAATCCCTCGCCAAGGCGCTGCTTGCCACCCTCGTGCCCTTCAGTTTCGACCGGCAGACGACGGGCCTCGCCATCGACGGAGCGACCCTTGTCGGCGGCGATGTGGAGATCAAGGCCACCGCCAGTTCGGGCACGCTGGATGACGTGGATCTCGGCATTGCCATGCCGGAACTGCCGGATTTCGTGCTCGACGCATTGGAGGACAAGCTCTCCGAGATTCCCGGCCGGGAAGCGGCCGGCATCGGCCTGTCCAATATCGCCGCCGCCGTCTTCTTCAAGGGCGCGGACGCCACCATCACACTCACGGACACGCAGATCATCGCCGCCGGGGACGTTTCCATCGAGGCTGTCACCAGCGTCGCCTCGAAGCCCGAGGCGGATGTGGACCCGGACGAGAACAACCGGCCCACCGGCGTGCAGATTTCCGTTGGCGTCGGCCGCGCCGCCTCCGACGTGGCGGTCGCGCTCAATGGCGCGACGCTGATCCGTGCCGGCGGCGACGTTCTGGTGTCCGCCGAGGCGGAACTGGAGATCGAGGGCGCGGCCAAGGCCGCGGGCCAGGGCTCCGGCGATGCCGGCAACGCAAAGTCGCTGGCCGTCATCGTCGGCATCATCGATCTCGGCGCCAGCGTCACCCTCGGCAATGCCGCCTCCATCAGCAGCGAAGGCAACGTCAATCTCATCGCGAAGGGCAGCATCGCGATGAAGACGGAAGCGGGCGTCACCACGGTCGGCGACGCCAAGGGCGCCGTGGCGCTCGCTCTCGCCTTCAGCGACGCGGACGTGCAGACCAAAGTGGACGGGCGCATCGACGCCAGGGGCACCATCTCCGCCGCCGCGCCGGAGGGCGAGACCTCCGAGGGCAGCGTCGCGTTCGACGGCGACGACACGGGCGTGATCGACCTCGCGCAGGATGTCTTCTCCGTGGAAAAGCACGGCTTCTCGCAGGGGCAGCAGGTCTTCTACAAGGCGGAAGCCTCGCCCATCCTCGGTACGCAGATCGAGGCCGATCCGGTCGGCGGGCTGGAAGACGGCAAGGCCTATTACGTGATCGTCCTCGATGACGGCCACTTCCAGCTTGCCGAGAAGCCCACCATCGACCTCGGCACGCAGGGGGTAGACCCGGATTCCGTCCAGACTTTCTCCATCCCGCAGGCGGTGTCCGGCAGCCTCAACGCCATCGGCGGCGACACCATCCGCGTCAATAGCCACGGCTTTTCGTCGGGCGACCGGGTCACCTATGAGGTGCCGGCAGGCGAGGTCGCCATTTCCGGCCTGGCCGACGGCGCCACCTATCTGGTGGAAGTGCTGGATGCGAGCACGTTCCGCCTGAAGACGCTGGGCGGAGCCGTGATCTCCGTCGCGCAGGGCACGACCCTCGGCACCCATGTCTTCCGGCACGCGGACACGGCCCATCCAATCGCCATCGACCTCTCCGGCAGCCCGGTGGACGCGGCGGCAGACACGCTGCACCTAGCTGGCCATGGCCTCTCCGATGGCGACAAGGTGCGCTACGAGGCGGGCGGAACAGCCATTTCCGGACTGGTGAGCGGCCGGGACTATCTGGTGGAGACGGTGGACGCCGACACCATCCGCCTGACCGATGCAGACGGCACCGTCATCGACCTGCGCACCGGCGCCGCCAGCGGCACGCAGCGTCTCATTGCCGTGCACGAGGCGAGCCTCACCCTCCTGCGGGTGGATGCGGCGGCCAACACCATCACGCTCAGGGATCACAGCTTCTCCACCGATCCGGCCAACCCCACCATCGTCACCTACGGGCTCTACGGTTCAGGTGACACGGACCTGCTGCCGGGCCTCACGGCCAGCGGTCGCTATGCGGTCAAGGTCGTAGACGCCGACACCTTCCAACTGCTGGATGCGGATACCGGAGCGGTCATCGATCTCGGCGCGCCCACAGCGGGCGGTACCCACATGTTCGCCTTCCTGGCAGGCGGTGTCTCCATCGAAGCGGCGAGCGCGGTGGACGGGGATACCGACCTCGTCACGGCAGTGGGCCACGGCTTCAAGGATGGCCAGCAGGTCGTCTACCGGGTCGATCCCACCCTCTCCCGCACGCTGCCGCAGACGCTCCAGAATGCCTCAGGCGTCCTCACCACACAGGATGTGGCGCTCTCCGACAAGGCCATTTCCGGCCTTCAGGACAACGGCACCTATTATGTGGTCGTCATCGACGCCGACCATTTCCGCCTCGTCTCCTCGGCGGCGGACGTGGAGGGCGCGCACCCCATCAATCTCACCGCCCTCGGCACGGGCGACAAGCACAGCCTGAGCGAGAACGAACTTACCACCGGCGTCGGCATCCATGCCGTGCTGGAGGTGGAACTGGAGAATGCGGCCGAGACCGAGACCGGCGCGGAAGAGGACGAGGACGAGGAAGACGGCGGCTCGTCCTCCGGCTCCGACGATGCGGACGATTACGCCAATTTCTTCTTCGGCGATGCGGGCGCGGATGACGCTGTTCCCGCCGGCGCGGCCGCCACGGATGACGCGCCCGCCAAGAAGGGCGGCGCGGCCGAGGTGAAGGACGGCACAGAAGAAGCGGGCGATGACGCCAAGGCCGCGCCGAAGGCCGGCGCCAATGGCGGTCTCGCCCTCGGCGGCACCATCGCCTTCTCCTATACCAACCACAAGGTCAGCGCCCTTGTGGGCACCGATCCTGCGAACCGGGACCGGACCGTCATCAATTCCGGCGCGGACGTGGATGTGAAGGCCTCGTCCGAGCAGAAGTCCATCCTCAATGCCAAGAGCATGACGGTGAAGCCGGAGGATGGCGGCTCGTCTTCCGACACGGCGGTGGCGCTGGCCATCACCGTGGGCGTCTACAACAATGAGACGCGAGCCGTCATCGGCGGCAAAGCGGACGTGAACGCGGCGTCTGCCGTCACCGTGGAGGCGAAGACCGAATATCCTTTCCTCGCCAGCCTTGAGGATATTGTCGGCGAGAGCCCGGCCGACTTCTTCGACACGCAGCTCGAAGCCTTCAACGACGACCCGACCGACGCGCGCGAGACGTTGATGGACGGGACGCTGGGCTTCTCCCAACTCGTCAATAACTGGTCCGTCGCCCTCGCGAACACCGGGGCTGCGGGCTCCATCGGCGTGTCCGGCTCCATCTCGGCCCTCGTCTACGACGACAGTGCGGTGGCGAAGATCCAGAGCGGCGCGCGCATCAACCAGCGCACCGACGATGCGTCCACGCCCGCGGACGACTTCTTCGGCCAGCCCTGGACGCCGGCGGAGGACCAGAGCGTCACCGTCAATGCGGAAGTGGTGCACGAGACGGTGGACATTGTCGGCCTTGGCAATTGGGGGCTCGGCGAGGGAATGGCGGATGCCATCCGCGAAAATGGCATCGCGGAAGCTGCCAAGGGCGGCGACCTCGTGGACCTGTTCAATCGCTCCGGCGGCTCCGGCGCGGGTGGCTCGCTGGGTGTCGCGGTCTACATGACCGACACGGTCGCCCGCATCGAGGGGGACGTGAAGGTCCGCATCGGTGCCGAAGGCGCGCTGGCTGTCACGGCCACCGAGACCCTCACCCGCGTGGCCCTCAGCCAGGCCGGCGCCCTCGCGGGCGATAGCGCGGCCTATGCTATTGCCGGATCCGGCCTTGTCACCGTGTCCCGCTCGCGCGTGGATGCGGGCATCGTCGCGACGCTCTCGGGCGCGCCGGAGATCACCGGCGGCGGGGCGGTCACGGTGTCCGCCGGCAATGACGGCTACATGTTCAATCTCGCCGGCGCCTTCGTCTGGGGCGGTTCGGGCAGCAAGAGCATCGGCGTCAGCTTCGGCGTCTTCAATATCGACCGGGACGTGAGCGCCTTCATCGGCGCGGATTCTTCCGGCACCATGACCTCAACCCCGACCGCGAAGATCGTCATCGAGGCGTCGGAGCTGACGGTGGAGGGGCGGGTCACCAACACCGCCGTCAACATCATCGCGGCGGGTGCCCTGAGCGGTCCCTCCGGTGATGGCGGCGAGGAGCCCGCGAAGGAACTCGACGCCAGCGCCAAGCAGGAAAGTGACCTCACCGGAGGTCTTTCGCCCAGCGCCTCCATGTCGGGCGGGGAGCCGGACGGCGGCGCGGACAGCGCGGCCGGTCAGGTCTCCTCGCTGAGCGAAGCGCAGGCGGCGCCGTCCTCCCGCAGCGGCCTCGGCCTTGCGGGCGCGGCGTCCGTGTGGGTCGGCAACGACACCGTGCGCTCCTATGTGAATGCCTCGGGAGATATTTCCGCCTCCGACGTGACCGTCTCCGCGAAGAATGCGGCAGACCTGTTCAACCTCATCGGCGGCGCCTCCGTCGCCTATGGCGGGCAGGGCGGCACGGTCATCGGCGGCGCCTTCTCCGTCACGGTGGCCACCTCGGTCGTGGAGGCGTTCGTCGCCAACCGCCTCGCGAGCCCCAACGCGGCCAATGCGCTGGCCATCACCCTCGCCCCCGCCGCGGTGCCGGCCCCCGGCACAGGCACACGTCCCGGCCGGCTGAAGGTGGAGGCGCTGCAGGAAGGCGAGATCGATACCTTCACGGTGGGCATCGGCGTCACCACCAACGCGCAGGCGCGCGGCTTCGGCGGCTCGGTCGCCGGCACCTATATCGGCAGCACGGTCAATGCCTTCATCGATGGCGTGGCGGTGGTGCGCGCGGAGGATGAGGACCATCCCGGTGCACCTGTGACGGCGGCGGACGTGGCCGTCACCGCGCACAATGCGATCGACCTCTTCACCGTGGGCGGCGGCGCGGGCATCGCCCTGGCCGGCGCCGGCGTGGGTGGCTCCGTGGCGCTCAACATCCTCGGCTCGTCCACGCAGGCGCAGGTGCTCGGCACCACGCGGCAGGCGAGCTTCGACCTCGGCTCCGGTGAATTCTCCGTCGAATCCATCAACGACCAGAGCATCAAGGCCTTTGCCATCGGGGCCGGCGGCGGCGGGGGCGGCGGCGCCTCAGTGGGCTTCACGCTCGCGGCCAACATCATTTCCACGGACCGCGAGGTCTTCTCCAGCTCCAGGAGCGCCATTACGGGCGCCTCGCTCTCCAACGCCTCGGTTTCGGCCGGCTCGGTCACGGTGAGCGCGGACAACAGCGCCAGCATCACGGCGGTGGCGGGCGCGCTTGGCCTGTCCGGTCAGGGCAGCGGCTTCGGGGCGGCCCTCGCCTGGAACCAGATCGCCACCACCACCCGCGCCAGCATCGCCGGTTCCACCGTGCGAACCTCGGGCGCGGGAGTGACGCTCTCGGCCCTCTCGGACAGTTCCATCGCCTCGCTGGCCGTGGGCGCGGGGCTCGGCATGCGCACGGCGGTGGGCGCCTCGCTGTCGGTCAACGGCATCATCAACACCGTCACCAGTGGCATTTCCGGCACCAGCTTCATCGCGGCGAGCGGCATCGACGCCCTGACCGGCGGCGATGTCTCCGTCACCGCGCAGGACCGTTCCTCCATCCGCTCGCTCACGGGTGGGCTCGGGCTTTCGGCCCAGACCGGCGTGGGCGCCGCCATCGGCGTGAATTTCATCGTCAACACGGTGCAAAGCACCATTGCCGTGAGCGGGCAGGGGACGTTCGACGGCAACACCGAAGCCGCCTTCGTGAAAGCGGATGGCGATGTGGATGTGTCCGCCTCGGAAAAGGCGGCCATCAAGACCATGTCGGTCGGCCTTGCCGGCGGCCTCCAGTCCGCGCTGGGCGGCTCGGTCTCGGTCGAGGTGGTGAAGAACAGCGCGAAGGCTGGCATTGACGGCACCTCCGTGGTGGAGGCGGGCAGCAATGTCCGCGTGCGCGCGGCCAATGAGGCGACGGTGACGGCGGTGGCCGGACAGGTCTCGCTGGCGGCGGGCGGGGTTGCCTTCGGCCTCTCGGCCACCATCCTCGCCGTCGCCAATGTCACGGAGGCGCGCATCGCCTCCGGCGCCACCGTCTCTGCCGCCGCGCGGCGGCACATGTTCACGGATCTGGATGGCGAGAACCGTTCCGGCGTGGGCGTGGAAGCGTCCTCCAGCCTGCCGTTGCTCATGGTGGCGGCGGCGGGCTCGGTCTCCAGCAGTTCGGGCCTCGCCGGCGCGGTGAGCGTCACCACGGTCAGCGACAGCGTGAAGGCCACCATTGGCAAGGCCGACGCCACGGGTGGCAGTGTCTCGTCCGAGGGCGACGTGGTGGTGGCGGCGCGCGGCGACCTGACGCTGACCGGAATTGCCGGCTCGCTCGGCATCGGCGGCTCGACCGGCATCGGTGCGGGCGTCGATGCGGGCGTGCTCAGCCGCACGGTGGAAGCCTCGATCGCGGCGGGGGCCGATGTCACGGGGCGCACCAATGTGGTGGTCTCCGCCAAGGGCAGCACGTCCAATCTCGGCGTGTCCGCGGCGGGCGCCATTGGCGGCTCGGCGGCCGGCGCGCTCACGGCCGGCATTTCGGTGGCAAACCTCGCGACGCGCGCGTTCATCGGCGACAATGCCACTGTCACCAGCGCCGGCAATGTGGTGGTGCAGGCGGATTCCGACCTCTCCCTCACCGCCGTTTCCGCCAACCTGACGGTCGGCGGCTCGGCGGCGGTGGGCCTGCCGCTCACCCTCGGCCTCCTCAACGTCACGACGCTGGCCTATGTGGGGCAGAATGCCCGCGTGACCGCCCTCGGCTCGCTCGGCTGGGCCGCCGCGAAGAACGGCGATTTCTCGGACGTTACGGACGAGACCCCCGACAGTTCCGACACGCCCCTCTCCACCGCCTTCAACGATGATGCGGTGACGGGCAATCTCATCACCGTGACCGGCCACGGCTATGAGAGCGGGCAGGAGGTGAACTACCTCACCGACGGCGACACGCTGGGCGCACTGACGGACGGCAGCCGCTATTATGTGGGCCGCATCGACGCGAACACCATCGCGCTCTACCGCACCGCTGCGGCGGCTAGGGCGGGGCTTTCGGCTGACCGCATCGATCTTTCGGACAGCGACCTCGTCCGCCTCTCGCGCCACACGCTCGTGCCGGTGCTGAGCTTCCGCGCGCCGGACGTGGACAACGACTCTTTCTCGCGCGACCTCGACGACAACAGCCACACGGCCGCGAACTCCGTCTCCCGCAAGGGCCTGATCGTGGCGGCGGTGAGCACCAATTCCTTCGTCGGCGCGGGCGCGGGCCTTGCCGTGGCCGGCTCCGTGGCAGGCACCATCGCCGGCAGCGTCGCCATCCACGACATCGACACCACGGCGGAAATCCGCGCGGGCGCGAAGATCAACGACGGCGCGACCCCGGCCTCCGACAGCGATATCCTCGTCTCGGCCGGACGCAGCTATGAGGCGTTGTCCATCGGCGGCGGCCTTGCCGCGTCGGGCGCGGCGGCGGGCACGCTGGCGGCGAGCGGCGTGGTCCTGAAAGGCGACACGCAAGCCCGTATCCTCGGCACGCAGGCTGCGCCCACCACGGTGAATGCCGGCGGGGATGTGACCATCCACGCCAATGCGCAGGAGGACATCGTCATCGTCGGCGCGGGCGTCGGCGGCGCGGGCACGGTGGGCCTTGCCGGCAGCTTCGCCATCGCCAGCCTGGACACCACCACGCTGGCCGCCATCGACGGCGGCGCGATCGTCACGGCCGGGGCGAACGTGGACATCGCCGCCACCGACACGACGGACCTGACACAGGTCGCCGGCGCGGTCGGCATCGGCGGCATGGGCGGCGGCTCCGGCGCCGTCAGCTACATTTCGATCACCAAGATCACCAAGGCGCTCATCGGCGACGGGGCGGATATCGGCGCGGCCGGAACGGTCTCGGTGGACGCCACCTCCTCGGAAGACGTGACGACGGTGGCCGCCAGCCTCGGCGGCGGGCTTTTCGCAGGCATCGGCGGCTCGGTCGCCTATCTGGACATCGACAGCGACACCACCGCCGCCATCGGCGAGAATGCCAGCCGTGCTCCGAGCGTGACGGCGCGAGACGTGTCCGTGTCCGCCGGCAATACGACTGAGGTCACCGTCGTGACCGGCGCGGGCGGGATCGGCGCGGTCGCTGCGGGCGGCTCGGTGGTCGTGGGACTGCTGCGGAACGACACCAAGGCCTCCATCGGCCCCTCGGCGGAGGTGACGGCGACTCATTCCGTTGCCATTTCCGCCACCTCGGACTGGACGGTGGACAGCACCGCCATCAGCGCCGGCATCGGTATCGGGGCTGCGGCTGGCGGCGTGGTGGTCTTCTCCATCGGCGGCAATCTGGACGACACGTACGAGACGGACGGCAAGACCGGCCATGCCTTGAGCGGGCAGGGCACGGATGTGAGCGGCGCTGCCAATGCCATGCTCGGAACGCTGTTCGAGCGCCTCGGAACGCCCGGCTCGGGGACCGGGCCGGTCAGCGGCGTGGCACATGCGGACAGGCAGGCACGTGCAGGCGTGCAGGCTGCCGGCACCCCGGAGCTTGAGAGCGCAGGGACCGCCGTGGATCCGAGCGGCACCTCTGCCTCCGTCCGCGACGGCGCCCTCGTCACGGTGGGCGCGGGCGGCGGCACGGGCACGCTCTCCATCACCGCCACGCAGACCGTGGACGTGACGGTTCGCGCGGGCGGGGCGGCACTGGCCGCCGTCGGCGCGGGCGTCGGCATTGCCGTCATCTCGCTGGATGCGGACCTCACGGCCTATATGGGCCCGGCCGTGACCGTGACGGCGGGCGCATCCTCCAAGGTGGATGTGAATCTTGCGGCCAATCGCACCACCACCTTCGACGTGCTCGGCTTTGCCGGTGCGGGCGGCGGTTTCGCGCTGGGCGGCGCGGTGGCGGTGGTGAAGGACACGAGTTCGGTTTCCGCCTTCATCGGCGCGCGTCCGGCCATCGGCTCGGCCGCCGCCGGCACGGGCGATGGCGCGAGTCTCACGCGCGTGGGCGCCGTGAGCGTGCGCGCCTCCAGCACGGACACGCTGGAGCAGAACGTCACCGCCGCAACGCTCGGCGGCGTGGTGGTGGGTGTTGCCCTCCTGTCCGCCACCCAGGACGTGGATGTGGTCGCCGCCGTCAGCGACGGCACAGAGATCGGCTCCGATGCTGCGGGCGAGCGCGCCTCCTCGGTCACGGTGGATGCGGTGCGTCGCACCACCATCAAGCCTCGTGACGCGCGGGTGCTGGGCCAGGACATCCCCATGGCGCTGGCGCTCTCGGCCGGCGGCCTAAGCGCTCAGGCGGGCGTTGTGCTCATCGATGTGGGCGGCTCCACCACCGCCAGCGTGGGCGCGGATGCCTCGATCAATGCGGATGGCACGCTCCGTGTGAAGGCGGATTCCGTCGTAAACTTGCAGGATATCAGCGTTAAGGGCGGCCAGCTCGGCGCCCTCGCCGTGGGCGTGGTGGTGGTGAGCGTCGTCGCCAATCCGCGCACGGTGGTCTCGGTTGGCGCGGGCGCCGCCCTGCGCGGGCGTGACTTGAGCGTGCTCGCGCAGGGCCGCACCACTGTGGATGCCTCCGGCGAGTCTTCCTCGCTTGCGCTCTATGCCGGTGCGGGGCTGCTGGTGGACGTGGAGGCGAACCCGCAGACCCTCGCCACCCTTGCCGATGGCGTGGTGCTCTCCGGCACCAATATCTCCGTGGGCACCGATGCCGGCGTTGTCCTTGACGTAACGGCGGACGGGCGCAGCCTGGCTCTGCGCTCCGTGGTTCTCGCGAAGGCGGTGGCGGACACGGCGCAGGAAAGCCGCACCACCATCGGCGCCAACGTGGCAATAGCCGCCACGGGCGACCTCGATATCGTCTCCCTCGCCACCCAGACCGCGACCGTCACAGCCCATGGCGGCAGCGGCGGCATCATCAGCGGCTCACTGGCGAATGCGAGCGCCAGCAACGGCGCGAAGGTGGAGACCACCATCGGCAGCGGCACGGACCTCACCGCCGGTGGCGACCTGACCATCGACAGCCGTTCCGGCAGCAATTTCGACGTGGTGTCCAAGACCAAGTCTCTGGGCGGCGTCTCCGGCTCCAAGGCCGACACCACCCTGACGCAGGACACGTCAACGACGACCACAGTGCTCGCGGGGCGCGTCTCGGCCGGCGATGTGCTGAACGTGCTCGCGACGGTCAGCCAGCTCAAGCTCAACGCCTATGCCGAGGCGCTCACCGTCGCCGGCATTAGTGACACCAACGCCACGTCCGCGCTGACGGGCACGGGCTCGACCGCCCAGGTCACCGTCGGGGGCAGCGCTGCGCTGAGCGGCGATGCCGTGATACTGAAGGCGTCGCAGGCGGGCGTGGACGAACGCTCCACCGCCAATGCGCGCATGACCGGCGTGGGCGGCGACACGGACAGCACGGGCACGCTCAAGGCGATTACCAACACCAACATCGCGGTCACCCGCAACGTCACCATCGCCGCCCGCACGCTGGACGTGCTGGCCGATGCGCAGGCGAATGCGATCTTCGTCGCCAATGCCTACAAGGAATCGGCGCTGATCGATTTCGGTGATTCCACTCCTGTCCGTGAGGTCACCTATAACCGTGACATCAATTTCAATGGCGATGTGACGCTGTCGGGCTCCGCCGCGCCGTCCATCACCATCGACGACAGAGGGCGCGTCACCCAGTCCGGCGTTTCAGCCGAAGTGGTGGTGACGGACGACAAGGTGACGGTGTCCGACATCCTGTTCGGGCAGGCTGGCCCCTCCCGCGCGCTGTTCCGCATCACTGCCTCCAACTGGGATCCGGACACGGAGCGGCGGGCCAGCGGGTTCGTGGAATCGGCGGAAACCATTCGCGGCCTCGATGCCACCTTCAGCGGCGTCAGTGGCTTCGACACCGTCACCATCACCAACGCATCCGCGCGCCTGCTCCAAATTGGCGCCATCCGCACCACGGGCACGGCCTCCAGCGCCGGCATCGTGGTGGAAGGCGGCCTTGCCTCGGGCGCATTCGCGAGCCCGGTGGTCACCGCCAGCGGAATTGCCGCCGGTACAGTCACGATCACGTCGAACGACGACATCCTCCTCACCAAGGGGATCGTGACCGCTGGCGCGGTGAGCATCACCAGCGCCATGGGCGACATTTTGGGTTCCGGCGCGCCATCCGCCATCCGCGCCGGGCGCGTGGCGCTTGATGCCGGCTTCAATGGCAAGGTCGGTACTGCGGACAATGCCATCGCCACCGATGCCGGAGAGGTGAGCGCCAGCGCCAATCGCGGCATCGCGATCGAGGCGCTGGGTGACCTCGTGGCGGGGGCGATCACCATCACCAACCCGTATTATGCGGAAGTGGTTCTCACCGCGGCGGGCTCCATCACGGCGGCCGGCACCGGCACCACCCCGGCCATCTCCGGTGCGCTGCTGCGGCTGGCGGCCGGCACGGGCATCGGCACTGCGGATCGCTCGCTCGCTATCTCCACCGACGCGCTGAATGCCATGGCTGGCAGTGGTGTGAACGTGACGGATTCCGGCGCGCTCCTTGTCGGTACTTTGCTTTCCACGTCCGGCGACATCACCGTCGCCACCACGGACACCAGTTCCGCCACCCAGAACATCACCCTGGATGCCCAGAGCCTCATCAAGGCTACGGCGGGGGCGGTGAGGCTCAATGCGGGTGACAATCTCTCCGTGGCCTCCGGGGCACGGGTGGAAGCCGGCGGCGGCGCCGGAATCCTGCTGAACGGCGATGCCGGTTCCGCTGATATCCACGGCGCGGTCATCACCATTTCCGGCCTGCTGCAGGCGTCCTCCATCACCATCAATGGCGGCGCCAAGGCGGACACCATCACGGTCAGCCGCGTGGAAGCCGGCACGACGCTGACGGTGAACGGGGGCGGGGGGGCCGATGCGCTCATCTTCTCCGCCGCCAATCCTTTCGCTCTGGCGGGCAGCATCATGGCTGCGGGCGGTGACGGCGCGGACAGCGTGGTGCTGGACTTCGCCTCCGCTCCGGCCGTTGCGCTCACGCTCGGCACGGCCACGGTGGGCGGAAATACGCTCACCCGCATCTCTGGTTTCGGCACCGGGCGGCTGGACCTTTCGGGTGCGGCAGGCGACATGCTGGAGGTGCGCACCGGCGCCTCCGCCGACAGCGTCGCCGTCACCGGCACCGCCATTGAAACCCTGCTGAGCCTCGGCGAAGGCGATGACAGTATCTCGGTTGTCGCGGGCGCTGTCGGCAGCCTGCTGCGCGTGCGCGGCGGCGGCGGCACCGATGCCTTGGTGGTGGATGCCGCCGACGCCCCGTCAGCCCTTGCGGGCGTGCTGGACACTGACGGCCAGCGCGTGTCGGGCCTCGGCCCGGCAGCGGTGGAGTTCGGCGCCTATAACAGCGTTGCCGGCGGCATCGAGACGCTCCGCATCAAGCTGGGGATGGGCAGCGACACCTTCACGGTGAAGTCCACTGCGGCCTCGACCGCCACCACCATCGAGGCCGGCGCGGGCTCGGACACCATCACCATCGGCGACGCTTCCATCAGCAACGCCTTCCTTCAGATCAAGTCCGCCGTCACCGCCACGGGCGGTACGGGCGATGCCGTCGCGTTTGCCATGAAGGCGGACGACATCGCCAACATCGCCTTCACCCTCGGCACGGATGCGGCCGGGCGCGGCACCGCCACCTACCGGACGGATACGGGCGCGGACACGCTGCTCGGCCGCTTCTCCGGCTTCGCCGGCACCACGAACGTGCAGCTTGGCGGCGGCAGCGATGCAGTCACCATCACCGGCGCCACCGGCGCGCTGCGCATCGGCACGCATGGCGGCGCGGATACTGTGACGGTGAACAGCTCCGCCCATCTCGTCACCGCCGAGCTGGGCGAGGGGGCGGACACGCTGATCATCGGAACGGGCGCGGTAAGCGTTGCGGTGGATGGCGGCGGGGGCACCCAGGACACGGTGCGCCTCGACCGCTCGGCGGCCACCGACGCGCTGTCCGTCAACATTCACGACCAGGCGGGAGGCATCGCCTTTGACGGCCTGCTCTCCGGTAGCTTCACCTCGGCGGGCATCGAGGTGGTGGATGTGGAACTGGGCTCCGGCAATGACAGTATCACGCTGAACACCACCTCCGCCGCGCAGGGCGGGCTGCGAATCAATGTGCGCGCGGGCGGCGGCAATGACGAGATCCGCGCCGTCAGCGTGGGCGGCGACATCTTCGTGGATGGCGAGGAGGGCACGGACACGCTCTCCGTGGTCATTCCGTCCACCATCGATGGCAGCATAACCTCGCGCTTCTCGCGTCTGACCAAGCTTGTCGAGCGCTTCGTGGCCGATGACACGGGCAACGCAACCACCCGCAACTGGGCTTACAATGGCGGCGTGCTCAGCGAGGGCACCGGCACCGCCTACACGGTGCTGGATGCGGATGGCGCCAGCGAGTTCGTGCTGAAATCCGGCGGCAGCGTTGGCGATCGCCTCACCGTCACTTCCGGCTCCGGCGGTGACGTGACCGGCATCATCAATGGCGACCTCGTGCTGATGTCGGCCGACCCCAGCATCGTCAGCCAGACCAATCCGCAGGCGGATTTCGAGCGCCTGTCCGCGATTCTCGGCGTCATCTCCTTCGACGGAACGGTTTCCTCCGGCGCCTATACGGAGGACGGATTCCGGTTCTCCGGCAGCCTGACCAGCGCCAACCTCGCCCTGGTGGCGGATGTGGGCACGGTGCTGAAGACGGGCGACGGCAGGACCGTGACGATGCAGACCTCTCCCGCCGGCGGGGTCTTCAGCCTGCAGGGGCTCACGGCTCGCCTCTCCGATGGCGGCAGCGGCACGGTGACCATCACCGGCACCACGCTGTCCGGCCAGACGGTGACGCTCGCGAGCCTCGCCGTAGATTCCACCGGGCGCGCCATCCAGTTCGGCGACGACTTCGCCGCCCTGACGGCCGTGACATGGACCTATAGCGGCACGGGCGATCTCTATATGGACAGCGTGAAGGCGCTGCGCCTGTTCGACCGAGACACCTCGGTGAAGTCGCTGGCGAACAGCGTGACGATCCCGGTCATCCAGTTCGGCACCGCCTCCGCCTCCACCCTGGTGATCAACACAACGGCGCTGAGCATCTCCGGCAGCTATTCCACCGGCGGGCAGGGCTATCGCCTCTCCTGGTCCACCAATGCCACCACGGGCGTCGCGACGCTCACCATCTATGGCAACCTGAAGATCACCGACAACACCACCGTGCGGGTGTCGGGCTCGCGTGCCCTTGCGCTCAACGTGCTGGGTGACGTGGAGATCGGCGCCAACGTCACCCTGGAGGCCAACGGCAGCAACGCCGCGGAAGGCACCGGCGGCGCGGTGGATGCCGCCGGCAGCGCCGGCGCGGGCGGTGGCACCGGCGGCACGGCGGCGGGCGGCGGCGCGGGTGGAACGGCGGGCACGGCCGGCAGCGGTGGCGACGGCGGCGATGGCGGCGCGGGCGGGCGGGCCTATCTGCGCTCCGGCTCCGATGCACAATATGCCGACTGGCGCGACTATCACGGCGAATGGGGCGGAGCCGGCGGCGACGGCACGGCCGCCACCGCCAGCACGGCGGGCGCGGCCGGCGGCGCGGGCGGCTCCGGTGGCGCGGCCACGGCGGGCGGCTCGTCCGGTGGCAGCAGCGCGGGGGCCGTGCTCGGCGGGGCAGCCGGCACGACGGGTGCGGGCGGCGATGGCGGCGGGCTGGCTTCGGGCGGCTCCATCACCGGCGGCATGGGCGGAAAATATCCCGGCAGCACTTCCAACGTGGCGCAGCAGGAACGCATTCCCCAGCGCATCGACAATGACACTACCTATGGCGGCAAGACCTCGGACGGTACCGCCAGCGTGGATGGCGGCACCGGCGGTACGGGCGCCGATGGCCTTGCGGGCGTGGGCGGCAGCAACAGCGGCACGGGCCTCGCCCTCTCGGCAGGCGGCGGCGGCGCGGCGGGCGGCTCCGGCTCGGGCGGCGGCTCGGGCGGCTCGGGCGGCGGCGGCGGCGGTGGCGCCGGCGGCGGCGGCGGCGGCGCGGTGCGCGATTCCAGCGGTCCGCGCGGCATCGGCGGCAATGGCGGCGAAGGTGGCAGCGGTGGTGACGGCGCCACGGGCGGTGCCGGCGGCACGGGCGGCGCAGGTGGCGCGGGTGGCGGCGGCGGCGGTGCCTTCGCGATCATCGCCTCCGGCAAGATCTCCGCGCTCGGGGGTGGCACGCTGACCGCAACGGGTGGCACCGGCTCGGCCGGGACCGCCGGCACCGGCGGCGCAAGCGGCTCCAACGGCACAAGCGGCACCTCCGGCGCGACGGGTGGCGATGGCGTGAACAACGGCGCTGGCGGCGCCACGGGCGCGGCGGGCGGCTCCGGCGGCAACGGCGCTGCCGGCGGCGCGGGCGGCGATGGGGCGGGTGGCTCCGGCGGCGCGGGCGGCACGGTCCAACTCATCGCCACCGACATCAAGATTGGTGGCGTGACGGTGAACGTCTCCGGCGGCACGGGCGGTGCGGGTGGCGGCACGGCTGCCTCGGGCGGCTCCGGCAGCAACGGCCGGGCAGTGGTCCTCGACAACACCACCGACACCGCGGGCACGCCCACCATTCTCGGTAGCCAGGGCGTCACCGGGCTGTCCGCCACGGCGGGCGGCGAGCACAATGCCATGTTCAATGGCAATGTGGAGACCCCGAACATCGTGGGTCTCAGCTATGGGGCCGGTACGGCGGGCCTGCTGCTGAACAAAAACGGGACGCTCCTGGACGGTCGCGCCCTTGATTTTGACTCCGGAACCGGCGGCGTGCAGGCGTCGGACAGCAACGCGCTGGTGGCGGTGCTGCGGTTTGACACCATGGCTGCGCTGGCCGCCGCCTCCAGCGGCATGCTGACGCTGGACCAGGATTATACCGGCTATGACGTGGTGGTGGTGGTGAACCTCACCGGCACCAGCTCCACCGCCGGCATCACTCTCAACACGCCCATGCTCGGCATCAATGGCGAGGCGTCCAGGTCCCTCGCCGTGGACGGCTACCTCACGCAGGCATGGGATGCTGTTGGCCAGAAGTGGGTCACCACCGTCACCCAGGTGGACCAACTCCTGCCGGGCGCGGTCTGGATCACGCTGGTGCGCGAGACCGATACCGCCGTCACCGCTTCCGTGGTAGCGGGCGGCACGACGTTGTCGCTGGACGCCAACAACCTGCCGACCGCCCTCGCGGACGGCCAGGTGAAGTACATCACCGTCACCCAGAAGGCCTCCGCCACCACCAGCGACCTGCAGGGGCTGGATCATGCGGTGCGCGTCACCAATGCCTCCGGCACTGCATTCTACGGCATCGACAAGGTCTCCAACACGCTGGTCGTGTTCTCGGAGGACGGCGCCGTGCTCCAGGGCTTCCGGCAGGGCGTGGACGGGCGCACGGAACTGGGCGCGCTCGGCGCCATCACGGTGAATGGCAGCCAGGTTCTGGTCAGCGCGACCAATGCCGCCAACCAGACCGGCTATGCCGTGTTCACGCGGGGCGTGGACAACAGGCTCACCTTCAGCAGCTTCTCCGTGAATGCCGGCGCCTATGCCAATAGCGGCATGGGCGAGGGCAGCAGCGGGGTCTATGGCTTCGTCATCGACAGCTTCGCGGCAGGTGGCTCTACGCCCACCACCACGCTCCGCACCGACGCCGCCTCCGCCTCGCTCTGGGTGACGAGCGCCTCGGGCGTTACCACGGAACTGGTGAGCAACGGCGTCGTCTCCGGCAGCATGGCGAAGGCAAGCAATGGCTCGGACACGCGGCCGACCTTCACCAGCCTCACCGATATGCGCATCGACGGTGCGTTCGTGCGCATCAATGCGGTGACGAGCGACGGCCAGTCCGGCCAGCTCCAGCTTTTCCGCAACATCAGTACCGGCGTCTTCGCCTTCCATTCCTTCACCACCAGTTCAGGCGTCCCGGCCGCCACCTCGAACGGCACGGCGGGACAGAGCGTGGCGAGCGCGATCCGCTATGTGTCGCGGCCCGAGTTGAACGGCTTCGATGTCTATGACGGCGCAACGCTGGTGCAGGAGGTGCGGCAGGGCGCGGACAATGCGCGCGGCGCGGCAGGCATCACGGACTTCGCCGTGGCGCCCGGCGGCAAATATGTGCTCGCCGTCAATGCCAGCGGCGCCATTTCCGTGTTCGAGCGCGACGATGCCACGGGCAAGGTCGATCCACGCGCCATCCAGGTGTTCCGCGAGGGGTCGGGCGGAGCGGCTGGGCTCGTGGGCGCCAGCTCCATTCTCATCGGCGCGCGTACCGGCAATGGGCTGACCGTCTATGTGACGAGCACCGGCAATCTCACCCAGCGCGGCGGCATCGCCACCTTCGTGGTGGACCTCTCCGACGTGGTGGCACCGCGCGATTCCGTTCTGCGCCACTCGGGCGTGGAGAACCTCGTGGTCGAGACCGGCGCCGGGGCGGACCGCATCTCCTATCTGGGCGCGGTTGCTGCGGGGGTGATGTCCGTCACCATCAGCACCGGCGCAGGTGCCGATACGGTGGTCCTCTCGGATGTGGGGGCGAACACCGGTGTCGATCTGGGCAGCGGCAACGACACCGTGTCGCTGCGCGCCGAGAATGCCGACGCCACCATCACCGTGGCGGGCGGCGATGGCAGCGACACGTTCGACGTGGTGACCACGGGCACCAACGGCCGCGTGACGCTGTCCGGCGGGGTTGGCGCGGACAGCTTCGTCATCTCGCGCCTCGGCGCCGGTTCCGTGCTTATCGCCTCCGGCGGGGCCGGGAATGACGTGTTCACCGTCTATGGCACCGGCACGGGCGCAAGCCTCACCCTCAAGGGCGAAGGGGGAGCAGACAGCTTCTCGGTGGTGCGTGTCACATCCTCCACCGTCACCCTGCAGGGCGGCGACGATGCGGATACGGCAAGCGTCACCGGACAGGGGATCAGCCCCGGCAGCGGCATCAGCCTTGACGGCGGCGCGGGTGTGGACGTGCTCGTCTTCGATCCCGGCAGCGGCACCATGAGCACCTACACCTCCGGCGGTGCGCTCGCGAGCCCGGCCGGCACCCTCGTCTTCGAGGACGGGCAGGTGGACGTTTTTGGCTACGGCCGCGTTGTCTATACCAGCTTCGGCGCCTCGGCGCCGCCGCCCACGCCCGCCAGCGGCGGCAGCGCCCGCGCGCTCCTTCCGCCCACGATCGCCTTCGGCACGGTGGATGCGACACAGGAGGGCGCCGGCCTTGCGCTCCGGGTGAATGTGAGCGACGTGGGCAGCGCAGCCCTCATCAATGGCATCGTCTCCTTCGACCTCGACGGGGATGGCCGCTTCGGCGATAAGTTCGCGCCTGTGGTGAATGGCGTGGCGCTGCTGACACTCACCTGGTTGGACCTGCTGGCCATCGGCATTCTTGATAATGGCAGCTACACCTTCGCCGCGCAGGCCACGAACGAGGACGGCCTCACTGCCGTCGCCAGTGTGCGCGTGAGGGTGAATGACGCGAAGCCCGTGGTTTCCGTCGCCGCGTCCGCCGGCACCGTCACCTTCGGCAGCGCGGCCACCGTGCAATTCTCCAGCAGCGACCCCTCGGCGGCGGATGTCCCCACCGGCTGGCGCATCGACTGGGGCGACGGCACGGTGCAGACCTATGGCGCCAGCGTGCGCGAGGCGAGCCACGCCTACCAGTCGCCGGGCAGCTATCAGGTGACCGTGGGCGTGTATGACAAGGACACCGCCTCGACGCCCACGCTCTCCACGCCGGTTTCCGTCACCGTGGTCCTGCCGCCTCCCACTGCGCCCGGCTCCGTGAATGCGGTGGTGCTGGCGGATGCCACCATGACCGCCGGCGGCACCGTGCAGCTTTCCGCCACTGCCAACGGCACGCCCACCAGCTATGTGTGGCGAGTGAACGGCACGGTTGTCTCCGGGCTCACGGGAGCGGCCCCGCTCCTCACCTGGCAGCAGGCGAAGGATGCCGGCATCACCAGCAACGGGTCTTATGCCGACGCCATCTCGGTGGAAGTGGTCTATGGCACGGGTGGCTCCGCGCAGTCCGTGATCCGGCAGGCGGACCTGACCGTGACCAATTCCGCCCCCACCTTTACGGCGTTCAGCCAGCTTGGCGGCGGCACGGAAGGCGCCACCACGCCGGACCAGCAGGCCATTGTGGGCTTCACCGGCGCGACCGACGCCTCCGCCTATGATGCCGCACGCCTGCGCTACGATTTCGACTTCGACAATGACGGGACATGGGATCTGGTGAACCAGACCACCTCCGCCGTCGCCATTCCCGCGGCCTATGCGCGCCTCTCCGGCACCATGGTCGTGAAGGCGCAGGTGAAGGATGCCAGCGGCGCGGCGATTACGGCCTATGCCTCCGTCACCATCAGCGACGTTCCCCCCAGCGTGGACGCGACCGGCACAGGCACGGTGGAGGAGGGCTCCGCCTATACGCTGGACCTCACGGCCACCGATCCCGGTTACGTGGACCCGGGCCTGTGGTGGATCAATGGCGACCGCCTCACCGGATGGACGGTGAACTGGGGCGACGGCACCACCCAATCCCTGACCGGCGGCGCCACCAAGACCCTGACCCATGTCTATCGCGATGAAGCGGCTTACACCGTCACCGTGAGTTATGTGGACAGCGAGGGCCTCAGCGGCACCGTCACCCATGGCGTGGTTGTGACCAATGCGGCGCCCGTGCTCGCCAATGTGGCCGCCTCCTCCATTCCGGTGGAGGGCGGCACCTTCCATCTCACGGGCGAGATGTCCGATGCGGGCGCGGACGACGCCCGCCGGCTCACCATCGACTGGGGCGACGGCACCACCACGGTGAGCAGCATTGCAGCGGGCGTGACCCGCTTCGACCTCGCCAAGTCCTATGGACGGGACAGCGGGCCGGGCAGCTACACCATCACGGCGACGCTGAGCGACCTTGAGGGCGGCACTGTCACCCAGACGTTCCAGCAGCAGGTGACCAACGCCGCCCCGGTGGTGACGGACCTCGCCGTCTCCAGCACGGTCGTGGACCAGATGCAGGCCGTGACCATTTCGGGCCGCTATTCCGATGCCGGCCTGTCCGACCTGCACAATGTCGGCATCAATCTTGGCAACGGCATCATCCTGGCTGGTTCGGACGTGGTGGTGAACACCACGGATCGCAGCTTCATCGCCACCGCCACCTATGCCGTGGCCGGCACATGGCAGGTGACGGCGACCGTGACAGACCGCGCCGATGCCACCTCCAGCGGCCAGCGCGGCACCGGCATCACGGTCGTGAACCCTCTGGCCTCCGTGCGCGACGTGCTGGTGAACGGCACCGCCGCCAATGCGGTGCGCACCAGCGATCCCGCGGTGGTAACCATCGACAAGGGTGACACGCTGGATGTCACCTTCACCCTGTCCGATCCGGGGCAGGGCGGCGCCTATGCGGTTCAGGTGCGGTGGGGCGACGGCACCTCCACGGCGGACCTCGTGCCGGTGTCCTCCACCTATGACGCAGTCACCAACCGCACCATCAACACCTATTCCGCCTCCCGCGTCTTCGCGCGCGCCGGCGGCAACGAGGCGGACCCGACGCTCTCCGTGGTGGACGTGATGGTCGGCGAGGGCAGCGCCACCCCCACCATCGCCAGCAGCTTCACCGTCGCGGTGCGCAATGCACCGCCGGTGGCCGGCGCCCTCACCGTCACCCCGGCGCCGGAAGCGGGCACCGTGACGGCGAAGCTCGTCTTCTCCGATGTGGATGTGGACGACACCCATACCGTCACGTTCACCTGGGGCGACGGCACCGCCACGGAACTGGACGCCAGCGCCCGCGTGAGCGAGGCGGGCGGCGGCTATTCCTTCTCCGCCACGCACGCCTATCCGGACAACGCGGCCGACGGCGGCGGCTATATCGTCTCGGCCAAGGTGGAGGACCAGGATTTCGGCAGCGCCACCACCTCCGTGGCGGCGGCCATCGCCAATGCGGCGCCCGGCCAGATCGTGCTGACGCTGGACCAGGCCGAGATCGCCGAGGGCGGCTATGTGACCCTTACAGGCACCTTCGCCGATGCCGGCGTGCGCGATACCCACACCGTGAGAGTGGACTGGGGCTTCGGCGCCGATGCCGTCCGCTACGAGACCTTCACGCTCACGGGTGGCGAGCGCGGCTTCTCGGTGCAGCATCTCTACGGGGAAGGCGTGCGGCTTGCCTCCGGCGGAGCGCCGCTCTCCATCGGCGTCGCCATCATCGACAAGGACGGCGGGGAGGGCAGGCAGAGCCTCGCTCTGCCTGTCTCCAGCGCGCCGCCCACGCTCTCGGACATGAAGCTCGGCGCCGACAGCATCGTGGAAGGCAATTCCGTGCGTCTCAGCGGGCGCATCCTCGATGCGGACGTTCTCGATGCGCACACCGTGGTGGTGGATTGGGGCGACGGCACCGTGCAGACGGTGGTCCTTGCGCTGGGTACCCGCACCATCGACCTGACGCACACCTATGCGGATGACGCCCGCACCGCGATTTCCGCGGACCGCTATCCTGTCTCCGTGCGCGTGACGGACAGCGTGGGGGTGGCGGTGGAGGCCGCGCTTGAGGTGGCGGTGACCAATGCCGCACCGCGCGTGGAAGGGCTCACCTTCAATGCCAGCGTGGACGAGAACGGCATCGTCACCCTCACAGGCCGCGTCGCCGATGCAGGCGTGCGGGATGTGACCCAACTCGCCATCCTGTGGGGCGACGAGACGGGCGGGGCCACGGCACAGGCGGTGACGTTGGCCGGCGACGGCACCTTCACGGTGTCCCATCGCTATCTCAATGACAGCCGCTCGGCGGGCCTGTCCTCCGATAGCTACACGGTGACGCTCTCGGCCACCGATGGCGTCAGCGCTTTCTCCACCACCCGCGCCGTCACCGTGCGCAATGTGACGCCGGTCCTGGAGAATGTGGCGGCTACTTCCACCGTGGAGGAAAACGGCCTTGTCACCCTCACCGGGCGCGTCACCGATGCGGGCACCCGCGACACCCTCACGCTGAGGGTGCTGTGGGGCGATGAAGGCGTGGGCGCGACCGGGGCGTTGGTCACCGTGGCCGCCGATGGCAGCTTCTCGGTCACCCATCGCTATCTGGACGACGCGACCTCCGCCGGCCTGCCTGTTGACCGCTACACCGTGCGCCTCAGCGCGAGCGACGATGCGGGCGCCGGGACCACCGCGCAGCGCGACGTGGTGGTGACCAACGCGCCGCCGACCCTGACCGGGCTGGCCCTGACCTCTGCCATTTCCGAGGGCGGCACCGCCCGGCTCACCGGCACCATCGGCGACGCCGGCGCGCTGGACGGCCACGTGGTGACGGTGGACTGGGGCGATGGCACGGTGGCGGAATACACCTTCACCGCCTCCCAGCGCGCCATCGACCTGACCCACACCTATGTTGATGACGGCACCACCTATGGCCACCAGACCGACGCCTATGAGGTGAGCGTCTCCGTCCGCGACAATCGCGGCGCCACGGCGGCCACGCAGACGGCCTCCGTGCGGGTGGATAATGTGAGCCCGAGCCTCGCGGGCGTTTCCTTGGACAGCGTGGTGGACGAGGGCGGCACCATTACCGTCAGCGGCCGCCTGAGCGATCCTGGCCTCCAGGATACCCATGTCCTCGCCATCTTCTGGGGCGACGAGACGCTGGGCGTGTCCGGCACCTTCGTGACGCTGGAGTCCGATGGATTTTTCCGCGCGACCCATCGCTATCTGGACGATGCCCGCTCGGCCGGGAAGGGGGCGGACAATTACACCGTCCGTATCCGCGCCGTGGACACTGGCGGTGGCGAGGTGGAGCAGACCGCCAGCGTCACCGTGCGAAACGTGGCGCCCGTGCTCTCCAACGTGGCCGTGACCTCCACGGTGGACGAGAACGGCACCGTCATTCTCACCGGCCGCCTCTCGGACGTGGGCGCCAACGACGCCCATGTGGTGAACGTGCTGTGGGGCGACGAAGTCTCCGGCGCGCCGGCCACCCTCGTCACCGTGGCGCAGGACGGCACCTTCACCGCCACCCACCACTATCTGGATGACGCCCGCTCGGCGGGCCTGCTCGCCGATACCTACACCATGACCGTGACGGCGACGGACAATGCCGCCGCCGCCACCCGCTCCACCGCCTCCGTCACCGTGCGCAACGTTGCGCCGGTCCTGGCGGATGTGTCGGTGACGCCGACCATGAACGAGAACGGCATCGTCACCCTCACCGGCCGCGTGACCGATATGGGCTCCCTCGATACCCATGTCGTCACCGTCATGTGGGGAGACGAGACCGGCGGCGCGGGGGCGGAAACCGTGGCCGTGGCAGCGGATGGCACTTTCACCGCCACCCACGGCTACCTGGACGATGCCCTGTCCTTCGGCCTCCCCGCCGACCGTTACACCGTCTCGGTGACCGTTGCGGACAACGCGGCCGCCACGGATGCGACCACGCGGTCGGTGAGCGTCGCCAACGTCGCCCCGGCCCTTTCCGGCCTCACCCTCACCGGCACGGTCTCGGAAGGCGGCACCGCCCGCCTCGCCGGCGTCATCCTCGATGCTGGCAGCCTCGACGCCCATGTGGTGACGGTGAACTGGGGCGACGGCACCGTGAACGACTACACCTTCGATGCCGCCACCCGCACCTTCGATCTCTCTCACCTGTATGCGGACGACGGGACGAGCTTCGGCAACGTGACGGATGCCTATCGGGTGAGCGTTTCGGTCCGGGACAACCGCGCCGCCACCTCCGCCGAGGATCGTCTGGCGGTGACGGCGGAAAATCTCGAACCGAAGCTGGAAGACCTCGTGGTCCGCGAGTTGCGGAGCGGACCTTCCGGCCAGTTCCTCATCACCGGCCGCGTGAGCGATATCGGTGTCCGGGACAGCCATACCGTCCTCATCGCCTGGGGTGATGGCACCACCAGCGAGGTGAGCGTCGATCCGCAGACCCGCACCTTCACCGCGACCCATCGCTATGAGCGGGATGGGACCTACGCCCTGACCCTGACCGCCATCGACAATGCCCGTGGACGGTCCGAGGACGGGTCTGTGACCTTGCGCCTCTACAATCCGCCATCCGCCTTCTCCGCCGTGATGGGCGCCGGCGTGAACACCACCGCTGCGGCTGCGGCTGCGGCCGTGGAAGGGGCCGGGCCGGCAAGCAATGGCGGCTCCGAAGGGCTCGTCGACCGTGGCGGCGCGGCCGGGCCGACCTTTGATGGGCCGACCTTCTTCGGCAGCGACCTGCCGCAGCGCGAGACGGCTGGCGATATCATCGGCTCGGCGGCATCCGATACGCTGGGGCTGGAATACCAGACGCGCGGCGGCGGAATGCCGTCCGGCCGCAACTCGTCCGGCGCCAAGCCGGAGGAGGCCCAGCCCCAAGGGGAGGCCGGGCCGGGCCGTGGCGGGCAGGGCGGACAGCCTCTCGACGGCCAGGGCCAGTTGGCGCCCGAGCAGGGGCCCGCCTCCGGTCAGAGCGGTGGCGGCATCGAGCAGGATGGCCGACCCGACCATTCTGCGCTCGACTGGCGGCTTCCGCTTCTCGCCGGTCTCGCCTCGGACATCGTCCTGCCCATAGCCGGACCGTTCCAGCCGGCGGATGTCCTGCAGCCCAATGCCGGCGGCATCGCCATCCGGGCCGGGGCAGAAGAGGAAAACGCGAGCAGCGGCATGCATTTCGCTTCCGCCGCTGCCTATGGCCTGTTCAGCCTCGCGGCGTTCGACCGGCAGGCGGCCGCGGCGCGCGCCCGCCGCATGCAGGCGCTGCGGGAGGCACTGGATCTCGACGGCGACTGGATGGTCGGCGGCGCGGCCGGAGACCTGCCGGACGGCTGGGACATGAATGTGCCTGTGCTCAAAGAGCCGCGCGCGGGCTAACATCTGAAAGGGTCCGCGCTCCGGGGGGGCGGATCCGCATCGAGGATCGAGCACAATGTCGGAAATGCCGCTTTTCTATTCTTCCGTTGTCCCGCTGGACAGCACGGCACACCGTGCGCACGTGATTGCCCCGTCGCAGGCCCCGTTCGCCTTCGCGAGCGGGTCTCATCTCATTCCCGCGGTGGTGGACGAGTTCGCGGCCGCTTCCCGCGAAATCCCCATCGTCTTCGCCCCCGTGGGCAACCGGTTCGCCAGCGTCTTCCTGTGCGGCCTGAAGCCCGGCTCGAACCTGTTCGTGGATGCGGACGGCCGCTGGAACGGCACCTATCTGCCCGCTTATCTGCGCCGCTATCCCTTCATGCTGGGTGAGCGGGACGGCGCCGAGCCGGTGGTCTGCGTGGACCCGTCCTATGAAGGTTTCCGCGCCGGGGCGGAGGGGGCGTACCTGTTCGATGGTGAAGGCAAGGCGTCGCCCACGCTTTCAGCCATGATCCGGCTCATCACCGATTTCGCCCTCTCGGCCAGGCGCACGGAAGACCTGTGCGGTACGCTGAAGGATCTGGGACTGCTGAAAAGCGTCACCATCGACGTTCAGGGTCCCACCGGGCCCAGCGCCAGCATCCATGGCCTGTCCATCGTCGATGAAAAGAAGCTGGCCGAGCTTCCGGACGACGCCTTCCTCTCGCTTCGCCGGAACGGGTTCCTTGGCCCGCTCCACGCGCACCTCTTCAGCATCGGCGCCACACAGAGCCTGTCGCAGAAGCTCCGCGCGCTTGACGCGGTTGCGGCGCAAGCGGCCGCCTGACGCTCCGGCGCCTGTGCTCACCGCCCTGCCCAGTTCCCGCGCTGCCGGCACCCGCAAGGCCGGGTTTGCCGATCAGGCGGCCTGGGCGCGACTGACCGGGGCGGAAACGGTGGAGGCCGGGCTCGGCGCCTGGCTGGCCCTGCAATGCGCCGCCATCGGGGGCGTGACGGCGGCGATGGTGATGCTGGAGGGGGACATCTCCGCGCCGCCCCGTGCCGTGTGGCCGGAGGGCGCGGAGGCCGTGCCGCTCCTGCCGACGCTTGAAGCCGCCCGCGCGCGCCAGCGCGGCGTGCTGGAGGATGGTCCCGATGGCGTCGGCCATCTCATCGCCTTTCCCATCCTGTTCGGCGACACCTGTGCCGGCGCGGTGGTCGTCCAGGTTGAAGCGCAGTCGCCCGATGCCCTTGGCCTGTCCTTGCGGCAGCTGCAATGGGGGGTCGCGTGGCTCCGCGAAAGGCTCGCCTCGGAGCATCTGGCGCGCAGCCGTTCGGAAGAGGCGGCAGGCCGGGTGCTGCTGGACCTGCTGGCGGCGGGGCTGGAGCCGGTGCGGTTCAAGGACAGTGCCCGCGGCATCGCCATTGAACTGGCCCATCGCTTTTCCTGCGAGAGGGTCTCCATCGGCATGGTGCGCGGAATGCATGTGGAGGTGGTGGCCATCTCCCACAGCGCCAGCTTCGGCAAAGACATGAACCTCGTGCGCATGCTCGGCGAGGCCATGGACGAGGCGGTGGACCAGCGTGCCCTGATCTCCTGGCCGGCACGGCCGGACGGCCGTCTCGCTGTGCGGATGCACGAGCAACTCATCCGAGCCCATGGCTCGCGCTCCGCCCTCACCATTCCCATGCCGCTCCGCGACGGGTTCGTCGGCGCCATCACGCTGGAGCGCAGCAGCCTCGCCCCCTTCACGCCGGATCACGCCCGCCTGCTGGACATGCTGGCGACGGTGCTCGCCCCGGTACTGGACGACAAGCGGCTCAATGACCGGCTGCTGGTTATCAAGGCCCGCGATGCCCTCGTGGAGCAGGTGTCACGGCTGTTCGGCCCCCGCCATGCGGTGCGCAAGGCCGTTGCAGCTGGTGCGGTGCTGTTGGTGGTGGTGTTCGCCTTCTGGCACCAGACCTACCGCGTGTCGGCGGATGCGCAGGTGGAAGGCCAGATGCAACGTGCGATGACGGTGAGCTTCGACGGCTTCCTCCGCGAGGCGCCCGCACGCGCCGGCGACACGGTGCGCGAGGGTGATCTGCTCGCCAGCCTCGACGATCGCGAACTGGTGCTCGAGCGCCTGCGCTGGGCCACCGAGCGCCAGCGCCGCGCCTTCGAATATGAGCGCGCGCTGTCCGAGCGCAACCGCGGCGAACTGCGGCTCATCACCAACCAGATCGAGCAGGCGGACGCCCAGATCCAGCTCATCGATGCCCAGATCGCCCGCGCGCGCCTGACGGCGCCGTTCGATGGCCTCCTGGTCTCGGGCGACCATTCCCAGTCCATCGGAGCGGCCGTGCAGCGGGGGCAGGTGCTGTTCGAGGTGGCGCCCAACTCTGGCTATCGCGTTGTGCTCAGCGTGGACGAGGCGCAGGTGACGGACCTGAAGGAGGGGCAGACAGGGCAACTGTTGCTGGCCGCCCTGCCGGGGGACAGCTTTCCCGTCGAAATCACCCGCATAACGCCGGTGGCTAAGGCGGAAGAGGGGCGCAACACTTTCCGCGTGGAAGCTAGGCTGCTCGGCTCCGCCGAGGCGTTCCGGCCCGGCATGCGCGGGGTGGCGAAGATCGAGGTGGACCAGCGGCGTACCTTGTGGATCTGGACGCGCAGCCTCGTGGACTGGCTGCGCCTGTCGCTCTGGCGCTGGATGCCCTGAGCCATGGCTGGAGCGCTCTACAGCCCCTCCTGGTATCGCGTTGCCGGACTGTGCCCGCAATTGCGCGCCCATGTGCAGGTTCACCGGCAATCCTTCCGTGGCAAGGTCTGGCATGTGGTGCAGGACAACCAGACCGGCCGCTTCCATCGCCTCTCCACGCCCGCCTATCACGTCGTCTGCCTGATGGATGGTAACCGGACGGTGGACGATATCTGGCGGCTTATCTGCGACCGGCCCGGGGGGGCGCAGCCGACGCAGGAAGATGTGGTGCGCCTCCTCTCCCTGCTGCATGGGTCAGATCTCATTCTCGGCGGGGTGCAGCCACACCTTGAGGACCTCGCCGAACGTGCCGGCCGCCAGGCACGGCGCGACTTCGTCTCACGCTTCCGCAACCCGCTGGCCATCCGCATTCCGCTGCTCGACCCGGATCGCCTCCTGACCGCCACCTTGCCGTTCGTGCGCCCGCTCTTCACCATATGGGGCCTGCTGGCCTGGATGGTCCTGCTGATGGCGGGCCTGACGCTGGCGGTGACGAACTGGCGGCAGATGACAGGCGCGGCCTTCGACAGCGTGTTCCTCGCCCACAATGTGCTGCTGATCGTGCTGCTCTACCCCTGCATCAAGCTGCTGCACGAGATGGGGCACGCCTATGCCACCAAGGTGTGGGGCGGCGAGGTGCACGAATTCGGGGTGATGCTGCTGGCCTTCATGCCGGTGCCCTATGTGGATGCCTCCGCCTCAACCGCCTTTCCGCAGAAGACACGGCGAGCGCTGGTCGGCGCCGCGGGAATCCTCGTGGAGGTGGCCCTCGCCGCCCTCGCCATGATCGTGTGGGTGCTCGCCGAGCCTGGCATGGCGCGTGCCGTCGCCTTCAACGTGGTGGTTACGTGCGGCCTCTCGACCGTTCTGTTCAACGGCAACCCGCTGCTGCGCTTCGATGGCTATTACGTGCTGAGCGACCTGATGGAGGTGCCGAACCTCGGCCAGCGGGCGAACCAGTACCTGAAGCACCTCTTCCAGCGCCACGCCTTCGGCCTTCCAGACCGGGAGACGCCGGTGACGGCGCCGGGGGAGCCGGCCATCTTTGTCTTCTACGCCATCGGCTCTTTCATCTACCGCACCATCGTCATGGTGGGCGTCGCCTTCTTCATCGCCACGCACTTCTTCGTGGTGGGCGTGCTGCTCGCCTGTGCCAGCGTGGCCGGCACCATCGTCTGGCCGGCCCTGAAAGCGCTTCACTTTGTCCTGTTCAGCCCGCAACTCGCGGGGCACCGGGGACGGGCCGTATCGGTCGCTTTCGGAACGGCAGGCGCAGTCGCCATCGTCCTCATGGCCATCCCCTTTCCCTATTCCACCATGGCGGAAGGCATCGTCTGGGTATCAGACGAGGAAGCGACGCTGCGCGTGCGCACTGCCGGCTTCGTTTCCGACATTCCTGCCGAAGGGCTCTCGGACGTGGCGCAGGGAACGCTGCTGATGCGGCTCGAGGACCCGTTCCTGCAGCTCAAGGCCGATGTGGCCGAGAAGGAGCTGGAGGAACTGCAGATCAAGCTGGAGGCGGTGAACCTCTCCGACCGGGTGGGCGCGAACATCCTGCGGGAGCAGATCCGCCAGAGTGGGGCGAAGCTCGCGGACATGCGGCGCAGCCTCGACGAACTGGCACTGGTGGCGCCCTCTGCCGGACGCCTGCTCATGATGGATACCACCGACCTTCCCGGCCGCTTCCAGCGCAAGGGAGAGGTGGTCGGCTACATCGTGGGGCAGGAGGGGCTGGTGGTGCGGGCCTTCGTCCCACAGGGCGCCATCGATCTGGTGCGGCGGAATACGCGGGCGGTGTCAGTGCGGCTGGCATCCGACAAGGCCGATATCCTCAAGGCCGCCGTCACGCGCGAGGTGCCGGCGGCCGTCGCCGACCTGCCGCACCCGGCGCTTGCCACCAGTGGCGGCGGACAGATCCTCATCGATCCCGCGAAACCGGAAAAGCTCAAGCCGCTGGACAGCCTGTTCGAAGTGGATCTGCGCGTCGCGGACCTGCCGGCGGACGCACGGATCGGCATGCGGGCCTATGTGCGGTTCGAGCACGCTGCCGAGCCGCTCGCGGTGCGATGGTTGCGGGAGGTCCGGCAGGTGTTCCTCCGGCACTTCAATGTCTGAGGTCGCGGCCACACTGCACCTGGACCCGATGGTCTATGCGGAACGGGAGGTTATTCCCCCCACCTCCGCCGACCGCCTGCTGCGGCGCGCGGAGGGGCTGGTGGTGCCGCTGTTCGCCCGGCACCGCAGCGCGCGGCAGCGGAAGATCGTGCCCCTTGTCCACGGCCATGCCGGGGAGGTGAGCGCACTGCCGGATGAGGCGCTCGCCGGCCGTGCTGGAGCGGTCGGCCAGCGGCTCCGGCGCACGGATACCCCGGCGCTGGCGGATCTGGCGGAAGCCTTCGCCATTGTGCGCGAGGCGTCCGGTCGGCTCTTCGGCATGCGGCATCATGATGTGCAGCTCATGGGGGGCCACGCCCTCATGCGCGGCATGATCGCCGAGATGAACACGGGGGAGGGCAAGACGCTCACTGCGACCCTCGCTGCCGTCACGGCAGGGCTTGGCGGGCGCCCGGTGCATGTGGTGACAGTGAACGACTATCTGGCCCGGCGCGATGCCGAAAAGCTCGGCCCGCTCTATGCCTTCTTCGGCCTCAGCGTGGGCGTGGTCGTCGCCGGCATGGCACGGGAGGAGCGGCGGGCGGCCTATGCCTGCGACATCACCTATTGCACCAACAAGGAACTTGCCTTCGACCACCTGAAGGACCGCCTCGTGCTCGCCCGTCTCGGTGGAAACCTGCGCCGCAAGGTGAAGCTGGCCGAGCGGCGGGACGACAACGCCCTGCTGCTGCGGGGCCTGCACTTCGCCATCGTGGACGAAGCGGACAGCGTGCTCATCGACGAGGCGCGCACCCCTCTCATCCTCTCCGGGGAGGCGGATGCCACCCTTGAATCCACCCTCATGCGCGAGGCACTCCAGGTGGCGCAGGCCCTGCGCGTGGGGGTCGATTTCGTCCATGTGGCGCATCAGGGGCGGATCGAGCTGACGGGCGCGGGCTATGGGCGGCTTGAGCGGGAAGGGGAGGTGCGCGGCGGGGTGTGGCGGAACATGGCCGTGCGGGAGGACATGGTCGGCAAGGCCCTGACCGCGCTGCATGTGATGCTGCGGGGGGAGCAATATATCGTCCGTGACGGCAAGGTGGAGATCGTCGACGAATATACCGGCCGCATCATGGCCGAGCGCTTCTGGAGCGATGGGCTGCACCAGCTCGTGGAGTTGAAGGAGCAGGTGGCGCTCTCGCCCCGCCGCAGCACGCTGGCGCGGATGACATACCAGCGCTTCTTTCGGCGCTACCGCCATCTCAGCGGCATGTCGGGCACAGTGCAGGAGGTGTCAGGAGAGTTGTGGGAGGTCTATCGCCTGCCCGTCGCCCGCATTCCCACGCACCGCCCGTCCCGACGGAAGGTGTTGACCGACATCGTGTTTCCTACGGCTGAGGCGCGCTGGCAGGCGCTGGCTCAGACGGTGCGACGTTTCCAGATGGAAGGCGTGCCGTTCCTCGTCGGCACCCGCTCCGTCGCGGCCTCGCTGGAGGCGAGCCGCCAGCTCGGGCTGGCCGGGGTGGACCACAGGGTGCTCAACGCCATGGACGAGGCTGCCGAGGCCGAGATCGTGACCGGCGCCGGCCTGGTGGGGCAGGTCACCATCGCCACCAACATGGCCGGGCGAGGGACGGACATCGCCCTGGGGCCGGGTGTCCATGAGGGGGGTGGGCTCGTCGTCATCATGACCGAGCGGCACGATTCCCTGCGGGTTGACCGCCAACTGGCCGGGCGTACCGCGCGGCAGGGAGATCCGGGGGTCTTCATCGCGGCATTGTCGCTGGAGGATGCGATCCTCGCCAACTGTCCGCTGGCGCATGTCCGCCTTCTCGCACGCTTCGCTGGCCATTTCGGGCTCCAGCCGCTGGCACGGCTCACGCTCCGCCTTGCTCAACGCCATGCGGAGCGGGATCACGCGCGGGTGCGCCGGCAGCTTCTCCATGCGGACGAGGCTCTGGAAAACGTGCTCGCCATCACGGGGACGCTTGAGTGACGGCCGCCGATGATTGCGCGCGGGATCAGTCACGTGCTCCCCTGAATTCCTGCCACGGATAAGTCGGGCCCTACGACCGGGCGAAGATCCTCTCCGTGCTGAAGGCGCGCGAGGCAGCATCAAGACCGCCGATACATGCCGCAAGCGCGGGATCTCGGACGCCACCCCCGACAAGCGGAAGGCTCGGTACGGGGCATGAGCACCACGATGGTGGGGATCGATCAGGTCCTGCGCGTCAGGCCCACGGCGTCTTGCAGGGCATGGATCCGGTCGTGTGCGGATTGGCATGTGAGGCTTTGATAGGCAGATGCGTATCGCGCGCCTCTGAATGCAGCAATAATCTCGCTAAAATGCAGTCAAGTGATCACCTCTTCATCACTTTGCAGAATTCTCAAAACACCCAAATTAAAAGCCCATGTTCCGCCTCGCGCCAAAGTTCAATATGAAATTGACGCAGTTTAAAAATGGAAGAATATTTATCTTATGCCGATTGGAATGGCGTCAGCTTCTTATCTTGGGAGATTGCTATGGGTGTCCAGTCCATGGTCGATTTCAAATGGCCGGGTCTGCGCGAGCCGGACGGCGCGCATCTGAGCCTCAATCGCTCGGATTTCGTCGCCGTCGATCGCTACAAGGACATCACCTACGATCCCGTCTACCGGCCCCAGGCCCTCTATCATCGTGCGCTGGAGGGGCTGCACGCCAATAATGACGCCTTCCTGCTGCAAGAAGTGGCGACGAACCTTCCCATCTATCGGGAAGATACCGGGCCGACGGATTTTCATCTTCATCTTCCGCCCGGTGGCTTCCAACTGGTGCTCGTCACCTCCGGCATGTTCACCTTCGACTATGACGGGAAGGTCTATTATGTCGGCCCCGGCGCGGTGATGCTGCAAAGCGCCATCGTTCACCGCCAGCTTTTCTATACGTGGTCGGGTCTCTCCACGGAGGAGAACCTCAGGACGCCCCAGACCGTGGTGCCGGATCCCCTGTGCATGGGCTATTCGGGCAAGTTCCTGGAAGCCTTCATCACAGATCCCTCCACCTTCCCCAATCCCACCGTGGTGGGCCCGGAGCAGATCCGCGAGGATGAGACGCCGCGCACGGCCTGGAAGCATCCCTTGCACAACCGCCCGGCCGGTGCCGGCTTCTGGTTCCAGGATCCGCTGGCGCTCGACGCCCTGTTCCGCGCCTATCCGGCCGATGCGCTGGGGCCGGTGACGGCCCCCATGCCGGTGCGCGTGCGTGACCTCGGCATCGAGGCGCCCAGCGGCAATCTGGTGACCGGGCATATCATCGCCACGGATCCGCGCGGCGGCTCGGTGCTGCCCAAGTCCGCCGCGCTGGCCGATGCGGAGGGGCTCTCGAAGGGCGAGGTGGTGGTCTATCGCGTCATTCGCGGCACGGCAGCCTTCTCGGACAGCGCTGGCAAGCGCCTGGAACTGGCGGCAGGCGACACCGTCACCGCCGGCAAGGCGCTCCGGCTCACGGACATGGGCGAGGACACGCAGGTGCTGCGCCTCGGCCTCCTCAACGGCATGGAACAGCTGCGCCGCTGGACGCGCAGCCAGCGCGATGAAGTGAATGCGCTGGCGGGCCAGATCATCACCCGCTCGGACCTGCGCAATGACCGGCTTGAAGGTAGTCCGGTGGGCTATCTCTACGAATAGGGACAGGCGAGCGGCGGGGTCCACAGGGCTCCGCTGCGCCGGCAGGTGACAAACCGGAAAAGAAGAAGAATGGTGAGGGCGAGGCCGCCGACAGCGCAGCCGCGGCCGGCATCTCCCCAGGATGCGGTCTCGCCTCTAAATCATTGATAGAGAGCGATTCACGGCCCCCTCCACGCACCAAAGTGCGTGACGGGGGCGATCGCACTCTCGGGAAAAAGGGTGACTGGCAGTGACGATGGCAAGTGGGACCGAAGCCCGGGTGGAACGCGCCGGGCTGCTAATCGCGGGTGCTTTGCACGATTTCATCGAGACGGAGGCGCTTCCCGGCAGCGGCATCGAGAGCGATGCATTCTGGGCCGGACTGTCCGCCATCGCCCACGACCTGGCGCCGCGTAATCATGCGCTCCTGGTCCGCCGCGAGAAGCTCCAGGAAGCCCTTGACCAGTGGTATCGCGACAATGGCGCCCCGCTGGACCTCGAAGTCTACAAGGCTTTCCTTTCCAAGATCGGCTATCTCGTGCCCGAGGGTCCCGCTTTCAGCGTGACCACGGCCAATGTGGATTCCGAGATCGCAGATGTCGCCGGGCCGCAGCTCGTGGTGCCGGTGATGAACGCGCGCTATGCGCTGAACGCCGCTAATGCCCGCTGGGGCTCGCTCTATGATGCGCTCTACGGCACGGACGCGATCCCCGAGACCGAGGGCGCGGAGAAGGGCAAGGGCTACAATCCCGTGCGGGGCGCCAAGGTCATCGCCTGGGGCCGCGCCTTCCTGGATGAGAGCGCCCCCCTGAAGGACGACTCCTGGACGAATGCCGGGGCGCTTTCGGTGACGGACGGCGTGCTTTCGGTCGGCGCCACGGGCCTTGCGGATCCCGCCCAGTTCGCCGGCTATGTCGGGGCGCCGTCGGCGCCCTCCGCCGTTCTGCTGAAGAAGAACGGCCTTCATATCGAGATCGTCATCGACCGGGCGAGCGTGATCGGCAAGGACGATGTGGCGGGCATGTCCGACATCGTGCTGGAAGCCGCGCTCACCACCATCCAGGACTGCGAGGATTCCGTCGCCGCCGTGGATGCCGAGGACAAGGTCGTGGTCTACCGCAACTGGCTCGGCCTCATGAGCGGCGAGCTGAAGGAGGAGATCACCAAGGGGGATCGCACCTTCACCCGCGCCCTCAATCCCGACCGCACCTATACCGCCCCGGACGGCGGCACGCTGGTGCTGCCGGGCCGCTCGCTCATGCTGGTGCGCAATGTGGGGCACCTCATGACCAATCCGGCCATCCTGCTGAAGGGCGGCACGGAAATCCCCGAGGGCATCCTGGACGCCGCCGTCACCGCGCTCATCGCGCTGCGCGATGTCGGCCCCAACGGGCGCCGGGCCAACAGCCGCGCGGGCTCCATGTATGTGGTGAAGCCCAAGATGCACGGGCCGGAGGAGGCCGCCTTCGCGGTGGAGATCTTCGACCGCGTGGAGGACCTGCTCGGCATGCCCCGCAACACCATCAAGGTGGGCATCATGGACGAGGAACGCCGCACCACGGTGAACCTCAAGGAATGCATTCGCGCGGCCTCGTCCCGCGTCGCCTTCATCAATACCGGCTTCCTCGACCGCACGGGCGACGAGATCCACACCTCCATGGAAGCCGGGCCCATGGTGCGCAAGGGTGACATGAAGCAGGCCGCCTGGATCAGCGCCTATGAGGCCTGGAACGTGGATACCGGCCTGGAATGCGGCCTCGCGGGCCACGCGCAGATCGGCAAGGGCATGTGGGCCATGCCGGACCTGATGGCGGCCATGCTGGAGCAGAAGATCGCCCACCCCAAGGCGGGCGCCAACACGGCCTGGGTGCCGTCCCCCACCGCCGCGACCCTGCACGCCACCCACTATCACACGGTGGACGTGCACGCGGTGCAGGACGCGCTCCGCAGCCGGGCGAAGGCGAAGTTGGACGACCTGCTGACCATTCCGGTGGCCGTGCGGCCCAATTGGTCGTCCGACGTGATCCAGCAGGAACTGGACAACAACGCCCAGGGCATCCTCGGCTATGTGGTGCGCTGGATCGACCAGGGGGTGGGCTGCTCCAAGGTGCCGGACATCCATGATGTGGGACTGATGGAAGACCGCGCGACCCTGCGCATCTCCTCCCAGCACATCGCCAACTGGCTGCGCCACGACGTGTGCACGCACGCGCAGGTGATGGAGACCATGAAGCGCATGGCGGCTGTGGTGGACCGGCAGAATGCGGGCGATCCGCTCTACCGCCCCATGGCGCCGGACTTCGATGGCTCCATCGCCTTCCAGGCCGCCTGCGACCTCGTCTTCCAGGGGCGCGTGCAGCCGAGCGGTTATACCGAGCCGCTGCTGCACCTGCGCAGGCAGGAACTGAAGGCCGCCCTCGCCGCGAAGAATTGACGCTCAACCGGCCGGGGCATCGCGTCCCGGCCGCTTTCCGGTCAGGTTCCGGAGCGCTGTGACGGCCCATCCGGTTCGGGCTGCTGCTGCTTGGCCGCGCCGCGCAGGCAGTCGGGGCAGAGGCAATCGCCTTCGGGCAGCCTCTCCTTCAGCGGCGGCAGGTCCTGGCACCAGCATCCGGGGCCGGTGTCGGACGAGGCCGCGCCGCAGGCGAAGTCCACGCCGCAGCGTTCGCAGCGAAGCCGACGGGCGGGAAGGACAGCAGGCACGGCATGCCTCGTTCTCAAGGGCCGATGTGCGACGGCCTGGATGACGGGCGCACATGTACGCCCGCGAACGGCATCATTCCACAGCGAAGGTCCGGAACAGCCTCTCAGGCCGCAGGCGGACGCGGGGTGCGGCCGAAGGCCGAGGCGGCAACAGCGGCGGCCGCCGCCGCGCATGCGACGCCGGCCAATGCCAGGATGCTGGGCGGGTGGCGCAGCACGTCCCGCCAGTCGGGGATGATCACATGGCCCGTGCTGAAGATTTCGGCGCTGTGCTGGCACAGGCTCGCGGCCGCTTCGCTCGCCACCATTTCCTGATCGATCTGCCGGACGAGGAGGGGCGCCTGCTGCGCGGCACCGGGCATGTCCTGCATGTGGACCAGCAAGGCCCGCAGCGCCGCCAGATAGGAATGCAGGCACCCGTTGAACGGGCTTTCCTCGTCCGCGAGGCTGCCCGGCACGAGACCCCACAGGCAATAGGTGCGCTGGAGCGCCGCGAAATTGGCAAGGCGGCGGAAGGTGGGATCGGTGCGGCCCTGGTCGTCCGCCATCTCCCGGATCACCGCCGCATGGCGCGACACCACGGCCATTTCCCCATGGGTCAGGGCCGGGATGGGGAGACCGTTGGCCACAAGGGTGGCGGGATCGACCGGATGGTGGGCCTGCGCCTTATGGGACACGGCGGTGCACACAAGCGCCGCCACCAGCCCGGCCATCAGGACCGGGAGCCGCGCTCCGCGTGAATGTCGCGAGGCGCGCGTGGTCCCGAACGGGGCGGCGTCAGCGCCCGGCATAGGCCGAAGCGATGCGCCCCGGGCGCGAACCGGCGAGGTAGCGTTCCGCCACCGCGCCGAAGGCAAGGCCCAAAGTCGCCCACAGGATCGCCTGGATGCCCAGGGTGGCCATGCGGAACTCCCACAGCAGCATCGCCGGGAAGGTCTCGGGCACCTCGTTGATGCCGGGCAGGGCCTGCACGACAATGGCCATGAGCACCACATAGAGGCCGCCGCCGAGGAGCGCGGCATTCCAGCCGCCCAATTGCTGCCACCGGCCGCGCGCCACCACCACCGCCAGCGCCAGGGCGCCGAGGGAAAGAGCGAGCATCAGGAAGAAGAATTCGGTGCGGTAGGCGATGGTTTCGGGATCACCTACGGCAGGCGGGTTGGGCGGGTATTTGAGGCCCGGTACCAGAACCACCGCCACGAAACCACCCAGCGCCAGGATCGCGGCGGTGCCGCGCGGGCCGAGCGTGGTGAGCCGCCCATAGGAGAAGGCGAAGGCGAGGGAGAACAGGCCGCCCAGCGCCGCGCCGAAGGTCACGATGCCGGTGAACAGGCCGATGCCCGCCTGGACCTCACGGCTGACGATTTCCGGCTCGGGCGCTTCGCCCTTCGCCTGGCTCGCAGCCTCTTCAAGAGCGATGGCGTGATCCACGGAGGGTTCGCCATAGACACGCGCAAAGCCGAACGCGAGCAAGCCCGCCACGGCACCGACGATCATGCCGCGGAGCAGAAGATTTCCGACCATGGGGATGCCTCAGTGGCAGGGGAAGCCGAGGAGATGGCGCCCGTCATGGACGAATTCGTGCACGTAGGAGCCCGAAAAGAGCGACGTGGCCCCTTCTTCCGCACCCACGAAATAGATGGCGAGAAGAAGCATCAGCCCGGCGAAGACCGCCCAGGGGAGAATCTGCCCCACCGGGATCGGTGCCGGCGCGGCGATGGGCTTCAGAGCAATATCGGACATCAGGTACTCCCCGGGATGGCGCGTCCCACTGGAAAAAGAGATCGTCCCGGATCAGGTCTGACTTCCGGCACCCCGGCTGTGCAATAGCCCAACGGGTGCATCGGTTACAGTGGCGCGACCGTGCCGGACTTCAACCGGCTTCCAACCCACAAACGACTCTGAAAGCTATGCCTGCAATGCAGTATATGTCAACGAAACGCTGATGCGTTTCGCCTTTTCCTCACCATGGATGAGCCTCGACGTGCATCGCCTGACCCTGCTTTGCCACGCTGCCGCGGCGCGCACGCAGCCTGTCACCTTTCCGGAAGACCGGCCGCTGGACGAGGATGTCCGGTCGCAGCTGCCGCAAGGAGGCACGCGCTTTTCCAAGGCGGGCCGCTGCCTCACCAGCCCCTTGCTGCGTGCCCGCCAGACCGCCGAGGGCCTTGGGCTGGTCGCCGAGGAGGAGGACGCGCTGCGCGATCTCCATCTCGGCCGATGGGAGGGCAGGGCGCTTCACGACATCCACGCGGCCGAGCCGGAAGCGGTCGCCGCCTGGCTCAGCGACCCCGAGGCCGCTCCCCATGGGGGCGAATCGCGTGCGGCGTTGCGGGTGCGTATTTCCGATTGGCTCGGCGTACAGGTGGGCACGCGCGGTCACACACTCTGCGTCACCCATGCCGCCGTCATCAGGGCGGCCGTTCTCCTCATGCTGGACGCCCCGGCCGATGCCTTCTTCCGGCTGGATGTGGAGCCGCTCAGCTTGACCGAGATCAGTCATGACGGGCGGCGCTGGGCGCTCCGCTCGCTGAATGTTCCCTGGAAAGCATGGGCGTCATCCGTTTGAGGGGGCGCTGCGTCGGGAAATGCGTTTCCCAGCGCACAGGGTGACGCAAGGTCATTAGGGCTGAAATGTGGCGGGAACACGAATGTGTCCGTGGCGCGGTGACGGGGTCACAATCTATGGGAGAAATATGAACATACGTTCATTTAATAATGCCTGGGCGGTACGCCGTTAATAAAATATGTTCCGTGGCGGGATTGAATATTTACATTTGTTCATGAAGAGTGCGCCCGCGTTGAAACAGCTACGGGGTAGATCATGGTGACGGGGACGACGACGAAAATCACCTGGGCTTGGGGGCAGAATGCCCTCCTCTCCTTCAATCCGGCCACCGACACGCTCGACTTCGGCTGGCTCCAGGGAGGTCAGTTCACCATCTCGGAGGTGAACGGCTCGGTGGTGATCTCGCTCCCCTCGAACAACCAGACCTACACCCTGTCCGGCGTCACCCTGGCGGACCTGTCTCCCGCCAATATCGTGGCGCTTGATTCCGGCACCAGCCAGACCTGGGCGACCACCCTTGCTGAGGCGGACGCCGCGGCGCCTGTGGTGGTGACGCCCGTGACCCCCACGCCGGACGTGCCCACCACCCCGGTGACAGAGACACCCGAAACCGAAACCCCCGCCACGGGGACGGGCACGTCGGAAACCGGCGAGACAGCCGCGCCCCGGCTCGTGGGATATTACCCCGAATGGGGCATTTACGGCCGCGACTTCGACATCGCCGACATTCCGGCGAGCCAGCTCACCGATCTCGTCTATGCGTTCGCGAAGATCGATTCGTCCGGCCGCGTGGCGCTCTATGATTCCTACGCCGCCGTGGAGAAGACCTTCTCCGCCGCCGACAGCGTGGACGGCATCGCCGATACCTGGGACCAGGGTCTGGCGGGCAATTTCAATCAGATCGTCGAGCTGAAGGCGATCAATCCCGACCTGAAGGTGTCCATCGCCGTCGGCGGTTGGACCCTGTCCGGTCCGTTCAGCGACGTGGCGGCCACCGAGGCGGGGCGCGAGGTGTTTGCCACGTCGCTGGTGGACTTCCTCGTCAAGTATCCCATGTTCGACGGCGTCGATTTCGACTGGGAGTATCCCGGCGGCGGCGGCCTTGCCGGCAACACCGTGCGGGCCGAGGACGGCGCGAACTACGCGCTGCTGCTGGCCGAGGTGCGTGATCAGTTGGACGCGCTGGAAGCCTCCACGGGCCGTGAGTACCACATCTCCGTGGCCTCGCCCGCGGGCGCCGACAAGATCGCGACCTTCAACCTGGAAGGCCTCGCGCCCTACGTCGATTACTTCAACGTGATGGCCTACGACTTCCACGGCGGGTGGGAGACGACCACGGGCCATCAGGCGCCGCTCTATGACACGATCGGCGGCAATTACGATGTCGCCACCGCCGTGGCGCTGTATCTGGCGGCGGGCGTGGACCCGAGCGCCATCGTGCTCGGCGCCCCCATGTACACCCGCGCCTGGAGCGGCGTGTCCAATGGCGGCGACGGCGGCTGGAACGCGGCCACGAGCGGCCTCGCGCCCGGCAGCTTCGAGGCCGGCGTCTATGATTATAAGGACCTGCTCCAGAAGGTGCTGGAGCCCGGCAGCGGCTGGCAGCTTTATTGGGACGACGAGGCCCAGGCGGCCTATGTCTATAACGAGCAGCTCAAGATCTTCTCCACCATCGAGACCCCGGCCTCCATCGCGCTGAAGTCCGAATGGGCCCAGTCCATGGGCCTCGGCGGCATGATGTTCTGGGACCTGTCCAACGACGCCACCGGCTCGGCCGAAAGCCTGCTGAAGGCGGCTTATGACAGCTGGGTCCTGGGCAAGAGCCTGGAAGAGATCGCCGACGCCTCCAGCCTGACCCCCGATGTGGTGCTGGGCGGCAATGGCGTGCTGGACAGCATCGTCGAGATCGACGGTGGTGAGACCGGCGGAGAGACCGGTGGCGGCGAAACGGGCGGCGAGACCGGTGGGGGTGAAACCGGCGGCGAGACTGGTGGTGAGACCGGCGGTGGCGAAACTGGTGGTGAGACCGGTGGCGAAACGGGCGGTGAAACCGGAGAAGGTGAAACCGGCGGCGAGACCGGCGGTGGAGAGACCGGCGGCGAGCACGGCGGCCATGAGCATGGCGGCGGTGAAACCGGTGGTGGCGAAACGGGCGGTGAGACGGGTGGCGGCGAGACCGGCACCGGTGGCACGGTCTATGCCATCAACATCTCTGGCGCCGACATCTCCGGCTTCGATGTGTCCAAGGACAAGATCAGCACCGGCGCCAACACCATCCACGCTTTCATCATCGTCGATACCGCGAACGGCGTCGGCTTCATGAATCCGTGGAACGGCGAGACCCAGATCATCCTCGGGGTGCGTCTGGCGGATCTGACCGTGGACAATTTCGCCTATATCGACAACGCCCATCTGCGCGAGGCCGTCAGCGGCGCGCTCGCCTGGGAGTTGGGCATCACGCCGGCGGCGAACACCGTCTATGCCCGCTCGCATGAAGTGGGACAGGTGGACCGCGTCGCCTTCGATCCGGCGACGGACGTGGTGAGCTTCAAGTATTTCTCCAGCCGCGAGCGGCTCTCCATGACCGACAGCTCCGAAGGCGTGGTGATCGCCGACGGGGCCACCGGCCAGAAGCTGATCCTGCTGGGCGTGACCATCGCCCAGCTCTCGCCGGAGAATTTCATCTTCACCTTCACGCAGGTGCGTGAGGACCATCTGGACAACCAGCTCGGCTTCACCGCGCCGGATTCCCAGATCATCCCCTTCAACATCGCCATTGCCGGCGGCGGCACCGTCACGGGCGGCACCGAGCCGGACGGCCACGAGCATGGCGGCGGCGAGACCGGCGGTGGCGAAACTGGCGGTGGAGAGACAGGTGGCGGCGAGACCGGTGGGGAAACCGGTGGCGGCGAAACCGGTGGTGAGACCGGAGGCGGTGAGACGGGCGGTGGCGAAACCGGCGGCGGGCATGTGGGCGACGGTGTGAAAACCGTCACGACCATCACCTGGGCCTGGGGCACCAATACCGTGCTCAATTTCGACACGGCGCTGGATGTGCTCGATTTCGGCTGGTTCTCGGCCGACAACTTCACCATCACCGAGGTGAACGGCTCGACCATCGTCTCCATCCCGTCCAACAACCAGACCTACACCCTCACGGACGTGGCGCTCTCCGAGCTGACCCTGGCCAACATTTCCACGAAGGACGCCTCGGCGCTCGCCAAGTGGGAAACCGCGCTGTCCGGTACGTCCGGCGGCGGGGAGACCGGCGGTGGCGAAACTGGCGGTGAAACCGGTGGTGGAGAGACGGGCGGCGAGACGGGTGGCGGCGAGACCGGTGGGGAAACCGGTGGCGGCGAAACTGGCGGTGGCGAGACCGGTGGTGGAAACACGGGCGGCGGGCATGTGGGCGACGGCGTGAAGACCGTCACCACCATCACCTGGGCCTGGGGCGCCAATACCGTGCTCAACTTCGACACGGCGCTGGATGTGCTCGATTTCGGCTGGTTCTCGGCCGACAACTTCACCATCACCGAGGTGAACGGCTCCACCGTCATCTCCATTCCCTCCAACAACCAGACCTACACCCTTACGGATGTGGCGCTCTCCGAGCTGACCCTGGCCAACATCACGGCCAAGGACGCCTCCGCACTCGCCGAATGGCAGACGGCCCTGGCCGGCTCCGGCGGTGAAACGGGTGGCGGCGACACGGGCGGGGAAACCGGCGGTGGAGACACTGGCGGCGAGACCGGCGGCGGCGATACCGGGGGAGAGACCGGTGGCGGCGAGACGGGCGGCGGCGGCGACGATGGCGACGACGATGGCGAAACCGCCTATGCCGATCCGTGGTCGTCCACCAAGGTCTATGTGGGCGGCGACCGGGCCAGCATCGGCAACCTCGTCTATGAGGCCAATTGGTGGACGCAGGGCATCGATCCCTCGGCCCATAACGGCGCCATCGGCAGCGGCCAGGTCTGGACGTTCGTGGGCTATCTGGACGCGACCCCGGTCGTGCCCGATGCGCCGGACGATCTGGTGGCCACCGGCGTGTCAGACGACGATCTCACGCTGCGCTGGGATGCGGCCGATGTGGACGGGTTCGGTACGGTCTCGGGCTACCAGATCTACCAGGACGGCGTGCTGATCGGCACCACCAGCTCCACCTCCTACAAGGTCACCGGCCTTGAGGCGGCCACCACCTACAATTTCTCCGTGGTGGCCATCGATGAGGCGGGCGCCTCCCAGCCCTCGGATCTGCTGTCGGTGACCACCGACGCGGAAGGCACGTCCCATGACGGCGACAAGAGCTTCTCGCCTTATGTGGACATGTCCCTGACCAGCAGCCAGGGTCTGGTGCAGATCGTCGAGGATGCGGGCCTTCAGGCGGTGACGCTGGCCTTCCTCCTCTCCTCCGGCACCGACACCATCGGCTGGGGCGGCCACGGCAGCATCACCGACGACGATCTCTCCAACGGCACGTCGCTGGGCACCATCATCGGCCAGCTCCAGGCGAACGGCGTGGACGTGACCATCTCGTTCGGCGGTGCCAACGGGCAGGAAGCGGCCAACACCTTCTCCAGCGTGACCGCGCTGGTGGCGGCCTATCAGTCGGTGATCGACACTTACGGCGTGACGAAGCTGGACTTCGATATCGAGGGCGCTGCGCTCCCTGATGCCGAGGCCAATTCCATGCGCAACGAGGCGCTGGCTCTTCTCCAGGACAGCAATCCGGGTCTGCAGGTGTCCTACACCCTGCCGGTCCTGACCGACGGCCTCACCGCCGCGGGCGTCGCCCTGCTGCAGAATGCCATGGCCCACGGCGTGGAGATTTCCTACGTCAACATCATGGCCATGGACTACGGCGACTATTACGACACCGGGGACATGGGCGACGACGCCATCTCGGCCGCCGAGGCGACCCTCGCGCAGCTGGATGCCATCGGGCTCGACACCCAAGTGGTGATCACGCCCATGATCGGCATCAACGACGTGACCAGCGAGATCTTCACGCTGGAGGACGCCCAGCAGCTCGTGGATTACGTGGAGAGCAACGACGATATCGCCGGCATCTCCATGTGGTCGCTGAGCCGCGATAATGGCGATGTGATCGGCTATGTCTCGCCGGTGGGCAGCGGCATCGAGCAGGATCAGTACGCCTTCAGCGAGATCTTCGGCTACGTCTGATCCCCTGGCGCCGGCCTCAACCGGCGCCTCGTGAATACCGGCCCGCCGCGTTCGCGCGGCGGGCCTTTTTGTTGGCCGCTGCGCCGGGGAGGCCTATGGTGCCGCCCGCGACGGAGGCGGAACATGAAGACGGTGGTCCTTCCTGGTGGCGAAGCGGTGCCGGCCCTCGGCCAGGGCACCTGGTATATGGGCGAGCAGGCGGCCCGCGCCGCCGACGAGATCGCCGCCCTGCGGCTCGGCGTGGAGCTGGGCGCCACCCTCATCGACACGGCCGAGATGTATGGCGACGGGCGCACCGAAAAGCTGGTGGGCGAGGCGCTGGCCGGGCTGCGGGACGAGGTGTTCCTCGTCAGCAAGGTCTATCCGCACAATGCCAGCCGCCGCGACGTGGTGGCGGCCTGCGAGCGCAGCCTGAAGCGCCTCGGCACGGACCGGCTGGACCTCTATCTCCTCCATTGGCGCGGCAGCCATCCCTTCGAGGAGACCATCGAAGGTTTCGAGGCGCTCCAGCGGGCGGGCAAGATCCGCCATTGGGGCGTGAGCAATCTCGACACGGACGACATGGAGGAATTGCTGGATGCGGGCGGCGCGGCCTGCGCGGTGAACCAGATCCTCTACAATCCCAGCCGCCGTGGTCCGGAATTCGATCTCCTGCCGTTCCTCCGGCAGCATTCCATTCCCGTCATGGCCTACAGCCCCATCGAGCAGGCGGGCCTGCCGCGTGACGGCGCGCTGGGCGCGGTGGCCCGCAAGCACGGGGTGGACCCCTATCAGGTGGCGCTCGCCTGGGTGATGCGCACGCCTGATGTCATCGCCATCCCGAAGGCATCCCGCGCGGCCCATGTGCGGGCGAACGTGGCGGCGGCGGACCTTGTTCTGGATGCCGACGATCTGAAGGCCATCGACGCCGACTTCCGCCCGCCCACCCGCAAGCGCGGGCTGGAGATGCTTTAGGGGGGCTGCGAGGCGGCTGGGCTGAAAGAAGCGCCCTGTCTTTCCCCCTCCCAACCCTCCCCCGCAAGCGGGAGAGGGCTATGACGCACGCCAATTGTGAGGGCGCGCGTGCCTTCCACTGGCACAACAGGTTCCCTCTCCCGCGTGCGGGGGAGGGGTAGGGAGGGGGAAATCGCCCCCTCAGCGCGCCGGGCCGCGTAGGATCAGCTTGTCGCCGTCGATCTGGAACCCGGCGAGGCGGGAGAGGAAGGTCATGCCCAGCAGGCTGGTGCGCAGCGCGCCTGGAGCGGATACCAGCGCCCGTACGTTGGTTTCGCTGATCGACCCCACGGCGACCGTGCGCAGCGTCACTGACGCGGCCCGTGTGCGGCCGTTGGCGGTGTCCACGGGAACGTCGTAGCGCAGCCCGTCCGGAGCGATGCCGGCCGCCCGCGCGTCGTCCTGGGTGAGCACCACCACCGAGGCGCCGGTATCCAGCATGAATGTGATCGGGGCGCCGTTCACCAGCGCGTTCACCGCGAAGCTGCCACTGCCGCTGCGCGTGATCTCCACCGTGCGTGCATCCACCGACACGGCCATGCCCGGCACCATCTCGCCCAGCACGCGCTGTCCCACCTCCTGGAGCGGCGCGCGATAGGTATAGGCCACCGCCAGAACCGCCGCGATGACCGCCCAGAAGGCGAAGGCCTTCGCCATGTCCCCGGCCTTGCCCGCGAACATGCGCCAGGCGGTGGCGCCGATGACGCTGATGAGCGCGACCGACACCACCATGTGGCCGAACTGATCCAGGGAAAGGCCGAACACCTCGCCCTCGCCGTGAAAAATCACCAGAATGGCGAGCCCGACGCCGATGAAGCCGAGGAGCAGCCAGAGGAAACGATCGCCGCGCATCAATCGGGTATCCGGTCAACGTCGCGTGCCCGCAGCACCTTCAGGCGCGCGGGCAGGGAGCGGATGATGGTCATCCGCCGTTCGGGCGACATGGAGATCCAGGAGCCGATTTCCTGGAGCGAGCGCCCGCAGCCCGTGCACAGGCTGCTGGCCGGATCCACCACGCACACCTTGATGCAGGGTGTCTTGATGGAAGGTTGGGTCATCGCGCCTCGTTCACTGCAGGCCTCGTTCACTGCACACGGGCGAAGATAAGAACGCCCAGCAGGATCGCAATCTCCGCCACCTGCTGCGTGGCGCCCGCCACGTCGCCGGTCTGGCCGCCGATCAGCCGATTAGCCAGCCGATGGAAGAACAGCCAGGAGAGCAGGGGGGCGATGAGGCCCGCGAAGGCGGCGCTGACGCCAACGGTGGGCACAAGGGTAAGGGCCACCACGAGCCCGCCCGCCAGCAGGCATCCCACCATGCCGTCCGGCCCCGGCACACCGGCGCTGGCGCCCGAGCCGTCCGTGCGGGCCGCAGGAAGGCTCTGAAGCAGGAGAATGCCCGCCGCGCGCGATCCCGCGGCGGCGGCCACCATCACGCACACCGTGCGCAAGGGGCCGACAAGGTCCATGAGCGCCGCAAGGGCGGTGACCCGCAGCAGAAGGGAGAGCACCAGGGCCGCCCCGCCATAGGTGCCGATGCGGCTGTCACGCAGGATGGCGAGCCGCGCCTCCACGGTCCGTCCGCCGCCCAGGCCGTCCGCCGTGTCCGCGAGGCCGTCCTCGTGGAAAGCGCCCGTGGCCATGACCAAAGCGGTCACGGCGAGGCCCGCGCAGATGAGCGGCGGCAGCCCCGCCCAGCGGGCCGCCAGGAGGACGAGGCCGCAGAGCAGCGCGATCACCGCCCCCGCCAGGGGAATCGCATAGGCGATGCGCGGCAGGACCGGCGGTGCGTAGGGATCGGCCTCGCCGGGGAGTGCGGGAACCGGCAGGCGCGAGAAGAAGCGCAGCGCCGCGGCGACGTCCCGAACCATCTTGAAATCCCGCATGTTCCGGTCCCGTGGCTTGCTGGCGGCAGATGTCCTTGGGACCCTTATTCGGCCGGAAGGTCAAGCCTGTGCGATCAGCGCTGCTGCGCGTTTGCATTCCCGGGCGCCACCAGTATAGTCCCGGCCGCTTCGCAAGGTCGCCGCCGAGGGCGAGTGGCCATGTCAATTCCATTCTGAAGAACGAGGGACACCATGTTCATTACCCCCGCTTTCGCCCAGGGCGCTTCGGCTGCCGGCGGCGGGACCGACATGCTGATCCAGCTCGCTCCGTTCCTGCTGATCTTCGTGGTGATGTATTTCCTGATCCTGCGCCCGCAGCAGAAGAAGGCGAAGGCGCACCAGGAAATGGTCAACTCGCTGCGGCGCGGCGACGTGGTGATCACCTCCGGCGGTCTCGTGGGCAAGGTCGCGCGCGTCGTTGACGAAGCCGAAGTCGAACTGCAGATCGCGGACAATGTGAAGGTCCGCCAGCTGCGCGCCCACATCTCCATGGTCCGCTCCAAGGGCGAGCCCGCCAAGGACGAGACGCCGGCCTGATCCGGCGGCGCTGAAAGACCATGCTGCACTTCTCCCGGTTCAAGACGCTCGCGATTCTGGGAATCACCTTCCTCGGAATCCTGTTCGCGCTTCCCAATGTCCTGCCGAACAGCGTCGTGCAGGCCCTGCCGCACTGGCTGGCCTCAAGCCGGGTCACGCTCGGCCTCGATTTGCAGGGCGGCTCCCATATCCTCCTGGAGGTGGATGGGGCCGCGCTGCGCAAGGAGCGCGCCGAGCAGGTGCGCGACGAGGTGCGCAAGGTTCTGCGTGATGCCCGCATCGGCTATACGGGCCTCGCGATCCGCGACGTGACCGTGCAGCTGCGCCTGCGCGATCCCGCCGACACCGACAAGGCCGTGGCGGAGCTGCGCAAGCTCGCCGCGCCCATCACCACCAACCTGCTGGGCGGCGGCACCGGCGAGATGGATCTCACCGTCTCGCCCGGCTCCGACGGCCAGGTGAGCGTCTCGCTCACCGAGGCGGGGCTGAATGCCCGCGTTCGCTCGGCGGTGGACCAGTCCATCGAGATCATCCGCCGCCGTATCGACCAGCTCGGCACGGTGGAGCCCAACATCCAGCGCCAGGGCGCGGACCGCATCCTGGTCCAGGTGCCCGGCCTGCAGGATCCCCAGCGCCTGAAGGCGCTGCTGGGCCAGACCGCCAAGCTGTCCTTCCGCATGGTGGACCAGTCCATGTCGCCCCAGCAGGCCATGGACGGGCGCCCGCCCGTGGATTCGGAAGTGCTGCGCGGCCAGGACGGCACGCCCTATCTGGTCGAGAAGCAGGTGCGCGTCTCCGGCGAGGACCTGACCGACGCCCAGCCGGGCTTCGACCAGCAGACCAGCCAGCCGCTCGTCACCTTCCGCTTCAATTCCAACGGTGCCCGCCGCTTCGCCACCACCACCCAGGACGCGGTCGGCCGGCCCTTCGCCATCGTGCTCGACAATCAGGTGATCTCCGCCCCGGTGATCCGCGAGCCCATCATGGGCGGGTCGGGCCAGATTTCCGGCAGCTTCACCGTCCAGCAGGCCAACGACCTCGCCATCCTGCTGCGTGCCGGCGCGCTGCCCGCGCCGCTGAAGGTGATGGAAGAGCGCACCGTGGGTCCGAGCCTCGGCCAGGATTCCATCGAGGCGGGCAAGACGGCGGCCTTCGTGGCGGCCGGCCTCGTGGCCGTGTTCATGCTGGCGGTCTACGGCCTGTTCGGCATGTTCGCGCTCATCGCGCTCGCCGTCCACATCACGCTCATGTTCGCCCTGCAGTCCATCCTGGGCGCGACGCTGACCCTGCCGGGCATCGCCGGCGTGGTGCTCACCATCGGCATGGCGGTGGATTCCAACGTCGTCATCTTCGAGCGTATCCGCGACGAAGCGCGCGAGGGGCGCTCCGCCATCTCCGCCATCGACAAGGGCTTCGTGCAGGCGCTGGGCACCATCCTGGACGCCAACATCACCGCGCTCGCCACCGGCGTGATCCTGTTCCTGCTCGGCGGCTCCGGCCCCGTGCGCGGGTTCGCCGTCACCTACATCCTCGGCCTTCTGACCACCGTATTCACCGCCTATACGCTGACGCGTCTCATGATCGCGTGGTGGGTGAAGTGGCGGCGCCCGGCCAAGCTGCCCATTTGAAGGCGCGCCCATGCCCTTGATCGACTATATCCCGGCGCAGACCAATATCGGCTTCATGCGCCTGCGCCATGTGACGTTCCCGCTTTCGGCGGGAATCATGGTCATCGCTGTCGCCGTCTTCTTCGCGTTCGGCTTCAACCTCGGCATCGACTTCCGGGGCGGTACCCTCATCGAGGCCCAGTCCAGCCAGGAGCGGGCGGAACTCGGGTCCCTGCGCGAGCACCTCACCGATCTCGACCTCGGCGACGTGCAGATCCAGGAATTCGGCTCGCCGCGTGACGTGCTCATCCGCGTGGGTGAGTTCGGCACCACGGAAGAGGCGCAGCAGGCCATCATCGGCAAGATCACCGGTGCGCTCGGCAGCGAATATTCCGTGCGCCGCGTGGAGACCGTGGGTCCCAGCGTCTCCGGCGAACTGGTGCGCCAGTCGGTGGTGGCGCTCATCCTGGGCGCCGTGGCGGTGCTGATCTATCTGTGGTTCCGCTTCGAGTGGCAGTTCGCCGTGGGCGCGCTGGTCACCACGGCCCACGATATCTTCGTCACCCTGATGTTCTACTCGATCCTCGGGCTGGACTTCGACCTCACCTCCATCGCGGCCATCCTCACCATCATGGGCTATTCGCTCAACGATACGGTGGTGGTGTATGACCGCATCCGCGAGATGCTGCGTCGCTACAAGAAGATGCCCATGCCGGAGATGCTCGATCTCTCGGTGAACGCCACCTTCTCGCGAACCGTCATCGTCTCGCTGACCACCTTCCTCGCCTGTCTCGCGCTGTATCTGTTCGGCGGCGAGGTGCTGCGCGGCTTCTCGCTGGCCATGACGGTGGGCGTGGTGATCGGCACCTATTCCACCATCTTCGTGGCGGCGCCCATGCTCATCCATCTGGGCCTGCGCGCCAGCGCGGTTGGGGAAAAGCCGCAGCCCAAGGCGGAAGAGGGCGAGATCATCCCGCCCGGCGTGGACACGAGCGCCATTGAAGCTACGGCTCCGGTCGTGGCGTCTTCGGCACCGGCGCCTGCACCGGCTCCCACTCCTGCGCCTGCTGCTCCGGCGGGTGGCGCGGGGCGCCGCACCGGCAAGGGCCGCGGCCGCCCGGCGCGCGGCTGAGGGCCCGGGCCGTGGCACAGCGCCCGGACACGCCCTTCCTGCCGCGCCGGGTGCCCATCGACGGTTACTCGGACAATTTCTTCCACTTCGCGGGCATGTCGCACAGCGGCTCCATTCTGGCGCTGCCGTCCGGCATCCGGCCGTGGCCGGTGACGCGGTTCGCCGAAGTCACCACGTCCGCGCTCGCCCAGGTGATCGCGGAAGCCGGCGATTTCGAGCTTCTGTTCCTCGGCACGGGCCGGGACCCGGCGCACCTGCCGGAACTCCAGAAGCAGGCCCTGCGCAATGCCGGGCTGCGCTTCGAGCTGATGCCCACGCCCGCCGCTGCCGCCACTTACAACGTGCTTCTCGGCGAAGGCCGGCGCGTGGGCGCGGCCCTCGTGGCCTTCTAGAGCGTTAGAGTCTTTCGTCGAAACGCTGCAACACTCGATCTCTTTGATCTTTGGCGTTTTCCTTCACGCAGGCCGCTTCACACTTCGCTCGGAAACGCTCCAGGCCATGGCACAGGACATCACCCCGGCCGAACTCGAAAAGGCCTATGCGCATTGCGCCCGGCTGATCCAGGCCCATGACCGCGACCGCTTCCTCGCCAGCCTGTTCGCGCCACTCGCGGCCCGGCGCCATCTGAGCGCGCTCTATGCCTTCAACCTTGAAGTGGCGCGGGTGCGCGAAGTGGTGCGCGAGCCCTTGCCGGGGGAAATGCGCCTGCAATGGTGGCGCGACCTCATCGAGGGGCTGGGCCGGGGCGAGGTGGCGGGGCATCCCGTCGCCAGCGCCCTCATGGACACGCTGACCGCCACGACCCTGTCGCGTCCCGCGCTCCTGAACCTCCTGGAGGCGCGCACCTTCGATCTCTATGACGACCCCATGCCCACGCTGAACGACCTGGAAGGCTATGCGGGGGAGACCGCCTCCGTGCTCATCCAGCTGTCCGCCGGGCTTCTGCTGGGCGCCCCGCAGACGGGGCTGGCCACCGCAAGCGGCCATGCGGGCGTGGCTGTTGCGGTGACGGGTCTCATGCGGGCCTTGCCGATCCACGCGGCGCGCGGGCAGTGCTTCCTGCCGCTGGACCTGCTGAACGCCTATGGCGGCACGCGCGAGGATGTGGTGGGCCGCAAGGCGACCGCCGGGGTGCGCGAGACGCTGACGACCCTGCGGCGGCGCGTGCGCCACCATCTGGCGGCTGCGCAGGAGGCCCTGGCGGGCGCACCGCCCGAGGCCATGGCCGCCTTCCTTCCCCTGGCCCTGGTGCCGGGCGACCTTCACGACCTGGAGCGGGCGGGAGATCCGTTCGCGGCGGTGGTGGGCGCGCCGCCTCTGGTGCGGCAATGGCGCCTGTGGCGGGCCGCGCGCAAGGCGCGGGCCGGGCGCCCCTTCTTCACGCTGCCGGACGTGTGATCCGGTCCGTGAGGTTCAGCCGCTCGCGGCAGATGGGGGTCATGAGCGTGCGGGTCTGCGCATCGCCCGAAAGGGCATCCACCATCTCGATCTGATTGCGCGCCACCAGCAGGAGCAGGTCGTCGCGCACCTCGCCCGCCGCCGTGCGGGGCAGGCGCGGCACGATCTGAAGCTGGTCGAGATGGGGCCGGTCGGGCAATGCCACCGCGAGATGGGTGCGCAAGGCTCCCGAATCGGTCGCGCCCTGCAGCTCCACGAAGGCATAGAGCCCCACCTTGCCGCCCAGCGTCTGGTAGTCGGCCATGTGGACCGCCTTCACCGCCGGATGGGCCATGAGCGCATCGGCGATGCGCGGGGCCACCTGGGTGACGCGGGGGCCGCGCCCTTCCGTGTCCGAATAGGACATGAGGCGGCGGGTGACGAAGCGGTAGACCTTCTTGCCCGTGGCCATCCACACCCGCGCGAAGATGCTCTTGCGGGCCAGCACCGCCTTCTCGCGGCGGGTGAGCGCCTCGGGGCAATAGGTGCGCTTGTGCTTCAGCAGGTGGCGCAGGTCTTCATAGGCCAGAACCCGGCCGATGCGCGTGCGGCGGCTGATGGGCAAGGCCAGCTGGAAATCGGTGAGCCAGGCTTCTCCGTCCGCCCCACGCAGCCAGTTCTGCTGCTTGGCGAGGTCGTTATGGGCGAAGCCCGCCCCATGCAGGGTGCGCAGCGCGGATTTGGCGGAGCGGAAGAACGCGAGGTCGCCATGGGGGCGGGCGATCTGGAGCGGCACGCCCTCGATCCAGCCGCGCACCAGGAAGCGGTCCCCCATGGCCAGCAGCGGGGTGGTGACCCCGGTCTTCGTCACATGGGCGAGCGCATGGGATTCGCGGCCCGCGAGGATGCCGGCCAGCAGCGCGAACCAGGGCGAGACCTCGTTCCAGCGGCGGCGCACTGCGGGATAGTCGCGCCCGTCCGCCGCGCGCCAGATGCCACGCTCCACGGTGGAAAACACATCGCGCTTCAGCACGGTGTCCACGGTGAAACGGGCGCTCTCGGCCTTGCGCTCCAAAGGCGGGAAATAATCGATCTGACGGGCCATGAGGGCTCTTAAGCCGCCTTCTCGGTTGTGTCGAGCCAACGCTCCGCGTCCGCGAGCGCGCGGGCGGCAATGGCCTTCTTCTTGGCGAGGGTCTTTTCCGAACCGCGCAGGCGCTTTCCGTCCGGCCCCTTGGGGGTGATGTCCAGCGGCGGGAACAGGCCGAAATTGACGTTCATGGGCTGGAAGGAGCGGGGACCGGCATCGATCACCTCGATATGTCCGCCCGTGATGTGGCCGAGCAGCGCCCCATGGGCCGTGGTGGCGGGGGGCAGGTCCGGCTCGACGCCATGGCGCTCGGCGGCGGCGAATCGGCCCGCCAGCAGGCCCACGGCGGCGCTTTCCACATAGCCCTCGCACCCGGTGATCTGCCCGGCGAAGCGCAGGCGCGGATCGGCCTTCAGGCGAAGGGTAGCGTCCAGAAGGCGCGGGGAATTGAGATAGGTGTTGCGGTGCAGGCCGCCGAGCCGGGCGAATTCGGCGCCCTCCAGGCCGGGAATGGTGCGAAACACCCGCGCCTGCTCGCCATGGCGCAGCTTCGTCTGGAAGCCGACCATGTTGTAGAGCGTGCCCAGCTTGTTGTCCTGGCGCAGCTGGATGACCGCATAGGCCTTCACATCCGGCGCATGCGGATTGGTGAGGCCGACCGGCTTCAGCGGGCCGAAACGCAGGGTCTCGCGCCCGCGCTCGGCCATCACCTCGATGGGCAGGCAGCCGTCGAAATAGGGCGTCTTGGCCTCGAAGTCGCGCAGCGGCACCTTCTCGCCCTCCAGCAGCGCGTCCACGAACGCCTCATACTGGTCTCGGCTGAGGGGGCAGTTGATATAGTCCGCCCCGGTGCCGCCGGGGCCCACCTTGTCGTAGCGCGACTGGAACCACGCCTTCGACATGTCGATGCTGTCGAAATGCACGATGGGGGCGATGGCGTCGAAGAAGGCGAGGGCGGTTTCCCCCGTCAGCTCCAGAACCGCCTCGGCGAGAGCGGGCGAGGTGAGGGGGCCGGTGGCGACGATCACCTTGTCCCATTCCGCGGGCGGCAGGCCGGCCACTTCCTCGCGGCGGATCTCCACCAGGGGGTGGGCCTCCAGCGCGGCGGTGACGGCTTCGGCGAAGCCCACGCGGTCCACCGCCAGTGCCCCGCCGGCGGGCACCTGATGGGCGTCCGCGCAGCGCAGGATGAGCGAGCCGGCCTTGCGCATTTCCGCATGGAGCACGCCCACCGCATTGCCCTGGGCATCGTCGGAGCGGAAGGAGTTGGAGCAGACCAGTTCCGCGAGGGAGTCCGTGTGGTGCGCGTCCGTGGAGCGCACCGGGCGCATCTCGTGCAGCACAACGGGCACGCCGCGCTCGGCCATCTGCCAGGCCGCTTCGGAGCCCGCCAGGCCTCCGCCAATCACATGGACCGGATCCACCATCATCCTCGCTTACACGCCCCGGATTCCGCGATCCGGCAAAGGGAAGTGGGTCTGTGCCCCAGGATGACGGCAGGTTCAAGGACAGCGCGCGTTTGAGCGCGGTTTCAGGCGCGGAAAAGGACCGTTCGCGGCGTTCTGTGGAAACGGTACCCCGAAAAAGAAAATGGCCCCCGGACGGGGGCCATTTCAGGCAGGCGACGCGGATCGCGTCGCGCCGGCATCACACCAGGTGCAGCGTCGCGCGGCGGGCCACGGCCCGGATCTCGCTGCGCACGATGTTGATATCGCCCAGAGCACGGTCATCGAGCCCGGAAAGCTCGGCAACGGTGCGGTTATAGGCATGCCAGCGGCGGACCTGGCGAGCCAGGAAACCCCAGAGCAGCATTTTCAATCTCCTTAACGCGCGGCACACGTCCTGCGCCGCGTTTCTTGGAGGGGAAGATAGGCTGACCTATCCGCTTCGCCAATGCTCTTCGATGCAATGCAGCAATGCGCGCGCCGCATATTACGCAGCCTTGGGGCTACGTTGTTTTACGTGAGTGTGGTCGGGCGGCAACAATTCATTAAACAACTTCTATCTCGCAACTGCACAACGGAGAGGCGTGCCGCTAAGTCGGGCAGTGCATGGCATCGAGCGGGCGTCGCCCCAACGCCGCACAGGCGGTCCCCAGGGCCAATCAAGCAGAGTGCGATCGTCTTCCCTCGATGCACCGAAATGGGTCGAGGGAAGGCGTGAACCGCTCTCCATCAATGCGTGAGAGTCTGATCGACATTCAGAAGGATGGAAGGCTTGCAGCCTTTCAGGGGCGTCATGGCCGGGGCAAACCCAGCCATGACGCTGCCCTCTTACACAAGCCGTCCAGGCCGCTCCAGGTCGATCCCATGAAGGCGCACGGCCCCCTGGCGTCACCCGGCCGCGTTGCGCTTGCGGCTCTTGGCCTGCGGACGGCGCGCCAGCACGTCGGCGAGGAACTTGCCCGTATAGGAGCGCTCCGAGGCGGCGATGATCTCCGGCGTTCCCACCGCGACGATCTCGCCGCCGCCATGGCCGCCTTCCGGGCCGAGGTCCATCACCCAGTCGGCGGTCTTGATGACTTCGAGATTGTGCTCGATGACCGCGATGGTGTTGCCCTGCTCCACCAGTTCGTGGAGCACCTCCAGGAGCTTCGCCACGTCGTGGAAATGCAGGCCCGTGGTGGGTTCGTCCAGGATATAGAGCGTGCGGCCCGTGGCGCGCTTGGAGAGTTCCTTGGCGAGCTTCACCCGCTGCGCCTCACCGCCGGACAAGGTGTTCGCCTGCTGGCCCACCTTGATATAGCCGAGCCCCACCCGCGAAAGGGTCTCCAGCTTGTCGCGCACCGCGGGCACGGCCTTGAAGAAGGCGGCGCCCTCATCCACGGTCATGTCCAACACGTCGGCGATGGACTTGTCCTTGAAGGTGACGTCCAGCGTCTCGCGATTATAGCGCTTGCCCTTACAGATGTCGCAGGTGACGTACACATCCGGCAGGAAGTGCATCTCGATCTTGATGACGCCGTCGCCCTGGCAGGCCTCGCAGCGTCCGCCCTTCACGTTGAACGAGAAGCGCCCCGGCCCATAGCCGCGCGCCTTGGCCTCCGGCAGGCCGGAAAACCACTCGCGGATGGGCGTGAAGGCGCCCGTATAGGTGGCCGGGTTGGAGCGCGGCGTGCGGCCGATGGGGGACTGGTCGATGTCGATGACCTTGTCCAGATGCTCCAGCCCCTCCAGCTTGTCGAAGGGGGCGGGGGCCTCGCTGGCATTGTTGAGCCGCCGCGCCACGGCCTTGTAGAGCGTGTCGATGAGCAAGGTGGACTTGCCCCCGCCCGACACGCCGGTGACGCAGGTGAAGACGCCCAGCGGGATTTCCGCCGTCACATTCTTCAGGTTGTTCCCGCGCGCGCCCGTGAGCTTGAGCATGCGCTTGGGGTTCGGCTTGCGGCGGGCGGGCACGCCCACGGTCAGTTCGCCGGTGAGATATTTGCCGGTGAGGGAGGCGGGATTGGCCAGGATTTCGGCCGGGCTGCCTTGGGCCACGATGCGCCCGCCATGGACGCCCGCGCCGGGGCCCACATCCACCACATAATCGGCGGCGAGGATGGCGTCCTCGTCATGCTCCACCACGATCACGGTATTGCCCAGGTCCCGCAGGCGCTTCAGCGTCTCCAGCAGGCGGGCATTGTCGCGCTGGTGCAGGCCGATGGAGGGCTCGTCCAGCACATAGAGCACGCCGGAGAGGCCCGAACCGATCTGCGATGCGAGGCGGATGCGCTGGCTCTCGCCGCCCGACAGGGTGCCGGAGGCGCGCGACAGGGTCAGATAGTCCAGCCCCACATCCATGAGGAAGCGCAGCCGCTCGCGGATTTCCTTCAGGATGCGCGCCGCGATCTCGTTCTGCTTGGCATTGAGCGCGGCGGGCAGTTCCTCGAACCAGGCGGAGGCGGCGCGCACGGAGAGTTCGCTCACCTCGCCGATATGCTTCATGGCCACCTTCACCGCCAGCGCCTCCGGCTTCAGGCGGAAGCCGTGGCAGGTGGCGCAGGGCACGGTGGAGAAATATTTGGAGATTTCCTCCCGCGCCCAGTCGCTCTCCGTCTCCCGCCAGCGGCGGTCGAGATTGCGCACGATGCCCTCGAAGGTCTTCGTGGTCTCGTAGGCCCGCAGCCCGTCATCATAGGCGAAGGTGATCTCGTCCGTGCCGGACCCGAAGAGGATGACCTCCTTCGCCCGCTCGGGCAGGTCCGAGAAGGGCGTGGTCAGCTTGAAATCGTAATGCTTGGCGAGGGCGTTCAGCGTCTGCCCGTAATAAGGCGATGTGCTCTTGGCCCAGGGGGCGATGGCGCCCTGCTTCAGCGTGCGGGAGCGATCGGGCACCACGAGGTCGGGATCGATGGTCTGCTCCACCCCGAGCCCGTCGCAGGCCGGGCAGGCGCCGAACGGATTGTTGAAGGAGAACAGGCGCGGCTCGATCTCAGGGATCGTGAAGCCGGAGACCGGGCAGGCGAACTTCTCCGAGAACAGGATGCGCCGGGGCGCGCCGCTCTCGTCCTTCTCGTCCGCGAACTCGATGACGGCGATGCCGTCCGCAAGGCCGAGCGCGGTCTCGAAGCTGTCTGCGAGGCGGGTGGCGAGGTCGGCGCGCACCACGAGGCGGTCCACCACCACGTCGATGTCGTGCTTCAGCTTCTTGTCCAGGGGCGGCGCCTCGGCGATCTCGTGGAAGGTGCCGTCCAGCTTCACCCGCTGGAAGCCCTTCTTGAGGAATTCCGCCATCTCCTTGCGGTATTCGCCCTTACGGCCCCGCACCACGGGCGCCAGCAGATAGAGCCGGCTGCCCTCCGGCAGGGCCAGCACCTTGTCCACCATCTGCGAGACCGTCTGGCTCTCGATAGGCAGGCCCGTGGCCGGGGAATAGGGAATGCCCGCGCGCGCCCAGAGCAGGCGCATATAGTCATGGATTTCCGTGACCGTGCCCACCGTGGAGCGCGGATTCTTGGACGTGGTCTTCTGCTCGATGGAGATGGCGGGCGAGAGACCGTCGATCTGGTCCACGTCCGGCTTCTGCATCATCTCCAGGAACTGGCGCGCATAGGCCGACAGGCTCTCCACATAGCGCCGCTGGCCTTCCGCATAGATGGTGTCGAAGGCGAGCGAGGACTTGCCGGAGCCGGACAGGCCGGTGAACACCACCAGGCTGTCGCGGGGCACGTCCAGGTCCACATTCTTCAGATTGTGCTCGCGCGCGCCGCGCACGGACAGCATGCGCGCGTCGCGCCGCTCGGTGGCGCCGGGGGAGAGGCGGGAGGGAGAACGCTCGCTCATGGGATCGGGTCGGCTCGCGGAACAAGGAGGCGGGGGCGCGCTGCACCCTGCTTACGGCCATCCCGCGAGGTGGATCATGGACGGCGGCGCAATGCCGCGCATCCCGATCCGCCGCGCGGAGCGGCCGATTGCGTCGCCTCGGGGAAGACGACTCAATTTAGGGTGCCGCGTGCGCTGCGGTAGGGAACGTATCAGGAACGCATGTCCGGTCCAGCGAAAAAGCCTGCATCCCTGCCTTGCGCCCCACGGAGAGATCATTTAGGAACATAAGAAGAACAATTCGCGTGGGGCGGTCGTGCCCGGGATTGCTGTGGCGGGCGCCGGCCCGCACAGATGATCAGTTTTCGGTGGACAAGGCGCACGGGCTCTCGCTTCCGCGCGCCGGATCACTAGGGTGCGGGTTTCGGAAACTGCTGTGACAAGGCGCGCGGTATCCGTTTTGGTTTGCAGGAGGAAGAGATGGCCGGCAGCGTCAATAAGGTGATCCTGATCGGCAATCTCGGCCGTGATCCGGAAATCCGCTCGTTCCAGAATGGCGGCCGGGTCTGCAACCTGCGCATCGCCACGTCCGAGACCTGGCGCGACAAGGCGTCCGGCGAGCGGCGCGAGCGCACCGAGTGGCACACCGTGGCCATCTTCAACGAGAATCTGGTGGGCGTTGCCGAGCGGTTCCTGAAGAAGGGCTCCAAGGTCTATGTCGAAGGCCAGCTGGAAACCCGCAAGGCCACCGACAACCAGGGCGCCGAGCGGTATTTCACCGAAGTGGTGCTGCGCCCCTATCGCGGCGAGCTGACGCTCCTCGACGGCCGCTCCGGCGGCGGTGGCGGCGAGGGCGATGAGTATAGCGGCGGCTCCGATTTCGGCTCGTCCAGCCCCATGGGCGGCGGCGGCAGCAATTTCGGTGGTGGTGGCAATTTCGGCGGATCCGGCGGTGGGTCGAGCGGCGGTGCGGCGGGCGGTGGACGCCGTCCCGCGCCTGCGGGTCGCCCGTCCGACGACATGGACGACGAAATCCCCTTCTGAGTTGTGGTCAGGTGGCTGTGTAAACATAACGAGAAAACGTCAATATAATCAGTGGGTTGATGTTTTCGCGAATGTGTCGTGGATCGGTCGCCATAACCTAAATCGGGCGGTGTAGCCTTGTGTAAACAAGGAGTCCCGAGCACTTGCTTTTCTGTCGGATCGGCCTCGCTTCCGCGTAAAGAAGGTCGTATTTCCTGGCGGCGAACGTGTCCCGCTCCTCCTCGATAACCGAACGGGGCTGCCGGATCCCTGGGCTGCCGGATCCCTGGGCTGCCGGATCCCTGGGCTGCCGGATCCCTCGACGGCCCGTTACGGGGTGCACTTCCTCAGAAGCAAAGACGGCTTGGTCAACACCATTGCTAAGACGCTGCGCTTGGTCGCTTTGGGTGCGCAGTGGGCGGAACTTCGCAAGATCGACCGCGCCCAACGTGTCGAGTCAGGCGATCTTCTCAATCGGGAAGAGACCATCGACCTTATAAATTGGTCGGGGATCCGGCGCTCAATTTCCAGCCTTGAGCGGGGGGGGCATCTCCGAGGGCCGCGACCGTCGACCAGGATTCCATGCCGACCGTGAACTCGCTCTCACCGCAATGCGGCGCTGGGCCTCGCGAGGTGCGAGTGTCGTCCATCCAGCGTCCTGGATTGCACAATCGCGGCGACTTTATTTCGATAAATATCGAAGTACGTATTGACCGTGTCCGTCAAGTGGATGACGTTGTTTCGATGAATATCGAAATAGCGTCTCGGCAGCTTGAGGCTCTGGGCAACCCCACCCGCCTTGGCCTTTACCGGACCCTTGTTCGAGCGGGCGGGGCGGGCTTGAGTGTCGGTGCACTGCAGGAGAAGCATGGCATCCCTGCATCCACGCTCTCCCATCACCTTCGCAAGTTACTTGAGACGGGTCTCGTGACCCAGGAGCGCCATGCGACGACGCTCATTTGCCGGGCCCACTATCCCAGCATGAATGCCCTTGTTGGCTACCTGGTCGATGAATGCTGCGCCGATGTTGGCACCGACATCGACTGTGCCGTCCCATCATCCGAAACCATCACATGAGGATTTTGCGCGGTCTTAATTTTTGAATTTCTGGAATTATCGAAGGATTCGCCGTGACCTATCCATTTTTCCCCGTCGAACGCGGCGGCGATGCGTGACCGGGCAAGCGGACGCTGCCCTATTCAAGCCCCTCAGCGGCCGCAGCCTCTTCATCACAGGCCTCGGCATCGGCCAGGTCTGCTCCTGGGGATCGCTTTATTATTCCTTCCCACTCATCGCCGAGGCGATGGGCCGGGAACTCGGCTGGTCCAAGCCGCAAATGTACGGCGCCGCGACGCTCGGCCTTGTTCTGGCGGGCATCGCGAGCTACCCGATCGGGAACGCCATCGACCGCGGCCACGGCCGCCTCGTGATGGCCGCCGGGTCGGTGATGGCGGGCTTCCTTCTCCTGGCCTGGTCCCAGGTCGAAGGGCTCCTCGCCTTTTATGTCTGCGTCGCCGGCATCGGCATCCTCCAAGCGGCCACCTTGTACGAACCTGCGTTCGCGGTGGTGGCGCGAAGGAGCGGAACGCTCGGCGCAAGATCAGGCATCACGGCCCTGACCTTATGGGGCGGCTTCGCCTCCACTGTGTTCATCCCCCTGGTCCAATTCCTCCTGGACGGGTTCGGATGGCGCGGGACCCTCGTGGTCCTGGCGGCGATCAACCTCGTCCTGTGCGCCGGTGTCTATGCCGCCGTCATTGACCCTGCGGCGGACCATCCCGAGCATGCGCATGCCAAGGGCGGGCCGTCGGCGGGATGGTCGGTCGTGCGCATCGTGATGCGCCAACCCGCGTTCTGGGCCCTCGCCTTCGCCTTCACGGCCTATTCCGGGACGTTCTCGGCCTTCACCTTTCACTTCTACCCGCTTCTGGTGGAGCGAGGCTTCGATACCGGGACCGTGGTATCGGCCATGGCGATCATCGGCCCGGCCCAGGTGGCGGGACGGATCGCCATCTGGGTGTTCGCGCCCAAGGCATCCGTCCGCCTCATCGGATGCTGTGTGGTGGTGGCTTTTCCCTTAGCCCTCATCATCCTGGAGGCGACCCCACCCAGCTTCGCCCTCGTGGCGTGCGTCGCAGCCCTGTACGGAGGGGCGAACGGCATCATGACCATCGTCCGGGGCCTTGCCGTTCCGGAAATGGTGACCCGCGAGGCTTACGGCGCCGTCAACGGTGTCCTGGCCGCTCCCGCGACCGTCTCCAGGGCAATTGCGCCCGTTGGGGCGGCCGGACTTTGGGCATGGAGCGGATCCTACGATCCCGTCCTCCTCGCTGCCATCGCAGGCGCCCTCATCCTCGTTGCCGGATTCTGGACGGCCGCGATCCTCTCAACCCGCACAAACCCCTCTTGAGCTTGCTGGACGCCAACATGCACGACGCACCTTTCGATCCGGACTTCCCTGCCCTCGAGGGGCACCATCTCGATCTGCCTGACCTGCACAAGCTTGAGCCCAAGGCAGCGTTCGTCCATCCGCCGCGCATCCTGCTCCTCTACGGCTCCCTGCGAGAACGTTCCTACAGCCGCCTTCTGACCGAGGAGGCCGCCCGTCTCCTCGGCCGCATGGGCGCCGAGACGCGGATCTTCGACCCGCGCGGCCTGCCGCCTCCGGATAGTGTTCCGGCCGATCATCCGAAGGTCCAGGAACTGCGGTCCCTATCCGAATGGTCTGAAGGACAGGTGTGGTGCAGCCCTGAACGGCACGGCACGATCACCAGTGTTTTCAAAAGCCAGATCGATTGGATCCCGCTTGAGATCGGCGGAATCCGTCCGACGCAGGGCCGCACGCTGGCGGTGATGCAGGTGTCCGGCGGGTCGCAGTCCTTCAACGCCGTCAATGCCCTGCGGGTACTTGGACGCTGGATGCGCATGGTCACGATCCCGAACCAGTCGTCGGTGGCGAAGGCTTATCAGGAATTCGACGAGGCGGGCCGGATGAAGGCTTCGCCCTATTACGACCGGGTCGTGGACGTAATGGAGGAACTCGTGAAGTTCACCCTCCTGGTCCGCGAGCGGTCGGACTACCTGGTGGATCGCTACTCCGAACGGAGGGTGCAGGCCGAGGCACATCGCAAGTCCGTCGCGGCCAGCCTAGCGGATGCCACCAGTCGGGCCTGATCCCGCTTCCGGCTCCTTCGGTATCCCGATAATCTGCTCTTCTGAAAAGCGCGAGGCCGCGCAGAACCTGCCGCAGTACGCGCTCCGCATCTGCGCCCAGGGAGACATCTACGCCGATGGCGTGGACAAGCTCCTCTACGGCTGCCTGTCGAACGTTCTTTGAGAGAGAAAGATGGCCTGCAGGGGGGCCTGTTCTCGGTGGATGTCGACATCGTGCCGACCAAGATCGGCGAGGCCGCGCACGTTATTCTCCCGGCCCCAGGCCTCATGGCCGTCCGAGCCATTTCACGGATAGCGAAGCCGCCACCCTCACCATTCGGCGGGCTGGTCAGCCACGTCACACCAACGTCACCTCCGATGCATATTCGATCTGTCGACGCGCATGGACATATCGTGATATACGAGTCCGTGGACGGAAACGCCAATATGCCGGGAGGCACCCGTGACACGCATAATCAGTCTGGCCATCGCCGCATTGACCGCCGCCGCCGTGCTCGCGCCCGCAGCGCGCGCTGACGAGGTCCGAGGAGCGGGCTCGACGTTTGCCTACCCGATCATCTGGAAGTGGTCGCAGGCCTTTCGGGATAAGGCGGGCCAGACGGTCAGCTACCAATCCGTCGGTTCATCGGCGGGCGTCAATGCGATCAAGGATCGGACGGCAGACTTCGGGGCCTCGGATAAGCCGCTGCAACCGGCGGAACTGGCGAAGCTCGGCCTCGGTCAGTTTCCCATCGTGTTCGGCGGGGTCGTGCCCGTCCTCAACGTCGACGGGATTGGTCCCGGCCAGATGAAGTTCACCGGGGTGCTGCTGGCGGACATCTTCCTCGGGAAGATTACCAACTGGAACGATCCGGCGATCAAGGCCGTCAATCCCGACCTGACCTTTCCCGATGCGAAGATCGCCGTGGTTCACCGGGCCGACGGCTCCGGCACGACCTTCAACTGGGCCTCCTACCTGTCGAAGGCGAGCCCCGAGTGGAAGCAACGGGTCGGCGAGGGAAATGCGGTCGACTGGCCGGTCGGCTCCGGGGCACGGGGCAATGAAGGCGTGGCAACCGACGTAAAGCGCATCAAGAACGCGATCGGCTATGTCGAATTCACGTATGTCGTCCAGGTGAAGTTGACCTACGGCCTCGTCCAGAACCGGGCCGGCAAGTTCATCGCCCCGAGCGCGGCTTCGTTCCAGGCAGCGGCCGCAAGCTTCGATTGGACGAAGGCGGATGACTTCGCGGTCATCATCAACGATTCCCCCGCCGAGGACGCCTATCCGATCGCCGCCTCCACGTTCGTGCTGATGTACAAGGATCCCAATGCTGCTGGCGCGAGCCGGGCGGCGTTCGACTTCTGGAAATTCTCGCTCGGCGAAGGCGAGAAGTACGCTTCGCAACTGGGCTACGTTCCCTTGCCTCCCGCACTGGTGGAGCAGGTCAAGGCGTACTGGGCCCGAACCTTCAAGAGCGGCGCATAGGGCTGCGCCGCCGTCAGGCATTTCCAACGAGCGAGATTTTCATGGGCACGGCGACATTCAACGCGGACGACGCAATCAAGGTCTTCGATGCGCTGGCGCAGCCGACGCGGCTGGAGACCTACCGTCTGCTGCTGCGGTACATGCCTTTTGGCCTGCCCGCGGGTGATGTCGCCCGGCTGCTCGCCGTGCCCCACAACACCATGTCCACGCACCTCGCCTTGCTTGAGAGGGCGGGCCTCCTCACCGCGCGTCGCGAGGGACGCTCGATCATCTATGCGGCGAACGTCGCTCCCGCAGCCCCGCCGCTCGCGTCCCTGATGGGGGAAATGGGCTTCACGGCGACGCCCCGCCGGGGCGGACTCGTCTCTTCCTTCCCCGAGGTGCGCACCGCCGCCGCCAACGACCGCGTCTACAATGTCCTGCTCGTCTGCTCGGCGAATTCCGCGCGCTCAGTGATCGCCGAAGCGATCCTGAACCGCGAGGGCAGGGGGCGCTTCCGCGCCTTCTCCGCGGGGAGCCGCCCGAAGGCGAAGCCGCATCCCGCCGTGATCTCCCTTCTCCAATCGCTCGGCTACGAGACCGATGGGCTCTCCTCGAAGAGCTGGAGCGGGTTCGCGACGCAGGATGCGCCGGAGATGGACTTCGTCATCACCACCTGCGACACGGCGGCGGGCGAACAGTGCCCTGCCTTCCCGGGACACCCGCTCCAGGCACATTGGGGACTGCCGGATCCCGCCCTCGTGAAGGGCTCGGAGGCGGAGCAGCGGGCCGCATTCGTCGCCACCTACCGGCGCCTCGCATCCCGCATGTCCGCGTTCGTGAACCTGCCCTTCGCCGCACTCGATCTTGCGACCCTCAAGGATCGCATCGCCGAGATCGGCCGGATGGAAGGGGCGACCGAGCTGACGCTCTCCGGCATCGCCGCATAAGGAATCGATCCTCGTGTCCGTATTCGAGCGCTATCTGACCGTCTGGGTCTTCCTCTGCATCGTCGTCGGCATCGCCCTGGGTGCCATCGCGCCCTCGGCGTTCCAGGTGATCGGAAGCCTCGAGGTCGCGCAGGTGAACCTGCCCGTCGCGGTCCTGATCTGGCTGATGATCGTCCCCATGCTGCTGAAGATCGACTTCGGGGCGCTCGCCCAGGTCGGCCGGCACTGGCGCGGAATCTCCGTCACGCTGCTGGTGAATTGGGGCGTGAAGCCCTTCTCCATGGCCGTGCTCGGCTGGCTCTTCATCGGCTGCCTGTTCCGGCCGTACCTACCCGCCGACCAGATCGACAGCTACATCGCCGGGCTGATCCTGCTCGCGTCGGCCCCTTGCACGGCCATGGTGTTTGTCTGGTCGAACCTCACGAAGGGCGAGCCGCATTTCACCCTGTCCCAGGTGGCGCTGAACGATGCCATCATGATCGTGGCGTTCGCGCCGGTGGTCGGCCTCCTCCTCGGCTTGTCGTCGATCACGGTGCCGTGGAACACGCTGCTCCTGTCCGTGGTGCTCTACATCGTCGTCCCGGTCATCGCCGCACAGGTGATCCGCGGGCGCATCCTCGCCGGTGGTGGGCAGGCGGCACTCGACCGGGTCCTGGGCGTCCTGCAACCCGCCTCCCTGGTCGCGCTGTTGGCCACGCTGGTCCTCCTGTTCGCCTTCCAGGGCGAGCAAATCCTTGCCCAGCCCCTGGTCATCGCCCTCCTGGCGGTGCCGATCCTGATCCAGGTCTACTTCAACTCCGGACTTGCCTATCTGCTGAACCGGATGTCCGGCGAGGCGCACTGCGTCGCGGGTCCCTCCGCCCTCATCGGCGCCTCCAACTTCTTCGAGCTCGCGGTCGCAGCCGCCATCAGCCTGTTCGGCTTCCAGTCCGGCGCGGCGCTCGCCACCGTGGTCGGCGTGCTCATCGAGGTGCCGGTCATGCTGTCGGTCGTGTGGATCGTGAACCGCTCGAAGGATTGGTACGAGGCCGGAGGCGTGAAAGTTCCGGATGCCTCCCATTGATCAAGCGCGCTGCGATGAGCGCGGCGCGAGCACGGGGATGAGAAGATGAGAGTGGGAATCAATGGCCTCGGCCGGATCGGACGCCTCGCTTTGCGGGCCTCCATGGGCGGCGCCGAACGTCCCGTCGACGATCCGCGCGGCAACAACCGCCTCGACGTGGTGCATCTCAACGAGATCAAGGGCGGCTCCACCGCGACCGCCCATCTCCTCGAGTTCGATAGCGTCCAGGGCCGCTGGCGCATGCCCATATCGGTGGAGGGCGGCGAGGACATTCGGATCGACGGGAAGAACCTGTCCTTCTCCTGCCATGCCGCGCCCGGCGACATTCCATGGGGCGACCTGGGCGTGGACGTGGTGCTCGAGGCCACCGGCAAGTTCCTCACCCCCGAGACGCTGGAGGGCCACCTGAAGCGCGGTGCGAAGCGGGTGATCGTGGCCGCGCCGGTGAAGGACCCCTCCGTCCTGAACGTCGTCGTGGGCGTCAATGAGCACCTCTACGATCGGTCGAAGCACCCCATCGTGACCGCGGCCTCCTGCACCACCAACTGCCTCGCCCCCGTGGTGAAGGTGGTGCACGAGAAGATCGGCATCCGGCACGGGCAGATCACCACCATCCATGATCCGACGAACACCAACGTGGTGGTGGACGCGCCCCACAAGGACCTGCGCCGCGCCCGCTCCGCCATGCTGTCGCTCCAGCCCACCACCACCGGGAGCGCCACCGCCATTGCCCTGATCTATCCGGAACTGAAGGGCAAGCTGAACGGCCACGCGGTGCGCGCGCCCGTGCTGAACGCCTCCCTCACCGATTGCGTGTTCGAGCTGAACCGGGAGACCACGGCCGAGGAAGTCAACGACCTGTTCCGGGAGGCCGCCGAGGGCGCGTTGCGCGGCATCCTTGGTTTCGAGCCGCGCCCCCTGGTCTCCGCCGACTATGCGCGCGACACCCGTTCCTCGATCGTCGACGGCCTGTCAACTTTGGTGACCGACGGAACCCTCCTAAAGGTTTATGCCTGGTACGACAACGAGATGGCCTATGCCTGCCGCATGGTGGACCTGGCCTGCCATCTCCAGCGGGAGGGCCTCTGACATGGCCCGTGCGCCGGCGGCTTCAGGGGTCCGCAACTACGCCATCGTGACGGCCGCCTATTGGGGCTTCACGCTGACCGACGGCGCGCTTCGGATGATCGTGCTCTTCACCTTCTTCAAGCTGGGATACTCGCCGTTCACCCTGGCGTTCCTGTTCGTGCTCTACGAGGCCGCGGGCATCGGCGCCAACGTCATCGGCGGCTGGCTCGCGGGCCGCTACGGCATCACCCGCATGCTCACGGTGGGCCTCACGACGCAGATCTCCGGCTTCCTGATCCTCTCGGCGGTCTCCCCGTCCTGGGAGACCGCGCTGCTGGTCCCCTGGGTCGTCGCCGCCCAGGGCATCTGCGGCGTTGCCAAGGACCTGACCAAGACCGCGTCCAAGTCCGCCATCAAGGTCACCGAAGCCGACGCCAAGGGCGCCAACGCAAACACCCGCCTGTTCCGCTGGGTGGCCTGGTTCACCGGCTCGAAGAACGCCATGAAGGGCTTCGGCTTCCTCCTCGGCGGCGCGCTCCTCGAGCTGATCGGCTTCCGTCCCGCGCTGTGGCTGATGGCCGGCGCTCTCGCCCTCGTCCTCGTCGGTGTCGTCGCTTCCCTTCCGCCCATGCTGGGGAAGGCGAAGTCGAGCAAGAGCATGAAGGAGCTGTTCGCCAAGAACCGCGGCGTGAACCTGCTGGCCCTGGCCCGCGTCGTGCTTTTCGGCGCGCGCGACGTTTGGTTCGTGGTCGGCGTGCCCGTCTTCCTCTACGCCTCGGGCTGGACCTTCATCATGGTGGGTGGCTTCTTGGCCCTGTGGACTATCGGCTACGGCGTGGTCCAGGCGGCCGCGCCCGCCATCGTCACCCGCAGCCAGGACGGCCTCTCACGGGAGGTCCCCGCGGCGCGGTGGTGGGCCCTCGCTCTCGCTTTGGTCCCGGTCGCCATGGCAGGCTGGCTTGCCCTCGCGCCGCCGCATGCCGACTTCGTCCTGGTGGCGGGGCTGTCCATCTTCGGCTTCGCGTTCGCCGTGAACTCGTCCCTGCACTCCTACCTGATCCTGGCCTATGCGGGATCGGAGAAGGCCGCCGAGGACGTGGGCTTCTACTACGCCGCCAATGCCGCCGGGCGCTTCATCGGCACCCTCTCGTCCGGCTTGCTCTACCAAGTGGGCGGCATCTACGCCTGCCTCGGTGGCTCCGCCCTGATGCTCGCCATCTGCTTCGGAACCACCCTCCTGCTGCCGCTCCATGCCCAGCCGATGGGAGCACCCGCACCGAGCCGGTGAGGACGAGACCCTGCAGACATTCACGATCGGAAATTCAAGCGAGCCTTGGACAATGACCGACCATCCCCCGTCACCATCTGGCACAATCCCGATTGCGGCACGTCGCGCAACACGCCGGCGCGATCTGCCCTAGGATCTGTTCGGACCCTATCAGGCGGCCAAGCGACGCCACTATCGCTGGATCGAGAGGGGGGTGTTCGATCGCCTGTTCGACGCCGTGGCGGTGGATCCCGATCTGGAATGGCTTGCGATCGACGCTACCGTCATCCGCGCCACAGAGACCGATGGCGTCTTCGACCTGTGTTATCGCCGCCACCCAATATCGCGCACCGACCTGCGTGATAACGTGGTCAAACCCGTCCACCATGTCCCCGAACAGCCGTCCAGCATCTCCCAGGTCTGAACATCAAGTCCGGGCATGACGGCGCATTCTTAGAAATGCCCGTCCCAACCGCTTGAATATCGATCCGTCCTAGCCTGCGGCAAGGTGATCGCCGACCGCGCCTACGATGCCGACAGCCTTCATGATGCAATACGCGACGAAGGCGGCGAGCCGGTCATCCGGCCACGGCGTCATCGCAAATGCCGGTATCGCTACGACAAGAGCGCCTACCGCCAGCGCTGGCTGGCATAGAGAGCGTCTTTGCAAAGCTCAAGCAGTGGCGACGCATTGCCACCCGATACGACAAAATCGCCAGCATCATGCTCCGGCTCAAATGATTAAATCGTCCCCACAGCCGAGCGCGGTCTGGCCGCACGGCCCGAACCCCCTACGGGAGGCCGTTTGCGCGCCCTGCATGTATCGTCCCTCCCATGCGCGCGGCGCCAAGGACGGGCACAGCCTTCTGGTTTGGCTGAAACCCTTCCGTGCCGCGGGCGTTGGCGCAGGAGCGCTTCGTTCAGGAGGCGCCGCGCCGAGCCGGGAGGGATCGCAGCATGCGCCTTTTGACGTTCCATCGCACCGCAGCCCGCAAGGCGGCGGCTCCACCCGTTTCCACCGGACGGATGACGCGGAGGCTGGCCGCCGCCGCCATCGGCTTTCTCGCTTTCGCGGCGAACCCGGCGCACGCCTTGGACGCCATCGTCCAGAAGCAGACATTCACGCTGCCCAGCTACACCACGGTGGGCGGCGCGCCGCTGCGTGATGTGAAGGTGGGCTGGGAGGCCTATGGCACGCTCAATGCCGACAAGAGCAACGTGATCCTCATCACGCATTTCTTCTCGGGCACCAGCCATGCCGCCGGGAAATACAAGCCGAGCGACGCGGCGCCGGGATATTGGGACGCCATTATCGGGCCCGGAAAGCCGCTCGATACCGATAAATACTACATCATCTCCTCCGACACGCTGGTGAACCTGAACGCCAATGACCCGAACGTGGTGACCACCGGCCCCGCTTCCATCTCTCTTGAGACCGGCAAGCCCTACGGGCCGCGTTTCCCGGTGGTGACCATCCGCGATTTCGTGAATGTCCAGAAGGCGCTGCTGGATTCGCTCGGCATCGCCCGCCTGCATGCGGTGATGGGCCCCTCCATGGGCGCCCTCCAAGTGTATGAATGGGCCACCGGCTATCCCGAGGTGGTGGAGCGGGCGATCCCCGTGATCGGGGCAGGGGAGGCGGACGGCTGGCTGGTGGCGTGGCTGGATGTGTGGGGCTCGCCCATCCGCGTCGACCCCAATTTCAATGGCGGCGACTATTACGGCCGCACCCCGCCCAAGCAGGGCCTCGCCCAGGCACTGAAGGTGGTGACGCTGAGCGCGGGCGCTTATCCCTGGGCCAACACCACGTTCGGCCGCAAATGGGCCGAGCCCGGCAAGGACCCGGCCCTGGCCCTCGACAATCGCTATGCCATCGAGGCCAAGCTGGACGAGGTCGCCGCCGCCCGCGCGGACCTCGCGGACGCCAACCATTTCCTCTATCTGGTGAAGGCCAATCAGGTGTTCGCGGCCGGCGGCGACGTGGGCCTGAAGCGCATCAAGGCGCCGGTCCTCATCATCTCGTCGGACGAGGACTTGATTTTCCACCCCGCCGCCATCCAGCGCACCGCGGACGAGATCCGCAAGGGCGGCGCGCCCGTGGAACAGGTGAAGATCGGCGGCGGCCGGGGCCATCTCAACGGCATCGGCAACATCCAGGAGGCGGGGGAGGCGATCAGCCGATTCCTCGCCCAATAGGCCCCCTGGAGGCCCGGAATCGGACGCTTTCTCCATGCGCCGGACGCGGGGCTCCTAAGTTATTGATTTTAAAGGGCGTGCGGAAGGCGTTTGGCGCGCCTTCCGCTGGCGTCCCCGGGCTGAATCGGATAGAAGAAACCAGCCTTTTCTCCAGGAAAGACGTGCGTTTTGGCTGATAAAGATAGCCCGGCCGGCGGCGGTTCGCTGCCTTCCGAAATCCGTCCGGTCTCCATAACCGAAGAACTTTCGCGGTCCTATCTCGATTACGCCATGAGCGTGATCGTGTCCCGTGCGCTGCCGGATGTGCGCGACGGGCTGAAGCCGGTGCATCGGCGCATCCTCTATTCGATGCACGAGAACGGCTATCTCTGGAACCGCTCCTACCGCAAGTCGGCCCGCGTGGTCGGCGACGTTATCGGTAAATACCATCCCCACGGCGACCAGGCGGTCTATGACGCGCTGGTGCGCATGGCGCAGACCTTCTCCATGCGCCTGCCCTTGGTGGACGGCCAGGGCAATTTCGGCTCCGTGGACGGCGATCCGCCAGCGGCCATGCGTTACACCGAAGTGCGCATGGAAAAGGTCACCCAGGCGCTGCTGGACGACCTGGACAAGGACACGGTCGATTTCCAGGAAAACTATGACGGCAGCGAGACCGAGCCCAAGGTCCTTCCCGCCCAGTTCCCGAACCTTCTGGTGAACGGCGCGGGCGGCATCGCGGTGGGCATGGCCACCAACATTCCGCCCCACAATCTGGGCGAGGTGATCGACGGCACGCTGGCGCTCATCGACGATCCGGCGCTGCTGCCGGAATCGCTGCTGGACATCATCCAGGGCCCTGACTTCCCCACCGGCGGCCTGATCCTCGGCCGCACCGGCATCCGCCTGGCCTATATGACGGGGCGCGGCTCCATCATGGTGCGCGCGCGGGTGGCCATCGAGACCATCCGGAAGGATCGCGAAGCGCTCATCATCACCGAGATTCCCTATCAGGTGAACAAGGCGACGATGATCGAGAAGATCGCGGAGCTGGTGCGCGACAAGCGCCTGGAAGGCATTTCGGAGATCCGCGACGAGAGCGACCGCGACGGCATGCGCGTGGTCATCGAGATCAAGCGCGACGCCCAGGCGGACGTGGTGCTGAACAACCTCTACCGCATGACCCCGCTGCAGTCCTCGTTCGGCGCCAACATGGTGGCGCTGTCCGGCGGCAAGCCCGCGATCATGACCCTGCACGACATGCTCACCGCCTTCGTCGCATTCCGCGAAGAAGTGGTTAGCCGTCGCACCAAATTCCTCCTGCGCAAGGCGCGTGATCGCGCCCATGTGTTGGTCGGCCTCGCCATCGCCGTGGCGAATATCGATGAAATCATTCGGCTAATTCGCACCGCGCCCGATCCGGCGACGGCGCGCGACTCGCTCATGGGGCGTAATTGGCCGGCTAAGGATATGGCACCCCTGATCGCGCTCATCGCCGATCCGCGCCATGCGCTGCAGCCGGACGGTACCTACCGCCTCTCCAACGAACAGGCCCGCGCCATCCTCGACCTGCGCCTCCAGCGCCTCACCGCGCTGGGCCGGGACGAGATCGCGGAGGAGCTGGACAAGCTCGCCGCCGAGATCGCCGACTATCTGGACATCCTCTCCAGCCGCGAGCGGGTGATGGACATCATTCGCGCCGAGCTGATCGCCATCAAGACCGAGTTCGGCACCCCCCGGCGCAGCGAGCTGGTGGAAGGGCTGGGCGACCTGGAGGACGAGGACCTCATCCAGCGCGAGGAGATGGTGGTCACCGTCTCCCATGCCGGATACGTGAAGCGCGTGCCCCTCTCCACCTATCGCGCCCAGCGGCGCGGCGGAAAGGGCCGCTCGGCCATGCAGACGCGGGACGAGGATTTCGTCACCCGCCTGTTCGTGGCCTCCACCCATGCGCCGGTCCTGTTCTTCTCGTCCAAGGGCAAGGTCTACAAGCTGAAGGTGTGGCGCCTGCCCGCCGCCGCCCCCCAGGCGCGCGGCAAGGCGCTCATCAACATCCTGCCCCTGGAGCCGGACGAGCGCATCACCTCCATCGTTCCCCTGCCCGAGGAGGCGGACGCGGAAGGGCGTGTGCAGATCATGTTCGCCACCACCGGCGGCACGGTGCGGCGCAACGCCATGGCGGACTTCTCGCAGGTGAACCGCAACGGCAAGATCGCCATGAAGCTGGAGGAGGGCGACGCCATCGCCTCGGTCCAGCTCTGCACCGAGGATGACGACGTGCTCCTCACCACGGCGAACGGGGCCTGCATCCGCTTCCCGGTCACCGAGGTGCGTGTCTTCAAGGGGCGCGATTCCGTTGGCGTGCGGGGCATCCGGCTGGAGGAGACCGACACGGTCATCTCCATGGCCATCATCCGCCATTCCGATGTCAGCGCCGAGGAGCGGGTGGAGTATCTGCGCCGCGCCAATGCGGTGCGTCGCGGCGCGCCGGGTCCGGGCGACGAGGCGGAAGAGATCGTCGAGGTCGATGCCGAGGAGGCGCTCGCCGCAGACGCCGCGCCGGGCGACGGGACCCTGGGGCTGGAGCGCTACGCCCTCATGGGCGCGGCCGAGCAGTTCATCCTCACTCTGTCCGAGAACGGCTACGGCAAGCGCACCTCGTCCTACGAGTATCGCGTCACCGGCCGCGGCGGAAAGGGCATCGTCGCCATGGCGGTGAACGAGCGCAACGGCCGCCTCGCCGCCTCCTTCCCTGTGGAGGATCCGGACCAGATCATGCTGGTGACCGATGGCGGGCAGCTCATCCGCTGCCCGGTGAACGGCATCCGCATTGTCGGCCGCGCCAGCCAGGGCGTCATCGTGTTCGATACGGCGGAAGGCGAGCGCGTGGTCTCCGTGGAGCATATCTCCGAGGAGGAGGATGCGGCCGGGGAGGTCGGGGCTGACGGGCCGGGCGAGGGCGGCGAGACGGAATGAGCGCCGAGAGCCTCACGCTCTTCGTGCTTGCCTGCCTTGCGCTGGGCGCGACGCCGGGGCCGAACGTGGCGCTCATCGTCGGCACCAGTCTCAAGCATGGCCGGCGCGCCGGCCTGCTTACCGCCACGGGCGTGAATGTGGGCCTCGTGCTCCAACTCGCCTTCGTGGCGGCGGGCCTTGCCTGGATGGTGGAAGTGTTCGCCCGCCATTTCGATCTGGTGCGCTATGCGGGCGCCGCCTATCTGGCGTGGCTCGCCATCGCCCAATGGCGCGCCGCCGGGACTGAGCGGCGTGAAGCCGCCCCCACGGGGCGGGCAGCCTTCTCGCGCGGGCTGGCAGTGGCGTTCGCCAATCCCAAGACCTTGCTGTTCCACGCGGCCTTCCTGCCGCAATTCATCACCGATCCCACCGATCCCGTGCCCCAGATCGCGCTTCTGGCGGCCATCTTCGCGGTGATCGCGCTGGTGGGCGACATGCTCTGGGCGGTCGCGGCCGACCGGGCGCGCGCCGCGCTCTCCGGTCGTTTCACGCGGCTGGCGGATCGCGTGTCCGCCGTCATCCTGCTCGGCGGCGCCGCCGTTCTGCTGGCGGCCGGGCGGCGCTGAGCGTCACGCCGCCTGCCGGCTGATGGTCAGGTCTTGCCGGGGCGAGGCGCCGAACATGCGTGAATAGTCCCGGCTGAACTGGGACACGCTCTCATAACCCACATCGAAGGCCGCGCTGGAGACGGCGAGCCCGCCCGCCATGAGACGATGGCGCGCCTCGATGAGCCGGAGCTGCTTCTGGAATTGCAGCGGGGTGAGCGAGGTCACGGCCTTGAAATGCTGGTGGAAGGCGGACGGGCTCATGCCCGCCGCCTCCGCCAATTGCCGGACGGGCAGGGCGCGCGCGAAGTCCGCCCGCAGCACGGCCACCGCGCGGGCGATGCGCTGGGCATGGCCTTCCGGCCGGGCAAGACGGCGCAGCATGGGGCCGTGGCGGCCCTGGAGCAGCCAGTAATGCAGCTCCTTCAGCAATGCCGGGCGCAGCACGGCCTGCGCATCCGCCCGCTCGGGCAGGAGAACGAGCCGCCGGATGCAGTCGGCCACGGCCGCGTCGGTCTCGCTCACCAGAATGCGCGGGCCGGGCGCGTCGGGGGCGCCCGCAATGGCGGAAATCTCCCCCAGCACGTCGCGCAGCAAGGCGAGGTCCAGATTCAGGGAGATGGCGAGATAGGGCGCCGTGCCGCTCGCCTCCACCACCCGCCCCTGGATGGGCGTATCGGCGCTCACCAGCAGGGTCTGGCCGGTGTGGAAGCGCCAATTGTCCGTGCCCGCCGCCACTTCCTTCGCCCCCTGGAGGACGAGACAGAGCAAGGGGGCATAGATGGAGTGGAGATAGCCGGTGGGCCCGTCCGCCCGCGCGAAATTGAGGCCGTTTCCCTCGGTGATGACGAGGCCCTCCCGGGCCGGTGTGTCGGCGGTGCGGGCCAGAACCAAGGGGAGGACGGGATCGAGGGACATGAGGGTCGCGCCTGTGGGTCATCGGCCGGACGGAGGAAAATGCCCGTCCGGCTGTTGGGACACTGTAGCGGAGGGGCGGGCGCGGGGAAGGGGATTTGGAGGATCAGGCAAGTCTTCCGCAGCATTCGGCAAGCGCGCGTCACGGGCGGGAATTAGGGTCTCTTCACTCTCAGATGGAGTTCAGCCATGACCCTTTCCGCTTCTTCCCCCACCCCCATCGCTCTCGTCACCGGCGCCAGCCGGGGCCTTGGGCGCAATACGGTTCTCGCGCTGGCGCGGCGCGGCGTGGACGTGATCCTGACCTATCATTCCCGCGCCGACGAGGCGGACGCCGTGGTGCGCGAGATCGAGGCGCTGGGCCGCAAGGCGGTCGCGCTGCGCCTGGATGTGGGTGACAGCAGCACCTTTCCCGCTTTCGTCCAGGAGGTTCTGGCAAGTCTGAAGAGCCGCTTCGGCCGCGAGACGTTCGACTATCTGGTGAACAATGCCGGCATCGGCGTGCATGGCAGCTTCGCGGAGACGTCGGAGGCCACGTTCGACCTGCTGATGAACATTCATTTGAAGGGCACCTTCTTCCTGACCCAGAAGCTGCTGCCGCTGATCGCCGATGGCGGATGCATCGTGAACCTGTCCAGCGGCCTCGCCCGCTTCACCATGCCGGGCTATGCCGCCTATGCGGCCATGAAGGGCGGCATCGAGGTACTCACCCGCTACATGGCGGCGGAACTGGGTCCGCGCGGCATTCGCGTGAACACCGTGGCGCCGGGCGCCATCGAGACCGATTTCGGCGGCGGCGCGGTGCGCGACAATGCCCAGATCAACAAGGTGATCGCCGACAACACCGCGCTCGGCCGCGTCGGTCTGCCTGATGATATCGGCCACATGATCGCGGCTTTCCTGGCTGCCGACTTCGGGTGGGTGAACGGCCAGCGCATCGAGGTGTCCGGCGGCGTCAATCTGTGAGGCGCAAGCGGGGTCGGGCACAGGCCCGGCCCCGCTGTTCCCCAGTCGTCTGGGCGCCTGCCCCATTGCGCGGCGGCGCGCGGCGGGATAACGCTTCCCGCCCATGAGCGCCGCCCAGCACACCACCCGCACCGCCATCTATGCCGGGTCGTTCGACCCGCCCACCAACGGTCATCTCGACGTGGTGCGCTCCGCGTGCCGGCTCGCGGACCGTCTGATCCTTGCGGTCGGGATCCATCCCGGTAAGACGCCCGTCTTCCCTCCGGCCGAGCGCCTGGACATGCTGCACGAGGTCTGCGGGCCGGTGGCGGCGGAAGAGGGCACCGTCCTGGAGGTGATCACCTTCGACAATCTGGTGGTGGAGGCCGCGCGCAAGGCGGGCGCGGGCCTGCTGATCCGCGGCCTGCGCGACGGCACCGATCTCGACTACGAGATGCAGATGGCCGGCATGAACGGCACCCTCGTGCCGCAGATCCAGACCGTCTTCCTGCCCGCTTCCCCCCGCGTGCGCCCCATCACCGCCACCTTGGTGCGCCAGATCGCCTCCATGGGCGGGGATGTCTCCGCTTTCGTTCCGCCGGCCGTGCTGGCGCGGCTCGTCGTCAAGTTCCCCAAGCGGGCCTGATCCCATTCCGCGCTCCCTCTCGGGGCGCCAGTCAAGGAGATCCCCATGCGCACCCTGTTCGGCCGGATGTCCGGTGCCCTGATGCTGCTCGGCGCGCTCGTGCTGCCGCTCGGCCTCTCGCTCGGCGCGGCCCAGCCCGCCTCTGCCCAGGCCGCCGCCTCCAAGATCGACCCGCAGAACACCCTTTATCTCGACACCACCTATGGCCGGGTGGTGATCGCGCTGCGGCCCGACCTTGCGCCCAAGCATGTGGAGCGCCTGAAGCAGCTGGCGCGCGAGGGCTATTACAACAACGTGCCGTTCCACCGCGTCATTGATGGCTTCATGGCCCAGACGGGCGACGGCCAGTATGGCAACGGCACCGGCGGCTCCAAGTATGCCAATCTCCCCGCCGAGTTCTCCAGCACGCCGTTCGTGCGCGGAACCGTGGGCATGGCGCGCTCGTCGTCGCCCGACAGCGCCAATTCGCAGTTCTTCATCTGCTTCGATTCCTCGCCCTTCCTGAACGGCAAGTACACCGTGGTGGGCGACGTGGTGTCGGGCATGGAGTTCGTGGACAAGCTCAAGAAGGGGTCGCAGGCCAATAACGGCACGGTCAGCAACCCCGACAAGATCGTGAAGATGCAGGTGGCCGCCGACGCCAAGTGAGGCGTTCGGGGCCCCTGAGGACGGGCGCGCGTGCGCCCGGAACAACCGACAACAGGAAGAGGAGCAGCCCATGGCTGAGGAAGTGATCGTCCTGGAGACCACCAAGGGTGAAGTGGTCATCGGCCTTCGGCCGGATCTCGCGCCGGGCCATGTGGCCCGCATCAAGGAGCTGGTGGCCGAAGGCTTCTATGACGGCGTGCCGTTCCACCGCGTCATCGACGGCTTCATGGCCCAGACCGGCGATCCGACCGGCACCGGCATGGGCGGCTCGGGCAAGAAGCTGAAGGCCGAGTTCAATCGCCAGCCCCACACGCGCGGCACGGTCTCCATGGCCCGCGCGGCGAGCCCGGATTCCGGCGACAGCCAGTTCTTCATCTGCTTCGGCGATGCCCGCTTCCTGGACGGTCAGTATACCGTGTGGGGCGAGGTGATCTCGGGCATGGACAATGTGGACACGATCAAGCGCGGCGAGCCGGTGAAGGATCCCGACAAGATCGTCAAGGCGACCCTGAAGCCCAAGGAGGCGTGAGCCTCTAAAGGGTGGCGGATCGCCCCCTTGGATGCCTAAAACAGCGATGGCCGGTCCTTGGACCGGCCATCTGCATTTCAGGGGCTTGTTCTCGCGAGCCCCAATTCCCGGCAGGGAGCCGCGCGAAACTCAGTAGCGGCGCATGAGGCCCACGAGGCGGCCCTGGATGCGGACGCGATCCGGCCCGAAGATGCGGGTCTCGTAGGTGGGGTTGGCGGCCTCCAGGGCCACGGAGGCGCCTTTCTTGCGCAGGCGCTTGAGGGTGGCTTCCTCGTCATCCACCAGGGCCACCACGATGTCGCCCGTCTCGGCCGAATCGCATTTGCGGATCAGCACCGTGTCGCCGTCCAGGATGCCGGCCTCGATCATGCTGTCGCCGCGCACTTCCAGGGCGAAATGCTCGCCCGAGCCGAGCATTTCCGGCGGCAGGTTCAAGGTGTGGCTGCGGCTCTGGATCGCCGAGATGGGCGTGCCGGCGGCGATGCGGCCCATGACCGGCACGGAGACCGTGGGGGCCGTCTCCTCATCCTCGGCAGGCGGGCGCACGCGGCCGAGGCTCCCCTCGATGACGCTGGGCGAGAAACCGCGCGCCGCGCGCGGGGAGGCGAGGCCAGGGGCCACGCTGTCCGGCAGGCGCACCACTTCCAGCGCGCGGGCCCGGTTGGGCAGGCGGCGGATGAAGCCGCGCTCTTCCAGGGCCGTGATCAGGCGATGGATGCCCGACTTGGAGCGCAGGTCCAGCGCTTCCTTCATTTCGTCGAAGGAGGGCGGAACCCCCGTCTCCTTCAGGCGCTCGTGAATGAAGCGCAGCAGATCATATTGCTTGCGAGTGAGCATGGCCGCCCCGTTTTTCGGCTTCCCGGTTGACACTCGCGCCCGGAAAGCGCGAAACAAATCGGGAACAACCTTTAGCCGTTCCTTTTGTGTTCCGCAAGCGTGAACATGGGGTAAACGTTATTTCAGCCCAATAGCGGCAAGGCCTTGCAGGGATCGCCCACGCGCCCGGTGGGGGCATCGGCCTCGCGAATCAGCAGGCAATCGGCCTCGGCGAGCGCCGAGAGCATGCCCGAATCCTGCACCGCCAGCGGCGCCACCATGCGCGTTCCGTCCGCGGAATGGGAGAGGGTGGCGCGCATATAATCGCGCCGATGGTCATTGGCCTTCACCTCGGCGCCGAGCCTGGCATCGAAGCTTTCAAGGGCGGCCGGGGCGCCCTGGAGCGCCCGGATGAGCGGCACCAGGAACAGCAGCGAACACACATAGGCCGAGACCGGATTTCCCGGCAGGCCCAGCACCCGCATGGCTTCCCGCTGGCCGAACATGAGCGGCTTGCCCGGCCGCAGGGCGATCTTGTGCACGGAGAGGCCCACGCCTTCCGCCTTGAGGGCAGGGGCCATCAGATCATGCTCGCCCACGGAAGCGCCGCCCGAGGTGACGAGAATGTCGAATCCCCCCTCCACGGCGCCGCGCACCGCCGCGCGGGTCGCCTCCAGGCTGTCGCCCACAAGGCCGAGATCCACCACCTCCGCCCCCGCGTCACGGGCGAGGCTCGCCACGCCATAGACATTGGAGACCACCACGGCGGCCGGCGAAGCGGCCCCGCCTCCCGGTCGCACCAGTTCGTCCCCGGTCTGGAGAATCGCCACGCTCGGGCGTCGGCGCACCGAAACGGTGCCATGGTCCGCGGCGGCCGCCAGCATGACGGAGCGGGCATCGAGCCGATGTCCCGCCGGCAGCAGGGCCGTGCCGGCCATGAAGTCAAACCCCGCCTTGCGGATGTTCCGGCCCGGCGCGGTCTCGTTCACCACTTCCACCACATCGCCGTCGCGCGTGGTGTTCTCCTGGATCACCACCGTGTCCGCTCCCTCCGGCACTAGCGCGCCGGTGAAGATGCGTGCGGCGGTGCCGGGAAGGACCGTGCCGGAGAAGGGGCGGCCCGCAGCGGATTCGCCGATCATGGTGAGACGGGCCGGCAGGTTCGCGATGTCCACCGCGCGCACCGCATAGCCGTCCATGGCCGACATGTCGGCCACCGGCTGGCTGCGACGGGCGACAAGGTCCCGCGACAGCACCCGCCCATGGGCCTGCGCGATGTCCACCGTCTCTTCCGGCAGCGGTGCGGCGTCGGCGAGGATGAGCGCCAGCGCGTCGTCCACGGGCATGAGGGCCATGAGGGGGATCTCTCGTGTCATGAAACGATCCCGGCCTGCGACCGGGCTTGCAAGAGCGTTTCCGAGCGAAGTGTGAAGCGGTTCGCGTGAAGGAAACGCGGAAACACTCTGGGTGGCGCGGCCGGCTGGCGTCAGCTCTCCGCCGTCCAATGGCCGGAGCGGCCGCCCGCCTTTTCCAGCAGGCGGATGCCCTCGATGCGCATGGCCCGGTCCGCCGCCTTCGCCATGTCGTAGATGGTGAGGCAGGCCACGGAGACGGCGGTCAGCGCCTCCATCTCCACGCCGGTCTGGCCGGAGACGCGCACCCGCGCGCGGACGCGCAGGCCCGGCAGGGCGGCCTCGGGCTCGATCTCCACCTCCACCTTGCTGAGCAGGAGCGGATGGCAGAGGGGAATGAGTTCATGGGTGCGCTTGGCGGCCATGATGCCCGCGATACGCGCCACGCCCAGCACGTCGCCCTTCTTGGCGTTGCCGGAGAGGATCAGCTCCAGCGTTGCGGGGGCCATCACCACGGCCCCCTCCGCGACCGCCTCGCGATGGGTGATCTCCTTGTCGGAGACATCCACCATGCGGGCGGCGCCGCTGGCGTCGAGATGGGTCAGGTCCGCCACGGTCGCGGGCCTATTTCGCGCGGGTCCAGGTCTGGGTCTCGCACAGCGGCACGAACACGCAGCCGCGCACTTCCAGCGTGTTGTCGCCCTTCAGCGTCAGCGTGGCGGTATAGGTCTTGCCGTCGTCGGGATTGTAGATCTTGCCGCCGCTCCAGCTTCCGCCCGAGCCGGAGAAGCCGGAGAGCATGGTGAGGCCCTTCAGGGGGCGGCTGCGCAGGGAGGCGTCGGCATTCTTGGCATCCGTCAGGGCCGGATTCTTCTTGATGTCGTCGGAGGAGACGAGCTTTCCGCACACGGAATTGCCGCAAGCGGTGATCTCGACCACGCCTTCGTCCGTGGGGGTCATCCAGGTGCCGGTCACGTCGGCGGCCAGGGCCGGCATGGCGACGAGCGAAAGGAAGGCGGCAGTCAGGGCAATGCGCATCTTCAACTCCCGATAGTGCCCGGTCATAGCCGGGCTTGCGAAAAATATGTCAGAGCGGCGTTCACGCCGCCAGCAGCGCCCGCGTGGCGGCCGTCACGTCGGTCTGGCGCATCAGGCTTTCGCCCACCAGAACGCTGCGGATGTTGCAGGCCGCGAGGCGCGCAATGTCGGCGGGCGTGAAGATGCCGCTCTCGCCGATGCAGATCCGGTCCGCCGGCACCTTGGCCGAGAGCCGCTCGCTGGTCTCCAGCGTGGTCTCGAAGGTGCGCAAATTGCGGTTGTTGATGCCGATGAGCGGGCAGGGCAGGGCCAGCGCGCGGTCCAGCTCCGCGTCGTCATGCACCTCGATGATGGCGTCCATGCCCCAGTCCTGCGCGCAGGCATAGAGGTCGGCCGCCAGCGCATCGTCCACCGAGGCCATGATGATGAGGATGCAGTCCGCGCCCCAGGCACGCGCTTCCGCCACCTGGTAGGTGTCGTGCATGAAATCCTTGCGCAGCGCGGGCAGGGCCGTGGCGGCGCGGGCGGCGATCAGATAGTCCGGCGCGCCCTGGAAGGACGGCGTGTCGGTGAGCACGGAGAGGCAGGCGGCGCCGCCCGCCTCATAGGCGCGGGCGAGCGCGGGCGGGTCGAAGTCCGGCCGGATCAGGCCCTTGGAGGGGCTGGCTTTCTTCACTTCCGCGATCAGGGCGGTGCGGCCCTGCGCCATGGTGGTGCGCAGCGCGCCCGCGAAGGGGCGCACGGGAGAGGCGGCGCGGGCGGCGGCCTCGATCTCGGCCAGCGGGCGCGCGGCCTTGGCGGCGGCGATCTCCTCGCGCTTATAGACTTCGATGCTTGCGAGGATATCGGTCATGACGCGAGCTTTTCCGTGACATGGACGAGGGTTTCCAGCCGGGCCCGGGCGGAGCCGGTATCGACGCTGGTGGTGGCCATGGCCACGCCCTCGGAAAGATCCGCAGCCCGCCCGGCGACCAGCAGCGCGGCGGCGGCGTTCAGGATGGAGACGTCGCGATAGGCGCCCTTTTCGCCGTCCAGCACGGCGCGCAGCGCGGCGGCATTGTGGGCGGCATCGCCCCCCTTCAGCGCCTCGGGTTCCACGCGCGGCAGGCCCACGAGGTCGGGGGCGATCTCGAAGGTGTGGATGTGCCCGTCTTCCAGCGCCGCCACGGAGGTGGAGCCGGAGAGGGTGATCTCGTCCAGCCCGTCGGAGCCGTGCACCACCCAGGCGCGCTCGCAGCCCAGCGTCTTCAGCACTTCGGCGAGCGGGGTGATCCAGGCCTTGGAATAGACACCCACCATCTGCCGCTTCACGCCAGCGGGATTGGAGAGCGGTCCCAGCAGGTTGAAGATGGTGCGGGTGCCCATTTCCACGCGGGTCGGCCCCACATGCTTCATGGCCGGGTGGTGGGAGGGGGCGAACATGAAGCCGATGCCCGCCTCGGCGATACAGCGCGAGATGGCCTCCGGCGACAGGTCGAGGCGCACGCCCAGCGCCACCAGCACGTCCGCCGCGCCGGACTTGGAGGACAGCGCCCGGTTGCCGTGCTTGGCCACCGGCACGCCCGCGCCCGCCGTGATGAAGGAGGCGCAGGTGGAGATGTTATAGGAGCCCGAGGCGTCGCCGCCGGTGCCGACAATGTCCACCGCTTCGTCCGGGGCTTCCACGGGCAGCATCTTGGCGCGCATGACGGAGACCGCGCCGGCAATCTCCTCCACCGTCTCGCCGCGCACGCGCAGGCCCATGAGCAGCGCGCCCATCTGGGAGGGGGTCGCCTCGCCCGACATCATCCGGTCGAACACATAGGCGGATTCCTCCCGCGTCAGGCTGGCGCCGGTGGCCACCTTGCCGAGGAGGGGGCGGAAGGTTTCCATCGATCAGCCCTTCGTCCGGTTGAAGGCGCCCGCAAGCTCCAGGAAGTTGCGCATCAGCGCATGGCCGTTCTCGGAAGCGATGCTTTCGGGATGGAACTGGACGCCGTGGACGGGAAGCGTGCGGTGCGCGAGGCCCATGATGAGGCCGTCATCGGTGTGGGCCGTCACTTCCAGGGCGTCGGGCAGCGTCGTGCGGTCCACGATCAGCGAATGGTAGCGCGTCGCCTGGAAGGGATGGTTGAGGCCACGGAAGACCGAGCGGCCCTCATGGTGGATCTCGCTCATCTTGCCGTGCATGGGCAGGGGCGCGCGGATCACGTCGCCGCCGAACACCTGGCCGATGGCCTGATGGCCGAGGCATACGCCGAACAGCGGCACCGCGCCGGAGGCGCGGGCGATGAGATCGAGGCAGATGCCGGCTTCGGAAGGGGTGCAGGGGCCGGGGGAGATGACGATGGCGTCCGGCTTCTCGGCGAGGATCGCCTCCACGTCGCGCGCATCGTTGCGGTGCACGGTGACGGTCGCGCCCAGTTCCCCGAGATAGTGCCAGAGATTGTAGGTGAAGCTGTCGTAATTATCGATCAGCGTAACGGCGGTCATCACGGCTCCCGGCCCGGCGCATCCGGGCGTCGCGCTTGCGTCCCTCGCAAGCCCCGTCCCGACTTAATCCTTCCGGCGCGGGGCGGCAAGCGTGAGGGGGGCGGAGGGCGTCCCCTCAGAGGTCCAGCAACTCTTCTCCGGCGAAAGCGGCGTGTTCGGAGATGAAGGCGAAGCGGGCTTCGGGCTTGTTGCCCATGAGGCGCTCCACCAGATCGGCCGTGGCCGCCGCCGCCGCTTCCTCGATGGTGACCCGCAGCAGGGTGCGGGTAATGGGGCTCATGGTGGTTTCCTTCAATTGCGCCGGCATCATCTCGCCGAGGCCTTTGAAGCGGCCGATATCCACCTTGCCGCGGCCGGTGAATTCCTTTTTCAGCAGCACGTCCTTATGGGCGTCGTTGCGAGCATACAGGGTCTTCGGCCCCTGGGAGATGCGGTAGAGCGGCGGCACGGCCAGGAAGAGGTGGCCCTCCTCGATGAGCTTGGGCATCTGGCGGAAGAAGAAGGTGACGAGGAGGGAGGCGATGTGCGCCCCGTCCACGTCCGCGTCGGTCATGATGACCACCTTCTCATAGCGCAGGTCCGCCTCGCGATATTGCGAGAGCGGCCCGCAGCCCAGCGCCTGCATGAGGTCGGACAATTGCTGGTTCTGGGCGAGCTTGTCGCGGCCCGCGCTCGCCACGTTCAGGATCTTGCCGCGCAGCGGCAGCACCGCCTGGGTCTTGCGGTCGCGCGCCTGCTTGGCGGAGCCGCCCGCCGAATCGCCTTCGACGATGAAGAGTTCGGACCCCGCCGCCTCGGTGTTGGAGCAATCCGCCAGCTTGCCCGGCAGGCGCAGCTTGCGCACCGCCGTCTTGCGGGAGATCTCCTTCTCCTGCTTGCGCCGCAGCCGCTCTTCCGCGCGGTCGATCACATGGTCGAGCAGCTTGGTGGCCTGGTTGGGGTTGGCGGCGAGCCAATGGTCCAAGGGATCGCGCAGCGCCTGCTCGACAATGCGCGAGGCCTCGGCCGTGGCGAGGCGATCCTTGGTCTGGCCCTGGAATTCCGGCTCGCGCACGAACACGGAGAGCATGGCCGCGCAGCCGGCGGCCACGTCGTCGCCGATGAGCACGGCCGAGCGCTTGCCCTGGCCCACGCGCTCCCCATAGTCCCGCAGGCCCTTCAGCAGGACGAGGCGCAGGCCGTTCTCGTGGGTGCCGCCGTCATGGGTGGGAATGGTGTTGCAGTAAGAGGAGATGCCCCCGTCGGCATCGGCCACCCAGGCCACCGCCCATTCCACGCTGCCATGGCCGCCGGCCTTCTGGATGCGGCCGGAGAAGATGTCCGGGTGCACCAGGGTCTGGCCCTCGATGTCGGCGGCGAGATAGTCCTTCAGGCCGCCGGGAAAGCGGAAGGTCATCTTCTCCGGCACGCCGGTGACGCCGGCCAGAAGCTCCGTGTCACACGACCAGCGCACTTCCACGCCGCCGAACAGATAGGCTTTCGAGCGCGCCATGCGGAACACGCGGGCAGGCTCGAAATGGGCGGAGGCGCCGAAAATCTCAGGATCCGGATGGAAGCGGATGCGCGTGCCGCGCCGGTTGGGCGCGCGGCCCACTTCCTTCAGCGGGCCTTGCGGGTGGCCCTTGGAGAAGATCTGGCGATAGAGCGTCTGGTTGCGGGCGACCTCCACTTCCAGAAGGTCGGAGAGCGCGTTCACCACCGAGACACCCACGCCATGCAGGCCGCCGGAGGTCTCATAGACCTTGCTGTCGAACTTACCCCCCGCATGGAGCGTGGTCATGATGACTTCGACGGTGGACTTCTTCGGGAATTTGGGATGCGGCTCCACGGGAATGCCGCGTCCATTGTCGGTCACCGTCAGGAAACCGTCCTTGCCGAGAAAGACCTCGATGAAGGTGGCGTGCCCCGCCACCGCCTCGTCCATGCAATTGTCGATCACTTCGGCGAACAGGTGATGCAGCGCCTTGGCGTCTGTTCCGCCGATATACATGCCCGGACGCCGCCGAACCGGCTCCAGCCCTTCCAGAACCTCAATATGCGCGGCGGTATAGTCGCTCGCCATTTGCGGCGTGACCGGCGTCGCCTTGCGTGGCTTGGCGGGAGGGGGGCTGGAAAAGAGATCGTCTGAATTGGACATGAAGCGGATCTGGACTCGCGAATCAGTGCGGGCCGGCGACAGGCACCGGCCCAGCAATTATGGGGCTTTTAGCCCAGGTTTGGAAACACGTCGCGGTTCGCGTCCCCGCTGATCAGCGGGGACGCAGGCCGAGCGCGGCGCGGCGCGCCTGCTTGTTGGTGTACATCAGCGCGTCGGCGTGGCGCAGCATGTCTTCTGCCGAGCCTTCCGTGGGGGCCGCATCGATGACCCCGAAGCTCGCGCCGGGATAGTCGATGGAGGCCGGGCCGATATCGAATGTGCCGATCAGGAGCGGGGCCAGCCGTCCCTCCGTCGCTTCCGCGGGCGGCGCTTCGCCCTCCTGGGCGGGGGAGGTGAGGCCCACCACCACGAATTCATCGCCGCCCAGGCGGCCCAGCACGTCGCTGGTGCGCAGGCCCGCGGACAGGCGCTTGCCCACCTCGATCAGGAACCTGTCGCCCGCCTCGTGGCCGTAGGTGTCGTTGATGGCCTTGAAGCCGTCGAGATCGATGAAGGCCACGAGAACCCGCTGGTCCGTCCGGTCCGCCATGGCCACCAGCCGCTGCAATTCGTCGAGCACGAAGCGCCGGTTCGGCAGGCCGGTGAGCGCGTCCGTGAAGGAGATGGCCTCCAGCTTGGCATTGGCCTTGCGCAACTCATCCAGCAAATGCTCGCGCTGGATCTGGTGCCCGATCAGCGCGGAGAACAGCGTGAGCACCTCCTTGCCCTCCTGGGCCAGGGGCTTGCGGTCGGAACTGGCGGCGCAGAGCGTGCCGTAGAGCATCCCGTCATCGAGATAGACCGGCGTGCTCGCATAGGTCTGGATCCCCAAAGCGCGCGCGGCGTCGGAATCGCCCCAGCAATTGGCCACGTCGTCCGTATAGATCCGCCCCTCATCCATGGCGCGCTTGCACAGCGTGTCGCCCCACGGCACCGAGAGCCCTTCGGGGATCTGCATGGCCTTCGTGTTGCGGGAGAAGACGATGTTCTGGATACCCGCGTCGGTATCGATGCGCGTCAGATAGGTGCTTTCGAGCCCGGTGACGAATTCGAGCAGCTCAAGCAGCGGCCGCGTGACATCCTCGACCGTCCGGGCGCCCGCAAGGGTGCGGGAGATCCGGGCCAGGAAGAAGTCACGCAGGTCGGTCTTATCCATTGCGAAGCGTCCTTTTCAGGGTTCCGAAGAGGCGAGGCGACCGTTGCCGCCCGCTCAGGCGCCGGGCGGCAATACGATCACACCGTACGTTTTCCGAGGGAATGACGGATCAGGTGGGCATGTGGGAAAACCCGCTGCGGCAATCGACACGGCCGAGCTTAGCAGTACCGATCGATTGCGACAGCCCACATGGTCGGGAGGCGGGGGCGTCGGCCATGGCGATTGTCCCTCCCGAGCCCTGCCCCCGAAAAAGCACCGCAGCATGGATCGGGTTCCCGACGGGCATATGGCAAAGCCGTATGGCTGGACTGCTTTTGCGTGTCTTTCACAGGACATGGGATGGGTGTATGGACCCTCGCCCCCCTGGTGCGCCGCCCAAGAGGCGCATGCCGGGGCAAGCCTCATCTAGGCCCGTTTTTGCGGGCGGGAGCGTGTCATGTCGGAAGCGAAAGCGCGGATCGCGGTTCTGGGTGCCTCGGGCTATACGGGCTCCGAGCTGGTGCGCCTGCTGCTGCGCCATCCGCGCGCGGAGATCGTGGCGCTGACCGCAGACCGGAAGGCGGGCCAGTCCATGGCCGATGTCTTCCCGCAATTCGCGCCCTTCCCGCTGCCGAAGCTCGTGACCATCGACCAGGTGGATTTCACCGGCGTCGATCTCGTCTTCTGCGCCCTGCCGCATGCCACCACGCAGCAGGTGATCAAGTCCGTGTTCGAGAAGGCCCCCGCCGTGAAGGTGGTGGACCTCTCCGCCGACTTCCGCCTGTCCGATCCCGGCATGTATGAGACGTGGTACGGCCACCCCCATTCCGCCCTGGACCTCCAGAAGGAAGCGGTGTTCGGCCTCGTTGAGATCTACCGGGACGAGATCAAGAAGGGCCGGCTCATCGCCAATCCCGGCTGCCACACCACCACGGCCATCCTGCCCGTGGTGCCGCTGCTGGAAGCCGGCGCCATCGATCCCGAGAGCATCGTCATCGACAGCAAGACCGGCATGTCCGGCGCCGGGCGCTCGGCCAAGGAGGCCATGCTGTTTTCCGAGGTATCGGAGGGCATCAACGCCTATTCGGTGGGCTCGCACCGGCATATGGGCGAGCTGGACCAGGAATATTCCAAGGCCGCCGGCCGCCCCGTGAAGCCCATGTTCGTGCCGCACCTCGTGCCCATGAACCGGGGCATCTACGCCACGCTTTATGTGCGCACCACGGGCGCCAAGGCCGAGGACCTGCACAAGATCCTCGCGGACTATTACCAGAACGAGCCCTTCGTCCATGTGTTCCCGTTCGGCCAGGTGCCCCATTCCCGGCATGTGCGCGGGTCCAACATGGTGATGCTGGGCGTGGTGGCGGACCGGGTGGAAGGGCGCGCCATCGTGGTGTCCACCATCGACAATCTGGTGAAGGGCGCGTCGGGGCAGGCGGTTCAGAACATGAACCTCGTGCTCGGCTTCCCGGAGACCATGGGCCTGGAGCAGATCGCGCTCATGCCGTGAGAATGTGGATTTAGGACATTAGTCACAAGGACTGTTGTCCTAGTTCCATTTTTCGGCTATGGTCATTCCACCTTGCACCAAGGAGGGGCGCGTCCGGAGCGGCCTGACGGGTGGTGCGGGGCGCGGGTGTCCGACGCGGCGGGGATTAACGCCCCCTGCCGCGCGAGAAAGGGGGCCGAAGGGGTTGCGCACCGATCCGGGGCTGGTTCGCCCGGACGTGATGGGAGATCCACGAAAGCCCACGCGGCGCGGCCGACACGCCATAAATCCCCGCGCGGGAGCGGACGGAATGCTGGTTCCGACGTCACCCATCTTCCCAAAGGCATGCCTTGCCGGCGTGCCGACCGCTCCCGCATCCCTCCACCCCCGCCCGAAAGGCGGGGATGAAGGTGTTGCCGCCGAGCCTATCGACGCGCGGCGGGCAAGGGCCTATCAGCGTCGCAGCATTCCGAAGGTTCTCCATGCTCGTCGATAGCCATTGCCATCTGGATTTCCCCGACTTCGCCTCCGAGCTGGACGCCGTGGTGGCGCGCGCGGGGGAGGCGGGGGTCTCCCATCTCGTCACCATCTCCACCCGCGTGCGGCGGTTCGACGAGATCCGCGCCATTGCCGAGCGCTTCCCCAATATCTTCTGCACCGTGGGCACCCATCCCCATCAGGCGGCCGAGGAGCCGGACGTGACGGCGGACGACCTCGTCGCCCTCTCCGCCCATCCCAAGGTGGTGGGCATCGGCGAGGTGGGGCTCGACTATCATTACGACAACAGCCCGCGCGCGGCGCAGCGGGCGGGCTTCCTCACCCATATCGAGGCGGCGCGGCGCACCCAGCTTCCCCTCGTCATCCACGCCCGCGAGGCCGATGACGACGTGGCCGAGATCCTGGAGACGGAGACCGCCAAGGGCGCCTTCCCCTTCCTGCTGCACTGCTTCACGGCCGGGCCGGACCTGGCGCGGCGGGCGGTGGCGCTGGGCGGCACCATTTCCTTTTCCGGCGTGCTCACCTTCAAGACCGGCGCGCCGCTGCGGGAGATCGCGGCCGGGCTGCCCGCCGACCGCATCCTTGTGGAAACCGACGCCCCGTTCCTCGCGCCCATCCCCCACCGGGGCAAGCGCAACGAGCCGTCCTTCGTGCGCGAGACCGCCAAGATGCTGGCCGAGACGCGCGGCGTGAGCCTGGACGAGATCGCCCGCCAGACCACCGACAATTTCTTCGCCCTGTTCTCGAAGGCGCAGCGCTGAAGCCGGGAGCCGCCCATGACTCACGACCGCTATGACGACGCCTATATCCGCGACATCCTCACCAGCGTGCGCACCATCGCCGTGGTGGGGGCGAGCACCAATCCGGCGCGCCCGTCCTTCTTCGTGACCAAATATCTGTCCGAGCGCGGCTTCGAGGTGTTTCCGGTCAATCCGGGGCAGGCGGGCAAGGAGATTGCGGGCCGCCCCGTCTCCGCCAGCCTCGCGGAAATCCCCGTGGCCATCGACATGGTGGACGTGTTCCGCGCGGCCGAGCATCTGCCGGGCGTGCTGGACGAGGTGCTGACCCTCGTGCCGCTGCCCAAGGTGCTGTGGATGCAGCAGGGGGTGCGCCATGACGAGACCGCAGCCCGGGCCGAGGCCGCGGGCATGCGCGTGGTCATGAACCGCTGCCCCAAGATCGAATATGGCCGCCTCTCCGGCGAGATCGGCTGGACCGGCGTGAACAGCCGCACCATCTCGGCCAAGAAGCCGCAGCGCCTGGGGGCGGGGGTGCAGCGCCTATCGCTCACCCGGACACCGCCGGTCAAGAAATAACAATCATCTTTCGGTTATACGTTTATTGTACATACTGATACGCGAATAAGGCACTGGAGGACCCGCCATGACCCATCGTGAACCCGGTTTCGCGACCCTCGCCGTCCATGCCGGCGCGCAGCCCGACCCCACCACCGGGGCCCGCGCCACGCCCATCTACCAGACCACGTCCTTCGTGTTCGACGACGTGGACCATGCGGCGGCCCTGTTCGGCCTCCAGACCTTCGGCAACATCTATACCCGCATCGGCAACCCCACCACGGCGGTGCTGGAGGAGCGGGTGGCGGCGCTGGAGGGCGGCACGGCCGCGCTCGCGGTGGCCTCGGGCCATGCGGCCCAGCACCTCGTCTTCCACACCCTGCTGACGCCCGGCGACGAGTTCGTGGCTTCGCGCAAGCTCTATGGCGGCTCCATCAACCAGTTCACCCACGCCTTCAAGAGCTATGGCTGGAAGGTGGTGTGGGCGGACCCGGAAGACCCGGCCTCCTTCGAGCGCGCCATCACAGACAAGACCAAGGCCATCTTCACCGAGAGCATCGCCAATCCCGGCGGCGTGGTGTGCGACATCGCCGCCATCTCGGCCGTGGCCAAGCGCGCGGGCGTGCCGCTCATCGTCGATAACACGCTGGCCAGCCCCTATCTGTGGCGCCCCATCGAGCACGGCGCGGACATCGTCATCCATTCCGCCACCAAGTTCCTGGGCGGGCACGGCAATTCCATCGGCGGCGTGATCGTGGACGCGGGCACCTTCGACTGGTCCGCCTCCGGCCGCTATCCCTTCCTCTCCCAGCCCCGGCCCGAATATCAGGGCATGGTGCTGCACGAGACCTTCGGCAATTTCGCCTTCGCCATCGCCGCCCGTGTGCTGGGCCTGCGCGACCTCGGCCCGGCGCTCTCGCCCTTCAACGCCTTCCTCATCCTCACCGGCATCGAGACGCTGAGCCTGCGCATGAAGCAGCACAGCGAGAATGCCCTGGCGGTGGCGAAGTATCTCGCCGCCCATCCGGCGGTGGAATGGGTGAGCTATCCCGGCCTTGAGGGCGACCGCTATTACGGCCTCGCCCGCAAGTATCTGCCGCGCGGCGCGGGAGCCGTGTTCACCTTCGGCCTGAAGGGCGGCTATGAGGCCGGCGTCGGGCTGGTCTCCAAGGTGCAGCTCTTCTCGCATCTCGCCAATATCGGCGATACCCGCTCCCTCATCATCCATCCCGCCTCCACCACCCACAAGCAGCTCTCCGACGACGCCAAGCGCGCCTCGGGCGCGGGGCCGGAAGTGGTGCGCATCTCGGTGGGCATCGAGGATGTGGGCGACATCATCGCCGATCTCGACCAGGCGCTGGTGGAGGGTTGATCCACCCTGGCTGCGCCTCCTGCGTATAATATCTCTGCCCTCCGGCGACGGCCGCAGGGCAATGACCTGCCGATGAGGCTTCGCTGACGGCGAAGACACCACACGAACCACAAAGGCCATTTCATGTTCAACGCCGGATCTCTGGCCTCAACCGCACGTTCCGCCATTCTGGTCTGCGCCATGGGCATCGCCTCCGTGGCGTCCGCCCACGCGCAGACGAAACCCTTCGGTCCCGGCTTCGACGGCTGGTCCTTCACGGCGACCACGGAAAAGCCCGGCCTTGTGGTTTGCCGCGCCACGCGGACGGCGGGCAACCGGGAGGACATCCTGGGCATGCGCAACGACCTGAAGCCCTATTTCAGCGTCAAGGCGGAAGGCCGGAAGGGCAAGTGGCCGGGCACGATCATCAATGTCCCCGGCAAGCCGAGAGGCGTGCTCGAATGGACCAGCACGGGCGAGGCCAACGGTATCCGCATGTGGTTCCCCCTGCCGACCAGCGCCGTAGACAGGATCGTGGAGGCGGGGGCTTTCGAGTTCAGCCTCCCCGACACCGAGGATTCCGGCAAGGTCAACCTCGGCAAGCGGGCCATGGACGCCTGGGTTCGCGTGCATGAGTGCGTCAAGGCCAATTCCCGCTGACGGGTGAGGGCGGGCCGTTCATGCGTGATAATGCTCGCGCACCAGATCGAGCCAGGCGCGGGCGGCATCGGAGAGATAGCCGCCCCGCCGCCAGATGAGCGCCATGCTCCAGTCTGTGCCCGGCTCGTCCAGCGGCACGCGCGCGACGCCCTCATGGGCGCGCTGCTCGGCGATCATGCGGGGCAGGAAGGCGATGCCGAGGCCCGCCGCCACCAGGGCCACGATGAAGTCGATCTGCGCGCTCCGGGCCACCACTTCGGGGGTGACGCCGCGCCGCTCGCAGGCGTCCAGCAGGATGGCGTTGAGCGCGAAGCCGCTCTCGAACAGGATGAAGGGAGAAGGGGCAAGCTCCTGAAAATTCACATGTCTTGCATTTTGGAAAGGATGGTTCGCGGGCAATAGGGCCACCAAAGGCTCGCTGCGCACCGGCTCCGCCTCGAACGCATCCGGCACCGGCATGAGGGAAGCGGCGAAGTCCACCTCGCTCGCCTGCAGCATCTCCTCCAGGCGCTTCGACCCATGCTCCACCAGCCGGATCTCGATGCCCGGATAGCGGCTGCGGAAGCTGGCGAAGAGCGGCGCGAACAGGGTCGGAGACCCCAGCGGCGGCAGGCCGAGCCGCAGCGTGCCGCGCTTCAGCCCGCGCAACTCGTCCAGCTCGGCGATGAGGTCGTCCCGCTCCGCCAGCATGGCGAGCGCCCGGCGATAGACGATCTCGCCCGCGGCGGTCAGCGTGGAGCGGTGGCCGTAGCGCTCCAGCAGCGGGATGTTCAACTCGTCCTCAAGCTGCTTCACCGCCTTGCTCACGGTGGACTGGGTGGCGAACACCACCTTGGCCGCCTGGGAGAACCCGCCCTGGCGCACCACTTCCACGAAGGCCCGCAAGGTGCGTAGCTCCATCGCCCTATTCCATTCTCGACTGATCTGAATTCATTCAATTCATTTTGAGCATATCGCAGTGCAGCGTATCTTCCATCCCTAGGGAGCGCTGGGCGCTCCGGGATTCATCGACATGACACTCGCAGCTCTCCGCCTGCGTGCCGTGCTTCGCCGCACGCGCCTGCTCCAGATCCTGTTGATCGCCGCCATCTGGCTGGCGGGAGATGCGCTGGTCCGCATCCTCGGCCTGCCCGTGCCGGGGGGCGTGGTGGGGATGGTGGGCCTGCTGGTGCTGCTGGCGCTGGGCTGGGTGAAGCCTGCCAGCGTGCGGCTCGGCGCCTATTGGCTGCTGGCGGAAATGCTCTTGTTTTTCGTGCCCGCCGTCATCGCGGTCATGGACCATGGCGAGTTCATGGGCGCGCTCGGCCTCAAGGTGGCCCTGGTGATCGTGGTGGGCACGCTGCTGGTCATGGCCGGCACGGCGCTCACCGTGGACCTGCTCTATCGCTGGCGGATGCGCGATCGGATGCGCCATGCGGTGGAGTGACCCGACGCTCCATCTCCTGTTCTGGCCGCTGGCGACCGTGGCCATCTATATCCTCGCCAAGCGCCTCTACAGGCGCTGGCATTATTGGTGGACCGGCCCGCTGCTGGTGACGCCGCTGGCGGTATTGGCGCTGCTGGCGATCCTCGGCGCGGACTACCGGCAATATATGAGCGGCACCCATTGGCTGGTGCTGATGCTCGGCCCGGCCACGGTGGCGTTCGCCATCCCCATCCATGAGCAGCGGACGGTGATCCGCCGCCATTGGCCGGTGCTGCTGGTGGGCGTGCTGGCGGGCAGCTCCATCGCGCTCGCCTCGGCCTGGGCGCTGGCCCATGCGCTGGGCGTGCCGGACGCGGTGGGACGCAGCCTGATGCCGCGCTCCACGACGACACCATTCGCCATGGCCATGTCGGGCGAGATCGGCGGCGTGCCCCAACTCACGGCGGTGTTCGTCATCCTCACCGGCGTGTGCGGAGCGGCCATGGGCGAGGTGATGCTGAAATGGCTGCCCCTGCGCTCGGCATTGGCGCGCGGCGCCCTGTTCGGCATGGCCGCCCATGGCGCGGGCGTCGCCAAGGCCACTGAGATCGGCCGCGAGGAAGGCTCCATCGCCGGGCTGGTCATGATCCTGGCCGGGCTGCTGAACCTGATGCTCGCCCCGCTCGTGATGCTGGCGCTGCGCTGACCCCTCAGGCCGGCAGCGCCCCGCCGCGCGCGGGTACCGCGGTCAGGTCGCACCAATGCTGCGTGGCGTAGACCAGCACCACGGTCGCCCCGAACTGGTGGGCGAGGGCGATGTCGATGGGCACCACATAGAGCAGCGTGAGGATGCCGAGGGCCGCCTGGAGCGTCACGAGGCCGAGCAGGATCCACGCCTGCCGCGCCGCCGGGCCGCCGCGCATGCCAGCATGGAGCGCATGCAGGAGTGCCACTGCCCAGATCGTGTAGGCGATCATGCGGTGCTGGAATTGCACCGTCATCACATTCTCGAACAGGTTGCGCCAGCCGGGCGAGATGACGCCCAGCTTGTCCAGCGGCGGGATGACAGACCCGTCCATGAGCGGCCATGTGTTGAAGGTCATGCCCGCATCGAGCCCGGCGACGAGCCCGCCAGAAAAGATCTGGAGCAGCACCAGTCCCACCAGGACGACCGCCCCCAGCCGTACGCCCGGTCCGGCGACGATGAGCGCGCGCCCCTTGAGGCTCCGGGCAACCGCCACGGTGGCGGCGAGGATCACGCAGGCGAGGGTGAGATGCACCGCCAGCCGGTACTGGCTGACGGACACGCGCTCCGTGAGGCCCGAAGCCACCATCCACCAGCCGATGGCGCCCTGCAGCCCGCCCAGCACGAACAGGCCGAAGCATTTCCACAGCAACGGTCCGCGCAGCACGCCGCGCGCCGCGAAATAGAGGAAGGGCAGCAGGAAGGCGAAGCCGATGACGCGGCCCAGCAGGCGATGGGCCCATTCCCACCAGAAGATGCGCTTGAAGCTCTCCAGGCCCATCCCCTTATTGAGGATCTCGTATTGGGGAATGGTCTTGTACTTGTCGAACTCGGCCTGCCACTGGGCCTCGGACAAGGGGGGCAGGGCGCCGGTCACGGGCTTCCATTCGGTGATGGAGAGGCCCGATTCGGTAAGCCGCGTCGCGCCGCCCACCACCACCATGGCCACGATCAGGGCGGCGACCACCGCCAGCCAGATGCGGACGCCCGTGAAGCCACGCGCTCCGGCCTGCCGCGATGTCGTGCCCTGCGCCAGTGTCTGCGCCATCTACCCGCGCTCCGTTTTGGCCCCCGCGTGGGTTCCGTTATAGAGGCAGAGCGCTCCGGACAAGACGACCGGCTGTCGCCGGGGGACGGAAAGGCCGTCCGAGGGGGAAACGGATGCCTCAACGCCTGCGGAAACTGATGGGCACGGTCCTGCTGCTGATCCTTGTGGTGGTCTGGGCGCTGGGAGCGATGGCGGTAGCGCAGGGGCGGGTGACCGATCTGCCCTGGGGACTCCAGACCATCAGCTACATCCTGCTGGGCACGCTGTGGGTGATCCCCGCCGGTCTCCTCATCCGCTGGATGGAGCGGCCCGATGACCGAAATTCAACCAAGACGTGACCTGAGGATTTTCAGCTAATCTCTTGGTATGTCATCGAGAAGGCTGAGTTCAGGCGGCGCTCAAAGTCGGGAGCATGCTGCGCCCCACGGGGCGCGCGACCGCTTCGGGCTCGTCCATGGCACGCACCATGAGCACCCGGTCGAACCCTTGGGCTGCCAGTGCGGCATAGGGCTCGACGCTGGGCTCGTCCGCGCAGGGCGGCTCGACGCAGACCACATAGGGCGAGAGGCGCGCGAGCTTCACGGCCTCCGGAGCCGCGCCGAGCACGGGCGCAGCGACGATCACGAAATCGTAGGTCTCCCGCAGGGCGGTGAGGATCAGGCCCAGCCGATCCGCGCCGACAACGCCCGGCCCGCCGCGCGTGTCCCGCCCCGGCGGGATGACATGGGCGCGGGAGAGAGGGTCGCGATAGATGGTCTCGCCGAATCCGGCGACACCGAACAGCATCTCGGCCATGCCCGGTGCCCAGGGGTCCGAGATGAGGGCGGACAATTCCCCGGAGAGACCGTCCAGCGCCACCAGGGCCACGCGGCTGTCCTCGGCCAGATGCCGGGCGAGCGTGATGGCGAAGGTGGCGGGCATTTCGGAGGGCATGTCCGAGGTCGTGATGATAAGCTGACGATCCCGGGGCGCGGCGGCGATCTGGTCCGCCAGGAGATGCGCGGCCCGGCGGCAGGGCAGGCCCGCACCACGGCCCGCATCGAGCCACGCGACGCGCGGCGCGGCCTCATGGGCGCGGGGCAGATCTTGGCGTTTGCCTTGGGGCTCCATAGGCGTAGGACGGGGGCGGCCGGACACCAGCAGAAGCGCCAGCGCGCATCCGCCCGCCGCCAGGAGAAAGCCGAGGGAGGGCGGATCGCGCCGCGCCGGGGCGGCGGGACCGCTGCTCACGGAGAGGCGGGGCAGGGCCGCTTCCGCCTGTTCCGGCGCACTGTTCCGGGCACCCGCCTGCATGGCGCCGAAGGCCGCCACATAGGCGCGGACCACCTCGGAGGCGAGGCGCGGGTCTGAGGCGGTGATGGCGATATCCAGCAGTCGCCCGCCCTGGCGGGGCTCGACGGACAGGCGCGCCAGCAATCTGGCGGCGGCCCGCTCGCGGGGCACCACGGGGTCGGCGCCCAGCCAATCCTGGAGCGGGGCGAGGGGTGTCGTGAGGCGTGCCGCGTCCGCCGGGGGCAGCCGGTCCAGCACCTCCAAGGCGAGGTCGCGGGAGGTGAGGACCTGGGTGATGCCGCGCACGGTGGCGGGGGGCGGCTGAACGGCCACGTCGAAGGACAGCACCGCCTGGGCGGTATAGCGGGCGGGCAGCACCACGAAGAGCACGGTTATGGCCAGCAGAACCCATCCGGCCGCCAGCCAGTAACGGAAGGCTGTTCCCCGACCGAGTGTGCCGGCGTGCCGACGATCGGCCCATCCTGCTGCCATGGGTGCGTTCCCGCTTCCTCCCGACGACATGCCGGGAGACTTGAGAATGCGACCTTATGGTTTAGGGAAGGTAAATCCGCTCACCGGTCCTCCCAGACCGGGTGGCGCTTGGCGAGTACTGCCGAGATGCCCTCGTCGGCGTCGCGGGCCAGCATGTTGGTGGCCATCACGTCCGAGGCGAGGGCATACGCCTCGTCCAGCGTCATCTCCGCCTGCCGGTAGAAGGCGGCCTTGCCGAGCTTCACGGGCACCTGGGATTTCGCCGCGATGCGCGCTGCCATTTCGCGGGCGGCCGCCAGTGCCTCGCCCTGCGCCACCACGCGGTTCACCAGCCCCATGCGCAGGGCCTCCGGGGCCTCCACCCATTCGCCCAGCAGCAGCATTTCCATGGCGTGCTTGCGCGACACGGCCCGCGACAGCGCGACCATGGGCGTGTGGCAGAACAGGCCGATATTCACGCCCGGCGTGCAAAAGCGCGCGGCAGCCCCCGCCACGGCCAGATCGCAGCTCGCCACCAGCTGGCAGCCGGCGGCGGTGGCCATGCCTTCCACTGCGGCGATGACGGGCTGGGGCAGGCGGACGATGGCGGTCATGAGCGCGGAGCAGCGCTTCAGCACATCCTGGTAATAGGCCCGCCCCCGGTCGGCATCGCCGCGATGGGCCTGGATCTCCTTCAAGTCATGCCCGGCGGAGAAGACCGGCCCCTCTGCCGTCAGCACCACGGCGCGCACGCTTTTGTCTTCCGCAATGTCGGCAAGATGGGCGGTGAAGGCCGCCATGGTGGCGTCGGACAGGCTGTTGCGACTCGCCGCGCGAGCCAGGGTCAGGGTGGCCACATGGTCCGCATCGGAGCGAAGCACCGGCGCGTCCATGGGATCGGCCACCGGGGCGAGGTTCGAGGCGGGCATGACGCTTCCTTCCATACGTTGATCTTTTCGCGGCCTACTTTAAGCAAGTTCGACTTCAATAAGCGAGGCGAACGCATGAACACGCAGGGTGGGGCGACGCGGAATAATGGGGGTGTCGCGGTCACCCTTGCGGAGTTGGAGGCATTCCTGGCGCGGGAATTCCCCCAGGCCTTCGGGCCCGGCCGCCCTCATGCGGTGGAGAGCATCGGCCCGCGCATCGCCACGGTTCGCCTCGATGCGGGCGAAGAGCAGTTGCGGCCGGGCGGCACCATTTCCGGCCCGGCCATGATGGGGCTGGCGGACGTGGCCGTTTATGTGGCGCTGCTCGGCCAGATCGGCCTCGTGCCCCTGGCTGTTACCACCAACCTGTCCATCAACTTCCTGCGCAAGCCGGCCCCCGGCGCCCTTTATGCGGATGCGCGCCTGATCAAGCTGGGCAAGCGGCTGGCGGTGGGGGATGTGGGGATTCGCGGGGCGGAGCGGGACGACTTGGTCGCCCACTGCGTCGCCACCTATTCCATTCCCGACCGGGCGTGAGGGGCGGGCACTCCTGATGTTATGGCGGAAGTTCAGGAAGCGTTCGGCGGGTGTTTCCCCTCTGTCGCGATTACATGCCGGCGGCTCTTAAGGGGCTGCTCGAACAGGCCTCCCGTCCGGGATTTGCCTTCCGCCCAAAAGCCGCGCGGCTTTCCCGAGGCGAAGCTCTGGCGCGCGCGCCTCGACGGCGGAGCGGAGGGCGGGGCCACGGAGGTTATGGGACGAGAGACCGGACGAAAGGGCTGAAAAACCCCGTGTTTCAGCGCCTTGATTTATGGTGTTAAAATACCATTTTTTCAAGCCATTGAAATCATTGATTTATTATCCGCCTTCGCGCGTTGACCGGTGTTCGTGCTTGGGCTAAAAGCCGCTCCATCGCCGGATCGTGCCGCGCCTCGCGTGGTGCTACCGGCTTTCTTATTCGGAAAACGACCCATGAAGACGTATTCGGCCAAGCCTGCCGAAATCGAGAAGAAGTGGGTGGTGATCGACGCTTCCGGCCTCGTGGTTGGTCGCCTCGCGACCATCATCGCCATGCGCCTGAAGGGCAAGCACCGCCCCATCTACACCCCGCACGTTGACTGCGGCGACAATGTCGTCGTGGTGAATGCCGAGAAGGTGGTCCTCACTGGCCGCAAGCGCGACCAGAAGGTCTATTACCACCACACCGGCTTCCCCGGCGGCATCAAGGAACGCAGCGCCAAGTTCATTCTCGAAGGCCGCTTCCCGGAGCGGGTCATCGAGAAGGCGGTGGAGCGCATGCTCGCCCGCGGCCCGCTCGGTCGCAAGATCATGGGCAACCTGCGCGTCTATAAGGGCCCGGAGCACCCCCACGAGGCTCAGCAGCCCGTGGCGCTGGATGTGGCGAGCCTCAACCGCAAGAATGTGAGGAACTGACATGACCGAGGTTCTGCAGTCCCTCGATTCCCTGAACACCCGCTCCGAGCAGGAAGCGCCGGTCCACGTCCAGAAGCTGGACAAGTTTGGCCGCGCTTATGCCACCGGCAAGCGTAAGGATGCCGTGGCCCGCGTGTGGGTTCGCCCCGGCACCGGCAAGATCACCGTCAATGACCGCGACGTCGAAGTCTACTTCGCTCGTCCGGTGCTGCGGCTCATGATCAACCAGCCGTTCCAGACCGCTGCCCGCGAGGGCCAGTATGACGTGGTGTGCACCGTTTCCGGCGGCGGCCTTTCCGGCCAGGCCGGCGCGCTGCGCCACGGCATCTCCCGCGCTCTGACCTTCTACGAGCCCGAGCTGCGCTCCCCGCTCAAGAAGGGCGGCTTCCTGACCCGCGACAGCCGCGTGGTCGAGCGCAAGAAGTACGGCCGCGCCAAGGCTCGCCGCAGCTTCCAGTTCTCGAAGCGCTGATCGGCGTCCATACGGATACGGAAAAGGCGGGGCTTGGCCCCGCCTTTTTTGTTTTGCCCGATGCGGTGCTTGTCGCTGGCCCCTTCAAAAGGATCGGGCGCCGCTCTCGAAAGAGAGGGCGCCCGCATATTCCGCGCAAGCTCGGCCGTTCAGAAGCTCGGCGTATCGCCGGGCAAGGGGCTCCACTGGCCATTGGCCGTGGGATCGCCGGGCGGGGACGAGCCCATCCACCCGTCGAGGTTCGGCGGGAAGACGTAATCCTCGTTCCGACCACCGCCGATGCTCACATCCGGCTTGATGGCGGCGCCCGGGCCGGGATCGAGATAGCTGCCCTGCGGGATCACCGGCAGGTTGATGATGTTCGGATTGTGCGGCGTGATGGGGATATGCGGCGCACTGGTGCTCTGCGCCAGCGCCGGGGCGGCGAGGCCCGCGCCCATGGCGAGACCCAGTCCCATCAGAGCGCAACCGATCCACGAAAATTGCGTCCGCATCGAACCCCCCGGAAGACCAAGCGACATTCGGCATAGGCGAGGGCGAGGGGATTGGCAAGGCGAGCCTGATCCCCGCCGTTTCGGCGATGCCGCCCACAAGAGGTGCCATTGCTGTGCCTATGCCATCCGCGTGAAATTTCGTATCATTTGAATCAAGATGGAACCGTTAGATCACGGCGCCGTCGAGCTTGCCGCTATGGAAGCCGCTCATCGGCGATCCGTTGCGGCCACCGCAGGTCCCAAGCCGGTCCGTGTGGGGACATGAAGATCGACCTGTTCACGGTTCATGTGTTCCTGCTGTGCCTGGGACTGACCTTCGCCTTGGCCTGGGTGGTCCTCTGGCGCGCTTTCTCCCATGTGCGCGGCGTCGGCTTGTGGTCGATGTCCGTCTGCGTGCTGGTGCTGGGCGGCGCCTTGGTGGTGCGCCGCTATGTGCTTTATGGCTATGGCGAAGCCTTTCTCGGCCATCTGCTGGTCATCATCGGTTTCAACCTGTCCTGGATCGGCACGTGCCGCTTCTACGGACAGGCGGCGCCCTGGCGTACCTTCCTGCTGCTGACAGCCCTGGGGGCCGCGGCGCTGCTGGCGGCGGGGACGAACCTCCAGTTTCTCGATTTCGTCTATGCGACCACCGCCTGCATTCCCTTCATGCTGACTGCCCGAACCGCCTGGCCTCAGATGAAGGTGAGCCTGGCGGCGCGGGTGATCGTCATCGCCCTGTGCTTTGCCGCCATCGGAGAAGTGGTGCGCATGCTGGTGGTGCTGTCGTTTTTCGTCGATACGATCCCAGCCGTCATCACCCGCCCGCCGGCGGTGATGGTGATCATGGCGATCGCGGTCGGCTGGACGGCCAGCATGTTCGGCTTCATCCTCGCCCTCATGGAACGCGAGCGCTCCATCCTGTCGGCGCTTGTGGTCGAGGATGATCTGACGGGACTCGCCTCCCGCCGGCACTTTTATGTGCGCCTCGCGGAGGAATGCGCCCGCTCGCAGCGGAGTGGCACGCCCTTCTGCCTGTTGATCCTGGATCTCGACGGCTTCAAGACCATCAACGACGCCTATGGCCATGCGGCCGGGGATGCCTGCCTGCGCACTTTCGGGGCGATTCTGACGGGGCGCCTGCGGCGCAGCGACGTGGCCGCGCGCATGGGCGGGGACGAGTTCGGCATCCTCCTGCCGGACACATGCATCGCGGATGGGCTTCAGGTGGCCGAGAGCCTGCGCCGGGCGGTGCGGAGCGAGAGCGTGCCCTGGAAGGAGGGGGCATTGCCGCTCTCCGTCTCCATCGGCGTCGCCCAATGGGACCCCGCGTCACGCACCAGCCAGGATGACCTGGCCGCCGAGGCCGACAGGGCACTTTATAAGGCGAAGCAGGACGGGCGAGACTGCGTGGGCTGCATCTCGTCCCTCCTGCCGCAGTCGGGCTGAGCGCTCAGCGCACCCAGCGGCCGGGCACGTAGACCCAGGTGCCGCCGCGCCGGACCCAGCCGGACGGCACATAGCGCCAGCCGGGACGCGAGGGCATCCACGTGCCGGACACCCAGACATAACGCTGCGCGCGCGGGCTCCAGCGCCAATAGCCCGGCGCCCACGTCTGGCCCCGGCGCGGCGGCGGGAAGGGCTCGCGGCGCGGCGGAGGCGGGGGCACCCGGACGATGACCTGGGCGTCCGCCTCGGACGCGCCGAGCACGGCCGCAGCCGGCGCCAGGGCGGCAGCGCCCAGCAAGGTACCTATGAAACGTCTGCGCGACAGCATGTGCGAATCCTGTCTGAATGAACCGGGAGAAAGCTTCCACCGAACAGCGGCCGAACCGCGAGGGAAGTAGGGCGAAGGCGCGATTGCGGGAACAGGGTTAATGCAATGCCACGGGCGTCCGCAAGCGGGACAGTCAATTCGATAGAGTTGAAAAATCAATTTATTAGCCGCGAAATTTGACTGGGATCACGGCCTGTCACGCGCCTTTCCCATGCGTAGGACATAAAGCCGGTGGAAATTGCCGGCGCTGCGGCGTGGGGAAGTGGGAGGGACGGCTGTGGAGTTCTGGGTTTCGGCGAACGGCACCGCGTCGGGTAACGGCACGCGCGAAAATCCCTTCGCCACCATTGAGGCGGCCCAGGCGGCGGTGCGCGCGGTCTTGGCGTCGAGCGCGCCCCTCGCCAGCGACATCACGGTCCATATCGGCGGCGGCACCTACCAGCTTTCGCAGCCTCTCACCTTCACGGACGCGGATTCCGGCCGCGACGGGCATGTGGTGCGCTATCAGGCGGTCGCGGGTGAGCATCCGGTGATTTCAGGCGGGCAGGCCGTCACCGGCTGGACGGCCGTTTCCGATCCCCATCTGACGCTCGCGTCCGGCACGCAGCTCTGGGAGGCGAATGTCGGCCTCGGCGTGGACAGCGCCCAGCTCTATGTGGACGGCGTGCGCGCCACCGTGGCGGAGAGCAATTCGGCCGATATCTATCCCGAAGGCTTCCGTCCCACCTATTATGACCTGCCGGGCGTGTCCGGCATCCAATATGCGGTGGATTCGTCCAACGGGACCAACTGGCAGGACCCCACCACCTGGACCAATGTCAGCGACATCTCCGCCGTGGTCTATACACAGTGGAAGATGATGTCGGTGCCGCTCACCAGCGTCGCGGCGCCCTCGTCCAGCATTCCCTCGCTCAATCCGGTCGATGCCCCCACCGTGGGGCTGATCTCGCTCCTCGATCCGGCCTGGACCAACGCCAACCTCATTCGGAGCATTCCCACAGGCACCTCCACGTCCGACCCGTTCGTCATCACCCTGGATGGAACGCTGGCCGCCACCGAGATCCAGGTCGGCATGACGGTGGCGATCACTGCCTCCGGCAACCAGCAAGATCTGGGCATCATCACCGGGGTCGATCCGGTCACCAACCAGATCTCCGTCAGCCTGCCGGCCATCCTGTCCGCCGGCACGGACGTGACCTTGAGCATCATCGATCCGCTCACGGGCGAACAGGTGCTCGGCCAGCCCAATGAATGGAGCTTCTGGCGGGTCACCAAGTTCATCAATGCCTATCAGTTCATGGACGAGGCCGGGGAATGGTATCTCGACCGCTCCACCGGCAAGATCTATCTGGTGACGAAGGCGGGAGATAATCCCAACAATCACGACGTGCAGCTTCCCGTGCAGGAGACGCTGATCTCCGGCAACGGTGCGTCCAACCTCACCTTTGACGGCCTCACCTTCCAGTACGCTACTTGGCTCGACGCGGCCGAGAACGGCTATGTGAGCGACCAGGCGGGCTTCCACCTGACGGGCAGCGGCCACGAGGTGAACCAGATCGGCCATTTCGAGGAGGTGACCCGCACGCCGGGCAACCTCTCCTTCGTGAACGGCACCGGGATCACTTTCTCGAACAACGTGTTCGCCCATCTGGGCGGCGCGGCGCTGGACTTCTCCGGCGGGGCCCAGGACAATTCCATCCTCAACAACATCTTCAAGGATATCTCGTCAGCCGCCATCCAGATCGGCGGCGTGAATGCCGAGGATGCGCGCCCCGCTACAGATGAGGGCATCACCCGCAACAATGTGGTGGATGGCAACGTCATCCAGAATATCGGCGTCGATTATATCGACGTGCCGGCCATCTTCCTCGGCTATTCGCAGAACAGCCGCATCAGCAACAATTACATTGCCGATGTACCGTGGTCCGGCATTTCCATTGGCTGGGGCTGGGGGCTGCGGGACCAGTGGCTGGTCTATGACCCGTTCACGGGCACCTATGTGGACATGGGCAGCTTCCCCGGCCTCGACGGCGCCCTGCCGGGGCAATGGGGGGACAACACAACCCCCACCATCATGGGCGGCAATGAGATCACCGGGAACACCATCACCCGCTTCCTCCAGGTGGCCTGGGACGGAGGGGCGATCTACACGACCGGCTTCCAGGACGGGAACCCGTTCGACATCGGCCTCGACGGAACGGTAATCGCCAACAACTATGCCTATGACAAGGCGTCCTATGCGGGCGGAAATGTCTTCTACACGGATGGCGGAAGCCGGTTCCTGGAGCTGATTAACAACATCTCGTTCGGCAACGCGGTGGGCACGTTCAATTTCGGCCCGCTCTTCTCCGCCGATGATCCGCTCAACGCGAACAACCCTTTCAAAGTCTTTCCCGAGGGCAATAGCCTCAGCTACGGCAGCGATATCGGCGGCTGCGTTACGTTCGGCGACATCCTCTATGTGGCGAACCGCTGGGAGAATTGGTGGCTCGCCAATGTCTTCAGCGAGAACCCCTCCGCCTTCCCGTTCAACCCGCTTTATTACGACCCCGGCCGGCGCGGCACCACGTTCGACCCTTGGACGGACACCTTTCCGCTGCCGGGCGCGCCTTATCCGGCGAACCTTGAATTCCTCGGCAATATCCAGGTTTCCGGCTGGTGGGGCGCTCCCCTTCAGAATGTCTCGGTAAACGACGTGCTGGCCTTCGTCCGGCCCACCGCCTTGTCCGCCACCCGCGACGACGCGCTCGGCGGGGTGGCCACCTTCGGGCTGCAGTCCCTGGACGATGCCAGCATCCACACCGTGCTGGAGAATGCCGCCTCGCGCAGCGCGGCTGCACTCTCCTATGATGGCGTGACCCATGCCGCGTGGCTCGCCTCGGAAGGGCAGGCGGTGGGCACCATGTCCACGGTGCCAGGCGGGCAGATGGGGGCGGGCGTCTGGTTGCCCGTCGCCATGGTGGACGGGCAAGCGCTTGCCCTCACGGAACTGCACGCGGACGGCAACAGCGCGCACGCCACCTTCGAGGGCGGTTACGAATTCACCTTCACGCTGGGCGGCAGCCGCTCCATCGCCACGGGCGTGCTGCTGGATCAGCCCACGGTCACCGTGCAGCGGCTGGCCGCCTTCGAAAACGGGCTGGCTTTCTATGAGGCCGACCAGAGCACCGGCCAGATCACTTATGATGGCCAGACCTATCTTCCCGGCGACGAGGGCTACCTGGCCGCCGCGCTTGCACTCGCCGAGGGGGCTGATCTGGTCCTGCATGCGGACGACCTGCCGGATTTCGGCGGGCAGGCGTCATTCGACCAGCTCGGCCTCAACCCCGCGCGTAATTACGGCCTGCTTCTGCTGGTGAATGATGAGTCCACCAACCTCCTGTCTTCCTATGCCGCGGCCAATCCCGGCGGCATGGTGCAGGTGATGGCGCTCGGCCAGAGCGATGGCGGGGTCACGTTCGGCATCGAGGACACGCTCGTGACGGACGCCCATTCGGACCGCGACTATAACGACCTCGTGGTCACGCTGGGCTTCAGCCAGGGGACGAGCGACTGGTTGATTTAGGTCCGATCTGAATCCAGGGCACCCCGTCCCCAATCCCATACCTTTTAAGCTGAGCTTGACGAAGCTTGCAGCGACGCGCAAGCATTCAACGAGGGGATGCAAGCCTTAGAATGCTTGCGCTTGCATGAATGCGTACCGAGGTGCGCATCGATTTTATGGGACGGGGAATGAAGCATCATCTGGCCGCGGTGGGGGACCGTATCTTTTCCTCCATCTCTCACATCGCTGACTGGAGATGGTATAATGATCCGCTCGGCGCCGCCCCACGGGCAAGTGCCGAGGAATATACCCGGCTCTTCCAGGCCGCCCGCAAAGCGGAATACTCCCAGATCGATGCGTTGGAATCGGAGATCGGATTTTCCATCGACCGCGAATGGATGGATAGCTTGGCGCTGCATACGCAGATAACAGTCAAGAAGAGCGATCTCGCCTATCCTCACGGTAGGATTCTCTACAGCTTGCTCAGGAAATATATCGCTGAGCATCCGGGCGAATATATCACCATTATCGAGACCGGGACGGCGCGGGGCTTCTCCATACTCTGCATGGCCAAGGCGCTTATGGATGGCGGCGCGCAAGGGCGCCTGATCACGCTCGATGTCCTGCCCCATCATCAGAAGATGTACTGGAACTGCATTGACGATTCCCAGGGGCGCAAGACCCGTGCGGAATTGTTGAGCCCCTGGTCGGACCTTCTCAAATACGTTGTTTTCGTTCAGGGCGATTCCCTGCTCCAACTCCCGAAAGTTGGCGTCGATCGCGTGAATTTCGCCTTCATTGACGCTCAGCACACGAAGAAAAATGTCCTGCTTGAGTATCAGGCCGTGTCCAAGCTCCAGGAAAAGGGCGACGTGATCGTCTTTGATGATGTGACGCCGGGCACGTTCGACGGCGTGGTCGAAGCGGTGAAGGACATTGATACCGGGGGGCGCTACACCATGCGCTATCTCACGGCTTCCAAGCAGCGGGCTTATGCGTGGGGCACGAAAACGTAGCGAGCGCCCATCTGAGGGTAGGGCCGGCGCCGCGTCCACGCCCCGCCGGAGCTGAGGTGCATACGGTGACCTTGTGCCGCCGGCACACCATCCACCTGCCGCGCCTATAGCGCAAAAGTTTCAAAGTCATCGGAAGTTCATGGTGAGCCCGTTGGGATTCGAACCCAAGACCCCATGATTAAAAGTCACGTGCTCTACCGACTGAGCTACGGGCTCACTGAGGGCGCGTTCGTAGGCCGGTGGCGCCGCAGGGTCAAGGGCCGTTTCCGGGAAATGGCGGTGCCGGGGCAAGGTCGCCCGGCCGGCCGCCATTGACCCGATTACCGTGGGCGCGCACCATCGGGCCAAGGAGCCCATTATGCCTGTCAACAACCGCCTTGCCGACGCCCTGGAAGACATGACTGCGTGGCGGCGCCGTCTGCATGAGACCCCCGAGCTGATGTACGACCTGCCCGAGACCTCGGCCTTTGTGGCCGGGCAATTGAAGGCGTTCGGATGCGATGAGGTGGCCACGGGCATCGGCCGCTCGGGCGTCGTGGGCGTCATCAAGGGCCGTGGCGAGGGGCGGGTGATCGCGCTTCGCGCTGACATGGACGCCCTGCCGATTCGCGAGATCACCGGCGCCTCCTATGCCTCCAAGGTGCCCGGCGTGATGCATGCCTGCGGGCATGACGGCCACACCACCATGCTTCTGGGTGCGGCGCAGCATCTCGCTGACACGCGGGCCTTCGCAGGCACGGCGGTCGTGGTCTTCCAGCCCGCGGAAGAAGGCGGCGCCGGGGGCAAGGCCATGCTGGATGACGGCCTCATGGAGCGCTTCGGCGTCGAGGAGGTCTATGGCATGCACAATCTGCCGGGGCTGCCCGTGGGTCGCTTCGCCATGCGCCCGGGCCCCATCATGGCCTCGGCGGATCATGTGGAAATCACCATCGAGGGGAAGGGCTCCCACGCGGCCAAGCCCAATGAGGGCATCGACGTGGTGCTCACGGGCGCGGCCATCGTCACCGCGCTCCAGCAGGTGGTTTCGCGCAATGTGGACCCACTGGCGTCCGGCGTCGTCTCCATCACCATGTTCCATGCGGGCGAGGCGGACAATGTGCTGCCGCCGCGCGCGGAACTCACCGGCACCATGCGCAGCCTCGGCGCCCATATCCGCCAGCAATTGCGGGACCGGGTGAAGGAGGTGGCGGAGGCCGTGGGCGGCGCCTATGGGGCGAAGGTGAGCGTAAAGATCGTCGAGGGTTATCCCGCCACCGTCAATCACGCGGCCCAGACCGCCTTTGCGCAGGACGTGGCGGAGGACGTGGCGGGCACGGCGAACGTGGATCCCATGGCGCCCCCGCTCATGGCGGCCGAGGACTTCGCCTATATGCTGGAAGCGCGGCCCGGTGCCTATATCTTCATCGGCAATGGCGACAGCGCGGGCCTTCACCATCCCGCCTATGACTTCAACGATGCGGCCCTGCCGCTCGGGGCGTCCTATTGGGTGCGCCTCGTGGAGCGGGCGCTACCTCTGGTCTGACGCCAGGGGACGGCGCAGGAGGCGGAATGTCAGCACGCCGTCGGCCATTTCCTTGGCCTCCAGCGCGTGTCCGGTCTCATGCACCAGATGGGGAATGTCGATGGCCGACATGGGGTCCGTGCAGCGCACCACGATGCGCGTGCCGGGCGCCGCCTTGGCCAGCGCCTTGCGGGCATGAAGGACGGGCAGGGGGCATTTGAGCCCCCTCAGGTCCAGATGGACCGTCCCGTCGTCCGGCCCGGCCTCTGTCACGCCGCCTGATCCCGCAGCCGGGCGAGGCTTTCATCGCGGCCCAGCACGATCAGCACGTCGAAGATGGGCGGCGAGGTGGTGCGGCCGGTCAGCGCTGCCCGCAGGGGCTGCGCCACGGCGCCCAGCTTCACGCCGGTCTCCTGGGCATAGGCGCGCACTGCCGCCTCGGTGGCTTCCTGGGTCCAGTTCGCAGCTTCGAGAGCCGGGAGCAGGGCCGTGAGGTGCCCGCGCGCTTCCGCCGTCAGCAGGGCGGCAGCCTTCTCCTCCACGGGCAAGGGGCGCTCGGCGAACAGGAACTCGGCATTGTCCAGAAGCTCAATCAGGGTCTTGGCACGCTCCTTCAGGCCCGGCATGGCCATGAGCAATTGCGCGCGGCGCTCGGGCGTGAAGCGGGCGACGCGGGCCGCGCCGTCGGGCAGATGGGGCATGAGCGCTTCCACCGCCGCCAGCAGATCCGTGTCGGACGCCGCGCGCATATATTGGCCGTTGAGGTTTTCCAGCTTCTGGAAATCGAACCGGGCGGCGGAGCGGCCCACGCGGTCGAGATCGAAATATTCGATCATCTCGGCGGTGGAAAACAGCTCCTGGTCACCATGGCTCCAGCCGAGGCGCACCAGATAATTGCGCAGCGCCTCCGGCAGATAGCCGAGGTCCCGGTAGGCATCCACGCCCAGCGCGCCGTGGCGCTTGGAGAGCTTGGCCCCGTCCGGCCCGTGGATGAGTGGGATATGGGCCATGGCCGGCACGTCCCAGTCCAATGCACGGTAGATCTGGGTCTGGCGCGCGGCATTGGTGAGATGGTCGTCGCCCCGGATGATGTTGGTGACGCCCATGTCGTGGTCATCAACCACCACGGCCAGCATATAGGTGGGCGTCCCGTCCGAGCGCAGCAGAACCAAGTCGTCCAGATCCTTGTTGGGGAAGGTCACGGTGCCCTGCACCATGTCCTCAATCACCGTCACGCCGTCCTGCGGCGCCTTCAGGCGGATCACGGGCTTGCGGTCGGTGGGGAATTCGGACGGGTCGCGGTCGCGCCAGCGGCCGTCATAGCGCGGCGGCCGGCCTTCCTTGCGGGCCAGTTCGCGCATCTCGTCCAGCTCCGCGGGCGTGGCGAAGCAGGGATAGGCATTGCCGCGCGCCAGCATCTCCTCCACCGCCGCGCGGTGACGCTCGGCGCGGGCGAACTGGTAGATCACCTCGCCGTCCCAATCGATGCCGATCCAGGACAGCCCTTCCAGGATGGCGTCGATGGCCTCCTTGGTGGAGCGCTGCCGGTCGGTGTCCTCGATCCGCAGCAGCATCCGGCCGCCCTTGGCCTTGGCATAGAGCCAATTGAACAGCGCGGTGCGGGCGCCGCCGATATGCAGGAAGCCGGTGGGGGAGGGAGCGAAACGGGTGACGATCTCAGACATCGCGGTCCAGTCGGGCGGGTCGGGAAACGGGGTCGCCAGGAGGGCGCGCATGTCGCGCGGCGGCCCATGGCGCTCGGGCGGCGCCCATGTAGCATAGGAGCCGCCTTGAAGGAACTTGATGGGTGGCCGAGCCCCGCGAGAGACCCGTCCCGAAAGCGCGCGCCCTGGCGGCGGCCGTGCGGGGCGCCGCTTATCCCGGCGCAGGGATGGGGCAGGTGCTGGAAGCCCTCCTCTCCCGCCTCACCGGCCGCCTGGAGGCAGATGCGCGGGCGGAGGTCCTGTCCGGTCGGCTGATCCTCTGGCTGCCCGTGGCCTTCGCAGGCGGCATCCTCATCTATTTCGCGGCGGAGCAGGAGCCTTCGCTCATTGCCGCGCTCCTGCTGGCCGCTGTGCTCAGCGCCGCCTCCTTCGTCGCGCGTATGCGCCCGCTGGCCTTCGGAATCCTCCTCGGGTTCACCGCGCTCGCCTGGGGGTTCGCCATTGCCACGGTGCAGACGGCGCGCCTTGACCGGCCCGTGATCATCCCGCCCACGGGCGCGGTACGGCTCACGGGCCATGTGGAAGGGGTGGAGCGCCGGGCCAATGCGGACCGCATGCTGCTGCGGGTCACCTCCGCCGAAGGGCGCGGGCTGGAGCGCCGGCCTGATTTGGTGCGCCTGTCCGTGCCCAAGGGCGGCGCGCCGCCGCCGGGAAGCGCCGTGTCGCAGCTTGCGCGCCTTCTGCCGCCGCTCAGTCCCGCCGAGCCCGGCGCCCATGATTTCGGGCGGGGGCCATGGTTCGACGGCATCGACGCCGTGGGCTACGGCCTTGGGCGGCCGAAGCCTGCCCGGATCGCGGGCGATCCGCCCTGGAGCGTCAAGGTCGCGACCTTTGTGGGCGAGGTGCGCACGGGGCTTGCCGCCCGCATCCGCGCTTCGCTGAGCGAGCCCTCCGCCGGGATCGCCGTGGCGCTGGTGACGGGGGACCGCTCGGGCGTCTCACCCGCCATCGAGGACAGCATGCGCAGCTCGGGCCTGACCCATGTGCTGTCCATTTCCGGGCTGCATATGGCATTGGTGGCCGGAACCCTGTTCGCCTTGGTCCGCGCTCTGCTGGCGCTCTCGCCCACATTGGCGCTGGGGTTTCCGGTCAAATCCTTTGCGGCCGTGGTGGCGCTGGCGGGCAGCGCCTTCTATCTGCTCCTGTCCGGCAATGACGTTCCGGCCCAACGCTCCTTCATCATGACCGCTCTGGTGCTGCTGGGCGTAATGGTGGGACGGCGGTCTCTCAGCCTGCGGACGGTGGGAGTGGCCGCATTCGTCGTTCTGGCGCTGTCGCCGGTCTCGGTGCTGGAGGCGGGCACGCAGATGTCGTTCGCCGCAACGCTGGCGCTGGTGGCCGCCTATGAACGAATTCAGCCGCTCAGGGGCCGCAAGCCGCCGGAAGGGCTTTGGGGGCGCCTCGCTTTCAAGGTGCTGGTCTTCTTCGCGGCGCTCGCCTTGACCTCTTTGGTGGCAGGGCTCGCCACGGCCCCGTTCGGGGCGCTGCATTTCCAGCGGCTCGCACCCTATGGCCTGCTGGCGAATCTCGCGGCCATGCCCGCCGTCTCCCTGCTGGTGATGCCGTTCGGCCTTCTGGGCGTGCTGCTGCTGCCCTTCGGGCTCGACGGCCTCGCCTGGCCCGTCATGGGAATTGGGCTCTCCATCATGACGCTGGTGTCCGACCATGTGGCGGCCATGCCGGGTGCCTCGCTCCATATGTCGGCCATCGGCGTTCCCTCGGCGCTGGCGGCGGCATTGGCGCTGTTCTGCCTCTGCCTGCTGCGGGGAAGCCTCGTGCTCCTGGCCGTCATCCCGGCGGCATTCGCCATCCTGCTGGCGGGCGCGCCGCCCCGTCCGGACGTGTTCGTGAGCGCAGATGGGCGCACGGTGGCGGTGCGCGGGGCGGATGGTCGCCTGTCCGTGGCTGGCGCGTCCAGCAACAAGATGGTCGTCTCGCAATGGCTCGGGCGGGACGGGGATATCCGCAAGGCGGATGACAAGACCCTCGGCGGCGCGTTCCGGTGCGACAGGTCCGCCTGCCGCGCGCCTCTGCAGCGGGGTGGCACACTCACGCTGCTGCGCAAGCGGGATGCTCAGCCGGGGGCGTGCGGCCAGCACGATATTCTCGTCACGTCTGCCCGCGAGGCGCCGCCCTGTGCCGGGCGCGTCTATTCGGGCGCGAGCCTCGGCCGGACGGGAACCGTGGCGCTATATGGGCAAGAGGCGGGGTGGCGCGAGGTGCCGTCGCGGGATCCGCGGGTGCAGCGTCCCTGGATGGCGCCTCTACCGGCGCAGGCGCCGGACCGAGCGTCCGAGGGCGACCCGGCGGCCGACGCCGCCGAATAGCCGCCCCTTTTTCACTCGCCGGAGTGGCGCTCCGTGAGGCCGTGCTTCAGGTAAGGCGGGCGGGGAATGGAGGCGTGCGCGGCCCGCAGCGCGGCGGACCAACGCTCGCGCAGATCGTGGAAATAGGGCTCGCCCGGCTCGATCCGGTATTTCATCTCGGCCTGGAGCGCATCCGGCACCACCACCATCATGTCGATGGGCAGGCCCACGCCCAGGTTCGAGCGCATGGTGGAATCCATGGAGATCAGGCTGGCCTTCAGCGCTTCCGAGATGTCCATCTCATAATTCACCGCGCGATCCAGCACCGGCTTGCCGTATTTGTGCTCGCCGATCTGGAGGAAGGGCGTGTCGGTGGTGCATTCGATGAAATTGCCCGCCGAGTAGATCATGAACAGGCGCAGCGGGCCGCCCGCGATCTGGCCACCCAGCAGGAAGGACACGTCGAAGCTCACATTGCTCTGGTCGAGCGCGCCGCCATCCACCTGATGCACCTGCCGGATGGCGCGGCCCACCAGCTGGGCGGCCTGGAACATGGTCTTGGCATCGCGCAATTGCTGGCGCTCGCCCGCCTCATGGTCCTCGACGCCTTCATGCAGGAGGCTGATGACCGACTGGGAGACCGAAAGGTTGCCGGCGGAGGCGATGGCCATGATGTAGTGGCCCGGCTCCTCGAAAATATGGAGCTTGCGGAAGGTGGAGATGTTGTCGAGCCCCGCATTGGTGCGGGTGTCCGCAATCATCACCAGGCCGTTTCGGACCAGAACCCCGCAACAATAGGTCATCACCATCCCCTTCGCTCGGCACGATTTATACCGAGCGGAGGCCCCTTGCCGCAATCGTATGTGCACATATTGCAGGCGAAAAATCGCTTTGCGTGAAAGAGGCTAGTCCTGCTCCTCGGGAGCGGCGCCGCGGCGGAACGGTCCAAGGTCCGCCAGTTCCTCGCCCATGCCGCGCACATGGGCCCGTTCCCGCTCCAGATAACGGGCGACAGCACGCCGCAGGTCCGCATTGGCGATCCAGTGGGCGGAATGGGTGAGACGCGGCAGGTAGCCGCGCGCCAGCTTGTGCTCGCCCTGCGCCCCGGCCTCCACCACCGACAGTCGCCGCGCGATGGCATAGTCGATGGCCTGATGGTAGCAGACCTCGAAATGCAGGAAGGGATGGTGCTCCACGGCGCCCCAATAACGGCCATAGATCGTGTCCGCGCCGATGAAATTGAGCGCCCCGGCAATGTAGCGGCCCGCGCGCTTCGCCATGACCAGCAGGACCTGATCGGCCATCCGCGCGCCGATCAGAGAGAAGAAGGCCCGGTTCAGATAGGGCTGGCCCCATTTGCGCGAGCCGGTGTCCATGTAGAAGGCGAAGAAGGCGTCCCAGGCCGATTCTGTCAGGTCCGGGCCGGTCAGGGCTTCGATGGTGATGTCCTCACCCAGCGCCTCCCGCCGCTCCCGGCGCAGCGCCTTGCGCTTGCGGGAGGCGAGGGCCTCCAGGAAATCCTCGTACGAGCCATAGCCCTGGTTGAGCCAGTGGAATTGCTGGTCGATGCGCTGGAGGAAGCCCAGATCTCCCAGCTTCTCCCATTCCCCCTGGGTGGCGAAGGTGACATGGGCCGAGGAGGCATCATGCCGCCGGGCAAGCTGCACCAGACCCGCCCCGAGCACGTCCATGGCAGCCGCATCGGACGGATCCCGCGTCAGGAGACGGCGCCCGGTCACGGGTGTAAACGGCACGGCCACCTGGAGCTTGGGATAATAGCTGCCTCCCGCGCCCTCAAACGCCTCCGCCCACCCCTGGTCGAAGACATATTCGCCGCGCGAATGGCTTTTCAGATAGGCCGGAACGACGCCTGTGGGCGTGCCGTCCGCATCCGCGAGCATGAGATGCTGCGCCATCCAGCCCGTGCGCCGGCCCACGCATCCTGCCTCCTCCAGCGCGGAGAGGAAGGCATGGCTCACGAACGGTTCCGGCCGCTCCGCGCCCCCGGCGGCACAGGCATCCCATGCGGCGGCGGGGATATCGGAGATCCGGCCGAGGACCTGGAGCGTGACGTCGTGGCGTGTCGTCTCGGGCATGGAGCGTCAAAGATGGGTCCCGCCACCGGGTGACGGCAGCGCGGTGGAAGGTCGCAGCTTACTTGGGATAGGGCTTCAGGATCAGGATGTTCAGGTCAGTCTCGGGCGTGAAGTCCTTGGCCTGCATCTGGAAGGTGGTGGGGCCGATCTTCTTCACGCCCGTGCCGCAGAAGCTCACCAGATTCTCCGGCGCGCCCTTGTCCACGGTCAGGGTGAAGCTGGAGATGGGGCCGCTCCAATTGGCGCCGGTCTTCAGGATATAGCCCAGCCGAACCTCGCTGAGATTGGGCAAGGACGAGCCCTGCATGCGCGGCACCTTCGCCGCCGCCGCTTTGAAGGCGCTGTCGATGCAAAAGGTCTCGTCCATGCGGCGCAACTCGCGGCGGGCATAATCGTCGGGTTTCGTATCGCCCACCAGCGTGCCCACGGACATGCCCACGCTCGGGGCATAGTGGTGCTCCACCTTCAGGTCGCGCTTCGCGGGGAAGGTCTGGGTCCAGTAATAGGTGGTCTTCAGGGTCCAATCGAGCGGCGCCAGATGACGCTCCCAGCCCTTGCCGGCATCATATTCGTCCACACGGACGAGGCCGATTTCGAGAAGCTGTCGCTTGGCCTCGTCGGGCAGGGCGTCAAGCGCGGCCACCGTCTTCCGCCATGTGGGATCCAGCGGGATCTTCAGGTCTTCCAGGAGCTTGGTGCGATCGAGCCCGAAGCTGATCACGCGCCGCTCCATCTTCGTCTCGACCGGCTTTCCGTCGATCCGGGTCTTGAAGTCGAGGAAATTATCCACGTCCGGGAAGGGAATGGAGATGGGGCTCTCGGAATAGGCCAGGTCCGGCATGGGGAAGGCCACCAGCAGGGTCACGTCCTTGTCCGAGGTGTTGCGGAACAGGTAGCGGACCCGCACCTCCTTCTCGGAGACGAACAGGTCCTCCGAGACCATGGAGACCACCTCGTTCGGCACGAGCACCAGCCCTCCGGCGCGCAATTCGGCACTGGAATCGTTCGCCGCGGCCGGTCGGGCAATGCCGGTGGCAAAGAGCGCGGCCAGGGCGGCCACCGGAACCCACTGCTTCACGCGCCGCATCACGCTCTCCTCACTCGGGCGGATGGCCCGGAACGAAACTCTCGAAAATGATCTGGTCGGCAAGGGTCGCTCCCCGCGCCCGCTGCTCCGGCGTGCGCACCGTCCAGGCGAAAACCGGGATGCCGAGCCGCCGCATGAGGCGGGGCGTGCCATCTCCCAGGTCGCGCACCCGATAGGCGACGAAATCGAAGCGGGTGCGCGGCCAATGCAGCAGGCGGGGCAGGCTGCGGCGCAGGCGGTTGGAGAGGTCCGGCCATTCCCGCTCATCGTAGCGGCCCTCCGCGACGATCCCGCGAAGGATGGACGGCGCCGTATGCCGCACATGGGCGATGAGATCGGGATCGAACGACATGAGGGCGAACGGGCCCGCATAGTCCGCCAGCAACGCGACGCAGGCATCCGCGAGCCGCATGTCGCCGTCGAAGGCGCTCTTCATCTCGATCAGCAGAGGGGAACGGCCCGCGACGATGTCCAGCACATCGCGCAGCTTCAGAATGTGGTCGGGCGTGTCCAGCAGGGTCATGCCGTGGAGGGTCGCGGCGGGCTGTGCATTCACGGCCCCGCGCCCCTGCGTGAGGCGGTCGAGGCTCGTGTCGTGGAACACGACCACCTTGCCGTCCGCGCTCAGCTGCACGTCGATCTCAACGCCGAAACCGCCGGCCACGGCCGCGGAAACGGCGGAACGCGAATTCTCCACGATGCCGCGCGCGGCATCGTGGAGGCCGCGATGGGCCACCGGCTGACGGGTGAAGAGAGTCAGGTCGCGCATGGACGGCCCGTTGCGAAGAGTGCCTCAGGCGATCTCGACGATGGCTTCCACTTCCACGGCGGCGTTGAAGGGCAGGGACGCGACGCCCACGGCCGAACGAGCATGGCGCCCCTTGTCGGCGAACACCTCGACCAGCAGGTCCGAGCAGCCGTTGATGACCGCGGGCTGGTCGGTGAAGTCCAGCGAGGAGTTCACGAAGCCCACCACCTTCACCACCCGCACCACCTTCTCGAGATCGCCGGTGGCGGCCTTGATCTGGGCGATGACATTGATGGCGCACAGGCGCGCGGCGGCGCGGCCGTCCTCGATGCTCAGGCCCGCGCCCAGCTTGCCGGTGGTCACCGTACCCGCGCTGTCCAGCGAGACCTGGCCCGAAATGAACAGGAGATTGCCGGTCCGGACCACCGGAACATAATTCGCGACGGGCGGCTTGGGGGAGGGCAGGGCAATCCCGAGATCGGCGAGCTTCTGGTCAATGGACATGCGCATCTCCTGCGGCGATGAGGAAAATTCGGACGTCAACGCGGAGGGCGCCATGGAAATGGCATGAAAATCCGCGCAAATCTCTTGGCTGAACACGACTCGGCGCGCAAGTCGTCGGTCAGCCGGGTCGGCATATGAGCACAGTTTTGCAAGGAGAACAGGAATGATGCGGATGCGCCGGATGCCCGTCCTCGGTCTGGCCGCGGGCTTGGCCGTACTCGCGTCCCATGTGCCCGCCTCTCTTGTGCTCGCCCAAACCACCCCGGCCGCCCCCGCCATGCCCCTTCTGGCGCACCGGGCCAGCTACATGCTCGGGCTCGACGCCTCGAAGCCCTCCGTGAAGCTGGAGAGCGCCAACGGGCGGATCGACTATGAAATCAAGGGCGATGCCTGCAAGGGCTATGACGTGAAGCTGCACCAGGCCAACGAGGTGGATACGGGCGAGGGCGCGACCGCCAAGAGCGACATGCTCTCCACCAGTTGGGAGGACGGCGATGGCAAGTCCTATCGCTTCCAGACGGTGAACCGCACCGGCAGCCGGGTGAGCAGCGATGTGGCCGCCACCGTGAACCGCGTGCCGGACGGCCTCTCCATTGACGTCACCAAGCCGCGCCGCGAGCTGTTGGAGCTGAAGGGGCAGATCCTGCTGCCGACCCAGCATGTGATGAAGGTGCTCGATGCGGCCCGCAGGAACGAGACCACCCTGGAGGCGCGGGTCTTCGACGGCTCCGACGATGGGGACAAGGTCTATGACACCCTCGCCGTCATCGGCCAGGGGACCAAGGATGCCCGCAACCTGCCGGACGCCGCCAAGCTGGTTCTGTCCGGCATCACCTATTACCCGGTCTCCGTGAGCTATTTCGATGCCGGCTCCGACAGCCAGACCCCGGCCTATGTCATGTCCATGACCCTCTATGAGAACGGCGTCATCGGCGACATGAAGATCGACTATAACGACTTCATCCTGAGGGGCCGCATCGAGACCCTGGAGACCTTGCCCGCCTCGGAGGGCTGCCAGCGGTGACCGAGATGCGCATCGTCCATCTGACCGTGCGCGGGCGTGTCCAGGGCGTCGGCTATCGCGCCTGGTGCGCGCGCGAGGCCGGCACGCTCGGCCTGCGGGGCTGGGTGCGCAACCGCAGCAGCGGTGCGGTGGAAGCGGTGATCGCGGGGCCTGTGTCCGCCGTCGATGCGATGACCGATGCATGCCGCTCCGGCCCGCCGGGCGCGCGGGTGGACGACCTGCTGGCCCATGAGGCGGCCGACACGGCGCTCGCGGCAGGCGGCGGCGGGGCCGGTTTCCACATTCTCGAAACCTTGTAGATGCCGGACTATCACCGCATTCCGCGAGATGAGTGTATCCCTGGCGCTACGGTTGCGGGTTTCCTGCGTGGCGGCAGGGACGACATATGGCGATCAGCCCGGCGCGGCGATATACAAAAAGTGGCCCAGCTTCCGGAGTGAGACGTGCCCGCGACCGTTCCGGCCGAGCGCAGTCTGCTTCGGCCTCCCGTCTTCCCCAAATCCTGGGGATATCAAGAAACCGTCCCGTCCGCCCCCTGGTGGGCGACGCCGACTGGCGTGGCGGTCATCGTCGGGCTTTGGGCCCTCATCCATGGTGCCATCTCGGTGTTCATGGAAGGGGCCATCAATGTCGATGACTCCATCGAGAGCTACCTCGTCCAGTCCTTCGAGATCAGCTATGTGCCTCGCAATCCGCCAGTCTTCGACTGGCTGCTATGGGCCATCCAGCGGGTCACGGGGCCGGGGCCGCTCTCCTTCGCCCTGCTGCGCTACGGCCTGCTGTTCGCCTGCGCCATGCTGGTCTACCGGGTGGCGCGGCACGCGCTGACGGACCCGCGCCTCCAGGCGCTCGCGGTCTTCTCGCTCTCCTGCTTGTGGGTGGTGGGCTATCACAGCCACCGCATCCTCACCCATTCCAACGTGATGATCGTCGCCATCGCGGGCTTCATGCTCACGCTGATGGCCATCGCGCGGGGCTCGCGCTCGCCCTGGCTCTATGCCGGGCTGGGCGGGTGGATCGTGGTCGGCGTGGTCGGGAAGTTCGGCTTCTTTGCCTTCTTCATCGCGCTGTTCCTCGCCGCCATGCTGGAGCCCAGCTTCCGGCGCGCCTTCCTCAATCCGCGCTTCGGCATCACGGTGCTGGTGGCGGCGGTGCCCATCGGCCTCTATGCCCTCGCGCTCCATCTGCTGAAGCAGGATGTGGTGGCCGCCACGGCGGACGTGGTGGCGGGCGATCCTGCCGCGCGCATGTTCAAGGTGCTGGATACGTTCATCAGCGCCTGGGTCGGTTATCTGCTGCCCTTCCTCGGCCTCGCGGCCCTCGTCTTCCTGCCCTGGAACCGGGGCGAAGGCGCACGGGAGGGTACGTCGGAGCAGGCCTCCATCCGCCATATCCTGCGTTCGCTGATCCTCATCGGCACCATCGGAACGCTGATCGGCGTTCTCGCCATGGGCTCCACAAGCCTGCGCGACCGCTATTTCCACGTCTTCTTCCTGTTCGCGCCGGTCTATGTGTTCATGGAACTGGAGCGGCTGGGCGGATGGCAGGACCGGGTGCGGATCTACCTCACCCTGCTGTTCCTGGTGGCACTGGGCGTCGTGGGCGCGCGCGCGGCCATCACCCTATGGCCCGATCCGCGCCTGTGCGGGCGCTGTGTGGCGGCCGAGCCCCTCGCGGCCTTGCGTCCGGTGGTGCTGGAGAAGTTGGGCGCCCATCCCACCCTCGTGGCGGCCGACCGCAATGCCGCGGGACGCCTGCGCGCCGCCATTCCGGAGGCCCGGGTCGTCATCGTCAACGAGCCGACCTACCGGCCTCCGGCGCGGCCGGCGACGGGATGCGGGCAGGTGACGGGCGTCATCAATGGCTCGGGCGCGCTCGCCCCGCCGCGCATGGAAGGCACCGCCATCGATGTGTGGGCGAAATGGTGGGCGCCGCTCATGAAGCCGAAGCGCGAGAGCTTCTGGCAGATCACGCCGCTGCCCCTCGATAGCGAGTTATGCCGGTAGAGTGCGCAAGCTGGAGGTGACGGTCCCATGAAGTTCGTTGCGATCGTCACCCGCACCCTGAAAGCCGGCAAGACCTACGACGATTATCGGCAGGCCTGGTTCCACAGCCGTGGCTTTGGCGTGCCCACCGCTATGTACACGGTGATCAACGCCTTCAATCCCCGGGAGATCATCTCCATCGGGGTCATCGACTGCACCCTTTCGGAATTGACGGCGGGGATGGAGATCGAGGTGGAGGATCGCCTCGGCAAGCCCATGGACGATGTGATCGAGACGACCATCGTCCGGACATTCGGGCTGGTTGCGGCGGTGGACGATTTTTCGGCCGCCGGCGAACTGGCCTATGTGCCTCCGTCCGTGGACGGCGTACCGCAATCCTTCGACGAGATTGCGGGGATGCTCGAAACCGTGGCGAGCGAACTGCGCGCCGCGAGCGCCCGGCGCGATGTGCTGAAGGCATCCCTTTCCCCTAAGGGGTAAAGGAAGATCGCCACTCGGCATTTAAGCCGACCCACAGGGCATCTTCGTGACGGCGGATCAGCCCGGCGGTGGATAGGGATCGTTCCCGTAAGTCCATTCCGTCCGGAACTGATTATCCATGCCTTGCACAAGCACTTGGGCGGAGCGTCCATTGTTTCCGGTCTGCTGCGCAGCATCCACCGCGATCCGGATCGCCATTTTCTGTGTGTCGTACGGGCCGTAGTGTGTCCCGTCCAGTTTGACCTTCCATGCACCATCCTGGTGCACAACGAAATAATGAACCCTTGGCATTTTCGAGCCCCCGAAATACTGGGATCACGCCTGAAAACATCACGCAGAACGCGCACTTACGAAGACCTGCCAACAGCGTGTGAGCAGGGTGTCTTTAGAGTTGTCACAAACAATTATGAATTGATTTTACGCGGGAATATCACAATCAAGAATTGTAGTCACGTCGAGATCGGCGGACCGCCGGATCGACTGCGGAACAGCATTAAAAAAGGGCGCAGCTTTCGCTGCGCCCTTTGATTTTGAGCACCCGAAGCCGGCGCTGCCGGCCTCGGCACTGAGAACTGTTGGTTGGATGGACGTCCTCAGAAGTCCATGCCGCCACCGAAGCCGGCGCTGCCGGCCTCGGCCCTTAGAACTGTTGGTCGGATGGACTTCCTCAGAAGTCCATGCCGCCCATGCCACCCATGCCGCCGCCCGGCATGGCCGGAGCAGCCGACTTCTTCGGCAGCTCGACCACCAGGGCCTCGGTGGTGATGAGCAGGCTGGACACGGAAGCCGCATCCTGGAGCGCGGTGCGCACCACCTTGGCCGGATCGATGATGCCGGCCTTCACCATGTCCACATAGGTGCCGGTCTGGGCGTCGTAGCCGAACGAATACTCGGCGTTCTCCAGCACCTTGCCCACGACCACGGAGCCGTCGTCGCCGGCATTCTGGGCGATCTGGCGAGCCGGGGCCTGGATCGCCTTGCGGACGATCTCAACGCCGGTCTTCTGGTCCGCATTGGCGACCTTGATGCCCTCAAGAGCCTTCGAGGCACGCAGGAGCGCCACGCCGCCACCGGGCAGCACGCCTTCCTCGACCGCAGCGCGGGTGGCGTGCAGCGCGTCGTCAACGCGGTCCTTCTTCTCCTTCACCTCGACCTCGGTCGCGCCACCGACGCGGAGCACCGCGACGCCGCCCGCGAGCTTGGCCAGACGCTCCTGGAGCTTCTCACGGTCATAGTCCGAGGAGGTCTCCTCGATCTGCGCCTTGATCTGGGCCACGCGGGCTTCGATCTCGGCCTTGTCGCCGGCGCCGTCCACGATGGTGGTGTTTTCCTTCTCGATCACCACCTTCTTGGCGCGGCCGAGCATGGAGAGGTTCACGTTCTCAAGCTTGATGCCGAGATCCTCGGAGATGGCCTGGCCGCCGGTCAGGATCGCGATGTCCTGCAGCATGGCCTTGCGGCGGTCGCCGAAGCCGGGGGCCTTCACGGCAGCGATCTTGAGGCCGCCGCGCAGCTTGTTGACCACCAGGGTGGCCAGAGCCTCGCCTTCCACGTCCTCGGCCACGATCACCAGCGGCTTGCTGGACTGAACCACGGCCTCAAGGACCGGGAGAAGCTCCTGGAGACCGGAGAGCTTCTTCTCGTGGATGAGGATGTAGGGATCTTCGAACTCAACGCGCATCTTCTCGGCGTTGGTGACGAAGTAGGGGGAGAGGTAGCCGCGGTCGAACTGCATGCCTTCCACGACATCCAGCTCGGTCTCGGCGGTCTTGGCTTCCTCGACGGTGATGACACCCTCGTTGCCGACCCGCTGCATCGCCTCGGCCAGGAACTTGCCGATCTCGGCGTCGCCATTGGCGGAGATGGTGCCGACCTGCGCGATCTCCTCGTTGGAGGTGACCTTCTTCGCGTTGGCGGCGAGGTCCTTCACGATGGCTTCCACCGCGAGATCGACGCCGCGCTTCAGGTCCATGGGGTTCATGCCGGCGGCAACCGCCTTGGCGCCTTCCCGCACGATGGCCTGGGCCAGCACGGTGGCCGTGGTGGTGCCGTCGCCGGCCAGGTCATTGGTCTTGGAAGCGACTTCGCGAACCAGCTGCGCGCCGAGATTCTCGAAGCGGTCTTCCAGCTCGATCTCCTTGGCGACGGTGACGCCGTCCTTGGTGATGCGCGGGGCGCCGAACGACTTCTCGATGACCACGTTGCGACCCTTGGGGCCCAGCGTCACCTTCACCGCATTGGCGAGGATATCCACGCCGCGCAGCATCTTCTCACGGGCATCGCCCGAAAATTTCACGTCCTTGGCAGCCATGTGCCGTCTCCTAAATCAGGAAAAAGGGAAAGGCGGAGGGAGCGATGCTCAGGCGACGACGCCGAGAATGTCGCTTTCCTTCATGATCAGGAGGTCCTGACCGTCGATCTTCACTTCGGTGCCGGACCACTTGCCGAACAGCACGCGATCACCAGACTTCACGTCGAGGGCGACCAGCTCGCCCTTCTCGTTGCGGGCGCCGGGACCCACGGAGACCACCTCGCCCTCCTGGGGCTTTTCCTTGGCGGTGTCGGGGATGATGATGCCGCCGGCCGTCTTCTGCTCGGCTTCGATGCGCTTCACGACGACGCGGTCGTGCAGGGGGCGGAAACCCATCGGGAAAACTCCGGTTTGATTGTATCTGCCTGGGCGCCGGTTTCTCGGCGTCCGGCGGGCATCTAAGGACGCGCCGGGGCGCCCGCAAGAGGGGTAGGGCAAAAATCTGGCACTCTTGAGTTGGGAGTGCCAAGGCGCCCTGTGAAGAAGCCCTCGGATTCGATCGTCCCGCCCCCGATTGTCAGCACTGTCCGGGCATCGCTGCTAACGCATTGTTTTTAAACAATTAAACCAAATTTTCATCTGGCGACCCCAGGCTTATGAGCCGACAATCGACCTGTCCTTCGGAAGAAGGCGGCGTGTCGCGTGAAGCATGGAGGTCGAAACATGGTTTCCGACGGCTTCGTTAAGCAGATGTCCGGTTATGGTCTCGCCACAGCGCGGATCCTTTATCACCTGCCTGATCATCCCAGCTTCCTGCAGGCCTATGTCTGGCAGGATTACGACCTCTGCCCGCACTTTCCCGAGCTGCGGAAGTTCCTGGAATTCTGGCAGCGGGAACTTGAGGGGAAGCTGCATTCCGTCGCCGTCGCCCATAATCAACTTATCAAGCCAGCGGAGTTCCGTGCGGTGGAAGGCCTCGTCAGCCTGCATTGACGGGCGTCAGGGCGGGGGCTGTGGATACGTCCGCAAAACCCGCCCTGACACCGCCGCTTTCTCGGTGCTAGAAGGAGCCGAGCACCGAGGATCGACGTGGACCACCGCACTCCGAGAACTTCTGAACTTCTCGCCGCCGTCCTGGCTTCCCAGGAAGGGGACAAAGTCGCCATCGGCGATCTCGTCAACGCATTGCGCAATCGCGCCTTCGGCATTCTCTTTCTGATTTTTGGCATCCCCAACTGCATCCCCATGCCTCCGGGCGTCCCGGTGATCTGCGGCATCGTGCTGGGGCTCATCGGCCTGCAGATGGCCATGGGGCGGCAGGAATTGTGGTTGCCCGAGCGCCTCGCGCGGCAGACCTTCTCGCGCTCCATGCTGGACGCCATCGTCACCAAGTCGCGGCCCTATATCGAGAAGTTCGAGCGCTTCTCCCGTCCCCGCATGGAACAGTTCGCCGGCCCCATCGCGCGGCGCGTGGTGGGCGCGACGGTGGTTCTGCTGGGCTTCATCCTGCTCCTGCCCATCCCTTTCCTGGGCAACCTGCCTCCCGGATTCGCCGTGTGCATCTTCGGCCTCGGCCTTGTGGAGCGGGACGGGGGCGTGATCCTCGCGGGCTTCTTCGCCACCGTGCTCGGCCTGCTCATCACAGCCGCCATGAGCTGGGCCATCTGGCAGGGCGCCGTCGCCATCTTCTGACCGGCGGTAGCCCTCCTTTTCACACCTGCCAATTCACACCTGCCATGCGTGCCAAGGCTTCCGTCCCCGTGCGAAGCGATCTAGGAGAGCGCGCACGTAGAGGACGCCCGCCACCGGCGGGTAATGGCCCGAGGCTCCATGCGCGTTGACGCATTCGATTTTCCACTCCCGCCGGAGCTGATCGCCCTGCGGCCCGCCGAGCCGCGCGAGAGCGCGCGGCTGCTCGTGGTGCGGCCCGGCGGCGAACCGGACCTGTGCGACCTGCGCGTCGGCGACCTGCCGTCCTTGTTGCGGGCAGGGGACGCGGTGGTGGTGAACGACACGAAGGTCATCCCCGCGCGCCTCGACGGCACCCGCACGCGGACGGGTGGAAGCCCTGTTCATCTGGAAGCGACCCTGGTTCGCCGCCTCGCTGAGGATCGCTGGACGGCGCTTTGCCGTCCCGCCAAGCGCCTCGCGCCGGGAGACCGCATCATCTTCGCCAAAGGCGAGGCGCGCCTCGAAGCCGAGGTTCTGGCCAAGGGCGAGGAGGGCGCCGTGGACCTGGGCTTCGCCCTGTCCGGCCCCGCATTAGACGGCGCCATCGACGCGGTCGGCCACATGCCCCTGCCGCCTTACATCGCCGCCCGCCGCCCCGAGGACGAGCGCGACCGGGCGGACTACCAGCCTTTGTTCGCGCGCGTCGAAGGCTCGGTCGCGGCCCCCACGGCCAGCCTCCATTTCACGCCCGCCCTCATGGAGGCCGTGACGCAGGCGGGCGTGAGCGTGCACAAGGTGACGCTCCATGTGGGGCTCGGCACCTTCCTGCCCGTGAAGGCCGAGGACACGGCCGACCATCGCATGCATGCGGAATGGGGCGAGGTGACCGCCGAGACCGCCGACGCGCTTAACGCCGTGAAGGCGCGAGGCGGGCGCATCCTCACCGTGGGCTCCACCTCCACCCGCCTCATCGAGACCGCCGCCGCGGGCGGCGCGATCGCCCCCTATCGGGGCGAAACCGATATCTTCATAACGCCCGGATACCGCTTCCGGGCCGTGGACCTGATGATGACCAATTTCCATCTGCCCAAATCCACCCTCGTCATGCTGGTGGCCGCCTTCGTGGGACACGACTTGCAGGCGCGCGCCTATGCGCATGCGGTTGCCGAGGGCTATCGCTTCTATTCCTATGGCGATGCCTGCTTCCTCCAGCGCGCGGGAGAGCCGGCATGAGCGAGGGCTTTTCCTTCCGCCTGAACGCCACCGACGGCACGGCGCGCACCGGCGTCGTCTCCACCCCGCGCGGCGACATCGCCACCCCGGCCTTCATGCCCGTGGGCACGGTGGCCACCGTGAAAGGGGTCTATCCCGAGCAGGTGCGTGCCACCGGCGCGGACATCCTTCTGGGCAACACCTACCATCTGATGCTACGCCCCGGCGCGGAGCGCATCGCGGCGCTCGGCGGGCTGCATAAGTTCATGCGCTGGGACCGGCCCATCCTGACCGATTCTGGCGGCTTCCAGGTCATGTCCCTGTCCGAGTTGCGCAAGCTGGACGAGAACGGGGTGACGTTCCGCTCCCATATCGATGGGGCGATGCACCAGCTCACGCCCGAGAGGGCCATGGAGATCCAGGGGCTTCTGGGTGCGGACATCCAGATGCAGCTGGACGAGTGTGTGAAGCTGCCCTGCACGGACGAGGAGGCGGCGCGCGCCATGCGCCTGTCGCTGCGCTGGGCGGAACGCTCCAAGCGCGCCTTCGAGCAGCAGCCCAAAGGGCGGGCCGTGTTCGGCATCGTCCAGGGCGGCGCCGTGGAGGCGCTGCGCATCGAATCCGCCCGCGCCCTCGCGGATATGGACTTCCCCGGCTATTCCATCGGCGGTCTGGCCGTGGGCGAGCCGCAGGACATCATGCTGCGCATGATCGAGACGGTGGAGCCGCACCTGCCCTCCACCAAGCCGCGCTATCTCATGGGCGTCGGCACACCGGATGATCTCATCGAGGCGGTGGGGCGCGGCATCGACATGTTCGACTGCGTGATGCCCACCCGCTCGGGCCGCCACGCGCTGGCCTTCACGCGCTTCGGCCGCATCAACCTGAAGAATGCGCGCCACCAGAACGATCCCCGCCCGCTGGACGAGGAAAGCGACTGCCCGGCGCTCCGGGACTATTCGCGGGCCTATCTGCACCACCTCATCCGCTGCGGCGAGATGCTGGGCGGCATGCTGCTCTCCTGGGCGAACCTGCACTACTATCAGGACCTCATGCGCGGGGCCCGTGCCGCCATCGCCGAAGGGCGCTACGAGGCCTACAAGGCGCAGACCAAGGAGGGATGGGCGCGCGGCGACATTCCTCCTGTTGAATAAAATTATTTTCTCTTTAAGAAAAAAATCGAACCCGAACCTGGTGCGGAGGCATGCGTGACGCAGACACGGATCATCGACGGCAAGGCCGTCGCGGCGGAACTGCGCGGCGAGATCGCCCGTGAGGTCGCGGGCCTGAAGGCGAGGGGCCTCGTGCCCGGCCTTGCGGTGGTGCTGGTGGGCGAGGATCCGGCGAGCCAGGTCTATGTGCGCAACAAGGGGGCCCAGACGCTGGAATGCGGCATGGCCTCCTTCGAGCACAAGCTGCCCGCCGACACGGCCGAGGCGGACCTGCTCGCTTTGGTGCAGCGTCTCAACGCCGACCCTGCCGTGCACGGCATCCTCGTCCAGCTTCCGCTGCCCGGTCACATCGACAGCATGAAGGTGCTCTCGACCATCGACCCGGCCAAGGATGTGGACGGCTTCCATGTGGTGAATGCCGGCCGCCTCGCCGTGGGCCTGGATGCGCTGGTGCCCTGCACGCCGCTCGGCTGTGTCATCCTGCTGAAGCGGGAGCTTGGCTCGCTGGCGGGCCTGAAGGCCGTGGTGGTGGGCCGCTCCAACATCGTGGGCAAGCCCGCCGCCCAGCTTCTCCTGAAGGAGGACTGCACCGTCACCATCGCCCATTCGCGCACCCGCGACCTGCCGGGCGAATGCCGCACCGCCGATATCCTGGTGGCGGCCGTGGGACGGCCGGAAATGGTGCGCGGGGACTGGATCAAGCCCGGCGCCACTGTCATCGACGTGGGGATCAACCGCATCGCCAAACCCGAGGGCGGCACCCGCCTCGTGGGCGACGTGGCGTTCGCGGAGGCCCAGGGAATCGCCGGGCGCATCACCCCCGTGCCGGGCGGCGTCGGTCCCATGACCATCGCCTGCCTGCTCCAGAACACGCTGACGGCGGCCAAGCGCCAGGCCGGTCTCGGCTAGAGCTTTTCCAATGGATGCGTGACCGGCCGGCGTGAATTTTTCATTCATCGCCGACGGGTAGTATAAGATCCGTCATGCCCCTCGCGGGTGCATGCCTCCACTGCCGCCACTTCGATGCGAAAACGCTTTCATGCGTGGCGGCGGCGATCTAGAAAGCCCGTTCGCCGCGCGGGAGACTAAAGACGCGGCACTTGGAGCTTGAGTGAGATGACCGATTTTCACCGTATTCGCCGGCTGCCGCCCTATGTGTTCGAGCAGGTGAACCGCGTGAAGGCCGCTGCCCGCAACGCCGGGGTGGACATCGTCGATCTCGGCATGGGCAATCCGGACCTCGAAGCCCCCGCCCACGTCATCGAGAAGCTCAAGGACACCATCGGCCGCCCGCGGACCGATCGCTATTCCGCATCCAAGGGCATTACCGGCCTGCGCCGTGCCCAGGCGGGCTATTATGAGCGCCGCTTCGGCGTGAAGCTCAATCCCGATACGCAGATCGTCGCCACGCTGGGCTCGAAGGAAGGCTTCGCCAACATGGCGCAGGCCATCACCGCCCCGGGCGACGTGATCCTGACCCCCAATCCGTCCTATCCCATCCACGCCTTCGGCTTCCTCATGGCGGGCGGCGTGATCCGCTCCGTGCCGGTGGAGCCGGGTCCGGGCTTCTTCCACGCCATGGAGCGGGCGGTCCAGCACTCCATTCCCAAGCCCATCGCGGTGGTGCTGTGCTATCCGTCCAATCCCACGGCCACCGTGGCGAGCCTGGATTTCTACAAGGACGTGGTCGCCTTCGCGAAGAAGAACGACCTCATCATCCTGTCCGACCTCGCTTATGCGGAGCTGTATTTCGACGGCAACCCGCCGCCCTCCGTCCTCCAGGTGCCCGGCGCCATGGACGTGACGGTGGAATTCACCTCCATGTCCAAGACCTTCTCCATGGCGGGCTGGCGCATGGGCTTCGCGGTGGGCAATGAGCGGCTGATCGCCGCCCTGTCACGGGTGAAGTCCTATCTGGATTACGGCGCCTATACGCCCATCCAGGTGGCGGCCACCGCCGCGCTCAACGGGCCGCAGGACTATATCGGCGAGATGCGCGAGACCTATAAGCGCCGCCGCGACGCCATGGTGGACAGCTTCGGTCGCGCCGGCTGGACCATTCCCGTGCCTGCCGCCTCCATGTTCGCCTGGGCGCCCATTCCCGAGCCCTTCCGCGAGATGGGCAGCGTGGAATTCTCCAAGCTGCTCATTGAGAAGGCGGAAGTAGCCGTGGCGCCGGGCGTCGGCTTCGGCGAACACGGCGACGACTATGTCCGCATCGCTGTGGTCGAGAACGAGCAGCGCATCCGGCAGGCGGCGCGTAACATTCGCCGCTTCTTCGACACCGCCGGCACCACGCTCCACAATGTGGTTCCCCTGAGCGCTGCCCGCTGATCCCAATTTGACGGTTCGACAATGCGTGAGATGAAAGTTGGGCTGGCCGGCCTCGGAACGGTCGGGGCTGGCGTGGTGCGGATGCTGGAACGGCAGGCGGCGTCCATCGCCGTGCGCACCGGCTGCACCCTCAAGGTGGTGGCCATCGCCGCCCGCGACCGTACCCGTGACCGCGGCATCGATCTGTCCGGCATGCGCTGGTTCGACGATCCCGTGGCGCTGGCGCGCGACCCGGACATAGACGTGTTCGTGGAGCTGATGGGCGGCGACGGCGATCCCGCGCGGGCCTCCGTCGCGGCGGCCCTGAAGGCGGGCAAAGCCGTCGTCACCGCCAACAAGGCGCTCCTCGCCAAGCATGGCGTGGAGCTGGCGGCTCTCAGCGAGGAGCACGGTGCGTCCCTGCGCTTCGAGGCGGCGGTGGCGGGGGGCATTCCCATCGTCAAGACGCTGCGCGAGGCGATGGCGGGCAACCACATCGCGCGGGTCTCGGGCATCCTCAACGGCACCTGCAACTACATCCTCACCCGCATGGCGGACGAGAAGCTGTCCTTCGACCTCTGCCTCGCCGATGCCCAGCGCCTCGGCTATGCGGAGGCGGACCCGACCTTCGACATCGACGGCTACGACACCGCCCACAAGCTCTCCATCCTCACCAGCCTCGCCTTCGGCACGAAGGTGGATGCGGAGGCCATCTATGTGGAGGGCATCCGCTCGCTCACCCTGGCGGACCTCGAAGCGGCGGATGACCTTGGCTACAAGGTGAAGCTGCTGGGCGTCGCGGTGCGCACCGACGAAGGCGTGGAGCAGCGCGTGCACCCCACCATGGTGCCCAAGCACTGGCCCATCGCCCAGGTCTCCGGCGTGACCAATGCGGTGGCGGTGGACGGCGACGCCGTGGCCCTGACCCTGGTGGGTCCGGGCGCGGGCGGCGATGCCACCGCCTCGGCCGTGGTGGGTGATCTCTCCGACCTCGCCGCGGGCGGCGGCGGCTTCGCCTTTGGCGCGCCCGTGGCGGCGCTGGTGGCCGCTGAGCGGGCGCCCATGCAGCATCACGAGGGCGGCTACTACATCCGCCTCGCCGCCGTGAACAAGCCGGGCACCGCCGCGACCATCGCGCGCCGTATGGCGGACGAAGGCATCTCGCTGGAATCCATCGTCCAGCGCCGTCCTGAGCGCAGCCGCAGCGACGAGCCCGCCAGCGTCATCCTCATCACCTATGCCACCACCGAGGCCGCCGTGCGCCGCGCGGTGGCGGCCATCGATGCCGACGGCGTCCTTGCCTCGGTGCCCCAGGTCATCCGCATCGAAAAGGATTAGCGATGGACACTCGCCCCGCGCCCGTCCTCGACCGCCGTCTCGCCATCGACGCGGTGAGCGTGACCGAGCGCGCGGCGGTGGCTGCGGCCCGCTGGCGCGGCCGGGGCGATGAGCCCGCCGCCGACGAAGCCGCCATCCAGGGCGCCCATCGCGAATTGCTCCGCGCCGCCTTGTCCGGTTGCATCGTCATGGGCGAAGGCGGGCAGGGGGAGACCGAGCGCCTCCATGTGGGCGAGGCCGTCGGCACCGGCGGCATCGAGGTGGACATCGCTATCGATGCCCTCGAAGGCACGACGCTGTGTGCCAAGAACATGGCGGGCTCCATTTCCGTCATCGTGCTGGCAGAGCCCGGCTCCCTGCTCCAGGTGCCCGCCGTCTATATGGAGAAGGTGGCCATCGGCCCCGGCTATCCGCCCGGCACCGTGTCCCTCTCCGTGACGCCGGAAGCGAATATCAAGGCGGTGGCCGACGCGCGGGGCGTCTCCCCCTCCGAGATCACGGCCCTGGTGCTGGACCGGCCCCGTCACGGCGCCCTCATCGAGGCCATTCGCGCCACCGGCGCGTCCGTGCAGTTCATCACCGATGGGGACGTGGCGGGCATCATCCACACCACCAACCCGCAGGCGAGCGGCGTGGACATCTATCTCGGCAGCGGCGGGGCGGCCGAGGGCGTGCTCGCGGCGGCCGCGCTGCGGTGCCTCGGCGGGCAGATGGAAGGCCGCCTGATCCTCGACAGCGACGCGAAGCGCAAGCAGGCCAAGGCGCTGGGCATCAAGGATATGTCCGCGATCTACGGACTTGCCGACATGGTGCGCGGCGATTGCCTCATGGCCATTTCTGGCGTCACGGACGGCCCGCTCCTCTCGGGCGTGCGGCTGCTGCGCGACAGCGTGGAAACCCACACCCTCCTCATGCGCGCCGCCACCGGCACCGTGCGACGCATCTCGTCCACCCATCGCGACCTCGGGCGGTTCGTCTCCGAGTGACGGTCTCGACGGCGGCGGCTGTGTCTGGCTTCATACGCCTGTGAACGTTCATTCGCCGAATCGCTTCTTCCTTGGCGTCTCCGCGTCCGCCACCGGGCGGGGCTGGAGCGACCGGCTGGACGCGCGCGCCTCACAGCTGGCGCTCGCCATCGCCCAGCGCCACAACGTGCCGGAGATCCTGGCGCGGGTGCTGGCCGGGCGGGGCGTGCCGCTGGACGAGGTGCCCGGTTATCTCGACCCATCCATCCGCGCCCTCTTGCCCGACCCGCTCGTCCTCACCGGCATGGCGGACGGGGTGGAACGCATCGCGCAGGCGGCGCGCTCCGGCGAGCGTGTGGCGGTGTTCGGCGACTATGACGTGGACGGCGCCACCTCCACCGCGCTGCTGGTCAGCTTCCTGCAGGCCGCCGGGCTCGATCCCCTGTTCCATATCCCGGACCGCATCTTCGAGGGCTACGGCCCCAATATCGGCGCCATCGAGCAATTGGCGGCGAAAGGCGTGAGCCTGCTTGTGACGGTGGATTGCGGCACCACGAGCATCGAGACCCTGGCCGCCGCCAAGACGCTGGGCGTGGACGTGGTGGTGCTCGACCATCACCAGGCGGGCGAGCACCTGCCCGACGCCGTGGCCGTGGTGAACCCGAACCGGGCAGACGATTTGTCCGGGCTCGGCCATCTGTGCGCGGCGGGCGTCGTGTTCATGACCCTGGTGGCGCTTTCCCGTCGCCTGCGGGAACTGGGCCACTGGAATGATCGCCCCGCGCCCGACCTGCTGCAGAGCCTCGATCTCGTGGCGCTGGGAACAGTGGCGGACGTGGTGCCGCTGCGGGGACTCAACCGCGCCTTCGTCTCCAAGGGCCTCATTGCCCTCAAGCGCCGCCAGCGCCTGGGCCTCACCGCACTCATGGACGTGGCCCGGCTCGACGGGCCGCCGCGCCCCTGGCACCTGGGCTTCCTGCTGGGGCCGCGCATCAATGCGGGCGGGCGCATCGGCGACGCGGCATTGGGCACGCGCCTCATGCTCACCGACGATCCGGTGGAGGCCAAGCGCATCGCCGCAGAGCTGGACCGGTTGAACACCGAGCGCCAGGAGGTGGAACGCGCCATCCTGGCGGCGGCGGAGGGCGAGGCCATCGCCGCCGTGGGGCTGGAGGACACCGGGGCGACGGTGGTCGTGACCGGAGACGGCTGGCATCCCGGCGTGGTGGGCCTCGTGGCCTCTCGCCTGAAGGAGCGCTTCAACCGGCCCGCCTTTGCCATAGCCTTCAACGGCGAGACCGGCACGGGCTCCGCGCGCTCCATTCCGGGCGTGGATGTGGGCCGCGCCGTGCATGGAGCGGTGGATGCGGGGCTGCTGCGCAAGGGCGGCGGCCATGCCATGGCGGCGGGTCTCACCGTGGAGCGCGGCCAACTCGGTGCCCTGCGGGCCTATCTTGAGGAAACGCTGGCCACCGCTGTCATGAAGGCCCGCGCGGATCGCACCCTCGCGCTGGACGGCGCCCTGACGGCGAGCGGCGCCACCATTTCTCTGGTGGAGCAACTGGCCAAGGCCGGCCCCTTCGGCGCGGGCAATCCCGAGCCCGTCTTCGCCTTTCCCAACCACAAGCTCGCTTATGTGGAAGCGTTCGGCGCGGGCCATGTGCGCGGGCGCCTCATGTCCAATGACGGCACGGCGTTGAAGATCATGGCCTTCCGCATCGCCGAGGAGCCGCTGGGCAAGGCACTCCTCGCATCGCGCGGGCGCATGATCCATCTCGCCGGTACGCTGGACCTGGACCATTGGCAGGGCGAGACGAAGGTCTCGGTGCGCATTCGGGACATGGCCGAGGCGCACGGGTAGGGGCGGGGTCTTTTCCCCTCCCAGTGGCTTTTCCCCCTCCCAACCCTCCCCCGCAAGCGGGAGAGGGCTACCTGCTCCGGGGGAATGAGGCGGCCTTTTCTCGATGCCGCAGTTGCTTGCCGGCGAGGGAGCCTCCATCGCGTGTGAAAGAGCCACATCTCCTTTCGCACACCGCAAAGCCCTCTCCCGCTTGCGGGGGAGGGTTGGGAGGGGGAAACCGCCCCAAGAGGCACATTCTCACTCCCGCGTCGGACGCCCCCGTTTCCCCGTGCCCAGCAGGATGCCCCGCGCCACCGCGCCGTCGCCGAATTTGGAGCGCAGCGCTTCCATGGCCTGCTCGGTAGCCTTCAGCTTGGGCGTTCGGGTGTCCAGAAGGTCCGCCTGGTCCGCGTCGGCCCCATCGCACAAATCGGACACACCCACGCCCACGAGGCGGAAGAAGGTGCCGTCCGTCTCGCGCAGCAGCAGGTCGTGGGCGGCGTCATAGATGCGCGCCGTGAGTTGGGTGGGATCCTCCAGGGTGCGGGCGCGCGTGCGGGTGCGGAAATCCTGGGTCTTCAGCTTCAAGGTCACGCTGCGCCCGGCAATGCCCTTGCGCCGCAGGCGGCCGCTGACTTCCTCCGCCAGGGCATAGAGGGTCTGCTCCAGCGGGCGCAGGTCGCGGATGTCGGTGTCGAAGGTGGTCTCGGCCGAAACGCTCTTGGCCTCCCGCTCCGGATTGACGCTGCGCGTGTCCATGCCGCGCGCCAGCCGCCACAGGCGCAGGCCTTCCGCCCCGTAGCGCCGGGCCAGATCGGAATCGCCCATGGCCTGGAGATCGGCGATGCGGTGGATGCCGTCCTTGGCGAGCCGGGCACCGAAGGCGGGGCCGACGCCCCAGATGAAGGTGACGGGCCGGTCCGCCAGGAAGGCCATGGCCTCCTCTTGCCCCAGCACGGAGAAGCCGCGCGGCTTGTCCAGGTCCGAAGCAGTCTTGGCGAGGAACTTGTTGGCGGCGAGGCCCACGGAGATGGTGATGCCGATGTCCCGCTCCACCTCCGCCGCGAACCGCGCGAGGCAGCGGCCGGGGGAAAGGCCGTGCAGGCGCTCGGTGCCCGACAGATCGAGGAACGCCTCGTCGATGGAGAGCGGCTCCACCAGGGGCGTCAGCGCCTGCATCTTGGCGCGCACCTCGCGCCCCACCTCCACGTATTTGCGCATGTTCGGCTTGACGATCACCGCCTCCGGACAGAGCGCACGGGCCTTGAACATGGGCATGGCCGAACGCACGCCCTTGATGCGCGCGATATAGCAGGCGGTGGACACCACACCCCGCACGCCGCCGCCGATGATGACAGGGACATCGCGCAGGCGTGGGTCGTCGCGCTTCTCGATGGTGGCGTAGAAGGCGTCGCAATCCACATGGGCGATGGAGAGTGTGTCGGCCAAGGGGTGGCGCACCAGCCGGGGGCTGCCGCAGGCCGTGCAGCGCGGGCCGGAGCCCGCATCCGCAAGGCAATCGCGGCAGAAGCCTCCGCCCGGCAGGCCGCCCATGTCAGTCGCCTCGGCGCACGGGCGCGTCAGGGTCGAACGGAGGCTCCAGCACATGGAAGGCGTGGACCACGTCCTGGGGGCGCAGGGTCGTGTCCGCCGCGAAGGCGAGGAGCAGGGCCTCGTCGGACAGGAGATAGGAGAGGATGGCGGCACCGAAGGCCGGTTCCTGGGCGCGGACGCGCAGGTCGCCGGGGCCCATCCCGCTCTGGGCGAGGAAGCCGCCGATTCTCTCCATGTCCTGCGCGAGCCAACCCAGCGCGCGGATGGCAAGGGCGCCCGCCGCCTCACGGGCACGGGCTTGGGACGGCGTCTTCTCTCGGATCGGCATTTGCGCTTCCGCAAGGAATTGTCAGTAGAGTCTGATCCGATCAGATTGAATCAATCGGATCGGTGAATCAGCCTCTAAATTATCGATCGAGAGCGATTCACGATCATCATCGAAGCGCAGGCGCTTCGATGATGATCGATCGCACTCTTGTCAGCGAAGATGCATCATGTCCGATCCGCGCGCGCCTGCGAAGCGGCTGCGGAAGGCGGGGAACGGAAATGGCCAAGACAGTGATGATTGTTGAGGACAACGAACTCAACATGAAGCTCTTCCACGATCTGCTGGAAGCGCACGGCTACCGCACCGTCGAGACGCGGAACGGCATCGAGGCCGTGGGGCTGGCGCGCGAGCACATGCCGGACCTGATCCTCATGGACATCCAGCTGCCCGAGGTGTCCGGCCTGGAAGTCACCAAATGGCTGAAGGCGGACCCGGAGCTGAAAGCCATCCCGGTGGTGGCCGTCACCGCCTTCGCCATGAAGGGCGACGAGGAGCGCATTCGGGCGGGCGGGTGCGAGGCCTATCTCTCCAAGCCCATTTCCGTCGCCAAATTCCTGGCGACCGTCAAAGAATATGCGGGCTCCTGATTCTCGTGATTTGATTTCGCGGATGGTTCGGATACCCTCAGGGGCATCGGGAAAGAGAGCCTTGGAAGCGCTTGCAGGCGCTCAGGTTCGTGACAACCCTACGGGGTGCTCAGGTCCGCCGCATCTCCTGGGTCCGTGGGGTTCGGCCGGCGGTGGGACGCATTCGGGAGGCCTCCCCGCGCGTTCCCCGCCGGCCACCCGCCCCCGGTGGCCCTTCCGAAATGCAGAAGACTGGCCATCCCCGCCGGTTTCCCCCTATAAGCGCCGCTCCAGAGCCGCGCGCCGATCCTTGAGCGCCCGCGCGAAAGGAAGCTGAACCATGACGGGAACCGTGAAATCCAGCGCCGGCCTCGATGTGCGGCGGCGGCGCATCCTGTTCCGCTCCTGGCACCGGGGCACCCGTGAGATGGATCTGCTCATGGGCCGCTTCGCGGACGCCATGATCGAGGACCTGACGGAGGAGGAGGTGGAAGCCTTCGAAGTCCTCATCGAGGTGCAGGACCCCGATCTGTTCGCCTGGATCAACGGCTCAAGCCCCGTGCCGGCCGACATGGACACGCCCATGTTCCGCAAGTTCAAGGACTGGCACCTGTCCGGCGTCGGCGTGCCGGACTGAGGCGCCGCGCCCCATCCCTGGAATTGGAGGCCGGCGCGGCGCGCCGCCTCGTGTCTTATCTGGATCGTCCCGTGAAGCGTCCCCGTCTCCTTGCCGCCGATATCGCCCCCGGTCGCCCGCTGACCTTGTCCCGCGTGCCGGACGGCATGGAAGGGCTCGTGGTGGCGGACATCGCCCGCACCATCGCGGCCCAGAAGGATGCGCCCTGGCCGAGCCTTGCCGTCATCTGCCGCGACGGCCAGCGCATGGCGGCGCTGGAGCGCGGGCTCGCCTTCTTCGCGCCCGAGATCGAAGTGCACGGCTTTCCCTCCTGGGATTGCCTGCCCTATGACCGGGCCTCTCCGAACGCGGCCATCACCGCCCAGCGCATGACCACGCTCGCCCGCCTCGCGCGGGTGAAGGGCGGGGCGGCGAGCATCCTGCTCACCACGGTGAACGCCACCGTCCAGCGCGTGCCCGCCAAGGCGCTGGTGGCGGCCCAGTCCTTGTCCGCCGCTCCCGGCAACGCCATCGCCCTGGACGGGGTGGTGGAATGGGCGGAGCGCAATGGCTATCTGCGCACGCCAACGGTGCGCGACACCGGCGAATATGCGGTGCGCGGCGGGCTCATCGACCTGTTCCCGCCCGGCCTGCCCCAGCCCATCCGCCTGGATTTCTTCGGCGACACGCTGGAGAGCATCCGCTCGTTCGATCCGGAGACCCAGCGCACCTCCGGCCAGATGCGGGCGCTGGACCTCGTGCCCATGGCGGAGTTCCAGCTCACCAGCGACACCATGCGCAAGTTCCGCATGGCCTATCTCGCGGAGTTCGGCGCCAACACCAAGGGCGACACGCTTTATGAGGCGGTGAGCGAGGGGCGGCGCCATCCCGGCATGGAGCATTGGCTACCGCTGTTCCATGAGGGCCTGGACACGCTGTTCGACTATATCGACGGCACGCCTTTGGTGGTGGACCCGCTCACCGAAGAGGCGGCGGGCGAGCGCATCGCGCAGATCCGCGACTATTACGACGCGCGCCGCGAGGCGCTGGCCCAGGCGGGCACGCAGCCCGGCTCCGGCTCGGTCTACAAGCCGCTGCCGTCTGACCGGCTCTATCTGAAGGGCGCCGAATGGACCGGGCGCCTGAAGGATGCCGCCTGCGTGCGCATCAGCCCCTTCGCGCTGCCGGACGGCGGGCAGGGGAAGATACTGGATCTCGGCGGCGTCCAGGGCCGTTCCTTCGCGGCGGAGCAGGCGGACCCGGAGGCCAATGTCTTCGATCTGGCCGTGGAGCACATCCGCGCGCTCCAGAAGGAGAAGAAGGTGGTTCTGGCCGCCTGGAGCGAAGGCTCCCGCGAGCGGCTCGGCACGGTGCTGGCCGATCATGGCCTGAAGAACACCACCGCCATCTCCCGCTTCCAGCTGCTGGACGCGCTGCCCAAGACCCAGGTGGCGCTGGCGGTCTATGGCGTGGAATCCGGGTTCGAGACCGACGACTTCGCCCTTGTGGGCGAGCAGGACATTCTGGGCGACCGCCTGGTGCGCCCGAAGCGCAAGGCGCGCCGCCCGCAGGACGTGTTGTCCGAGCTGACGGCGCTCACCGCCGGCGACCTCGTGGTGCATGTGGACCACGGCATCGGCCGCTTCGTGGGCCTCAAGGCCATCGAGGCCATGGGCGCGCCCCATGACTGCCTGGAGATCCATTATGCCGGCGGCGACAAGCTGTTCCTGCCGGTGGAGAATCTGGAACTCCTGACCCGCTACGGCTCCGAGGAGACTGAGGCGCAGCTGGACAAGCTGGGCGGCGTCGGCTGGCAGACCCGCAAGGCGCGGATGAAGAAGCGCATCCGCGAGATGGCGGGTGAGCTGATCAAGATCGCCGCCGCGCGCCAGCTCAGCGAGGCGCCGCGCCTCGTGCCCACCGCCGGGCTCTATGACGAATTCCGCGCCCGCTTCCCCTATGAGGAGACCGAGGACCAGGAAGCCGCCATCGAGGCGGTGCTGGACGACCTCGCCGCCGGTCGCCCCATGGATCGCCTCGTGTGCGGCGACGTGGGCTTCGGGAAGACCGAGGTGGCGCTGCGCGCCGCGTTCGCGGTGGCGCTCTCGGGCAAGCAGGTGGCGGTGGTGGTGCCCACCACGCTTCTGGCCCGCCAGCATTTCAAGACCTTTTCGGAGCGCTTCCGGGGCCTGCCGGTGAACATCGCCCAGGCCTCGCGCCTCGTGACCGGCAAGGATCTTTCGGCCATGAAGGCCGGGCTGCAGAGCGGCGGCGTGGACATCGTGGTGGGTACCCATGCCCTGCTCAGCAAGAGCATCCATTTCAAGGATCTCGGCCTCGTCATCGTGGACGAGGAGCAGCATTTCGGCGTGGCCCATAAGGAACGGCTGAAGGCCCTGCGCTCGGAAGTGCATGTGCTGACGCTCACCGCCACGCCCATTCCGCGCACCCTGCAACTGGCCATGACCGGCGTGCGCGAACTCTCGCTCATCGCCACCCCGCCCGTGGACCGGCTGGCCGTGCGCACCTTCATCACGCCGTTCGACCCGCTCATCGTGCGCGAGGCGCTGCTGCGCGAGCGCTATCGCGGCGGCCAGAGCTTCTATGTGGTGCCGCGCATCGACGATCTCGCCGAGGTGCGCGAATTCCTGGAGAAGAACATTCCCGAGGTGAAGGTGGCCGTCGCCCATGGGCAGATGAGCGCCACCATGCTCGAAGACATCATGTCCGCCTTCTATGACGGGCAATATGACGTGCTGCTCTCCACCACCATCGTGGAAAGCGGGCTGGACGTGCCCAACGCCAACACGCTGATCATCCACCGCGCCGACATGTTCGGCCTTGCCCAGCTCTACCAGCTGCGCGGCCGTGTGGGCCGGGCGAAGGCGCGGGCCTATGCCATCTTCACCGTGCCCGCCGCCAAGCCCATCACGGCGCAGGCGGAACGGCGGCTGAAGGTGCTGCAATCCCTGGAGACGCTGGGCGCGGGCTTCCAGCTGGCGAGCCACGATCTGGACATTCGCGGCGCCGGCAATCTGCTGGGCGACGAGCAGTCCGGCCATATCAAGGAAGTGGGCTACGAACTCTACCAGGAGATGCTGCAGGAGGCGATCACCAACCTGAAGGCCGGCATCACCGACCTCGCCCAGGACAAGTGGTCGCCCAACATCACCATCGGCATGCCCGTGCTGATCCCGGAAGACTATGTCCAGGACCTGCATGTGCGTCTCGCCCTTTATCGGCGCCTCGCGGATATCGACGATGACCAGGCGCTGGACGCCTTTGGCGCGGAGATCGTGGACCGCTTCGGAACCGCGCCGCCCGAGGTGGACCACCTGCTGCGTCTCGCCCAGATCAAGGCGCTGGCCCGTAAGGCCAATGTGGGGAAGGTGGATGCCGGGCCGAAGGGCGTGGTGCTCACCTTCCGCGAGAACCAGTTCGCCGATCCCTCCGGCCTCGTGGCCATGATCCATGCGGAGGGGCCGCAGGCCAAGGTACGGCCGGACTTCAAGGTGGTGTTCCTGCACGACTGGCCCACCGCCGCCGCGCGGTTGAAGGGCACCCACGCCGTGCTGAAGAAGCTCGCCGCTCTGGCGGAGAAGAAGAAGGTTCTGGCCTGATATCGAGGCCGGGGTGTTTCAGGCCGGAACGGCGTCGATCCGCCCTAACGCCCCTCGGCCCGCCACCATGTGTCCGGCAGCGTGCCGTAGAGCGAAAGAGGCGCGGGTCGGCGGATATGGCTCCAGCGCGCGAGCCATTGGCCGGGCGCATAGAAGAGCGGCACGCCATAGGCGCCGGAAATGAGCGCCCGGTCGATGACGCGAGCGGAGGTTTCGAGATCCGCCCGGCCCGTCGCCCCCGCGAGTGCTTCGATGGCCGCATCCGCCGCAGCGTCCCGCATGCCCATATAATTGCGCGTGCCCGGCGTCCCGGCGGCGTCCGAGCCGAAATAGAAAGCCTGCTCGTTGCCCGGCGACAGGGACTGGACCCAGGTGAAGGGCACCATGTCGAAATCATAGGATGCCCGCCGCGCGTCGAACTGGACGGCATCCACCATCTGCACCCGGGCCTCGATGCCCGCGCGGGACAGCTGGCTGGAGAAGGCCAGCGTCAGGCGCTCCTGTTCGCGCGTCGTCACCATGATGGAAAACGCGAAGGGCTGCCCGTCCGCATTCAGGAGGCGTCCGTCTTTCGGCTGCCAGCCGGCCTCCGCGAACAGCGCCAGGGCACGGTGCAGCTGTGCCCGATCCCGCCCGCTGCCGTCCGCTTCGGGCGAGGTGTAGGTGCCGTCCATCACCTCCGGAGGGACACCGAGGGTGCTGCGCGCCAATAGCGCGCGCTCTTCCGGAGTGGCGGAGCGGCCGACGGAGGAGAGGTCCGAGCCGTCGAAGAAGCCCGTGGTGCGGGCATAAAGGCCGTGGAACAGGTTGCGGTTGATCCAGGGGAAGTCCAGCAGCTCGATGACGGCGCGGCGCACGCGCACATCCGCGAAGAGCGGGCGGCGGGTGTTGAAGACCAGCGCGTAATGGGGCTTCGGCAGTTTGGTGGGGATGGTCTCCTTGATCACCGCGCCGTCGCGCACCGCCTGGAAGTGGTAGCCGGTCTCCCAGCGCGTGGGGTCGGTCTCGAAGCGGGCATCCACGAGGCCGCGCTTGAACGCTTCGAACTCGGTATTTCCGTCGCGGAAATACTCGAACCGCAGCTCGTCGAAATTATAGAGGCCGCGATTGACCGGCAGGTCCGCGCCCCAATAGGCCCGGTTGCGCGCGAGCGTGACGCCTGCGCCGGGCTGGACGGCTGCCACCACATAGGGCCCGGACCCGAGGGGAGGGGCGAGGCTGGTCGAATCGAATGTCGCCTCATCGGTGGCATGGCGCGGCAGCACGGGCATGAGGCCCATGATGAGCGGCAATTCCCGGTCCGGCGCCGCGAAAGTGAAGCGCACCGTGCGCGCGTCCAGCGCCTCCGCCTGGGTGACTTTCCCGTAATAGAGCTTGTAATTGGGCCGGCCCTTGTCGCGCAGCAGGGCGAAGGAGAACAGGACATCCTCAGTGGTGACCGCCACTCCATCCGAGAAGCGCGCCCGGGGATCCAGGGTGAAGGTCACATAGCTGCGCGCATCGTCCGTCTCCACGCCCGAGGCCAGCAGCCCGTAGAGGGTGAACGGCTCCCCATAGCTGCGCGCCAGCAGCGACTCGAACACGGCGCCGCGCACGAACGGCGTCGCAGATCCCCGGACAATGAAGGGGTTGAGGCTGTCGAACGTGCCCGTGACGGACAATGTGAGGCGCCCGCCCTTGGGCGCGTCGGGGTTCACATAGGGAAAATGCGCGAAGCCGTTCGGAAAGTCGGGCGCGCCGTGCATGGCGATGGCGGATGCCGAATGCGACATGTGCGCGCCGGCCCCGGAAAACACCACTGCCAGAATCGCTGCCGCCACCGCCCGGATGCTTGCCATGCCTCGCATCATGCAGATTTGTGCGCTCGAGACCACGCTGTCGCGCGGAGGCCGCAATTTCAAGCGATTCAGGGCTTCGGCCGAGGAACAGGCGGTGTCACCGTCTTGCCTCATTTGACACGGAAATAGCCGTCGCTAAGACGTGACCAGGCTCGCCTCCGCGTTTTTTCTTGCCCGGCCTGGCGTATCGCATCACGGGGATCGTTCCGGAATGACCAAAGCCACCATCTTGCGCCGCGCGAGCGGTTTGGCCGCTGTTGTGGTGGCCCTCGGATTTGCCGGCGGCGCGCTGGCGCAGACCACTCCCGCCGCGCCGGCCAAGCCCGCGCCCGCCAAGCCTGCCCAGGCGGCCCCCGCCCAGGCCGCTCCTGCCCAACAGCAGCAGCAGGCCCAGGGCGCCGCGGCGGCCTCCGTCGCCGTCCCCGGCATCAGCACCGCCTGGACCAAGGTGTGCGGCAACGATCAGGCTGCCGGCAAGCAGATCTGCATGACCACCCAGGACTTCACCGCCGAGACCGGGCAGCCGCTCGCTTCCGCCGGTATCCGCGAGGTGAAGGACGATCCGAACAAGAAGTTCATCGTCTCCGTGCCGATCGGCATGCTCGTGCAGCCCGGCACCCGCGTGATCCTCGACCAGCAGCCCCCGCTGGCGCTGAAGTACGAGATCTGCTTCCCCAATGGCTGCTTCGCCAGCATGGATGTGAATGCGGACTTCGTGAACAAGCTGAAGAAGACGCAGACCATCACCATCCAGGCCCTGCAGATGGGCGGCCGCACGCTGAACTTCCAGCTGCCCGGCAAGGACTTCGCCAAGGCGTATGACGGCCCGCCGTCCGACCCGAACGCGGTTGCCGCCGAGCGCCAGAAGATGGCCGAGGAACTCCAGAAGCTCGCGCAGAAGAAGGCCGAAGAGCGCGCCGCCACCGGCGCCGCCGCTCCCGGTGCCACGCCCGCCGCTGCGGCTCCTGCCAAGCAGTGAGCCTCGCTCAAAGGTCGCAATAAAGAAGGGGCGGCACCCACGGGTGCCGCCCCTTTCGTTTGTGCGGCTTCCGTCAGAGCTTGAAGGGCACCACTTTCTGGGTCTGCACGCCCAGCCCCTCAATGCCCACCCGCATCACGTCGCCCGCCTTCAGGAAGCGCGGGGGCTTCATGCCGAGGCCGACGCCCGGCGGGGTGCCGGTGGTGATGAGATCGCCCGGATCCAGCACCATGTACTGGCTGATATAGGAGACCAGGTGGGCGACGCCGAAGATCATGGTCTTGGTGGAGCCGTTCTGGACCTTCTCGCCGTTCACCTCCAGCCACATGGGCAGGTTCGACGTATCGGGCATCTCATCGGCGGTGAGCAGATAGGGACCGATGGGGCCGAAGGTCTCGTTGCCCTTGCCCTTGGTCCACTGGCCGCCGCGCTCGATCTGGAAATTGCGCTCCGACACATCGTTGCAGATGGAATAACCGGCCACATGCTTGAGCGCGTCGGCCTCGTCCACATAGCGGGCGCGCGCGCCGATAACGATGAGCAGCTCCACTTCCCAGTCGAGCTTGGTGGACCCGCGCGGGATCATCACGTCGTCATCGGGCCCGACCACGCAATTGGGGGCCTTGTTGAACAGGACCGGCTCGCTCGGGATGGGATTGTTGGTCTCCGCCGCATGGTCGGCGAAGTTCAGGCCCACCGCGACGAAATTGCCCGGCCGGGCCACGCACGATCCGAATCGGACGCCGGGGGGCACCACCGGCAGGGAGGAGGGGTCCACGGCGCGGATGCGGTCGAGCCCGGCGGGCGTGAGAACATCGCCCGCAATGTCCGGAACAATGCCGGAAAGATCGCGAACTTGGCCGGTCAAATCGATTAAGCCGGGCTTTTCTTGCCCTTTCTCGCCGAATCGGACGAGCTTCATGGAGGATCTCCCTGGATGTCGTTGAGGGTTGCGGGCGCGATTGCGCTCGGCCGGAAAGCTCGCGCGCGACGCCTGGAAGGTCAATGCCAAAGGTGCAGGATTTGCGGCCCGCTGTTACGGGCTCACCATGACTTTAGGGGAATCGGCCCCGCTCGGCGGAGTTGTGGCGCCCCCTTACGTAGAACAAGTGCTGCGGCGTTGCTTCGCCTTACCCCGCTGGCCGCCCGCATTCCCCGGCACCGATTGCGCATCTGGACACAAGAGCGACGCTTACCTCGACCGATCAACCCGTTATCCGGCGTTTCCCTACTTTCGTAGGGTCGAAGCTGATCTTTCGCAGGTGGTCGCCGAGGGGTCAAAACCCTGTCATTTCGCGGGTGCGTCATAAAAGGGATACACGACTCCGGCTAATTCCGACAGAATGCTCCCGGTAAGCATTGCTTCGAGAAGGGATGGCACGTGAGCGAGACCCCTGAGCACAAACATTACCGCTCGTTGTTCATCTCCGATGTCCATCTCGGCACGAAGGGCTCGCAGGCCGACCTGCTGCTGGACTTCCTGAAATACAACGATTCCGACACCCTTTATCTGGTGGGTGACATCGTGGACGGATGGCGCCTGCGCTCGTCCTGGTACTGGCCCCAGCAGCATAATGACGTGGTGCAGAAGCTGCTCCGCAAGGGCCGCAAGGGCACCCGGATCGTGTACCTTCCCGGCAATCACGACGAATTCCTGCGCGATTATTACGGCACGCATTTCGGCGGGATCGAAGTGGTTGAGACCTGCATCCACGAAGCGGCCGACGGCAAGAAGTATCTGGTGATCCACGGCGATGTGTTCGACGTGGTGGTGCGCCATGCCAAGTGGCTCGCCTTCCTGGGCGACGGCGCCTATACGCTGGCGCTGGGCATCAACACCTATATCAACCTCGTGCGGCGCAAGCTCGGCCTCACCTATTGGTCACTCAGCCAGTGGGCGAAGCTGAAGGTGAAGAACGCCGTCAATTATATCGGCAAGTTCGAGGAAGCCGTCGCCGACGAGGCGAAGCGCAACGGAGTGGACGGGGTCATTTGCGGCCACATCCACCACGCCATGATCCATGACCAGTTCGGCGTGCGCTACATCAATAGCGGCGATTGGGTGGAGAGCTGCACCGCCGTGGCGGAGCATGAAGACGGGCGCATGGAAATCATTTGCTGGACCCGGCGCCAGCCTATGCTATCGCTGGCCACATCGGATGTGGAGACCGCCCGCGCGGCAGCTTGATGCGCATTCTTGTGGCCACCGATGCGTGGCATCCTCAGATCAACGGGGTCGTGCGCTCGCTTGAGCATACGGCCCACGAAGCCGCCAATCTGGGCGCACAGATGGAATTCCTGACCCCTCAGGAATTTCGCACGGTGCCTCTTCCCACCTATCAGGAAATCCGGCTCTCCCTGGCCACGCCCCGCATGATCATGCGGCGCATCGAGGCCATGCAGCCGGACTTCGTGCATGTGGCGACGGAGGGTCCCATCGGCATGCTGGTGCGGCGGGCCTGCATCGCGTCCAAGCGCACCTTCACCACGTCCTACCACACGAAATTCCCGGAATATCTCTCCGCCCGCGCACCCGTGCCGGAGCGGCTGACCTATGCCTGGCTGCGCAGCTTCCACAATGCGGGCGGCGGCGTCATGGTGGCCACCGCCACCCTGGAGCGGGAGCTGGAGCAACGCGGCTTCAAGCGCCTGATGCGCTGGTCGCGCGGTGTGGACGCGGAGATGTTCCGCCCCCGCCCCGAAGTGAATCTGGGCCTGCCCGGTCCCGTCTTCCTTTATGTAGGCCGCGTGGCGGTGGAGAAGAATATCGAGGCATTCCTCGCGCTCGACCTTCCCGGCTCCAAGGCCGTGGTGGGCGGCGGCCCCGCGCTCGCCAGCCTCAAGGAACGCTTCCCCGAAACGCGCTTCTACGGCCCCAAGGAGGGCGAGGAGCTGGCGGAAATCTATGCGGGCAGCGACGTCTTCGTCTTCCCGAGCCGCACCGACACGTTCGGCATCGTCCTGCTGGAGGCCATGGCCAGCGGCCTGCCCGTGGCGGCCTATCCCGTGACCGGCCCGAAGGACGTGCTGAGCGAGGCGACCGAGCCCGTGGGCGTTCTGGACGAGGATTTGCGGACCGCCTGCCTCAAGGCCCTGGAACTCTCGCCGCGCGCCGCGCGCGATTTCGCCTTGCGCTATACATGGCGTGAATGCGCCCGGCAGTTCCTCGACAATGTGCTGATCGCGCACGATTTCGGCCCCGTCGCGAGACGGTTTCGCCTGTTGCGCCGCTCCAGGCTGGCCTCCCTCGCATGACCGCGCGCACCACACCCCCCACCGCCGCCGATATCCTCGCCGCTGCCGCCCGCCTGAAGGGCGTCGCCGTGCGCACGCCGCTGATTTCGTCCCCGATCCTCGACGAGGTCACCGGTGCCCGCGTCTTCCTGAAGCCCGAGACGCTCCAGCGCACCGGCTCCTTCAAGTTTCGCGGCGCCTATAACCGCATCGTCCAGATTCCGGCCGAGCGCCGCGCCACAGGCGTGGTGGCCTGCTCCTCGGGCAACCATGCCCAGGGCGTGGCCGCCGCCGCTCGTCTTCTGGGAATGCCGGCCGTCATCGTCATGCCCAGCGACGCCCCCGCGCTCAAGCTGCGGCGGACCCGGGATCTTGGCGCCCAGGTGGTGGAGTACAATCGCGTCACCGAGGACCGCGACGCCATCGCCAATGCCATCGCGGCAGAACGCGGCGCGGTGTTCGTGCCGCCCTATGACGATCCGGACGTGATGGCCGGGCAGGGCACGGTGGGCCTGGAAATCGCGGAAGACCTCGCGGCGCTCGGCATCGCCCCGGACATCGTGAGCGCCAACGTCTCCGGCGGCGGGCTCATTTCCGGCATCGCCCTGGCGGTGAAGGCCCGCTTCCCGCAGGCGCGCGTGGTGGCCGCCGAGCCCGAAGGCTTCGACGATCACGCCCGCTCCTTCCGCTCCGGCCAGAGGGAGCGCAATCCCGCTCCCACCGGCTCGTTCTGCGACGCGCTTCTCGCGCCCACGCCCGGCGCGCTCACCTTCCAGGTGTCCAGCGTCCTGGTGGGCGAGGGGGTGCAGGCGAGCGATGCGGAAGTGGCGGCGGCCGTGAGCTTCGCCTTCCGTGAGTTGAAGCTGGTGGTCGAGCCGGGCGGCGCGGTGGCGCTGGCGGCCCTGCTGAACGGACAGTTCCAGGCGGCCGGAAAGACGGTGGCCATCGTCCTGTCCGGCGGCAATGTGGACCCGGAGACGTTCGGGGCCTGTCTGCGCGCCTGATGCGCGTCGCCATGCGTCTCCTCTCCCAATCGTCCGAGCGGCCCGTGAAGCTCGCGCTCGCCAGCGCCTACGGCACGCTGTTCTTCTCCTTCGGCATCTACATGCCCTTCTTCCCGCTCTGGCTGACGGATCGGGGCATGACGCCGCAGCAGATCGGGGCGGCCATCGCCATTCCCATGTGCGCGCGCCTCGCGGCGACGCCGCTCCTCGGCATCCTGTCGGACCGGGTCGGACGGCCAAAGGCGGTGCTCGTCATCCTCGCGTTCGCGGCCACCCTCTTCATGGCCGTGCTCAGCCTTGGCCACACGCCGCTCGCCATCTATGTCGCCCTGAGTTTCGGGGCCATGGCCTGGAGCCCCAGCTTCGCGCTGCTGGATGCCTATGCCACCCGGCAGGCCCGCGCCGGGCGGGTGGATTATGGCCGCAGCCGCCTGTGGGGCTCCGCCACCTTCATCGCCGCCAATCTGGTGGGGGGCGTGCTGATCGCGCAGGCGGGCGCCTCCATGGTGCTGCTGCTCATGATCGCAGGGCAGGCGAGCTTCGTCGTGGCCATGCTGGTCCTGCCCGAGCTGCCTCGCCCACCCGTCCACACCACGCCCCATCTGTCCCTGCCGCGCACGCGGGCAGTGTTGGTGCTCGGGGTTCTGGCATCGGCCCTGATCCAGGCCAGCCACGCCACGCTCTATGCCTTCGCCACCGTTCATTGGACGGAGCGGGGCTTCTCCCTCTCGGTGATCGGCGGCCTGTGGGCGCTGGGCGTGGTTTCGGAGATCGTCCTGTTTCGCTACGGAACCTGGATCGTGGCCCGCATCGGCCCCTCGGCCCTGCTGGCGGCAGGCGGGCTTGCGGCGCTGGTGCGGTTCGGCATTCTCGCCATGGATCCGCCCATGTGGATCCTGCTGCCGCTCCAGGTGCTTCACGGGCTCACCTTCGGCGCCGCCTTTCTCGGGCTCGTGGAACTGGTGGCGCGCAATACGCCCGAGCATCGCGCGGGCACCGCCCAGTCACTGGCAGCCTGGACGGGCAGCCTCGCCATGGCCTGCGCCAGCTTCGCGGCGGGCCAGCTCTGGGTCGCCTACGGACATTGGGCCTTCCTGGCCTCGGCGGCGCTTGGGCTGGCCGGAGCGTGTCTCGCCCTGGCTTCCCACCTCGCCAACAAGAAGCGTCCCGTTCTTTAGCCCCACAGCGTGGGCGGTGCGGGGAAGACGGTGGCGCCCTCATAATGCAGGCCGCCCTCCCGGTCCCGCGCCAGAAGCAGCGGGCCGTCCAGATCCACCACCTGCGCGCGCTGGGCCACCAGCAGCGCGGGCGCCATGGCGAGCGAGGTGGCGAGCATGCAGCCCACCATGACGGAGAAGCCCAGGCCATGTGCCGCCTGGGCCATGGCAAACGCCTCCGTGAGCCCGCCCGCCTTGTCGAGCTTGATGTTCACCGCGTCATACTTGCCCACGAGGCCCGGCAAGCTGGCCCGGTCATGGACGCTCTCGTCGGCACAGACGGGCAGGGGGCGGACGATGCGGCGGAGCATCTCGTCATCGGCGGCGGGAAGGGGCTGCTCCACCAGCTCCACGCCGGCCGCCGCGCAGGCGGCAAGGCGCGCCTCCAGTGTGTCGGGCGTCCAGCCTTCATTGGCGTCCACGATGAGGCGGGCTGCGGGGACCGCGTCACGGATCGCCGCGAGCCGGGCCGCATCGCCGTCACCGCTGCCGAGCTTCAGCTTGAGCAGCGGCCGGCCCGCCGCCCGCGCCGCCGCCGCCATGGCTTCCGGCGTGTCCAGGCTGAGCGTGAAGGCGGTGACCAGGGGCTTCGGCTCCGGCAGGCCGAGGCGGACATGGACGGGAATGCCAGTGCGCTTCGCCTCCAGGTCCCAGAGCGCGCAGTCCAGGGCGTTGCGGGCAGCACCTGGGGGCAGGCGCGCCTGCAGGGTCGCATGGTCCAGTCCAGCGGCAATGTCCGGGGCGAGCGTCGCGATGTCGGCCCGCACCTGCTCCGGCGTCTCGCCATAGCGGGCATAGGGGACGCACTCTCCACGTCCCGTGAGATGTCCGTCTCGCAACTCCACGACCACCACCACGGCCTCGGTCTTCGAGCCGCGCGAGATGGTGAACGTGCCGGATATGGGAAAGCGCTCGATGCGCACGTCGAGGGAGGTCATTTGCATAAGGTGTGGTAGGTAGAGAGGAATCGTCGCGGGCGCTGGGGCGCGGGGATGGATTTTGGTCCACCCTCGACGCCATGTCGTGCTGCGAGTATGACCATCGTGTGCAGCGCACTCAAGCCATGCACGCACCGACAGGGAATTGTCCGTGGCGCCTGCCTCGCTTCTCGATGTCCGACGTGACGGCGATGAGCTGAAGGCCATCGGCTCGGGCGTCTGGACATCGGAAAACGCCGATGCGCTGGAACAGCTCGTCACGAACGCAACTCAGGCGCCGCCGCCCGAGACCCATTCCGCCCAGATCGACCTCAGCGGCGTCGAGCGCATGGACACGTTCGGCGCGCTGCTTCTGGAACGGCTGCGCCGCGCCTGGACCCAGGAGGGCATTGAGCCCCGCGTGGTCGGGCTGAAGCGCCGCTACGGCGTGCTGATCCAGGAAATGAGCCGCACCGGGCGCGAGCCCCATCCCGAGCCCCGTCGCCAGGAAGCCACGGTGGAGCGGCTCGGCCACAATATGGTGGATATCGGCAAGGACGCGCGGCTCCTGCTGAACTTCGTCGGCGCCACGGTGGCCGCCATCCTGCGCATGGGTGCGCGGCCCCGGACCTTCCGCTTCACCTCCATGGTGAACCAGATCGACCGGGTGGGCCTGCGCGCCGTGCCCATCATCATCCTCATCACCTTCCTGATCGGCTGCATCCTGGCCCAGCAGGGCATCTTCCATTTCCGCCGCTTCGGTGCCGACATCTATGTGGTGGACATGGTGGGCGTGCTCGTGTTGCGCGAGCTGGGCGTGCTCATCGTCTCCATCATGATCGCGGGCCGCTCCGGCAGCGCCTACACGGCCGAGCTTGGCTCCATGCGCATGCGCGAGGAGGTGGATGCCTTGCGGGTCATGGGGTTCGACCCCGTGGAGATCCTGGTGATCCCGCGCCTGTTCGCGCTGCTCATCGCCCTGCCGCTGCTCACCTTCATCGGCTCCATGTCGGCTTTGGTCGGCGGCGGCCTCGTGGCGTGGTTCTATGGCGGCATCCAGCCGGGCGTGTTCCTCGACCGGCTGAAGGACGCCATCTCCATCGACCATTTCATGGTCGGCATGATCAAGGCGCCCTTCATGGCGGCCGTCATCGGCATCGTCGCCTGCATGGAAGGACTGCGGGTGGGCGGAAGCGCGGAATCGCTGGGCGCCCACACCACCGCCTCGGTGGTGAAGGCCATCTTCCTCGTCATCGTGATGGACGGCCTGTTCGCCATGTTCTTCGCGTCCATCGACATGTGAGGGGGCATGGACGCTGTGGCAGGCCAGGACGACACCGATATCGACGGCAAGCGCGATGTGCTGATCTCCGTGCGCGACCTTGTGGTCGGGTTCGGCGATCGCACCATTCTCGACCATCTGAACCTCGACATTTATCGCGGCGAGATCCTCGGCTTCGTGGGCACGTCCGGCGGCGGCAAGTCGGTGCTCACGCGCACCATTCTCGGCCTCGTGCCGAAGCGGTCCGGCGTCGTGGAGGTATTCGGGCAGGATCTCGACACGCTCTCCGAGGAGCAGCGCTCGGCGGTGGAGCGGCGATGGGGCGTGCTGTTCCAGCAAGGCGCGCTCTTCTCGTCGCTGACCGTGAAGCAGAACATCCAGTTTCCGCTGCGGGAGAATCTCAAGCTCTCCCAGGCCCTCATGGACGACATCGCCTACGCGAAGCTCGAAATGGTCGGGCTGAAGACCGATGCGGGCGAGAAGCTTCCCTCCGAATTGTCCGGCGGCATGATCAAGCGCGCGGCGCTCGCCCGCGCCTTGGCTCTTGATCCCGACATCCTGTTTCTGGACGAGCCCACGTCCGGCCTCGACCCCATCGGCGCCGGTGATTTCGACGAACTGATCCGGACCCTGCAGCAGACTTTGGGCCTGACGGTTTTCATGGTAACGCACGATCTGGACAGTCTGCATACGGTCTGCGATCGAATCGCCGCGCTGGGCGACGGCAAGATCATCGCGCAGGGTACGATCGAGACGATGATGGAATCCCACCATCCTTGGCTGCGGGCCTATTTCCACGGAACCCGCGCCCGCGCGGTCCGTTCCGACCGGTGAAGTGAGGAAGGGCGGATGGAGACACGGGCCAATTACACCATAATCGGCGCCTTCACCCTCCTCGTGCTCGCGGGGGCTTTCGGCTTTGTCTACTGGTTCATGCGTCCCCTGACCTCGGACAACCGGCGGGCCTACGAAATCGTCTATGAGGGCACGGTGAGCGGCCTGCGCCAGGGCAACAGCGTCACCTTCAACGGTATCCCCGTGGGCCAGGTGGCGAGCCTGGGCCTGCTGCCGGACCGGCCCAATGAGGTGCTGGTGCGCGTGGACGTGGACGCCAACGTGCCGGTCCTCTCCGACGTGCAGGCCGGCCTGGAATCCCAGGGATTGACGGGCATCGTCATCGTGTCGCTGCGCGGCGGCGAGCCGGGCGCCAAGCCCCTTCCGCTCGGCCCCAACGGCGTGCCGCGCATGGAAGCGGAGGGCGGCACGGGCATGGCCGGCCTTATCTCCACCGTCCAGGACGTGGCGCGGCGCATCAACGGCATTCTCGACGCCGTCGATCCCGGCCAGGTGAAGCAGATCGTCGCCAACGTGACGACCTTCTCCCAGGCCCTGTCGGACCATTCCGAGGACGTGGGCAGCCTGCTGAAGCGCTCCAACGAGATTGCCGGGCAGCTCCAGGATCTGGCCACCAAGGCCGATTCCATCGTCTCCGATCTGAAGAAGGCGTCCAGCGAGCCCACCGGCCTGCTCAATCAGGCCACCGAGGCGGCCACGTCCGTGCGCAAGCTCGCCGACAATATCGACGCCCGCACGGCGGAATTGTCCGCGCAGCTCAGGCAGTTCACGGGACCGGGCCTGCGCCAGTTCGAAGCCCTTGCAGTTGACGGACGCCGCACTTTGTCGGACATCGACCGCACCTTGAGAAATTTCGAGCGCAATCCGCGCCAGTTCCTTTTCGGCGGCAATACGGTGCCGGAATATAGGCGGTAGGCAATCATGAGTCGTCAGGGGATGGGTGCGAAGGTGCGCCGCTTTCCACGTGTCACCGCCTTCGCTCCCGGCGCCGCTTTGGCGGCGGCGCTTGCGCTCGCGGCCTGCGGCTCCACGCCGACCCCCACTTTCGACCTCTCCGCTCCCACCGCCTTCGCCGCGCGTGGGGCAGGCGAGGGGCAGCTGGTGGTGGTGACGCCCACCGCGCTTGCCGCCCTCGACACCGAGCGCATCCTTGTCGAGCCGACGCCCGGCCAGATCACCTATCTGCCCGACGCCCAGTGGAGCGACCGCCTGACGGCTTTGCTGCAGGCGCGCACCATCCAGGCTTTCGAGAATGGCAGCAAGCTGCGCCGCGTCGCCCGCCCGGGCGATGGCATCCAGCCCGACTACCAGCTCAATCTCGATATCCGCACCTTCGGCGTGAAGGTGACCGCTGGCGCGCCGGAAGCAGTTGTGGAACTGTCGGCCAAGGTAATCGGCGTCACCGCCGGCAAGATCCTCGCCGCCCGCGTCTTCAGCGCCCGCGTGCCCGTCACCGCCATGAACGGCGCAGGCGCCACGGCGGCGCTCGATACGGCCTCCAACAAGGTGCTCACCGACGTGGTGATCTGGGCGTCCTCCCGGTTCTGACGGTTCTGACGGTTCGGCGTTTTCGGGATGCGGATGTCCCGTTGCGCCTGGGGCTGATCGGCCGTCACGGCGTTGGCGGGCTTTCGCCTATTCAGGCTCGTCATGGCGGGGCTTGTGCTGGGCACCCACGCCTCTGCGTCGAGCGCGCACTTGCCGGAATTTCATAGATGGCCGGGACAAGCGCGGCCATGACGTTGCTCTGTTAGACAAGCCGCTCACACCGCTTGGATGTCGATGCGAAACTTAGGGCGGCCCCGTTGAGGGGCTGTCCGTCTACCGCATTTGCCATGTCGGTATTTGAGCACGCACGACGATCCCCCTCGACCTTCCCCCTCCCAACCCTCCCCCGCAAGCGGGAGAGGGCTTCGCGGTGCGCAAGCTGGAAGAGCGCCCCGTTGCCTTCAACGCAACAGATCCCCTCTCCCGCTTGCGGGGGAGGGTTAGGGAGGGGGCGAGTCGCGAGACGAGCCAAGACCACCGCTCGCTCTCAATGAATGAGAGGCTGTGCAGCCGATCCGCCGCTCAGCCGAAAACGCAAACGGCCCGTGAGCGGGGCTCACGGGCCGTTTGCAGTGACATCCGGCAATCCCCCCGCCTCCGGCGCGAAGACCGGAGGCGATTGCCTCAGTCGAAGTGACCGGCCGCGTGGGCCAGCATGGTGTAGACCTTGCCCGTATCCGAGGTGAGATAGGTCTTGGTCAGCACATTGCCGCGGTCATCCGCCCCCACCTGCTCCAGCAGGCGGTCGAACTCTGCGATGTAGCGGTCCACCGTGTCGCGGAACTCGGCATCGGTGCGGTACTTGCGGCGCAGCTCGTCGAAGGTCTGCTGCCCTTGCATGGTGTAGAGGCGGCGGGTGAAGACGTTGCGCTCGCCGCGCTTGTAGCGGTCCCACAGTTCCACAGCCGCGTTGTGGTCCATCATCCGGGCGATATCCACGGACAGGGAATCCAGGGATTCGATGGTGTGCCGCGGCAGGCGGGTGCGGGTGGGCTCGGCCCGGCGGGGCGGCTCCGCCACGGGGGCCGGGACATCCGCCAGATCGCCGGAGGCGCGGGCCAGAAGCTCGGAGAGCCAGCTGTCGCGGCCACCCTCGGCCTCACGGGGAGGCTGGGCGCGCTCGACGGGAGCCCGCTCCTGCGGGGCCGGGCGCTCGGGAGCCACCTCGGCACGGCGCGGGGGCAAAGGCGACATGCGACGCGGCGGCTCGCTCTGGGCCGGCGGCTGGACCGGGGCTTCGGCGCGCGGGCGCACCGGGGCGGGACGGTCCATCGCGGGACGTTCCACCGGAACGCGCTCCGGCTGACGCTCCACAGGCCGTTCGACCTGTCGCTCCACCACGCGCTCAACCGGGGCGGGACGCTCGACCGTACGCTCGACGGGCGCGGGGCGCGGGGCCTCGCGGGTCACGATCCGGCCCGGCGCGGCGGACACGTCCACCGACTGCCCCTGGCGGGCGACGATCTCGTTCAGTTCCGCGAGCGCCTTGATCTGCTCGGCCACGGCGCGGCGCATGGAGGCGGCGGTCGCCTCGGTCTCGGCGGGGAGTTCGAGGATGCCCTTCTTCATCTCCTCGCGGGCCAGCTCAATGGAGCGCTGCACGTCGCCGGCCGCGCCCTTGAACTGGCGCGACACTTCGGTGAAGCGGCGCCCGGTCTCCTCGAACATGCGGTTCACCTCGCCGAGCGAGTCCTGGTAGGAGGCGCGCAGCAACTCCGCCACGCGCTCGCGCTCCGCACCGGAGGCGTTGCGCACCTGCTCGAACTGGGTTTCCAGCGCCTTGGTGGTGTTCGCGGCGGAATTGACCACGGTGTTGGAAATGTCCTGCGCGCGCCGCTGGGCGGCCATGAAGGACTGTTCCAGCATGCCCTGGAAGGTGGAGAGCCGCCCTTCCAGATCCTGCGCCTGCTGCGACAGGTCCAGACCGAGGGCGTCGATGGCCGCCTTGCGCTGGGTGAGCACGGCTTCCACCTGCTCGTTGGTCTGGCCGAAGGCCTGCGAGCTTTCCTGCACGGCCCGCGCCTGCGCCTCGAAGCGCTGGGTGAGGGCGCCGATCTCCACGAGCGCCCCATCGCTGAGGGCCCGCAGATTCTCCACCTCGATGCCGAGCTGGCCCACGGTGCCCGCCGCGGAATTGTTCAGGGCGCGCGCATTGTCCTGCAGCGCCTGGACCTGATCGGCGAAGCCGGTCTCGAAATGGCCGAGGGCGGCCACCACGCTGCTCATGGCCTGCTTGAACGAGCTGTCCGTCTCGCCCAGGCGCTGGATCATGGCGTCCACGTCGCCCTTCACCGAGGCATTGGCCGCAGCGATCTCGAAGGCGGTGCGGCTCGCCGCATCCTGGAGACCGGAGAGGAACTGGGCGTTCTTGCCGTCGATGGCGTCGGTGAGTTCCTGCAGACGATCGGTGAGCGCCTGGGAGATGGCATCCGCCTGCCCGCTGAGGGTCACGCCCACATTCTGCGCAAGGCCCGACAGGGTGAACTCCACCTGGGCGGCGTCCTGGCGCAGGCGGGACGAGACCGCCTCCACCTTGCCGATGAGGTTCTGGGTGACGGCGGTGCCGCGCATCTCCAGGGCGGCGGAGACGCCTTCCAGGCGGTTCGCGACAAGATCCTCGATCCGCAGGACGCGGTGGTCGATCTGGTCGGCAATCTCCTGGGCCCGCGACGCCAGCGTGTCGTTGACGAAGTCGGTGCGCTCGGTGAGCAGGGCGCCCACGTCCTGGGCGCGGGCGGTAAGGGTGTCGCCCAGCGCCTGGGCCTGCGCGCTCAGCATGTCGCCGACGCTCTGCGCCCGATAGCCGAGGCTGGCGCCCAGATGCTCCGCCCGCTCGTTCAGCAGGGCGCTGATGGACTGGGTGCTCTGGGTCAGGGTCGTGTCGAAGCGGCTCGACTGCTCCGAGAGGACGTCCGAGATGGCGCGGGTGCGCTCGGCGAAGAAGCCGTCGAGGCTGGACAGCGCCTGATCGACACCGACGCCGGCCGAGAGGGCACCGGCCGACAAGGCGCGGTCCAACTCGCCGGAGCGCGCATCGAGCGTGGCGGTGAGGGTGTTGGCGCGCTCCGTGAAGACCGCCTCCAGGTTCGCCACGGCCTGGTCGAGGCCGTAGGTGGCCATCTGCGCGCCCGAGGAAATGGACTGCGCCAGATCGCTGGAGCGTGCATCAAGCGCCGCGGTGAGGCTGTCGGCGCGCTCCGTGAAGACCGCCTCCAGGTTCGCCACGGCCTGATCGAGCCCATAGGTGGCCATCTGCGCGCCCGAGGAAATGGACTGCGCAAGCGCGTTGGAGCGCATGTCGATGGCATCGGTGATGAAGCCGGTGCGTTCGGTGAAGAAGGTATCGAGGCTCGCGAGGGCCTGATCGACGCCTGCATTCGCCGAGAGCGTGCCGGAGGAGAGGGCACGGTCCAGCTGGCCGGCGCGCGAATCCAGCGCGGCGGTGAGCGTGTTGGCCCGTTCCGTGAAGACCGCTTCCAGGTTCGCCGCCGCCAGATCCAGACCGTCGGTCGCCATCTGCGCGCCCGCCGTGATGGACTGCGCCAGCTCGCTGGAGCGGGCGTCGAGGGCCGAGGTGAGCGCGCCGGCGCGCTCGGAGAAGAAGCCGTCGATGGTGGCGAGCGCCTGATCGAGGCTGTCGGTGGCCGCCTGGGCGCCCTGCGTCACCGCGCTCGACAGCGCATTGGAGCGCGCGTCCAGGGTGGCGGTGAGCGCCTCGGTGCGCTCGGAGAAGAAGGTGTCGATGGTGGCCAGAGACTGGTCGAGGCTGTCGCCGGTGGTCTGGACGCCGGTGGCCAGGGCCTGGGAGAGCTGGCCGGCACGCTGCGCAAGGCTATCGGCCAGTGCACGGGTGCGGGTCTCCACCACGCGCTCCGCCTGGGTGAGGCGGGTGTCGATGGCGCCGGTGAGGGCTTCCGCCGTGGCGTCGAGCCGCTGGTCGAGCCCGTTGAGCGTGCTCTGGAGGCTTTCGTTGAGCACGTTGATCTGCGTCGAGAGGCCGTCCACCAGGGTGGGCGCATGCTGGCGCAGGGTGGAATCCAGGGTCTCGACGCCCTGCCGGACGGCCTGGGCCATGAGCTGGCTGTCATGGCCGATGCGCTCGGCGAGGTTGGCGCCGTCCACGGTGACAGTCTCCTCGATGCTGCGCAGGCGGTCGGACAGCATCTCGCTGAGCGCGTCGCCCTTGGCACCGATGGAGGCGAGGACATCCTCGGCGGTCTCGCCGAAGGCCTCGGTGATGCTGGCGCCCCGGGCGCCAATGGATTCGGTGACTTCCAGGCCCACCGTGCCCAGGCGATCGGACAGGTCGGAACCGGCGGAGGCGAGGGCCTCGGCGATCTCGTCGCCCTTCTGGAGCAGGGAGGTGGTGACGTCCTGTCCGCTGCGGGCGAGGGCCTCGGTCAGGCGCTCGCCGGTCTCCGCCAGACGCGCCTGGAGGTCTTCCCCATGCACCGCCACGGCGTCGTGGATGCGGTTGCCCGCCGCCTCGATGCGATCGGCCAGATCTCCGCCATGCACCGCAAGCGTCTCGCCGACGCGGGTGCCGGTCGCCTCGATCTTGCGCACGAGATCGCCGCCGCGCTGGGAGAAGTCCTGCACCATGCCTTCGCCGGCTTCCCGGAAGGAGGTGGTGATTTCCTCGGCGCGCACCGCGATGTCGTCGGAGAAGCGGGCGCTGTTGGCTTCCAGCGCCTCGACCACCGCGTTGCGGTTGAGATCGGCGCCGGTCGCGACTTCCTCGCTCCAGCGGGAAATGAGCACCGCCACTTCGGTGGAGGAGGAGAGCAGGCTGGCGCTCAGCTCGTCCGTGCGGGTCTTCATGGTGGTGGCGAGCGTGTCGGAGGCGCGGGTGAGGTTGCCCTCCAGCGTGGCGCCGATGGCCTGGAGCCGGTCGATCAGGTCGCCGCTCTTGCTGCTCAGGGTCTCGGCCACGTTGTCGCCGGCGCTGGTGAGGGCGGAGGTCAGTTCCGCCCCGCGCTGGGTGAGCATCTCGTTCGCCTGGTCAAGGGCGGCGGTCACATTGTCCTGCACCCGGTCCGCGACCTCGCGCACCTCGGTGGAGAGCATGGTCTCGGCATCCAGGATGCCTTCGCGCAGCCGCTCGGTGTGGTCGAGGATGTTCTGGCGCTCGCCCTGAAGCTCCTCGATCAGGTGGCGGATGCGGATCTCGTTGTCCTCATAGGCGCGCTCCAGGATGGAGACTTCGTTGCGCACCACGGTCTCAAGCTCGGCGGCCCGGGCGATGGCGCGGTCGAGGCCCTCGCCCATGGCGGCCACCTCGCGGCGCACGGCCTGGCCCACGGTGACCACGGCGTCGATGCCGAGGGATTCCGGCTGGGCGAGCCGCAGCGCCACTTCCGTCATGGAGCGGCCGATGAGCTGAAGGTCTCGCGAGCGGCGCACCATGGCGGCCAGGGCGAAGAAGGCGATGGGCGGCAGGATCAGCCCGGCGAGAATGGCGAGCAGAGCAGGGGAGGCGAGCAGGGCGTCAATGCCGGAGACGCCGGTGAAGGCGGCCTTCTGTGTGGCGATGGCGTAGGGGGCGCCGAAGCCGAGCCACAGGATGGCGAAGCCGGCGGCCCACCAATAGGGCGCGGCGGAAGAGCGGCGCTGAAGCTGGCTGAGGAGCTGGCCGACGGTCTGCCGGTCGTCATTGGCGGCGCGGCGGTCGGCCACTTCCACACGGGTACGGCGGGGCCTGGGCTCCCGGCTGGGGGCGACGGTGCGCTCCTCGGCCGGAGGCGCGCTATCCGGATTGTCCATCTGGAGCGAGAGGGCTTCCTGAATGGCCGACAGAGCTGCCTCGGTCGGATCCTGGATCTTACGCGGTTGCTTCATGTTCGCCTCGTCGCCCCCGGTGCGGCTGTGCCGCACGGTTACATTCGTCTGGTCTCGCGCTCCGCCGGACTGCGCATACAATCCGGCAAGAGTTTATTTACCTTGCTGCATCCTACCTTTGAGGGGCGACTCATTGAAACCGCCCCCTGCCGCAGTTGTGAAGATATCGTTAACGCGCGCATCGCCCCGCGATCTCGTCTTATCGGAGCGAAGCCGCTATAGGGACGCCCGGACCACAGGACATTCTTCGCACATGCCTCGCATTACGTTCGTTTCCTTCGATGGCGCGGAACGCACCGTGGAGGCCCCCGCGGGGGCGACCGCCATGGAGGCGGCGGTGAAGAACCGGGTGCCGGGCATCGACGCGGAATGCGGCGGCGCCTGTGCCTGTGCCACTTGCCATGTCTATGTGGATGAAGCGTGGCAGGCGGCGGTGGGCGAGCCGGAGCCCATGGAAGAGGACATGCTGGACTACGCCTTCGACGTGCGCCCGTCCTCGCGCCTGTCCTGCCAGATCTCGCTGACCCCCGCCTTGGACGGCCTCGTGCTGCGGGTTCCCGAACGTCAGGGATAAGTCCCGCGCTCATGCTTCGTTTACCGGGAGGCCACATTATTGCCCGGGGGATGAGGACAGATCATGACCCGTGCCATTGCTTCGGCTGAGAGATATCCCGCCGTGCCGTCCGCTGACCTGCGCTCGCCCACCATCCTCGTCTTCGATTCCGGCCTCGGCGGATTGTCCGTCTTCCGCGAGGTCGCCCGCGTCCGTCCGGACGCCCAGTTCGTCTATGCGGCGGATACGGCCGCCTTTCCCTACGGCGCCTGGAGCGAAAGCGCGCTCACCGGGCGCGTGGCGGAGGTGATGGACGGCCTGATCACCCGCTACCGGCCGGATCTGGTGGTGATTGCCTGCAACACGGCCTCCACTTTGGCTTTGCCGGTGCTGCGCGCCCAGCACGCCATCCCCTTCGTCGGGACGGTGCCCGCCATCAAGCCGGCTTGTGCGACATCCATCTCAAAACATATCAGCGTGCTGGCGACCCCCGGCACGGTGCGCCGTGACTATACGGCGGCGCTAATCCGCGACTTCGCCAGCGCCTGCAAGGTAGCCCTGGTGCCCAGCGATCGCTTGGCGGGCCTCGCCGAGGCAGTGATGAATGGCGATCCGGTGGATGACGCCGATATCCGCGCGGAGATCGCGCCCTGCTTCGTGAAGGCGGACGGCGGACGCACCGACACCGTGGTCCTGGCCTGCACCCATTATCCGCTCATTCTCGACCATCTGAAGCGCCTCGCGCCCTGGCCCGTGACCTGGGTGGACCCCGCGCCCGCCATTGCCCGCCGCGTCGCCTCGCTGCTCGGTCCCACCAGCCGCGCCTCCAGCCCCAAGCCTGTCCTTCTGGCGGCAACAGGGGAGACATTGGACGCCCGTCTCGTGGGTGGCCTGTTGCAGCGGCCCATTGAACGCTCCGACCTCTTGGACGAACCCCGAAGGATCGCCTCTTGATGACCGGTGGACGCCTCGTTACCACGCGCCGCACCTTCCTCACCGGCCTTGCCGGCGCAGGTGCCCTTGCCGCATTGGGCGGCAGCGCGCTGGCGCAGAGCAGCAATCTGAGCTTCCATGCCTGGGTGGCCAAGTTCAAGGCCCGCGCCACCGCGCGCGGCATCAATGATCAGGTCTATGCCAGTGTCATGCGGCAGGTGGTGCCGGACACTTCGGTTTATGCGGCCGACAAGGCCCAGCCGGAATTCCAGGAAGAGGTCTGGCAATACCTGAATCGCCGGGTCTCCGATTGGCGCATCTCCACTGGCAAGCAGAAGGCGGTGCAATATGCCTCGCTCTTCGCGCGCATCGAGACTGAGTTCGGCGTCGATCGCCGCATCATGCTCGGCTATTGGGGCATGGAATCCGCCTTCGGTCAGGTGGTGGAAAATCCCCAGCATATGAAGCCGGTCTTCAACTCCCTCTCGGCACTCGCCTGGGGGGAGCCGCGCCGCCGCAAATATTGGGAAACCGAGCTTCTGAACGCTTTGGTCATTGTCCAGCGGGGCTGGGGGACGCCAGATGAGATGGTCGGCTCATGGGCCGGCGCCATGGGGCATACCCAGTGGATGCCCGAAGTCTGGCTCAATATGGGCGTGGATTTCGACGGCAACGGCCGCATCTCGCCCTTCGGCCGCCCCGACGATGCGCTGGCGGGCACCGCCAATTATCTGGTGAAGCGCGGCAAGTATCGGCGCGGGGAGCCTTGGGGCTTCGAGGCGCGCGTGCCGGAGGGCTTCGACAGCCAATTGGCGGATAATCGCACCTGGCGTTCGCTGGATGCCTGGGCCGCGCGGGGCGTGACCACGGTGGAGGGCGGCTCGCTGTCGGGCTACGACGCCGAGGCGCGCATGTGGCTGCCGGGCGGGCCGGGCGGACCGGCGCTGCTGCTGTTGCACAATTTCTACGCCGTGCGCTCCTACAATCCGTCCTCCAGCTATGCCCTCGCGGTCTGCCATCTGGGCGACCGGGTGGTGGGGGAGGGGCCGTTCCTCACCCCCTGGCCCGGCGGCGAGCGGACGCTGAGCCTTGCCGAAATCCAGGAAATCCAGGTGCGCCTGACCCGCGCCGGCTTCGACACGGGCGGCACGGATGGGCGCGTCGGCACCGGCACCATGCGCGCGGTGCGGGCCTTCCAGGAGCGGGCCGGCCTCCAGCCCGCCGACGGCTATCCCGGCCTCAAGGTGCTGGTGGCATTGCGGGGCGCATAAGCCTCGCACTCACGAGATGGCAGTCTTGAAATTTCCGTAGAGCAACGCTGCCGCCGCCTGGAGTTCCGCCAGACGCTCGGCCGCCGCGCGCTCGAACCATTCCTGCCCGCCCGGACCTGTGATGGATTCCAGCGCGGCCTTGTATTCGGGAATGGCGCCCCAGTCGCTCACCGTGCTGTCGATGATCTCCACGTGATATTGCGTGCTGAAGGCGCGCGGCCCCACCTGCAGCGCCTGGATGGCGCAATGGTCGTTGGCCGCGAGAATACGCGCACCAGAGGGGGCAGTCGTCACCGCCGCGCCATGCCATTGCAGCGTGGGAAAGCGGCTGTCGAACCCGGCGAGAAATGGCGCCTCCCGGCCTTCGACGGTGAGATGAACGTCGCATATACCCACTTCGGGGCGCGCCATTTTCTCCACCTTGCCGCCCAGCGCATCGGCCAGAAGCTGGTGGCCCAGGCAGATGCCGAGATAGGGCCGCTCCTTCGTCACCCAGTTGCGGATGAAGGTCTTCTCCGCCCGCATCCAGGGAAGGATGTCGTCGTCCCACACATCCATGGGGCCGCCCAGCACCATCAGCGCGTCATATCCATCGGGGGAGGGGATCGGGTCGCCCATGTCCAGCGCCACCGTGTCCCATTGGAAGCCATCGGCCCGCATCATGTCGCGGAAACTGCCGGGATGCTCGGAGGCGGCGTGCTGGAAGACGAGCAGGCGCATGGACTGTCCTATGGAGTGGCACCAGGATAAGCTAACGGAAGCCTCCCGAAGCCGGAAGCCGCCTATGCATTGACTTTGCGGCGGCACGCCCTTAGAAGCCTGCACTTCGCTGGCCGGGATCTCCTGGCCGGTGAAAAGGCATTTGGCATTTGCACCCGTGGTCTTTCCGGCAGCGCGCCGGCGGGCCTGTCAGTGGTTCCGGGATCCTTGATCCCACGGGCCACAGAGGAGGGGCGCGATCCAATCCATAGAACGTAACAATGGGATCAGCGTTACATGAGCAAGCGCATCGCGGCGAAGCATAAGCTCGACCGCCGCATGGGTGAGAATATCTGGGGCCGCCCGAAGAGCCCCGTGAATCGCCGCGAGTACGGCCCCGGCCAGCACGGTCAGCGCCGCAAGGGCAAGCTGTCCGACTTCGGCGTGCAGCTGCGCGCCAAGCAGAAGCTGAAGGGCTATTACGGCTCCATCGGCGAGAAGCAGTTCCACGCGGTCTACGTGGAAGCTGGCCGCATGAAGGGCGACACCGGCGCCAACCTGATCGGCCTGCTGGAGCGCCGCCTCGACGCGGTCGTCTACCGCGCCAAGTTCGTGCCCACCATCTTCGCCGCCCGCCAGTTCGTGAACCACGGGCATGTGAAGGTGAACGGCCGCCGCGTGAACATCGCCTCCTACCTTGTGAAGGTGGGCGACGTGATCGAGGTGAAGGACGCTTCCAAGCAGATGGCCCTGGTCCTCGAAGCCCAGCAGCTCGCCGAGCGCGACGTGCCGGACTATATCGAGCTGGACGCCAACAAGCTGGCCGCCACCTTCGTGCGCGTGCCGGACCTCAACGAGGTGCCCTATCCGGTTCGCATGGAACCGAACCTCGTGGTCGAGTTCTATTCGCGCTGATCGCCCGACGATCCGCCGACAGTTCGAAAGGCCGCCCCTCGGGGCGGCCTTTCTTGTTTCAGACTACATGTCCCAGTCCAACTGCTCGACCCCCGGCTTCGTGCAGAGCGCGCCCACCAATGCGGGCGCTTCCCCGGGCCGGGCCGCGCACCACAGGGTGAAGCGGTAGTCCCGCCGCCCGCTCGCCGGCTCATGGCGGACGAACATCCGGCGGATTCGCGCCCGCGACTGCCCGATGATCTGCCGGATCTCTTCCTCCGAGGGGCCTTCCCGACCCAGCGTCAGGGTCAAGGTGGCCTCGCGCCAGCGGTGGAGCCACGTTTCGACGCGCTTCAGTCCCCAGAGCGTGGCAAGGGCCAGCGCCCAGGCGAGCCCGCCCAATATGAGCTGGCCGGAGCCGAAGCACAGGCACATGACGGTGACGAACCAGAGCGTCGCGGCCGTGGTGACGCCCTGAACCAGCCCATCGGCCCGGCGCATGATGGCGCCCGCGCCGATGAAGCCCATGCCGGTCAGGATGCCCAAGGGCAGGCGCAGCACATCCATGCGGGCGAAGTCCTGGGACTGCCAGCCCTGGGTGGCCAGCATCAGATTCGCGCTCATGGCGGCCAGGCAGGCGGCCAGCCCCACGAGAATCGTGGTGCGCATGCCCGCCGCACGCTCCTGCCACTCGCGGTCGAGGCCGATGGTCAGGCAGGCGAGAAAGGCGCAGACGAGCCTGAGGCCGAGATCGGTCCAGTCGGGATTGAACGGCACGATGTCCTCCTTGGACGGAGGAGCTTAAAGCGCGTTCGGGTCAGATGGCATCCATCCATCGGGGGAAATCACTCAAAGGGTGCTCAATGCGAGCCCCACAGACAGATAGGGCGCTTCGCGCGATCGCACGAAACGCCCCAGCCGAAGATCGAGAAAGCCGGAAGGGAAGCGGTGGCTACCAGCCGCCTCCGCCCCAGACGCCCCAGGCGCCGTAATAGCCGGGCACGGGTCCGGGCGGGTTCACGAACACGCGGGAGGGCGGGCCGTAATAGACCGGGGGAGGCGGCACCACCACCACGGAGGCCTGCGGCTCTGCCACCACCAGCGGCACGCCCGGCACGGTGCCGGGCATGGCGGGAACGGGAACGGGGACCGCGATGGGAGCGGCCGGCACCACGGGCACGCCGACCGGGCCGCTCGCATAAGGCGGCGGGCCGTTGAAGCCGAGATAGGCGGCGGACACGAAGGCCGCGTTCGGCCAGGCGATGCTGCACCAGGCGGGAGTGCAGCCGACCACTTCGATATTGGTGCCGCCGCGCACGCTGCCGATCACCCGGAAATTGGTGCCCGGCCCGGCGCGGACGTTCAGGTCGCGCAGAACCACGGCCGAAGCCGCGAACGCAGGAGCCGCGGAAAGCGCGACCAGCACGCCCGCCATCACCCAACCGATTGAACGTCCCATACCGACCGCTCCGAAACTGCGCGCGCCCCGTGTCCGGGATCGCGCCAGTCTAAACCGGCCAAACTTGCCCCGGACTTGCGGCGCGGCGTCGGCGGCTCACTCGGCGGTGCGCACCGCCTGGACCGCCTGGGTCAGGAACTCGTCCATGTTGCGACGAATCTGGTGGTCGGAGATGTCCAAGCCCTTGGCATCGAAGTCGGTGCGCAGCTTGCGGAACACGTCTTCGTCGCCGTGCTCCTCAAGATCGGCGACGACCACTTCCTTGGCGTAGGCCTGCGCCTGCTCCTCGGAGAGGCCGAGCTTCTCCGCAGCCCACAGGCCGAGCAGCTTGTTCCGCCGCGCCAGGGCCTTGAACCGAATCTCCTCGTCCAGCGCATAAGCCTTTTCAAAGCCGTCCTCGCGCTTGTCGAAGGTGGTCATGGCTGCCCTCATAATGACGTTTTTGTGACCCATGGGGGTAGGGAACACCCCACCATCCCGCTCAGCGCCCTTGAATATAGGGGAGGTTCCCCTAGATCAACGGCAAGGGTGTCGCCGTCTCGACGCAGGGGCGGGGATGGCTGACAGCGCGTTGTAACCCGCTCGCCAATGGGCTAGTGTCCGAAAGGGTGTCGCGTGCGCCGCAGCAACGGCTATCGATGCACCTCGCCGAGGAGCGTTACATGAACGGAGCCTTGGCAAACCCATGGATTTCCTCAATCGACGGTATACCCCTATGAGCCGCCGCCGCCGCATCTATGAAGGCAAGGCGAAGGTCCTGTATGAAGGCCCGGAGCCGGGCACCCTCATCCAGCACTTCAAAGATGACGCCACCGCCTTCAACAACAAAAAGCATGACGTCATCGACGGCAAAGGGGTCCTGAACAACCGGATCTCGGAATATATCTTCTCGCGACTGAATGAGATCGGCGTTCCGACTCACTTCATCCGCCGGCTCAACATGCGCGAGCAGTTGATTCGTGAAGTGGAGATCATTCCCCTCGAGATCGTGGTCCGCAATGTCGCGGCCGGCTCCCTGTCCACCCGCCTCGGCATCGAGGAAGGGACGGCGCTGCCGCGCTCGATCATCGAATTCTACTACAAGAACGACGCGCTGAACGATCCGCTCGTCTCCGAGGAGCATGTGACGGCCTTCGGCTGGGCCACCACCCAGGAGATCGACGACATCATCGCGCTGGCGATCCGCGTGAACGACTTCCTGTCCGGCCTCTTCCTCGGGGTCGGCATCCGGCTGGTGGACTTCAAGATGGAGTGCGGCCGGCTGTGGGAGAACGACATGATGCGGATCGTGGTGGCTGACGAGATCAGCCCCGATTCGTGCCGCCTGTGGGACATCAAGTCCTCCGACAAGTTGGACAAGGACCGCTTCCGCAGGGATATGGGCGGCCTCGTTGAAGCCTATTCGGAAGTCGCCCGGCGGCTCGGGATTCTCGCCGAGAACGAACCGACACAGGGTAAGGGTCCGCTCCTGGTGAAGTGAGCGGGACATCTTGATCGAAACCTGAACGGGGGGCATAACGCCCCCCGCTTCCGTTACGAGTGGTGCTCATGAAAGCGCGTGTGATCGTCACGCTGAAATCCGCGGTGCTGGACCCCCAGGGCAAGGCGATCGAGGGCGCGCTGCGCTCACTCGGCGTCTCCGGTGTCCAGAGCGTCCGCCAGGGCAAGGTGTTCGACGTGGAACTCTCCGGCAACGACAAGGCGTCGGCCGAGACGGTCCTGAAGGATGCCTGCGACAAGCTTCTCGCCAACACGGTCATCGAGACCTATCGGGTCGAGTTCGCCGAATGAAATCCGCCGTCATCGTCTTTCCGGGCACCAATCGCGAGCGCGACATTCAGCGCGCGCTCTCGCTGGTGTCCCACTCGAAAGTGGTGCCGGTCTGGCATGCGGAGACCGACCTGCCGTCCAACACCGATCTGGTGGTGCTGGCCGGCGGCTTCTCCTACGGCGACTATCTGCGCTGCGGTGCCATCGCCGCGCGGGCGAAGATCATGGACTCGGTGCGCGCCCATGCGGAGCGCGGCGGGCTGGTGCTCGGCATCTGCAACGGCTTCCAGATCCTGTGCGAGGCGGGCCTTCTGCCGGGCGTGCTGGTGCGCAACGCGAAGCTTCGCTTCGTGTGCCGGGAAGTGAACCTGCGGGTGGAGCGGGCCGATACGCCCTTCACCAAGGCCTATCGGAAGGGTGAGCTGCTGCGCATCCCCGTGGCCCATGGCGAGGGCAACTACACCGCCGACGAAGAGACCATCCGCCGCCTGGAAAGCGAGGGCCGCGTGGCCTTCCGCTATGCCCGCAGCGACGGTGAGATCGACGAGACGGACGGCCCCAACGGCGCCATCAACGGCATTGCCGGCATCTATTCCGAGAGCCACAACGTGCTCGGCATGATGCCGCATCCGGAAAACTACATCGAGCCGGAGATCGGCCCCATCGACGGGCGCGGACTGTTCGAAAGTCTCGCGGCCGCGCTGAAGGCGGCCTGACGGACGCCGCGGGCCGAAGCCTCACCGCTTCCGGCCCGGACCGCGCGACGCTGGAACGAAACCCGCCCGGCGCCGGTCATGGACCGGAGCCGGCGGGACAAAAGACTGAACCGGGACGATTGGCCCCTGGCAGAGGATCGAGGCGGCCGCCGGCTTGCGGGCCGGGGCACGCCGGACGGGATCGGACGGACGTGAACCTTATTCCCAACACCCCGAACATCACGCCTGAGCTGGTGGCCGAGCACGGCCTGAAGCCGGAGGAATATCAGCGCTTCGTGGAGCTGATCGGCCGCGAGCCCTCGGTCACGGAGCTGGGCATCGTCTCGGCCATGTGGAACGAGCACTGCTCCTACAAGTCGTCCAAGGTCTGGTTGCGCACCCTGCCCACCAAGGGCGCCTGCGTCATCCAGGGCCCGGGCGAGAATGCGGGCGTGGTCGATATCGGCGACGGGCTCGCCGCCGTCTTCAAGATGGAAAGCCACAATCACCCGTCCTTCATCGAGCCCTATCAGGGCGCGGCGACGGGTGTAGGCGGCATCCTGCGCGACGTGTTCACCATGGGCGCCCGCCCGGTGGCCGCGCTCAACGCGCTGCGCTTCGGCGACTGTCACCACCCCCGCACGCGCCATCTGGTGGCGGGCGTGGTGGCGGGCATCGGCGGCTACGGCAATTCCTTCGGCGTGCCCACGGTGGGCGGCGCGGTGGGCTTCCACGAGCGCTATAACGGCAACATCCTCGTCAACGCCATGGCGGTGGGCCTCGCCCGCACGGACGAGATCTTCTATGCGGCGGCGAGCGGCGTCGGCCGCGCCATCGTCTATCTCGGCTCCAAGACCGGCCGCGACGGCATCCACGGCGCCACCATGGCCTCGGCGGAATTCGGCGAGGGCGCCGAGGAGAAGCGCCCCACCGTACAGGTGGGCGACCCCTTCGCGGAGAAGCTGCTGCTTGAAGCGTGCCTTGAGATCATGAAGGCGGGCTGCGTGGTGTCCATCCAGGACATGGGCGCCGCCGGCCTCACCTGCTCGGCCGTGGAGATGGGCGCCAAGGGCGACCTCGGCATCGAGCTGAACCTGGACGCCGTGCCGTGCCGCGAAACCGGCATGACGGCCTATGAGATGATGCTGTCGGAGAGCCAGGAGCGCATGCTCATGGTGCTCGCGCCCGGCAAGGAAGAAGAGGCCGAGGCCATCTTCCGCAAATGGGGGCTCGATTTCGCCATCATCGGCCACACCACCGATACGCTGCGCTTCGTGGTGAAGCATAAGGGCGTGGTGGAAGCGGACCTGCCCATCAAGGAATTGGGCGACGAGGCGCCGGAATATTACCGCCCGTTCGTGGAGAGCGAGCCCCGCAAGGTGCTGAAGCCCTCCGACGTGTCGGATGCGGTGTCCGTGCCCGACGCTTTGGACAAGCTCATCATGTCCCCGGACCTGTGCTCCAAGCGCTGGATCTGGGAGCAGTATGACCATCTCATCCAGGGCAACACCGTGCAGAAGCCGGGCGGCGACGCCGCGGTGGTGCGCGTGGAAGATGGCCCGAAGGCGCTCGCCCTCACGTCCGACGTGACCCCGCGCTATTGCGAAGCCGATCCCTTCGAGGGCGGCAAGCAGGCCGTGGCCGAGGCGTGGCGCAACCTGACAGCCGTGGGCGCGATCCCGCTCGCGGTCACCGACAACCTCAATTTCGGCAATCCCGAGCGCCCCGAGATCATGGGTCAGTTCGTGGGCTGCGTGAAGGGAATCGGTGCGGCCTGCGAGGCGCTCGACTTCCCGGTCGTGTCCGGGAATGTGAGCCTCTACAACGAGACCAACGGCAAGGCGATCCTGCCCACCCCCACCATTGGCGGCGTGGGCCTCGTGGAGGATCTCCACAAGAGCATGACGCTCGGCTTCAAGGCCGCGGGCGAGGCCATCTATGTGGTGGGCAAGACCGAAGGCTGGCTCGGCGCCTCCGCCTATCTGCAGACCGTCTGCGACCGGGAAGAGGGCGCGCCCCCGCCGGTGGACCTGGTGGCCGAGAAGCGCAACGGCGACTTCGTGCGCTCCCTGATCCGCGATGAAGTGGTGACGGCCGTGCATGACGTCTCCGACGGCGGCCTTCTGGTGGCCATCGCCGAGATGGCCATGGCCGGCGAGCTGGGCGCTTCCCTGGACAAGCCCGCGAGCATCCCCGCCCACGCCTTCTGGTTCGGCGAGGATCAGGCGCGCTACGTCATCGTCGCCGCCCATGGCGAGGGGCCGGACATCGTGCGCCGCGCCGAGGCGGCGGGCGTGCCGCTGCTCAAGCTCGGCAAGACCGGCGGCGACCGCATCCTCCTGCCCGGCGAGCGCTCCATCTCCGTGGAGGGCCTGCGCGACCGGAACGAAACATGGCTGCCCATCTATATGGGCGCCAGCTCCTGACGAGGGGATAAGACCATGGCTATGGCCGCCGCAGATATCGAGCGCCTGATCAAGCAGGCGCTCCCCGATGCCGAAGTGACCATCCAGGACCTCGCCGGAGACGGCGACCATTATGCCGCGACCATCGTGTCGGAGGCATTCCGGGGCAAGTCGCGGGTGCAGCAGCACCAGCTCGTCTATGCCGCCCTCCAGGGCAATATGGGCGGCGTGCTGCACGCGCTCGCGCTCAAGACCTCGGCCCCTGCCTGAGGTTTCGGCTGCCTGAGCCTGCGGCGAACCGCGACAGGCAGCCATTTTCCCGTGGCCGTCACCGCCCCTTGCGCTTTGACGGCCGAGCCCCGATCTTCAAGGCCATATACCGGCGCCGCCGGGCCATATTCGGACGAACGACATGAGCATTCGCGAATTCATCGACCGCGAGGTCAAGGGCAACGATGTGGTGGTGTTCATGAAGGGCACGCCGCAATTCCCCATGTGCGGCTTCTCCGGTCAGGTCGTCCAGATCCTCGACCATGTCGGCGTGCCGTTCAAAGGCATCAACGTCCTGGAGTCCGACGAGCTGCGTCAGGGCATCAAGGATTATGCGAGCTGGCCCACGATCCCGCAGATCTATGTGAAGGGCGAGTTCCTGGGCGGCTGCGACATCGTGCGCGAGATGTTCCAGGCCGGAGAGCTGATCCCGCTCTTCGAGGAGAAGGGCATCGCCGTGCGCGATCGCGCCATCGGCTGACGCCATCCAGCACATGACGTGAATAAAAAAGCCCGGGCGAGAGCCCGGGCTTTTCTTTTGGGAATGCGCCGGCGATCAGGCCCGGCCGAACACCCGCTTGAAGATCGTATCGGCGTGCTTCAGGTGGTAGCCGAGATCGAACTTCTCGTTGATGTCGTCTTCCGAGAGGAAGTTGCGCACGTCCGCATCATTCAGCAGGAAGGTGCGGAAGTCGCCTTCGCCGCGCCAGACCTTCATGGCGTTGCGCTGCACGAGGCGATAGGAATCCTCGCGGCTCGCGCCCTTCTGGGTCAGCGCCAGCAGAACGCGCTGGGAGTGGATGAGCCCGCCCAGCTTGTCCATGTTCTTCTGCATGTTGTCGGCATGGACAACCAGCTTGTCCACCACGCCGGCGAGCCGCATCAGCGCGAAGTCCAGGGTCACGGTGGAATCGGGGCCGATCATGCGCTCCACGGAGGAGTGCGAAATGTCGCGCTCGTGCCAGAGTGCCACATTCTCCATGGCGGGCAGGGCATAGGCGCGCACCATGCGGGCAAGGCCGGTGAGGTTCTCGGTCAGCACCGGGTTGCGCTTGTGCGGCATGGCCGAGGAGCCCTTCTGGGCCTCGGAGAAATATTCCTCCGCTTCCAGCACCTCGGTGCGCTGCAGGTGGCGGATCTCGGTGGCGAGCCGCTCCACGGACGAGGCAACGACGCCAAGGGTGGCGAAGAACATGGCGTGCCGGTCGCGCGGGATCACCTGGGTGGAGACGGTCTCCACCTCCAGGCCCATCTTCTGCGCCACATATTCCTCAACGCGGGGATCCACGTGGGCGAAGGTGCCCACCGCGCCGGAAATGGCGCAGGTGGCGACTTCCGCGCGGGCGGCCACGAGGCGGGCGCGGCTGCGCTGGAATTCCGCATGGGCGATGGCCAGCTTGATGCCGAACGTGGTGGGCTCGGCATGGATGCCGTGGGAGCGGCCCACGGTGGGGGTGAGCTTGTGCTCGAACGCCCGGCGCTCCAGCACCGTCAGAAGCTGGTCCACGTCCGCGATCAGCAGGTCCGCCGCGCGGGTGAGCTGGACGGCAAGGCAGGTGTCCAGCACGTCGGACGAGGTCATGCCCTGGTGGACGAAGCGCGCTTCGGGGCCGACGATCTCGGAGAGATGGGTGAGGAAGGCGATAACGTCGTGCTTCACCTCGCGCTCGATGGCGTCGATGCGCTCCACGTCGAACTGGGCGTCCCGGCCCTTCTCCCAGATGAGCGCGGCCGCCTCCTTGGGGACGATGCCGAGGTCCGCCATGGCCTCAGCCGCATGGGCCTCGATCTCGAACCAGATGCGGAACCGGGCTTCCGGGGTCCAGATGGAGGCCATTTCAGGCCGGCTGTAGCGGGGGATCATGGCTTGGCTCGCTTCAGGAGGTGTTGGGCTGCGCTCTAACAGATTGGAGCCCTCTCCGGTAGCGCGCCGATGTCAGGGCGGCCCTGCGCGGCGCAGCAGGCGGGCGGCGAGGGGACGCAGCAGATAGGGCAGGAGGTAAATGGGGAATTGAGCCAGGGCCACATAGAGCCAGGTGGTCTCCGGCAGGACACCACCGGCCGCAGCCACCATGAGGCCGAAATTCCGGTTGCCCGCCGCATAAGCGAGCATCAAATCCTGTCCCGCCTCCACCCGCCGGAACAGTGCCAGTGTCGCCAGGAGCGCGCAGACGGACACCAAAGCGGCGAGCCCCGCCATGCCCAGCACCAGCCAGGGCTCCACGAGAAGGCGTGCCGTCACCCCATCCATGAAAGCGACGGCAAGAACCAGCAGCAACAGGGCGTTGAGGCCGTTCAGCTGGTCGTTCCAGCGCACCATCCGCACCGGCCCGATGAGCCCGCGCAACAGGAGGCCCGAACCCGCGCAACCGGCGATGATGAGCACAAGCCGCCCGCCGAGCGCCATCCCGTCCAGCGCCAGCGCGCCATCGGTGAAATAGGCCACGAACACAGGGGCCGTGAAGGGCAGGATGCACAAGGCCAGCAGCATCACCGCGAGGCTGAGCGCCGCATCTATCCCCAGAAGCAGCGCGAAAGCAGGCGTGGACATGATGGGCGGCGCGGCGGCCTGCATCACCAGGGCCAGCATGAGGCCGTTATCGGCCGGCGGCAGCAGGCGGTTCACGGTGAAGCCGAGGGCGAGCGGCAGCACGCCCATGATCCAGACCAGCGCCCCCGCCAGCAGCAGGGCATGACGCCCCCCGGCCATCTGGCGCAGGTCGGTGCGCATGAAGGACATGGCCAGCAGGCATAAAATGCATGGCACCAGCACGGGCTTGGCCAGAGCCGCCAGAGGCGGCAAGGCGAGACCGACGAAAATGCTTGCGGCAACGGCCTTTGTGCCCTGTCTGCCGATGACCGCAAGCAGGTGGGAAAGCAGTGAAATCAATGATAGAAATCCGTGCAGGCAGATGCGGCATCCTGGTCCGCCCCGCGTCGGCGGGCAAGGCGGACTGGCATTCCCGCGCAAGGGCGGATAAGAGCGGCACAAATCGCCGTGTCAGCGCTTTCAGTCACTGACGAGACCCGGCGTATCCCGTTTCGGCGCGCGACGCCCACCCGGAGCGACACGGTGCACTACATTTCCACCCGCGGCGAAGCGCCGCTCCTGGGCTTTTCAGATGCCTTGCTCGCGGGACTCGCCCGCGACGGCGGGCTTTATGTGCCCGAGGATTGGCCCACTCTGTCCACGCAGGAGATCGCCTCCCTGGCGGGCAAGTCCTATGCGGACGTGGCGCGCCGGATCATCACCCCCTTCGTGGGCGACGCCATTCCCGCCGCCGCCCTCGATGTGATGATTTCGGACGCCTATGCGGGCTTCCGGCACACGGCCACCACCCCCCTGCTGCAGGTGGCGCCCAATACCTTCGTGCTTGAGCTGTTCCACGGCCCGACGCTGGCCTTCAAGGACGTGGCGATGCAGTTGCTCGCCCGCCTCATGGACCATGTCCTCTCCCAGCGCGGCGCACGGGCGACCCTGGTGGGCGCCACGTCCGGCGACACGGGCAGCGCCGCCATCGAGGCGTTCCGCCACTCGGATGCGCTCGACGTCTTCATCCTCTATCCCCACAACCGGGTCTCGGAGGTGCAGCGGCGCCAGATGACCACGGTGGGCGGGCAGAATGTTCACGCGATCGCGGTGGAAGGCACGTTCGACGACTGCCAGGCCCATGTGAAGGCCATGTTCAACAACCACCTGTTCCGGGATCGCATGTCCCTGGCCGGGGTCAATTCCATCAATTGGGCCCGCATCGTCGCCCAGGTGGTCTATTATTTCTATTCCGCCGTGGCGCTGGGCAGCCCCCATCGGGAAGTGTCCTTCGTCGTTCCCACCGGCAATTTCGGCGATATCTTCGCGGGCTGGGTGGCCAAGCGCATGGGGCTTCCCATTCGCGACCTGACCGTCGCCACCAATGTGAACGACATCCTGGCCCGGACCATCGAGACCGGCCGCTACGAGGTGCGTGGCGTGCACGCCACCTCCTCGCCCTCCATGGACATCCAGGTCTCGTCCAATTTCGAGCGCCTGCTGTTCGAGGCCCTGGACCGCGACGCCGAGATCGTCCGCCGGTTGATGGCCTCCCTCGGCCAGTCCGGCAGCTTCACCATCCCGCGCGACGCCTTCACCGCCATCGTCAGCGACTTCTCCGCCGGCCGCGCCGATGAGCCGGAGACCGCCGCCACCATTTCCCGCCTCTATCGCGAGGCCGGATACATGCTCGACCCGCACACCGCCGTCGCCATGAACGTGGCGGGCAAGGTGGAGCATTCCGCCTCCGTGCCGCAGGTCATCCTGTCCACGGCCCATCCTGCGAAGTTCCCGGACGCCGTCGAGGCCGCCACCGGAAAGCGCCCGGCCTTGCCGCCGCACATGGCGGACCTGCTAACGCGCAAGGAGCGGTTCACCGTGCTGCCCAACGATCTCGGGGCCATCCAGTCCTTCATCACCACCCACGCCCGCACCGCTTCGGGGGCCGCCGCGTGAGCGTGCGCCTTACCCGTCTCGACAACGGAATCAGCGTCGTCACCGATGCCATGCCGCATTTGGGCACGGCCTCCCTGGGCATCTGGGTGGGCGCGGGCGCCCGCGATGAGAGCGAAGGCGAGCACGGCATCTCGCACCTGCTGGAGCACATGGCCTTCAAGGGCACGCGCCGACGCTCCGCACGCGGGATCGCGGAGGAGATCGAGCAGGTGGGCGGCGACATCAATGCCGCCACCTCGGTGGAGCAGACCTCCTACAATGTCCGCGTGCTGGGCGAGGATGTGGGGCTCGGCCTCGATATCCTCGCAGACATCCTCACCGAGCCCGCCTTCGCGCCGGACGAGCTTCAGCGAGAAAAGAACGTCATCGTCCAGGAAATCGGGGCTGTGATGGACACGCCCGACGACCTGGTGTTCGACCTGTTCCAGGAGGCCGCATTCCCCGGCCAGAGCGTCGGCCGCTCCATTCTCGGCACGCCGGAGACCGTGCGCGGCTTCGACCGCGACCGGCTCGGCGCCTATCTGGCCCGCACCTATCGCGGCCCGGGCATGGTGGTCGCGGCGGCGGGTGCCGTGGATCACGACCAGCTTGTGGCGGAAGCCGCCGCGCGCCTCGGCTCCCTGAGCAGCGCGGGCAAGGCCGAGCCGCCGCCCGCGCGCTTTGCGGGCGGGACGACCCTCACCCCGCGCGACCTGGAGCAGGTCCATGTGGTGCTGGGCCTGGAAGGGCTCTCCTACAAGGATCCGGGCTTCCACGCGCTCCAGGTCCTGGCCAATGTGCTGGGCGGAGGCATGTCCTCGCGCCTGTTCCAGGAAGTGCGCGAGGAGCGAGGCCTCTGCTATTCCATCTATGCGTTCCACTGGCCCTATGCCGATGCCGGGCTGTTCGGGATCTATGCGGGCACCGACGATGGGGATGTGGGCGAGCTGACCAATGTGGTCATCGACCAGTTGGAGGCGGTCGCCCGCGACGCCAGCGACGTGGAGGTGGCCCGCGCCAAGGCGCAGATGAAGGTGGGCCTGCTGGCGGCGCTGGAAAGCTCCGGCGCGCGGGCCGATCAGCTGGCGCGTCAGATCCTGGGTTTCGACCGCATCATCCCCGTGGAGGAGATCGTCGCCAAGGTGGAGGCCGTGGACGTGGCGGCCGTGCGCGCCGCGGCTGAAGGTCTCCTGGGCGGCGGACGGCCGGTTCTGTCCGCCATCGGGCCGGGAAGGGGGCTTGAACCCGCGGCCCGGGTGGTGGAACGTCTGCGAGTGAGCTGACGCCGGGGCGGGGACCGGCTGAGGCGTGCGTAAAGAGCTTGGGCATGTGGCTCCTGTCCTCGATCCTCTCGCCCGATGTGCTCCCCGCCGTGAACGGGGATGGCGTCTATCTGCGCGTGCCGCAGATGCGCGACTATGACGAATGGCGTGAGCTGCGGGAGACGAGCCGCGCCTTCCTGACGCCGTGGGAACCCATCTGGGCCGCCGACGACCTCACCAAGCCCGCCTTCCGGCGACGGCTGCGCCGCTACGCGCGGGACATGGTCCGCGACGAGGCCTATCCGCTGTTCCTGTTCCGCGCCTCGGACGACCGCCTCATGGGCGGGCTGACCCTGTCCAACGTGCGCCGGGGAATCTGCCAGGCGGCGAGCCTCGGCTATTGGATGGGCGCGCCCTTCGCCGGGCAGGGCTATATGCGGGCCGCGGTGCGCACCATGTTGCCCGTCGCCCATCAGGCGCTCGGCCTGCACCGCATCGAAGCCGCCTGCATGACCAACAACACCCCGTCCATCCGGCTGCTGGAGGGCCTGGGATTCGTGCGGGAAGGTCTGGCGCGCCGCTATCTGTGCATCAACGGGATGTGGGAGGACCATTTCCTGTTCGCGCGCCTTGCGGACGATCCGCCGGGCGCGGTGGCGTCACCCGCGCGCAACGATTTGCCCCTGGAGGCGACGACGGCAACCACCATCGCCCCCGCCTGAGGGACGCTTCGGACGGACGCGAGGAGCGGGAAATCAGTTCGCCGGTTTCGCCGGGGGCAGGGCGGTGGGCTTGGCCAATTGCTCGATCACGGAACGAACGGCGGCCTCGCCGCTGGGGCCGCGATTGCGCACCGCTTCCAGAAGCGGCTGGGCGGCCCCGGAGCGCTCGATCAGGCTGCGCGGGTCCAGCATGACGAACGGGCTGCTCCAGGGACCCTGGATGATGAAGGGCAGGTCGAAAGGCGCACTGCGTTCCGCCGACGCGGACGGCAGCAGGATCGCCCGCCCCTGGAGATCGATGTCGCGCGAGCCCACATCCACCGCGCCGTCGAGGGCGAGGTTCACCTGCTTGCCGGACATCTGCGCCTGGATCAGGCGGGCGACGCCGTCGGTCAGGTTGATCTTGGCCACCAGCCGGTCGAAGGGGGTGCGCCCGCCGCGCAGGTCGCCGCCGCCGGAGAGGGGGCGCCGCTCGATGCGCCGCATCACCTGCGCCACGTCGATGCCCGCGATGGAGCCGTTGGTGGCCTGCAGCAGCACCATGCCGGACAGCGCCTGGGCGATCTCGTAATAGCTGTGGCCGGCGCCTTCCAGCACCGCTTCCACGTCGCCCGTGCCTTCGATGCGCCGGATGCTCAGCAGGTCGCCGAAGGCGCGCTCAAGGGCGATGCCGGTGCCGGTGCCCTGGAATTTCAGGGCCGTGCCCTCGGCGCCGCCATTGGCGACGATATCCAGCGAAGCCCGCACCGAGCCGCCCCACGCCTGCGCGGTGCCGAGCGCCAGGACCAGATGCCCCGAGCGCAGGACGGCGCTGGTGGCCACCCGCTCGAACACACTGTCCTCCACCTTCATGCGCGCGGCGGAGAGGCGCAGGTCGAGGTCGAGCCGGGAGAGGGGGCGCGGATTGAGGTTGGTTCGGTCCCAATCCCCGTCGGCCCGCTCGGTCATGGCGATCCGGCCATAGGGGGTCAGGTCCACCGCATTGGCGGCGAACGTGCCTTCCAAAGAGGGGCGGGGACCGCCGAGCTTCAGCGTCAGCGCGCCTTCGCTCTTGTTGCCGTCGAGGGTGGCGACGACCGGAGACAGTTGGACCGATTCACGATCCGCTTTCACCGAGCCGGAAAAGGCGAACTGGTTGAACCCGCCGGAAATGGGCAGGGATGTTCCGGCCCAGGTGAGCAGGCCGCGCAACGCGCCGGTTTCCCCGCTCACCTCGCCCGCCAGTTTCGCGGCGGGGCCTGCGGCGGCCTGCCCCCGGAAGCGTAGCCAGGAATCGCCCGTGGCCACATGGGCCTTGGCGTCCGTCGCCTCGCCGGTGAGGAAGGCGCGCGCGTCGGCGATTTCCAGTTCGGCGCGGGTCGTGCGGTCGCGCCAGGTGAAGGAGAGCTGCGCGGTGAGCCCGCCGCCCACCAGGGAGCGCTCCACATGCGCGTCGATGCCGCTCACCAATTCCTCGGTCAGGCCGTCCGCATTGCGCATGGCGACCGTGCCGCCATGCAGGCGCAGCTCCGGCAGGTCCGGCCCCGCCAGAAGCGAGACAAGCGCGGGCGCGAGGAGGGGGGAATGGCCGGTGATGACGAGGGTGGGACGCTCCAGCGTCACATCCGCCACTTCCACACGGCCGGTCAGCAGGCCCAGCAGGCGCAGACGCGCCACGGCGCCCTGCGCATCCAGCGCCATGCGCCCCGGCATGGGAAACGCCACCTTCTCCAGGATCACGGAGGGGACGGGAAAGAGCGCGAGGCGCGGCTCGCCCGAAATGCTGGCGCGATGGCCGGTGGAGCGGGCCAGCGCATCGGTGACCACCCGGCGCAACTCCGCCTCCGGCACCAGGCTCGGAGCCAGCGCCAGAAAGCCGAGCCCGACCAAAGCGAAAGCTCCGGCCGCAGCAGCGGCGGCCAGAACGGCCCTGCGGGTGTTCGCGCCTGAAATCACACTCAAATCTTCCGATCGTTCGGGAATGGTCCGCAGCGCCGCCTCGCGCATAAATGACCGATTCTCCCGTTCGCGAGAGGCCCGGCACATAAAAGCCGGTCTGTGTCGCTTTCAAGGCTTTCAGAATGAGGCGACGGCACCGCTGGCCTCACCCGCTCCGGCTGCCCTGCGCAGCGCCCGCGAGGGAGGTATAGGACAGGCGCGCCAGCATCAGAACGGGCACGAGACCCACCAGAACGATGAGCAGCGCTGCCAGGGCACCGTCCTCATAGGTGCCGCGCGCGGCCTCTCCATAGACGTGGGTCGCGAGCGTCTCGACGCCCAGCGGCCGCAGCAGAAGGGTTGCGGGAAGCTCCTTCATGCCGTCCACGAACACCATGAGCGCCGCCGTCGCGAGGGCGGTGCGCATGAGGGGCAGGTGGACATGGCGCACAGCCCCCCGGCGCGAACGACCCAGGCTCCGCGCGGCCATGTCGAGATTGGGCGAGATCTTCCCATATCCCGCCTCCAGCGCGCCCACGCTGATGGCGAGGAAGCGGATGGCATAGGCGATGATGAGGGCTGCGCCCGAGCCGGAGATCAGCAGCCCGGTGGAGATGCCGAAGGTCTGGCGCGCCGCCTGGTCCACCAGATTGTCGAACCCGGCCAGCGGCGTCAGCAGCCCGATGGCCAGGACCGTGCCGGGAATGGCGTAGCCGAGCGTGGACAAGCGGGCGAGACCGGCGGTGAGCCCGGACGGGACGAGGCGCTGCGCCAAGGTGACCAGGAAGCCAAGGGCCAGCGCGAGCACGGTGCCGCCGCCCGCCAAGAGGGCGCTGTTTCGCGCCTCCACCAGCAGGTTGGGCGAGATGCCGCTGAACTCGATTCTCTTGATGGCGGCGAACAGGAGGTGAAGCAGCGGCACGCCGAAGCCGAGCAGGACCGGCACGAGGCAGAAGAGGCAGGCCGCCACCCCTGCCATGCCCGTCAGCGGCACGAGGGCGGGCGGGCGGGCGCTGCCCCCGCCGCCATAGCGGGCCCGGCTCCGGGCCGCGCGCTCGGCCGCCACCAGAACGAGGACGAACATCATCATGACCAGCGCGATCTGCGCCGCGCCGGGCAGGTTCGAGCGGTTCACCCAGGTGGTGTAGACGGACACCGTCAGCGTGCGCATGCCGAGGAATTCGGACGCGCCGATGTCGCCCAGCACTTCAAGTAGCGCCAGCGTGAGGCCCGCCACGATGGCGGGGCGCGCCATGGGCAGGGCGACGCGCCACACCGTGCGCCACCGCCCCGCGCCCAGCGCCCGCGCCGCATCCAGCGCGCTGGCGGACTGGACCAGGAAGCTCGCCCGGGCGGACAGATAGACATAGGGGTAGAGCACGCAGGACAGCACGAAGATGCAGCCCCAGGCGGACCGCACGTCGGGAAGCTGGAAGCCGCGCGGGCTGGAGATGCCCAGCATCCAGCGCAGCGCGCTCTGCACCGGGCCGAGGGGATGGAGCACGTCCAGATAAGAATAGGCGACGATATAGCCGGGCAAGGCGAGCGGCAGGAGCAGCCCCACCTCCAGCCATCGGCGGCCGGGAAAGGCACAGGTGGCCACCAGCCAGGCGCACGGCACGGCCACCAGTGTGACACTGATCCCCACGCCCACCAGCAGCACGCCGGTCTGCCACAGGGCCGTGGGCAGCACATTGTCGATGAGATGGGGCCAGAGATCGCCGGACCCTTGGGCGGCGATGGCGATCAGCGCGAGAACCGGCAGCAGCACGAAGGCCGCCACGCCGAAGGCAGCCGCCACCGGCAATGAACGAAGCCGCCGGGCGATGCGCGCCGGCGGCCGGATCCAGGATTTCGCAGAAAAGTCGGTCAAGCGGAAGGTCCCACCAAAGGCCGATAAGCAGGGCTCATGGGCCTTTGGTCACGCCAGCGCGGCCCCGGCCGGAGCCGGGGCCGACCACATCAATTGTCGAAGCCGACGCGGTCGATCAGCTCGCTCGCCTTCTTGCGGGCCTTGGCCATCTCCACCAGGGAGATGGGATCGACCTTCAGCGGGCCGAGCGCGGCAATCACGGGATCGACCTGCGCGCCCGCAATCACCGGATACTCGAAATTGGCCTTGGCATAGATGGCCTGCATCTCGGGCGAGACAGCGAACTCGAGGAAGCGGACCGCATTGTCCTTGTTGGGCGCATTCTTGGCCACCGCCGCGCCGGACACGTTCACATGGGTGCCGCCGCCCTCGAACACGGGCAGGACCACGTCGATGGCATCGGCCCACTTCTGCTGCTCGGGGCCGCCCTTGCCGGAGCGCATGAGGCCCACATAGTAGGAATTGCCGATGGCGAGATCGCAGATGCCGCCGAGAATGTCGCGCGCGCCTTCGCGGTCGCCGCCGGTGGCCTTGCGCGCGAGATTGGCCTTCACGCCCTTCAGCCATTCCTCGGTCTTGGCCTCGCCGTGATGCACGATATAGGCGGCGGTCAGCCCCACATTGTAGGGGTGCTGGCCCGACCGGATGCAGATCTCGCCCTTCCACTTGGGATCGGCGAGATTCTCATAGGTCATGGAGGAGAGCTTGAGGTCCTTCGCCGCATAGAGAAGGCGGGCGCGCAGCGAGAGCGCGAACCAATTGCCGTTCGGATCCCGCAGATTGGCGGGGATCGCCGCAGTGAGGACGGGGCTGTTCACCGGCTGGGTGACGCCGGCATCCACCACGTCCAGCAGGTTGCCCGCATCCACCGTCATGAGGATATCGGCAGGGGAGGCGCTGCCCTCGGCCTTCACGCGCTCGGCGAGGCCGTCCTTCACGAACACGCTGTTCACGGTGATTCCCGTGGCCTTGGTGAAGGCCTCGAACACCGGCGCGGCGAGGCCGGGCTCGCGGGTCGTATAGACGTTCAGCACACCCTGCGCCGAGGCGGCGCCGGACAGAAGCAGGCCCGCGGCGGCGGCGAGCACCGCATGGCAGACTCGGGTTCGGCTGGGCAGTTTCCTGAACATGGCGTTCTCCGGACGGCCTGCTTGATGCGGCCGATCGGACTTCGCGTAACGTCAGCCAACGGCTTGCGTCAATCACGAGCGCAGGAACGAGAAAAGATTAGAGAATGTCCAATTCTAAACTGGCCAAACAAAAAGCCCGGCGCAAAGGCCGGGCTTCCTGATTTCCGGAACGGGTCCGAAAAGGTCAGTCGTCTTCCAACTTGCCCATATGGTGCTGCGCATAGAGCTGCACACCGAGACGCGCCACGAGGTCGAGCTGGGTCTCAAGGAAGTCGATATGGCCTTCCTCGTCCGTCATCAGTTCCTCGAAGAGGTCGCGGCTGGGGAAGTCCTTCACCGAGCTGCTGTAGGCCGCGGCTTCCTGGTAGAGGGCGCGGGCTTCCTGCTCGGCGGCGAGGTCGGCCTCAAGGATTTCCTTGATGTCCTGACCGATACGCAGCGGATCGAGCACCTGCAGGTTCGGAAAACCGTCCAGGAACAGGATGCGATCCACGAACTTGTCGGCGTGCACCATCTCCTCGATGGATTCGGCGCGCCACTTCTTGGCGAGGTCCTTGAAACCCCAGTTTTCCAGCATGCGATAGTGCAGCCAGTACTGGTTGATCGCCGTCAGCTCCGACCGAAGGCCACGATTGAGATACTCGATGACCTTAGCATCGCCCTTCATTGTAAGCTCCTTCGCCCAAGTCCCTGGGCCCAAGTCCCTGCGCCCAAGTGCCTGAGCGTCTCGTGCTACCCTGAAATCAGACTTAGAGGAATTCTAAAGAAAAGACAAGCAGGACCCCCACGCCCCCCGTTCCCGGGGTGATGCGACAAAGCCGCCTATTCGGCGGCGACCAGCTTCGTGGAGAGCGCGGCGCCCGGGCATTCCACCGGGCAATCGGAGCAGGAGCCGTGCACCTGATCAAGAATCGCCCGGATGGTGCGGGCACAGCGACCGCATTGCGGCGAGCAGCCCAGGCACCGATACACCTGTCCGGGGGAGCGCACGCCCGACGAGTTGGCGAGCACGTCCCGCACTTGGTGATCGGAAAAGACGTTGCAAGAGCAAACAATCATCGAGCGACCGGGCGTTCTAGTTTAGATTCTTTCTAAACCACTGGATTGTCTCTATTTTTTGCCTGTCACCGGGTCCCGCGTCAATCCCGGCGACACCCTCGCAAGGATCAAAACAGCGCGAAAGAGGGGCCCCAAACCGTACTTTCTAATCATTCTATTTTGCGGCCAGCCAACGATCTCTTTGCCCATCAAGAAGAAAACAGCCTGTCGAACCCGCGTGACTGCCGCATGGGTGCCGACCCTGGTAGAATTGCGTAGGGCATAATCCCGTAGCCGAAACGGAAAGCCGTACGGCTCAGTCGGGCAGGTGGATCTCGCAGAGCATGCCCATCTCCACGCCGCGCCTCAGGCGCAATTGCGCGCCGTTCGCCTGCATGAGCGCAGCAAGCCGGGCCATGCGGAACGGGCGGCCGCTGCCGGTGAAGCGATCGGAAACGGCGGCGGTTTTGAATGGCGAAAGGGCAATGGCGATCTCTTCCTCGCTCAGCCCGCGCCCGCCGTCGCGCACCAGGATGACCACTCCCGCATGGGTAGCCGGATCGGCACGGCGGGAGGAGACGAGCACCTGCCCTCCGGCCGGCGTCGCCTGGACGGCCTCCTCCAGCAGCAGGCGCAAGCCCTCGTCGAGAATTGCGGGATTGAACCAGGCATCGAGGTCGTCGGCCATGTCCCCGCGCAGCAGGACGCGCCGGCGCTTGGCGCTCGCCTGGACATGGTCGAGCGCCAAGCGTGTGGCGACGGAAACGTCCACACTCGTGCGCGGGTCCACAGCCGCCGCCGCATTCAGCGCCTCGATATCCGCAAGGCTCGCCAGCAATTGCTGCGCGGCGATCGCCGCAGCTTCCGCCTGCTTGGCATAGCGGTTGTTCCCCACGGGGCCGAAGGTGGAGCCGCGCACGGCATCCACGAAACCCATGATGGAGGTGAGCGGCACGCGAACCGCATGGGAGACCCTCCGCACGAAAGGCTCCATGGCCACCGAAAGATCGGCGTCCGCGGCGGCGACCCGGGTTTCGGGACGCCGCGTGGCGGGATGCGCCGCCAGGGCGCCGTCGTCCGCACGCTCTTTCGGCTCGCGCAGGATGAGGCAATAGCGGCCCGAACCCCGGACAGCGCGAACGATCAGCGCATCCAGCTCCGTCTCGATACCCAGCCGATGCCGGGCCCGAAGCGCCCCTTCGCGTGGGGCCGCATCGTCGGGCGATTCGACCGCCGCATCCAGCAGCGCCACCGCATCCACCTGGCTTCCGGGGGCGAAAGTCAGGGTGAAGGGCTCGCCTTTCAGCTCGGTGGCCGTGAAGCCGCACAATTCAGCGGCGGCAGTATTCATCTCCTCGATGATCCCGGAGGCATCCAGCAGGAAGACGGGGAAGGGGATGACATCCAGCGCCTCTGCCCGCCCGCGCGCCCGTTCCGCGGCCACATCCACCTGCGGCGCGATCACCACGGGCGGAGGAGGGGCGACAGGCGGAGGTGGAGGCGGCGGAAGGGGCTCCAGCGCCCGCAGCGTATGGATGATGGCCGTCTGCCCGCGCCAGGGCGCCGAGAGCAGCCGCACATCCACGGAGCGGCCAGGCCCCGCGAGGGATTTCAGTTCCAGCCGCCCATCGCCGCCACGCACCAGCAGGCGTCCGAGCCCGCCGGCATCGCGGAAGGCGTCGGCATCCGGCGTGCCCACCCATTCCAGCAGCGTCTCATTCACATGGACGATGGCGCCCCGCTGCTGGACGGCAAGGCCGATGGGCAGGCGGTCGAGAAGGCCATCCTGCCAAGAGGTCTGCTCGACGGGGGCGGCAGCGGGCTGCGGGACAACAGGGGCGGGCACGGGCTCAGGCAGGGGCGCGCTCGGTTGAGGCGCGTAGGCGATCGGCTCCTCCCGCCGTGTCTCCGGAGGCGGCGGCTCGTGTTCCACGGGCGCGTCGGTGCGCGGCGCATCCTGGGACGGGGATGCGACCGGGGCGGGCTTCGGCCAATTGTCGATGGCTTCGTTCAGGGAGCGGGCGATCTCGTGGAACGCGGTTCGCTCGCGGGGCGAGAGGGCGCCGCCGCGCAGCGGCACCACGTTTTCCGGAGCCCGGGGCGGGGCGGGCGGACGGGGAGGGGCCTGCCAGATGAGGCCGAACCCCCGCACGCCGATGCGCCGGCGGGCGGCATCGAACAGCGGGACGCCGCCGATCTCGATGCGCCGCGGCGGGTCTTCCCCGGTCCACAGCACCGCATCGGAGAAGGTGGCCCCGCCCATGAGCATGTCGGAGACGCGGGCCGTGTCCTTCAGCACCCCGTCTGCGGCGAGATCCGAAAAGGTGCGGCCCTGCCAGGCCCGCAGGCGCGGGCCGAGCGCCTCGATGAAGGATGCGGAGAGGGAGAGGATGCGCCCCTCGCCGTCCGCCTCCCATGTGAAGCGCACGGGGCGCGCGGGCGGCGGCTCCGGCTCAACGGTCGCAGCAGGCGCCGCCGGGGGCGGCGGGGCCTCGGCCATGGCGGCGGGGTCGGCAAACAGCACGACCGGGCCGATGGGCGTGGTGAGGGCGAGGCAGGAGAAGACACGCGGGACAAAGGCGGACGGCAGGCGCACCCGCTCCAGCCGGGGGGTATGGCCCGGGAGCGCCGCCACATGCCGGGCGATGGCGGCGACGCTGGCGGGCGCGGGCGCGTCCTCCGTGACGCCGAGCGCGGCGCAGGCGGAGGTGGCTGCGACAACACGCCCGTCGGACAGCAGCACGAGAAAGGACGCAAGATCCTGACGGCGCAGCGGAGCGAACGCTGGCTCGTTGAGCGACAGGAGACGGGACGTGTGCTCGCTCATGACCTCAGACAGAACGCGGGCCCGCAGGCCCTTCCAGGTGCGACCGCGCCTGTACCGCAACTATTCCACTCAAAGATTAACGTCCCGGCAATCGCATTCCCGTCGTGAAACGGCACCAAGATGCGACGGAACGACGCCGAAAGAGCGCCGTGCGCCGGGAAATGGCCGGCCCAAGCCTTGAACGGGCGGACTAAACCCTTGAACATGTAAAACTAAATGTCCGTTCGTTTACATGAAGCCAATTCCATCCCGCGCAAACCATCACTAAGATCGCACCGGAACCGCCGGTTCGGAGGATCCCCAACGCCCGAGGAGTGACGACGATGAGCAGCAAGTTCGGTCCCGACCTCGAGTTGCCCGCTGAGTTGCGGGTCATCGCGGAGAAGAATGTGGCGCAGGCGCGCCAGGCTTTCGACACCCTGTTCGATTCCGCCCGCAGCGCGGTCGGAGATTCCGAGGAGCGGATCAAGGAAGTGCAGTCCGGCATCAAGGAACTGCGCGCCAAGACCATCGGCCTCGTGGAAGCCAATGTGAATGCCTCGTTCGATTTCCTGAACAAGCTCGTCCAGGCGAGGAGCCCGCAGGAAGTGCTGAGCCTCCAGGCGGCCTTCGTCACCGAGCAGGTGCAGGCTGTCGCGGCCCAGGCCGCCACGTTCGGCGCGGATGCCCGCACGCTGGGCGAATCCACCATCCGCTCGCTGGATGAGCACGCCCGCGCTTTGGCCGATCGCCTCCAGACGCTCACCACCGCCGCCACGGCCCATGCCAAGTCGGTGGCGGAAGACTTGCAGACTGCGGGCGCCGCAACCGCGAAGACGGCGCAGTCGGCATTCGAACAGGCCACCAAGCCGAACGATCCGAACCAGACCTACTGACGCTTACGTCATCCGGCTCCTCGATTGTGCGGCGCAAAAAACCATTTTGTGCCGCACCTATCGTGCGTTATGATCCATTTGGGATCGGAAAGAGCGCGGTGCACACCTGTGCGATTGCATAGGGGAGGTACGGCGGTCTTCACGGCGTCGTAAACCGACCAGCGCACCGAGGAAGTCATGAACGAGAGCTTTGCCAAAGCGTTCCAGGATCAGATGGCCGCTGCCAGCAGCGCCTTCTCCAAGTTCGAGATGCCGGCCCCCTTCCGCGACATGGCGGAAAAGGGCGTGCTGTCGGCCCGCGGCAACTACGAGAAGTTCAAGGAAGCCGCCGAGCAGACCTCCGACATGTTCGAGGGTTCCTGTTCCACCGCCGCCAAGGGCGTGGCTGAGTACAATCTCAAGTCCCTGGAAATCCTGCGCTCGAACATGAACACGGCGTTCGATTTCTTCGCCACCGTTCTGTCGGCCAAGACCCCCTCCGAGGCGGTCGAGCTGTCCACCTCGCACCTGCGTTCGCAGTACGAGACCCTCCAGAGCCAGGCCAAGGAACTCTCCACCCTCGCTCAGAAGATCGCCACCGACAGCTCCGAGCCCCTCAAGGCCGCTGCCGAGAAGACCTTCCGTCCCGCCGCCTGAGCCGGACCTTCTTCCAGTCTGAAAGGGCGCCGTTTCGGCGCCCTTTTTCGTCTGTCGCTCACGCTCCGCCGACGCGACCCTTGACCGGACGGGCCCGGCTTGCGAAGACGCGACATCGATCCCATCTGCGGTTTCATCACCGGGTGGGGATCCCGGTTCACTCCATGGCCTTTTCGGGGGGCGAGTGCCGCCCATGCGCGCGTTAGGTTCGGTTTCCCCCATCCTGGTGGTCGGCCCCTCCTGGGTCGGCGATATGGTGATGGCCGGCAGCCTCATAGAAAGCCTCCGCCTGCGTGAGCCCGGCCGCCCCATCGACGTCATCGCCCCCGCCGCCGCCCTTCCCATCGCCAAGCTCATCCGGGGTGTGCGCCGCACCATTCCCCTGGCGCTCGGCCACGGGCAGTTCAGCGTGGTGGCCCGCTGGAAAGCCGGCCGGGCGCTGAAGGACGAGGGCTATGGCAAGGCCATCATCCTGCCGCGCGCCTTCAAGGCGGCCATCGTTCCCTTCGCGGCGGGCATTCCCGAGCGCATCGGCTATGCCGCCGAGGGTCGCAGCATCCTGCTGACGGAAGCGCGCCCCGACCGCGACCGGAAGACCGCCCGCACCATCGACCGCTTCGTGGCCCTGGGCGCCCCGAAGGGTGAGCAGATGCGGGCGCCGCGCCCGGTTCTCTTCCTGCCGGACGGCGCGCGGGAACAGGCGGACGGGCGGTTCCCGCTGCCGGGGGAGGGGCCGATCATGGCCTTGTGCCCCGGCGCGGAATACGGCCCGGCCAAGCGCTGGCCGGCGGAACGCTTCGCCCGCCTCGCGGACATGGCGCGCGCGGCGGGCTATCGCGTCCGCATTCTCGGCGGGCCCAAGGATGCCCCCATCGCGCAGGAGATCGTCGAGCGGGCGGGCGGTATCCCCGACAATCTGGCGGGACGCACAAATCTGATGGAGGCGGCGGCGATTCTCGCCGGGGCCGACGTGGTTGTCTCCAACGATTCCGGCCTCATGCATGTGGCGGGCGCGCTCGATCGTCCCCTCGTGGTGCTCTACGGCTCCTCCTCGGAAAAGATGACCCCGCCCACGGGGCCGCGCTCCACGGTCGTGTCCCACGATCTGCCGTGCCGCCCCTGTTTCAAGCGCGAGTGCCCGCTCGGCACGCTCGCCTGCTTCGAGGCGATCCAGCCGGCCGAAGTGCTGGCCGCTGCCGCGCGGATCCGGGGATGAAAATCCTCATCGTCAAGCTGTCGTCGCTGGGGGATGTGGTCCACACCTTCCCGGCCCTGACCGATGCGGCCACCCGCATTCCCGGGCTCACCGTGGACTGGGCGGTGGAGGAGGCGTTCGTCCCTCTCGTGCGCCTGCATCCCGCCGTGCGGCACGTCATTCCCGTTCCCATGCGGCGGCTGCGCAAATCCCCCATCGCCGGCTGGCGCTCGCCGGAGGGGCAGACAGTGCGCGCCGCGTTGAAGCAGGAGCGCTATGACCGGGTGATCGACGCGCAGGGGCTGCTGAAGAGCGCCGCCATCGCCTGCTTCGCCTCCGGCCCGCGCCACGGCTTCGGGCGGGGCTCGGCGCGCGAAGGGCTGGCGCCCTTCTTCTATCGGCGCGGACACCATATCCCCGAGACGGAGCACATGGCCCTGCGCATCCGCAAGCTGTTCGCGGCGGCGCTCGGCTATGATCTGGAGGGGCTGCCCATCGATGCGGGGCTCCATCTCGCCCCGGCCCCGGCCACCGCGCCCTATCTTCTCCTGCTCCACGGCACCACCTGGCCTACCAAGACCTGGACGCCCCATCGCTGGCGGGAACTGGCCGGGATCGCCCACGAGGCGGGCCTCGAATCCCGCATCTTCGCGCTGGGGGATGCGGAACGGGTCCGCGCCGACGCGATCCGTCGCGACCTGCCCTTCGTCCATGTGGAGCCGCCGGGACCCATCGACGAGATCGCCCCGATTCTTGCGGGCGCGCAGGGCGTGGTGGCCGTGGATTCGGGCCTCGGTCATCTGGCGGCGGCCCTCGGCGTGCCCACGGTGGGCCTGTACGGCCCCACCAATCCCCGCCTCACCGGCCTTTATGGCGCCAAGGTGCTGGAGGTACGGTCCTTCCGCCCGTGTGCCCCGTGTGAGAAAAGTGCCTGCAAGGTGGCGCCGCACACGGTGGAAGGACCACCTTGCATGGTGGATCACGGGGCCCAGGCGGCCTGGCGCAGCCTCAACGTGCTGCGGTTCGGCCATGCGGACGCCATGGACAAATCGCGGCGGGCCATGGCACAGGAAGCCGGCTCTGCGCCGCGTCCACGGCCTGCGTGACACCGAACGCCCGCGCGGCGCTTGAGCGAGCCCGTTCGGCACCGGGTAACCGGCACCAGACGGCATGAAACGGAGCGCATCGCTCCCTGAGGTGGCGTCCATGACCGTCTACGGCAATCGCGACACGGTGCTGGTCACCGGCGGCGCAGGGTTCATCGGATCGAACATCGCGCGCGCCTTCGCGCAGGACGGCTACCGGGTTGTCGTGGCCGACTGGCTCGAATCCGGCCCCAAATGGCGCAATCTGCAGGACGTGCTGGTTGACGACGTGATCCGCCCCGAGGCCGTTTTGCCCTTCTTGGAGCGGGACGGCGGACGGGTTCGCGCGGTCATCCATATGGGCGCCATCTCCGCCACCACCGAGACGGACGGCGACAAGATCGTCTCGCAGAATATCCGCGCCAGCCTCGATCTGTGGGAACTGTGCGCGCGCAAGGGCCTGCCCTTCATCTATGCCTCCTCCGCCGCCACCTATGGCGACGGCAGCAGGGGCTTCGGGGATGCGGAAACCCTCGCGGACCTCATGAGCCTCGCCCCCCTCAATCTCTATGGGTGGAGCAAGCTGATGGCCGACCGGCGGTTCCTGTCGGACGTGGCGGCCGGGCGCGCGCACCCGCCACAATGGGCGGGTTTGCGCTTCTTCAACGTCTACGGGCCGGGCGAGGAGCATAAGGGCGACATGCGCTCGGTGATCCACAAGATCTACCCCACCGCGGCGGCGGGGGAGGCGGTGACGCTCTTCAAGTCCCACGATCCCGGCTACGCGGATGGCGGGCAATTGCGCGACTTCGTCTATGTGGCCGATTGCGTGGCGGTGGTGCGCTGGCTGGTGGAGACGCCGTCCGTGAGCGGCATCTTCAATATCGGCACCGGCACCGCCCGCTCCTTCGCGGATCTCGCCCGCGCGGTCTTCTCGGCGGCGGGGCGCGAGCCGCGCATCGATTATGTGGACATGCCCGAGCGCATTCGGGGCGCCTACCAGTATTTCACGCAGGCCGACATGACCAAGCTGCGGGCGGCGGGCTTCCATCAGCCCTTCACCTCCCTGGAGGACGGCGTGAGCCAATATGTGAGCGCGCATCTGCGCGCCCGGAACGGGTGAGGGCGCCATGTTCTCGCAAAGCCGCCTCGGCCCCATCGCCGTCATCGGCGACATCATCGTGGATCATTATGTGACCGGCAGCGTCTCGCGCATCTCGCCCGAGGCGCCGGTCCCGGTTCTGGTCCACGGCTCCGACCGGCTCGTGCCGGGCGGCGCGGCCAATGTGGCCGCCAACATCGCCGCCATGGGCGCGTCGGTGATCCTGGTGGGCCTCGTGGGGGCGGATGCGCGCGCCGATGACCTGTGCACGGCGCTCGGGGCCTATCCCGACATCGCCCTCGATCGGCTGGTGGCCGATTCCGCTCGGCCCACCATCACCAAGACGCGGGTCATGAGCGGGCGCCAGCAGATCGTGCGCATCGACGCGGAGGATACAAGCGCCCCGGATCGGGAGCTGGAAGCGCGCCTTGTGGTCGCCGCGCGGGCCGCTGTCGCGGCATCGCGGGTGGCGGTGCTCTCGGACTATGCCAAGGGCGTGCTGGGCGACACCGTCATCGCCGCCGTAATGGACGAGGCGGCCAAGCATGATGTGCCTGTGATCGTGGACCCCAAGCGGCGCACGTTCGAGTCCTATCGGGGGGCGCGCCTCGTGACCCCCAATCGTCGCGAACTTGCGGAAGCCACCGGCCTGCCGGACGAGACGGACGAACAGGCGGCGCAGGCCGCCGCCGCTGCCGGCGCGCAGTTCGGCGGCGACGTGCTGGTGACGCGGGCGGAGAAGGGCATGACCCTCTGGCGCCAGGACGGCCCGATCCTGCATGTGGCGGCCGAGGCCCGCGAGGTGTTCGACGTTTCCGGCGCGGGCGACACGGCGCTGGCGGCGCTGGCCACCGCGCTGGCGGCGGGCGAGCCCATGGAGGCGTGCGTGCGTATGGCCAATGCGGCGGCCGCCATCGCCGTGGGCAAGCTCGGCACGGCGGTGGTGACGCGGGCCGAGATCGCCGCCGCGCTCGACCGCGCGCTGCCCCAGGTGGAGCCGCCGGGCGCGCTGGTGCCCTTGGACCGCGCGCGGGAGATCGTCTCCGGCTGGCAGGCGGCGGGCGCACGGGTGGTGTTCACCAATGGCTGCTTCGACCTTGTCCATCCCGGCCATGTGGCGCTTCTGGAAGCCGCCGCCGCCGAGGGCGACCGGCTGGTGGTGGCGCTCAATACGGACGCCTCCACCAGGCGCCTGAAGGGGCCGACACGCCCGCTTCAGGACGAAACCGCGCGCGCCCGCGTCATCGGCGCCATGCGCTGCGTGGATCTTGTGGTGCTGTTCGAGGAGGACACGCCGCTGGAGACCATCCGCACCCTCCTGCCGGACGTGCTGGTGAAGGGCTCGGACTACAAGCCCGAGGACGTGGTGGGCGCGGACGTGGTGCTCGCACATGGCGGGCGGTTGGTTCTGGCTGATCTGGTGGCGGGCCGCTCCACCTCCTCGCTCGTGGCCAAGGCGCGGCAATGAGATGAGGGCGTCGTTGCGACGCCGGTCACGGGCGGTATAGTTCCGGGGAATCGTCGGGTCCGGCGAGAGCGCGGCGCGGGATGTTCCTGAAAGGGCAGGGCCATTGCAGGAGGATCATCGTGGGCCGCTCGTCCTCGTTCTCGGTGGCGCGCGCTCCGGCAAGAGCCGCCACGCGGAAGCGCTGATCGAGCGCGGGACGCCGCCTTTCCTCTATGCCGCCACCGCCCAGGCACTGGACGGGGAGATGGAGGCGCGCATCGCGCTCCATCGGTCGCGACGCGATGACCGCTGGATCACCCATGACTGCCCGCTCAATCTGGCGGCGCTGATCGCTGAACTTCCACAAGAGGCTCCAGTGCTGGTGGACTGCCTGACCTTGTGGCTCACCAATCACTTGCTGGCGGATCATGATCTTGCGGCGGAACAGGAGCGCCTCGTGGCGGCACTGGGACGGCGCGCCGGGCTCACGGTCCTCGTGGCCAACGAAGTGGGGCTGGGAATCGTCCCCGACAATGCCCTTGCCCGGCGGTTCCGCGATGCGGCGGGGCGGCTCAACCAGCAGGTTGCCGCGCGCGCCGACCATGTGGTCTTCATGGTGGCGGGGCTGCCCATGACGGTCAAAGGACAGATGCCATGAGCGATACCGTGGACGAGAAGGACGCCGCCCGCCATCGCGAGAAGATGGCCAAGCGCAAGGCGGTTCAGGATGCGGAGGTCGCCGGCAAGACGGTGACCGAGAAGGGCCTGCTCATCGTCCATACCGGCCTCGGCAAGGGCAAGAGCACGGCCGCCTTCGGCCTTGCCCTGCGCATGCTGGGGCGCGGCGGCAAGGTGGGCGTGGTGCAGTTCATCAAGGGCGCATGGCAGACCGGAGAGCAGGACGCCTTCGCGGCCTTCGGGGACCGGGTGCGCTGGCATACAATGGGGGAGGGGTTCACCTGGGAGACCCAGGACCTCGCCCGCGATAAGGCCGCCGCCGCCCGCGCCTTCGCCAAGGCGGAGGAGCTGATGGCCGATCCCGACATCCGCCTGCTGGTTCTGGACGAGCTGAACATCGCGCTGCGCTACGATTATCTCGATCTCGGCCATGTGGTCGCCACCCTCACCGCGCGGCGGCCAGACCTCCATATCGTCGTCACCGGCCGCAACGCGAAGGCCGACCTTCTGGAGGCGGCGGACCTCGTGACCGAGATGGGCCTCGTGAAGCATCATTTCTCCGCCGGCGTGAAAGCGCAGGCGGGCATCGAGTTCTGACCCGCCATGCCCGCCTTGATGTTCCAGGGCACGGGATCGAATGTCGGCAAGTCGCTGCTGGTGGCGGGCTTCTGCCGGGCCTTCGCCAATCGCGGCCTCGCGGTGCGCCCCTTCAAGCCGCAGAACATGTCCAACAACGCGGCGGTGACGGCGGACGGCGGCGAGATCGGCCGCGCCCAGGCGCTCCAGGCCCGCGCCGCGCGTGTCGCGCCGTCCGTGCACATGAACCCGGTGCTGCTGAAGCCCCAGAGCGAGATCGGCGCCCAGATCGTCGTGCAGGGCCGGGTGGTGGGCACCGCGAAGGCGGCGGCCTACCAGTCCCTGAAGGCCGGTCTGTTGCCTGCGGTACTGGAAAGCTTTAGCCGCCTTAATGATGAATCAGATCTTACCATCGTCGAGGGGGCGGGGAGCGCCTCGGAGGTGAATCTGAGGACCAATGACATCGCCAATATGGGCTTCGCACGTGCAGCAAACTGCCCTGTGATCCTTATCGGGGATATCGACAGGGGCGGGGTCATTGCCAGTGTCGTGGGCACGAAGACGGTCATTGACCCCTTGGATGAACCGCTCATAAAAGGCTTCATCATCAATAAGTTTCGCGGCGATCCTCGCCTCTTTGATGAGGGCATGCGGATCATCTCGTGTCACACGGGCTGGGCGGCGCTGGGCCTTGTTCCGCACTTCGCCGGCGCCGCGAACCTTCCCGCCGAGGATGCCCTGGCGCTGGAGGCCCCCACCGCGCGAAAGGCGTCCGCGCGCCGGACCATCGCGGTGCCGATCCTGCCCCACGTGTCCAATTTCGACGACCTCGACCCCCTGGATGCCGAGCCGGCTATTAACCTTATTCGCCTGCGCGCCCATGAGGCGCTGCCGGTGGAGACGGACCTCGTCCTGCTGCTCGGCTCGAAGGCGACTTTGGGCGATCTCGCCGCCTTGAAGGCGGGCGGCCTCCATCACGACATCATCGCCCATGCCCGGCGGGGCGGGCGCGTGCTGGGGTTGTGCGGAGGCTATCAGATTCTCGGTCGCCGCGTGGAAGACCCGGAAGGGCTGGAAGGCCCGCCCGGCGCCGCAGACGGGCTTGGCCTGCTGGACGTGGTCACCCGCCTCACCCCCCATAAGCGGCTGGAGGCGGTGACGGGCCGCTCGCGCCTCGACGCGCCTTTTTCGGGCTATGAGATGCATATGGGCGAGACGGAGGGGCCGGACCGGGCCCGCAGCTTCGCTCACCTCGCACGGGCGGGCAATGAGGAGCCGGAGGGCGCGGTGAGCGCGGATGGCCGCATCATGGGCACCTATGTCCACGGCCTGTTCGCCGACGATGCCCAGCGCACCGCCTGGCTTTCGCTCCTGGAGGCCGGTCCCGCGCACATCGCCTATGAAGCGCAGGTGGAGGCGACATTGGACTCGCTCGCTGCCCATCTCGCTGAGCATGTGGACCTGGACCGCCTGCTCAGCCTCGCACGCTGAAGGCGATAAGCGCGCAAAGGCAGAGAAGGCCGACGCCCAGCCCATCCGCCCAGCGATAGAGCCGGAGCGCCGCGCGGATGTCCGCCGCGCCGATTTCCCGCCGCCCGTCGCCCATATAGGCGGCCGGCGCCTCGACGCCCCCATAGCTGCGCGGCCCGGCGATGGAAATCCCCAATGCGCCCGCCATGGCGGCTTCCGGCCATCCCGCATTGGGCGAGCGATGCCGGGCCGCGTCCCGCCACATGGCAATCCAGGCCCCCTTGGGCGATGCGCCGGGCAAGATGGCCGCCGCCGCGATGATGAGCAGGCCGGACAGGCGGGACGCGGGCAGGTTCACGAGGTCGTCCAGCCGCGCCGCCGCCCAGCCGAAGGCTTCGTGACGGGCCGTCTTGTGGCCGATCATGCTGTCCGCGGTGTTCAGCGCCTTGTAGGCGGCAGCGCCCGGCAACCCGCCGACCGCCATCCAGAAAGCGGGCGCCACGATGCCGTCGGAAAAATTCTCCGCGAGGCTCTCGATGGCGGCGCGGGAGACGCCGGCCTCGTCCAGCCGCTCCGGATCCCGCCCCACGATGCGCGACACGGCCCGGCGCCCGGCCGCAAGCCCCTCCCGTTCAAGGGCGGTGGCCACATCGGCCACATGCGTATGCAGCGCCCGCTGCGCCAGGAGCGATGACCCGAGAAGCGCGCACAGGAAAAGGCCCACCGGCCCGGCCAGCGCCCACAGCGCCCATTGAACGGCGAAGGCGGGCCCGATCGCGCAGCCCAGCAGCAGGATCACCGCCAGCACGCCGCACGCCCGGCGCCCGGCAAACCCAAGCGCCTCGCGGTTCAGTGTCCGGTCGAGCGCCGAGATGAGGCGCCCGGCCCAGATGACGGGATGGCCGATCCAGCCCAGGAGGCGCGCCGGATAGCCGGCGGCAGCCTCAATCAGAAGGGCGAGGGCCGCCAGGGCAAGGTCGGGCACGGCATCTCCACGAGCGGGATCGAGCTGCGCCGACGCACGGGGGCGGTTTCGCGCGGCGCGTTACGCCTTCTCTCACAGATTGAGGGAGAGCACGGGACTCAGATGATCCAGTCCCGGTTCTCCGGCCCTTCCAGATAGCCGTTGTCGGCGAGATAGGCGACCACCCGGTCGGCCAGCTCTTCGGCCGTCTGATTGGCGCCGTCGAGACGCAGCTCCGGCGCCTCCGGCGGCTCATAGGGGCTGTCGATGCCGGTGAAGTTCTTGATCAGGCCCGCCCGCGCCTTGCTGTAGAGGCCCTTCACGTCGCGCGCCTCGGCCACCGCCAGGGGCGTGTCCACATGGATCTCCACGAATTCCCCTTCCTGCAACAGGTCGCGGGCGAAGCGACGCTCGGCGCGGAAGGGAGAAATGAAGGAGACGATGGTGATGAGGCCCGCATCCACGAACAGCTTCGCCACCTCCGCCACGCGGCGGATATTCTCCACCCGGTCGGCGTCGGTGAAGCCGAGATCCTTGTTGAGGCCGTGGCGGACATTGTCGCCGTCCAGCACATAGGTGTGCCGGAAGGCGGCGTGCAGCTTCTTTTCCACCAGAGCGGCGATGGCGGACTTGCCCGCGCCCGACACGCCGGTGAACCAGAGCACCACGGGCTTCTGGTGGTTCAGCGCCGCACGGGCCGTCTTGGAAACCTGCAGATCCTGCCAGTGCACGTTGCTGGCCTGCCGCCGGGCCCTGCGGATCATGCCCGCGCCCACGGTCTGGTTGCTCATGCGGTCGATGAGGATGAAGGCGCCGGTGCCGGGAATGATGTCGAACGGATCGAAGGCGATGGGATCGCGCAGGCTGAACTGCACGGATCCGACCTCGTTGAGCGCCAAGGTCCGGGCCGGTTCCTCGCCATAGGTGGTGACGTTGATCTTGTGGTGGAGCGCCGCGACGCTGGTGCCCACCGTCCGCGTGCCCACCTTCATCAGATAGGCGCCGCCCGGCGTGAGGGGCGTCTCGGCCATCCAGATCACATGGGCGTCCACCTGGTCCGCCAGTTCCGGGCGCGCCGTGGCGGCGCTGAGGATATCCCCACGCGAGACATCCACCTCGTCCGTCAGCGTCAGCGTCACCGACTGGCCCGCCACCGCGCGTGGCAGGTCGCCGTCCGCGGTCACGATGGCCTTCACCCGCGAGGAGCGGCCGGAGGGCGCCACGATGACCGCATCGCCGGGCGCGACGGCGCCGCTGGCGATGGTGCCGGAGAAGCCCCGGAAATCCAGGTTCGGGCGGTTCACCCATTGCACGGGCAGGCGGAAGGGCAGGCGCTCCGCATCCCGCGCCACGTCGATGGTTTCCAGATGGCGCAGCAGGCTCGGCCCCTCATACCAGGGGGTGCGATCGCTGCCCGCAATGACATTGTCGCCGTGGCGCGCGGAAATGGGCACCGCCTGCAGGGTCTCGAAGCCGAGCCCGGCCACCAGCGCGCGATACTCCGCGACGATGGTGTCGAAGGCGTCCTGCGCGAAATCCACCAGATCGATCTTGTTCACCGCCAGCACCACATGGCGGATGCCCAGCAGCGAGACGATGAAGGAATGGCGCCGCGTCTGGGTAAGGATGCCCTGGCGGGCATCCACCAGAATGACGGCGAGGTCCGAATTGGAGGCCCCGGTGGCCATGTTGCGGGTGTATTGCTCGTGGCCGGGCGTGTCGGCGACGATGAACTTCCGCCGCTCGGTGGCGAAGAAGCGATAGGCCACGTCGATGGTGATGCCCTGCTCACGCTCGGCGGCGAGCCCATCCACCAGCAAGGCGAAGTCGAGATCGTCGCCCGCTGTCCCATATTTGCGGGAATCGCTGGCGAGCGTCGCCACCTGGTCGTCGAACAGAAGCTTGGTGTCGTAGAGCAGGCGGCCGATGAGCGTGGACTTGCCGTCATCCACGCTGCCGCAGGTCAGGAACCGCAGCAGGCTCTTGGTTTCGGGCCGGAACAGGTCGGCGGGGAGGGCGGCATTCATCAGAAATAGCCCTCGCGCTTCTTCTTCTCCATGGAGGCGGCCTCGTCATGGTCGATGAGGCGGCCGGAGCGCTCGGAGGTGCGGGCCACCAGCATCTCCCGCACGATGGCCTCCAGCGTGTCCGCCTCGCTGTCGATGGCGGCGGTCAGCGGATAGCAGCCCAGCGTGCGGAAGCGCACCTTGCGCTGCTCGGGCACCTCGCCGGGCGCGAGCGGAAGGCGTGTGTCGTCCACCATGATCATCTGCCCGCCGCGCCACACCACCGGGCGTTCCGCCGCGAAATAGAGCGGGACGATGGGGATGTGCTCGGCCAGGATGTATTGCCAGATATCCAGCTCGGTCCAGTTGGAGAGCGGGAACACCCGGATGGATTCGCCCGGCTTCACCCGGGCGTTGAACAGGTTCCACAATTCCGGCCGCTGGCTCTTGGGGTCCCAGCCGTGATTGGCGGTGCGGAAGGAGAAGATGCGCTCCTTCGCCCGGCTCTTCTCCTCGTCGCGCCGCGCGCCGCCGAAGGCCGCGTCGAAGCCGTGCAGGCTCAGCGCCTGCTTCAGCGCGTCGGTCTTCATGACGGTGGTGTAGAGCGACGAGCCATGATCGAACGGATTGACGTTCTGGGCCGCGCCCTCGGCATTGGTGTGCACCAGCAGCCGGAAGCCCAGCTCGCGCGCCATGCGGTCGCGGAAGGCGATCATCTCGCGGAACTTCCAGCCGGTATCGATGTGCAGGAGCGGGAAGGGGGGCGGGGAGGGATAGAAGGCCTTCACCGCCAGATGCAGCATCACGGCGGAATCCTTGCCGATGGAATACAGCATCACCGGATTGGCGAACTCGGCCGCCACTTCCCGCATGATGAAGATGGATTCCGCCTCAAGGCGCTGGAGATGGGTCAACCGGTCGGCCGGGAGCCCGGACGAGGCCGTGAGGGACGTTTCAAGCGCAGACATGATCTACCCTGCTCGGGCGGGGGCGGGGTCCAGCACCCGCCGGTCGCCGAAAGCGATGAAGAAGGGATTGGCATAAGGCGCGTCGTCCTGCGGCGCGTCCTTGCCGTAGCGCAACGGCGCCCCGTCAAGGGTCACCACCCCGCCGCCGGCCGCCCGCAGCACCGCGTCGCCCGCCGCCGTGTCCCATTCCATGGTGCGGCCGAAGCGCGGATAGACATCCGCCGCGCCTTCCGCGAGCAGGCCGAACTTCAGCGAGGAGCCGGCCGAGCAGAGGCTGGCGATGGGCCGCGCATCCAGCCAGGCGCCCGTCTGCCCGTCCGCATGGGAGCGGCTGGCAATGGCGCGGACGCCGGAGACATCGCAGGTGTTCACGCCGATGCGCTGGGGCGCGCCCAGTTCATCGCCCACCGTGCGCTTGTGGGCGCCATGGCCCGCCGCGCCGGCATAGAGGATGCCGAGGGCAGGGGCGTAGACCACGCCCAGAACCGGGATGCTGTCCTCGATCAAGGCGATGTTCACGGTGAACTCGCCATTGCGGGACACGAATTCACGGGTCCCGTCCAGCGGGTCCACGAGGAAGAAAAGGGGCGTCGCGCGCGGGCAATGCCCGGCCGCCACCTGTTCCTCGGCCACCACGGGCACACCCGGCGCGAGGCGCGCGAGGCCATCGAGGATCACTGCTTCCGCGCGGGTGTCGGCTTGCGTGACCGAGGAGGCGTCCGCCTTCTGCTCCACCGTGAAATCCGTGCCGTACACCGCCAACACTTCCCGCCCGGCCGCGAGGGCGAGGTGCTCCAGGTCGGCGAGCAGGAGAGGAACGTCGAAAGGCGGCATCGCGGCGGGTCTCGGCGCAGGGTCTGGGATACGCGAACTCGATCGTGATTACCGCCGCATGTCCTGCTTTGCAAGATTTCTCGGGAATTATTATAATTCACATGAATGAATGTGTTTTTGTAAATCCGGCGCCGGCAACATTTCCGGGGACCCTGCCGTCTTCCTGTTATAAGGACACGCCATTCTGCCGCCTAACGGACAAGAGGTCGGCGCACGGACGGGCGCTTAAAGGGATTGGACAATGCGCGTTGCGATGATCGGTACGGGCTATGTGGGGTTGGTCTCGGGAGCCTGCTTCGCGGATTTCGGGCATCACGTAACCTGCATCGACAAGGATTCCGGCAAGATCGCCATGCTGCGCGAGGGGCGCATCCCCATCTTCGAGCCCGGCCTGGACGAACTGGTGGCGCGCAATGTCGCCGCCGGACGGCTCGATTTCGATACCGACCTGACGCAGGCGGTGAAGGAAGCCGAGGCGGTCTTCATCGCGGTCGGCACGCCGTCCCGCCGCGGCGACGGCCATGCGGACCTGTCCTATGTGTTTGCCGCGGCCCGTGAGATCGCGGCGGCGGCGGACGGCTATACGGTGGTGGTCACCAAGTCCACGGTGCCGGTGGGCACGGGCGACGAAGTGGAGCGCATCATCCGGGAAGCCCGGCCGGAGGCCGACATCTCGGTGGTCTCGAACCCCGAATTCCTGCGCGAAGGCGCGGCCATCGAGGATTTCAAGCGTCCCGACCGCGTGGTGGTGGGCGCCGAGGACGAGCGCGCCCGCGCCGTCATGACGGCGCTCTACCGGCCCCTGTCGCTGAACAACCTGCCGCTCATGTTCACGGCCCGGCGCACGTCCGAGCTGATCAAATATGCGGGCAACGCCTTCCTCGCCATGAAGATCACCTTCATCAACGAGATGGCGGACCTGTGCGAGCAGGTGGGTGCCAATGTGCAGGACGTGGCGCGCGGCATCGGCCTCGACAACCGCATCGGCTCGAAATTCCTGCATGCCGGCCCCGGCTATGGCGGCTCGTGCTTCCCGAAGGACACGCTGGCGCTGACCCGCACCGCCCAGCAGGTGGGCGCGCCGCTGCGCATCATCGAGACGGTGGTGGCGGTCAATGACGTGCGCAAGCTGGCCATCGGGCGCAAGGTGGAGCAGGTGCTGAACGGGCAGGTGAGGGGGAAGACCGCCGCCGTGCTGGGCCTCACCTTCAAGCCCAACACCGACGACATGCGCGAGAGCCCGGCCATCTCCATCGTCAACTCGCTGCTGGATAAGGGCATGCGGGTGAAAGCCTATGACCCCGAAGGGATGGAGGAGGCCAAGCACCTCCTGCCCGCCACGGTGGAATATGGCAGCAACCCCTACGAGATCGCCGAAGGCGCCGACTGCCTCGTCATCATCACCGAATGGGATGCGTTCCGCGCCCTCGATTTCGAGCGGCTGAAGACGATCATGCGCCAGCCGGTGCTGGTGGACCTGCGCAACATCTATGTGCCCGAGCAGATGACCGAGCTGGGCTTCATCTATGAAAGCGTTGGACGGCCCGCCGCCAATGCCGCGCGAACCCAGCTCACGGCCGCCGAATAGAGCAGGGGGCCGCCCTACTCCTAACCTTAGCTAAAGGAACCCAGCGACGCCCCAGACGTTTGATCAACAGGCTGCGAATTTCCCGCAAGCCGTTGAAACAACTCGAACGGGAGCGTCGCCATGGGACTTTTCTCCAAGGATATCGAAACCATGGACGATCTGTTCGTCCATACGCTTCGGGACATCTATTACGCTGAGAAGCGCATCTTGAAGGCTCTGCCCAAGATGATCGACAAAGCGAGCCACCCGAGCCTCAAGAACGCTTTCACCACGCATCTCGCCGAGACGGAGACCCACGTCATCCGCCTGGAGGAGGTGTTCCGCATGCACGGCGCGGACGCCAAGACGGTGACGTGCCCGGCCATCGACGGCATCATCGACGAGGCGGAGGAGATCTCCAGCGAGGTGGCCGACCAGGAAGTGCTGGACGCCGCGCTGGCGGCCGCTGCGCAGGCCGTGGAGCATTACGAGATGACCCGCTACGGCACGCTGGTGGCCTGGGCGAAGCGCCTCGGCCGGGCCGACTGTGCCCGCGTGCTCGAAAAGACGCTGGCCGAGGAGAAGGCGGCAGACCAGGCGCTGACGGAACTCGCGGAGGCCAAGCTCAACATCCGTGCCGCGGAGTAGGGCCGCGACCGAGCGGAAAATGCGCCAGGGCAGCGGAGGGCAGCGTTACGACGCTGCCCTCTCACTTTGAACACACGATTCGCATAAGAGATATTATGGAATATTTTTTCCTATGCGATCCTAGAGCCTTACGTTCCGAGCTACCGGATCAGGCGTCCACGGCCTCCAGCGCCCGGATGGCGCCGCGCAGCTCAGCGAGGCCCCGCAGGCGGCCGATGGCGGTGTAGCCGGGATTGGTGCGCTTGCTCGCCGCAAGGTCGTCCAGCATGCGGTGGCCGTGATCGGGCCGGAAGATGATGGTCTCGCCCTCCGCCCGCCGCCGATCCTCGGCCAGGAGCACACGCAGCACGGCGATCATGTCCACGTCGCCATCCAGATGATCGGCCTCGTGGAAGGACAGCCCGTCCGCCGCCCGCTTGGTAGCCCGCAAATGGGCGAAGGCGATGCGCGGCGCGAATTGGCGGGCGATGGCCGGCAGGTCGTTCTGCGGCCGCACGCCCAGCGAGCCCGTGCAGAAGCACATCCCGTTGGCGCGCGAGGGCACCGCATCGAACAGCGCCGCATAGTCCTGCGCGGTGGAGGCGATGCGCGGCAGGCCGAACAAGGGACGCGGCGGATCATCCGGGTGCAGCGTCAGGGTCACGCCCAGCGCTTCCGCCACGGGCGTCACGGCCTCCAGGAACTCCACCAGATTGCGCCTCAGGCGCGCGGCGTCCATGCCTTCATAGGCCCGCAGCTTCTCCCGGAAGCCCTCAATGGTGAGCGGCTCCGTGGTGGACCCGGGAAGCGCGCTCGCGATCACGCGGACCAGTTCGTCCTTGTCGGCCTCGCTCATGGCCTCATAGGCGACGCGGGCACGCGCCTGCGCCGGGGCGTCATAGTCCGCCTCCGCGCCGGGGCGCTGGAGCAGGAACAGCTCGAACGCCGCATAGCGATCCTGGTCGAAGCGCAAAGCCTTGGCGCCGTTTGGCAATTCCCATTCCAGATCGGTGCGCGCCCAGTCGATCACCGGCATGAAATTGTAGCAGATGACCCGGATACCGCAGCGGGCCACCGCCTCCATGCTGGCGATCCAGGTTTCGATGGATGCCTTCGCCCCCGCGCCCATGCGCTTCACATCGTCGGGGATGGGAATGGATTCGACCACGCTCCAGGCGAGGCGGCTGCGCTGCGGCGCGGCCTCCTCCACCTCCCATTTGCGGCGGGCAACCTCCGCCTCGGTCCAGGCCGTGCCGATGGGAATGTGGTGCAGCGCCGTGACCACGTCGCTGGCGCCCGCCTGGCGCACATCGTCCAGGCTCACCGGATCATCCGGCCCATACCATCTCCATCCCTGGCGCATGACCCCTCCCCTGATATTCGTTCTTTTTGATGCGTGAGCAGAGCGCCGATCTCAGGCGCCCGACAGGACCGGCTCGGCCGCCTCCACCTCGAACGCCAGCATGTCATAGGCGGGCGTGACCCCGTCCGGCAGGCGCGCGGCGAGGGCGGTGTAGTCCAGATCCGTGTGCAGATTGGTGAGGATCGCCCGGCGCGGCCGCATCAGGGCGATATGCTCCAGGGCCTCCTCGACGGTGAAATGGGTGGGATGGGGAATGTCGCGCAGCGCGTCGAGAATCCAGACATCCAGCCCATGGAGATCATCCAGGCTGTTCTGCGGAAAGGCATTCACGTCGCTGGAATAGGCCACGCCACCGAACCGGAAGCCGAAGGAATCGATCTCGCCATGGCGCTGCCGGAACGGCAGGGCCGAAATGACGCCCCCTGCCCCCTTCACCTCGATGGCGCGCCCCTCGTGAAAGCGATGCTCGTTCAGGATGGGCGGATAGGTGCCGTCCGGCGGGGTGCGGAAGCAATAGCCGAACCGGGCATGGAGCGCCTCGGAGGTCTCCGCGTCGATATAGGCGTCGATGCGCCGGCGGTTATGGATGACCAGCGGGCGCACATCGTCGATGCCATGGGTGTGGTCCGCATGGGCATGGGTGAAGAGAATGGCGTCGATGTCGCTCACGCCGGCATCCAGAAGCTGCTCCCGCAGGTCCGGCGAGGTGTCCACGAGAACGGTCGTCACCCCGCCGGGGCCGCGCTTCTGGACCAGCAGCGAGCAGCGGCGGCGGCGGTTGCGCGGATCATTCGGATCACAGGCGCCCCATCCCTGGCCCACGCGCGGCACACCGCCGGACGATCCGCAGCCGAGAATGGTGAAAGTGAGAGACATGGACCCGCTCCGAACCGTGCCTGGACTGTACCCGACCTGACCTTCCGGTCGGGTGCGAAGCGCCAGGGCGCTCCTGCTGCGGCCGAAACTGATTAGCGCCGCCATCGACCAGCATAAAGGCCCCACGGCGATTTGTGCGCAACCAACTCCCCCGGCCCGCGTTGTCCGCAAGCTCAGCCATTGAGCGGAGCGGCAAGCGGCAGGGTCGGCATATGGAAACGCGATGGGGGACACGGAAGCGGCCAGGGATGCGCGGAGCGTGACGGACATGGAGATCCTCCCGCCCGCCCGCACCTCCGGCTTCGAGCCTCAGCGCGAGGACATGCGCCCGCCGCGCAGATCCTCCGTGGAAACGGTCGCGGCCTTGCTGGGCTTCATGGCCATCGTCGCCATGCTGTCCGTGGCGCGGGACGTGTTCGTTCCCATCGCGCTCGCGGTCCTGCTCAGCTTCGTCCTGTTCCCGGTCATCATTCTGCTGCGCAAGGTGCGGGTGCCCCGGACCCTGGCCGTGGTGGCGGTGGTCCTGGTGGCCCTGTCCGGCATCCTGTCCCTCACCGCCGTCGTCGCCCTCCAGGTGGCGGATCTTGCCAGCGAGCTGCCGCGCTACCAGCAGACCATCCGCGAGAAGGTGCGCACGCTGAAGGGCGCCACCGAAGGAGCGGGCACCTGGGACCGCCTGTCGGCGATGCTCGAAGATCTCGGCCACGAATTCGAGGAGCGGTCGCCGATCCGTCCGGAAGGCGCGCCATTGCCCGTGGAAATCCACGAGCGGGCGCCGGGAACCCTCGGCATGGTGCAGACCGTGGCCGAGCCCCTGCTCCACCCGCTCGCCACCATCGGCATCATCTTCATCTTCACCATCTTCATCCTGCTCCAGCGGGAGGACCTGCGAAACCGCCTGATCCGTCTCGCGGGCGCGCACGACATCCAGCGAACCACCGCCGCGCTCGACGATGCGGCGGCGCGGCTCTCGCGCTTCTTCCTCACCCAGGTGATGCTGAATGCCGCCTTCGGTGCCGTGATCGGCGTGGGGCTCTGGCTGATCGGCGTCCCCAGTCCGGCCTTGTGGGGGCTATTGGCGGCGGTGCTTCGCTTCGTGCCCTATGTGGGCGCCATCATCGCGGCCGTCCTGCCGCTGGTGCTTGCCATGGCGGTGGATCCCGGCTGGAGCATCGTCATCGCCACGGCGCTTCTGTTCGCCGTGGTGGAGCCGCTGGTGGGCCACATCATCGAGCCGCTGGTCTATGGCCGGAGCACGGGCTTGTCCCCGGTCGCCGTGGTGGCATCCGCCACGTTCTGGACCTGGCTCTGGGGGCCCATCGGCCTTGTGCTCTCCACCCCCCTCACCTTGTGCCTCGTGGTGCTCGGCCGCCATGTGGAGCAGTTGGACTTCCTGGACATCATGCTGGGCGACCGCCCTCCCCTCACGGCGGCGGAGCTGTTCTACCAGCGCATGCTGGCGGGCGACCCGGTGGAGGCGACCACCAAGGCCGAGGAATTCCTGAAGGAAGGCAGCCTCGCCGACTATCTGGACGAGGTCGCCCTGCCCGGCTTGCGCCTCGCCCAACGGGATGCGGCCCGCGGCGCCATCGATCATGCGCGCATGCAGCGGATTGAGGAGAGCGTCCGCGAGATGCTGGATAATCTCGCCCTGTCCGACGATCCGAGCGGCGGGCGGACGGACGATCCGGAGGCGGAAGCGGCGCTGGAGGCTGCCGGGCGCGTGCCGGACGCCTCGCCCCCCGCGACACGCGGCAGCCTGGCGAAGGGATGGCCGAGCGGAGCGCCCGTCCTGTGCCTCGCCGTGCGCTCGCCTCTGGATCTGGCGGCGGCGGGCCTCGTCCGGCATCTCCTGGCGCGCCATGGCGTGGACGCGCAGGTGGGAAGCGCCGAATCGTTCGGCACGCAAACGATCCCGCCGGAGGGTCCGGCGCCGGTCGTGCTGCTGTCGTCGCTGGAAATGCGCTCGTTCGCCCTGCTGCGCTATTCGGCGCGGCGGATCCGACGCCACGCGCCGCACGGACATCTGGTTCTGTGCGCCTGGGGCGCCCCCGCCAATGCCGGCCTGCGCGCAAACCTCGCGAGCCTTGAGGACACCGATGCGCTGGTGGAGCGGATGGCGGAACTTGAACGCCTTCTGCCGGAGCAGAATGTGCCGTCCAATGAAGATGAGGAAAGCCCCGCCCCGGTACGGCAGGAAAGAAATGGTCGGAGCGAGAGGATTTGAACCTCCGACCCCTAGTCCCCCAGACTAGTGCGCTAACCGGGCTGCGCTACGCTCCGACGAGGGGCGGACGTTTAGACCATGCTGCCCCCCTTCACAAGTCCCTCCCCGCGCCACGCACAGCTTCTCTTGGGAAAAGTGCGGATTTTCGGAAAAATGCAAAACCTCCCTCGGCGGCATGATCCGGGGCGGTTCGCCGCAGCGGAAAATTCCTTAACGGTCGAGCGGCGCTTTTGACACGTCATGCGCGCCAAAATCAGTCCGAACACCCACCGCGAGCATACATCTCAAAAGTGGAGGGCATTCGATTCTTCTTCTTCCACGACACCCGCCTTCTTCCCTCTGCGCGGGAATGCAGAACATCCATGTATTCATGTTCGAGCGTAATGTAATCGTATAATTAAATGAAACGCTGCCAATCCAGCGGTAGGAACGTAACATCCCATGACATTAGGGGATGGGATTAGGTTTGAAATATCAATCATTTCGGGTATATCTTGGCACTGCAGAGTTAGCGCGCCATCTTTTAGCCTATAGCCCGTGACATTGTCGCCTTATTGCCTGGGCATTCAGCAGACTTCCATCAACAATCTGGAGGTCTTGGCATGGTGGTTGGCACGCGGATCGCGTTGGCAACGCTCGCACTCACTTTTACAGGCGCGGCTTATCCGGCTCTCGCCGATACCGGCCAGACGGGAACCGCATCCTATTATTGGCAGGGACGGGGAACCGCGAGTGGTGAGCGTTTCAATGCGAACGCCATGACGGCCGCCCACCGTTCCCTGCCCTTCAACACCAAGGTCAAGGTCACGAACCTCGGGAACGGCCGTTCGGTGGTGGTGCGAATCAATGATCGCGGCCCGTTCATCCGCAGCCGAATCATCGATGTGTCACGGGGTGCGGCGAACGAGCTGGGCTTTACCGGCCGTGGCCTGACCCAGGTGAAGCTGACGGTGCTGGGTACGGATGCGCCCGTGACAACCGAGACGGCCACTGTGGAGCCCGCCAAGGCGACTGATGCCAAGGTGACTGAGGCTAAGGGAACCGAGACCAAGACCGCGGAAGCCGCCAAGGGCCGCACCCGCGTCGCCTCGCTGGCGCAGGCCACGCCTGATTCCCCGGCCGGAAGCGCCTCGGCGACCAATAACGGATGGACGGTCGTCCCCTCGCCCGGCGCCCAGGCCCCGACCCAGGATCAGCAGACCCAGCCGACGCCCTGACAAGCGCCGTTAGGCCGATCGATATTCAGGCGGTCGGGCGTGTGTGTCCAAGACTGTAGCGTCATGGCCGGGCTGGTCCCGGCCATCCACGCGGTTCCGCCATATGTCCGCTCGATGTGGAAGCACGGATGCCGCGGATACGACCGGGCATGACGCGCCTTGAAGGCTTGAACCCGTCCATGTTTCGGACTGTCGATCCGCCCCAGGGCGTTTCAGAGTTGCGACGGGATCGTGGAGCGAGGCCGTCTCGACACATCCGGCTCTCAGGAAAACACGACCCGCGACGGGCTGACGGCCTGTCGCGGGATCGCGCGCGTCCCTATCCCTGCTCCATGGCAGAGGTGAGCAGGCGACGGCATTCCCCCAGCTCATAGAGCGTTGCCTGGAGACGGTGCATGTCGTCCCGCGACAGGACCGGCTGCGGCGGATGGGCCGGCGCGGCGGTCATGCGCGGCTCGGAGCGCAGGTGCGGGGGAAGATATTGCTCCGGCGGCCCCTGGCGACGCGGCTCAGGCGGCGCATAGGCGGGCGCGCCGACGCTCTCGCCCCAGCCGTCTTCCTCGAACTCCGCCGGCCCCACATCCTCCAGCGGCGCGGTGAGCGGACCCACGCGGCGGCGCAGAACCGGCTCCTCCTCGCGCGGCGTATGCTCTTTCAGGCGGCGGATGCGCGCATCCAGCGGCTCGGAAATGACATCGTCATCGCTCTCCCGCATCTCTTCATCGAAGAAGGGCAGGAGCGGGTCCTCAAGCTCCGGCTGCATCACCGGATCCGGAATCCGGGAAGCGGGGCCACGGGTCGGCCGCCGAAGAGGCGCCGGCCGCACGGCGGCGACTTCGGGCGCACGCGCCTGCACCGGAGGGGGAGCCTCGGACGGCACACCCGGCTCGAACCAATCCTCCTCCTCGTCCTCCATCGCCACGAACGGAGTGGGGACGCGGGGAGCCTGCTCTCTCGGTGCGTGGTCCCGAGACGCCTGCAAATGAGGCGTCTGCGCGCGGGAGGGGAATCCGTGATCGACCGGCGGGGCGCGCGGCGCCTCGAATTCCGGCTCCATGTCATCAAAGGGGAGGCCGGGCTCTTCAGGCGCCACTTGGGCAGGCGGAGCATAACGCGGCGGCCGGGCACGCGGCGCGGGCGCGTCGTCGTCGCGCTCATATCCGCCATCCGGATCCGCGCGGGCATCACGGGCCGGCGGCCGCGCCGGCCCGGCATCGAGGCGCGGCCATGCGCGCTCCTCGCGAACGGTGCCATAGGTCGTGTCGGACGCCTGCGGAACGGGGGGGAAGAGCGGCTCCATGTCCGTCACGAAATCCGCGTCCGGCTTGCTCCGCTCGCGACGGCGCGGCAGGAGGCCGCCCAGCAGGCCCCGCGCCCCGCCTTCACCCGCCTGCGCGGCAGGCGCCGGGCTTTTCGGGGCCGGCGCGGGCTTCGGCGCCGGCTGGCGGAGGTCTTCCAGGGGGCGGCCTTCCAGGAGGTCCCCACCCATGGCCTGGATGGTGCGCGTGCCCTGGTCCTTCAGGACCTTCTGGACACCCTTGATGGTGTAGCCTTCGGTGTAGAGCAGATGGCGGATGGCCCGCAGGAGATCCACATCCTCCGGCCGATAGAAGCGCCGGCCGCCGGCCCGCTTGACGGGACGGATCTCGGGGAACTTCGTTTCCCAGAACCGCAGGACATGCTGGGGAAGGTCGAGATGATCCGCCACCTCGCTGATGGTGCGGAAGGCGTCGGGCGACTTGTCCGAAAGCCTGTCTGCCACGTGAAGACCGCCCCGATCAGGTCAGCGGGCGCCGGAGCGCCGCAAAAGCGATGCGACCCCGGTCAGGGCGCACGGCTTGGTGGATAAGGATGCGGACGACGCCTCAGTCGTCGTCGCCTTCTCCACCTGTGCGCCCGTTTATGCGATTCTTCAAGATGCTGGACGGCTTGAACACCATGACCCGGCGCGGTGCGATGGGCACCTCTTCGCCGGTCTTGGGATTGCGCCCGACCCGCTGGCCTTTCTCGCGCACAACGAACGAGCCGAAGGAAGACAGCTTCACGGTCTCGCCACTGGCGAGGCAATCGGCGATCTCACTTAAAACGGCTTCGACAAGCTGCGCTGACTCGGTCCGGGAAAGCCCCACCTGCTGGTAGACGGCTTCGCACAAATCCGCTCGCGTGACGGTCTTCCCAGCCATGTGTCTCCCCGGCCCCACGAGAGAACGACTTCAACGATGGAACGTACCCACGTCAGACGAGACTGGTCAATGTGGTTAATGGGTTATTACCACCTGACAAGTGCAGACGCCCACGTGAATCCGCCCCCCATCGCCTCCAGCAGGACCAGGTCGTCGTCCTTGATCCGGCCGTCCTTGCGCGCCACGTCGAGCGCGAGAGGGATGGAGGCGGCGGAGGTGTTACCGTGCCTATCGACGGTTGTCACCACTTTCCCAGGCGCAATTTGCAACTTTTGCGCGCTGGCATCGATAATGCGCCGGTTGGCTTGGTGCGGCACGAACCAATCGATGGTTTCCGCACTCTCCCCGCTCGCCGCAAAAGCGTCCTCGATCACGTCCGTGATCATGCCCACCGCGTGGCGGAACACCTCGCGTCCCTCCATCCGTAGATGGCCGACCGTCTGGGTGGAGGACGGGCCTCCATCCACGAACAGCTTGGACCGATGGCGTCCATCGGTGCGCAAATGGCTGGTGAGCACGCCGCGCCCGCCGGCGGCATCCACGGCAACCGCCTCCAGCACCACGGCCCCTGCCCCGTCGCCGAACAGCACGCAGGTGCCGCGGTCGGTCCAGTCCAGGATGCGCGAGAAGGTCTCGGCGCCGATCACGAGGGCCCGCTTGAACATGCCCGTGCGCAGATGCGCGTCCGCGGTGGAGAGGGCGAAGACGAACCCCGAGCACACCGCCTGTAGGTCGAACGCCGCGCCCTGGGTGATGCCGAGCTGCGCCTGGATGGTTGCAGCCGTCGCCGGAAAGGTCTGGTCAGGCGTGGACGTGGCGAGCACGATGAGGTCGATGTCGCCCGGTTCGAGGCCGGCATCGGCGAGCGCGCGCAGCGCCGCCTCCCGCCCGAGGTCCGATGTCATCTCGCCCTCTGCGGCGATATGGCGCTCGCGGATTCCGGTGCGCTGGACGATCCACTCGTCCGACGTATCCACCCGGGACGCGAGATCCGCATTGGTGACAAGCGTCGCGGGCAGATACGAACCGACCCCCCGGACCACCGACCTGATGACGCTCACGATTGTCCTTCCGCCACAGCGGCCTCCGCCGGCCCGGAAGCGGCCCTGGCGGCCGGCCGGCTGAGGAGGCTCTTTTCGATCCGCGTCAGCAATTGATGACGCACCATGTCGTAGCCCAGATCCACGGCCGCAGCGAAGCCTTCCGCATCGGCCCCCCCGTGACTCTTGATGACCACGCCGTTCAATCCCAGGAACACGCCGCCGTTCGACCGGCGCGGGTCCATTTTCTCGCGCAGCATCTGGAAGGCGTCGCGCGCCAGCAGATAGCCCAGGCGCGCCCGCCAGGTGCGACCCATGGCGGCGCGCAGATAGGTAGCGATCTGCTTGGCGGTCCCTTCGGCGGTCTTCAGCGCGATATTGCCGGAGAAGCCTTCCACCACCACCACGTCCACGGTGCCGGCACCGATATCGTTGCCCTCGACGAAGCCGTGATAACGCATGTCGGAATGGGTGTCCTCCTTCAGGAGACGCCCCGCTTCCTTCACTTCCTCCACGCCCTTGATTTCCTCGACGCCCACATTCAGCAGGCCCACGGACGGCTGGGGAATGTCGAAGATGGTGCGGGCCATGGCCGCACCCATGATGGCCATTTCCACGAGGCTCTGTGCCGTGGCGCCGATGGAGGCGCCCATGTCCAGCACGATGCTCTCGCCCTTCAGGGTGGGCCAGATGGCCGCGATGGCTGGGCGGCCGATTCCCGGCATGGTCCGCAGATTGACCTTCGCCATGGCCATGAGCGCGCCGGTATTGCCCGCCGAGACCGCCGCGTCGGCCTGATGCTGCTTCACGGCATCGATGCAGCGCCACATGCTGGATTTGTAGCGCCCCGCCCGCAGGGCCTGGCTGGGCTTGTCGTCCATGCCCACCACCACATCCGTGTGGACGATGCGCGAGACCGCCGCGAGCGCGGGATAGGAGACCAGAACCGCCTTGAGCCGGGACTCGTCGCCGAACAGGACGAATTCGGTGTCCGGATGCCGCGCCTGGGAAATGGCGACGCCCTTGAGCACGACCTCTGGCCCATGGTCGCCGCCCATGGCGTCGATGGATATGCGGACGGGTACGCTCATTTCGGCAGAGGTTCCGGTTTCTTCGGCGTCGAGCGGCCGTGCGGCGCGCGCCGGGACAATAGCGTCTCGCAGGCTGGCCGCAACTCCACCCTGGCGGATCAGCCTTTATCCTTAAGCGGCGCGAGAGCCGCGAAGGGCGAGGCACCCGATTCGTCCTCGTTCGCAGGCTCGAAAAGCTCCCCCGGCCGGCGCGGATAGGGATCGATGCCAAGGGCGAGGAATTCCGTCACCAGCGCGCCAAGATCGATGGCCCCATCCACCACCGCGTCGGGCGGGTCGATCTCGGGGTCCAACTCCTCTTCCGGCACGGCGGGCGCCGGGTCGGCCTGAGGCATGAACTTGACATCCACATCCTCGGAAACCTCGGTGTCGAACTCCTGGAGCGAGACCACCGACACCTGACGCACCTCCGCCATGACCCGGCCGGTCACGCGCGCGCCGTCGCCGGCGATGGGAGTGACGGTGAGGTCGGCGGTGAGCGCGTGGAGCGCCACGACCCCCACATGGCGCGCGAGGCGCTCCAGGGTGCGCGCATCGGGCTCCATGCGGACGACGCGCCCGCCGGGCGGCAGGTCCAGGACGCGGATATACTGCGCATAAGGCGGGAGAGCGGGGCTGGTGTCCTCAGGCATTGTCCGGAGTCTCGCATGTGGCCGGGTTGGGGAACGCCACCTCCCCCCTCAAAAGCACCGAAACCTCGGTCGCGGCCAAGCGGTCGGCCGCCGCGCGCGCATAAGCGGCAAGGCGGAGGGCGGCAGGGTCCGTCGGCGAACATTCGAGCACGTTTCGGGCGAGCGCGGTGGGCAGATCCTCATTCTTGGTTTCGAGCGCTGAATCGTATGCCGCGGTGCGTCCGTAGAAGGCTTGTCCAATCTTCTTCATCCGCTTGGGAACCGTGAGGTCTCCGGTCCCCATTTCCCGCAACGTGCGATCCATGTCGTCCAGAAAAGCATCAAATAGCTCTTGCGAGGCTGACTTGGCGGTGCCCACCTCGCCCTTTAGGCGGTGGCACACCAGAAAAGTATGCAGGAGAAGAAGCTCGAAGCGCCCCTCTATGGTATCGGGCACCCCAAAGTCGGTATAGAAGGCCGGAAGCCGTGCCTGTGCCACGATCGCGCCATACAGGCGCCCGATGGTGGGGTGTGGTTGGTTTCGGCGAAACAGGCTGAACATCTTAGCTTGGCGTTTTTGGGGTTGGCCGCCTGTCGCGGAGGCTCAAAGTCGCAACATGAGCGGCGTAGCCTGCCCAGGGCGCGCTGGCAAGCGGAGCCGGACTTCGCACGGCGAATACGAGGATTGAAGCGTGGTGTCTTCGGAACTTGGATCCCTGGCCGGACGCGGCCGCCTGGCCGTGTGCGCGCTCCTGATGGCGGGCACACTGGCAGGATGCGGCTCAGGCGGCGGCATTAATTTGGTGGGCGGTTCCGGCACATCCCTGAGCGGCGTGGTGCGGACCTACCAGCGCGGTTATGTCCTGAGCGAGGGCGCCCTGGAACAGGTGCCCGTGGGATCGAGCCAGGAGCAGGTCCTGCTGGTGCTCGGCACCCCCTCCACCGTTGCCACCGTGAGCGGCGATGTCTTCTATTATATCTCCCAGACTCAGACGAAGGTCGCCTTCCTGAAGCCGGAAATCACCGAGCAGAAGGTGCTGGCTGTTTATTTCGACAAGAACCGCCGCGTCACCCGCATCGCCAATTACGGTCTGCAGGACGGCAAGGTCTTCGACTTCATCTCGCAGACGACGCCCACCTCGGGCGAAGAGCTGAGCGTGCTGAAGCAGCTCATCCAGGCGACGAACTTCTCGCCGGGCCTCTAGGTCGAATCGACATTCAAGCGGTCCGGAGGGCTCTCATAAGGGCCATCGCCATGCCGGGGGTTGTCCCGGGCATGGCGGACCGCAAGACGTTCGAATTTATCCATCAGCCTGAATGTCGGTCAGGCTCTCAATCAAGCAAAGACGGGGCGCGCCGGAAACGGCAGCGCCCCGTCTTTTGTCAGCGGATGGCGCCGGCGATGGCCAGGAAGTCGGCGGCCTTCAGGCTCGCGCCGCCCACAAGCGCCCCGTCCACATTCGCGACGCCCAGAAGCTCGGCCGCATTGTCCGGCTTCACCGAGCCGCCATAGAGAATCCGCATGGCGGACGCCGCCGCCCCGAACCGTTCGGCGAGCACGGCGCGAATCTGCGCGTGCATGGCCTCCACATCGGCAATTGTGGGGACAAGGCCGGTGCCGATCGCCCAGACCGGCTCATAGGCAACCACGAGGGTTTCGCCCGTGGCGCCGTCCGGCACGGAATTGCGCACCTGTGCGGAGACCACCGACAGGGCTTCCCCCGCTTCCCGCTGGGCGCGCGTCTCACCCACGCAGACGATGGCCACGATGCCCGCCCGCCAGGCCGCCTCGGCCTTGGCGCGCACCACCGCGTCGCTTTCGCCGTGGTCGGCGCGCCGCTCGCTATGGCCGACAATGACGAATCCGGCGCCAGCATCCGCCAGCATCTCGGCGGAAATGTCGCCCGTATGGGCGCCGCTCACCGCCGTGTGGCAATCCTGGCCGCCCATGGCGATGGCCGATCCGTTGGCCTGCGCCGCGAAAGCCGCCAGCAGGGTGGCCGGCGGGCAGATGAGCAGATCCGCCGCCTCGGCGAGCGCGCCGCTGCCGGCGATCATCCCTGCCAATTCCTCTCCCGCCGCGCGCAAACCGTTCATCTTCCAATTGCCAGCGATGAGCGGGCGGCGTGACGGGGGCATTCGGCATCTCCGGAAAATTAAGGCAGGCCGCCGCGTAGCAGAGCCGTGAGCCCGCTGCAAACTGGGCCGTCACTGTCCGTTGCGACATGGCGCCCCCCTCCCTATTATGCGCGCCTTCCGCGCCGGGCTCTCCGCGCTCCTCCGACAGAAGCACGATGGTACTCCAGAAACTCCGCAAAGGCGCCTCGGGCCTCATCGCCAAGGCCTTCCTGATCCTCCTCACCGTCAGCTTCGTCATTTGGGGCATCGCCGACGTCTTTCGCGGCTATGGCACGAGTGCGGTGGCCCAGGTGGGCGATACGGAAATTCCCGTCGCCACCTTCCGCCAGCAATATCTCGACCAGGTCCAGCGCATCAGCCGCGCCACCGGCCGGCCGATCACCCCCGATCAGGCGCGCGCCTTCGGAATCGATCGGCAGGTGCTGAACCAGATGATAGGCGAGGCAGCGCTCGACGACGACATCAAGCGTCGCGGCCTTGCCTTGTCGGACGCCGATATCGCGCGCGAGATTCGGGCCAATCCGTCCTATCGCCGCCCCGGCGCGACGGAGTTCGAGCCCGTTTATTTCGAGCAACTGCTGCGCTCCAACGGCCTCACCGAAGCGCGCTTCCTCACCATGGAGAAGCAGCGCGTTCTGCGTCAGGCCATCGTCGAATCCCTGGCGGGCGACGTGACGGCGCCCACGATCCTGACGGACGCCATCCATCGCTTTGAAAGCGAGCAGCGCGACGTTGCCTATGTGCTGGTGGGGCCCCAGGCCGCCGGCACCCTGCCCGAGCCCACCGAAGAACAGCTCAAGGCGTTCTACGAGGCTCACAAGGTGACGTTCCGCGCGCCTGAGTTCCGCAAGCTGGCGGTGCTGGCCCTCACCCCTGCGACGCTCGCCCCCTGGATCCAGGTGTCGGACGCGGACCTCAAGGCCGCCTATGACGCCAATCCCAACCGATTCGGGACGCCGGAGCGCCGTCAGGTCCAGCAGATCGTGTTCTCCAACGCCGCGGACGCCGAAGCCGCCGACGCGAAGATCAAGGCGGGCGCGACCTTCCTCGACATCGCGCAGGCGCGTGGCCTCGGGCCGAACGACATCGATCTCGGCCTCGTGACGCGGTCCGACCTCATCGATCCCAAGATCGCGGAATCCGCCTTCTCCCTGCCCCTCGACGGAACGAGCGGCCCGATTCCGGGCGCCTTCGGCTCGGCGCTGGTGCATGTGGTGAAGATCGACGCGGCGCAGCAGAAGCCCTTCGACGACGTGAAGGAGCAGCTGCGCAAGGAAATCGCCACCGAGCGTGCCCGTCGGGAGCTTCTCGACAAGCATGACGCGGTGGAGGACGAGCGCGCCTCCGGCTCCACCCTGACGGAACTCTCGCAGAAGCTCGGCCTCAATCTTGAGACCATCGACGCCGTGGACCGCTCCGGCCGCGACGAGACGGGCGCTGAGATCGTCGCCATTCCCGGCGGCGGCGAAGTGGTGGCGGGCGCCTTCTCCGGCCGTCCCGGCATCGAGACCGACGCGGTGCAACTGCCCCAGAATGGCGGCTATGTCTGGTACGACATCGTCGAAGTGACGCCCTCTCGCGAGCGGCCGTTCGAGGAGGTGAAGGACCTCGTGAAGACCCGCTGGACCGAGGACGAGACCGTGAAAGCGGTGGAAGCCAAGGCCAAGGCCCTGCAGGAGGCCGCCCAGGGCGGTCAGTCTCTGGCGGACGTGGCGAAGGGTGCCGGGCTGGAGGTGAAGACCGCCGATGCCCTGCAGCGCGGCCGCGCCGCCGGTGACTTCTCCACCGACACGCTGAACAAGATCTTCGACGCGAAGGTCGGCGGCTTCGGCGCCACGGCGGGTGCCTCCCCCACGGAGCGGGTCGTGTTCCAGGTCACCAAGATCACCGTCCCGCCCGCCGGCCCTGCCGACGCCATGATGGCGGCCCAGCTCGGCGAGCAGATGGAAGGCGATCTGCTCAACCAGTATGTGGACGCGCTGCGCAAGCAGTTCGGCGTCTACATCAACGAGCGGTCGTTCCAGATCGCCGTGGGCGGGGGCGAGTGATCCAGCCATGAACGCGCCCACGGATTTCGACGCCTTCTCCCGCCGCTACGCAAACGGCGAGGCCCAGGTGGTCTCCACCACCCTGATCGCCGATCTTGAGACGCCCGTCTCGGCTTTCCTCAAGATCGCCGGCGAGCGGCCCAACGCCTTCCTGCTGGAATCGGTGGAAGGCGGCGAGACGCGCGGGCGCTATTCCATGATCGGCCTCGACCCGGACGTGATCTGGCGGGCCAACGGGGATGCGGCGGAGATCAATCGCTCCGCCCTCACCGACAAGACCGCCTTCGTGCCCTGCGCCGAGCCCCCGCTCACCGCGCTGCGCTCTCTGTTGGCGGAATCCGCCATCGACCTGCCGGCGGGCGCCCCCCCCATGGCGGCGGGGGTGTTCGGCTATCTGGGCTACGACATGGTGCGCCAGATGGAGCGCCTCAGCCCGGCCAAGCCCGACCCCATCGGCGTGCCCGAGGCCCTGCTGATCCGGCCCACCATCATGGTGGTGTTCGATGCGGTAAAAGATGAGATCACGGCCGTAACACCCGTGCGTCCGCTAGAAAATGTCAGTGCTCGGGCGGCGTTCGAGGCTGCTCGCGACCGGCTCGACGGCATCGTCGCGTCCCTGGAACAGCCCATCGCCCACCCGGCGCCGGAGCCCTTCCACGGCCATGTGGAAGCGGCCTCCAACACCGAAGACGCCGAATTCTGCGCCATGGTGGACAAGGCGAAGGACTATATCCGGGCCGGCGACATCTTCCAGGTGGTGCTCTCCCAGCGCTTCGAGAGCCCCTTCACCCTGCCGCCCTTCGCGCTCTACCGCGCCCTGCGCCGGGTCAACCCCGCACCGTTCCTGGTTTATCTGAACTTCGACGGCTTCTCCGTGGTGTGCTCCAGCCCGGAAATCCTGGTGCGCCTGCGCGACGGCAAGGTCACCATCCGCCCCATCGCCGGCACCCGCCGCCGCGGCGCGACGCCCGGCGAGGACGACGCGCTCGCCGCCGAGCTGCTGGCCGATCCGAAGGAGCGGGCCGAGCATCTCATGCTGCTGGACCTCGGCCGCAACGATGCCGGGCGCGTCTCCCAGATCGGCACCGTGGAAGTCACCGACAGCTTCTTCATCGAGCGCTACAGCCAGGTGATGCATATCGTTTCCAACGTCGAAGGCACGCTGGACGGGCGGTTCGACGCGCTGGACGCGCTGGCGGCCGGCTTCCCCGCCGGCACGGTCTCGGGCGCGCCGAAGGTGCGGGCCATGCAGATCATCGACGAGCTGGAGAAGGACAAGCGCGGCATCTATGCGGGCGCCATCGGCTATTTCGGCGCCAATGGCGAGATGGACACCTGCATCGTCCTGCGCACGGCCGTGGTGAAGGACGGCCGCATGTATGTGCAGGCCGGTGCCGGGCTGGTCTATGATTCCGTGCCCGAAAGCGAGCAGCAGGAATGCGTGAACAAGGCCAAGGCCTTGTTCCGCGCGGGCGAGGAAGCGGTGCGCTTCGCGGCGCGCGCCGGTCGCGGCCAGTAGAGCGTTTCCGGGCGCCCTACCCGGCCGCCCGCCGCTCCCTCGCCCGCCGCGCCAGCAGGACGGCGGGCCACGACAAGGCCGCAAGGCCGAGCCCAGCACCGATGAACATGCCCTCGGCGCCGACCCACGGCACCGCCTGCGCGGTGATGACCGCGCCAACCGCCTGCCCGGTCCAGAAGCTCGTGGCATAAAGCGCCACGGACGAGCCGCGCGCCGACGGCACCAGTTCCGTCGCCAGGATCTGGATCATGTTGTGCAGCATGTAGAAGCCGAACCCGGCGGCGGCGAACAGAACCAACAGTACCGGAAGCCAGCCGGTCTCTGCGATGGCCACGAATGCCAGACCGGCCAGCAATGCCCCGCTGCCGCCCATGGCCGGAAGGCCGAAGCGTTTCGTCAGCCGGCCGACGGACATGGTGTAGGCGATGCCGCCCACGCCGAACGCACCAAGCGCGATCCCTGCTTCCAACGCCCCGGCGAAGCCCTTCTCCATGAAATGGGCCGCGACGAAGGGAAAACAGCCGAAGATCAGCGCGCCCTCGATGGCGACGATGACGAACAGGCGGGTGGAGACGGGATTTTCCAGCACCACCTTGTAGCGCTTCAGTGATTCGGAAAACGACGCCTTCCCCCTGCTGGCCGTCTCCTGGACGAAGGCCATCATGCCGAATCCGGCCACGGCGGTGATCACCACCGATACCCAAAACACCGAGCGCCAGCCGAAATGGGTCGCCAGGATTCCCGCGACGGCGGCGCCGCAAAGCTGCCCGAGCACAATGAAGGTGAGGACGCGCCCGAGCGCAGCGGGCCGCTGATCGAATGCGAAGCGATCGCCAACCAGAGCGAAGGAAACCGGGATCACCCCGCCCGCCCAGCATCCGGACAGCACCCGGGCCGCGAACAGCGTGACGTGATTCGGCGCCAGGGCGCACAGAATGAGGGACAGGCTGAGCATGGCGAGGGTGACGCGCATGACGCGCACCTTGCCCATGGCGTCCGCCACCGGCCCGAAAACGAGCTGGGTGGCGGCATAGGGCATGGCGAAGGCGGACGAAAGCAGCGCAGCCTGCTGGAGCGTCACGTTCATATCGCCGGCGATGAGAGGCAGGGTCGGCTCCACCGCGCGCATGGAGAAGGCGCTCGAAAAGCCGGCGAGGCCCAGCAGGAATGTGAAGAGCATGGGGCTGCCAAAAAGAAGGAAGCCTTACTTTTCCTGCGCGCAAGATCCTGTCAAGAGCGTTGAAAAGCTCCAGAAAGAGGGGGTGTGACACACCCTTCCGCTTCCGCTGATTGACACCATGCACAAAATCCTTATTTTGCAACGTGTCGTCCGAGCTTTCTCGAACCCAAGCGCGCCGGCCGACGACCACTCGCAGCGCCTCCTCGGCATGGGGCACGCGATAGGCGGGGCGCAGCCGCATCAAGCGACGCAATGTCATTTTCTGAACTCGGCCTGAGCGAAAAGGTCCTCGCGGCCGTAGAGGCTACTGGCTACACCCAGCCGACGCCCATCCAGGCGCAAGCCATCCCGCATGTTCTCGCGCACAGGGACGTCCTCGGACTCGCCCAGACCGGAACCGGCAAGACCGCAGCGTTCACGCTGCCCATGCTCACCCTGCTGGAGCAGGGACGGGCTCGTGCGCGTATGCCGCGCACCCTCATCTTGGAGCCCACGCGCGAGCTGGCCGCCCAGGTGGAGGAGAGCTTCGTCCGCTACGGCAAGAACCATAAGCTCAACGTGGCGCTGCTGATCGGTGGTGTTTCGTTCGGCGACCAGGATTCCAAGCTGCTGCGCGGCGTGGACGTGCTCATCGCCACCCCCGGGCGGCTCCTGGACCATGTAGAACGCGGGCGCCTGCTTCTCTCCGGCATCGAGGTGCTGGTGATCGATGAAGCCGACCGCATGCTGGACATGGGCTTCATCCCGGACATTGAGCGCGTCTGCAAGCTGGTGCCCTTCACCCGGCAGACGCTGTTCTTCTCCGCCACCATGCCCCCCGAGATTCAACGGCTGGTTTCCCAGTTCCTGTCAAATCCGGTGCGCATTGAGGTGGCCAAGCCCTCTTCCACCGCCACCACGGTGACACAGGTGCTCGTCGCGTCCGGCCATGAGGATTACGAGAAGCGCGATGTGCTGCGCGGCCTCATCAACGAGGCCGAGGCGCTCCAGAACGCCATCATCTTCTGCAACCGCAAGCGGGACGTGGCGGTGCTGCACCGCTCGCTGCAGAAGCACGGCTTCAACGCCGTGTGCCTGCATGGCGACATGGACCAGCATGCCCGCATGGCGGCGTTGGAGCAGTTCCGCTCCGGCGAGGCCAACCTCCTCGTCGCCTCCGACGTGGCGGCGCGCGGCCTGGACATTCCGGCCGTGAGCCACGTCTTCAACTATGACGTGCCCCACCATGCGGAGGACTATGTCCACCGCATCGGCCGCACCGGCCGCGCCGGGCGCAGCGGCACGGCGCTCACCATCGTCACCCATGACGATGCCAAGTCGCTGGCCGCCATCGAGAAGCTCATCGGCAATGCGGTTGCCTGGAGCGGCGAACCGCTGGGAGAAGCCCCGCCCCGCGCGCGTCGCGAGCGGGACGACAAGCGCGGCGGCGGTCGCAGCGACAAGCATCGCGCCTCCGGCCGGGGCCGGGAGCGCGACCCGAAGGACCGCGAACCCAAAGAGCGCGAGGCTCGGGAGCGCGACCACCAAGAGCGGGAGCCCCAGGTGCGGGAGCCCCAGGTGCGCGAGCACAAGGAACGGGAGCCCCGGGAACACAGGGAGCCCCGCGAGCGCAAAGAGCGCGCGGCTCGCCCCCCGAGGGACGAGGCCGCGGAACGGACCCGCGCGAAGAGCCCGGAGGTCCGCGAGGACAATGGCCGCGGCCGCCGCGAGCGGGACCGTTCGGCCAGCGAGCCGGCGGACATGTCCCACCTCCCCGCCTTCCTCCTGCGCCCGGTGCGCGTGAAGGCGTGACGCGACGTTTCCGAGCGGGGCAAGACATGCCCGGCTCGGAAAATTCTTTATAAAAATGGGAATTTAAAGCGCATCACTGCTTTCCTGGAGCGGTGAAGGGCTTTTTCATTTCACGGATGGGCGTTCTATGTGCCGCCCTTGCGCTTCGCCTCCGCGGCGCGCCGTGCCACCGCAAGGGCGCGGCGGGACAGGTCGGCGAGATCGTCCGGATCATCCAGCACCGCCTCGGGGACGGACCAGAAACCCAGGCGCACCCTCCGCCCTTTCGCCTCGTATGTGAAACGCCCTGCGCCGCGCGCTTCGAGTTCCGCGCCGAACGCGGCATCCGCCTTCAGGAACAGACCCTCGCTCGTCTCCAGGGCGAACATCAGGCCGTCCGCATAGAGACCCGCCCCACCGAACATGCGCTTGCGCCGCACCGGGCCGAATGCGGCAAACAGATCGCCGATCTCATCATCCGACAGCATGGCTCACGCCATCAGCGCGACAAGCCGGGCGGCCGCGCGCATCTCCTCCTCGCGCGCGGTGCGCCGTGCCGTGGCGGCTTCGTCCTCGCCCCACTGATCCCGGTTCCAATCCTCGTCCACATGGGCGGCTGCCCATGCCGCTTCCGCGGACAGGCGACCTTCGAGCACGGCGAGCGCCAGCACGGCGGATCCCATGAGGGTGGTGAGGGACACGAGGGCGGCGAGGCGGAACGGATCGTGGGGCACGCGGCTCCGAAACCGGGCCAGGGCCTCCTCCGGCTGGGTCACATGGAGAATGCCGGCACTCAGGATAAGGCGGATGCCGTGTTCGGTGCGCAGCCAGTCCAGCACGGGGTCCCAGTGCGCCCCCTGCCGCTCCACCAGCCGATCCGGCCCCTCGGCCCGATAGCAGACAAGGTCCGTGCCCGCATAACGCACCACTTCGTCGGCCGTGTCCTGCATATTGGCGGCGACACCATCGATGGCCACATTGGCAAGCCGCGTCAGGGGCATGCGAAAGGGATCGATTTCGGTTTCCTGCGCCCGCCATTCGTCGGCGACCGCTTCCGCAAGCGCGACTGACGGCACGGCGAACACGGCGCGGGCCGGCGTGCGCAAAGGGCGCCCATCCAGGGTCACCCCATAGCCGCCCTCGGTCTCAGCGACGCCCACCTGCTTATAGAAGCGCTTGGGGAGCGCACGGCGTTGTCCCGACCGTGCCGCCTCTCGCGGATCCAGGCTGCTCTCCAGGTCTTCCAAAAAATCGCGCATCGGGCTGTCCTCTGGAGGTCTGGAGCCTGCGCCCGCTCAAAAGGCGGCGCAGACCGGACCCATCTCTAACGATCGGCACGCCCCATGAGAGCACGGACGGCCTCGACCAGATCGGCGGGCGCGTCCACCAGCATGTCCGCGCCGGCAGCCACCAATTCGTCCCGGGTATGGTAGCCCCAATTGACCCCGAGCGCCCAGGCACCGGCGGCCTTGGCCATCTCCATGTCATAGGACGTATCGCCGATCACCAGTGTGCGCGGCGGCGTGCCGCCCAGTTCCGCCATGGCTTGGCGAACCATGGCCGGGTGGGGCTTGGAGGGGGCATCGTCCGCCGTCTGGATGCTGGAGAACCAGCCTTCCATGGCATGCGCCTCCAACACGCGCCGCACGCCCCTTTGGGACTTGCCCGTGGCGATGCCGAGCAACGTATCCACCTCGCCGCGCAGGATCTCCACGGCATCGCGCACGCCGGGGAACATGGGCTCGGTGGGATGGCTCTCCCGCAGGCGGAAGAAGGCAGTCTTATAGCCGGTGACCAGCGTCTCGATGGGGAAGTCGGGATCCCCGCGCGACAGGGCGATGAAGGTCTCCGGCAAAGAGAGGCCGACCACGGAGAGGATGACCTCGCGCGGCGGGGGCTCAAGCCCCTGCTCGCGATAGGCGTCCGACATGGCGCTGACGAGCAGATGCTGGCTGTCCACCAGCGTGCCGTCGCAGTCGAACAGCAGCAGGAAGGGAACGCTCTCGCTCATTTGGCCGTCAGCTTCTCGGTGGCGAGGTCATAGGTCCAGGCCCCGCCCGCCGGATCGGTGAAGGCGATGGAGGTGAAGCCGCGCAGCTTGCACTGGCGCGGAAACGGCCCGGATACGATCAACTCGACCGCCGTCTTGGCGGGGAAGGAGAACGCCATCGAGATCACCCGCCCCTGGGGACCGCCGGACGTCACCTTCATGTCCAGGCCGTTCTGGACGAAATTCTCCTGCGTGGTCCGGGCGAATTCCTTGCGCGCCGTCTCGTCGGCCGCCGGGCCCGCCATGTCGGCAGGCACATGGGGCAAGGGAAGCGGGGCGTCGGCCACATCCGCCGGATTTATCGGCGGGGCGGCGGGTGCCGGAGGAGCAGCGGGCGCCGGAGCGACAGGAACCGGGGCCGGCGCGGGAGGCTGCATCTGCGCCTGCGGCGGCGGGGCGGGCGGACGCTCGCCGGGGCTGAGCAGCATCCACACTCCCACTCCGGCGGTCAGCGCCACCACCACGCCCACCACGCCCGCAATCAGGGGCAGCAGAACCGGGCGCCGGGTGATCGGCTCACCGCACTCCGGGCATTCCACTTCATTCGGATGCACGTCCGCCCCGCAAGCGGGACACCGGCTCAGCCTTCCGGCCATGCATCTTTCTCCTTCAATTCGATCCGGCCGGGATTTACCGCCCGCGTCGCGCGGGAGCAAACGCGGGGGGCGCGGGCCGGATCAGGCCTCGGGGGCATCCAGAATGGGATCGAACTGGGCAGCATCGAAGCCGAGGACGGCAAAGGACTGCGCCATGTGCGGGGGAAGCGGGGCGGACACATCGATGAAGCCGCTGCCGCGCGGATGGGGAATGATGATGCGCCGCGCCAGCAGATGCAGGCGGTTCTGAAGGCCGCCGGGCAGTTCCCAATTCTCGATGTTGAAATATTTGGGATCGCCCAGGATGGGGTGGCCGATATGGGCCATGTGGGCGCGCAATTGATGGGTGCGGCCCGTGACGGGCTTCAGCGACACCCAGCTCATCTTCTGCGCCGCCTGGTCCACGATGGCGTAATAGGTCAGCGCGTGGCTCGCCTCGTCCTCGCCGTGGCGGGCGACGCGCATGCGCTCCTCGCTCTCCTCGCGGGCGAGATAGGTGGAGATGCGGCCCTGGCGCGGCTTCGGCACGCCGGGCACCAGCGCCCAATAAATCTTGCGGGCCTCGCGCGAGCGGAAGCTCTTGGCGAGCACCGAGGCAGCAAGGCGCGACTTCGCCACCAGCAGGCAGCCCGCCGTGTCCTTGTCGATGCGATGGACGAGGCGCGGCTTCTGGCCGTCCTTTCCGCGCATGGCCTCCAGCATCCCGTCAATATGCCGGTAGGTGCCCGAGCCGCCCTGCACCGCAAGGCCGAACGGCTTGTTGAGCACCATCACGTCCTTGTCCTCGAACAGGATGATGGAACGCAGGAAGTCGAGATCGCTCACCTGACCGGGCTTGCCTTGGCCGGGTTTGCCTTGGGCAGCCGCCCGCGCGGGCTTCGTGCCGCCCTCCGCACCCTCGGCATTGCGCGGGCCGGACTGGCCGGCCTCCTGCGCGGAGCCTTCGGCGGGCGCGCCGCCATCGTCGCCGAGCGGGGGCACGCGCACCGTCTGGCCGGGTTCGAGCCGGGTGGCGGTCTTCACCCGCCCGCCGTCCACCCGCACCTGGCCGGTGCGCACGAGCTTCTGGAGATGCCCGAAGGACAGGTCCGGGAAATGGGTCTTGAACCATCGGTCGAGGCGCATGCCCGCCTCGTCCTCGTCCACTGTCTTCAATTCGACCGCCATCGGCCTGACCCTCGCTACGGTCGCACTTACTGCGTTCTTCTAGTGCGCGATCGCCTCCGATGGAAGCGCCCCGGTATATCCGTCTGTATCGCGAATCGCCCACCGGCAAAGGCTTGGAGCCCGTTTCGCCGGTCGGGCGTCACCGCGCCGCCGTCTCACGCGAAGCTGCGCACCAGGAACAGTCCGGCGAATACCCCGATGAGGCAGAGCACGAGCGTGCCTCCGGCATAAAGCGCCGCATGCACAGGCTCGCCACGCTCCACCAGCACCGCGAATTCCAGCGAGAAGGTGGAATAGGTGGTGAAGCCCCCCAGCATTCCCGTGGTGAGGAACAGCCGCACATGCTGGGGAATGCCGCTTCCCGCCGGGCTCATGAACCAGGCGGTGAAGGCGCCCATGACGAAGCAGCCAAGGATGTTCACCGCCATAGTGGTGAAGGGAAAGTGCGCGAAACCCACCAGCCGCACGCCAATGAGGTTTGCGACGTGACGGAACAGGCCCCCCACGCCCGCGCCGAAGAACACCACCAGAGCCGCCGTCATCCGATCCCCCGCCACTAAAGGCCCGCGCTCAAACCAGAAATCCCCGTGCCGCGATCCAGTCCCGGACCATGCCGGCGATCAGGTCGCTATTGTCGTCCATCATCAGCGCATGGCTGTTTCCCGCAATGCCCCGCGCGGGAAGGTCGATCCATTCCACGGCACATCCCGCCTTGGCGAGGGCTTCGGCCCACCGTTCCACATTGGGGCGATACATGACCCAGAACGGGCTGCCGTCGAGATGATCGCCCCACACGAACAGGTGCGGCACATGGGCGAGGCGGCTGGCATCGGCCCGGGCCGGGTCCGGCGCGCCGGACGGTTCCAGCGCGATCACCGCCTTGACGGTGTCCGGCGCATGAAGGGCGGCATTGAACCCGAAATTGCCGCCCTGGCTGTGCATCAGCAGCAGGCAGGCGCCGACCCGAGAGACGAGCGCATCATAAGCCGCCTGGGTGCGGGCATCATTGCAGCTCCAGCGTGGCACGCACCCCTTCATGAAGGTCTCGAAATCCGCGAGGGGAAAGCGGCTGTCGGCGTAAGGACGGCGCAAGGCCGGATCGGGCGCATAGGAGCCCATGGGCCCGAAACGGAACACCTCTTCCCAGGCCTCCTGCGCCGTTCGGAAGAAGGGGGCCTTCGGATAGACCTGCGGCGAGGGCGCGAAACCGGAGCGACCGCGCTCCACGGCGTCGGACACATAGACATCGAGACCGGCCCGCAGAAAAAAGCCCTGCCAGCCCTCCCGGCCGTCCGGCGTGCTCTCCCAATTGGCTCCGGTCATCCCGCCGCCGTGCCACATGAGGAGGGGATAGGGTCCGCGCGGGTTCGCGAGACGGATGTATTGCGCGTACATCTGGCCCACGGCCATCTCGCCGTTCGGATCCACCGGATGCACCGGGCCGCCCGGCGTGCTCACGCGCTGGCGCGGCGGCAGGCCCGAGAGCGTGACCATCTCGCCCCCCACATGGAAGGAGCCCATGTCCCGCACCAGGAACGGCTGCTTGTGATCGCCCGCCATGGTCCCTCCCCCACACTGCACATCGGCTGAAAGCGGGACTTAAGGCTCGCCGCGCTCGGCGCGCAGGCGCGCCCAATAGTCCAGGCGCTTGCGCACGTCCCGCTCGAAGCCGCGCTCCACCGGATGATAGAAGCTCCGGCGCCCGATCTGCTCGGGAAAATAATTCTGGCCGGAGAAAGCGTCCGGCTCGTCATGGTCGTAGCGATAGCCCGAACCATAGCCTTCCTGCTTCATCAGCCGGGTCGGCGCATTGAGGATATGCTTGGGCGGCATGAGGGAGCCACCCTCCTTCGCCGTGCGCATGGCCGCCTTCCAGGCGGTGTAGACGGCGTTGGATTTCGGCGCCGTGGCCAGATAGACGGCCGCCTGCGCCAAGGCCAGTTCGCCCTCCGGCGTGCCGAGGAAGTCATAGGCATCCTTGGCGGCATTGGCGATGACGAGGGCATTGGGATCGGCGAGGCCTATATCCTCAACCGCCATGCGCACCAGCCGCCGGGCGAGGAAAAGCGGTGTCTCACCCGCATCCAGCATGCGCGCGAGATAATAGAGCGCCGCATCCGGATCCGAACCCCGGATGGATTTATGCAAGGCCGAGATGAGGTTGTAATGCCCATCCTCGCTCTTGTCGTAGATGGGCGCGCGCCGCTGCACCACATCCTGAAGCCCTGCCGGGTCGAAGACTTCCTCGGGCCGCGCGGCGCGCCAGACTTCTTCCAGCAAGGTGAGCGCCGCCCGGCCGTCCCCGTCCGCGAGCCGCAACAGCACATGCCGGGCATCCGCGTCCAACGGCAGCGGCTTACCTTCCAGTTCTTCCGCGCGGCTGATGAGGCGTTCGATGGCTGCATCGTCCAGGGGCTGGAACACCAGCACGCGGGCGCGGGACAGAAGCGCCGCATTCAGCTCGAAAGAGGGGTTCTCGGTGGTCGCCCCCACCAATACGACGGTGCCATCCTCCATCACGGGCAGGAAGCTGTCTTGCTGGGCGCGGTTGAAGCGATGGATCTCGTCCACGAACAGGAGCGTGCCCTGCCCCATGGCGCGGCGATGGCGCGCCTGATCGAACAGCTTCTTGAGGTCGGCAACGCCGGTGAAGATGGCGGAGATCTGCTCGAACTTGAGATCCGTCGCCTGCGAGAGCAAGCGCGCGACGGTGGTCTTTCCCGTGCCGGGCGGTCCCCACAGAATGAGCGACCCGAGCGAACGGGACTCGATCATCCGCGTCAGGATGCCGTCAGGCCCAACCAGATGAGACTGCCCAACCACATCCGCGAGGCGCTGGGGGCGCATACGGTCGGCGAGCGGGCGCGGCGCCCCCTCTTCCAGCCCCGCCGCCTCGAACAAACTGGCCATGCCCATTGCCTCTGAACCCTACTGCCCCGCGAATCCGATCACCCGCCAAGAACGGCGGTGATTGTGCGTCCGCCGCGCGTCACCGTCACCCTCCAGGAGCGGGCGGTGCCGCGCGTGGCCAAGTCGAGGTCCTTGGTGCTGGCGACGCGCGTGCCATTCACGTCCACGATCAGGTCGCCCGGCCGGAACCCGGAAGCCTGCGCGGGTGAATTGTCCGCCACCTCCATCACCGCGACGCCCGCGCCATCCGTATCGATGCGCAGCTCCTCCGCCACGGCGGGCGAGACATTGACGGCCTTGATACCGGCGAAGGGTGTGCGACCGCGCAGTTGCACTTCCTCTCGCGGAACGGTCTCCGGGGCGGGGGCGAGCACGATGGTGATCCGGCTCTCCGTGCCGCGCCGGTTCACCGTCAGGTTCACCGAACCGCCCAAAGGCTGGGTGGCGAGGCGGTAGTTCAGGGATTCGGGATCATCGATCCCCTGCCCTTCCACAGCGACGATCAGGTCGCCCACCTTCAGACCCGCCTTCTCCGCCGGGCTCGCGGCCGACACCGTCTGCACGAGAACACCGGTGGGCCGGGCGAGGCCCAGCCCCTCCGCGATTTCCGGCGTGACGCGCTGGAGCCGCGCGCCCAGCCAGGGGCGACGCACGGACTTGCTGCCGGCACGCGCGCTTTCCACAACCACCCGCACCATGTTGACGGGAATCGCGAAGCCAATGCCGTGCGAGCCGCCGGAGCGGGAGAAGATGGCCGTGTTGATGCCCACGAGCCGGCCCGCCATGTCCACCAGGGCGCCGCCGGAATTGCCGGGATTGATGGCGGCATCCGTCTGGATGAAGAACTGGTAGTCGGAAATGCCCACCTGGGTCCGCGCCACGGCGGAGACGATGCCCTGCGTCACGGTCTGCCCCACACCGAAGGGGTCGCCGATGGCCAGCACCAGATCACCCACGGCGAGCGTGTCCGAATTGCCCAGATCCAACTTCGGGAAGCGGGTCTTCCCGTCCTCCTTGATCTTGAGCACCGCGAGGTCCGTGCGCTGGTCGCTCAGCACCACGTCGGCATCGAACTCGCGCCGATCCGCCAGCGCGATGCGGATCTGATCGGCGCCCGCCACCACATGGTGGTTGGTGACGACGAAGCCGGTCTCGTCCACGATCACGCCGGAGCCGAGAGAGCGCTGCATGCGCTCCGGCCCGCCAAGGCCCGGGCCGCCGCCAAAGAAGCGCCGGAAGAACGGATCCTCCATGAACGGATTGCGCTGGGCGACGCTCTTCAGCGCGTAGACGTTCACGACCGCAGGGGCGGTCTTCTCCACCACGGGGGCGAAGGAGAGGGAGATCTCGGCCTGGGAGGCCGGAACCTGAGGCGCTGTCCCTGGCGACTGAGCCGGCTGCGCGAGGCCGAGTGTCGGCGCGCCGACCAGAGCGAGACACAGAAGACCCAGACGAACAGCCCGCATTCCCATCTCCACTCTCATAATCGCGACGCCCCGGCCGCTTGTCCGGCCTTGCCTTGCGATTGAAACAAAAAAAGGGCGGCCGAAGCCGCCCTTCTAAACGACCAGAGGTCGCTTGGGATCCGTCAGGCCGCCACGGCGGCTTCGGCCTCGGTGCGGGCCCGGTCGGCGGCGCCCTTGGCGTCCACGTCGCGGTCAACGAACTCGATCACCGCCACCGGGGTGGAGTCGCCATAACGGAAGCCCGCCTTGATGATGCGGGTGTATCCACCGGGACGTCCCTTGTAGCGGGGCGCGAGCACGTCGAAGAGCTTCTTCACGATCGCCTGGTCGCGCAGCTCGGCGATGGCCTGGCGGCGCGCGTGCAGGTCGCCACGACGGGCGAGGGTCACGAGCTTCTCCACCACAGGACGCAGGTCCTTTGCCTTCGGCAGCGTGGTGACGATCTGCTCATGGGTGATGAGCGCGCCCGCGAGGTTGGAGAACATCGCCTTGCGATGCTCCCAGGTGCGGTTGAACTTGCGGTGTACCTTGCCGTGACGCATGACGGCGAACTCCTAAAATGCCTCCGGCGTTTCGAGCCGAGATTGGTTAAGCGGCTCGAGCCGCGGGGTGAAGAGGGTCAGTAATGGTCCTCGAAGCGCTTCGCGAGCTCTTCGATGTTCTCCGGCGGCCAGCCGGGCACTTCCATGCCCAGGTGCAGACCCATGGAGGCCAGCACTTCCTTGATCTCGTTGAGCGACTTGCGGCCGAAATTCGGCGTACGGAGCATCTCCGTCTCGCTCTTCTGGATCAGGTCGCCGATATAGACGATGTTGTCGTTCTTCAGGCAGTTCGCCGAGCGGACCGACAGTTCGAGCTCGTCCACCTTCTTCAGGAGCGCCGGGTTGAAGGGCAGTTCCTGGATGGCCGCGCTCTCGCTCTCGCGCTTGGGCTCCTCGAAGTTCACGAAGATCTCAAGCTGATCCTGCAGGATACGCGCGGCATAAGCGAGCGAGTCCTCGGCGGTGATCGAGCCGTCAGTCTCGATCTGCATGGTCAGCTTGTCATAGTCGAGAATCTGGCCCTCACGGGTGTTCTCGACCTTGTAGGAGACCTTGCGGACCGGGGAATAGAGGCTATCGATCGGGATCAGACCGATCGGGGCATCCTCAGGCCGGTTGCGCTCGGCAGGAACGTAGCCCTTGCCGGTATCGACGGTGAACTCCATCCGCAGCTCCGCGCCCTCGTCGAGGGTGCAGATCGGAAGATGGGGGTTCAGCACCTGGATGTCGCCAACGGTCTGGATGTCGCCGGCGGTGAGCACGCCGGGACCCGTCTTCTTGGCCACGAGGCGCTTGGGGCCATCGCCGACCATCTTGATGGCGATGTCCTTGATGTTGAGGATGATATCCGTCACGTCCTCACGGACGCCCGGAATGGACGAAAACTCATGCAGCACGCCGTCGATATGCACCGACGTCACTGCAGCGCCCTGCAGCGAGGACAGCAGGATGCGGCGCAGCGCATTGCCGAGCGTCATACCGAATCCGCGCTCCAGCGGCTCGGCGATGACGGTGGCAAAGCGCCGGGGATCGCTGCCGGGGCTCACCTGCAACTTCTCGGGCTTGATCAGCTCTTGCCAGTTCTTCTGAATCACTTGCGTCACCTTGCCTTCTCGCCGGGCCGCCGCGCTCGAAGGGAGACCTCCCCTCCAAGGCGCTGACCCGTCCCACCATCGGGGGAGGAAACGGGCACAAGACCCACCGGACGAAGCCGGCGGGCCACTGGTACGCTCAGACGCGCCGACGCTTGCGCGGACGGCAGCCGTTGTGCGGGATGGGGGTGACGTCGCGGATCGAGGTCACCATGAAGCCCGCGGCCTGCAGCGCACGAAGCGCGGACTCGCGTCCCGAGCCGGGGCCGGAGACTTCCACCTCAAGGGTGCGCATGCCGTGCTCGGAAGCCTTGCGGGCCGCGTCCTCGGCCGCAACCTGCGCCGCATACGGCGTGGACTTGCGCGAGCCCTTGAAGCCCATGGCGCCGGCAGACGACCAGGAGATGGTGTTCCCCTGCGCATCGGTGATGGTGATCATGGTGTTGTTGAACGACGCATTCACATGCGCGACGCCCGAGGCAATATTCTTGCGTTCACGGCGCTTAACGCGAGCAGCTTCCTTAGCCATCTTGTCTTCGATCCTTCAGGCGCGCCCGTAACTCCAGGCGCTCGGGACAATGCTCCGGTGGGAGCGGTACAAAGGAAGGCCGGGATCAACCGGCCTTCCGAAACCGGGCGGACGTGCCGCCGATCACTTCTTCTTGCCGGCGATGGCCTTCGCCGGACCCTTGCGGGTGCGGGCATTGGTGTGGGTCCGCTGACCACGCACCGGGAGGCCGCGACGGTGACGCAGGCCGCGATAGCAGCCAAGGTCCATGAGCCGCTTGATGTTCATCGACACTTCGCGGCGCAGGTCGCCTTCCACGATGTAGTCGCGATCAATGGTCTCGCGGATCTGGAGCACTTCCTGGTCGGTGAGCTGGTTGACACGGCGTTCCAGCGGGATGCCGACCTTCTCCACGATCTCTTCGGCCTTCTTGGCGCCGATGCCGTGAATGTACTGAAGCGCGATGATGACGCGCTTGTTGGTCGGAATGTTTACGCCTGCAATACGAGCCACGTGTCTCTCCATGAGCGCGACCCGCCTGGCGGGTCGCCGGTTGTCTCCGCGTCCGGTGGAGGCCGGCCCTTGCGGAGGAATTAGATCCTCGGATGAACAAAGCCGCGCGCCCTGCTCCTCCTTCAAGGGAAGCAAGCCACGCGGATCGCATGAGGAAGCCGGGCGGATAGCCGATATTCACGGCCCCGTCAAGCGGTCGCGGCTTCCAGCACCTCGGCGATGGCCGTCGTGACCTGGTCGATGGGCTGCATCCCGTCGATCTGGCGAAGCTGGCCACGCGCCTTGTAGTAAGGCGCCACGATGGCGGTATCCCGGTTATAGGCGTCGAGCCGGTGCTTGAAGACCTCCGGATCATCGTCCTTGCGCACGGCCTCGCCGCGGGCGCGGGTCTCTTCCGCGCGACGCATGATTCGCTCCGTGAGCGCCGACTGGTCCACCACCAGCTCGATCACGGCGTCGAGCTTCAGGCCCTTGTCCTTCAGCATGACGTCCAGCGCTTCGGCCTGGGCAACCGTGCGCGGAAACCCATCCAGGATGAAGCCCTTGCGGGCATCCGGCTCGTCCAGGCGATCGGCGATGATGCCGATGACGATGTCGTCCGAGACGAGATCCCCCGCCTCCATCACCGCCTTGGCCTTCTTGCCGATGGCGGTGCCGGCCGCCACGGCGGCCCGCAGCATGTCACCGGTCGAGAGCTGGACGATACCGTGCTGAGCCACCAGACGCTGCGACTGGGTTCCTTTTCCCGCGCCAGGAGGCCCGAGCAGAATCAACCTCATTTTCTTTTCCCCCCCCGGAGCTTGGCCTTCTTGACCAGCCCTTCGTATTGGTGGGCCAAGAGATGGCCCTGGACCTGCGCCACCGTATCCATGGTGACGCTCACCACGATCAGAAGTGATGTGCCGCCAAAATAGAACGGGACGGCCGCGTAGGAAATCAGCAGTTCGGGGAAGAGACACACTGCCGCGATATAGGCCGCGCCGACCACGGTGATTCGCGTCAGCACATAATCGATATATTCCGCCGTCCGCTCGCCGGGACGGATGCCCGGAATGAAGCCGCCATGCTTCTTGAGGTTGTCCGCCGTCTCCACCGGATTGAACACGATCGCGGTGTAGAAGAAGCAGAAGAACACGATCAGCACCACATACATGAGCATGTAGAGCGGCTGGCCGTGGCCCAGAAGGCGCGTGGTCGTGTTGAACCACTCCGGCCCGGCGCCCTGCGTGAAGCTGCCGATGGTGGCCGGGATGAGCAGCAGCGAGGACGCGAAGATCGGCGGGATAACGCCCGACGTGTTCAGCTTGAGCGGCAGGTGCGAGGACTGGCCCTCATACATGCGGTTGCCCACCTGGCGCTTCGGATACTGGATCAGAAGGCGGCGCTGGGCGCGCTCCATGAACACGATGAAGGCGATGATCACCACGGCCATGACCAGCACCGCCAGGATGAGCGGCGTGGACAGTGCGCCCTGCCGGCCCAGCTCCAGGGTGCGCGCGAAGGCGCCCGGCAGCTCGGCCACGATGCCGGCGAAGATGATCAGCGAAGTGCCGTTGCCGATGCCGCGCGAGGTGATCTGCTCACCCAGCCACATCAGGAACATGGTGCCGCCCGTCAGGGTGATGACGGTGGAAATGCGGAAAAACCAGCCGGGATCCGACACAACGGCGCCCGAGCTTTCGAGGCCCACGGCAATGCCGTACGCCTGGAACAGCGCCAGGACCACGGTCAGGTAACGGGTATACTGGTTGAGCTGCTTGCGCCCGCTCTCGCCTTCCTTCTTCAGCGCCTCCAGCGTCGGCGAGACGCTGGTGAGGAGCTGGATGATGATGGAGGCGGAGATGTAGGGCATGATGTTCAGGGCGAAAATGGCCATGCGCTGCACGGCACCACCCGAAAACATATTGAAGAGGCCGATAATCCCCTGCTGCGCGTTCCGGAAAACGTCCTGCAGCGCGTCGGGATTGATACCGGGCAGCGGGATATACGTCCCGAGGCGATAGACGAGAAGCGCGCCGAGGGTGAACCAAATGCGCTTCTTAAGTTCCTCGGCCTTGCCGAGAGCACCGAAATTCAGGTTCGCTGCGAGTTGTTCCGCCGCCGAGACCATGCCTTGCTCCGCTTGGGCCGGTCGGAAGAAGCCCGGCCTTCGAGTATGAGCGCGCGGGCGCCGCGAACAAAGCGCGCGCCGTCAATCAAAGGACGGTCATAGCCGCAAGCGGTGCGTGAGGCCATGGCCCGGATGCCGCGCCCGACAAAACGACCGCCGCCCCGCAGAGCGGGACACGGCGGCCAAACAGAAAAAGGAGGGCAGATCCTGCCCTCCCCTTCTCACATCACTCAGCCGGAGCGTCCTCGGCCGGAGCCGGGGCGGTCATGGACACAGTGCCACCGGCCTTTTCGACCGCGGCGACTGCCGACTTGGTGGCATAGGCCACGTCGAGATTCACCTTGGAGGTGAGCTCGCCGGAGCCGAGCACCCGGACCCCATCCTTGGCGCGGCGCAGGACGCCGGCAGTGATGAGGGCCGCTTCGGTCACCGGCTGGGAGGCATCGAGCCGGCCCGCCTGGACGGCGGCCTCAATGCGACCGAGGGTGACCTCGTTGTAGTCGAGGCGGAAGATGTTGTGGAAGCCGCGCTTCGGCAGACGCCGGTGCAGCGGCATCTGGCCACCTTCGAACCCCTTGATGGCGACGCCGGTCCGGGCCTTCTGACCCTTTACGCCGCGACCACCGGTCTTGCCCTTGCCGGAGCCGATGCCCCGACCCACCCGCATGCGCTTCTTGCGCGCGCCGGGATTGTCTCTGATCTCGTCGAGCTTCATCTCGCCTCTCCTCAGTCCACGACGCGGACGAGATGAGCGACTTTCGCGATCATCCCGCGCACCGCCGGGGTGTCCTGCAGGGTCGAACGGCGATGACGCTTGTTCAGCCCGAGGCCCACGAGGGTTGCTTCCTGGTCAGCCGGACGGCGGATCGGAGAACCGACCTGCTCGACGGTGACGGTTTTGCCTTCAGTCGCATTCGCCATGGCGCGCTCCTATTTCTAAAGAGCCCGCTCAGTCGGTCGCTTCCGCGTCTTCGACGCGGCGGCGGGACTGGAGCTGCGACACCTTGATGCCACGACGGGCGGCGACGGAACGCGGGCTGTCCTGATTCTTCAGGGCATCGAACGTGGCGCGCACCATGTTGTACGGGTTGGAAGACCCGAACGACTTGGCAACCACGTCATGTACGCCCAGCGTCTCGAAGACAGCGCGCATCGGACCACCGGCGATGATTCCGGTACCAGCCGGGGCGGCGCGGAGCACCACCTTGCCGGCGCCATGGTGACCATGCACGTCATGATGCAGGGTCCGGCCTTCGCGCAGCGGCACGCGGATCAGCGCGCGCTTCGCGCTTTCCGTGGCCTTGCGGATGGCCTCGGGAACCTCACGGGCCTTGCCGTGGCCGAAGCCGACGCGGCCCTTCTGGTCACCCACCACAACAAGGGCGGCAAAGCCGAAACGACGGCCGCCCTTCACCACTTTCGCGACGCGGTTGATGTGGACGAGCTTGTCCACGAACGTGTTGTCGCGGTCCTCGCGCTCGCCGCGATTATCCCTTTCACGGGCCATTTCGTTCGTCCTTCGCGTCAGAACTCGAGGCCGCCTTCGCGGGCGCCCTCGGCGAGCGCCTTGACGCGCCCGTGATAGATGTAAGCGCCACGATCGAACACGACCGTGGTCACGCCCTTCGCGGTGGCGCGCTCTGCCACCAGCTTGCCAATCGCCTTCGCGGCATCAACGTCCGCGCCGGTCTTCAGCGAGCTGCGCAGGTCCTTCTCGAGGCTGGAGGCGGCGACAATGGTCTCGCCCTTCGCGTCGTCGATGATCTGCGCGTAAATGTGTTGCGAGGTGCGGTGCACCGACAGGCGCGGACGCCCGTTGGCCGCTGCGCGAAGAGCGCGACGCACCTTGGCCTTGCGACGCTCAAGCGCCCCGATATCTTTAGCCATGGTTCGCCTCCGTCACTTCTTCTTGCCTTCCTTGCGGAAGATGAATTCGCCAGCGTACTTGACGCCCTTGCCCTTGTAGGGCTCGGGGCCGCGATACCCGCGGATCTCCGCGGCGACCTGGCCGACCTGCTGCTTATCCACGCCGCTGACCACGATCTCCGTGGGCTTCGGCGCAACGATCTGGATGCCTTCCGGGATCGGGTAGATCACGTCATGGCTGAAGCCGAGGGACAGGTTGAGGTTCTTGCCCGCGACGGCGGCCTTGTAGCCGACGCCGGTGATCTCAAGCTTCTTCTCGAAGCCCTTGGTCACGCCTTCCACCAGGTTCGACACAAGGGTGCGGGACATGCCCCACATGGCCTTGTGACGATTGGTTTCGCCGCGCATGGACACCTTCAGCTCGGAACCGTTCAGCTCCGCGCTCACTTCCTCGACGAGGGTCACCTGAAGAGCGCCCTTGGGCCCCTTCACCTTCACCGTCTGGCCTTCCACATTGGCGCTCACGCCAGCGGGAATGGCGACGGGATGCTTGCCGATCTTCGACATGTCTTTCTCCGTCGCTCGTCAGAACACGGTGCAGAGCACTTCGCCGCCGACATTCTTGTCGCGGGCGTCGTGATCAGCCATCACGCCCTGGGGCGTGGAGACAATCGCGATGCCGAGACCGTTGGCGACGCGGGGGAGGTTCTTCACCGACGCATAAACGCGACGGCCGGGCTTCGACACGCGAGAAATCTCGCGGATGACCGGCTGGCCGTCGAAATACTTCAGTTCCACCTCAAACTCGGTCCGGCCATTGCCGTGCTCCGTGGAGGTGTAGCCGCGGATGTAGCCTTCGTCGCGCAGGACGTCGAGCAGGCTGGCGCGCAGACGCGAGCCGGGCGTGGACGTCTTGTCCTTGCGGCGCATCTGGGCGTTGCGGATGCGGGTGATCAGATCGCCGATGGGATCATTGATGGACATCGGACCCTCCTCACCAGCTCGACTTCACCAGGCCCGGAACCAGGCCCTGGGAGCCCAATTCGCGCAGCGCGATACGGCTCATCTTCAACTTGCGGTAAAACGCGCGCGGACGACCGGTCACTTCGCAGCGGTTACGCACCCGGATCCGCGCCGAATTGCGCGGCAGTTCCGCCAGCTTGAGGGTCGCCGCAAAGCGCTCCTCGATCGGCAGTTCCTTGTCGTTCACGATCTTCTTGAGACCAGCGCGCTTCGCACCAAGCTGCTGAGACAGCTTGCGGCGACGCTCGTTCGTCTCGATCGCGCTTTTCTTCGCCATTTCCTGCTCCTGTTCTCCGCGTCTGAGGGGATGGTCCCTCACAGCCGGAAAGCATTCCAAATCGTCATGCGACGGGGGAAGCCGCCGCTAATACACCGTCACTGGCGGAAGGGGAAGTTAAAGGCCTTCAAAAGAGCCCGCGCTTCGTCATCCGTCTTGGCGGTCGTGCACACGATGATGTCCATGCCCCACATCTGCTCGACGCGGTCATAATTGATCTCGGGGAACACGATGTGCTCCTTGATGCCCAGGGCGTAGTTGCCGCGGCCATCGAAGCTCTTGGGGTTCAGGCCGCGGAAGTCGCGCACGCGGGGCAGAGCCACGGTCACGAGGCGGTCCAGGAACTCATACATGCGGACCTTGCGAAGGGTGACCTTCGTGCCCACAGGCTGATTCTCGCGCAGCTTGAAGTTCGAGATCGCCTTGCGGGCGCGCGTCAGAACCGGCTTCTGGCCGGCGATGAGCGCGAGATCCGCGGCAGCGGTGGTCGCCTTCTTGGTGTCGGCAGTCGCCTCGCCCACGCCCATGTTGATGACGATCTTGTCGATCGAAGGCACCTGCATGGGGTTGGCGTAACCGAACTGTTCGATCATCGCCGCGCGCACGACCTCATCATAGAGGGTGCGCAGCCGGGGGGTGTAATTCGCCTCAGCCATCGATCTTCTCCCCGGAACGCTTGGCCACGCGGACCTTGCGACCGTCTTCCAGCACTTCGAAGCCGACGCGGGTCGGCTTGCCGTCCTTGGGATCGGCGACCGCGATGTTGGACAGGTGGATCGGGGCCTCCTTGGAGATGATCCCGCCTTCCTGGTTCGCGGTCTGGCGCTGGTGGCGCTTCACCACATTGACGCCGCGGACGAGCGCACGGTCTTCCTTCGGCATCACCTGAATGACCTCGCCGGTGCGACCCTTGTCACGGCCGACGAGCACGACGACTTTGTCGCCCTTCTTGATCTTAGCGGCCATCACAGCACCTCCGGCGCCAGCGAGATGATCTTCATGTGGTTCTTCGCGCGAAGCTCGCGCGGAACCGGCCCGAAGATGCGGGTGCCCACCGGCTCCTTCTGGTTGTTGATCAGAACGGCCGCATTGCGGTCGAAACGGATCACCGAACCATCAACGCGACGGATGTCCTTGGCCGTGCGAACCACGACCGCCTTCATCACGTCACCCTTCTTCACTCGACCGCGCGGAATGGCTTCCTTGACCGACACCACGATGATGTCGCCCACGTGAGCGTACTTCCGCTTGGACCCGCCCAGCACCTTGATGCACATGACGCGACGCGCGCCGGAATTGTCCGCCACGTCGAGATTGGTCTGCATCTGGATCATGACGCACCTGTTCTCGTCATCCAGCGCCGCCGGCAAACCGGCATTGCCCGTTCAACATGCCCATGCCCGCTCATCGAACATGGGTTTTCCGCCGCGACGCGGTCTCCACTCTTCCCCTTTGGGGCGAAGACGGACCCTGCGTCGGAGCGATTTCTATCAGACCGCCAGCCGCTTCTCGCCCTGGACCACGATCCAGTTCTTCAGCTTAGACAGCGGCCGGTGCTCTTCGATCCACACCGTATCTCCCACATGCCAGGCATTGCCTTCATCATGGGCGTGATACTTCTTGGACCGACGAACGGTCTTCTTCAGCAGCGGATGGGTAAAGCGACGCTCCACCCGGACCACAACCGTCTTATCCTGCTTGTCGCTCACCACGACGCCTTGGAGCACGCGCTTCGGCATCGCTCGACCTCACTTCGCCTTCGCGGCATCGCCGCGCTTGGTGTTCTGCACGGTCTTGACCCGCGCGATATCGCGGCGGACCTGCTTGCTCCGTGCCGTGTTCTCCAGCTGACCCGTCGCCTTCTGGAAGCGCAGGTTGAACTGTTCCTTCTTCAGCTTCAGCAGCTCGTCGGTGAGCTGATCGGTGCTGAGGGTCTTAATGTCCTCGGCCTTCATGATCTACTCCTCACTCGGCGATGCGCTGGATGAAGCGCGTCTTGATCGGCAGCTTGGCGGCCGCCAGGGTCAGGGCCTCACGGGCGATATCGACGCTTACGCCATCGATCTCGAACATGATGCGGCCCGGCTTGACCTTGGCCGCCCAGTAGTCCGGGGCGCCCTTGCCCTTACCCATACGGACTTCCGTGGGCTTGGACGAAACGGGCACGTCCGGGAAGACGCGGATCCAAACACGACCCGCACGCTTCATATGGCGTGTGAGCGCGCGGCGCGCGGCCTCGATCTGACGGGCGGTGACGCGCTCCGGCTCCACGGCCTTCAGGCCGAATTCGCCGAAGCTGAGTTCCGTGCCGCCCTTGGCGACGCCGTGAATGCGTCCCTTGAACTGCTTACGGAACTTGGTGCGCTTAGGTTGCAGCATGGCTTATCTGCTTTCTTATCGTTCGCCCGTCAAGCGGCATCGCGATCACGACCGTGGTCGCGATCGCCGCGCTCACGGCGGGGCGGACGGCCGCTCGGACCTTCACCCTCGGCCAGGCGCTTGTCCTGTGCCATGGGATCGTGCTCGAGGATCTCGCCCTTGAAGATCCAAACCTTCACGCCGCACGTCCCGTAGGTCGTGAACGCCGTGGCGGTGCCGTAATCCACGTCCGCACGCAGGGTGTGCAGCGGAACGCGGCCCTCGCGGTACCATTCAAGGCGCGCAATCTCAGCCCCGCCGAGACGGCCGGAGCAGTTGATGCGGATGCCTTCGGCGCCGAGACGCATGGCGGACTGCACGGCGCGCTTCATGGCGCGACGGAAAGCCACGCGGCGCTCCAGCTGCTGGGCGATGGACTCGGCGACAAGACGCGCGTCGATTTCCGGCTTACGGATCTCGACGATGTTGATGAAGACTTCCGACTTGGTCATGTCGGAGACCTTCTTGCGCAGCTTGTCGATGTCCGCGCCCTTCTTGCCGATCACCACGCCCGGACGGGCGGAGTGGATCGTCACGCGGCACTTCTTGTGCGGCCGCTCAATCACCACCTTGGACACCGCAGCCTGCTTGAGCTGCTTCATCAGCATCTCGCGGATCTTGATGTCCTCGTGAAGCAGCTTGCCGTACTCGCCCTTATTGGCGAACCAGCGGCTGTCCCACGTGCGGTTAATGCCGAGCCGCAGCCCGACCGGATTGACCTTCTGACCCATCAGGCCCGCTCCTCGACTTCCCGCACCACGATGGTGATGTGGGCGAAGGGCTTCTCGATCCGGGACGCACGACCGCGCGCCCGGGGGGAGAACCGCTTCATCACCAGACCCTTGCCCACGTGCGCCTCGGCGACGACCAGGTCATCGACGTCCAGCTCGTGGTTGTTCTCGGCGTTCGCGATCGCGCTCTCGAGGCACTTCTTCACGTCGCGGGCAATCCGCTTACGGGAGAATTCGAGATCGGCGAGCGCGGTCGCCACCTTCTTGCCGCGGATCAGGCCCGCGACAAGGTTGAGCTTCTGGGGCGAGACACGCAGATTGCGCGCAACCGCCTTTGCTTCGTTATCCGCGAGAGCGCGGGGCTTTGCCTGCTTGCTCATTGCCGATCACCGACGCTTCGACTTCTTGTCGGCCGCGTGCCCGTAATAGGTACGCGTCGGCGCGAATTCGCCGAACTTATGGCCGACCATGTCTTCCGAAACATGAACAGGGACATGCTTCTGCCCGTTGTACACGCCGAAATTGAGGCCCACGAACTGCGGGAGGATCGTGGAGCGGCGGCTCCAGATCTTGATGGTCTCGCTGCGGCCCGAAGCGCGCGAGGCGTCTGCCTTCTTGAGCAGATAGCCGTCGACGAACGGGCCCTTCCAAATCGCTCTTGACATATGTCAGGCCCTCACTTCTTCCGCTTGTGGCGGCTGGTGACGATGAACTTGTCCGTCGCCTTGTTGTTGCGGGTCTTCTTGCCCTTCGTGGGGAGGCCCCACGGAGTGACGGGATGACGGCCGCCCGAGGTGCGGCCTTCGCCGCCGCCGTGCGGATGGTCAACCGGGTTCATGGTCACACCACGGTTATGCGGCTTGCGACCCAACCAGCGCGAACGACCCGCCTTGCCCAGCGAGATGTTCATGTGGTCAGGGTTCGACACCGCGCCCACCGTGGCATAGCAGGCGCCATGCACAAGACGCTGCTCGCCGGAGTTCAGGCGAACGATGACGTAGCCCTGGTCACGACCGACGATCTGCGCATAGGCACCCGCCGAGCGCGCGATCTGGCCGCCCTTGCCGATCTTCATCTCCACATTGTGCACGATGGTGCCAACGGGGAGGCTGGAGAGCGGGCCGGCATTGCCGGGCTTCACGTCCACCTGGTCGCCGGCGATCACAGAATCACCGACCGCCAGACGCTGCGGCGCCAGGATATAGGACAGTTCACCGTCCTGATACTTGATCAGGGCGATAAAGGCCGAGCGGTTCGGATCATATTCGATCCGATCCACCACCGCCGACACGCCACGCTTGGAGCGCTTGAAATCGACGAGGCGATAGGCCTGCTTATGACCGCCGCCGCGGAAGCGGACGGTGATGCGGCCATTATTGTTGCGTCCGCCCGAGGAACTCTTGCCCTCGGTCAGGGTCTTGACCGGCTTGCCCTTGTACAGGCCGGAACGGTCAACGATCACGAGCTGGCGGAGGCTCGGCGTGACCGGCTTGAAATGCTTCAGCGCCATGGTCTTGGCTCCCGTCTCTCGCTCACAGACCGGTCGTGATGTCGATGGTCTGACCCGCTTCAAGGGTCACGACCGCCTTCTTCACATCGGACTGAACGCCCTTCCGACCCTTGAAAATCTTGACCTTGCCCTTGCGGACCAGGGTGTTCACGCTCTTCACCTTCACGTCGAACAGACGCTCCACCGCCTCCTTGATCTGGGGCTTGGTGGCCGTGCCGGCGACGTTGAAGACGACCTTGCTGTATTCGCTCGCCGCCGTCGCCTTCTCGGTGATGACGGGAGACAGGATCACGTCGTAATGACGTGCCTCAATGTTCGGCTGCGGGCTCATTTGAAGCGCGCCTCCAGCGCGTCGACGGCCGCCTTGGTCAGGACCAGGGTGTCGCGCCGAAGAATGTCATAAACGTTGATGCCCTGGATCGGCAGCACGTCAACATAGGGGAGGTTGCGCGCGGCCAGAGCCACGTTGGCCTCGACCTCGGCACCGTCGATGACGAGCACGGAGGCAATCCCCAGCTTCTCGAACCGATCCTTGAGCGCCTTCGTCTTGGCATCGTCGAGCGAGACCTTGTCGAGGACGATGATCTGGTCGGCCTTGGCCTTGGACGACAGCGCATGCTTCAGAGCCAGCGCGCGCACCTTCTTCGGCATGTCGATGGCGTGCGAACGCACCACCGGGCCGAAGGCGCGACCGCCGCCACGAAACTGCGGAGCGGACGCCGCGCCGTGACGGGCATTGCCGGTGCCCTTCTGCTTGTACATCTTCTTGGAGGTCCGATTGATCTCGGACCGTCCCTTGGTGCGGTGCGTGCCAGCCTGACGGCGGGCCAGCTGCCAGGTCACGCAGCGGTGCAGAATGTCCGCGCGCGGCTCAAGGCCGAAGATCTCGTCCGAGAGGGTCACCGAGCCAGCGTCGGCGCCATCGAGCGTCTTGACAGTGAGTTCCATCACGCGCCCTCCTCGTTCGCAGCTTCAACCGCGACTTCCGCCGCAGCGCCATTGGTCTCGCGCAGCTTGAACGCGCCCGGCTTGGGGGCCTCGTTCGGCAGACGCTTCTTCACGGCGTCACGCACCATGATCCAGCCGCCCGCATGACCGGGGACGGCGCCCTCGACCGCGATCAGGCCGCGCTCGACGTCGGTCATCACGACCTTCAGGTTCTGGGTGGTGACGGTCACGTCGCCCATGTGACCCGGCATCTTCTTGTTCTTGAAGGTCTTGCCGGGATCCTGACGGCCACCGGTCGAGCCGATGGAGCGGTGAGAGATGGACACGCCGTGAGAGGCGCGCAGACCACCGAAATTGTGGCGCTTCATACCGCCGGCAAAACCCTTACCGATGGTGGTGCCCGTGACATCCACGAACTGGCCCACAACGAAGTGGTCAGCGGTGATCTCGGCACCCACCGGGATAAGGTCCGCCTCGGCGACGCGGAATTCCGCAAGCTTCCGCTTGGGCTCCACCTCGGCAATGGCGAAGTTGCCGCGCTCGGCGCGCGTCACATTCTTCGGCTTGCGGCGGCCAGCTCCAAGCTGGAGCGCCACATAACCGTTATTGTCGAGCGTACGGTGGGCAACCACCTGGCAGCTCTCAACTTTCAGCACCGTGACCGGAACATGTTCACCGGCATCCGTAAAGATGCGGGTCATGCCGACCTTCTGGGCGATGACGCCTGACCGCATGGTCGTGTCTCCTCGCCTCACGTCAGAGCTTGATTTCGACGTCAACGCCGGCGGCGAGGTCGAGCTTCATCAGCGCGTCCACCGTCTGGGGCGTCGGATCGACGATATCAAGCAACCGCTTGTGAGTACGCATCTCAAACTGCTCGCGCGACTTCTTATCGATGTGCGGAGAGCGATTGACGGTGAACTTCTCGATCCGCGTCGGCAGCGGGATCGGGCCGCGGACCTGAGCGCCGGTGCGCTTGGCCGTGGCGACGATCTCGCGCGTCGAGGCGTCGAGAATACGATGATCGAACGCCTTGAGGCGGATCCGGATGTTCTGGCCGTTCATGGCTCTGTGGCTCCAACAAAAAGAGGCGCGCAGGCGACCTACGCGCCCCGTTTTATTTAATCATTCACTCGATGATGGCGGCGACGACGCCGGCGCCGACGGTACGACCACCTTCACGGATGGCGAAGCGCAGCTTCTCCTCCATGGCGATCGGGACGATCAGCGTCACGTCCATGGACACGTTGTCGCCGGGCATCACCATTTCGGTGCCTTCCGGCAGCGTGCACACGCCCGTCACGTCCGTCGTGCGGAAGTAGAACTGCGGGCGGTAGTTCGTGAAGAACGGCGTATGACGGCCGCCTTCTTCCTTCGTCAGGATGTAGGCTTCGGCCTTGAACTTCGTGTGCGGCTTCACCGTACCCGGCTTGCACACCACCTGGCCGCGCTCCACGTCCTCGCGCTTCGTGCCGCGAACCAGGATGCCGACGTTGTCGCCGGCCTGGCCCTGGTCGAGCAGCTTGCGGAACATCTCGACGCCGGTGACCGTGGTCTTCTGCGTCGGACGGATGCCGACGATCTCGACTTCCTCGCCCACCTTCACGATGCCGCGCTCAACGCGACCGGTCACCACCGTGCCGCGGCCCGAGATCGAGAACACGTCTTCGATGGGCATCAGGAACGGCAGGTCAACGGGACGCTCGGGCTGCGGGATGTACTTGTCCACCTGCGCCATCAGCTCGAGGATCGCCTCGGTGCCCAGCTCAGGGGACTTGTTCTCCAGCGCCATCAGCGCAGAGCCCTTCACGATCGGGATGTCGTCGCCCGGGAAGTCGTAGGACGAAAGCAGCTCGCGCACTTCCATCTCCACGAGCTCCAGGAGCTCCGGATCATCGACCATGTCGCACTTGTTCAGGAACACCACCAGCGCGGGCACGCCCACCTGGCGGGCCAGCAGGATGTGCTCGCGGGTCTGCGGCATCGGGCCGTCGGCAGCCGACACAACCAGGATCGCGCCGTCCATCTGCGCCGCGCCGGTGATCATGTTCTTCACATAGTCGGCGTGGCCAGGGCAGTCCACGTGCGCATAGTGGCGGTTCGCGGTCTCGTATTCCACGTGCGCCGTGGAAATCGTGATGCCGCGCGCCTTCTCTTCAGGCGCCTTGTCGATCTGGTCATACGCCGTGAACGTCGCGCCGCCCGAGGTCTCGGCAAGAACCTTCGTGATCGCCGCCGTCAGCGACGTCTTGCCATGGTCAACGTGACCAATCGTGCCGATGTTGCAGTGCGGCTTGTTGCGCTCAAATTTTGCTTTGGCCATGGGACTCTCCGTTGGGTCTCGCTGGCGAATTCAGTTCGGGTTCAGGGTGAGGCTCAGGCGTATTTCGCCTGAACCTCCTGAGCGACGTTCGACGGCACCTGCTCGTAGTGGTCGAACTGCATGGTGAAGGTCGCGCGGCCCTGGCTGAAAGAGCGCAGGGTGTTCACGTAACCGAACATGTTGGCCAGGGGCACCATGGCGTTGATGACATTCGCGTTGCCGCGCATGTCCTGGCCCTGGATCTGACCACGGCGGGAGTTGAGATCGCCGATCACCGAGCCCGTATAGTCCTCGGGGGTGACGACCTCGACCTTCATGATCGGCTCCAGCAGCACCGAGCCACCCTTCTGAAGGGCCTCACGGAATGCCGCGCGGGACGCGATCTCGAACGCCAGGGCAGACGAGTCCACTTCGTGATAGGCGCCGTCGATGAGCTGCACCTTCACGTCCACCACCGGGAAGCCCGCCAGCACGCCCGCACCGAGCACGCTTTCGAGGCCCTTCTGGACGCCGGGGATATATTCCTTCGGCACCGCGCCACCGACGATGAGGCTTTCGAACTCGAAGCCCTTGCCCACTTCGTTCGGCTGGACCACGAACTTCACCCGGGCGAACTGACCGGTACCACCGGTCTGCTTCTTATGGGTGTAGTCCAGCTCGGTCTTCTTGGTCAGCGTCTCACGATAGGCAACCTGCGGGGCGCCCACGTTCGCGTCGACCTTGTAGGTGCGCCGCAGGATGTCCACCTTGATGTCGAGGTGCAGTTCGCCCATCCCCTTCAGGATGGTCTGGCCGCTCTCGTGGTCGGTGGACACGCGGAAGGACGGATCCTCAGCAGCCAGCTTCGACAGCGCGATACCGAGCTTTTCCTGGTCCGCCTTGGACTTGGGCTCGATCGCGATCTCGATGACCGGCTCGGGGAACTCCATCTTCTCAAGGATGACCGGCTTGTTGGTGTCGCACAGCGTATCGCCGGTGCGCACATCCTTCAGGCCAGCCAGGGCGACGATGTCGCCGGCATAGGCTTCCTTGATGTCTTCGCGGTTGTTGGCATGCATGAGCAGCATCCGCCCGACACGCTCGCGCTTGTCACGGGTGGAATTGAGCAGGCCCATGCCGGCTTCCATCACGCCGGAATAAATCCGGCAGAAGGTGATCGTGCCGACGAAGGGGTCGTCCATGATCTTGAACGCGAGCACCGAGACGGGCTCGCTATCAGTCGGGGTACGGACGGTCTCTTCTTCGGTCTTGAAGTCGATACCCTTGATCGCGCCGCGATCGATGGGGCTCGGCAGATAATCCACCACCGCGTCGAGCAGGGGCTGCACGCCCTTGTTCTTGAAGGCGGATCCGCAGAACACCGGGTTGAACTTGCGCAGGACGACCGCCTTGCGGATCAGGGACTTGAGGGTCGCCTCATCCGGCTCAACGCCGTCCAGGTAGTTGGCGAGCGCGTCGTCATCCAGCTCCACAGCCGCTTCGATCAGCTTGCCGCGATACTCGACAGCCTTGTCGAGGAGATCCGCAGGGATCTCTTCGTCATGGAACTTCGCTCCGAGGGCTTCGTCTTCCCAAACGACCGCCTTCATGCGGACGAGGTCGATGATGCCCTTGAAGTTGCTCTCGGAACCGATCGGCAGCTGGCAGCAAACGGGGTTGCCGGCCACGCGGTCGATGATCATCTCGACGCAGCGGTAAAAGTCGGCACCGATCTTGTCCATCTTATTGACGAACACGATACGCGGCACGTTGTACTTGTCCGCCTGGCGCCACACGGTCTCGGTCTGGGGCTCGACGCCCTGGTTGCCGTCCAGCACGCACACCGCACCGTCGAGCACACGCAGGGAACGCTCGACTTCAATGGTGAAGTCCACGTGCCCGGGGGTGTCGATGATGTTCAGGCGCTTGCCTTCCCAGAAGGCGGTGGTCGCAGCAGAGGTGATCGTGATGCCACGCTCCTGCTCCTGCGTCATCCAATCCATGGTGGCAGCGCCATCATGGACTTCGCCGATCTTGTGGCTCTTACCCGTGTAGTAAAGAATCCGCTCGGTGGTCGTGGTCTTGCCGGCATCGATGTGGGCCATGATGCCGAAGTTGCGGTAGTCTTCGATGGCGTGAGTGCGGGGCATAGCTCAGTCCTCTCCGATCACCAGCGATAATGAGAGAAGGCACGGTTGGCTTCCGCCATACGGTGCGTGTCTTCGCGCTTCTTCACCGCGTTGCCGCGATTGTTGGCCGCGTCGAGCAGCTCGGCGGAGAGACGCTCCACCATGGTCTTCTCGTTGCGGGCGCGGGCCGAGGTGATGAGCCAACGGATCGCGAGGGTCTGGCGGCGCTCAGTGCGCACCTCGACGGGAACCTGGTAGGTCGCGCCGCCGACGCGGCGGGACCGCACTTCAACGGCGGGGGCGACGTTCTCAAGCGCCTGGATGAAGACCTCGACCGGATCGTGCTTGGCTTTGGACTCGACGGTGTCGAGAGCGCCGTACACAATGGACTCGGCAACCGACTTCTTGCCGTCGCGCATGATGGAATTCATGAACCGGCTGAGGGTGAGGTTGCCATACTTGGCGTCGGGGATGACTTCGCGGCGCTCGGCCCGATGACGACGAGACATTTTCGGATCTCCTCAGATCACTTCGGACGCTTCGCGCCGTACTTCGAACGGCGCTGCTTACGGTTCTTCACGCCCTGGGTATCCAGGACGCCACGGAGGATGTGGTAACGCACACCGGGAAGATCCTTCACACGGCCGCCGCGGATCATGACCACGGAGTGCTCCTGAAGGTTATGACCCTCGCCGGGGATGTAACCGATCACTTCGTAGCTGTTGGTCAGCCGCACCTTGGCAACCTTACGAAGCGCCGAGTTCGGCTTCTTCGGGGTCGTGGTGTAGACGCGGGTGCACACACCACGCTTCTGCGGGCTCTCCTGCAGGGCGGGAGCCTTGTCCCGCGCCTTCTGCGCTTCCCGCGGCTTCCGGATCAGCTGGTTGATCGTCGGCATGTACGCCTTCGCCTCGTCCTGACCTGCGGCTTTCGCCGCATTCTTGAATTTATGCGGTCCCGAGGGACCGCGCTCATCTGCGACCTATCAAGGCCGCGCAAAACAGTTGTCGCGCCGAAGGGCTGACGCCCCTCGGCGGTCCAGGAACGGCCAGACGTGCCGGGATGCCGAAGCACCGACCCGTCTCGTTCGCGACAGAGGATCACGCCACTATCCCCAGAGGGGAGGCGCCGCGATCATGCACCCTTGTCTCGCAGTGCTGTTCCTGGCAGCGTTTCGGCATTCCGATCGGGGCGCCCGTTTGGGTTTGCCGCACCGATCATTGGAGGCGCCGACCGCCTGCCTCGAAGTGGATGGGCTTCTACCGGGAGAGTCGCCGTGCGTCAAGGCCCGGCAGGCAGGACCTTAGCAAAATAGCTACCTTTCGAGCCGCCTCTGCCCGAAATCGCCGCCAAGCGACAGATTATAACAAGACCACCCGGTCGTTGATCTCGTTTCTATCATCCGCCGCGCGTGGAAAGGGGCCGCTCAGCAGGTCTCCGGCAAGAACAACCGCCGCTTCGATTCCCAGTGTCAGCTCGCCCTGCCCTGCCCGCTCGGAGACGGCCGCGCAGATTCGCCGCCACGCATCCGCGCCAAGTCGGGCATGAATCCCTTCGTCCGCCACCACTTCCACCAGTCGCTCGCCGGGGGCCACCAGAATCAGCAGGCCCGTCCGGCCGGATGTCTGGTGCAGGCCGTGGGAGAGGAAGACGGTTCGGGCAAGCTGCCCGGCCGCAAGGCGTGCCTCGCGGCGCGGCACCAGCCGGCGGGCGAGTGGCGGCAGGGCGAAGACGAGGCATAGGAGAACGAACAGGCCTGCCTGCCCGGCCAGCAGCCATGCGGGAGAGAGCTTGAGCAGCAAGAACGGCCACGGCGCCGCCAGGGCCGCCAGAGCCGCCCACAAGGCCGCATGGTAGCTGTGCGTCACCAAAGGAGCACTTGTGACGGCCACGCGAATCTCCGCGGACGTGCGGGCCTCTGCGGCAGCCACGGCTGCCTCTATGCGGGCGCGGCTTTCCTCCGAACGGAGCGAGGGCTCGGTCATGCTCACCATCCCCCCGAGGCGCCGCCGCCGCCGGACGAGCCCCCTCCTCCCGAGAAGCCGCCGCCGGAGGAGCCGCTGCTCCACCCGCCACCCGATGTGGGGAACGCGATGGCGCCACCCCGGCGCCGGGTGCGCCGACCGCCGCCGCGAAAGATAATGATGAGGAAGATCACAAGCATGATGAGGAAGATGATGCCGAGGATCCACGCATCCGGATCCTCGCCCTGGTCCAGCGCCTCGGCGCGACGGCGGGCCTCCTCGGGATCGAGGTTGAGAATCTCGATGACGGCGTCAGCCCCCTTCACCACGCCTGCGGCCATGTCTCCGGCCTTGAAGGACGGGACGACGGCGGTGCGGATGATGGTGCCGGCCACGGCGTCTGTGATGACGCCCTCCAGCCCGTATCCCACCTCGATCCGCACCTTGCGCTCGTTAGGTGCCACCAGCAGCAGGATGCCGTTATTCTTCTTTGCCTGCCCCAACTTCCAATGGCGGAACAGCTGGTTCGCGTAATCCTCGATGGAAGTGCCCTGGAGCGAGGGCACGGTGGCCACCACGAACTGGTCGCTCGCCTTCGCCTCCTGCGCCGCCAGCTTGCGGTCGAGCGCCACCAGCGTGTCCCAGTCCAGCACATGCGCCGCATCCACCACGCGCCCGCTGAGCGGGGGAAAGGTGAGATCGGCTGCGGCGGGAAGACTCGCGAACAGCAGGACGAGGGCGGCGAGCCACACGCCGAAGCCACGCAGCACTGCCGGAGAGGCAGTCCTGCGTCGCGCTTGAAGCGTGGGGCGTGCGGTCATGGCGGCGGCTCCGCCAATCAGAACTTCACCTTCGGCACCTGCATCTGCTGCTCGGAGATGGTGAAGGTCTCCATGGGCTTGGCAGAGCGATGGATGGTGGACGCCCAGACCGCGCCCGGGAAGGTGCGCAGCTCCGTATTATAGACGCGCACCGCCTCGATATAATCGCGCCGCGCCACAGCGATGCGGTTCTCGGTGCCCTCGATCTGCGACTGGAGGGCCAGGAAGTTCTGGTTGGACTTCAGGTCCGGATAGGCTTCCGCCACGGCGATCAGCCGCCCGAGGGCGCCCGAGAGCTGGGACTGGGCATCCTGGAACTGCTTGAACTGGGCCGGGTCGGTAATGGTGGAGGCATCCACCCGCACGGAGGTGGCCTTGGCCCGCGCTTCCACCACCTGGGTGAGCACGTCCTTCTCCTGCTGGGCGTAGCCCTTCACGGTCTCCACCAGATTCGGGATCAGGTCCGAGCGGCGCTGATACTGGTTCAGCACCTCGCTCCAGGCGGCCTTGGCCCGCTCCTCCTCCGTGGGGATGGCATTGATCCCGCATCCGCCCAGCGAAAGAGTGGCGAGCAGGAGGAAAATGGGAGCGGTGCGGCGAAGCGCGGATGCTGTGAAAGCCATGTCGGACCTCATGTGCCGTGAGACCTCGGGTGCCGCCGGACCCCGGCGGGCCCGGTGCGGCGGCGGCGCCCGGAGGCGCCGCCGGCTGTCATCGGTTGGCGGCGTGCGATCAGCCGGGAGAGATCATCTTTTCGGGACGGACGACCGCGTCGAACTCCTCGTTCGTCACGTAGCCGCCGCCGACCGCCTCGTCGCGCAGCGTGGTGCCGTTCTTGTGCGCGGTCTTGGCGATCTTGGCCGCCGCATCGTAGCCGATCTTCGGCGCCAGCGCCGTCACCAGCATCAGGGAGCGCTCAAGCGCCGCCTTGATGTTGTCCTCGCGCGGCTCGATGCCCACCACGCAATGCTCGGTGAAGCTGTTGGCGGCATCCGCCATGAGCCGCACGGACTGGAGGAAGTTGTAGGCCATCACCGGGTTGAACACGTTCAGCTCGAAATGGCCCTGGCTGCCGGCGAAGGTAAGCGCGGCATTGTTGCCGAAGATCTGCACGCAGACCTGCGTCATGGCCTCGCACTGGGTGGGGTTCACCTTGCCCGGCATGATGGAGGAACCGGGCTCGTTCTCCGGCAGCGACAGCTCGCCGAGGCCCGAGCGCGGGCCCGAGCCGAGGAAGCGGATGTCGTTGGCGATCTTGAACAGCGAGGCCGCCACCGTGTTGATGGCGCCGTGCGAGAACACCATGGCGTCATGAGCCGCCAGCGCCTCGAACTTGTTCGGCGCGGAGGTGAAGGGCAGGCCGGTGATGGCGGCGATGTGCTCGGCCACCATTTCGGCGAAGCCCACCGGCGCGTTGAGGCCGGTGCCCACGGCGGTGCCGCCCTGGGCGAGCGCCATGAGCGCCGGCAGGGTCATCTCGATGCGCCGGATGCCGTTCTCCACCTGCGTGGCATAGCCGGAGAATTCCTGGCCCAGCGTCAGCGGGGTGGCGTCCTGGGTGTGGGTGCGGCCGATCTTGATGATGTGCGCCCACAGCTTGGCCTTGTCGTCCAGCGCCGCATGCAGGGTGCGCAGCGCGGGCAGCAGCCGGTGAACGATCTCTTCCGCGCAGGCCACATGCATGGCCGTGGGGTAAGTGTCGTTGGACGACTGGCTCATATTGACGTGGTCATTGGGGTGGACCGGCTTCTTGGAGCCCATCTCCCCGCCCAGCATCTCGATGGCGCGGTTCGAGATCACCTCATTGGCATTCATGTTGGACTGGGTGCCCGAGCCGGTCTGCCAGACCACCAGGGGGAAATGATCGTCCAGCGTGTTGGCGATCACCTCATCCGCGGCCCGGATGATGGCAGCGCCCAGATTGGCGTCCAGGCGACCGAGCGCCATGTTGGTCTCGGCGGCCGCGCGCTTCACAATTCCGAGAGCACGGACCACGGGAGCGGGCTGGCGTTCCCAGCCGATCTTGAAGTTGCCCAGCGACCGCTGCGCCTGCGCACCCCAATAGCGATCCGCGGCGACTTCGATGGGACCGAACGTATCGGTTTCGGTGCGCGTGGCAGTCATGGGCAGTTTCTCCACCTGGTCCGTATTCCGGGAGGCTTCTAGAGCCACACGCGGCTGGAGGGAAGCGGATCGGCTTCAATGCCGTCGGCAAATGTAAAATAGTTACGCGGAGGTAGCCTGAGAAGGCGAGCGAAGCAGAGAATTGCCATAGCTTCGCCCTCTATCGCAGGCTTACTGCGAGGGTTCGCAGCGTCCGTGGCAGGGGAGAGGGCCTTGGGCGCGTTCTGCGGGCGAGACCCGGCTGGTTCTGGGGAAACCAAGCCACCTATCGAGGTTTGAAGTGGGCGAGCTCGTCAATCTGGGCCGAGTGCGCAAGTCAGCCGCGCGAAGCCAGGCCGAGGTCACTGCGGCTGAGAACCGCCGCAAGTTCGGCCGCACAAAGGCCGAGCGCGAGGCGGAAACTGCCGAGCAGGACGCGCAGCGGCGCAAGCTTGACGGCCACTCGCTCACGAAGAGGGAACAAACATGAAAAGCCCCGTGGTGAAACGGTCGATCGTTATCGCCGGACACAAGACCAGCGTGAGCCTGGAAGATGCGTTCTGGGATGCTCTGAAGGAAATCGCCGCGAGCCGGCGGCTCACCTTGTCGGATCTCGTCGCGACCATCGATTCTTCGCGCACCCAGGGCAATTTGTCCTCCGCCATCCGGCTTTTCGTGCTCGATCACTATCGGGGATTTGCCAGCAGTGGCCGTTCTCATGGCGCAAATGAGCGCGGCACCGCCAGCGCTACCGTTGCGTAAGGCGGATAGCTCACCTATCTGAGGGACATGCGGGCACGCGCCACGTTGAATCGTGACGCGTGCCTTTCTATAACCCGCTGCCTCCGGGCCGCATCGGAACCGCCCTCGGGCGGGCCGCGCGGCAGGGCCGGATGGTGGCGGAGACGCAGGTGATTGGACTGCCGCATGCGCGGCGATCCGATGGGAGACGGCGGATGTCGTGGAAGAATCAGAGTGGAGGTCCATGGGGAAATGGGCCTCGCGGACCCTGGGGTTCAGGGCCCTCCTCATCGGGCCCGACGCCGCCGGACATTGAGGATCTGATCCGCCGCAGCCAGGACCGGCTCCGGCACATGCTCCCCGGCTCCATGGGCGCCAAGGGCATCATCCTCCTGGTGGCCCTGGCGATCGGCGGCTGGCTGCTCTCCGGCTTCTACCGGGTCGAGCCCGACGAGCAGGGCGTGGTCCTGCGGTTCGGCAAGTTCGTCCAGCTCACCCAGCCGGGCCTGAACTATCACCTCCCCTACCCGGTCGAGACCGTGCTGACCCCCAAGGTCACCCGCGTCAACCGCATCGACATCGGCATGCGCCTCACCGACGACCCGCGCCGCGGCAGTGCCGTGGTGCGCGACGTGCCGGAAGAGAGCCTGATGCTCACAGGCGACGAGAATATCGTCGATGTGGACTTCGCGGTGTTCTGGGTCATCTCGGACGCGGAGCACTTCCTGTTCAACGTCCAGAACCCCGAAGGCACCATCAAGGCCGTGGCCGAGAGCGCCATGCGCGAGGTGATCGGGCGTACCAACATCCAGCCGATCCTTACCGGCGCGCGCCAGACCATCGAGACCGGCGTGCAGGACCTGATGCAGCGCACCCTTGACCAGTACAAGGCGGGCGTGCGCGTCACCCAGGTTCAGCTCCAGAAGGTGGATCCCCCGTCGCAGGTCATCGACTCGTTCCGCGACGTGCAGGCCGCCCGCGCGGATGCCGAGCGCGCACAAAACGAGGCGCAGACCTACGCCAACCGCGTCCTGCCGGAAGCGCGCGGCGAGGCTTCGCGCATCGAGAACTCCGCCCAGGCCTATCGCGAGCGCACCGTCGTGGAGGCGCGCGGCCAAGCGTCCCGCTTCATCCAGATCTACGAGCAGTATGTGAACGCCAAGGACGTGACGCGCCAGCGCATGTATTTCGAGACCATGGAGCGCGTGCTCGGCCCCATGGACAAGGTGCTGCTCGACGCCGGAACAGCCGGTCGCGACAATGCGGGTGGCGTGCTGCCCCTGCTCCCGCTCGGTGAACTCGGGCGTCGTCCCCAACCGTCCGGCACGCCGGCTCAAGGTACCTCCAACCAAGGAGCCGTCCGGTGAAGAACTCCTTCCTCGGCGGCATCGCCGTCGTCGTCCTGATCCTGGTGGCGGTGGGCCTCTATTCGTCCGCCTTCATCGTCAACCAGACCCAGCAGGCCCTGGTGCTGCGCTTCGGTAACCCGCAGGCGCCCGTCACCACGCCCGGCCTGCACTGGAAGCTGCCGTTCATCGACAACGTGGTCTATGTGGACAACCGCATCCTGGACCTGGAAAACCCCCAACAGGAGGTGATCGCCTCCGACCAGAAGCGGATCGTGGTGGACGCCTTCGCGCGCTACCGGATCACCAATGCGCTGAAGTTCTACCAGTCGGTCGGTACCGTGGAGGCGGCCAATTCCCGCCTCGCCACCATCCTCAACTCGGCGCTGCGCCGGGTTCTGGGCGAGAGCACCTTCGTCCGCGTGGTGCGGGACGAGCGCGAGGCGCTCATGGCCCGCATCGGCGAGCAGGTGAACCGCGAGGCGGCCAATTTCGGCATCACCATCGTGGACGTGCGCATCCGTCGCGCGGATCTGCCGGAGGCCAACAGCCAGGCGGTATTCCAGCGGATGCAAACCGAGCGCCAGCGTGAAGCGGCCGAAATCCGCGCCCAAGGCAACGAAGCGGCCCAGCGCACCCGCGCCCGTGCCGACCGTGAGGCGGCCGTGGTGGTGGCGGAAGCCAACTCCAAGGGCGAGCAGGTGCGCGGTGAAGGCGATGCGGAGCGCAACAAGATCTTCGCCGACGCCTTCGGCCGGGATCCGGACTTCTTCGGGTTCTACCGCTCCATGCAGGCCTTCGAGGCGAGCCTGCGGTCGAACGATACGCGCCTGGTGATCAGCCCGGACTCCACGTCGTTCTTCCGCTACTTCGCCGATCCCATGGGTGGGGCGCCCGCGGCGCCGGGTGCCACTGCGGCCCCGGCTCCCGTGCCGGCACGCTGAGGCGCGGTCTCGCATGCGGGACCTTCTCGCGGCGGTGGGCTTGGTCCTCGTTATCGAAGGACTGGTCCTCGCCGCGTTTCCCGGCGCCTGGCGCAACGCCGTCAAGGCGGTGCTCAAGGCGCCGGAGACCCCTTTGCGCATTTCAGGGCTGATCGTCGGCGCCGTTGGCGTGATTGTGGTTTGGCTCGTGCGCGGCTGATAGGGCACTCTGGACGCGCTGCATTGCCCACGGGCGATTCAGCGCCGGGGTCCAATGACCGGCGGCAACCGTCTTCCGCCTCGTAGACATGTCTGGTCACGGGCGGTGCGGGACAGGGGCGATGCTTCGCCCTCGGATTGCCCCGGTTTGATTTGACCTTGGCTGTGTTTTGACCTTGGCCCAGCGGCAGCGCCGGGGCCGGGCTGCGAGGAGACGTCATGTCCGCTGGAAGCCGCATCTGGTCCGCGCCGGCCGTCGCGCTGGCCCTCTGTCTCTCCGCCGCCGTCGGCGTGCTGCCCGCGGCAGCCGCCGCCACCAAGGGACCGGATACGGTCGCCGACACCGCCGCCGTGGTGATGGACGCGGTGGTGAATATCTCCACGTCCCAGAATGTGGCCGCCTCCCGGGGCGTGCCCACGCCCCAGCTTCCGCCCGGCTCGCCCTTCGAGGACTTCTTCGAGGAGTTCTTCAAGCGGCGCCAGCAGCCGGACGATGACGGCAACAATAACGGCCAGCGCTCGCGCCGCGTCTCTTCGCTCGGCTCCGGCTTCGTGATCGATCCCTCGGGCCTGATCGTGACGAACAATCACGTCATCGCCGACGCGGACGAGATCTACGCCAATTTCAACGACGGCTCGAAGCTGAAGGCGGAACTGGTGGGTCGCGATCCCAAGACCGACCTCGCCTTGCTGCGGGTAAAGCCGGAGAAGCCGCTCACCGCCGTGAAGTTCGGCGATTCCGACAAGCTGCGGGTGGGCGACTGGGTGATGGCCATCGGCAATCCGTTCGGCCTGGGCGGCACGCTCACCGTGGGCGTGGTCTCGGCCCGGAACCGCAACATCAATTCCGGCCCCTACGATAATTTCATCCAGACCGATGCCTCCATCAATCGCGGCAATTCCGGCGGCCCGCTGTTCAACATGGAAGGCGAGGTGATCGGCATCAATACGGCCATCATCTCTCCCTCGGGCGGCTCGATCGGCATCGGCTTCGCGGTGCCCTCCGCCACTGCGGAACCCATCCTCACCCAGTTGCGCGACTTCAAGGAGGTCCGGCGCGGCTGGATCGGCGTGCGCATCCAGGGCGTCACCGACGAGATCGCGGAAAGCCTCGGCCTCGGCAAGGCGCGCGGTGCGCTGGTGGGCGGCGTCACCGATGACGGCCCCGCCGCCAAGGCCGGCCTGAAGGCCGGCGACGTGGTGGTGAAGTTCGACGGCAAGGATGTGAAGGAGATGCGCGACCTGCCGCGCATCGTCGCCGACACGCCGGTGGGCAAGGAAGTGGACGTGGTGGTGATCCGCAAGGGCAAGGAAGAGGCCCTGAAGATGACCATTGCCCGCATGCCCGAGGACGAGAAGCAGGCCTCCGCCGCCAAGGACACGCCCGCCCCTGCCCCGAAGGCAGCCACCCAGCGCCTGCTCGGCATCGAGCTGGCAAGCATGAGCGACGACCTGCGCAAGCGCTTCAAGATCAAGGACGGCGTGACCGGCGTCGTCATCCTCAATGTGGAGCGCAACTCCGCCGCCGCCGACAAGGGCCTCAAGACCGGCCAGGTGGTGCTGGAAGTGGGCCAGGAGACGGTGGCGAGCCCGGACGACATCCAGAAGCGCATCGACGCCCTGAAGAAGTCCGGACGGAGCCATGCCTTGTTGCTGGTCACGGACTCCGACGGGCAGAATCGCTACGCGGCCATCCCGCTGAACTGACCCGCCGGATCATCTCAGGTTTGCGCGAGGGGGCACTCCCCCTCGCCTTCCCTCCGACGCGAGGACTGGCCCGCGCAGGGATTTCTGCCGTGCTCAGAGCCGCGTGAATTCCTCGTGGGTGTAGCCCTGCATGTAGAGCAGCGCGGTCAGGTCGCCATGGTCGATGCGCACATGCGCTGCCTCGGCCACCTTCGGCTTCGCATGATAGGCGACGCCGATCCCCGCCTCCCCGAGCATGCCGAGGTCGTTGGCCCCGTCTCCCACCGCCAGGGTTTCGGACGGGGAGAGGCGCAGGCGGTCGCGATATTCCATGAGCGCAGCGGTCTTCGCCTCGCGGCCGAGGATCGGCTCCACCACATGCCCCGCGAACACGCCGTCCGCGACCACCAGCCGATTGGCGCGGTTTTCGTCGAAGCCGATGCGCGCGGCAACCGCCTCGGTGAACAGGGTGAAGCCGCCGGACACCAGAACCGTATAGGCCCCGTTGGCCTTCATGGTGCCCACCAGCTCAGGCCCGCCGGGCGTGAGATGGATGCGCTCGCGAAGCAGTTGATCCACGACACCCACCGACAGTCCCTTCAGCAAAGCCACGCGCTCGCGCAGTGCCGGCTCGAAGGCGATCTCGCCGCGCATGGCCCGCTCGGTGATCTCGGCCACATGCGCCTTGAGACCCGCAAGGTCGGCCAACTCGTCGATGCATTCCTGGCCGATCATGGTGGAATCCATGTCCGCCAGGAACAGGCGCTTGCGGCGGTCGGCAGCCAGTTGCACGACCACGTCCACCTTCGCGCCGCCCAGCGCGTCACGCACTTGCGCCGCCAGTTCGCGGGGCTCGGCGCCCAGCGGCGGATCGAAGGGAATATCCACGGCGATGTCGGTATGCAGCACATGGCCCTCGCCCGCCGCGGGCAGGGCAGCGCGCGCCGCCGCCACCACGTCGCGGGACACCAGCGCTTCGGACGGATTTGAGATAAGGGTCGCCACATAGACCATGGAGAAACACCCGAATGAGGACGTTCTGATGCACGCCGCCCCAGTGTGCAGCGCAATACCGGAAGCTGTGCTCATCGCAGGTCCGACGGCGAGCGGCAAGTCCGCGCTCGCCATGGCGCTCGCGGAAAAGACCGGGGGCGTGATCGTGAACGCCGATTCCATGCAGGTTTACGCCGATCTGCGCATCATCACGGCCCGTCCGAGCCAGGAAGAAGAAGCGCGCTGCACCCACCGCCTGTTCGGCCATGTGGACGCGGACAGCGACTATTCGGTGGGCCGCTGGACCACCGACGCCGCCGAGGTGCTCGCCGCCATCCGCGCGGCCGGGCGCCTGCCCATCTTCGTGGGCGGCACGGGGCTCTATTTCCGGGCGCTCACCCAGGGCCTTGCGCCGGTTCCCCCCATTCCCGAAGAGGTGCGCGCCCGCATCCGGCTGGAGGCGGAAGCCGACACGGCCCAGGTGCTTCACGCCCGCCTCGCCACCCGCGATCCCCTGACGGCCTTCGGCCTGCGCCCCACCGACCGGCAGCGCATCCTGCGCGCACTGGAAGTGGTGGAGGCCACCGGCAAGCCCCTGGCCGAATGGCAGGCGCAGGCGGGCGCGCCGCTGCTGGACGGCGGCACCAGCCTGCGGGTCGTGCTGGAGATGGACCGGGACCAGTTACGCGCCCGCATCGACAGCCGCTTCCAGGACATGCTGCGGGCAGGCGCGCTGGACGAGGTGGCCGTCCTCATGGGCCGCGACCTGCCGCCGGAGCGCACCATTCTCAAGGCCCATGGCGTGCCCGCGTTGATGCGGCACCTGCGCGGTGAACTGGACCTTGCCTGCGCCGCGCAGGAGGGTCAGGCCGATACGCGCCGCTATGCCAAGCGCCAGCAGACCTGGTTCCGCCACCAGATGCCGGACTGGGAGCGCCACGCGCCGGACACCGCCCTGCCCGCCCTCCTCGCGCGCTTCGCCTGATCAGCCTGCCGCCGTCACGACGCTAGGTGCCCGGGGCGCGGCCGAAGGCATGCTCGCCAGCCGGATCCACGCGGCAGCGATGACGAGCAGCGCGAAGCCGATGGGGCCGTGCGGGCTCGCATGGCTCACCTGGATCTCCCAGCCGAAGCCGATCAGCAGGATCAGGGCCGGCCAAGGCGCCTTGCGCGTCAGGAAGAGCGCCGCTGCCGCGAACACCGAGGCGGCGAAGATGGCCCAGGACCCCGTGAGGCTGACGACGGACCCCATGCCGCCGATCCAGGGATCGGCCCAGTTGGTTTCGAGCAGGAGCACCGCGCCGTCCATCTGCTGGGCGTTGAGCTTTCCGGCAGCTTCCAGCGCCTGCATGTTCAGCATGGTGCGACCGAGCCCGATGCCACCGATGGAATCAAGCGAGGTGTAGCTGAGAAGGAAGATGAAGGTGGCGATCCGCGAGAGCCATGCGCAGACGGCAGCAATGCCGTCCTCAATGCCGTGCATGGTCAGCCAGAGGCCCACGGATACGAGACCCAGCAAAGGAAGCTGGATGACATGAAGGGTGAACCACCATTCCGGCCCGAAATAGCCGAGGGCCCAATAGCGCGGATTGTAGGGCTGGCTCGCGCACAGATAGGCATACATGCCGGGATCCTTGCTGAAGCCCGACGGATGGAACAGCTCAATGCCCGCCAGCACGAGCGGGGCCGTGCACAGGCACAGCCACCACAACCCACTCCTGATCACCGCCCCCATGGTCCCCTCCTCCATTTTTGGAGAAAGATAACCCGGCTTCGGACTTTGCTGAATGCCCCTCCCTCAGGACAAAGAGCGGGTGGCACGCTCCGTCTGCGATACAGGCCGCTCCATCCGCGCCTTGGCCGGCGGCTTGGGCGGCGAAAGGCGCCGCCGAACGATGGCGGCGAGGGTCAAAGCGGTCCCCGCCGTCAGCACCCACAAGGCGGGGCTGATGCCCTGTGCGGGCTGGAAATTGGCCTCCAACACCAGCCGGGGATCGATGCCGGTCGCCGCCGCATACCAGCCCACCTCCATCGCGGCGGTCATCAGGGCAGAGCCGAGCACCACGCACGCAAGCAGCGGGATGGTCACGTTGTTGGTGATGCGGTGGGCGACGCGATAGGCGAACAGGAAAACCAGCAGCCCCCCCATCAGCACCGCTTCGCTCACATCCAGCTTGGACTGGATGAGGAAATGGACGACAGCAAGAACCGCGATGGCATAGACGCTGGCATGCAGCGCGTTCCAGCGCTTGGCGCCCATGCGGCGGATCACCCGGTCGAAGGAGGTTCCGCCCAAGGCCAGCAGCAGCGCCACGGCCAGTGCGCCGATGGTGAGATAAAAGCGCAGGGCGATCTCCCGCGCCGCCGCGCCGAGATCGAAGCCGAGATCGGCCACATAGAGCCCCAGATGCAGGGCCGCGTAAGCGAGCGCCGCCAGCCCCAGCGTGCGCCGCGCCAGCACCAGCTTGGGCCAATGGAAGATGCGCCGAAACGGCGTGACGGCAAGGCTGACCAGAAGGAAGCGCACCGCCCATAGGCCGGTGAAATGGATAGCTGCCGTCACCGGGCGCGCACCGAGATCACCCGTCAGCGCGAGCGCCGCGAGCCAAACGGCGGGCGCCACGGACGCGACCAAAGCGATGGTCTTCTCCGGAGAGAATTTGCCGGACTTCTCGTGGAACAGCGGCATCAGGCGCTCCGCGCTTGCCACCCCTGCAGGGGCGGCCCTCAGTGTGCGCCCCTCATGGCCGACCCGGCAGGCAAAGTCAGGGCAGCGAGCCGCACAAGCGCGTGAGAATGGGGCTCCGCGCCGCTGGTCAGACCGCCACTTGCGCCTTGATGGCGGGATGAGGCGCGTAGCCCTCGAACGCGATGTCCTCGTAGCGGAAGGCGAACAGGTCGGTGATTTCCGGATTCAGCTTCAGCACGGGAAGCGGACGGGGCGGGCGCGACAGCTGCTCGCGCGCCTGGTCCAGATGGTTGAGATAGAGGTGCGCGTCGCCGAGCGTATGGACGAAATCGCCCGCCTTCAGCCCGCACACCTGCGCCACCATCTGGGTGAGCAGCGCATAGGAGGCGATGTTGAAGGGCACGCCCAGGAACACATCCGCCGAGCGCTGGTAGAGCTGGCAGGAGAGCCGGCCGTCCGCCACATGGAACTGGAACAGGCAGTGGCACGGCGGCAGCGCCATCTTCGGCACGTCCGCCGGGTTCCAGGCGGTGACGATCAGGCGGCGGGAGTCCGGATTGCGCCGGATGTCCGTCAGAAGCTGCGCTATCTGGTCGATGGCCTGCCCGTCAGGCGTCGGCCAGGAGCGCCATTGGTGGCCGTAGACCGGCCCCAGCTCGCCCTGCTCATCGGCCCACTCGTCCCAGATGGTGACGCCGTTCTCATTGAGGTAGCGGATGTTGGTGTCCCCGGCCAGGAACCAGAGCAGTTCATGGACGATGGATTTCAGGTGCAGCTTCTTGGTGGTGACGAGGGGAAAGCCCTCCTCAAGGGGAAAGCGCATCTGGTGGCCGAACACGGACAGGGTTCCGGTGCCGGTCCTGTCATCCTTGCGCGCGCCCTCGTCAAGAATGCGCTGGAGGAGATCGAGATAGGTCCGCATCGCGCGCTCCCGCCGGGTTCCGGCTGCCGGCCCCCTGCCTGACTTCGGCATATGCCGTTCCATATGGCAACGGCCGCTGCCGTTATCCATCCTCCGCGCGCTCCGTTCCAGCGGGCGGCCGCTCTCGCGGGCGGCTTTTCCTCCGGTATTTCGCGGGCACCGTCGCAAGAACGCAATTCAGGTTTCATGACACCGTCAAACAAGGCGGGGAAAACGGCAGGCGGTTTCCGCTCCGACGCCCTGGGCGCCGGGGCAAGGTCGAGGCGACATGAGCGAGGATTCCATTCCGGCGTTTGAGGATGCGCGAAGCGTCGCGCTCGCCGCCCCGCTGTCCCCCGATCCCGTCGGCGCAGATCTGCGTGCCACGCCCCGGTTCGAGGAATTGGAAATCGAGGTTCGCCGCATCGAGACCGAAGGCCCCGGCGCCGTGCGCTGGGACAAGGTGAGCCGGGACGCCCTGGACCTTCTGAACCACCAGGGGCGTGACCTGCTGGTGGGCGCGTGGCTCACCTATGCCCTCCTCCAGACAGAGGGCTGGCGGGGCTTCGCCGTGGGCCTGGACGGTCTTCACGCCATGGTGGCGGACCTTTGGGACAGCGTGCCCCCCAAGCGCGAGCGGGCGCGGGTCGGCGTGCTCGAATGGCTGGTGGGCCGCGCGACACCCGTGGCAGCGGGCCTGCCGGTGACCGAAACCGACATTCCCGCCCTTCTTCATGCGGCCAGCCGCCTGGAAGACCTGAACATTCTGGTTCCGGAAAAGCTGGTGAAGGAACAGGTCGCCCTGGGCGAATTGGTCCGCGCCGTGCGCCCCAAGGCCCAGGAGGCGCGGGACATGCTGGCGCGCGCCCAGGAAGAGCGCGCCCGGCAGGCCGCCCAGGCCGAAGCCGAGGCCCAGGCTGCGGCCGCCGCGGAGGCACAGGCCGCAATGCCGGCCCCTGCGGCGCCCGAGACTGCCCCGTCTTCCGCGCCGGCCGCACTCGGGAGCCTCCTGCCTTCCCCCACACGCGCAATTGCCCCTCCGCCGCCGCCGTCCGCCCCCAGCGGCGCGGTGGGCGCAGACCTTGAACGGGCCGTCAGCGCGCTGTCCGACAGCATGCGCCAGCACGCCGCCCAGTTGCGGGACGCGGACCTCTCCGACCCCCGCAGCTTCCGGCTGGCCCGCACTGCCTCCTGGCTGGACATCACCGCCCCCCCGGATGCGAAGGCCGGCACCACGCCGCTCATGCCTCCCTCCGCCCAGCGCCGCCAAGGCGTCGAGGCCCTGCGCCGCGCCGGAGAGCACGAGGCGGTGGTGCGCGACCTGGAGGGACTGATCGGCTCGGCACCGTTCTGGATCGATGCGAATCGCATGTCGGCGGAAGCCCTGCTGGCGCTCGGCCCTGCGTATGCCATGGCGGTGGAGGCTGTGATCGATCTCACCCTCGCCTTCATTCGCCGGCTACCAAATCTCGTCGAACTGACTTTCCAGGACGGCACGCCCTTCGCGGATTCCGCGACCCGTGCCTGGCTGGAACAGCACACGCCTGCGGCCGGCCCAGCCGGCAGCGACATCGCCTCCGAGGGACTGGCGGACCTTGCCGCCGACGTGCGCGACATGGTGGGCGCGGGCCACAAGACAGAGGCGCTGGAACGCCTTTCGTCGGCCCATGACAGCGCGCTCGGTGCACGGGCGCGGTTCGACGTGCACCTGCTCCAGGTCCAGACCTGCCTCGATCTTGATTTACCGGCTATCGCCCTGCCGCTGGTCCAGCACCTCGAAACCGAGGCCGACCGGCGCGAGCTGGACGGCTGGGAGCCGGGGCTGGCGCTGCGCTGCGCCGGCTTGGCGCTGCGTGCCTATCGTCATCCGTCCGCCGAGAAGCTGCTGGGCGATCGCGCCCTCAGGTCCGGCATCGAAGGCGCCCAGAGGCGCATTGCCCGTTTGGATCTTCGCACCGCCGTCCGGCTGGTTCACGCCTGAGGCATCATTAGGGGGAATGGAACATGGCTGACTCTGTCGCACCCAAGGAACGCGTCAACATCCGCTATCGCCCCGCAACGGGGAACGCCAAGGAGGAAGTGGAGCTTCCCCTCAAGCTTCTGGTGGTAGGTGACTTCACCCAAAAGCCGGACGAACGCCCCGTGGAGGAGCGCAGCCTCGTCAATGTCAACAAGGACAATTTCGACGAGGTGCTCAAGGCACAGAACCTGTCCCTGGACCTGTCGGTGGACGACAAGCTCAGCGAGGCGGGCCAGGACGAGAAGGTCTCGGTCAGCCTCAAGTTCGACCGCCTGAAGGATTTCGAGCCGGAAGCCATCGTGCAGCAGGTGCCGGAACTGAAGAGGCTTCTGGAGCTGCGCGAGGCGCTGGTGGCCCTCAAGGGCCCGCTCGGCAACATTCCCGCCTTCCGCAAGATGATCCAGAGCGTGATCGAGGACGATGCGGCGCGCCAGCGCTTCCTCTCCGAGGTGACCGACACCACCCAGAACAAGGGCTGATCCGATCCGGGCACACCCTGGGTTCGAGACATTCGGAGACCTCTTCCATGAGCACGCCTGAAACCGCCGAAGCCCTGGCCGGATCCGTTTCCACCACGGAAGCATCCATGCTGGACCAGATCCTCCAGGAAACGAAGCTGCGCCCCAGCGACGAGGGCTATGATGTCGCCCGTCGCGGCGTCGCCGCCTTCGTGTCCGAGCTTCTGAAGCCGACCCGTGGTGACGAAAAAGTGAACAGCGCTGTGGTGGATCAGATGATCGCCGCCATCGACAGCAAGCTGTCCGCCCAGTTGGACGCCGTCTTCCACAACGAGTCCTTCCAGGAACTCGAATCCGCCTGGCGCGGCCTGAAGTTCCTGGTTGATCGCACCGACTTCCGCCAGAACATCAAGGTCGAAGTGCTCTCCGTCGCCAAGGCAGACCTGCTGGCCGACTTCGATGATTCCCCCGAAGTGGTCCGCTCCGGCCTCTATCAGCACGTCTACACGGCCGAATACGGCCAGTTCGGCGGCGAGCCGCTGGGCGCGGTGGTCACCAATTACGACTTCGGCCCCGGCCCCCAGGACGTGAAGCTGCTCCAGTACATGGCCAGCGTCGGCGCCATGTCCCATGCCCCGGTCATCGGCGCCGCGTCCACCCAGATGTTCGGCGTGGACACGTTCGAGGAACTGCCGAACCTCAAGGACCTGCAGTCCATCTTCGAGGGTCCGAAATACGCCAAGTGGAACAGCTTCCGGCAGAGCGAGGATGCGCGCTATGTGGGACTCACCGCTCCGCGCTTCCTGCTCCGCCTGCCTTACGGGCAGGACAGCAACCCGGTGAAGTCGTTCAACTATTCGGAGTCTTCCGCCGGGGCGACGCAGAACTATCTGTGGGGCAATGCGGCGTTCGCCTTCGCCACCCGCCTCACCGAGAGCTTCGCCAACTTCCGCTGGTGCCCGAACATCATCGGCCCCCAGTCCGGTGGCGCGGTGGAGAACCTGCCGCTGCACACCTTCGAGTCCATGGGCCAGCTTCAGGCGAAGATCCCCACCGAGACCCTCATCTCGGACCGCCGGGAATATGAGCTGGCGGAACAGGGCTTCATCGCGCTGACCATGCGCAAGGGCACGGACAACGCCTCCTTCTTCTCTGCCAACTCGGTGCAGAAGCCGAAATTCTTCGGCAACAGCGAAGAGGGCAAGGCGGCGGAGCTGAATTACAAGCTCGGCACGCAGCTTCCCTACATGTTCATCATCAATCGCCTCGCGCACTACATCAAAGTGCTCCAGCGCGAGAATATCGGAAGCTGGAAGACCCGCGTCGAGCTGGAGACGGAGCTCAACAAATGGATCCGCCAGTATGTGGCGGACCAGGAGAATCCCTCCGCCGAAGTGCGCTCCCGCCGCCCGCTGCGCGCCGCGCAGATCAACGTGGAGGACGTGGAAGGCGAGCCCGGCTGGTATCGCGTCTCCATGGCCGTCCAGCCCCACTTCAAGTACATGGGCGCCGACTTCACGCTGACCCTCAAGGGTAAGCTGGACAAGGCCTGAGCCTTGGAGGTGGCGGGCCCGTCCCGCCACCTTCCCACCGGGATTTCCGCGCCATGGCGAACCGCACCCTGATGGAACGGCTGACGGCGCCCGAGCGACTGCCGACCGAGCATCTCGACCCCGAAATCGTCCGCAAGTCGGACGCCGTGGACGTCATGACCTCGGTGCTGGGCAATTTGCGGCACGTCCTCAATTCCCGCGCCGCCTGCTGTCAGTCCCGCCCCGATTTCGGCATGCCCGACTTCAACGACCTCGCGGGCAAATTCCCCGACGCCCTCGCCATCATCGCCTCGGCGGTGCGCGAGCAGATCGAGAAGTTCGAGCCCCGTCTTTCCCAGGTGACCGTGCGCCACGTACCCGACCGTTCCAATCCCCTGCGGCTCGCCTTCCGCATCCATGCCACGCTCAATCTGGAGGAGGGCGGCCAGCGCCTGTCCTTCGACACGGTGCTGAACAACAACGGCTTCGTGAACGTGAGCGACTGAGACCATGGCCCTCAACCGCTACTATCAAGACGAGCTGTCCTATCTGCGGGACCTGGGCGACGTGTTCGCGCGGGAAAATCCCAAGCTCGCGGGCTTCCTCTCCCGCAAGGCCGCCGATCCCGATGTGGAGCGCCTGCTGGAGGGGTTCGCCTTCCTGACCGCCACCCTGCGCCAGCGGCTCGACGACGACCTGCCGGAACTGGTGCATGACCTGCTGCGGCTGATCTGGCCCGCATATCTCCAGCCCATTCCGCCCACGACGACGCTGTGCTTCCGGCAGGCGCCCGGCGGCGACGGAAGCGCGCTGTCAGTGCCGCGCGGGACGCAGGTCCGCTCGCTCGCCATTGATGGGACAAGCTGTCCCTTCATCACCTCGTTCAACCTCGATGTCCTGCCGTTCGAGGTGCGCAATGTGGTGCTGGAGAATGCCGGTACACAGGCCGAGCTGACCTGCGAGCTTGCATGCCTTCCGCAGACCAGCTTCGCCGCCCTCGCGGAACATCCGCTGCGCTTCCATTTCGCTGAGTTGGGCGACCCCCGGCAGGCCCGCAACCTCTATCGCGGCATGTTCGGCCACCTGAAGCGCATCAGCGTGCGGGCGGGCGAAGATACGGTCCTGACACTGGGGCCGGATGCCATCCGCCCCGTGAGCTTTGCGCCCGACGAGGCCGTTCTTGCCCAGCCGCTCAATGCGGTAGAGGGGTTTCGGCTGCTCCAGGAATATCTCCTGATCCCGGAGAAGTTCCTCTATGCGGAACTGTCCGGCCTCGAACCCCTGGCGGAGCGGCCGGAGCGGAGCGTGAAGCTCCATTTCCAATTCGAGCGCCCGTTCCCCCAGCAGGTGCGGGTGCCGCCCGACTGCCTGCGGCTCAATTGCACGCCCGCCGTGAACCTGTTCCCCGCCGATGCACGGCCGCTGAACATGGACGGCGGCAAGACCGAATACCGCCTCGTCCCGCTTCAGGGAGAAGGCGCGACCATCCACACGGTGGACAGCGTCACCGGCTATATCCAGGGCTCGTCCGAGCGCATCGTCTATGAGCCGTTCGAGTCCTTCCGCCACGATTTGCCGGGCGACACCCGCGCCACCTCCTATGTGCGCGTGCGCGCCCGCCCCTCGGTCGCGGGACGGCGGATCGACCATTATCTCTCCTTCGTGGACCGGCTGGACCGGCGCCAGGTGCCGAAGGCGGAGACCGTGTCCATCGCCCTCACCTGCTCCAACGGGCGGCTCGCGGAACGCCTCGCGGTGGGCGCCGTTTGCCAGCCGGGCAACAACACGCCCAACGGCGTGCAGTTCGAGAACATCGCCCGCGTCACCTCGGAAGTGCCGCCCCCGCTTGCGGATGGCCTGCTGTGGCGGCTGGTGGCGGCGCTGGCCTGCTCGTTCAATTCCATCGCCGACGTGACGGCGCTGCGCCAGTTGATCGCCACCTTCGATTTCCGCTCCGTGCAGGATGAGCAGAGCCGTCGCCGGCTGGACCTCCTGCTATCGGGGCTCGAACGGTTCGAGAATGCATCGGGCGACATCCTGGTGCGCGGCATGCCCATGCGCATCCGCCATTTCACGCTGGTGTGCCAGGAGAGCAAGCTCGGGGGCGAGGCGGAAATGTTCCTGTTCGGCACGGTGCTGGACAAGGTGCTGAGCGCCTTCGCCACCGTGAACAGCATGCACCAGTTCGCCCTCAGGGGCAGCGAAACCAATGTGACCTACGAATGGAAACCGAGGCGCGGCGTCAACAACCTCCTGTGACAGCGCCCGGTCCCGGCGCCGACGTGCCGACCCCGGTCGGCGCGGACGGAGGCGGCGTGCCCGCGCCGCTGGACCTGAAGGGCCTGGAGACCTGGGCCTTCTTCTCCCTGGTGGAGCGGCTGGCGGCGCTGTTTCCCGATATCGCCGAGATCGGCGGCACGGGCGACCCCAATCTCGAGCACATCCGCTTCAAGGCCAATCCGAGCCTCGGCTATCCCGCACGCGACGTGCAGTCCCTCGACTGGCAGGCGCAGGCGGAACGGCTGGACATCTATGTGAACTTCCTCGGCCTGTTCGGCCCCTCCTCGCCGCTGCCGCCCTTCTATACGGAAGAGGTGATCCGCGACCTCGACACGGGCGGCGGCTTCGCGGCGTTCCTCGATTTCTTCAACCATCGCCTCGTCTCTCTGCTGGTGCGCATCCACAAGCACCAGCGGCACTTCCTGCGTTACCGGGCGGGCGCGGGAGACCCCATCTCGCGGGCGGTGGGGGCGCTCATGGGCCTTCTCCCCACGGGCGGGGAGGAGGACCGGGTCGCGCTGATGCCCTATGCGGGCCTGTTGAGCTGCTACAGCCTGTCGGCCTCCATCATCGGCACGGTCATCGCCCATTGCACGGGCCTGCCGGCGCGAATCGAGGAGTTCGTCCCGCGTACCGTTCTCATTCCCGAGCACCGGCAGTCGCGCCTCGGCGAACGGGCGCCCGAGCTTGGGGTGGATTTCATCGTCGGATCACAGGTGCGCGACACGCTGGGCAAGTTCCGCGTGGTGCTCGGCCCGCTGGATCAGGCCAGCTTCCTCAGGGCCCTGCCGGACCAGCCCTTGTTCACCCAGGTGGTCGAGCTTGTTGAACTGGCACTACGCGACCCGCTCGCCTTCGACATCCGCCTGGAACTGGAACCCGGCGCCGCGCCGGCCTTCGTGCTGGGCGAAGGGCGGCTGGGGTGGAACACATGGCTCGACCCGTCCACGGACCTGGACAGCGACATTTCCCCCTTTGCCGACTTCGCTGCGAACCGGTTCGCACAGGCCATGTGAGCCCCGCGCGCACGTCCCCACGTTAACCTTACGCCCGCACCGTTATCCATCTGTCACCGTTCATCATGAAGGTAGCGCCGGAGCCGGGCCGGATCGGTCGCTGGGGCTTGCTTCGTGCTGTTTCCATGCCGACGGCGCCTGCGCCGGACCGCCTGGCAGGCTTGCATCTCCAACGGTTCGGATGGGGATCCGGGGGATTCGGCGTGGGTTCACAGTGGGGGCGCAAGACGTGGCGTTGAAAGCGAGGCTCACTGTCACCGGAGAACAGGGGCAGGGCCTTGGGTCACTCGGCTCGCACGAATTCGGCGCGACAGGCGGCATTATCGGCCGGTCCACGACCTGCGACTGGCGTCTCCCCGACCCCACCAACACGCTCTCCGCCCGCCATGCCGAAATCCGCTTCACCGGGCAGGGTTTCACGGTGGTGGATCTGTCCACCAACGGCGTCTACGTGAATGTCACCGACGCGCCGCTCGGCCGAGGCAACAGCGCCCTGCTGGTGACGGGGGACCTCGTCTATCTCGGCCCCTATGTGATCTCCGTGGATGTGCGGCGCGTGGCGGATCCCCCCCCGCCTCAAGTCCTGCCCCAGGCAGCCCCTCAGTTGGCGCCTCAGCCGATGTCCCGCCCGGCCCCTTTTGCCGCCGCCCCTGCGCCGCTGCGCACAGGCGGGTTTGCGCGTCCGCGTTCGATCGATCCAGGCCAGCGTACGCCGCTCGATCCTCTTGCGGCGCTGGACGGCGAGGACACGCTCCAGGAAGGCGAGAACCCGTTCAAGGATCTGGGCATCGGCAAGCGGGACCGCGACCGCAGCGACTTCGGCCTGCGCTCAAGCAAGGGCGCGCAGCCGGGCGCCATGCCGCAGGCTCCGGGTGCGATCCCGGATTTCAACTTCGCCCCGCAGGCGCCCGCCGTTCCGCCCGCCTTCACGGCTCCGCCGGCGGCACGTCCGGACCCCATTCCCGTTTCCCCGCCCGTGATGGTGCCTCCCCCCGTGATGGCGCCTCAACCGCTCCCGGCCGCACCGCTGCCCGTGGAGCCGGCGGTGATTCCCTCCGATTTTCTCGATGAGCTGTCGGCTCTGATCCCGCGACTGGCGGAGACGCCGCTGCCGCCGCAGGCCGCCCCTGCCCCCCTGAGGCCAGTTGCGCCCCCACCGGCTCCCGCTTTCATGCCGCTGCCCGAAGCACCGGGGCCGGATGATCCGGAAGCCATGGTGACCATGCTGCGCATGCGGAGTCGTGGAAAACCTGCGGGCACGGGCCTTGCCGCCCCCCCGGTGCCGCCCATGGCGCCCCCTGTACCGGCCGCGCCGCCCGCCTTCGCGCAACCGGCGCCAATACCGCCGGTTGCCGCGCTCCCGACTTATGCTCCCCCTCCCTTCCCCTCTCTCGCCCCCCAAGGGACGTTCTGGGACCTGTTCGGCATCGACCCCACCCATTTGTCGGCCGAAGAGCGGGACCGCGTCCTCACGGATGCGGCGGGGCTTATTCGCGGGCTGGTCTCGGGCCTGCTGGAACTCCAGGCCACGCGCCGCCGCATGAAGAGCGAACTCAGCCTTGATGCCACGCAGGTGGTGGGCGACGACAATCCGTTCCGCGTTGCCGCCTCCACCGAGGATGCGATGCGCCGCCTGTTCGCGGCCGAGGGGCTGGGCCGGCGCGATCCGGGCGGGCAGGCCCGCGCCGTGTTCCGCGAGATGCAGATCCATGAGCTTGCCGCCATGGATGCCATGCAGGCCACCATCTCCCGCCTCATGCAGCGCATCAGCCCCGCCGCCATCACCTTCGAGATGGAAGGCGAGGGCCAGAATGGCGGCGTGTTCGCCCGCCGCATCGACAAAGCCAAACTGTGGGACCGCTATCTCGTGATGCACGAACGGCTGGTAGATGCCCTCGACGTGCTGAGCCCCGAACTGGTCGGCCAGGAATTCGCCCGCGCCTATGCGCATCACGTCCAGACCATGCGCGGAGGGCAAGGCTGATGGTTCACCTGATCACCCGGCGCACCGCGCTGCTTGGGCTGCTGGCAGGCGGCACAGGCGTGGGCCTTGGCGCCTGCGCCTCCCCCGGCCCGCCGCCGCCCGTGGAGACGCCCACCAAGATCACCGTGCGCGCGGACGCAAACATCAATCCCAACCAGTCGGGCGTTCCGTCTCCCGTTGTCATCAAGCTTTACGACCTGAAGGCGCAGAACAACTTCATGGCCGCGACCTTCTTCGAGCTGTTCGACAACGACATCGCCCGGCTGGGCCCGGAAATGCTGTCGAAGGAAGTGCTGGAGATCGTGCCGGGCGCGACGCAGGACGTGGATCACACCATCACCGGCGACGTGAGATATCTGGGCGTGATCGCGGGCTTTCGCGACATCTCGTCCGCGCAGTGGCGCTCCATCGTGGAGCTGACGCCGGCCAAGACCAATTACCTGCTCGTGACGGTGACCAGCCTCGCCGTGACGGTGGAACTCAACGCAACACGAGGCAAGGGCTGGTTCGGCTGGTGAGCCGCCTGTCCCACCTCTTTCCCGCTCTGGAGAGCATGCGCGCATGTCATTGACGAGCAAACCCCTTTGGTTTGAAGGCATGTTCGTCAAGCCGCAGCATTTCCAGCAGCATGACCGCTGGCTGGAAAACCTCATGGAGGCGCGCGTCGCCGGCCTGCAACCCAATGGCTGGGGGCTGCGCGCGCTGGTGCTGGACGAGGCGCTTCTGAAGCTGGGCCAAGTGGCGGTGGCCCGCTGCGAAGCGGTGCTGCCGGACGGCAGCGTCGTGGAAATTCCGAGCCAGATGGCGGCTCCGGCCCCGCGCCGTGTTCCGCCCACCCTCAAGCGCGGGCTCGTCTTCCTCGCAGTGCCCGCCCGGGCGCGCGATGCGGTGGAGGTGGCGGAAGCGGGCGCGAACCTGCGCCGCCTGCGCGCACTGGCCCAGCCCGTGCGCGACACCAGCGCGCCGGAGCGCGAGCCCGTCGAGCTGCGGCTCGGCCAGCTCAACGCCGCCCTGGTCTTCGAGGGCGAATCCCTGGACGGCCTCATCGTGCTGCCGCTCGCCCGCATCGAGGAGGTGCGCGCCTCCGGCTCCGTGGAGTTGTCCCCCACCTTCATCCCGCCTTGTCTCGACTTCCACGCCTCCTCGCGCCTGCTCCAGGTGATGGCGGAGGTTCACGGGCTGGTTCATGCCCGGGGCGAGGCGCTGGCGGAGCGCTGCGATCCCAGCCGCATGTCCGCCGACAGCGCGGGCCTCATCGACATCCTGTTGCTGCGGGTGATGAACGCGGCGCAGACGGTGCTGCACCATCTGGCCCGGCTTCCGGGCACCCATCCGGAAAGCATTTTCCGCGAACTGGTGCGCCTTGCGGGCGACCTGTCCACTTTCGACGTGCACCGACGCCGCCCGGCGATGCTCCCCCCTTACATCCATGACGATCTGGAAGAGAGCCTGGAGCCGGTGCTGGAAATCCTGCGTCAGGCTCTGAACCTCGTGATCGAGCGCACCGCCGTGTCCCTGCCGCTCCAGGAGCGGGGTTACGGCATCCGCACGGCCACCATCATGGACCGCTCCCTGCTGGCCGGGGGGCGCTTCGTCCTCGTCGCTTCCGCCGGTATCCCGCACGAAATCCTGCGCACGCAGTTTCCCGCCACCACCAAGGTCGGCTCGGTCGAGCAGATCCGGGATCTGGTCAATCTCCAGCTTCCCGGCATCCCCCTGCGCTCCCTGCCCGTGGCGCCGCGCGAGCTGCCCTATCTCCAGGGCGCGGTCTATTTCGAGCTGGACCAGGGGCATGAGCTGTGGCGCAGCCTGACGCGCTCGGCCGCCTTCGCCTTCCATGTGAGCGGCGACTATCCCGACCTTCATCTTGAGTTCTGGGCGATCCGGGCGGGGCAATCGTGACATACGATCCGACGATGGGGGACGACGAGCCCACCGTGATCGGGCACCGGCCCGTGGCCGTGCCGCGGTCGGGCGCCGCGCGGGAAACCAGCGCCGCGTCCCGTCCGTCTGAGCCCGCAGCCGCGCCGCGGCCCATTCCCCAGCCGTTCGACGGGGCGGGCACGGAGACCACGGGTGGCGGTTCCGCCCTGCCGGACCTCACCATCGCCCCGGACCCCTCCCATCCGGAAGAGACCATCGCGGCGGCCGCAACGCCCCTGCTGGCGCTGGTCGCCCAATTGCGCCAGGCGGTGGAGCATGCGGACGCCGCCGCTTTGCGCGCGGAAACCGTGGCGCAGATCAAGAAATTCGATGAGCGGGCCATCAAGCTGGGCGCCCGCGTGGTGGACGTGAGCGCCGCGCGCTACGTGCTGTGCTCGGTCATTGACGAGGCGGTGATGACCACGCCGTGGGGGGCCGCCAGCAATTGGAGCACCCACAGCCTGCTCAACCAGTTCCACGGCGAGACCTGGGGCGGCGAGAAGGTGTTCGCCATCCTGGAGCGGGTGCGGGCCAATCCCGTGCAGCATCTGGCCCTGCTGAAGCTCATCGACCTCTGCCTCGCGCTGGGCTTCGAGGGCAAATACCGCGTCATGGAAGGCGGCCAGTATCAGCTGGAAGAGTTGCGCGACGAGTTGGGCCGCCTCTGGCGCACCCATGCCAAGGCCAATCTGGACGACCTTTCCCCCCGCTGGCAGGGCGTCTCGGTGCGGCGCAAGCTCTCCAACGTGCTGCCGCTCTGGGTGGTCTTCGCGGTGGCGGGGGTGGTCCTGCTCATCATCTACACCCTGTTCGCCTTCCGACTCGAACAAGGTCTCGCCCCGGTCGAGGATCGCCTCAACCGGTTCGGCACAACCCAATCCTGAGGGCTAACGATGCTCGCCGCCCTCATCGCGGACTTCCTGCGCATCCGCACCCTGCTCATGCTGGTGGGGCTGCTGTGCCTCGCCATCCTGATCTGGTTCGTCGGGCCTTATATCTCGGTGGCGGGCATCACGCCGCTCGCCGGGGCGAGCGTGCGCATGACGGTCATTGCGAGCCTGTTTGCCGCGGTGCTGCTGTCGCTGGTGCTGCGCATCTGGCTGTCGCGCCGGGCCAATGCCCGCGCCATCAAGACCCTGCTGGATTCCGACGGCCTCGCCCTGCTGGCAAGCGAGCAGTCCAGCGACGAGTTGGAGATCATCCGGGAACGGTTCGAGGGCGCCATGCGCGTCCTGAAGGACAATGCAATCGGCCACGAGGCCGGGCGCAATTACATGATCCAACTGCCCTGGTACGTGATCCTGGGGCCGCCCGGTGCGGGCAAGACCACTATCCTGAAGAATTCCGGCCTCAACTTCCCCTTGGCGGACCGGGTGGGCGACGACCCGGTCTCGGGTGTCGGTGGCACCCGCTATTGCGACTGGTGGTTCACGGACGAGGCGGTGCTGATCGACACGGCCGGCCGCTACACCACGCAGGACGTGAACAGCGAAGTGGATAAGGCCGCATGGCGCGGCTTCCTGGAGCTTGTCCGCAGCCACCGACCGCGCCGTCCCATCAACGGCGTCATTATCGGCATCAGCCTCGCGGACATTATCGGTACCAGTGACGCACAGCGGCGCAAGCATGCCGAAACCATCAAGCTGCGCCTGCAGGAATTGATGCGCTTCTTCGGCATGCCCGTGCCGGTCTATGTGCTCGTGACCAAATGCGACCTGCTGAGCGGCTTCAGCGAATATTTCGACGAGTTGGACGATACCGGCCGCGCCCAGGTGTGGGGCACCACGTTCCCGTTGGAAATCAACGCTTCCCAAGTGGAGGCGGAGTTCGACCGGAATTTCGTGGATCTCGTCTCCCGCCTTGAAACGCGCCTGATGAGACTATTGCATCAGGAGCGCGCCCTTGCGCGGCGCTGCCGCATGTTCAACTTCCCGAAGGAATTCGCCAGCGTCCGCGCTCCGCTGGCCGATTTCACCTCCTCCATCTTCAAGACCACGCGCTTCGAAATGCGCCCCATCCTGCGCGGCGTCTATTTCACCTCGGGCACACAGGCGGGCGCGCCCATGGAGCGCCTGCTGGGCGCCATGAGCCGCAATTTCGGCCTCTCGGGTGGTGCCAGGCGCAGCCAGTCCGGCACGGGGAAGGCCTTCTTCATCAAACGTCTCCTGTCGGACGTGATCTTCGACGAGCAGGGCCTCGTGGGCGCCAACCGGGGCCTCGAGCGTCGCCTCTCCGCCGTTCGCGCCGCCTGTTTCGTGGCGGTGGCGGGCGGCTCGCTGGCCCTTGCCTCCGGCTGGATCTTCGCCTCCTCCCGCGCCGACATCCGCATCGGCGAGACTCGTGTCGCACTGGATGAGTTGGACGGTGCCATGCGCACCCTTCCCCGCACGCCGACCTATACGGCGGTGATGCCGGTGCTGGCTTCGGCCGGTCACCTGGAAAAGGTGGCGGACGGCTCCAGTTCCTGGATCAATGCGGATATTCTCGGCATCTCGGCCGCCCCGCGGCTGGGGACCGCCGCGCAGAATGCCTATGATCAGGTGCTGCTGCACCGTCTCCTGCCCGCCTTCACGTCCCGTCTTGAGACGCGCATCTCTCAAGATCTCCAGGCCAATACGCCCTCCGCCCTGGAGGACATGCGCACCGCCCTCGCCACCTATCTGATGCTGGGGGATCCGGCGCGCTTCGATCGTGCGACCGTGCTCGAGATGGCCAAGAGCGAGGCGGCTCTGACCTACCCGCTCCAGCCGGACCAGCAGAAGGCCCTGCGGACCCATCTGGACAATATGGTGGCGCTGCTGCCGCGCCGGTCCGAACTGAACAACCCGTTGATCGCCGAGGCACGGACCCGCCTCGCGCGCGTGCCCCAGGTGGACCAGATCTATGCCCGCCTGCTGCGCGAGGGCTACCAGAACGCCCAGCTCCAGAGCGTGGATCTCGGGCAAGTCATCGGCACCCGCAGCGTCGCCGCCGGCCCGCAGGCCCAGACGAGCGGGGCCCTGGTCATTCCCGGCATCTTCACCCGGACCGGATTCTACAATTTCTTCCTGCCCAAGCTGCCGGTTCTGGTGAGCGAGGCGCTGGGGGCGGACTGGGTGGTGGGCAGCGGCTCGCAGCCCCAGTCCCAGGGCCTCGCGCGCCAGATCGCGGACCTCTATGTGCGCGACTATATCGCCGCCTGGCAGGGTGCCCTCTCGCAGATCACCGCTTTGCGCTTCACCACCCTCCCCCAAGCCATGGCCGTGCTCCAGAACCTCGCGGGCCCGCAATCGCCCATCGATGGGCTGGTGAATGCCGTGCGGGAGAACACCGACCTTCCCCCGCCAGGCCAGCAGAGCAACGTCCCCGTGCCGGCCGGACAGGCCGGAGCCCCCGGCCCCGCCGCCCTTCCGGGAGGCGCGCTGGCCCAGAGCGCCATGGGCGCGGCCGGAAACGCCGCAGCCAACGCCGCCTTGGGCGATGGCCCGTGGCCGGGCAAGGCCATCACCCAGCCCTTCATCCCCTTGATCCAGCTCGCCCTGCCCGGCTCAGGCGGCCAGCCCCAGGCCACCGCCCATATCCGGGACCTGGTCTCCAGCGTCTATGGCGTGCTGGCGGGCGTCGCCAATGCGGCGCAGCCGTCGGTGGCGGCCTTCCAGCTTCTGTCCAGCCAGGGCAAGCCGCAGGGCAATGATGCCTTCCAGGCGCTGCGCACGGATTCCGCCCTGCGCCCCGAGCCGGTGCGCACCATCCTCATGTCGGTGGCGGACAATTCCTGGAACACGCTGCTCGGGCTCGGCTACCAGAACGTCAACCAGGCCTGGAAGCAGGATGTGCTGCCGGTCTGCGAGGCCGCCATCGCCCGCCGCTATCCGGTCTATTCCGACGCCAAGGACGAAATCACCCTTGCCGACTTCACCGACTTCTTCCGGCCCGGAGGCACGCTGGACACCTTCTTCCAGCAATATCTCTCCAGCCTCGTCACCGAGCGGCGCGGCACCTATGTGCCGCTCGCGCAGGACGGCGCGCGCATCCCCGTGAGCCAGGCGACGCTCGCCCAGTTCAGCCGCGCCAAGCAGATCCGCGACGCCTTCTTCCCGAACAAGGGCCCGACGCTGCAGGTGAAATACGGCCTGACGCCGGTATTCCTCTCGCCGAACCTGCTACGCTCCACGCTGATCATCGATTCCACCACCATCGTGTATCGGCATGAAGCGCCCCGGACCTTTGACATGGAATGGCCCAACAAGGGCGAGGCCAGCACGGTGTCTGTGACCCTCATCCCCGTTGAGGGCAACGAAACGTCCGTGCAGCGCGCCGGTCCCTGGGCCCTCTTCCGCTTCATCACCGCCTCCGCGCCGCGCGGCCGGGCCGACCGCCAGACCTTCACGGTGAACGGGCCGGACGGGCAGAGCGCGAGCTATGAATTGCGGGCCGCCAGCGTGAATAGCCCGTTCGGGCTCGGCGCGCTGAGCGGTTTCCGGTGCCCGGACGAGCTATGAGCCCGGGTGGTGCCTCCCGTGGGGGTTTGTTCGGGAAAATTCCGTCCAAGGACGATTTCGTGCGGAGGCATTTGCCCGTCGCCTTCGTCACCCCCTGGGATGCGTGGCTCTCGCGCATGATGGTGGCCGGCTCGCAGAAGGCGGGAAGCGCCTGGAACTCCGTCTATCTCACCAGCCCGCCCTGGCGCTTCGCCCTTGATCCCGGCATCGCCGGGCCGGAGGGCTGGATCGGCGTGTTCGCCTCCTCCCTCGATCGGTTCGGCCGCGCCTTCCCCCTCACCGTGGCCGTGCCCTTCGTGCGCGAGTTCGGCGTGCTGGATTTGAAGGAAGAGACCCGCCCGCTCACCAGCCGCCTGGAAGCTCTCACCCTTCAGGTGATCGAGGGCAGCCTGGACGTGGAGGCTGCCGCCGGGGCCATCGTGGATTTCGCGGACCGCTTCCTCCCCGCCCCGGCCCCCGAGACCGTCCGGCGGCTGGTGCTGGACGGGCCGAACCGCACCGACCGCGTCTGGGTGGTGAGCGGGCGGCGCCATGCCACCGTGGCCGATGCGGCGGGCGACCTCCTCACCTGGACGCTGCGGGCGGATGCGGACCGGCCGGTGGGTCTGTCCTGCTGGTGGCATGAAGGCTGGGGCGACTTGCCGCCGGTCTGGTTGATGACGCGCGGCCTGCCGGGCGCGGACGCTTTCGAGCACATGATGAGCGGCCGCTGGGATGCCGCCGGGGGACGCGCATGATGTCGGCCACTTCCGCGCTCCACCCCCATGCCAGCGCCGCTACCCGCACCGGCCCGCTCCATGTGCAGAACGAGGACGCCCACCTCAAGCTGCCCGAAGCCGGCCTCTATGTGGTGGCGGACGGCATCGGCGGGCTTGCGGACGGCGCCGTGGCGAGCCGCGTGGTGGTGGAGATGCTCACCCGCATGGTCGTGCCCGGCGACAGCCTGGACACGCGCGTGCAGCAGGCGCGCGATGCCATTTCCCGTGCCAATACCGCCCTCTTCCTGGCCGGCCGCGAGGCCCAGGCCGCCATGGGCACAACGGTGGTGGTGGTGCTGGTGGGCGAGGATTGCGCCGTATGCCTCTGGGCGGGGGATTCGCGCGGCTATCTCATGCGCCAGGGACAGCTTCACCGCGTCACCACCGACCATGCCATCTTCGCCCGCATTTCCGACGAGCTGCCCCCGCGCAGCATGGTGACCCGCGCGGTGGGGCCGGACGAGAGCGTGGACCTTGATTGCGTTGTGTTCGACCTGGAGGTGGGGGATAGTCTGTTCCTGTGCACGGACGGGGTCTGCGGCAGCGTCCCGGAGGAGCGGCTGGAAGCGCTTCTTGACCTCGGAGTGCCCGTCACGGCGGACCATCTGGTGGCCGAGGCGGTCACCCGTGGTACACGGGATGACGCAACGGCCGTTGTGATCCGGATGTGCGGGGAGGAGGCAACCCATGTCACGCACGGTTGACCCCCGGCTCACACGCACTGCCGCCCAGTCTCGCCCCACCATCCTGCCGCCCCATCTCGGCACGCGCCTCAAGGGCCGCTATGAGCTGATCCAGGTGATCGGGCGCGGTGGCATGTCCACGGTCTATCATGCGGTGGACCATGTGCGGCTGCGCGCCCGCGCGCCCCAGCCCCATGTGGCCATCAAGCTCGCCGCCCTCGCCCCGCCCTATGACGAGGCGGCCCGCGCCCTGATCCACAAGGAAGCGCACCGCACGATGGAGATGGTCCATCCCCATATCGTGCGCGTCTATGACAGCGACCAGGACGGGGAGAGCCATTTCCTCGTCATGGAGCTGCTCCAGGGCCGGACGCTCGCCGCCGTGCTGCGCGAGACCGAGGGCAAGGGCTTGGAATGGCGCCAGGTCCGGGGCGTGGTGCAGTGCGTGGGGTCGGCGCTCGCCTTTGCCCATGCGCGCGGCATGATGCATGGCGACCTCAAGCCGGGAAACGTCTTCGTGTGCCTGGACGGCAGCGTGAAGGTGCTGGATTTCGGCCTGTCGCACGGCGCGCCGCAGGGAGAAGCGGAAGAGGATTCCACCATCCGCCTGCTGGATCTCGTGGGCGCTCTCACCCCCACTTTCGCCTCGCCCGAACGCCTTGAAGGCGCGGACCCGAGCCCCGCCTGCGACCTGTTCGCCTTCGGCGTGCTCATCTACGGCATGGCCAGCGGCCAGCATCCCTTCCAGCGCCGCAATGCGCTGGAGGCGCGCGAATCCGGCGCCGAGCCCATGCGGCCCGAAGGGCTATCCGGCGCGCAATGGAGCGCGCTCAAGAGCCTGCTGGCGTTTGATCCCGCCACCCGCCCGCGCCGCATCGAGGATTTCACCGCCCGCTTCCTGGCCGAGCCCTGGAGCCTGCCGCGCCTGCGCGGGCGGCTGCCTCTCACCGCGCCTTTCGCTCCGGCCCGCAGGTGACATGGTGAGCCAGACGGACCACGCCCTCCTGACCTTGGAAACCCTGTGCCGCGAGATCGCGCGCGGGCAGTACGACCATTCCGACGACCTGTTCGCCCTCACCGCCGCCGACGATGCGCCGGAGACCGTGCGGCATCTGGCTGAATCCTTCGGCTTCATGCTGGTGAGCGTGGAGGCGCGCGAAATGCGCCTCACCCATCTGGTGGAGGAGCTTCAGGACCTTCAGAAGCAATTGGAGACGGCCAATGCCCGGCTCGCCAAGGAGAATGCCACGCTGTCCTCCGCCGTGGCGGAGCTGACCGTTGAGATCGACCGGCAACGCTTCAAGCGGGAAGTCGGCGCCATCACGGAATCGGATTATTTCCAGGACCTGCAAAGGCGCGCCCGCAACCTGCGTGCGCGCCACAAAAACACGGAGCCGGGGGACCGGGAATGACACGCATCGTCTCCACCCATTCCTATCGGGGCGGCACGGGAAAATCGACCATCACCGCGAACCTCGCCTTCCTGCTGGCAAGCCAGGGCGCGAAGGTGGGCGTGGTGGACACCGACATTCTCTCGCCCGGCATCCATGTGCTGTTCGGGCTTGAGGCGGGAAGCACGCCCTATACGCTCAACGACTATCTCTGGGGTCGCTGCTCCATTGAGCAGGCGGCTGTGGACGTCACCGCGCGCGTCTTCCCGAACGGTGGGCACAATGGCGGGTGCATCCATCTCCTGCCGTCCAGCATGCAAACCGGGGAAATCGCCCGCGTTCTCAAGGAAGGCTTCGAGGTAGACCTGCTGAATGACGGGTTCCACGCTCTGTGCGAACGGCTGGAGCTGGACTACCTGCTCATCGACACCCATCCGGGGGTGAACGAGGAGACGCTGCTCTCCATCGCCATATCGGACACGCTGCTGCTGGTGCTGCGGCCCGACCATCAGGATTACCAGGGCACGGCCGTGACCCTGGAACTGGCGCGGCGGCTGGATGTGCCGCAATTGCTGCTGGTGGTGAACAAGGTGCTGCCCGCTTTCGACCAGCGCGAATTGTCCGACCGCATCTCCACAGTGTTCCGCACCCCGGTGGCCGCCGTGCTGCCGCTGAACGAGGATCTGGTGCGCCTCGGCAGCTCCGGCATCCTGGCGGCGCTGTCACCCAACAGCGATTATGTGAGCGCGCTCCGGACGGTGTCGAAGCTGGTCCAGTCCTGACCGGACGAGCCTGGGCGGCGGGGCGTCTCGTGTGACACGAACCGCCCGTCGCTCCTGAGCCTCACCGCCCCTGGAAGGCCGCGAGGAAAGCCCCCGCATCGGGATGGCGCTCGTCCTGCCGGAAGGCCAGGGCAGCGTCCACGGCGGCCTGCATGGCGTCCGTCAGCCCCGCAATCACGGGCGGCTCCATCCCGCGCTCCTGGGCCTCCGTGGCCGGTGTCCGGTCGAACGGGTGCTTGCGCGTCAGCATCAGGTGGATGATGCAGCCGAAGGCATAGACATCATCGCGCGGATCGCGCGGGCCGCCCCGTAACTGTTCGGGGCTGGCATAAGCGGGCGTCATGGCATCCAGCGCCATGACATCGAAATCTCCTGCCCGCGCGGCGCTGGCGATGCCGAAATCCAGCACTTTCAGCGGCCCCTCCTGGGAGAGGAAAAGGTTCGCCAGCTTGAGGTCCGCATGGGTCACGCCCCGCGAATGCGCATGGGCGAGGGCCGAGAACATGTCGCGGATCGCCCGCCATGCGGCGGGGCTGCCCGCGAAATCGCTGTCCCCGCGCAGGCACACGTCCAGGGAGCGCCCTTCCAGCAGTTCCATAACGATGAAGGGGTGCGTGCCGTCCCGGTCAAAATCATGCACGGCGACGATGTTGGGATGGGACAGGTCCTGTGTGCGCCGCGCTTCCGCCTCCATGGCGCGCAGCGCGTCGGGATGGGCGCCGAAATTGCCGTTCAGCAGCTTGATGGCCACATAGGGACGGCTGTCCGCCGCCTCCACCCGCCGCCGGTCCACGGCACGGTAAACGACGCCCATGCCACCGCGTCCCAACTCCGCGTCCAGCACGAAGCGGTCTCGCAGGATCTGGCCGACACGGTTCTCCTCGCGCCCGTCCCGCCCCAGCATGATGGGGCGCCCCGAGCCCGCCGCGCTCTTGCGCGCATCTTGGCGCAGGCGGGCGGAGCGGAACGCAGCCAGGGCATCGTCGAGCTGACGCTGGTTCTGCCGCTCCCGCGCCTCCCCGCCTTTGCGCAAATCCTTGAACTGGCCGAGCAGCGCGGACAGCACCACCGAATCCACCCGCTCCCGCAGGGTCTCCTCCCGGTTGTCCTCCGCCTCTCCAACCGGAGGAAGCTCCGGCAGATCACGCGCGGGCTCCTCGGCCGGACGCCCCGCCTCCTGGAACAGCAGCATGGCAAGGTCATAGGGCATGCGGCCCAGATTGATCTGTTCCTGCAGCGCCGAGGACAGGCCCGACAGCATGGGATCGTGGTCGCGGCAATAGCCTCGCACCTCCAGGGTGAGCTGGTCGAAGGTGCGGCGCCCCGCGAAGAAGCCCGTGAGGATCTGGTTCAGGCGCGGATCAATGGCCACTTCTTCTTTGCCTCATACCCTCGGTCCGCGCTTCGGGCGGTTCCGAGTGGGTTTCGCCCCCGCAGCTCAGATCGTCTGAGTTGCGTCCTCAAGAGCCGGTTCGGACAGGCCGGGCCGGAGCGTCGCGGACGCGACCTGGATCCCGAAGGGCATTCGGGAGCTTGGTATCACATGCGGCTGGGCTGACGGATATCGTACCGCGAGAGCTTCTCCACCAGGCTGCGGCGGGAGATCTTCAGCAGGTCCGCCGCCCGGCTCTGATTCCAGCCGGTCTCCCGCAGCTTAACCTCAATGATGGCCGCCTCGTAATTCTGCACCATCAGGCGCAGTCCCGCATCCTCTTCGCCCGCATTGAGCACCGGCGCAGGTGTTCCGGCTCCGGTGGAAAGATCGGCGGGCAGATGGTGCAGATCAAGCCGCCCGCCGTCGCACAGCAGCACCGCCCGCTCCATGATGTTCTTCAGCTCGCGGATATTGCCGGGGAAGCGCCAGCCCAGTAGGCGGTCCAGCGCCTCCGGCGACAAAGCGGGCGCGCGGCGGCCGAGGGAGGCGCAGGCCAAGGTGAGGAAATGGTCGATCAGAGCGGGGATGTCGTCGGTGCGCTCGCGCAAGGGCGGCAGCGTGATGGGAAAGACGGAGAGGCGGTAATAGAGGTCTTCCCGAAACTGGCCCTGGGCGATCTTGGCGGGCAGGTCCGCATTGGTGGCGGCGACGATGCGCACATCCACGATCTCCGTGCGCGTGTCGCCCACCGGGCGCACCTCACCCTGGCCCAGCAGCCGCAGGATCTTGGCCTGGAGGCCGAGGGGCATGTCGCCTACCTCGTCCAGAAACAGCGTGCCCCCGTTGGCGGCATGGACGAGGCCCGGCCTGTCCGCATGGGCGCCCGTGAAGGCGCCTTTCCGATAGCCGAACAGCTCGCTCTCCAGCAGATGCTCCGGCAAGGCCGCGCAGTTCTGCACCACGAAGGGCCGCCCCGCGCGCTGGCTTGCGGCATGGAGCATCTTGGCGAATACCTCCTTGCCGGTGCCGGTCTCGCCCAGGAGCAGGACGGGCACGGTGGCGGGTGCCGCGCGCTGGAGGAGCGCTTGCGCCACCTGAAAGCCCGCGCTGGCGCCGATCACGCCGTCGCCGGCCGCGCGCTGCTGCTTGAGGCGGGTATTCTCCTCCTCAAGGTCGCTGCGCGCTCGGTCGAGCTGGCGGATCAGCCGCCGGTTCTCGTCGAACAGGCGGGCATTGGAGATGGCCACCGCCGCATTGGACGCGAAGCAGCGGACCATGCGCTCTGAGCGCTCGCTGAGCGCCCGGCCGTCCCCTTCCGCCTCCATGCGCACATTGGTGAGCTGGAGCACGCCCAGCGTCATGCCTTCCAGGGAACGCAAGGGCAGCGCCACGAAGGAGCGCGTGCGGAAAGCGGTGCGGGCCTCCCGCACATAGAGGGCCGAGAAATCGAAGCCTGTATAGGCCCGCACATCCGCGATGTTCACCACCCGGCCGGTCACCGCCGCAAACGCGCTGGGATCGTCCAGGTTGAAGGAATTGGCGGCGCGATAGAGCGCCACGCTCTGGTCGAGCCCCGCCAAAGCGGGCTCGGCCTCGTTCTGGCCCACGAGACAGTGCAGCTCGCGGCCAGTGCGGTCCAGAACCAGCACGCGACCGCCCTCCGCCGAGGTGAGGCGGCGGGCGGCGCTGACGATGGCATTGAGAAGGCTCTCCAGCCGCCGCTCCGTGGCGAGGGCTGTGGTCACCTCCATCAATTCCTCAAGCGCCGCCAGCGGGTCGTTGGCCACTGCGTCCACTGTCACGCGACCTCAGACCAGTTCGGGAGCGGACTGGGTCTCGGGCTCGAGCTGCGTCTCCTCCTCCACCGGCTCCGGCGTTCCAACGGTATCGGAGAAGATGTAGGCGAAGCGGCCATCCGCGCCGAGGTCCACATGCAGCGCGTCCGCCTGCTTCTCCTCGCTCATGCGGGCCAGAAGCTCGGTGGCGATCTCCGGCAGCAGGGTCTTGGAGACGATGTGGTCGATGTTGCGCGCGCCCGTCTCCACCTCGGTGCAGCGCTCCGCGATCTGGCGCACCACGGCGTCGGAATAGGAGAAGGCCATCCTCTGGCTCTCCTTGAGGCGCTTGCCCACCCGGTCCAGCTTGAGGCGCACGATCTCGCCCAGCGTGTCCCCCAGCAGCGGAAAGAAAGGCACGATCTGCATGCGCGCCAGCAGCGCGGGCTTGAAGTGCCGCGACAGGGCCGGGCGGATGGCGGAGACGAGGTCGTCCACCGAAGGGCGCTCCTCGGCGAGGCCCATCTGCGTGATCTGGTCGGTGGCGAGATTGCTGGTGAGGATGACGATGGTGTTCTTGAAGTCGATGACGCGGCCCTCGCCGTCCGAGAGCACGCCCTTGTCGAACACCTGGTAGAAGAGGTTCATCACCTCCGGGTCGGCCTTCTCCACCTCGTCCAGCAGGACGACGCTGTAGGGGCGCTGGCGCACGGCCTCCGTGAGGATTCCGCCCTCGCCATAGCCCACATAGCCGGGCGGGGAGCCGACCAGCTTGGAGACGGTGTGTCGCTCCTGGAACTCCGACATGTTGATGGAGACGAGGAAGCGCTCGCCGCCGAACAGCAGGTCCGCCACGGCGGTGGCCAATTCCGTCTTGCCGACACCCGAGGGGCCGACGAACAGGAACACGCCCATGGGCTGGGTGGGGCTGTTGAGCCCCGCCTTGGCGGCCCGCATGCCCTCGTCGATGGCGCTGACAGCCTGGGACTGACCCTTGATACGGCGGGCGAGATTATCGGCCAGCGCAAGGACAGAGGCCGCCTCGTCGCGCACCATGTTGCCCATGGGAATGCCGGTCCAGTCGGCGATCACCTGACCGATGGTCTCCGGCGTCACTTCGTAATGGAGCAGGCCCGCGCGGCCCTGGTGGGCGCGCAGCTCCGCGATGGCCGTGGAAAGGCCCGCGCGAATGTCGGTCTCGGCCGGGGCTTCGGCCGGCGGCGCGTCTTCCTCGCCTTCCGGCTCGGCGGTGCCCTCGTTCAGCGCGTTCAATTCCTGGCGCAGGGTGAGGATGCGGTCCACCAGCGCCTTCTCAGCCTGCCAGCGAGCTTCCATCTGCGCGATGTCGGCCCGCAGGAGCACGATATCGGCCTCGATCTCGGCGCAGCGGGGATTGTCGCCGCTACCCAGCGTGGCGCGGTCGCGATGCAAGGCGGCAAGCTCGCGCTCCAGCATGGCGATGCGCCGCTCATTGCCCTCCAGCGCCTGGGGGCGGCTGGAGAGGGAGAGCTTCACGCGGGCGCAAGCGGTGTCCAGAACGTCCACCGCCTTGTCGGGCAACTGGCGGCCGGAAATGTAGCGCGCCGACAATTGAGCGGCGGACATCACCGCATCGTCGCGCACATAGACATTGTGGCTGCGCTCATAGATGGGCCGCAGGCCACGCAGGATGGTGGCCGCGTCCGCCGGGCTCGGCTCGTCCAGCTTCACCACCTGGAAGCGACGTTCCAGCGCCGCGTCCTTCTCGAAATACTTCTTGTATTCGCTCCAGGTGGTGGCCGCGATGGTGCGCAGCTCGCCGCGCGCCAGAGCGGGCTTCAGCAGGTTGGCCGCATCGCCGCCGCCCGCCGGGCCGCCCGCGCCCACCAGCATGTGCGCCTCGTCGATGAAGAGGATGATGGGCGTGGGCGAGGCCTTCACCTCCTCCACGATCCCCTTCAGCCGGTTCTCGAACTCGCCCTTCACCCCGGCGCCCGCCTGGAGCATGCCGAGATCGATGCCCACCAGGTCCACCTGCTTGAGGAAGTCCGGCACGTCGCCTTGCGCGATCTTGAGGGCCAGGCCCTCCACAACGGCGGTCTTGCCGACGCCCGGCTCGCCCACGCAGATGGGGTTGTTCTTCCGCCGCCGACCCAGAATGTCGATCATCTGCTGGATCTCGCGATCACGGCAGAAAACGGGATCGATCTTGCCCGCCTTGGCGAGCGCGGTGAAATCCGTGGCGAAGCGGCCGAGCACGCTGTCCGGCGAGCGGGAGGTGATGCCCTCCCCCTTGCGCGGGGCCTCGCTTGCGCCCGCAATGGCCGGACCCGCCTCTTCCGCCGAGGCGGCGAGAAGATCGCGGAACTTCGCCTTCAACTCGCCCGCCGGCACCTGCCGCACCACATCCCACCAGTCGGACAGGCTGAAGCGGTTGGCATTGTTGAGGATGGCCAGCAGCACGGTGCCGGACCGGATGGACCCCAGCTTCAGCTCCACAGAGCCCAGGAGCCATGCGTCGGTCAGAATCTCGATGAGGCTCGGCGCGAAGACCGGGCGGCCGGGATTGCCGGACTTCATGTCCTCCACGGCGCGCTGCAGTCGGCGCTTGAGGCCTGGAATGTCGGCCTCGAAACGGCGCAGCGCCAGGACCAGATCGCGGTCGGCATCATCCACCATGGTGAGCAGGAAATGCTCGACCGTGACCTCATAATTGCCCCGTCCCACCGCCAGGCCCGCGGCCGTTTCCAGGGAGCGCTTGGCATAGGGGCCGAGGCGATCGAGCAGGGACTTCAGATCGAGCGAGAGCATGGACGCCTTTCCCCGCAGGGTCGTGCCGTCATCCCCCTTCGGGTGCGGCGGACCTTGAGTGCGGAGGGCGGGCCGCAGCATGCCGAAACGCCACCCTCACGGCGCGCAGAAAAGCGGTAGTACGTGACCTCGCAATGACATCGAACGCAAAGCGGGCCGGACCCGCGAAGGTCCGGCCCGCAAAAGTCGGTCAGGCCGCCGATCAGGTGGCGGGCTTGCGCCAGTCGTCGGAACCGGAGGTGCCGGCCTTCTCGTGCGTCCAGGTCACCTTGCGATAGGTGAAGGACCACTCTTCCATGTGCTGGAGCTGCGCGTTCTCGGTCAGCAGCACGTTGGGGATGATGGCCTTGCCGTCCACGAGCACAGCGTCTTCCCACTTGATGGTGAAGTACTGTTCCTGCTGGCCCTTGGTGGAGGTGCGCCAGAACTTCAGGGTCACGTTGGTCAGCACTTCGCCGGTGGCGAGCGCCTGCCACAGCAGGGGCGACGCCTTGTCGAGATACTTCACCAGCGTGGCAGGCTGATGCACGCGCTGGCCGGAGGGCTGGCCGGACTGGGGATCGCGCGGGATGATCACATTGCTGCTGAACGCCTGGACGATGGACTCGTCCTCATGGCCTTCCTGCCACAGGTTGCCGACGCTGTCGGCGGTGAAGGCGCCCTTGGTGATGTCGCCCTGCTTTTCGCCGGTGATGCTGACATAAGCGGGAGTAGGCATTTTCGGTCTCGTCACTTGCAGGCCGGCGTGGTGCCGGCGCAAAAGAGAGAGCAAAGGCGATGCCAAACTACTTTCACGAACACGTCATATTACGCAAAACGTTTCGGGGCAGTGCTTTTCAGTGGAATCTGAATTCCTGATCACACTCCGATATCATCTTCGATCACCCACCCATCTGCGCGGGTTTCCGCTCAGATGCGGATGGTGAGCGGGTTTCCGCTCAGTGTCACGATACCGTCTCCGGCCCGAGGGCGTTCCGTCACACGGCACCGACCGGCACCAGCCGACAGGTCACGTCGAGAAAGGCACGGGTCTTCAGATCGATAACCGCACGCCCCTCGCAGCGATATCCCGTGCGCCCGCTCAGTGCCTCTCCGCCGACATCATAGGTGAGCGCGGCGCGCCCCTGGTGGCTCACGGCCTCGCGCGGGGCGACACGCAGAAGCAGGTTGAGCGCCATCCCGTCGGACCTCAGCTCCCGCCAGGTCTGGGCAGCCCCGCCGTTTCCCGCCGGATGGGCGAGGATGGTATCGCGGACGGCCAGGGACAGAAGCTTCTCGAAGGGGTCGATATCCCGCTCGGGCGGCTGCCAGGTCATTCTTCCTCTCCCCCTGCCCCCGCAAGCACCGCGCGGGCGAAATCGGCGCAGACGGCCGGATTGGCATCGAGCGTGCGCGCAACGTCCCGGCCGCGCACCACATGCAGGCTCGGATACCAGATGGATCGCCCCTCCCGATGCGCCCAGGACCAGGGTTGGGCGGGCGGCACGGCGACGATGCCCGGCCGTCCCAAAGCGCCCGCCACATGGGCCGGCAGGCCATCCGCGCAGACGGCGAAATCGAGAAGGGCGACGCAGGCCGCCAGATCCTTCGCATCGCGGAACCGGGCTCCCGCATCGAGGATGGAATCGCGGCCCTGCAGGTCCTGCCGCCGTCCGTCGAAGGCAAGGGAGACCAACGTCGCGCACTCCGGCCCTACGCTTTCCACCCACGCAGCAAGGGATGCGAGATCGAACCCCGCCGCATCGTCCCAGTAGAGGCCAATCCACGGTCGCTTGAATGCCTCCAGGGCCTGACGCCACATATCCAGGCGGCTCGCCTCCACCGCCAGATATGGCGGCTGGGCCGTCGTCCCCCTGCGGCGCGGGAGTTCGCCCAGGGAAATGGCCTCGGGTGGCGCGGGTTCCACGGAAAGCCGCAGGCCGGGCACCCCGTCCAGCAGCGGCACGAGAGCCGCCTCCAAGTGGCAGACCGGCGGTTCCGCCGATGTCGTTCCCTGCGCGAAGCGCGCGAGCAGCAAGGCCTCCCCGGCCGGAATGCCGGGCGGGACCAGAACCGCATCCGGCATGTTCGGGACATCCGCCCGGACGGGCCACACCTCGTCCACCCGGCCAAGAGCCAGCTTCAGTTCATCCCGCCACGTCTCGAAGGAGGGCGTGGACGGCGCGCGGCGTGCCGCCTCGCTTGCGCAGGCCAGGGCCTTTTCCAGATCGCCCGTCAGGCGCAGCAGCGTCGCCATGCGCATGAGGAGATCGGCATCATCGGGCACGCGCCGCACCAGGGCCGCGAACGGCGCCAGCGCCTCGGCCGTCTCGCCCCGTGCGATGCGCGCATGTGCCAGCAGGAAAGCGGCCTCCACATGGAGGGGCGCGACAGCGACGGTGCGCACCAGATGGCGCTCCGCCTCCTCCATCCGTCCAGCCTCCATGAGCCGCCGCGCCAGAAGGCAGACGCCATCATGAGAGGCGGGCGCACGTAGATAGGCCAGTTCGGCTGTCTCCAGCGCCGCCTGCCGCTGTCCCGTCTGGGCCAGGGCATCGCTGAGAAGGATCAGGTCGCCCTCCTCCTCCGGCCGCAGGGCCAGGGCACGCCGCACCGCTCGCTCGGCGGCGGTGGGGCGGTTCTCCAGCAGCGCGATGCGCGCGTCGAGGCCGTGAATTTCTGCCTGCAGGGCTATGTCAGCCTCGAGCCCCTCCAGGGCCGCAACGCTGCGCAGGCGCTCGCGGGCCGCGTCGATATCCCCCAGCGACAGCAGGATGCTCACAAGGGCGCAGCTATAGGCGCCTTCGGCGGGCGCGAGATCCACCGCGCGCTCATAGCAGAAGCGCGCCTCGGCTCCCCGCCCCTCCACGCGATGCAGCAGGCCGAGATTGGCGCTGACATCCGCCCGCTCCGGCGCCGCTTCCGCAAGCCGCCCCAGCAGGACGAACGCGCGCTCCCGATCCCCGGCCGCGATCAGGACGGCGCTTTTCAGCACCAGGGCATCCATGTCACGCGGGGAATCAGCCAGCAGGTCGTCGGCAAGCCGGTCCGCCTCGGCGTGGCGGCCCTCGGTCATGAGGCGGCGGGCGGCATCGAGGCGCATCGGTCGCGACAGGCCCATGCGCGCTCAGCCCACCGTGACGCGCTTGGCGTCGAGGCGCACATCCTCGCGGGCAACGATGACCGCCGTGGCCGCGCTGCTGCTGGAGACCGTGTCCACCTGCTGCACCAGCGTTCCCGCCTGCACCACATCCGCGCCGCGCACGATTGTTGTCCGCTCGTCCGCATGGAGAACCACCGTCCGGGCCGTGGTTTCCTGGCGCCGGACAACGGAGCGAACCTGATCCATCACCTGCGACAGCAGCCGCCCGACAAAGGAGAGCGTCTCGGCCTGGATGGTCACGCGCCGACCGCGCACCAGCGCATCCTCCGCCCCGGCAAGAACAAGGCGCTGCCCCGCTTCAAGGTTCAGGGTGGGTGCCGAGACCGTCAGTTCGGCCCCGCCGGGAACGGAGACGCGCGCGGCATCGCCCACCAGCCGATCAAGCACCGAGAGGATGAACACCTCTCCTCCCACCTGGGCTACGAGCACCCGATCGCCAACGGCTGGCTCCACAAGGCAGCCGAAGGCGCGGCGCGCCGCCACCTCGTCTTCCTCAACGGCCACCCTCAGGCCGCCCGCGACGGCAAGGACTCGGCCGGCGCACAGGTCCGGCGCACCCGCAGCCGGGCGCTCAGGCGCGGCGGACGGGGATGCAGAACGCACGCAGGGCAGCACGGACCTCTCCTCTTCCGGCATGGCCATCACATAAAGCTTTCGAGGGTGACGAAATTCACCTTCATCTCGGTCTTGTTCGAAGCGGTCATCAGCTTCTTGAACATAAGCTCGCCCTGCTCGGCCGTGAATTTGTCCGAGGCGACCTTTGTGTTGGTGTGCTCAAGCACTGTGTTGGCGAACTTCCCATCGAGACCACTGACGACCTTGAAGTCCTCGTTCGCGATCTTCATGTCGGAGTTGGTAATCTTCATATCGGAGGTAGTTATCTTCATGTCGCCCTTCCCCATGCAGAGCTTGCCGGAAGAGCCGATGATCAGGTCCCATTTTCCGCCGATGACGATGGAATTGTAGATTCCGATAGTCGTGGAATTATATCCCGACAATTGCAACGTGATGGAAATGGCTGCCTTGATGGTCTGCTCAAAGCCGAGGAACATCGTGAAGGACTCGCCCATCGTATATTTGGTCGAGGTGCCGGAAATCCACTGATAGGTGTCGCCGCCGGACTTGGTCGAGACGGTGTTCGTGGCGGAGATGCTGATGTCCGCCATCTGCGTGTTCGCGCCCACGGTGCCGGCCTTTAGCGTGATGCCGTTATAGGCGGTCACCTTGAACTGCCCGGTATCCACCTGGTGGGTCACATCGCCCGCGCTCACCTCGGTGGCCTGGCCTTTGCCGATCTTCATCACGCTGGCGCCAAGGATGTTCGTGTCCACATCCTGGTCCGTATAGATCAGGACGCCGTTTCCCGAGATGTTCGCACTGTTGGTGCTCACGGACGATTTGGACGTGGCCTGCTTGTTGGAGGAGGCTTTGTCGAAGCCGCCGTTATAGTTCCAGTCCTGCCCGTCCTGGCTGACCGTGGATGTGGAGTATTTCACCCCCGATTGGACGGCCTTGTCTCCATCGACCAGGGCGCCGAGGCGCAGATAGGTGCCGGTGGGCGGGGTGTCGTCCACCTTTGCCGGCACGTCGAAGCGGATGAAGCGGGGATCGGTGTCGGTCTTGCCGTCATCCATCTCCAGCAGAAGGCCGCCGGTGGTGCGCAGCCGGTTCACGGTGCTGCCGGCATTGTTGACCACGTTACCGTTCTTGCTGTTGAACGCCGAGCCCAGGATCACCGGGCGGTCGGGATCGCCATTCTCGTAGCTCACCAGCACTTCGGCGGTCCGCACCAGCGGAACATGCAGGCCAGCCACCACGCTGTTGGCGCTGGCCCCCGCATAAGGCTGGCTCTGGCGCACCGGCGCCGAGCCCTTGCCGGGCGTCGCCTTGGAGGCCCCTTCATTGTAGCGCAGCGCGATGCGATAGCGGCCCATGGAATCCAGCACGGCCCGCTTGTCCGCGGAATCCTCGCTGTCCACTACCGCATTGAACACGCCGGGCATGACCGGCCTGGGCGTCACCCGGCGCGGACGGAAGGCCTGGCTCTTGCGGATGGCGGTGAAGGCGTTGGAATAAGGCTGCGTGGCATAGCCCGCCTGATAGCCGTCCGGCCCCTCCTGCCCCGCCATATGCCGGGCCGCGATCACCACATAGTCCGTATTGAAGGACGAGATGGGGTGGCTGGTGAGGGTGAAAACGGTTCCGGTGCGCAGGGAGGCGATGGTGCTCTCGCACTCGAAGACCTGCGCCTGCCACGCCGCCTCTTCCGCGCGCAGGGCCACCAGCTTGTTGCCCTCATCCACGCTCGGATAGTGGTCGCCATATTCGACCACCGCTCCGATGCCATCCCCTTGGCTGGAGCGCACCAGAAGGTCGGTCTCGGCGGACTCATAATTGTAGTCGCGCAGATTGTAGCGCTGGAGCTGGGGACGGGAGACGCTGGTGAGCGAGGTCACCACCTGCTCCTCCACCGAGGTGGTGGTGGCGGCCGCCTTGAACTGGACGCTGGCCATGTCGGCGGGCGCGAAGGCGGCGTTCAGCGCCCCCAGCACCACCTTGTCGGTCACGGACGTGTCGGAGGCGGAAAACTCGAAGAAATAGAAGACACCGTAGGTCTCGCAGGTCCGCGAGAAGAACTGGAAGTCGCTTTCGTTGAATTTCGTGATGTTCTTGCGAGCATAATCGTCGCCCACGGAATCATGGAGCTGATACTCGATGGTGACGCCCCGGCTGCCCTCGGTGGCGCTGGAGGAGAGGGAGCCGTCCAGCACGCCGGATAGGAGCTGCTTCAAGGTCAGCGCACTGTCCGTGGCGAAGATCTCATTCTGCCGGGTCCGGTCCAGCAGCGCGAGGCGCGGCACCAGCACCACGGCGTAGCTGTAGCTGTTCACATCCACCTTGTTGAGGACGCGGAATTCCAGGATCACCCCGCCTATGGCCCGGCTGGTCTCGTTCACCGTCACCTTGAAGGCGGCAGGCTTGCCCGCGATCTGCTCCTGGGAAAAGTCGCTGGTGGAAACGAACACCGCCTCCAGCCGGAACGGGCTGGACACGCCCTCATCCAAGGTGAAGGCGGCGCAGGCGGCATCCGTCAGCTTGAGTGCCGGGATCGAGAGCTGCAGAAGCTGGGTATTGGACATGACAACCTCTCCTTCTGCGCGGCTCAGCGCATGCTCATCAGCTTGGTCTGGGACGGAGTCGAGGTAAGACCCGGCACGTTCGGGCTCATGCCGTTCTGCTTGCTGGGCGAGGTCAGCTTGATGGCCGGCGCCCCGCCGATGATCAGATTGGTGGAGCCCATGGCGGCGGACTTCGGGCCCATCACCAGATTGGAGACGAGGCCCATCAGGACGCCCGCATTGTCGCCATTGGAAAGCGGCGTCTGCGTGCTGAGATTATGGGCCGGCATGCCCATCAGCAGCACCTTGGTCTGCGTGGGCACCGCCGTGTTGGAGAGGGCGATGTTGGGATAGGGGATGGGCACCACCACCGGGCCCGCGGGGGTCTTGCACACATCGGGGAAGGCCATGCTCATGGCGGGCGAAGGCCCTTGCGATGTAACGAACATTCAACCCTCCATGGCCGTCGCGCGGACGTATTGGGGAACATAGCTTTCCGCCACCGCCTTCTCGGGGTCGGTGGGAAGCTGGCTGCCGCTGGCGCCCAATTGCAGCAGGCCGTCAGTGGCGGCCAGATGTAGATCGGTGCGCAGGAACCGGGCTTTCGACGCATCCACCCCGTCGAGCCGGGCATGGGCGAGCTGCGTATAGGACAGGTTCGCGCCCACGAAGCGGGCGCCGGGAGCCTGCGCCCCTGTCATCACCGCCATGTCGAGATCGGCGCCGGAGAAATCCGCCCCGGCAAGGCGGCTCTCCTGGAAATTCGCACTGCCGAGCTGCGCCCCGCCGAAGCGGGCGCCGGTAAGGTCGGACTTGGAGAAATGGGCGCTGTGCGCGATCGCGCCCGAAAAGTCCGCGCCAGGCGCCGTGCATTGCATGAGGAAGCTACCGGACAGGTCCATGCCGGAGAGATTGGCTCCCGACAGGTTCGCCCCCATGAGGTTGCAGCGGGCGAGGCTGAGGGTTCGCAAGTCCCGCTGGGACAGGTCCACCTCCGGAAACACCCCCATCTCGCAGGAGAAGCCATCGAGCTTTGCGGAGCGCAGGTCCGCGCGCGCCGCAAACAGGCGGGCGGTGCGCGCATCCGACAGGTCGATGTCCTCCACGTCACAGTCCATCAGCGCCGCGCCGTCCACCTGCGCGGCACGCCAGACGCTGCCCGTGAGATCGCAGTTGAGGAACGACCCGTCGCTCACCAGCGTGCCGGAAAAGCGCGCGCCGGCGAGTGCGCAGCCGATGAAGGCGCCCCCCGATATGCGCGCCTCCTCGAAGGCCGCGCCGCCCATGGCACAGGACACGAAGCGGGTGCCGTCGAGCATGGCCGCCCGGAACACGGCGCCTGTGAAATCGCAGTTCACGAACGTCGCGCCGCCAAGGTCCGCGCCGTCAAACCGGGTGCCGCGGAACGCGGTCTCACGAACCGTGGCACCCTTCAGGTCGGCCGTGGCGGTCCAGTCGGTGAGCGAGAAGTCGCCCTTCGCATAGGGCAGGCCCAGGGCCACATGGTTCAGGAGATCGGCGCGCTGCGCCCGGTTGCCGGCGGGACGGTCATCCATGGGCCGTCTCCAGCGCGAGGGGGGAGTTGAGGAGGTTGGCACCGCTCAAATCCGCACCGATCATCACGGCGTCCGACAGATCGGCGCCATAGAGATTGGCCTTGCGCAGAAACGCGGCGGAAAGGTCCGCACGATGGAGCTGGGCCTCCATGAGCTGCGCCCCCCCGAAATCCGCGCGGACGAGCCCGGCATTATCGAGCAGCGCACGCCGCAGGGAGGCGAGCCGGAAGTCGGCATCCGCGAGACCCGCCTCGCAGAACAGGGTCCGGTCGCACACCGCGCGGAGGAAACGCGCGCCGCTGAGGTCGGCACCCAGAAAGCTCGCCTCGCTGAGAAGGCCACCGGAGAAATCCGCCCCCGCCAGCTTCGCGCCGCCCAGGAAGGATGTGCCCCGCACGTCCGCCTGCGCCGCCCGCAAGCCGGGCGCCGTCAAGGCGAGGAAAGCGCAGCGATCCAGGAAGCCGCCTTCGAGGCTCGCACCGGAGAAGTCGCATTCCAGCGCCTGGCATTGTCGCAGGCTGGCCCGGTCGAGGCGCATTTCCGACGCCTGAACCCGCATGAACACCAGATCCTGCAGCCGCGCCTCGGAGAAATCCGCCCCGGCGAGCCGCGTCGCGATGAAGCGCATGTCGGAGAAGGCCGCACCCACCGCGCTCACGCCGGAAAAGTCCGCATCCAGCACGAGGCCGCCACCGAAGCGGGCGCGGTCGAACCGGGCTCCCGCCGCCTTCACGCGGGAGAGATTGGCCCCTACCAGGACGGCATCGCTGAAATCCGCTTGCTCCAGCCGGGCCTCGGTCAGCACCGCTTCGGAGAGGTTCGCGCCGCACAGGCGCGCACGGGCGAGATTGGCCCGCTCCAGAAAGGCACCCGTCAGGTCCGCTCCCGAGAGATCCGCACCCGCCAGATCGACACCCGCAAGGTCGCGGCCGCGCAGGTCAATCCCGGCCCGCGCTTGATCGAGCACGAAATCGCCGAAACGCTTGGCGATGCGTGGCGCCAGCGGCCGCTCGGGATAGGCCGCCTGGGGCGCGGCGCGGCGCATCTGGGCGGTGCCCGCCTCCAGGACCGGCGCCAAGGAATCGATAATGCCGAGTCCATCGTCCATCTGCGCCTGCGCGGCGGACATCCGCTCCTGGGGCGAGGCGGCCGGAACCTGAGGTGCCGTGGAAGCCAAGTCGGCGAGGAGCGCGTCCAGCGCGCTGCCTCCCCCCGTCTTGGACAGGCCCGGCAAGGCAGCGGCGATCTGCCGGTCAGCCTGCGCGAGCCGCGCATTCACCGATGCCGCGCCTGCGGCCGGAACATCCGGTTCAGCGGCGATAGCGTCCAACAGGCCGCCAATGGAGGCCTGCACGGGCCCGGGCGTGCCGAGCGGCGGCGCATCCGGTGGCAGGTCCGGCATTCGCACATTGCTCGCCGCCGCAAGGGAGGCCCGCACCTCCGCCAAGGGCGCGGCTTCCGGCAGACCCAGGAAACGGGCTTTCGCCTGTTCCAGTTCGGCCTCGTGGTCGGCGCCAGGGAGGTTGTCCAATATGGTGGCGCGCCAGTCGAGCGCGCCTTGCGCCTTAGCGAGTGTGGCAGCGTCGCTCAGGTCCGCCTCGCCCTCAAGGCCGGGAATGTCGGCGCGCCCCTGGGCGGAGGCCGCATCCAGCGACGCCACCAGGGCGCCTCCGTCATAGGCTTCCAGCGCCTTCAAGACCGCGTCGAGTTCCCCCGCTCCGGCGCCGGGCGCATCGATGCGGGCCATGGCGGACAGGAGCGGTTGCCCCTTCTCCGCCTCCAGGCGCACCTGTTCCTGGGCCGCCGCGCTCTTCGCCTCGATCATGTCCAGCAGGTCGCCGAGATCGAAATCCCCCTCCGCAAGCTCCTCCGGCGTGGGCAGAGGCAGCGGGTCGGGATCGGGCTCCGGCGGCGGCGGACGCAGGGAGAGCGGGAGGCCCATGGCATCCATCTGCCGGTCCCGCAGGAACACCATGGCCTGCGTCTGCCGCTCGGCCCGTTGGCGGGCGAGCGTCATTCGCGCCGCCCGGCGCCGCTCTTCCTCCGCGCGGTCCACCGGCGGCGTGAGCTGCCACTCGGAGAATGCGTAGCGCGGCCCAAGCTCGGGATCGCGCCGCAGGCGCCGCACCTCGGCATAATGGCTCAGGGCGCGCGGGGCGTCCGTCAGCCGCTCGCGGGCAAGCATGATGTCGGTGACATCCTTGCCCTCGATATCCTCCACAGGCACCACGCCATGCCAGATGAGCACGCCGCGCCGGGCGCCCGCCATCAGCCAGAGGGTGTCGAGGGTAAGCTCGGCCTCAATCCAGTGCCCGTTCTCCAGCCCTGCGAAGGCACGCGGACGCACCCCCGGCAGGCGCCCTTCGAGATAGGGCGCGGAGGCGGAGAAGTTCCGCAGCCGGTAAGGCTCGTCACCCGCCAGATACGCACCGAGGCGCTGGTCCGGCGGGGCGGTGAGGAAGAAGTCGGGATGGATGTCGTCCGCGAGAGCAGGCGCCACGTCCCGCGCCCAGGCAGCGTCATAGGTGCCCGCGAGCCGCTGGCGCTCCGGCGACATGATATCCAGCGGGCCGAAGGCAGCCGGGAGCGGCACTTCGTCCGGGGCATGGATCAGCCGGTCCGGTCGCTCGATATTGGGCAGTTGCACTGCCTCTCCCGTGCCGATGCGTTCCACGGCGGCAAAGCCCATCCCCGCCGGATTGGCGGCATGGCCTGCGCCGCCGAAGGCCCGTGCGGGCGACAGGAGCAGGTCGCGGATCGGCCGGGGAGCGGTCGGCACATAGGCGCCGCCCGCAATGGTCCACCAACGGTCGCCGAACACCGCTAGGGACTTGCGGACGGTCCCGACCTCGGCTTCCAGCAACAAAGCGTCCGCATGCGGGGCATCGACCTTGCCGCCGATCAGCACCTCTGCCCGCGGCTTCGGCATGCACATGTCCAGCGGACTGCCTTCGGGAAGGCTGGCGGCGGCCATGGTCCAAAGCGCCTGCTCGCCGTCGAGGCGAGCCGGATCGGCAAGATCGAAGGCGGCGATCACGCAGAGAATCAGTCGCGCGCCGTCCCGACGCCGCTCGACCTTGTGCAGCAGACCCAGCGTGCGCGGCTTGATGACGAGAGGCATGAGACCTGACAGACGGAGGGGACTTCCGAATCTCGCCTTTTAGAGGTGCGTCTTTACAGCCATGCGACGGCGCGCGGCATGCTGCACCGCAGCGTTGACAAGGGGGCGGGCAACCAACAGTGTGAAGCTATTCCAAGGGGAGCCCTGCGAGGGGGCTGAGAGATCGCCTTTCGGATTGGTCGTCATGACCGCCGACGCCGCGATGACCCTTTGAACCTGATCCGGGTCATGCCGGCGAAGGGATCGGAACAGCCACCCTGGGGACGTTCTCCTTGAAGGGATCATGGCGCCAGCCGTCTCCTGAAGCTCATCCCGGATCTCATTTGAAGCGCAAGCTGAAGGAGATCCGCAATGCTCGACGAAGCCTCCACATCGTCGCTGAAAGTCACCACGGGGCCCCTGCCCCACTCCCGCAAGGTCCTGATCGCGGGAAGCCGCCCCGATATCCAGGTGGCGATGCGAGAGATCGTCCTCTCCGACAAGTCCGAGCCGCCTGTGCGCGTCTACGACACGTCCGGCCCCTACACGGACGCCAACGCCCTCATCGACCTCACCAAGGGCCTGCCCGAGCTGCGCCGCAAATGGGTTCTGGAGCGGGGCGACGTGGAAGAGGTGGAAGGCCGCGCCCGCAAGCCGGAAGATGACGGGCTGAAGGCGGGACAGGTGAGCCACCTGCCGTCGTTCGACCGCACCGGCCGCCAGCCCCTGCGCGCCAAGGCCGGCAAGCGCCCGACCCAGATGGCCTATGCCCGCGCGGGCATCATCACGCCCGAAATGGAATATGTGGCCGCGCGCGAGAATCTCGCCCGCGCCAATGGCGGCGCCCATCCCAAGCACCAGGCGATGGGCCTCGGCTCCGCCATTCCGGTGGACATCACAGGGGAGTTCGTGCGCCAGGAAGTGGCGCGCGGGCGCGCCATCATCCCCAACAACATCAATCACCTGGAAACCGAGCCGATGGCCATCGGGCGGAACTTCCTGGTGAAGATCAACGCCAATATCGGCAATTCCGCCGTCACGTCCGGGGTCGCGGAAGAGGTGGACAAGCTGGTGTGGGCCACCCGCTGGGGCGGCGACACGGTGATGGATCTCTCCACGGGGAAGAACATCCACACCATTCGCGAATGGATCATCCGCAACTCGCCCGTGCCCATCGGCACCGTCCCGATCTATCAGGCGCTGGAGAAGGTGAACGGCGTCGCCGAGGACCTCACCTGGGAAGTCTTCCGCGACACGGTCATCGAGCAGGCCGAGCAGGGCGTGGACTATATGACCGTCCATGCGGGCGTGCGCCTGCCCTATGTGCCGCTCACGGCCAACCGGGTGACGGGCATCGTCTCGCGCGGCGGCTCCATCATGGCCAAGTGGTGCCTTGCCCACCACAAGGAGAGCTTCCTCTACGAGAATTTCGAGGAATTGTGCGAAATCCTCTCCTGGTATGACGTGGCCTTCTCCCTGGGCGACGGCCTGCGCCCTGGCTCCATCGCGGACGCCAACGACGCGGCCCAGTTCGCCGAGCTGGAGACCCTGGGCGAGCTGACCCAGGTGGCCTGGAAATACGATGTCCAGGTGATGATCGAGGGGCCGGGCCATGTGCCCATGCACCTGATCCGCGAGAATGTGGAGAAGCAGCTGAAGATCTGCCACGAAGCGCCGTTCTACACGCTCGGCCCGCTGGTGACGGACATCTCCCCCGGCTACGACCACATCTCCTCCGCCATCGGCGCGGCCATGATCGGCTGGTTCGGCACGGCCATGCTCTGCTATGTGACGCCGAAGGAGCATCTGGGCCTGCCCAACCGCGACGACGTGAAGGCGGGCGTCATCTCCTACAAGATCGCCGCCCATGCGGCGGACCTTGCCAAGGGGCACCCCGCCGCGCGCATCCGCGACGACGCGCTCTCCCGGGCGCGCTTCACCTTCCGTTGGCGCGACCAGTTCGCCCTCTCGCTGGACCCCGAGACGGCGGAAGCCTTCCATGACGAGACCCTGCCCGCCGAAGGCGCCAAGGTGGCGCACTTCTGCTCCATGTGCGGCCCGAAATTCTGCTCCATGAAGATCAGCCAGGAGCTGAAGATCGAGGCCGCCGACATTGCGGGGACGCAGGCTGGCATGGACGAGATGGCGCGCAAGTTCCGCGAGGGCGGCGGCCAAATCTACCACGCCGCCGATGCCGAACTGGCGCCCCCGCCCTCCGCCTGAGGTCGGCCCCACGCCGAAACGCAAAACGCCCGGCCATATCGGCCGGGCGTTTTCATTTCAGGCGCCGAAGCTCAGTCGAAAAGCTCTTCAAGGAAGGACTTTTTCCGCTTGGGCTTTCCATGGCCGCCATAATTCCCGTAGCCACCTTGGCTGTAGCCACCTTGATTATATCCGCCTTGGCCATGGCCGGCCCCATAGGGCTGGTCATAGCCCGGCGCGGGCTGGGCGAAGCCCGGACGGGGTTGGGGCTGCTGATGGACCGGCTGCGGAGCAGGCTGCTGGGGCGCAGACGGAGCCTCCTCGCGGAGGCTGCGCTCGATGATCTTGTCCATCTCACCCCGATCGAGCCACACGCCTCGGCATTGCGGGCAATAGTCGATCTCGACTCCCTGCCGTTCGCTCATGACCAGCGGAACCTTGCAGACCGGGCACGGCATTCCCGCGGCGGGATTGGTCATCGTCATCTCCTGAACCAGGGCGCACTTGCGCCGACCCATGACGTAGGGTCATGTGACCAGGGTCGCAAGGCGGCGCGCGGATGAATTCTTGTCCACATTCTTCGCGCCCTGTGTGGATCGAGGCCCGTCCCATGTGTCCTCGGGAAGGAAGCAACCAGGAGGCACCCATGCCCTATGTCGATGGATTCGTTCTCGCCGTGTCCAAGGCCAATCTGGAGGCCTACAAGGCCGTCGCCGCCAATGCGGGCGCCATCTGGATGGATCACGGCGCGCTGAGCTATGTGGAATGCGTCGCGGACGACGTTCCCGACGGCAAGCTGACGTCCTTCCCCATGGCCGTGAAGGCCGAGCCGAACGAGGTGGTGGTGTTCTCGTGGATCACCTATCCCTCCCGCGCCGCGCGCGACGAGATCAACAAGAAGGTGATGGAGGATCCGCGCCTGGAGATGGAACCGTCCAAGATGCCCTTCGACGGCAAGCGCATGATCTATGGCGGGTTCGAGAGCCTCATCGACCTGTGAAGGCATGCCCCGCAGCTGCGACCTTAACGGATTGCGCGGTTTAACTTCGTTTGCAGGGGCGGGTGTCCGCTACCAGCTTCGCGCGCTATAAGGTCCAACCTCCATTGGCGCGCGAGGCTTTCCGCAGTGGCGACATCCCCCTCCCCCGAGACCGCCGCGCCCGAGGCCGCCGCTCCCCAAAAACCCGAGGTGCCGGCCTCCAATTCCCGTTTCGCCCGTCTCGTCGCGGTGGTGATCGCCCTCGGCGTGTTCCTCTATTTCGTTCCGGGCCTCTTCATCGCCTATACCGAGGACGCCTATGTGCGGTCGGACTTCGTGGCGGTCGCCCCGGAGATATCGGGCATTGTGGAGACCGTCTCGGTTACCGACGATCAGGCGGTGGAGGTCGGGACGCCCCTGGCCATCATCGACACCCGCCCGTTCCAGCTCGAAGTGGAGCTGAAGCAGAAGCAGGTGGAAAGCGCCCGCGCCGCCGCCAAGGTCCAGAAGGACACCGAAGCCGTCCTCAACGCCAATCTCGATGCGGCCAAGGCTGGCCTGACCCTGGCCCAGCGCGAATATGACCGTGTCGCGGCCCTGGTGAAGGACCAGACCCTCTCCCAGGAGATGATGGACCGCACCACCGACCAGCGGCAGGCCGCCTCCGACAAGGTGGAGCAGGCGGAGGCCCAGGTTCGGGTGAATTCCGGCGAAGTGACGGCCGCGCAGGCGCAGGTGGATATCGCCCAGGCCCAGCTCGCCATCGCCCAGTACAATCTCTCGCGCACCCGCATCACCGCCCCCGTGAAGGGCTATGTCACGAATCTCTCGCTCCGGCCCGGCGCCTATGCCAGCGAGGGCACGCCGCTGGTGGGCATCGTCGATGACACGCAATGGCGGATCATCGCCAACTTCAAGGAATATGTGGCGTCCGACCTGAAGCCCGGCATGCGCGCCTGGGTGTGGCTCGACAGCCATCCCTGGCACCTGTTCCCGGCCCGCGTCGCCGGCATCGGGCGCGGCATCGCGCGCGAGCAGCAGGCCGAGCGGCTTCTGCCTTATGTGGCCCCCACCACCGACTGGATCCGCCTCGCCCGCCGCATGCCGGTGACGCTGGTGCTCGATCCCCGGCCCGAGGGGCTTCCCCTCTTCATGGGGGCGGACGCCCGCGTCGTGCTGTTCCCGTGAGGCGCCGGTGAAGCACCGCCATTACCACTATCGCTTCGGCGCCGCGCTGCGCCGGGAGCTGGGGGTATTGTCCGTCTCCGGCCCCACGGCCTCGCTCGCCTTCCGAACGGCCTTGTCCTGCGTGCTGGCCATGATCCTGGCCATGATGCTCCACCTGGATAATCCCTCCTGGGCGGGCATCACCGGCCTTGCCATCATCCAGAAGGATTTCGCCGCCTCCTTCCTGCGCTCGGTGGACCGGTGCCTGGGCACGCTGGTGGGCGCGGCGGTGGGCTATGCGGGCGCCCATTTCGTCGCCGACCACTTCATGTTCCAGCTCATCTGCTTCGGCGCCGCCGTCTTCGGCATCTACGGCATCGAACGCACGACCCACGGCTATGCCGCCCTACTTGGCGCCATCACCGTCATCCTGGTGATGTTCGGCTCCCTCGGTGCCCCGGAGACAGCGCTGAACGTCGCCGTCTACCGGGCGCTGGAAATCATCGTGGGCGTCGGCGTCTCGTTCGCGGTGGATGCCATCTTCGCCCCACCTTCGGCCCACAAGCCGGCCCCCGCCAAGCCCGGCATCTTCGTCCGTCCCATCGACGAGGACCTGCTGATCACCGCCATTACCGGCGGCATCGCCATCGCCGTCATCCCGGTCATCTGGGAGAAGCTGCAGCTTCCCGGCCTCGGCCAGACGCCCGTCACTGCCTTCGTGATCCTGGTGATGATGCGCCGCGAACCCATATGGGCCGCCGTGAACCGGCTGGCGGGCTGCATATTGGGCGGCGCCTATGGGCTGATCTGCATGCGCCTCGTGGGGGACAATATCGTCCCCTGGCTCGCTCTGCTCTTCCTCGGGCTCTACGTGACCTGTTACGTCAAGCACGGGGATGGGGACGCGGCCTATAGCGGCCATCAGGCGGGCATTGCCGTGATCATGGCCATGGTCCAGGGCCTCGCTCCCAGCCCGGATATCCTGCCCGCCATCGAACGGCTGGTGGGCATCATTGGCGGCCTTGTGGTGGTCGTGGTGGCGCAGGCCCTGCTGTGGCCGCTCGTGGCGCGAGCCCTGCCGCTGGTGCTCGGAACACGAGAAAAATCAGCGCCCTGAGGGGTTCGCCTTCGCCTTTGGGATAAGGCCGCATGCCATTTTCATATGGCAGCCTTGGTATTAGAAAGCGCTTACAGAAGACTCAAGGACCAGGGGCCTTGCGGGTTTCATCCGCGAGCCCTTGGGCAAGCCCCGCGCGGCGCCGCAGCGAAGTTCGCCCGGCATCGATCAAGATGGGGCGAACGGCATCAGAGGAAGCGTCATCTCGGATCACGGGCGTCACCCAATGGTCCGGCCAGCGGCAGTGCTGCGCCGGCTTCCGGTCCTCGGATTTCAAACCCGGAACTGATCCATATGAGCTTTCTCATCTGTCTCGGCGCGCTCGCCTTCCTGATGTTCGTGGCCTATCGCGGCTTCAGCGTCATCCTGTTTGCCCCGGTGGCGGCGCTCGCCGCCGTCCTCCTCACCGACCCGTCCGCCGTTCCGGTCCTCTATACCGGCCTGTTCATGGAACGGATGGTGGGCTTCCTGAAGCTCTATTTCCCGCTCTTCCTGCTGGGCGCCGTGTTCGGCAAGGTCATCGAGCTGTCCGGCTTCTCCCGCGCCATCGTCTCGGCCATCATCCGCATTCTCGGCGCGGGGCAGGCGATCCTCGCCATCGTGCTGGTGGGCGCGGTGCTCACCTATGGCGGCGTATCGCTGTTCGTGGTGGTGTTCGCGGTCTATCCGTTCGGCGCCGAATTGTTCCGGCAGGTGGGCATCCCCAAGCGCCTGCTGCCGGCCACCGTCGCGCTGGGTGCCTTCTCCTTCACCATGGATACCCTGCCGGGCACCCCGCAGATCCAGAACATCATCCCCACCACCTTCTTCCACACCACGGCCTATGCGGCGCCCATCCTCGGCTTCGTGGGCTCGGCCTTCATGCTGGTGCTGGGCGTCGGCTATCTGGAGTTCCGGCGGCGCCAGGCCCTGCGCAAGGGCGAAGGCTACGGGGCGGGGCACACCAACGAGCCCGAGGCCAATACCGGCGAGGTGGGCATCCATCCCCTCATCGCCATCCTGCCGCTGTTCGTGGTCGGCATTTCCAACCTGGTCCTCGGCTGGCTGATCCCGCTCCATTACGGCGAGACGGCCCGCGCCCTGCTGACCCCCGGCACGCCGGAAATCTCGCTGGGCGTGAAGTCGGTGGCGGCCATCTGGTCGGTGGCCGGCGCGCTGCTGCTGGGTATCCTGACCGTGTTCCTGTTCGCCTTCCGCCGCGTCGCGGGCCAATTCGCCATCGGCACCCAGGCGGCGGTTTCGGGCGCGCTGCTGGCGGGCCTCAACACAGCGTCGGAATACGGCTTCGGCGCCGTCATCGCCGCCCTGCCCGGCTTCCTCGTCATCCGCGACGCGCTCAGCGCCATTCCCAATCCGCTGGTGAACGAGGCCATCTCCATCACGGCGCTGGCGGGTATCACGGGGTCCGCATCCGGCGGCCTGTCCATTGCGCTCGCGGCCATGTCGGAACAGTTCATCGCCGCGGCCAATGCGGCGGGCATTCCCATGGAAGTGCTGCACCGGGTGGCATCCATGGCCTCCGGCGGCATGGACACCCTGCCCCATAACGGCGCGGTGATCACGCTGCTGGCGGTCTGCGGCCTCACGCATCGGCAGTCTTATGGCGACATCTTTGCCATCACCCTGGTGAAGACCGCTGCCGTGTTCTTCGTGATCGGCTTCTACTACCTCACCGGCCTCTACTGAAAACAGAACGGGCGCGCCGACCGGAAGGCGGCGCGCCCGTTTTTCCTCGTTCTACCGTCGTCTGGAACGAACGGGCGTGAAGCCTCAGGCCGTGGCCTCGGGCTCCACATAGCGGGGGAACACCCCAACCGGCGCGGGCAGCGTGCCGCCGGACGCCAGCCGATGCGCCGCGCCGAGGCGGGCAAAGTCCCGCTCGCTCTCCGGGAGGGCCAGAAGGTCCAAAAGCTTTCCGGCACTCACGGGCATGACCGGCTGGGCGAGGATGCCGACCTGCCGGATGACTTCGGCCGTCACCCACAGCACGGTGCCCATCTTCGCCGGGTCCGTCTTGCGCAGGGCCCAGGGCGCGGCGGCGGCGAAATAGCGGTTCGCCTCCGCCACCACGTTCCAAACCGCCGCCAGATAGTGGTGGATAGCCTGGACCTCCATGGCCTCCCGCGCCTTCTCCAGCATGCCGTCTGCGAGCGCCAGCATGGCCTCATCCTCCGGCGACAGCGGACCGGGCTCGGGCACCACGCCATCCAGATTCTTCGCGATCATGGACAAAGAGCGCTGGGCGAGATTGCCCAGGTCGTTGGCGAGGTCCGCATTCATGCGCAAGACGATGGCCTCGTGGCTATAGGAGCCATCCTGGCCGAACGACACCTCGCGCAGGAAGAAATAGCGCACCGGATCCACGCCGTAGGCGGACACGAGGTCGAACGGATCGACCACATTGCCCACGGACTTGGACATCTTCTCTCCCCGGTTGAACAGGAAGCCGTGGCCGAACACCCGCTCGGGCACTGCGAGCCCCGCGGACCACAGGAAGGCCGGCCAATAGACCGCGTGGAAGCGGATGATGTCCTTGCCGATCACATGCAGGTTCGCCGGCCAATACGTGCGGAACAGCTCGCCTTCCGTGTCGGGATAGCCCAGCGCGGTGATGTAATTGGTAAGCGCGTCCACCCACACATACATGATGTGCTTGGGATCTCCGGGCACGGGGATGCCCCAGTCGAACGTGGTGCGCGAGATGGAGAGATCCTGGAGCCCGCCCGACACGAAGCTCACCACCTCGTTGCGGCGCGCCTCCGGCATGATGAAGCCGGGATTGGCCGCGTAGAAGTCGAGCAGCTTCTGCTGGTAGGCGGAGAGGCGGAAGAAATAGCTGTCCTCCTCCACCCATTCCACCGGCGTGCCCTGGGGACCGAGCCGCACGCCGTCCGGGTTCAGCGTGGTCTCGTCCTCGGCGTAATAGGCTTCATCCCGCACCGAATACCAGCCGGCATAGGTGGATTTATAGATGTCGCCATTGGCGGCCATCTTCTCCCAGATGGCCTGGGCGGAGGCGCGGTGGCGCTCTTCCGTGGTGCGGATGAAATCGTCATTGGAGAGGCCGAAGCCCTCCACCATGGCCTTGAACCGGGGCACGTTCCGGTCCAGCAGCTCACGCGGGGTGAGACCCGCCTTCTGCGCCGTCTGGAGCATCTTGATGCCGTGCTCGTCGGTGCCGGTCAGGAAGCGCACGTCATAGCCGTCGAGGCGCTTGAACCGCGCGATGCAGTCGGTCGCGATGGCCTCATAGGCATGGCCCATGTGCGGCACGCCATTGGGATAGGCGATGGCGGTGGTGATGTAGAAGGGCTGCTTGGACGACATGGGCCCCTGTCCGGTCTGGAGACGCCCAATACATCCGGCATCGGGCGATCTTGAGAACCCGCCTCGCGCGCCGCGATTTATGCGCGCGCGGCATCCGCGAGTTCGGTGAAGATGCGGAAGACCAGCGCCTTGCGGTCAAGATTGAAGGTGTCCGCTTCGGCAGCCGTCCGCCGCACCTTCTCCCACACCTCGCCCAGGCGAACAAGGCGGCGCCGGTCCCAGCGCCCCTCCGTGACGACGCCCGCGATCCAGTCGCTCACCGCTTCCACGAACAGGTCGAGCCCGTCCGCCCGGTCGCCCTGGAGGCGCGCGCCCAAAGCGTGCATCTCCTCCATGCGCGCGTCGGGCATCTGGTCCAGCAGGCGCAAGGTCGCCGCACGCACCTCCAGGCCGGCGCCCCGCGCCAGGACGAGGCCGCGCCGCACGCTGCCATCAGCCGACGCAGCGGCGGCCGCGAGCGCAGCGGGGTCGATATCCTCCACCTCGGGGCCGAGCCCCTGGAGCGCGGTCAGAACATCACTGTCAGACAGGGCGCGCAGACGCACCATGCGGGTGCGCGAGCGGATGGTGGGCAGGACACGGCCGGGCGAATGGCAGACCAGCAGGAACAGCGCGCGCGGCGGCGGCTCCTCCAGAGTCTTCAGCAGGGCATTGGCGCCGAAGGCATTGAGATCATCCACGGCATCCACGATGCAGACCCGCCAGCCCCCGCCCGCGGCGGTGGCGCCGAAGAAGGCCCGCACCCGGCGCACCATTTCGGCCGGAATGACGGTGGGCACCTTCTCGTACTCTCCCTCCGCCGCGCGGCGCAGCACGAGGAGGTCGGGATGGGTGAGCGCTGCCACCTGCCGAAAGGCGGGATGGCCCTCCGCCAGCTCGAAATCATGCTGGTCCGCGGGCGCATGCCCTCCCGCCAGGACAAAGCGGGCGATGCGATAGGCGAGCGTCGCCTTGCCGATGCCTTCCGGGCCGCCGATGAGTAAAGCGTGGGGAAACCGGCCGCTGCGCCAATCCGCCATGAGATCGGCCTCATGGGCCGCATGTCCCACGAGCACCGAACGGGTGCGCGGATGAGGGGCGCCGGGAAGAAGATCGCCCTCGCTCATGCGGGCACCGTTTCCGACAGGGCCTCGGGGAAGCGCGCGCGCACCGCCTTGGCGATGTCGATCGCGACCATGTCCGGCTGACGCCCGGCATCAACAACCACGCACCGTTCCGGATCCGCTCCAGCCAATTCCAGGAAGGCCGTTCGCACGGCCTGATGGAAGGCCATGCCCTCGCGCTCGAAGCGATCTCCCACCTGCCCCTGCGCGCGGGCGGCGGCGCGGGCCAGCCCTGCCTCGGAGGAGATATCCAGCAGCAGCGTCAGGTCCGGCCGGGCCGGGCCAATCGCAACCTGTTCCAGGGCGTTGAGAAGCGGGGCTTCCACTTGCCCCACGGCGCCCTGATAGACGCGGGTGGAATCAATGAAGCGGTCGCAGATCACCCACTGGCCACGCGCCAGAGCGGGCGCGATGGTCCGGTCCACATGATCGGCACGAGCGGCGGCGAACAGCAGGGCTTCCACGTCCGACCCATAGGGCTTCACCGCCCCCCCGAGCAGCGCCGCGCGAACGGCTTCCGCGCCGGGAGACCCACCCGGTTCGCGGGTCAGGACAACATCGAGGCCATGGGAGCGAAGACGCTCGGCGAGCCGCTTCGCCTGGGTGGACTTGCCGCTTCCCTCACCCCCTTCGAGCGTGATGAAGCGACCGCGCGGGGAACTCATTTGCCGATCTTCGCCAGGACCTTCTGGCCGAGATCGCGCGCCGCATCGCCCACCAGCACACCGGCGCCGTCCACGGCGCGCTGCCAGAGAGTGCCCACCGGCACGTCCTCGGTGGTGACCAGCGGCACCTCCATGACCTTGAGCGGGCCACGGGAAATTTCCAGCTGGGCGATTTCCGTCCCCTTGGCGACGGGCGCCTTCAGCGGGCCGGTATAGGTGACCTTGGCCACCAGCTTGTCCTGGCTGTTGCGCGGCATCAGCAGCGTGACGGGACCACGCGCCGCGAGCGCCACGCTGCCCTGCGTGCCGCCGAACACGGTGGCGCGTCCGATCTCCGCATCCGCGGCGAAAAGCTGGCGATGCTCGAAGGAGTGGAAGCCCCATTCCAGAAGCCGCTTGGCTTCGTCGATGCGTTCCTTCTCGCTCTTCGCCCCCATCACCACCACGATCAGCCGCTGATTGTTCTGGAGCGCGGAGCCGACGAGATGATATCCGCCGTCCTTGATCCAGGCGACCTGCAGGCCATCCGCGCCGACACCCGCATTCAGGAGCACATTGCGGTTGCGCTGCTTGACCTTGCTCCACTCGATGTCCGGCACCGAGAACATGGGATAGAGGCTAGGGAAGGTGCGGATGATGTAGCGCGAGATCTGCGCCATATCCCGAGCCGTGGACTTTTGCGCGGGATCGGCAAAGCCCGTGGAATTGCGGAAATCGGAGCCGGTGAGGCCGAGCTGCTGCCCCGCCTCGTTCATCTTGAGCGCGAAGGCGCTCTCCGTCCCGGCCACGCCTTCGGCCAGCGCGATGGCGGCGTCGTTGCCGCCCACCGTGATCATGCCGATGAGCAGGTCACCCACGCGGGTGGCGCTCTTCACGGGCACGAACATGGCCGCGCCGCCGGACGGACCGCCGCCGCGACGCCAGGCATTCTCGCTGACGATGAAGGTTGTATCGGTATTGATCTTGTTCAGCCGGATCTCGTCGAACACGACGAGGGCGGTCATGACCTTTACCGTTCCGCCGGGCGCGAACGGCTTCTCGCTGTCCTTCTCGAACAGGATGGCGCCCGTGGCGAAGTCCACGAGAATGGCGCTGGGCGCGGGGGTCTGGAACGCGCTCTGCGCGGCCACCCCGGAAACGGCGAGGGCGGACAGCGCAACAGCGGCGGAAAGCCTCGCGGCGCCCGCACGAACCTTGCGGAACACGCGCGAGAAAGAGCCCTCAGCGCCCGCCATCGACCGAGACGCCCGAATAGCTGAGGCCGGAAACAGGCGCGGCGCCGGCGGACCAGCCCACGGCGGCAAAGGTGGTGCGGACCGGAGCGGGATCCACCGGGCGGAAGCTGGACGCAGCCTGGGCCGTGGTGCGAGAGGAGGCAGCCGGCGCGGCGGGAACCTGCGTACTCGCCATCTGGGCCACCTCGCGATCCAGTTCATGACCCAGATCATAGGGACGCTGCGAGGGCATGGGGACGGCGCCCTCGGACATGGTCGCCGGCATCGCGCGCGGCAGCGACGGCACGAAAGGCGTGGCGGAGGCCACCATGACGGCGGAACCGGAGGGCAACTCGGCCGGCACATCGTCGCGCAGCGAGGCCATCAGCACGCGGTCGTCGGAGCCTTCCAGAGGCGCACGGCCCACATATTCCACCTTGACCTGGGTGATGCCGCTGCTCTGGAAGCCGAGCAAGTCCGCCGTCTTGTGGGAGACGTCGATAATGCGGTCCCCATGGTAGGGGCCGCGATTATTCACGCGCACGATGATCGATTTGTCGTTCTTCAAATTGGTGACGCGCACATAAGACGGCATGGGAAGCGTCGGATGCGCAGCACTGATGCTATTACGGTCGAAAATCTCGCCATTGGCCGTGAGCCGCCCGTGGAACGCATCGCTATAGTAGGACGCGGTGCCGATGGCCTTATAATTGGGATTTTCCGCAGGGTAATAGGTCCGGCCGGCGATCTTGTAAGGCTTTCCAACGCGATAGGCGCCGGTCCCCTTCGGGATGGGGGCGCCATCCGCCACGACGCGCGGGCTGGCCGAGACACCGTATTTCGGATCGATCTTGGAGAGAAGGGAATTGCCGCCGCTGCAGCCGGCCAGCGCAAGACACAACATGCTCACACCCAGTGCGCCACTGAGGGCGCGGGGGCCGAGGCCAGTCTCAGTCTCTCGCGTCATGTGCGTCCTGTTCCCTTGCGAAACGGCAACTGACCGACTCGCCGATCCAATCCCTTGGAGCGCCATAGTTTATGGCATGGCACCGGCCCGTTGGACAGAAGTGTGTCGGACAAGGCGGCAAAAATGCGGCACGCCTATGCCCATGGTAAACAAAGCGTTGCACGCGGCCGCCTTGCCTTAACATTAACAGACAGGCCGCATGTGCCTGTCACCTAAGGGAAAACGGCACAGGCGACGAATCTTCCAAAAGCCGGACGATATGACGGCCACCCGTCGAGGGATCTGCCATTCGACAACCTCAACCTGGGCGCGCAGAAGGCACACCCAGTGACTCGCAACAATCCCGCAGCCAACCGGATGTGAAGCGAAGCCGGAAATCCGACTTCGAAAGCCGACTTGGGGAACGGCGCGACTTGGTTTAAGCAGACGCACCGGCTGGAAGGGTGGCCGAGTGGTTTAAGGCAGCGGTCTTGAAAACCGCCGTGGGTGCAAGCCCACCGTGGGTTCGAATCCCACCCCTTCCGCCATCCCCCGCGTCAGACCAGGGATATGTCGATGGGCAGCTTAGCCTTTCGCGTACACATCTGGCGTCACTTGATTGGATCCCCTGCGTGATCGCAGTAACCCTGCACACTCCCGACACAGCGTTGGCAGGTATCTTGAAGTGTGGGCAACTTCCGGCGTCTCGGACAGCGTCCTCGACGCCGCCCATCGGGAGGTGAAGACGGAGCAGGGACAGATGGAGGCGAGCAGGTCGCCATCGACGGCGATGACTGATCGGAATGCCATCGCGCTTGCGCTTGGAGCCCATCTCACCTTAGGGAAATCAGCCCCTGAAATGCGGCGCGCGACGCGACCACCGAACAAGGACGCAGGACTTAAGACATGCATGACTTCTTTATTGCGCTGATATCGTTCTTCATCGTGGATCCGCTCGATCAGGCGCTGAGAGAACAGCTCTCGCGAGCCGCGATCTCCGAGCAGCGTATGGCGCAGGTCACCAGTTGCCTCCAGGCGGAAACCCCGGCCATCCTCGACAAGGCCGCCGGCGATCCCGTGTGGGTGATCGTGACCGCCGCGAAAGTGTGGACGGGAATGGTCACGCCCCAGACCGCGCTCAATGAGATAGCGCCCAGTTGCAGCACCGCAGCGGTCATATAGGTGTTTACGGCAAGGTGGAGGTCCTCCGCCTTGCCCATGCTCCGATGCGCCGATGCCGATCGGACATTCGCGACCTCGACGCAGTTCAGGAAAATCTGCCATCAAGCGGAAAAACGCCGCTGTTTGCCGCTCCTAAACCTCTGGCGCGTCATGTTCCACGCGGACCGCAACCAGAGGCGTGATGTGGAAACGTCGCTTTATGACCCCGTCAAACGCTTCCTTGAGCAACTCGGCTACACCGTCAAAGGCGAGGTCGGCCATTGCGACATCGTCGGCCTGCGGGATGATGATCCGACGGTGGTTGTGATCTGCGAACTGAAGCTGGTGTTCAATCTCGAACTCATCCTTCAGGGCGTCGATCGGGCGGCCATCGGAGACGAGATCTGGCTGGCGGCGCAGCTTTCCGCCAAGGGCAAGGGGCGGGAAAGCGATCCACGCTATCGCAATCTCTGCCGACGCCTCGGCTTCGGGCTGCTGGGCGTTTCAAAGTTCGGCCATGTCGAGATCCTCGTTTCCCCGGTCGCCCCATCGCCACGCAAGGATGCCCGACGGCGCTCAAGGCTGGTGGAGGAACATCGGCGACGCCACGGGGATCCCGTCGCGGGCGGAGGCACGCGCAAGCCCATCATGACAGCCTATCGGCAGCAGGCCCTTGCCTGCGCCGCAGCGATGGCAGCCTCCCCGCAGCGACCGCGCGATCTGAAGCACTCATCCCCCGATGCCCAGAAAATCCTGCGTCGCAATGTGTATGGCTGGTTCGAGCGTTCGGAGCGCGGCGTCTATGCATTGACCGATATAGGCCGTAGCGCGTTGGCCTCCTGGTTGCCTGACCCACCCGCATCCGCTGAACGCGACGGTATGGAAAAGGGTGACGCTCCGTAGGCGAAACTTGGCCTCTTTACGATATTTCCCCCCTGTCCGACTCAGGATAAGACCAAGGGGTTCTTAGCTGGGGCCACGTCATGTTCTCAGTGTTTACAATCATTTACGCAGCACTGGCGCTCGCAGGCGGGTGGCTCGGCGCCAGTCTTTCCAAGGCCAGTGTCCAGTCCGGCGTGATCGCATCCGGCGCAGGCTTCATCGCCTCGTGCGTCGCCCAGCTTGCCGGGGCACAGATTGCCGGCGCGGTTGCCGCGTTCGCCATTGTGCTGGTCGTCGTCAGTGCAATCGTCCGCCTCAAGCCCGCCCAGATCGCGGCCGTTCTGGTTGCCACATTCATCGTGTCGGGCGCCGGCGCGTTCATCGTCGGCTTTATCGGCGGCTTCGAGAGGGGCTTCTCCCACGCATGGACCCATGCCGAGAAGAAGTGACCGTCAGTAGACCAAAGCCGGTTGCGGGAGCGCTTCGGCGTCGGGTGGTCGCCCGCCCTTACCCGCCACGGAACAGGATGTGGCCGAGACCATCTGGAACGCCGCCCCTGATGAAACAGGGCGCGTTCACTTCCCGGCGGGAGCGGATGCGGTGGCACTCGCTTGGCAAGCTGGGTAGCGAACGCTAGTCCAGCCGCCCCGGCGCGATGGCACAGCCGAATCCGGGGCAGTCCAGCGAAGCGATGGCGAGGTCCCCGCGCGAAATCCGCAGCCGCGCGGGATGCCCCGCCGCGCGATGATAGAGATCGCCGTGAGCCGCGAGAAAGGCTGCCTGCTCGGCCTCCGGCGCAAAGGTCATACCGTCAATATAATGATGGCCGTTGCGCTCCACATGGGTCAGGCCCAGCAGCGACACCAGCGCCAGATCCTGCTGGGTGCACAGGCCCGGCCAAGTGGAAAGATCCTCGGCGGAGAGGAAATAGCGCCCGCTTCCCTGCTCCCCATTCAGCCGGGCGGCGTGGGCGGTGTTCAGGATGGATTTGTAGAACCCCTTGCAATTCTTGCTGGAAACCCCGCGATAGCCAAGCGCGATCGCCTTCGGGAAGGCACCGATGTCACCGTCCGATTCGTCGATGATCAGCGGCTTTTCCTGCCCCAGCGGGGCGACGGAGCGTTCCAGCGCCACCGCGCGCTTGATGGGCTGCTCGATGAGCAGGACGGAAGCCACGAGCCTGCGCAAAGCGGGCGCCTCCCCCATGCGTCGCCACAGCTCGGTGATGCCGTCCACCGTCTCATACTGCTCGTTGCCGTCGAGGGTGGTGAGATAGTCCCCCGCACCGGCATCCAGCACGGCGGCGATGCGCGACAGGCGATCCAGATCGGCCTCCACATCGCCGCCCACCTTCAGCTTGTAGTAGCGGCCGCCATAAGCCCGCACCACGTCCTCCAGCGTCTCCGGCAGGCCATCGTTCCGCCGCTCGCTGACATCCGCGTCGTCCAGCGCATCCACCAGCCCCACCGTGTGGCGCACCGCGATGGAAGGCGCGGTGGAAAGGCCCGCGAGAAAACCGGGAAGGTCGAAACCCGCAAGGTCCGGGGTGAGATCGCCCACGTACAGGCCCGGCAGGTTGGCGCGGATCATCTGCGCAAAGGACAGGCCGAGAATGCGGCCGAGAGCATCGATCACCGCCCGGTCCACGAGCGCGGGCCCGTAGGACGCCACAAGCGGGTTCAGCCCCTGCGCGGCGCATCGCGCCTGCTGCTCCCTGTAGAGATGCGCACTCTGGCCGAAGGCCGTGTCGAATCCCGCCTCCAGATAGAGCTTCAGCGCGATGGCGAGCGAGGTCCGCAACTGGTTCATGTTGTCGGCGTCGGAGAGTGTCAGCTTCTTGTCGAACCATTTGGGCAGAAGGCTTTCGGCGGCATGCCCCTCCCCGCTGCGCCCGTCCTTCAAGGCGATTCGGACCGTGAGGGTGATCTGCGTCGCCCGCGTCACTGTCGCGACGCCGAAGCGGAACGGCAGACGCAGATCGACCGTCCGCTCTTGGGTGCGGAAGGTCTCCACCTTCAGCAAGGGGCTGTCGGGCATGGCGGGGCTATGAGGCGAAGGCATGGGATTGCTGTGCTCCGGAGGGCGCGCGCTCAGTCCACCCGGCGGGGAAAGGCCCCGCTGCGGGCACGGGCTTCCAGGGGCCATGTCTCCCCGAGGCGGGTGGTGGTGGCGACCACGATGAGGCCATAGGATTCCAGGTCCGAACGGCTCATGCGGTTGGACGGCGCGGCAAGACTCACCACGCCCACGCATTCCGGCGCGCCGCCCAATGTGGAGGCGCGAATGGGCGCCGCCACCGCGCCCACGCCCAGCTCATTCTCCTCATAGCTCAGGGCGAAGCCGCGCCGCGCCGCCTCTTCCAGCTCCGAACGGATTTCCGCGACGGAGGTCTTGGAATGGGGCGTCAGGGGGTTCAGGCCCTGCTGGAGAAGCAGTTGGAGAGCCTCCGCGAACGGCAAGGTGGAAAGCCAGGCCTTGCCGGTGGCGTGGGTGTGAAGGCCGATCTGCAGCGAATAGTTCGGATCGATGCGCAGCGAGCGTTTGCTGCCCGCGAAGGATTGGACCCAGACGATGCGCTGGCCGCCCGGCTCCACGATGGCGAGGCGCACCAATTCCCCGGTTTCCTCCGCCAGTTGCCGCAGCGCCGCGGAGCACTGGTCCAGCAGCCGGCTCGTCTGAAGGTGGCGCAGGCCGAGATTACTGACCCGGTAGGTGAGGTAATAGCGTTGTGCCCGCTCGTCCCGCCACACCAAACCCAGATTTTCCAGCGTGTGCATGATCTTGGTGACGATCGCCTTGTTCAGCTCCAACTGGCGTGAAATCTCGGCCAGGGGCATTCCATCCACCGAATCCGCCAGCATTTCGATGACCTCGAAGGAGCGGGCAACGGAGATGATGGTCTCGTCCAATTTTTCCGGGCGACCCTCGGCCGGGGCAGGCTTTGACATGCGCTTCTCTGCGTGTGGGAGAATTTTTCAATAACGATGTTACCCCTCTTTTTGGCGCGATCAAGCAAAGGTTTCCGTCATTTTTATATCATTCGATCTATTGACAACCATTTTTCGGCGTGTGCACGATCATATCAATGGTAACGATGTTACCGATAAAAATTGCAGCCAATGACGGCGTCCACGCCGCATCCGAGACTGCTGACATGGGAGTGAAACGTGTCGGAGCGTTTGACGTTTGAAAGCCTGCCGCACCTGATCGAGACCGAGGAGGCTCTTGAAGAGCTGATCTCCCGCCCCACCCAAGGGCTGGTGGATGACCTCGCGGACGTGCCCGGCGACATCATCGTGCTCGGCGTCGCCGGCAAGGTCGGCCCGTCCATCGCACGCATGGCGAAACGCGCCGCGCCGGGCAAGAAAGTGATCGGCGTCGCCCGCTTCTCGGACCCCGACAGCCGCCGGGAGCTGGAGCGCTGGGACATCGAGACCATCAAGTGCGACCTGCTGGACCGCGAGGCCGTCTCCCGGCTGCCCAAGGTGGCGAACGTCATCTACATGGCCGGCAAGAAGTTCGGGACCAATGAGGATCCCTCCTTCGCCTGGGCGATGAACACCACGGCCCCCGCCACGGTGGCCGAGCATTACCGGGCGTCCCGGATCGTCGCCTTCTCCACCTTGTGCGTCTATCCGTTCGGCGTCGTCGCCCATAACGGGTGGGACGAGAGCGTGGAGCCCAAGCCGCTGGGCGACTATGCCAATTCCTGCGTCGGGCGCGAGCGCGCCTTCCAGTACGGCTCCCGCGTCCACGGCACGCCCGGCCGCATCATCCGGCTGAACTACGCCATCGACCTGCGCTACGGCGTGCTGCACGACATTGCCAGCTGGGTCTATCGCCGCGAGCCCATCCCCATCGCCACCGGCCATGCCAGCGTCATCTGGCAGGGGGATTCCAACGCGCAGATCCTGCGTGCCCTCAAGCACTGCACCCTGCCCACCTCCCCGCTCAATATCGGCGGGCCGGAACAGGCCAGCGTGCGCGCCATCGCCCATGCGTTCGGTCAGATCTTCGGCAAGGAGCCGGTGTTCGAGGGCACCGAGCAGCCCAATGGCTGGGTGAACAGCACCTTCCAGGCCCAGCAATTGTTCGGCTATCCCACCGTTCCGCTGGCGCGGATGATCGAGTGGGTGGCGCACTGGGTGCGCAACGACATGCCCATCTATGACAAGCCGACGCGGTACGAAGTCCGCGACGGCCTGTTCTGAGCGCGAGCGAGGCCGCCCACATGAGCGCCAACGGCTTCATGGGCTTCTGGTCGGATATCGATGCCGACTATCGCCTGCGCTATCGCGAATGGCACAATTGCGAGCACATGCCGGAGCGGGTCGGCATTCGCGGTTTCATCGAGGGTCGGCGCTATCGCGCCGCCTCGGACGGCCATGACTTCTTCATGTGCTACGTCACCGAAGGGCCGGAGGTGCTCACGGGCCCCGATTATCTCGGCGCCCTCAACCGGCCGACGCCCTGGACCAAGGAAGCGCTCACGCATTTCCGAAATCCCGAGCGCAGCCTCTATCGCCGGGTCGGCACCCTCGGCGTCGTGCCGGACCATGCGCCCTATATCGTGCTGGTCCGGTTCAACGACGCCCGATCCAATTCCGATCTGCTCGGGCTGCTGGAGCGTGCGTTCGGCACGGCCGGAGGGGACCGCAAGGTGTCCCTCTACGACATGGACACGGACGGCTCGAAGATCATGACCGCCGAGCGCCGCATCTATTCGGCGGGCCCGGGCGAACGGCAATATCTCGTCGCCGCCGAACTGACCGAGCGCGGCGCGGCGCAGAAGACGGCGGAGCAGCTGGTCCGCCTCCTGGACGGGGCAAACGACCTGCACGTCGCCCTTTACTGGCTGGAGATGCGCGTCCGCTCCGCGGACGTCACGCCCTACAATCAAAAAATCGAGGAAACGCCATGAAGCTGGTGCGCTATGGGGAGGCTGGGCGGGAGCGTCCGGGCCTTCTCGACAAGGCCGGGGCGATCCGCAGCCTGGACGGGCATGTGGCCGATATCGACGCCGCCCTCCTGGCCGACGCGGCGGCCCTTGCCGCCCTTGCGAAGCTGGATCCCGCGAGCCTGCCCGTGGTGGAGGGCAATCCCCGCCTCGGCTGCCCGCTGGCGGGCATCGGCAAGATCGTCGGCGTGGGGCTCAACTATCACGACCATGCCCGCGAGTGCGATCTGCCCATCCCTACGGAGCCCATCCTGTTCCTGAAGGCCACGACCTCCTTGAGCGGCCCGGACGACGCCATCCGCCTGCCGGACGGTGCCGAAAAGGCGGACTGGGAAGTGGAGCTGGGCGTGGTCATCGGGCGCACTGCCCGTGGCGTGTCGCTGAAAGACGCCCTGTCCTATGTCTTCGGCTATTGCATCGCCCATGACGTGTCCGAGCGCGCCCATCAATTGGAGCGCGGCGGCCAGTGGACCAAGGGCAAGAGCCACGACACCTTCTGCCCCGTCGGCCCCTGGCTGGTGAGCGCCGACGAGGTGGGCGACCCGCAGACCTTGGACATGTGGTGCGACGTTTCGGGCGTGCGCCGCCAGTCCTCGTCCACCGCGCAGATGATCTTCGGGGTGGCCGAGGTGGTCAGCTACATCAGCCAGTTCATGACGCTGCTGCCCGGCGACCTCATCATCACGGGCACCCCCGCAGGGGTCGGGCTCGGCCAGCGGCCGCCCTTCTACCTGAAGCGTGGAGACACGGTGCGCCTTGCCATCGCCGGCCTCGGCGAGCAGCAGCAGGCCGTGGTCTAGGACCGGAAGGGAGGCACGTCATGTGGATCCTGCGGTCCGTCAAATCCATCGCCGGCTCGGACGCCATCCGGCCGGTCCTGCTCATGCTCATCATCCTGGTGGCCTGGGATCTGTGCGTGCGGATCTTCCGCATCCCGCCCTATCTCATCCCGGCGCCCACCTATGTGGTCTATGAGCTGGTCAACCAGTGGCCCATGCTGCTGCGCGAGACCTTGCCGACGCTCTATGCGACCTTGGGCGGGTTCGCGCTCAGCGCGCTGGTGGGCATTCCGCTGGCCATGCTGATCGCGTCCTCGCGCACCATCGAGAGCTATCTCTATCCGATCCTGGTCTTCTCCCAGAGCATTCCCAAGATCGCGGTGGCGCCGCTGTTCGTGGTGTGGTTCGGCTTCGGCATCTTCCCGAAGGTGATCTCCGCCTTCCTGCTGGGCGTCTTCCCGGTGGTGGTGGCGACCGTGCTGGGCCTGAAGAGCATCGACAAGGACATGCTGGACCTGGCGCGCTCCATGCGGGCGGGGCCGTTGCGCACCTTCCTGCGGGTGCGGCTGCCCTCCGCTTTGCCGAGCATTTTCGGCGGGCTGAAAGTGTCCATCACGCTGGCCGTGGTGGGCGCGGTGGTGGGCGAGTTCGTGGGCTCCAATTCGGGCCTCGGCTACGTCCTCCAGGTGGCGAACGGCAATTTCGACCTGCCGCTCATGTTCGCCGCCCTCTTCATCCTGTCCATGATGGGCGTGGTCCTCTTCATGCTGCTCGATTTCGCCGAGCACCTGCTCATCCCGTGGCACGCCTCGCGCCGGGACGAATTCGCGGGGCAGACCTGAGCGTCGAACCCAACGAGACCAAAACATAAGCAAAAACCGAGGGAGGAAGACATGTTCAGCAGAAGGAGTGTGATCGCCGGCGCGCTGGCCCTCATGTGCGGACCAGCCCTGGCCCAGGCACCTGCAAAGGCCCCCGACAAGGCCGTGCTGATGCTCAACTGGTACGTCTATGGCGAGCACGCGCCGTTCGTGCTCGGCCTCAAGAAAGGCTATTACGCGGACGAGGGCATCGACCTGGAAATCCAGGAGGGCCGCGGCTCCGCCGTCACCATCCAGGCGGTGGGCGCGGGCACGGCCACGTTCGGCCTCGCCGATATCAGCGTCATGATCAAGGCCGTGGCCAAGGGCGCCCCGGTGAAGACCGTGGGCGTGCTGCTCCAGCGCACCCCCGGCGCGGTGGTGGCGCCCCAGGGCAAGATCAAGGATGCGAAGGATTTGGTGGGCAAGACCATCGCCTTCACGCCGGGTGACGCCGTAACCCCCATCTGGCCGCTCTACCTGAAGAAGCTCGGCATCGCCGACGGCGCAGTGCGCATGGTGGCGGGCGACGCCCAGACCAAGCTGAACGCGGTGGTGAACGGACAGGCGGACGGGCTTATCGGCTTCACCACGGAGCAGGGCGCGCGCCTGCCGGACATCATGAACAAGCCCGTGGACATGTTCCGCTACACGGATGCGGGCGTGAACCTCGTGAGCCTCGGCATCGTCACCAACACCGACACCATCAAGTCCAAGCCCGATCTGGTGCGCCGCTTCATGAAGGCCACCACCCGCGCCGTGGAGGATGCGGAGAAGGATCCCAAGGGCGCCATCGACGTCCTGCTGACCGCCTATCCCAAGATCGGCATTCCGGACGCCCAGCTGCGCAGCCTGCAATATTCGCAGGCGCTCTACCGGGCGGACGGCGCTACCGGCACCCGTCCCTTCCGGATGAAGCCGCAGGTGCTGGTGGATACGCTGGACGTGCTCACCCAATATGGCGGCCTGCCCGCCGCCGACCGGGGCAAGCCCGAGGACTATTACGCCGCGGAGTTCCTTCCGTGAGAACTGCTCTCCAACACCGGGTGCCCGCCAGCATGAGCGCGCCGCACGTCGCCGTACGGAACGTCCATATCGAGATCCGCGGCCTCACCAAGACCTACAAGTCCAAAACGGGCAGCGTCCCCTCGCTCAAGCCCATCGATCTCGATATCGACAAGGGCGAGTTCGTGGCGATCGTCGGCCCGAGCGGCTGCGGCAAGAGCACCCTGTTGAAGCTGGTGGCCGGGCTCCTGCCCGCCACCAGCGGCACCATCCGCATCGGCGGGGCGAATGTGAAGGAGCCGATCGACGATATCGGCATCGTCTTCCAGAGCCCCGTCCTGCTGCCCTGGCGCACGGTGCGCGACAACATCATGCTCCAGATCCAGATGCGCGGGCGGCGCGCTGCGGATTATGAGGAGGCGGTGGCGCGGCTCCTGAAGACCGCAGGTCTCGAAGGCTTCGAGCACCGTTTCCCCTGGGAATTGTCCGGGGGCATGCAGCAGCGCGCGGCCATCTGCCGGGCGCTGGTGCACGACCCGAGCGTGCTGCTCATGGACGAGCCGTTCGGCGCGCTCGACGCCATGACGCGCGAGCGCATGAATGCCGAGCTTCAGCGCATCTGGTACGCCACCAAGAAGACCGTGCTGCTCATTACCCACTCCATTCCCGAGGCGGTCTTCCTTGCGGACCGGGTGGTGGTCATGTCTAGCCGGCCGGGATCGGTGGAAGCCATTTACGACATCGACCTGCCCCGCCCCCGCGACCTGTCCATCATGGGGGATCCGCGCTTCGTCCGGTACACGCAGGACATCCGCAAGCATTTCTTCGCGCAGGGCGAACTGGACCACTAAAGCGCGATCTGGACGACTGGGGCGCAATCCGATCAGATTGGCCCGATCTGATCGGTGAATCGCCCGCCAGTTGCTCCTCCAGGGCGCTTTCGAGCGCGGCGTGCAGCGGTTCGGATGAGGGAAACGCATTCAACCAAAGAGATAGAGCGGTTCATCGCTTTTCGTGGAACACGGGAGCGCTCTGAGCCCCAAGGCAGAAGATGACCTCCTCCTCCCCTTCACCCGCCTACGACTATGTGATCGTGGGTGGCGGCACGGCCGGCTGCGTGCTGGCCAATCGCCTGTCCGCCGATCCCTCGCTGCGCATCCTCATGCTGGAGGCCGGCGGCAAGGATGACTGGCACTGGTTCCACATCCCGGTGGGCTATCTCTATTGCATCGGCAATCCGCGCGCGGACTGGTGCTACCGCACGCAGCCGGAAGACGGCCTCAACGGGCGCGACCTCGCCTATCCGCGCGGGCGCGTGCTGGGCGGCTGCTCGTCCATCAACGGCATGATCTATATGCGCGGCCAGGCGCGTGACTATGACGAATGGGTCGCGCTGGGCAATCCCGGCTGGGGCTGGGCAGACGTGCTGCCCATCTTCAAGCGCTCGGAAGACCATCATGGCGGCGCCTCGGACTTTCACGGCGGGGGCGGCGAATGGCGGGTGGAGCGCCAGCGCCTGTCCTGGGACATATTGGACGCCTTCCGCACGGCGGCCGTGGAGGCCGGAATCCCGCGCACCGAGGATTTCAACCGGGGCGACAATGAAGGGGTGGGCTATTTCGAGGTGAACCAGCGCCGGGGCATCCGCTGGAACACGCGCAAAGCCTTCCTGTCGCCCGCGCTGAAGCGGCCGAACCTTGAGGTCTTCACGGGCGCTGAGGTCCATCGCATTGTCATGGAGAACGGCGCGGCGACGGGCGTCACCTATCGCGGTCGGGACGGCGCCCTGGTCACCGCCGAAGCGCGGCGGGAGGTGATCCTCGCCGCCGGAGCGGTCGGCTCGCCCCGGCTGCTGGAATTGTCCGGCATCGGCGATCCCGACGTGCTGCGGGAAAACGGCATCGAGGTGCGCCACGCCGCGCCCGGCGTGGGGACCAATCTGCAGGACCATCTCCAGCTTCGCCTGACCTTCCGCGTCACCGGCGCCCGCACGCTCAACACCATGGTCACGAGCCAGCTCGCCAAGATGCGCATGGGCCTGGAATTCGCCTTGGCGCGCACCGGGCCGCTCACCATGGCGCCGTCGCAATTGGGCATCTTCGCCCGCAGCGACCCGCGCCATGCCTCCGCCAACGTGGAATTCCACGTCCAGCCGCTTTCGTTGGAAGCATTCGGCGGCGGGCTCCACACCTATCCTGCCTTCACGGCGTCGGTGTGCAATCTGCGCCCCACGAGCCGGGGCACCGTGCATGTGACCGGGCCGGATCCGTCCGCGAACCCGGCCATCCGCGCGAACTACCTCTCCACGCAGGAGGACCGCACGGTGGCGGCCGAGAGCATCCGCCTCGCCCGCCGCATCTCGGCCCAGCCCGCCATGTCCGGCTACCGGCCGGAAGAGGTGAAGCCCGGCGCCGAATTGCAGAGCACCGAGGAGCTGATCACCGCCGCGGGCGCCATCGGCACCACCATCTTCCATCCCGTGGGCACCTGCCGCATGGGGTCCGACGAGGGCGCCGTCGTGGATCCGAGCCTGATGCTCAAGGGCGTGCGGCGGCTGCGCGTGGCGGATGCGTCCGTCATGCCCACCATCACGTCCGGCAATACCTGCTCGCCCACCATCATGATCGCCGAAAAGGCGGCCGACCTGATCCTCGGGCGGCACTGACCCGAAATGGCCGATCAACCCGCGGATGGTGAAGGACGGCAGGGGAGCCTGCCATCCTTCACATTGGGACCGTCAGGACATGGATGGCCAATGGTTCACGCCGCTCATCAGCAAGCCGATGCAGGGGATCGGATCCCGAACGAGCCGCTTTACCCGTCCAGCGCCTATCGCAGGCCGCCGCCCTGCACCGCCGCGCCGGGATCGGCCGGGGTGGGCAGCCAGGGGAAGAGCGGCTTGGGCGGAGCCGAGGTCTGGGTGCTCATGCCATGCGTCGAGGGATGGCTGAGGCCGAGCTGGACATCCCGGAACGTGTGACGGTCCCGCTGCTTCTTGCCGTGCGTCGGGCCTTCCAGCGCCTGCGCCGGGAGGGCCGTCGCCAGCAGGGCCCCGGCAAGGACGAAAGCCGCGGCGCGGCGCAGTGTCATATGCGATGTGGTCATGGGAGCCTCCCGCTCACGTGGCAGAAATTTCACTTGGCAGAGAATTTCGCTTGGCCGGACTTTCCGGCGGCGGTCTTGAGGACGACGGTGATGGCCGCGCCCGTTGGGATGGCGGCGGGGGCCTGCCCGGTGAGGGCATTGCCGGACGGGGCGAGCGGCAAGGTCTTGCGGTCGCTGCCCGAGACGATCATGGCGGAGCCCGTATAGCCGGTGGTGTCCACGGGCTTTCCGGCCTCGTCGAACACGTTCACCGTCACGGCCGGGCCGGCCACGACCAGTTCCCCATGGACGCCCGCCACGTCCTCCATGGGGCCGCCATTGGGCCCCTTCTGGTTGCCGTGGGCGTGCTGCGCGAGCGCGGCTGAGGGGGCGAGCAGGGCCGCAAGAACGGCAATGGTCTTCAACATGGACTTCTCCTGTGTCGGTTGGGTCAGGTCTGGGGGGATGAGGCTGTTTCAGCGGACGGCATCGCCGCGTCGTCCGCCGGCTTGGTCTCGCGCCGGAACAGGACGTAGAGCGCGGGCAGGACCAGCAAGGTGAGGATGGTGGAGGAGACGATGCCGCCGATGACCACGGTGGCGAGCGGACGCTGCACCTCCGCGCCCGGTCCCGTCGCCAGCGCCATGGGCACGAAGCCCAGCGAGGCCACGAGCGCCGTCATCAGCACCGGCCGCAGGCGGGTCAGCGCCCCTTCCCGCACGGCCTCGGCGATCGCCATCCCCTCTTCCCGCAGGCGCTGGATGAAGGCGATGATGACGAGGCCGTTCAGCACCGCCACGCCGGACAGGGCAATGAAGCCGATGCCCGCGCTGATGGAGAGCGGGATATCCCGCAGCAGCAGCGCCGCGATGCCGCCGGTGAGCGCCAGGGGCACGCCGGAGAACACGAGGAGCGCGTCGCCCATGGACCCGAAGCTCATGAAGAGCAGCAGGAAGATGAGCGCGAGGGCGATGGGCACCACTATGGCGAGGCGCTGGGTGGCGGAGACGAGCTGTTCAAACTGCCCGCCCCACCCGATCCAGTAGCCTTCCGGCAGCTTCACCTTCTCGGCCACCTGCTTCTGGGCATCGGCCACGAAGGAGCCGAGGTCGCGCTCGCGCACATTGGCGCTCACGACGATGCGGCGCTTGCCGTCCTCCCGGCTGATCTGGTTGGGACCCGGCGAGAGGTTCAGGTTCGCGATGGCCGAAAGCGGCACATAGCGGATCTGCGTGACCGCCCCCGTGCCCCACGCCGCCCGCACCGGCTCAGCATCGCCGGGCGCGGGCGGGAGCGGCACGGGCAGGCTGCGCAGCGCCTCGATGTCGGTGCGCAGTTCCTCGGGAAGCCGCACCACGATGTCGAACCGCCGGTCGCCCTCGAAGAGAACGCCCGCCTCCCGGCCGCCCACCGCGATCTCGATCAGCTCCTGCACGTCCGCGACGCTGACGCCGTAGCGGCCCATGGCCGCCCGGTTCAGCGAAACCGTGAGCATGGGCAGGCCGGTGACCTGCTCCGTCTTCACGTCCGCCGCGCCGGGCACCTGCTGGAGCACCGCCTGCACCTGCCCCGCCACCTGGAGGAGCGTGTCGAGGTCGTCGCCGAAGATCTTCACACCCACATCGGAACGGATGCCGGAGATCAGCTCGTTGAAACGAAGCTGGATGGGCTGGGAGAGTTCGTAATTGCTCCCGGCCACCTCCTGGGCCGCCTTCTCGATGTCCTCCATCACGGCGGATTTCGGCTTGGACGGATCCGGCCATTCCGCGCGCGGCTTCAGCATGATGTAGCCGTCGGAAATGGACGGCGGCATGGGATCGGTGGCCACTTCCGCCGTGCCCACGCGGGCGAAGATTTCCTTCACCTCCGGCACCTTCAGAAGGCGCTTCTCCAGCGCCTCCTGCATCTCGATGGACTGGGTGAGGCTGGTGCCGGGCACGCGCAGCGCCTGGATCGCCGCATCGCCCTCGTCCAGGCTCGGGATGAACTCCCCGCCCATGCGCGAGGCCGCAAGGCCGCTCGCGACCACCAGCGCCGCGGCGGCCAGGGCCACCACGCCGCGATACTCGATGGAGAGGTTGAGGAGCGGCGTGTAGGTGCGCCGGGCCGTGCGCATGATGAGATTCTCATGCTCGGAAACCCGGCCCGTCACGAACAGCGCCACCGCCGCCGGCACGAAGGTCATGGAGAACAGCGCCGCGCCGAGCAGCGCCATCAGCACCGTCACCGCCATGGGCGTGAACATCTTGCCTTCCACGCCCGTGAGCGTGAGCACCGGCAGATAGACCACGGCGATGATCATGGTGCCGAACAGGCTCGGCCGGATCACCTCCTTCGACCCCTTCAGGATGGTGTCGAAGCGCTCCGCCCGCGTCAGCAGGCGGCCCCTCTTGTGCTGCTCCTCCGCCAGAAGGCGCAGGCAGTTCTCCACGATGATGACGGCACCGTCGATGATGATGCCAAAATCGATGGCCCCGAGGCTCATCAGGTTGGCGCTGACCCGGTGCTCCACCATGCCGGTGATGGTGAAGAGCATGGAGAGCGGGATGACGCAGGCCGTGACGATGGCCGCCCGGATGTTTCCGAGCAGCACGAACAGCACCGCGATGACGAACAGCGCCCCCTCGACGAGGTTCTTCTCCACCGTCGCGATGGTGGCTTCCACGAGGTGCGAGCGGTCATAGACCGCCCGGGCGATGACGCCTTCGGGAAGCGAACGGCCGATCTCCTCCAGCCGCGCTTCCACGCGCTCGGCCACGGTGCGGCTGTTCTCGCCGATCAGCAGCATGGTGGTGCCGAGCACCACTTCCTGCCCGTTCAGCGTGGCCGCGCCGGTGCGCAGCTCCCGGCCCTCCCGCACATCGGCGATGTCGCCGATGCGCAGGGGCGTGCCGGAATGGCTGCCGATGACGATCTCGCGGATCTCGTCCGCGTTCGCCACCTGGCCCGGCGTGCGCACCAGATATTGCTCGCCGTTCCGCTCGATATAGCCCGCGCCCACATTGGCGTTGTTGGCGGCAAGCGCGGTCATCACGTCGCGGAACGAGATGCGGTAGGCCATGAGCCGCGCGGGATCGGGCAGCACATGGAACTGCTTCTCGTAGCCGCCGATGGTGTTCACCTCGACGACCCCCGGCACGGTGCGCAGCTGGGGCTTGATGATCCAGTCCTGGATGGTGCGCAGGTCGGTGGGGCTATAGGGCTCGCCCGAGGGCTTCTTCGCCCCCTCCTTCGCCTCCACCGTGTACATGTAGATCTCGCCGAGGCCGGTGGAGATGGGCCCCATGGCGGTTTCGACGCTGGGCGGAAGCTGATCCTTCGCCTGCTGGATGCGCTCGTTCACGAGCTGGCGTGCGAAATAGATGTCGGTCCCGTCGTGGAACACGACCGTCACCTGGCTCAGCCCGTAGCGGGAGAGCGAGCGGGTATATTGAAGGCCGGGCAGGCCGCCCATGGCGGTCTCGATGGGGAAGGTGATGCGCTGCTCCACCTCCAGCGGCGAGAAGCCCGGCGCGGACGTGTTGATCTGCACCTGGACGTTGGTGATGTCCGGCACCGCATCGATGGGCAGGCGGGTGAAGTTCCAGCTGCCCAGCCCGATCACGCCCAGGCAGACGAGGATCACCAGCCAGCGCTGGCGGATGGAGAAGGCGAGGATGGCGTCGATCATGACCGCGCCTCCCCGCTCGTGCGGAACGCCTCAATGCTCATGGCTGGCGCTCCCCTTCGCGAGCTCCGCCTTGACGACGAAGCTGTTGCGGGCGGCATAGACATCGCCCGGCATTAGGCCGAACAGCACCTCGACCCACTCCCCGTCCCGCTCGCCCAGCTCCACGTCGCGCGGTTCGAAGGCATCGCCGTTGCGCACGAAGACCACGGCGCGATTGTCGATGGTCTGGAGGGCGTTGAGGCGCACCGCGAGGTCCACGGGCTTCTCCGCGAGCACCATGGTGCCCACGGCGAACAGGCCCGGCCGCAGGCGCATATCCCTGTTGGGAATGGAGACGCGGGCCAGCGCGCTCTGCGTGTCGGCGGCGCCGATGGGCGAGACATAGATGACCCGCCCCTCGATGGGCGCGCCCCCGTCCTCGGGATCGACTTGCACGGCATCGCCCGGGCGGACCTTCGCGAAGTCCTTGCGGTAGACCGACAGATCCACCCATAGGGTGGAGAGATCGGCGACGATGAAGGCCGGCTTCTGCTCGGACACATATTCGCCGAGCGCCACGCCCCGCTCCACCACCGTCCCCGAAATGGGGGATTTGAGGTCGTAGCTGGTGAGGCTCTGGTTGCTCTCGATGACGGCGAGCACGTCGCCCTTGTTCACCTTGTCCCCGAGGCGCTTGCGGATCTCCCGCACGATGCCCGGGAAGCGCGGGGTCACCTGGACGATGGCGTCCTGGTCGGGCTGAACGAGGCCGTTCAGCCGCAGCTTCTGGCGCAGCTTTTCCGGCGCCGCTGTCTCAAGGCCGATGCCCGCCGCCGCGAGCTTGGCGTCGTCCAGTTTCACGACGCCTTCGCCGTGGCTCTCCTCGCCGCCTTCCGCGTGGCCGCCGCCATGGCCGTCCCCGGCCTCGCTGGCGGAAGCGGCGGAGCGGTCCGCGGGAAGGCGGTCCTGGAGGGCATAGAACACGCCGCCACCGGCCACGAGGCCGAGCAGCAGCATGGCCAGATCGCGTCTTGCCGGCCGGCTCATTTGGCTTTTCCTTTGGAGAAGGTCACGGGACGCCCGGTCAGCCCCTCAAGGGTGGCGAGGGCGGTGTGGTAGGCGACGAGCGCATCCAGCTCGCGCAATTGCGTCTCGGTGAGAGAGGACTGGGCATCCAGCAGTTCGAGGAGCGTGTAGCGCCCCTCCGAATAGCCGCCCTCCAGGCCCCCGAAGGCGGCGCGCGCCTCCGGCAGCGTGCTCTCGCGCAGCAGGCTCGCCTCGTCATAGGCGGCCTTCAGCCCGTCATAGGCGCGGCCCACCTGGGAGATGAGCGCGCTACGGACCACGGCCTCCTCGGCCTCGGCCCGGCGCAGCGCCTCGCCCGCCTCCAGGATGGAACCCTGGTTCCGGTCGAACACCGGAAGCGGCATGGAGAGGGAGAGAACCACGCCGCTGTCGGCGGTCTCGTAATAGTGGCGGTAGCCCACCCCCAGGGTCACGTCCGGCACCGCCTGCGCGCGGGCCCCGTTCAGCTCGGCGCTCCGCTGGGCCTTCAGCGCCGTGAAGCGCGTGAGCTGCGGATTTTCCTGCGCCGATTTCAGAATGCGGGCGAGCGGGGGCGGCGCATTGAGGCGGGCGAGATTGCCCGTCACCGCCGCGAACCGCGCCTCCGTGAGCCCCATGAGCAGGGCCAGCTCACGCCGCGCGGTTAGGAGCGCGGCGCGAGCCTTGTCCTGCTCCACGCGGGCGAGGTCCACGGCCACCCGGGAGCGCGAGATCTCGGACGGCGAAGACGCCCCGGCCTCCACGCGGGTCCGCAGCAACGGCGCCCAGCGCTCGATGTCGCCCACCTGCCCCTTGAGGATATCGAGCCGCCGCTGGGCGCTCAGCACCGCCACGAAGGCGGCGGTGGTTTCCGCCAGCACCTGCAGGCGCAGCGCCTCGCGCTCCCACCGCGCAACGCCGGAGCCGGCATTGGCGGCGGCGATGCGCGCCTCCCGCTTGCCGCCCAGCTCCACGAGCTGGCTCACCTGGAGCGTCTGGTCGGCCAGATCCAGCCCCTGGTAGGAGCCGGAGCCGAAGGCATTGTCCACCTCCAAAGAGAGGACGGGATTGGGCAACAGGGTCGCCTGGATGCCGCGCCCCTCGGCCATTCCGATGTCGCGGTCAGCGACCGTCAGCCTCGGATTGGCAGCAAGAGCGGCTGACAGAGCCTGGGAAAGCGTGAGAGGCCGCGGCGAAGCGGCAAGCGCGGGGATCGCATGAAGCAGCACGATCGCTGCCCCAAGCGCACGCGCGAGGGCACAAATAGACATGATCCGTTCCGGGCATGGGTATGAATTGGCCGACGCGGAAGCGTCAGCGCGTCACATGCGGAAGGATCAGGCTCTGGGAGGGCGCAGTTCGGCGCCGGGGTCGCGGCCGTCCACCAGGTTCGCCGCAGCGATATCGATGGTGACGTGAATGCGCATCACCGCAACGGTGGACGGCGCATTGGGAACGGCCACGGAGCAGGAATGGCAGTCATGGTCGGCCGCCGGCAGGGTGGCATGGTCCGACGTCTGCTTCGGGGCCGTATCGCCCGTCCCTGCGGACAGGGACGCCACATCGCCGTCATCCACATGGTGGAGGGCAAAGGCATTGGTGAGGGGCGACAAAGCAAGGCAGACGGCAAGGCACAGGGCCAGCATCCGCCGAAGGGGCAGATGGGCAAACGCGCGCAGAATCTGGGCGAGGCCTCGAACCATGAGGGGAGAAAGACCCGAAGGGCCGCCGGGTGTCAAGGCACGGGCGCGCGAACATAGCCTTTCAGCCGCCGCAAGTGGGCTGAGCGGAAAGCTGCGGCGCCCGGCGTATCAGCGCGCCGTCAGATGGAAAATCGCAGCGGAGACAAGCAGACCCGCACATGGAGGCTCGCGGCGGACAGAAACGCCGAGAAGGGAGCCTGTAATGTCCGGGTAAGTCTCAAGGGTTTTTCTTAACCCCTTGAGGAAAATGGTGGGCGCACTAGGGCTCGAACCTAGGACCCGCTGATTAAGAGTCAGCTGCTCTACCAACTGAGCTATGCGCCCTCCGGGGCAGCGCCCCGTTGAGGAGTGGTCGTGTAGCAGAGGCTTTCGGCAGTGTCCATAGCCGCCCCGAAAGAAATCCACAGGCACCCGCCGATGCCTTGAAACAGCGCCGTTTGCGCCCGCGCATTCGGGGTGACGTCAAAAGAAACGGGGCGGGATGTTGCCATCCCGCCCCGTCCCACCATTCGAATCGAGCCCTCTCCGACTATTCGCGGAAGGCTTCCTCGCGCGTCTTGCTCACCGAGGGCAGCAGCACCACCACCAGAGCGATGAGGGCCAGGGCCAGCAGCACGGCAGAGATGGGGCGCGTGACGAAGACCATCGGGTCGCCGCGCGAGATGAGCATGGCGCGGCGCAGATACTCTTCGAGCATCGGGCCGATGACGAAGCCCAGAAGCAGCGGCGCCGGCTCGCAATCCAGCTTCACCAGCGCGTATCCCGCGACGCCGAACAGCGCCATGGTGTACACGTCAAACGTGTTGTTGTTCACGCTGTACACGCCGATACAGCAGAAGGCCATGATCGCCGGGAACAGCACATGGTAGGGCACCGTCAGCAGGCGCACCCACATGCCGATGAGCGGCAGGTTGAGCAGCACCAGCATGAGGTTGCCGATCCACATGGAGGCGATGACGCCCCAGAACAGGTCCGGCTTCTCGGTGACCACGTTCGGGCCGGGGGTGATTCCCTGGATGATGAGCGCGCCGATCATCAGCGCCATCACCGGGTTGGAGGGAATGCCCAAAGTAAGCATGGGGATGAAGGAGGTCTGCGCGCCCGCATTGTTGGCGCTTTCCGGCCCCGCGACACCCTCGATGGCGCCCTTGCCGAACCGCTTCGGGTTCTTCGAGATCTTCTTCTCGATGGAATAGGCCGCGAACGAGGACAGCATGGCGCCGCCGCCGGGCAGGATTCCCAGGATGGAGCCGAGAATCGTGCCGCGCAGGACCGGCGCGATGATCTGCTTGAACTCGTCCTTGGTCAGCATGAGGCTGGACACCTTCGCCGCCACAAGGCTGCGCTGGCTCTCATCCTCAAGGTTGCGGATGATTTCGCCGATGCCGAACACGCCCATGGCCAGGGCCACGAAGTCGAAGCCGTCAGCCAGTTCCTGCACCTCGAAGGTGAAGCGCGGCGTGCCGGTATAGATGTCCTGGCCGGACAGGCCGAGCAGCAGGCCCAGCACAATCATGGCCAGCGCCTTGACGATGGAGCCGGAGGCCAGTGTCACCGAGGCGATCAGGCCGAGAACCATCAGCGCGAAATATTCCGGCGGACCGAATTTGAGCGCGAGATCCGCCAGCGGCGGCGCGAACAAGGCCAGCAGGAAGGTGGCCACCGTGCCCGCGAAGAATGACCCTAGCGCGGCTGTTGCAAGCGCGGCGCCCGCGCGGCCTTGCTTGGCCATCTGGTGCCCGTCCAGCGCCGTCACCACCGATGAGCTTTCGCCCGGCAGGTTGATGAGGATGGCTGTGGTGGAGCCGCCATATTGGGCGCCGTAATAGATGCCCGCCAGCATGATGAGGGCCGAAACCGGCGGCAGGCCGAAGGTCAGCGGCAGCAACATGGCGATGGTTGCCACCGGGCCGAGGCCGGGCAGCACGCCGATCAGCGTGCCGAGAAGGCAGCCGATGAAGCAGTAAGCAAGATTTTGAAGGGTGAAGGCGACGGAGAAGCCGAGCGCCAGATTATCGAACAGTTCCACGCCCGCCTCCTCAATAACCGCCGAGCCACGGGCCGATGAGCTGGATCGGGAGGCCGAGGCCCCAGATGAACACAGCCCACGAGAACACGACCATCGTCGCGGTGATGCCGAGAGCGGTCAGAAAATGGAATTTTTGGCTACCCAGCGCGCTCACGAACACCGTCACGGCGAGGGTCGGCAGGAAGCCCAGGGGCCGCAGGAAGAAGCCAAAGAAAAGGGATGCGAAGGTCAGGCAGAACAGACCACGCCAGGCGATGCTCGTAATGGCTTCGCCCTTGAACCGGAAACCGTTGATAAAAACGATCAGGCCGAGAAAGCCCATGAGGCCGGAAAGAAGCATCGGGAAATAGCCGGGCCCCATCCGTACGGAGGATCCCATGGGCAGAGTTTGCGCCTGCCAGCCGAACAAAAGCGCGAGCGCGATGAAAAGCAGGCCAGCAAGAACGTCCTTAGGACTGCGTATGAAACTCATCGACCCCCTCCCCCCGGTAAAGATTTATTGGAGCTTTGGCGAGCCGGGGCGCCCGCCTCGTCCACCGGGCCTCAAACCCGGGCACGGACCATACTGACTATCATGCGAAAGTCGAACAAAAGTTGCGGCTTCGCCCACAATAGAGCAGTGCCGCAACGGAACTTTGCTACTTTCCCGACAGGCGATAAGCACGCCTTACCTTTGGAAATGCAACAGGCGGGTGTAGCTACACCCGCCTGAAACTCTGGACAGAGACACGGCGGACAAGATTAGCGGCTCGGCCGCTCCGCCGCGGGCTCGTCAGTCGGCATACACGCCTGCGGCCTCGATGACCGGCTTCCACTTGGCCACCTCGTCCGCAATGAACTTCTCGTGGAACTCGCGGCTGCGGCGCTCCTTGGGCTCCGGCTCGGTGCCGAGATCGGCGAAGCGGGCGATCACCTTGGGGTCTTCAAGCGCCGCCTGGAGCGCGACGTTGAGCTTGTCCATGATGTCCTTGGGCGTGCCCTTGGGCGCATAGAGGCCGTGCCAGATGGTGACTTCAAAATCCTTCAGGCCGCTCTCCTTGAGCGTGGGCAGATCACCCAGCGACTTCACGCGACCGTCCGTGGTCACGGCATAGGCCTTCACCTTGCCCGCCTTGATCTGGCCGGTGGTGTTGGTGGTCTGGTCGCACATGAGGTCGATCTGGCCGCCGATGATATCGTTCATGGCCGGGCCCGTGCCCTGATAGGGAACGGTGGTCATGGGCGCGCCCACCTTGGACATGAGCAGCATGCCGCACAGATGCGAGGCGGAGCCGACGCCGGCATTGCCGTACGTGACCTTTTCCTTGTTCTTCTTGATGTAGTCGATCAGCTCGGCCGTATTCTTCGGCTCGAAGTTCGGCTTGCCGATCAGGGTCATGGGAACGGGGGTGATGAGCCCGCCTTCCTCGAAGTCGGTCAGCACGTTGTAGGGCAGCTTGCGATAGAGGGTCGCGGCGGTCGCCTGGCCGATATGGTGGATCAGCAGCGTGTAGCCGTCCGGGGCGGCCTTCGCCACCTGGCCCGCGCCGCGCGTGCCGCCCGCGCCGCCCACATTCTCAATGATCACCTGCTGGCCGAGGGTGCGGCTCATGGATTCGGCGATCAGCCGGGCCACCGTGTCGGTGGGGCCGCCGGCCGCGAAGGGCACGATCACCGTGATGGGACGGCTCGGGTAAGGCTGCTGCGCCTGGGCGGGCGCGGCGAGACCGATAAGGGCGGCAAGCGCAAAAACCGCGTGCTTGAATTTCATGACGACCTCCTGAGCCTTGGCATGGCCCGTTATCACGTGGAGCTTATGTGTCACTTCAAGAATATCGATGGGCCATTCGTCAAGCCCGCAATCCCCCTGCCCGCTATAACTTTGGCATGAGGGCAATTATATTGCGCTGCACAATTCGGCCGGGAATTTGATCGATTTTATTATTGCAAGGCATCAGTCATCGGCGTCGCACAGCAGAAATGACCGGATGTCCGCCGGAAAACCACTTCGCCCTGCCCTAAAGAAAAGGGCCGGGCAAATGCCCGGCCCTCTTTCTGTCTGGTCCGTGAATGGCGGCGCCCGGAGGCGTGTCAGCCCGCCACGGCCTGGGGATTCAGGCTCTGGCGCTTGCGGGTGAGCTTGTTCAGCGCCGTGATGTAAGCCTGGGCGGAGGCCACCAGCGTGTCCGGATCGGCGGCCTTGGCCGTCACGGCCTTGCCGTCCTCCTCCAGGCGCACCGACACCTCGGCCTGCGCATCCGTGCCCTCGGTCACCGCATGCACCTGATAGAGTTCCAGCTTCGCGGCGTGGGGCACCAAAGCCTTGATGCAATTGAAGGTGGCGTCCACCGGGCCGTTGCCCTCGGCTTCCTCGGTGAAGACCTGCCCATCCATCTCCAGGCGCATGGTGGCCCGCTGCGGGCCGCGCGTGCCCGCGATCACCGACAGGGACACCAGCTTCACGCGATCCCCGGCGGCGGCGATCTCCCGGTCCACCAGCGCCTCGATGTCCTCGTCGTAGATCACCTTCTTGCGGTCGGCGAGATCCTTGAAGCGGGTGAAGGCGTCGTTCAGGGCGTTCTCGCCCAGCTCGTAGCCCAGGGTCTTCAACTTGTCGCGGAAGGCGGCGCGGCCGGAATGCTTGCCCATGACCAGCGAGGTCTTCGACACGCCGACGCTCTCGGGAGTCATGATCTCATAGGTCTGGGTATGCTTCAGCATGCCGTCCTGGTGGATGCCGCTTTCGTGGGCGAAGGCGTTCCGGCCCACGATGGCCTTGTTGTACTGCACCGGGAAGGAGGTCACCGCCGCCACCAGCTTGGAGGCGCGGGTGAGCATGGTGGCGTCGATGCCGGTCTGGTAGGCCAGCACGTCCGAGCGGACATTGATGGCCATCACGATCTCTTCCAGCGCCGCATTGCCCGCGCGCTCGCCGATGCCGTTGACGGTGCATTCGATCTGCCGCGCGCCGCCGGCGACGCCCGCCAGTGAATTGGCCACCGCCATGCCCAGGTCGTTGTGGCAATGGACGGAGAAGACCGCCTGGTCGGAATTGGGCACGCGCTCGCGCACGCCGCGGAACAGGCGGGCATATTCTTCCGGCGTGGTGTAGCCCACGGTGTCGGGAATATTGATGGTGGTGGCGCCCGCCTTGATGGCCGCCTCCACGCAGCGGCACAAGAAGTCGAACTCGGTGCGGGTGCCGTCCTCGGCCGACCATTCCACATCAGCCACATGGTTGCGGGCGCGCGTCACCGAAGCGACGATCATCTCCAGCACCTCGTGGGGCTCCTTCTGGAGCTTGTACTTCATGTGCACGGGCGAGGTGGACAGGAAGGTGTGGATGCGCCCGCGACGGGCATGCTTCACCGCCTCGGCGCAGCGGTCGATATCGTTGAGGGCCGCGCGGGACAAGCCGGCGATCACCGCATTCTTGGAGCGGCGGGCGATCTCGGACACGGACTCGAAATCGCCGATGGAGGCGATGGGAAAGCCCGCCTCGATAATGTCCACGCCCATCTCGTCCAGCAATTCCGCGACCTGCAGCTTCTCCTCGAAGGTCATGGAGGCGCCGGGGCACTGCTCGCCGTCGCGCAGCGTGGTGTCGAAGATCAGGACCCGGTCCTTGTCGGATACGGGAACGGCGGGAATGGAAGCCTGGGAGGTCATGTGATGCGTCCTTCTCGGGTGTCGGCCGTCACGCACTGTGGGGACTGGCCGTCTGCGCTTTCGAGGTTCTCGAAGGTGACCCCTGAGTGCCCAGGCGCATGCGCCCGGCCGGCCCTCAGGGGCGGCTAAGGAGAAGAAGCGCGCGCAGAATCAGAGCGTTGCCCGCAACCCAGGGGGCGCGGGGGGCGTGTCCGGTGCTGTTCGTCTTATTGGACGACACGGCCTGTGGCTCGCTCTCAAATGGCTCTACGGCCTGCTGGATAGACGAATTCGCGTGCGGACACAAGGCGCGCGGAGGCGTCCCGACCGACAGCCCGGGCAACCCGCTCACACAGCCCCGGCGAAGCGCCAGCGCGCATAGGCGGCGGCATAGGGCACCACGGGCAGCCCGAGATCATTCTCCCCGGCGATCACGCGCACGGCCTTCAGTTCCGGCTGCGTCTCACTGGCCAGGAAGCGCGTGATGCGCGCGGCAAGGTCTTGCGCCTTTTCGGCAAACCGGACGCGGCGGAACAGCGCGAAGAAGATGCCGTGCTCCACCACATCCCACCCTTCTTCCTCCGCGCCCTCACCGGCATCGAGCCCCACCTCCTCGGTGAGTTCGCGCAGGGCCGAGCCGCGCAGGTCCAGCACCCCGTCTGTCACATCGCGCGGATCCGGCGTCCCGCCCGCGAAATAAACATCCCCGGCGCTCGCGGTATGGTCACCCATCTCGCCCATGACGAACGCGCCATCCCCACCTTCCAGCGCCACCATGCCGAAAAAGTTCCGGGCACTGAGATCGTCCAGGCCGCGCGCACGCCACCAGGTGAAGGCGGCGAAATCCGTCTCGAAACAGGTGCCCACGAGCATGCCGTCCTGCACCGAATAGCCACGCAGCAGGATCACCCGCCCGTTCCACAGATGCGGATTGGCCGCGCACATGCGGGCGAAGGCGGCATCGATCTCGGCCCGGTGCCGCTCCGCCTCGGGCCAGCCGCCCGCCTCGACCCGGAGATCGAGGCGGGAGACCTGAAAAATGCGGAACTTGGAACCGCTCACGCGGTGGGTTCCAGCACCGGATAGTCCGTATAGCCCTTGGCACCGCCGCCATAGAGCGTCGCCTGATCGAGGGGAGTCAGAGGGGCCTGTTGCTTGAGGCGCTCCACCAGATCCGGATTGGAGATGAAGGGGCGGCCGAAGGCGACCAGATCGGCCTTTCCGCTCTCCACCGCGGCGGAGGCCAAAGCGAGGTCGTAGCCGTTATTGACCATCCAGGCGCCCGAATAGCGGCGGTGCAGCTCCTCGAAGGAGAAGCCCGGCGCGATGTCGCGCGGTCCGCCCGTGGCGCCCTCGATCACATGCACATAGACCGGGCGGCGCTTCTCCAGCTCGTCCATCACATAATTGAACAGCGCCTGCGGATCGCTGTCGGTCAGGTCATTGGCAGGCGTCACGGGCGAGAGGCGCACGCCGGTGCGGGCGGCACCGATCTCCGCGATCACCGCGTCCATCACCTCCAGCAGGAAGCGGGAGCGGTTCTCGATGGAGCCGCCATAGGAATCGGTGCGCTTGTTGGCGCCGTCCCGCAGGAACTGGTCGATGAGATAGCCATTGGCTGCATGCACCTCGACACCGTCGAAGCCCGCCTTGATGGCGTTGGCCGCCGCGCGCCGGTAATCCTCGACGATGCCGGGGATTTCAGAGAGATCCAGGGCGCGGGGCGCGGAGGTCTCGGCAAAGGCATTGTTCACGAAGGTCTTGGTCTTGGCCGTGATGGCGGAGGGCGCCACCGGCGCGCCGCCGTTGGCCTGGAGCGATACGTGGGATACCCGTCCCACATGCCAGAGCTGCACCACGATGCGCCCGCCCTTGGCATGGACAGCGTCCGTCACCTTGCGCCAAGCCGCCACCTGGGCGTCGGTATAGATGCCGGGCGTGTCCTGATAGCCCTGGCCCTGCTGCGAAATCTGGGTGGCCTCGGAGATGAGGAGGCCAGCGGAGGCGCGCTGCGCATAATAGTCCGCGGTCAGGTCCGTGGGCAGGAAGCCGGGCGCCGCGCGGTTGCGGGTGAGCGGCGCCATGACGACGCGGTTGGACAAGGTGAGGTCGCCCAGACGGAAGCTGTCAAACAGCGTGGGACGGGTATCGGACATGGAAATCCTCAAGGATGGGCGCGGAGGGGGATTGCCGCGATGCACAAGAGATAGGTCTCCCGCCGCGATCTCCAAGGCCCCCGTCCGCCCACGCCGCCTTCACACAAGCGAGAGCTTCACAGATGCAGCACGCCTTCCGCGATGACGAGGGCGGCCCCGCCGATGGTAGTCTCGGCCAGCGCACCGCCTGAAACGCGGAAGCCCAGATCGATGCGGCTTGGGCGCCCCATCTCGAACCCCTGATCGATGCGCACCCGGTGGTGCCCCTCCACACGCGCCTCTGCATCCATGAGAACGGCGGGGAAGGCGGCGGCGGCAGCGCCCGTGGCCGCATCCTCCTCCGTGCCGAGGCCCGGTGAGAACATGCGGGTGCGGAAGTCCGCATCCCCCTCTTCATCGAGGGTGTAGAGATAGAGCGCCTCGCCATAGGAACCGAGGCTGCGGATGAAGGCCGACTCGTCCGGCCGGGCCCGCGCCAGCGAGGTGAGGTTCGCCACCGGCACGAACAGGAACGGCACGCCGGCGGACGCCACCACGGGGCGGTGGGCGTCGAAGCCGATATCGCTCACATCCAGATGCAGCGCGTCCGCGCAGTCGCGGCGGGAAATCTCCACCGGCTCCAGCTCCGCCCGGCGCGGCACGGTGAAGGTTGCGGCCCCCTTGCGTGGCCCCCCGTCCGCTGCGGAGACCTCGCATTTCACGACGCCGATCTGCTCCTCGATCAGATAAGTGCCCTTGGTCGCCTTGTCTTCCAGCGCCAGAAGCACGGCCGCGCCGACCGTGGGGTGGCCGGCGAACGGCAGTTCGTGGGCGGTGGTGAAGATGCGGATGCGCGCCCGGTGCGCCGGATCCTTGGGGGGCAGCACGAACACCGTCTCGGAGAGATTGAACTCCCGCGTGATCTGCTGCATCGCCGCGTCATCAAGGCCCACGGCATCGAGCACCACGGCCAAAGGATTGCCGCCGAAGGGACGGGAGGTGAAGACGTCGAGCGTCACGAAGCGGCGCGGCATGGCGTTTCCCGTTATCCCTCATGGCATGGGCCGCCCGGCCGTGGCGCGTCCGAAGCGGCGGTCGAAACTGCGGATATGGGGAAGCAGCCCGCCCCCGGCATGCCGCGGGTGGAACCAGCCCCCTTTCGCGCATTGTGACCCTAAACGGGCTCGGGCGTGAAGAGCGTCGTGGGCTGCACGAACTCGTCCTGCGCCTGCACCAGCAGCAATTCCCGCGAGCCCGCCTCATGGGTGCGCTTCAGCAGCCCGTAGATGGACGCGCCCGCCGCCGCCAGCGCGCCCGCCGTGGAGCCCAAACGCTTGCAATGCAGGAAGAACAGGGCGGCGATGGCATCGCCCGCGCCATTCAGCGACACGTCGAGCCGGGGGGTGCGGAGAATGAAGCGACCGTCCGGGCCGGAGGCGAACAGGTCGATGGAATCGGCCGGGGTTTCCTCTGTGTGGAGGGAGGTGACGAGAATCACCCTCGGCCCCCGCGTGTGGAGCAGGTCGCAGGCCGCGATCGCATCGGCCCGGCTGCGCACCTCATGGCCGGACAGCAGTTCCAGCTCGAACTGGTTCGGCGTGATGATGTCGGCCGCCGGCACCGCCGCGTCGCGCATGAATTCCGGAATGCCAGGCCGCACGAAGATGCCGCGCCCCACGTCCCCGATCACCGGATCGCAGCAATAATCCGCCCGGGGATTGGCCGCCCGCACCCGCGCCACCGCATCGAGGATCGCCGCGCCGATCTCGGCCGAGCCCATATAGCCGGAGAGCACGCCGTCGCACGCCGCGAGGCGCCCGCGCTCCTCGATGCCCTGGATCAGATCCCCGATCACGCCCGCATCGAACACCTGCCCGCGCCACGCACCATAGCCGGTATGGTTCGAGAACTGGACCGTGTGGATGGGCCACACTTCCACGCCCAGCCGCTGCAGGGGGAAGACGGCGGAGGAATTGCCCACATGGCCATAAGCGACGTGGGACTGGATCGACAGGATGTTCATGTCGGGCCGACCGGCTGGTGGAGACATTGGCGAGCTATCGCGCCTTTCCTCCGACGACAAATGGATTCTGCTGATGGCGGGGAACAGCGGCGGTGATCAGTCCCCGTCCCTCGCCCCGCCCGCCCTTGCGGAATGCGCGCCTGCGTGCAAAGCCGGACCCGGTTTTGTTCCAGCCGGTGTGTCCCATGCTGTTCGCCCGCGATCTCGCCCTCGACCTTAAAGCCGGCCGCCTCACCGCCCCGGCGCTTCTGGAACGGTGCGCTGAGGCCATCGCCGAGCAGGAACCGGAGATCGGCGCCTTTGTCGCGCTCGATCTCGACGCGGCGCGCCGGGCGGCGGAGAAGGCCCGGCCCGACACCCCACTGGCGGGCCTGCCCGTGGGCGTGAAGGACATCATCGACACGCGGGATCTGCCCACCGCCTACGGCTCGCCCCTCTATGCCGGACACCACCCGGCGGCGGACGCGCCCATCGTGCGGCAGATCGTCCGCATGGGCGGCATCGTGCCCGGCAAGACGGTGACCACCGAATTCGCCCATATGGCGCCGGGCAAGACCCGCAATCCCCGCCGGCTTACCCATACGCCCGGTGGCTCCTCCTCCGGCTCGGCAGCAGCGGTGGCGGCCGGCATGCTGCCGCTGGCCATCGGTACCCAGACCGGCGGCTCGGTGATCCGCCCCGCCGCCTTCTGCGGCGTGACCGGCTACAAGCCCACCTTCCGCAACCTGCCGACGCTCGGCATGAAGACTTTTTCCTGGCATCTGGACACAATGGGCCTGTTCGGCGCCCGTGTGCGGGATGTGGCCTATGCCGCAGCCGCTCTCACGGGGCGGGACCTCGACATCGGCGAGCGCACGGCGGACGCCCCGCGCATCGCCCTGGTGCGCACCGCGCGTAGCCATCTTGCGGACGCCGCCGCCCATGCCGCCCTGGAAGCGGCGGGGAAAGCCCTTGAGCGGGCGGGCGGCACGGTGCACGAGATCGACCTGCCCGAGGAGGTGGAGGCGGCGGACGCGGTGCATCCCGTGATCCAGGACTTCGAGGCCTGGATTGCCCTCTCCGACGAATATGACCGCGCGGCGGACCAGCTCTCGCCGGGGCTGCGGGCCCATCTGGAAGCGTCGGCCCGCATCGAGGTGGGCGCTTATGACGAGGCCCGGCGGCAGGCCAAGCGGGCGCGCCAGAGGCTCGGCGACCTGTTCGCCGATTATGACGCGCTCCTCACCTTCTCCGCCCCCGGCGCCGCCCCCGAAGGCTTCGCCTCCACCGGCTCGCCCGCCTTCAACCGCCTGTGGACCCTCATGGGGTCGCCCTGCCTCAACGTCCCCGGCCTTCAGGACGAGACGGGCCTGCCCGTGGGCGTCCAGGTGGTCGGCCGCTTCGGCCGGGACCGCGCCGCGCTGCTGGTGGCCGCCGCGCTGGAGCGGGCGCTTGCGCGGCGCTGACCGCCCGCTGTGCGGCGCGGCATGATGAAAAGAGAAGAAGATCTCCCTGGCATACAAAACACCTATCGCAACGCATGATTTTATTGATGCGATGCAATGACTTATTTCCTTTCCTCTCCGCTCGTCTTTGTTAAGCTTGACTTGAAGATCGGCCAAGGAGAGGACTTGGAACGTGACCTTCGGTTCGGCGCTCGATCTCTTGAAGCTCGGTGCTGCCATGGCCTTCATAGGCGCGGTGGCGATGGGCATGATCTGAGCGGGACCGGACAACCAGTCGAACCTTCGTAGAATATCAAGAACAATGAAGGACAGGCCGATCGGAGCGGCGCCGGAAGACATCTTCCGGCGCCGTTCTCCGTTACACGACGCGATTCTCGGCACCCGCCGGAAGATGCCGTGTTTCAAAGACTTGATGCACTGCCAAAAGAATTCATGACGGTTTACGGGGCACTTTGCCGACTATTGCCTCATAATTCGGCACCGGCTTCATCCAATCGTCATACCGCTGTTGCGCACCCCTTCTATGGGTTTGCCGCCACTGCGGAGCCGCTTCATGCTGGAGATCGAGGGACTGACATGCCGGTTCGGCGACAAGCTCGCCGTCAGCAATGTCGATCTTCAAATCGGACATGGCGCCTTCGTCGGCGTGATCGGCCGCTCCGGCGCGGGCAAGTCCACGCTCCTGCGCATGGTGAATCGCCTCCAGGAGCCCTCCTCCGGCCGCATCCGCTTCGAGGGGAACGACGTCACCGCCCTGCGCGGCCGCAACCTGCGCCTCTGGCGCGCCCAGGCGGCCATGATCTTCCAGCAGTTCAATCTGGTTGGCCGGCTGGACGTGCTGACCAACGTGCTCATGGGCCGGCTCTCCACCATGCCGTCCTGGCGCGCCTTCACCAAGGTCTGGAGCCTTGAGGACAAGGCGCTGGCCCTCTCCGCGCTCGACCAGTTCGATATCGCGCAACTGGCCTCCCAGCGGGCGGACAGCCTCTCCGGCGGCCAGCAGCAGCGCGTCGCCATCGCCCGCGCCCTGGTTCAGGAGCCGGGGCTGATCCTGGCGGACGAGCCCATCGCCTCGCTGGACCCGCGCAACACCAAGATCGTCATGGATGCGCTGCTGCGCATCAACAAGCATTTCGGCATCACCGTGCTGTGCAACCTCCATTCCCTCGACCTCGCCCGCTCCTATTGCGACCGGCTGGTGGGCATGGCGGGGGGGCAGGTGGTGTTTGACGGCGCGCCGGAGGCGCTCACCGACGATGTCGCCCGTGACCTCTACGGCCTGGAGGCGGGCGACGTGATGGAAGTGAGTGAGGCGAGGAAGCGCCCCGCCCTCTCCGCTTTGCCACTGGGCGCCACGGCCTGAGCCGAAGGCGCCGATCCTTTCCGCAGTTCGTTCGCGCGTTCCATTCCCCGCATCCCCCGAAGGAGCGAGACATGCTGACCCGTCGTACCCTGATCGCCGCCGCCGCGGCGCTCACCCTGTCCGCGGGCGCCGCCGGCGCGCAGGACTGGAAGGCCCAGTATCCCGAGCTGGTGTTCGCCATCATCCCCGCCGAGAACGCCTCCGGCGTGACCGAGCGCTACACCCCCCTCATGGACTATCTGACCAAGCAGATCGGCACCAAGGTGACGCTGCGCATCGCCAATGACTATGCGGCGGTGATCGAGGGCCAGCGGGCGGGCAACATCCATATCGCCTCCTACGGCCCGTCCTCCTTCGCCCGTGCCCTCATGACTGGCGCGAAGATCGACGCCTTCGCCATCGAGGTGAATCTCGACGGCACCAAGGGCTATCACTCGGTGCTCTATGTGAAGGCCGACAGCCCCTACAAGTCCATTGAGGACCTGAAGGGTAAGAACCTCTGCCTGGTGGATCCCAACTCCACCTCCGGCAACAACGTGCCGCGCTTCGCCCTGAGCAAGATGAGCATCAATCCCGACCAGTTCTTCGGGAAGGTGGTCTATGCGGGCTCGCACGAGAATGCCGTGATCGGCGTGCAGCAGGGAACCTGCGATGCCGCCTTCAACTGGTGGAACGACGAGCAGGAATCCAACCTCATGCGCATGGAGCGCAAGGGGATGGCGAAGTATTCGGACTATCGCATCATCTTCAAGTCCAGCCAGATCGTGAACTCCCCGCTCGCTTACCTGGACAGCCTTCCGGCCGACCTGAAGACCAAGATCCGGGATGCCTTCTTCTCCATTGAGAAGAACGACAAGACCGCCTTCGACAAGATCTATGAAGGCAAGCAGCGCGTGTGGGAGCCGGTCACCAACGCCTCCTATGACGAGATCATCGCGCTCAACAAGTTCGTGGACGACCTGCGCAAGAAGAAGGGCTCCTGAGCCCTCTCACACACGCATCCTAGAAGACCAGCCCTCCCCCGTCCGCGGGGGAGGGATCGATTTCAAACCTGAGGAAACCCGGTCTTTTGTCCCACGCCGTCGTCCAGCTTCCGCCCGAGCAGATCGCGCCCCTCGCCCGCCTTTATGACGAGGCCGTGGCCGCGCGCCGGCGGCATACCTACATCGTGGCGGCGGTCATATTGGTGGGCATCGTGCTGTCCTGCTGGGGGGGCGAGGTGCGGCCCGCGGTGTTCGCCGCCAATGCCCACCGCCTCGGCCTGTATTTCTGGAACATCCTGCCGGTCCTGCGTTGGGAGACCCTGGGGGCGGACCTCGCCGAATGGTACTGGAACCTCGACGGCTGGCTGAAGCTGCTGTTCGAGACCGTGGTCATCGCCTATCTCGGCACCGTGTTCGGCGCCATCGGCGCCTTCTGCCTGTGCTTCCTCGCCAGCGCGAACATGATGCGCAACACGCTGGTGCGCGTGTCCGCCCGGCGCCTGCTCGAATTCCTGCGCACCGTGCCGGAAATCGTGTTCGCGCTTCTGTTTGTGGTGGCCTTCGGCCTCGGCGCCATGCCCGGCGTGCTGGCGCTCGCCATCCACACCATGGGGGCGCTGGGCAAGCTGTTCGCCGAAGTGGTCGAGAATATCGACATGAAGCCCGTGGACGGCGCCACGGCGGCGGGCGCCTCCTGGACGCAGACGGTGCGCTTCGCCGTGCTGCCACAGGTGCTATCCAACTTCGCGTCCTACGGCCTGCTGCGCTTCGAAATCAATGTGCGCGAGGCCGCCATCATGGGCTTCGTGGGGGCGGGCGGCATCGGCCAGGACCTCGTGGAGGCGATCCGCAAATTCTATTATTCGGACGTCTCGGCCATCCTGCTGCTCATCATCGCCACGGTGATGATCATCGACATGGTCACCGAGCGCATCCGCCACGCTCTCATCGGCATGGACCAGTCCCGATGAACCGCGCCCGCCTCACCCCCTCCCCGCAGGATCGCGCCCGGCTCCTCGCCCTCCACCCGGCCCTCGCGCTGAGCGTGAGAGGCGGCCACTTCATCGCCCTCGCCGTGCTGTTCGCCCTCGCAGCCTTCGCCGTCTTCGGCATGTGGTACCTGGATTTTTCCGCCCGCAGGCTCGGCACCGGCATCGCGCAGCTGTTCCATTTCGTCACGCTGATGCTGCCGCCCGACCCGGGCCGGCAATTGCCGCTCTACATGCATGCCTTGGGCGAGACGCTGTCCATCGCCTTCCTGGGCACGCTGGCGGGCGGGCTGCTCGCTTTGCCCTTCGGCTTCCTGGCGGCGAAGAACGTCGTGTCGAACCCGGTGCTGCATTTCGGCGTCCGGCGCTTCCTGGACATGCTGCGCGGCATCGACAAGCTCATCTGGGCGCTGATCTATGTGACGGTGGTGGGGCTCGGCCCGTTCGCGGGCATCCTGGCCATCGCCACCGCCTCCGTCGGCGAACTGGGCAAGCTCTTCTCCGAGGCGGTGGAAGCCTCCGACCGCAAGCCGGGAGAGGGCATCGTCTCCTGCGGCGGCTCGAAGCCCGACACGGTGCGCTTCGGCCTGCTGCCCCAGGTGCTGCCGGTGCTGGCGAGCCAGATGCTCTATTATTTCGAGTCCAATTCCCGCCAGTCCACCATCGTGGGCATCGTGGGTGCGGGCGGCCTCGGACTGCATCTGGCCGAGCAGATCCGCATCCTGGAATGGCAGAAGGTGAGCTTCCTCGTCCTCATGATGCTGCTCATGGTGGCGGTGATCGACTTCATCTCCTCGCGCCTGCGCTTCGCCATCATCGGGCGGCGGCCGGTGGCCTTCTGAAAGCCTGGCGCGCGGACCTTCAGTAAAGCAGGTCGCGATAGCGGGTCAGCATTTCCGCCTGCGTTTCCGCCGGTCCCTGGAGACCGATCTGGTCCTTCAGCATCTCGCCCATGCTGGGCAGCGTCGTGCGCGGCAAGCGGGCGTCCGGATCCCACAGGCGCGAGCGCATGAAGGCTTTCGCGCAGTGAAGATAGGCCTGCTCCACCCGCACCCGCAGAACCGTCGTGGGTTGCCGCCCGCCGATGGCGAAGCGCGCGGTCAGGTCCGCATCGGCGCGGATTTCGCCTTGGCCGTTCACCCGCAGCGTCTCGTCGATGCCGGGAATGAGGAAGAGCAGCCCGACAGCGGGGTTGGCGATGATGTTTTCCAGACTGTCGAGCCGGTTGTTGCCGGGCCGGTCCGGCAGCAGAAGCGTGCGGTCATCCTCCACGGCCACGAAGCCCGCATGATCCCCGCGCGGCGACACGTCGGCATGTCCCGCAATGTCACACGTCGCCAGCAACACGAACGGGCTCAGCGCGATGAAGCGGCGGCAGTGGGGATCGAGCCAGGTCAGTTCCTTGGCGACCGAGCGCCCCTTCGGCTGGTCATAGAGGCTCCGGAGCGCTTCCGCTGTATCCACCCGGCTCATGGCTTGATCACCAGTTGAACGCGATCGGCCGCGAAGCTGGAGCGTCCCCATTGCAGCGGCGTGCCGTTCACCTCCACGTCCAGCCGCTCCAGCACCAGAACGGTGCGGCCGGGGGCCAGAGACAGGCGGTCCTGCTCCAGCTCATTGGCGGCGCGCCCGGTGATGCGCGTCTCGCGGCGGCGATAATCCTGGATGCCCAAAGTGGCCAGCGCGCGCGTGAGGGAGCCGGTGGCGCTGTAGATCAGATCAAGGTCGCGGCAACGCGCCTCCGGGAAATAGGACCGGCCGAAGGAGATGGGCACGCCGTCCGCCTCGTGGATGGTGTCGATGCGCAGCACGGCGGCGCCCTCCGCGAGCATCAGTTCGCGCGCCATCTCGCCATGCGCCTCCTCCACCGCGGAGCCAAGGCACCGCCCGAAAGGCTCGCGGCCACCAGCGGACACGATCTCGCTGAATCGCGTGCGGGCGCCGATGGGATAGCGCAGCGGCGCCTCCTTCACGAAGGTGCCCCGCCCGGCCGTCGCCTCCAGCAGGCCCTTTTCCGCCAGCACCGCCAAGGCGCGCCGTACCGTGTGGCGGTTCACGCCGAACTTGGCGGACAGGTCGGATTCCACGGGAAGCTGGGCGCCCGGCGCATAGACGCCCGAGCCGATCTGCCATTCCAGGCGCGCGGCGATCTGCTTCCACAAAGCGACACCGCTGCCGCGCGTCACGTCCTCTTGGGCCGGGTCCGTCATGGAGGCGTGATCGAAGGCATCCATAGTCTCCTCGCTCCCTCAGAACCAAGCGACGTCGCTGTCCGCTCATTTGTATAATTTGCTATACAAATATTGTCCAGCAGGCTATGGGTCCTCTGCCCGCCCAGAATGACCCAGGGACAGGGGATTTTGACATGGCGACGGAGCCGCAGACGACCAGCCCCCGGCAGGACCTGATGGCCCTGCTTGCCCAGGCGTCGCAGTCGGAACTCGATGCGGTCATCGAGCGGTTCGCGCCTCTGCCGCGTGTGGAAGACGTGCGGCCCGCGGAAGTAGGCTTGTGCATGGTGCGCGGGCGCATCGGCGGCGACGGCTCTCCCTTCAATCTCGGCGAAGCCACGATCACCCGCGCGGCGGTGCGGCTGAATGCCATTATCGGCGTTTCCTACCTTCTCGGACGTGACCCGGAGCGGGCTCGCGCGGCGGCGCTCATCGATGCGCTCTGGCAGGACACGGCGGCCCGGCCCGCCGTGGAGGAAGCGCTTGCGCCGGTGCAGACCCGGCTGACCGCGCTGCGGGAGGTGGAGGCGGCCAGCACGGACGCAACGCGCGTGGAATTCTTCACCCTGGTACGGGGAGAGGATTGATGAGCGACATATCCCAGGCCCAGGCGTCCCTGGCGCGCGGTTTCAACGATCCGGCCCGTGACTCCCAGACGGCGTTCCGCGCGCTCATGTATGCCATGGCCCGTCCCGGTGTCCCGCGCGCGCTAGAGGCCCGCCTTTCGCCCCCCGCACCGCTGACGCCCGAACTGGCGGCCCTCGCCCTCACCGTGTTGGATTACGAGACCACAGTATGGCTCGACCCGGCTCTGGCGGGCGAGGCGGCCGTCGTGGATTTCCTGCGGTTCCACACCTCCGCCCGTCTGGTCACCGAGCCTGAGGCGGCGCAGTTCGCGCTTATCGCGGACGGAAGCGCCCTGCCCGCCTTCTCCCGCTTCGCCCAAGGCGAGCCGGACTATCCCGACCGCTCCACGACGCTGCTGGTCGCCGTTTCGTCCTTCACGGACGGTCCCTTCCAGGTGGAGGGACCCGGCCTGCCCGCCCCCGTGGGCTTCGGCGCCACCCCCTTGCCCGCCGACATGACACAGCGGCTCGCTGAAAACCGGGCGCTGTTTCCCTTGGGAATCGATCTCGTGCTCGCGGCACCGGGGGCGATCCTCGCCTTGCCGCGATCCGTTCGCGTGCGGGAGGAGGCCTAGCCATGTATGTGGCCGTCAAAGGCGGCGAGCGCGCCATCCGCAACGCCCATGATTTGCTGGCGCAGACACGGCGCGGCGATCCGGAGGTGCCGGAAATCGGCATCGACCAGATCCGCGAGCAGCTCTCTTTGGCCGTGGACCGGGTGATGGCGGAGGGCAGCCTCTATGACCGCGACCTTGCGGCGCTGGCGCTGAAGCAGGCGCGGGGCGATGCCATCGAGGCCATCTTCCTGCTGCGCGCCCTGCGCACCACCCTGCCGCGCTTCGGCGCGACTCTGCCCGTGGACACCGGCACCATGCGGGTGCGACGGCGTGTGTCGGCCACCTTCAAGGACATTCCCGGCGGACAGGTGCTCGGCCCCACCTTCGACTATACGCACCGCCTCCTCGACCCTTCGCTCGCGACGGAGGCGGAGCCCCGCAAGCCCGCGCCCGCACCGAAAAAGAGCGCACAGGCCAAAGCCGCGCAGGCCCGCGCAGCCGTGCAGGAGCCCAGCGCGCCGCCGCCCCGTGTGGTGGATCTTCTGGGCGACGAGGGCCTCATCGAGCCATCGCCCCCCGACACGGGCGCGGAACCGCCCGATCTGACGCGCGCGCCCCTCGCCTTCCCGGCCGAGCGGGAAACGCGCCTGCAGAATCTGGCGCGGGGCGATGAAGGCTTCCTGCTGGCGCTGGGCTATTCCACCCAGCGCGGCTATGCGCGCACCCATCCCTTCGTGGGCGAGATCCGCATGGGCGCGGTGCAGGTGGAATTGTTCGCCGAGGAACTGGGCTTCGCCGTTCCGCTCGGCGAGATCACCTTGACCGAATGCCAGATGGTGAACCAATTCCAGGGCAGTGCGGAGGTTCCGCCGCAATTCACGCGCGGCTACGGCCTCGTCTTCGGCCAGTCGGAACGCAAGGCCATGTCCATGGCCCTGGTGGATCGCGCCCTGCGCTGGCAGGAACTGGGCGAGGAGAAGACCGCGCCCGCCCAGGATGCCGAGTTCGTGCTGTCCCATTCGGACAATGTGCAGGCGACCGGCTTCGTGGAGCATCTGAAGCTGCCCCATTACGTGGATTTCCAGGCGGAACTGGACCTGGTGCGGCGCCTTCGGGCGGAGCACGCGGCGCGCGGCGACAGCGAACCGCAGGACGAACCCACCGAGGCAGCGGAGGCGACGCCATGACCGTCATGCCTGCCATTACCTACAATTTCGCCTATCTGGACGAGCAGACGAAGCGGATGATCCGCCGCGCCATCCTGAAGGCCATCGCCATTCCCGGCTATCAGGTGCCGTTCGCCAGCCGCGAAATGCCCATGCCCTATGGCTGGGGCACCGGGGGCGTGCAGGTGACGGCGGCCATCCTCGGGGCCGACGACGTGCTCAAGGTCATCGACCAGGGCTCCGACGACACCACCAATGCGGTGGCGATCCGCGGCTTCTTCAAGGCCACGGCGGGCGTCGCCACCACCACGCGCACGCAGGAGGCGACGGTCATCCAGACCCGCCACCGCATCCCCGAGACCGCGCTCACGGCCGGGCAGGTGCTGGTCTATCAGGTGCCCATTCCCGAGCCCCTGCGCTTCCTGGAGCCGCGCGAGACCGAGACCCGCAAGCTGCACGGCCTCGCCGATTACGGCTTGATGCATGTGAAGCTCTATGAGGACATTTCCCGCCACGGCCATATCGCCACCACCTATGCCTATCCGGTGGCGGTGGCCGGGCGCTATGTCATGGACCCCTCGCCCATCCCCAAGTTCGACAATCCCAAGATGGACGACTGCCCGGCCCTGCAATTGTTCGGCGCGGGGCGCGAGCAGCGCATCTATGCCATCCCGCCCCACACGCGGGTGGTCTCGCTGGATTTCGAGGACCATCCCTTCGAGGTGCAGCGCTTCGACAAGCCGTGTGCGCTCTGCGGGGCGCAGGATGTCTATCTGGACGAGGTGATCCTGGATGACCGGGGTGGGCGCATGTTCGTGTGCTCGGACACCGACCATTGCGAGAGCCGCAGGGCGGACGGCCATGTGGGTCCCCTCGGCGCGCCGCCGCCCGGAAAGGGAAAACCATGATGGAGACCGGCATGGCAGCGCCCCTCTCCGACGAGGCGCCCCTCCTCGTGGCGGAAGGCCTCTCCCGCCTCTATGGCGCGCGCATCGGCTGCACGGATGTGGATTTGGAGGTCTATCCCGGCGAAGTGCTGGCGGTGGTGGGCGAATCCGGGTCCGGCAAGTCCACCCTTCTCTCGCTGCTTTCCACGGAGCTTGCCCCCACGTCCGGCAGGGTGCTCTACCGCATGGACAACGGGCTGCGCGACCTGTCGGCGCTCAGCGAGGCGGAACGGCGCCTGTTGCTGCGCACCCAATGGGGCTTCGTGCGGCAGAATGCCGAGCAGGGCCTGCGCATGGCGGTGTCGGCGGGCGGCAATGTGGGCGAGCGCCTCATGGCGGTCGGCTGGCGCAATTACGGGGATATCCGCGCGGAGGCCACCTCCTGGCTCGACCGGGTGGAAATCGCCGCAGACCGCATCGATGACGACCCGCGCGCCTTTTCCGGCGGCATGCGCCAGCGCCTCCAGATCGCCCGCAACCTTGTCACCCGCCCCCGCCTCGTCTTCATGGACGAGCCCACGGGCGGGCTGGATGTCTCCGTGCAGGCGCGGCTTCTGGACCTCATCCGCTCGCTCGTGTCGGACCTCGGGGCGGCGGTCATCATCGTCACCCATGATCTCGCGGTGGCGCGGCTCCTCTCCCACCGCATCATGGTGATGCGCCACGGCCGCGTGATCGAGGCGGGCCTGACGGACCAGGTGCTGGACGATCCGCAGGAGCCCTATACCCAGCTTCTCGTGGCCTCGGTGCTCGCCGCATGACCTACCTCACCCCCTCCTCCCCCTCGCCTGCTGTCCTCGCCGTCACCGGCCTCAGCAAGGCCTTCACCCTGCATCTGCGGGACGGGCTGCGCCTGCCGGTGGTGAGCGGGGCGGACTTTTCGGTGGCGGCCGGGGAATGCGTCGCTTTGGGCGGCCCCTCGGGCGCGGGCAAGAGCTCGCTGCTGAAGATGGTGTATGGGAATTACCGGGTGGATGCGGGCGCCATCCTGGTGACGGACGGGCCGGAGCGCGTGGATATCGCCCGCGCCGCGCCGCGCCGCATCCTCAAGCTGCGCCGCGAGCGCATCGGCTATGTCAGCCAGTTCCTGCGCGTGATCCCGCGCGTTTCCACCCTCGACGTGGTGGCCGAGCCTCTGCGGCTTGATGGCGCGAGCCCCGAGGCCGCTGCCGGGCGCGCCCGCGACCTGCTCGCGCGGCTGAACCTGCCGGAACGGCTTTGGTCGCTGCCACCCGCCACCTTTTCCGGCGGCGAGCAGCAGCGGGTGAATATCGCGCGCGGCTTCATCGCCCCGCGCGACCTCCTGCTGCTGGACGAGCCCACCGCCTCCCTGGATGCCGCCAATTCGGCCGCCGTGGTCGAATTGATCGCGGGCAAGAAGGCCGAGGGCACGGCCATTCTCGGCATTTTCCACGATGCAGCGGTCCGCACGGCGGTGGCGGACCGGGTCATCGATGTCACACGCTTCGGAGCTTCCCAATGACCACCGGCGAAACCCTGCTTGCCAATGCCCGGATCGTCCTGGCCGACCGGATCGTGAGCGGCCATGTGCGGGTGCGCAACGGGCGGATCGTGGAGATCGACACCGGCAGCGTGCCGCCGAGCGCGGAGGATTTCGGCGGGGACTATCTGCTGCCGGGCCTCGTGGAACTGCATACGGACCATGTGGATGGCCATCTGGCGCCGCGCCCCAAGGTGCGCTGGAACCCGTTCGCGGCGGTGCTCGCCCATGACGCCCAGGTGGCGGCATCCGGCATCACCACGGTGTTCGATTCCCTGCGCGTGTGGCCGGACAAGAGGGCCATGGGCATGGATGGCGACGCTCCGCTCCTCGCCGATGCGCTCGCGGACGCCCGCAAGGCCGACGCGCTGCGGGCCGAACACCTCATCCATCTGCGCTGCGAAGTGGCGACGGACACGGTGGCCGAGGATGCCGAGGCGCTGATGGACCGCCATGACATCCATCTCGTCTCCCTCATGGACCACACGCCCGGCCAGCGCCAGTTCTTGAGCGTGGACCAGTTCCGCGCCTATTACATGAAGAAGAGCGGCATCTCGGAGCAGGAAGTGGACATCATCGTCACGGATCGCCTCGCCGCCCATGCGCGCCATGCCCGCACCAACCGCGCCAAATTGGTGGCCGCCGCCCAGGCGCGGGGCATCGTGCTGGCGAGCCATGACGATGGCACGCGCGACCATGTGGAGGAGGCCATCTCCGACAAGGTGGCCATCGCGGAATTCCCCACCACGGAGGAAGCCGCGCGCCTCTCCCACGGCGCCGGGATCCGGGTGCTGATGGGCGCGCCCAATCTCGTGCGCGGCGGCTCCCACACCGGCAACGTCTCCGCGCAATCCCTCGCGGAAGCCGGGCTGCTGGACATCCTGTCTTCCGACTATGTGCCCTCCAGCCTGCTCTGGGCCGCGTTCGACCTTCCGGCGCGCTCCCCGCTCATCTCGCTGCCCCAGGCGGTCGCCATGGTCAGCCGCACGCCCGCGCGGGCGGCGGGGCTCGACGACCGGGGCGAGATCGCGCCCGGCCTGCGGGCCGACCTCGTGCGGGTGGCCGTGGCCGGTGGACATCCGGTGGTGAAGGCGGTCTGGCGCGAGGGACAGCGCGTCGCATGAGCCCTCCGTTCGGGCCGGGAGCCCTCATCCTCGTCGTCGGGCCGTCCGGCGCCGGCAAGGACACGCTGATCGACAGCGCACGCGCCATACTGGCCGACCGATCCGACATCCATGTGGCCCGCCGGCTGGTGACGCGCGAACCGGGCGCGGGCGAGGCTCATGGCACGCTTTCGCGCACGGAGTTCGAGGCCCGCCGGGCCGGTTTCCCGCTCTCCTGGGATGCCCATGGGCTCTCTTATGCCCTGGACGAGGACGTGGGGCGCCAGCTTGCGCGGGGCGAGACGGTCATCGCCAACGGCTCGCGCGCCGCCCTGCCGGTGGCCCGCAGACGGTTCTCACATGTGCTGGTGGTGCATGTCACGGCGCCCCCCGCTGTGCGCGCACGTCGCCTTGCGGCACGGGGCCGCGAAAGCGAGGCGGACATTCTGGAGCGACTCTCGCGGGCCCCTGCGCTGGATATCGCGCCGGACCTCGAAATCGAGAATGTGGGGACGCCCGAGGAGGGAGGCCGCCGGCTGGCTGACTTCGTGCAGCGCGCGGCGGCCGCCGCGTCACTGACGGTAGTGCTGGATCCGGGTGGTCCGCAGTCCCGGTAGGCCGTGACGGTCGATGGAGGCCTGCCAGGACAGGAACTCATCCACCGTCAGAGTGTAGCGCTTGCACGCCTCCTCCAAGCTGATGAGCCCCCCTCGCACCGCCGCGACGACCTCTGCCTTTCGCCTGATCACCCAGCGACGGGTGTCAGGCGGCGGCAGGTCCGCGACAGTCAGGGGACTGCCATCAGGGCCTATGACGTATTTCACACGCGGCCGATACGCATCGGTCATTGTTACGCTCACCCAATTACTCTACCCAACCCAGGGTGAGCATGAGCGCGGCCAATGAACATTTCCCTAAAGACCAAATAAAACATGTTATTTACTTGTCTTAAAAGCCCGTAAAACTTGAATTAAATAACGGTAAAAACACAATACAATCAAATACAGCGTGGATACAACTCCACCGAATACAAGCCGGGACCCAAGACAAAACAAAAAGACTACAAGGTCAAAAAAGAGCGCCCGATGAGGGGCATCCGCCCGTTCCGCCGGGGAGAGCGCGTGGACCGGCCATTAAGGCGGCCTGTCTTGCTTGGATGGACACGGCGGAGCCCTCCGGGAGCAGATGGACGCCCCTGCCGAGACTCGATCCGAGGGACTTAAACCCAGGCTCGCGCTTGCCCCATGAGCTTTTGCCCAAGCCCTTGCGGGGCTTCGACAATGCCACCCGGCCCCCTTCGGGACCGAGTGCTGTCGGCGTCAGCCTTCGATGCGGTCGAAGTCTGCGATGGCGCGGGTCGCAGCGCGAATCTCGTCCAGCAGGCGCAGGCGGTTGACCCGCAGGGCACTGTCGGAGGCGTTGACCGTCACGGCCTCGAAGAAGGCGTCCACGGGCGCGCGGAGCTGGGCAAGGGCCGCCATGGCACCCTGGAAATGCTCCTCGGCCACCGCGCGGGCAGCTTCCGCCTTCACGGTCTCGATGGCCTCCGCGAGGCGCTGCTCGGCGGGCTCGGCCAGAAGGGCGGCGTCGGCCGGCCCCTCATAGCGCGCGCCGTCCTTCTTCTCCTCGATCCGCAGGATGTTCACCGCGCGCCGGTAGCCCGCGAGCAGGGTGCGGCCGTCCTCGGTCTCCAGGAAGCGCTGGAGCGCATCCACGCGGGCGACGATCATGAGCAGGTCGTCCTGCTCCGGCAGGGCGAACACCGCGTCCACCAGATCGTGCCGGGCGCCGCGCTCGCGCACATGCACCTTCAGGCGCTCAGCGAAGAAGGCGATGAGATCATCCGCCAGATCGCCGGACATGGAGGCGCCCTCTACCCGGGCGACGTCCTCGGGAGCGGCGTTCGGATCCGCCTGGAGCAGGCGGCGGGCGAGATTGCGCAGCAGTTCGCTCACCACCTTGTCCGCAAGCGATTCCAGCCGGAACACATCGTGGGGATGGGCCTCGAAATGCCCCTCGCCCAGCAGCGGCCGCGCGGCGGACACCAGAAGCGGGCGCAGCGGCAGGCGCAGCTTGTTGTCGAGGATGATGCGGACGACGCCCAGCGCCGCGCGGCGCAGCGCATAGGGATCCTTGGAGCCCGTGGGCTTCTCGTCGATGGCCCAGAAGCCCACCAGCGTGTCGATCTTGTCCGCCAGCGCCACGGCCACGGAGACCGGCGCGGAGGGCACACGGTCGGACGGGCCCTGCGGCTTGTAATGGTCCTCGCAGGCGGTGGCGATCTCGGCCGGAAGGCCCTCGCCCTGCGCGTAATAGCGGCCCATCAGGCCCTGCAATTCCGGGAACTCGCCCACCACCTCGGTGAGCAGATCCGCCTTCACGAGGCGACCGGCCAGCTCGGCCGCATCCGGGTCCGCGCCGACGGACGGGGCGATGGCCCGCGCCAGCGTCGCGATGCGGGCGATCCGCTCCGCCTGGGAGCCGATCTTCTCGTGGAAGGTGATCTGCTCGAACTTGCCGAGCCGCTCCTCAAGGCGCGTCTTGCGGTCGGTATCCCAGAAGAACTTGGCGTCCGACAGGCGCGCCCGGATGACCCGCCCGTTGCCCGCGACGATGGCCACGCCGTCATCGCTGGCGGCAAGGTTGGACACGAGGATGAAGCGGTTGGCGAGCCGCCCGGTGCGGGGGTCCTTCAGCACGAAGCATTTCTGGTTCGCGCGGATGGTGGCGCGGATCACCTCGTCGGGAATGTCGAGGAAGGCTTCATCGAAGCTGCCCATGAGAGCAACCGGCCATTCCACGAGGCCGGACACTTCCTCCAGCAGCCCCTCGTCTTCCACCAGCTCCAGCCCATGGACCAGCGCGAGGTTGCGCGCATCGGCCATGATGATGGACTTGCGGCGCTCGCGGTCCACGATCACCTTCGCGGCTTCGAGCTTGGCCATCCAGTCATCCAGGCGGCGCACCTCAAACGTCTCCGGCGCCAGGAAGCGATGCCCGCTCGTGACATTGGAGGAGACGATGCCCTCCACCTCGAAGCGGACCACTTCCGGGTCCTCCACCTCGGTGCCGAAGGTGCAGACGATGGAATGGAGCGGGCGCACCCAGCGCATCGTTCCCGTGCCCCAGCGCATGGATTTCGGCCAGGGAAAGGTCCGCACGATCTGCGGCACGATCTCGGCGATCACCTCGGTGGTGGCGCGGCCAGGCCGCTCGATCACCGCCACGTAGAAGTCGCCCTTCTTCGGGTCGGACTGGATGGTCGCCTGATCGAGGGAGGTCAGGCCCGCGCTCTTCAGGAAGCCCTGCACGGCACCCTCGGGCGCCCCCACGCGCGGCCCCTTGCGCTCCTCGCGGGTGTCGCTCTGGCGGCCCGGCAGGCCGTGCACGGCGAGCGCGAGGCGGCGCGGCGTGACGAACGCCTTCGCCCCTTCATACAGGAGGCCCCGCTCCACCAGCGCATCCGTCACGAGCTTGCGGAGGGTCTCGGCCGCCTGCGCCTGCATACGGGCCGGAATTTCTTCGCTGAACAGTTCAAGGAGCAGATCGGGCATTGTCTCGTCCGGTGGGGCACCGGCTTCCAGGGTCGAGGGTGGGATTTGGCTCTAGAGGGTTTCAACCGCCCCGTCGAGTGCGCTCAGCCGAGCGCCCTGCCTGTGCGGTCCTTCACGGTGAGCGCGGCGGCAAGCGAGATGGCCGCGAGCACCATGAGGTAATAGGAGGGCGCCATGTCGTCATGGGTGCGGTTCACCAGATAGACCGCCACCATGGGCGCCGTGCCGCCCGCAATGCCCATGGACAGATTGTAGCTGACCGACAAGGCCGAGCAGCGCGTTCGCTGCTCGAACATTTCCACCAGCATAATGGGCATGGGCCCGGCATAGGCCGCGATCAGCACCGCGAAGCCGATCTGCCCCAACTGCGCCTGGAAAGCGTTTCCGCTGGAGAGGAGCAGGAACAGCGGCCAGGAGAAGAGCAGCAGGCCCAGGAGGCCCGTCACCACCACCACCTTGCGCCCCACATAGTCGGTCAGCGTGGAGAAGAGGAAAACGCAGACCAGGAGCACCATCATGCTCAGCGTATTGATCTGCAGCGCCTGCCGTTCCGTCAGGCCGTCCACCTGGTGCATGTAGGTCGTCAGATAGACGAAGACGAGATAGAAGCCCGCGCCCAGCATCGCATTGAGCGCGATGGCGCGCAGGATGTTGCGCCACTCCACCCGGAACGCCTCCACCAAAGGCGCCTCCCCGTGGGATGGGGCCACATGGCCGGGCTCCTCGCCCATGCCGCCCCGCAGGAACAGCGTGAACCCGCCCAGCACCACGCCCGCCAGGAACGGCAGGCGCCAGCCCCATTCCACCAATTGCTCGCTGGTGAGCAGCGAAGCGGTGAGCGCCCCCACGGCCGAGCCCAGAAGCGTGCCGCCCGTGGCGCCCATGGCTGCGAAGGAGGTGACGAAGCCGCGCCGCCGGGGATGGGTGTTCTCGCCGAGGAAGATGGCGGCGGTGGTGTATTCCCCGCCGATGGAGACGCCCTGGAGCAACCTCAGGATGAGCAGCAGAACCGGGGCGAGCGCGCCGATATGGGCGTAGGTGGGCAGCAGGCCGATGGCGACCGTGGAGACGGTCATCATGCCCGCCGACACATACAGCGCGCGGCGGCGGCCGTAGCGGTCGCCCATGTGGCCGAAGATGACCGCTCCCAGCGGGCGCATCAGGAAGGACGCGGCGAAGATGCCGAACGCCGAGATCAGCCCGATGAACGGGCTCGAACCGGGAAAGAAATTCTGCGCGAATATGCTCGCGAGAAAGCCGTAGGCGGCGAAGTCATACCATTCCAGCAGATTGCCCAGCGCGCCCGCCGCAATCATGCGGGGGGCGATGGGGGCTGGATGCGCAACCGTTTCGGCGAGCGCGGTCACGCCGCGCCTCCCGCCTCCGTCTTCAGCCACGCGGCTCCGCACGCCTTGGCCAGCTCGCGCACCCGCAGGATGTAGCTCTGCCGCTCGGTCACCGAGATCACGCCGCGCGCATCCAGCAGGTTGAAGACGTGGGATGCCTTGATGCACTGGTCATAGGCGGGCAGCACCATGAGATGGCGCTCCCCCGCATCGCCGGCGGCGAGATAGCGGGTGCAGGCGCCCTCCGCCATGCGGAACTGTTCCAGCAGCATGTCGGTGTCCGCATGCTCGAAATTGTGCCGCGAATATTCCTGCTCGGCCTGCTTGAAGACGTCCCCGTAGCTCACGCGCTCGGCGCCGTCGCGGCCGTTGAAGTTCAGGTCGTAGACGTTCTCCACGCCCTGCACATACATGGCGAGGCGTTCCAGGCCGTAGGTCAGCTCGCCCGCCACCGGCGCGCACTCAAAGCCGGCCACCTGCTGGAAATAGGTGAACTGGGACACTTCCATCCCGTCGCACCAGCATTCCCAGCCCAAGCCCCAGGCGCCGAGCGTCGGGCTTTCCCAATCGTCTTCCACGAAGCGCACGTCATGCAGGCGCGTATCGATGCCGATGGCGGCGAGCGACTGGAGATAGAGGTCCTGGAGGTTGTCGGGCGAGGGCTTCAGGATCACCTGGAACTGGTAATAATGCTGGAGCCGGTTGGGGTTCTCGCCATAGCGCCCATCCTTGGGCCGCCGCGAAGGCTGCACATAGGCCGCCTTCCAATGACGCGGGCCGAGCGCGCGCAGCGTGGTCGCCGGATGGAAGGTGCCCGCTCCCACCTCCATGTCATAGGGCTGGAGGATCACGCAGCCCTGGTCCGCCCAGAAGCGCTGCAAGGTCAGCAGCAATCCCTGGAAGGATTTGTCCGGGCGCATGTGCGGCGGGAGCGCCGTATCCATCGTCTTATCCTGTCGGCCATTCGGTGTGGGGCGCCGTGCGGCGCGCGGCGGACACTAGAGCGCGATCCGTTTGGATGGAAGCAGTCTGCTTCCATCCAAACGGTGAATCGCTCTCTCACTTTTTGAAAAGAGACGGATTCAGTGGTGAGGCGCAATCGCGGAACGATCGCGCCTCACCACATCCGGCTCTGGAGCGCGATCCGCTTGGATGGAGCACCCTCGATCAAAGGTTCAGGGGGTTTGCAGGCAGAGGGTTGGGAAGCCGGCACAAGGTTCCCGCTAAGGGCGCTCGGGCCGTGAACATTTCCGTGAATGAACCCAAAGGCATGGACGGCGTTTTGGGAGGGACGGGAGAATAAAAAGGAGACTTCCATGCGCAAGCTCACCCTCGCGACTGCGGCCCTGCTCGCTTTCAGCACCATCGGCGCCTCGGCGCAGATGAGCGGCACCGCCCCCGGCGCCAATACCCAGCGTGGCCCCGCCCAGGAAGGCGGACGCACAGGCATGACCCCTGGCGCGAGCGGCTCCGGCGTGGTGAACCCGGCTGATCCGGCGGCGCGCCCGACCACCAGCGGCACCATGAGCGCCCCCAATACCCAGGCGGGCGGAGCCCAGGAAGGCGGCCGTGTCCAGGCCACGCCGGGCGGCAACCCGGCCATGGCGCCGGACACCACCGGCACCGTGACGCCGCGTACGCCCAGTTCGGGCACCGCGCCCGGCCAGGATCCCCACAAGGGCCCGGCTCAGGAAGGCGGCCGCAGCGGCACCTCCACCGGCACCACCCGATAACAAAAAGGCCCCGGAGCGGATGCTCCGGGGCCTTTCTTTTTAGGCGAAGGCTGACGGATCAGCCGCGGGTGCGGGCGCGCACCATGTAGTCGTCATAGGTATATTCGACGATCTGCCACCACAGGTATTCCTCGTTCCGGAACGCCTTGGCGGCTTCGTACACCTTCTTGAAGTCGGGGTTCTTCTGGCTGAGCTCCTCATAGAGCTCGTTGGCCACCTTGAACGCGGCATCCATGACCTCGTTCGGATAGCGGCGCAGCTGCGTGCCCGACTTCACAAGGCTCTGGATCGCCTTGGGATTCTTGGTGTCGTAATTGGCCAGCATGTTCTCATTCGCCTGGGCGGCGGTAGAGGTGAGGATGGCCTGGTAGCTCTTCGGAAGCTCATTCCACTTGTTGAGATTGTAAAAGAAGGTCAGCGAAGCGCAGCCTTCCCACCAACCGGGATAATAATAATAGGGCGCCACCTTCTGGAGGCCGAGCTTCTCGTCGTCATAGGGGCCGACCCACTCGGCCGCGTCGATGGTGCCCTTTTCCAGCGCGGGATAGATGTCGCCGCCGGCGAGTTGCTGCGGCACGACGCCCAGCTTGCTCATGATCTGGCCGGCGAGGCCCGCGATGCGCATCTTCAGGCCCTGGAGATCCTGGACCGTCTTGATTTCCTTGCGGAACCAGCCGCCCATCTGGCCGCCGGTATTGCCACCGGGCAGCATGTAGACGTTATACTTCTTGTAGAACTCGTTCAGCATCGGAAGGCCGCCGCCATGGTAGAACCAGGCGTTGATCTGGCGGGCATTGAGGCCGAACGGGAAGGCAGAGCCGAACGCGAAGGTCGGATCCTTGCCCACGTAATAATAGGACGCTGAATGGCTCATCTCGACGGTGCCGTTCTGCGTGGCGTCGAGCGCCTGCAGGCCGGGGACGATTTCGCCCGCCGCGAACACCTGGATCTGGAACTTGCCGTCGGTGGCCTCGGACACGGACTTCGCCATCAGCTCAGCGGCGCCGTAGATGGTGTCCAGGGACTTGGGGAAGGACGACGTGCAGCGCCACTTCACTTCAGGCGCGGACTGGGCGATGGCCGGCATGGCGACCGCGGTAGAGGCGGCGACACCCGCACCGGCCGCGGTGAGGAATTCACGACGTTTCATTGGGCGACTCCCTGAAAAAACTTTTACGAGCGCTTTTTGCAGCATTCGCTCGCGCCACTTCTAGTGCGGCTTCATTGCGGAGGAAAGGTCTCCCCTCCTTAGTCGAAAGGCGAAGACCGTCCCTTTGCAACCCTTACTCAATCACGATTCGCGGCGCCTTGCGGGCACTGGCCCCAACCCGCTCCAGTGAGGCGCGCACGCCCCTGGCGATCTCGCGATAGATTTCCGCTTCCGGCCCCTGCGGATCGGACACCACAACCGGCAGCCCCGCATCGGACATTTCGCGGATGCGCATGTTGAGCGGCACCTCACCCAGGAAAGGCACGCCGAGCTTCTTGGCCTCATCCCGCGCGCCGCCATGGCCGAACACGTCGGAGCGGCCGCCGCAATGGGGGCATGTGAAGTAGCTCATATTCTCCACCACCCCCAGCAGCGGCACATTCACCCGCTGGAACATGGCGATGCCCCGGCGCGCATCGATGAGCGCGAGATCCTGGGGCGTGGAGACAATGACCGCACCGGCAAGCTTCACCTGCTGGGCCATGGTGAGCTGGGCATCGCCCGTGCCCGGCGGCATGTCCACCACCAGGATGTCCAGCGGCCCCCACTTCACCTCGCGCAGCATCTGGGAGAGGGCCGACATGACCATGGGCCCACGCCAGATCATGGGGGTGTCTTCCTCCACCATGAAGCCGATGGACATGAGCTGGATGCCGAAATTGTCCAGCGGCAGCATGGTGCGCCCGTCGATCACTTCCGGCTTGGCATGAACGCCCGCGAGGCGCGGCACGGAGGGGCCGTAAATGTCCGCATCCAACAGGCCCACCTTCAGGCCGAGGTCGCGCAGGCCGAGGGCGAGATTGATGGACAAGGTGGACTTGCCGACCCCGCCCTTTCCGGACGCCACCGCGATGATGGCGCCGACGCCCGGCACCTCGATGGCCTTGCCACCGCCCGCTGGCGGGGCGGCAGGCGAAGGGGCACCGCGCCGCTCGGCGGTGAGCGCCACCAGGGCCGAGGTGACGCCGGCGATCGCCTTCACCGTGTCCTCGGCGGCGATGCGCACGCCTTCCCAGGCCCGGGCCTGCGCCGCGTCCACATTGATGGAGAGATAGACCTTGCCGTTGGTAACGACGATGCCCGACAAGGCTGGCGACGCGGACAGGGGAACACCCTCGGGGGTGCGCACCTTTGAGAGCGCCTGCCGGACGCCGTCTTCCGTCACTTCGGCCATGATGCCGTCTCCCGTTCTGATTTTGCCTCTCCTTCGCACAGCCGCTGCGCGCGGTCGAGGCTCGCGGCCACATCACGCCGCAGTTCCGGCAGCAGGTCCGCCTCGAACCAGGGATGACGCCTAAGCCAGCCGGTATTGCGCCAGGAGGGGTGAGGCAGCGCATAAAGGCGGATGCCCGGATGGGCCTCTCGGACCGTGCGCCACGCGGCAACCGTCTCGCCCAAGCCCCCGGCGAGCAGATGTCCGAGGCCGAGGCGCTTGAAATGATAGGTCTGCGCGGCCCGGCCCACGGCCAGGATCAGCTCGAAATCCGGCAAAGTGGCGAACAGCCGGTCGTGCCAGAGCCGGGCACATTCCCGGCGAGGCGGCAGGTCTGCGCCCTTCCCGTCCTGGCCGGGAAAGCAAAAGCCCATGGCGGCGATGGCGATGCGGCTCTCGTCATAGAAAACCTCTTCCCCAATGCCCATCCAGGCGCGCAGCCGGTCCCCCGACGCATCGGTGAAGGACCGGCCGGACAGATGCACCTTGGTGCCCGGCGCTTGGCTCGCCACCAGGATGCGTGCGCCCGTGCCCACATGGAGCACGGGACGCGGCGCATGGGGCAAGGGGGCGCCGAGCGGCGCCTCCAGGCAGACCCGGCAGGCCCGGATCTGCCGCAGCAGGTCCGCCAGATTGTCCGCGGCGCGATCCCGCGCCTCGATCACAGCGGACCCGTCCAGCTCAGGCGCCCGCCTGGGCGGCCGGGCGCGCGGAGACCAGAGCCCGCCAACGGGCCACATGAACGAGATCCTCCGGCAGGGCGATCCGCGCGGCGCGCATGAAATCGACGGCCACCAGCGCCACGAGATCGACAACCGTGAAGCGATCGAGCGCGATATAGGCGCTCTCCGACAGCCGGTCGTTCAGATAGGAGAGGAAGTCCAGCACCTTCGGCTTGTTGGCCTCGCCCCAATCCTTCACCTGCGGAATCTCACGCTCCGCGAGGGCCGGGTGGAGGTGGCGGAAGGCGAACTGGATGGGCAGCCAGAACTCGATCTCCACCTGCCGCAGCCACATTTCCACCAGCGCCACTTCCTGCGGCGTCTTGCCGAACAGATTCGGCTCGGGCTGGAGCGCCTCGAAATAGCGGCAGATGGCGATGCTCTCGGCGATGATCGTGCCATCGTCCAGCACGAGGACCGGCACCTTCTTGCGGGGATTGAGCCGCAGGAACTCGTCCTTCAAGTGCTCCTTCTGGGCGAGGTCCACCAACTGGACCGGCACCTCGATGCCCTTTTCCGCAAGGAAGAACTGGACGCGGCGCGGATTGGGCGCGCGGGCGGAAAGATAGAGTTTCATGAGTATGAGCGTTCCCTATTGATGAGGCGAGAGACCATGCTCCTCCAGCCAGCGTCAAGCACGCCATCCACAGGCAGCCCTTGACACTCCCCGCTGGGCGCTCTAAATCGCGCTCCTCGTCATCGACGCGCTCCGGCGCTTCGGCCTGACAGGGCGATTAGCTCAGCGGGAGAGCACTCCCTTCACACGGGAGGGGTCGCAGGTTCAATCCCTGCATCGCCCACCATTATTCCTCAACGACTTAGCTGATCACCCTCCCATACAGCGGACAGATATCCGGACAGATATCTTCGCCTGCACCCTCTCGATTTCCAACCAGAGCGGCATGCCAACTAAGTGGCATCGTCGCAGGACAGACGCTCTCCGACCGCACGGAGACCAGATCGCCCGCGCCTTCCGGGAACAACAGGCCCCTCGCTACTCGTCAGAAGCCCCAACGATACCAGCCGCGGTCGGGATCGATGCAGGTATAGCCCGCAAAGCATTGCCGCGTGTCGCGGGATGGCACCCATTCCGGCTTGAGGGCCTGGCCGGGCATGCAGAAACGCAGATTGGTCACATAGCGGTCGAACGTGGTGGGGGACGTGTCCATCAACACGCCACCCTGCCGCGCCACCAGGGCCTGCACGGCAGCACAGGTCATCTTGTAGCTGGCCGGCCGCGCGGCGGCGGGCGAAGCAAAGGCGATCAGCAAAGGCAGCAGGGCGGCGGCGGTTCGCAGCATGGCGTCCTCCCGGCGGACATGACGTTCCGCGACCCTCGGCCCCCTGGACCGGAGCCGTATCGATTTCGTCCACAAGGACGCGCGAACCGGCCCAAAGGGCACGTCAGCGCATGCCCAGGCTTATTCCGCGTCCAACAGGACAAGCAAGCGCGGAGCCTTGCTTCCGGTTCCGCTCCGGGCCGATCTCAGGGGGCGGGGAACAGAGCATTGGTGCGGCCGGTCAGATAATAGACCGCAAGGCCGACCCACTCCTTCATCCCCACATCGGTGAGGTCCTGCCCCTCCGCCGCGCGGGCGAAGGAGCCGTTGAGCGCATCTGGGCCGATGGTGCGATAATCCACCGGCGTCGCGATGACCGGAAAATCCACGGCCCGGAAGCAGCCCATGGCCCGGGGCATGTGGAAGGCGGAGGTCACCAGCAGCCAGCGCGAGCCCGGCGCGGGATTGATCATGGCCTTGGCGAACGTGGCATTCTCCGCGGTATTGCGCGAGCGCGTCTCGAACCGCACGCGCTTGAGGTCGATCCCCACATCCACAAGGGCGGAACCGACGGCCGCCACTTCTGTGGCGCCGCTTTCCCCGAAAGCCTGGGCCGCGCCCGCATAGACCAGGGCCGCCTCTGGATATTGGCGTGCCAAGGCGGCGAACACGATCACCCGCTCGCCCGCATCATTCACGGCGGGCAAGCGGCGGCTCAGGGCAACGGCATCCACCTCGGCCCCGCCCAGGAGGAGGATGCCGTCCACCGGCCTGCCGTCCGGCACGAAGGGCGGAAAGCGCTCTTCCAAAGGCGAGACGATATGGTTGGGAAGCGGCGTCAGGCCCGTCAGCACCTGCCCCACCACCGCAATGGACAGGCAGGCAAGGCCGAGCCGGCGACTGCCCGTCGCGACGAAGGCAAGCCCCAGAACGGCGATGAAGATCAACAGGTTCGAGGGAACGGCCAGCGACCAGAAAATGCGCGACAGCGTGAAAAAGTCGTCCATCGCCCTCACCCGGGATTTGACATGCGGCCGACGATCGCCGCCGCATGCCAGACCCTATGCGCAACCTTGCGCGCCGCCGCAAGGGCAGCGGCGCGCGTGTCGGGGACTTCTCACAGGGTCTTCTGGAACAGCTCCCGGCCGATCAGCATGCGGCGGATTTCGCTGGTGCCCGCGCCGATCTCGTAGAGCTTGGCGTCGCGCAGCAGGCGGCCCACGGGATAGTCGTTGATGTAGCCGTTGCCGCCCAGGGTCTGGATCGCCTCCAGCGCCATCCAGGTCGCCTTCTCGGCGGCGTAGAGGATCGCCCCCGCCGCGTCCTCGCGCGTGGTGGCGCCCCGGTCGCACGCCTTGGCCACCGCGTAGACGTAGGACTTGCAGGCATTCATGGTCACATACATGTCGGCGATCTTGCCCTGCATGAGCTGGAACGTGCCGATGGGCTGGCCGAACTGCTGGCGCTCGTGGACATAGGGCAGGACGATGTCCATGCAGGCCTGCATGATGCCCAGCGGCCCCGCCGCCAGCACCGCGCGCTCATAGTCGAGGCCCGACATGAGCACGTTCACGCCGCGCCCCACCTCGCCGAGCACGTTCTCCTCGGGCACCTCGCAATCCTCGAACACCAGCTCGCAGGTGTCGGAGCCGCGCATGCCCAGCTTGTCCAGCTTCTGGGCGGTGGAGAAGCCCTTGAAGTCCTTCTCGATGAGGAAGGCCGTCATGCCCCGCGCGCCGGCGGCCGGGTCGGTCTTGGCATAGACCACCAGCGTCTCGGCGATGGGGCCGTTGGTGATCCACATCTTGTTGCCGTTGAGCACATAGCGGTCGCCGCGCTTCTCCGCGCGGGTGCGCATGGAGACCACGTCCGATCCCGCGCCCGGCTCCGACATGGCGAGCGCGCCCACATTCTGTCCGTTCAGGAGCTTGGGCAGGTAGCGCTGCTTCTGTGCCTCGGTGCCGTTACGGCGGATCTGGTTGACGCACAAATTGGAATGGGCGCCGTAGGACAGGCCCACCGAGGCGGAGGCGCGGCTGATCTCCTCCATGGCGATCACATGCTCAAGATAGCCGAGCCCCGAGCCGCCATATTCCTCCTCCACGGTCACACCGAGAAGGCCGAGTTCCCCCAATTGGGGCCAGAGATCGCGCGGGAACTGGTTGGACTTGTCGATCTCGGCGGCGCGCGGGGCGATCTTGTCGTCCGCGAAGGCGCGAACCGTGTCGCGCAGCATGTTGGCGGTCTCGCCGAGATCGAAATCGAAACCCTGATGGGCGTTTGGCAACATGTCGCTCTCCTCCCGCTCCCGGTTCTGCGAGGTCCGGGCAGACGCGCGCCCGGAAGACCGTGGAGACGAGGCAGAATAAAACGAATGGCCGTTTATTCAACTCGTCCCGGCAGGTTCCTTGTCACTCGCGCTCGCTGTGTCCGTCCGCTCCGGCAGGCGCCGGTTCGCGCCTTGCGCGGGCACGGCCACGCGCTGCTCGTCCAGAAACCGCCGGGCGGTCTCGATGGGAACCGGCGGCGAGAACAGATAGCCCTGCGCCTGCTGGGCGCCGAAGGCCCGCAGGAAGCGAAGCTGCTCGCGCGTCTCCACCCCTTCGGCGGTGAGGATGATGCCCAGCGAGCGGCCGAGGCGGATCACATATTCGACGATGGCGGCCGCGTCGCGCTCAATGCCCAGATTGAGGATGAAGGAGCGGTCGATCTTGATCTTGGTGACGGGCACGCTGCGAATATGGACGAGCGAGGCGTGGCCCGTGCCGAAATCGTCCAGCGCGATGCGGATGCCCACGTCGCGCAGCCGCACCAGCGTCTCCCGGCCCGGCCCCTCCGCCGTGAACAGGGCGCTTTCGGTGATCTCGATTTCCAGGCGCGCAGGATCGAATCCGGTCTCCTCAAGCACCGCCAGCACCCGCTCGGAAAGATCGGGATCGCGCAGGTTGATGGCCGACATGTTCACCGAGAGGGTCACGTCCGGCAGGGTCCGTCCCGCCTCGCACGCGGCCCGCAAGACCCAGCTATCGAGCCGGCTGATGAGCCGCGAGCGCTCGGCGACGGGGATGAAGGCTTCCGGCAGCAGGCGCCCGTGCTCCGGATGGTCCCAGCGCACCAGCGCCTCGAAGCCCAGGATGCGTTCGCTCTCCACATCCACGAGCGGCTGATACAGCAGGGTGAGCTGGTCGTGGAGGATCGCCTCGGCCAGTTCCTGCTCCACCTTGCGGCGGTGCAGCGTCTCCACCTCCATGGGCGGCTCGAAGGCGGCAAAGGAGCCCCGCCCCTCCGCCTTGGCGCGGTAGAGCGCGATGTCGGCCCGCCGCATGAGATCGCGGGCGGTGGCCGCGTGGCGCGGCGCATAGGCGACCCCGACCGAGGCCCCCACCATCAATTCCCGGCCGTCCACGAGAACCGGCGCATGCACCGCGCCGGTCACGCGCGCCACATGGGCGTCCAGCGCGGCGGCGGCGGGCGCCGCGATGAAGGCCACGAACTCGTCGCCGCCGAAACGGCCCGCATTGCCGGCTTCTCCGACCGCAGCCTCAAGACGGCGCGCGATCTCGCACAGAAGCTCGTCGCCAACCACATGACCGAGCGTGTCGTTGATGTCCTTGAAATCGTCGAGGTCGAGGAACAGCAGCGCCAGGGCATCCTGGTTCTTCATGGCGGCAAGGCGCTGTTCCAGAAGCGAGATGAAGCGGCCGCGATTGGACAGGCCGGTCAGATTATCCCGATAGGCCAGGGAGCTGGCGCGCGCCTCGCTTTCCGCCAGGGCGCGGGCGGAGCGGTGCGCCCGCACCAGGAAGGCGAGGCAGATGCCCAGCAACGCCGAGGAGAGCGCAGCAATCACAGGGGCAACGTCTGTCAGCGTCCCGATGCCCGCAGACTGGGTGCGCCAGGACATGACCAGCGGCGCATCTCCCGCCAGATTGGTGAGGACAACCCCGTCCTCGCCACCGCGCGACGGTTCGCGCGCGGGCATGACATGCAGGCCCGAAACCTGAAGACGCTGCTCCATCTCCTTCAGGAAGGCGTCGTCCACCGCATCCACGGCGATGCACAGCAAACCCGGTGCGCCGGCTAACGGAGGCACGATAACCGCGAGGCCCACGCCCCGGTCATCGACGATCAGCCCCATGCTGCGCTCGCCGATGCCGCGTAGCGCGCGGCGCAGCGTGGGGGCGGCGGCCGCCATCTCCTCCTCGTTCAGCAGGGCGCCGTCGATGGAGGCATAGACCGGCTTGCCGCTTGAACGGTCCACCAGATAGGCCCGCTCGTATCCAAAATGAGCGTCCAGCGGGCGCCCGAAACGCTCATGGACGAAGGCGAACTCGCCGGAAACCGCACGGCCGATCGTGTCGCCCTCTTCCAGCAAAGCACTGGCGCTGCGCTGAACGGCGGCTGCGCGCTCCTCCAGGAGGGCGAAGACGGCGTCACGCTCGCGGGCAACAACCCGCCGGTCGTTGCCGGCCATCGTGATCACGAGAAGACCGATCAACGCCCCGAGCACCACGGCGAGCGCCGCGACGCCCGCGATGAAAAAGGTACGCTCCCTAGCGCCCGAACGTCTCGGAATTTTATCCTCCGGCGGCCAAGCCGCTGATACGACGTCCCAGGTGGAACGCTCTGTTTTTTAGGCACCTCGTCGCGCGATGCGCAACCAGCACCATCGTCGCTGCCGACGTGAGCCGGCTCACACCGGCAGCGACTGACGGGGTGTGAATATGCGCCCATGCACCGCCCGTCGCATCGGGAAAATTCCGTAAGGAATAACTTCAGCGGGCGAACCAGAGGGAAGCGAAGCCCAGGAAGGTGAAGAAGCCCACCGTGTCGGTCACCGTGGTGACGAACACACCCGAAGCCACCGCCGGATCAAGCTTGAGCTTGTTGATGGTGACCGGGATGAGAATGCCGAACAGCCCTGCCGCCAGCATGTTCACCACCAGCGCGGACGCGATCACCCCGCCGAGCTGGGTATTCTGGAACCAGAGGGCGGCGATGGTGCCCAGCAACACCGCCAATATCACCCCGTTGCACAGGCACACCAGGACTTCGCGGCGGATCACGCGCCGCGCATTGTGGCTGCCGAGATCCTTGGTGGCGAGGGCCCGCACCGCGACCGTCATGGTCTGGTTGGCAGCATTACCACCCATGGACGCCACAATGGGCATGAGAACCGCCAGCGCCACCATATGCTCGATGGTGTCGGCAAACAGGGCGATGATGAAGGCCGCAAGGAAAGCCGTGCCCAGATTGATCACCAGCCAGGGCAGCCGGGCCCGCGCCGTATAGGAGACGCTGTCGGAGAGTTCTTCGTCGCTGCCGACGCCCGCCATGGCGCGCAGGTCCTCGTCCGCCTCTTCCTGGATCACGTCCACCACGTCGTCGATGGTGATGACGCCCACGAGCCGGTCGGAATCATCAACCACAGGGGCCGAGACGAGGTTGTAGTGCTCGAAGAGGCGGGCCACCTCCTCCTGGTCGTCGCTGGCCTTCACCACCTGGCGCTGCTCGCTCTTCACGGCCGTCAGCAGCACCGAGCGACGGGTGCGCAGCAGCCGGTCCAGGGGCACGGAGCCGACGAGGCGATAGGCCGGGTCCACCACGAAGATCTCGTAGAAGGTGTCCGGCAGATCCTCCGTCTCGCGCATATGGTCGATGGCGCGGCCCACGGTCCAAAAGGGCGGGACCGCGATGAATTCGGTCTGCATGCGCCGACCGGCGCTCTCTTCCGGATAATCCAGCGAGCGCTCCAGCGCGCCGCGCTCGGGGGCCGGAATGTAGCGAAGGATTTCGGCCTTCTCGTCCTCTTCCAGGTCTTCGAGGATGTAGACCGCATCGTCGGAATCGAGGTCGCGGATGCCGTCCGCCACGATCCAGGGCTTGAGCGCGCCCAGAATCTGGACGCGCATGGTCTCGTCCAGCTCGGTCAAGGCGGTAAAGTCGAAGTCGCGGCCCAGAAGCTCGATGAGGCGCGGCCGGTCACCTTCGTCCAGCGCCTCGATCAGGTCGCCCAGATCCGCTTCATGCAGCGGCTCGATGCGGGACTTGAGCGCTGCGCGATCCCCCTCCCCGATGGCCGCCTCGACCTGTTCGATGAAGGCGGGCAGGAACGCACCGTCCTCGTCGCGGATCGCCTGGGTCTCGGCTTCGTCCAGGGGGGGAGTGTCATCCTGCATGCATCCGCCCCTTTCACCGGCATTGATGAGATCGCGGATGCGTTCTAGAGCGGCATCCAGGCTGAGGGAAACAGTTTCTCATTCCCTAAAGTCACCCGCGTGCCCTTTTGTGCCGCAAGGATCTGCGCGATCGGGGATCCAATGGCTCCAACCGGACGGCCCGATACCTCCCGCGCAGACCGGCCCCAAGAGAGCGTTTTGCGAGACCCAAATCCCACAAACCCCAACGCAAGGTCAGGCTCATGATTCGAAGCCGTTTTTCGCGATGGATCGGGGGAATCAGTCTCCCTGCCCTGCTCCTTGCCGCCCACACCGCCACTGCAGCCGAATGCCCCGGCCATCCCGGCGCCGTGGGCACCTCCCGTGTCATGGAAGTGCCGGCGGGCGTGCAGGTCGGCACCAAATCCTTCCCCACGACGCTCCCGCTCGCGGAAAAGGAAGTGATTCTCACCTTCGACGACGGCCCCTGGCCCGGCACCACCGCTGCGATCCTCGACGCCCTGAAGGCACGCTGCGTGCGGGCCACCTTCTTCCTCATCGGCCAAAACGCGAAAGCGCGGCCCGAACTGGTGCGCCGGCAGATCGCCGAGGGGCATACGGTGGCGCACCATTCCATGACCCACCCCACCGAGACCCTCGCCAAGATGCCGTTCGAGGCAGCGGTGGGGGAAATCGACCGGGGCATGGCGGCGGACGACCTTGCCGCCTATGGCAGCGCCGCCGGTGCCCCGCGCGTGCCCTTCTTCCGCTTTCCCGGCTTCGCCTCCACACCGCGCCTTCTGGATAACCTTTCAGCACGCGGCATATCGGTGTTCGGCGCCGACTTCTGGGCAAGCGACTGGAACCGCATGACACCCGCCCAGCAGCTCGAACTGGTGCTGGGCCGCCTGGAGGCCGCAGGGCGCGGCATCGTGCTGTTCCACGACACCAAGGCGCAGACCGCCGAGATGATTCCGGCCTTCCTGGACGCTCTGGCGCAACGGGGCTATCGCGTGGTGCACATGGTGCCGGCCGGCACAGGTGGGCAGAAATGAAAATGGCGACCCGAGGGTCGCCATGTTCCGCTGAGGCCGGCTAAGGCCAAATCCTGGTGCGGACGAGAGGACTCGAACCTCCACGGGTCTCCCCACTAGCACCTCAAGCTAGCGCGTCTACCAATTCCGCCACGACCGCATCCAGATCTGGCGCCGAGCCCAGGGCCCGGCAGCCGGCTCATCGCCGGGGGCCATCGTCTAACAGATCGACTCTGGCGCCACAAGGCCCTATCACGCGGCGCGCACATATCCATATAAGGGATGTGGACAAGGGCGCACCGCCGCCCGTGAAAGCCTTGTCGTTTCATGTCTGAAATCATCGCCCGCCCCCGCATCGACACCGACCTTCGCCCCGTCGCGCCCGACGCTCCGCCTGTGGAATGGCATATCAGCGACCAGCTCGTGCCCTATCCCGATGCCATGGCGCGCATGGAGGCGCGGGTCGCGGCCATAGCGGCGGGAACCGCTCCCGAGGCCGTGTGGCTGCTGGAACATCCCCCACTCTACACGGCGGGAACCAGCGCCAAGCCCGCGGATCTCGTGGATGCGCGCTTTCCGGTGTTCGAGACCGGCCGTGGGGGCCAGTTCACCTATCACGGCCCCGGCCAGCGCGTGGGCTATGTGATGCTGGACCTCAAGCGCCGCCAGCCGGACCTGCGCCGCTATGTGAGCGCGCTGGAAGCCTGGCTCATCGCCAGCCTCTCGGCCTTCAATGTCACCGGGGAGCGCCGCGAGGACCGGGTGGGCGTCTGGGTGCGCCGAGCGGGCGGCGAGGACAAGATCGCCGCCATCGGCATCCGCGTGCGCCAATGGGTGACGTTTCACGGCGTGTCGCTGAACGTCGATCCCAATCTCGACCATTTCGGGGGCATCGTGCCCTGCGGGGTGCGCGAGCACGGGGTGACGAGCCTTGCCGATCTCGGCCGGCTCGCCTCTTTGCCGGAGGTGGACACGGTGCTGCGTGTCGCCTTCGAGGAGATATTCGGTCCCACCACGGGGCCCGCCACCCCCTTGTGAGGGGCGGCGGGCATGTATCGCGGAAGGGTCAGAAGTTCCGCTGGGCGCGGAAGCCGCCGGACCACACGTCCGTGGAGCCGCCGAACGCCGTCAGCGTCCCGGCCGAGCCGGTGCCGGAGATGAGCCCCGCCGTGGCGGGCAGGCTGCCATCCACCTTGGAGTAGAGCACCTCCAGGCCGAGATCGAGATTCTTCACCGGCGACCACACGGTGTTGAGCCCCACCTGGGTCACGTTCACGCTGTAGCCACCGTTGAACAGAGCGGCGCCCGGCAGGAGCGCCACATTGGCTGCGGAGAAGGTGGCGTTCGCGGGCACATCCACCTTCACATAGCCGGCATAGAGGGCCGAGCGCAGATTCGGCATCCAGAAGTGGCGGAACTGGCCCTGGATGGACCAGCCCGTTTCCTTGGAATAGCCGTTCCCGTTCCAGATGGCGTCCGCGATGGGATAATAAGCGCCGCTGGACGCAGCGAAGGGCGAGTTGAGGTCAACGCTGCCCAAGGCCGAGGCACGGCCCTGCTGAGTGCCCGCCAGGCCCAGATAGTTCAGCGCGCCATCGGCATAATTGGCTTGCAGATAGAAGCTGTCGCCCGGCGCGAGCATGGGCAGCTTGATCTCAAGCGCGCCGCCCAGAGCGAAGCCCCAGCTATCGGTGCCGGCCGCGCCCACATATTGCGTGCCGCCGACACCCGCCGGCGTGAGGCCCGCGACCTGATGCAGCGCGCCGGACAGGAGCGCGGTGCCCCAATCCTGGTCCAGCCGCAAATTGGCGACCACGTCCGGCGCCTGCTGGCCGTCCTGGTAATTGTTGTAGCGCAGGCCATTCAGGCCGGTGAGCGTCGAACCGCCCGTGAACGTGCCGGACGACGGGCCGTACTGCACGCCGGTGGTGCGGTTGGCGGCGTCTTCAAGAGCGATGGTGGCCGAGAAGCCGTTGCCGAACTGGGCCGTATAGGCGATGGCCGACGTCCAGGTGTTCGAGCCCGCATAGGGGATCGTCAGCATGTAATCGGTGCCGGTATCGAAGAAGGACTGCGTGTAGCCGAAGGTGAAGCCCGCGAACTGGATGAAGGCGCGCTCAAGATAGAGCGAACCGCCCGCCGGGCTGCCGGCCGCCGCCTGCGAATCCCACTGGCCGCCGAACCGTACGAAGGACCGCAGCACGCCGTAATCGGTGGCGGTGCGCGCATCCAGGTCCACCACGGTGCGCACGCGCGTCATGTAGTCGTCGGCCTTCTCGGTGTTCAGCGGATAGCCGCCGACGCCGGTGCCGGGTGCGCTGAAGGCCGTTCCCGCTGCCGAGGAGATCATGGGATTGAAGGTGCCGACGGCGTTCACATAGGCGTCGAAGCGGACAAAGCCGCCGAGCCGCAGGCAAGTGTCCGTGCCCGGCACATAATAATAGCCCGCGCCATAGGCGGCGCAGACCTTCACATATTCAACGGCCTTCGCCTTGACGGGAAGGTCAGCCGCATTCGCGGCGGCGCAGGCTCCCATGCCCAGCATGGAGACCGGCAAAAGCTGCCAGAGTTTCATTGCAATTCCCCGCACGTTTGGCCCCGGCTCCGAAAAACGGAGCCGGGGCCATAATCACGACCTCAGGGTGTAGCGGGGTAACGCGATAGAAATACTACAAGCTGTATCGCCACCGGCCGCGCCGTTCGGCGCCGGCCGGCTGGGACCTCACACGCCGAGCTTCTGCTTCAGGATGTCGTTGACCGCCTGCGGGTTAGCCTTGCCGCCGGAGGCCTTCATGACCTGCCCCACGAACCAGCCCAGCATGGTGGGCTTGGCGAGGACCTGGGCCACCTTGTCCGGGTTGGCGGCGATGATCTCGTCCACCACCTTCTCGATGGCGCCGGTATCCGTCACCTGCTTCAGGCCGCGCTCTTCCACCAGCGCGCGCAGATCGCCCGCATAGGATTCCGCCAGCACGATCACCAGCAGGTCCTTGGCGATCTTGCCGGAGATGGTGCCGTCTGAAATGAGATCCACCAGCGCGCCCACCTGCGCGGCCGAAACCGGCGTGCGGGAGATGGAGACGCCCGCAGTGTTCGCATAAGCAGCCACATCGCCCATGACCCAGTTGGCCACCAGCTTGGCATTGCGGGAAACGCCCCCGGCCTTCACCGCCTCCTCGAAATAATCCGCCGTCTCCTTCTCGGCCACCAGGATGGAGGCGTCGTAGGGGGTGAGGCCGTAATCGGCGATGAAGCGGGCCTTCTTGGCGTCGGGAAGCTCGGGCAGTTCCCCTTCAAGCTCGGTGACGAAGCCGGGCTCCAGAACCAAGGGCAGCAGGTCCGGATCAGGGAAGTAGCGATAATCGTGCGCCTCTTCCTTCGAGCGCATGGACCGCGTTTCGCCCTTGTTGGGGTCGAACAGGCGCGTCTCCTGGTCGATGGAGCCGCCATCCTCCAGGATCTCGATCTGGCGGCGTGCCTCCACCTCCACCGCCTGGCCGATGAAGCGGATGGAATTGACGTTCTTGATCTCGCAGCGCGTGCCCAGCGGCTCGCCGGGCTTGCGCACGGAGACGTTCACGTCCGCGCGCAGATTGCCCTTCTCCATATCGCCGTCGCAGGTGCCGAGATAGCGCAGGATGGAGCGCAGCTTGGTCACATAGGCGCGCGCCTCGTCCGCCGAGCGCAGGTCCGGCCGGGAGACGATCTCCATGAGCGCCACGCCGGAGCGGTTCAGGTCCACGAAGCTGAGCGAGGGGGACAGGTCGTGAATGGACTTGCCCGCGTCCTGCTCCAGATGCAGCCGCTCGATGCCCACCGTGATGGTCTCGCTGTCGGACAGATCGACGATCACCTCGCCCTCGCCCACGATGGGGCTCTTATACTGGCTGATCTGATAGCCCTGGGGCAGATCGGGATAGAAATAGTTCTTCCGGTCGAACACCGAGCGCAGGTTGATCTGCGCCTTCAGGCCGAGCCCGGTGCGCACCGCCTGCGCCACGCATTCCTTATTGATGACCGGCAGCATGCCCGGCATGGCCGCGTCCACCAGCGAGACATGGTCGTTGGGCGGGCCACCGAAGGCGGTGGAGGCGCCGGAGAACAGCTTGGCATTGGAGGAGACCTGGGCGTGGATCTCCATGCCGATCACCACTTCCCAGTCACCGGTGGCGCCCTTGATGAGCTTTCGGGGATCGGCGGGTCGTGCGTGAGCGTTCATTTTCGTCCCTTGGGAATGTGGCGGGCCCTCTCATGTCCCCTACTCCCGCCCGCCGGGCGTGGCAACCGCGCGGATTGACGGGAGGCCCCGCCGCACCGAGAGTGCGCCGCTTGAAAGCCCCCCTCGGGCCGGTTGACTCAGCCGGTTCGGATCAGGCTCACGAACGCAGGCAGGCTGTCCCGAACGACCATGCGCATCGCTTCCATTTCCCTCGTCAAGGACGAGGCGGACATCCTCGAAGGCTTCGTCCGGCACAATCTGCATTTCGTCGATCGGATGTACATCATCGACGACCGCTCCACGGACAACACGCCCGAGATCCTGCGGCGCCTCGCCGACGAGAGCGATGCGGTGCGACTGCTGGAGGACGGGTGGACAGGCGCCTTCCACCAGGCGAAGCGCACCAGTGCGGCCATGCGGCTGATCCTGAAGGAAGAGGATTGGGACGTCATCCTGCCGTTGGATGCCGACGAACTGATCGGCGCGGCCGACCGCTCGGTCTTCGAGGCGGACCTTGCGGCCATCCCGCCGGGCATGGCGGGTGCGTTCGCGGAGATGCGCTATTTCGCCGGGCCGAACGACGACATGAGCATCGTCGATCCGCTGGTGCGGGTGCGCACCGCGCTCAATTACGACCCCGCCGGCATGTTCAAGAGCCTCGCCCCCAAGGCGCTGTTCAAGGAGCCGAGCCTCGCCTTTGACGAGGGCAACCATTCCCTCCTCACCCACGGCATCCGCGTGCCCACGCGCACCCTGCCCAACACGCCGCTGGCCCATTTCGCCATCCGCTCGGTGGATCAGATCGCGGTGAAGTGCCTGAAGCATTATGTGGGCTGGCGCAGCCGCGAGGACTACACCGCCAACTTCGTGCCCACTTTGGTGGCTGGCGCTGAGGCGCTGAAGGCTGAGCCGCGCTTCGCGCTGGCGCCGTCCGCCGCCATCATCCCCGCTTATTGCGCGGGCTATCCCCTGCAGGACGGCTTCGACCGGCCGTTCGCGGAACGGCGCGGGACGCTGAAATGGCCGGAACTGGCGGTCTCCCCGCCCTTCACCCAGGTGATCGGCCTGTTCGACCAGCTCATCGCCCGCGCCTCGGCGGGTGACGCGCTGGTGAAGGCGGCGGGCGGTGCGGCGGATGCAGGCGCGGTGGCCCGCGTCATCGCGGAGCGCAACGCGCTCCAGGCTGAGATGGATCGCATGAAGACATCCACCACGGCGCTGGCGAAAGCCTATTGGAGCGCCATCCTGTTCCGCGCGCGCAAGTCGCTGCGCAAGCGGAAGTATAAATAGGACAAAGCCTCTCTCGGGCCAGGGATATCGTCGCGGTAGCGGGCGCGCGACTTTCCCCTCTCTGGCCCTCCCCGGATTTCCCCCTCCCTAGCCCTCCCCCGCACGCGGGAGAGGGGACCTGTTGTGCGGGATGGACGGGTGCGCCCTCACCGAAAGCACGCCGCCAAAGCCCTCTCCCGCTTGCGGGGGAGGGTTGGGAGGGGGAAATGCAACAGCCTTCGGAAGGAGCCTCCGGCCTTAGCCGAGCCGCTTCTCCTCATAGGTCACCGTCCAGCCGATGAGACACCGCCAGAGCGTCTCCACGAGGTCTTGCGGGATATCCTGCGTGGCGGCGGCGGTCTTCACGCGCTCCACCACATCCTCCACCCGGTCCGGCAGGAGGGCGGGAATGCCGTGTTCCTGCTTCACCGCCAGCACCCGGTGCACCACGTCGAGGCGGCGGGCCAGCAGGCCCACCATCTCGGCGTCGAGGGCGTCGATCTCCCGACGCAAATCCGCGAGCGCCTGAGGCGCCTCGCTCATCGTGACCACCAGTGATCCTCCACCGGGAAGCGGCCCGCCGCATCCTCCACCGCCTGCCCGAGGGCGAACAGGGTCTCCTCCTCGAACGGACGGCCGATGAGCTGGAGACCCAGCGGCAACCCGTCCGCCGAAAAGCCGGCAGGCACGGAGATGGCGGGCAGGCCCGCCAGGTTCACCGTCACGGTGAACACGTCCTGGAGATACATCTCCACGGGGTCCGCATTGCTCTTCTCGCCGATGCCGAAGGCCGGAGAGGGCGTCGCGGGGGTGAGGATGGCATCCACGCCCTGCGCGAACACGTCATCGAAGTCACGCTTGATGAGGGTGCGGACCCGCTGCGCCTTCAGGTAATAGGCGTCGTAATAGCCCGCCGAGAGCACATAGGTGCCGATCATGATGCGGCGGCGCACCTCCGGCCCGAAGCCGGCGGCGCGGGTGCGCTCATACATGTCGATGATGTCCTTGCCCGGCACGCGGTTGCCGTAGCGCACCCCGTCATAGCGGGCGAGGTTGGACGACGCCTCCGCCGGAGCGACGATGTAGTAAGTCGGCAAAGCGTACTTGGTGTGGGGCAGCGTGATGTCCACGATTTCCGCGCCGGCATCGCGCAGCATGTCCGCGCCCTGCTCCCACAGCTCGCAGATCTCCTGCGACATGCCTTCCACGCGATATTCACGCGGAATGCCGATGCGCTTGCCCTTCACGGAGACGCCCACTGCGTCTTCGTAATTGGGGACGCGCATGTTGACGCTGGTGGAATCCTTGGCATCGTGGCCCGCCATGGAGCGCAGCAGGATGGCCGCGTCGTTCACCGACCGGGCGAACGGTCCGGCCTGATCCAGCGAGGAGGCATAGGCGATGATGCCCCAGCGCGAGCAGCGGCCATAGGTGGGCTTGATGCCCACCGTGCCGGTGAAGGCCGCGGGCTGGCGGATGGAGCCGCCGGTGTCCGTGCCGGTCGCGCCCGCGCACAGGAAGGCCGACACCGCCGCCGCCGAGCCGCCCGAGGAGCCGCCGGGGACGAGCGGGGTGGTGTCCCCCTCGCGCCGCCAGGGCGAGACCACGGGGCCGAAGGCCGATGTCTCGGTGGAGGAGCCCATGGCGAACTCGTCATTGGCGAGCTTGCCGAGCATCACCGCGCCATCGCGCCAGAGCTGCGAGGTGACGGTGGATTCGTATGGGGGAACGAACCCCTTCAGGATGTTGGAGCAGGCGGTGGTCGCCACGCCCTCGGTGGCGAACATGTCCTTCACGCCGAGGGGCAGCCCCTCCAGCGGTCCGGCATCGCCTGACGCGATGCGGGCATCGGCCCGCGCGGCCATGGCCAGCGCCTGGTCCGGCGTCTCCACCGTGAAGGCATTGAGCACGCGCGCCTGCTCCATGGCCTTCAGATAGGATTCGGTCAGCTCCACGGAAGTGAACTCACCTTGGGCGAGTCCCTCGCGGGCCTGGGTGAGGGTGAGATGATTGAGCGCGGTCATTCCACCACCTTCGGCACGGTGAAGAAGCCGCTTTCGGCTTCGGGGGCGTTGGCGAGCACCTTGTCGGGATAGTGGCCGTCGGTGACCTCATCCTCGCGGAGCGGCAGGGTCAGCGGAACCACGCTGGTCATGGGCTCGATGGAGGACACGTCGATGGCGGACAATTGCTCCACGAAAGCAAGGATGGCGTTCAGCTCACCCTGCAGCGCGGGCAATTCCTCCTCGCTCACCGCAAGGCGCGCCAGATGCGCCACCCGCCGCACCGTTCCAAGATCCACCGACATGAACCACTCCTTGACCGGGCACCCGGCCGTGCCCGCTCTTCGCCTATAGCAAGCCGGGGAATTGAAGGGCAACGGAAACGCGCCGTCCTACCCGCCCCGCACCACTTCCAGGAATTGCGGGCCGTAGCGTTCCAGCTTCGCCTCGCCCACGCCCGACACGTCGCCGAACGCCGCCAGCGAGCGCGGGCGGACGCGCGCGATCTCCATGAGCGTCGCGTCGTGGAAGATCACATAAGGCGGAACGCCCTGGGCGCGCGCCAGATCCAGGCGCAGCGCGCGCAGCTTCTGATAGAGGGCCTCGTCGCCGGGATCGTCCAGCGCCGCGCGCGGCGCGCGGCCACCGCCGGACACCCGGGCGGGCCGGGTGCGCGCCTCGGCCTTCAGTTCCACTGTGCGCTCGCCCCGCAGGACCGGGCGGCACGACTCGGTGAGGCCGAGGGCGCCATGGCCCTCCACATCCACATTCAGCAGGCCCAGAGACACCACCTGCCGCACAATGGCGCGCCACTCCTCGCGCGACACATCCTTGCCGATGCCGAAGGTGGACAGCGCCTCGTGGCCGAACTTGGCGACCTTGTCGTTGGTATTGCCAATGAGCACGTCCACCACATGCACCGCGCCGAAGCGCTCCCCGGTGCGGTAGACGCAGGACAGGAGCTTGCGGACCCGCTCCGTGCCGTCATAGGTGCGCACCGGTTCGAGACAGGTGTCGCAGTTCCCGCACGGCTCCGGCAGGGTCTCGTCGAAATAGGCCAGCATCACGGTGCGGCGGCAGCTCGCCGTCTCGCACAGGCCGATGAGCGCATCGAGCTTCGCCCGCTCCACCCGCTTGCGCGCGTCGGGCGCGTCCGAGGCGTCCACGAACTGCACCAGCTTGGCCACGTCCTCCATGCCATAGAGCATGAGCGTCTCGGACGGCAGGCCGTCGCGCCCGGCACGGCCGGTCTCCTGGTAATAGCTCTCCACGCTTTTCGGCAGGTCCAGATGGGCGACGAAGCGCACGTCCGGCTTGTCGATGCCCATGCCGAAGGCGATGGTCGCCACCATGACGATGCCGTCCTCCTTCAGGAAGCGGTCCTGGTGGCGGGCGCGCACCTCGGCGCTCAGACCCGCATGATAGGGCAGCGCCACCCGCCCCTCGGTGTTCAGCGCCTCGGCGGTGGCCTCCACCTTCGCACGGCTCATGCAATAGATGATGCCCGCCTCGCCTTCATGGGTATCCAGGAAGGCGCGCAATTGCTGGCGCGGCTGGTTCTTGGGCGCGATGCGATAGCGGATGTTGGGCCGGTCGAAGGAAGAGAGGAAGACCCGCCCCTCCTCCAGGCCCAGCCGCTCCACGATCTCGCGCCGGGTGGGCCCGTCCGCCGTGGCGGTGAGCGCGATGCGCGGCACCGAGGGGAAGCGCTCGTGCAGCACGGTGAGCTGGCGATATTCGGGCCGGAAATCGTGTCCCCATTGGGAGACGCAATGGGCCTCGTCGATGGCGAACAGGGCGATGCGCGCCCCCTGGAGCAGCGTGAGGAAGCCGTCCGTGAGCAGCCGCTCGGGCGCCACATAAAGCAGGTCCAGCTCCCCGAGCGCCAAGGCACGCTCCACCTGCCGCGCCTCGCCGGGCGCGAGGGCGGAATTGAGGGCGGCGGCCCGCACCCCGAGCTGGCGCAGCGCCTGCACCTGATCGTGCATGAGGGCGATGAGGGGCGAAACGACGATGCCGGTGCCCTGCCGCGCCAAGGCCGGGATCTGGTAGCAGAGCGACTTGCCGCCGCCCGTGGGCATGAGCACCAGCGCGTCGCCGCCCTCCGTCACATGCCGGACGATCTCCGCCTGGCGCCCCCGGAACGCCTCATAGCCAAAGACATGCCGAAGCACTTCAGCGGGATCGCGCACCCCGGCGGTGTCGGGGGCAAGGAGCGAGTCGGACGGCATGCGGCCTTATACCCCCCGTCAATGAGACCGCGAAACTGCCTTGCACGCATGGCGCCTATCGCGGCGCGCCTTCCTTCATCATCCGCACCGCATAGGCTTCCGAATACAGCCGCGCGCCGAAGGCTTCGGCGGCAGGCGGGGTGGCGGCGAGAAGTTCGTCGATGGTCCCGGCATCCCGGTTCGCGACCCAGGGGCGCCGGGCGATCTCGCGGTCATTGAGCCAGAAGGTGCCCCAGTCCGCCGTGGTGGCGATCATCTCGCGGGCGAAATCGGTGCCGGTTTCCAGCGCCCCCTGTAGGCAGAGGTCCAGATAGGACTGGAGGATGGGACAGGCGAGGTTGGGCAGAAGCGGCTCCTCGCCAGCACCCGGCCGCCTACGGGGCACATAGGCCCAGATGGTGCCGCCTTGGGGCAGTCCCTCCCAGGAGACGCCCTCGATCAGCGCGCGCGGCACCGCCACCCGGTCATAGCCCGATTCCCGCCGGTCGAATCGCGGCAGCACGGCGGGCTCCACGGGGAAGACCACGCCGTTGATGCTCCAGCCCGCCTCCCCTGCCTTCAGCGGCCGCAGGCCGAGGGCGGTGAAGCCGAGGCGCTCGGACCGCGCGCACCAGGAGCGCACCAGCCCGAATTCAGGCGAGAGCCGCGCGGCAAGCGCATGCATGCCCGGGTGGCCCGTGCCCTCGCGGGAGGCCGTGCTCATGAGGCTGCCATAGCCGAAGATGAAATCCGTGGGCTCCGGCAGGCGGCGCCCCCAGAAACTGGTCTGCGCGGTCGCCGGCCCTGCCGCCAGAATCGCGGCGGCGCCCGCCAGGAATGTCCGTCTCGTCAGCATTCCCTTCGCCTCCTCGCCCCATGGGCGGTGCCAGCATCCCCATACGGATGCTGCGTTGCAACGTCGCGCTTGCCGCCCCTGCCCTTCCTGGCCCATTCTTTTCCGCCACCGGAGGGGAAGTTCCAATGAAGCTGCCGCGCAATTTCTACAAGCCGCTCGCCATCGGCGCGCCCGCGCCCTTCCGGGAGCTGCCCGTCCGGCTTGAGCGCATGATCCATTTCGTGCCCCCGCATCTGGAGAAGATCCGCGCCCGCGTGCCGGAGCTGGCCAAGAACGTGGACGTGGTGCTGGGCAATCTCGAAGACGCCATCCCGGTGGATGCCAAGGAAGCCGCCCGCAAAGGCTTCATCGAGATGGGCAAGAGCACCGATTTCGGTACGACCGGCCTTTGGACCCGCATCAACTGCCTCAACAGCCCGTGGGTGCTGGATGACGTGACGGAGATCGTCTCCGCCATCGGCAACAAGCTGGACGTCATCATGCTGCCCAAGGTGGATGGGCCGTGGGATATCCACTATCTCGACCAGCTCCTCGCGCAGCTTGAAGCGAAGAACGGCGTCACCAAGCCGATCCTCATCCATGCCATCCTGGAGACCGCCGAGGGCGTGAAGAATGTGGAGGCCATCGCCGCCGCCTCGCCCCGCATGCACGGCATGAGCCTCGGCCCGGCCGACCTTGCCGCCTCGCGCGCCATGAAGACCACCCGCGTGGGCGGCGGGCACCCGGACTATCTGGTGCTGGCAGATGCAGCGGGCGACACGCCCCGCGCCGGATATCAGCAGGATTTGTGGCACTACACCGTGGGCAAGATGGTGGATGCCTGCGCCGCCAACGGCATCAAGCCCTTCTACGGCCCGTTCGGCGACTTCGCGGACCTTGCCGCCTGCGAGAGCCAGTTCCGCAACGCCTTCCTCCAGGGCTGCGTGGGCGCATGGTCGCTCCACCCCACCCAGATCGACATCGCCAAGCGCGTGTTCAGCCCCGATCCCGGCGAGGTGGCCTTCGCCCTCAAGATCCTCGAAGCCATGCCGGACGGCGCGGGCGCGGTAATGATCGACGGCAAGATGCAGGATGACGCCACCTGGAAGCAGGCCAAGGTCATCGTGGATCTCGCCCGCATCGTCGCGGCCAAGGATGCCGACCTCGCAAAGGTTTATGGATTGTGAATTGTTTTTGACGGTCGCCGAGGGCATGAAGGACGGGACGGGGGAGGAGTACATGCCGCAGAACGAAAAACCGAGGGATGTCGCCACCCCCGTGACGCACGGCGCCAAGGCTTGGGCTTTGGATGCGGGCAATGCGGACGAGCCCTCCAATGCCGCGCGGGACCTGCCGGCCATGCGCCAGGCCCGGTTCAGCATCGGCGACGTGGTCCGCCACCGGCATTTCCCCTTCCGGGGCATCGTGTTCGACGTGGATCCCGTCTTCGACAATACCGAGGAATGGTGGCTCGCCATTCCCGAAGAGATCCGTCCGCACAAGGACCAGCCCTTCTATCACCTGCTCGCTGAGAATGCGGACAGTGAGTATGTGGCATACGTGTCGGAGCAGAATCTGGAGCACGACCCGTCCGACGAACCCATGCGGCATCCCCAGATTCCCGAGGCGCTGGCCGAGGACGGGGAAGGCGGCTGGCAGGTTCGTGCGAACCTGCTGAACTGACCCCGCCGCCGGGCGCCGCGCGCCCGGCGTTTGCAGCCAGACTATTGCAGCGTGGTCTGGGCCAGCCAGGTCTTCACCGCATTCAGCCCTTCCCCACGGTTGCCCGTGCGGTGGTGTGCCTCCTGAAAGATGGCGAGCTGCATGTCGGCGCTGGTGCCCTCCGCGGCAATGATGCGCAGGTGCAGAAGTGAATCCAGCGAGCCGAGGGCGTCCGCATCATCCGCCACGCGGCTGATCAACTGCTCCACCGCATCCGGCACCGGCACCGCACGGCCTTCCTCCATATCCACGAACGAGCCGTGGATGCCGTAGCGCTGGGCGCGCCACTTATTCTCGTTGGCGATGGCGCGGTGGACCGTGCCGATAGCCTTGTTATGAGACGGATTGCGCACGAGATAGCGCACCAGCGCCCGGTACAGGGCGGCGATGGCCACCGCATCCTCCACCCGCGTGCAGCTGTCCGGCGCGCGCAGCTCAAGGGTCGGATGCTTGGCGGAGGGGCGCACGGCCCACCACACATAGCTGGAATCGGCGATGGCGCGCGCCGAGACCAGGGCGTCCACATAAGCCTGGTAGGCGGCATTGTCCTCGAACAGCTCGGGCAGGCCGGTGCGCGGCAGCTCGTCATAGGCCGCGAGGCGATAGCCCATGAGCCCGGTCTGCTTGGAGCCCCAGAAGGGCGAGGAGGTGGCCAGCGCGATGAAGTGCGGCAGATAGGGCACCATGCGTCGCATCACATCCACCCGCTGGTCCGGGTCGGGCAGCTCCACATGCACATGGAGGCCGCACACCATGTTGCGCTCCCCCAGCATCTGGAGGTCGTGCATGAGCCCATCATAGCGGTTCGCCTGGGTGTGGCGCACGCCGTCCCAGGTGGCGGTGGGATGGGTGCCCGCCGCGATGAAGGCGATCCCGTGCTCCGCCGCGATTCGTGCCGCAGTGCCCCGCAGGTCGCGCAATTCGTTGAGCGCGGTGCCGGATCGCGTGGCCGGGTTGGTGGCGATCTCCAGTTGCGACTGGAGCAGTTCGACGGTCACAGCGTCTCCCAGCCCCTCCTTCAACTGCGCGAAGAAGCCCGAGGGCATGCGCCGCTGCACGGCCTTGGTCTGGGCATCCACGACGAAGAATTCTTCTTCGATGCCGAACTTATAAGTTGAGGTCATCTTATTCCTCCACCCCATCGGACCCGTAACGCCCAAGCGTCATTTCGGTTGCGTGGAGAGTGGTGGAAAGTTCGCCTGAAATGTGGCGCCGGGAACCCACTAGAATAATACCAACCTCAACAAGACCCCTGCTAATGCAGGATCAGATGCTGTTTCCGCCTATCTCAACAGACCAATGAAGAAGCGAAAAAATATTCATGACTTGTGATGGAACAAACGAACGATCGTCCATCTCAAAAGATTAAACCGGCAAAATACCTGTCACTTCGGGACACAGACGGCATGCCATCTGCGCCCCTGAACGCGACAGGGAGCCTATCCCCTGAGATCGCCGCGAACCGCCTGGACCAGGGACAGCGCGACGATGGCCGCCGTATCCGCCCTTAGGATTCGCGGCCCCAGGGACAGCCGGATGCACCGGGGATGCGCGGATAGGATCCGCCGTTCCTCGGGCGCGAAGCCACCTTCCGGGCCGATGAGCAGGCTCGGCGCACCCTCGGGGCCACCGGCCAGAGCGGCGACCGGATCCGCCACCGGAGCCTCCTCGTCGCAGAAGACAAGCACCCGATCCGCCGGAAAAGCCGCGAGCCAAGCTTCGAGGCTGAGCGGGGCGTCGATCTCGGGCAAGGAGAGGATGCCGCACTGCTCGGCCGCCTCCACCGCATTGGCGGCCATGCGCTCCAGATTGAGGCGGCTCACCTGCGTGTGCCGGGTGAGGACCGGGGAGAGGCGCCCCACCCCCATCTCCACCGCCTTCTGGACCATATAATCAAGCCGGGCATGCTTGAGCGGCGCGAAGGCATAGTCGATGCGCCCCGGCGGGGTCTGCGGCCGGGTCTGCGCCTCCACCTTCAGGCGCACGTCGCGTTTGCCGCCCTCGGTCCGCCGCGCCTTCCATTCTCCGTCCCGCCCGTTGAACAGCAGGATGGCCCCGCCCACCGGCAAGCGGATGACGCCGCCCACATAATGGGCCTGCTCGGGCGGAAGGCTCACCTCGCGGCCGACATCCAGGTCGTCAGCCACATGCAGGCGTTGGATTCGCCCCTCGCTCATTGCTTCTCTCCGGCGGCGTTGAACTGCTTGAGATAGGCGATGAGATCGATCCGCTCCGCCGCGGGCTTGATGCCGAAGAAGGGCATGCGCCCGGTGGGCGCCACCGCCTTGGGGTTGGCGATATAGGCGTCGAGCGTGGCCTCGTCCCACACCTTGCCGGCCTCGCCGCCCGCCTTGAGGTCGTCGGAATAGGTGAAACCGGGGGTCAGCGCCCATTTGGCGCCCACGATGCCGTTGAGCGGCGGGCCGACCTTGGTCTTCGCGCCGGGGCCGACCGCATGGCAAGCCTGGCACTTCATGAAAGCCTTCTCGCCCTTGGCAAGGTCCGGGTCGGCAAGGGCGGGGGAAGCGAACAGAAGGAGGAGGGGGAGGAGGATGAATCTACGCATGGCGGCATAGAACACCCCGCTCCCTGCCTCCACAATCCGGCGTCTGCGCGCACCCCCTCAGGCCAGAAGCGCAGGCCGGAACCGATAATATTGCTCTGCCAGCGCGTCGATCACGCACGCGCTGCCGATCTGCCGCAGATCGATGTCCTGCCCGGGCGGGCGGACGCCGGCCACTTCCGGATTACGCGGCCCGGTCACTTCCAGCGCCGTGGGGCCGAACAGGCCAACGCTGGGCACGCCGAGGGCACCGGCAATGTGCAGCATTCCCGAATCGTTGCCGAGGAACAGGGTGGCGCTCGCCAGTTGGAACACCGCATCTTCCAGCGGCGTCAGGGTAAAATCCCGCACGGGGACGGCAGCGGCAATAAGGCGTGCCATCTCCCGCTCCTGGGGGCCACCGAGCACCCAGACCTCCCAGCCCTCTGCGGCGAAGGCGCGGGCCACAGCCGCGAACCGTTCCACCGGCCAGAGCCGCTTGTCATTATAGGCGCCGGGCGCCAAGGCGAGGACGGACGCGGCCGGAGGGCCATCGGGCAAGTCCATCTGCCAGCGCACCAGCAGATCCGGCGCCACCGCCATGCGGGGCGGCATCAGGGGGCCGCAACCGGCCAGCCCCTTGCTCGAGGCCAGCGCGCAGACCTTCTCGGTCTCCCCATGCAGGCCTCGCTCGCCGAAGCGCGGACGGTTGATGAGGCCGACGCGCCCTTCTCCCAGCCAGCCGACCCGCTCCGGAATTCCGGCCAGGAAGGGCACGAGGGCGGACTTCAGGGTGCGACTCACCACATAGACCCGGCGATAGCGCTGCTCCCGCAGCCGCGCCGCCAGGTCCAGCTTGGCGCGCAATCCGAACTGGCGATGGGGCGTGTCGTCCACGAAGGCCGCCCGCAGGTCAGGCACGAAGGGCACTAGGCGGTCGGTGGGGCTGCGGCACAGGAAGTCGATGGCGACGCCGGGATGCTGCGCAGCGATGTGGCGCGCCAGCGCGAAGCAACGCACATGGTCTCCGATGCCGCCGAAACCGACGATCAGAAATGCCTCTTGTACTTTGCTCTGCCCCGGCCGCGCGGTCACCATGCTACCACCTCACTCTCCGTTACCCCTGGCGGTAGCGGCGCGTAAGGTCAAGGGGCATCCTTCGCGGCTGCCTCTCCCCGCTCCTGGGTCTGTTTGGCCAGAGCCTCAAGCTCGGTCTCCATCTTCGCCTGCCCCTGGGCATCGAGCACGGGCGGGCGTGGAATGTCGGGCCCGGGTGTGGACAGGTTGGGATACTGGCCGTGCGGCGCCTGCGGGATGTCCGGCTCCTTGGGTCCGAACATGGAGAAGACCCCCTCCCCCGCACATCCCGTCACAAGGCTGAGGGCGCCGAGCATGAGGAGCACGCGCCCCCTGCCGCGCCCTGCGCCTCGTCGTCGGATCATCTCATGAGCCATGGACCTCTCCGTGGAACGCAACTTTGTCCGCCGAACATCGGATCGGTGCGAGCGCGCCCCTCGCCCACCGCCTTTCGCCCCGCTAATATGCCCGAAGCAGGAAACGCGATACAGGGGTCAGCGTCCGATTACCGGCGCCGGCTGCAAGGAACAAGCATGTCCGCCACGAAGGAAGTCACGTCCGAAGTCCGTCCTCCGAAGCTCGACATGGATGCCTTCGCCAATAATCTCGCCCAATTGGTCGAGGAAGGCGGAAAGGCCCTGGCGGCCTATATCCGCCCCCGCGAGGCGGGGAAGAAGGATGATCTCGCCGATGACGTGGCGGATGCGGTCCGCACCATCGGCAATGTCGCGGAATATTGGCTGTCCGATCCCCAGCGCGCGGTGGAAGCCCAATCGCGCCTGATGAGCGGCTATCTGGGGGTCTGGACCTCCGCCCTCCGGCGCATGTCCGGGGAAGAGGCCGAGCCGGTGGTCGCGCCCGACAGCCGCGATGCCCGCTTCAAGGATTCGGAGTGGACCACCAATCCCTTCTTCGATGCCCTCAAGCAGACCTATCTGGTCACCTCGCACTGGGCGGATTCCATGGTGCAGGAGGCCGACGGCCTGCCGCCCCATGAGAAGCACAAGGCGGAATTCCTCGTCCGCCAGCTCAGCAACGCTATTTCGCCGTCTAACTTCATCCTCACCAATCCGGAACTGCTGCGCGAGACCGTCAACAGCTCCGGCGAGAACCTGGTGCGCGGCATGCGCAACCTCACCGAGGATTTGATCGAGGGGAAAGGCGACCTGCGGATCCGCCAGACGGACATGTCCGCCTTCGAGCTGGGCCGGAACCTCGCCCTCACGCCGGGCAAGGTCATCTTCGAGACCGAGTTGATGCAGCTCATCCAGTATGAGCCGACGACGCCGAGCGTGAAGAAGATGCCGGTGCTGATCGTCCCGCCCTGGATCAACAAGTTCTACATTCTCGATCTCACGCCCGAAAAATCCTACATCAAGTGGCTGGTGGACCAGGGCCTCACGGTGTTCGTAGTCTCCTGGGTCAATCCCGACGCGCGCCTCGCCGCCAAGGGCTTCGACGATTACATGCGCGACGGCATCCTGGCCGCGCTGGATGCGGTGCTGAAGGTGACCGGCGAGCCGCAGGCTCATCTCGTGGGCTATTGCGTGGGCGGCACGCTGCTGGCGGTGACTCTGGCCTATCTGGCGGGGATCGGCGACACGCGCGCCGCCAGCGCCACCTTCCTCACCACCCAGATCGACTTCACCCATGCGGGCGACCTAAAGGTGTTCGTGGACGAGGAGCAGCTGACGGTCCTGGAGCGCAGGATGAAGGAGCTGGGCTATCTCGAAGGCAAGAAGATGGCCAGCGCCTTCAACATGCTGCGCTCCAACGACCTGATCTGGCCCTACGTGGTCAACAACTACATGAAGGGCAAGGCGCCCTTTCCATTCGACCTGCTGTTCTGGAACGCCGATTCCACCCGCATGCCGGCGGCGAACCACTCCTATTACCTGCGCAACTGCTACCTTGAGAACAACATCGCCAAGGGCAATGCCGAGATCGGCGGTGTGCGCATCGACATGGGGAAGGTGACCATCCCCGTCTATGACCTTGCCGCGCGCGAAGACCATATCGCTCCGCCGCGCTCCGCCTATATCGGCGCGGGGCTCCTGGGCGGGCCGGTCCGCTATGTGCTGTCCGGCTCCGGGCATATTGCCGGCGTGGTTAATCCGCCCGCGAAGAAGAAATACCAGTATTGGACCGACGGACCCGCGGGCTCCTACGACCAGTGGCTGGCCGGCGCGCAGGAGCATCCCGGCTCCTGGTGGACGGACTGGATGACATGGTTCTCCGTCCTGCATCCAGAGGACACGCAGTCACGCATGGTCGGTGGCGGCGTATTGAATCCGATCGAGGACGCCCCGGGCCGATATGTGCGGCAGAAATCATAAGGCTGGCTTTGGATATAGGCGCACTTAGCCAATTTTCGCCAATCATCACTGTCTTTTGCGCACGCAGACCTGTTGACGCTGCGACCGACTTGAAGACCTATACCCAGGCGGGTGAGCGGTACCCGCTCCTGGGGGGTCTTTATGATGGCAAGTGCAGAAAATAATACCGGCCTATTGTCCGGTGTAACGATTATCGATTTGTCCCGTGTGCTGGCGGGTCCCTTCTGCACCATGACGCTGGCCAATCTCGGCGCGCGGGTGGTGAAGGTAGAAATGCCCGGCACCGGCGACGATTCCCGCGCCTTCGGCCCGTTCGCCAATGGCAAGTCGCTTTATTTCTCTGCCATTAATTGCAACAAGGAGAGCATCGCGCTCAACCTGAAACATCCCGACGACCGCGCCATCTTCGAGAAGATGCTTGAGAAGGCGGATGTGATTATCGAGAACTACCGTCCGGGCACCATGGAAAAGCTGGGCTACGGGTGGGAAACCCTGCATGCCCGCTATCCGCACCTGATTTACGGCGCCGCCTCCGGCTTCGGCGACAGCGGCCCGTTCTCCAAGCGCGCCGCCTATGACATGGTGGTCCAGGGCATGGGCGGCATCATGAGCATGACCGGCTATCCCGGCCAGCCGCCGGCCCGCGTCGGCATCTCCATCGGCGACGTCACCGCCGGCATCTATCTCTCCAACGGCATCTGCGCGGCGCTCTACAAGCGCGCGGTCTCCGGCGTCGCCTCCAAGATCGACATCGCCATGCTGGATTGCCAGGTGGCGATCCTGGAGGATTCCGTCACCGCCTATGCCAAGACCGGCGAGATCCCCGGCCCGCTCGGCACCCGCCATCCCTCCATCGCGCCCTTCCAGGCGTTCAACGCGAAGGACGGCAACGTCATCATCGCGGCGGGCAACGACCATCTGTTCGGCCTCATGGCCGGCGCGCTCAAGCGTCCCGACCTGACCACCGACCCGCGCTTTGCCTCTAACGACCTGCGGCACCAGAACATCGACGCCCTCCAGGCGGAGATGGAGAAGACCCTGATGACCGCCACCGTGAAGGAATGGCTGGACGCGCTCAACGAAGCGGGCTGCCCGTGCGCGCCCATCAATGACGTGCCCCACATGATGGCCGAGCCCCAGGTGGCGGCGCGCAACATGATCATCTCCGTGGAAGATCCGGTTGCGGGCGCCATCAAGGTGGCGGGCAATCCCATCAAGGTGGTGGGCGCCATCGAGCCGACCACCTATTCGCCGCCCCCGGAACTGGACGGCGACCGTGCGCGAATCCTCGCTGACTTCGTTGGGGGTGCGAAATGACCGACGTGGCCAGCCAACCCCTCGTCACGGTAACGGTCACCGACCATGTGGCCACCGTCAGCCTCAACAATGCGGCCAAGCGGAATGCGCTCAGCGCCGCCTTGCTCGATGCCTTCATCGACGCCCTGTCCGGCCTGAAGGGCCAGGACGTGCGGGCGGTGATCCTGCGCGCCGCGCCGGGCCTTCCGGTCTGGTCCGCGGGGCATGACATCAAGGAACTGCCTCACGGCCACGAAGACCCGCTCGGCTATGCGGACCCGCTGGAGCGGGCCTTGCGGGCCATCCGGGAATTCCCCTACCCGGTCATCGCCATGATCCACGGTACGGTGTGGGGCGGCGCGTTCGACCTCGTCCTGTCCTGCGACATGATCGTGGCCGACGAGACGGCGAGCTTCGCCATCACGCCGGTCAATCTGGGCCTGCCCTACAACACGACGGGCCTGCTCCACTTCATCGGCCGCCTGCCCATGAACCTCATCAAGGAGATGTTCTTCACGGCGACGCCGCTGAAGGCCGACGATGCCGCCAAGTGGCACATCGTGAACCACCTTGTGCCCTCGGCGGAGCTGGACAGCTTCACCCAGGCGCTGGCGGAGGGCATGACGCACAAGGCGCCGCTCGCCGTGGCGGTGATCAAGGAGCAGCTCCGGGTGCTCGCGGACTACCAGCCCATCGCGGCCCAGGTGTTCGAGCGCATCCAGGACATGCGCCGGGTCGTCTATGAGAGCGCCGACTTCCAGGAAGGGATCAACGCCTTCCTCGAGAAGCGCAAGGCCGTCTTCACCGGCAAATAGCCGAAAAGGAACGGCCTCCGGCAGGTGATGCCGGAGGCCGTTTTCTTTTGGAACCGCCCGTTCGAGCCGAGCCTCAGTCGAAGGTGGCCGAGGTGGTGTCGCTCTTGCGGTTGTAGCGAATGGTGATCTTCTCGACCTTGCACAGGTCGATATTGCGCCAGTAGGCGCTGGAATCGTCGTCCGCATAGACGACCTTCAGATCCCACTTGCAGGTCGAGTCGCCGCGCTCGAAATCGATATCCCAGGCATCGCCGTCGGCAAGGACATCCTTGCCGAGCACGTCCTCCTCCCAGTCCTCGGACTTGGTGGGAGAGACATAGACATGGCTGATGTCATAGCCGGTCTTGTTCACCAGCTCGAAATCCTGCTTCGCGGCCAGTGCCGGAGACATGGTAAATGCCGCCAGCGCCAGCGCGGCGCCGAACAGAGAACGCTTCATCGCTCATCCCCCGAAAATTGCGCCGCGCCCCGATCTTCCCCACAGGGTGCAGGCCAATCGTCCGCTCATGGCCGGAGGACGATCCTCCGGTATCCACCTTTCAACAAGACGGCGAGCGCCCGTCAATCGCAGTGCACAAGACGCGACCGGATTTATTTTTGGCCCGTCCTCACACCTCGAAGGGCTGGCCGGACTTGGGTACCAGAACCTTCGTCGCGCCGCCCTCCAGCGCCGCCACGAAGCCGGAAGCGTCCTGCACCAGCGGCGGGAAGGAGGCATAGTGGCAGGGGACCACGGTCTCTACGTTCAGGAAGCGCTGCACCGCAATGGCCGCCGTCTCCGGGCCCATGGTGAAGCGGTCGCCGATGGGCACGAAAGCCACCTTGGGACCATGGATCTCGCTGATGAGCGCCATGTCGGAGAAGATGTCCGTATCGCCCAGGTGCCAGATGGCGGGCTCGCCGGGCGCCTTCACGATGAGGCCGTTGGCGTTGCCGAGATAGGTGGGGCTCGGCCCGCCGCCGCCCGAGGAATGGTCCGCCCGCACCATGGTGACCTTGAAGCCGCCCGCATCAATGGTGCCGCCGGTATTCATCATCTGGAGCTGGTCGAGGCCCTGCCCCGCCAGATGGGCGCAGATCTCTGCATTGGCCACCACGGGCACAGGGATCGCCGCGTTCTTCACGATGTCCACCGTATCGCCCAGATGGTCGCCATGGCCGTGGGTGAGCAGGATATGCGTCACGCCCCCGATGGCAGCCGAGCGGTCGCCCGTGAAGCCGGGATTGCCGGTGAGGAAGGGGTCGATCAAGACGACCTTGTCGGCGAACTCCAGCCGGAAGGCCGCATGTCCGAACCAGGTGATCTTCATGACGAACTCCCTTCGCGATTATCCATAGGCGGCTGCCGGGGCAGCGCGGCGGAGCATGCCCCAAGCCCCCCACGCCGCGCAACGCTGCCCGTGAAGCCACCGCTTCCCATGCCTCCCGCCCGGTGTCGCGCCGTGCTAGCCATGGGCCATGATCGCGCCCGACGCTCCCGCCCCCGTTCTTCCCCTCGCCGAACTGGCCCCGCTCCTGCCCGCGCGCGGCGCGTTGATCGGGCTCGACCTCGGCACCAAGACCATCGGCGTCGCCTCCGCGGACCCCGACCGGATGCTCGCCACCATCATCGAGACGGTGAAGCGCGCCAAGTTCACGGCCGATGCCGAACGGCTCATCGCGCTGGCGAACGAGCGCAAGGCGGTGGCCTTCATCCTCGGCCTGCCGCTCAACATGGACGGGAGCGAAGGCCCCCGCGCACAGGCGACCCGCGCTTTCGCCCGCAACTTCGCCCGCATGAGCGGCCGCCCCATCGGCCTGTGGGACGAGCGTCTTTCCACCGCCGCCGTCGAGCGGGCACTGGTGGCGGCGGATGTGAGCCGGGGCAAGCGCGCGGCGGTCATCGACCAGCATGCGGCGGCCTTCATCCTGGACGGCGCGCTGAACTTCCTGCGCAATGCTGCCGCCCGTGCCGCTCCTCCCCAGTCCGAGGACGAGGCGTGAACATTGCCCGGTCGGCGATTCGCCCCGCCTTTGTGCCCTGCCGGTTCCACGCGCCACCGAATACCTGTCCCGCAACGGGACACCCTCTTCTGCTCCGCCCCGATTTCAGATGCTGATCCTCAACGCCCTCATTCCCGTCGCCCTCATCGTCGCGCTCGGCTATTGGCTGCGCCGCGTCCTCCTGCGCGAGCCCGCCCATTGGTACGGGATGGAGCAGCTCACTTATTATGTGCTGTTCCCCTCGCTGCTGGTGGTCTCCGCCGCCCGCGCCGATCTGTCCAAGGTGAATTTCGCGGGCGTGGTGGGCGCCTATGCCCTGACCCTGGCGCTGCTGTTCGCGCTGCTCATCGCCATCCGCCCCTTCCTGGTGCGGCGGATGGGCGTGACGGGCCCCGCCTTCACCTCGGTGGCGCAGGGCGTGCTGCGCTGGAATTCCTACCTCGCCTTGGCCATCGCGGACGGCCTGTTCGGCCCGGAGGGCGTGGCAGTGGCGGCCATCGCGCTCACCAGCCTCGTGCCGCTGGTGAACATCATGGTGGTCTGGGTGCTGGCCCGCCATGCCAGCGCCACGCCGCCGGGCATGCCCGAAGTGGCGCGCCAGCTTCTGAAGAACCCGCTCATCTGGTCGTGCGCGGTGGGCATGCTCATCAATGCCAGCGGCCTGCGCCTGCCCACCGTCCTCATGGATTTCGGCGACATTCTCGGGCGGGCCTCGCTGGCCATCGGCCTGCTGGTGGTGGGCGGCGGCCTCAGCCTGCGCGGGCTGGCGACGCCGCGTGGCTATACGATGCTGACGGTGGCGCTCAATCTCGTGGCCCGCCCGGCCTTGACGCTGGCCCTCGGGCTTGCCTTCGGCCTGCGCGGCGTGGAGCTCATCACCATCACGCTGCTGGCGGCGGTGCCCTCCGCACCGGCGGGCTATGTGCTGGCACGCCAGATGGGCGGCGATGCACCGCTCCTCGCGCAGATCCTGACCCTGCAATTGCTGGCCAGCGCCGTGACGCTGCCGCTGGTTGCCTTCGTGGCGACGGCTTTGGGGGGCTAATTCAGCGGCGACCCCAGCAACTGCCCCAATAGCCGAAGCCGCGATTGTCGGTCTCAATCCAGCAGGAGGCCGGCACGAGCACGGGCGCCGCGACCACTTGCGGGATCACCACAGCGCGGGGGACCACCACCGGAGCGATAACGGCCTGCGGCACCACCGCGAACTGAGGGGCCATCGCGAATTGGGGAGCCATCGCGAACGGCGGAACAGCGAATTGCGGAACCGCGATGGTCTGGGGAACGGCGTAGATGACGCCCGGCGTGAAGACCGGGGTCGCCACGGTCGGCACCGGCACCGCCACGATGGGCGCCACCGCGATGCCCACCACCGGGCCTGAAGACCAGCCGCAATTCCAGCATTGAACCTGGGTGACCTGCGAGTCCACCGGGCCTCGGAGCCCTGCCTGTCCCGTACCGATGGAGGCGGACAGCGCCGGAGAGGCTGCCGCCGCGCCGAGGCCGAAAACCAAACCCATCACCGCGAGCGTCCGCTTCACCATGATGATCGTCTCCAGATGCCGTTCGTCCGGTGCTTTGCCGCGTCCGGACCGGAAGCCTCACCTCAGGACACCCATCCTATTGCATCCCCCCGATCAAAGCCAAACTGTATCGCTGACGCTCGGTATGAAGATGCGGCGGAATGCGTGCATGGCGCGCGGTGAACGCTTGCGGGGCGGGGCTCCAGTCTTTAAACGGTCGGGCTTGCCATGACTTCCTCCTCGCCCTTCACGCTCCATCGCCGCCACCTGATCGGAATCGAGGGACTGTCCGCCGAGGAGATCAGCGGATTGCTCGACCTCGCCGAGGAATTCGTCGATCTGAATCGCCAGATCGAGAAGAAGCGCACCACATTGCGCGGGCGCACGCAGATCAACCTGTTCTTCGAGGCGTCCACCCGCACCCAGTCCTCCTTCGAGATTGCCGGCAAACGGCTCGGGGCGGACGTGATGAACATGTCGGTGGGCAATTCGTCGGTGAAGAAGGGCGAGACGCTCATCGACACCGCCATGACGCTGAACGCCATGCATCCCGACATATTGGTGGTGCGCCATCATGCCTCGGGCGCGGTGGCGCTGCTGGCGCGCAAGGTGGATTGCTGCGTGGTGAATGCGGGCGACGGCGCCCATGAGCATCCCACCCAGGCGCTGCTGGACGCCCTCACCATCCGCCGCAACAAGGGCCGCATCGAGGGCCTCACCGTGGCCATCTGCGGCGACGTGCTCCATTCGCGCGTCGCCCGCTCCAACATGCTGCTGCTCTCCACCATGGGCGCGCGGGTGCGCGTGGTGGCGCCCTCCTCGCTCCTGCCCTCCGGCATCGAGCAATATGGCGTGGAAGTGCACCGGAGCATGGAGAGCGGCCTGGATGGGGTGGACATCGTCATGATGCTGCGCCTCCAGCGCGAGCGCATGGCCGGCTCCTTCATCCCCTCGGTGAAGGAATATTTCCATTATTTCGGCCTCGACGAAGCCAAGCTGCGCCGCGCCAAGCCCGATGCGCTGGTGATGCATCCCGGCCCCATGAACCGGGGCGTCGAGATCGATTCCGCCGTGGCCGACGGGCCGCAATCCCTGATCCGGGAGCAGGTCGAAATGGGCGTCGCGGTCCGCATGGCGGTGCTGGACGTCCTGGCGCGGAAACTTCCCAATGCGTGAGACTGCCCGAGGCTCCGAGCCCCATCCCCTGATGCTGGTTAATGCGCGCGTGGTGGACCCCTCGCGCGGATCGGATTTCCACGGCGACGTGCTGCTCTCGGAAGGCGTCATCCGCGACGCGGCCTTCGGCCTCGCGGCAGGCGGCATCCCGGACGGGGCCGAGGTGGTGGACTGCAAGGGCGCCATCGTCGCCCCCGGCCTCGTGGACATGCGCGCCTTCATCGGCGAGCCCGGTGCCGAGCATCGCGAGACTTTGGCCTCCGCGAGCCATGCGGCGGCGGCGGGCGGGGTCACCACCATCGTCTGCCAGCCGGACACGGATCCGGCCGTGGACGACCCGGCCATCGTGGACTTCATCCTGCGCCGCGCCCGCGACACGGCGGTGGTGCGCGTGCACCCCATGGCCGCCCTCACCAAGGGGCGGCGCGGCGAGGAGATGACCGAGATCGGCCTGCTCCAGGCCGCCGGCGCCGTCGCCTTCACGGACGGGGCGAAGTCCCTCACGAGCGCCCAGATCCTGCGCCGGGCGCTGACCTATGCCCGCGACTTCGACGCTCTCATCGCCCATCACACGGAGGACGCCACCATGTCCGCCGGGGCCATGAACGAAGGCGCGTTCGCCTCCCGCCTCGGCCTGCCGGGCATACCGAGGGCCGCCGAGACCATCGTGCTGGAGCGCGACCTGCGCCTCGTGGCGGGAACGCGCGGGCGCTACCATGCCGCCTCGCTCACCTGCGAGGATTCGCTGGACGTGCTGGCCCGCGCCAAGGAAGCCGGCCTGCCGGTGACCGCCGCCGCCAGCATCAACCATCTCTCCTTCAACGAGATGGATGTCGGCGAGTACCGCACCTATTTCAAGCTCTCCCCGCCGCTGCGCGCGGAGGACGACCGCAAGGCCCTGATCCGCGCGCTGGCCTCCGGCCTCATCGACGTGGTGGTGTCCGACCACAATCCGCAGGACGTGGAAATGAAGCGCCTGCCCTTCGCGGAAGCGGAGCCGGGCGCCATCGGCCTCGAAACCCTGCTGCCGGCCGCGCTGCGCCTCGTCCATTCCGACGAGATCGACCTCGTGAACCTGCTGCGCGCGCTGTCCACCCGCCCCGCCGAGCTGCTGGGCCTGCGGGCGGGCACGCTGCGTCCGGGTGCGCCTGCGGACGTGGTGGTGTTCGACGCCAACATGCCCTGGGTGCTCGACCCCGCCCAGTTGAAGTCGCGCTCGCGCAACACGCCGTTCGACGAAGCGCGCCTCAGCGGGCGCGTGCTGCGGACCATCGTTGCCGGTCGCACCGTCTACGAATACGTTTGACGCGAACGAGCGGCGCGCATGACATCCCTGGCCTGGTCTCTTCCGGCACATCTGGTCCTCGCCGCCTTGGCCTTCGGCTATCTGCTGGGCTCCATTCCGTTCGGCATCCTCATCACCCGCCTCGCGGGGACCACGGACATCCGCACCATCGGCTCCGGCAATATCGGCGCCACCAACGTGCTGCGCACCGGCCGCAAGGATCTGGCGGCCGCCACCCTGCTGGGTGACGCGCTCAAGGGCACGGTGGCCGTTCTCCTGGCGCGGGCGCTGCTGGGCGAGGAAGCGGGCATGGTGGCGGGCCTCGGCGCCTTCGCCGGCCATCTCTGGCCCGTCTGGCTGAAATTCAAGGGCGGGAAGGGCGTCGCCACCTTTCTCGGGGTGACGCTGGCCTTGTTCTGGCCCGGCGCGGTGATCTTCGCCGTCTCCTGGATCGCGGTGGCCGCCATCACGCGCTATTCGTCCCTGTCGGCCCTGATCGCCTCCGTGGCGACCCCCGTGGGCGCGGCGCTGCTGGGACACCTCAACGCCGCCGTCTTCCTGGCGGGCCTCGCTCTGCTGCTGTGGATCAAGCACCGCGCCAATATCGAGCGCCTGCTCACCGGCAATGAAGGGCGCATCGGCGGCAAGTCGGGCGACAAGGGCTCGCCCGCGCCATGACCTCCCGAGGCGCCCGGCTCTCCGATGCCCAGCGCCTCGATTGGCTGCGCCTGATCCGCACGGAACAGGTGGGTCCGCGCACCTTCCGCGCCCTCATCAACCAGTTCGGCACCGCCGCTGCCGCGCTTGAGGCCCTGCCCGGCCTCGCGCGCAAGGGCGGGCGCAGCTCCGTGCCCCAGAGCCCCAGCCGCGCCCAGATGGAAGCCGAAATGGCGGCCCTCGCCCGCATGGGGGGACGGCTCGCCGTGAGCGGCGATGCCGATTATCCCCCGGCGCTGCGCATGCTGGACGATGCCCCGCCCGTGCTGGCGGTGCGCGGGTCGGCGGCGCTGCTGGCCGCGCCGAAGGTCGCCATCGTCGGTGCCCGAAATGCCTCCGCCGCCGGCCGCACCATGGCCGCCCGGCTCGCGCGTGACATTGCGGATGCGGGCTATGTGATCGTGTCCGGCCTCGCGCGCGGCATCGATACGGCGGCCCATGGGGCGGCGCTGGATTTGGGGACGATCGGCGTGTTCGCGGGCGGCCTCGCCCGGCCCTACCCGCCGGAGAATATCCCGCTCATGGAGAAGATGGCCGTCCAGGGTGCCCTCGTCTCCGAGATGCCGCTGGAATGGGAGCCGCGCGCCCGCGACTTCCCGCGCCGCAACCGGCTGGTCTCCGGCATGTCGCTGGGCGTGGTGGTGGTGGAGGCGGCGCTACGCTCGGGCTCGCTTATCACCGCGCGGCTCGCCGCCGACCAGGGTCGGGAGGTGTTCGCGGTGCCCGGCTCGCCGCTGGACCCGCGCGCGGGCGGCACCAACAGCCTGCTGAAGTCCGGCGCCACCTTCGTGACCGAGGCGGCGGACGTGCTGGACGCCCTCGCCCCGCTCCTCCTTCATGCGCCCTCCACGGACATGGAGGCGCCGGAGGCACCGGCTCCCAGGCCGGAACCGAGCGACGGCGACCGCGCCCGCATCATCGAATTGCTGGGCCCGGTGCCCACCTATCCCGACGAGATCGTCCGCCTGTCGGGCGCGCACGCATCGGAAGTGCAGATCGTGCTGCTGGAGCTGGACCTTGCCGGCCGCCTGGAACGGCATGCCGGTGGCGCGGTGTCGCTGGTCGGCTGACCCTGTGTCAGCTCAGCGGGGTGTCCGGCTCGCCGGTGGTCTCCGAGAGGCTGCGTGCCTCCATCCGCGTCACATCCAGCAGATAGGCCAATGTTCCGAGGCGGTGCTCGCGCGCCATGCGGGACAGCTCCGCCGCCAGTGCTGCCACATAGGATGCAAAATCCGCGGCTCCCGGACCGGGCTTCGTGGCGGATCCGCGCGACATTCCGATACTCCCTGACATGGCGGTACAGGGGTCAATCCTCTAGGTTGGCGACAAATTATCAAGCTACTCTAGGTTGTATTCGGTTTCGAAACGCCGGAAGGGGCGCCCCACGGGCATGCGCTTGGCACGCCATTTGACAGGCGGCCCATCCCACCCCATGTTGCCGCCGCCGCCAGGGGCCGCGGCGTTCTCAAGAGACATTTCGCGATGCAGGTCGTCATCGTCGAATCGCCTGCCAAGGCGAAGACGATCAACAAATATCTCGGTCCCGGCTATGAGGTGATCGCCTCATACGGGCATGTGCGAGACCTCCCGTCCAAGGACGGCTCGGTGGATCCCGAGGCTGACTTCCGGATGCTGTGGGAAGTGGATCCCAAAGCCCAGAAGCGCCTCAACGAGATCGCGCAGGCGGTGAAGAAGGCCGATGGCCTGATCCTCGCCACCGACCCGGATCGCGAGGGCGAGGCCATTTCCTGGCACGTCCTGGAAATCCTGCGGGACAAGAAGGCGATCAAGGACCAGAAGGTCGAGCGCGTCGTCTTCAACGCCATCACCAAGCAGGCGGTGCTCGACGCCATGCGCGCCCCGCGCGCCATCGACGTCGCCTTGGTGGACGCCTATCTGGCGCGCCGCGCGCTGGACTATCTGGTGGGCTTCACCCTCTCCCCGGTGCTGTGGCGCAAGCTGCCCGGCGCCCGTTCGGCGGGCCGCGTCCAGTCGGTGGCGCTGCGCCTCGTCTGCGACCGCGAGCGGGAGATCGAGACCTTCGTCGCCCGTGAATACTGGTCCATCGTCGCCCAGCTCGCGACCCCGCGCGGCGACAATTTCGAGGCGCGCCTCTCCGGCGCGGACGGCAAGAAGATCACCCGCCTGACGGTGGGCACGGCCGCCGAGGCCGCGGACTTCCGCGCGGCGCTGAACGCGGCCGACTTCACGGTGGCGAGCGTCGAGGCGAAGCCGCTGCGGCGTCATCCGCAGCCGCCCTTCACCACCTCCACCCTCCAGCAGGAAGCGAGCCGCAAGCTCGGCCTCGCCCCCGCCCGCACCATGCAGCTCGCCCAGCGCCTCTATGAGGGCGTGGACGTGGGCGGCGAGACCGTGGGTCTCATCACCTATATGCGAACCGACGGCGTGGACATGGCGCCCGAGGCCGTGGCGGCCACCCGCGACGCCATCGGCGCGCAGTTCGGCGACCGCTATCTGCCGGGCGCGCCGCGCAAATACACCACCAAGGCCAAGAACGCGCAGGAGGCCCACGAGGCCATCCGCCCCACCGATCCCAACCGCACGCCCGCCTCGGTGGCGCGCCATCTGGATGCCGAGCAGGCCCGGCTCTACGACCTCATCTGGACCCGCACCGTGGCGAGCCAGATGGAATCGGCCGAGCTGGAGCGCACCACCGCCGACATCCGCGCGAATGTGGCGGGCCGCGCGCTGGAGCTGACGGCAACCGGCACCGTGGTGAAGTTCGACGGCTTCCTGACCCTCTATCGCGAGGGCCGGGATGATGACGACGAGGATGAGGAAGGCCGCCGCCTGCCCGCCATGAGCGCGGGCGAGGCGCTGGCGCGGCGCGACATCGTCACCACCCAGCATTTCACCGAGCCGCCGCCGCGCTATTCGGAAGCCTCGCTCGTGAAGCGCATGGAGGAGCTGAGCATCGGCCGCCCCTCCACCTATGCGGCCGTGCTCGCGGTCCTGCGCGACCGGGAATATGTGAAGCTGGAGAAGAAGCGCCTCGTGCCCGAGGACAAGGGTCGGCTGGTGACGGCCTTCCTCCAGAGCTTCTTCACCCGCTACGTGGAATATGACTTCACGGCGGATCTCGAAGAGAAGCTGGACCAGATTTCCGCCGACGAGATCGACTGGAAGCAGGTCCTCCGCGACTTCTGGAACGACTTCCACCTCGCCGTGGACGCCACGAAGGAGCTGCGCGTCTCCCAGGTGCTCGATGCCCTGGACGAGATGCTCACGGCCCATATCTTCCCGCCCGCGGACGACGGGTCGAACCCGCGCGCCTGCCCCACCTGCGGGGAGGGACGGCTGTCGCTGAAGATGGGCAAGTTCGGCGCCTTCATCGGCTGCTCCAACTATCCCGAATGCCGCTACACCCGTCCGCTCAGCGGCGGCGAAGGTGCGCCCGAGGGCGACGGCGTGCGCAAGCTCGGCGCGGACCCGGAGACCGGGCTCGAAGTCACGCTGCGCGACGGGCGCTTTGGCACCTATCTGCAGCTGGGCGAGACGGAGAACGGCGAGAAGCCCAAGCGCTCCAGCCTGCCCAAGGGCCTCGCCCCGGCGGACGTGGACCTCACCACCGCCTTGGCGCTGCTGTCCTTGCCCCGGCCCATCGGCAATCATCCCGAGGACGGCCAGCCCATCCTCGCGGGCATCGGCCGCTTCGGGCCCTATATCCAGCACGGCAAGGTCTACGCCAATCTGGATAAGGGCGACGATGTCCTGAATATCGGCCTCAACCGGGCCGTGGTGCTGCTGGCGGAGAAGCGGACCCGGGGCGGACGCGGCGCGGCGCCTGCGGGCCGTACGCTGGGCGACCATCCCTCGGGCGGCGCCATCACGGTGCGCGCGGGCCGCTTCGGGCCGTACGTCAATCACGGCAAGGTCAATGCGACCCTTCCCAAGTCCACGGACCCGGAGACGCTGACCCTGGAGCAGGCCGTGGTGCTCATCGACGCCAAGGCCGCCACCATGCCGGCGTCGAAGACCAAGAGCCCGAAGAAGGCCGCCGCCGATGGCGAGGCCAAGCCCGCCGCGCGGGCGAAGGCGGGCGCCAAGACCGGCGCCAAGACCACTGCAAAGAAGACTGCCGGCGCCAAGACGGCCGCCAAAAGCGCCACCGCCAAGACCACCGCCGCCAAAGCCAAAGCCCCTGCCAAGAGCAAGGCCGCGAAAGACGCCGCCGGCTGACAGAGCGGCGGCATCCGTGACGTGACGGGCCTGCGCACCGCGCAGGCCCCGCCTCACTCCAGAGCGATGGCGTCGGCGTTATCGCGCACCGTGTCGCGCAGCGGCATTTCCGGCATGCGCGCCAGGAACAACAGCCCCAGGAACAAAGCGATGCCCGTGGCCGCGAAGACGTGGCCGAACGCCTGATGCAGGCTGGCCGCGCCGGCGCCGGCCGCGAGTTGCGCGATATCGCCCAACTCGCCCGCCCCCAGCGCCGTGGCGAACACCGCGCCCAGCACCGCCACCATCACCGCCGCGCCGAGCGCCCGGAAGAAATTGGCCCCGCCCGTGGCCGTGCCGAGCTGGTGCACGGGAACCGCGTTCTGGATGCAGACCGTGGAGAGCGGGAACACCATGCCCATGCCCGCGCCGGACAGGCTGAACAGCAGGATTTCAACGCTGAGAGGCGTGCCGAACGGCAGATAGGCCACCCCCAGCAGCCCCGCGACGCCCACGAGCAGGCCGATGAGAGCGGGGCGCTTATAGTGCTTGAGCCGCGCCATCGCCTGCCCGCCCATCATGGCCCCCACGACGACGCACCCCATTTGCGGCATGAGCGCGAGGCCGGCCTCGCTGGCGGACAGGCCGCGGGCGGTCTCGTAATAGAGCGGCGTCATGATGGTGAGGGCGATCATGGTGCCGTAGACGAAGCAGACCGAGCCCGTGGCGTAGCCCACCACGGGAATGGACAGCATGGACAAAGGCAGGAACGGCTCCTCCGCCGTCAGCATGCGCCGGATGAAGCCGGCCGTGGTGACCACGCTGAGGGCCAGCAGGCCCAGGATCTGCCAGCTGCCCCAGGTGAAATGCACCCCGCCCCAGGACAGCGCCAGCAGCAGCGAGCTGGACGCGATGACCATGAGCGCGCAGCCCAGCGCATCCAGCTTATGGGAGCGCCCGTGGCGCGGCAGGCGCGGCAGCATGCGGCGCATGACCAGGAAGGCGGCGAGGCCCAGCGGCAGGTTGATCCAGAAGATGAGCGACCAATGGAAATGCTGGGCGAACACCCCGCCCACCAGCGGCCCGGCAATGCTGGCCACCGCGAACACGCTGGCGATATAGCCTTGGTAGCGGCCCCGCTCGCGAGGGGAGATGACGTCCGCGATGATGGTCTGCGCCAGGGAGATGAGGCCGCCGCCGCCCAGGCCCTGGAGACCGCGCGCCAGGATCAGCACCAGCATGTTGGGCGAGAGGGCGCAGGCCAGCGAGCCCAGCGAGAACAGCGCGATGGCCACCAGCAGAACCACGCCCCGCCCGTGAATGTCGCTGAGCTTGCCGTAGAGCGGCGTGACGGTGGTGGACGCCAGAAGATAGGCCGTCACCACCCAGCTGAGGTTCATGACATCGTCGAGATCCTCGCCGATGGTGGGCAGCGCGGTGGCGACGATGGTCTGGTCCAGCGCCGCCAGGAACATGGCGAGCATGAGCCCGAAAAGGATCGACAGGATTTCGCTGTGGGAGAACCCGCCGGACGCGCCGGAGGCCGCGCTCGATTCGGACGCGCCGCTCATGGAAGAGCCTCGATTTTCATGCAGCCCGCCTCCCGGTGCGGGAGGTGGAGCGGGCGGCAATATAAGGCGGCCTGATTATTTTGCCAGTGGGCTGGAGCGAAGCCTCCCGGAGCGACTCGCTCCCGGGCGCCGCGTCGGATAGCCTTGCACGAACGGAAGATCGAATCTTGGCCAAACGCATCTCCCCTCCCCGTCGCTCCCCCAAATCCGGCAGTCCGGCCTCCGGTGGCCGCGCCCGTCGCGGACCTGCCCCGGTGGATCCGACGATCGAGCAGGGCCGCATGCCCACGCGCGACGAACTGCTCGCCTTCGTGACATCGCACGGTGGCGACGTGGCGAAGCGCGACATCGCCCGTGCCTTCGGGCTGCGGGCGGACCAGAAGGCGGAACTGCGCGCCCTCATGCACGAGCTGGATGCCGACGGCGCGCTCGCCCGGCGCGGCCGGAAGGTGCATGTGCCCGGCGCGCTACCCGGCGTCGTGCTCGCCGACATCACGAGCCGCAACGCCGACGGCGACCTCATGGCCGCGCCCGTGGAATGGGACGAGGCCCATGGCGAGGCGCCCCTCATCATCGTGGACATCCCGCGCCGCTCCAAGGAGCCGGCCCCCGGCCTGTCGGACCGGGTGCTGCTGCGCATGGGCGACCCGCAGGACGGCCAGCTCATCGGGCGGGTCATCAAGGTCATCGAGAAGGCCCGGCGCCAGCAGCTTGGCATCTTCCGCGCGGCGCCCCATGGGGGCGGGCGGATCATCCCCATCGACAAGAAGAATCTCGGCCGCGAGCTTCAGGTGCCCCAGGGCGCGGAGATGGACGCCCAGGACGGCGACCTCGTGGCCGTGGAACTCATGCGCCAGCGCGTGTTCGGCCTGCCCACTGCGCGGGTAAAGGAGCGCCTCGGCTCGCTCTCCAGCGAGAAGGCCGTCTCATTGGTGGCCATCCACGCCCATTCCATTCCCCATGTCTTCCCCCCGGCGGTGCTGGCGGACGCCGAGAAGGCGCGGCCCGCCACCGCCAAGGATCGCGAGGACTGGCGCGACCTGCCCCTCGTCACCATCGATCCGCCGGACGCCAAGGACCATGACGACGCGGTCCATGCGATCCCGGACCCGGCCAATCCCGGCGGCTTCATCGTCACCGTGGCCATCGCGGATGTGGCGGCCTATGTGACGCCCGGCTCGGCGCTGGACCGCGAGGCGCTGCTGCGCGGCAATTCGGTCTATTTCCCCGACCGGGTGGTGCCCATGCTGCCCGAGCGCATCTCCAACGATTTGTGCTCCCTGCGCCCGCTGGAGGACCGCCCGGCGCTCGCCGTGCGCCTGGTCATCGGCCCGGACGGGCGCAAGACCGACCACAGCTTCCACCGCATCCTCATGCGCTCGGCCGCCAAGCTCGCTTATGCCCAGGCCCAGGCGGCCATTGACGGGGTGAGCGACGAGACCACCGAGCCGCTGCTGGAGACCGTGCTAAAGCCGCTTTATGCGGCCTATGCCTGCGTGAAGAAGGCGCGGGACGCCCGCCAGCCGCTGGATCTCGATTTGCCCGAGCGCAAGCTGGTGCTGAAGCCGGACGGCACGGTGGACCGGGTGATCATCCCCGCCCGCCTCGACGCCCACCGGATGATCGAGGAGTTCATGATCCTCGCCAATGTGGCGGCGGCGGAGACGCTGGAGGCCAAGCGCACGCCGCTCATCTACCGGGCGCATGACGGCCCGACCCTGGAGAAGCTCTCCAACCTGCGCACCTTCCTCCAGACGCTCGACATCAAGCTGGCAAAGAGCGACACGGTGCGCCCCTCCGTCTTCAACCGCATCCTCGAGCAGGTGGTGGGGACGGACGTGTCCGTGCTGGTGAACCAGGTGATCCTGCGCAGCCAGTCCCAGGCGGAATATGCGGCGGAGAATTACGGGCATTTCGGCCTGAACCTGCGGCGCTACGCGCATTTCACCTCGCCCATCCGGCGCTATGCGGACCTTGTGGTGCATCGCGGCCTGATCCGCGCCATGGATGCCGGCCGGGACGGCCTGCCGCCGGAGACGACGCCCGACCATCTGGCGGAAGTGGCCGCCGCCATCTCCGTCACCGAGCGCCGGGCCATGGCGGCGGAGCGCGAGACGGTGGATCGGCTCATCGCCCACCATCTGGCGGACCAGATCGGCGCCACCTTCGCGGCCCGCATTTCCGGCGCCACCCGGGCGGGGCTCTTTGTCGCGCTGGACGAGACCGGAGCGGACGGTTTCGTGCCCGCCTCGACCCTCGGCCAGGACTATTACCGCTTCGACGAAACCAAGCAGGCGCTGATCGGGGACCGGACCGGCGAGATGCACCGCATCGGCGACCGGGTAGAGGTGCGCCTCGTGGAAGCCGCCCCCGTGGCGGGCGCGCTGCGATTTGAGCTTCTGTCCGAAGGCGCCTATCTAGGGGGCGCGCGGCGACCGGGACGCGCGGACAGCGGCCCGGCAAAGCGCGATTTCCCCAAGGCCAAGAGGTCGGGGCCGAGGTCGGGGCCAAAACCGGGGCCGCGTCCCGGCACGCCCCGGCGGAAAAAGGGACGGACGGAATCATGATGGGCCTGGACGACGGCGCCCCCCGCGCGCCGGGAACCGCGATGATGCGCGGCATGATGTGCCGCTGCCCCAAATGCGGCCAGGGCCGCATGTTCTCCGCCTATCTGAAGGTGGCCGACCATTGCGACCGGTGCGGAGAGGACCTGCACCACCAGCGGGCCGACGACGCGCCCCCTTATGTGACCATCATGATCGTGGGGCACATCGTGGTGCCGCTGCTCGTCCTGGTGGAGGAAGTCTACCGTCCGGACGTGTGGATTCACCTCGCCATCTTCCTTCCGCTCACCTTGCTCTTGAGCCTAGCGCTGCTCCCGCCCATAAAGGGCGCCCTTGTGGGGCTTCAGTGGGCTTTGCGCATGCACGGCTTCGATCCCCGCAGTCCTGAACACGAGCCCATCCCACAGGCCGCGCGGCCAAAGGCGCCATGACCAATCTCGCCGAACGTCTCACCCAAGCCGAGCGCGACCAAAGCTCGCCCAACACCCGCCCGAAGGATGCCGCGTCGCTCATCCTGATCGACCGCAGCGGCAAGCAGCCTCGCGTGCTCATGGGCCTGCGCCATCCCGGCCACCGCTTCATGCCCAACGTGTTCGTCTTCCCCGGCGGCCGCGTGGAGCTGACGGACAAGGCCATGCCGGTCCACGGCATGCTGGACGCGGACAGCGAGCGGCGCATCCAGTCGCTTGTGACGCGCCCCACGCTCACCTTGGGACGGGCCCTCGCCTCCGCCGCCATCCGCGAGTTGTTCGAGGAAACCGGGCTGATGGTGGGCACCCCCGATGCCGGGGCACCCGAGATTCCCGCGGATTCCTGGAAGGCCTTCGCCGAGCAGGAAGTGTTTCCGGATCTGGAATCCCTCACCTTCGTGTTCCGCGCCATCACCCCGCCCCGGCGGCCCAAGCGCTTCGACACCCGCTTCTTCGCGGCGGACGCCGGCGCGGTCTGCAAGCAGATCGAGGGCATGGTCGGCCCATCCTCGGAGCTGATCGAGACCCGCTGGCTCACCTTCGCCGAGACGGAGAAGGCGGAGCTGCCCACCATCACGCGCGTAATCCTGGAAGAGCTGCGCGCACGCCTCGATGCTGGCTTCGGCCGTCACCTGCCGGTGCCGTTCTACAGCATGCAGCGCGGCCGCTTCGTCCGCGTCGCGCTGGACTAGAGCGGGATCGCCCGCTGAACATAAGAGGGAGCACGCACCGCTCCGATTGCCACGCAATCAAATCGGCGCGTGTTCCAGGGCCTGCCATTGACGCGGGACGGGAAGGGGGTCACCCCTCCCCCGCGAGCGCAGGACAGGGGCCCGCCCCCATCCTGCCGACAGGCATAACATCAGGACGTTTTCATGCATGCGCCGGCGAACGCGGCTCCCATGAGCCGAACCGCCTCGATCACCGCCGCCATTTCCGCCATCTCGGTGGTGGGCATGGGCATCAGCCTCTCCATCCCTCTGCTCTCGCTTGAGATGGAAGGCCGCGGGATCAACAATTCCTGGATCGGCATCAACACCGCCGTTGCCGGCATCGCCACGGTCATGACCGCCCCCTTCATTCCCTGGATGGTGCGCCGCGTGGGGCCGCGCTGGCTGCTGGGTATCGCCATATTGGTGACAGCGCTGAGCCTGCCGGCCTTCAAGGCCGCCTCCTGGTTCACCTTGTGGTTCCCGCTGCGCTTCGTGCTGGGGGCGGCGCTGTGCGTGCTGTTCGCGGTCAGCGAGTTCTGGATCAATGCCGTGGCCCCGCCCGCGCGGCGGGGGCTCATCATGGGCATCTACGCCACCGCGCTCTCCATCGGCGCCGCCATGGGGCCGGCGCTGCTGAGCCTTGTGGGCACGCAGGGCTGGGCGCCCTATCTGATCGGCGGCGGCGTGCTCGCCTGCGGCATCATCCCCATCCTGGCGGCCAAGGGCATGGCGCCGCGCATCGCGGAGAAGGGCACCGGCCCGGGCGTTCTGGGCTTCGTGCGGCGCTCGCCCACGGCGACGCTGGCGGCCCTGGTGTTCGGGGCCATCGAGACCGCCGTGATGAGCTTCCTGCCGCTTTACGGCCTGCGCCTCGGCCTGCCGGACGGACAGGCCTCGCTGCTGCTGACCATCGCGGTGCTGGGCAATGTGGCCTTCCAGATCCCGCTCGGCATCATCAGCGACCGCATCGACCGGCGCATCCTGCTGATTTTCTGCGCCAGCGTCGGCACCATAGGGGCGTTCATCCTGCCCCAGGTGCCCGTGGAAAGCCTCGGATTCCATATCGCCATCTTCCTGGTGACGGGAATCGTCGGCAGCCTCTACACGGTGGGTCTCGCCCATCTCGGCTCGCGCTTCCACGGGGCGGATCTGGCCGCCGCCAATGCGGCGTTCGTGATGCTCTATTCCATCGGCCTCGTCATCGGACCGCCGCTGGTGGGATTCGGCATGGACCTGCACAATCCCTTCGGCTTCGCCTATGTGATCGGCGGAATGCTGGCCGCCTATGTGCTCGTGGTCGGCACCCGCTTCGTCGCTTCCGGGCGCGCCAATGCTTGACAAACGGGGCGCGATGCACGAGTTTCCGCGCCCATGAGCCGACGTGCCTCTGGGCGCGCGTTCTCCCCTTTTGTCACCGCGCTGCCTTGGGCATGTCCGCGGCAGCAGGAACGAAGACCATGGCCAAGGCTGCAACCATCAAGATCAAGCTCCTGTCCAGCGCGGACACGGGCTCCTTCTACGTGACCAAGAAGAATTCCCGCACCAAGACCGACAAGATCGTGCTCAAGAAGTACGACCCGGTGGTGCGCAAGCACGTCGAGTTCCGCGAGACCAAGATCAAGTGATCTCGCCGCAAGGCTGAGACCCTGAAAGGCGCCTTCGGGCGCCTTTTTCATTTTCCGGCCATGGCGCCGCGCGGCCGGCGACGGATGAATTCGGAAAGCCGTTTTCGATCAATATCTTATGGTTAAGACTTCACGCATCGCGTGATCATCGGGGCGCGCTCGCACGCCCAACGAGACGAACGTCTCCTCCCGCAGAGGGCGCTAAAGCCCCTCCCCCACGCGCCCCTCCTGCGCCCTGGCCTCTGGCCCGTTCGGCATTCCAGGCGAGACGCACGCACGCCAGGCTTGGCCTCGGCCAGCCACGCAACGCGACGGGGCCGGCGGTGATGGGAGAATCATGGAGGCCCGGATCAGGCGCCGGCACGCACCCTGAAGGCCGATCCACCAGCGAAACCGGCATGAGCGCGACACACCCGCCCGCATGCCCCGCTCAGCCTCCAAACGCGAAAAACCCCCGGCGACCATGGGATCGCCGGGGGCTCTCGTCATTCAAAAGGAGGCGTAGGGGCTATGCCTCAGAGGCCCGCCACATACTGGCTGGGATCCACCGGCTGGGAGCCCTTGCGGATCTCGAAGTGAAGCTGGGGCGTCGCGACCCCACCGCTCTGGCCCGCCTTGGCGATGATCTGGCCCCGGCGCACCGTGTCGCCACGCTTCACCAGCAGCTCGCTGGCATGGGCATAAGCGGTGACGTAGCCATCCGCATGCTTCACCAGAACCAGATTGCCATAGCCCTTCAGCTCGTTGCCCGCATAGGCCACGGTGCCGTCCTCAGCGGAGCGCACGCTGGTGCCTTCCGGCACGGCGAAGTTCACGCCGTCATTGCGCGTGCCGCCGGGCTTCGGCCCGAAGCTGGAGATGACCCGGCCGCGCACGGGAGCGCGGAACTGGGGACCGGAGCCGGCCGCGCGGGGCGAATCATCCGCCTCTTCGGCGGCGGCGGCAGCCACGGCGGGCTTGGCGGGCGTAGCAGCGGGCTTCGCGGCGGCAGGCGTCGCCGCCGCAACCGCGACCGGAGCGGCGGCAGCCGCCAGAGGCGCGGCGGCCTGGACAACGGGCTTGGTGGCCGCTGCGGCGACAGGCGCCACGACGGGAGCGACCGCCACCGCGGCGGGCTTGGCCACGGGAGGCGCGACCGGCGCCGCCACGGGCGCCGTTGCCATCACAGGCTGGACGGCCCGCGGGGCGGGCACGCCGGCCGCGAGATTGCCGGTGGCGCTCTGCGGGACGATGAGGGGCTGGCCGATGCGCAGCGGCGCGTCAGCGGAGATGCCGTTGGAGGCCGCGAGCTGCGCGGGCGTCATATTGTAGCTGCGGGCGATGGAGGTCAGCGTCTCGCCGCCGACCACCACATGAGCCGCACCGGCGGTCCGGGGCACTGCCGCCTGGACCGGAGAGGGATATGGGCTGACCGCAGGCGTGGTGGGCGCATAGGCCACCGGAGGCGCGCTGGGAGCCGGGAACTGCGCGGCCTGGTAGGGCGCGCCGATGGGCCCGGCATCGACCCGCCCCGTGGGCGCGGCCCCGAGCGACCCGGTCACTTCCGGCGACCCTTGGGTGGAGGCCGGATAGGGACTCGAAAGCGCGGCGAGGCGTGTGGAGTCCGAGCTGCAACCGGCAAGCGCCGCCGAGGCTAACCCGACAGCGGCCAGCTTCGCCAAGGCACCGGAACCCAGAGCTTTGCAGGAAGAAAGCATGTCACCGCACTCGCACGAACGAACTGGAGCCAGTTAATCGGGCGGGGGTAAACACGCGCTTAAATGCGGCGAAATTGCTGGGATTTGCCGCTGGGTTGCGACAATTTCGCAACAGGGGCCGCCCCTGCCCCGCTTTATTGCGAGAGCTTGGGCGCGGTGGTCAGGAGGCTTCCGGTTGACGTTGCGGTACCGCTCACCGTCGAGCCGAGATTCTCCATCTGGGCGCCGAAGTTGTCGCGCGTGGACGGATCGATCACCGCCACCGGCGCCGAGATGATCACGCCCGCCGCCGTGCCGATGCTGGCAGCGGCGCCCGTGGTGACCTGGATGATGCGATCGCCCACGCCCTCGCGCCCGTCACTCAGCGTCTGCCCCTGCGCGAGGCGACTGCCGATCATCTGCACCACTTCGGGGCTCTCGGCGAACTTGCCGTGATTGAGCTGGTCGCCGGTGCGCAGCTTGGTGAGGTCGATGACGTTGATCTTCTCGGCCTCGAACTGCGAGCGGTAGGGTTCGGCGGACGGGTCCACCTGCCCGAGGCGCGCCTTGGAGCCCCACACCTTCTGGGAAACCTGGAGCGCCTTGTCATCCTGCGAGACGAAAACGGTGAAGTTCGGCCGGTCGGCCCCCATGTCCGCAAGCTGCGTGCCGAAAATGTCCACGTCCACGTCCGGCGCGGCCAGCATCACGGTGCGGATCTTGGGCGGGATGCGACCGTTGCGGATCGCCATCTGCCGCAGCGCCTCCAGTGTCACCCAATTCCCCATGGAATGGGCGAGAATGGAAATCTCGCCCACATTGGGGTCCTTGGCCATGAAGGTGAGCAGCTTCTCCAGCGCATCGCGCGAATAGGACGCGCTCTCCCGGTCATAGCCATAGGCCAGCAGGCTGCCGCGCGAGGGCCAGGTGAACAGGACCGGCACCACGTCCGTCCCGGAATCATGGACGATCTGGGCGAAGCGGAAGACCGCATCCTCGAAGCGATTGTTATAGCCGTGGATGAAGACCAGGGCGCGCCGCCCCGGCGTGGCGCGGATGCGCTGGTTGAACCACGCCTCGGCCTGCTTCTGGGTGACGATGTCCGCCTCGGTGGTGACGAAGTCGGTCTGGGGATTGCCGGGCACGCTTTTCGGCCATTGGACGTCGCCCACGGGGCGCGTGCCGTCCGGCGGAATCGAGACGGTGATCTCGGCAAAGCCCGGCGCCCGGGCGCGGTCGCCGCCATACAGATCCCCGCCCTGCACGGCCGCGCGGGTGGTGGCGACGATCATCTGAACGGAACTGGTGCCGGGCACGGTGCCCTGGACGGGAATGAGAATGCCGGCGGGGCGGCTCGCACAGCCGGCGAGCAGCGCACCGGCGACCAAGCTCGCCGCCACGGCCATCGCCCCTCTCATTCCCATGCTCCTCATATCTGCTACTTGGTCGATAGCGGAGGCGAAAAGACGGCGCAATTCACCGCTCGGCCAGAACGCGGCCGAACGGTAAGATTTCATTCACCCTGTCATCCCGCGAGCACATGTGACGGGGGAAAGCCGCCTCAGAGGGTCGCCGACACGCCTTCCAGCAGCGGCACGAAGCGCACGGCGGACAGGCGCGTTTCCGAAAGGCCGCCCGCCCCCTTCTGGTAGCGCACCAGGGTCTGGACGGCCGAAGGCTCGCCCACAGGCGCCACCAGGACACCGTCGGGCCGAAGCTGGTCGAACAAAGCGCGGGGCACTTCCGACGTGGCGGCGGTCACCAGGATGCGGTCGAACGGTGCGCGGGCGGGCATGCCGATGCGCCCGTCGCTCACCAAAGCCGTGACGTTGCGTAGCCCCAGCACCTGGAACCGGGCGGCGGCATCCGACACCAGCGCGCGATAGCGGTCCAGCGTCAGCACCTCACCCGCCAGATGCGCCAGAACGGACGCCTGATAGCCGGAGCCCGTGCCCACCTCCAGCACGCGGTGGGTGGCGTGCACGGACAGCGCCTCGGTCATCTCGGCGACCACGCTTGGCTGGGACATGGTCTGGCCACAGGCGATGGGCAGGGCCACATCGTCATAGGCATGGGCACGCACGGCGGGGTCCACGAACAGTTCGCGCGGCACGAGACCCATGGCCCGCAGCACGCCCTCGTCATGGGCTCCCCGGTGGCGCAGGGCGCGCACGAACGCCGCCCGCTCGGTTTCCTGTGCGCTCATGTCGCTCATGCCGGTGCGCCGCGCTCCTTATCGGCGAGGGGAAAGCCCCTGCGGCGGACAATACCAGAAAACTCCCCGGACGCAGGGCTTGCGGAGCGGTGCGGGGTTCGTCACCTTCCCCCCGCATGCGCCCGGCCTCGCTCGACCCTCTCTTTGCGCCCCTGACGAGCCTCAAGGGCATCGGCCCGAAAATGGAGCGGCCCTTCGGGCGCCTGCTGGACCGGGAGACGCCGCGCGTCCTCGATCTCCTCTACCATCTGCCGTCCGGCTTCGTGGACCGGCGCGCACGCCCCACCTTGGCCGAAGCCCTGCCGGACACGGACCTGACCGTGGAGGTGCGGGTGGAAGGCCATCAGGCGCCCCCGCCCGGCCGCCGCGCGCCCCACCGCACGCTGGTGAGCGACGGCACCGCCGACCTCACCATCATCCATTTCAACATGGATGCGGGCTTCATCGAGCGCATGCTGCCGGTGGGCACCACGCGCTGGCTGTGCGGGCGCATCTCGCTTTATGACGGGATGCGCCAGATGACCCATCCCGACCGCATCCTCGATGCCGCCGGGCTTGCGCGCCTGCCGCCCATCGAGCCGGCCTATCCCCTGGTGGAGGGCCTGGGGAACGGGCAGGTGCGCCGCGCTTTGGAAGCGGCGCTCGCCCGCATCCCCGATTTGCTGGAAACGCTGCCCCCGGAGCTTCTCGCCGAACGTGGCTGGCCCGACTTCCGCACCGCCCTGACCCGCATCCATCGCCCCGCCGGGCTGGACGACATCGCCATTGGCGGCCCGGCATGGCAGCGGCTCGCCTTCGAGGAATTATACGCCCACCAATTGGCCCTCGCCCTCACCCGCACCGAGCAGGCGGATGCAGGCGGGCGGGCGACTGTCGGAGACGGCCATCTCACGAAGCGCCTGCGGGCCGCCTTGCCCTTCACGCTGACCGGCGCGCAGGAAACCGCCATCACGGCCATCCAGGCCGACATCGCCTCCGACAAGCGCATGCTGCGGCTGCTCCAGGGCGATGTGGGCTCCGGCAAGACGGTGGTGGCCCTGCTCGCCGCCGCCAGCGTCATGGAGGCGGGCCGACAGGCGGCGCTCATGGCGCCGACCGAAGTGCTGGCGCGGCAGCATCATGAGACGATTGCCCCACTGGCCGAGGCGGCCGGGCTGCGGTGTGCCATCCTCACCGGCCGGGAAAAGGGGCGCGCGCGGGCCGCTTTGCTTGAGGAGCTGGCTCGGGGAGACATCCAGCTTCTGGTGGGCACGCACGCGGTGATCCAGCCCGACGTGGCGTTCCGCGATCTCGCCCTCGCCATCGTGGACGAGCAGCACCGCTTCGGGGTGGAGCAGCGCCTTGCCTTGTCCCGCAAGGGCGAGACCGCCGATTTGCTGCTGATGACCGCGACGCCCATTCCGCGCACCCTGGTCCTGGCGCTGTTCGGCGACATGGCCCTCTCGGAACTGCGGGAGAAGCCACCGGGCCGCCAGAAGGTGGACACCCGCTCGGTCTCTCTGGAGCGGCTGGAAGAGGTGACGCAGGCCGTGGGCCGGGCGCTCGCTGCCGGCGCGCAGGTCTATTGGATCTGCCCCCTGGTTGAGGAGAGCGACAAGTCCGACCTCTCCGCCGCCACCGACCGCTATGCCGACCTGAAGGAACGGTTCGGCGACACGGTGGAGCTTGTGCACGGGCGCATGAGCGGCGGCGAGAAGGATGCCGCCATGGCGCACTTCTCGTCCGGCGCCGCGCGGGTTCTGGTGGCCACCACCGTGGTGGAGGTGGGCGTGAACGTGCCCAACGCCACGCTCATGGTCATCGAGCATGCGGAGCGGTTCGGCCTTGCCCAATTGCACCAGTTGCGCGGGCGCGTGGGGCGCGGCGACAAGCTCTCCACCTGCCTCCTGCTGTTTCGCGCACCGCTGGGCGAGATCGCCAAGGCGCGGCTCGCCATGATGCGCGCCAGCGACGACGGCTTCGTGCTGGCCGAGGAGGATCTGCGCCTGCGCGGCGAAGGCGACGTGCTGGGCACCCGCCAGAGCGGCTTTCCCGGATTCGCCCTTGCCCGCATGGATGTGCATGTGGACCTCATGGCCGACGCGCGTGCCGAGGCGGCCGAGTTGCTTTCGCGGGACGCCCGTCTCGCTTCGTTCGACAGCGAAGCGGCGCGTACCTTGCTCTTCCTCCATGGCCGGGACGCGGCCATGCGGTTCCTGTCGGCGGGTTGAAGCATGAAGCGGATCTGGCGGCATACCCTGTTCGCGGCAGGCTTCGTCTTCCTGGTGATCGGCGCCATCGGCATGGTGGTGCCCATGCTGCCGGGCACGGTGTTCCTCATCCTGTCCGCCTGGTGCTTCGCGCGCACCTCGCCGCGCTTCGAAGCCTGGCTCCTCAACAATCGCTATCTCGGCCCCAGCGTGCGCCGCTGGCAGGAGACCGGGGCGATTCCCTTGCCCGTGAAGCTGCTGGCCCTCACCAGCTTCGTGGGAACATGGACGGGCTCTTGGTATGTGGGTGCCCCCCTGCCGCTCCTGATCGGGCTCGGCATCCTGTTTGGGGCGCTAGCGGTGTTCATGATCACCCGCCCATCCCGCTGAGGCCTCGTCTTCGCAGTTGAACAGCCCATATGCCTCGCCCTATTTTCCGCCCAAGCGGGACTGCCAGGCGGGACTGCCCGGCAAAGCGGAAGAGGAAGAGGAAGCGTCCATGCCCAAGCGTCTGCTGACATTCGGCGGCAACGTGCTGGTGTTCGTGCTGGCGATGCTGGCGGCTCTGGTCTTCGCGGAATTCGCCGTCCGGCTGATCATGCCCCAGAAGCTCACCGGATCGAGCCGCGTGCAGGACGAGAGCGGCCTGCTCATGAACAAGGCGTCCGGCGAGACGCTGCACCAATTCGGCGACGTTTCCGTCACCTACAATTTCGGCCCGCTGCACAATCGGCTCCTGGCGCACCCCGTGCCGGATTCGGCGGGCAAGCCGCGCGTGCTGGTGCTGGGCGATTCCTTCACCTTCGGCTGGCTAACGCCCACCGGCTCCACCTATGTGGACAAGCTGCAGGCCGGGTTCCCGAACGACCAGTTCATCAACGGCGCGGCGGCGGGCTGGGGCACGGCGGACTATGTGCGCTACGTGGAGAGCTATTGCGCCTCCATCAAGCCGCGCCTGATCCTCGTCTTCCTGAACACGGACGATATCGGCCGTGCCTATAAGAGCGGGCTCTACAGCTACCAGGACGGCACGCTGAAATCGGAAGTGGTGGGCATCGATCCGCTGAAGAAGCGGCTGAACGACCTGCCCTTCTACAATTTCGTCTCGGAGCACTCCCACCTGCTGGCGCTCGTGAAGGCGCAATTCTACCTGCACCAGCCCCAGCGCGACATTTCCGGGCGGGAGTTTCCCCATCTGGACATCTCGTCCACGGACAATCTGAAGGCCGCCGTGGGCAAGGGCGAAGCGCTGTTCCTGCGCCTCAAAAGCGCCACGGCCGCCTGCGGGGCGCAGCTCGCGGTGATCTATACGGGCTGGGTGGACTATGCCGACCCCAGCGGCGACCGCGAGCCGACCATGAACTTCCTGCGCGGTGCCAAGGACTTTTTCGCCACGAACGGCATCGCCTTCTACGACCTCGCCCAGGATCCCGCCTTGCGCAAGGTGTGGGCCGATCGCTCCGCCTACATCATCCCGGGCGACTGGCACCCGAACCAGCGCGGGGTGGATGCCATCTATCAGGGGACGGTGGACGCCCTCGGCGGCAGCGTGCTGCAGAAATAGGACTGCATCGGGCGGCGGTCTCGGCCGCCGCCCGCGCGCGTCACTCGACGGTGACGGACTTGGCGAGGTTGCGCGGCTGGTCCACGTCCGTGCCCATGAGAACCGCCGTGTGATAGGCGATGAGCTGGACCGGGATGGAATAGACCATCGGCGCCACCGTGGCCGGCATTTCCGGCAGGATCAGCTTCTGCACCGCATCCACGCTGGCCGCGGCCGCGCCCTTCGGGTCGGTGAGCAGGATGATCCGCCCGCCGCGCGCGGCCACCTCCTCCATGTTGGAGACGGTCTTCTCGAAGATGCGGTCATGGGGCGCGATGACCACCACGGGCATGGTCTCGTCGATGAGTGCGATGGGGCCGTGCTTCAGCTCGCCGCCGGCATAGCCCTCGGCATGGATATAGGAGATTTCCTTGAGCTTCAGCGCGCCTTCCATGGCCAGCGGATAATTGGTGCCGCGGCCGAGATAAAGCACGTCGCGCGCCTTCGCGAGGGTGCGCGAGAGCAGCTCGATCTCCGGGCTGAGCTTCAGCGCCTCGGTCATCAGGCGGGGCACTTCCATCATGGCCCGCACGAGGCGGTGCTCGTCTTCCTCGGACAGATGGCCCCGCGCCCGGCCCAGCGCCACGGAGAGGCAGGCGAGGGTGGCAAGCTGGCAGGTGAAGGCCTTGGTGGAGGCCACGCCGATTTCCGGCCCCGCCAGGGTGGGCAGCACCGCATCCGCCTCGCGGGCGATGGTGGAGGTGGGCACGTTGACCACGGCGATGGTCTTCTGGCCGTGCTCCTTGGCATAGCGCAGCGAAGCCAGCGTATCGGCCGTCTCGCCGGACTGGGAAATGACGATGGTCACGCCCTTGCCGGTCAGCGGCGTCTCGCGATAGCGGAACTCGGAGGCGATGTCGGTGGAAACCGGCAGGCGGCCGAACCGCTCGAACCAATATTCCGCCACCGCGCCCGCATAGAGCGCCGTGCCGCAGGCGGTGATGGAGATGTGCTCCACCTCGGCGAGGTCGAAGGGCAGCTCCGGCAGGTTCACGGTTTCCGTGTCGAGGTTCAGGTAATGGCCGAACGTGTGGCCGATGACCTCGGGCTGCTCGTAGATTTCCTTCGCCATGAAGTGGCGATGGTTGCCCTTGTCCACCAGCAGCGAGCCGGCGGCCACCTTCTGGGAGGGACGGGACACCACCTGCCCGCTTTCGTCGCGGATCAGCGCGCCCGCGCGGGTGAGGACGGCCCAGTCACCTTCCTCCAGATAGCAGATCACGTCCGTAAACGGACCGAGCGCGATGGCGTCGGAGCCGAGGAACATTTCGCCGTCGCCGAAGCCGATGGCCAGCGGCGAGCCCTTGCGGGCGGCGATGAGCAGGTCGGTCTGCCCGTCGAACAGGAAGGCTAGCGCGAACGCGCCCTTCAGGCGCGGCAGGACGGCGGCCACCGCCGCCTCGGGCGCCGCGCCGCGCACCATCTCGCGGTCCACAAGCTGGGCGACCACCTCAGTGTCGGTGTCGCTGCGGAAGGTGATGCCCTCCCCTTCCAGTTCGCTCTTCAGCTCGCGGAAATTCTCGATGATGCCGTTATGGACCACCGCCACGCGCTTGGTGATGTGGGGATGGGCATTGCGCTCGGAAGGCTTGCCATGGGTGGCCCAACGGGTGTGCCCGATGCCGCTATGGCCCGCCAGGGGATGGCGGAACAGCTTGTGGGTCAGATTCTTCAGCTTGCCCTCGGCCCGGCAGATGGCCAGATGGCCCTCTTCGAGAGTGGCGACGCCGGCGGAATCATATCCGCGATATTCCAGCCGCCGCAGCGCCTCCACGAGGCCGTCCGCCACCGCTTCCTTGCCCAAGATCCCCACGATACCGCACATGAAAAGCCGCTCCCGAGTGACCCGAGCTTGTCTAGCATGGCGCCGCGCGTGGCGGCGCCTCACTTCATCTGACGTTTTTTGACAGCGGACGGCGCGGGCCGCCCGCTCAAACCTTGCCTTTGTCCGTCTGCGCGGCCTTGGCCGCCGCGAGGCGCGCCCGCAGGTCCGCGCCCCGGCCGTCCTTGGTCACCTGACGCCCGCGGGCGATGGCCAGCGAATCGGCGGGCACGTCATCGGTGATGACGGACCCCGTTCCCACATAGGCCCCCGCGCCGATGGTGACCGGCGCCACCAGCGCCGAATGCACGCCCACGAACACGTTGGCGCCGATCTGCGTCTTGAATTTGGAATAACCGTCATAGTTGCAAGTAATGGTACCCGCACCCAGATTGCTACCCTCCCCCACATGGGCATCGCCCACATAAGAGAGGTGGTTGACCTTCACCCCCCGCTCCAGATGCGAGGCCTTGGTCTCCACGAAATTGCCGATCCGCACATCGCGCTCCAGCCGCGTACCGGGCCGCAGGCGGGCATAGGGGCCGATGGAGACGCCGCTTTCCAGCGTGGCGCCCTCCAAATGGCAGAAGGCATGGATGACCACGTCATCCGCCACGCTCACGCCGGGGCCGAACACCACATGGGGTTCCACCACCACGTCCCGGCCGAGCTTGGTGTCGGCGGAGAAGAACACGGTTTCCGGCGCCACCAGGGTCACGCCACCCTCCATGGCCGCAACGCGCAGCCGCCGCTGGAGGATCGCCTCCGCCTCCGCAAGCTGCACGCGGCTGTTGACGCCAGCCACCTCTTCCACCGAGGCCTGCGCCGCCGCCGTGGCGAGCCCCTGGTCACGGGCGATCTCCACCACGTCGGTGAGATAATATTCGCCCTTGGAATTCTCGTTGCGCACCGCGTCCAGCAAAGCGAGGGCGTGGGCGCCGGACAGGGCCATCAGGCCCGCATTGCAGAAATCGATCGTCTTCTCGGTAGGGGTCGCCTCCTTCTCCTCGCGGATGGCGACCAATTCGTCCCCTTCCATGATGAGACGACCGTATCCCGTAGGGTCTTCGGCCTGGAAGCCCAGGGCCGCCACGGCCGCGCCCGCCGCCAGGGGCGCGCGCAGCGCCAGCAGCGTCTCGGGGCGCACCAGGGGCGTGTCGGCATAGAGCACCAGCACGTCGTCCGCCGGCTGCGCCAGGGCTGCACGGGCGGCGAGCACCGCATGGGCGGTGCCCAAACGCTCGGTCTGCACGCAAACCTCGGCGCCGGGCGCCACGGCCCGCGCCTCGGCGGCCACGTCCTCCCGGCCCGGCCCCACCACCACCGCGAGGCGCGTGGCACCGGCCGCATTGGCGGCGGCGAGCACATGGCGCACCATGGAGAAGCCCGCCACCTTGTGCAGCACCTTGGGCAGGCGCGACTTCATGCGGGTGCCTTCGCCCGCCGCCAGCACGATCACCAAAAGACTGCGCCCGCTCATCGCCCATCCCTCATCCGCGCCGATCCGCTTCTTTTAAAGCGGGAACGGATTGGAACAAATCCGCGCGCCAGACAATGCCTGCGTTAGGTTACGAATGCACCAAGACCGGTGCGCGCCCCAACACGCCTCGCGCGCAGAGAAACCGAAAGCACGCTTCGCGCGCACTTGCATCGGCCACGGATTTCTGTGAACTCCCGATGGTCCGGATCGGTGATCCGCGCGGCGACAGGAACTGGCATGCCCACCACCACCTTCACCCCCGGCCCGAAGGCCATGAACTGGCTGATCTTCTGCACCATGGCCGCCACCGGCTGGGCGCTCTATGTGCGCTATCTGGTGATCGAGCCTTCGGTGGTGGGCCTTGCCTGCGATGCCGGGTTGAAGACCTTCCAGTGCCAGATGCGCTCCGTGGTCATCAACCTGTTCGGCTGGTCGGTGTTCGGCGCCATCGCCCTTGCGGCGTCGGCGCTGCAGTTCGTGCGCCCCAGCGTGCCGGCCCTCGCGGTGGGGCTGGCCTTCGCCGGGATCAGCCTCGTCCTCTACAACAATATGGCCGGAGCGGTGGCGGCGATGCTGCTCATCCTCTCGCTCGCGCGCCCAGGACGCGCGACAGCGTGAAGGCCATGACCAGGCAGATGACGCCGAACCAGGCGGCCTGCCAGTTGGCCAGGGTCTCGTTGAGCGGGATATAGACACCCGCCAGCAGCAAGCCCCAGAAGGAGATGCGCTCGGCCATCCCCGCATCGCTCCCGTCGGGACGGCGCACCAGCGCCACCACCAGCAGGCCCACCGCGATGGGGGTCAGGGGATCCACGGGGAAATCCTTGTAGCGCGGATCGAAAATCAGCTCGAACGCCACTTCGCCCACAGCCAGGACACCCAGCACCAGGAGCAGGGACAAGGTGCGCACCTTGCCGGTGCAGGCGCGGACATTGGCGAAATCCAGCCCAACGGCAAAGGCCCGCAGCGGCGTGCCGCGCGTCACGAAGCCCGCGCACAGGAGCGTTGTGGCAATGGAGAGTGCCAGTTGCGCGCCGTTGCGCGTCCAGCCCACCCAGCCCAGGCTCTCCAGCGGCAGCGTGGACAGGGTGGAGCCGATGGTCGTGCCGCCCGCCAGGGCGATGGCGGCGACGCCCAGCCATTGCACGGCGGTGGTGTTCGCTCCCTCGAATCGCCGCGCCCGGAACGCCCCGTAGAAGGCGAAGGCGAACGTGCCGATGGCCAGAGCCGCGCCCGCGGCGGCCTGGGCCGGCCAGCGGGGATAATCGCTCACCGGCTTGCCCCACTCGAACTTCTCGGCGCGGTTCGCGCTGTCGATCAGCCCCCAATGGCCGCCCACCGTGCCTTCGCTGCGCCGCTTCCAGGACTGGTCGTACGCCTCGATCACATTGACCCGGTAGCCCTTCTCCTTGGCGAGCTTCAGCACGTCATGCAGCACCAGGGCCTGATCCACCGGCGAGGGCAGCGCGCCTTCGCGCATGCGGCCGGCGCTGGGCCAGCCGGTCTCGCCGATCAGGATCTCCTTACCGGGAAACTGGTCCGCCACATGCTGGCGGATGCGGTCGATATGGGCGCCCGCATCCTTGGCGGGAACGGGGAAGTCCTCCCAATAGGGCAGGATATGGACGGTGACGAAGTCCACATCGTCCGCGAGCGCCTTGGCGCGCTCCCAGAACTCCCACACATCCGCATAGGTCACCGGCACGCCGCCCGCCCGCGAGCGCACCTCGCGCAGGATCTTGCCGATGTCGGTGGCCGACAATTCGCCGCGCAGCATCACCTCATTGCCCACCACCAGGGCGGCGATGGTGTCGGGATATTGCTGCGCCAGGGCGATTCCCGCGTCGATCTCCTTACGGTTCTTCGCCTGGTCACCGGACAGCCAGATGCCCTGGAACACCTTCAGGCCGTGCTTCTTGGCGAGCGGGGCCACCTTGTCGAGGCCCAGTTCCACCGAATAGGTGCGCACGCACTGGGTGATCTTGGCCAGCTGCGCCATGTCCTCGTCGATCTGCGCCTCGGAAATATGGGTGCCGCCATTCAGGGGCGACTGGCCCTCGCGGAACGGCGCATAGGAGACGCAGGGCAGCTTCTCGCCCGCCGCCAGCGGAGAGGGCGGCATGGGCACCGCCTTGCCGATCCAGGCCCAGGAGCCGACGACCGCCAGCAGCACCAGCGCCAGCAGGCCCACGGGCAGTGTGAGGGAGGAAACGGCGCCGGAAGGACGATCGGAAAGCGGCATGACATCTCTCTGACCCGAACGCCGGGTCACCTTGCGACATAAAGCGTCTCGACGGGACTGTGAAGGGTGGGCCAAGGCAAGGCGGAACAGCGCGTCGTCATGCTGACAAATTGCGCGCCTTCTTCTAACGTGTCGCCGCGGAATGCCTTCCGCTCATCAGCCTCGAACTTCATGGCCGTCATGGACCGTTTTCGTATCGCTCTGCTCGCGGGCGCCGTACTCCTTGCGTTCGCCGCCCCCGTCGCTGCCCAATCGTCCTCTCCCGACCAGAAGCCGGCGCAGCCGGAACAGCAACTGACCCCGGAGCAGCAGGCGGCCCGCGAGGCCCAGAAGCGCTCCGTCGAGGAATTCGCCGAGGCGGCGCGCCTTCTGCCGGGAACGGCGGGCCTGCCGGAATGCGTGTGGACCGGCCGGCGGATCGCGACCCTTCTATGGCGCGACGACATCGATACCGCCCGCCGCCATCTCGACCTCTACGAGAAGTTCGGCTGCCCCACCGAGCACCTGAAGCTGGCCTTCCGCTGCCTGGTGCGCCAGGGCAACATCGACCCGAAAACGCAAGAGCGCCTCACCGGGCGTGTTCAGCAATGTTGGGTTAATCCCGACTATGTTGCTGCACCTGCGCAATAATTAGATCATGGCATTGCCGCTCGCCCGCCGAACGGCTGCCACAGTCCCCATTTACCTCTTTATTTGAGAGGTTTAGTGTCTCGATGCACCGCCGCGTAAATTCGGCGGTGCCGACCGGTGGGGCAGGTCGAAAGGGTGCTCCGTGGCGTCCGGCTGGAACCGTTGCCAGACGCTTGAGTTGACGGTTCGTATTCCCTTTCGATTGGGTCCCGCCATGCGTCCCGGCCTTGCTGCTGCTGCAGCCGTCATTGCTGTTGTGACCGGTTTTCACGCGGCAATCTGGTATTCCCTGCGCCCCGAAGGCCATGCGCCTGCGGTGACGGAGCGTTTCGCCAGCCTGTCTTTCGCGCCTTACAGCCGGGACGTCCGTCATCCGGACAAGGGTCCCGATGTGACGGCGGCGCAGATCCGCTCCGACGTGGACGCGGTGGCGAACTATACCCGCGCGATCCGGACCTACTCCTCCACCATGGGCCTGGAACTGATCCCGGGCATCGCCGCCGAGCGCGGCCTGAAGGTGTCGGTGGGCGCCTGGATCGACAAGGACGAGACGCGCAACAAGCTGGAACTCCAGAACGCGGTCGGCCTCGCCAAGCACAATTCCAACGTCGAATCCCTCGTGGTCGGCAACGAGACCATCTTCCGCGGCGAGAAGTCGGCGGCCGAGATGGCCGAGCTGATCCGCAGCGTGAAGCGCCAGACCAACGTGCCGGTCACCACCGGCGAAATCTGGAACGTATGGCTGGACCACCCCGAGCTGGTCTCGGCGGTGGACTATATCGCCGCGCATATCCTGCCCTACTGGGAAGGCGTCACCGCCGAGAACGTGGTGGACCGCTCCATCGACATCTATAACCGCCTGCGCGCCGCCTATCCCGGCAAGCGCATCGTGATCGCGGAGTTCGGTTGGCCCAGCTCCGGCTATAATCGCGACGCGGCCGTGCCCGGCGAGATCGCCCAGGCCAATGTCATCCGCACCTTCACCTCGCGCGCCGCGGCTCTTGGCATCGACTACAACATCATCGAGGCGTTCGACGCCCCGTGGAAGAGCTTCGAAGGCTCGGTCGGCCAGTATTGGGGCGTGTTCGACGCGGACCGCCAGCTGAAATTCTCCCTCACCGGCCCGCTTGAGCAGCGCAGCTTCGGCCGCACCGCCATGCTCGCCGTGCTGCTGGGCTTCGCCTTCTGCCTGCCCATGCTCGGCATGCGCCGCATCACCGCCTCCCAGACCGCAGCGCTCGGCGCCGCCGCCTGCGCCGTGGGCGCCTGGGTGGCGCTGGTCATGGACCATTGGGCAAGCCATTACGTCACCGGCGGCAATTACGTGACGCTGGTCCTCTCCCTCGCGCTGCTGGGCCCGCTGGTTCTCGTGGTGCTCTATCGCTTCGAGGAACTCACCGCGATCCTGTTCGGCCGCGCGCCGGAGCGCCTCGTGGAGCTGCGCCCCCGCACCACCCCCACCCGCTTCCCCAAGGTGTCCATCCATATCCCGGCCTATCGTGAGCCGCCGGAGATGCTGAAGCAGACCCTGGACGCCGTGGCGCGCCTGGAATGGCCGAACCTGGAATGCGTGGTCGTGCTCAACAACACGCCCGACCCGGCCATGGTGGAGCCCGTGCGCGCCCATTGCGAAGCCCTGGGCGAGCGCTTCAAGTTCCTGAACATCGAGAAGATGTCCGGCTTCAAGGCGGGCGCCCTGCGCATCGCTCTGGAGCACACCGCCCCCGACGCCGAGATCATCGGCGTGATCGACGCCGACTATGTGGTCCATGCCGACTGGCTGAAGGACCTCGTGCCGGTGTTCGAGGATCCCACCGTCGGCCTCGTCCAGGCTCCGCAGGATCACCGCGACGGCCATCTCTCGCCCATGCACGAAGCGATGAACGCCGAATATGCCGGCTTCTTCGACATCGGCATGGTCCAGCGCAACGAGGACGACGCCATCGTGGTGCACGGCACCATGTGCCTGATCCGCCGCGCGGCCATGATGGAGGCGGGCTCCTGGTCCTCCGACACCATCTGCGAGGACACCGATCTCGGCCTGTCCATCGCCGAGAACGGCTGGAAGACCCATTACACCCGCCGCCGCTACGGCTGGGGCCTGCTGCCCGACACGTTCGAGGCCTTCAAGAAGCAGCGTCACCGCTGGGCCTATGGCGGCTTCCAGATCATCGCCAAGCATTGGCGGCGGTTCCTGCCCGGCAATTCGCGCCTCACGGCCACCCAGCGCCGCAACTTCGTGCTCGGCTGGGTGACCTGGCTCGGCGCGGAATCGGTGGGGGCGGTCGCGGCCGTCCTGTCGCTGGCCTTCGTGCCCTTCGTCATCGCGTTCGGCATCTCGGTGCCCGCTTATGTGCTGACCGCACCCATCGTCATGACCTTCCTGGTCTATGTGCTCCACTTCACCGCGCTCTACCGCATGCGGGTCGCCACGACCCCCATGCGCATGGCCGGCGCGGCGGTGGCGGCCATGGCGGTGCAGTTCACCGTGGCCAAGGCAGTGCTGGACGGGTTCCGCTACAAGGACCTCGCCTTCGCCCGCACCGCCAAGGGCAATAACTGGCTGGCGGGCGCCGCGCGCTCCTTCCCGGCCCTGCCCGAGGCCATCATCGGCTCGCTGCTCATGATCGGCGCGCTGACGCTGCACCTCACCAACTGGCACACGGTGCGCGAGGTGGACCTCTACGCCCTGGCGCTGGCCATCCAGAGCCTGCCCTTCCTGGCGGCGGCCGTCATCGGGTTTGCGGAATCCTCGCCGCTGAACGACTTCGCCGTGTGGCGGGCCGCCAAGGGCCGGGTCGCCGCGTCGGTCAAGAAGCTGCGTCCGAGCACCCCGCCCGCCGTGGCCGACTGACCCCGCAGCGCATCCCATCAGACGAAAGGCCCGGCTCGCGCCGGGCCTTTCTTTTTGTCCGGACGGCATCAAACGAGCCGGTTTGCGGCGGCCTGCCGCCAACTCGCGCATGGTCACGCTTGCGGCAAAATTGGGGACGGTTTAGGACTCCCTCCGAACCTTTCGCACCTGCGATAACGGTATCACTCAGCCGTATGATGGGAGACCTCATGGACGCCACCCCGAACACCGCATCCGCGAAGCTGACCGTGGGGGACAAGAGTTGGGACCTTCCCGTCCGTCAAGGCACCATCGGCCCCGACGTGATGGACATCTCCAAGCTCTACGGCCAGACGGGGATGTTCACCTACGACCCCGGTTTCACGTCCACGGCCTCGTGCGAAAGCCAGATCACCTATATCGACGGTGACGAGGGCGTCCTGCTCTATCGCGGCTATCCCATCGAGCAGCTCGCCGAGAACGGCGACTTCCTGGAGACCTGCTATCTCCTGCTCTATGGCGAGCTTCCCACCGCCGCCCAGAAGGCCGATTTCGACCTTTCCGTGACCCGTCACACGATGGTTCACGACCAGATGAACCGGTTCTTCACCGGCTTCCGCCGCGATGCGCATCCCATGGCCATCATGGTGGCCTGCGTCGGCGCCCTGTCGGCCTTCTATCACGACTCCACGGATATCTCGGACCCGCAGCAGCGGCTCATCGCCTCGATCCGCATGATCGCGAAGATGCCGACCCTGGCGGCGATGGCCTATAAGTATCACATCGGCCAGCCCTTCGTTTATCCGAAGAACGACCTCGACTATTCGTCGAACTTCCTCAACATGTGCTTCGCCGTGCCGTGCGAGGAGTACAAGGTCTCCCCCACGCTCTCCAAGGCGCTGGACAAGATCTTCATCCTCCATGCGGACCATGAGCAGAACGCCTCCACCTCCACGGTGCGCCTGGCGGGCTCCTCGGGCGCGAATCCCTTCGCCTGTATCGCGGCCGGCATTGCCTGCCTCTGGGGCCCCGCCCATGGCGGCGCCAACGAGGCGGCCCTCAAAATGCTCAGCGAGATCGGCCATCCCGAGCGGATCCCGGAATTCGTGAACCGCGCCAAGGACAAGAACGATCCGTTCCGTCTCATGGGCTTCGGCCACCGGGTCTACAAGAATTACGACCCGCGCGCGAAGATCATGCAGCAGACCTGCCACGAAGTGCTCAGCGAGCTGGGCATCAAGGACGATCCGCTGCTGGACGTGGCCGTGGAGCTGGAGCGCGTGGCGCTTCACGATGACTACTTCATCGAGAAGAAGCTCTATCCGAACATCGACTTCTATTCCGGCATCACCCTGAAGGCGATGGGCTTCCCCACCGCCATGTTCACGGTGCTGTTCGCCCTGGCCCGCACCGTGGGTTGGATCGGCCAGTGGAAGGAAATGATCGAGGATCCGGGCCAGCGCATCGGCCGTCCCCGCCAGCTCTACACCGGCGCCACCCGCCGCGATTATGTGGACATGGCGAAGCGCAAGTGAGCTGAAGAGCTTGAGCTGAAAGGCTCCGGCTGAAACGGTCACGCGACAGATGACAGGAAGGGCGTCCGCCGAACAGGCTGGCGCCCTTTCTCTTTCGGCGAAGCGTGGATGCCCCCCGCTGCAATCGCGCCTTGCCCCCTCACCCCTCGCGCGAGAGGGTTGGAGTAAGGGGGCCTTTCCGCCCCGCCCGAACCTCGGACTGCTTCCTCCGAGCGGCACCGCCCCCTCACCCGCCTCGCTTTGCTCGGCACCCTCTCCCACGAGGAGAGAGGGGCGCGAACGGCTGGGGCATGAGCCGCCGAACATCGCTGCATCGCCGTGAAGGGAGAGGGAGGGACGGAGTGCCCTGCCCTTCGATCAGGAGATGAAACGCTCCAGGCCCGATCGACAGTCAGGACTGCCGCAAACCCGCGACGCACGTCATGGCCGGGCGTCCCGGCCACCCACGGCACTCCGCCGGGTGGCACTCAACGGCGTGCCGTGGATGCCCACACCAAACCCAGGCATGACGGTTGGCCGGGTCCAGATTGGATTCGCCGCCGGTGTGCCACTCACCCCAAGATCAGCGGGCGAGCAGGTCCAGAACGGCGGACGCGGCGCGTAGGCTCGGGGGCTCGCCGTCGATGCCGAAAATGCCGTCCAGCCGCTCGAAGGCGGTGAGCTGGGCGCGGCGCTCGGGGCTGTCGATGAGGATGGAATCGAGCGCGGAGGCGAGCTTTGGCGCCGTGCAATCGTGCTGGAGGAATTCCGTCATGGCATTCTCGCCCAGCACCAGATTGGGCAGGAGCACGCTGGGAATGGTGAGCACGTAGGGCGCGATCAGCGCCTCCCATCCCGCCACCTTATAGGCAGCGACCGTGGGCACGCCCGCAAGGGCCAGTTCTAGCGTCACCGTTCCGGACGCCGCGAGCGCCGCCCGCGCCGTGCGGAAGGCGGCGTACTTTTCATCATCGCTCACCACGATGCGGGGGCGCACGGGCCAGCGGCGCACCGCGGCCTCCACCTGCTCCAGCCGGTGGGGCAAGGTGGGGAGGACGAATTCCGCATCCCGACCTGCCGCCACGAGGCCCAGCGCCTCCCCGAACACATCGGCCAGCCGCTCGATCTCCGAGCGACGGCTTCCGGGCAGAACGAGAATACGATAGGGCCGCGCCGCGCGGCGCGCCCGCTCGGTGGCGGACGGGCGCAGCACATCCAGCCGCTCCAGCAGGGGATGTCCCACATAGAGCGTCTGCGGCCCGCCGAGGCGCGCATGCACGTCCGGCTCGAAGGGCAGCAGCGCCAGCAGCCGGTCGATATGGGGGCGCATGGCCTTGGCCCGCCCCGGACGCCACGCCCAGACGGTGGGCGAGACATATTTGACGATGGGCAGGTCCGGCAGGCGGCGGCGCACCCGCGCGGCCACCCGATGGGTGAAGTCCGGCGCATCCACCAGAATGAGCACGTCCGGCCGCGCGGCGATGACGGCCTCCACCGTTTCCGACAGCCGCCGCAGGATCAACGGCAGCTTGCCGATCACCTGGGCGAAGCCGATGGCGGTCACGTCGTCCATGGAATAGAGGCTCTCAAGCCCCGATGCCGCCATGCGGCGTCCGCCCACGCCGGTGAAGCGCGCGCCGGACGGGGCGAGGCGCAGCAATCCCTCCATGAGGGCGCCGCCCAATTGATCGCCCGATTCTTCTCCCGCGACGATGAACACGTCCAGCGGACGGCCGATGCCGGTCACGGGTGCGCCTCGGCCGGCGCACCGAGCACGAACAGGCCCAGCTCATCGGCGATCCGCACCAGTTCGGCGCAGTCGGGAACGATGACGCCGCCCGCCTCGAAGGCGATGCCGGCAAGACCCGCCTTGGCGGCGCCGATCACCGTGGCGGGGCCGAGGGAGGGAAGATCCACGCGCCGGTCCTGCTGGGGCTTCGGGGCCTTCACGAGAACGCCCTTGCCCGCTGCGAAGCGCAGGCGGCCGCTCTCGCGCATCTGGCCGTAGCGCATCAGCACCGCGTCCGTGCCCTCCGCCGCTTCCACGGCGGCCACGAAGCCGTCCACCACGACCACCCCCTGCCCTACATCGAATGGCCCGAGCGTGCGCACCACCTGGAGCCCGAGCGCCACATCCTGCTCATCCTGGGGGCGGGGCATGACAGCGCCGAGACGCCCTTGCGGGAGAAGCAGAGCGGGCGCGACCTCATGGGCGCCCACAAGGCGGAACCCCTGCTCCGCCACAAGGCCGAGGACGCCGGAAAGAAGATGATTGTCGCCGCCCCGGAACAGGCGGGCGATGCGCGGCAGAAGGCGCAGCATGGTCCAGTCCATGCCGAGATCACGCACGCGCGGGCGCGTCAGCGTGCCCACCATGACGATGTCCTTCACGCCCAGCGCCTTGGCCCGCGCGGAGACGGAGCCCAGCGATCCCAGGCGGAACCAGGAATGGGGATAACGCTCCAAAGCGGGATCGGCGAAGCCCTGGATCAGCAGCATCACCACATCGCGGCCCTGGGCGCGGACCGCCTCGGCCACGGCGGCCGGAAAGGCGCCGCCGCCCGCCACGATGGCGAGCGGACCACGCGCCGTGGGAGATGCTTCGCCGCTGCCCGTATCTTGTGGCAGGGCCAAGGGATCAGGCCTCGCCCACCACGCCGCGGGCGGGCTGGCACAGCGGGCGCTTCACGCCGGCATCAATGAAGGTGACGAGGGCCTTGGCGAACTCGGACGTCTCCGCCCGCACCCGCAGCTTCACGAGCCGCTCCTCGAACACGCCCTCGCCGAAGAACAGCTCCCGATAGGCCGCACGGGCGGCGTGCAGGTCGCTCTTGGTGAAGCCGCGCCGCTTCATGCCGATGGTGTTCAGGCCCACGAGCCGGGCCGCCTGGCCCAGCGCATAGCCGAAGGGGATTACGTCCTCGCGCACGCCCGTAATGCCGGAAATCATGGCCTGGGCGCCGATGCGCGTGAATTGATGGACCGCGCACTGCCCGCCGAGGAAGACGAAGTCGCCCACCTCCACATGGCCACCCAGCACCGCGTTGTTGGCGAAGATGACGCCGTTGCCCACCTGGCAATCGTGCCCCACATGGGAGCCGGTCATCATCATGCAAGTGTCGCCGATGCGGGTGACGCCGCCGCCGCCCGCCGTGCCGATATTGGCCGTGGCATGCTCGCGGATGACGCAGTCCGTGCCGATCACCAAAGCCGTCGGCTCGCCCTTGTAGTGCACCGATTGCGGCGGCGTGCCGAGGGAGGCGAAGGGGAAGATCTCGGTGCGCGCGCCCACATGGGTGGCGCCCTGGATGTTCACATGGGAATGGAGCTTCACGCCCGCTTCCAGCACCACGTCGGGACCGACGGTGCAGAAGGGGCCGACGACCACGTCGTCGGCAAGGCGGGCGCCGTCGGAGACACGGGCAAGAGAATCGATCAGGGGCACATCAGAATCCGGTAATCATGGCGCCGACACGCGCCTGGGCCACCAGCTCGCCCGCCACCCGGGCTTCGCCGCGATACCACCACATGTTGCGCCGCTTGGTCTCTTTGACCATGTGGTATTCCAGCACGTCTCCCGGCACCACGGGACGGCGGAACTTGGCGTCGTCGATGGTCATGAAATAGACCAGCGGCGCGGGCTGGTCCTTGGGGATGCCGCCCTTCGCCAGGATGCAGACGACGCCGGCCGTCTGGGCCATGCCCTCAATGATGAGCACGCCGGGCATCACGGGATTACCGGGGAAGTGGCCCTGGAAATGGGGCTCGTTGGCGGTCACGTTCTTGATGCCGACGCAGGACACGTCCCCGTCGATGCGCTCGATCCGGTCCACCAGCAGGAACGGATAGCGGTGCGGCAGGCAGGACATGATGCTCATGATGTCCGCCGCGCCGAGGGAGGCCGGGGCCTCGCTCGCGGTTTCGGCCGGGACGGTGGTGTTCTCGTTCATTGATTTCCGCCCTCCCCCGAGCGATGCGCGCCGGCCTCGGCGAGGCGCTTCAGCGTGTTGATCTCGCGGAACCAGTCCCGCACGGGCTTGGCGGGCGAACCGCCCCAGCGCACGCCGGGCGGCACGTCGTCCTTCACATTGCTCGTCGCGGCGATCTGCGCCGCATCGCCGATGGTGATGTGGCCGATGACCCCCACCTGGCCGCCCAGCATCACGAAGTCGCCCAGCGTGGCGCTGCCGGAGATGCCGGTCTGGGACACGATGATGCAATGGCGGCCGATCACCACGTTGTGGGCGATCTGGACGAGATTGTCGATCTTGGTGCCCTCGCCCACAACCGTGTCGCGCAGCGCGCCCCGGTCGATGGTGGTGTTGGCGCCGATCTCCACGTCGTCCTGCAGCACCACCCGGCCGATCTGCGGCACCTTGAGGTGTCCGCGCGGGCTCGGCTGGAAGCCGAAGCCGTCCTGGCCGAGGCGCGCGCCGGGATGAATGATGACCCGGTTGCCCACCAGCGTATGCAGCAGGCTGGCGCCGGGGCCGACCGCGCTGTCCCGGCCGATGCGCACATGGGCGCCGATGACCGCGCCCGCGCAGATGACCGAGCCGGAGCCGATCTCCACATGGGGACCTACCACCGCGCCGGGATCCACGGTGACACCGTCCTCAAGCCGCGCAGTGGGGTGGATGATGGCGCCGGGGGCGACGCCCTGGTGATCAAAGATGGGCTGGGGCCGCAGCGAGGCCGGGAACAAGGTGCGGGACACCGCGACGAAGGCGTGGCCCGGCCGCGGCGAGACGAGCGCCACGACGCCCTCGGGCACGGCCCCGGCAAACTTCTCGGTGGTGATGCACACACCCGCCCGGGTCGCCTTCAGGTCCGGCAGATAGCGCGCGGAATCGAAGAAGGTGAGGTCCGCGGGTCCCGCATCGGCCAGGGTGGAGACACCCTGGATGGTGGCGGATGCACTCCCCTCACCGGCGAGACGAGCACCGCTGAGGGCGATGACCTCATCCAGGGAGAGCGGTCGGGGCAGCGGAAAGAAACGAGGATCGCTCATGAGCCTGAACGCAAAGCGGGCGCCGCGCGCATGACGCCGGCGCCCGCGTGAGAGGAAGATCGATCAGAACCGGGTTCCGCCCGAGAAGCGGAAGGCCTGGGTCTTGTCGTACTGGGCCTGGGACAGAACCCACGCATAGTCGAAGCGCAGCGGGCCGAAGGGCGACTGCCAGATCAAGCTGGCACCCACCGCGGACCGCACGCCGTTGTCGTCGGCGACGCAGACCGCGCCAGTGGTGTTGGTGGCGCCGGGGGGGCAGGCCTGCGTGTTGGGGGCGTTCGGGAACACCACCGGGCCGGTATAGTCCCACAGCGAGCCGGCATCGAAGAAGAGCGCGCCCTTCAGGCCGATATCCTTCGGCAGGAAGCTGATGGGGAACTGCACTTCGGCCGAGGTGCCCCAGTAAGCCGTACCGCCCAGCGAATCCTGGTCGATGGACGCGATGTCGCGCGGGCCGATGCCGGAGGGCGCGAAGCCGCGGACCAGGTTCGGACCCATGAAGAAGTTATCCATGATCCGCAGGTCCTGGTTGCCCCAGGCCGACACGTAGCCCGCCTGACCGCGCAGCAGCAGCACCCAGTCGTTCATCAGCGGGTAGTAGTAGCGCAGGTCGCCGGTGGTGCGGACGAAGTTCACGTCGCCGCCGAGGCCGGCGAAGTCCTGCTTCAGTTCGGCGAACAGGCCGGACGTGGGGTTCAGGTTGCTGTCCAGGCCGTTGAAGGACAGCGTGTAGCCGGCCGCCGAGGTGATGGTGGCGCCCTGCGCCACGGCCTCGATGACGGCCCACGAGGCATAGCCGGCCGGGCAGGTGTAGTAGACGTACCAGCCGTCGCCGCAATCCAGGCTCAGGTCGCGCTGATAGATGTTGTAGCGCAGAGCCAGGGTCACCTCGTCCGTGATGGGCAGGCCGAGGCGGATGCCGCCGCCGACGGTCTGGCTGTCATAGGAGGTGTAGTTGGTGGCGCTGGTTTCCTTCCAGTAGAAGTCGAAACCGGCGGCCAGGCGATAGCCGAGGAAGTAAGGCTCGGTGAAGGAGAATTCCGCGCCCTGGGCGTTCTCGCCGAAGGAGCCGGACACGCGGACATACTGGCCGCGGCCGAGGAAGTTCTTCTCGCCCAGCGCCACTTCGCCGATGAAGCCGTCCGAGGTGGAGTAACCGCCGGACACCGAGAACTCACCGGTGGGCTGATCTTCCACATCCACCACCAGGATGATGCGGTCGGGCGCCGAGCCGGGCTCGTTGGTGATCTTCACGGCCTTGAAGTAGCCGAGGTTGCGCAGGCGGCGCTCGGCGCGGTCCACCATGACCCGGTTATAGGCATCGCCCTCGCCGAGGTCGAACTCGCGGCGGATGACCCAGTCACGGGTGCGGGTGTTCCCGCGGATCTCGATGCGCTCGATATAGACGCGCGGGCCTTCCTCAACCACGAAGACCACGTTGATCTTGCGGGTGTCGAAGTCGCGATCGCCGCGCGGACGCACCTGGGCGAAGGCATAGCCCTGCTTGGAGACTTCGATGGTGATGTTCTCCACCGACTTCTCGACCAGCTCCGCATTGTAGACCTGGCCGGGGCTCATGCGCAGGGCATTGCGCAGGTTGGCGGCGGGCACGTCGCGGATGTTGGAGATCACGTCCACGGTGCCGAAGGAATATTGCGGGCCTTCGTCGAGGGTGAAGGTGACGGTGTAGTTCTTGCCGTCCGGCTCCAGCTCGGCGGTGGCCGCCGTGATGCGGAAGTCGGCATAGCCGTTCTTCAGGTAGAAGCGGCGCAGCAGCTCCTGGTCCGCGTTCACGCGGTCCGGATCATAGACGTCGGTGGACTTCAGGAAGGACAGCCAGTTGGTCGTGGTCGTCGTGATCACGTCCTTCAGCTTGTAGTCCGAGAAGGCCTTGTTGCCGATGAACTTGATGTCCTTGATGCCGACCTTGTCGCCTTCGTTGATCTCGAAGACGAGGTCCACGCGGCCATTGCCGCGATCGATGGTCACCGGGTTCACGCGCACATCCGAGCGGCCGGAGCGGCGATACACTTCAAGGATGCGCTGGGTGTCGGCCTGGACGGTGGACTTGGAGAGGGTACCGCGCGGCTTGGACTGAACCTCGCCCGCCAGAACCTCGTCCTTGACCTTCTTGTTGCCCTCGAAGGCGACCTTGTTGATCACCTCGTTCTCGGACACGCGGACGACGATGCGGCCGCCCTGCTGGGAAATGTTCACGTCGGAGAACAGGCCGGTCGCATAGAGAGCGGCCAGGGCCTCATTGATCTTGGCGGGCGAGACCGGCCCAGTCCCGAAATAGGACCGGATGGTCTGCGCGTCCACGCGGCGGTTGCCCTCGACGACGATGTTGCTCGCAGACTGCGCGGCAGCGGGTGTTGTCACAAGGATCGAGCCGACGCACGCCGTCATCGCGACCGTGGTCGCGATTCCAAGAGCGGCGGCCAGCTTCACCATTACCCGGACCGGAGCAGTCATATGGCACGCAACCCTGTTTCGTTGTTCTCAAATCCACGCCCACGGAGTGGTGCAGATTCCGACCTTCGTGGGCTTGAATACCCGCTTTTGAGGCCACTGCAAACGTCTGACGCCACAGTGGCTTCCGCTTTTCGCCTCACCGTGGCCTCAACGCCACGACAAGACGGCAATCATTGAAACACTTACATGGTCGCCAGATGGAACACGTCGTTCCAGGTGGCGAACACCATCAGCATCAGGACAATGGCCAGCCCTATGCGGAAGCCGATGTCCTGCGTGCGCGGACTCAGAGGCCGTCCCCTCACCGCCTCCACAGCGTAAAACAGGAGATGGCCGCCATCCAAGAGCGGGATGGGAAAGAGGTTAAGCAATCCGATAGACACCGACAGGACCGCCGCCAGCGACAGAAGCGCACCGATTCCATGGGTCGCCACCTGGCCGGAAACCTGGGCGATGCGGATCGGGCCACCCAGTTGGTCGGGTGATTCCCGTCCCGTGACGAGGCCGCCCAGATAATCGAAGGTGCGGGCCACCACGAACCACGTCTCCTGCGCCCCCAGCGTCACCGCCTCAACCGGCCCGTAGCGGCGTGTCGCCACGTCCGAAGGGGCAAGCGAGCGGGAAATGCCCAGAAGGCCGAGGCGATGGACGTTGCCGAAGGCGTCCTTCATCTCGCGCAGCTCGGGCGTGGCGGAGAGCGTCGTCTCCACCCCGCCCCGCTCCACGCGGAAGGTGAGCGGCGTGCCGGCATTGGAGCCGACCACGCGCTGCATGTCGGAGAAGCTTTCCACAGGGGCGCCGTCGATGCTGAGCACGAGGTCGCCCGGCTGGAAGCCGGCCCGCTCCGCGGCGCTGGCGGGGTTCACCTGATCCACGCGCGGCGCCGTCACCTGCCGGCCGAACACCATGAACACCATGGCGAAGATGACGATGGCGAGGATGAAATTGGCGATGGGCCCGGCCGCGACGATGGCGGCGCGCCACGCCAGAGGCTGGAAGAAGAAGCTCTCGCGCCGTTCCTGCGGCGACATCTGCGCGAGGCGGGCTTTGTCGGGGGTGCTGGCGGCGTCCTCGTCCCCGTAGAATCGCACATAGCCGCCGAGCGGAACCGCCGAGAGGCGCCAGCGCGTGCCGTGCTTGTCGTTGAAGCCGCACAGTTCGGGGCCGAATCCCAGCGAGAAGGTCAGAACCCGCACACCGGCCCGGCGCGCCACCCAGAAATGTCCCAGCTCATGGAAGAACACCACCAGGGTCAGGACGAACAGGAACGGGATGATGTACCCCAGAAGAGACGATCCCCACGTTCCAAGACCCGACAAAACGTCCATCGATTCGTCCTCTTTGTCCGTCCGGGAGCGCATGTGCCCGCCCGGCGTGACCACGGCTGACGCTAAGGCAGGACGCGGTCGCCCGCCAGTCCCGCCACAACCCACCCGGAATTAAGATGCCTTTGCGGCAAACTTAGGCAGCAGCGACACGGCCACGCGGCGCGCTTCGCCATCGAGAGCCAGGGCCTGCTCCAGCGAATCGGGCGCCCCAGCCGCCGGCAGGCGGCCGAGCGTCTCCTCCACGATGGCGGCGATGCCCATGAGGCCGGTGCGCCCTTCCAGGAAGGCCGCGACCGCCACCTCATTGGCGCCGTTCAGGATGGTGGGCGCGCTGCCCCCCTGCTCCATGGCCGCGATGGCGAGCCGCAAGGCGGGGAATCGGTCGAGGTCGGGCGCCTCAAAGGTGAGCCGGCCCACCTTGGCGAGGTCGAGGCGCCGGCAATTGGTCTCGATGCGCGCGGGATAGCTGAGGCAATGGGCGATGGGCACGCACATGTCGGGCATGGCGAGCCCCGCCACCACCGATCCGTCGCGGAAGGCCACGAGGCCGTGCACCACCGATTCCGGATGCACCACCGCTTCCAGCCGGTCCGGCGGAAGGGCGAACAGGTGGTGGGCCTCGATGAGTTCCAGGCCCTTGTTCATGAGGGTGGCGGAATCGATGGTGATCTTCGCGCCCATGGACCAGTTGGGATGGCGCAGCGCGTCCTTCGCCGTGGCGCGGGAAATCTCGTCCCGGCTCGCGAGGCGGAAGGGGCCGCCGGACGCGGTGATGGTCACCTTCTCCACATCCGCGCGGGGCGCGGCGGAGAGCGCCTGGAAGATGGCGTTGTGCTCGCTGTCCATGGGCAGCAGCTCGGTGCCCGTGCGCTCCGCCTCGGCCATGAAGAAGGCACCGGCCGCGACGAGGCATTCCTTGTTGGCCAGCGCCACGCGGCGCCCTGCCCCGAAGGCGGCCACCGTGGGCACGAGGCCCGCAATGCCGGATATGGCGCCCACCACGATGTCGGCGGGGCGGCGGGCGGCGTCGAGCACCGCCTCGGGGCCCGCGCCGTTCTCGATGCCGCTGCCGGCCAGAAGCTCGGCGAGGCGCGCGCCCTGGCGCGCATCGGCGATGGCGGCGAATTCAGCGCCGGTCTCCCGGGCCTGGGCGGCCAGCGCCTCCGCATCGCGTCCGCCCACCAGCGCCACCACGCGGAAGCGCTCGGGGGCCTGCGCCACCAGCTTGAGCGCGCTGCGGCCGACGGAGCCGGTGGAGCCGAGAAGAGTGAGGCTGCGAGGGGTCAGGCTGCTCATGAGCGCCCTCCTACCACAGCAGGAGCCCCGACGCAGGCGCTTCCAGGCTGCGCGCGAGGCCGACCGCCAGCGCGATGAGCGCCGCCGCGGTAAAACCGTCCAGCCGGTCCAGCACGCCGCCATGGCCGGGAATGAGCTGGCCCGCATCCTTCACGCCGAAGGCGCGCTTGAAGGCCGATTCCGCCAGATCCCCGAGCTGACCCGCAATGCTCAGCACGAGGCCCAGTCCGATCACCGCCGGGCCGATGCGCAGCCCGAACGCCAGCAGCAGGGCGCAGCCGGCAAGCGTGCCGATCATGGCGCCGCCGATGGCGCCGGACCATGTCTTGTTGGGGGACAGGCGGGGCCACAGCTTGGCGCCGCCCAGCATGCGGCCGACGAAATAGGCGCCGATATCGGTGCACCAGACGATGGCATAGAGGAACAGAATCGCCACCAGCCCGATCTGGTCCTCGCCCCGCAGGATCACCACCGGGATACTGGCGGCGGCCGCCACCAGGATGCCCATGGCGGACGCGCGGCGCGTGCCGCACACCAGCGCCCCCACGAGCGCGCCCACCAGAAGCACCAGGACGGCAATGGTCCCCTGCCCCAGGGCAAGAGCCGCCAGGGCCGCGCAGATGGCGGCAAGGCCCAAGGCGAGATAGGCCCACGGCCGGGACAGCCGCGCCACATGGCTCCATTCGTGGAGAACAGCGGTGGAGGCGACCAGCCAGAGCAGGACGAAGGCCCATCCGCCCCACACCGTGATGCCCAGCACCACGGGAATCATGATGAGGGCGGAAACGGTACGCCGCGCGAGATCCGGGCCGATGGTCACGAGCGGGCGCTGCCCACCTGGGCGGTGACGCCGCCGAACCGGCGCTCGCGCCGGGCGAACTCGTCGATCGCCCCCTGCAGGGCGGCCTGGTCGAAATCCGGCCAATGGATGGGCAGGAAGACGAACTCGGAATAGGCCGCCTGCCACAGGAGGAAATTGGAGAGGCGCTGCTCGCCGCTGGTGCGCACGATCAACTCCGGGTCGGGAATGCCGGCGGTGTCGAGATGGGCGCTGATGCGCTCGATGGTGACATCCTCGGGCTTCAGCCGCCCGGCGGCCACCTCGGCGGCGAGCTTGGCGGCGGCGGAGGCGATCTCCTGCCGCGAGCCGTAATTGAACGCCACGTTGAGGGTGAGGCCGGTATTGTCGCGGGTGAGGTTCTCCGCCTCGTCCAGCAGCAGCACGATCTCCTTCGGCAGCGAGGTCCGCTCGCCGATGATGCGCACCCGCACATTGTGGCCGTGCAGTTCCGCCAGATCGTGGCGCACGAACCGCTTCAGCAGGCCCATCAGCTCCGAGACCTCCTGGGCGGGGCGCGACCAGTTCTCGGAGGAGAAGCTGTAGATGGTGAGATAGCGGATGCCCATCTCGCGGGCGGCGCGCACGCAGCGGCGCAGCGCCTCCACGCCCCGTCGATGGCCCTCGAAGCGCGGCAGGTTGCGCGCCGTGGCCCAGCGTCCGTTCCCGTCCATGATGACGCCGATATGGACGGGAACGCAGGCGGGAGCCACCGCCTTCGTTGCTGAGGCTCCCTCGCGCGTGGCCATGTCGTTATCCCCCCGAGCTTTCTCCCGACAGACCCTCTCAGACCGAGAGGATCTCCTTTTCCTTGTGGGCCAGGGCCTGATCCACCTCGGCGATGGTCTCATCGGTGGCCTTCTGGACCTGGGTGGACATGCGCTCCACATCGTCGGAGCCCATGTCGCCGTCCTTCTCCAGCTTCTTGAGGAGGTCCATGCCGTCGCGGCGGACATGGCGGACGGACACGCGGGCCGCCTCGGCATATTTATGGGCGACCTTCACCATCTCCTGGCGCCGCTCCTGGTTCAGCTCGGGAATGCGGATGCGCATCACCTGGCCTTCCGTGGCGGGGTTGAGGCCGAGATTGCTGTCGCGGATCGCCCGCTCCACGGCGTTCACCATGCCGCGGTCCCACACCTGCACGGAGAGCATGCGGGGCTCGGGCACGGAGACGGTGGCCACCTGGTTGAGCGGCATGTGGGTGCCATAGGCGTCCACCTGGATGGGCTCCAGCAGGCTCGCCGAGGCGCGCCCGGTGCGCAGGCCGCCCAGTTCCGTCTTGAGAACGCCGACGGCGCCCTGCATGCGGCGCTTGAGATCGGCAAGATCGAATCCGTCCACGGACATGTCAGACCTCTAATCTTGTTCGCGCCGCTCCGTGTCCGGCTCGGCGGGCGCCGTCCGGCGCATGGGCAGTGAAGTTCAGGGGGCGACCACGGTGACGCGGCCCTCTCCCTTGGCGGCCGCGACGATCGCTCCCGGCTCCCGGATCGAAAACACGATTATCGGCAACGCCGCTTCACGGGCAAGCGCGAACGCCGCCGCGTCCATGACCTTTAGGTCATAGGCGAGCGCCTGGTCGTGCGTGAGCCGCTCATAGCGGGTGGCCGTGGGATCGGTCTTCGGGTCGGCGGTGTAGACGCCGTCCACATTGGTGGCCTTGAGCACCGCGTCGCAATCCAGCTCCGCCGCGCGCAGCACCGCCCCGGTATCGGTGGTGAAGTAGGGATTTCCCGTGCCGCCCGCGAGCAGGACGATACGTCCGCGCCGCAGGTGGCGCGTGGCCGGCTGGCGGGCATAGGGCTCGCAGACCGTGGGCATGGGAATGGCCGACATGGTGCGGGCCGGCTCGCCCGCCGCCTCGACCGCCTGCTCCAGGGCAAGGCAGTTCATGACGGTGGCGAGCATGCCCATATGGTCGGCCGTGGCGCGGTTGAGATCCTCGCCCGCGACGCGGGCGCCGCGCAGGATGTTGCCGCCGCCCACCACCACCGCCACCTCGCAGCCGAGCGCACGCACGGCCACGAGATCACGGGCGATGCGGGCGACCGTCGGCGGGTGAAGGCCGAACGGCTCGGGTCCCATCAAGGCCTCGCCGGAGACCTTGATCAGGATCCTGGGATAGGGAAGGTCGCTCATGCTCCTCCCCTCCCCGTTCAGGACTGGCCCGCCGCGGCGGCCACTTCCGCCGCGAAGTCCGTCTCTTCCTTCTCGATGCCCTCGCCCAGGACGAAGCGCACGAAGGCCTTGATCTTGATGGGCGCGCCCACCGAGCCTTCATTCTCCTTCAGCACCTGCGAGACGGACTTGGAGCCGTCATGCACGAAGGGCTGCTCCAGCAGGGTCACTTCCTTGAAGAAGGTCTTGATGCCGCTCTCGGCGATCTTGTCCTGCACGTTGGCCGGCTTGCCCTGGTGCTTCTCCAGGAGAATGGCCTTCTCGCGGGCGATGGTCTCGGCCGGCACCTCGGAGGCGTCCAGCGCGACCGGGCTCAGCGCCGCAACATGCATGGCGATCTGGCGGCCGAGCACGGAGAGCTTCTCCACGTCGCCGGCCGATTCCAGCGCCACGAGCACGCCGATGCGGCCCATGCCGTCAGCAACCGCACCATGGACGTAGGACGCGATCACGCCCTTCTCCACGGAGAGCTTCACCGAGCGGCGCAGGTTCATGTTCTCGCCGATGGTGGCGATGAGCGAGGCGAGGCGCTCCTTCACGGTCACGCTCGCGCCCGGGAAATGGGCGTCGGCGATGGCCTCGACGGTGCCGTCCGTGTTGAGGCCGATCTTGGCGGTCTCGCGCACGAAAGCCTGGAAGTCCACGTTGCGGGCGACGAAGTCGGTCTCGGCATTCACCTCGACGGCCACGGCGTAGTGACCGGAGGATTCCACCGCCACGAGGCCCTCGGCGGCGGTGCGGCCGGCCTTCTTGGCGGCCTTGGCGAGGCCCTTCTTGCGCAGCCAGTCGATGGCAGCCTCGATGTCGCCGTTGGTCTCGGTGAGGGCGGTCTTGCAGTCCATCATGCCGGCGCCAGTCTTGTCGCGCAGCTCCTTCACCAGTCCTGCCGTGATCGCGGCCATTGTCCTAATCCTTCTTCTTCTCGCACCACGGCCGGCTGCGGGTGTCCCGAGCCGGCCGCCGGGGCGGATGCCCCTACTTCACAAAGTCCAGGTCCGCGGGAGGATCACTCCACCTCGGCGGACGCCTCCTTGGCCTGGGCGACCCAGCCGTCCACGCGGCCGGGAAGGCCCACTTCCTCGCCGATCAGGTGCGCATCGTGGGCATCGAGCCCGGCGACCTGGTCGAGGTGGAAGATGCCGAGCTCGTTGAGCTTCTGCTCGATCTCGGGGCTCACGCCAGCGAGCTTCTTGAGATCGTCGGCCACGCCGCGCGGGCCGGACAGGGGCTCCAGCGACGTCCAGATGCTGACTTCCTCGACCGGCACGTCGGCGAGCAGCGGGGCCTCGGCCTCGCCCAGATCACCGAAATCGCCGGCGCCGCGCGAGATGCCGTCGATGGCGGCGCGGGCGACGAGGTCGCAATAGAGCTGGATGGCGCGGCCGGCATCGTCATTGCCGGGAACCGGGAAGGCGATGCCGTCCGGATCGCAATTGGTGTCGAGGATGGCCGCCACCGGGATGCCGAGGCGCTGGGCCTCCTTCACGGCGATGTCTTCCTTGTTCGTGTCGATCACGAACAGCAAATCGGGCAGGCCGCCCATGTCGCGGATGCCGCCGAGAGCGCGCTCGAGCTTGTCCTTCTCACGGGACAGGGTCAGGCGCTCCTTCTTGGTGTAGCCGGAGCCCAGCTCGGGACCCGCCAGCATCTCTTCCAGCTTCTTCAGCCGGGCGATGGAGTTGGAGATGGTCTTCCAGTTGGTGAGCATGCCGCCGAGCCAGCGGGAGTTCACGAAATACTGGGCGGAGCGGCGGGCGGCGTCGGCCACCTGGTCCTGCGCCTGGCGCTTGGTGCCGACGAACAGCACGCGGCCGCCATTGGCGACCGTGTCGGACACGGCCTGCAGCGCGCGATGCAGCGCGGGCACGGTCTGCGACAGGTCGAGAATGTGGATGTTGTTGCGGACGCCGAAGATGTACGGAGCCATCTTGGGGTTCCAGCGGTGGGACTGGTGGCCGAAGTGAACGCCAGCTTCAAGCAGCTGACGCATCGAATAATCGGGAAGCGCCATTTCAGTTATCTCCGGTTGAGCCTCCGCGGACGTACCCGCGCCCCATGGGACGACAGGCACCGGATGGCCGATTTCGGCCGAATGTCCGCGTGCGGAATGGCGCGGCTTATAGGCGAAGGGCCTTCAAGAGGCAAGGCCACACGCGCCCTCCTCTCCCAACCGTGTGCAACACGGCGCGCGGCCTCGCCGGGCGGGGCGCTAATCGCCTGTCAACATGAACAAATTGAAATGTTCATTTGTGGCGAAACGGAGTCATAGTGCCGGCACTTCCGGGGGGACGATCATGGCCGAGCTTGCCAATTCCACATATCTCGACTTCACGAGCACGGGCACGCTGCCCGCATCCGTCACCAATGTGGCGGATGCCTATCAGCTCACCGGCGTCGGGCCGGCCACCACCGGGCTCGTGGTCGGGATCATCCTGGAACGCGCCAACGATCCCGCCACGCTGCTGAGCAGCGACTGGGGCACGCGCCAGGCGACGCTGGCGCAGATGGAAGCCGACGGCACCCTGTGGAGCACGTTCGGCGCCGACGCCGCCACCTTCGCCTCCGTGCAGTCCACGCTGCAGGGCATGGGCCTCACCATCGTGGGGGATGCGAGCGGCGCCAACGGCTATGTGACCTCGGCCGAGTCCCGCACCATCTGGGTGGAGCTGGACCCCACCGATTTCGCGACGCTGTTCGGCACCACGCTCATGGTGGGCCAGTCCGCCAATCTCGGGCAGGTGCTGTACTGGGACGGGAATCTCAACCTGCCCGATTCCATCTCCGGCTCCCTGGCCGGTCTCTGGCCGGACTTCCCCATCAACGCGGCGACGGCGAACCTCACCGACGCGACCGTCACCTTGCCGCAGGGCGCGCAGGGCCAGGGCAATTCGAGCGGCGACATCACCCAGCTGTTCCCGCAGGATATCGCCGCCGCCTACAATTTCCCCCTCAGCGGCACGAGCGTCGAGACCGGCACGCTCGGCATCATCGAGCCCTATGTGGGCGACGCGGTCACCGACATCGCCACCTACGGCACGTTCGAGGAACGGGTGAATGCCTATCTCCAGACGGCCGGGGTGAACGCCACGGCGGACTTCTACGTCAGCAATCGCGAGAACCAGTATTACGAAGGCGATGCGGCCGGGGAGCGCTCCCTCGACGTGGCCGTGGTGAGCACGGTGGTGCCCAACAGCCGGTTCGGCCTCTATGTGGGCTCGTCCGGCACGGTCTATACCGCCTACCAGACCGCCATCTGGGACACGGCGAACAATCCCGGCGTCCTCTCCTCCTCCTGGAGCGACGGCCACGCCTTCTCGGCCGATTCCCCGTTCGCCGTGGCCTATCGCGAGCTGTTCGTGGATGCGGCCCTGCGTGGCGTCTCGGTGTTCAACGATGCCTATGACGGCGGCTCGGGCAACGAGACCGAAACCGGGCTCACCAATCTGTTCGCGGCCAGCATGAGCGCCTACACCATGGTGGTGGGCGGGACCTCGCTCTCCACGGTCGCCAGCGCCGACGTGGACGTGACCCTCTCGGACGTGATCGCCTCCGCCCAGGCCGGCAATCTCGGCACCATCTGGCAATTGGTGCGGGGTGGGCTGACCCAGTGGTCGTCCAGCCTCTCCGACCAGAGCGTCTTCATCGAGACGGCGTGGAACCAGTACATTCTGGACGGCACCGCCCTCTCGCCCAGCTATGTGGAGAATGCCGCCACTTCGGGAGGTGTGGACACCACACAACCCACACCGGGATACCAGTCCGACTATGGCCTCACCCCCACCACCGTCAATCCCGGCGGCGGGACGGGGCGCGGGGCGCCGGACGTAGCAGCGAATGCCGGCGGCAACATGGAATACACGGTGCCGGACGAGAACATGCGGAACACGGTCGGGTCCGGCGGCACCAGCGCGGCCACCCCGCTCTGGGCCAGCCTCGCCACCCAGATCAACGCCGTGTTCCAGGACCAGGGCCTGCCCACCCTCGGCTACAGCAACGACCTCTATTACATCGCCTCCGCCATCGCCCCGGCGTCGTTCAACGACATCACCATGGGCAACAACATCTCCAGCTACATCAGCGGCACCGATTATCAGGTGGAGAAGGACGGCACCGTCTTCAGCATCTCCGCCACCGGCTACGGCTATGAGGCCACCGAGGGCTACGACCTCGTGTCCGGCCTCGGCACGCCCAACGGCGTGCTGCTGACCCGGGCGCTGTCCACCATCGCGCACTCCCAGCTTTATTACGATCTGGCGCCGGTGCTGGAGAATGACGCGGGCATCTGGGGCGCGGACGGAACCCAGAACCTCATCTTCCAATCCAGCTTCTCCAGCGCCGAAAGCTGGATGGTGGACTTCGGCGACGCCTCCATGACCCTGTCCGGTGGCGCGAGCGGCACCTTCGCCTGGACCGCCGCGCTCGCCCAGCAGAGCCTGCAGTCAGGCTTCTCCGCGGACCTCGTCACCATGTTCGACGGCTATGCCCAGGGGCAGGTCTACCAGACCACGGTGAATGCGGGCACGGACCTGTCCATCACGGTGGGCGGCGCGGCCACGGGCGCGTACCAGTCCGCGCTCACGGCCGATTACGGCTTCATGGACTTCGTCACCGCATCCGGCGCTTCCGTGGAAGTGGCGCGCTCGGTGGCCACCGCCACCACCGCCTCGGGCCTCGACGACATGGATGTGGTGGTGCGCCTGCGCCAGAACGGCGTCAATGACGTGTCCGTCCTGTTCTATCAGGTGGACGATTATGCCGGGACCATCAACGGCCTCAATCCCGGCGATGCGGGCTATGCGGCGGCGGCCGCCGCGCGCGGCTACGAGACCTCCGAGGGAAGTTCGCTCTCGGGCGACGGCTATGGCGCCTACAAGGAAGGGCGGATCCTGGATGTGGATGCGGGCGACCTCATCGCCATGCAGCTCACCAGCAACGGCAACACCTTCTGGGCCTTCTCCCAGGCGAACGAGCAGGTGAACGGCCAGGGCGTCGCCCATCTGTGGAGCTACGGCCTCAACACCTGGGGCTGGGAAGACCTCCATGGCGGCGGCGACCGGGACTATAACGACCTGATCGTTCAGCTCGACTTCACCAGCGCATCCGGCAGCGGCTGGCTGCTCTGAGCCTAAAGCCGCGCGGCGGCTGCGTGCCCCTCGGGGCGGGCTCCGGCCCGCCTCGCATGAGTACCGCTCACCTCAAGATGCGGATTTCCCGTTTGTCCGCACAGGCCCGGCGGGGCGAGCCTGACCTTCTCATATCCGAGGAGGTCGCAATGCCCCGTCCCGCCGCCCGCTTGTCCCGCCCGCTCCCCGCCGCCGCGCCCGAGGCGCCGCCCGTTCTGTGCGCGGTCAGCGAGGGCGTAGCCACGCTCACCCTCAACCGCCCGCACAAGCTGAACGCCATCAGCTACGGCCTCGCCGACGCGCTCATGACCTGGCTCGACGCGCTGGAGACGCAGGCCGAGGTGCGCGCCGTCATCCTTACGGGCGCGGGCGAGCGTGCCTTTTCGGCGGGGGCGGACATTCCCGAATTCTCGCGCAGCGTCGCGCGGGGCGTGGATGCGGCGCTCCAGGATTTCGTGCGGCGCGGACAGGCGCTGACCGCGCGCATCGAATCCTTCCCGAAGCCCGTCATCGCGGCGGTGAACGGGCTGGCCTTCGGCGGCGGCTGCGAGATCACGGAGGCCGCGCCCCTCGCCATCGCCAGCGACACCGCCCTGTTCGCCAAGCCCGAGATTTTGCTCGCCATGCCCCCCACCTTCGGCGGCACCCAGCGCCTGCCGCGCCTTGCGGGGCGCAAGCGGGCGCTGGAGCATCTTCTGACGGGCGACAGCTTCTCCGCCCAGCGCGCGCTGGAGCTGGGCCTGATCAATGCCGTGGTGCCCGCCGCCGACCTCCTGCCCGCCGCCCATGCGCTCGCCCACCGCATCACCCGGAATTCGCCTTTGGCGGTCACTGCCATCCTCAATGCGGTGACACGGGGCATCAACGTGCCCATCGCGGAGGGGCTGCTGATGGAGGCGGACCAGTTCGCCCGGCTGGTGCCCCTGAAGGAGCTAAAAGCGGGCCTCGACGCCTGGTGCAACCGGCAGGCCAGCGCCGCCTGAAACGTCCTATCTCTCTGTTTTTCCGCGTTTCCGTCACGCGAACCGCTTCACACGTCGCTCGGAAACGCTTTAGGCGGCGAGTTCCGCTCGCAGCCAGTCGCGGAAGGCCTGGGCTTCCGGGCGCAGCGTGTCGGGATCGGTCACCAGCCAATAGCCGGTCTCGGCAGCGACCGCCGGTTCCAGAACGGAGCAGAGGCGGCCCGCCGCGAGATCCCGCTCCACCAGGGGCAAGCGCCCCAGCGCCACGCCCTGCCCCCGCGCCGCCGCCTCCCAGGCCATCTGGAGGGTGTCGAAGCGGGGGCCGCGCGTGACGTCGAGGCCGGACGCCCCGCGCGCCCGCGCCCAGGCGCCCCAATCCTCCGCCACGCCCACCACATGCAGGAGCGGCACGTCCGCAAGGTCGCCGGGCGTTTGCAGAGAGGGCACCAAGGACGGCGCGCAGACGGGGACGAGGCGCTCGCGCACCAGCAGGTCGCAATCCACGCCCGTCCACCCGCCCGTGCCCATGCGGATGGCCACGTCCACGCCGTCCCGCTGCAAATCCATGAGGCGGCGGCTGGTGTCCAGCGTCACCTCGATATCGCCATGCCGGTCGCGGAAGCGATCGAGGGCCGGAACCAGCCAGCACAGCGCGAAGGTGGGCGCGGCGCTCACCACCAGATGCCCGGCGGGCCGCCGCCCCGGCAGGTCGCGCGTCGCCCGCGCCAGATGGGCGAGCGCCGTGCGCACCTCCGGCAGGTAGCTTTCGCCCGCGCCGGTCAAGGCGAGGCTGCGGTGCCCGCGCACGAACAGGGGCACGCCCAGCCAGTCCTCCAGCCCCTGCACCGCATGGCTCACGGCGCTGGGCGTCACGTTCAGTTCCTGCGCCGCTGCCTTGAAGGACAGATGCCGCCCCGCCGCCTCGAACAGGCGCAGCGCGTTGAGCGGCGGCAGGCGATAGACCATGGCGTCAGCCGGCTTCCACCGCCACCACGCCGGGAATGGCCTTGATGGCGCCCGCGATCTGCGGCGAGACCGGGAAGCGGCCCTCCAGGCGGATCTCTACCTCCGCCTTGCTCTCCTCCATGAGCAGGATGAGGCTGACCTCGCCGTCGCCCTTGCCGTCCAGGCGCCGGGAAATGCCCTCCAGCGGCTCGGTGGAGCGCACGAAGATGCGCAGCGCCTTGTGGTGGCGGGAGGTGGCCTCGTCCAGCTTCTCGCAGGACTGGATGCGCAGGCGCACGTCTTCGCCCTGAAGCTCCGCCGCCACCATCATGAGCAGCGGCGTGCCGGGCTCCAGCAGGTCGCGATAATGGGCGAGCCCTTCCGAGAAGATCACCCCCTCGAAATGGCCGGACGGGTCCGAGAGGCCCACAATGCCCATGCGGGTGCCGGACTTGGTGCGCCGCTCCTGCCGCGAGACCACCGTCGCGGCGATGCGCCCCGCCGCCGCGCCCGCCCGCACCGCCCGTGAGAAGTCCGAATAGGTCTGGACGCGCATGCGCTTGAGGGCCGGGGCGTAATCGTCCAGCGGATGGCCGGTGAGGAAGAAGCCGATGGCGTCATATTCCCGCTGGAGCCGTTCCGCCGGATCCCAGGGCTGCGCCTGCGGCAAGGGCAAGGTGGCCTTCACGGGGCCGGAGCCGAACATGTCGTCCTGCCCCACCGCCCTGCCCTGCTCCTCGCGCGCCGCATGGGCGACGATGGGCTCCAGGGAGGCGAAGACGCGGGCGCGGTTCTTCTCCAGCAGGTCGAAGCAGCCCGCCGCCGCAAGGCTTTCCAGGGTCCGCTTGTTGACCATCTTCACCGGCAGGCGCGCGGCGAAGTCGGCGAGGTCCGCGAACGGCTTGCCGCCCCGCGCCGCCACCAGCGCGTCCACCGCGCTGCCGCCCACGCCCTTGATGGCCGCCATGGCATAGATGATCTTGCCGTCCACCACCTGGAATTCGCGGGCGGACAGGTTCACCGAAGGCGGCACCACCTCGATGCCCAGCCGCTGCGCCTCCTGGCGGAATTCCGCCAGCTTGTCGGTATTGCCCATGTCCAGCGTCATGGAGGCGGCGAGGAATTCAGTGGCGTAGTTCGCCTTCAGCCAGGCCGTCTGGTAGGCGACGATGGCATAGGCGGCGGCGTGGGACTTGTTGAAGCCGTAGTCCGCGAACTTGGCCAGCAGGTCGAAGATGGTGTCCGCCTGCGCCTTCGGCACATCCCGCTCGGCGGCGCCGGTCACGAAGCGCTCGCGCTGCTTCTCCATCTCGGCGCGGATCTTCTTGCCCATGGCGCGGCGCAGCAGGTCCGCCTCGCCCAGCGAATAGCCGGAAAGCGCCTGGGCGATCTGCATCACCTGTTCCTGGTAGATGATGACGCCGAAGGTTTCCTTCAGATAGGGCTCAAGCTTCGGGTGAATATAGTCCGGCTGGGCGCGCCCGTGCTTGCAGTCGCAATAGACCGGAATGTTGGCCATGGGGCCGGGGCGATAGAGGGCCACCAGCGCGATGAGGTCTTCCACGCGGTCGGCCTTCATGTCCACCAGCGCGCGGCGCATGCCCGCGCTTTCCACCTGGAACACGCCCACCGTCTCGCCCCGCGCCAGCATGGCGTAGGTCTTGGGGTCGTCCAGGGGGATCTTGGACATGTCGATGTCGATGCCGCGCTGGCGGATCAGCTTGGCGGCGGTCTCGATGACGGTCAGGGTTTTCAGGCCGAGGAAGTCGAACTTCACAAGGCCCGCCTGCTCCACCCATTTCATATTGTACTGGGTGACCGGCATGTCGGACTTGGGGTCTCGATAGAGCGGCACCAATTGGTGCAGCGGCCGGTCGCCGATCACGATGCCCGCCGCATGGGTGGAGGCGTGGCGGTTCAGCCCCTCCAGGCGCACGGCGATATCGAAGGCGCGCTTCACCACCTCTTCCTGGTCGCGCGCCGCCTGAAGGCGCGGCTCGTCCTCGATGGCCTGCTTCAGTGTGACGGGCGCGGCCGGATTCTGGGGCACCAGCTTGCAGAGCTTGTCCACCTGCCCATAGGGCATTTCCAGCACGCGCCCCACGTCGCGCAGCACGCCGCGCGCCTGCAAGGTGCCGAAGGTGATGATCTGCGCCACCTGCGAGCGCCCGTAGCGCTGCTGGACGTATTGGATCACCTCGTCGCGCCGGTCCTGGCAGAAGTCCACGTCGAAGTCCGGCATGGAGACGCGGTCAGGGTTCAGGAAGCGCTCGAACAGAAGCCCGAACCGCAGCGGGTCGAGGTCCGTGATCTGGAGCGAATAGGCCACCAGCGATCCCGCGCCCGAGCCGCGCCCCGGCCCCACGGGAATGTCGTGGGCCTTCGCCCATTTGATGAAGTCCGACACGATGAGGAAGTAGCCGGGGAACTTCATGCGCGCGATGATGGAAATCTCGTAGGCGAGGCGCTCCTCATAGACGCTCACCTCCAGCCCCTCGGCCGGGCCGTGCTTGGCGAGGCGCTGGGCGAGGCCCTCTTTGGCCTGCCGCTCCAGCTCGGCCGCCTCGGCGGCGATGGCGTCCTCGCCCTTGGAATCGCCGGTGGTGAAGCGCGGCAGAATGGGCTTCTGAGTGCGTACCCGGTAGGCGCAGCGCCGGGCGATCTCCACCGTGTTGGCGGTGGCCTCCGGCAGGTCCGCGAACAGGGTGAGCATTTCGGCGCGCGTCTTGAAGCGATGCTCGGCGGTGAGGCGGCGGCGGTCCCCCTCGGACACCATCCGGCCTTCCGCGATGCAGATCAGCGCGTCATGGGCCTCATAATCCGCATTGGAGCCGAAGAAGGGTTCGTTGGAGGCCACCAGCGGCAGGCCCTTGGCATAGGCAAGGTCGAGCAGCGCCGGTTCGGCCAGCCGCTCCACATCCATGCCGTGCCGCTCCACCTCCACATAGAGCCGGTCGCCGAACAGGCCCGTGAGCGCATCGAGCCTTTGGGCGGCGATGTCCGCATGGCCCGCCGCCAAGGCCCGGTCGATGGGCCCGGCGGGGCCGCCGGTGAGCGCGATCAGGCCCTCATGGGCGCCCGTGAGCCAGTCCAGGGCGATGCGCGGCTCCTCGTCGCTGGGCGTCTCCAGGAAGGCGCGGGACACCAGCGTCATGAGGTTGCGCCAGCCCGCCTCCTGGGCGGCCAGCAGCACGATGCGCGGCTTGCGCACCAGCAGCGGCGCGCGGCCGCCGACAGGCTCCGGCAGATCGAGCGCCACCGCGCAGCCGATGATGGGCTGGATGCCCACGCCCGACATCTTCTCGGAGAATTCCAGCGCCCCGAACAGGTTGCCCGTGTCCGTCAGCGCCAAGGCCGGCTGGGCATCCGCCTTGGCGAGATCCGCCAGCTTGCCGAAGGTCAGCGCCCCTTCCAGCAGCGAATAGGAGGAATGGACGTGCAGATGGATGAAGCCAGGATCGGACATGGGGTCTCAGGGGGGCGCGAGTCTGGCGGCCATCTTAGAGGGCGATGCCCCCACATCGAAGCCCGTTCGCTTCCATGTGGGCCGTGAATCGCGCCCGCTCGATAATCGAGAGCCGGATCCTCCACCGCGCATGGACCGGGGGGCACATCCACGGGCCGCACCGAGGGCAGCGATCACGCCATGATGTCTATCGCCCGTCGTCCCCGTCTCGCGGCTTCCGCGGCCCGGAGGGGCCGGGAGGACTGCACCCCCGCGCCGCGCCGTGCCACCCTGTCCGCGTCACGGCGAGGGAGGGCATCCATGAGAAGCGTCATCGGAAGCTGGCAGTTCTGGGCGGTGGGATCGGCGGCGTTCGCGGCGCTCACGGCCATCTTCGCCAAGGTGGGCGTGGGCGGGATCAACAGCGACCTCGCCACCCTGATCCGCACCGTGGTGATTGTGGCCGTCATCGGCCTGCTGGTGGCGGGCACCGGGGCCTGGCAGCCGCTGGAGACCATCTCCACCCGCACCTGGCTGTTCCTGGTGCTGTCGGGCCTCGCCACGGGGGCGTCATGGCTCTGCTATTTCCGCGCCCTTCAGATGGGGCCGGCGGGACAGGTGGCGCCCGTGGACAAATTGAGCGTCGTCCTCGTGGCGGTGTTCGGCGTGCTGTTCCTGGGCGAGCGGCTCAGCGCCGTGAACTGGGCCGGAGTGACCATGATCGCGGCGGGCGCGATCATGGTCTCGCTGCGGTGACGGCTTCGCCGGCGGCGGGCGCTTTGCCCGCCGCTCGCAGACGCTCTAGGCGGCGTGCTCGGCGGCCATTTCCCGCTTCTCGGTGCGCTCAAGCGCACGGCCCACCCTCACCATCAGGAAAGTGCAGACCAGGGCCATGACGGCCTGGATGCCGAAATAGAGGCCGGTATTGATCTGGCCGTACAGCTGGTCGAACAGGGCGCCGAAGGAATCGCCGAAGAAGCTGGTCATGAGGAAATAGCCCGTGACCTGCGACTTCATGTTGGTCGGCGCCACCACGTAGCAAAGCTGGAGCCCCACCACCGAGATGCACAATTCGCCCATGGTGATGAGGAAGGTGGCCAGCACCAGATACCAGATGGAGACCCTCCCCTCCCCCGCGAACCAGCCCACGCCCGTCATCACCACCATGGCCGCCACCGTGAGGGCGAAGCCGATGATCATTTTGTCCGTGGGCAGCAGGCCGCCATTGGTGCGCGCGTCCACCTTCTGCCAGATCAAGGCGAGGGCGGGCGTGAACAGGATGATGATGAGCGGGTTGAGGCCCTGGGTCTGGTCGGCGGTGATGGAGAAGCCCAGCGGCCAGAGCTCCAGGTCCATGTGGCTGTTGGCCATGAACACCCAGGTGGAGGCGGCTTGGTCGGCGATGAACCAATAGACCGCGACCAGGGCAAGAACCCCCGCAAGACGCCCCAGCACGGCCCGCTCGGCCCGCTTCTGCTCCGGGGTCTTCGGCTCGAAATGCCAGCGCACACTCTCCGGCGGAAAGTGAGAGCGACCCAGCACGAAGATGATCATGGACAGCGCGATGAGGACCGCCGGGATGAGCAGCGCGATGTCATAGCCGTAGTGGATCATGACGATGGGCAGCGACAGCGAGGCGATGGTCGAGCCCAGATTGATGGCCGCATAGTAATAGGCGAACGCATCGTCCAGCAGATGCCCCTTGCCGAGGCGCTCATACATCAAACCCATCAGGACCGAGGTGTTCGGCTTGATGGTGCCCGAGCCGAGCGCCAGGAGCGCGAGCGCCAGGAACAGGAAGAAGTCAGTGCGGAAATAACCGAGAATGAGGTGGCCCAGGATGTAGGGAATGCAGAACCAGACAATAGTACGGTACCGCCCGAGGAAGTGGTCGGCGATGAAGCCGCCGAGAATCGGGGTCAGGTAGCAGGCCGCCGTGAACAGCTGAACGATGGAACCCGAATCGGCCTCCGCGAAGCCGAACACGTTCACGAGGTAGAGCGCCAGCAGCACCCGCATGCCGTAGAAGCTGGCCCGCTCGGCGAACTCAGCCCAAAAAACGAACCAAAAACCAATTGGATGCCCGGACAATAGCCATTTTCCGCCGGAACGCGCGACCGTCGCCATGAAACCCCCGCAGTCTCGGCACGTCGATCTTGTGGAGACGCGCCGCTTCCCCGGCCACCCGCAGCCGGTTGATACATTTATGACTGCAAATCTTATTCCAGGCTTGTGACTTAGCCCCGCACCGCCCTAATCCAGCTCAATCACGGCCCCGTCCTGAACGGTGACCCGGCGGTCCATCTGCGCGGCAAGGGCGAGATTGTGGGTGGCGATGAGGGCGGCCACCCCGGTGGCATGCACCAGTTCCGTGAGCGCCCCGAACACATGGTCGGATGTGCGCGGATCCAGGTTTCCCGTGGGCTCGTCCGCCAGCAGCAGGCGCGGCGCATTGGCGAGCGCGCGGGCGATGGCGACGCGCTGCTGCTCGCCGCCGGACAGTTCCGAAGGCCGATGCGTCAGGCGCTTGCCAAGACCCAGATAACTCAGCAGATCCTTGGCCCGTGCCTCCGCCGCCGTCTTGGAAAGGCCGCGGATCATCTGCGGCAGCACCACGTTTTCCAGCGCGGTGAACTCGCCCAGCAGATGGTGGAACTGATAGACGAAACCCACATGCAGGCGGCGGATGCGGGTGCGCTCGGCGTCGGACAGCTTGGAGGTGGGCCGCCCGTCGATGAACACCTCGCCCTCGTCGGGATGCTCCAGAAGGCCCGCCAGATGCAGCAGCGTGGACTTGCCGCTGCCCGACGGGGCCACCAGAGCCACCGACTGCCCGTGCTCTATGACGAGGTCGGCATTGCGCAGAATCTCGATATGCCCCTCGCCCTGCTTATAGCGGCGCCCCACGCCCGCAAGGGCCATGGCAGGGGTGTATTCGGGGGGACCGCCTGCCGTCATCACTCGTATCTCAAGGCTTCGACGGGATCGAGACGCGCGGCCCGCCAGGAGGGATAGAGGGTGGCGAGGAGCGAGAGGACAAGCGCCATCACCACCACGGACGTGGTCTCGCTCGCATTCATCTGCGCGGGCAGCTTGGAGAGATAATACAGCTCCGGCGAGAACAACTCGGTGCTGGTGAGCCAGGAGATGAAGCGCCGGATTTCCTCGATATTGAGACAGACCAGCACACCCAGCCCCAGCCCCACCGCCGTGCCCACGAAGCCGATGCTCGCGCCGGTGATGAGGAAGACCCGCATGATGGCGCCCTGGGTCGCCCCCATGGTGCGCAGCACCGCGATGTCGTGCCCCTTGTCCTTCACCAGCATGATGAGGCCGGACACGATGTTCAGCGCCGCCACCAGCACGATCAGGGTGAGGATGAGGAACATCACGTTCCGCTCCACCTGGAGGGCGTTGAAAAAGGTGGCGTTCCGCTGTCGCCAGTCCACGATATAGACCGGCCGCTCCGCCGCCGCGAGGATGGCGGGGCGCAGCTCGGCCACATCGTCGGGATTGTCGATATAGACCTCGATGGCGTTCACATCGCCATTGCGGTTGAAATAGGCCTGGGCCTCCGGCAGCGGCATGAAGAGGAAGGCGCCGTCATATTCCGACATGCCGATCTCGAAGATGGCCGCCACCTTGTAGACCTTGATGCGGGGCGATGTGCCCATGGGCGTCACCGCGCCGCGCGGGGCGACGAGCGTGATGTTGTCGCCCGCATGCAGCGAGAGCTGGTCGGCGAGCCGTTTGCCGATGGCCACCCCCTGCCCCTGGTCGAAGCCTTCCAGCGTGCCGCTCTTGATGTTGTTGGCGATGGAGGGGAGCTTGCGCAGGTCTGCCTCGCTGAGGCCGCGCACCAGCACGCCGGAGGCGTTGTAGGCGGACGAGGCGAGCGCCTGTCCTTCCACCAGGGGCACGGCCATGCGCACCCCCTTCAGCTTGGCGATGCGCTCCGCCACCTCCTTATAGTCGGTGAGCGGCCGTTCCAGCGGCTGGACCAGGATATGGCCGTTGAGGCCCAGGATCTTGCCCAGCAATTCCTGGCGGAAGCCGTTCATCACCGCCATCACGATGATCAGCGTCGCCACCCCCAGCACGATGCCGAGGAAGGAGAAGCCGGCGATGACGGAGATGAAGCCTTCCTTGCGCCGGGCCCGCAGGTAGCGCAGCGACAGCATCCATTCGAACGCGGAAAAGGGCCGGGTCCCCGTGGGTTCCGGCGAAGCCTCCGCGCCCTTTGCCATACGCTGCGCTCCTGTCACGCGGTGAGCCGTTCGACCACGTCGTCGATCGACATGAGTTCACGCGCCCCGTCCACCCGCCGCTTCAGTTCCACCTTGCCCTCGGCGAGGCTCTTCGGCCCCACCAGGATCTGCCAGGGCAGGCCGATCAGGTCGGCGGTGGCGAACTTCGCGCCGGCCCGCTCGTCCGTGTCGTCATAGAGCACGTCCTTGCCGGCGGCGGTCAGGCGCGCATAGAGCGCGCCGCAAGCGGCGTCGGTGGCGGAATCGCCGGTCTTGAGATTGAGGATGCCCACCTGGAAGGGCGCCACGGCGTCCGGCCAGATGATTCCCGCCTCGTCATGGGAGGCCTCGATCATCGCCGCCACGAGGCGCGAGGGGCCGATGCCGTAGGAGCCCATGTGGATGAGGTGCTCGGCGCCGTCCGGCCCCTGCACCTTGGCGCCGAAGGGCTCGGAATATTTGGTGCCGAAATAGAAGATGTGGCCCACCTCGATGCCGCGCGCGGCCATGCGGCGGGCGTCGGGAATCGCGGCGAAGGCGGCCTCGTCATGCTTCTCGGAGGTGGCGGCATAAAGCTCGGTCCACTGGTCCACGAGATCCTGCAGGCCCGCTTTGTCGTCGAAGTCGGTGGAGACGGCGGGGGCGGCCTTGTCCAGATAGTCGGCGTGGCAGAACACCTCGCTCTCGCCCGTGGAGGCGAGAATGATGAATTCGTGCGAAAGGTTGCCGCCGATGGGACCCGTGTCCGCCACCATGGGAATCGCTTTCAGCCCCATCCGGGAGAAGGTGCGCAGATAAGCGACGAACATCTTGTTGTAGGAATGGCGGGCGCCGGCCGCATCCAGATCAAATGAATAGGCGTCCTTCATCAGGAATTCGCGCGAGCGATAGACGCCGAAGCGCGGGCGCACCTCGTCCCGGAACTTCCACTGGATGTGATAGAGGTTCAGCGGCAGCGCCTTGTAGGACTTCACATAGGCCCGGACGATCTCGGTGATCATCTCCTCATTGGTGGGCCCATAGAGCACATCGCGGTCGTGCCGGTCGCGGATGCGCAGCATCTCCTTGCCGTAGTCGTCATAGCGGCCGCTCTCGCGCCACAGGTCCGCCGACTGGATGGTGGGCATCAGCATCTCGATGGCGCCCGCCCGATTCTGCTCCTCGCGAATGATTCCGCAGATCTTGTTGAGCACCCGGTGGCCGAGCGGCAGCCACGCATAGATGCCCGCGCTCTCCTGACGCACCATGCCCGCCCGCAGCATGAGCCGGTGGGACACGATCTCCGCCTCCTTCGGAACCTCGCGAAGAATGGGCAGGAAATATCGGGACAGACGCATGATGGGACTCAAGAGGCTAGCGATTGCGTGGCCGCCAGTGAAAGCGGAACGGTCGGAAAAACACAAGCCCGCGACGGCGCCGTGACGGGCAAACCGGGGATGCCGCGATGGCACTGTTCCGAGGCGCGGGCAGAAGCTTCACCCCAGATGTTGTGCAACGCAGCAAAAGATCTATTGCGGCGCAAGGATGACAAACACGTAAATCTTGTTCTACTTTAGCCAAGTCAAAAGAAAGGGGTCCGCCATTGTGCCTTTCACGGCATCTTGGGAGAGGTCCAGGTCTCGGGAGGAAGGTCAAACAATAAGCCGCCCGACGCTGGCCTCGTGAAGGCCCGATAGAATCGGAAGCGGCAGCGCTCTGCCGGTGCGTTCGCACCCACGGACCGGCTGAACTAAGATACGCGCACGAAATAAAGGCGAGGCAACGGCCTCGCCTTTTTCTTTTTCTCACACCATCCACATGGGAAACGCCTGCGGGCGGAGCGGGCTAAGTCGGATCGCCATTCCAGCGGTCTGAGCGGCTTTTCAAAGCAGGAAGCGTCATGGCGGGGCTTCCCCCGGCCATCCACGGGGCTCCGCTGGGGCCGCGCGCGACGCGGCCCCATCATGCCCATCAATCTGAATGTCGATCCGTCCTCGCGGCCTACCAATTGTCCGTCTTGAACGGCATCGGCAGGTCCGACAGGCGCACCACCCCGCTGGTGCCGATCCAGATGAGGCCCGCCGTCACGAACGCCGCCACGATGCTGGTGGCGATGGCCTTGCGCAGGAGATTCGGATGCCGGGGCGCGCCGGGATCGGTTCCCGGCGTGATGTCGCCCTCCTCCGCCTGGCTGCGCACGCCCCAGGGCAGAACAACGAACAGCATCACCCACCAGGTGATGAAATAGATGGCCGCATAGGTGCCGATGGCCATGCCCATGCTCTCAGGCCTGCTCCAGCTCCACCAGAGTCCCGTTGAAGTCCTTCGGGTGAAGGAACAGGACCGGCTTGTTATGGGCGCCGATCTTCGGCTCCCCGTCGCCCAGCACCCGCGCGCCCTGCGCCTTCAGCTGGTCGCGGGCGGCGATGATGTCGTCCACCTCGTAGCAGATGTGGTGGATGCCGCCGTCCGGATTGCGCTCCAGGAACTTGGCGATGGGGGACGATTCGCCCAGCGGCTCCAGAAGCTCGATCTTGGTGTTGGGGAGGTTGATGAAGACGGTGGTGACGCCATGGGCGTGCTGGGCCACCTGCTCGGACACGTCCGCGCCCAACGTGTCGCGATAAAGCGCGGTGGCCGCGGCAATGTCGCGAACCGCGATGGCCACATGGTTCAGCCGTCCGATCATCGTCCCCTCCTCAATGCGCACCTTGAAGGCGCTTATCCTATCAAAGGCCCGGCCGTCTTCGCATGGGTCTTTGAGTCCGCACACGCGGCACTTCGCTTCACCTCACGCCGGCCCGGGCGCAACCCGCCCGATGCCAGCCGAGGCCGCCTCAGACCTCGATCACGTGGACGTGGCAAACCGGCTTCTTGCCCCAGATGGCGTTGACCGCCCCCCGGATGGCCTTCTCCAGCGAATCGGACACGGCTTCAGCATCCCGCCGCCGCGCGCGGGGCAGGTTGTCCAGGGTGGTCACCAGCGTGTCGAGGATATGGTCGAGCGTATCGACGCCCCCCTCCCCCCGCTCGGGAAGGCCGGAGCATTCCACGCTGGGATCACCCACCAGATTGCCCTTGGAATCCATGGCGAACGCCACGGAGACCACGCCCACGAAGCTGAGCTTGCGCCGCTCGGGAATGGTGCGCTCGGCCTCGGGGATGAGCAGGCGCCCATCCTTGTAGAGGCGGCCGAAGGGGATGTCGTCCACCCGCTCGGCGGGCCCCGGCGCGAGGCGCACCACATGCCCGTCCGAGCACAGCACGATCTCCGGCACGCCGAGGCGGCGGGCAAGGTCGGCATGGGCGGCCAGATGCATGGGCTCGCCATGCACGGGCACGCTCACCTGCGGGCGCACCCAGCCGTACATCTGCTCCAGCTCGCCCCGCCGGGGATGGCCGGAGACGTGCACGAGCCCGTCGCGATCGGTCATCACGTTGATGCCGCGCTTCACGAGGCCGTTGATGACCTTGTTCACCACCTTCTCGTTGCCGGGAATGGTGCGTGAGGAGAAGACCACCAGATCGCCCTTGGAGAGGGCAATCTCGGGATGGTCGTCCTCCGAGATGCGGCGCAGGGCGGCGCGCGGCTCACCCTGGGAGCCGGTGAGCAGCGCCACCACCTTGTCGCGCGGCAGGTAGCCGTAGGATTCGGAGGTGCGGAAGGGCGGGATCCCGTCCAGATATCCCTGCTCGCGCGCGACGCCGATGACCCGGTCCATGGCGCGGCCCACCACCACCACTTCACGGTCATTGGCCATGGCGGCTTCCGCGATGGAGCGGATGCGGGCCACGTTGGACGAGAAGGTGGTGAAGCAGATGCGGTGCTTCGCCTTCGCGACGATCTCCTTCAGCGTCACCGCCACATCCGCCTCGGAGGGCGAAATGCCGTCGCGGACCGCATTGGTGGAATCGCAGATGATGGCGCGCACGCCCTCATCGCCGAGCGCCTTCAGGCGCGCGGAATCGGTGACGTGGCCCACCACCGGGCTGGGATCCAGCTTCCAGTCGCCGGTATGCAGCACCAGGCCCGCCGCCGTGCGGATGGCGATGGCGTGGCTGTCCGGGATGGAATGGGCGACGGGGATGAATTCCAGTTGGAACGGCCCGAGGTCGAACGGCTCACCGGCCCGCACGATGGTCATGGGCAGCTTCGGCGCGCCGGGCTCGGCAAAGCGCTTGGCCTCCAGCAGGCCCGCCGTGAAGCGGGTGGTGTAGATGGGGCATTTGAGGCGCGGCCACAGGTCCAGGATCGCGCCCACATGGTCCTCATGGCCATGGGTGAGGACGAGCCCTTCGATGGACTTGGCCTCGCGCTCCAGGAAGCGGATGTCGGGCAGGACGAGATCGACGCCGGGCGCCTCGTCGCCGGCGAAGCTCATGCCGAGATCGACCATGAGCCACCGGCGCGCGCGCTTGGGACCGAAGCCGTAAAGGCCGAGATTCATCCCGATCTCGCCCACCCCACCAAGGGGCGCGAAGACCAGTTCGGATGCGTCGGACATGCGGACCTTATTCTCCCTTCGGCAGGGAGACATCCCCGGCCGTGATGATTTCCGCGATGCCGTCCTTGCGCCGAAGCATCATGGCGCCCCGCACGTCAATGCTCTCGAAGCGGCCCGTCACCTCGCGCTCGCCCACCTTCACGGTGACCGTGTCGCCGATGGCGAAGGCGTGGCGCATCCAGTCGCTGCGGATGGACGCAAAGCCGTTGCCGCCATTCCACTGGTTCAGGCGCACGGCCATGGCCGTGTCCAGCGCCTCCAGCACCCGGTCGGGCGCGGCGGGCGCGCCTGCCGCTTCAAGGCTGGTGGCGGGATAAGGAAGGTCCTCGGGATGGTGCAGGCAATTGACGCCGAAACCCACCACGGCCGCCGGGCGTCCCGCCGGGTCCGTGCCGCCCTCAACCAGGATGCCGGCCAGCTTGCCGCCATTGAGGATGAGGTCGTTGGGCCATTTCAGCTTGAGCGCATCGGTGACCAGCAGCGGTGCGGCGGCGATGACCGCATCACGCAGAGCGAGGCCCGCGACGAAGCAGAGCTGCGCCACATTGGTGGGCGGCGCGGGATTGGGCAGAACAAGGGTCGCGAACAGGTTGCCCAGTTCGCTGGTCCATGGCCGCCCCCGCCGCCCGTGGCCCGCGGTCTGGATATCGGCCACCAGCCAAACCGGCATGGCCTCGCCGCGGGAGAGCCGGGCGAGGCCTTCGGTGTTGGTCGAGCCAATTTCCGTGAACCGGACGATCGGAACGGTGGAGCTTTGAAACCTGTGCAGCGCCATCGGTCAGAAAAGTGCGCGCGCAGCCGCTCCGGCCGCGTCGATGAGAGGGGCCGGCCAGAGGAAGTAGAACACTGTGAACAAGCCGGACACGCTCAGCACCGCCTTCAGCTCGCCGGGCATCGGATCGAACGCATCCGCCGGCTCGTCGAAATACATGATCTTCACGACCCGCAGATAATAGTACGCACCGACCACGGACGCGAGCACGCCGATGACAGCCAGACCATACAGGCCCGCCTGGATGGCGGCGAGGAAGACATAGTACTTTGCCAGGAAGCCGGCCAGCGGGGGAATGCCCGCCAGCGAGAACATCAGGCCGGAAAAGGCGAGCGCCATGAGCGGCCGGGTCCGGGACAGGCCGGCGAGGTCGTCGATGGTCTCCACGGCCTGGCCGTTGCGCCGCATGGACAGCACGCAGGCGAAGGAGCCCAGCGTCATGGCCACATAGATGGTCATGTACACCATCACGCCCCGGACACCCTGGGGGGTTGCGGCCGCGAGGCCCACCAGCGCGAAGCCCATATGGCCGATGGAGGAATAGGCCAGCAGGCGCTTGATGTTGCGCTGGCCGATGGCGGCGAAGGCACCCAGCACCATGGAGGCGATGGCCACGAAGGTGATGATCTGCTGCCAGGAATGGGTGACGTTGGGCAGCGCCTCCACGGCGACCCGCATGAACACCGCCATGGCGGCCACCTTGGGCGCGGTGGCGAAGAAGGCGGTCACCGGGGTGGGGGCGCCCTCATAGACGTCCGGCGTCCACATGTGGAACGGCACGGCCGACACCTTGAAGCAGAGGCCCGCCATGACGAACACGATGCCGAAGACGAGGCCCAGCGTGGGCGAGGTGGCGGCCTTGGCGATGCCGTCGAAATTCACCGTTCCGGTGAAGCCGTAGAGCAGCGAGGCGCCGTAGAGCAGCATGCCGGAGGAGAGCGAGCCCAGGACGAAATACTTCAGGCCCGCTTCCGTGGAACGCACGGATTCCCGGTTGATGGCCGCGATCACATAGAGCGACAGGCTCATGAGTTCGAGGCCGAGATAGAGGGCGATGAGGTCGCCCGCCGAGACCAGCATCATCATGCCGAGGGTGGAGATGAGCACCAGCACGGCATATTCGAACTTGTTCTGCCCCTCGCGGTTCAGCCAGTCCACCGACATGATGAGGGACACGGTCGCGCCCAGGAGCGCGAGGGCCTTCATGAAGCGGGAGAAGGGATCGATCACCAGCGCGCCGTTGAAGGCCGAAAGCGTCACCACCGGCTTCAGCAGGACCAGCAGCAGCACCGCCGCCAGCACCGCGATGGCGAGGCCGGTGACGAGGTTCGCCGACCGCTCGCCCTTGATGGCGCCGACGAGCAGCAGGATGATCGCCGCGAGCGCGAGCACCAGTTCCGGAAGGACGGCGCCAAGCGGGGGCAGGAAGGAGGACATCGGGCGACCTCGGGTCAGAAGCTGAACAGCAGCGAGGCGGTCTTGACCGCCTGGGCCACGGAATCGGTGCGGGCCACCACCGCGTTCACGGCGGTGGAGGTCATGTCGAGAATGGGCGCCGGCCAGAAGCCGAAGACCACCGTGAGCAGGATCAGCGGCACCATGATCGCCGTCTCGCGCCCATTGAGGTCGAGAATGCCCTTGAGGCTGTCCTTATCGAGCGTGCCGAACACCACGCGGCGATACAGGTACAGGGCATAGGCGGCCGAGAGGATCACGCCCGTGGCCGCGAAGAAGGCGACCCAGGTGTTGCGCTCGAACACCGCCATCATGGTGAGGAACTCGCCCACGAAGCCCGACGTGCCCGGCAGGCCCACATTGGCCATGGTGAAGATCATCAGGGCCACGGCGTATTTCGGCATGCGGTTCACGAGGCCGCCATAGGCGGAGATCTCGCGGGTGTGCATGCGGTCGTAAATGACGCCCACGCACAGGAACAGCGCGCCCGAGACGAAGCCGTGGGAGATCATCAGGAACATGGCGCCCTGGAGGCCCGCCTCGTTCATGGCGAAGATGCCCATGGTCACGAAGCCCATATGGGCGACCGACGAATAGGCGATCAGCTTCTTGATGTCCTCCTGCACCAGCGCCACCAGCGAGGTGTAGATGATGGCCACCACCGACAGGGTGTAGACCATGGGCGCGAACAGGTGCGACGCATCCGGGAACATGGGCAGCGAGAAGCGGATGAAGCCGTAGCCGCCCATCTTCAGCAGCACGCCCGCCAGGATCACCGAGCCCGCCGTGGGCGCCTCGACGTGCGCGTCGGGCAACCAGGTGTGCACCGGCCACATGGGCATCTTCACCGCGAAGGAGGCGAAGAAGGCCAGCCATAGCCACGTCTGCATGCCGGACGGGAAGCCGAACTGCATGAGGGTCGGGATGTCGGTGGTGCCGGCCGTCCAGTACATGGCCATGATGGCAAGCATCATGAGCACGGAGCCGAGCAGCGTGTAGAGGAAGAACTTGAAGCTCGCATAGATGCGGCGCGGACCGCCCCAGATGCCGATGATGAGGAACATCGGGATGAGGCCGGCTTCGAAGAAGAAGTAGAAGAGGACCAGGTCCAGCGCGCAGAAGGTGCCGACCATGAAGGTCTCCAGCACCAGGAACGCGATCATGTATTCCTTCACCCGCTTATGCACGCTCTCCCAGGAGGCGAGGATGCAGAAGGGCATGAGGAAGGTGGTGAGCAGCACCAGGGGCAGCGAGATGCCGTCCACGCCCATGTGATAGGCGGCGACGTCCCCGAGCCAGGGATGCTTCTCGACGAACTGGAAGCCGGGTGCCGAGGCATCGAAGCCCGGCAGCAGCAGCAGGGACACCACGAAGGTGACGAGGGTGGTCCACAGCGCAACCCAGCGGGCATTGCGCGCGGTCACTTCCTCGTCGCCCCGCACCACCATGATGAACAGGGCGCCGACGAGCGGCAGGAAGGTGATGACGGAGAGGATCGGCCAGGTGGTCATCGTCACACTCCGGCAAACATGAACCAGGTGATGAGAGCGGCCACGCCGATCAGCATCACGAAGGCATAGTGATAAAGGTAGCCGCTCTGCAGCCGGACCACGCGGCCCGTGACGTCGAGCACCCGGGCGGAGACCCCGTTGGGCCCCCAGCCGTCGATGATGCGCCCGTCACCCTGCTTCCAGAGCACCCGTCCGATCCACATGGAGGGGCGGATGAAGAGGAAGTCGTAGAGCTCGTCGAAGTACCACTTGTTCAGCAGGAACTGGTACAGCGCGTCCTGGCTCTTGGCGAGCCGCACGGGCAGCGAGCGGTCCACAACATAGAACCAGTAGGCCACCGCGAAGCCGAGCGCCATCATCAGCGTGGGCATGTACTTCGCCCAGAGCGGGATGTTGTGCATCTCGTGCAGGATGTGGTTCTCGGCGCCCATGAAGATGGCGTGGCCGAAGAAGTGGTGCACGTTCTCGCCGACGAAGTCGTTGAAGAAGACCGCGCCCGCGAACACCGAACCGATGGCGAGCACGCCCAGCGGAATGGTCATCACCAGCGGCGATTCATGCGCCGCGTCATAATGGTGATGGTCGTGTGGCTTGCCGTGGAAGGTGAGGAAGACGAGGCGCCAGGAATAGAAGGAGGTCAGCGCCGCGGCGCCCACCGTCATCACCCAGCCATAGAGGGCGAACGTGCCATGGGAGGCCCAGGCCGCCTCGATGATGGCGTCCTTCGAGTAATAGCCGGCGAGGAACGGGAAGCCGGTGATGGCCAGCGTGCCGATCATCATGGCGCCGTAGGTGAAGGGGATCTTCTTCCAGAGCCCGCCCATGTTCCGCATGTCCTGCTCATGGTGCATCGCCGTGATGACCGAGCCGGCGCTGAGGAACAGCAGCGCCTTGAAGCAGGCATGGGTGAAGAGGTGGAACACGCCGATGGAATAGGCGCCCGTTCCCATGGCCACGAACATGTAGCCGAGCTGGGAGCAGGTGGAATAGGCGATCACCTTCTTGATGTCGTTCTGCACCAGCGCGATGGTCGCGGCGAACACCGAGGTGGTGGCGCCCACCAGCATGATGAGGTCCAGCGCGGTCGGCGACAGCTCGAAGATGGGCGACATGCGCGCCACCATGAACACGCCGGCGGTCACCATGGTGGCCGCGTGGATGAGGGCCGAGACCGGGGTCGGGCCCTCCATGGCGTCGGGCAGCCAGGTGTGCAGCAGGAACTGCGCGGACTTACCCATGGCGCCGATGAACAGCAGGATACAGATGACCGTCGGCGCATCCCAATTGTGGCCGAGGAAGGAGATGGTCTTGCCCGCAAGGCTGGGCGCCTGGGCGAACACCGTCTCGAAGCTCACCGCCCCGGTCATCACGAAGATGGCGAAGATGCCAAGCAGGAACCCGAAGTCACCCACGCGGTTCACCACGAACGCCTTCATGGCGGCGGCGTTGGCGGAGGGCTTCTGGAAATAGAAGCCGATGAGCAGATAGGAGGCGAGGCCCACGCCCTCCCAGCCGAAGAACAGCTGCAGCAGGTTGTCCGCCGTCACCAGCATGAGCATGGCGAACGTGAACAGGGACAGATAGCCGAAGAAGCGCGGACGGAACGGATCGTCGTGCATGTAGCCGATCGAATACAGATGCACGAGCGAAGACACCGTGGTGACGACGATCAGCATGATCGCGGTCATGGTGTCGATGCGGAGCGCCCAATCGACCTTGAAGTCGCCCACATAGATCCACTGCATCAGCTGGACGCGCACATCGTGGCCGCCGATGGCCACGTTGAAGAAGGCGATCCAGGAGAGGATGCAGGCAATGAACAGGAACGACGTGGTCACCACCTCGGACGCGCGGGCGCCGATGGCGCGCCCGAACATGCCTGTGATGAGGAAGCCGATGAGGGGGAGGAAGACGATAGCCTGATACATGGCCTCAGCCCTTCATGGCGTTGATGTCCTCGACGGCGATCGAACCGCGGTTGCGGTAGAACACCACGAGGATGGCGAGACCAATGGCCGCTTCGGCAGCGGCCACCGTCAGCACGAGCAGCGCGAACACCTGCCCGACGATGTTCCCGAGGAACATCGAGAAGGAGACGAGGTTGATGTTCACCGCCAGCAGGATGAGCTCCACCGACATCAGGATGACGATGACGTTCTTCCGATTGAGGAAGATGCCCAGCGTTCCCAGCGTGAACAGGATCGCCGCGACGGTGAGGTAGTGGGACAGTCCGATTTCCATCATCCCCTCCTCAGATACCCTGGCCCGGCCGGACCTTGACCACTTCCATGGCCTGCTCCGGCGTGCGTGCGACCTGATCGGAAATGTTCTGACGCTTCACGTTGGGCTTGTGGCGGAGCGTCAGCACGATGGCACCGATCATTGCGACGAGGAGAACCATGCCGGCCGCCTCGAAGAAGTAGACATATTCCGTGTAGAGCACGCGGCCGAGCTGCTGCGTGTTGGTGAGGTGCGAGGTCGCCTCGGCGATGGCCGGAACAGTGGCGATGGTGGAGCTGGTGGCCCAGCTGCCCACGACCAGAACAAGCTCCGCGAGGAAGATGACCCCGATCAGCACCCCAATGGGCAGATATTGCAGGAAGCCCTGCCTCAGCTCGACGAAGTCCACGTCCAGCATCATCACCACGAAGAGGAAGAGCACCGCGACGGCGCCCACATAGACCACGATGAGGATGAGGCCGAGGAATTCGGCACCGATCAGGATGAACAGACCCGCCGCATTAACGAAGCAGAGGATCAGGAACAGCACCGAGTGAACCGGGTTGCGCGAGGCGATGACCATGAAGGCCGAGGCCACCAGCACGCCGGCGAACAGATAGAAAAACGCTGCCGCGACACTCATGCGCCGAGCCCCCCCTTGCGCGGCGCGCGAGCGCCGGTTCTCAACGCACCGTTCGGCGCACCGGCACGACCAAGTGCCTGCGGCCGGATGGCGGCGGTGTCCATGGCGGCGGCCCCTTGAAGCCGCAAGCGGCTACAGGCCCGTCGATAGCCCCTACCCATGACAAAAGTCCACTCGTCTGAGGCAGCCGCAGGAAGCGGCCGCCGCCCAACCCCGAATTGGCCGCCCATCGGGCGGCCCCGTCTCACCGGTACGGCGCATCCAGCGCGATCGCCTGCGCGATCTCGCGCTCCCAGCGGTCGCCATTGGAGAGCAGCCGTTCCTTGTCGTAATAGAGTTCTTCGCGCGTCTCGGTGGCGAACTCGAAGTTCGGCCCTTCCACGATGGCATCCACCGGGCACGCTTCCTGGCAGAAGCCGCAATAGATGCACTTCACCATGTCGATGTCGTAGCGCGTGGTGCGGCGCGTGCCGTCATTGCGGCGCGGGCCGGCCTCGATGGTGATGGCCTGCGCCGGGCAGATGGCCTCGCACAGCTTGCACGCGATGCAGCGCTCTTCGCCGTTGGGATAGCGGCGCAGCGCATGCTCGCCGCGGAAGCGCGGCGAGATGGGGTTCTTCTCGAACGGATAGTTGATGGTCGCCTTGGGCTTGAAGAAATAGCGCATGGCGAGGAAGAAGCCGGAGATCAGCTCCGTCAAGAAGATGGCGCGTGCCGCCTGGTCGAGCTTCATGGCTCAGCTCCGGTCGATTGCGTTCGGGCGGGAAGCGGTCATCGCGGCGCCGTCCCCGTGAAGTGAAGCACGCCGGCCACCACCACCACGGCCACGAGGGAGATGGGAAGGAACACCTTCCACCCCAGGCGCATGAGCTGGTCGTAGCGATAGCGCGGCACCATGGCCTTCGCCATGGCGAACAGGAAGAACATGAAGCAGAGCTTCAGCACGAACCAGACGAGGCCCGGCACCCAGGTGAAGGGCGCGAAGGGCAGCGGCGACAGCCACCCGCCGAGGAACAGGATCGTGCCCATGGCGCACATGGTCATGATGGCCACGTACTCGCCCAGCATGAACAGCAGGTAAGGCGTGGAGCCGTACTCGGTCATGAAGCCCGCCACCAGTTCCGACTCCGCTTCCACGAGGTCGAAGGGCGGACGGTTCGTCTCTGCCAGGGCGGAGACGAAGAAGATGACGAACATGGGCAGGAGCGGCAGGAAGTACCAGTTCAGCAGGCCCAGCGGGCCGTCCTGCGCTTCCACGATCCTGGAGAGGTTTTGCGAGCCCGCGCACATGAGCACGGTGATGATCACGAAGCCGATGGAGACTTCGTAGGACACCATCTGCGCCGCCGAGCGAAGCGCCGCCAGGAACGGATACTTCGAGTTGGACGCCCAGCCGGCCATGATGATGCCGTACACGCCCAGCGAAGAGATGGCGAAGATGTAGAGGATGCCGACATTCAGGTCGGCGATCACCCAGCCGTCCGCGATCGGCACCGCCACCCATGCGGCGAGTGCCAGCACGCAGGTGACCAGCGGCGCCAGAAGGAACAGCGCCTTGTTGGCGCCCGAGGGAACCACCGGCTCCTTCAGCACGAACTTCAGAAGGTCCGCGAAGGACTGGAAGAGGCCGAGCGGGCCCACCACGTTGGGGCCGCGCCGGAGCTGGACCGCGGCCCAGATCTTGCGGTCAGCCAGAAGGATGTAGGCGATGAAGACGAGCAGCGCGACGAGCAGAGCAAGGCTCTGCCCGACAATGATCGCCACCTTCAGAAGAGTGTCCTGCCAGGTCATGCGTCCGCCCCGCCCTTACTCAGCCGCCACGGCGGCCACACCGCCCAGCCGCAGCGCCGAGCATTCCGCCATGACGGCGGAAGCGCGGGCGATGGGGTTGGTCAGGTAGAAATCCGTGATCACGGGGGCAAAGCCCCCCTTGTCCGTGTTCCCGCCGCGCTGCGCGAGCGCGGTGAGGCCCGCCGGGTCCGCCGCCTCGATGGCACCGATCCGGCCGATATGAGGATGTGCCGCCACCAGCGCCGCGCGCAGCGCGGAGAGCTGGTCGTAGGGCAGCTTCTGGCCCAGAACCTCAGAGAGCGCCCGCAGGATCGCCCAGTCCTCGCGCGCATCCCCCGGGGGGAAGGCGGCGCGGTTGGCGAACTGAACCCGCCCTTCGGTGTTCACATAGAGGCCGGACTTTTCCGAATAGGCCGCGCCCGGCAGGATCACGTCCGCCCGGTGGGCACCGCGATCGCCATGGGTGCCCAGATAGACCACGAAGGCGCCCGGAGCGACGTCGATCTCGTCCGCGCCCAGCAGGAACACCACGTCCGCGCCACCCGGCGCCGCGAGGGCGGCGGCATCGAGCCCGCCTTCCCCCGGCACGCAGCCCACATCCAGGGCACCGACGCGGGAGGCGGCGGTGTGGAGCACGCCGAAGCCGTTCCAGCCGTCCTTCACCGCGCCCACGGACAGAGCGAGACGCGCGGCGAGGGAGAGCACGGCGGCGCCGTCGGCACGGGCCAGAGCCCCCTGCCCCACGATCACCAGCGGCTTCTCCGCGCCCTTCAGCACGTCGGCGAAGGTGCCGGAGCCGGCGAGATCCGCCAGGGTCTCGGGGCCGGCGCCGAGATATTCATAAGGATAGGTCAGGTCCGCCTGCGCGCCCACGAGCGCGATCTTCAGCTTGCCGCCCGTGGCGCGCCAGCGCTTGCGGATGCGTGCATTCAGGACCGACGCCTCGTGGCGGGGATCGGTGCCCACCAGCAGGATGGCGTCCGCCTCCTCGATGCCGGCAATGCCGGCATTGAACAGGTAGGAGGCGCGCCCGAGCGACGGGTCGAGCGCCGCGCCGTCCTGGCGGCAGTCGATGCTGGCGGAGCCGAGCTTGGTCAGCAGCTGCTTGAGCGCGAATGCTTCCTCGACGCTCGCCAGATCGCCGACGATGGCGCCGATGCGCTTGGCGGGGGTGGCCTTCACCTTGGCGGCGACGGCGTCGAACGCCTCCGGCCAGGTGGCGGGCACGAGGCGGCCGCCCTTGCGCACATAGGGGCGATCGAGGCGCTGGGTCTTCAGGCCGTCCCACACATAGCGGGTCTTGTCGGAGATCCACTCCTCGTTCACGGCGTCATTGGTGCGCGGGAGGATGCGCATCACTTCGCGGCCACGGGTGTCGATGCGGATGTTGGAGCCGACCGCGTCCATGACGTCGATGGACTCGGTCTTGTTCAATTCCCAGGGACGGGCATGGAAGGCGTAGGGCTTGTGGGTGAGCGCGCCCACCGGGCACAGGTCCGCCACGTTGCCCTGCATCTCGGAGCGCATGGCGTGCTCGAGATAGGTGGTGATCTCCATGTCCTCGCCGCGCCCGATGGCGCCGAGGTCCGATGCGCCCGCCACCTCGGTGGTGAAGCGCACGCAGCGGGTGCAGTGGATGCACCGGTTCATGGAGGTGCGCACCAGCGGGCCGATATACTTGTCCTCGACCGCGCGCTTGTTCTCCGCGAAGCGCGACGTGTCCACGCCATAGGCCATGGCCTGGTCCTGGAGGTCGCACTCGCCGCCCTGGTCGCAGATGGGGCAGTCCAGCGGGTGGTTGATGAGGAGGAACTCCATCACCCCCTCGCGGGCCTTCTTCACCATGGGGCTCTTGGTGAGGACGACCGGCGGCTCGCCGTTCGGGCCGGGGCGCAGGTCCTTCACCGCCATGGCGCACGACGCGGTGGGCTTGGGCGGTCCGCCCTTCACCTCGACCAGGCACATGCGGCAATTGCCGGCGATGGACAGCCGTTCATGGAAGCAGAAGCGCGGAATCTCGACGCCCGCCGCCTCGCACGCCTGAAGCAGCGTGTATTCGGCGGGAACGTCCACCTCGGTTCCATCGACGACGATCTTCGCCATCTCAACTTTCCTCGTCTCGCGCCGGGCACTCGCCGGAAACCGGAGCGCCGAAGCGCAGCAGGTTCCCATCCGGGTCCCAGACATAGAATTCGCGCATGCCCCATGCGCGATCTGCCACTTCCGAGATGTGCCCGCCTTCGCGTGCCGCCCCCAGAGTGGCGTGCAAACCATCCACGTCGTCCGCCCGAAGATAGGCGGACGTGTTCTCGGCGATCCTGCGGTCCTGGCAATGCCAGAACTGAAGCTCGATGCCGTCCCGCATGACGATGCCGTAATGCGGGTATTCGCTCTTCACCTCGAAGCCCAGCTTGTCCCGGTACCAGGCGAGCGTGGCGGGAAGATCCGCCGCCGCCAGGATGGGACAGGCCCGCAGGAGGCGCGCCATTCTTATTCCGCCGCCATCGGCACCGGATCGGGATGCGGATTGGCCGCATACTGGTCGATCCGCTTCTCGATCTCGTGACGGAAATTCCGGATGAGGCCCTGGACCGGCCACGCCGCCGCGTCGCCCAGCGCGCAGATGGTGTGGCCCTCGATCTGGGTGGTGACCTCCAGCAGCACGTCGATCTCGCGCTTCTGGGCCCGGCCTTCCGACATGCGGTTGAGGACGCGCCACATCCAGCCCGTGCCCTCGCGGCACGGCGTGCACTGGCCGCAGCTCTCATGCTTGAAGAAGTAGGAGATGCGGGTGATGGCACGGACCACGTCCGTGGACTTGTCCATGACCAGGCAGCCCGCCGTCCCGAAGGACGACTTCACGCTGCGCAGGCCGTCGAAATCCATGATCAGGTCTTCGCAGGCTGCCGCCGGAACCATCGGGCAGGAGGCGCCGCCGGGAATGATGGCCAGCAAATTGTCCCAGCCGCCCCGGATCCCGCCGCCGTGCTTCTCGACCAGTTCCCGGAAGGTGATGCCCATGGCGTCCTCGACGACGCAGGGCGTGTTCACATGGCCCATGATGCCGAAGAGCTTGGTGCCCACATTGTTCGGCCGGCCGATGCCCGCGAACCACGCCGCGCCGCGGCGCAGGATTTCCGGCGCCACCGCGATGGATTCCACGTTGTTCACCGTGGTGGGACAGCCATAGAGGCCCATATTGGCAGGGAAAGGCGGCTTCAGCCGCGGCATGCCCTTCTTGCCTTCCAGGCTCTCGATGAGGGCCGTCTCTTCGCCACAGATATAGGCGCCCGCGCCGTGATGGACGTAGAGGTCGAAGGGATAGCCGTGAATATTGTCCTTGCCGATGAGCTTGGCTTCATAGGCTTGGTCAACGGCTGCCTGGAGGCGCTCGCGCTCACGGATGAATTCGCCGCGCACATAGATGTAGGCCGCGTGGGCGCCCATGGCGAAGGAGGCGATGAGGCAGCCTTCGATCAGGGTGTGGGGATCATTGCGCATGATCTCCCGGTCCTTGCAGGTGCCCGGCTCGGATTCGTCGGCATTCACCACCAGATAGTGGGGACGCCCGTCCGACTGCTTGGGCATGAACGACCATTTGAGGCCGGTGGAGAAGCCCGCCCCGCCGCGCCCGCGCAGGCCGGAGGACTTCATCTCGTTGATGATCCAGTCGCGGCCCTTCTCCAGGATACCCTTGGTTCCGTCCCAGTTGCCGCGCATCAGCGCGCCCTTCAGGCCGAAATCGTGGATTCCGTAGAGATTGGTGAAGATACGGTCCTTATCCTGGAGCATCGCTCACTCCTCCGGGTCGCGCACGCCGGCGGCGGCGGGCGCCTCGGCCGTCGCGCCGCCCGCGGAGGGGCCGCGCGTATAAAGGCTCGGATCAGTCAGGCTGGTCAGCCCCAGTTCCGGCGACGATCCCTGACGACCGACCTGGGAGCCCGTCTTCACCGGACGATCCGCCCGCAGATCATCGAGGAGCTTGGCGAAATTATCGGGGGTCAGGTCTTCGTAATAATCGTAGTTGATCTGGGCCATGGGCGCATTGGCGCAGGCACCCAGGCATTCCACTTCCAGCCAGGACAGCGCACCGTCCGCGCTCACATGGCGCTCCGGGCCGATCTTGCTGCGGCACACGTCCTTCAGTTCCTCGGAACCGCGCATCATGCAATGCGTGGTCCCGCAGAGCTGGACGAAATGGCGCCCCACCGGCTCCAGGTTGAACATGGTGTAGAAGGTGGCGATTTCGAGCACGCGAATGCTCTCCATGCTCAGACGATCCGCCACTGCGCGGATGGCAGGCTCCGGCAGCCAGCCACCCGCCTGCTCCTGTGCCTTCCACAGCAGCGGAACCACCGCGCTCGCCTGCCGGCCTTCGGGGTATTTGGCGATCTGCTGAACGATCCAAGCCTCGTTCTCCGCCGTGAAGGCGAAGCTCTCGGGTTGGACGGCAGCGAGGCGGCGGACGGACATCAGCGGCTTCCCGGAGTCAGGATTCGACAGTCATTGTAGGCGCCGCCCACCCGGGCGAGGCCGCAGTCGGCGTAAACGCCGCCCTTGTAGAGGCGCAGCGCGGTGCCATCCACATGGGCGAAGGCACCGCCGGTGCCCGGCACGCCGCTCTCGGGAATGAGAGCCGCGCTCACCGGCGTCCAGCCCGTCTCCAGCAGCTGGTAGGCGGTGATGCGCTCCACCACCACGGCCACGGGCGGCGGGGCGGGAACGACCGGCACCACCACCTGCGCGGGGGTCTGAACCACCATGGGATAGGGCATGATCATGACGGGATCAGCCGCCAGGGCGGGAACGGCGGCGCACGCGAGCACGCCGGCGGAAAACAGAGTCTTGAGAGAAACGCTCATCATCGGTCCACCTCCCCGAACACTATGTCGAGGGAGCCCAGCACCGCCGACACGTCGGCGAGCATGTGCCCGCGACACAGGAAGTCCATGGCTTGCAGGTGGGCGAATCCGGGAGCCCGGATCTTGCAGCGGTAAGGCTTGTTGGTGCCGTCCGCCACCAGATAGACGCCGAACTCACCCTTCGGCGCCTCCACGGCGGCATAGACGTCGCCTTCCGGCACGTGGAAGCCTTCCGTGTATAGTTTGAAATGGTGAATGAGTGCTTCCATGGAGCGCTTCATCTCGCCCCGCTTGGGGGGAGTCACCTTGTGATCCAAGGAATGGGCCGGGCCCTCTTCCTTCAGCAGGCGCTCCACGCACTGGATCATGATCTTGTTCGACTGGCGCATCTCTTCCATGCGCACGACATAGCGGTCGTAGCAGTCGCCGTGCTTGCCGATCGGGATGTCGAAATCCAGCTCGGAATAGCACTCATAGGGCTGCGAGCGCCGCAGGTCCCAGGCCGCGCCCGAGCCGCGCACCATCACGCCCGAGAAGCCCCAGGCCATGGCGTCCTGCAGGGAGACGACGCCGATATCCACGGTGCGCTGCTTGAAGATGCGGTTGCCGGTGACCAGGTTGTCGAGGTCGTCCAGCAGGTTCGGGAACGTGGCGCAGAAGGTGCCGATATCCTCGACCAGCTTCTTCGGCAGGTCCTGGTGCACGCCGCCCGGCCGGAAATAGGCCGCATGCATGCGGCTGCCGGAGGCGCGCTCATAGAACATCATGAGCTTTTCGCGCGCTTCGAAGCCCCACAGCGGCGGGGTGAGCGCGCCCACGTCCATGGCGAAGGTGGTGACGTTCAGAAGGTGCGAGAGCAGGCGCCCGATCTCGGAATAGAGCACGCGGATGAGCTGGGCGCGCTTGGGCACCTCGATGCCCAGCAGACGCTCCACCGCCAGGCAGTAAGCGTGCTCCTGGTTCATGGGCGCGCAATAGTCCAGGCGGTCGAAATAAGGCACGGCCTGGAGATAGGTCTTGGCCTCGATCAGCTTCTCGGTGCCGCGATGAAGCAGGCCGATATGCGGATCCACCCGTTCCACAACCTCGCCGTTCAGCTCCAGCACGAGGCGGAGCACGCCGTGGGCGGCGGGATGCTGGGGGCCGAAATTGATCTGGAAATTGCGAACCGGAGCGGCGGGCCGGGGGCTTTCGAGGGTCTGGGCCATGGGTCGCTCCTTCAGCCGGCCTTGGGCGCGGCGGGCTGGCCGGACGCCTTTTCGTCGCCGGGCAGCACATATTCGACGCCCTCCCAGGGGGAGAGGAAGTCGAAGTTGCGGAACTCCTGGGCGAGACGCACGGGCTCGTAGATCACGCGCTTCGCCTCTTCGTCATACCGCACCTCGACGAAGCCGGTGAGCGGGAAGTCCTTGCGCAGCGGGTGGCCGTCGAAGCCGTAATCGGTGAGCAGGCGGCGCAGCTCGGGATGCCCGGTGAACAGGATGCCGTACATGTCGTACGCCTCCCGCTCGAACCAGTTGGCGCCGACGAAGACCGAGCAGATGGACGGCACGGTGGACACCTCGTCCACCTCCACCTTCAGGCGGATGCGCAGGTTCTGCTTCATGGACAGCAGGTGGTAGACCACCTCGAACCGCGCCTCGCGGGCCGGATAATCGGCGCCGCACACATCGATGATGGTGGTGAACAGACAGCTCGGGTCGTCGCGCAGGAAGGTGGCCACCTTGACGATGTCCGCGCGCTCCACGTCCAGCGTCAGCTCGCCGTACGCGATCTTGCTGCCGCGCACAGCCGTGCCCAGCACGCCGGAGATGTGGACCGCGAGGTCCTTCAGGGTCTCGTCCATCAGCTTGTCCCTCACACCCTCCGAGGCGAACCCCGGCGGCGAACCCTTGATCCGATCGGCTTGGGCCCGATCAGCGTTCGATGGTCCCGACGCGGCGAATCTTCTTCTGCAGCAGCAGGACGCCGTAGAGCAGCGCCTCGGCGGTCGGCGGGCAGCCGGGGACATAGATGTCCACCGGGACCACGCGATCGCATCCGCGCACCACGGCATAGGAATAGTGGTAGTAGCCGCCGCCATTGGCGCAGCTGCCCATGGAGATGACGTAGCGCGGCTCCGGCATCTGGTCGTAGACCTTGCGCAGGGCCGGGGCCATCTTGTTGGTCAGCGTGCCGGCCACGATCATCACGTCCGACTGGCGCGGCGAGGCGCGCGGCGCGAAGCCGAAGCGCTCCACGTCATAGCGGGGCATGGAGACCTGCATCATCTCCACCGCGCAGCAGGCGAGACCGAACGTCATCCACATGAGCGAGCCGGTGCGCGCCCAGGTGATGAGATCGTCCGTGGTGGTGACAAGGAAGCCCTTGTCCGCCAACTCGGCATTGATCTCCTGATAGAACGGGTCATCGGCGCCGATGGGGCGGCCGGTGGACGGATCGATGATTCCCTTGGGGGCAGGCGCCACCAGAGGCTTCGTCGCGGAAGGGGTCAATCCCATTCGAGTGCTCCCTTGCGCCACTCATAGATGAACCCGACGGTCAGCACGCCGAGAAAGATCATCATGGACCAGAAGCCGAGGTCGCCGAGCCCTCCGAACGAGATCGCCCAGGGGAACAGGAAGGCCACTTCCAGGTCGAAGATGATGAAGAGGATAGAGACCAGGTAAAAGCGCACGTCGAAGGTCATGCGCGCGTCGTCGAAGGCGTTGAAGCCGCATTCGTAGGCGGAGAGCTTCTCCGGATCCGGATTGCTGTAGGCCACCAGGAAGGGAGAGATCAGGAGCGCCAGCCCGATCACCAGGGACACTCCGATGAAGATCACCACCGGGAGGTAGTCTTGCAGCAAGAGGTTCATGTCCGCACCTCGGGGCGCTTGGGCGATCCGCTTCAAGCGTTACCGCGCCGGCCTCGGTTGGAGGAATTCGAAACACGCGAGGCTTATCGCAGCGCCAGATGGGTGGCAAGAGCGACCTGACCCGGCTCCACGATTCCGGACCTATCGCATCGCAAAATAACCGCTTTTGGGTGTGTTCTCCGTAGCAGGGGATGCTCGGCATTATGTATGCCAGAACATTTCCCTCGGCCATTTGCTGCATTGCGGTGAAGGGCGGGCCGCCCTTCCTTGAAGGAAGGTGCGACAGTATGGCCCGCCCTTTTCCACGCCCCTGCGGGGCACCGGATCTGCGCTCCAAGCGGCGTCAGCCGGCGGTGGCTTCCTTCACGGCGGCCACCAGTTGCTTCAGCGAGAAGGGCTTCGGAAGGAAGGCGAAAGTCTCCCCCTCAGCCAGATTCTTGCCGAACGCCTCCTGGGCATAACCGGAGATGAAGATGACCTTCAGCCCCGGATCGCGCGCCCGCAGCGCCTTGAGCAATGTGGGCCCGTCCATTTCGGGCATCACCACGTCGGAGATGACGAGATCCACACGGGCGCCCGCATGGTCCATGGCCTCCAGGGCCTCGGCACCGCTTGCGGCAGAGATCACATTGTAGCCGCGCGCAGTGAGCGCGCGGGTGGCGAAGGCCCGCACCGCGTCCTCGTCCTCCACCAGCAGGATGGTCCCCTGCCCCGTGAGGTCCGGCGCGGGGCGCGGCTCGGCTTCCAGAGCGGGCACCGGCACGTCCTCGGCCCCCGCCACATGGCGCGGCAGGAACACGCGGAAGACGGTTCCCCGGCCCAGCTCGCTCTCGGGAAGGATGTTGCCGCCGGTCTGCTTGACGATGCCATAGACGGTGGAAAGGCCGAGGCCCGTCCCCTTCCCCACTTCCTTCGTGGAGAAGAAGGGCTCGAAAATCTTGTCCATAATGTCAGGCGGTATGCCGGTGCCCGAATCACTCACTTCGATCAGGACGTAGTCGGCAGCAGCGAGGGTCGCCGCATCGCCGTAGCGCTCGCATTCCTGGGCGGGCACGTTGAGCGTGCGGATGGTGAGCTGCCCCCCGCCCGGCATGGCATCACGCGCATTCACGGCGAGATTGACCACGACCTGCTCGAACTGGTTCACATCCACCCGCACCGGCCACAGATCCCGGCCATGCTCCACCTTCAAGTCGATGCTCTCGCCGATCAGCCGGCGCAGCAGCATGGAGAGGTCGGACAGCACGTCGGGAAGATGGATGACCTGCGGACGCAGGGTCTGGCGACGCGAGAAGGCGAGCAACTGGCGCACCAGCCCGGCGGCCCGGTTCGCGTTCTGCTTGATCTGCATGATGTCCGGGAAGGACGGATCGCTCGGCCGGTGATTGGCCAGCAGCAGGTCGCAATAGCCGAGGATGGCTGTCAGCACATTGTTGAAGTCGTGCGCGACCCCGCCCGCGAGCTGGCCAATGGCCTGCATCTTCTGCGACTGGGCGAACTGCGCCTCCAGGGTGCGCTGCGCCGTCATGTCCACCGCATAGACGGCGATCCCGGACCCGGCGGGGCCCAGCAGCGCCGCATAAAGGCGGGCGGAGCGCCCCCCTTCCCCGGCGATCGACGCCTCCACGGGCGAGACCGGCGCCTGCCCGGAAACCGTATCCTTCAACAGCCGGTCCACGGCGGCCGCGTCCCGCTCCAGCACGAGACGCTCCAGCTTGGCGCCGAGCACCGCGATGCCCGCCCCCGCGAACAGGCGCGTGAAGCTGCCATTGGCCTCCACCACCCGGCCGGTCCGATCGACGCTCGCCATGGCAAGAGGCGAGCGGGAGAAAAAGTCCGTCTCGGTACCCGCGGGGAGAGCGGGAGGGGCGCCCTGCACAGCAACCGGGGCCTGTGCCGTGCGCGCGACGGCGGCCAGGATGCTCACGCCGCCGGGGCGGCCGGAAATCCACACATGGGCGGGCCACGCGCTTCCGTCCTTGCGGATCAGGTCCACGTCGAGGCTCGCCGGGCCGCCCTGGTCCGCCGAAAAAGCCCTCACCACGGCGGACTGACTGGCCGCGTCGAACAATTCGGAAAAAGCGATGCCGGAGCCCCATTCGGCAAGATCGTAGCCGAGCCAGCGCGCGAGGGTGCCGTTGGCAAGCCGCCCCTCTTCCGGGCTGATGAGCATGAGACCCACGGGCGCGGCCTCCCAAAGGGCCATGAGCTGGGCCGCAACGTCCGAATCGATACCGATGGCCGGGGTCGCGGTAGCCACCGCAGCCACCCTGGGGCGGCTCTCGGCCGGTACGCCGCCCAGTTTCGCGCCCCCGGCATCCGCCAGGCTCAGCACCCAGAGTACGCGCTTCAGGCTGTCGAGCGGATGCACGCTCACCATGAGCCTGCGCCCGGAGGGGTCGGAATCGAACGGGAAGGACTGAAGCCCCGAGCTTCCGTCCGCGATAGAGCGCAGCAGCGTCGCCACATTGGCCTGGGCGCCGGGAATCCGGCTCAGGAATCGCTCGGGCGTGGGGGATTGTCCCTCGCGACTACGGCTGAGGCGCAGATAGGCGGCATTGGCCTGGACCAGTTCGTCGCCATTCTCGACCAGCGCCACGGCGTCGGAGGTGGCGGCGAACAAGGTGCGGGTGAGATCGTCGGTGCGCCGCTCCTCGCCGCGCATGAAACGGACGGCAGTGGTGATGACCGTGAACACACCTATCGCGGCGAGCCCGGCCAGCAGCGCCGTCAGCCCGGAACCACCATCGCCATCAAACAGGGTGGCAATCACCCCTCCGGCAAATGCAGCCCCACCAACAAGCCAACGCTGCGAACCAACCAGACGTACCTTTCGGGAACCGCCGACCTTCTCCGCGCGATCCTCGCGCGCCTTACTCGCCATAGCGTTTCCTCATTTTCGCGCCGCAAGACGCCCCAAGCCTCGCAGCCGATTCCCGAAAATTAACGCAAAGTTACGGCATTGATTGATTTATGGACCAAATGGTCAAGAATTTCTTCGCGCACGGGCCTGTGCCCTACGCGCCCATGCTGTCTGATGACCCCGGCTGGATTTTGACGCCCGCGACAGGTACCTCAGGCCGCAAAGAGGAGACGTAATGTTGCAGGATCTGCTCGGAACGCAGCTCGATCTGCCCATCAGGGTGGCTATCGCCACCGTCGTGATCGCGGCCTTGCTCGGGTTGACCGTTCTCATCGTGCGGCGGCTGAGCGGCGGGGGAACCGGGGGCGTCCTGCGCTCGCGGCAGGCCCGGCTCGCGGTCGTGGACAGTGTGGCCGTGGACCCGCGGCGACGCCTTGTCCTTGTGCGGCGTGACGAGGTCGAACATCTCCTGCTCGTGGGCGGCACCACGGACATCGTGGTGGAGCCGGCCATCAGCCGGACCGGCCGCGAAGCTCCGGCAGCGCCCCGCGAAGTGCCCGCTCCCCGTGACATGCCCGCACTGCGCGATGGGGCTGCGGGCCGCGAGACGACGGCCCTGCGCGAGCCTCCGGCGCGCGAAGCCCTGTCCCGACGCCCGACGCCCGCGGTGCTCACCGCGCCGCCCGCCGAAATCCCGCTGGACATCCCGGCCGCCGAAGACACGCCGGAAGCCGAAGAGCCGGCCCCGATCACGCCTGAAGCCGCCGAGGCCCATCCGCCCCGCGCTGCGGCTTTCACCTCCGCCCGTCCGGAAACCCCGCTCACCGAGACCCGGCGCCCCCTGCCGTCGCGGCGGCCCCTGCGCACGGAAGAGGACACCCCGCCTCGCCCTGCCCGCCCGCTGCCGGGCGCCGCGGAGCGATTTGCCCGCCCCGCGGGCCTGGGCTTGAGCCGCCCGTCGCTCACCGAGGGCAAGCCGCCCCGCTCACCGCTGTTCGGAGCGGAAGCCCGTCAGCGGCCCGGAGCCCCGGCGACGCCGTCGCACGACGCCTCTCCGTCTGTCGGTGATATCGCCACGGCGGCGGCTCCGGCTCTCGTGGCGGCCAATGCCGACGAGGTAAAGCCTGCCACCGACGCCATTCCGGTGTTCGACATCCCCGCCTCTTCGCCGGACGCTCTCGTCAGCGAGCCCGCTCATGAAGCTGCGGATAGTGCAGCCCCGGTGGCGGCCGAGGCGAATCTCTCCACCGACGAGGTGAAGGCGGACGAATCCCTTTCCGCGCCGGAGCCGCTGTCGTTTGAGACTGCGGCCCCCCAGGCCCAGGAGCCGCTGGCTCAAGACCCCCTGGTGGAGAATACGCCCATCCAAGATACCGTCGCCCACGACGCTGTCGCTCAGGACACTGTTGTCCAGCAGACGGTGATTGAGGAGACGGTCGTTCAGGAAACGGTGGTGCAGACCACGAGCTTCCAGGACCAGACCTTCCAAGAACCCAATTTCCAAGAACCCAAGTTCCAGGAACCCTCATTCCAAGAGCCCGCATTCCAGGCTCCGGCCTTCCAGGAACCCACGTTCCAAGAGTCGACCTTTCAAGAACCGACATTCCAGCAGCCCGTGTTCCAGGAGCCGACCTTCCCGGCCCCCGCGCCGCAAGCGGACATGGTCGAATTCGGCACGCCCCAGAGCACGGCGCCCGACGTTTCGGCCCCCTTCGCAGAGCAGGAGCCGCTCGCGGAGGCTCCTCCCGTCGTGCTGGAGCCCGAACCGGAGACCTCGTCCTCGGCGGCCATGGAAGCCCCTGCGGTGGTTGTCACCCCCGCCGCGCCCATGCTTCCGGAGATGCCCCTGACTCCGGCTCCTGAAGTGGAGCCCCCTGCGGCTGAAGCGGCCGAGCCGGAAGCGCCTGCCGCTCCGCCTCCCTTCCGCCGCGTGCCCATGTTCAGCCTCAGCCGGCCGCCCCGGCCGGCTGCCGAGACGCGCACCGAACCGCAGATCGGGGATCTGGCGAAGCGGCTGGAATCCTCGCTGGGCGAGGCCCTCGGCACGCCCGCCGCGCCGGACGAGCCCGCCCCTGCCGCGCGTCAGGCGCCCCGCATCAGCCCGGCCCGCTTCTCGCCCATCATGCGGGCGGGCATCAACACGGCACCGCCGTCCCACCCCCTGCCGCGCGACGTGAAGCCGGCTCCCGTGCCTCCGGCACCGAGCGCGCCTGTCATGGCGTCCCCAGACCTCGGGCTGGAAGCCGATCTGGTGCGCCAGCTCGAACTCACCCTCGCCCGGGAAGCGGAGGCGGAGGAAGCCGCCCGCTTTGCAGCGAAGGAAGCCGAGGAAAAGAAGGCGGCGGAAGCGGCTGCAACGGCCAATGCGGCTCCCGCGAAGGAGCCCGATCCGTTCGACGATCTCGAAGCGGAGATGGCGACACTCCTTGGCAGGACGCCCATCTCGCGAGGCTGAGGCTCACCCCTCCCCCTCAGCGCGGACACAGAAAAAGCCCCGGACCGAGATCCGGGGCTTTTTGCTGCGTGGAACCCGGCAGGCGCCGGGCCGATATCAGGAATTGATGAGCACGAGGCACTTGCCGGCCGCTTCGGCGGCCGGACGGGCATTGCCCATGCTGACCGAGCCGGAGCGCACGAGGGTCTCGGTGGCGGACTTCACCACCGCGCGGACATCGGCGCCGGGAGTGACCTGTGCGGCAGAGGCCGCATAAATGGACTGGCCATCGGCGTTGAGGCCCGCCGCGCACTTGTCGGCGGCCGGCCGGTCGGCCAGGGCCACGGTCGCGGTCAGGCAGAGGGCCGCCGCAGTGGTCAGACGAACGAACATTGCTTTCTCTCCGTGATGGGAGCGCCCCAAGGCAGGGCACGCCCGTTTCGACATGGCGCCACAGGCGCTGCGCGGAACGCCGCGCGATCTTTCCGGCACGCGGCCATGGCCGCATGCCGCTTCACGCCACACCAACCATAAAGGATGCGGCCGTTCGGGTGGCCTATCGGACACCGACCCGGTTCACGGGACCGCCGGCATTGACGCCGCCATAGCCGGGCGCCCCAACGCCCGGGGCTCCGACACCCGCGCCGGGCGCCAGGCCGGCGCCTGCAGCACCCGCCCCCGCTCCCGGATAGACGCCGACACCGTTCGCGCCCACGCCGGGGCCACGGGTCAGGCCCGGTCCAGCGGCGCCTGCACCCGGCCCCGGCAGCACGCCGACGCCACCGGGGTTCCAGACACAGCCGGCGGGAATGCCGGGCGCGGTGCAATAGACCGTCGCGCTGCTCTCGCCGGCGCCGAGCGCAAGGCCGGCTCCCATGGCGAGGCCGAAGATCGCGATTTTGAGGGACGCCATGCTGAATTCCTCCTGGGCAAAGGACCAATGTCGCGCCATGTGCCGCCGGCTGTATTGCCAAGCTGTAGCTAAACGCGATCGCAAGCAGAACGTTCCCCCGCTCTAGGTTCGCCCTTCCCTCACGGCAATGGCAATTCTTGACCCGTTTTGGCGGCGGGCGCTCTCCCGTGTGGGCGCCGGGGTGCTTATAGTGGAGTGCCGGAAAGGCTGAAGAATCGTCGAGGCGCCAAGCCAAGAATGCCGCATTCAGGACCCCCCTCCACGAGCGCCGAACTCTTCAGACGGATAAAATCTCGGATGAGCACCTTCCGCGCCCACCCCAATTTTCTCCCGGCGAGCGAGCAGATGGCGCGTGGGCTGGTGGAACTTTACCGGGGGAACCGCCTGCTCAACCGCATCCTCAATGATCGGGGCCGGGCGATTTTCGGCATGTTCGCCCTCTATCTCGACGCGACGCCCGACGAGCGGGGCGTTGGGCTCACGGTCACGCGCATCGCGAATCTCTGCCACGATTCCGGCATCTGCAGCCGCGGCCGGGCGAAGGCCATCGTCACCCTCATGCGGTGGGGCGGCTATCTGGAGGTGGGGCCGGACAGCGGGCCCAACCGGCGCCAGCGTCCCCTGGTGCCCACCGACCGCATGATACAGGAGCAGTTGAAGCGCTGGCAGACCATCTTCAGCGCCATCGCCCAGGTCCACCCGCCCGCCGAGGAGGTGCTGGCCCGTCTGCATGAGGTGGGGTTCCGCAAGGCGCTGATCCGCGAGATCGGCGGCCGCTTCCATGCGGGGTTCCGGCTGCGGGACTATGCGCCCCACGCCCTCCTGTTCGGCGAGCGGGATGCCGGCCTCCTGATCGCCTGGAGCCTGCTCATCTCCGGCACGGACGGCGACACCTTCCCGCCCACCCAGCCGGTGCCGGTTCCGGTGGCGGCATTGTCGCGGCAGTTCTTCGTCTCCCGTGCCCATGTTCTGAAGCTGCTGCGCGAGGCCGAGCAACTGGAGCTGATCGAGCGCACGCCGTCTCCCACCGGAAGCGTCCGCCTGCTCCCCCCCATGCACGAGACCATGCTGAACCTCTTCGGGGCCATGTTCGCGGGCTTTGCCGAAGCCGGCGATTCGGCTGTTGCGGCCTTTGAGACGAAGACCGAGATCGTGGTGCCGGTGCGTGAGGCGGATGTGCGCCCCGCCCCCTATGCAGGCAATTTCCCGGTCTGATTCCCAACGGGAACGCAGCGCTTCATGTCCAGGCGCAGTTCTTGCCTTGCACCGGCGCAATGGCAGATAGGCGCACTTCGTCTTATCTTTCCGTCCATGCACTTCATGCCCGCACCGACGCGGGAAGGACGACAAGATGACCGCGCTTCAAGACATCACCTCCACCGCCCCCACCCTGCCCGCGGCCCTGACCATGGGCGCCGTGGTGCTGCGCAGCCGTGACCCCGACCGGCTTGCGCCCTTCTATGAGCAGGCCGTGGGCCTCAGGGTGATGGCGCGCGATGCGGACCGGCTGGTGCTGGGCGCGGGGCTGCTGCCCTTGGTGGAGATTCGGCGGGATGCGGCGGCGGCACCTGCCGACCGGCGTGCGCCGGGCCTGTTCCATCTCGCCGTCCGCGTCCCGAACCGCCGCGCCTTGGCGGAGCGGGTCATGGCCCTCCATCAGGCGGGCATTCGCTTTGGCGCCTCGGACCATCTGGTGAGCGAGGCCCTCTATATCGACGACCCCGACGGCAACGGCGTCGAGATCTATTGCGACCGGCCCAAGGCCGACTGGCCGTGGCAGGACGGGCGCATCTCCATGGCCACCATGCCCCTGGACCTCGCCTCCCTCGCGCCCCTTGCACCGCCCGTTCCCGGCCCGGCGCCCGCCGGAACGGATATGGGCCATGTGCACCTGAAGGTGCGCGATCTGGCCGAAGCGGAAGCCTTCTGGGTGGGGCTGCTCGGCTTCGAGCTGATGACCACCTATCCCGGCGCCCTGTTCGTGGCGGCCGGTGGCTATCACCACCATGTGGGCCTGAATGTCTGGTCCTCGCGCGGCGCGCCAGCCCTGAAGCCCGGCCATGTGGGCCTCGACCACGTCACTGTGCGGGTGCCCGGCACGGCGGTGGAAGCGCTGGCCGAGCGGCTGAAGGCGGCCCGCTATCCGTTCGAGACCGTGGACGGCGCCTTGTCCCTGCGCGATCCCAGCGGAAATGGCGTGCAGTTTCACGCCGCGTAACCGGCAGGGAGTGGCCGAAGGGCCTGCAACTCACGTAGAAGCATGGCGTTTCGCCCTTTCAAGGCTCCGCCATGCGCACGCTTTATCTTGCCGGGCCCGACATCTTCCGACCGGACGCCGAGACCCATGGTGCCCGGCTCAAGCAGGTGTGCGCGGCGCACGGCCTGAAGGGCCTCTATCCCCTGGACGGCGCGCCGCCGGAGGCGGGCGCGGATGCCATCCGGCGCAAATGCATGGCCGAGATCGACTCGGCCGATGCGGTGGTGGCCAATATCAGCCCGTTCCGCGGGCCGCATATGGACCCCGGAACGGCCTTCGAGCTTGGCTATGCGGAGGCGCGGAGAAAGCCGGTCTTCCTCTGGAGCGACAATCCCCACACCCTCATCGCCCGCGTGGGCAGCGCCACCGAGACCGGCTGGCGGGATGGGGACGGGCATCTGGTGGAGGATTTCGGCGGCCGCGAGAATTTGATGATCGCGCTGCCCGAATCCACGGTCTTCGATACGCCGGACGCAGCCATCGCGGCGGCGGCCGATCATCTGGCGGACCATGCGCCGTCCCCTCGCCCCGTCCCCCGTCCCACGCTCGGCCTGCTGCAGATGATCGGCATCGCCGCTCTGGTGGCGCTCGCGGCGGGCTATCTGGGCGACCGTTTCCTCTTCAAGTGAAGCGGCCCAAGCCCCAAATCCCCGGCCTCAGTCCGCCACCGCCTCCAGCGCACCCATGATGTGATAGAGGCTGCTGGCCCGCGCGGGCTCGCGCAGGGGCTGGCCGTCCGGGCCGATATGCTCCCACCAGGACCCGGCGACGGGATGGACCAGGAAGCGCCGCAGGCCCGCCACGGCCACCGCCGCGCAGTGATCGGCCATGATGCGTTCGGCCTGTGAAGCGGCCTCGCTGCGCAGCAGGGCATGGGCCTTCACCCGCTCCGTCTGGGGCCACAGCCGGGCCCGATTGTCACGTACCGCAAGCGCGGGATCGAGTTCGTTCAGCGCGAGGCCGAGGAACGCATCGACCCCTTGGGCCTCCGCGAGATTGATGAGGCGCAAAGCGGCGGCGATCGCGTCCGGTCGCCCGCGACGTGCGCCCCAACGCAGCAGCAGCCATGCCCACTCGAACTGGTGGCCCGGCTCCACGATGGCCTCCGGGCCCTCGGGAATGCGCCGCCATTGCCGGTCATAATATTCATGCACCGCCCCGGTGGCGGGATCGATGAAGCGGTCGAGGCAGAGCTGCGCGATCTTGTCCGCGCGCTCCTCCCATCCCTGCCCGGGCGCGAGATCCTCCCAGGCTAGGAACGCCTCCAGCAGATGCATGTGCGGATTGGCCTTCAGGGGCGCCGTGGGTGGCGCGCCCTCTTCAAATCCGGCCTCAGGATGGGCGTAGCCCGCGCGCATCGCGTCGCGCAGCGCAGCCGCCCGCGCGGCGAGCCGCCCGCCGCCCTCTCCGATCCCGGCGGCGGCGGCGAGGCCGAACAGGACAAAGGCATGGTCATAAAGGTCGAAGTCCCTCCGCACCGGCGCGCCACCGGGGGCGACGGAAGGAATGACCAGCCCTTCCGCCTTCAGATGATCCCGCTCCAGCGCCGCCAGCCCATGGCGGACCAGTTCCCGCGCCGGGCCGTCCCAGCCCAGCCGGGCGGCAGTGGCGAACACATAGATCTGCCGGGAGACGAGCCGCGCCCGGCGGGGATCGTCCATGACGACGCCGTCCGGGCTCAGGCGCTCGAAGAAGCCGCCCGCCGCACGATCCACGCCGATGTCCGCCCAGAAGGGCAACGCCGTCCCGAACATCCAGTCCTTCAGCGCCTCTGCCTCGGCGGCGAAATCCGGCTTGGGGCTCATTGTGCCCCCGCATCGCGCAGGAGGGCGGCGATGAAGGCGTCGAGGTCGTCCCCGGTGAACAGGTGTCCGGCGATTCCGGCGGCGGCGGCGGCCATCATGTCCGTGTCCTTGTCCCCCACCATGAAGCTGCGGGCGCGGTCCACCGGCCAGTGGCGCATCAGGTCCAGCAGCATGCCCGCTTCCGGCTTGCGCCAGTCCGATGCCCGGCGATAGGGCTCCACGGTCCCCTCCGGATGGTAGGGGCAGAAGCGCTCGTCATCGATACGCGCGCCCGCCTCCGCAAGGCCCCGCTCCATATGCGCCCGCACGGCCCGGTAGGCGGCTTCCGTATAGAGGCCGCGCGCGATACCCGACTGGTTGGTGACGATGAAGGCGAAGAACCCGGCCTCGTTGATCCGCCGCACCGCCGCTCGGGCGCCGGGCATCCAGTGGAAGCGGGCCACGTCGCCCACATAGCCGAGATCGCGGTTGATGACCCCGTCGCGATCCAGGAACACGGCGGGTCGCAGGGCCGTCTTGTGGGAGGCGGGATCTGGGGTATCAGGCATCACGCCGCCGCTATAGCAAATCCCGCAGCCGCGGGAGAGGTAAGTTCTCTCTTTCCCGCGCGCCGCCCGTGTGACAGCTTGGCCCGAAACATAGTCCTCCGGGACGGAGAAACGCCCATGCCCCAATCCCTTCCCTCCGGTCGGCAGATCGCCGCCGCCCTCGCCCTTCTCGGTGAAAGCCGGGCCGATATGGCGGCCGCGAGCGGTCTTTCGGAAGTGGAGTTCGCCGCCGCCGAGGCGGGGGCCGCCGGTTCGGGGGCGCTGGACGAGGTACGCCGCGCCCTGGAGGGAGCGGGCATCGAGTTTCTCCACGATGGCGCTCCGGGCGTGCGCCTGCGCCCCCCGGCCGACGGCATCATGCCGAGTGATCTCAATGCCTCGAACGACGGCTGACATGGAAGGCGGACGCCTCATGCGCTGTCCGCTTGTGGTCGGCTTGGCTTGCGCTATCTTCGCTATCCCGCTGCGGTCCGGATCATTCGGGCGGCGGCCAAGAGCGGCGCACGAAAACCATCGCGCGCCTGGAGGACAAGAATGCTGAAGCACCCGTTGGAAGGGCAGATCATCGAAGGCCTCGGCGTGATCGAGACCGTCGAGAGCGACAATATCCTGCGGTGGGACGGCAAGATGGTCTATGTGGAGCAGGACATCTTCCACAACGGCCAGCTCGTCCATGCCAAGTACAAGCGGCGCGTGACGAAGGAAGTGGCCCGCGTCCTGCTCGCGAGCATCACCGCCTCCAGCAACTGAGCGGCGGCCTCAGTTGCCCACCCGCGCCAGCGCGAAACCGTCATAGCCCTTGCAGCCCACGGTCTGGACGGCAGTGACGGTGAGGCGCGGGTTCGCCGCCATGAGATCGAACAAATGCCGCGTCGCCTGGATGCGCGGATCGGTGCTGTCGCCGTCCGCCACCGCGCCGTCGCGGATCACATTGTCCCACACCATCAGCGTGCCGGGCCGCGACAGCTTGAGCGCCCATTCCAGATAGTTGGGATTGTTGGGCTTGTCCGCGTCCACGAAGATGAGGTCGAACGGCCCCTCGCCCCCCGCCACCAGCTTCGGCAGCGTGTCGAGGGCCGCGCCCTCCTTCAGCGAGATGCGCCCGGCAACCTCCGCCAACTCGAAATTGGACCGGGCCACCGCCGCATGGGCGGGGTCGAACTCCAGGGTCACGAGCTGCCCGTCCGCAGGCAGCGCGCGGGCCATGCAGATGCCGCTATAGCCGCCCAGCGTGCCGATCTCCAGGATGCGCCGCGCGCCGGTCATCTGCACGAAGAGCGCCAGCAGCCGGCCCTGGGCGGGCGACACCGCGATGGCCGGAAGGCCGGCCGCCTCGCTCGACGCCAGCACTTGATCGAGGATCGGATCGGGACCGAGAATGGCTTCGCCGATATAATCGTCAACGCGCGTCCAGACATCCCGAGCCATGGTAGGCCTCCCGTGAAACGCGGCCACGCCATGATGGCGAGCCACCGGCATTCAAGACATGACCGTCCCAAACTCCCGCTGCGCCGGACGGGAGGATCGCTATTCCTCGTCGCTCTCGCGGGCGGCACGCACGGAGAGCACCGCATAGGCCACCACCAGGGCCACCTCCAGCACGGACAGGACCATGAGGCGCGACATGCCCTCCGGCGCCCACACGCCCAGTGCCACCTGGGTGGCGGTGGCGATGAGCCAGAGCACCACGCCCCAGCCGGCCCCGAGCCAAAGCCCCACGCCCGCGATGGGATCGATGATGGCGGCCCAGACGATCCCCGCCTGAACCAGGGTGGGCAATTCCGGGAAGCCGCCGAACTGCCCCTCGCCGATGCCGCAGATGATGGCCCAGTGGAACACCGACTCGGCCAGCAGGAACAGCGCCACCGCGCGCAGATAGAAGACCAGCCGCCGACGCCAGGGGGTCATGCGCTCCATATGCGCCTTGGCGCTGGCGTCGATGGGGTCGTAATGGCTCATTCAGATCAGGCCAGTTCCGCCGCGAGGGAGAGTTCGTCGTCAATGGGCGCGAAATGCGCCTGGATAACGTCGGGATCCACATCCGCGAGGCGTGCCGGCTCCCAGCGGGGCGCATTGTCCTTGTCCACGATGATGGCGCGCACGCCCTCGTAGAAATCGTGCCCCCGCGCCACGCGGTTCACCACCCGGAACTCGGTGGCGAGCGCGCCCCCGAGCGTCAGGGTCGGCCCGCGGCGCATCTGCTCCATGGTGATGGCGAGGCTGGTGGGGCAAGCGGCCCGCATGGCGTCGGCCGACTTGCGGGCGAATGCCGCCGCCTCGCCGTCCGTGCCCGCGATCTCGTCCAGCCGGGCGAGGATGGCTCCGATGTCGGTGCGCCCGAAGGCATCGGCAATCAGGTCGCCATGGGCATCGAGGGGTGCGGGCGCGGGCGCGGCGGAATACGCCGCCAGGGCTGCGTCCACCGGCTCACCGCCTGCGAGCGCGGCTTCCAGCTCGGCCATGCGGGCGGACGGCACCACATGGGTGGCGAGCCCCACCGCCTTGGCGTCCGCCGCCTTGATGCGCGCGCCGGTGAGCGCCAGATAGACGCCCCGCGCGCCGGGCAGGCGCGGCAGCACATAGGTGCCGCCCACGTCCGGGAACAAGCCGATATTCACCTCGGGCATGGCGAACAGATAGCGGTCGCCCGCCACGCGATAGGCCCCGTGGGCCGACAGCCCGAAGCCGCCGCCCATGCAGATGCCGTCGATGAGCGACACATAGGGCTTGGGATAGGTGCCGATATAATGATTGAGGAGATATTCCTCGCGCCAGAAGGTGATGGCCTCGTCGGCCTGGCCCGAGCGGCCCAAATCATAGATGGCGCGAATGTCGCCGCCCGCGCAGAAGGCCTTCTCCCCGGCGGCCTTCAAGACCACCCGCGTCACCTGCGGGTCATCCGCCCATTCCAGCAACTGGGGATGGATCATCCGCACCATCTGGTGGCTCAGGGCGTTGAGCGCCTTGGGCCGGTTGAGGGTGATGATGCCGGCCTCACCCCGGCGCTCGAACAGGACCTCAGCCTCGCTGCTCACTGGTGTTCCTCGGCGCTTGTTCTTGATCAATGGGGGGCAGGGTTAGACGGGTGGCCCCCCAGCGTCAACGGTTCCGCCCGGCGGGGAATGGCCTCGCCTCCCGGTTAGCGAGGGTCTATAACCTCCGGACTTTCCTGCCACCGGATCATGAGTTCGACCATGCCCGTCAGCACTGCCCGCCCGCGCGCGAAGACCGAGACCGACACCGTGCCGGCGGAGCACAGCCTTGGCCTTGCCACCCGCCTGCGGCGCAACCGCAAGAGCGACTGGTCCCGGCGGCTGGTGCGCGAGAACACGCTGACCGTGGACGACCTGATCTGGCCGATCTTCGTGATGGACGGCGCGGGACGGCGCGAGCCCATTCCCTCCATGCCCGGCGTGGAGCGGTTGAGCGTGGACGAGGCCGTGCGCGCTTCCGCCGAGGCCGCCCGCCTTGGCATCCCCGCCCTCGCCTTGTTTCCCTATACGGACCCCGACCTGCGCGACCCGGAGGGCAGCGAGGCCCTGAACGACGGCAATCTCGTCTGCCAGGCGCTGCGGGCCATCAAGACGGAAGTGCCGGACATCGGCCTCATCACCGATGTCGCGCTCGATCCCTATACCAGCCACGGCCATGACGGCCTGCTGGAGAACGGGCGCATCCTCAATGACGAGACCGTCGCGGTGCTGGTGCGCCAGGCGGTGGTGCAGGCGGAAGCGGGCGCCGACGTGATCGCCCCCTCGGACATGATGGACGGGCGCATCGGCGCCATCCGCGAGGGGCTGGACGCGGCGGGCTTCGAGGACGTGCAGATCATGTCCTATGCCGCCAAATACGCCTCGGCCTTCTACGGTCCGTTCCGCGACGCCATCGGCACCGCCAAGACCCTCTCGGGCGACAAGCGCACCTACCAGATGGACCCCGCCAACGGCCTGGAAGCCCTGCGCGAGGCCGCCCTCGACATCGAGGAAGGGGCGGACATGCTGATGGTGAAGCCCGGCCTGCCCTATCTCGACATCGTATTCCGCCTGAAGGACACGTTCGGCCTGCCCACCTACGCCTATCAGGTGTCCGGCGAGTACGCGATGATCGAGGGCGCCATCCGCAACGGCTGGGTGGACGGGGAGCGCATCGTCGTGGAGAGCCTCATGGCCTTCAAGCGAGCGGGTGCGGACGGTATCCTCACCTATTTCGCGCCGCGCGTCGCCAAGCGCCTCGCGGGTCTTTGAGCCATGAACCGGCCGGACCTGCCCTTGCCCGTCACCCTGGCCGATGTGGAGGCCGTGCGCCCCGTGGTGGAGGCGGCGGTCCTGCGCACCCCCACCCTGAAGGCCCCGCGCCTCTCCGCCCTCACCGGCGCGGACGTGTGGGTGAAGTTCGAGAATTTCCAGCTCACCTCTTCCTTCAAGGAGCGCGGTGCGGTGGCGAAGCTGGCGCATCTCTCCGCCGATGAGGCGGCGCGCGGCGTCATCGCCATGTCGGCGGGTAACCATGCCCAGGCGGTGGCCTATCACGGGACGCGGCTCGGCATCTCCACCACCATCGTGATGCCCGAGACCACCCCCCAGGTGAAGGTGCTCGCCACCGAGGCCTTCGGGGCGCGGGTCGTTCTGTATGGGGAGACCGTCTCGGACGCCGAGCTGGAAGCACGCCGCCTCGCCGAGGCCGAGCAGCGCGTGTTCGTGCATCCTTATGACGACCCCTACGTCATTGCGGGCCAGGGCACCATCGCCCTGGAAATGCTGGAAGACGGGCCGGTCTTCGATTCCATCCTGGTGCCCGTGGGCGGCGGAGGCATGATCTCCGGCATCGCCGTCGCCGTGAAGGGGCGCGCGCCGCAGACCGAGGTGGTGGGCATCGAGGCCGGTCTCTATCCGGCGATGAAGTGCATGCTGGACGGCACCGAGCGCCCCTCCGGCGGGCCGACGCTGGCCGAGGGCATCGCCGTGCGCAATGTGGGCCGCTTGACCTCGGAGATCGTGGCCCGCCTCGTGTCGGACATCGTGCTCGTGGAAGAGAGCACGCTGGAGCGGGCGGTGAACGCCTTCCTCACGCTCCAGAAGACCGTCGCCGAAGGCGCAGGCGCCGCCGGGCTCGCCGCCCTGCTCACGGAGCCCGAGCGCTTCCGGGGCCGCACCGTGGGCCTCGTGCTGTGCGGCGGCAATATCGACCCGCGCGTGCTGGCGGGAATCATGATGCGCGAGCTGGAGCGCGACCACCGCATCGTCTCCTTCCGCCTCACCATCCTGGACCGGCCGGGGATGCTGGGGCGCATCTCCACGCTGCTCGGCAAGCTCGGGGCCAATATCCTGGAAGTGCACCATCGCCGCACCTTCCTGGATGTGCCGGCCAAGGGCACCCGCCTGGACCTGACCGTGGAGACCCGCGACCAGGCCCATGCCGAGGTCATAGAAGCCGCCCTCGCGGCGGAGGGCCTGCCGGTGCAGCGCCTGGGCGCCGGCGGCGCCGATTGGTAGCAGAGAACCGCCCCTTCAACGCTGCCTTGCCCTCGCCTCACTCCCCCTCCACATAGGAGGTGGAGGAGTCGAGAAGGACATGAGCTACACGTCCCCCGAGGACCGCGGTTTCGGAAGCATTGCCCCGGACCGTCCCCACGCCTACGATCCGGCAATTCAGCCCGAATATTTTGAAGGTGTTCTTGCGCGGCGCGTCATGGCCTTCGCCATCGATGCCGTTATCATCATCGCCCCCATCGTTTTGCTGGCCATCTTCATCTTCGTGTTCGGCATCGTCACGCTGAGCCTTGGCTGGATGCTGTTTCCGGTCCTGGGTCCGGCCTTCGCCATCTGGGCCATCTGGTACAATGCCGTGACGCTGGGCTCCCCTGCCTCGGCGACGCTGGGCATGCGCGCCATGAATATCGAGATGCGCACCTGGTACGGCGCCCCGGCCTATGGGCTGCTGGGCGCGGTCCATGCCCTCGCCTACTGGATCTCGGTCAGCGTCTGCACGCCGCTGATTCTCCTGGTGGCGCTGTTCAACGGCCGCCGGCGCCAGCTTCACGACTTTCTCGTGGGCACGGTGATCGTGAATACGCAATCACGGGCCGCCGGGCTGCGCCGCCGCACCTTTTGATGTGGCAGACCGACGGAAACCTTTGACCGCCTCGCCCTGGGGAGCCATGCTGTCGCATTGTTCCTCAGGAGAGGCGCCGGGGCTCCAGTGCCGTGACCGAGCATTCGCGCGACACGCCGCAATTCTATCTGACGGCCCCTTCGCCGTGCCCCTATCTGCCGGGCCGCGAGGAGCGCAAGGTGTTCACCCATCTTGTGGGCGAGCGGGCAGCCTCCCTCAATGACGTGCTCACCCAGGGCGGCTTCCGGCGCAGCCAGTCCATCGCCTATCGGCCGGCTTGCGAAGGGTGCCGGGCCTGCGTGTCCGTGCGCATCTGCGTCGATGAGTTCGACCTGACGCGCAGCTTCCGGCGGGTGCTGGCCGAGAATGAGGACCTGGCGGGCACCCTGCGCCCCGCTGCTCCCACCTCAGAGCAATATTCCCTGTTCCGCGCCTATGTGAATGCGCGCCACGGCTCCGGCGGCATGGCCGACATGAGCGTGCTCGATTACGCGATGATGGTGGAGGACACCCATGTGGAGACCCGCATCGTCGAATATCGGCGGCGCGGGCCGGACACGCGCATCACCGGCCGGACGGTGGGCGACCTGTTCGCGGTGGCCCTCACGGACATCCTCGCGGACGGGCTGTCCATGGTCTATTCCTTCTACAACCCGAACCTGCCCGACCGCTCGCTGGGCACCTTCCTGATCCTCGACCACATCGCCCGCGCCAAGGAGATGCACCTGCCCTATGTCTATCTGGGATATTGGGTGCAGGGGTCACGGAAGATGGATTATAAGCGTCGCTTCCTGCCCCAGGAGCGGCTCACGCCCGTGGGATGGGAGCGATCCGACGAACCCGTGAAAGCGAAGCCGCAGGAATGAGTCAGGCGTTCAACGTATTCCTCGCCGTCTTCGCCGCGCTGTTTCCGGTGGTCAATCCGCTGGGCGGCGCGCCGATCTTCTACCAGCTCACCCGCGACGTTCCGCCGGAGACCCGCGCGCGCATGGCGCGCAAGGTGGCGGTCTACGGCTTCGTGCTGCTGCTGGGCTCCATGATCATCGGCTCCCACGTCCTGACCTTCTTCGGCATCAGCCTGCCGGTGTTGCGGGTGGCGGGTGGCCTCGTGGTGACGTTCGTCGGCTGGCAGCTTCTCCACCAGGGCAACCCCACGCCCGAGCGCTCCGCCGCGCGCACCATCGACGTGGCGCAGATCGAGGGGCAGGCCTTCTATCCCATCACCATGCCCCTCACCACGGGGCCGGGCTCCATCGCCACCAGCGTGGCCCTGGGCGCGCAGGCGGGCCTGCATACGAGCGATCCGGGCATGATGGCGGCGGCCACGGCGGCGGCCGTGCTGGGCCTCGCCGCCGTCTCCGCCACCATCTATCTCGCCTATCGCTATGCGGGCGACATCGAGCGCGTGCTCGGCCCCAACGGAACCAATATTCTGGTGCGCCTGTTCGCCTTCATCCTGCTGTGCATCGGCATGCAGATCATGTGGATCGGCATCAGCTCGCTCATCACCAGCCTGCCCCACGGCTGAGGACGGCGGGGGGACTCCCGCTCAGGCGCCGGGATCCTCGCCGGAGAGCGTGCGCCGCTGCATTTCCAGCGCCTGCGCATAGGCATGGAGCGCCTCCGCCTCGTCCAGCAGGCCGACCGGCACCCGGGTCTTCCCGTCCACCACCGCCAGGATCGGCGTTCCCGCCCCGTCGAAGCGGCGCAGGGCGTCCTGGACATTCATGGTCCCCTCAAGGCCCCGGTCGGCGCAGATGGCAAGCTGCGCGGCCGGCATGGCGGGGTCCGCGCCATAGGTCATCAGCAGCCGGACGAGGCCCGCATAGGCCCCGGCCGCGTCCACCAGCAGCACGGCACGGGCGCCGCCATCGGCGAAGCGCGCGCGCAGGTCGCCCACCGATCCGTCTGCCGGAAAGACCGGCGGGCCCGCCTGCATCAGGCGCTGCACGGTCAGCTCCCGCAGGACGCCCACGTCATGGGCGCCCCTTATGCTCTCCCCGCGCAGATGCATGCGCCAGGTGGAGAAGGAGTAGCCGAAGCCCAGGCGCACCGTGAGCGAACAGGCGATGGCCGCCACGAGCACGAGCCCGGCGATGGCGAGGTTGCCGGTGGCCTCCAGCACCAGGAAAGTCATGGTGGCCGGGCCCCCCACGATGCCCACCGCCAGCGCCGCCATCCCCACCACCGCCGCCACGACCGGATCGATATGGACGAAGGGCACCAGGATCAGCATCACGCCCGCAAACAGCTTGCCCATCATGGAGCCGAGGAACAAGGCGGCGGAGAACAGGCCGCCGCGGAACCCCGACCCCAGCGAGCAGGCGGCGGCAAGGATCTTCAAGGCGAGGATGCCCGCCACAGACAGGGTGATGGCGGAGCCCACCTGGATATGGATGGCGGCCTCGCCGCTGGCGAGCACCTGGGGCGAGACCAGCGCCAGCCCACCCACCGCGAGGCCCCCGACCACCGGACGCAAGGGCGCGGGCAGGCCACTGCGGGAAAAACCCTGCTCGATCAGCGTCATCAGGCGCATGACGCCGATGGCGAAGGCGGCCCCCACGAGGCCCAGCAGCAGATAGAGCAGATAGTCCGACGGCACCACGTCGGGCACCTGGGGGATGATGATGGGCGTGCCGACGACGCCCAGCATCTGGGCCGAGAGATAGCCCAGAAGTGCCGCCGCCATGACCGGCGCCACATGGGGGATGGCATAGACGCCGATGATCAGCTCGAAGGCATAGAAGGCGCCCGCCAGCGGCGCATGGAAGGCGGCGGCGATGCCGCCCGCGGCCCCGCAGCCCACCAGCACCCGCAGGTCGCTGCGCTTGAGGCCGAGCTTCTGGCCGATGGCCGAGGCGATGCCCGAGCCCCATTGGGTATAGCCGGCCTCCATGCCCACCGAGGCGCCGAAGCCGTTGCCGATCACCGTCTGGCTGGAGAGGATGACGCTGTCCAGCAGCGACATCTTCCCCCCTTCAAGGGCGTTCGCCTCGATGGGATCCACCACCGGGGGGCGCCGCAGCCGCTTCACCAGAAGCGTGTAGAGGCCGATGATCAGCCCGCCGATGGCGGGCACGAAATACATGTAGGTGGCGGTCAGGTCCGGCGTGGCGCTGAGAAAGCCGCCCGGCCCGGTGTCGAACAGGCGCTCATGCAGCCAGTGGGCGGTGATGCTCATGAGCGTGGCGCCGGAGCCCGCCAGCACGCCCACCACGCAGGCGAGCAGCACCACCACCACTTCGCCACGGGCCGACACGGCCAGGAGCCGGGTCGCGGCCGGCCCCTCGGTCTCGCGTGCCGTAACCTCGAAGACCTTGTCCCGCGCCCCCGCGTCCATTCACGCCCCTATCGGAAACGATTGTTGCGCGGGAAGCCCTTGGGAGGAAGCCGGCCGGATGCGGCCCGCTCGCCCTGCCATTCCAGCAGGTCGGTCACGGTCCAGGTGCGTCCGGACGTATCTTCCCAGGTCAGGCCATCCGCGCGGGTGAACACCTTGATGTCCGAGAGACCGCCCTCGCGATAGCGCTGCAGCCGCACGCCGCGTCCGCGCGCCATCTCCGGCACCTGATTGAGCGGGAAGAGCAGGAGCTTTCGGTTGTCGCCGATCACCGCGACGGTGTCGCCTGCCGCCGTCACCGCCGCATGGGCCTTGTCGGTGCCGTCCACGGTGAGCACCTGCTTGCCCTTGCGGGTATTGGCGAGACAGTCCTCCTCCGACACGACAAAGCCGCGCCCCTCAAGGGAGGCCACCAGCAGCTTGCCGCCGGGCGTATGGGTGAAGACGCGGGCGATCTCCGCATCCTGCTCCATCTCGATCATCAGCCGCAGCGGCTCGCCATGGCCGCGCCCGCCCGGCAGCTTGGAGGCTTCCACCGTGTAGAAACGGCCGTTGGACGCAAACACCATGATGCGCGAGGTGGTCTCGGCGAAGAAGGCGTGGGCGAGGCTGTCATCGGCCTTGAACTGCAGGCCCGACAAATCCTGCACATGGCCCTTCAGCGCGCGGATCCAGCCCTTGGCGGACAGGACCACCGTGACGGGCTCGCGCTCCACCAATGCCTCGGTGAAGGCGTCCTCATGGATTTCCGGCGCGCTGGCGAAGGTGGTGCGCCGACGGCCCAGCTCGGTCTCCGGCCCATACTCCTTGCGGGTCTCCCGGATTTCCTTGGAGATGGTCCGCCACTGCGCCGCCTCGGAGGCCACCAGCTTGTTGAGCTGGTCCTGCTCCTTGGAGAGCGCATCATGCTCCTTGCGGATCTCCATCTCCTCCAGCCGGCGCAGGGAGCGCAGGCGCATGTTGAGAATGGCTTCCGCCTGGGTGTCGGTGAGCGAGAAGGTGGCGATGAGGCTGGCCTTCGGCTCATCCTCCTCGCGGATGATCCGGATCACCTCGTCGAGGTTGAGATAGGCGATGAGATAGCCCGCCAGAATCTCCAGGCGGCGGGCGATCTCGGCAAGGCGATGGCGCGAGCGGCGCAGCAGCACGTCGCGCCGGTGGGCCAGCCATTCGCGCAGGGCATCGGCCAGGGACAGCACCTTCGGCACCTGCCCGCGCACCAGCACATTCATGTTCAGCGGCACGCGCGCCTCAAGCTCGGTGAGCTTGAACAGGCTGGCCATGAGCACTTCGGGATCCACGGTGCGGGCCCGCGGCTCCAGGACAAGGCGGATATCCTCCGCGCTCTCGTCGCGCACATCGGCCAGCAGCGGCAGCTTCTTCTCCGTCAGAAGCTCGGCGATCTTCTCCACAAGGCGCGACTTCGGCACGCCGTAGGGGATTTCCGTGATGACCACCAGATAGGTGCCGCGACCACCCTCCTCCTTGTGCCAGCGCGCCCGCACGCGGAACGAGCCGCGCCCGGTGGCATAGGCTTCCGCGATGCCCACCGGATCGTCCACGAGAATGCCGCCGGTGGGGAAATCGGGACCGGGCACGAACTGGAGCAGGTCGGAGGCGGGCGCGGCGGGGTGCTCCACCAGATGGAGCGCCGCATCCAGCAACTCGGCGGCATTGTGCGGCGGAATGGACGTGGCCATGCCCACCGCGATGCCTTGCGAGCCGTTGGCCAGAAGATTGGGGAAGGCCGCCGGCAGCACGCTCGGCTCCTCCTCGGAGCCGTCATAGGTGGGCCGGAAGTCCACCGCATCCTCGTCGATCCCGTCCAGCAGCAGCATGGCGGTGTCGGTGAGGCGCGCCTCGGTGTAACGCATGGCGGCGGCGTTATCGCCGTCCACATTGCCGAAATTGCCCTGCCCGTCCACCAGCGGATAGCGCTGGGCGAAACCCTGGGCGAGGCGCACCAGCGCGTCATAGACAGCCTGGTCGCCATGGGGGTGGAACTTGCCGATGACGTCGCCCACCACGCGCGCGCACTTCTTGAACCCCTGGCCGGGATCAAGGCGCAGCTGGCGCATGGCGTGGAGGATGCGCCGATGCACGGGCTTGAGGCCATCGCGCGCGTCGGGCAATGCCCGGTGCATGATGGTGGACAGGGCATAAGCGAGGTAGCGCTCTTCAAGCGCGGCCTTCAGATCGACCGGCTCGATGACGCCATCCCCGGGCGGACTGGTGCGGGTGGCCATGGGTTCCGGAGTAGCGCGGCAGGTCTTCCGGCACAAGGCGCCGTCATGGCCCGCCAAGGTCCGCCACGGCCCCGGCATCGCTTCGTCCTCATCCTGCCTCGGCTCTGCCATGAAGCTGAATGAAACGTCGATTTGCGTTTACCGAGGTGAACGCGCGTTCAAGAAGCGCGTATTTCAGCACCTGTTTCAACAGAAGATATTTTTCTGGAATGTTTTTATGGAACACAACCATGACATTCGGTCGTTTCACCTTTCGATAGGACGCGGATACGCGGCCACTCAGGATCTCCAGGAGGAGACGAAATGAATCGACTTGTCCTTGCTTTTTGCGGTGCGGCAGCGCTCGGCGTCACTGCCATGGCCACCGGGGCCAATGCGACCCCGCTGAATCCGGTCAATCCGGCGGGCGGGTCCGTGGGTAACATCACCGAAGAGGTGCGGTGGCGGCGCGTGTGCCGGCCCATGTGGCGCGGCCCGGTGCAGGTCATGAACTGCCGGAATGTCTGGGTGGGTCCGCCCCGTGGCAATAATTACGGCTACGGCCCCGGCCCCCGTTCCGGCCCGCGTTACGGGTGGGGCCCCGGGCCCGGCTACGGCCCCGGCTATGGCGGCCCCGGCTATGGTGGCCGCGGCTATTACTGAGCCTGACGCGCCACAGACGCGATGAACGCCGCGCGGGCGTCCGAAAGGGCGAACCCGCGCGGTTCCATGATGTGGCGGGACAGGAAATGCCCCGTCAGCCGGAACGCCTCGGCGATCTCGTCCGCCGTCGGGCGTATCTGCGTCGCCAGCAGGAAGGTGGGCAGAGGCAGCAGCCGGTCCGCATAAGGCGCGCCCGCCTGGGCCGAAACCGCCCGTCCGCTGCGGGGCGACACATAGATGAGATCCTCGCGCCCCCCCGTCGCCGCGCAAGTTTCGAGATCGAGCCCGAAGCCCAGTTCCGACAGCAGCGCCAGTTCGAGCCGCGCCATCAGGATGGCCGCATCGCGCGGATCCTCGAACGTATCGAGGATGGTCTGGCAGACGCGGTAGAGCGCGGGATGAGGATCGCGCTCCGGCAGCAGGCGGATGAGGCTTGCCATGTGGCTCACCCCGAAGGCCGCATGGGCGAGGCGCATCAGCGCTTCCGCCCGAAGGGCAAGCGGCTCCACGGAGAACGTGCCGAGTTGGTCTTCCAGGCGCGCACGCCAGGTGACGTGGAGGGTGTTTCCCGGTTGGAGCCAGGGCGCGAGGCGCCGGGAGAAGGCACCTCGCACAAGGCCCATATGGCGCCCCCGCGTGAAGGTCAGAAGCTCGACGATGGCGCTCGCCTCCCCGTGCCGCCGCACGCCGGTGACCAGGGCTTCGTCGCTCCATTCCACGGCGGCGTCAGTCTCCCTTCGGGAAGTCCAGGCCCATCTCCCGATAGCGCTCGGGATCATCAGCCCAATTCTCGCGAACTTTCACGAACAGGAACAGATGCACCTTCTGCTCGGTGATCTCCGCGATCTCGGCCCGCGCCTCCGAAGAGATGGCCTTGATGGTGGAGCCCCCCTTGCCGAGCACGATCTTCCGCTGGCTTTCCCGCTCCACGAAGATGGTCTGCTCGATGCGCACCGAACCGTCGCGCAATTCCTTCCAGGACTCGGTCTCGACGGTGGAGCGGTACGGCAGCTCGTCGTGCAGGCGCACGAACAGCTTCTCCCGCGTCACCTCGGCCGCCAGCATGCGCATGGGGGCGTCGGTGATCTGGTCCTCCGGATAGAGCCAGGGGCCTTCGGGCACATGGTGCGCCATCCAGCCCTTCAGGTCCTCCACGCCGTCGCCCGTGAGCGCGGAAATCATGAAGACGCGATCGAAGGACAGGCGCTGGGTGATCTCGGCGGTGAGCGCCAGAAGCGTGTCGCGCCGAATGAGGTCGATCTTGTTGAGCACCAGCGCGCGAGGGCGGCGCACTTCAGAGAGCGGTCCCAGCAGGGCTTCCACGTCCGGGTCCAGGCCGCGCTTGGCGTCCACCAGAAGCGCCACAAGATCGGCGTCCGAGGCACTGGTCCAGGCGGTGGAGACCATGGCCCGCTCCAGCCGCCGCCGGGGCGAGAAGATGCCGGGCGTGTCCACCAGAACCACCTGGGCGGAGCCGTCGAGGAGAATGCCGCGCACCACCGCGCGGGTGGTCTGCACCTTGTGGGAGACGATGGAAACCTTCGTGCCCACCAGCGCATTGGTCAGCGTGGACTTGCCCGCATTGGGCGCGCCCAGCAGGGCGACGAAGCCGCAGCGGGTCGGCCCCTCCGGCGGGGCGGGACGCTCACGGAGAGCGATCTCGTCGTCTTCGTCGTCGAAATCCTCGTCGTCGAAGTCGTCCGCGTCCAGATCGTCCGATTCCCCCTCGTCGGCGTCGAGATCCTCGTCCGCCTGCGTCTCTTCGGTCGTATCGTGCGTCTCGGCTTCGAGCGCGTCGTCCTCACGCTCGTCCGGGTCCTGGCCCGGCTTGCGTCCTTCGTCCGCGATCATGCCTCGCTCCCTTCGCTCACGCCCTCACGGGCCAGAAAGGCGGCGGCTGCCGCCTTCTGCGCATCCTGCTTGGAGGCGCCCAGCGCCTCCGCCCGCTCCAACCCCGGAAGCTCCACCGCCATCACAAAGCGCGGCGCGTGGTCCGGTCCGGTGCGGGACACCTCACGATAGGCGGGCGGCGGGAGACCCCGCGCCTGCGCCCATTCCTGCAACACGGTCTTCGGGTCGCGCAGCGGCCTGCGGGGCGCTTCCAGGCGCGCACGCCAGAAGCGGTCCACCAGAGCGCGCGCGGCCTCGTAGCCAGCATCCAGATAGACCGCCGCCACCACCGCTTCGGCGATATCCGCCAGAATGGTGCGGCGCTTGCGGGCGCCGGACTGGGCTTCCCCGACGCCAAGGCGGATGAAGGGGCCGACCATCATGTCCTCGGCCACCTCGGCGCAGGCTTCCTCGCGCACGAGATCCGCGAGGCGGCGGGACAATTCCCCCTCCTCCGCCTGCGGGAAGGCGGTGAACAACATGTCCGAGACGACGCTGCCGAGAACGTGGTCGCCCAGGAATTCCAGCCGCTGGTAGGAGCGCACGCGCAGCGCTTCCCCCTTCAACGCGCTGATATGGGTCAGGGCCAGCTCGATCAGCGCCCGGTCGGCGAAGACGTGGCCGATCCGAGCCTCCAGGGAGGCGAGGTCGTCGATGGCGCTCATCGCACCCACGTCATGAGGCGCGTCCAGCGCACCGTCCAGGGCCAGGTCCAGACCTGCCAGGCGGGGGTGTGATCGTCGATGGAGAAGAAGATGATCTGCGCCTTGCCAATGAAGTTCTCGAACGGAACGTAGCCCACCTGGCTCAGCACGCGGCTGTCGGCCGAATTGTCCCGGTTGTCGCCCATCATGAAATAATGGCCGGCCGGAACGTTGTAGACCTGCGTATTGTCGTAGAAACCATTGTCCACGAGATCGAGCGTCTCATAGGACACGCCATTGGGCAGCGTCTCCTTGTAGCGCTTCACCGGCACCATGCGGCCGGTCCCGTCATCCTGCATCACATCCGAAAGGCGCTCGCGCTTCACCGGCACGCCGTTGATCTGCAGCACGCCCTCGATCATCTGGATGCGGTCGCCGGGCATGCCGACCACGCGCTTGATGTAGTCGGTCTCATTGTCCTTGGGCAGCTTGAACACCGCCACGTCGCCGCGCGTGGGCTCCGAGCCGAAGATGCGGCCGGAGAACAAAGGCGGCGAGAAGGGAATGGAGAAGCGTGAATAGCCGTAGCTGAACTTGGAGACGAAGAGATAGTCGCCGATCAGCAGCGTGTCCTTCATGGACCCGGAGGGGATGTTGAAGGGCTGGAAGAAGAGGGTACGGATGACGAGCGCAATCAGCAGGGCATGCACGATGACCCGCACGGTTTCCATGAAACCGCCGTCCTTCTTCGAATCGCTGGTCGTGCTCATTGAATGTCCGGTCGGTTCCGAGAATTCTGCTTATCCCCCCCGCCGCATGGAGGGAATTGGGACGGCTCCGTCACCCCCAGGGTTCCGGTTTGCCCGGCGCCAAGCGCGGGCGGAAACCCGCCAAGCGGCGCGGCGCCGTTACCGCATGCCCCTCCGGAAACCGAAATCCGATCAGGCCCGTGCGGTTGGTTTCTATAGACGCTTCGCACTGGAGGGGCAACGCGATGGCGGGCCTTATGGCCGCGTCGCCGCCTTCAGCCCATCGGGATCGGCGTCGAAGGCCGCGCGCATGACGCCGAGGGCGTTGAGGTTGCCGTCGCGATAGCTCACCTGCCCCACATGGAACCAGTCATCGAAGATGTGGTGGACACGCACATCCGCATAGCCCGGAACGATGCCGGAGCGGATTTCCGCATGCTTGAAGTGCGTCTCGTCCATGTGGCGATAAAGGGTGGTCCACATGCGCCCGCCGGTATCCAGGCGGAGCATGCGATCGGTGCCGAAATTCACCTTCCGGGCGGGGATGCGGTCGAGGTCGAACAGCGCATAGCCCGGCCATAGATACCAGGCGCGGGAGCGCCCATCATGCTGCTGCACATAGCCATAGCAGGGCTGGTCCGCGAGCCGCGCCATCAGGTCGTCCGGCCCGAGCGGGACGAGGTCGTGGTCCAAGGTCGCGAAGCGGCGCACCCCGCTGGGCAGAATGAGATTGTGCAGGGTCCAGTTCAGCGCCGTGGCGTGGGAGCGGGAGGAGAATTTCTTCACCAGCGGCGCCCGGGGCAGGCGGCAATAGATGCGGCCCGCCGCCTCGCAATAGGCGCGGATCTGCGCCGGGGCGTCCGGGTCATCGGAATTGTCGCACACCACCAGGGGCACGCCGGGATGGAAGCGCGCCATGGCGTCCGACAGGAGCGAGATGGCCTGCGGCACGTTGAAGGCCACCGTGAAGGCCACGATCGGTGCCTTCGAGGCCCGGATGGCGGCCACCGCCTTGTCCTGGTCCGGGCTGCGCTGGCGGTGATGCAGCATATCCAGCGCCTGATAGCGGGCGTGGAACAGGCTCTGCTGGATCGGGCCCTGCAGCAGAAGGTCCCTGAATGTCACGCGGCTCACACGCCCTCACTGGATTGGGCGGGGAAAGCTGGGCCCCGCGGTTCGGCGCTGATGATGACGTGGGCGGCACACAATGGCCCCTCATCGGTCAGGCTCAGCTCGATATAGGCTTCATATCCGGGCGGAACCATGGCCCGCAACCGTGCGGCGGCACCTCCGGTCAACACCAGCGTCGGCTTCCCCGAGGGCAGGTTCACCACGCCCATGTCGCGCCAGAACACGCCCTGGCTCAAGCCCGTGCCCAGCGCCTTGGAGCAGGCCTCCTTGGCGGCGAAGCGCTTGGCATAGGTCTCCACCCGCCGTGCCCGGCGATCCGCCTTGGCGCGCTCGGCCGGGGTGAAGATGCGGTCGAGGAAACGGTCGCCGAAGCGCTCGATGGAGCGCGCGATGCGACGGGCGTCGCAGAAGTCGGTTCCAAGCCCCAGGATCACGCCACATGCCCCAGAGTGCGGGCATGGCCCTTGGCGATGTGCGAGCGCATGCGCCGAACCACCGTGTCCAGCCCGTCGAAGATGGCTTCGCCCACCAGGAAATGGCCGATATTCAGCTCCGCCACCTGCGGCAGGCCGGCGATCAACTCGGCGGTCTCATAGTCGAGGCCGTGGCCGGCATGGACTTCGAGGCCCAGCTCGCGTGCCCGCGCGGCGCCGGACCTCAGGCGACGGAACTCGCTGTCGCTCTCGATGCGCGCATCCGCGAGACGGTGATCGCACCAGGCACCCGTATGCAGCTCGATCACATCAGCGCCGAGGGCGTGGGCTGCCTCGATCTGGCGGGGATCGGCCGCGATGAAGAGCGAAACGCGAATGCCCGCCTCCTTCAGCGCAGCGATGCGCGGAGCGAGATCGGCCGCCTGCCCGGCGCAATTGAGGCCCCCCTCCGTGGTCCGTTCCTCGCGCCGCTCGGGCACGAGGCAGCAGGCATGGGGGCGCAGGCGCAGCGCGATGCCCACCATCTCGTCGGTGGCCGCCATCTCGAAATTCAGCGGCAGGGCCACTTCGCTTTTCAGGCGCACCATGTCGGTGTCGCGGATATGGCGCCGGTCCTCGCGCAGATGGGCGGTGATGCCGTCCGCCCCGGCCGCCTTGGCGAGCTGGGCCGCGCGCACCGGATCGGGATGGACCCCGCCCCGCGCGTTGCGCACCGTCGCAACGTGATCGATGTTCACACCGAGACGTACACTCGCACGCGCGCCCATGTGTGCCTCCCTCATCCGTTCGAGCGCTCGACCCCGGAAACCACCGCACGGCTTCTCAGATCCGAGACGATGCCGTTCAGGTGGCGCAGGTCGAACACGCCGACGTCGATGACCATTTCCGTGAAATCCGGCGACCGCGAGCGCATGGAGATGCCCTCGATATTGCCGTTGCGCTCGGCGATGGTGGTGGCCACCTGCGCGAGCGAGCCCGGCTCGTTCACCGCCGTCACCACGATCTGTGCCGGGAAGCGCCCGTCCGTCAGCTCGTCCACGTCCCAGCGCACGTCGAGCCACCGCTCCGGCGTGTCCTCGAACTGCTGCAGTTCGCGCGAATGGATGGGATAGATGGTGATCCCCTCCCCCGGCGTCAGGATGCCGACGATCCGGTCTCCCGGAACCGCGCCGCCCTTGGCGGCGAAGCGCACGGGCAGTTCGCCGTTGATGCCGCGGATGGGAATGGCCGCCGCGTCGTCCGAGGCATCGGGGATCTTGAACTTGAGGTTCTGCCCCTTCTTCAGCTCGAACCAGCCCTCGCCATTGGGCGCCCGCCCGCCCGTGCCGCGCTCGTCGGCGCGCGGGGCGCTCCAGTCGGGATAGACGGCGCGGATCAGGTCGTCGGTCTTGATCTCGCCCCGGCCCACCGCCGCGAACACGTCGTCCAGCGAGGTGCGGGCAAGGCGCGGCATGGCCTTGACGAGGGCGTCCTCGGAGAAAGCCTTGCCGGCCCGGGCGAAGGCGCGTTCCGCGATCTTGCGGCCGAGCCCCGCATATTGCGCGCGCACCGCCGTGCGGGTCGCCCGACGCACCGCCGCGCGGGCCTTGCCGGTCACGGCGATGGTCTCCCAGGCGCCGGGCGGGGTCTGCGCCTTGGAGGTGATGATCTCAACCTCGTCGCCATTCTTCAGCTCGGACACGAGCGGCGCGATGGTGCCGTTGATCTTGCAGCCCACCGCCGTGTTGCCCACGTCCGTATGGACCGCATAGGCGAAATCGATGGGGGTCGCCCGGCGCGGCAGGGCGATGAGGCGCCCCTTGGGCGTGAAGCAGAAGACCTGGTCGTGGAACAGTTCGAGCTTGGTGTGCTCCAGGAACTCCTCCGGGCTCAGGCCCTGGGAGAGGTTCTCGATGGTCTTGCGCAGCCAGGCATAAGCGCGGCTCTCATTGGAGAGGATGAGGGCCTGGGCACCCGACCCGTCCTTGTAGAGCGCATGGGCGGCGATGCCGTATTCGGCGATGTCGTCCATGTCCTGGGTGCGGATCTGAAGCTCGACACGCTGGCGCCGCGGCCCGATGACCGTGGTGTGGACCGAGCGGTAGTCGTTGGGCTTCGGGGTGGAGATGTAATCCTTGAAGCGCCCGGGAACGATGGGCCACTTCATGTGCACCACGCCAAGCGCCCGGTAACAATCCTCCATGGACTTCACGATGACCCGGAAGCCGTAGAGGTCCGACAGTTGCTCGAAGCCGATGGCCTTGCGTTCCATCTTGCGCCAGATGGAATAGGGACGCTTCTCCCGGCCCATCACCTGGGCGGTGATGCCGCGTGCGTTCAGCTGGTCCTGAAGCTCGCGCTCGATCTCCTCCACCAGCGGCCCGTTGCGCTCGCGCAATTCCTCCACCCGCTGGGTGATGGAGGCATAGGCCTCCGACGAGAGCTGCCGGAAGGACAGGTCCTCCAGCTCCTCGCGCATGTCCTGCATGCCCATGCGCGCGGCGAGCGGGGCGTAGATGTCCAGGGTTTCCTGCGCCACCCGGTCCCGCTTCTCCTGCGGGACATATTTCAGGGTGCGCATGTTGTGCAGGCGGTCGGCCAGCTTCACCAGCAGCACGCGCACGTCGTCGGCGATGGCGAGCAGCAGCTTGCGCAGGTTTTCCGCCTGCTTGGCCTGCTTGGACACGAGGTCCAGCTTCTTGATCTTGGTGAGCCCTTCCACCAGATCGGCGATCTGGGTGCCGAACAGCTTCTCGATCTCGGCCCGGGTGGCGCCGGTATCCTCGATGGTGTCGTGCAGCAGCGCGGCGACGATGGTGGCGTCGTCCAGCTCCAGATCCGTGAGGATCGCGGCCACTTCCAGGGGATGGGAGAAATAGGGATCGCCGGACGCGCGCAACTGGGTGCCATGCGCGCGCATGGCATAGACATAAGCGCGGTCGAGCAACGCCTCGTCGGTGTCTGGATTGTACCGGCGGACGCGATCGACAAGCTCGTATTGGCGCATCATGGCCGAACGGACCGCCGCAAATTGGACGCAAACTAAACTTTGCGGCTCAGGATATCACTTGGCGGCGGCACTGGCGCAAGGCCGAATTCGGTCCTCGCGCCAAATGCATAGCTGCGTCACGGCAGAAGCAGGCTCGCGCCCGTCGTGACCCGGTTCTCCAGATCGCGATGAGCCTTCTGCACATCCTTCAGCGCATAGGTCTGGTGGATGGGGATCTTCACCGTGCCCTTCAGCACGACCTCGAACAGGTCGTTGGCGGTGGCCAGCAGGTCCTCGCGCGTGGAGATATGGGTGTTGAGCGTCGGGCGTGTCGCGTAGAGCGAGCCCTTCTGCGAGAGCAGCAGGAGGTTGAAATCCTTGATGGCGCCGGACGCATTGCCGAACGACACCCACAGGCCGCGCGGCTTGAGGCAGTCGAGGGAGGCGGGATAGGTGTCCTGCCCCACCCCGTCATAGACCACGTCGCACCCCTTGCCGCCGGTGATCTCCTTCACCCGCTGCACGAAATCCTCGGTGCGGTAGAGAATCACCTCGTCGCAGCCATGGCTGTAGGCAAGCTCGGCCTTCTGCTTGGAGCCTACCGTGCCGATCACCTTGGCACCCAGCGCGTGGCACCATTGGGAGAGGATGAGCCCGATGCCGCCGGCCGCCGCCTGGATGAGCACGGTATCGCCCGGCTTCACCTCGAATGTGCGCCGCACCAGATACTGCACCGTCATGCCCTTCAGCATCATGGCCGCTGCAGTGCGGTCGTCGATGGCGGCGGGCAGGTGGACCAGCCCGGAGGCGGGAATGTTCCGCGCCTCGCTGTAGGAGCCGATATAGGTGGCGTAGGCGACCCGGTCGCCCGCATGGAAGTCGTTCACATGTTCGCCAACGGCGGTGACGACACCCGCCCCCTCGTTTCCCGGCACGAACGGCAACACCGCGCTCTTGTAGAGCCCTGAACGGAAATAGGTTTCCACGAAATTCAGGCCGATGGCGGTGTGCCGGATCTGAACCTCGCCGGGACCGGGCGGCGGCAGCGGCACGTCCTCATAGGTGAGAACCTCGGGGCCGCCATATTTGTGAACGCGGACCATTCCGACCATTGCCGTCTCCATCCCGATGCCGTCGTCCGGCGTGGCGGCATGATAGGCGCACATCGGGGAGCGACAAGCGAAAGAGAAGCGGCAGAGGCCTCTGGTGCACTGCAGCATTCTCGATTACGAGTCTTTCACTCGATCTCGCACGAGGGGACCGCAATATGTCCATTGCGATCGGCCTTCTGGCTGGCCTGGGTTTCATCTTCATCGGCACGCAGTTCCTGACGGCCAACATGAAGCAGGTGGCTGGTCCCCGCTTCCACCGGATCGTCAGCAGCGCCACGGGACATCCCCTGAAGGCGATTCTCGCCGGCATCGGAGCCGGCGCCATCATCCAGAGCACCAATGCCGTCACGTTCATCGTGATCAGTCTGGTGAGCGCGGGCGCGGCCACGGTGCGCAGCGCCATGCCCATCGTCACCTGGTCCTATGCCGGATCCACGCTGCGCCTGCTGCTGGCGTCCATCGACATGGATTCGGTGATTCTCGCTGGCGTCGGCGGGCTCGGCATCGCCTATCTGCTCGGCTATGACCGGGAGGCGAAGTATCGCAACCTCGTCGCCGCCGTGCTGGGGCTGGTCCTGCTGCTTTACGGCGTGCAGATGATGGTGCGGGTGTGCGAGCCGCTGCGCGAATCCGAGTCTTTGCGCGCCATCCTCGCCTTTGCCGACAAATTCTACCTCTGGGGCTTCATCGCGGGGACGGCCCTGGCCGCGATCATCCAGGGCCAGACCGTCTCCGTCATCGCCGTCGCCCTCGTGACAGGCGGCGTGCTGGCGCTGGATCAGGCCATCCTCATCGTGGTGGGCGCCAATCTCGGCTCGGGCCTCATGACGGTGGCGCAGGGCGCGGGCCTCGGCGGCACGGCGCGCCAGCTCAACCTCTACCAATTGGTGCTGAAGCTGATCGGCGTCGCCGTGATGCTGCCGCTGCTGATGATCGAGCATTTCCTCCATGTGCCGCTGATCCAGGCGGGCGTGGTGGCGCTCACCGGCGATCCGGGCTTCCAGGTGACGGCCGTGCACTGGATGTTCCAGATCGTATCGGCGGTGGTGGCGTCTCTGCTGAGCGCGCCACTGTTCGCGCTGATCGAGCGCATCAGCCCGGCCAGCCTTCAGGAATCCCTGGCCAAGCCGGAATTCATCACCAGCGGCAAGAATGTGGACATGCAGGCGGCTGCGCTCCTCGTGGAGCAGGAGCAGCTGCGCGTGCTGCGGCGCCTGCCCTTGTTCCTGAGGCGCTTCCGGGAGGATCCGGACGGCATCGAACTCACCGAGGAACCGGCGGCGACAAAGGCGTCCCGCATGGTGTTGCGCGACAGCAGCTTGGAACTCCTCGTCACCATCCAGACCTTCCTCAAGCAGCAGATGGAGACACCCGCAGGCCCCCGCGAGATGGACAGCATGCTTCATCTGTGGACCTGCAATCAGTTGCTCACCTCGCTCATCACCACCCTGCCATCCCTGGCGGAGCGGATGGACGACCTGGGCGGCCAGGAGGAAGTGGCGGCGTTCCTGAAGCGGCTCGCCGAATCCACCTGCGCCCTCATGGAGACCGTCTCGGACGAACTGAACGATTGGGGCGAGGAAAGCCCCGATATGCTCGCCGTTCTCACCGCCGACCGCTCCTCCCTCATGCGCAAGACGCGCGACGATTTCATCGTGCGCATGCCCGGCCTGTCGGTGGCGGACCTTCGGATCCTATGGGGCGTGACGCACCAGTTCGAGCAAAGCGTGTGGCTGCTGAACCGCTTCGCCACCACCTTTGTCGGCGTCATCCTGTCGCCTCGGCATTCTTCCCTCTCGTGAGCCGGCATCGCGCGCCGTATGGTGGCGCGAGAGACGAGAGCACTTCAGCTTTTCATGGAAACGCTGAAACGCTCACTCTCTTTGTCTTTATGCGTTTCCTTCACGCGAACCGCTTCACACTTCGCTCGGAAACGCTCCAAGGGAGGCTCGCATGAGCACAGCCGACGCCATCGATGTGGTCGTGGTGGGCGCAGGCCCGGCCGGGCTCGCGGCCGCGATCGCCTTTGCGCGAAAGGGCATCGCGACGGCGCTGGTCACGGGGCCGACCCGCGCGGCCGACCATCGCACCACCGCCCTCATGGAAGGCTCCGTGCGGGTGTTGGACGAGATCGGCGTGTGGGAACGCCTCGCCCCCCACACCACCCCGCTCCGGGACCTGCGCATCGTGGACGCCACCCGCCGCCTCGTGCGCGCGCCGGAAGTGCTGTTCCGGGCGCGCGAGATCGGCCTCGAAGCCTTCGGCTACAATATCGAGAACGACGCCCTGCGCCGGGAATTGCAGGCGGTGGCCGACGCGACCGAGGGGCTGGAGATCGTGCGCGCTTCCGCCATCGGGCATGAGGCGGACGCGGAGCGCATCCATGTGGCGCTTGATGACGGGCGCACGCTCTCAGCCCGCCTCTGCGTGGCGGCGGACGGGCGCCAGTCCCGCATGCGGCAGGCCGCCGGCATCCGGGTGCGCACCCGCGCCTATCCCCAGGTGGCCCTCACCTTCACCGTACGGCACACGCGCCCGCACGAGGAAATCTCCACCGAATTCCACACCGAATCCGGCCCCTTCACCCTCGTGCCCCTGCCCGGCGAGCGTTCCTCCATCGTGTGCGTTGTGAATGAGCGCGACGCGGTGCGGCTGATCGGCCTTGAAGGCGAGGCCCTGGCCCGCGAACTGGAGCGACGCGCCTTCTCCCTGCTGGGTGCCTTCCAGGTGGACGAAGGGCGCGGCGCCTTCCCCCTCGCCTCCGAAGTGGCCGAGCAGCTTGTGGCGCCCCGCCTGGCACTCATGGCGGAAGCCGCCCATGTGATGCCGCCCATCGGCGCCCAGGGGCTCAATCTGGGCCTGCGCGATGTGTCGGCCCTGCTGGAGAGCGTGGAAACGGCCACAGCGCGGGGCGGCGATCCGGGTGAGGAAAGCGTGCTGGAGGGGTACGAGTCGCACCGCCGCCGGGACATCGATTCCCGCATGGCAGCCGTGGACCTGCTGAACCGCTCGCTCCTGTCGGACCTCGTGCCCATGCAGGGCCTGCGCGGGCTCGGCCTGTACATGATGCAGAAGGTCGGCCCGTTCCGGCGCGGCCTCATGCGGCTCGGCGCGGGCCTCAACGCGGCCTGAGTCGGATCCGCGTTGGGATAAAGTCTGTAACGCTCTCGACGCTCACCAGAGCCCGCCCAGCGGCAGAAGATGCTGCTGGAGCAGATAGAGCACGCCGGTGACGGTCGCCACGGAGGCGAGCGTGCCCAGGAGCACGGCGGCGGACGCCTGCTCCAGATAGACATTGTACTGCCGCGCCAGCACGAAGCAGTTCAGCGCGGGCGGCAGGGACGCCATCAGAACCCCGGTTTCCACCCAGCTGCGCGACACGCTCGCGAACGTGGTCAGGGAGATGAGCGCGATCACCGGGTGCGCCACCAGCTTGATGGCGAGCAGCGGGAACAGCTCCGTGGGCACCTTGCCCAGCGGGCGCAGCGCCACCGTCACCCCCAGCGTGAACAGGGCGCAGGGCGCTGCCGCGTTCTTCAGGAAATCCAGCATGCGCTCCACCGCCCCCGGCGCGCGGAATTCCGCCCATGCGGCCAGCACGCCCAGCAGCGTGGCGATGTTGAACGGGTGGGTCAGCACGCGCTTCACCACCAGCAGCAGCGTGGTGCCCAGCGATCCCTGCCCGCCGCGCACCGCCACCAGCAGCGGCACCAGCGTGAAGAAGAACATGCTGTCGCAGGCGAAGATCAGCGCGGCGGGCGTCGCCGCCTCCTGGCCCAGCGCGGCCAGCGTCAGGCCCGGGCCCATATAGCCCACATTGGCATAGGCCCCGACCGTGGTGGCGATGGCCGATTCGGCCAGATTCCCCCGCCGCAGCCTCAGGCTGACCCCGAAGGCCAGCGCGGCGGTGAATGAGGTGGAGATGACGACCGCCAGGATGAAGCCGGGATTGACCAGTTCCTGGAACGGGGTCTCCGCCACGATCCGGTAGAACAAAGCCGGCAGCGCCAGATAGATGATGAAGAAGGACAGCCAGGCGAGCCCTTCCTCCGGCAGGCGCACGAAGCGCCCGCAGCCATAGCCGAGGAAGATCAGGCCGAAGAAGGGAAAGGCGAGGCCAATAAGATCGGACATGAGGCGGGGCGCGTGGCTTTCGTCGTTGCGGAACCTTTAGGGCCTGCCGATACGGTGAGGAAGTGGCCCCCGCGAAGGCGCCTGGCCCACGTCATGCACAGAGCGGGACGCTTCCGCGCAGCGACCCCCTTGAATCCCATTCCTCATCAGCGTAGGTTCCGCGCCTCGCCAAGGCCTATCGGTCCTGGCGTCCCCGCATTGCGGGCCTTTGCAGCTGTAGCTCAGTTGGTTAGAGCGCCGGTCTGTGGAACCGGAGGTCGGTGGTTCGAGCCCACCCAGCTGTACCACCACTTTTTCATTAGAATTCAACGCGCCAAATGCGATACGCACTATGGTCGCACGCCTCGCCGGCCGTGCCTGGGCTTGCGGCGGATCGGTGCGTTTTCAGCGCGTCTTCACCACCTGCCGGCAATTTCATGCGACACGGATCCTTCACGAAAGCGGTGGATCGTTCATGCTGGGCGCGGGCAAGCCTCGAATCTGCTGGCATCCAGCTTTCGGCCGGCGTCGGGTGGATCTGGAGTGGCGCCCAAGGAGAAATACGATGATCGACCATAAGGCGCGCGCGGAAGCCGCCTTCTCTGGCCAGAAACCCACCGCAACGCCCTCGTCCGTCGAGCAGGCCGCCGATGCCGCGCAAGCCAAGATCGCCCGCCTCAAGGCCCTGCGAGAGGCGCGTGAAAAGGCTGAGGCGGACAGGATGGAAATCGCCCGCCAAAAGGCGCGGCGTGCGCGGGAGGAACGCAACAGGGGATAGGCTGGACGCAGCCGTCCCATGGAGGTGAATACCGAAATGCCCCCCAGGTCGGCTGGAGGTCGGTGGTTCGCGCGCCCGGGCTGTCCCTTCCCCGTCCGCGCCCCGCTTTCCAACTGCGTCGGTGCGCGTCTGTCCGGTCCGGTCGCTTCACCCTCGCCGGATCAGGTTCTAATGTCCTCCCGCATCCTCGGGAGACCCGCTTGTCCCAAGCCATCGGCACCCACGCCCCCGCGCCCCCCGTCTCGCTCGGTGATTACGAGCGCCACGCCGCCACCCTCATGAGCCCCATGGCTCTGGCCTATGTGAATGGCGGCGCGGGTGACGAGATCACGCTCAGTGAGAATCGTGCGGCGTTCGATCGGCTGCGCCTGACGAGCCGCGTGCTGCGGGACATGGGCGGTGCCAGCACGGCCCTGCGGCTGCTGGGCGTCGAGCTGGACCATCCCATCCTCCTGGCGCCCGTCGCCTATCACAAGCTGGTCCACCCGGAGGGCGAGATCGCCACCGCCCAGGGGGCCGGGGCGGCGCGCGCGGGGCTGGTGGTGAGCACCCAGGCGAGCACCCGCCTGGAGGACATCGCGGCAGCCGCCACCGCTCCCCTCTTCTTCCAACTCTATGTGCAGCCGGACCGGGACTTCACCCGCGACCTCATCGCCCGTGCACGCGCCGCCGGATACAAGGCGCTGATGGTGACGGTGGATGCGCCCGCCAGCCTGCGCAATCGCGAGCAGCGCGTGGGCTTCCGGCTGCCGGCCGGCGTGTCGCCCGTCAATCTCGCAGGGATGGCCCCGCGGCCGGCGGCCACGGGCGCGGTGGGGCAGAGCCCGCTCTTCTCCGGCTTCCTGTCGGGCAGCGCCACCTGGGCCGACATTGCCTGGCTGCGGGAACTCACCGACATGCCCCTTGTGCTGAAGGGCATCCTCTCCCCCGCCGATGCGCGCGAGGCGCTCGCCCATGGGGTGGACGGCATGGTGGTGTCCAACCATGGGGGCCGGGTGCTGGACACGCTCCCCTCCACCATCGAGGCCCTGCCCCGCGTGGCGGAGGCCGTGGGTGGCGCGGTGCCCCTTCTGCTGGACGGCGGCGTGCGGCGCGGCACGGATATCGTGAAGGCCATAGCCCTCGGCGCCAGCGCGGTCATGATCGGCCGCCCCTACATCCATGCTTTGTGCGCGGCCGGCGCGGCCGGGGTGGCCCATGCGGTCCACCTGTTGCGGGCGGAGCTGGAAGTGGCCATGGCCCTGACCGGCAGCGCCCGCATTGAGGACATCGACGCCACCGTGCTGTGGTGAGACGCGGGAACCGTTCCGCCTACGCTTGCGTTATCTCGGCAAACGGAGACTTCACCATGCCGAAAGCCGTGCTTTACGCCGTCATCGCCGTCCTTCTCGTGGGCGGAGGCGTCTATGCCTACCAGCAGCACGAGAAGGAAAAGGACACGCTCCAGATTGAAATCGGCCCGAAGGGCTTGAAGGTGGACCCGCCCGCCCGCTGACACGGCCGGAGCGGAAGCCTCTGATTTCGTTCGCTGTATGGAAAACCTAAACGCCTCTACCTTCGGTGGAGGCGTTTTTTCTTGCGCTCATTCCATCGGAAATGGACCTATTAGCCCGCAAACATTCATATGAGTGTCAACAATCGGGAACAGGTGTGCGCCTTTATTTGACCGGATCTCATCATGACCCTGATTGCCGATCTCCCGCCCGTATCGCGGGCCGCACCTGCCGTGCATTCATCCAGGAAGCGCGCACCCCGGATCAGGCTTGCCTGGCCCCATCTCACCATCGGGCGCAAGCTTGCGGGCGTGATCGGACTTCTGTCCCTGCTCACCCTCGGCGTGGCACTCCTGAGCGTGGTGCAGATCGCCTCCGAGCAGCGCCGGGCCGCGGAGGTGGAGGAGATCTGGACGGTGGCCTTCCAGGCCCAGAACCTCGCCCGCTCCATCGAGCATGCGGTGGTCGCCGCCAATGCCGTCTACACCGCCAAGGACAAGGCCGCAGCGAAGCAGAAGCTGGAAGGCCTGGAGGGCGCCCTCGCCGAGGTGGAGGCCGCCCGCGAGCCCTTCTTCGCGGCCCTCGGAGAGCGGCTGGAACCCATGCGCCGCCTGCGCCTGCAGAACCAGGTGAATGAATTCATCGCCTACCAGAAGGACACCGCCGAGCTGGGCCTCACCATCTCGCCCCAGGCGGCGCTGCTCCAGGCCCAGGAAGAGCCCACCGTGAGAAGCCGCGAGCAGATGGTGAAGGCCATCGAGGCGCTCGGCGCGGAAACGCTCACCGGCCTCAACGAGGCCAAGGCCCGCGTCGCCTCTGAACGGCAGGAGGCGCAGGTGGCGCTGGTGGTCATTCCCATCGTCGGCCTGCTGCTGGCGCTCGCCGCCGCCGTGAGCGTGACGGTGGGGCAGATCCAGCGGCCACTCGCCCGCCTGAAAACCTATATGACGGCGCTGGCCGCAAACAATCTGACGGTGGATGTCCCCTTCACCGGCCGTCGCGACGAGATCGGCGAGATGGCGAACGCCATCGCCGTGTTCCGCACGGCTCTCACCGACAAGGCGGCGGCGGATGCCCGCCTCCAGGCCCAGGCCGCCGCCGAGCATGCGCGGCTGGAGCAATTGTCCGAGGCGGCACGCCGCTTCGAGGCGGATGCGCTGGGCATGATGCAGGCCGTGCGCGGAGCAACGGAACGCATGGGCGAGGCCGCCAGCGCCATGTCCGTCGCCTCCGACGAGACCGAGAAGGACGCGGTGGTGGTGGCGGATGCCGCTGCCGCCTCCGCCCGCGCGGTGGATTCCATCGCCGAGCACGCCACCCAGCTCTCGCAGGCGGCCAATGGCATCGGCGAGCGCATCCGCAGCACCAGCGAGATGGCGGCCACGGCCCTGGACGAAACCCGCCAGACCGGCGACGCGGCGGACGGACTGGTGCGTGCGGTCTCGCAGATCGGCGCGGTCATCGACATGATCGGCGCCATTGCGGGCCAGACCAACCTGCTCGCCCTCAATGCCAGTATCGAGGCCGCCCGCGCCGGGGACATGGGCCGGGGCTTCGCGGTGGTGGCGCAGGAAGTGAAGGCCCTCGCCCAGCAGACCGCCAACGCCACCGCCGAGGTGACGCAGCAGATCGAGGCCATCCAGCAGGCAAGCCGCGCCACCGCCCAGGCGGTGAACGGCATCGGCGCCACCATCGAGCGCATGACCGGCCTTGCGGCGGAAGTGGCCGCCGCCGCCCACCAGCAGGAAATGTCGGTGCGGGACATCGCCCACGGCATGAGCGAGGCGGCGGGCGGCTCGCAGACCGTGTCGCGGCGCATCGAAAGCGTGCGCTCCTCCGTGGTCTCGCAGGGCACGCATTTCGATCAGGTGCAGTCCTTGGCCGGGCAGCTCGACCAGCAGGCACGGACCCTGGGTGATTCCGTGGACCGCTTCCTGGTCTGCGTCCGCGCGGCCTAGGTCGGCGCGAGTGGCGGGGCGCATCGCCCACCTCGGGCTTGGCCGAATGCCTTGAAGCCGTCGCAATTGGAGGCTTTTAAGCCACCATCGAGATCGTGCGCCGGGCCAGGAAGATCCCCTTGGGCCCGTAATTCCCGGCGACGACGTCGCGACGAGCGGTCCCCATCCGGGGATCCGTCATGACCGGTCAGAAAGGTCATGCGCCCCGTCCGGTTTAACCGGGCGGGGCGTTTCGCGTTTCAGGGGGCCGTGTCAGCGGGGCACGTAGCAGTCGCAGCTCGACTGGCCGGGCGCGAAGGTGCGCCAGTTGCCGTCCCAGAGATTGCGCCCGCCGCAGGCATGAGAGCACTTCCCGGGCGCATCCCAATTGCCCCAGATCGGCCCGGCCACCACCTGCTCGATACGGTAAGACCAATTGCCGCCATTGCCGCTCGGCCACCGGCGGAAGTCGCAGCTGCAGACCGATTCCATGCCGGGGACGACGGTCTTCCAACGGCCGGTCCAGACGCCGCGTTCGCAGACGCGCGGGCATTTGGCCTGGGCATCCCAGTCGTTCCAGATGGGGCCGGCGGGGACATCCCCGGCGAACGCGCTCTGGGTCATCATGCCCGTGAGAAGAAAAGCAGCGGCAAGAATGCCGGCCAGGAACCGCACCATCATCCGTCCCCCTCGTTCGAGGCCTTGGGGCAGCCGCGCCCGGCTGCAAGGCGACATCTCCGGCTCTAGAGTGCGATCGCCTCACCTCGATGCACGTCGGTGCATCGAGGTGAGGCGTGAATCGCTCTCTATCAATGATTTAGAGACTGTTTCACCAATCCGGTTGATTCAACCGGATTGGATCAGGCTCTAACAGGAACCGGCGGTTCGCGTTACGACCCGAGGGGGGAACAGGCGCAGCGATCCACAGGGATCCGCGCACATTCGACATGATATGTCTGGAAGGGAATGGCGCGAGTGACGGGGCTCGAACCCGCGACCTCCGGCGTGACAGGCCGGCGCTCTGACCAACTGAGCTACACCCGCAATCGGCGTCGCCGTAGGGCGCCGCGTCGAGAAGCCGGTTGATAAGACCCCGGACTGATCAAGTCAAGCGACCCGAACGCGGATTGCAGGCCCCTGTGCAAAACTCGCCGGGACGCGGCGAACCAGGCATGTCCGATCATAAGGGGGGAGAAGGAATGGTGGGCGGTGACGGGCTCGAACCGCCGACCCTCTCGGTGTAAACGAGATGCTCTACCAACTGAGCTAACCGCCCGGCCCCGGTGACGCCATGCGCCTTGCTGTGCGGCATGCGCCGCGAACCGGGTGTGCCCGCATATAGGCCAGGGCGCGCTGCGCGTAAACAACGCGCCCGCGCCCCGGCATGGACCGCTCAGCCCTCCAGGCGGCGCAGCACGGTCTCATGCAGGGCTGAAAGATCGCGCGCAAACAGGCGGATGCCTTCCGCGAGCTTCTCCGTGGCCATGGGATCCTCGTTCATCACCCAGCGGAACAGAGGCTCATCCAGCGGGCGCGTGACGTCGAATCTCTCCGCGGTCTCGCCCACGAGGCCATGGGCCACCAGATCGGCCGGGCCGATCAGGGCGGTGGAGGGCGCGGTTTCCGGCGACAGCACACGCTCCAGGGCCCCCTCGTCCTTGGACAGGGCATCCAGCAGCGCAGGGGCGATGGTGAGCCGGTCGCAGCCCGCCAGGGCCTCGATCTCTCCCGTGTTGCGGAACGAGGCGGCCATGACGATGGTGGCGATGCCACGGCTCTTGTAATAGCCGTAGATCTCCCGCACCGAGCGCACTCCGGGATCCTCCTCGGCCGTGAAGTCCCGGCCCGCCGCCTTCTTGTGCCAGTCCAGGATGCGGCCGACGAAGGGCGAGATGAGGAAGGCCTTCGCATCCGCGCAGGCGACTGCCTGGGCGCGATTGAAGAGCAGCGTCATGTTGCAGTCGATTCCCTCCGCCTGGAGGATCTCGGCCGCCCGGATGCCCTCCCAGGTGGAGGCGAGCTTGATGAGGATGCGCTCGCGCCCGACGCCGCGCGCCGCATAGGCCGCGATGATCTCGCGGGCCTTGGCGACGGACGCCGCCGTATTGAAGGACAGGGAGGCATCCACCTCCGTGGAGACGCGGCCCGGCACGAGGCGCGACAGCTCATAGCCCACAGAAATGGCGAGCCGGTCCGCAACGGCGCCGGCCACCGCCGCGCGGTCACCGGCCTGCGCCCGGCCCCAGGCCACCGCCTCCTCCATGGCCGGTGCGAAGGCGGGCGTATCCAGCGCCTTCAGCACGATGGTGGGATTGGTGGTGCAATCGATGGGGCGGAAGCGGGCCACCGCCTCCATGTCGCCGGTATCGGCCACCACCACCGTCATCTGCCGCAATTGATCGAGTTTCGAGGCCACCTGCCCGCTTCCTCTCCCGTTGGACGCGCCTCGCGGGGAAACAACCCCATCGGCCGCGCACCATTGCCTGGAGTGCGATGGATCCGGATGGAAACGCAGATGCGGTTCGCTCCGATCGCTGCTCGCGCTCTCTCAAGGGGGCCGAGACTGATTCACCGGGAGGCTCAATGCAACCCGGCCGGATCAGCTCTCAGAGCGGCCGGGCGGAATCTCGCCTGAGGCCGCCTCCGCCACCCTGGCGCATGGCATAGCATGTTCGCGGTGACGAAAGCGCGGCACAGGGCGCGGAGGACTACGGGAGTGGTTTGGGCGGGACGCTTGCGAAGCCGGCTGTCCCACCGACCCCGATGGAAGCGGTTCCCGGGCGGATCACAGCACGCCGGCGGGGAGCGCCATCATGGGCGCCGGGTCTATGGCTAAGAGGTCTTCAGGCATCCGGCGGCCGTACGGGGCACTGCGGAGCCTCTGAAGAAGGCGGGCGTGGGCCGGTTTCGACCCCGCCGCGCCGGAACCCCGGGGGCGCTTCCGGCCGAATGGGCCGGGCGCCGCTCCGGGGATTGAGGGTCAGTCGTTGACGGCTTCCTTCAGGCCCTTACCGGGCGTGAACTTCGGCGCCTTGGACGCGCTGATCTTCACCGGCTTGCCGGTGCGCGGGTTGCGGCCTTCACGGGCAGCGCGGGTCACCACGGAGAAGGAGCCGAAGCCGATCAGCTTCACTTCTTCGCCCTTCTTGAGGGCCTGGGTGATGATCTCGAACGTCGCGTCCACCGCGGCCTGTGCAGCCGCCTTGGTGAGCTTCGCCTCGTCGGCCACCGCGGCGATCAGTTCGTTCTTGGTGGTCATGTGACCGTTCCTTCCTTCGTTGTCTGAGAATCGTGAAAGGCATTGCCTCAAACGATCGGCGGGAAAATTTACGGAAAATGCGGCTTTTGCAAGCGCGATCCGCTTCAAACCCGCATAAATGCACGATTTCCAGACCTGTTGGTCCACACATGAAAAAGGCGGCGCAAAAACTGCGCCGCCTCAGATTGCCGTAAGTTATTGAAATAACTCAGTGAGCGACGACGCCGGAGGCATCCTCGTCCGGTACCACCGCATCTACCGGCCGTTCGGTCCATTCGATGGGCTCGGGCTTGCGGATGAGGGCATGGGCGAGCACTTCGTCCATGCGAGACACCGGGATGATCTCCAGAGCATTCTTCACGTTCGACGGAATTTCGGCGAGATCCTTCGCGTTCTCCTCAGGGATCAGCACCTTCTTGATGCCACCCCGAAGCGCCGCGAGGAGCTTCTCCTTGAGCCCGCCGATGGGCAGGACGCGCCCACGCAGCGTGATCTCGCCGGTCATCGCCACGTCGCGGCGCACCGGGATTCCGGTGAGCACGGAGACGATGGTGGTGGCCATGGCAGTGCCGGCCGACGGCCCGTCCTTGGGGGTCGCCCCCTCGGGAACGTGAACGTGGATGTCGCGGCGCTCGAACAAAGGCGGCTCGATGCCGAAGTCCACGGCCCGCGAGCGGACATAGGACGCGGCGGCCGAGATGCTTTCCTTCATCACGTCGCGCAAATTGCCGGTCACCGTCATCTTGCCCTTGCCGGGCATCATGACGCCTTCGATAGTCAGCAGCTCGCCGCCCACCTCGGTCCAGGCGAGGCCGGTGACGACGCCCACCTGATCCTCCGCGTCGATCTCGCCGTAGCGATAGCGCGGGGCACCCAGGAAGGTCTCCAGATTCTTCTCGGTGACCTTCACCGACTTCTTCTTGGAGATGACCAGTTCCTTCACCGCCTTGCGGGCGAGGTTGGAGATCTCACGCTCCAGGCTGCGCACGCCCGCCTCGCGGGTGTAGCGGCGCACGAGCGTCAGGAGGGCCGCATCGTCGATGCCCCATTCCTTCGGCTGAAGACCATGCTTCTGCACCGCATTGGGAATGAGGTGCTTGCGCGCGATCTCCACCTTCTCGTCCTCGGTGTATCCGGCGATGCGGATCACCTCCATGCGGTCGAGCAGGGCCGGCGGAATGTTCAACGTATTGGCCGTGGTCACGAACATCACGTTCGAGAGGTCGTAATCCACCTCCAGATAGTGATCGTTGAACGTGCCGTTCTGCTCGGGGTCGAGAACCTCCAGCAGGGCCGCCGAGGGATCGCCGCGGAAGTCCGCGCCCATCTTGTCGATCTCGTCCAGCAGGAAGAGGGGGTTGGCCTTCTTCGCCTTGCGCATGGACTGGATGATCTTGCCGGGCATGGAGCCGATATAGGTCCGCCGGTGACCGCGAATCTCCGCCTCATCCCGCACGCCGCCGAGAGCGACGCGCACGAACTCACGGCCCGTCGCCTTGGCGATGGACTTGCCGAGCGAGGTCTTGCCCACGCCGGGAGGGCCGACGAGGCACAGGATGGGGCCCGTGAGCTTGTTGGCGCGGCTCTGCACGGCGAGATACTCGACGATGCGCTCCTTGACCTTGTCCAGGCCGAAATGATCGCCGTCGAGGATGGACTGGGCAAAGCCCAGATCCTTCTTCACCTTGCTCTTCACGCCCCACGGAATGGACAGCAGCCAGTCCAGATAATTGCGCACCACGGTGGCTTCCGCCGACATGGGCGACATCTGGCGCAGCTTCTTCAGCTCGTGGGTGGCCTTTTCACGGGCCTCCTTGGTGAGCTTGGTGCGCTTGATGCGGTCTTCCAGTTCCTGAAGGTCGTCCCGGCCCTCTTCGTCGCCGAGCTCCTTCTGGATCGCCTTCATCTGCTCGTTCAGATAGTATTCGCGCTGGGTCTTCTCCATCTGGCGCTTCACCCGCGTGCGGATGCGCTTCTCCACCTGGAGGACCGAGATCTCGCTTTCCATCAGCCCGAGCACCTTCTCAAGGCGGTCGGCCACCTTGATGGTCTCGAGCACGCCCTGCTTCTCGGGGATCTTCACCGCAAGGTGCGAGGCGATGGTGTCGGCGAGCTTGGAATGATCGTCGATCTGGCCGACGACACCCACCACTTCGGGCGACACCTTCTTGTTGAGCTTCACATAGTTCTCGAACTCGTTGACCACCGAGCGGGCAAGCGCCTCCGCCTCGACGCGGTCGCCCGCTTCGTCGTCCAGCGTGATGGCCTCGGCCTCATAGAGGTCGGTGCGCTCCGTGTACTGCACCACCTGCGCGCGGGTGACGCCCTCCACCAGCACCTTCACCGTGCCGTCGGGCAGCTTCAGGAGCTGGAGGACGGTGGCGAGGGTACCGACGCGGTAGATGGCATCGGCGGCAGGATCGTCGTCAGAGGCATTCTCCTGCGTGGCCAGCAGGATGTAGGTGTCGCCGCGCATCACCTCTTCAAGGGCGCGGATGGACTTCTCGCGGCCCACGAACAGGGGAACGATCATGTGCGGGAACACGACGATGTCCCGCAAAGGCAGCACCGGGAACGTCTGGGCGACGCCCGGGACAAGCGGAGGGCGCGGCTTCTGGCTTGTCATGACCCAATCCTTTCATAGGGCACCGGCGCGCGGGCGCATTGGCCCGCCGGGACGGCGCAGCCGGAACGGGAACGGCTTTTCAATGCTGATGCGGCTGTGAGACCGCGAGAGGCACGAGGTCCGAGCCCGGAGACCGGATTCTTCAAATCATAGATGGAAAGCCTGAAGCTGGCTTTCAAGGTGCGCCGCAGCGCGTGGGTGGGGACGATCTCCCTCCCCTGCCCGCGGCCCATTGTCCGCGGCGCGCGCCCGCATCCCGCCCGGGCCCGGAGGCCGCGGCGGGAGCGGGGGCGCATGCCGTCACGCACTGGCGCCGGCATCGCCGACACGGTCGGCATAGATGTAGAGGGGGCGGGCATTCTGCTCGACCACTTCCTTGCTGATGACCACCTCCTCGACCCCTTCGAGGCCGGGAAGATCGAACATGGTGTCCAGCAGGATGCCTTCCATGATGGAGCGCAGGCCGCGCGCGCCGGTCTTGCGCTCGATCGCCTTGCGGGCGATGGCGCCGAGCGCTTCCTCGTGGATGGTGAGATCCACGTTCTCCATCTCGAACAGGCGCTGATACTGCTTCACCAGCGCGTTCTTGGGCTCGGCCAGGATCTGCTTCAGGGCAGCCTCATCCAGATCCCCCAGCGTCGCCAGAACCGGCAGACGGCCGATGAACTCGGGAATGAGGCCGTACTTCAGCAGGTCCTCGGGCTCCACCTCACGGAACACCTCGCCGGGACGGCGATCCTCGACGGACGCCACCTTGGCGGCGAAGCCGATGGAGGTGCCGCCCTTGCCGCGCGCCGCGATGATCTTGTCGAGGCCCGCGAAGGCGCCGCCACAGATGAACAGGATGTTGGTGGTGTCCACCTGCAGGAATTCCTGCTGGGGATGCTTCCGGCCGCCCTGAGGCGGAACGGAGGCCACCGTGCCTTCCATGATCTTCAGCAGGGCCTGCTGCACGCCCTCGCCCGACACGTCGCGGGTGATCGAGGGGTTGTCGGACTTGCGGCTGATCTTGTCGATTTCGTCGATATAGACGATGCCGCGCTGGGCCCGCTCCACGTTGTAGTCAGCCGCCTGCAGGAGCTTGAGGATGATGTTTTCCACATCCTCGCCCACATAGCCCGCCTCGGTGAGCGTGGTGGCGTCCGCCATGGTGAAGGGCACGTCCAGGATGCGCGCCAGCGTCTGGGCCAGCAACGTCTTGCCGGAGCCGGTGGGGCCGATCAGCATGATGTTGGACTTGGCCAGCTCGACGTCGCCGTGCTTCGTGGCGTGGTTCAGCCGCTTATAGTGGTTGTGCACCGCCACTGAGAGGACCTTCTTCGCGTGGTCCTGGCCGATGACATAGTCATCGAGAACCTTGCGAATCTCCTTCGGGGTGGGAATGCCGTCCCGCGACTTCACCAGCGAGGACTTGGATTCCTCGCGGATGATATCCATGCAGAGTTCGACGCACTCGTCGCAAATAAAGACCGTAGGTCCTGCGATGAGCTTGCGGACCTCATGCTGGCTTTTGCCGCAGAACGAGCAGTAAAGCGTATTCTTGCTATCGCTGCCGCCGGTCTTGCTCATCTTCATCTTCCTCCGGCTCCTGCCGCGGCCGCTATGGCCAGGACAAGGAGCCCAATGCAGGCGCCCTTGCGGAGGGACCGCTTCGGGAACCCAGCCCGACCTTTCAGCCGGACTTAAACCAATCACCCTCCAGCACGCCGATCAAGGCATATGCACAGATTATGCCCATTCCAGCTTACCCGAGTCTCACATCTTTGCCGCAGGCCATAGCCGCCAACGGCGCACGCGCCCGAGCCTCAAAGGGCCCATGGGACGAATACGCGGGCAGACGCCGCGCGGATTGAAACCTCCGCGCGGACGCTTCTCGAAGCAGGAGCTTCCGATGGACGGGATAAGGCGCTAGCCGGCTCATAGGCCCATGCAAGCGCGATCTCGCACTGCACGCAAGTGGCTGGCGCAAATCCCGTCGTGCAAAACCGCCGATCAGACCTTGGCGGCCTCTTCCGACGGGCGCTTGTCGATCACGGAATCGATCAGCCCGAATTCCTGCGCAGCCCCGGCGGTCATGAAATTGTCGCGCTCCAGGGCGTCCTCGATCTTCTCGATCGGCTGGCCCGTGTGCTTCACGTAAATTTCATTCAGACGCTTCTTCAGGCTCATGATTTCCTGAGCGTGAAGCATGATGTCGGTGACCTGGCCCTGGAATCCGCCGGACGGCTGATGGACCATGATTCGCGCGTTGGGAAGCGAGAAACGCAGGCCCTTCTCGCCGGCGGTCAGCAGCAGCGAGCCCATGGAGGCAGCCTGGCCGATGCACAGCGTGGAGACCGGCGGGCGGATGAACTGCATGGTGTCATAGATGGCGAGGCCCGACGTCACCACTCCACCGGGGGAGTTGATGTACATCGAAATCTCTTTCTTGGGGTTTTCAGCCTCAAGGAAGAGAAGCTGGGCCACGGCCAGCGTGGACATGCCGTCCTCGACCGGCCCGGTCAGGAAGATGATGCGCTCCTTCAGGAGGCGCGAATAGATGTCGTACGCGCGCTCGCCCCGGTTGGTCTGTTCGACCACCATGGGAACGAGGTAATTCATGTAGGTATCGATCGGGTCGCGCATCTCTTGTCCTCGGCGCGTGGGCGCGCCGAGGCACGCCGCACGCGATCATCGTAGTGAAGATGACGAGCGGCCTGGGATCAGGCCGCCTTCTCCTCTTCCTCCTTGTAGAGCTCTTCGCGCGTCACCGACTGGTCGGTCACGTTCGCGAGCTCAAGGAGGAAATCGACGACCTTCTCTTCAAAGATCGGAGCACGAAGGGAGGCCATCGCCTGGGGGGTCCGGCGATAATAGTCCCAAACCTGCTGTTCTTGGCCAGGGAATTGACGCGCCCGCTCCACCACCGCGCGCGTCACTTCGTCGTCGCTGACCTGTATATTGTTGCGCTCCCCGATCTCCGCAAGGACCAGCCCGAGGCGCACGCGGCGCTCGGCGATCTTCTGGTAGTCGGCGCGGGCGGCCTCTTCCGTGGTGCCCTCGTCCTCGAAGGTGCGGCTCTGGGCGGAGAGGTCCTGCTGCACCTGCTGCCACACGCCGTCGAACTCCTGGGACACCAGGGTCGGGGGCACGTCGAACTTGTGCATCTCGTCCAGGCCGTCCAGCAGCGCGCGCTTCACCTTCTGGCGGGCGGCGCCGTTATGCTCCTGGGCAATGCGGGCGCGTACCTGCTCCTTGAGCTTCTCCAGGCTCTCCTGGCCCAGAGTCTTGGCGAACTCGTCGTCCAGATTGAAGATGCCGGGGAATTCCACCAGCTTGGCCGTCACCTCGAAGGTGGCTTCCTTGCCGGCCAGTTCACGCGCCGCATAGGCCTCCGGGAAGGTCACCTTCACGGTGCGCTGGTCACCGGCATACATGCCGGCGATCTGCTCCTCGAAGCCGGGGATGAAGCTGTTGGAGCCCACCACCACCTGGATGTCGTCGCCCTTGCCGCCGTCGAAGGCGACACCGTCGATATAGCCGACGAAATCGATGGTGATGCGGTCGCCATTCTCAGCATAGCCGCCCTCGCGGGTCAGGAACGGGCGGTTCGCGTCAGCGAGACGGTTGAGGGTCTCGTCCACCTCGGCATCGGTGACTTCGAGCACCGGGCGGGTGATGGAGATGTCCTTGAAATTGCCGAGCGCGATCTGCGGCAGCACTTCAAGCTCAACCGTATAGGTGAGGTCGGAGCCGCCCTCGATCACGCCGCGCACTTCCGCCTCGTCCTGGGGCAGCTCAACGCGGGGCTGGAGCGCAAGGCGAAGGCCGCGCTCCTCGACGATCTTGCCGTTGGCCTCGGTCACGGCCTGCTCGATCACCTCGGCCATCACGGACTTGCCGTACATGCGCTTGAGATGGCCCATGGGGACCTTGCCGGGGCGGAAACCCTTGAGCTGCACGCGGTCCTTCAGCTCGTTCAGCCGGGTATTGGCCTTCGCGTCGAGATCGGCGGCCGGGAGGACCACGCGGTAAGCGTGCTTGAGGCCCTCGGTCTGGGTTTCAGTCACCTGCATCGTCTTGCCTTCGTTCCGTTCCGCCCAACGGGCGTCTGCTGTTCAATAGAGAGGCACGCCTCGGGCTTGAGACGCGGGCGCCGCCTCGAATCGGGCTGTCTGGTGCGGGCGGAGGGTTTCGAACCCCCACGACTTTCGTCACGGGAACCTAAATCCCGCGCGTCTACCAGTTCCGCCACGCCCGCGCCGTCCGGCTCCAGGCACGGCTCTCCGGGTGCACGTTTCGTTTGAATCGGCACCGATCGGGTGGGCGCTTATATCATGCCATAACTGGCGTGCAGCAAGAAAAAGCGCCCTCGCGCGGGCTGTCCCGCCTGTCCCCAGCAATCGAACACAGCCTCCTCCGAGACGTGGCCGGAGGCATGGTCCGCAGGTGGGAGGTAAATGCGTCTTGCCCTTTGCGCGCGGGCGGGACAAGGTCGCCTCGCTCCAGTCTCTGCTCAGGAGAGCACCCTTGCGTGTCCGTGGCCCCTCCCGCCGCTCGGTCTTGACCGGCACCGCCGCCCTCGCGCTCGGCACCCTGCTGCCGCGCCTCGCCGCCGCCCAGGGAATGCCGCAGGGGGCCCCGCCGGCCGCCTCGCCCCTCACCCGCCTCAAGGTCACCTCCGTGGAGCGGATCGAGCTGGGCGGGCAGAAGCCTCTGGCGTTGTTCCAGAATTCCCTGCCCGGCCCGGTGCTGCGCGTGAAGCGCGGCGACAAGCTGGCGGTGAGCGTGGAGAACACCCTCGACACGCCGCTCTCCATCAATTGGCAGGGCGTGCGCCTGCCCAATCCGCTGGACGGGGTACCGGGTCTTACCGGCAACGCCATCGGCAAGGATACGTCCGCCGACATCGCCTTCCCCCCGCCGGATGCGGGCACGTTCCTCTATCGCGCGTTTCAGCCGGAACTGGCGCACCGCGCCCTCGCCGGGGCGCTCATCGTGGAAGAGCCCACGGCGCCGGATTTCGGCGCGGATCACGTCCTGCTGATCCAGTCTTTCGCGCCGGATCCCACCATGACGGTGCCCCTGCTCACCGTGAACGGCGCGGTTTCGCCCACCTTGGAGGCCCCGGCGGGCGGACGGGTGCGACTGCGGCTCATCAATGCCGGAACCCAGTTCCTGCGCCTGCAGGTGCCCGGCACCTCCTATGTGATCGCCATTGACGGTCAGCCGGTGCAGCCCTTCGTGCTGAAGGACGGGCGCGCCCAGCTCACCCCCGGCGGACGCATCGACCTCGCGCTCGACGTGGGCACCGCCGATCCCATCCCGGTGAATGTGGAAACCAGCCAGCTTCCCATCCAGCTCGCTCTGGTGACCCCCGTCGGTCCCGGCACTGCGGCGGGCACCGCCGCTCTGCCCCCGCCCGCGGCCCTGCCCTCCAACGGCCTGCCCGAGAAGATCCCGCTGGAGAAGGCGGCCCGCTTCGAGGTGACGCTGGGCGCATCGCCCGTGCCGCTCTCGGGCTTTGCCAGCGTGGGCAGCGTGGCGCGCGGCACCTCCGTGGTGCTGACGCTGGATAACAAGTCCGACGCCCCCGTGGCGGTGCAGCTTCACGGCGTGCCCGGCCGCCTGCTGGATGGCCTGGACGACGGCTGGAAGCCCTGGTGGCACGATGCCGTGCCGGTGGCGCCCCGCAGCACGGCGCGGGTCGCGCTGCTGCCCGACGCGCCCGGCAAGTGGGCCATTGTCGGCCTGCGCGGCGGCGACGGCGCAGTGGTGGCCGCGCGCTCCTACGACGTCACCTGACTCGCCCCACCGAACATCCCGGTGACGCCGTCACCGGGATGACGCCAGTTCCGCGAACAGGCGCCCATAGACGGCCGGCAGCGCCTCGGGCAGGTCGTCGGCGATGAGGCCGGGGCCGGCCTCCCGCGCCGCCTCGCCATGGACCCAGACCGCCGCGCTCGCCGCCTCGAAGGCGGGCATGCCCTGCGCCAGCAGCCCGCACGCGATTCCCGCCAGCACATCCCCCGCTCCCGCCGTGGCGAGATAAGGCGGGGCATTCTCCGCGATGGTCGCGCGCCCGTCCGGTGCTGCCACCACCGTGTCCGCCCCCTTCAGCACCACCACCGCCCCCACCCTGCGGGCCGCCGCACGGGCCCGCTCCAGCTTGGAGGGCGCCGCCGCCACAGCAGGATCCTCGCCGAACAGGCGGGCGAACTCGCCGTCATGGGGTGTGATCACGGCAGACTGAGCACGGGCAAGGATAGCCGCCAGAGCATCGGGGGCATCCCGATAGGCGGTCAGCGCGTCGGCATCCGCCACCACGGCCCGGCCAGGGCCACAGGCAGCCTCCATCAGGGCACCGGTCTCGGGACCTATGCCAAGGCCCGGCCCCACCGCCACGGCCGTGAAACGCGGATCCTCCAGCAGCCGGGCGAGGTCGGACGGCGCCTCCATGGGGCGTGCCATCAGGGCCGAATAGGAGGAGGCATGAATCGCATGGGCGCTCTGCGGGCAGGCCACGGTCACGAGCCCCGCCCCCGCCCGTAGCGCACCGCGCGCGGCGAGGCGGGCCGCGCCCGCCGTCCAGGGGCCGCCGCTCACCACCACCGCATGGCCGCGCCGATATTTGTGCCCCTCCGCCGCTGGAACGGGAAAGACCGCGCCCCATTCCTGCGCATCGTTCACGGCAGCCTTGGGGGCGATGGCGTCGAGCACCGTGTCGGGAATCCCGATGTCGGCGACGCGCACGCGGCCGCACAGGAGGCGCCCGGGGAGAAGGAGATGACCGGGCTTGCGGCGGAAGAAGGTCACCGTTTCCACGGCCCGCGCCGCCGCGCCGCGCACCTGCCCCGTGCGCCCGTCGAGGCCCGAGGGCAGATCGACGGCAATGACCGGGCGCCCGCTCGCCGCCATACGCTCCACAAGCGCCCGCGCCTCCCCGTCGAGGTCGCGGGTCAACCCCGCGCCGTACAGCGCATCGATGATCAGATCGAAACCGGCGAAATCTATATCCCGCGCGCTTTCCACCGGCCCGCGCCAGCGGCCGGCAGCGGTCGCCGCGTCGCCGCGCAGAGCCGAGAGCGAGCCCAGCAAAGCAAGACGGACCTTGAAGCCGCGCTGCGCCAGGATGCGCGCGGCGACGAAACCGTCCCCACCATTATTGCCCGGCCCGCACAGGATTCCGATGCGGGTGGGATAGGGCCAGCGGGCCGCCGCGTCGGCCACCGCCGTGCCCGCCCGCTCCATGAGCACGCTCCCCGCCGTGCCTCCCGCAATGGTGCGGGCATCCGCCTCCGTCATTTCCGCCGGTTCCAGCAGCGCGGTCATGCTCAAACGGCCCCCTGCCTAATTCAGGTTCAGAGCCGCACAAAGCGCGGCGGAATTGATGCCTATTTTGTAATCTTGATGCCTATTAAGTCGGCGCAACAAAAAACCTCTGCGCCACCCGCTCCAACATTTGCGCTCATGGCACGCATCCTGCTTAATTGGGGCGCGGCGGGGATGGCCGTTTGGCGGTTCCTGCCCCGGGGAGACGGAGCGCATGAAGAAGATTGAGGCCATCATCAAACCCTTCAAGCTCGACGAAGTGAAAGAGGCGCTGCAGGACGTTGGCCTGCAGGGCATCACCGTCACGGAAGCGAAGGGCTTCGGGCGGCAGAAGGGCCATACGGAGCTGTATCGCGGCGCCGAGTATGTGGTGGACTTTCTTCCCAAGGTGAAGATCGAAGTGGTCCTGGCGGATGACATGGTCGAAAAGGCCGTGGATGCCATCCGCCGCGCGGCCCAGACGGGCCGCATTGGCGACGGGAAAATCTTCGTCTCCAGCATCGAGGAAGCCATCCGCATCCGCACGGGTGAGTCGGGTCTCGACGCCATCTGACGCTTCGACTACCTACCAACCTGTCTCTGCAAGAAAGGCAGTTGCAAATGACAACGGTCAAGGACGTCCTGGATTCCATCCAGCAGGACGACGTGAAATACGTCGACCTGCGCTTCACCGACCCCCGCGGCAAGTGGCAGCACGTCACTTTCGACATCTCCATGGTGGACGAGGAACTGTTTAGCGAGGGCACCGCGTTCGACGGTTCCTCCATCGCCGGCTGGAAGGCCATCAACGAATCCGACATGCAGCTCATGCCGGATCCCGCCACCGCCTGCATCGATCCCTTCTTCTCCGAAACCACCATGTCGATCGTGTGCGACGTGGTGGAGCCCACCACCGGCGAGCCCTATTCCCGCGATCCGCGCGGCATCGCCAAGAAGGCGCAGGCCTATCTCGCCTCCACGGGCGTGGGTGACACGGTGTTCTTCGGCCCCGAGGCCGAGTTCTTCATCTTCGACGACGTGCGCTTCCGCGCCGACCCGTACAACACGGGCTTCAAGCTGGATTCCAGCGAGCTGCCCACCAACAGCGACACGGAATACGAGGGCGGCAATCTCGGCCACCGCGTGCGCACCAAGGGCGGCTACTTCCCCGTGCCCCCGATCGACAGCGCCCAGGACATGCGTTCCGAGATGCTCGGCGCCATGGCCAAGATGGGTGCCAGGGTCGAGAAGCACCACCACGAAGTGGCTTCCGCCCAGCACGAACTCGGCCTCAAGTTCGGCCCGCTCGTGACCATGGCCGACCACCTGCAGATCTATAAGTACTGCATCCATCAGGTCGCCAACATCTATGGCAAGACCGCGACCTTCATGCCCAAGCCCGTCTTTGGTGACAACGGCTCGGGCATGCACGTCCACCAGTCCATCTGGAAGGGCGGCAAGCCGCTGTTCGCGGGCGACAAGTATGCCGACCTCAGCCAGGAATGCCTGTGGTACATCGGCGGCGTCATCAAGCACGCCAAGTCGCTGAATGCCTTCACCAACCCGCTGACCAATTCCTACAAGCGGCTGGTTCCCGGCTATGAGGCCCCCGTGCTGCTCGCCTATTCGGCGCGCAACCGTTCGGCCTCCTGCCGCATCCCCTACACCAACAACCCGAAGGCCAAGCGCGTCGAGGTTCGCTTCCCCGATCCCGGCGCGAACCCCTACCTCGCCTTCGCGGCCCTGTTCATGGCCGGCATGGACGGCATCCTGAACCGGATCGATCCCGGCCAGGCCATGGACAAGGACCTGTACGACCTGCCCCCCGCCGAGCTGAAGCAGATCCCCACGGTCTGCGGCTCGCTGCGCGAGGCCCTGAAGTCGCTTGAGGAAGACAACGCCTATCTCACCAAGGGCGGCGTCTTCGCTGAGGACTTCATCGAGTCCTATATCGACCTGAAGATGGCCGAAGTGATGCGGTTCGAAATGACCCCGCACCCGGTCGAATTCGAGATGTACTACTCGGTCTGATGCGGGAATCGGGTCCGGCACGCCGGACCCCTCCTTCTCTCCCAACTGGGGCGCCCTTGCGGGCGCCCCTTTTGTTTGGGCAGGCCGGTCTTCTCCGCGCCGTCATGGAACCGGTATAAACTGGCCCCATGATCGACATCCCAGGCCGCCCCCTCGACCCCGTCGCCCTCGCTCGCGAGGCCAACGAGGATGTGCCGGCCAACCCATCAGCCAATCCCACCATCGGCGACATGATCGCCCAGCGCTTCGGCCGTCGCGACCTGTTGAAGGGCCTCCTGGGTGTCGCCGCCATGGGCGCGACGCTCGGCCCGCAGGCGCTCACCAGCGCACGGGCGGCGAGCGGGGAATCCCCGATCGAAGACCGATTCCGCTTCCCGGAACTGACCGCCGCGCCGGACGAGACCATCCATGTGGCGGAGGGCCACGAGGCGCGCGTCCTGGTGCGCTGGGGCGATCCCGTCCTGCCCGGCGCCCCGCCCTTCGATCCCTACCACCAGACGCCCGCCGCCCAGACCCTGCAGTTCGGCTACAATAACGACTTCGTTGGCTTCCTCCCCGACCCCGGCGGCCGGGCGGACCACGGCCTGCTGGTGGTGAACCACGAATATACCAATGCGGAACTCATGTTCCCCGGCATCGGACCACAGCGGGCGCGGGACGGCTTTCCGGGCATGACGCGCGAGCGCGTGGATATTGAGATGGCGGCCCATGGCGGCTCGATCATCGGCGTCGCCCGCGAGAATGGCCGCTGGCGCATGGTGGAAGCACCGGAAGCCCGGCGCATCACCGCCGAGACGCCCATGCTGCTCACCGGCCCGGCGGCGGGCGACGACCTGCTGAAGACGCAGGACGATCCCGAAGGCCGGAACGTGCTGGGCATGATCAATAATTGCGCGGGTGGCGTCACGCCCTGGGGGACGTGGCTGACCTGCGAGGAGAATTTCAATCTCTATTTCATGGGCAAGACGGAGAGCCATCCCCGTGCCCGTGCCTTCAAGCGCTATGGCATTCCCGCCGGCTTCTTCGCCTGGGGGCGCTATCACGACCGCTTCGATGTGGAGAAGGTGCCCAACGAGGCCAACCGCTTCGGCTGGGTGGTGGAGATCGACCCGCGCGATCCCGACTGGGTGCCCCGCAAGCGCACCGCCCTCGGCCGGTTCAAGCATGAGGGCGCGGGCAATGTGGTGAACGGCGACGGGCGCTTCGTCGTCTATCAGGGCGACGACCAGCGGATGGACTATGTCTACCGTTTCGTGACCGCCCGCCCCTACGACACCGCCAACCGCGAGGCCAATCGCGACCTGCTGGACGAGGGCACGCTCTCTGTGGCCGTGTTCCACGCCGACGGCACGGGCGAATGGCGCCCGCTGACCTTCGGCGAAGGGCCGCTCACCCCCGCCAATGGCTTTGCCAGCCAGGCCCAGATCCTCATCGAGGCCCGCCTCGCCGCCGATGCGCTGGGCGCCACCAAGATGGACCGGCCCGAGGATGTGGAAGTGAATCCGCGCACCGGCAAGGTCTATGTGATGCTCACCTCCAACGACGCCCGCAAGGAGGACGAGACCAACGCCGCCAATCCCCGGCCCGCCAATGTCTTCGGCCATATCGTGGAGATCACGCCGGACGGCGGCGACCATGGCGCGGCGCGCTTCACCTGGGACATCCTCGTGAAGTGCGGAGACCCGAGCGTGGCGCAGGTGGGAGCCACCTTCTCCGCCACCACCACGGGCTATGGCTGGTTCGCCAATCCCGACAATTGCGCGGTGGACAACCAAGGGCGGCTTTGGATCGCCACGGACGGCAATTCCGCCAAGAGCACCGGGCGCACGGACGGCATCTGGGGCGTGGAAACGGAAGGCGCGGGGCGAGCCACGGCCAAGCGATTCTTCTCCGTGCCCATCGGCGCGGAAATGTGTGGGCCCTATTTCACGCCGGACGACACCACCTTCTTCGTGGCGGTCCAGCATCCCGGCGAGAGCGAGGACGGGCGCCTCTCCACGTTCGACGACCCCTCCACCCGCTGGCCGGACTTCAAACCGAACCTGCCGCCCCGGCCTTCGGTGGTCACCATCACCCGCATCGGTGGCGGGCCGGTGGGCGGCTAGAGTGTGATCACCGGCCGCCTTGCGCGAGCCAGAACCCGTTGGGCGGATGAGGCGTCAGGGCACCAGCATCCAGGCGCCGCCGATCAGCACCACCTCGCCCACGAGCACGCCCGCGAACACCGAGCGCCGCACGGCGAAGAAGGCGGCAAGGCCCGAAGCCACGCAGGCAAGCCGCAGCCAAAGCGGTGCTTCCACCAGCATGCCCGTGGGCACGAAGATGAGGCGCGCCACCACGGCGGCCAGCAGCGCGGTCGCCACCGCCCGCACCCATTGCAGCACCTCGCTGCCTTCCTGCAGGCGACGTCCCGCGACGATGGCCAGGGAGCGCCACACTTCCGTGGGCAGGAAGCCCGCCAGGATCACCACGAGGATGGCGGACCATTCGCTGTCGAAACTGGTCATCGGCGCCGCCGGGCCATGCGGCCGACAATGTAGGCGAGCGTGCCGCCGCCGAGCCCGCTCAGCATGAGATCCATGCCGCCGCTAAGGCCCGCCACGAAGGGCGTGGTGAAGAAACCCAGCGCCAGCGCCACCCAGTCCGTGATTCCCGATGCTCCCCTCACCATGAGGATGGAGAAGGACAAGGGCGTGAGCAGCAGGAGACCGATGGCGAGGTGCTTGGGCAATTCCCCCGCCATGATGAAGCCGCCGCCCGTACCGATGAGGCTGATGCCGATGAGCGCGGTGCCGAGCCCCAGCACGAACGGCACGCGGCCTTCCACGGGCGTCTTTGGCAGCAGGCGCTGGCCTTCCACCCATACGGTCATGGCGACGAAATGGGCGCAGAGCAGCTCGACAGCCGTGTTGCGGCGGGTTCCGCGCAGATAGGGCGCGATGGACACCACCATGGGCAGCAGGCGCAGCGAGGAGAGGGTAACGGCAAGCGCCGTCGCCACCAGCCCACTGCCGGTGGCGAGGCCGCCGATGAGGATGAGTTGCGCCGGCAGGGCCCAGATCAGCAAGGTGGAGACGAGGCCCGCGAAGAAGGGAAACCCCACCGCCTGGAGCAGGCCGCCATAGCCCACATAGCCCGCCAGAAGGACGAGGCCGGGAACCGATAGCGACGTGCGGGCACCATGGAGGAACCAACCAGCAGTCGAGCGATCCGAATGGGGGGCGGCGAGGGAGGACAAAAGGAGTTTCCAACGGGCGGCTGAGCCGCTTCTTAAGGCAACCTATCTATCTGCCGCCGCCCGGTGAAGCCGTTTGCGGTGCAGAGCTTCCGGCCTCGCCATGCTTCCCGCGCGCCGCTTCCATGCCCGGCCCCTCGACAGGGGAAGCCGATGCTATAAGCACGGGCCCGAACCATCGGCGCCAGGTCGGCGCCAAGACCGCACAGACACCGCCGTGCCCATCATTCCGCTCCCCTATGGCGATCCCGCCGCCGCCTTCGCGCCCTTCGCGCAGGATCCGGTGGCTGCGCTCCTGCAAAGCTGCGCGCCCGATGGCGAGCGGGGCCGCTATTCCTATGTGGCCGTGGAGCCGCTCCATGTGGTGAGCGCCGATGCGAGCGGCACGCTGCTGGACGGGCAGCCGGTGCCGGGCGATCCCTTCAGCGTTCTGGATACGCAGATCGCGTCCCTGCCGCGCCCGCAGGACGAGGGCTGGCCGGTGCCCTTCCGAACCGGCGCGGTGGGCTATCTCGGTTATGAGCTGGGCGGGCATCTGGAACGCCTGCCCACGCCGAAGACGGACCCGCACGGCGTGCCCCACATGGTCATGGGCCTCTATGACACGGTGCTCGCCTTCGACCACCGGCAGAAGAGCGCCTTTCTTCTTTCCACCGGCTCGCCGGAGCGGGTGACCCGCATCCTTGCGCGGCTCGCGGCCGCCCCCCAATCGCCGCCCGAGCCCGACGGGTCGATTCGCGGGACATGGCAGGCCGGGCAGGAGCGAGCGGCGGTGGAGGCCGCGGTGGCACGCGCCATCGCCTATATCCATGCGGGCGACATCTTCCAGGCCAACATCACCCATCGCCTCACGGCGGCACGTCCGGCGGGTCTCAACGATCTCGACCTGTTCCTGCGCCTGCGCGCGCTCTCCCCTGCCCCGTTCGCGGCCCTGCTCGCCTGCGGGGCCGGCACGGCGCTCATCAGCGCCTCGCCGGAACGCTTCCTGCGCCTGTCCGCAGACGGCATGGTGGAGAGCCGCCCCATCAAGGGCACGCGCCCGCGCCATGCCGACCCGGAGCGCGACGCGGCGCTGGGCCGGGAGCTTCTCGCCAGCGCCAAGGACCGGGCCGAGAATCTGATGATCGTGGACCTCATGCGCAACGATCTCGGCCGCGTCTCCGCGCTGGGCAGCGTGCGGGTACCGGTGCTGAACGGGCTGGAGACCTTCGCCTCGGTGCATCATCTGGTGTCCGCCGTGGAAAGCCGCCTCAGGCCGGGCTTCGGCCCCGTGGACCTGCTGCGCGCCTGCTTCCCCGGCGGATCGGTGACGGGTGCGCCGAAGATCCGCGCCATGGAGATCATCCACGAACTGGAGCCGATGCCGCGCGGTCCCTATTGCGGGGCGATCGCCTGGATCGGCGTGGATGGGGCCATGGACAGTTCCATCGTCATCCGCACCATCGTGCGGGCAGGCGAAACGCTGCTGGCCCAAGGCGGCGGCGGCATCGTGGCGGATTCGGATCCAACAGCCGAATATGAGGAAAGCCTCGTGAAGCTGGCGCCGTTGCGGCGGGCCCTCGAAGGGGAGCCGGATGCGTGAAAGCGCTTGTCGGCATCATGAGGACAGGAAGAAGCTGCGGGTAGATTGAGCGTTCAACCGCCGAAGGTGCGCTGGGGAGGGGACATGAGGGTCTGGCTGAACGGTACGCTCCTCGGCGCGGAGGCGGCGCGCATCGCTCCCGAGGATCGGGGCTTCACACTGGGTGACGGGCTGTTCGAGACCATCCGGGCCGTGGACGGCGCGCCGGTGCGGCTGGACGCTCATCTCTCGCGGCTGTGGCGCGGGGCCTCCATTCTCGGCCTGCCGGTGCCGCACCTCGACTTCGATGGCGTGATGCGCGCGACGCTGGCGGCCAACCGCCTTTCGGAAGGCGCCCTGCGCCTCACCCTGACGCGCGGCCCCGCCCCGCGCGGCGTGCTGCCGCCGTCGGATCCGGCGCCGACCCTCCTCATCACCGCAGGCCCGCTCCCCCCCATGACAGCGCTGCGCCTCGTCATCGCCCAGGTGACGCGGCGCAACGAATTCTCGCCACTGAGCGGGATCAAGTCTCTGAACTATCTGGACAATATCCTTGCCCGGCAGGAGGCGGCGGAGCGCGGAGCGGATGACGCTCTGCTGCTGAACACGCAAGGGCGCATCGCAGAAACCAGCACGGCCAACGTCTTCGTGGTGAGGGAGGGCCGGCTGATGACTCCGCCCCTCATGGACGGCGCGCTTCCCGGCGTGCTGCGGGCGGAGATTCTCCGGCTCGGCGCAGTGGAACAGCCGCTCACGCCGGACGACCTTGCACAGGCACAGGAGATGTTCGTCACCACCAGCCTCGGCATCCGCTCCGTGGTGGAGGTAGAGAACCGCCCGCTCAATGAAGGCATTGTGGTGCAGGAGATGCGGGCGAAGCTGGGCTGAACAGGCCCAGCCTTCTCCCACGCTGTGGGAGAAGGCTGGGCAGCTCGTCTCAGGTGTGGATCACCCGACCATACGCATCGAGCACGCTTTCGTGCATCATCTCGGACAGGGTCGGGTGCGGGAACACGGCGTGGATCAACTCCTCCTCCGTGGTCTCCAGGTTCATGGCAATGACAAAGCCCTGGATCAGCTCGGTCACTTCCGCGCCCACCATGTGAGCGCCCAGCAGCTGGCCGGTCTTCTTGTCGAAGATGGTCTTCACGAGGCCGTCCGGCTCGCCGAGCGCGATGGCCTTGCCGTTGCCCACGAAGGGGAAGCGGCCGACGCGCAGTTCGTAGCCCTGCTCCTTCGCCTTCTTCTCCGTGAGGCCCACGGAGGCGATCTGCGGCGTGCAATAGGTGCAGCCGGGGATCTTGTTCTTGTCCATGGCGTGGGTGTGAAGGCCCTTGATGGTCTCCACGCAGATCACGCCCTCATGCTCGGCCTTGTGCGCCAGCATGGGCGGGCCGGCCACATCGCCGATGGCCCACACGCCCGGCACAGTGGTGCGCCCGAGCCCGTCGGTGACGATGATGCCGCGCTCGATCTTGACGCCCAGCGCTTCGAGGCCGAGGCCGTCCACATTGCCCACCACGCCCACGGCGGAGATCATCCGGTCGGCGGTGATGTCGTGCTTCACGCCCTTGGAATCCTCCACATGGGCCGTGATGCTGTCCGCATGCTTGGTGACGCCCGTGACCTTGGCGCCGGAGAGGATCTTCATACCCTGCTTCTCGAAGCGCTTGCGCGCGACGGCAGCGATCTCCTCGTCCTCCACGGGCAGGATCTGCGGCAGCACCTCCACCACGGTCACTTCGGCGCCCATGGTGCGGTAGAAGGAGGCGAACTCGATGCCGATGGCGCCGGACCCCATCACCACCAGGGACTTGGGCATGGTTTCGGGCACCATGGCCTCGAAATAGGTCCAGATGAGCTTCTTGTCCGGCTCCAGCCCCGGCAGCGCGCGCGGGCGGGCGCCAGTGGCGACGATGATGTTCTTGGAGGTGTAATCCCCCCCGCCCAGCGCGCCCTTGGGCGGGTTTTCGGCGGCGGTGACGCTGACCTTGCCGGGCGCGGCGAGCTTGGCCGTGCCCCAGATCACGTCCACCTTGTTCTTCTTCAGCAGGAAGCCGACGCCCGTATTGAGCTGGGCCGATACGCCGCGCGAGCGCTTCACCACCGCCGCGGCGTCGAAGCCGACGCCCGTGGCCGAGAGGCCGTAATCCTTGGCGTGCTGCATATAGTGGTAGATCTCGGCCGAGCGCAGCAGGGCCTTGGTGGGGATGCAGCCCCAGTTGAGGCAGATGCCGCCCAGATGGGAGCGCTCCACCACGGCGGTCTTCAGGCCGAGCTGCGCGGCACGGATGGCGGCCACATAGCCGCCCGGCCCGCCGCCGATCACGATCACATCATAAGAGGCATCAGCCATGGGTCGTCTCCTCCCCGCGCGTCCCGAGCGGCGGGGTGTGGGGGTCGATGGCGGCCCCGCTGACGGCCCAAGGCGCACCGGGCGGTTCGGCCCGGTGCCTCAGGGAGAACCCGCCCGGCGGCCTGGGACGGCCGCCGGCGCGCACCCTCAGCGGGACAGAAGCGCGAAAAGCTCGTCCTTCAGCCGGACGCGCTCCTTGCGCTTGGCTTCCAGTTCCAGGTCATCCAGGGGGGCGAGATTGGTTTCCGCCTTGTGGACCACCTCGTTGACGGCGTCATATTCGGCGGCGAGGCGCGCGAAATGCGCATCGCTCTGCCGCAAATCGTGGATCTTCCCGGCGAGTTCAGGGAAGTCGGCGGCGAGCTGATGGGGCGTATGGCTCATGGGCTTTTCTCGCTCATTCTGGTTCGCGACGGGGCGGCATTCGCCGTCCCGCCTTTCCCCTACACCCCGGCTGTGACGGCAAGTTTGATCTGCCGCAGCCCCTCTTGCCGTCCCCGTCTCACACCAGCATGGAGAAGGGATTTTCCACGTAGCTCTTGAAGGCGGTGAGCAGCTCGGCGCCCAGCGCGCCGTCCATCACCCGGTGGTCGCAGGTGATGGTGGCGGTCATCTGGGTGACGACCTTGATCTCGCCGCCGCGCACCACCGCCCGCTGCTCCGACGCGCCGATGGCGATGATGGAGGACTGGGGCGCGTTGATGATGGCGACGAAGTCGCGGATGCCCATCATGCCGAGATTGGAGATGGACGTGCTGCCGCCGGAATATTCGTCCGGCTTCAGCTTCTTGGTGCGGGCGCGGGCGGCAAGGTCGCGCATCTCGGCCGAGATGGCGGAGATGGTCTTCTGCTCGGCCTTCTTCACGATGGGCGCATAGAGCCCGCCATCGATGGCCACCGCCACGCCGATGTCGGAATGCTTCATGCGCAGGATGCGGTCCTCGGCCCACACCGCATTGGCGGAGGGCACCTTCTGGAGCGCCAGCGCCATGGCCTTGATGATGAAGTCGTTCACGGAGACGCGGAAGGCGGGCTTGCCGTCCTTGTCCTTGTGCGCGGAGGCGTTCACCGTCTCGCGCAGCGCCATGAGCGCGTCCAGGTCGCAATCCACCGAGAGATAGAAGGTGGGCGTGACCTGCTCGCTCTCCACGAGGCGGCGCGCGATGGTCTTGCGCATGCCGTCGAGCTGCACTTCCTCGTAGCTGCCGGGCTCGTAGAGCGCCTTGACCTGATCGGCACCGGGCGCCGTGGCCACCGTCGCCTTGGGCGCGGGGGCCGCAGTTGCAGGCGCGGGCGCGGCGGCCGGAGCCGCGGCAGAGGCCGCCGGCTTCGCGCCGGGCTGGGCGCCGTCCACGTCGCGGGCGACGATGCGGCCATGGGGGCCGGAGCCGGACAGAGCGGCGAGATCGACGCCCTTCTCCTTGGCGATGCGGCGGGCGAGCGGCGAGGCGAACACCCGGCCACCCTCCCCGTTCGCCACGGGCGCGGGAGCGGCGGCAGGCGCCGGGGCCGCAGCGGGAACGGGCGCGGCCGGAGCAGAGACAGGCGCGGGCGCCGGGGCTGCGGCAGCGGGAGCAGCGGCGGGCTTGCCGCCTGCTCCGGCGGCAGCCGCCTTCACGTCTTCGCCCTCACCGGCCAGAATCGCGATGATCTGGTTCACCGGCACGTCGGACGTGCCTTCCGGCACAACGATCTTGGCGAGCACGCCTTCGTCCACGGCCTCCACTTCCATGGTGGCCTTATCGGTCTCGATCTCGGCGAGCACATCGCCGGACTTCACCGTGTCGCCTTCCTTCTTGAGCCATTTGGCGAGGTTGCCCTTCTCCATGGTGGGAGACAGGGCAGGCATCAGGATCTCGATGGGCATTGGTCTCGTCCCTCAGCGATAGGTCACGGCCTTGACCGCCTCGATCACATCGGCGACCGAAGGCAGGGCGAGCTTCTCCAGATTGGCGGCATACGGCATGGGCACGTCCTTGCCGGTGACGCGCAGCACGGGGGCGTCGAGATAGTCGAACGCCTTCTCCATGAGCTGGGCGACGATCTCGGCGCCGACGCCCGACTGGGGCCAGCCCTCCTCCACCGTCACGCAACGGCCGGTCTTCTTCACGCTCTCGATGATGGCGGGAACGTCCATGGGGCGGATGGTGCGCAGGTCGATGACCTCCGCCTCAATGCCCTGCTTGGCCAGTTCGTCGGCCGCCTTCAGCGCGTAGGTCATGCCGATGGACCAGGAGACCAGTGTCACGTCCTTGCCCGAGCGGGCGATGCGCGCCTTGCCGATGGGCAGCACGTAATCGTCCAGCTTCGGCACCTCGAAGGAGTGGCCGTAGAGGATTTCGTTCTCAAGGAAGATAATGGGGTTGGGATCGCGGATCGCCGCCTTCAGCAGGCCCTTGGCATCCGCCGCGCTGTAGGGCGCGATGACCTTAAGGCCGGGAATGTGGCTGTACCAGGAGGCATAGTCCTGGCTGTGCTGGGCCCCCACGCGCGCCGCAGCGCCGTTGGGACCGCGGAACACGATGGAGCAATGCACCTGGCCGCCGGACATGTAGAGGGTCTTGGCGGCGGAATTGATGATCTGGTCGATCGCCTGCATGGCGAAGTTGAAGGTCATGAATTCCACGATGGGCTTCAGGCCCGCCATGGCGGCGCCGACGCCCAGGCCCGCGAAGCCGTGCTCGGTGATGGGCGTATCCACCACGCGCTTAGGGCCGAACTCCTGCAGCAGCCCCTGGGTGATCTTGTAGGCGCCCTGATATTCGGCCACTTCCTCGCCCATGACGAAGACGTCGCCGTCGCGGCGCATTTCCTCGGCCATGGCGTCGCGCAGGGCCTCGCGGACGGTCATGGTGACGAATTCGGTCCCGGCCGGCACGTCCGGATCGGGCTGGACCGCGACCACCGGCGGGGCGGCGACGGCGGACGGGGCGGGCGTCTGCGGCGCGGCGGGAGCTGCGACGGCGGGCGGCGCGCTCTCGGCGGCCTTCTGCTGGGGCGCAGGCGCGGCGTTGGCGTCCTCGCCCTCGGCCAGGATAACGGCGATGGGCGTGTTCACGGCCACGTCCTGCGTGCCCTCGGGCACCAGGATCTTGCCGAGGATGCCCTCGTCCACGGCCTCCACTTCCATGGTGGCCTTGTCGGTCTCGATCTCGGCGATGATGTCGCCGGACTTCACCGTGTCGCCTACCTTCTTCACCCACTTGGCAAGGTTGCCCTTCTCCATGGTGGGCGAGAGGGCCGGCATGAGAATGTCGATGGGCATGGCTGTCAGCTCTGGCTCGGCGCGGTGAGGTCCGCAGACGCGGCCTTTCCCGGGCGCTCATGTGTGAGATTGGTGTAGGCGGAGGCCGCGGCGACCGCGACCATCAGGGAAGCGATGACGGCGATCTGGGCCTTGCCCGCGCGCCGCCCGTGGGCATTGGCCGGATCCTGCCGTCCGCGCGCGGCGAACGGCCAGAAGAGAAGGAAACCGCGACGCACGGGGCCGAGCGCGCCGAGACCTTCCTCGGCGCGCGTGCCCTCATAGACGGCTACCCCCCAGCTCCCCACGAAGATCGCGAGGGCGAGGAAGACGACGAGGAGACTGATGCTGGCCATTGGGTTCCCCCGCTCGGGATGCCCGGGAAACCGCCGCGCCTAGCGCAGCACGTCCGTGTAAAGCTCGGACACGTCCGGCTCGGGATCGTGGCTCGCGAAATCCGCCGCCTCGTTGACGATGTCGCGGATTTCCGCGTCGATCTTCTTGAGGTCCTCTTCGGTCGCAAGCTTGCCCTCCAGCAGGCGCGCACGCACCTGCTCGATGGGGTCGTGCTCCGTCCGCATCTTCTGGACCTCCTCCTTCGACCGGTACTTGGCCGGATCGGACATGGAGTGGCCGCGATAGCGGTAGGTCTGCATTTCGAGGATGTAAGGGCCCTTGCCGGAACGGGCGAATTCCAGCGCCCGCTCGCCGGCCGCCCGCACCGCGCGCACATCCATGCCATCCACCTGCTCGCCGGGGATGTTGAAGGAGGTGCCACGCTTGGAGAAGTCCGTCTGCGCCGAGGCGCGGGTGACGGCGGTGCCCATGGCGTACTTGTTGTTCTCGATCACATACACGACGGGCAGCTTCCACAGCTCCGCCATGTTGAAGCTCTCATAGACCTGGCCCTGATTGGCCGCGCCGTCGCCGAAATAGGTGACGGAGACCGCGCCATTGTCGCGATAATGGTTCGCGAAGCCGAGGCCGGTGCCGAGCGACACCTGGGCGCCCACGATGCCGTGGCCGCCGAAGAACTGCTTCTCGATGCTGAACATGTGCATCGAGCCGCCCTTGCCCTTGGAATAGCCGCCGCGCCGGCCGGTCAGCTCGGCCATGACGCCCTTCGACTCCATGCCCGTGGAGAGCATATGGCCGTGGTCGCGATAGCCGGTGATCACCTGGTCGCCGGGCTTCATGGCCATCTGCATGCCCACCACCACGGCCTCCTGGCCGATATAGAGGTGGCAGAAGCCGCCGATGAGGCCCATGCCATACATCTGGCCGGCCTTCTCCTCGAAACGGCGGATCAGCAGCATCTCGCGATAGGCGGCGAGTTCCTGGTCCTTGGAGAAGGCAGGTACCTCTCCGGGTACCGCTTCCTTGGGGGCTGCGGTTTTGGCGGGGGATCGTCTGGTGGCCATCGTCGTCCTCAGGATAACGCTCGTACCTCGCCCAAAGCTCTAGCGCACCTGAAACGCGCCTCAAAGCGCGAAATGCGCTCTGCTGCACCGCAACATGCTGTAAATGCTTGATTTTACTTCAATGAACCCAATATCAGTTCATAAAACACATGAACTCAATGTCGGTTCATTTATTCTGTTTCAGCAGCACGATGTCCTTCGTGTGGACGAAATCGAGCTGCCGACGGCCCTGCTCGTCGAGCAGATCCGGGTCCAGGCGCTGGGCATTGAGCAGGGACACTTTGTGCTCCAGCGCGTGCCGCGTCGCCTTCAGCTTCCCCAACTCCGCTTCCAGCTGCGCGGCGTCCTGAGCATAGCTGCGCTTGGCGACAAGGCCGTGATTGCCGCTGTATCCGTGATAGGCGAAATAGCCGATGGCGCCCCCGGCGACGGCATAGAGCGCAACGGCGGTGAGGATGGAGCGAAGGCGCGAACGGGTCTGCATGCGCTTCTTCTTACACCGCCCGCGGTTGCCAGCGGGTTAAGCGCGGCAGGCAATCACATTGCACTGATGCAAAACATCTTTGCGAAGCACCGGCTCGCCATTTGCGGCGACGCATGAGAAACAGGGGCATCATTTTTGATGCCCGCCGTGTCGCGGGCGTCCCAATGGCAAGGCCACGAAGGAGCCGCACCATGAGCACCCCTGTTATCGCCATCGTCTATCATTCCGGCTACGGCCACACGAAGGTGGTGGCGGAAGCCGTCCTCTCCGGCATTCAGGACGTCGCGGGCGTCGAGGGCAAGCTGGTTTCCGTGGACGAGGTCGATGCCCATTGGGAGGCGCTGGACGGCACCGAGGCCATCATCTTCGGTGCGCCCATCTATATGGGCAACCTCTCCGCCGGCTTCGCGACCTTCGCGGAGAAAAGCTCCAAGCGCTGGATGGAGATGAAGTGGAAGGACAAGCTGGCCGCCGGCTTCGTGAATTCCGGCTCCCAGAACGGCGACAAGCTCCAGGGCCTGCACGCCATGTTCAACCTTTCCCAGCAGCACGGCATGGTCTGGGTCGGCCTCGGCCTGCACCCGGGCAACAACAATTCCAACGGCTCCGTCGAGGATCTCAACCGCCTCGGCAGCTTCGGCGGCGCGTTCGCGCAGTCGAACGTTGACCAGGGCCCGGACGCGACGCCGCCGGCCTCCGACAAGCGCACCGCCGCCCATCTGGGTCGCCGCGTGGCCGAGACCACCCTGCGTTGGGTGCGCGGCAAGGCCTGATCCGAGACGAATTCCGCCGGGTTTCCCCGGCCCCGGCGCGCGGCACGCCGCGCGCTCACATGATCTGAAGTGACGGATACGGGCCCGGCGCTCGGCCTTGCCCGGCGGCGTCACACCTTGCGCACGCGCCCCGCGCCGAAACGGCGCTTCACCAGGGCGACACGCTCGGGAAGGATGCGCAGCACCACATGGAGCGCGCCGTCGCTGTCGGCCCGCCGCTCCAGCACTTCCCCGTGCCGGTAGAGCCAGCCGATCCCCTCGCCGTCCTCGGTGGGCACGTTCACATGGAGCGTGATGCGCCCCACCGTGATGCGCCGCTCCACCACGGAGAGCAGGTCGTCCGTCCCATCCCCCGTGAGGGCCGAGACCAGCACCGGCCGCTCGCCGAGCGGCACACGCTCGGCGGAATTGGCGAGCGCGAGGCGCGCCTCGTCGGATAGGCGGTCGATCTTGTTCCAGACCTCCACCATGCGCCCGCCCTCTTCCACATCGATGCCCAGGTCCGTCAGCACGTCGCGCACGTCCTGCGCCTGAGCTTCCGTGTCTGGATGGGACATGTCCCGCACATGCAGGATCACGTCCGCCTCGATCACCTCTTCCAGTGTCGCGCGGAAGGCGGCGACAAGCTGGGTCGGCAGTTCCGAGATGAAGCCCACCGTATCGGACAGGATGACCCGCGTGCCGTGGGGCAGGTCCACGCTGCGCAAGGTAGGATCGAGCGTGGCGAACAGCAGGTCCTGCGCCGTGACATCCGCCCGCGTGAGGCGGTTGAACAAGGTGGACTTGCCGGCATTGGTGTAGCCCACCAGTGCCACCACGGGATAAGGCACGCGCTTGCGGCTGGTGCGATGCAAAGCGCGGGTGCGCTTCACCTGTTCCAGATCCCGCTCGATGCGCAAGATGCGCTCGCCGATGATCCGGCGGTCGGCCTCGATCTGCGTTTCGCCAGGGCCGCCAAGGAAGCCGAAGCCGCCGCGCTGGCGCTCCAGATGGGTCCAGGAGCGCACCAGGCGCGAGCGCTGGTAGGTGAGGTGCGCCAACTCCACTTGGAGGGCGCCTTCCTTCGTGCGGGCGCGCTGGCCGAAAATCTCCAGGATCAGCGCCGTACGGTCCACCACCTTAGTGGCCCACGCCTTTTCCAGGTTCCGCTGCTGCACAGGAGAGAGAGCGGCATCCACGAAGACGAGGCCGATCTCCAACTCCGTCACGATATGCGCGATCTCCTCCACCTTGCCCGCGCCGATATAAGTGGCGGGCTTGATGTCCGGCAGGCCGATGAGGGCGCGATGCACGACCTCAAGATCGATGGCGAGCGCAAGCCCCGCCGCCTCGTCGAGGCGTGCCTCGGGAGAGCGGCGCTCCTCGGCCCCACGGGCCGAGCGCTTGGTGAAATGGGGGGTGACGACGGCGCAGCGTGTGGGCGGGGCATGGCGTTCAACGCCACCTTTCCCCCCCGCGCCCGGTTCGCTGCGCGACGCGCGATCGACGCTCTTGCGCTCCACGCGGCGTTACGCCTTCTCCGCCTCGTCGGTCGGGTCGAACAGCTGCACGGGATGGCCCGGCATGATGGTCGAGATGGCGTGCTTGTAGACGAGTTGCGAATGCCCGTCCCGACGCAGGAGCACGCAAAAATTGTCGAACCAAGTCACGACGCCCTGGAGCTTGACCCCGTTCACAAGAAAGATGGTGAGGGGAGTTTTCGACTTGCGTACGTGGTTCAGGAATGTGTCCTGAAGATTTTGTGTGCGTTCCGCCGCCATTTTCGTATCCATTGTTTCGGCGTTGCCCCACCCTTTCCCCAAACGTCGCAACGCTGGAGGGGCGGGAATTAGCTGCCTAAAATGGCATAGCCGACGCGATAGGCAAGAATATTTTGCTGCGCAGCATTTTGCGCTGCAATGCGTCAGGCATCTGCTTCCGCGAAATCATGGAAACACGCTCGAAGGCCCATGGCCACAGGGCCGGGGCGCCCTTCGCCCACCTTCTGACCATCGATGGCAACCACCGGCAACACGATTCCCGATGCCGATGAGACGAATGCCTCACGCGCTGCCAGCGCCTCGGCGCGGGTGAAAGCGCGCTCCTCCACACGCAGCCCCAGATCCTCGGCCACGTCAAACAGCACGGTACGGGTGATTCCCCGCAGGATGCCCGCCTCAGCAGGACGGGTCACCAGAACCCCCTCGGCGGTGAGGATCCAGGCGTTGGTGGATGCCCCCTCCGTCACCCGCCCTTCGGAATCCACGAACCAAGCCTCGAACGCACCGTTCTCTCGCGCTTGCTGCTTGGCGAGAACATTGGGCAGGAGACCCACGGTCTTGATGTCCACCCGCTCCCATCGGTTGTCCGGCACGGTGATGACCTTCACCCCTGCCGCGGCCTTGGCGGCGCCGGCCTTCGGATCGGTCGCACGGGCGGTCACCACCACCGAGGGCGGCGTGTCGGCGGCAGGGAAGCCGTGGTCCCGCCGGGCGATGCCGCGCGTGACCTGGAGATAGACGAGGCCGGTGCGCACACGGTTGCGGCGTACGGTTTCCTTCATCACCACCAGCAGCGCCGCCCGTGCCATGGGAGACACGATACGCAGTTCGCGCAGGGAGCGGTCCAGCCGATCCAGGTGGCGCCGCGCATCGATGAGCCGCCCGCCGCGCACCTCGCACACTTCATAAACGCCGTCGGAGAACTGGAAGCCCCGGTCCTCGATATGAATTCCCGCGTCCGCATGGGGAAGGTAGCGGCCGTTCACATAGGCGATGCGCGACATGGCCCTCGATGACCTCAGGTGCGCCAGAAGGCGAGATGAATGAGCACGAATGCCCCCACGGTCTCGATCCGCCCGGCAATCATGGCGAAGGCGGCCCCGGCCACCGAGACCACCGGAAGGTTCGCGACAGGCGGCCAATCATGGCCGGATGCGTCATAGATCGGGCCGGCATTGGTCATGGCGGCAATGGCCCCGGTCAGCGCCGCCTCGAAGCTGGGGGCACCGAAGCCGAAGGCGACGGTCACCGCCGCGAGCGTGGCGAACAGCGCCACCGTGCCCACCCACACCCCGCGCATGGCCGAGCCGATGCCGCCCTCCCCTGTCCGGGACGGCTGGACGATATTGGGCGAGATCAGGCGGGCAAGATCCCCCCGGGCGCGCAGCAACATGGCACGCACCCGCAGGATCTTCAGGCCACCCGCCACAGAAAGCGCACCGCCGCCCACCAGCGTCACCGTCAGCACCAGCCCTTCGGGCAGATGGCGGAACGTGTCCGAGGCTCCCGGCAGGCCGGAGGTGGAAATGAGGGAGGCCGCCGTGAACAGCCCTTCGCCGATGGCGCCCATCACCTCCACGCCCGGTGCAAGGCGGAACAGGAGCACCGAGAACAGGAGGCCCAGGACCAGCCAATAGCCCAGCAGAATGAGGCTTTCAGGCTGCTCGGGCGCCGCATGGACGCGCCGGGTCACCAGGGCCCGGTGCCAGCGCACGCTGGTGGCGGCCCAGAGCAGGAAGGGCAGGAATAGCCAGCGCGCCGCGCCGCCCGCCTCCAGCACGTCCCGTGCCTCCGGCGGCAGATGGGCACCCGCAGATGTGGCGGCGCTGGCAAGGCAGAAGGCGGCATAGGGCTCCGCGCCCGCGAACAGCATGGCCAGGAAGGCAAGTCCCAACGCCCCGGCATAGATGGGCGCCACGTCCTTCAGCACGCCCGCCGTGTCCACCGCGTCGCGCTCGTCCAGCCGGTTGACCGCGCGGTCCGGCAGGCCCGCAATACCGGCCGGGGCCAGGATGGCGACGGCGGAAACGATGGTCAGAAGCCCCCCGCTCCATTGCAACAGGGCGAACCAGACGAACAGGCTGCGTGGGCCCGTGGGCACCTGCGTGAAGCCGGTGGTGGTGAAGGCGGACAGCGCCTCGAACCAGGCGGGCCCTAGCTCCAGGCGAGCCGCCACGGCGATGACCGGGGCGGCAACAGCGGGAATAAGGACCCAGAGCGCCGACAGAGCAGTGAAAACCTGGAACCGGCGGATCCGCCCCGCCAGCCCCGCGCTGGCGAAATACATGGCGCCCGCCAGAAAGGCGCATCCCATCGTGGTGGCGAGGAAGGCGGGGGCCAGCCCCTCCCCCCAGCGGGCGGAGACCAGCGCCGGGACAAGCGCCGCCACGCCCGTCCAGGCCAACGCCAGCGCGAGAAGGCGGACGACGGACGCCATGGGCGCTCAGAAGAATTCGAGGCTGACGCGGAACAACTGCTCCACGCGCTTGATGCGCTCGGCGAGCGCGAACAGCACCACGCGATCCTGGGCGCGAACCACCGTATCGCCGGTGGGCAGCAGAACCTCGCCATTGCGCACGATGGCGCCGATGCGCAGCCCGTCCATCACGTCGAGATCGCGCAGCGGGCGGCCCACCAGAGGCGAGGTCTCCAGCGCTTCCGCCTCGATCACCTCACCCGTCCCATCCAGCAGCGCATGCACCCGGTGGATGCGGCCGCGCCGCACATGCTGGAGGATCTTGGAGACCGTGATCTGGCGGGGGTTCACATGGGCATCGATGCCCAGCCCCTGGGCGAAGGCGGCATAGCCCTGCTCGTTCACCAGCGAGAGGATGCGCCGCGCGCCCAGTTGCTTGGCGAGAAGGCAGGAGAGGATGTTGATGCGGTCGTCATTGGTGAGCGACAGCATGGTGTCGGCGTCCGAGACCCCCGCCTCGTCCAATATATCCCGCGCCAACGCATCGCCGTGAAGCACCACGGTGCGCTGGAGGGTTTCCGCGATGGCCTGAGCCCGGTCGCGGGACGCTTCGATGATCTTCACCTTGGCGGCGGCGTTCCGCTGCTCCAGCTCATGGGCCACATAGGTGCCGATATTGCCGCCGCCCGCGATGACGATACGCTGGCCGGGAATCTCGTCATGGCCGAAAATGGAGAGGGTGCGCTTCACCTGATTGGCCGCCGCGACGAAATACGCAACGTCGCCCACCTGGATCTGGTCCGAGCTCTTGAGCACCACCGGCTTGCCGCCGCGCAGCACCGAGACCACCGTGGCGCGCAGATCGGGGAAAAGCTGGGTGAGTTCACGCAACGGCGTGCCCGCCACCGGGCATTCCTCGCCGCATGCCACGCCCGCCACCACCACGGCCCCGTCGGCGAAGGTCACCGTGTCCACGGCGCCCGGCAGCGACAGGCGGCGCAGCACCGTCTCGCCCACCTCCACTTCGGGGGAGATCACCACATCCACCGGCAGGTGATCGCGCGAGAGCATCTCGCGCCATTCCGGCTGCAGATAGGTCTGCGCACGGATGCGGGCCACCTTGGTGGGCACGTTGAACAGCGAGTGGCCCACCTGGCAGGCGACCATGTTCACTTCGTCCGACAGCGTCACGGCGATGAGCATGTCCGCCTGCTCGGCGCCTGCACGCGCTAGCACGTCAGGATGGGAGCCGTGCCCCACGACGCCGCGCACGTCCAGTTGCTCGGTGGCCACCTGGATGCGGCGCGGATCGGCATCGACGATGGACACGTCATTCTGCTCACCGGCGAGGCGTTCGGCAATGCCGAACCCCACCTGCCCCGCTCCGCAGATCACGACCTTCATGGATGATTCCCCCAGTGGGCCGCAGAGTAGTTCACCGGCCGGGCCCGGGCAAACGAGGGCGAGCGCCTACCCGACGCCGAGCGCCTTGAGCTTGCGGTGCAGCGCGGAGCGTTCCATGCCCACGAACTCGGCGGTGCGCGAAATGTTGCCGCCGAAGCGGTTGATCTGCGCGGCGAGATATTCCCGCTCGAACACCTCGCGCGCCTCGCGCAAAGGCAGGCCCATGAGGTGTTCGCCCCCATTGCCGGTGGGCAGGTTCGGCACCAGGGCGCCCACATCCGGCGGCAGCATGGACGCCGTGACGATGGCCTCCGGGTCGCCGCCCGCCAGGATGAGCACCCGCTCCACATTGTTGCGGAGCTGGCGGACATTGCCCGGCCAGTCATGGGACTGGAGCACCGCCATGGCGTCGTCGGCGATGCGTCGGCGCGGCAGGCCCGTGGTCTGGGAGATCAGCTCGATGAAGAAGTCCACCAGTTCGGGAATGTCCTCCCGCCGCTCCGCCAGAGGCGGCACGCGGATCGGCACCACCGAGAGGCGGTGATAGAGGTCCTCGCGGAACCGCCCCTTGGCGATCTCCTCCTCCAGGTTGCGCCCGGTGGAGGAGATGATGCGCACGTCCACATTCACCTTCTCGCTGCCGCCGATGCGGGTGAAGGTCTGCTCCACCAGCACGCGCAGCACCCGGTTCTGGGTCTCGCGGGGCATGTCCGCGATCTCGTCCAGGAACAGGCTTCCCCCGTGGGCTTCCTCCAGGGCGCCTCGGCGCGGCTCACGCCCTTCGCCCGGCTCCACGCCGAACAGTTCGTACTCCAGCCGCTCCGGCGTGATGGCAGCCGCGTTGATCACCACGAACGGCCCCTGCGCCCGGCCGGACGCGGCATGGATCATGCGCGCCGTCAGTTCCTTGCCGCAGCCCGAGGGGCCGATGATGAGGATGCGCGAATTGGTGGGGCCCACCCGCTCCACGGTGGCGCGCAATTGCTGGATGGCGCTGGAGCGGCCCACCAGCTTGTGCGGGGTGTGCTGCTTCAGTTCCTTCACCTCGCGGCGCAGGCGCAGCGTCTCCAATGCGCGCTGGGCGATCAGCAGCAGGCGGTCGGCGTTGAACGGCTTCTCCACGAAGTCGTAGGCACCGCGCTTGATGGCAGCCACCGCGGTCTCGATATTGCCATGGCCGGAAATCATCACCACCGGCACGTCCGGATGCTCGGACTTGATGAGGTCCAGCAATTCCAGGCCGTCCAGGCGGCTGCCTTCGAGCCAGATGTCCAGGAAGATGAGGTTCGGCCGACGCGCGGCGATTGCGGCGAGCGCGGTGTCCGCATCGCGGGCCGTACGGGCGCTGTAGCCTTCGTCCTCCAGGATGCCGGCCACGAGATCGCGGATGTCGGCCTCGTCGTCGACGATGAGAATGTCATGGGCCATGGGGTCAGGCTCCCTGCGCGGCCGCGTCGGCAACGGGGCCGTCCGCGCGCAGTTTCAGGCGGATCCAGGCGCCGCGCCCGTCCGGCGAATCGTTCAACTCGATCCCTCCCCCGTGTTCCTCCATGATCTTCCCCACAATGGCGAGGCCGAGGCCCGTGCCCTTCTCGCGCGTGGTCACGTAGGGCTCCAGGAGCCGGGCGCGGTTTTCCTGGGGAAGGCCAAGTCCGTTGTCGATCACGTCCACCACCAAATAGTCACCGGAGCGCTCCGCCCGGATGCGGATGAGCCCCTTGCCGCGTTGCTCCGCCGGAATGGCCTCAATGGCCTCGGCGGCATTCTTCAGGATGTTGGTCAAGGCTTGGGAAACGAGGCGGCGGTCGAACCGCGCCGGGAGGGAAGCGGGCATCTCCGCCTCGAACGTGACCTCAGGATGGCCGACCCGCATGAGGAAGACGCTTTGCCGCAGCGTCTCGGCCAGATCCAGGCTGTCCACCACGGGCTTGGGCATGCGCGCGAAGGAGGAGAACTCGTCCACCATGCGGCCGATATCGCCCACCTGGCGGATGATGGTGTCCGTGCACTGGTCGAACACGTCCCGGTCCTGGGTGATGTGCTTGCCGTATTTGCGCTTCAGGCGCTCGGCGGACAGCTGGATGGGGGTCAGCGGGTTTTTGATCTCATGGGCGATGCGCCGCGCCACGTCCGCCCAGGCGGAGGTGCGCTGGGCCTGGATGAGGGCGGTGATGTCGTCCAGCGTCACCACCCAGCCGTGCTCTGCCTCGCTCGCCTGCTCGGTGGTGACGCGCACGGCGAACACCCGGTCCTTGCCCTCCCGCGTGAGGGTGATGTTCCCCTGGATCACCCGCTGGCGGGAACCCTCCGCCTCGCCCAGCAGGCCCGCCGTCTCGGGCAATACGTCGGTGAGCAGACTGCCCAGGACGTCCGCCTCCCGCACGCCCAGCAGGGATTCGGCCGAGCGGTTGAGGATGGTGACGCGGGCATGGGGATCGAGGCCGATCACACCCGCGCCCACGCCCGCCAGCACCGCCTCCGTGAAGCGGCGGCGGCTGTCGATCTGGGCACTGGCCTGCAGCAGGTCGGTGCGCTGGGCGCGCAGCTCGGAGGTCATCTTGTTGAAAGTCTCGCCGAGCGCAGCCAGATCCCCCTCCGAGCGATAGATGGGCACCTGCACGTCGAGATTGCCGTCCGCCACATGGGTGGCGGCGGAGATCAGGCGGCGGATGGGCGCCACCAGCCATTTGGAGAAATTGATGCCGAGCCAGACGGCGGACAACAGCACGATGAGCGTGATGACCGCATACATGAGCGCGAAGGCCACCTGCACGCCGAAGCGCCGCTGCTCCAGGCTTTCATAGTCCGCCAGCGTCTCCCGCGTGGTCTTCAGATAGCCGATGACACGCGGGTCGATGGGCCGGGCCACGTAGAGGTAGAGGTCGTCATAATCCTTCAGCTTCACTAGCGCGCCCACGAAGTCCGCATCGTTGGGCAGGTAGATGATGGGCTGCTCGGTGGTGGCGTCGTCGATGGCGATATTGGCGGGCACCACATATTCGCGGCCCGAATTCACCTGCGCCCGCTCCACCACGGACAGGTCCTTGTGGATGAGGAGGGAGCCCGGAAGGTTGCGCAGCGCCGCCTGGGCGGTCAGCACCTGCCGGAAGCGCTCCGGGTCGTTCTCATACATGGGCTTCAACCGGGTGAGGTCGGCGCTCATGGCCAGCACGTCGCCCCGGATGTTCAGCGCATGCTCGCGCACATAGGTCTGCGCCACCTGCACCGCGCTCGCCACGATCTCGCGGGTGCGGATGGAGAACCAGCGGTCGAGCCCACGATCCAGCGTCAGGCTCGCCACCACCGCCACCAGGATGGCTGGCACCACCGCGACGATGGCGAACAGGCCGACGATGCGCACATGAAGCCGCGCCGCCGCCCGGCCCCGCGCCCGCGCACGGGCGATGCGCCAGACCTCGCGGCCGACCATGGTGGAGAGCACGATGACGGCGAACGCATTGCCCGCCAGCAGGCCGATGACCACTTCATGGGTGGGCACCACCGGCGTGAGGCCCATGAGAATCAGGAACGTGACCAGCGCCGAGACGAGGGCCAGGATCACCATGAGCGGCGCGAACCAGCCCAGCGTCCCGAAGCGCCCGACCATGGCGGACCCGCCGCCGTCCGATCCCTCCACGCCCGTCACGTTCATATCCCCGCCCGGTCCCGCCGGAGGAGGCGCATTGAAAATGCCGGTTTCCGCTTGCGCCGCCTGAAGCCAGTCAAAGTCGGTCTCCCGTTCCGCCATCCGCCAACTGATGCAGTGGAACGACACTGGTGCAAAAATGTGACAGACGGAATGGAGAAGTTTGCCGACGGGCGCTTCCGAGCCCGCCGCCCACAGAAGATCGCGCACGGCGCACGCAGGTTCCGCCTTTTGGCTAACCTATTCTTACAATTATGGATCGTGCCCGCTTGGCCTCAGTGGAACCAGTCGCCGAGCAGCGTCGCCTGATCCACCGGCATGGGGCGGCCGAGAAGGAAGCCCTGAGCATAATCGCAGCCCGCCGCCCGCACGAGGTCGAGCGCGCCGGACGTTTCCACTCCTTCCGCGACGACCGTCATGCCCAAGGTGTGGGCCAGTTCCACCAGAACCTGAACGATGCGGTGGCTGCGCTGGTCCTTTTCCAGATCGAGGACGAAGGAGCGGTCCATCTTGATGGCGTCCGCCGGCAGGCCCTGCAGATAGCTGAGGCTCGAATAGCCGGTTCCGAAATCGTCGATGGCGATGCCGCATCCCATGTTTCGCAGGTCCTGCAGCATGCGTCCGGCCAAAGTGGGGTGCGAGAGGATGGCACTTTCCGTCAGCTCGAAGCAGATCTGGGCGCCCGGCAGTTGGTTGCGTTCCAGGATCCGGGCGATGCGGGTGACGAGGTCGGGAGCCGAGAGCTGGGTGGCGGACAGATTCACCGAGACATAGCGCGGCGGAAGGCCCCTCTCCCGGCGATGCCTGTTCCATTGGGCGCAGGCCCGCGAGGCCTTGTCGAGGATCTCCTCCCCGAGGCGGTCCGCAAGGCCGACCGTCTCCGCCAGCGGGATGAAGTCGGAAGGGGGCACCGTGTCGTGGATCGGATGGCGCCAGCGCGCGAGCGCCTCGAAGCCGGCGATGCGGCCGGAGCCGATGTCGCGAATGGGCTGGAAGACCGGAAACAGCGCGTCCGAGCGCTGGAGCAGCACCTCGCGCAGGCTGTTTTCCAAATCGAGCTGGTGCTGATGCCGGGCACGCAGGGATTCGCTGAACATGCGCGCGCGGAGCCCCTCCCAGCGCGAGGCCAGTTCCGCATCACGCAGCAGGGTGTCCACCGCGCCCTCCCCCTTGGCGATGCCGATCCGGCCTTGCACATAGAAGCGCCGCCCCTCGGTCTCCACCGGCGCCTGGATCGCCTCCGCGATCAGCCCGCCCACCTGCTTCATGGTCTCCTCGCAGGGAACCACGGCCGCGAACTCGCTTTCGCCGGTGCGGGCCAGATGGGTGCCGGGCGGCATGAGGCCCTCCAGGCGCCGCGTCAGTGCCCGGAGGATGGGATCGACAAACACGTCGCCGAGGCTGGCGGAGAGCAAAGCGAGGTCCGGCAGCCGCAGCACCACAGCCCCGCGCAGGTTCTGTCCGGGGTCGGACAGCGTGCGCCGCAGGAGGCCGGCGCGATTCGGCAGACCTGTCACGGCATCCTCGAAGGCGAGGCGCTCCAGCGCCGCCTGCGACGCCACCCGATCTGAAATGTCGCGCAGATAGGCGGTGAACAGGCGGCGGGCACCGGCCCGGATTTCCGTGACGGTCAGCTCCAGCGGAAACACTTCGCCATCCGCACGCCGCCCCTGTGTCTCCACCCGCTGCCCCAGCAGCCGCGGGCTTCCGCCGGCGAGATAGGCTTCGAGGCCGTCGCGATGGGAATGCTGGTGTTGGGACGGGATCACCGTATCGCCGAGCGAGCGTCCGATCACGTCGGATCGCCGCAGGCCGAACATGCTTTCGGCCGCCGGATTGAACTCGATGATCAGGCCGGCCTCGTCGATGGAAATGATGCCGTCGAGCGCGGTGGTGAGCATGACGGTGCGGGAGGCTTCCACCACCTGCAGTTCCGCCCGCGACCATGTTTCGAAATGCGCCATCACCCGGGCGATGGCCTGGAGCGCCGCGCGCTCCGCCTCTGACCAGACATGGGTCCGGTCCGGCAGGCTGACGCACAGGTGCCCCCACCAGCGCCCGTCCACCATTACCGGAATGGTGAGGAAGCGGATGATCCCGTTCGTCCGGAAATAGGTCCCGAGATAGCCGGGCAGGTCATCCCCGATCCCTTCGATCATCTCGCCCCGTGTGCGGCGCTCGGCCCACTCGCGCTGGGTGGCGTCGGCCTGAGCCGGGCGGACCGAGGGGTGGACCGTATCGGTAAGTAGAGCGAGACCCGGGCGGGCCCAGTCCATGCGGCAGGAGACGGCAAGCCCCGCATCGCAGGCCTCGTGCACGCGGAACAGCGCGACCCGGTCATAGCCGCGCGCATCGGCAAGCGCTGCGAACAGAGGCGGAAGGGCGTCTATCCATTCGCGGCGCGTGCCGATGTCCTCAATGAAGACATTGAGGACCCGCAGCAAATATTCAGGCCAGTCTCCCTCGGCGGCCACAACCAGACCTCGCAAGTCTCCCGAATGCGATTATGCCTGTGCCCACGAAATCGGCAATCTCAAGCGAGGCCGTTATAACACTAACGATTTGTACGGATCACCTGGATGTCGAGGTCGCGGATCTTCTTGCGGAGCGTATTCCGATTCAGGCCAAGTAATTCAGCCGCCTTGATTTGGTTCCCCCGCGTCGCGGCCAGAGCGGCCGACAGGAGGGGATATTCCACGTCCCTGAGGATGCGGTGATAGAGGCCGGGTGGGGGAAGGTCCTCGCCGAAGCCGCCGAAATACGCATTGAGATGGCGCTCCACCGAGGCCCCGAGGGTGGCATCGGCGGGTCCGTCCTCGGAGAGGGAGTTCGGCGCGGGCTCGGACAGCTCCGCCTCGATGATGCCCAGCGAGATGATGTCCTGGGGATAGAGCGCCGCGAGGCGCCGCACCAGATTCTCAAGCTCGCGCACATTGCCCGGCCAGCGATAGCGCTTCAGGCGGTCGAGGGCCGCCGCGTCGATCTGCTTGGCGGGCAGCCCTTCCCGCTCCGCCTGGAGGAAGAAGTGGCGCACCAGATCCGGCACATCCTCCGCCCGCTCGCGCAGCGGCGGCAGCCGCAGGGGCACCACGTTGAGGCGGAAGAACAGGTCCTCGCGGAACAGACCCTGCTGGATGAGGGTGCGCAGATCCTTGTTGGTGGCGGCGATGATGCGCACGTCGGTCTTGATGGGCGTGCGCCCGCCCACCGTCGTGTATTCGCCCTGCTGCAGCACGCGCAGGAGGCGGGTCTGCGCCTCCATGGGCATGTCGCCGATCTCATCCAGGAACAGCGTGCCGCCCTCGGCCTGCTCGAAGCGACCGGGATTGCGGGTGGTGGCGCCGGTGAAGGAGCCCTTCTCGTGGCCGAACAGCTCGCTCTCGATGAGGTCGCGCGGGATGGCGGCCATGTTGATGGCGACGAACGGGCCGGAGCGGCGCTTGCCGTAATCATGCAGCGCGCGGGCCACCAGTTCCTTCCCGGTGCCGCTCTCACCCGCGATCATCACGGTGAGGTCGGTCTGCATGAGGCGGGCGAGCAGGCGGTAGATTTCCTGCATGGCGGGCGAGCGGCCCACCAGCGGGATATTGTCCTGCTCATCGCCGCCATGCCCGCGTATATCCGCCTTCTTCGGCTCCGCGAGGGCGCGGCCGACGATGGAGATCAGCTCCTTCAGGTCGAAGGGCTTGGGCAGATATTCATAGGCGCCGCGCTCGGAGGCGCGGATGGCGGTCATGAACGTGTTCTGCGCGCTCATGACGATGACCGGCAGATCCGGCCGCGCCTTCTTGATACGGGGCAGGAGGTCGAAGGCGTTCTCGTCGGGCATCACCACGTCGGTGATCACGAGATCGCCATCCCCCTGGCTGACCCATCGCCACAAGGTGGCCGCGTTGCCGCAGGAACGCACCTCATAGCCCGCCCGGGACAGGGCTTGGTTGAGCACGGTGCGGATGGCTGCGTCGTCGTCAGCGACCAGGATGCTTCCTGTCGGCATGGATCCCTCAGTTGTCTTCGGCAGAGGCGCGCTTGCCGCGATACATGGGCAGGAGCACCCGGAAGGTGGTTCGACGGGGCTGGCTGTCGCATTCAACGATGCCGCCGTGGTCCCCGATGATCTTCGCGACCAATGCAAGGCCGAGGCCAGTTCCGGTCGGCTTGGTGGTGACAAACGGATCGAACAGGTGGGGCAGCAGGTCCTCCGGCACGCCCTTACCGTTGTCCTTCACGCAGAATTCCAGCGGCAGGCTGACCCGGCTCGTGGTGCCCGGAACGGTGAGCCGCACGCCGGGGCGGAAGGCCGTGGTGAGTTGGATTTCCCCGTCGCCGTCGCCGTCTATCGCTTCCGCCGCATTCTTCACCAGATTGAGGAACACCTGGATGAGCTGGTCGCGATTGGCGAAGACCGGCGGCAGGGAGGGATCGTATTCCTCCACGAAGCGCACATGGCGCGCGAAGCCCGAAGCCGCCAGCGTGCGCACATGCTCCAGAACGGCATGGATGTTCACCGGCTCGCGCTCCACGGGGCGCTCGTCGGAGAACACCTCCATGCGGTCCACCAGCTTCACGATCCGGTCCGCCTCGTCGCAGATGAGCCGGGTGAGCGCCCGGTCCTCGTCCCCGGCAGACTGTTCCAGCAATTGCGCCGCACCGCGGATGCCCGACAGAGGGTTCTTGATCTCGTGGGCCAGCATGGAAGCCAAGGCGCTCACCGACCGGGCGGCGCCGCGATGGGTGAGCTGGCGGTCCATCTTGTCGGCGATGGTGCGCTCCTGGAGCATCACCACCACATGGCCCGGCCGTTCCGCCACCGGCGCCACATGAATGTCCACGGTGCGCTCGCCGCCATTACGGGGCGTGCCGAGGTCCACCCGGTATTCGTTGACCGGCGCGCCCCGCGCGCGCACCTGATCGATCAGGCCCAGGAGCGGGGTGCCGAAGGGCACGAATTCCGCGAAGGCGCGCCGGCGCAGGACCGGCAGGCTCACCTCGAAAAACGCTTCGGCCGCCACATTGGCATCCACGATCTGGCCGGTATCGGACAGCGTCAGCACCGGATGGGGCACCGCATCCAGAATGGCGCGGGACAGATTCGCCTCCGGCTCGGGACGCCGCTTCGTGTCCGCCTTCATGCTGCGGCCCTCCAATTGAGTTCGTCGAACGCCGCCCGAATCCCCGTCCGGACCGCCTCCGGTTCCTCGCACGTCAGCAGCCGCGCGCGCCAGGAGGACGGCCATCCAGCGGGCGCGGCGGCCTCCTGAGCGGCGGCCTCCAGCGTCCAGCCCACATGCTTGCGCGCCTGCCGCACGCCCATCTCCGTCCCGTAGAGGGAGAGCCAGCCGTCATACAATTCCAGCAGCATGTCGCGCTGCGCATCGAGGCTCGGCGAGGCGGGCATGTGGCCGGTGGCGAGGAAGCGCGCCACATGGCCCGGAAACCATGGCCGCCCTTGGGCGCCGCGCCCGATCATGACGCCGGCCGCACCGGAAGCGGCCAGCATGGCGGGCGCATCCTGTGCGTCGGTCAGGTCGCCATTGGCCACCACGGGAAGGGACACCGCCTGCGTGACCGCGCGGATGGCCGCCCAGTCGGCCTGCCCCTTGTAGAACTGGCAGCGGGTGCGGCCGTGCACCGTCACCAAAGCGAGGCCGGCTTTCTCCGCGAGCGTAGCGAGGATGGGCGCCGTAGGGGCGCCCTCCTCCCAGCCGAGGCGGGTCTTCACGGTCACCGGCAGGCGAACGGCGGCGCGTACCGCCTCCAGGATGCGGGCCGCCAGGGGCAGGTCGCGCAGCAAGGCGGCCCCGGCGGCGCCCGTGGTCACGCGCTTGGCGGGGCAGCCCATATTGATGTCGATGATGTCCGCGCCCTCGGCCTCGGCCATGCGCGCGGCTTCGGCCATCCAGTGCGGATCGTTGCCCGCAAGCTGCACCGCATGGAGCGGCGCGCCCGCGCGCTCGGCCCGCAGGGTCATTTCCGCATGCCCGCTCAGGAGAGCCTCGCTCGCCACCATCTCGGACACGACGAGCCCCGCCCCATGCCGCACGGCCATGCGCCGCACGGGCGCATCGGTGATGCCGGCCATGGGCGCGAGAAGCACCGGATTGTCCAGTGCGTGCGGGCCGATGCGAAGCGGCGGGAGGGAAGACGCGGTATTATCCTGCACAGAAATTAGGCCACCCATGATCTGCCTACATTCTAGACATTCGTTCTGACCGCGCAAGGGCAGTGTGATCGATCGCTAATCGCGCTATTCCGGCACGCTGAAAGGTGCGCCACCAGCCCTTCCGGAAGCCCTCTCGGCGCCCGCAGCACCTTGCCCCTTGCGGCGGGCGCGCGCCCGCGCTTCAAGGACCGGGAAACAAGGGTGGACCCGTGACGATGCTGTGTGCGGCAATCGTGGTGGCAGCAGGGCGCGGAAGCCGCGCCGGTGGTGCTCTGCCAAAACAATATCATAGTGTCGGCGGGCAGAGCGTTTTGCGTCGCACCCTCGCGGCCCTGTGCGCCCATCCGGGCATCGCGGCGGTCCAGGTGGTGTTTCATCCCGACGACGCGGCCCTCTATGAGGCGGCATGCGCGGGCCTGGCCAAGCTGCGCCCACCCGTGGCCGGCGGCGCCGATCGCCAGGCATCCGTGCAAGCGGGCCTGGAAGCGCTGGCGGATCTGGCGCCGGACATCGTGCTGGTGCACGACGCCGCCCGCCCCTTCGTCTCCCAGGCGCTTATAGCGCGGGCCATTGCGGCGGGTGCCGAGCACGGCGCCGCGATTCCCGGCCTGCCGGTGACCGATACGGTGAAAAGCGTGGACGACGCGGGCCTTGTTTCCGGCACGCCGGACAGGGCCGGTCTGCGGGCCGTGCAGACCCCCCAGGCGTTCAGCTATGACAATCTGCGCGCGGCCCATGCGGCAGCGCTCGCGGCGGGCCGCATGGGCCTGACGGACGACGCCGCAGTGATGGAATCGGCCGGCCACAATGTGCAGGTCTTTGAAGGCGAGGCGCAGAACGTGAAGCTCACCCATCCCGCCGACCTCGCGCGCGCCGATGCCGCGCTCACGCCCCGGCTCGACGATGTCCGCATGGGAACGGGCTTCGACGTCCACGCCTTCGGCCCCGGCGACCATGTGATGCTCGGCGGCCTCGCCATCCCCTTCTCGCAAGGGCTGGATGGGCATTCGGATGCCGATGTGGGCCTGCACGCCCTCACCGACGCCATTCTCGGCGCCCTGTGCGACGGGGATATCGGCGCGCATTTCCCGCCCAGCGACCCGCAATGGAAGGGCGCCACCTCCGACCGCTTCCTCGCCTTCGCGGCGGAGCGGGTACGGGCACGCGGCGGCGTCATCGCCCATCTGGACCTGACCCTCATCTGCGAAGCCCCCAAGGTGGGGCCGCACCGGGACGCCATCCGCGCCTGCATCTCTGAGATCGTCGGGCTTCCCGTGAGCCGCATCAGCGTGAAGGCGACCACCACCGAGCGCCTCGGCTTCACGGGGCGGCGCGAAGGCATCGCCGCCATGGCCTCCGCCACCATCCGCCTGCCCGAGGAAACGCTGCCCGAGGAGACCGAGACGCCATGATCGACCCGACGCTTTACGCCCAGGCCGAAACCGTTCTCGCCCACTGCCGGACGGCCGGCCTCACCATCGCCACGGCCGAATCCTGCACCGGCGGCCTCGTGGCCGGCGCGCTCACCGCCATACCAGGCTCGTCCGACGTGGTGGATCGTGGGTTCGTCACCTATTCGAATGCGGCGAAGACGGCCATGCTGGGCGTGTCGGAGGCGACGCTCGCCACCTATGGCGCGGTCAGCGAACAGACCGCGCGGGAAATGGCACTCGGCGCGCTTGCAGCGGCCCGAACCGGCCTTGCCGTCTCCATCACCGGCGTCGCCGGCCCGGGCGGGGGATCGCTGGAAAAGCCCGTGGGCCTCGTGCATTTCGCCTGCGCGCGCAGCGACGGGCAACTGGTGGGCCGGGAGATGCGCTTCGGCCCGCTGGAGCGCGACGAGATCCGCCGCAAGTCGGTGGGCGTGGCGCTGGAGATGCTGGAAGAGTTGGCCAGGCCGATCTGAAGCTTAGCCAAGGATGCAGCGGCACCCAGGCACCAACTCTGGGCTGCTGGACAGCTAGCCGCAAACGCCGATCCTGGATACAAACGATCCACTGGAAGCGTGCCTGATGGATGAGTTCCTGTTGTCCGCTTCGGCAGCGGCCGAGCCGGGCGCGGGCGCGTGGTGCACAAATGCCGCGCCACCCGCCCGCCGTCCGTGGCACACCCCGGCCGTGGTCGAGATATGCCTCGCCGCCCTCACCCGCAACAACCCGGACGTGGGCGGAGACGGCCTCGGATTCGGCTCGACCGTCTCCTGACCCCTGCCCTCATTTGATGGTCTCGGCCGCCTTCTTCACGAAGCTGCCGTCAAAGGTCTTGGCGAGGTCGATCTTGGCGGCCTTCAGCTCGGGATCGAACTCCACCAGCATGCCGAGGGCATTCTTCATGCCGCTCTCCGGAATGATGCCGGTGAGCGAATAGGTGGGCTTGGAGGCGGTCACGGCGGCGATGTACAGCGTGCGGTCGCCCAGCAGATATTCCTCCGGCACCACCTTGGCCACGTCCTCCGGGGTCGCGGTCTTCAGCCACTGGAGCGCCTTGTAGAAGGCATTTGTGAGCTTCTGGGTGGTGATGGGATTCTCCTTCACGAAGTCGGTCTTCATGTAGAGAACCGCCGCCGGATTCTGGCCGCCGAAAATCTTCTCGTTGCCTTCCACCGTGCGCGAATCCGCCAGCACGACCACATCGCCGTCGCTCTGCAGCTTGGTGATGACCGGGTCGAGATTCGACATGGCGTCGATCTCGCCGCGCTTCATCTGCGCCACCGCCGAGGCGCCGCCGCCCACGCCCACGAAGGCCACGTCCTCCGGAGACAGGCCGTTCTTGGCCAGCAGGAAGTTGACGAAGAAATTGGTTGAGGAGCCGGGCGCGGTGACACCGATCTTGGCGCCCTTCAGATCCTTGATGGCCTTGTATTTCTCGGCCTTGTCCTTGGCCACCACCAGCACGATGCCGGGATAGCGGCCGAGCTCGATGACCGAGACGATGTCCTGGCCTTTGGCCTGCATGCGGATGGTGTGCTCATAGGCGCCCGTCACCACGTCGATGGAGCCGCCGATCAACGCCTGGAGCGACTTCGCGCCACCGCCGAAATCATTGATGGTGACGTCGAGGCCCTGTTCCTTGAAGTAACCGTTCCGCTCCGCGATGGTGAGCGGCAGGTAATAGAGCAGCGGCTTTCCGCCGACCCCCAGGGTCAGTTTCGGCTTTTCGGCGGTCTGGGCCGTGGCGGGCGCGGCCAGCAGCAGCCCGGCGAGCGCCGCGAGGGCGGCCTTCGCGAACAGTTTCATGGGTTTCCTCCTTCTTTTATGGGGCCGGACAGGTCCGGCCGGTCATGACTGCCCGGCGGCCGTAGGCCGCCAGACGGTAAGACGATTTTCGACGGCCGTGACTACGGCGTCGATGAGGATGACGAACACGGCCAGCACCAGCATGCCGGAGAAGACGCCCGTCACGTCGAACACGCCCTCCGCCTGGTGAATGCGATAGCCGAGCCCCGCAGCCGAGCCGAGATATTCACCCACCACCGCGCCCACCAGCGCGAAGCCGACGGCTGTGTGGAGCGAGGAGAACATCCAGGTGAGGGCCGAGGGCCAATAGACATGCCGCATGAGATGGCGCTCGCTCATGCCCAGCATGCGCGCATTGGCGAGCACCGTGGGGCTCACCTCCTTCACGCCCTGATAGACGTTGAAGAAGACGATGAAGAAGACCAGCGTCACCCCCAGCGCCACCTTCGACCAGATGCCGAGCCCGAGCCACAAGGCGAAGATGGGCGCCAGGACCACGCGGGGCAGCGCGTTCGCCATCTTCACATAGGGGTCGAACACCGCCGCCAGCATCTGCTTGCGGGCGAACCAGAACCCCACCAGCACCCCGCCCGCCGCGCCGATGACGAAGGCCAGCGCCGTTTCCAGCAGCGTGATGCCGAGGTGATACCAGATGACCCCCGTGTAGAAGTCCCTCCAGGTGCGCTGGAACACCGCCAGCGGCGTGGAGAAGAAGAAGGGATCGAGAGGATAGAACGCCTTCTGCGAGACGATGCCGGCGGGCACCTTCACGGTGGAGCCGAAATGCCAGACGGCGATGAGCACCACCGCCACCAGCACCTGGAGAAACAGCAGCCGCGCGCGCTTCATGCCGGCTCCTCCGCCTGGCGATAACCCTTCACCACTTCATCCCGCAGCGCCGACCAGATCTCCCGGTGCAGGGCATGGAAGGCGGGCTCCATGCGGATCTCCGAGATATCGCGCGGCCGGGGAAGGCCGATGCGCCATTCCCCGATGATGCGAGAGGCGGGCCCCGCCCCCATGATCACCACCCGGTCGGCCAGCGCGATGGCCTCTTCCAGGTCGTGGGTCACGAACATCACGGCCTTGCGCTCGGCGTTCCACAGGTCCAGCAGCATGTTGCCCATGATCTGGCGGGTCTGGGCATCCAGCGGGCCGAAGGGCTCGTCCATGAGGAGGATCTTGGGGTCGCGGATCAGCACCTGGGCGAGGCCCACGCGCTTGCGCTGGCCGCCGGACAATTGATGCGGATAGCGCTCCGCGAAGGCGGAAAGGCCCACGCGGCCGAGCCAGTCGCGGGCTCGCGCGCGCGCCTCGCCGGGATCGGTCCCGGCCACCTCCAGGCCGATGGCCACATTGTCCACGGCGCTCTTCCAGGGAAACAGCGCCTCGGCCTGGAAGAGGTATCCCGCGCGCCGGTTCAGGCCCGACAAGGGTTCGCCGAAAATGGCCACCGTCCCGGCACTTGGCACCAGCAGGCCGGCGGTCGCGTTCAGCAAGGTGGACTTGCCGCAGCCGGTGGGCCCGACAATGGCCACGAACTCACCGTCGGCCACATGAAGGTCCACGCCCTCCACGGCGGTGAACTGCTCCCCGCCCCGGCCGGTGAATGTGATGCGGATGCCGGACAGGGCCACGGCGCGGCTATGCCGCGCCTCCCCCGCATGCAGCGGCGCCACGCTTGCTCCTCCCATCTTTCCTCCGTCCGCGCCTGGGCGCGTCTGCGGATCGGTGGCGGACAAGCCCGCCCCTCCCACGTCTTTGGCCGATGCCGCCTCGTCCGGTACGGACCGTGAAGCGGCAGCGGCGAAAGGAGGTTAGCGACCCTGCAACCGAAGGCAAAGGGTCCCTGCCGGCGGCACGCGCGATGGCGCTGCGCCGGAGCGGGACACGGGTTTTCTTTTGGAAGCGCCCATGGCAGCGAGACCGCTTGCCTGGCAAAGGTCCGGCCTTCGCCGGGGTGCTTGATTCGGGAGCCTGAGGCAGCTTTTCCCAACAGGCTGAGATGACCGACTACATGCGGGCGGGAGCCCGCATCGCCTTGTCCGAATTCAGCGTGCTGGATCGTTATGTGCTGCGACGGCGCTTCAAGGTCGAGGCGCGTGCCATCGCCCTTGATATCACGCTGGACTTTGCCCATTCCGTCTGAGCCGGGCGCTCAAGCCATGGAACGGGCGATCGGCGGAAACGCCGCGACGGCCCCGAGCAGGCACGGCCCGGGGCACATTGTCTCGGCCCGGCCGATGCTGCCGGGCCGCGATGCTGAGGCTGGATCAGCGGCGACGGAAATTCTGCTGGCGGCGGGCGCCGGGCGGGGGCATGGAGCCTTCCGCCTTGTGGCGGAAATTGATGCGCCCGCGGTCCAGATCGTACGGAGACATCTCCACCACGACCCGATCGCCCTCGATGGTACGGATGCGGTTTTTCTTCATCTTTCCAGCGGCATACGCCAGAATTTGATGATCATTGTCGAGCCGCACACGGAAGTTGCCGTCCGGCAGAACTTCCGTGACCGTTCCTTCAAATTCCAGCAGTTCTTCCTTCGCCATATAGAATTCTCCAGTTGTTCCGAATTCAACGCGGGCCGCGCGAGCCGGTGTCGGGCTTGCCGCCACGCGCCGGAGCCGTCCGCATGAAACCCACGGCGCCGATGCCGGCACCCTGCGCGGGAGCCGGCTTGCCGCCGCCCCGCTGATCCTCGCGCCGCTGGGCCGGGCGGCCCTCGCTCTTGCGCGCCTCACCACGCTGGTCCGGCTTGCGGCCATCACCCTGGCGCCCGCCGCCCGCCGGGGCGTTGCGGCCCTCGGAGCGGCCGCCATTGGCGCGGCCCTGCTGCGGACGGCCTTCCTGGCCCTCCCCGCCCCGACCACCGCGACCGCGCTGGGCGCCGCCGGGACGACCGGAATTCTGGGGACGACCCTCGTCGCGGGCACGGCTCGTGCCGGGCGCATCCGGGGGAAGCGGCGCGGGCGCCGTGCCCGACTGGGGGCGACGGTCCGTCAGGGGAAGCTGCATCTTGATGAGCTTCTCGATGGACTTCAGATAGGCCCGCTCCTCGCCGTCGCAGAACGAGATGGCGATGCCTTCACGCCCCGCGCGGGCGGTGCGCCCGATGCGGTGGACATAGGATTCCGGCACGTTGGGCAGGTCGAAATTGAAGACGTGGCTGACGCCCGTCACATCGATGCCGCGCGCGGCGATATCGGTGGCCACCAGGGTGCGCACCGTGCCCTCGCGGAAAGCGGCGAGCACGCGGTCACGCTGGTTCTGGGACTTGTTGCCGTGGATCGCCTCGGCCACATGACCGGCCTTGGCGAGGGCGCGCACCACCTTGTCCGCGCCATGCTTGGTGCGGGCGAAAACCAGGGCGCGGTCCACGGGCTCGGAGGTCAGCAGCTCGGCCAGCAGCGCGGGCTTGGCCTGCTTGTCCACCAGGATCACCCGCTGGTCCACGCGGTCGGCGGTCTTGGCCACCGGCGTCACGGCCACGGTCACGGGCTCGTGCAGCATGGACTTGGCGAGGTCGGAGATGGCGCCCGGCATGGTGGCCGAGAAGAACAGGCTGTGGCGCTTGGCCGGCAGCCGGCGCACGATGGCGCGGATGGCATGGACGAAGCCCATGTCCAGCATCTGGTCGGCTTCGTCGAGGACGAACACGCTCACCTTGTCGAGGGTGAGGGCGCGGTTCTCCACGAGGTCCATGAGGCGGCCGGGGGTGGCCACCAGAACGTCCACGCCCGGATGGAGCGCGCGGATCTGGCGGCCCATGGGCACGCCGCCGATGGCAAGCGCCACCGACAGGTTGAGGTGCCGGCCGAACTTCTCGAAATTCTCCTGGATCTGCGCCGACAGCTCGCGGGTGGGCGAGAGGATCAGCACCTTCGCGGTCTTCGGCAGGGGCCGGGCCGGATGGCGGGCGAGATGGTCCAGGATGGGCAGCGCGAACGCCGCCGTCTTGCCGGTCCCCGTCTGGGCAATGCCGATGAGGTCGCGGCCGGAAAGGATGTGGGGGATCGCCTCGGCCTGGATGGGCGTGGGCGTGACATGGCGCTCTTCGGTCAAGGCGCGGACGATGGGCTCGGCAAGGCCGAGTTCGGAAAACGAGGTCAAGCTCTGTCTTTCATGCGGCGAACGCCGCTGTCGCGCTGGCAAAGCCGCGCGCCGCGCATTCGCGAGGGATATGACACCCCGCGTGGCCTGGGCTGTCGCAAATCAAATAGGGTATCGGGCAAAACCGACGGGAACGCCTCTGGCGCTCCACCGCTTCCGCTACGCGGCCCGAGGAGCAATCGCTCCGGTCCAATGGGGACACCGCCGATTGCTGCGAGCGCTCATATGGCCCAGATCCATGGATTTTTCAAGACAAAGTGAGGCACCCCACCGGGAAACGGTCACAAGTGCGTGGCAGAGCGTGCGGTGCGGGGGCATTTGCCAATGCAGACCGACAATCTCCCCTTGCGTAAGGCCCCCAGGGCGGCGAAATGAGCCGCCGGAGGATTCATGTTCGACTTTTCATCGCTGTTGACGGCCACCACTGACTTCGTCCGCGCCAATCAGGAATGGGCGCCGTTCATCGTCTTCGCCGTCGCCTTCGGGGAATCGATCGCCCTTGTTTCGCTGTTCGTGCCCGCGACCGCGCTCTTGCTGGGCATCGGCGCGCTGATCGAGGCCAGCGGCATCCCCATGCTGCCCATGTGGGCGGCCGCCACCATCGGCGCCATCCTCGGCGACTGGGTCTCCTATTGGATCGGCTGGCGCTACAAGGACCAGGCGCGCGGCTTCTGGCCGCTCTCGCGCCACCCGGAACTGGTGGAACGGGCCGAAGCCTTCTTCCACCGCTTCGGCTTCTGGAGCGTCGCCATCGGCCGTTTCTTCGGCCCGCTGCGCGCCATCATCCCGCTGGTGGCCGGCATCATGGCCATGCGCCAGATCCCGTTCCAGATCGCCAATATCGGCAGCGCGGCCCTGTGGGCCTTCGCCATGCTGGCCCCTGGCGCCGCCGCGCTCAAACTGATGGGGCATTGAGGTTCGCCGGAATTTGAGGTTCAAGGGTCTAAGATTTCTTTGCTGCTCGGGGCGCACGCTTGATTCTCTCTGGTCATGCGTCACCTCACAGGCGCATTTTTGACCGGAAGACGAGGAATGCAGGACACTCTTCCCATTAGTCTGCCCCGCCGGTTCTATTCCCTTGGCGGGGCCTTGGCCTTCGCTTTCCTTGTTCTTGGTGCCCTTACCATCACCCGCTTCGGCTTCCTTGGAGACGGCCTGGATCCGTCTTGGGCAGCCACCCTTGTGGAACGAACAGCCGCAGGGGCCAGCCAAGGCCGCGACCTGATCTTTACGGGCGGCCCGCTCTCCATCCTTTACACGCGCTACTTCCACCCCAACCTCGCGCCCATAGCGGTGTTTTTCTCAGTGGTGGTGGTCCTGGCCTTCGCCCAGGCAGCCTATCTGATGTTCAGGGACGGGCGCCCGTTCTTCGCCTCCGTTCTGCTCTTCGTCCCCATGCTAGGGCCCATTGCGCATACGGATACCGCCTATTTCGCCCTGCCTTTGTTGTTCGCCGCGGCGCGCCTCCAGTCGCCACGCCGCGGAGGCCTGGCATCTTCGCTGCTGTTCTGCCTCGCCGCGGCGGGGCTGGTGGCAGCGAAATTCTCGGTCCTGCCCATGGTCCTGCTCTGCGCCCTGATCCTCGATATCGACGCGATCCGCCGCCGACAGGTATTCAGCCACGTCTTATGCATTCCGATTTTGTTATTCGTCATCTTCATCGTTACCGGCAGCCGGCTCGCTGACTTCCCGCTTTACCTTGCCATGAGCCTGGACACCTCCTCAGGCTATGCGGAGGCCATGAGCCTGGATGGGAATTGGCAACAACTGGCGCTGTTCCTTGGCGGCGCCATCGTCCTGGCGGTGGTGATCATCGCCAGCACCATCCGGGGACTGCGCAAGGGAAGCTCCCCCTTCGTGGAGATTTCCCTGCTGCTGATGTTCGGTGGCTACATGTTCCTCTGCTTCAAGGCGGGGTTCGTTCGCTTCGACATGCACCAACTGGCAGGCTGGGCGGGCCTCTGCTGGGCCACCAGTTTGTTCATCGCCGTGCGCTGGCCGACCGCAATCACGGGCCCCTCCCCCCGCATGGCCGCACTGGCGATTATTCCGTTGGCCGTCTCGTTCGGTGGAGCGCTGCTCGCGCTCAAGCCAGAGAATATTCCCCCATCTACACCGCTTCAGCGGATCGAGGCGGGCACGCGGGAAGTACAGTCGATCTACGCCGCGGTGCTGTCTCCCCAGACTTGGTGGCATAATCTGGAACAGGGCCGGGAGCAGGCACTGGCCGCGGTCCGGGCGGCGCATCCCATGCCCCATTTCGAAGGCGGCGTGGACGTGATCGCATCCGAGCAGGCGGAACTCATCGCCAGCGGGGAACTCTTCCTGCCACGCCCGACAGTGCAGGAATATACGACTTATTCTTCCGCCACGATCGCCGCAAACCGGACGTTCTTCGAGAGCGATCGCGCACCCGCCAACCTGCTTCTGAAACCCATCTCCATCGACGGGCGCTATCCCGCCATGGCCGAAGGCCCGCTCTGGCCGCTCTTTTTCCAGCGCTATGAGGTGAAGGGCGAAGTCGATGATAACATTTGGATGGTGCGGCGGCAGACCCCCCTTCCCGATCTGCTCGGCCCGCCGACCCAGATGGGAACGCGGCTGAATGCGACGCTCCAGTTGGAGCCCACGAGCCCGATCTTTGTGCGCATCGACGTGCAAAAAAACTGGCTCGGCAAGATCGCGGCCATTGCCTTCCGCCCCCCCATTCTTCAGTTCGTGGTGACCGCCTCGGATGGCAGCCGGTCCTCCTACCGGCTCATCCCCGCCATTGCGCGCGAGGGCTTCCTGCTGTCGCCGGTCGTAGGGACCACGGCGGCCCTGAAACTTCTCCTCAATGCGAAATGGACACGGGATCCGATGCCGAAGGTCACCTCCATCTCGGTGGTGGCTGAGGGCATTGGCGCGTATTTCTACCGGCCGGATATCTCCGTCTCCGTTCAGCCTTTTGAGATCCCGGACGCACCGAAGGGCGCCTTCCCCAAGTTCGCCCAAGTCGCCGACCTCGCCGCAGCAAATCCCATGAAGCCGCCCATGCTTTCGGTGTCGGAGGAAGGTGTGTTCGCCCACGCGCCCGCCATGCTCACCCTACCCACCACGGGAGCCCAACGGCTGAATCTCGGATTCGGCCTGCGCCCCGTGCGGAAACAGATGGTCACCAAGCCAGACGGCGTGTGCTTCCGGGTTCTGCCGGCGGAGGGAGATGCACCTCTCTTCGAGCGCTGCCTCAGCCCCACTGACGAACCCGCCGACGCCGGCCCGCAAACGGCCCAGCTCGCCCTGCCGGCAGGCACCAGTTCCGTGCGGCTGGAAACCACCTGCCGCGCCAACTGCTCCTATGACTGGTCCTACTGGTCGCGGGCCATCCTGGAATAAGCCGGGCTTACGCCGGGTCGCCTGTGCGCCGGAACGAGAAGTGCTTGTGCGCCAGGTAGCTGGTGACGATGGGACTGGCGAGGCCGATGCCATGGGCGATGGTGTCGGCATGCCAGGTGAAGCCGAGCGCCGGGAACAGCCACATGGCCAGCGCCACGCTCACCACCCAGATCTGTACCAGCGCCACCAGGTTCACGAGGAAGAAGCGGAAATACTGCCCGCCCGCATGGCCCCCTTCCCCGTCGAACACATATTTGCGGTTCAGCAGGAAGGCGACCGTCATGCCGAACGGATAGGCGATGATCACCGCCCATTCAAAATCGATGACGATGTTGAACAGGATGCGCGCCAGCAGGTTTACCCCCGCCGCGAAACCGCCGATGGCAACGAACAGGACGAATTGACGGCTCATATGACATTTCAGGGGCGCGCCGGTCCGCGCCCTTCCCCGTGTTCGGACACGGGCTCTCTAGAGTATTTCAGCCTCTCATGGAAACGCTGAAACACGCTATCTCCTTGCTGTTCCGGGTTTACGTCCCGTGACCCGCTTCACGCTTCGCTCGGAGACGCACCAGTTGTGACGTCTCAACAGGCAAGCGGGGATCAGGCCCCGTGGGGCGCGGATGAATCACCGGACGAAGGCGTTGCCGACACTTTCCGGCCACGGGCCTCCCGCCAGTCCGCCACGAGACTGGCGGCCGCCGAAAGCAGCAGGAGGGCGCCGCAGACCCAGATGGTCGGCAGCGCATTGCGCAGCAGCATCCCCCGGATCACCGCTACGCTCCTGTAGACCGCCCGCGCGAACCCATTCTCGCTCAGGTGGCTCTGGGGAACCTGACCCGTCAATGCGGCGGGCAGGATGGACCTCAGATAAGGGTCGCGCAGATCAGCCGCGAGCCGGTCCGGATCGGGATAGGGAATGGTGGCGTGGGACTGGCCCTTCAGGGCCTGCACGTCGTTCGTGGCGAGGAAATCCGCGAGCTTCTGCTTCTGGACCATCACCGTGCCCATGCGCCAGGCCAGGCCGTCCGGCACCATGACCACGGCCTTCTCCTTCAGCACCTGCCCCGTGATGCCAAGCCAGCAGGCGATCACCGCGCCGACGCCCCACCGCGGCCAGCCCCGCAGGCCGTCCAGGAGGCGCACGGACAAAGCGAGGTTGATGGCAATGCCCAGTGCCAGCATGTCGGTGTGCCGCGAGGCGACATCGCTGCTGCCGCCCCGCCCATAGGCGAAGATGAGGATGTTGGCCTGGACCCAGAGGGCCGTCATGACGGGCCCCCACAAAGCCCCGTCCCGGCTGGGCTTCGCCAGGACGAGGCGCAGGAAGACCAGGGCGACGGGAAGGTTCAGGCCCACCATGGCCAGGAGGCTTTCCGGCGCCGGCCAGCTCGCGAACTTCAGTAGGCCCGCCCAGAAGACCGCGAACGAGGCGGCGGCGATATTGTCCTTGTATTCCAGCTTGGGAATGGCCGCGAGGCAGGCCGCGACGAGGGCGGCATGGATGAGGATGCCCGCCACGTCCGCCGGGCTGCGCCGCTCTCCCTTGGCGAGCCGGATGACCGCCACGAGAATGGCGGGCAGCAATGTGATGGCGCCCGAGGCCATGCAGAAATAGGAGGCGAGGGCCAGCAGCGTCCCGGCGATCCAGCCGGAGGAGAAGACCAGGCTGCGGGCGAGGCACAGATTGGCGGCGACGCCGAAGAACAGCAGCAGATAGGTGGCGGACTGCATGCCCCAGAGGGCGTTCTCCCAGCCGAAGGGCACGAGGAACACCGCCAGCACGAGCGCCACCGAGAGCAGGAAGCGCCAGCCGGACAGTCCCGCCGCGAGGCTGCGCGCCAGAAGGAAGAAGGTGGACGCCCGGATGACGACGCTGAGCAGCATCATCCAGACCGTGTCCCAATATCCGGCGCTCACCAGCCCGAACAGCCAGACGAGGCGACCGGCCGCCGGGCGATGCTCGTTATGGGTGCCGATGACGGCATCGAGGGTCAGGCTGCCGTCGAGGAAAGGCCGGAACAGCTTCTGGCCCTGCACGTCCCACTCATCCCAAAAAGGGATGCTGCTGCCATAGGTCTCCACCAGCCAGATCTGGACCGCGGCGAAAGTCGCCGCGGCGCAGATCAGCACCCATGTCCGCAAACGTGGCGCGTATGTCTGCGCGCCGTCCAATCCCGCCATTCGCCCTGCGGCGGGCATGGCGATGCCATCACCCGAACCGCCCCCGGTTCACCACATCCTGCCGATGGCTACCTGCGAAGCGGGACGGGCGTCAACTGCCCGCTCAGCGCGGCACGGCCCGCGCCATGGCCTCGCCCAGGCGGATGCTCTCCGCGATGCCGCGATCCTCAGGATAATAGAAGCAGGTGTCGGCCACCTGGAGCCCGACGATGGGCGTCTGGACCGGCGGGATCATGGCGGCGAAGCCGGGCGGGCAGACCGGCTGGGCATGGGTGAGCCGCCCGGCCTGCGCGGCCAGGAGATCATCGTCGGTGAGCGCCGGGTTGATGCGCTTCACGCAGGCGAACGCCTCGGCCGTGAAGACATCGTTGGGCCGCGCCCAGAGCGGGTTGGTCACGGGCATGTAATAGGGCACGTAGACCACGCTCTCGCCGGTGGGCATGGGCCGCAGGTTTGAGAATTCGATGATGCCGGGGATGGGCATGTCCGGGTCCACCACATTCACCCAGAAATGCGGGCTCACGGGGCGCTTGAGCTTCAGGAGCACGCACACCACGCCGATATTGACGATGGCGTCATAGGCCGCCTTGCTCTCTTCCGGAAGGTCCGGAATGAGGGTGCTCACGAACGGGGTGGGAATGGTGGAGATCACCGCATCGGCCGCATAATGGTCGAGGGTGGTAGTGACGCCTTTCGCCACGCCGTCCGCCGTCTCCACCTTCACCGCGGGCTCGCCCAGGCGCACCGTGCCGCCCTGCGCCGCGATGGCGGCCATGAGCGCGTCCACCAGGGTCTGCGAGCCGCCGTCGATATGGCCCAGTTCCTCCTGCATGAGGGAGCGGCGTGAGCGGCCGATGCGGCGCACCCGCGTCCAGATCCAGGAGGCGGAGACGTTGTCGGCATATTCGTAGAATTTCAGGCCGAACAGCGGGCGCCACATCTTGTCGTAGACGGACGTGCCGGACCATTGCTCGATCCAGTCCTTGGCCGACACATGCTCCAGCGCGTCCCAGCGGTCGCGCTTCACGCTGACGAAGGCCAGCAGGCCGTAGCGCACCTTCTCGGCGAGGGTCAGATGCGGGAAGCGCAGCAGGGAGACCGGATCACCCCAGCGGTTCAGCTCGCCCTTGGTGAAATAGCCCATGGACGTGCCGCGCCAGCGCATCCTGTCGCCGATGCCCAGCTCGTCCATGAGCGCGAAGGTGGGCAGGTCCGACTTGCAGACGAAATGATAGAAGCGCTCAATGGACAGGCCGTCGAAATCGAAATGGGCGGCCATGCCGCCCGCCTCCGGCGATGCCTCGATGAGGGTGACCTCATGGCCTTCCTTCAAGGCCCGGTAGGCGGCGGCGAGGCCCATGGCCCCGGCACCCAGAACAACCACACGCGCCATGGGTCAGAACTCCAGAACGACGTTTGCATAGCGCGGGTCGCGGAAGGTCTCGATCATGGCCTCCCGCAGCGGGGTCGCGCGTACGCCGAAAATGCCCGGCCAGTCGATCACCTCGAACACGTCCGGCGTGACGAGGGCGTGAAGCTGCTTCACCGTGAAGGGCGGGTTCTTGTCGATGAGGCCATAGACGCGCAGCAGCAGCGCGAACAGCGGCACGGGGATGGTGCGCACATAGGTGCGCGCGCCCGTCACGTCCTTGATGAGGCGGATGAGGTCGATGTAGTCGATCCGTTCCTGCCCGCTGATATTGTAGGCCCCGCCTGAGAAATCGCGCTCCACGCAGGCGCAGATGATGTCGCAGAAATCGCCCTCATAGAGCGGCTGGCGCAGATAGCGGCCATTGCCGGGAATTGGGAAGACCGGCGTCTTCTGCATGAAGCGGGCAAGCCAGCCCAGATGCTTGCGGTCGAACCAGCCGAACATGAGGGTCGGCCGCAGGATCACCGCCGGCAGGCCGGACGCCCGCACCATGGCCTCCTGCGCCTTCTTGGTCTCGGTGTACCAGTCCACCGCTGCCGAATTCACCACCGAGGAGGAGATGTGCACCAGCCGGCATCCGCCCCGCGCCTTGATGGCAGCGAGCAGGCGCTCGGTGGCGCGCTGGTTGTTGCGGATGAACTCATCCTCCACGAGGCCGCCGATCTGGGCATGGCCCACCACCACCACGTCTGCCCCGTCCAGCGCGCTTTCCCAGCCGGTATCGGCGGCAAGGTCGGCGGCGATCACGGTGATGTCGGGATGGAGTTCACGCAGGATCCGCACGTTGGCGGCATGCTTGTCCATGGCGACGATCTCATGCCCGCGCGCCTTCAGGCGCGGCACGAGGTTCTGCCCGACGAGCCCGGCGGCGCCGGTGACGATGATCTTCATGCCGGTCTCAAAGCTTGGTGCGGTGGAAGAGCGCGCGCGGCACGGACTTCACGATGGTCATGATGGGCCACCAGAACCACGGCGTGTAGAGCACCGCCCGGCCCTTCTCCAGGGCAGCGACGATATCGCCCGCCACCTGGTCCGGCGTCGCCCAGAGCGGGCCGCCCTGGGGCAGGTGCGCGGTCATCTTGGTGGCGACGAAACCGGGGCGGATGTCGAGCACCGTGACGCCCGCCGGGAACAGGCGGTGCCGCAGGCCCTCCAGGAAGGTCTGGCACCCGCCCTTGGCGGCGCCATAGGCATAATTGCTCTGCCGCCCGCGATCGCCCGCCACCGAGGTGATGACGGCGATGGCGCCCGCGCGGGCCGTCTCGAACGGTGCGGCCAGCAGGTTGGCGAGAAGCACCGGGCTGACGAAATTCAGGTCCAGCGCCGCCTTGAGTGCCGCTGGATCGGCATTGAGCGCCGTCTGGTCCGGCAGGGAACCGTAGGCGACGAGCGCCACGTCGAGCCCGCCGAAGGCCGCGAAGGCATCGCGGCTCACCTGCGGAAGGGTGGAGAGGTCGGCGAAATCCGCATGGCGGATCTCCACGGCCGTGGCGCCGCGCACCTTCAGGTCGGCGGCCACCGTCTCCAGCGCCACCGCGTCGCGGGCGAACAGGACGAGGCGCGCGCCCTGCGCTGCGCTGCGCCGGGCATAGGCCACGGCGATATCGGAGGTGGCGCCGAAAATGGCGATCCGGGACTGGCGGGCGCTCATGGGATGTCCTCCCTCACAATGCCCACGCGCCGCGCGAAGGCCGAGGTCATTGCCGGGTCGAGATGGGAACGGAACGCTTCCAGGCCGGGATAGCCCGCCGCGAAGCTGCGCGCCGACATGCAGAAGTCCTTGGCGGGATAGATGCGCCCGCCCGCTTCCACCACGATCGCCTCAAGGCGGGCGAGCAGCGTGGTGGTGGAGGCACCCCGGTTGGGGAAATCGAGGGCGAGGCTGATGCCGGGCATGGGGAAGGACAGGAGCCCCTCTGAGGCCACCTCGCCGAACCGCTTCAGCACCACCAGCATGGAGCCCTGCCCGGAGGTGGCGATGGCGCCGAGAAGCGCGCCGGTCACGGCCTTGGCGTCCGCGGGCGGCACCACCGCCTGGAACTGGAAGAAACCCTTCGGCCCATAGAGCCGGTTCCAATGGTCGATGGCGTCCAAAGGAAAGAAGGCCGGCTCGTAGGCGCCCAGAGAGAGCTTGCGGCCGGAGGCGCCGAGCTTGCGCCAATAGAGCGCGTTGAACGCCCGCACGCTGAGGCCGTTCACCGCCGAGATAGGCGGGGCCAGCGGCACGCCGATGTGCGGATGGCGCGCCGGCGGCTGCGCCGCGACGCCGGCCACATGGCGCGAGCGGGAATAGATGCCGCGCCCCAGCGCGGTGCCCGTCGCAAGGCAATCGATCCAGGCGGCGGTGTATTCCCAGGTGCCCGTGCTTTCCGCGTCGAGATCGAAGAAGCGATCCAGATGATCGAAACGGATGTCTTCCGTCTCCACCCCGAGGCCGGGAACGCGGCGCAGGCGCAAGGTGGCGGAGAGGATGAGGCCGGTCAGGCCCAGCCCGCCGATGGTGGCGCGGAACAGGTCGGCATTCTCGCTGCGCGAACAGGTGAGCACGCGCCCGTCGCTGCGCGCCAGTTCCAGCGCCTCCACATGGCAGCCGAAGCTGCCGAGACGATGGGCATTCTTGCCATGCACGTCATTGGCGATGGCGCCGCCCACGGTGATGAAGCGCGTGCCCGGCATGACCGGCAGCAGCCATCCCCCGCCATCCGCCTCCGGGCGCGCCGTGACGGCGAGGATGTCGGCGAGCGTCACGCCCGCCTCGCAGGTCATGAGGCCGGTCTCGGGATCGAAAGCGATGAAGCGGTCGAGGCCCCGCATGTCCAGGAGGCCGCCAAGGGGGTTCAGCCCCACGTCGCCATAGGACCGGCCGTTGCCATAGGGAACGACCCCGTTGGGAAACGGCTCCACCAGCGCCGCCGCCGCTTCGGCGCGGGCGGTGGGCAGGACCGCCTCGTGGGGTGCGCGCAGCACGCCGCCCCAGGAGGAATAGGTCTTGGAATAGGTTTTGCGATGCGCCGTCACAGCCATGCCATCAGCAGTATCACGCAGCAGATGCCGCCCAGCACCCGCGAGAAGGAATCCCGGAGCGCGAAGACCACCGGGTCCTCATTCATGCGCCCATGGACGGTGAGGTGCCACACCCGCAGGCTCCAGATGAGCACCGCCGGCATCATGGCCCAGAGCATTTCCGGCCGGTGATAGAGCCCGCTCGGATACTGCTCCTCGATCAGATAGAAGACGAAAATGACGATGGCCGCGAAGCTGGAGGCGACGCCCGCCGCCAGCAGCAGCGGGAGGTCGCGCGCCGTATAGCCCCGCGAGACCACCCCGGCCCCGCCCGCCTGCACCACCCGGTTCAGCTCCGCATAGCGCTTCACCATGGCAAGGCCGAGGAAGAAGAACATGGAGAAGGTGAGCAGCCAGGGCGAGACGCCCGTGGGCAGAAGCATGCTGCCCGCCAGCACGCGGATGGTGAACAGCCCCGCCAGCACGAAGGTGTCGATGATGGGCTGGCGCTTCAGGAACAGCGAATAGACCAGCGTCACCACCAGATAGAGCAGCAGGACCGCGCTCGCGCCGATGGGCAGGAGTAAGGCGAGCGCGGCCGCGATGCCGAGCAGAATAGCGGCTGCCGCCGCGCCGTCGCGCGGCGCGATGAGCCCGGCCGCCAGCGGCCGGTAGCGCTTACGCGGATGCTGCCGGTCGGCCGACAGGTCGAGCAGGTCGTTGACCAGATAGGTGGCCGAGGCCAAGAGGCCAAAGGCCACGAACAGAACCAGGGCCTGTAGGACCGTCAGGCCCGTCGCATTGAAGAAGCCAAGAACCGGGGCCAGGAACACCAGCACATTCTTGGCCCAATGCTGCACCCGAAGCGCATGGAGCCAGGTGCGCAAGCCGGGCCGCAGGACGGGAAAGCGGCGCTCCACCATCTTGCCTTTGGGCAGCATGCGCTCCAGGCGCGGCACCGGGCCCACCAGGACCACACGTTCCGCCTCGGCGAAGATGGGCAGGTCCACCGCCCCGTCGCCGGCATAGACGAAGCGCTCTCCCAGCACCGAGCGGATCAGCGCCAGCTTGCGCGGGCCGGACAGATTCACCCCGTCGCGCGAACCATAGGCCGCGTCGAACAGGCCGAGATGCGCGGCCACCGCCTCCGCGATGGACTGGTCGGCGGCACTGAACAGCACGATCCGACGCCCGCGCCGATGTTCGGCGCGCAGCCAGGAGAGCACTTCCTCATTGTAGGGCAGAAGGGTCGCGTCGAAATCCACGCGCTCGGCGATGCTGCGCTTGAACTCGGCCTTGCCCGCGCGCAGCGGCTTCCAGAGGCCGACCACCTCGCGCACCGGCTGCTTCATATAGATGAGCACGCCCTCGTGCAGCGTGTCGGAAGGCGTCAGCGTTCCGTCGAGATCGACGGCCAAGGGAAGGTCGACGGCTGGTTCGTAAGACACTCTGTCAAATGCCCCGCGCTGCGCATTGTCCGCGAGGGCGGCTTATTGCACTGCGATGCCTGGAAGACAAGCGAGGCAGCCCATATTCACCCGCCGGAGGGGAACATCCACATGCCGGGAAGGGTTGCTTCCATGCAACGACAAGAGGACAGGAAGCATGTCCATGAGGCTTCCAGGCAAGGCCGCACGCTGTGTGCTGATAGCCCTTGCGCAGGCCGCGCCCCTGGCTCCGGCCTTCGCGCAGGCCGGAAATGACAGCCGTCCGCCCGAGGCGCCCGGCCCCACCATACCGTCCACCCGGCCCGGGGAGACGCTGAGCGACAGCTTGAACCGCACCGACGGCGTCATTCCCCCACCGCGCGACACGGACCCCGCCATGACGCGCCCGGCCCCGCCCGTGGGCACGACACCGGTTCTGCCGCCGCCGGACACGCAGCAGACGCCCAAATAGGGCCGCGCCCGGTCAGCTCCACGAGACACCCTCACGGGCGCCTCCCCGAACGAAAACGGCGGGCCCGGATGGGCCCGCCGTTCGCGTCTGAAAGCCTGTTGAGGCTCAGTTCTTGCTCTTGTCCACGAGCGCCTTGGCCTTGATCCAGGGCATCATCTCGCGCAGCTTCTCGCCCACTTCCTCGATCTGGTGGGCGTTGTTGCGGGCGCGGGTGGCCTTGAACGAGGCCTGGTTCACCTTGTTCTCCAGCATCCAATCGCGAGTGAATTTGCCCGACTGGATATCGGTGAGCACGCGCTTCATCTCGGCCTTGGTCTCGGGCGTGATGATGCGGGGGCCGGTGACATACTCGCCATACTCCGCGGTGTTGGAGATGGAGTAGTTCATGTTGGCGATGCCGCCCTCATAGATGAGGTCCACGATGAGCTTCACTTCGTGGAGGCACTCGAAATACGCCATTTCGGGCGCATAGCCGGCTTCCACCAGGGTCTCGAAGCCGGCGCGGATCAGTTCCACGAGGCCGCCGCAGAGCACCGCCTGCTCGCCGAACAGGTCGGTTTCGCACTCTTCCTTGAAGGTGGTCTCGATGATGCCGGCGCGGCCGCCGCCGTTCGCCGAGGCATAGGAGAGGCCGAGGTCATGGGCGTTGCCCGTGGCATCCTGGGCGATGGCGATGAGGGTCGGCACGCCGCCGCCACGCTGGTACTCGGAGCGCACGGTGTGGCCGGGACCCTTCGGGGCGATCATCAGCACGTCGAGATCCTTGCGGGGCTCGATGAGGTTGAAGTGCACGTTCAGGCCGTGGGCGAAGAGCAGCGCGGCGCCATTCTTCATGTTGTCGTGCAGGCTCTCGCGATAGATGTCGCCCTGCAGCTCGTCGGGGGTGAGCATCATCACCACGTCGCCCCACTTGGCGGCATCGGCGGGGCTCATGACCTTGAAGCCCTCGGCCTCGGCCTTCTTGGTGGTGGCGGAGCCGGGACGCAGGGCGACCACGATGTCCTTCACGCCGCTGTCGCGCAGGTTGAGCGCATGGGCATGGCCCTGGCTGCCGTAGCCGACAATGACGACCTTCTTCCCCTTGATGAGATTCAGGTCGGCATCGCGATCGTAGTAAACGCGCATCATTCTCTCCTGTTGGGCGTCTCTTTTAACTCTGGGATCAGGTGTGGCTCGCTCGCACCGCGTGATCAGGCGCAGCCATTACATTGCTTCCGGCCCGCGGGAAATGGCCACCACGCCGGTGCGTGACACTTCCACGAGGCCGAGGGGGGTCATCAGCACCGCGAACTGGTCGATCTTGTCCGACTTGCCGGTGATCTCGAACACGAAGCTCTCGGTGGTGGCGTCGATGACGCGGGCGCGGAACGCCTCCGCCAGCCGCAGCGCCTCACCGCGCGCCTCGCCGGTGCCGCGCACCTTCACCATGGCCAGTTCCCGCTCCACGGCGATGGCTTCCACGGTGAGGTCGCGCACCCGGTGTACAGGCACCAGGCGGTCCAGCTGGTTGCGGATCTGCTCGATCACCATGGGCGTGCCGGTGGTGACGATGGTGATGCGCGAGAGGTGCGTCTCCTGGCTCACCTCGGACACGGTCAGGCTGTCGATATTGTAGCCGCGGCCGGAGAACAGGCCGATGACGCGCGCCAGCACGCCCGGCTCGTTGTCCACCAGGATGGACAGGGTATGGCGCTCGGTGCGTTCGATGATGTTGGACGAGGTGTAGGACATGGGATGTCTCGGGGCGATGGGGTCATTCCCTGTCCCGTGGGAGGGAGAGGGAGAAGGAAGGGATCGCGACGGGTCCGGGCGCCGTCCTGCTTCGCATGCGCCCGCCCCTCCCCGTTCGGGAGAGGGAGCGAGGCCGCATGCGCGGCCAGGGCGCTCACACCAGCATCTTGCCCTCGTCGGTGATGGCCTCGTCCAGATCCACCGCCATGTCGCCGAGGATCATCTCGTTATGGGCGCGGCCCGACGGGATCATGGGGAAGCAGTTTTCCTGCTGGTCCACGATGCAGTCGAAAATGACCGGGCGCTTCACGTTGATCATCTCGGCGATGGCCGCGTCCAGGTCGCCGGGCTTCTCGCAGCGCATGCCGACGCCGCCATAGGCGTCCGCCAGCTTCACGAAGTCCGGCAGCGCCTCCGAATAGGAGTGGGAGTAGCGCCCGCCATGCAGCAGTTCCTGCCACTGGCGCACCATGCCCATGTAGCGGTTGTTCAGGATGAAGATCTTGACCGGCAGGTTGAACTGCACCGCCGTGGACATCTCCTGCATGTTCATGAGGATAGAGGCCTCGCCCGCGATATCCACGCACAGCGCGTCGGGATGGGCGATCTGCGCGCCGATGGCGGCGGGCAGGCCGTAGCCCATGGTGCCGAGGCCGCCGGAGGTGAGCCAGCGGTTCGGCTCCTCGAAGCGGAAGAACTGGGCCGCCCACATCTGGTGCTGGCCCACTTCCGTGGAGATGTAGACGTCCTTGTCCTTGGTGGCCGCATAGAGCCGCTCGATGGCGTATTGCGGCTTGATGATGTCGTCGGACTGGCGATAGGCGAGGCACTGGCGGGCGCGCCAGCGGTCGATCTGGCTCCACCAACTGGTCATGGCCTCCCGGTCCAGCGAGAGATCCTTCGCCTTCCACGCCTTCAGCATCGCCTCCAGCACGCGGGTGCAATCGCCGATGATGGGCAGATCCACCTTGACGTTCTTGTTGATGGACGAGGGGTCGATGTCGATGTGGATCTTCTTGGAATTGGGCGCGAAGGCATCGATGCGGCCGGTGATGCGGTCATCGAAGCGCGCGCCGATGCACACCATCACGTCACAGCCGTGCATGGCCATGTTGGCTTCGTAGGTGCCGTGCATGCCCAGCATGCCCAGCCACTGGCGGTTCGCCGCCGGGAAGGCGCCGAGGCCCATGAGCGTGGAGGTGACCGGAACGCCCGTGAGGCGCGCCAGCTCCCGCAGCGCGCGGCTCGCCTGCGGGCCGGAATTGATGACGCCGCCGCCGGTATAGAAGATCGGGCGCTTGGCGGACGCGATCAGGCGCACCGCCGCCTCGATCTTCTCGTCCTCGGCGTCGAGCTTGGGCTTGTAGGTCTTGTGCTCGATATTCTCGGGGCCGACATAGAGGCCGGCGGCGAACTGGACATCCTTCGGGATATCCACCACCACCGGGCCCGGGCGCCCGTTCTGCGCCACATAGAAGGCCTCGTGCAGGACCCGCGCGAGGTCCTTCACGTCGCGCACGAGATAATTGTGCTTGGTGCAGGGGCGGGTGATGCCCACCGTGTCGCATTCCTGGAAGGCGTCGTTGCCGATCAGGTGGGTGGGAACCTGCCCGGTGATGCAGACCACCGGGATGGAATCCATGAGCGCGTCGGCAAGGCCGGTCACCGCATTGGTGGCGCCGGGGCCGGAGGTAACCAGGACGACGCCCACCTTGCCGGAGGAGCGCGCATAGCCCTCGGCCGAATGCACCGCCGCCTGCTCGTGGCGCACCAGGATGTGCTCAACGCTGTTCTGGTGGAACAGGGCATCATAGATGGGCAGCACCGCACCGCCCGGATAGCCGAACAGGCGGTCCACGCCCTGGTCGGCGAGCGCCTGGATGACCATTTCGGCGCCGGTCATTTCCTTGCTCATCCCGTCTCTCCCTAGCAGGCCGTCCGGCACCGCCGCGTTATTCAAATTTGAATTGTCAGAAATCCAGCGGATGGGGGTCTAGAAACGACGAAGGGGCCCGAAGGCCCCTCGTCACACACCACCATCGTCCGCGATCGGCCTCAGGCCGTCTCGATGGTGGTGCCCCTAAGTACGAGAAGCGAAACGATCTTGCGCATGTGACTTGCGGACCCTTCTAAAGTTGCGCGAACCTAGCGGCAGACGAAATCTCCGTCAAGCCGCGAAAGGGGCTTTCCGGCACGTCAAAGCCTGCCGTGATATTGCCCTATCTTTGCGCTCTCTGTAAGGGAGGATTTAATTTGGAAACGCTGCGGAAACTCTCATGTCGCTGAATTCTCGAATCCAGCGCGCTTCGGCCGCCGCCCTCACCCTCATGACCGTGGGGGCCGGGCTCGCCCTCGGCGTCGAAACAGCGCGCGCAGACTGCATGACCGATTTCGCGGCCATTCGCGACGAAATGCAGAACAAGGGCAAGGCCCTGGAGGCCGCCGGCAAGGCCAAGGCGGCGCCCCAGGAACTGTGCCCTCTGTTCCGCGCCTATACGGCCGCCGAAGGCAAGCTGGTGAAGTATCTTTCCGATAACAAGGAATGGTGCCAGATCCCGGATTCCGCCATCGAGCAGTCCCGCACCGCGAACCAGAAATCGTCCGCCCTGCGCGACAAGGTCTGCGCCGCCGCAGCGAACGGCGCAGCAGCCGGCGCCGGCAAGCCCCCGCCGCAGGGCTCCATGTCCTCCGCGCTGGGCGTGACCACCGGCTATGCGCCGGGCCAGAGCTCGAACGGTGGCGGCGTGTTCGACACCCTCAACGGCAATGCCCTGAGAAACTGAGGCGGACCGCGTGACAGCCTGGGGAAGCGAAGGCACCAGCGCGCCGGTGGCCGACGCGGGCAAGGGCAATTGGGTGGATCGCTACGCGCCACCCGTGACGCGCCCGTATCTGCGCCTCGCGCGCGCCGACCGCCCCATCGGAAGCTGGCTCCTGCTGCTGCCCTGCTGGTGGTCCACGGCGCTCGCGTCCATTGCCGCGGGCCGCGCTTATCCCGACCCCGGCCTCCTTCTCCTGTTCGCCATCGGCGCCATCGCCATGCGCGGCGCGGGCTGCACCTGGAACGACATTCTCGACCGAGACATCGACCGGCAAGTAGCGCGCACCCGCAGCCGCCCGCTGGCCAGCGGGCAGGTGAGCCTTCCGGCCGCCTTCGTGTTCCTGGCCTTCCAGCTCCTGGTGGGGCTGGCCGTGCTGCTCGCCTTGCCGCGCTTCGCCATCGTCACGGGCGTCGCATCCATGGGCGTGGTGGCCATCTACCCGCTCATGAAGCGCATCACCTCCGTGCCCCAGCTCATCCTGGGCATCGCCTTCTCCTGGGGCGCGCTCATGGGCTGGGCCTCGGTGTTCCGCTCCATCGACGACCCCGCCTTGCTGCTGTTTGCAGGCTCGGTGTGCTGGGTGTTCGGCTACGACACCATCTATGCCCACCAGGACCGGGAGGACGACGCCATGGTGGGCATCGGCTCCACCGCGCTCCTGTTCGGCAATAAGAGCCGCCTCGCGCTCACCCTCTCCTATCTCGCCTGTTTCGGGCTGTTCGCCACGGCCCTGGTCTCCGCCGGCGCGGGACTGTTCTCGGCCCTGGGCCTCATGGGCTTCGGCCTGCTGCTCTACCGGCAGGTGGTACGCCTCGACATCGAGGACGGGGCACGCTGCCTCGCCTTGTTCAAGTCCAACCGCGACGCGGGCCTGATCCTGTTCGCGGGTCTTTGCGCCGATGCGGCGCTCCTGCATGCGGTGGCGGCCGGGCTGCTCTGAGGCGGTCCGGTTTTCTTCACGGCTGCGCCCAAAGCCGCCCTCCCCTGCGCGCGGGCGGGTTGCCTCCGGAGGCCCTGCCCCCTAATGCCTTCCCTCATGACGTCCGAACACCTGACCACGCCTGCCGCCGCGCAGCGCACCGACACGCCGGAGCGGGCCGCGCGCCAGCTTGCCGATGCGGTGACCGCCGCGGGTGCGCTGGCACTCACCATGTTCCGCGCCGACATCAAAACCTGGAACAAGCAGAACGATTCCCCCGTCACCGAGGCGGACCTCGCAGTGGACCGCTTCCTCAAGGAGCGCCTCGCCGCCCTGGATCCCGGCTGCGGCTGGCTTTCGGAAGAGACGGCGGACAGTGCGGAACGCCTGGGGCGCCAGCGGGTCTGGATCGTCGATCCCATCGACGGAACCCGCGCCTTCATGGCGGGTGAGGCGGACTGGGCGGTGAGTGCCGCGCTGATCGAAAACGGGCGGCCCATCGCCGGTGCCCTGTTCGCCCCCGTCACCAACGAATTGTTCCTGGCATCCGAGGGCGCGGGCACTACGCTGAACGGCGCGCCTGTGCGCGCTTCCGCGCGCGACACGCTGAACGGCGCCGCCATTTCCGGCCCCGCTTTCCTGCTGGACCGGGCGATGCATCGGGCCGCCTTCGACCGGCGCCCCCGGGTCCGTTCCCTGGCGCTGCGCCTCGCGCGGGTGGCCACCGCGGAGCTGGACGTGGCCCTGGCATCGGCCAACAGCTATGACTGGGACATTGCAGCGGCGGACATCATCGTGCATGAAGCCGGGGGTCACCTCACCGGCTATGACGGCACGGTACCGCTGTACAATAAGTCGGTACCGCGGCACGGTTCCCTCGTTTGTGCCGGGCGACATCTGCACCGGGCAATGCTAAACGTCGCGCGGGACGAGTTCGGCGCGTCCTGATCGACCATCAACTGCGGATTGCTGGCCACATGACGACCCCATCCGATCACAAGCAACTGTTGCACCTGGTCTTCGGCGGAGAGCTGAAGGAACTGGGCGGCACGGAGTTCAAGGACTTCTCGAAGCTCGACATCGTCGGCATCTATCCCGACTATGCGAGCGCCGCCGCCGCTTGGCGCGCGAAGGCCCAGCAGACCGTGGACAATGCGATGATGCGCTACTTCGTGGTGCATATGCACCGCCTGCTCGATCCGGAAACGGGACACGAGCACTGAGCGCAGGGTTCGTCCATGATCCGGCGCCGCGGCGGTTCGCCCGGCGCCGGAACTGTTTCTCCTTATCAGAACCAAAGCGTCGGCCGGGGGCGGTTCGGACGCGCGAATCCAGGGATACGTTTTCAGAATGTGGCGTCGCGTGCGCACCAACCGCGCCTTCCAGCTTGCCGCTGGCAATGCATTTGCGGGCTATTTCTCCCTGGTGGCCCATACCACCCGCTTCGCGGTGGAGCCGTTCGATATTTATGACCAGATCGATAGCCATCTCCCGGCCATCATCACCTTCTGGCACGGCCAGCACTTCCTGACGCCCTTCATCATGAAGCCGCACCACAAGGCGAAAGTGCTCATCTCGCGCCACGCGGACGCGGAGATCAACGCCATCGCCGCCGAGCGCCTGGGCGTGGGCACGATCCGCGGCTCCGGCGCCACCTCGCCCCAGGATTTCCATCGCAAGGGCGGCGTCTCCGCCACCTATGCGCTCATCGACACCCTGGCCCAGGGCATCAATGTGGCCATGACCGCCGACGTGCCGAAGATTGCCCGGCGGGCGGGCCTCGGGGTGGTGACGGTTGCACGTCACTCCGGGCGGCCTATTCTCCCGGTCGCCATGACCACCCGGAACCGCATCCAACTGAAGAGCTGGGACCGCGCGAGCCTGAACCTGCCGTTCGGCAAGGGCGCCGCCGTGGTGGGTGAGCCCATCTGGGTTCCCCGCGACGTGGACGAGACCGGCCTGCGCGCGGCGCGCGACCTCGTCCAGGCGCGCCTGGAAGACGTGACCGCGCGGGCCGAAGGCATGGTGGGACGCGGACCGCGCGCGGGAGAGACCCGTTGATGCGGGCGAACGGTCATCTTCCCGTCCCCCTGCATCTGTATCGCGGGGTGACGTCGGCGGCCGCCATGCTGGCGCCCGCCTGGCTCGCCCATCGCGTGCGCAAGGGCAAGGAAGATCCCCGGCGGCTGGCGGAACGGCGCGGCATCGCCACTGCCGCCCGGCCGAAGGGCCCGCTCATCTGGGCCCATGGGGCGAGCGTGGGCGAGGTTCTGTCCATCCTGCCGCTGATCGAGCGTCTCGCCGAGCGCGGATTCCACATCCTGCTCACGTCCGGGACGCTGACCTCGAGCCGCATCGTGGCGCGGCGCAACCACCCCGCCATCATCCATCAATTCGTGCCGCTGGACGCACGCAAGTTCGTGACGCGCTTCCTGGACCACTGGCAGCCCGATCTGGCGCTGCTGGCCGAATCCGAGCTGTGGCCCAACCTCATGACGGAAGTGGCACGGCGCGGGACGCCTCTGGTCCTCGTCAATGCCCGTCTGTCCGACCGTTCCTCCGAGCGCTGGGCGCGCCTGCCCAAGAGCGCGCACAGCCTGCTGGGCACCGTGGATTTGTGCCTGACCCAGAGCCGCGAGGACGGGGAGCGCTTCCGCGCGCTCGGCGCGCCGCGCGTGCAGCCGGTGGGCAACCTGAAGTTCGACGTGCCCCCGCCCGCCGCCGAGCCCGAGGCCCTGGAGGAGATGCAGGCCCAGGCGGCCGACCGGCCCGTCCTGCTGGCCGCCTCCACCCATCCCGGCGAGGACGAAATGGTGCTGGAGGCGCATCTGCGCCTGCGGGAGGCCCTGCCAGGGCTGCTCACCATCATCGCCCCGCGCCATCCCGAGCGTGGCCCGGACATCGAGGCGCTGGCCGACGCGGCGGGCCTGCCCGTGATCCGGCGCGAGGCGGGCTATCTGCCCGGCGAGGTCACGGAAATCTATATCGCGGATACGATCGGCGAACTCGGTATATTCTATCGCCTCGCCCCCGTGGTATTTGTCGGAGGTTCACTGGTCCGGCACGGGGGGCAGACCCCCATCGAGGCGGCAAAGCTGGGTGCTGTCGTGGTTCATGGTCCCCATGTCTGGAATTTCGGAGCGCTGTACGCCCAGCTCGACGAGAGCGGCGGCGCGATCCCCGTCACCGACGCCGGCAGCCTTGCCCAGGCGGTGCTCGACCAGTTCTGCGACCACGACTTCCACCTGCGCACCGCCCAGGCGGCCTGGACCGCCACCGAGACCTTGAGCGGCGCGCTCGACCGCACGCTTTCCGCCATCGAACCCTACCTCGCCCAGATCAGGCTGGCTCGACGATGACGTCTCCCAACGCTCCCGATTTCTGGTGGCAGCCCAAAGGCCTCCAGGCCCTGTTCCTGTCCCCCATCGGCGCCGTGGTCAGCTGGATCACGCTAAGGCGCATGTCCAAGGCCGGCGCGCGCGTGCCCGCCGTCATCATCTGCATCGGCAACCCCACGGTGGGCGGTGCCGGCAAGACCCCCACCGCCATCACCGTGCTGAAGCGCCTGAAGGAGCGCGAGGGCGCCAAGCCCTTCGCGCTGACCCGCGGCTATGGCGGCAGCGAGCGCGGGCCGCTGGTGGTGGACCTCAAGCAGCATGACGTACGCACCGTCGGCGACGAGGCACTGCTGCTGGCCGAAGTGGCCCCCACCATCGTCGCGACGGACCGGGTCGCGGGCGCCAATCTCGCCGCCTCCCTGGGCGCGACCCATGTGGTGATGGATGACGGCTTCCAGAATGCCGGGCTGGTGAAGAACGGCACCCTGCTGGTGGTGGATGCGGTGGCCGGCATCGGCAACGGCCTCACCATCCCCGCCGGCCCGCTGCGCGCGCGGTTCCGCGACCAGTTGGAACGGGCGGACGCCATGCTGGTGGTGGGCGACGGCCCGGCCGAGCGCAACCTGCCGGTCTCCCGCCGCAAGCCCGTCTTCAAGGCCCATCTGCGCCCGGACCCCAGCGCCACCGCGCGCATCGTCGGGGCGCCGGTGATCGCCTTCGCCGGCATAGGACGGCCCGCCAAGTTCTTCGACCTGCTCCGCCAGATCGGCGTGGAGGTGGTGGAGCAACACCCCTTCCCGGACCATCACGCCTACAGCGTCGCCGAGATCACCGCCCTGGTGGAGAAGGCGGAAAAGAAGGGCATGCGGGTGGTAACCACCTCGAAAGACTATGCCCGCCTCACGCGGCCCGCCTTCAAGGGCCTGCGCGAGCGCGTCCATGTCCTGCCGGTGCATCTGGAATTCGAGAATCCGGTGGACCTGGATACGCTGATCCAGAATGCCGAAGTGCGCTCCATGCTGTTCCCGAAGCCCGAGCCCGGCGCCGACGGCAAGCCCGTGGACCCGGCCGCTCCGCCCCCCGCCGTTCCGGCCCCGCCGACCCCGCCGACACCGAGTGTCCTGTTTCAGGGAACACCGAACCCGGCTCCGGCCGTGCCTCAGCCAGGCCCGGCGCCGCAGAAGACCCCGGCCGGCGGCCCACCCTCCGCCTGAGCGGTCAGCCCTGAGCCGTCAGCGCGGTGCCCCGGCTTCGCGCTCCTGCAGGACGCGGGCGAGCACCGCCTCCGGGCTGGCATAGGCCTCCTGGAGGTCCACGCTCCAATAGCGCAGCTCATCGAGCAGGATGGTTTCGCCGGTCACGGCGCAACGCACATAGGCGCCGGGGCGCAGGATGCGGAACTCGCCATCCAGATAGCGGACCTGGGCCTCGCCGCCCGTCTCGGGAAAACGCTCGAATCTGTTCATCTCAGTCGCTGCTTCACGGGAGCCGGGCAAGCGCCGGGCTCCATTCGCCGGTGGGAGCACGATGTCCTGGCACGTGGCCGGACACCCTCTTCCTTCCGCTGTCTGACCGGCAAGATAGTGTGATCGGCCCCGTGGCGAAACCCCGCCTCATTGCGGGGGGTCGAACAGGCCCGGCTGCGCCCCCGCCGGAGCGGCCCGGCGCGGGGCGGGACGGGGCGTCCCGCCGGCCACCACCGCCACCTTGCCGTCGGCGAATTCCAGCTCCAGCCCCTGCCCCGCGGCCACCGCGCCCGCGCTGCGCACCGCCTGCCCGCCGGCATCGCGCACCAGCGCGAAGCCGCGCGCCAGCACGCCGTGATAGGAGAGCGCATCGAGAAGCTGGCCCACGCCCTTCAGGCGCCGGTCCCGCTCGCGCAGCAGCACGCCGAGCGCGCGCCGCCCCCGCGCACCCAGCTCCGCAAGCCGCTCGCGGCGGCGGGCGAGCAGCAGGCCCTGCGCCCTGAGATTCGCCTTCTGCGCGGCACCGAGCCGCATGGCGAGGCCGTCGAGCCGCACCCGCCGCTGCTCCATGCGCCCGCGCAGCAGGCCCGGCGCGAGGCGCGCCCGCTCCAGCCGCAGCCGGTGGGCGGCACCGTTCGCCCGCAACGCGCGCGGCAGGCGGGCCGCCGCCGTATCCAGCCGCTGGCGGGGAAGGGAGAGAAGCGTGTCCAGGCTCGGCAGGAGCCGCGCGAGGCCCCGGAAATCGCTGCGCCGCCGTTCCAGCAGGCGCCGGGGCGCGACGGCAAGGCGCCCATGGAGCGTGCGCAGCCCCGCCAGAAGCTCGGCCCGCACGGGCACCACCATCTCGGCGGCGGCGGTTGGGGTGGGCGCGCGCATGTCGGACGCGAAATCGATGAGCGTCACGTCGGTCTCGTGACCCACGGCGGAGATCAGCGGGATGGCGCTTTCCGCCGCCGCGCGCACCACCGCTTCCTCGGAGAAGCCCAGCAGGTCCTCCAGCGAGCCGCCGCCCCGCGCCACGATGAGCACGTCGGGGCGCGGCACCGGGCCGCCCGGTTCAAGGGCGTTGAAGCCGCGAATGGCGGCGGCGACCTCGGCGGCACTGGTCTCGCCCTGCACCCGCACCGGCCAGACCAGCACATGGCGGGGGAATCGGTCCGACAGGCGATGGAGGATGTCGCGGATCACCGCCCCGGTGGGCGAGGTGACGATGCCGATCACCCGCGGCAAATAAGGCAGAGGCTTCTTGCGCGCCCGGTCGAACAGGCCCTCGGCCTGGAGGCGGCGCTTGCGCTCCTCCAGCATGGCCATGATGGCGCCCGCCCCGGCGAATTCCAGCGCCTCGATGACGATCTGGTAGCCGGACTTGCCGGGATAGGTGGTGAGCTTGCCCACCGCCACCACTTCCAGCCCCTCCTCGGGGCGCACCTTCAGGCGCTGGAAGGTGCCCTTCCAGCACACGGCATCGAGCCGCGCGCCTTCATCCTTCAGGGAAAAATAGGCGTGGCCCGACGAATGAGGCCCGCGATATCCGGAAATCTCGCCGCGCACGCGCACATGGCCATAAGCGTCCTCCACCGTCCGGCGCAGTGCGCCGGAGAGTTCGGACACCGTCCATTCAGGGGCATTGGGACGCGGCTCGGAAGGGGTGTTCATGATCGGGGAATCGAAAAAAAGGGAGATGGCAAGAGCATAGCGGGTTTCCCCCATATGCGGCGAGCGCATTGCCGCCCCCCTTGTGTGGGGGCGCCCGAGCCGATAGCGGTTCTGCCTTGGGGAGGATCACGAATGAACGTCCTGCTGCTCGGCTCCGGAGGCCGTGAACACGCCTTGGCCTGGAAGCTCGCACAGAGCCCGGCCATGGGCCAGTTCTATGCGATGCCCGGCAATCCCGGCATTGCGGAAGTGGCCGAGCCAGTGGAAGGCGTGCCGCTGTCCGCGCACCAGACCATCGTGTCGTGGTGTCGGGAGCATGCCATCGACCTCGTGGTGGTCGGCCCGGAGGCGCCCTTGGTGGCGGGCCTCGTGGACCAACTGGCAGAGGCCGGCATCGCCGCCTTCGGCCCCACCGCCGCGGCCGCGCGGCTGGAGGGCTCCAAGCTCTTCACCAAGGAATTGTGCCGTGAGAACGGCATTCCCACCGCCGCCTTCGCCCGATTCTCGGACGCCGAGTCGGCTGCCGCCTATGTGCGCAGCACCGGTGCGCCCATCGTCGTGAAGGCCGACGGCCTCATGGCCGGCAAGGGCGTGGTGGTGGCGCTCAATGTGGGCGAGGCCATCGAGGCGGTGGAGCAGGTGTTCGCCTCCGGCGGCCAGGAAGTGCTCATCGAAGAATTCATGGAAGGCGAGGAGGCCAGCCTCTTCTGCCTCGTGGACGGCGAGACCGTGGTGCCCTTCGGCAGCGCCCAGGACCACAAGCGCGCCTTCGACGGCGACCTCGGCCCCAATACCGGGGGCATGGGCGCCTATTCCCCCGCCCCGGTGCTGACGCCGGAACTGGAAGAGCGGGCGATCCGCGAAATCCTGGTGCCCACCGCCCGCGCCATGGTGGCGCTCGGCGCGCCCTATCGCGGCGTGCTGTATGCCGGGCTCATGCTGACCGCCTCCGGCCCCAAGCTGGTGGAATATAATTGCCGCTTCGGCGATCCCGAATGCCAGGTGCTCATGCCGCGCCTCGCCAGCGACCTGCTGCCCATCCTCGATGCGGTGGCGCGCGGAAATCTCGCGCAGGCGGAGGTGGCCTGGTCTCCGGTCTCCGCGCTCACCGTGGTCTATGCCAGCCGCGGCTATCCCGGCGCGCACCAGACCGGCTCGGACATTACCGGCCTCGACACGGCGGGTGCCGTGGACGGCGTGCTCGTCTATCATGCCGGCACAAAGAAGATCGGCGCGCGGCTGGTCTCCAATGGCGGGCGCGTCCTGAACGTCACCGCCGTCGGGGCCACTCTCCAGGAGGCGCGTGACCGGGCCTATGAAGGGGCTGGCCTCATCCGCTGGCCGGAAGGCTTCTACCGCCAGGATATCGGCTGGCGCGCCCTGCGCTGACGGGGACCGGACGGACAACAAAAATTTGGGAGGCGGCCATGGGTGATCTCGCGGACCTTTACCCCGGTTTCGATGCCCACCACGTGGACACGCCCGCCGGGCGCCTGTTCGCCCGCTCGGGCGGCGAGGGTCCCCCGCTCCTCCTGCTGCACGGCTTCCCGCAGTCCGGCGTCATGTGGCACCGGGTCGCCCCAACCCTCGCGAAGCGGCACCGGCTGGTGATCGCGGACCTGCCCGGCTACGGCTGGAGCGCCGCGCCCGCGCCGGGCCGCGACCATGCCCCCTATTCCAAGCGCGCCATGGCCGCCGCCCTGGTCGCGCTCATGGAAGAGCTGGGCTTCGCCCATTTCGCCGTGCTGGGGCACGATCGGGGCGCGCGGGTGAGCTACCGCATGGCCCTCGACCATCCCGGCCGGGTGGACAAGCTGGCGCTGGTGGACATCATCCCCACGCTCGCCATGTGGCACGGCATGGACCGCGCCCGTGCGCTCCAGATCTATCACTGGGCCTTCCTCGCCCAGCCCCATCCCTTCCCCGAGACCATGATCGGCCACGACCCGCGCCAGTTCCTGGACTGGTCCATGGCGAGCTGGACGGCGACGAAGGACCTCTCGGCCTTCGATCCTCGCGCCCTCGCCCATTACCGGGCGGCGTTCGGCTCCCCCGACCATGTGCGCGCCGCGTGCGAGGATTATCGCGCCGGCGCCACCATCGACCTTGCCCATGACGAGGTGGACCGGGCGGAAGGGCGGCAGATCGACTGCCCCGTGCTGGCCGTGTGGGGCTCCCACGGCATTCCGAGCCGGGGCGCGAGCCCGCTGGAGGCATGGCGCGTCTTCGCGCCGAAGATCCAGGGGCAGCCGATCGTGGGGGGCCACTTCCTGCCGGAAGAATCCCCGGACGCCCTGTTGGCGGCGCTCGACGGCTTTCTGTGAGAGGCGCCGCCCCTCTTTCGTGAGGGCTACCGCCGCTCCTGGAAGAAGGTGCGCAGCACCTCGGAGGCCTGCCGCTCGGCGATGCCGCCGTAGACGTCGGGTACATGGTGGCAGGTGGGCTGCGAGAAGAATCGCGGGCCGCTCTCCACGGCCCCGCCCTTGGGATCGGCCGCGCCGTAATAGAGGCGCCGGACGCGCGCGAAGGAGATGGCGCCCGCGCACATGGCGCAGGGCTCCAGCGTCACATAGAGATCGCAGCTCAGCAGGCGCTCGCTGGCCACCTGCGCGGCGCCGGCGCGGATCACCAGAATTTCGGCATGGGCGGTGGGGTCGTTCAGCTCGCGCGTGCGGTTCCCGTCGCGGGCCAGCACCGTGGTGCCGCGCACCAGCACCGCCCCCACCGGAACCTCGCCCCGCTCGGCGGCGGCGCGGGCCTCGGCGAGCGCCATTTGCATGAATGTTCCGCTCACGCTTCGTTCCCGCCCCTGACGACCTCGCTCCCGGACGAGGATCATGCTATCGGCCATCCATGCCCAGTAAACTGCCGCCCCGCAAGGACAAGAACCGCGTCCCGCGCATCAAGCGTGAGATCGCGCCCGTACATAAGGACGCCGAGCGCGTCGCAAAGGTCATCGCCCGCGCCGGCCTCGGCTCGCGTCGTGAGATCGAGGACTGGATCGAGCAGGGCCGCGTCGCCGTGAACGGCGCCGTGCTCCAGAGCCCGGCCGTGACCGTGACCGCCCATGACCGTATCGAGGTGGACGGTGCGCCGCTGCCCGAAAAGGAGCGCACGCGCCTCTTCCTCTACCACAAGCCTCGTGGCGTGGTGACCACCAACCGGGACCCGGAGGGGCGCACCACCCTGTTCGAGATCCTGCCCAGGGGCCTGCCGCGCCTCGTCTCCATCGGGCGGCTCGACCTGAATTCCGAAGGCCTGCTGCTGCTCACCAATGACGGCGGCCTCGCCCGCGTTCTGGAACTGCCGGAGACCGGCTGGCTGCGCCGCTACCGCGTGCGCGCCAAGGGCGAGATCGACCAGGCCAAGCTTGATTCGCTCATGAAGGGCATGACCGTCGAAGGGGTCACCTACGGCCCCATCGAAGCGACGCTGGACCGTGTCCAGGGCGCCAATGCCTGGATCACCGTGTCCCTGCGCGAGGGCAAGAACCGCGAGGTTCGTAACGTCCTCGCCGCCCTCGGCATGATCGTGAACCGCCTGATCCGCGTTTCCTACGGCCCCTTCCAGCTCGGCTATATCGAGGAAAACGGCATCGAGGAGGTGCGCACCCGCATCCTGCGCGACCAGATCGGCGCGGAGCTGGAAGCCGCCTCCGGCGCGGATTTCGATGGTCCGCTGGTGGAGCACGAGATCGAGCCCGCCCCCCAGCGGCCGGCTGCCGATGCCCCCCGCCCGCGCGGCCCGCGCCGCGCGGAGCGCGAGCCCGAAGGGCGCGCCCGCTCCCGCCACCCGGAAGGGGTGGAGGAGGACGTGGTCTCGTTCCGCCTGCGCAGCCGCAAGGCGGCGAGCGAGGAGCGCGAGGTGGAGAGCCGCGGCTCCGTGGCGGACCGCAAGGGCCGCGAGATCCAGGTGGAGCGCGTGGTGACGCGCCGCGAGGAGGCCCCGCCCGCCAAGGGACGGCGGCCCGGCTCCGGCGACGGCCCGCGCGGACGGCGCGGCGAAGGTGCGGAGCGAGGGTTCGACGAGCGCCCGCGCGGCCGCCCCTCCGGCGACCGGCCGTTCAAGGGCAAGGGCGGTCCACGCCCGCAGCGTGGGGATTACGGCGCCGGCGACGAACGCCCGCGTGGCCGTCCTTCCGGGGATCGCCCGTTCCGGGACAGGGATGGCGACCGCCCCGCACGCGAGGACTTCCGGCGCAGTGACGAGCGGCCGCGCGGCCGCCCTTCCGGCGACCGCCCGTTCAGGGACAAGGGCGGCGACCGGCCGCCCCGCGAGGATTTCCGGCGCGGTGATGAGCGGCCGCGTGGCCGTCCCTCCGGCGACCGTCCGTTCAGGCACAATGACGCGGACCGGCCGGCCCGCGAGGATTTCCGGCGCGGCGACGAGCGGCCGCGTGGCCGTCCCTCCGGCGATCGCCCGTTCAAGCCCAGGGACGGAGATCGGCCCGCACGGGAGGATTTCCGGCGCGGCGACGAGCGGCCGCGTGGCCGTCCCTCCGGTGACCGTCCGTTCAGGCACAATGACGCGGACCGGCCGGCCCGTGAGGACTTCCGGCGCGGTGACGAGCGGCCGCGTGGCCGTCCTTCCGGCGACCGTCCGTTCAAGCCCCGGGATGGGGACCGGCCCGCACGCGAGGATTTCCGGCGCAGCGACGACCGCCCCCGCACGGGGCCGGGTGGCAAAGGCCCCGGCGCCAAGGGCGGCGCCCGGAGCGGTGGACCCCGCCCGTCCCGTCCGCGCGCGGATGACGATATGGGCTTCGTGGGCGGCTCCCGCGAGGACAAGCCCTGGTCGCGGGACCGCGAAGGCGGCTTCGGCGGGCACGCACCGGGTGGTCGCCCGGGCGGCAAGCCGGCTGGCAGGCCCGGTGCCGGCGGGCCGAAGCGGTTCGGTCCCCCCAAGGGCGCACGACCGGGCGGCAAGCCCGGCGGGCGGCCGGGTGGTGGCAAACCCGGTGGCGGCAAGCCGAGCGGGCCGCCGCGCAAGCGGGGCTGATCCATGCGCATCGTCGGCGGCAGCCTGCGGGGCCGGGCTCTGAAAAGCCCCGCCTCCCAGGCCACGCGCCCCACGACGGACCGGCTGCGCGAGGCGCTCTTCAACGTCCTCGCCCATGCCTATGACGATGCGGCTGATGGTGCGCGGGTGCTGGACCTGTTCGCGGGCACGGGCGCGCTGGGCATCGAGGCCATCTCGCGCGGCGCCGCCTTCGCCCTGTTCGTGGAAGAGGCGGTGGAGGCCCGTGCCTTGATCCGGGAGAATGTGGAGGCGCTGGGCCTGACAGGGACCACCCGCATCTTCCGGCGGGACGCCACGCGCCTTGGCGACTGCCCGGCGGGCGAGGCTTACGGCCTCGTCTTCTGCGATCCGCCCTATGGCAAGGGTCTGGCCGAAGCCGCCCTGCTCTCCGCCCGCGCGGGCGGCTGGCTCGCCCCCGGCGCATTGGTGGTGGTGGAGGAGAAGGCGGGCGCGTTCCAGGCGCCCGCGGGCTTCACCGTCCACGAACAGCGGCGCTATGACGAGACGGAGTTCACCCTCCTCTCGCCCTGAGGCTCACTCCGCCTTCAGGAACGCCCCGATGCGCTCCACCGCGCCCGCCATGTCGATGGCGGAGCCTGCATAGGAAAAGCGCAGGAACTGCTTGCCCCGGAACGGGTCGAAATCCACGCCCGGCGTGGTGGCCACAAGGGCCGCGTCCAGCATGCGCGTGGCGAAAGCGGCCGAATCCCCGGTGAAGTGGGACACGTCCGCATAGAGATAAAAGGCCCCGTCCACCGGCAGGAAGCGGTCAATGCCCACCTTGGGCAGCCCTTCCACCAGGATGCGGCGGTTCTCCTCATAGCCATGCTTGATGGCATCCATCTCCGCGCGCCCGTCGAACGCCGCTTCGGCGGCGATCTGCGACAAAGTGGGGACGGAAATGGAGAGATTCTGCTGCAGGCGCTCCATGGTGCGCGCCACGTCCGGCGGCACCACCATCCAGCCCACGCGCCAGCCGGTCATGCAGAAATACTTCGAGAAGGAGTTGATGACGACCGCGTCATCCGCGATCTCCACCGCGCTCACGGCCGGGAAGGCATAGTCGAGGCCGTGATAGATCTCGTCCGAGATGAAGGCGAGGCCGAGATCGCGGGCGCAGGCATGCAGCGCCATGAGCGCCGCCCGGTCCATCATGGTGCCCGTGGGATTGCCCGGGCTCGCCACCAGCACGCCCGCCAGCGGCTTCTCGCGATGGGCCGCCAGCAGGCTCTCCGGCGTCAAGGCGAAGCGGTCCTCCGCGCGGGTCTCGATGAGCACCGGCTCGCAGCCGAGTGCCGACAGAACGTGGCGATAGGGCGGATAGCCGGGCGCGGCGATGGCGACCCGGTCGCCCGGCGCGAACAAGGCCAGGAAGGCCAGGATGAAGCCGCCCGACGAGCCGTTGGTCACCACGATCCGCTCGGGATCGATCGCCAGCCCGTGGGTCTCGCCATAATGGCGCGCGATGCGGGCGCGCAGCGAGGGAATGCCGAGGGCGGCGGTATAGCCCACCTGCCCGCGCTCCAGCGCTTCGGCGGCGGCCTTGCGGGCCGTGAGGGGCGCCGGGGCGGCCGGCTGGCCCACCTCCATGTGAATCACATGCTTGCCCTCACGCTCCAGGCGCGCCGCATGCTCCATCACGTCCATGACGATGAAGGGCGCCACGGCGCTGCGGGCGGACACGAGATTGCGAAGGCGGGAAACGGCACGCATGGAACATCCAATGGTTGGACCGCCGCGCTGCCGCCGCATTCTGACGGTGGGTAGCAGGTCGCCCTAACGTGATACGGGGCGCATTGACCCGTGCGGCCGGCCGTGGTCCTTCGTGTCGTACCTTGCGCGCCCTGCGGCGCCAAGGTCTGTTCGGCGGACCATTCGGCAACGGGGTTCCACGACCGTTCGAGACCGCCCCCTTTTGGGACCAAAGCCGGTCACGGCGGCACGCGGCCGGGGCGGAGGCCCTCCGCACCAGAATGAGGCAGGCGAACCGAGGAATGATGAGGCGGACGACCATCGTGAGGCAGGCGGCGCACCCGGCGGCGCGAGACTTCGCGCGCATCTTCGCGTGGGTCGTGGCGCTCATCGCTGTGCTCGCCTTGCCCGTTCATGACGCGCAGGCCCAGGGCCGGCCCCGCCCCAAGATCATCCGCGACGCGGAAATCGAGAACCTGCTGCGCGACTATGCCCGGCCCATCCTGCGCGTGGCGGGCCTCGCCAAGCAGAATGTGGAGGTCACCATCATCGGTGACCGCTCCTTCAACGCCTTCGTGGCGGACGGGCGGCGCATCTTCATCAATGGCGGCGCCCTCATGGACGCCGAGACGCCCAACCAGATCATCGGCGTTCTCGCCCACGAGACCGGCCATATCGCGGGCGGCCATCTGGCGCGCATGCGCGAGCAGATCGCGGGCGCCCAGACCATGGCCATCGTCGCCATGCTGCTGGCGGGTGCCGGCGTCGCGGCGGGCGCGGCGGCGGGCGCCAGCGGCAGCAATATCGGCAGCGCCGCCGCGGGTGCCATCACCGCCCCCCAGGAGATGATCCGCCGCTCCCTGCTCTCCTACCAGCGCGGCGAGGAATCGGCGGCGGACCGCTCGGCGGTGAAGTACCTCACCGAGACCCAGCAATCCGCGAAGGGCATGATCGAGACCTTCCAGCGCTTCGAGAACGAGCAGCTCTTCCTGTCTCAGCGCATCGATCCCTATCTGCTGAACCATCCCATGGCGCGCGAACGCATCGCGGCGCTGGAGCAGCTCGCCAAGGCGAGCCCCTATTACAACACCAAGGACCCGCCCGCCCTCCAGGCGCGGCACGACCTCATGCGCGCCAAGCTCGTGGGCTTCATGGAGCGGCCGGACGCGGTCTACCGGAAATATCCGCTCTCGGACAAATCCCTCCCCGCCCAATATGCCCGCGCCATCTCGGCCTATCGCTTCGGCAACGTGACCGAAGCCGTACAGCGCATCGACGCGCTGATCGCGGCCCAGCCGAGCAATCCCTATTTCCAGGAATTGAAGGGGCAGGCCCTGCTGGAGGCCGGACGGGCCGGGCAGGCGGTGGAGCCGTTGCGCAAGGCCGTGGCCATGACGGGCGGCAATGTCCTCATCCGCGCCATGCTGGGACAGGCCCTCGTCCAGTCCGGCAACCCCGCTTATACGGACGAGGCCGTCCGCGAGCTGGTGTTCGCCACCCAGCGCGACCCCGATTCGCCCGAGGCCTGGCGGTCCCTGGCCCAGGCCTATGGCCGCAAGGGCGACCTCGCCAATGCCGACCTCGCCTCCGCCCAGGGCCTCATGGCCCAGGGCGAGTTCCGCACCGGCCAGGAACTGGCCGCCCGCGCCAAGCAGCGCTTCCCGCCCAATTCCCCCGGCTGGCTGAAGGCGGATGACATTCTCGCCTATAAGCCGCCCAAGCCCGACGGACCGCAAGGCGGCCGTTGATGATTCCGTTTCACAAGGAGAAGTCCATGTCCCGCCCCGGCCGCACCGCCGCCCTTGCCTTTGCCGCCGCGCTCGGCGCATCCGCGCTCACCTTCAGCCCGGCCTTCGCCTTCACCGACGCGGAGAAGGCGGAGATCGGCACCGTGGTGCGCGAGTATCTTCTGAAGAATCCGGAAGTCCTCCAGGAGGTGATCACCGAGCTGGAGAAGAAGCAGGCCGTGCAGGAGGCCGCTGGGCGCGTCGGCGCCCTCTCCGAGATGAAGGGCCTCATCTATGACAGCCCGCGCGGTGTCGTCGCCGGCAACCCGAAGGGTGATGTCACCCTGGTGGAATTCTTCGATTACAATTGCGGCTACTGCAAGCACGCCCTTGAAGACGTGAACAAGCTGATCAAGGCCGACCCGAACCTGAAGGTGATCTTCAAGGAGTTCCCGGTGCTCGGCAAGCCGTCGGTGGAGGCGGCCCAGGTGGCTGTGGCCGTGCGCATGGTGGCGCCGGAGAAGTATGTGGCCTTCCATAACGCCCTGCTCGCCACCCGCGGCACCGCCGATCGCGCCAAGGCGCTCCAGGCCGCCAAGGATGTGGGCATCGACCCGGCCGCCCTCCAGAAGGTGGCCAGCTCGCCGGAGCTGAACGCCACCCTGGACGAAAGCATGAAGATCGCCCAGGCGCTGTCGCTCAACGGCACGCCGAGCTTCATCGTCGGCGACGAGGTGGTGATCGGCGCCGTCGGCTACGACAAGCTGAAGGCCGCCATCGACGACCAGCGCAAGGCCGCCAAGCCCAAGTCCAACTGATCTCCTCCTCAGGGGATCCCGGCCGGGCGGCGCCATGCGCCGCCCACAGGGCTTGAACACGCGGCTTTTCTTGTGGCGCGGCTACCCCTATAAACGCACGCCCGGCGTCCGCCGGCACCGGCGGTGTTCCGTCGGCAGGGTCCGAGCCGCCGTCCCCAGGGACGGCCCGCTCCAGCGCATCACTCGGGAATGTCGGAAACGATCGTCCACGTCCTCAATGGTCCGAACCTCAATCTGCTGGGAACCCGTGAACCGGGCATCTACGGCACGACGACGCTTGCGGACATCGAGGCGCTGTGCAGCAAGGCCGGCGAAGCGCACGGCCTGTCCGTGATCTTCCGCCAGACCAATCACGAGGGCGAGCTTGTTGAGATGATCCACGCCGCCCGCGGCGCGCTGGGCATCGTGCTGAATGCCGGCGCCTACACCCACACTTCGGTGGCCCTGCGCGACGCCATTTCGGCGACCGGCGTGCCGACGGTGGAGGTGCACATCTCCAATGTCTTCGCCCGCGAGGACTTCCGCCACCATTCCTATCTCTCGCCCGTGGCGCGTGGGGTGATCTGCGGCTTCGGCGGCCAGAGCTATGTGCTCGGCATCGCCGCGCTTGCCGCCACCCGCACGCCACCCGCATGAACTGCACCCGTTTCAGGAGCCACCGCGCGGCCCGCGCCGCGCAACAGCTAAGAAAATGATGAAAACACCTAAACCTCCCATCGATTCCGCCCTCGTCCGCGAGATCGCCCAGCTTCTGTCCGACAGCGACCTCACCGAGATCGAGGTCCAGCACGAGGATCTGCGCATCCGCGTGGTGCGCGCCCCCGCGCCCATCACCGTGGCGGCCGCGCCCTACGGTGCGGCCCCCCTGGCGGTCGCGGCAGCGCCTGCCGCTCCTGCGGCTCCCGCCGTCGAGAGCGCCACGGACTTCTCCAAGCATCCCGGCACCGTGACCTCCCCCATGGTCGGCACCGCCTATCTCGCGCCCGAGCCCAATGCTCCGGCGTTCGTTGAGGTGGGCGCGACCGTGAAGGAGGGCCAGACGATCCTCATCGTGGAAGCCATGAAGACCATGAACGCGATCCCGGCCCCCCGCTCGGGCACCGTGACGCGCATCCTGGTGGGCAATGCCCAGCCGGTGGAATATGGCGAGCCCCTGCTCGTCATCGAATGAAGACCCAATGACCCGCGCCCGGCTGTCACGGGGCGCGGGGTCCGATGGATCCGAAGGCAGGCGCCGCTCATGTTCCAGAAAATCCTGATCGCCAATCGCGGCGAGATCGCCCTGCGCATCCTGCGCGCCTGCAAGGAATTGGGCATCGCGACGGTCGCGGTCCATTCCACCGCGGACGCCGATGCCATGCATGTGCGCCTCGCCGACGAGAGCGTGTGCATCGGCCCGCCCCCGGCGCGGGACAGCTATCTCAACGTTCCCTCCCTGCTCGCCGCCTGCGAGATCACGGGCGCGGACGCGGTGCATCCCGGCTACGGCTTCCTGGCGGAGAATGCCCGCTTCGCCGAGATCCTGAAGGATCACAACATCCACTTCATCGGCCCGAAGGCGGAGCATATCCGCACCATGGGCGACAAGATCGAAGCGAAGAAGACCGCGCAGGCGCTGGGTATCCCCGTGGTGCCGGGCTCCGACGGCGGGATCACCTCCGACGAGGAGGCCCACCGTGTCGCGGCCGAGATCGGCTTCCCGGTGCTCGTGAAGGCGGCTGCCGGCGGCGGCGGGCGCGGCATGAAGGTGGCGCTCACCGCCGAAGGCCTCTCCCAGGCCCTCTCCACGGCCCGCTCCGAGGCGAAGGCCGCCTTCGGCGACGATGCGGTCTATCTGGAGAAGTATCTCGCCAAGCCCCGCCATATCGAGGTGCAGGTGCTGGGTGACGGGCGCGGCCATGCCATCCATCTGGGCGAGCGCGACTGCTCGCTCCAGAGGCGGCACCAGAAGGTGTGGGAAGAGGCTCCCTCCCCCGTCATCACCCCCGCCCAGCGCCACGAGATCGGCGAGACCGTGGCGAGCGCCATGCGCAAGCTGAACTATCTCGGCGTGGGCACGGTGGAGTTCCTCTACGAGGACGGGAAGTTCTACTTCATCGAGATGAACACCCGCATCCAGGTGGAGCATCCGGTGACCGAGATGGTCACGGGCATCGACCTCATCAACGAGCAGATCCGCGTCGCCGCCGGCGAGCCGCTGACCCTGCGCCAGGAGGATGTGGTGTTCGAGGGCCATGCCATCGAGTGCCGGGTGAATGCGGAGCATCCCACCACCTTCCGGCCCTCCCCCGGCAAGATCACCCACTATCATGTGCCCGGTGGTCTCGGCATCCGCGTGGACAGCAATGCCTACCAGGGCTACTCGATCCCGCCTTATTACGATTCGCTGGTGGGCAAGCTGATCGTCCACGGCAAGACCCGCGACGAATGCCTGATGCGGCTGCGCCGCGCGCTGGACGAGTTCGTGGTGGATGGCATCGACACCACCCTCCCCTTGTTCCGCACGCTTGTGCGCACCAAGGAGATGGCGGCTGGCGCGTATGACATCCACTGGCTGGAGCATTTCCTCGCCGAGGAAATCAAGGGCGTCTGACCTTTCGCGCTGGGGCGCCTCGCGCCTCAGCGTTCCTCCTCGCGCGGCAGTGCCAGCATGCCCGCGAGGCCGAGGGCAATGCCCGCGAGGCTGAACAGGACGCGGTGAAGGCCCACCTCGAAGCTCATGTCGGGGCTGCCCACATTGAAGTTCAGCGCCACGATGGTGAGGCAGAAGGTGTAGATTCCATAGCGCTTCGCCCCCACCAGCAGCATGCCCCAGAGGATCACCCCCAGAAGGGCCGCGTGGAGCGAGAGCGGGACGTCCACGGACAAGAGGACCATGGCCACGAGGGCACCGCCCAGTGTGCCGAAAGCCCGCTGCCCCATGCGCCGCATGGTCTCCGCCCGGCTGGGTTTCATGACCCGCAGTGCCGTGGTGAGCAGCCAGCCCGAATGGGACATGGGAATGAGGCTGCAGATGACCGCGCCGACCGCCCCGAGCCCCATCATCACGCCGTCGAACCGCTCGGCCCGCCGCATGTGGCGCCACGGCCGGGTGAGATCATCCCACAAGGTCAGCCGCCCCGTGTCGCCCACCGGCTGGAGTGCGCCCACAAGCAGGCTCTGCCAGAGCGCCCCGGCCCCGAGCGCGAGGCCATAGGTCCAGGGGTTCAGCATTCCGGGCAAGGGCGAGGTGGATAGCAGCATCACGAGGGTCGCGAGCGCGACGGCCACTCTCAGGCTGCCGGGCACCAATTCGGTGCGCGCCTGCCATAGGGCGAACAGCACCGCCACCGGCAGCAGCGCCACGAGGTTGGTTCCGCACACTGCGCCGATGGTGGCCGACAGGCCGAACAGCACGGACGTGGCGATCAATTTCGGCCAGGCATCCACCTGGGACAGGACCGGAAAGCAGACGCAGAGCAGATAGGCGCCGAAAGAGGCGCTGAACCCGACCTCCGGCAGCCCGGCCCACAGGCAGAGGAAAGCAGGCACCGTGGCGCCCGCGCCCAGGATCGCGGACCGCCCAATGCGCGCGGAATCAAGCCTCTGCGCCATTCTGCCCCCCCTTTGGCGCTTGGGCATCATGAAAAGCCCTGGGCATCATGAAAGGCCGATCGGACTCCGTGCAAGGGCGCGGGCGGACCATCGATGCCCGCGGCGCGCCCGCTCATCGGCCATACAAGCCCGTGCGGGCCTTCCCTGAACGACAAGGCCCGCCGAATGCGTGATCCGGCGGGCCTTGTGTTTAGCAATCGTGACGGACGAGCCTCAGTCCTTGTCTTCCAGGCTGAACTGGCGGGTCTTCTCGTCATAGACGAACACCTCGCCATAGCGGCCCCAATTGACCACGGCGCGCAGGCAATCCTCGGCGAAGTCCTCGGACATATGGTCTTCCAGCTCGTCCGCGAAGCGCGACCAGGGCGCCTTGTGGCCGGACCGCTCGTCGAGAACCTTGCGGATATGGCTCGCGAGCGGAATGTTGGCCAGCACATGCTTGGCGAACAGCTTCTTGCGCGGCTCCACGTCCAGGTTCACGAACTGGCGGCCCGCATCGGTGATGAGGATGTCGCCGCCCATCACGTCCGCGAAGCGCAGCATGGCCAGCGCCTCGGCCACGGGGAACAGTTCGTCGGCGGGCAGATGCAGGCTGTCCGCCAGCTCCGGCAGGTCGGCCTTGCCGTTATAGGGCGGGTCCGCCAGCTCCTCCAGGAGACCCGCGAGGATGTTGGTGGAGATGGGCGTGAGGTGGGTGGTGAGCGTGACCTCCGCATGATGCAGGGCATCGTGGTGGAGCGGCGCGCCGGGGCCCTCCCGGTTGGTCATGCGGGCATAGATCTCCTCCACCAGCTCGCGGAATTCCGGCGCCTGCCGGTCCCGCGGATGGGGCAGGTTGATGGGCATCTCGAAGCCCACCCGACCCGGATTGGAGGTGAAGATGAGGACGCGGTCGCACATCAGCACCGCTTCCTCGATGTTATGGGTGACGATGAGGATGGACTTGATGGGCAGCGCGCCCTCCATCCACAGGTCGATGATGTCGGTGCGCAGAGTCTCGGCGGTCAGCACGTCCAGGGCCGAGAAGGGCTCGTCCATGAGCATGAGCTTGGGGTGCACCACGAGGGCGCGGGCGAAACCCACGCGCTGGCGCATGCCGCCGGACAATTCCTTCGGATAGGCGGTCTCGAAGCCGCCCAGGCCGATGAGGTCGATGGCCTGCTCGGCGCGCTTGCGGCGCTCGGTGGCATCGACGCCCATGGCTTCCAGGCCGATCTCCACATTCTGGCGCACGGTGAGCCAGGGGAAGAGCGCGAAGGTCTGGAACACCATGGAGATGCCCTTCTCGGGCCCCTCCACCTTCTTGCCGTACCAGGTGACTTCGCCGCCGAAGGGCTCATTCAGGCCCGAAATGATGCGCAGCAGCGATGACTTGCCGGAGCCCGAGCGGCCCAGCAGGCCGACGATCTCGCCTTCCTTCAGGGAGATGGAGACATCATCCAGCACCAGGATGCGGTTGTTGTCGCCTTTGCGATAGGACTGCACGACATGGGAGACCTGCAGCATCGGAGTGGTGGTGTCGAGCATGGAGCTTCTCCTCAGTCGAGGCGCAGGCGGCGGGCGGCGAACGAGAACATCGGGCGCCACAGGGTTCGGTTGAAGGCGATGACGTAGAGCGACATGACCGCGATGCCGAGCGTGATGCGCGGATAGTCGCCCGCCGTGGTGGCATCGGCGATATAGGCGCCAAGGCCGTCGGCCCGCAGCGTGGTGTCGCCCCAGCTGGCCACTTCCGCGACGATGGCCGCGTTCCAGGAGCCGCCCGAGGCGGTCAGCGCGCCGGTCACGTAATAGGGGAAGACGCCGGGCAGGATCACCTTGGTCCACCAGTGCCAGCCCCGGATATGGAAGGCGGACGCCGCCTCGCGCATGTCGGTGGGGAAGGCGCTGGCGCCCGCGATCACGTTGAACAGGATGTACCACTGGGTGCCCAGGATCATCAGCGGCGAGAGCCAGATGTTGGGGTCCAGCTTGAAGTGGACAATGCCCACCACCGCGAACGGGAAGATGATGTTGGCGGGGAAGGCCGCGAGGAACTGGGCGAACGGCTGCACCGCCGTCGCCACCTTCGGGCGCAGGCCGATCCACACGCCGATGGGCACCCAGACCAGCGAGGCGAGGAAGATCAGTACCGCCACGCGGATCAGCGTGAGGAAGCCCATCCACAGGACGTGGAACACTTCCGGCAGCGCCACCTCGCTCGCGACGAAGCGCACGATCAACCAGATGGAATAGAGGCAGGCCGCGACAATGAGGACCATCCAGATCCGGTCCATGGTGCGGCTGGACCATGCGGCGCCGACGCCCTTGGGAACCGGGACCGGCATGGAGAGCGGCATGCGGCCCAGCGCGCGCGCCACATAGCCGAGCGGGGAGAGGACGAGCTGGAAGAAGTGGGCCCGCTTTATGAGGTCGAGCACCCACGACTTGGGGGGCGGCCCGCCGGCGGACTGCTCGAAGCGGAACTTCTCCGCCCAGGCCACCAGCGGCCGGAACAGGAGCTGATCATAGATGAGGATGATGATCAGCATCGCGAACACCGACCACGCGACGGCGGTCAGGTTCCGGGCGTCAATGGCGGTGGCCACGTAGGCGCCGATGCCCGGCAGGGTGATGGTGGTGGAGCCCACCGTGATGGCCTCGGAGGCCACCACGAAGAACCAGCCGCCGGACATGGACATCATGGTGTTCCACACCAGGCCCGGCATGGAGAAGGGCACCTCCAGGCGCCAGAAGCGCTGCCAGCCGGTGAGGCGGAAGGAGGTGGAGACCTCCTCAAGGTCGCGCGGCAGGGTCTTCAGCGACTGGTAGAAGCTGAAGGTCATGTTCCAGGCCTGGGAGGTGAAGATGGCGAACACCGCCGCAAACTCCACGCCCAGCACCTGGCCCGGGAACAGGCCCATGAAGAACAGCACGGTGAAGGACAGGAAGCCCAGCACCGGCACCGACTGGAGGATATCCAGGATCGGGATCAGCACCATTTCAGCGCGTCGGCTCTTGGCCGCGATCGCGCCATAGATGAAAGTGAAGATCAGCGAGGCGACGATGGCCGCGAGCATGCGCAACGTGGTGCGCAGCGCATATTCGGGCAGCGATGTCGGATCGAGCGAAATGGGCACTTGCTCCATCTCGCTGATCGGTATCAACGCCTGGTCCGTCCCGTGGGTGAACATGGCCAGGAGACCGAATACCACCGCGAAGGCGAACAGGTCGAACGCGCTGAAGTAGCGGGGACGGACGGAGGCGGGGGCATTCCTCGAACCGGCAGGCTGAAAGAGCATGTCAAATCCCGCGCAGGACAGGGCTGAAAGCGAAGATAAAGAGGTATCTTATGACTTCACAGGGGATTACAGCGCCTACATGACAAAAAGACTACGGTCTTTGCTCCACGATCCACCTCCTTCGTCGGGGGGCATGCGCCTTGCGTGCCGTCCTGCCGCCCTTCCCCCTGATAGCTCAGAGCCTTGACGCATGAGCCGCCATGACCAGATCGCCGAAATCACGCCCGATGTCCTGCTGAAGGCCTATGCCTGTGGCATTTTTCCCATGGCGGAAAGCGCCGAGGATCCGGGCCTCTATTGGATCGAGCCGGACCGGCGGGGAATCATTCCCCTCGACGGCTTCCATGTTCCCTCGCGCCTTGCCCGCACGGTGCGCGCGAACAGGTTCGAGATTCGCGTGGACAGCGATTTCGAGGGGGTCATCGAGGGCTGCGCCACGCCGCAGGAGGGCCGCGCCAAGACCTGGATCAATGCCCGCATCCGCTCGCTCTACGGCCAGCTCTTCCAGCGGGGCCGATGCCATACGGTGGAGGCGTGGAGCGAAGGGCGCCTGGTGGGCGGCCTTTATGGCGTGCGCCTGGGCAGCGCCTTCTTCGGCGAGAGCATGTTCCACACCGAGCGCGATGCCTCGAAGGTAGCGCTGGTGCATCTGGTGGCGCGGCTGAAGGCGGGCGGATTCACGCTGCTGGACACCCAGTTCGTGACCAGCCACCTTTCGGGCTTCGGCGCCATGGAGGTGACGAAGCGGCACTATCAGCGCCTTCTGGAACAGGCGCTGCGCACGGAGGCAAATTTCTACTTCTGGCCGGCCGACTTGCCCGTGGATGGCGGGACCGCTTTGCAGTCCGTCAGCCAGACGTCGAAAATGGGATGCTCCACCCCGTGAAGCCCGGGGCTGGACGCGAACATCCAGCCCGTGAAGATGCGCTTGGCCTCGCCCTTCAGGGTGATCTCGTTCACTTCCGTGAAGCTGGTCGTGTTGGTCGGCTCGGTGGGCGGGCGCGTATAGCAGGCGCGCGGCGTCACCTGGAGCGCGCCGAACTGCACCGTTTCCCCGAGCCCCACCTCGAACGAGGTGATGCGGCCCGTGATCTTGTCGAGGCCCGCATAGACGGCGGTGGGATTGGGGATCTTCTCGGTGGGCGGCTGCACCACCATGGCGTCCGTATCCGCGCCCGGTGCGCCGGCGGGCGATGCCGTTCCGGCGGCGGGGGGCGTCGCGGTGACGGGGCCGGGAAACTGGTCGCGGGCGCCGGGACGGGGGGCGCCGGGCGGCGGCTGCTGGCGGGCGGCGCCGGTGGGCGGCGGGGCGGGCTGCGTTCCGATTCCGGCGGGCGGCGCGGAGGGAGATCCCGAAGGCGGCGCCAGGGGTGCAGACTGGATCGGCGCATTATAGGGCACCTGATAGGTCTGCGGGGCCAAATACTGCGCCAGCGCGGGCGCCGCCGAGGCGGTCAGGAGCGCGACGATCAGCGGCGCGGAACGGGACATCGCCATGAAGGAGGAGACCTGAGAGGGGCCGGACCGGGGAAGCGCCATCGCACTCCGGGGCCGAAGCAGCCCCGGAAGAGCGGTAGACACCCACTTTGCGGCCATGGAAGGGCGGGCCGGGCTATTCGCCGGGCGTCCACGCCTTGTAGTCGCCGGTCACGCGCGGACGGGCACGGCCCGCAAAAACGGAGCCCTTCGGGCGGTAAGCCTGCGGCGAGCCCGTGAAGTTGCGGCGATGCGGCTTCTGCCAGGGGCGCGGCGTGTAGGTTTCGGACGGCGGCGCCACATCGGTGCGGTGGTGCATCCACCCGTACCAGCCGGGCGGAATCGTGCTCGCCTCCGCATAGCCGCTATAGAGCACCCAGCGACGCTCGAAGCCCAGCGTGGGGTCGATTTCGCCGTTGCGGGTCCGGTAATAGCGGTTGCCGAACTCGTCTTCGCCCACCAGCTCGCCATAGCGGCGCGTCCAGAGCAGCGTGCCCGGCGTGGCCTTGTGCCACCAGGCGAAGATGTAACGCAGAAGCTCCATCACGGAATTTGCCTCGATCGATCTCGCGCGGACCATGCCACCGCGCCCGCTTGGTGTCTACCATCCCGCTCCCGACGTACGCCCCGGACCGGGAAAGTGATGGGGAGAAGACGGGTTAAGGAGAGAACAGGGTCAGCACATAGACCATGAACAGCACCATGTGCACCAGCCCGGTCAGGGCATTGGTGCGGCCGGTGCCGAAGCTGACAACGGACAGGACCAGCGCGAGCAGGAGCTGGACGCGATCCTCGGGATCGAGGCGCAGTTCCACCTGCTTGTCGATGAGGAAGCCGATGGCCACCATCACCGGCATGGTGAGGCCGATGGTCGCGAGCGCGGAGCCGAGCGCCGTGTTGAGCGCCCGCTGCAACTGGTTGCGCCGCGCCGCCTTCACGGCCGTGATGGTCTCCGGCAGCAGCAGCATGGCCACCACCACCGCGCCCACCACGGCGCTGGGGTCCACCAGATCCAGATGGGACAGAAGCCGCTCCGTGCCGCCAGCCACATGGCTGGACAGGGTGACGACGCCCACGAGGCTCAACAGCAGGAACAGGCGGGAGACCACCGTTTCCCTGCGCCGGGGGCGGGCATGGACTTCCTCGTCCCACCCCATGAAATCGGAGCGGTGGCGCACCGTCTGCATGAACAGGAAGGAGCCGTAGAGCAGCACCACGCCGATCATGATGAAGACCACATCCACCTGCGTGGTGAGGCCCTGCAGCCCGGACCAGGTCTGGTCCGGCAGAATCAGCGCCAGCACGGAGATGGCGAGGATGACCGACAGATAGCCGGAAACGCCCTGCTGCTGGATGACCTGCTCGCGGTGCCGCAGCGCGCCCATGAGCAGGCAGATGCCCACGACCCCGGTGAGCACGAACATCACCGTGGAGAGCACCGCCTCGCGGGCCAGGGTGGGATTGTTCTCGCCATGCAGCATGAGCGAGACGAGGACCGACACCTCGATGAGCGTCACCGAGAAGGTGAGCACGAGCGTGCCATAGGGCTGGCCCACGCGGGCGGAGATCAGCTCCGCATGCTGCACGGCGGAGAAGGCGGTTCCCAGCAGCAGCACCGTTGAGGTGGCCGCCAGGAGATCCGAGCCCTCGATATGGGCGAAGAAGGAAACCGCGGCCAGAAGTCCGGCCGCGGCGGGAAACAGAAAGGCATAGAGCTTGATGGTCACAGGCCCGCCTTTCGATGCGTCACGGCTTCAGCGAGAAGCCCTTGGCCTTGCGCTCGGCCAGCAGGCCGAGATAGCAGGCCGCGAGGCTCGCCCCGGCCAGCGCCGTGATCTCGGCGTGGTCGAAGGGCGGAGACACTTCCACCACGTCGAAGCCCTTGAGGTTCAGGCCGCCGAGGCGGCGCAGGCACGAGATGGCCTCGCGGGTGGTGAGGCCGCCGCACACAGGCGTCCCGGTTCCCGGCGCATAGGCGGGGTCCAGCGCGTCGATGTCGAAGCTGACATAGACCGGCGCGTCGCCGACCCGGGCCGCGATATGCTCGGCCAGGGCCTTCGGGCCCATCTCGCCCGCATCGAAGCCGTGGACCACGTCGATGCCGAACGTCTGCGGCGCGTGGGTGCGGATGCCCACCTGCACGGAGCGGTCGGTGCGCAGCAGCCCGTCCTTCACCGCGCGGGTGATCATGGTGCCGTGGTCCACGCGGGTGCCGTCATCGTCCCAGGTGTCCTGGTGCGCGTCGAACTGGATGAGGGCCACCGGCTCGCCGATGCGGTCCACCAGCGCTTTCAGCACCGGATAGGTGAGGAAGTGGTCGCCACCCAGCGTCACCAGATGGGTGCCGCGCGCATAATGGGCCTTGGCCTGCGCCTCGATGGCGCCGGGAATGGAATAAGGCAGGCCGTAATCGAACGCGCAGTCACCCGCATCCACCACTTCCATGGCCTCGAACGGGTCGATGCCGAAGGGATAGAAGGGGTCGCCGTCCATGATCTCGGAGGCGGCGCGGATGGCGCGCGGTCCAAAGCGGGTGCCGGGACGGTTGGAGACGGTCACGTCCAGCGGAATGCCCCACACCGTGACCTCGGCATCGCTCTGCTTGGCATAGCGGCGGCGCAGGAAGGAGGTGGCACCGGAATAGTTCGGCTCGGTGGACTGGCCGAAACGGAAGGACGGGTCCAGAGCCCGGTCGACAGGACGGGGGGACAGGGGATCGTCGCTCATGAGGAAGCCCTCTTCTGCCCGTGGCACCGGGTAGCCGCGGCGCGGCGCGTCCGGTGCGCGGGCGCGGCGTTCCGATACCCTCCCCCGGCGCGAAAGGGCAAGAGGGAGCTCTCATCTACCGTCGCGTCAGATGGCGTATTCGCCCGTCCAATGGGCGCGCGGCGGCCGGCAGTCCACGGCCCCGCCCGCATCCGGATAGAAGCGCGCGCGATCGAACCGCACCGAGACCGGCGCGCCGTTCGGCACCTTTATGGTGGGCGTGATGGTGGCCTCCACCGTCCCTCCCCCCAGGTCCACGCCCAGAAGGCGCGTCGCGCCGTGGCGGCGGAAGCCCAGGACCGTGCCTTCGATGCCGGGCGTGCCCGGCATGGACACCGTGATGTCGTGCGGCCGCACGAACAGGCGGCCCGGCCCGTCCGGCACCGGCCCCGAGGCGCTCGCCACCAGCGTGCCGTTAAGGCGCAGGTCGCCGCCCACCGCCTCCACGGTCAGGCGGCTCGATTCCCCCATGAAGCCGAACACATCGGCAGTGGCGGGGCGGTCATAGACATCGTCCGGCGTGCCCACCTGCTCGATGCGCCCCCGGCTCATGACCACCACCCGGTCGGCCAGTTCCAGCGCCTCTTCCTGGTCGTGGGTGACGAACAGGGTGGTGTGGCCGATCCGCTCGTGCAATTGCCGCAGCCAGGCGCGCAATTCCTTGCGCACCAGCGCGTCCAGCGCGCCGAACGGCTCGTCCAGCAGCAGCACCTTGGGCTCGATGGCCAGCGCGCGCGCCAGGGCCACACGCTGGCGCTGGCCGCCGGAAAGCTGGGCCGGAAACCGTCCGCCGAACCCTTCCAGCTGAATGAGGACGAGAAGCTCCTCCACCCGGCGGCGGATCTCCGCCTCGGCCGGGCGGGTCGCGCGCGGGCGGGCGCGCAGGCCATAGGCAATATTGTCCGCCACTTTCATGTGGCGGAACAGGGCATAGTGCTGGAACACGAAGCCGATGCCGCGATGGCGCACGGGAACCGTGGCCGCATCGGTGCCCCCCATCAGCACCGTGCCGGAATCCAGCCCCTCCAGCCCCGCCACCGTGCGCAGCAGCGTGGTCTTGCCCGAGCCGGACGGCCCCAGTAGCGCCACCAACTCGCCGGAGCGCACATCGAGCGAGATGCCGTCGAGGGCCCGCTGGGGGCCGAACGACTTCACGGCGTCTCGAATGGCAACGGCGGTCATGCGGGAGGGTCCGTCGAAAGAAAGAACGTCGGGCCTTATGACACGCCCGGCCCGTTGGGGAAACGCCGGGTCAGCGCGCCACGGCCATGCCGGAATAAACCGGAGCGCCGGAGGGCGTTGCGGACGGCTCCGCGTCGCTCTCGCGCGTGATGATCAGAAAGGTGTCGTCGAGCCGATCCCGCTCCAGAGCGCGGACAGCATCGGACTGGACGCTGCCGGTCTCGCGGAAGCTGGCGAGCCGCTGCGGGCCATCCTGGTCCGACACCAGCCACAGATCATAATGCATGCCCTCCCCCGCCGGAGCGGGAAGCTTGAGGACGGTCACCGTGCCCGTGTCCACATCCAAAGTGAGGCCGATGGCCGGCACCGGCTGGGGGCCGAGCACGGCGAAGGCATCGGCCACCTCTTCGGGCGGCGGCGGCGCGGGCGGCGGGACGACCTGCACCACGGGCGGCGGAGGCGGCGGTGCCGGTAGCGGCGGGGCGGGACGCTGCATCTCGCGATAGGCGACGGTCCCCGCACCGGCCAGAAGCACCAGCATGAGCACGCCGCTCAGGCGGCGCCATCCCCGATGGTCCCGGCCGGAGGTGGAAGGTTCGGGCGCAGGCAAGGCAGGCGCGAGCGGGGGCGCTTCCGGGGCATCCGCCACGTCAACCGCGGGCGCTTCGGCGACCGAAGGCGCGGCGGTGGGGGCAGGCTCGGGCACCGGCGGAACCTCATCGGTCCCCGCGCCGGTCTCCGGCGTCTCGGTCGGCGGCTCGATGGCGGCCTCACCATCGGGCGGCACGGCAGCGAGCAGCGCTATGGCGCGCGTTGACTGGGCGACCTCCTCCATGGCGGAGGAAAGGGGATCGCCGACAACGGGCGCCTCTCCTTGCGAGACATCCGCCTCATCTTTCTCACCACCCGCTTCGGGAGGCGAAGGAGGCTCCACCGTCTCTATAGGGGGCGCGGCCTCTTCCTCCGGCACAGGCACAGGAGGGACGGGCGGGGCATCGGCCGCTTCAGGGGGCGCAGCTTCGGCGACCGGCTGTACAGCAATCTGGGGTTCGGATGCCGAGACCTCGACATCTGACGACTGAACTTCCGGGGCCGCGACCTCGGCGCTGTTTTCAGTTGCGGCCTGATCGGCCTCCGGCACGGCCGGCTCGGGGGGAGATACAGCCTCGGCCACCGGAACAGGCGGCACCTTCGCCGGGAGATCCAGCGGCAGTTTGGAGAGAATGTCGTCCAGCAAGGTGGAGGGAAGGCGTGCGGGCGCCGACAATTCCAGCAGCGGCGAGAACCGCCGCTCCCACATGCGAACCAGAGCCGCCACCTCGGGATCGGCAACCATCCACTCACGCATGGCCGCCCGTTCGGCGGCATCCAGCGTGCCCAGCACATATTCCGCCGCCGAACGGCTCAGTTCATTGCGCGTGTTCATGAGTCCACGCAGGCATCGAGTTCCGTGATGCTCCGCCAGATCCAGGTGTTCACCGCATGGGGCGGAGCGTCGAAATAGACGGACAGCGCCTCCCGGCTCCAGCCATCATAATAAGCGTGCAGCACGAGACGGCGGCGCTCCTCGGACAATTGCCCGAGGCATCCCAGCAGGTGCTGAAGGTCCTCGCTGCGCGCCATGCCCGCCAGGGGGTCCTCGGCGGTGGCATCGATCTCGAACGGATCGAGCGCATGGGCGGGCGAGCCCATCTCGCGCACGCGGTCAATGGCCTCCGAGCGCGCCAGGGAGGCCAGCGCTCCCAGAACGTCTTCCTCCTCGGCGAGATCGGCAGCCGTGCCCCAGATCTTCACATAGGCCGCCTCGACCGCCGCGATGGCCTGGGGCCGGTCGCGCAGGATCCGCAAGGTGATGCCCAGGAGCCGCGGGGCCGTCAGGCCATAGAGACGACGGAAGGCCGTCCGGTCGGCCTGCGCCACACCGGAGAGAAGATCCTTAAGCCCATCGGAATTGCTCACAGCCGATCCGCCCCAATGCCCTCCTCCCGATACCGGGCTGAGGGCACACGCCTCAAGTTAACTTTAAATATTAACCATAAGATTTTGATTAAAAAGGAATTTCGATTCTAACTTCACGTAAATCCGTAGCTGCAGAATCCGCCAACCGGCTCACTGCGGCTCTGGCGGAAAACTTTTAAAGTGAACCCTATCCAATTGATAATAGGCCACTTTTCTCTTCATCTCAATCCTAAGGACGAAGACGCAACGTTCCTGATCTCCACGCGAAATCAAGGCGCGGGAACCCGAGCCCGGCGCCCATGGAAAAGCGCAGGCGGGATGTCATCCCCTCAAAGGAGAGATTGTTCAGAGGCGCGCGGGTTCGCCCTGGCGCCAGGAGCCGCGACGCTCCATCGCCTCCCCTGCCCGCTCGCGCTCGCCCGCCGCCTCGGCGAGCTGAAGCTGCGCTTCCGCCTCCTGGAATGCGTCATGCGCTTCGTCGCGCTGCTGGCGCAGTTCCTGGGCGGACTGGGCGAGATTGACCCGACGCTGGCGCGCGGCGGCGGCAAGCGGCGGATAAGCGAAATGACGGGGATCGTTGATACCCGAGCGCGCCTCTTCGGCAGCCACGTCGCGATCCAGATCCGCCGCCATGCGGTCGAATTCGGCGATCATGGTGTCGATCTGGGCGAGCCTGCGGCGCGCATCGTCGGTCTGGAACCGTTTGGCGCGGATCAGGGATTCACGCGACTTCATGGAACGCCACACTCCGAAGCACACGAGGGAAGCGGCACCTGCCATAGCGGTGCCCGTGGCATCCACCATGACGAAGACCCGTTGCCCTTTCCTTACCGTCCGGCCCGCCCGCCCGAAAAAGTTTCCGCATGGCCGCGACGGAAACCAATCGTTTACCGCCTTCGTTAATGATGCCTCCATGGTTCGGGCGAACGCGGGGCGACGGGTGCAACCTGTCAAACCGGCTGATCGCTTGAAAACCCGGGCTTGGGGCAGTGTGGAGTGGACGTTTCGGGTGCGAAGAACCTGCGGGTGTGGCCTTAACCATCAGTGTTTCGGATCATGCACAAAGTTTTCCGTACTCAGTCTTGTGCGATAGAATCCGTATCGGTTATCGATTCCTCATTCGTATCGCGAATCACACTGTGGCCTGAGCACGAGGAAGGCGGCATGCCGTCTTTTGACTTGGTGCGAGGAAAGGGATTGCCATGCGCGTCTTGCTCATCGAGGACGACAGTGCGACGGCCCAAAGCATCGAGCTGATGCTGAAGTCCGAGAACTTCAATATCTATACGACCGATCTGGGCGAAGAAGGTGTCGATCTCGGCAAGGTATACGAATACGACATCATCCTGCTGGACCTGAACCTGCCGGACATGTCGGGCTTCGAGGTGCTCCGCAGCCTGCGCGTCGCCAAGGTGAAGACCCCCATTCTCATCCTCTCCGGCCTTGCCGGCACCGAGGACAAGGTGAAGGGCTTCGGCTTCGGGGCGGACGATTACCTGACCAAGCCGTTCCATAAGGACGAGATGGTCGCCCGTATCCACGCCATCGTGCGCCGCTCCAAGGGGCATGCGCAGTCGGTGATCCAGACCGGCGACCTGATCGTGAACCTGGACACCAAGACGGTCGAGGTGGAAGGCACCCGCGTGCACCTCACCGGCAAGGAATACCAGATGCTGGAGCTGCTCTCGCTCCGCAAGGGCACGACCCTGACCAAGGAAATGTTCCTGAACCACCTCTATGGCGGCATGGACGAGCCCGAGCTGAAGATCATCGACGTCTTCATCTGCAAGCTGCGCAAGAAGCTCGCCAACGCCTCCGGTGGCAAGAACTATATCGAGACCGTCTGGGGCCGCGGCTACGTGCTGCGCGAGCCCATGGCCGGTGCCGAGCGCATCGCGGTCTGATCCTTTTTCAAACCCGTCCACAAGACGCAAAAAAGCCCCGCAGAGCGGGGCTTTTCATTTTGTGCTGGTGGGACGCCGGACAATCGATCCGGCCTCTGGCCGGCCCCGGAAGGGGCCGGGAAGCCGCCTCAGATGTTCGGCACCAGACGCATGACCATGTCGTTATAGTCGAAGTCCGAGCCCTGGGCGGCGGTAAGGTCCTCGAAGCCGAAGGTGTTCTCGCCGAAGATGCGGATATATTCCGCCCCGCCCGCATTGCCGTCGCCCGGCACGAAGATGTCGCCGGACTGGGTGATCAGCACGGGCGCATAGAAGCCGTCGCCGCCCGCGACCGTCCAAGCCTGTGTGGCGTCGAAGTTGCTACCGCCATAGCTGGCCGAGAAACCCGCGTCCAGGTTGGCGAGCACGGCGGTATGGAACGCATCCGTATCGCCGTAGGCGACGCCATCCACCATGATCTCGCCCGTGGCGGCATTCACCTCGAACCGCACGAAATGCAGGTCGTTGGTGTTGGCGGCACTGCCCGCCACTTCCACGCTCAGTTCCTGGCCCTGGGTCAGATACACGAGGGGCATGTCATACATGCGCTGGATGCTGGCCATGTTGGACGAGGCATCCAGCGTGTTGTTCACCCCGGCCGTCAGCTGAATGCCGCCCACATTGAGATTGTAGGTGCCGTCCGGCTGCTCGGTGGCGGAGAAGCTGGGCTGCTGGTCGATGTCGTTCTCGCCGGTCTGGATGGCGAAATGCAGCTCCTGCCCGACACCCAGATAGACCATCTGGCTGCCGTTGAAGATGGTCGTCCCGGTATCGTTCTGGACGTTGCCCACATAAGCGAGCGCCGCGTCGGTCACATCGGTGACCACCATGCCGTTGACGTCGATCATCTCGCCGGAGCTGTTGGTCCGGTACAGGATCAGCGTCGCCTCGGGCGGCAGGGTGGACCCGACCGCATTGAAGGCGATCCAGTTGCCCTGCGTGCCCCCATCCCCGACATCCAGCCCGAGGCCCTGCGCCGTGGCCTGGAGATCCAGATCGCTCATGGAGACGACCAGGTTCAGGTCGGAGCTGGTGCGGCCGATGGGCGTGGCGAACAGCGTGTCCGACGCGAGGTATTGCGTCATGCTGATGGTGTAGGTGCCCGCGCCCAGCTGCTGCTGGACCGCCGTCTGCCACTGGCCGTCAATGTCGGCGAAGGCAGCGATGGGCGCGATCGTGGTGCCCGCGGTGTCGGTGATGGTGACCAGCGCCGCCTGCAGGCCGTAGATCTTGTTGGTGTAGCCGGAGATCCAGCTCGTGGTGTTCGGATCGCTGTTGAGGCCGGTCCAGCCGAATGCGAACTCGCCCGACCCCGCCGTGATGGACGGCGCGGTGGTGCTGGACTGCCCGGAGATGGCGGTGAAGCCATTGTTCCCGAGCGTACCCGCCACCGCTGCCGTGGGCGCGGCGAGGCCCGCAATGTAGTTCGGGTCGGTGTTCCACTCCATCATGGAGAAGTCGAGGGTCGGCGTCGCGCCGGTCACCGCCACCGTGAAGGTCAGCAGGCTGCCGTCGCCGCGCAGCGCGCCGGGCGTCACGGTCGCGAGCCCATCGGCCGCGTAGGTCACGTCCGAAGTGCTGGTGGGATCGACGAACTCATAGGTGCCGTTGGTGGTGGCGTAGACGTTGTAGATCTTCTGGGTCGCGCCTTCGCCGACCACGATCTGGTACCAGTTCACCGCGCTCGCGGCGACCGGCGGATTGACGAGAACCAGGCTGCTGGGGCTCTGCCCCACGCCGCCGTTTCCGACCACCGAGTAGACGCCATTGCTCTCGTTCACCGTCCAGGTCTGCCACGGCGTCTCCGTGGAGCTGCCCAGTTGCAGGGAGGTCCAGGTCGGCGTGTTGCCATCGTCGTAGGCGGAGATGAACTTGAAGTAGATCGGCACGTCGTCGCTGAGGACCATGGCCTGGCCCGAGCCGAAATCGAGCGTGATGCTCTGGCCGTTGCCCTGATAGGTCCCCATGTCGTAGGTGGTGCCGTTGGTGGGCCCGATATAGTTGAAGATGCTCGGCTGCACATAGCCGGCCGGCGTTTCGCCATCCGCATACATGTTCAGCGTGAGCGAGGTGAGATTCGCACCGTTCTGATAGACGGGCAGCAGCGGACCACCCTGATTGAAGGCCGCCATCAGCGCGTCGGAATAGGTGGATCCGTACGAATTGGTGTTGTCGAAGAACACCTTCGAGTAATGGTCATAAAAGACCGGATTGGAGCCCGCCATGTTATTGGCGAAGGCGTAGGTGGGATCCCAATTGTAATTCTTATTGAGATCGATCGCCCCCTGCACCTGATCATTGAGCGACGCGCCTGTGACACCGTAATACCCGGCGGTGAAGCCGTTGGTGAACTGCTGAAGGATCTTCCCCCACTGATTGTTCGCCCCGACATTCATGGTCGACGTGGGATCGTCCCCCGTCGCATAGACCATGTAGGGCTCGGCGTCGGTCTGGTTGGTGTAGATCTCCACCGTGCCCAGGCTGGAATAGATGCTCTGCTGGAGCTGGGCCGCCGTGATCTTGATATAGCCCTGGATCTGGCTGTTGGCGCCGGGAGCCAGCCAGAACACCTGGTTGGTGGCATCCCATTCCAACTGGTAGTTGAAATAGCCCGCATTGCGCCACTGCCCGACGGTCCCGGCCGGCGATCCGGCCTCGACATCAGGCGCACCGTTGAAAAAGCCGTTCAGGACGATGTCGGAGGCGCTGCTGCCCTGCAGGCTCGTGATGTAGCCGGACCAGTCGTCGGCCGAAAAGGCCGCATTGCCGATGGGCACAGCCGCCGTTGGCGAGATGGCCATCCGGTCCTGGCCGGCCAGCGGGCCCTCGGTATATTGATAGACCACCTGGGAGGAACTGGTGGCGGGCAGATCCGTGCCGAGCAGGGTCTGGCCGGTCACATTGTAGCTGCGCGTGCCGGTGGCGGCGCTCAGCTCCATGGGAATGCCGAAGCCTTCCACAGAGGTGAGGTTCGCGGCGTCGCCAGACGCATTCAGCAGGCTGATCTCGACGCTGTCATAGCGGTAGCTGTTCTCCGCCGCAGACTGCCAGTTGATCTGGCTCTGGGAGGCGAACGTCAGCGGCGTCGCGGAGTCCGTACTCTGGATGATGAAATAGACCTTGCCGCCGTTGAGCGTCTCCGAGCCCGTCGTCAGCGGAACGTCGAAGCTAAGGTCGATCGGGCCGTCCTGCGTGCCGTTGCCCGCATAAATCTTCTCGTAGACAGGGCTGTCCGATCCACTGCTGAAGATCAGCACGGTGAGATAGACGCCATCCACGTTCAGTTGTGAACGGAGGGTCGAACTCAGGTTAACCGTCATCGTCGTGGCCATCGGGCGCTCCGAAATACAGTGGTCCTTCGACGCCGTCCGGCCCCCGCCGACTGGCACGGTCCAAAGCCCGCTTTTTTCTCCCTCAAACGCAGCCTCGACAGAGCGAAGAGCGTACTTTTGAGGGGCAAGCGTGACCCTAGCACGTAAGAAAAGTGAATAAATCTTAACGCCTTTGAGAAAGCAACCTGATTCGGAGGTATGGTTTACGGCCTACTGACCTGTTTCCTCGTCATTTTTTCGTTACCCGCAGCCCCATGCACCCCATGCGGCACAGGAAAAAGGAAACGGCGCGATCCGGGGACCGCGCCGTTGAAAATGGTTTTTTCAGGGCCTGGAATGCCGAAACAAGCGGGCCGCAAGACGTTGGTCAGTCGCCGCGCCACTTGCGCATCAGCGCCTCAAGCTCGCCATCCCGATCGGCAGGGAGCGCCAGATTGATCTCCACCAGGAGATCGCCATGTCCGCCGGCAGCCTTGGGCAGTCCCTTGCCGCGCAGGCGGAACACCTTTCCGCCCGAGGTCCAGGCGGGAATGTTCAGGTCCACGGCACCCGTCAGGGTGGGCACCCGCACCTTCGTGCCCAGAACCGCGTCCTGAAGCGGCACAGGAACCTCCTGGCGCAGATCATCCCCTTCCCGGCGGAACAGGGGGTGGATGGCATAGGACACCGTCACATAGGCATCCCCCGCCGGGCCGCCCGTGGGGCTGGGCTCGCCCTGCCCCTTCAGGCGCATGCGGTGGCCTTCCACGGTGCCGGGGGCGATCTTCACATCCACCTGCTTGCCGTTGGGCAGGGCGACGCGCTTGCTGGCGCCGGCCGCAGCCTCCTCATAGGTCACGGGCAGCGTGATCTCGGTGTCCGCCCCGGGCTGCGGGGAAAAGCCGCCGCCGGCACTGCGGCGCTGCCGGCCGAAGCCGAACATGTCGCCGATATCATCGAACGAGCCACCCCGCCCCGCGCGCCCGCCCGGGCGGCGCGCGCCATCGGGGCCGAAGGAGAAGCTCTCGAAAATCGTGTCGCCGTCGAAGCCGGAGAAACCGCCCGGCCGCGCGCCGCCACCGCCGCCGCCGAACCCGGCGAAATCGTGCATGCGGGGCTTGCCCTGCGCATCGATCTCGCCCCGGTCGAACTGGCCGCGCTTCTCCTTGTCGGAGAGCAGGTCATAGGCGCCGGTCAATTCGGCAAACTTATCCTGTGCCTTCGGATCCTCCGTGTTGGAGTCCGGATGCAATTTCTTCGCAAGGCGCCGATAGGCGCGCTTGATCTCGCTTTCGTCCGCGCCCTTGGCCACGCCGAGAACGTCGTATGGATCGCGCATGCAATATCACCTCGGGACCAGCACTTTCCGGCCGGTCGCACTTCTCATGTGGGGTGATGTTGCAGGATTGCAACGCCCTGGCTTCGCCACAAAAGCGAAGCCGCGCCCCGTCTCGCGCATTGAAGCCGATTCACGGATTTTGGGAAGATGGTGCGTGCGCGGATGCGGGCTCAGGCCCGGCCGAGCACCCGCACTTGGGAGAGCATCACGGCGCCCTTGCCGTCCTTGCAGGCGGCGCCCTGCACCCATTGCTCGCCGCCCGTGCCGACCACGCCGATGCGGAATTCCCGGCATCCGTCCGCGCCCGCCGTGCCGATGGGGGTCGCGGTGCCCCGCGCGCCGGTCTTGGGATTGTCCCACGGAATGCTGGCGGCCTTGTCCGGCGAGGCGAGGGCCTGGTCGAGGGCGAGCTTGGCCTGCGCCCAGTCTCCCGCCGCGATGCCGGAGGGCGCCTCGCCCGACGGCACGGGAAGGGAAGCCGGCTGCACCTTTATCGAGCCGGTGATCATGGGATCGGCGGGCTCGCCCAGCCGCAGCGCCCCGCAGCCTGCCAGCGCCCAGATGGCCGCGAGCAATCCGGCCGCGCGCACCGCCCGAACGGCTGGGCGAGACGCCTGCGCGCCTCTATAAAGGGGCCGCGCGGCTCGACCGGGATATACGATCACCATGTGTCGCCGCACGGCAAGGGCCCCTCAGCATGTCCGACACCCCCATGGAAGCCACAAACCCCTTAACAAGCAGTGATTTTACGCAAGCCGGCGAACCTTTCCGCCTGTTCGTGCAGTGGCTGGAGGATGCCCGCCGCTCGGAGCCCAACGATCCCAACGCCATGGCCCTCGCCACCGTGGACGAGACCGGCCTGCCGGACGTGCGCATGGTGCTGCTGAACGGGTTCGATGAGCGCGGCTTCGTCTTCTTCACCAATACCGGCAGTGCCAAGGGGCAGGAGCTGGCCGGACAGCCCAAGGCGGCGGTGGTGTTCCATTGGAAATCCCTGCGCCGCCAGGTGCGCGTGCGCGGGCCCGTGGAGCAGGTGAGCGTGGAGGAGGCGGACGCCTATTTCGCCACCCGCCCGCGCCTGTCCCAGATCGGTGCCTGGGCGAGCCAGCAGTCGCGCCCGCTGGAAGGCCGGTTCGCCCTGGAGACGGCGGTGGCCACCACCACGGCGCGCTATGCCATCGGCGAGGTGCCGCGCCCGCCCCATTGGACCGGGTTCCGCATCGTCCCCTCCGCCATGGAATTCTGGCATGATCGCCCGTTCCGGCTGCATGACCGCGTCGTGTTCCGGCGCGAGGCACCCGGCGCGGAGTGGAGCAAGACGCGGCTCTATCCCTGACCCTGCGTCCAATGCCGACCTGACATCCTCCTCCCTTCCCTGCCCCGCTTCACCGGGCAGGGGCCCGAAAGGTGCCGCCGACCATGACCGCCAGTTCCAACCAGCCGCAGCGCATCATGCTTCTCACCGGGGCGTCGCGCGGCATCGGCCATGCGACGGTCAAGCGCTTCTCCAGCGCGGGCTGGCGGGTCATCACCTGCTCGCGCCAGCCCTTCCCGGAACAATGCCCCTGGGGCGCGGGGCCGGAGGACCATATCCAGGTGGACCTCGCGGATACGCGGGACACGGCGGCGGCCGTGGAGGAAATCCGCCGCCGCCTGCCCAACGGCCAGCTCCACGCGCTGGTGAACAATGCGGGCATCTCGCCCAAGGGATCGGGCGGCTCGCGGCTGGACACGCTCCAGACCGACATCGCCACCTGGATGCAGGTGTTCCATGTGAATTTCTTCGCGCCCATCATGCTGGCGCGGGGACTGATGGGGGAGTTGGAAGCCGCGCGCGGCTCGGTGGTGAACGTCACCTCCATCGCGGGATCACGGGTCCATCCCTTCGCGGGCGCCGCCTATTCCACCTCCAAGGCGGCGCTGGCCGCGCTTACTCGCGAGATGGCGCGTGATTTCGGGCCGCGCGGGGTGCGGGTGAACGCCATCGCGCCGGGCGAGATCGACACCGCCATCCTCTCTCCGGGCACCGAGAAGATCGTCGCCGAGATCCCTCTGCGCCGGCTCGGCACCACGGATGAGGTGGCGAAGATCATCTATGTGCTGTGCTCGGAGACCGCGTCCTATGTGAACGGGGCCGAGATCCATATCGACGGCGGGCAGAATGTGTGAGGGCTCGGCTCAGAGCCAGCCGCGCCACTTGAAGAAGAGATAGGGCGCGACGGCGGAGAGGGCCATGGCGATCAGCGCCACCGGGTAGCCCGCCACGAAGCGCAGCTCCGGAATGTGCTCGAAATTCATGCCGTAGATGGACGCGATGAGCGTTGGCGGCATGAACACCACCGAGAGCACGGCGAAGATCTTGATGATGTTATTCTGCTCCAGGCTCACCAGGCCCACCGTGCCGTCGAGCATGAACTGGAGCTTGTTGGCGAGGAAATTCGCATAATCCGACAGGCCCTGGACATCGCGGGCCATGCTCTTGATGTCGGTGCGCAGGTTCTTGCGGATCACCACCTGGGTCTCATCGGACAGGCCGAGAAAGGCGATCATGCGCGAGAGCGAGTTCAGCGCCTCGCGGGCGCTGGACATGAGGCCTTCCTTGCGGCCCACATGGGTGAGGATCGCGCGATAGTCGCGGCGCGTGCGGTCGCGCTCGAAGATGCGCTTGGACAGGCGCTCGATGTCCTGCCCCGCCTCTTCCAGCATGTCGGCGGTCCGGTCGATGACCGCCTCCACCAGATCGACAAGAACGGTGTCGCCGGCGATCGCTTCGGGACATGACTTCTGGAGCCGCGCCGCTACGGGGCCGAAGGCCGCCGCATCGTCATAGCGGACCGTCACGAGGCGGCCCTTGGCGAGAATGAAGCTGACAGGGGCGAGCGAGGCGCCCTCGCCGTTTCCGCCCACCAGGACGGAGAGCGTCATGAAACGCGCCCCATCCTCCACATAAAGACGGCTCGAAGGCTCGATCTTGCGCAGATCTTCGCGGGTCGGGATGCCGATGCCCACGGCCTCTTCCGCCAGTCGCTCGTCCTCTGCGGACGGGCAGACGAGATCCAGCCAGAGGGCGCTTTCGGGCGCGGCCTCCCCCGGCGCGATTTCGCGGCGGGCCAGTCGCCCGCCGGACATTTCATAAGCGATCAGCATGCCCAGCTCCGAGGTTGTCGCACCCGAGGGTGGCGTTCAGCCGGAACGGACCGGCGCCCTCGAAGCAGGCTTTGCGGATCAGCGGCTCAGGCCGCGAGGTGATCGATATCGCGGAGCGTTACGATCTTGTTCGGCTCGCCCGCGCTCTTGGCAGGGGTCGCCTCGGCGCTGGCATAGCGGGCGCCTGCGGCGACGGCCGGGATGCCGATCTCGCGCCACTGCTCCGCCTGGGCACCGTAACTCTTCGTGACATCCGCGCGCTGAGCCTTGTCCTGCGCGGGTTGGATGCTGGCCATGATGACTCTCCGTTACGCTCGGCACTGCCTAATTGGTTCGCGCCGACCTCTCAAGACCCGAGTTAGATGGTGAGCAACTGCGTCAAAACTGTGCAAACGCGGCGGCTCTCCCAAGGTCTTATTGCGTAAGGATCGCGCTAAACCTGGAAGGCCGGGTTAACGGTTACGAAACGTGAGGCGCTGAGACATTTTTGCCACGCATACGCCGCACCGCAACGTGGCGTGTTTGTGGCCCCTTCTAGGCCGGGCCTCATTCGGTTAATCCGGTCATTGAATTTTTTCGTTCACCATGATTCTCGTGAGGCGGACATGAGGTTGCGGACGGTTACGGCTGTTCTGCTTGGGTTGGCATTGGGTGGCTGCATGACCAGCACGCCACAACCGGCTCCCGAGGCGGCGCTTAAGCCGCGTGACAAGCAGCTCCTGGCGAGCGCGCCTTATCCCAAGGTGAAGCCCGACGGTGAGTTCGCGCGGCACATCGTGCAGTATGACGGCAAGGAAAAGGCCGGAACGATTGTCGTCGATACCGACAAGCGCTTCCTCTACCTCGTGCAGGGTGACGGCTCCGCCATCCGCTACGGCGTGACCGTGGGCGAAGAGAGCCTCGCCTTCCGCGGCAGCGCCAAGATCGGCCGCAAGGCCGAGTGGCCGACCTGGACCCCGACCCCGGAAATCCACCAGCGCATCGCCGGTCTGCCGTCCTTCGTCGGCCCCGGCCCGCACAATCCCATGGGCGCCCGCGCGCTGTACCTCTACCAGGGCAGCCAGGACACCCTGTTCCGCATCCACGGCACCAACCAGCCGGAACTGCTGGGCCAGGCCATCTCCTCCGGCTGCATCCGCATGCTGAACGAGGACGTGATCGACCTCTACAACCGCGTGCCCACGGGCTCCTCGGTGGTGGTCCTCTGATCCACGCCTGACGGCTGAAAATCAAAAAGCCCGGCTTCGGCCGGGCTTTTTTATTGGCTGAGCGCCCTCGGTTTGGGGGCTGAGATCAGTGCGATGGCTCCTTGGGTCGTCATGCCTGGGCTGGTCCCGGACATCCACGCCTCTCCGGCGAGAACGCACCTGACGCCGCTTTCTAGAAAAGGTCGCCTAGACTGCTCGAACGCCGATCCGCCCGCGCCTACCCGCCCCCCGCGCGTCCGAGCCCGGCGGGACGGCGCGGCGGGAGGGGCACCGTCTCCGCCGTATCCATGACCTCCGCATCGTCCTTCGCTTCCTCCTGGGCCGGTTGTGCGGTCCCCGGTTTCTGCTCCGCACGGGCGACGACGGCGGGCGCGGCGGTCTTGATGTTCCATTTGCACAGGCGGATATCGAGGCGCCGCACCGCCATGTCCACATGGATATGGTCTTCGTGGAAGCCGTCGGAGCCCGGCCCGAGCACGGTCGAGAAGCGGGTGCAGGCGGACGCCTTCATGGCGTTCTGGAACGCCGCCGGCATCTGTCCGCCTTTCACTGACAGGACGCGGCTGTCCGCCAGCACGAAGCCATAGGTGTCGAAGGCATTGCCTTGGCCGTGCTCGCTGATGCGCGCACCTTTCCGGCGGTTGCGCGGGCGGCACTGATAGGAATCCGCCACCCGGACTGTTTCCAGTCGCGAGCCGAGGGCGGCAATGGCGGGGGCGATGTCCTCCCGCATCCAGCGCGCCACCTCCACCGCCGTTTCGCACCGCATGAGCGCGGGCGGCGAGAAGGCGGCGAGATTGCCGTCGGCAAGCCGCACGGCGCTGATGCGCACCGGCACCGGCAGGCCGCAGCCCGGCTGGACGGGAACCGGAGGCGCCCGCTCCGCCACGATCAGCTTCTCCTCCACCATGGCCGCGCACAAAGCCGGCAATTGTCCGGGCGGAGCCGCATCCACCGCCTGGGCAGGCGGGGCGGGAGCTGTGGGCGTCGCGGCCGTCGCGGGCGCGGATGTCGGCGCTCCGACCTCCGCGGCGGGGCCTTCCTCCTCGGTCTCGTCATCCACGCCCAGATCCATGGGACGCGACGGGGGGATCGGCACGTCCGCGCGCGGCGGGCGCGGGGACTGCGCCACGGGCGGCGCCGCGAAAGCCCCTTCCGCGAGGCCCATCGTGGCAAGCAGAAGCACCAAGAGCGAGAGACCGCGCCGGCGCGCGCGCGGCGCGGCACGCGGGGGCAGCGGAGAGGAGGCGTGAACCGTCTGCATCGCCGCGACTTTAGGGGCTCGCCTGCCGTGAGGAAACCCCATCCCGGGAGCCGGGTCGCACGCCCGGCGGGGATTGAAGAATGCCCCGCACTCGTGGTTGATGCACCTGACGGCGCATTCCGCGCCCGGGTGTGTGAATGTCCCTCCACGGCCTCAAGGCGCTCCTGTTCGACAAGGACGGCACGCTCGTGCATTTCGACCGCACCTGGGGGCCTGCCGCTGGCGCGGTGATGCGCACCCTTGCGGGCGAGGACGCCGCCGCCCTGCGACGCCTGGAGACGGTGAGCCAGTATCTGCCGGACGAAGAGCGCTTCCTGCCCACCTCTCCTTTGGTCGCGGGCTCCTCCGCGCATTACGGCCCGCTCTGGGCGGACGCGCTGGGCGAAGCCCCCACGGACGCCTTCCTCGCCCGTATCGACGCCCTGTTCAGCGCGGAGGGCCTGCGCCACCTCACGCCCATCGGCCGGGCCGGAGATACCCTGCAGCGCCTGCATGGCGCCGGGCTGCGCCTGTCCATCGTCACCAATGACGCGGAGGCCAATGCCCGGCTCCAGGCCGAGGCGCTCGGCTTTCTTCCGCTGCTGGATGCGGTCCACGGCTATGATTCCGGCTACGGCTCCAAGCCCGGCCCCGGCATGGTGCGGGCCATGGGCGAGCGCTTCGGCTTCTCCGGCCCCGAAATGGCGGTGATCGGCGACAGCGCCCATGATCTGGCCGCCGCGCGCGGGGCGGATGCCCTCTTCATCCTCGTGCGCACCGGCCCGGCGCCGGTGGACGACATGATCCCCCTCGCCGATCTGGTCCTCGACAGCGTGGACGACCTGCCCGAAGCCCTCGCGGAGGCAGTGCCATGTTGATCAAGCGCAGCCTCTATGTGGAGGAGCGAACCTCGCGCCTCGCGGTGTGGAGCTTCCGGCTCGCGCTGTTCTCCATTCCCGTGGTGGTGCTGGCGGCCGGTCTCTACCGGGCGGACCTGCTGGCCTTCCAGCCGGCAATCGCGGCCCTCGCGCTCGGCCTCGCCATCGCCCTGGTGGGCGGACTGCTGGCAGTGGGCGCATGCGTGAGCCTGTGGGAGAGCGGCTGGCGCGGCTTCGGCAAGGCCATCGCCGCCCTCACCATCACATTGGTTCTGCTGGCCGGACCCGCCACGGTGCTGGCGCGCGGCTGGATGCTGCCGCCGCTCACCGACCTGTCCACCGACACGGCCGACCCGCCGCACTTCCGCGCCATGGGCTTCGCCCGCCCCTCCGGCGCCAATTCCGTGCTGCCGCCGGACGAGACGCTGCTGGCGCTCCAGCGCGGCGCCTATCCCGGCATCAAGCCCATGGACCTGGACGCCACGCCGGAGGAAGCCTTCAACGCCCTGCTGGCCCTGGTGCGGCAGCGCAAATGGCGCATCCTGGACGCGGTTCCCCCGCGCGGCGGCGTACGCGACGGCCAGATCGAAGCCGTGGCCCCCACGCCCCTGCTGGGTTTCCGCAATGACATCGCCATCCGGGTGCGCCCCACGCAGAAGGGTGCGCGGGTGGATGTGCGCTCGGCCTCCCGCTACGGCTTCCATGATCTGGGCGAGAATGCCTGGCGCATCTCAAGCCTGATGACCGACCTCTCCACCGAACGGCGCAAGCGCCATTAGGTTGTGGTGGCTCACATTCGACCCAGATTGCCTTGTTACGTCTGGAGCTTGCGATGACCGACCAGCCCGTGAAGGGACCGGCGTCCTACTTTCCGTCCATCGAGAAGACCTACGGTCGTCCCATCGCGGAGTGGAAAGCCATCGTGCGCGCGGCTTATCCCGCCAAGCACATGGAGTTGGTGACCCTGCTCAAGGCGCAGCATGGCCTGGGCCACGGCCATGCGAACGCCATCGTCGCGCACACGCTCGCCGAGGATAAGGGCTGACGCCCACCCGGCCGGCTCAGCCCCTGACCATCGTCAGGCCAGCCGGTAGCGCCCGTCCAAGGAGGGCTCGCCCTCCGTCTCCACCAGCCCGCGCGCCACGAGATATTCGAGGTTGGCGAGCACGGTGAGGGAGGCGGCGCCCACGAGGCGCGCATCGAGGCCGATATAGATGCCCCGCACCAGATCGGGGATGGTCTCCGCCCGCTCCAGCCCGCGCAGAATGGCCGCTTCGCGCGCGCGGCGGTGGGCGAGATAGTCCTGCACATAGGCCGGCGCATCGGTCACGGCCGGGCCGTGTCCGGGGAGATAAAGGCGCTCCGTGCGCCCGGCGAGCTTTTCCAGGGACGCCACATAGTCGCCCATGGAGCCGTCCGGCGGCGCCACGATGGAGGTGGCCCAGCCCATGACATGATCGCCGGAAAACAGGAGATCGGCGCCTGTGAGCGCGAAGGCCATGTGGTTCGCCGCATGGCCGGGCGTCGCCACTGCCTCCAATTGCCACCCCTGCCCCTCCACCCTGTCGCCGTCCCGCACCGCCACGTCCGGCACGAAGGCCGTGTCGGCGCTGGCATCCAGCGGGTTGATCTCGCCGATGAACAGCGGGCGCGCGGGCCGATGCGGCCCCTCGCCGAACGTCTTCGCGCCCGTGGCCGCCACGATGGCGGGGGCGGCCGGGGAATGATCGCGATGGGTGTGAGTGATGATCACATGGGACACGCTTTCCCCGCGCACCGCGTGGAGCAGCGCCGCCACATGGGCCGGATCGTCCGGCCCTGGATCCAGGATCGCCACCTTTCCGCGCCCGATGATGTAGGAGCACGTACCCGTGAATGTGAAAGGCGAGGGATTGGGCGCAAGAATGCGTCGGACGCCCGGCGCCACCTCCTCGACGGTGCCGGGTGAGACATCAAAGCTGCGGTTGAAGGAAAGATCGTCGCTCATCAAGGCAGCCATAGAGCATGCCGGAGCGGGTAAGGTAAGAGTGTCATGCGGCTTCGGCGGAACGGCTTCCCCTGCACAACCGTTCCGCCGCCGGGAAACGACGCCCATTGAAGGAGGAACGCTATGAAGACCAAGGTCACGACCCTCGCGGCGACCGCCCTCGCGGCCTTCGCCATGCTCGCGGCCCCGGGAATCGCCGGCGCGCAGGATTTTCCGAACACCCTGAACATGACCTGCGCCGAGGCCACCGCCATGGTGACCAACCAGGGCGCGGTGACGCTGAGCACCGGCCCCAACGTGTTCAATCGCTATGTGAAGGATGACGGCTATTGCAGCGGCGGCCAGCAGACCAAGGCCCAATGGGTGCAGACCCGCGACCAGCAGCAATGCCCCGTGGGCAACACCTGCGTGGATCCCAGCAATGAAGGCGGCGGACGCTGAGCCAAGACCGGCAGCATTCGGCCATGAGACAAGGGACAGAACCATGAGCGGGCATATGAAGGCCGGGATCGGGGGCGTGGCGCTCGCGGCGGCGCTGCTGCTCTCGGGCGTGGCGCAGGCCCAGCAGGGCATGCCCAACACGCGCACCATGAGCTGCCCCCAGGTGCAGTCCCTGGTGGCGCGCAGTCCGGGCGTGGTCCTCGCCACGGGGCCGAATACCTTTGACCGTTATGTGAGCAATGTCCGCTTCTGCGCGGGCTCCGAGCAGATCAAGCCGGAATGGGTGCCGTCCAAGGACGGCACCTGCTATGTGGGCGGCGGCACCTGCTGGGATCCGTCCACCTTCTACGGAAACCGCTGAGCACAAGGTGCGCCGCCCGGCGGCGCACCGCTCCCCGCGCCGCTATTGGGCGAAGCCGCGGGACTTCAGCGAGGCGGTGATGTCCTCCAGCGCGCCGGGATCGTCGATGGTGGCGGGCGCGGTCCAGGGATCACTGTCCGCAATCTTCTTCATGGTCCCGCGCAGGATCTTGCCCGAGCGCGTCTTGGGCAGGCGCGGCACCGTGATGGCGATCTTGAACGCCGCCACCGGGCCTATCCTGTCGCGCACCAGGGTGACGAGTTCCTTCTCGATCACGTCCGGCGCCCGCCGCTCGCCCGCCTTCAGCACCACGAAGCCGCAGGGCACCTCGCCCTTCAGCTCGTCCTTCACGCCGATGACGGCGCATTCGGCCACGTCCGGATGGGAGGCCAGCACCTCCTCCATGCCGCCCGTGGAGAGGCGGTGGCCGGCCACATTGATGATGTCGTCCGTGCGGCCCATGACGAAGACGTAGCCGTCCTCATCCAGGAACCCGGCATCGGACGTCTTGTAGAAGCCGGGAAACTCCGCGAGGTAGGATTCGCGGAACCGCTCGTCCTGCTGCCAGAGCGTGGGCAGGCAGCCGGGCGGCAAGGGCAGCTTGATGACGATGGAGCCCATCTTGCCCGCCGGAACGGGCCTCGCCGCCTCGTCCACCACCTGCAGGTCGTAGCCGGGCATGGGCACGGTGGGCGATCCGTCCTTGAAGGGCAGCAGGCCGAGGCCCACGGGATTTCCGGCGATGGCCCAGCCGGTCTCCGTCTGCCACCAATGGTCCACCACAGGCACGTTCAGCGTGGTGCGGGCCCAGTCCACCGTGTCCGGGTCCGCCCGCTCGCCCGCCAGGAACAGGGTGCGGAAGGCGGACAGGTCGCGGCCCTTCAGGAAGGTGGCGTCCGGGTCTTCCTTGCGAATGGCGCGGAGCGCCGTGGGCGCGGTGAACAGCGCCACCGCCTTGTGCTCCTCGATCACCCGCCAGAAGGCGCCGGGATCTGGCGTGCCCACCGGCTTGCCCTCATAGACCAGCGAGGCGGCGCCCATGATGAGCGGGCCGTAGACGATGTAGGAGTGCCCCACCACCCAGCCGATGTCGGAGGCGCACCAGAACACCTCGCCGGGCTTCAGGCCATAGAGGTTCTCCATGGTCCAGCGCAGCGCCACCAGATGGCCGGCCGTGTCGCGCACCACGCCCTTGGGCTTCCCGGTGGTTCCGGAGGTGTAGAGGATATAGAGCGGGTCGGTACCGGCCATGGGGACGCAGTCGGCGCCCTTCCCCGCGGCCGCGGCCGTGGCGCAGGTCTCGGCCCAATCCAGGTCCCGGCCGTCCACGAGGCCGCACGGCGCCTGCGGGCGCTGGAGGATGAGGCAGGCGTCCGGCTTCACGCTGGACATCTCGATGGCCTGGTCCAGCAGCGGCTTGTAGGCCACCACGCGCGCGGGCTCGATGCCGCAGGAGGCGGCGAGGATCACCTTGGGCGCGGCATCCTCGATGCGCGCCGCCAGTTCCTTGGCCGCGAAGCCCCCGAACACCACGGAATGCACGGCCCCGATGCGCGCGCAGGCGAGCATCGCCACCACCGCTTCCAGCACCATGGGCATGTAGATGACCACCCGGTCGCCCTTGGCGACACCGAGATCGGCCAGCACCGCACCCAGTGCGCGCACCTGCGCCAGCAATTGGGAATAGGTCAGCGTGGTCTTGGAGCCGGTGACCGGGCTGTCATGGATCAGCGCCACCTGCTCGCCGCGCCCGTCCGCCACATGGCGGTCCACGGCGTTGAAGCAGGTGTTGCAGACCCCGTCGGCGAACCAGCGGCCATAGACGCCCTGGGCGGGATCGAAAATGGTGCTCGGCTGCGTGAACCAGGAGACGTCGCGGGCAGCCTCGGCCCAGAAGGCCGCGGGGTCCTGCCGCCAGCGGCCATACACCTCGCCATAGCGGCTCTGATCATGCTCCGGCATGGTGCCTCCCCTTGGTCGTGTTTTTAAGTTGGTCTTGCTTAAGGGATGTTGCGCAGACGCCCCCCTCTGGCAAGTCCGCTCTAGTGCGTAAGACCTTCGTCGGGCCGAGCGGGCGTTGCGCGGTGGTAAAACCCTCGGCTAGGTTCGCGCCAATACGCCCGGCAGGCGCCCGGCGGAAGCAACAAGGCATAACAATGCCTCTGTGTGGAGGGGAACCGATGCCCGGCATTTACGACCAGGATCTCGAACGCAACCCGGCCAATCACCAGCCGCTGACGCCGCTGGGCTTCCTGGAGCGCTCGGCATCGGTGTTCCCCGATCATCTGGCCGTGGTCCATGGCGACCTGCGCCGGAATTATCGCGACCTCTATACCCGCTCGCGTCGTCTCGCCTCGGCGCTGGAGAAGGCCGGGGTGGGCATCGGCGACACGGTGGCGGTGATGCTGCCCAACGTGCCCGCCATGGTGGAGGCCCATTACGGCGTGCCCATGTGCGGCGCCGTTCTGAACGCCTTCAACACACGCCTCGATGCGGCGATCCTCGCCTTCACCATCGACCATGGCGAGGCGAAGGTGCTGATCACCGACCGGGAATTCTCGCCCGTCATCAAGGCGGCGCTCGCCATCGCCACCCGCAAGCCGCTGGTCATCGATTATGACGACCCGGAATATTCCGGCTCGGGCGACCGCATCGGCTCGGTGGAATATGAGGATTTCCTCCTCACCGGCGATCCCGACTATGCCTGGGCCATGCCCTCGGACGAATGGAACGCCATCGCCCTCAACTATACCTCGGGCACCACGGGCGACCCCAAGGGCGTGGTCTACCACCATCGCGGCGCGCACCTGCTCGCCCACGACAATGTGCTCACCTGCGGCATGGGGCGCCATCCGGTCTATCTGTGGACCTTGCCCATGTTCCACTGCAACGGCTGGTGCTTCCCCTGGACCGTGTGCGCCGTGGCCGGAACCCATGTGTGCCTGCGCATGGTGCGCGCCAAGCCCATCTTCGACGCGCTGGCGGACCTGGGCGTGACCCACATGTGCGGCGCGCCCATCGTCATGTCCACGCTGCTGAACGCCCCGGAGGCGGACAAGCGCCCCCTGCCCCGCACGGTGGAATTCATCACCGCCGCCGCGCCGCCGCCCGCCGCCGTGCTGGCGGCCATGCAGGATGCGGGCTTCAACGTCACCCATGTCTATGGCCTGACGGAAGTCTACGGCCCCGCCGTCGTCAATGAATGGCAGTCCCGCTGGGACGACCTGCCCTCCGAGGAGCGGGCGCAGAAGAAGTCCCGCCAGGGCGTCCGCTACGGCGCGCTGGAGGCGCTGGACGTGCTGGACCCCGACACCATGGTGCCGGTGCCCGCCGACGGGCAGACCATGGGCGAGGTCATGTTCCGCGGCAATGTGGTGATGAAGGGCTATCTCAAGAACCCGTCCGCCACGCAGAAGGCGTTCGAGGGCGGCTGGTTCCATTCCGGTGATCTCGGGGTGAAGCACCCTGACGGCTATATCCAGCTCAAGGACCGCTCCAAGGACATCATCATCTCGGGCGGCGAGAACATCTCGTCCATCGAGGTGGAGGACGCCCTCTACAAGCATCCGGCGGTGGCCGCCGCCGCCGTTGTGGCGCGGCCGGACGAGAAATGGGGCGAGACCCCCATGGCCTTCATCGAGCTCAAGGACGGCGCCACCGCCACGGCGGAGGAGCTGATGGCCCATTGCCGGGCCAACCTTGCCCACTACAAGTGCCCGCGCCACTTCGTGTTCGACGAGATCCCGAAGACCTCCACCGGCAAGATCCAGAAGTTCCGCCTGCGGGACATGGCCAAGAACGGCTGACCAAAGGGCAAGGCGGCTTCGCCCCGAAACCGCGCGGCACGTTCAATCGGCCGCGCGGGCTGACCACAGGGCCATGGATCGAGCCCGAGGGCATTGGAGGGCACCTTCCCTCACGCGGATGCGTTCAAACATGACGGTCCGGTCATGTTCCGGCCATGGTCCGTCCATCCGCCCCCACGATATGGTGCGCATCGCATTGGAGCCGATCCTGTCATGCGCGCGCTTACGCTGCTGTCCGACATTCGCCGACTGGCCGTCCCCTATTTCAAGAGCGAGGAGCGCTGGATCGCCCTCGGCCTGCTGGGGGCCGTGATCGCGCTGGAGCTGGCCTGGGTCTACGCCACGGTGCTGCTCAACGAGTGGAACAGCGCCTTCTACAATGCCATCCAGGAAAAGGATTACCCGGAGTTCAAGTATCAGCTCCTGGTGTTCTGCGGCATTGCGGCGGGCGCCATCATTGTCGCCGTCTACCAGATCTACCTGAAGCAATGGCTCATCATCCGCTGGCGGCGTTGGCTGACGCGGCGCTATCTGTCCCATTGGCTTGCGGATGAAACCTTCTACCGCCTGCGCCTCCAGGGCGACACAGCGGATAATCCCGACCAGCGCATCGCCGACGATGTGCGCATGTTCGTCACCCAGACCATCTCCATCGGGGTCGGCCTGTTCGGAACGGTGGTGTCGCTCATCTCCTTCAGCGTGATCCTGTGGGGCCTGTCGGGCACCTATGACCTGAAGCTGTTCGGCACCGATATCCTCATTCCCGGCTATCTGTTCTGGGCGGCGCTCATCTATGCGGCCTTCGGCACCGTCTTCGCCCATGTGATCGGACGGCGCCTCGTGGGGCTGAATTTCGACCAGCAGCGCTACGAAGCGGACTTCCGCGTGGACCTCGTGCGCGTGCGGGAGAATAGCGAGCAGGTGGCGCTGCTGCGCGGCGCGGGGGAGGAGGAGCGGCGCCTCGACGGCCGCTTCACCCGCATCTGGAGCAACTTCTTCGACCTGATGCGGCTGCAGAAGCGCCTCACCTGGTTCACTGCCGGCTACAACCAGATCTCCACCATCTTCCCCTATGTGGTTGTCTCGCCTGCATATTTCTCGGGCGCCATCCTGCTGGGGCCGCTCATGCAGACGGCGAGCGCCTTCTCCTCGGTGCAGACCGCCTTTTCCTTCTTCATCACCTCCTATTCGGAACTGGCCGAATGGGCCGCCGTGGTGAACCGCCTCACGGGCTTCGAGCGGGCCATGGGCGCGGCCAAAGCAGGCGTCGCCGCGCCTGCCGTCACACAGCGCCAGGGCCAGCCGCAGCCCCTGCGTCTGTCGGAGCTGGAGGTGCGGCTGCCGGACGGGCGCGCCTTGATCGCGGTGGAGAACTTCGTCCTCGCGCCCGGCGAGAAGGTCCTGATGATGGGACCGTCCGGCGCGGGCAAGAGCACCCTGTTCCGCGCCATTGCTGGCATCTGGCCGTTCGCGGCGGGAGAGGTGGGCATTGGTGGGGACGCTCCGGTGATGATCCTGCCCCAGCGCCCCTATGTGCCCGTGGGGCGGCTCGACGCGGCGCTGAGCTATCCCCATGCGCCCGATACCCATTCGCAAGCCGCCCTCGCCGCCGCTTTGGACGAGGTCGGCCTTTCCGGCCTCGTGCCGCGCCTGCAGGAGAGCGCCTTGTGGCCGGATGTTCTGTCCATGGGCGAGCAGCAGCGCCTCTCCATCGCCCGCGCTTTGTTGAACCGGCCCCGCGTTCTGCTGCTGGACGAGGCCACCGCCGCGCTTGATGAACCCACCGAATTCGCGCTCTACCAACTGCTTGCGCAACGGCTTCCGGATACCGCCATCCTTTCCATCGGCCATCGCGGAACCTTGAAGGCCCTGCATGACCGGCATGTGGTGCTGGAGGGCGACATGCCGCCGCGTCGCCTGTCCGGAGGCCGGGACATGGCAAGCATGGGGGCCTGATCAGGCCGGGCTCCGCTTTCCTTTGCATTGCAACAGGATTGCCCCCTGCTCTACACCTGTCCCATGGGCGCATTTCGGGGGGCGGGCGTGGACGCTGGGGATCAGAAGAAGCCGGGCGGGCTGAGCGATGCCGGCTATTATGTCATCGCCGTCTGCGTGGGCGCCGTGGTCGGGCTGATCGGTACCGTATTCCATCTGAGCACGGACGTTATTTCCGGCTGGCCCGTCCTGTTCGCGGATGTTCAGGTCTCCTCGGTTGTTCGCCTCCTGCTCATGGGCGCGGTGGCCGCGATCATGGTGGTGGCCTCGGTCTGGCTGGTGCGCACCTTCGCCCCGGAGGCGGGGGGCTCGGGCGTCCAGGAAATCGAGGGCGCCCTCGAAGGGCTGCGTCCGGTCCGCTGGAAGCGCATCCTGCCGGTGAAGTTCGTCGGCGGCCTCCTCGCCCTCGGCTCCGGCCTCGTGGTGGGCCGCGAGGGTCCCACCATCCATATGGGCGCGTCGGTGGCCCAGGCGGCGTCCGAATGGCTGCGCCTGTCCACCCGCGACATGCGCGGCCTGCTGGCGGCGGGCGGGGCGGCGGGCCTTGCGGCGGCGTTCAACGCACCGCTGGCGGCGATCCTGTTCGTCATCGAGGAAACCCGGCGGCAATTTCCCTACGGGCTGCGCACGTATAGCGCGGTGATCCTGGCCTCGGTCATGAGCGCCATCGTCACCGAAAGCATCGCCGGCGCCCGGCCGGACATGCTGATCCAGGTGGCGGAAATGCCGCTGGTCACCCTGCCCGCCTTCGTCGGGCTGGGCGTGATCCTGGGGGTGGTGGGCGTCGTCTTCAACCGCACCCTCATCTGGTCGCTGGACGCGGCGCGCACCTTGGGCATGCGCACCTCCTTCTACATTCTCCCGGCGGCCGTGGGCCTCGCCATCGGCGTGCTGCTGGTGGTGCGCCCGGAAGCGACTTTGGGCGGGGAGAAGCTGGCCGTCACCCTGGCGCATGAGAACCTGCCCTTGCTGGTGCTGGCGGGCATCGTGGTCATCCGCTTCGTGATGACCATGGCCAGCTATTCCACGGGCGTGCCCGGCGGCATTTTCGCCCCCATCCTCGCCCTCGCCACCGCCGTGGGCGTTCTCTACGGCACGGCGCTGGACGCGATTCTTCCTTTGCCGGCGGGCATGGTGGCGGCGCTGGCCATCGCGGGCATGGGCGGCCTGTTCTCCTCCACGGTGCGCGCGCCGCTGGTGGGCATGGTGCTGGTGGCCGAGCTGACGGGCGCCTACACGCTTCTCGTGCCGGTCATCCTCACCTGCGTGTTCGCGAACCTCGTGGCCGACGCCTTGGGCGGCAAGCCCATCTACGAAGTCCTCCTGGAGCGCACCCTGCGCCTTGCGGGCCAGACCCCGCCCCCGGAGACCGAGGCGAGCGACGACGAACTGGGCGGCTGGGACCAGCGCGAGCGGGCGGGACAGGAAAACGCCAAGTCCTGAGCGGGGACGGGCCCCCATCGCCCCGGCACTGCCGCGTCAGGCGAGGGTGACGCCCGCCTTCGCCAGCAGCGCGCCAAAGTCCGGGCCGGCGAGGACGCGATATTCGGCCTCGCGCGGGGCATGGACCGGGTCGCGGGATTGAAGAACCCCGTCCACATGGCCGGGATGAACCATCATCATCCCTCCATCGCCCAGCCCGGCGGCGAACCGGCCGAACAAAGCGGCGAAGTCGCCGCCGGTCCGCAGCGCATAGGCCCCGGAAAATCCGCTATTCACCCGCAATCCGCGCCGCCGCGCCTGCCCCGCCAGCCCGCTCGCCAGCAGCGAGATGAAGCGCCCCTTGGCATCGAAGCCGATGCGCGCACCCGGCGCCTGCGTGCAGTCGCGCACCAGAGCGCGCGGTGCGCGGCGGGCGGCGGTGTCCAGCACCACGTCGCGGATGACGGGCAGAAGATGGGCATGCTGGTGCCCGTCCACATGGGCGGGCGCCATGCCGAACGCGGCCTCAAAGGCGTCGAACTGGGCTTCCACTTCGGTTCGGACGCTCTCGCGGGACACGCGTCCCGTAAGGCTCGCCACGAGCAGGCGCCCCATGGAGGGAAACGACGTGCCCCCCAATGGCGCGGCACGCAGCGGAGCGAAGCCCGCCGTGAGCGTGACGTGGAGGCCGATGCTGGCGCCGGTCCCCTGGGCCGCGATGCGCAGCCGCCCCGCCTCCTCCGGCAGGCCGGGAAAGACGGTCATGACTGAGGTGGCGTTGATGCGGCGCGCGGCGATCAGGGCGCGGATGGCCTCGCTCACGCCGGGCGCGAGGGCATAATCGTCCGCGCAGATGATGATCCGCCGCATGGCGGCGTCAGGCCGGCGGGCCGCCGCGCGCCGGCTCGGCCGTCGCCGCCGGGTGCAGCACATGGTCCGCCACCAGATAGACCGGCCGCGCCTTGATCTCCAAAAGGACGCGGGCGAGATATTCGCCCATCACGCCCATGACCAGAAGCTGGATGCCGCCGATCACCATCACGCCCACCACCACGGAAGGGTAGCCCGGCAGGGGAATGCCCCACACGAAGCGTTCCATGGTGATCCAGAAGCCATAGAAGAGCGCCCCACCGGCGATCAGCGCGCCGATCAAAGCGGCGAGCCGCAGCGGCGCGGGCGAGAAGGAGGTGAGCCCTTCCATGGAGAGGCCCAGAAGCCGCCAGAAGCTCCAGCTGCTGGTGCCGTGCACCCGCGGCTCGGGCTTGTAGGGAACCGCCATCTGGCGGAAGCCGACCCAGATGGACAGGCCCTTGAAGAAGCGGTTGCGCTCCGGCAGGCGGCGCAGCGCCGCCGCCGCACGCGGCGACAGCAGGCGGAAGTCCGCCGCGTCCTCGGGAATGCGCGTGGGAGCGCCGAAATTCAGCAGGCGGTAAAAGGCCTTCACGAACAGGCGCCGGGCCGTCGGCTCCTCGGAACGGTCCGCCTTCACCGCATAGGCCACGTCGATGCCCTGGTCCTTCCAGAGACCGACGAAGGTGTCGATCATTTCCGGCGGGTGCTGGCCGTCTCCGTCCATGAACAGGAGCGCATCGCCCCGCGCATGGTCGAGCCCGGCCATGAGGGCCGCTTCCTTGCCGAAATTGCGGGACAGGGCCACCACCTGGACATCCACGCCCAGCGGCGCCAGCTCGGCGGCGCGCAGCGCCGTTCCGTCCCGGCTGCCATCGTCCACATAGACGATTTCCAGCCGCATGCCGCGCGCCTGCGCCGTGCGCGCCGCGCAGGCGGACAGCCGCCGGTGAAACACATCGATTCCGCCCGCTTCGTTATAGAGCGGGACCACAATGCTGAGGTCCGGTGTCACCGCCGCGCACCCAGGCTGACGTTAGAGCCGACGCTTCGTTTAGCCCCGTTCGGAGCCACAGACGAGAGGCGCAGATTTTTTTTCATTTTTTCTGGAACCCGAAACCGGAGCGGCCGTTATGTACACGGAACGATCGACTTCCCCCCCTTGATCGATCCATGCGACGCGGCCGCCTCTCCCCCAGGCGGCCGCGTTTTCTTTTAGAGCCTGATCCCCTCAGGTTGAAGCGATCTGAGGGGCGGATCAGCCTCTAACTCTTTGAGAGAGAGCGATTCACGCCCCACCTTGACGCACCAAGATGCGTCAAGGTGGGGCGATCGCACCCTAGGGTCCCCTCACGGCGGCTTTGCGGCGGATCAACATTGCCTCCTGGAACCTCATTAGGTTTATGGTGTCGCCGTTTTTGCGGCACCGGGAGGGCCTTTCGTTATGATCCGCGACATTCTCGTCAATCTCAGCCAGGGCACCGACCACGACCGGGCGGCGGCCTTTGCCATCAGCCTGGCGTCCAAGTTCTCGGCCCATCTGACGGGCCTGGCGGTGACGTACGAAATCGACGTTCCGCCCTTCTATATGGGCGCCCTGCCCACCGATTTCCTGGAAACCCAGATGCAGGAAAACACCGCGGCAGCCGCTGCCGCCGGTGAAGCCTTCGCAGCGCGCGCGGCGGCGGCGGGCCTCGTCCACGATGTGCGCTCCATGAGCGGCTCGCTCGGCCTTGCGGCCAACAGCCTCGCGGAAATGTCGCGCGCCTATGACCTCACCGTGGTGGCGCAGCCCGACCCGGACCGGCCGGGGCCGGAAGAGGTGATCGCCGAGACCGTCCTGCTGGAATCCGGCCGTGCGGTGCTGGTGGTTCCCTATGTGCAGCGCGACGGCTATGGCGGCGGCCGCGCCGTGGTGGCCTGGGACGGCAGCCGCGCCGCCGCGCGGGCGCTGGCCGAGGGACTGCCGCTCCTGCACCGCGCCTCCGTGGTGGAAGTGCTGCGCGTCGTGCGCGCCAGCGACGAGCCGGCGGATTGCGAGGACGTGCTGCGCCATCTCGCCCGGCACGGCCTCACCGCCACCACGCGCACCCTGCATGTGGGCAATGGCGAGCCCAGCATCGCCCAGACCATTCTCAACGAAGTGTCCGACCAGGGCGCCGACCTCGTGGTGATGGGCGGCTACGGCCATTCGCGCCTGCGCGAACTGGTCATGGGCGGCGTCACCCGCGAGATCCTCTCGGCCATGACCGTGCCCGTGCTGATGGCGCACTGACACTTTCGGCTCCGGTCCACCACCGGGGCCGCCCCCTTTCGGGGATGATCCGTCCGCGGCAATCCATGCCGCCAAACAAAAAGGCCCCCTCCGATGCCGGAGGGGGCCTTTTTCGTGAGCCGCCGGATGGCGAGGCGATCACTCGTCGTCTTCGTCGGCCTCGGTCTTGCGGGAACCGCCCAGCTTGGCGAACACGGTTTCCAGATCGAGGGATTCGCGGCGGGGCGGCGCATCCTCATGGCGGCGGGTGGTGACATCCGCCGGCAGCAGGGTGGCGCCGCGCTCTTCCACGGCGGAAGCGGGCCGGTCCTTGGCCGCGCGCTGAACCTCGATGTCCAGGTCGATCTGGCTGCACAGGCCGAGCGTGACCGGGTCCATGGGCTGGAGCTGCGCCGAGTTCCAGTGGGTCCGTTCGCGGATCGCCTGGATGGTGGACTTGGTGGTGCCCACCAGGCGGATGATCTGGGCGTCCTTCAGCTCGGGATGATTCCGGGTGAGCCAGAGGATGGCGTTCGGCCGGTCATGGCGGCGCGAGACGGGGGTGTAGCGCGGCCCCTTGCGGGTCTTCTTCTCCGGCAGGCGCACCTTGGATTCCAGCAGCTTCAGGCGCCGGTTGGGATCCTTCTCGGCGATCGCGATCTCGTCGCGCGCAAGCTGGCCGGTGGAGATGGGATCGAGACCCTTGATGCCCTGCGCCACTTCGCCGTCGGCGATGCCCTTCACTTCCAGAGCGTGCAGTTTGCAGAAGTCTCCGATCTGCTCGAACGTGAGGGCCGTGTTATCGACCAGCCACACGGCGGTCGCCTTTGGCATGAGGGGGGTGTTCGACATGGAGCGGCCTCTTGGAGCAGCCTTTCGGCGTTGTTGGTCTTCCCCGCCCGTCCGATCCTCTCAGGAGTCGCCCGCGCTGGCGGCGACGTCCGGGAAACCGGCCTTGCGGCTGACACGAGGGGTCCGTCGCTCGCCCGACTGCCGGGCGAACCGCGGAACTCGCAATGTCCGGGATGCTGCAACAATAGGCGCCCCGGCGGTCGGATGCAAATGGGCATTGGCCCTTTCCTCCACAAGCGCCCTTGACACGTCTCGCCGCGCCCCGCCATTCATGGCGCGATGCAGACTGCCGCTCCCTCCCCCAAGCCCCGCCTGCGGGTGCTCTTGTGCGCGCCGCGCGGTTTCTGCGCGGGCGTGGTCCGTGCCATCGACGCGGTGGAGCAGGCGCTCGCGCTCTATGGCCCGCCGGTCTATGTGCGCCACGAGATCGTCCACAACAAATACGTGGTGGAGGGCCTGAAGCGGAAGGGCGCGGTGTTCGTGGAAGAGCTGGACGAGGTGCCGGAAGGCCCGGCGCCGGTCATCTTCTCCGCCCATGGCGTGCCGAAATCCGTGCCCGAGGCGGCGGCCTCCCGCAACATGTTCGCCATCGACGCCACCTGCCCGCTGGTGACCAAGGTGCATCGCGAGGCGCAGGTGCACCACCGCAAGGGCCGCGAGATCCTGCTCATCGGCCATGCCCGGCACCCGGAGGTGATCGGCACCATGGGGCAATTGCCCGATGATGCCGTGACCCTGATCGAGACGGCGGAGGACGCCCGCACCATCGTGCCGCGCGACCCCGACAATCTCGCTTACGTGACGCAGACCACCCTCTCCCTGGATGACACCGCCGAGATGGTGAACATCCTGCGGGCGCGCTTTCCCAACATGGCCGCGCCCCACAAGGAAGATATCTGCTACGCCACCACCAACCGCCAGGACGCGGTGAAGAAGGTGGCGCCCCAGGTGGACGCCATGGTGGTGGTGGGCGCCCCCAATTCCTCCAATTCCCTGCGCCTGCGCGAAGCGGCCGAGCGGGCGGGCTGCGCCCTCTCCGTGCTGGTGCAGCGCGCCACCGACATCGACTGGGAGCGCTTCGGCACCATCACCTCGCTGGGCGTAACGGCGGGCGCCTCCGCGCCGGAAGTGCTGGTGGAGGAATTGCTGGATGCGTTCGCGGAGCGGTTCGAGCTGGACGTGCGCAGCGTGACCGCCGCCGAGGAGGACGTGTTCTTCCCCCTTCCCCGGGCGCTGCGCCCGGACGCCGCGGAGTAGGGCGTGGCCGTCTATACGGACGTGACGTCCGCGCAACTGGAGGAGTTCCTCTCCCGCTACGACATGGGCACGCTGGTGTCCTATCACGGCATCGCCGAGGGCGTGGAGAACTCCAACTTCCTCCTCCAGACCACCACGGGCAGCTACATCCTGACCCTGTACGAGAAGCGCGTCGCGCCCCGCGACCTGCCTTTCTTCGTGGGGCTCATGCGCCATCTGGCCCAGAAGGGCATCTCCTGCCCGCAGCCCGTGGCGGCGCGGGACGGCACTGCGCTGGGCGAATTGTCGGGGCGGCCCGCCGCCATCGTCACCTTCCTGAAGGGCGTCTCGGTGCGGCGTCCCGCCGTGACCCATTGCGCCCAATTGGGCACGGCCCTGGCCAAGCTCCATCTGGCGGGCGCCGACTTCACGCAGTTGTCGCGGCCCAACGCCCTCTCCGTCGCCGGCTGGCGGCCCTTGTTCGAGGCGGCGGGCGCGGGCGCGGACACGGTGGCGCCGGGCCTTGCGGACACCATTGCGGGCGAGCTGGCGGACCTGGAGGCCGAATGGCCCGCCCATCTGCCGGCCGGCGTGATCCATGCGGACCTGTTCCCGGACAACGCCTTCTTCCTGGACGACAGCCTGTCCGGGATCATCGACTTCTATTTCGCCTGCAACGACCTCTACGCCTATGACGTGGCGGTGTGCCTGAACGCCTGGTGTTTCGAGCCGGACGGTGCCTTCAACGCCACCAAGGGCCGCGCGCTGCTCTCCGGCTATGCCCAGGCCCGCCCGCTTTCCGCGGAAGAGGCGAAGGCCCTGCCCCGGCTCGCGCGCGGGGCGGCGCTGCGCTTTCTTCTCACCCGGCTGGTGGACAAGCTGAACGTGCCGGCTGGGGCCCTCGTGATGCCCAAGGACCCGCTGGAATATCTCCGGAAGCTCCGCTTCCACCGCGCCGTGGCCAGCGCCAGCGATTACGGACTGTCCCTATGAGCGCGCCGGTGGAGATCTGGACGGACGGGGCCTGCTCGGGCAATCCCGGCCCCGGCGGCTGGGGCGCCATCCTGCGCACGGGGGCGCACGAGAAGGAATTGCAGGGCGGGGAAGCCAACACCACCAACAACCGCATGGAGCTGATGGCCGCCATCAGCGCGCTGGAAGCGCTGAAGCGCCCCTGCTCGGTGGACCTGAACACGGACAGCGAATATCTGCGCAACGGCATCCTGAAATGGATGCACGGCTGGAAGCGCAACGGCTGGCGCACCGCCGACAGGAAGCCGGTGAAGAACCAGGACCTGTGGGAACGGCTCGACGCCGCCATCGCCCGCCACGAAATCCGCTGGCACTGGGTGAAGGGCCATGCGGGCAACGAACTGAACGAGCGCGCGGACCTTCTCGCCCGCCAGGGCATGGCGCCGTTCAAGATGTCCGGCGCGCGGGCCGGCTGAGGCCGCCAATTGTGAATTGGTGCGGGCGGGCGAATCGCTCATTGCCTGAAGCGGAACAATAACGCGCGCTCCCCGGCCCAGCGGCTGGCATCGGAGCGCGACGGGAGAAGCCATGCAGGACGCCTCCGCAAAGATCGAAATCCGCGTGGAGCGGATCGCCCAGCTTCTCAACATGCTGGACCCCTACCCCTTCCAGGAGCGCGACCTCGATCCCCAGGCGGAAGCCTTTATCGTCGAGTGGGCCGGCGACCTGCCCGCCAAGCAGCCGCTGGCCATCGTGCTGCACCTGCCCGCTGAGGAAGCCGGAACCGACGCGGCGCGGGCCTTCGGCCAGACGCTGAACCATTTCTTCCGCGCGCGGGCGGAAGAGAAGAGCCGGGAGCTGAAGGAGCTGTTCCGGATGGGGCGCATCGCGCTCGCCATCGGCCTCGCCGTTCTCGCCGCCTGCATCCTGCTCTCGGAACTGATCTCGGGGCGCCTCGGAGACCGGCCCTTCGCCCATTTCGTGAGCGAGAGCCTGATCATTCTCGGCTGGGTGGCCAATTGGCGGCCCATCGAGATCTTTCTCTATGACTGGTGGCCCCTGGTGCGCGACCGCCGCCTCTATCGCCGCCTCGCGCAGGCGCGCGTCGAGATCCGCGCCGCCTCCTGACCAACCTGCCCTTCCAAACGCAGACGGCCGGACCCAGGGGTCCGGCCGTCCGTTTCACACGGGGCTGACGCGACGATGCGCGTCAGAAGCGCGGATCACTTGCCGCGCTTGAAGCTCTGCCAGGTGCGCGTCACCACCCGCTGCACGTCCTGCGGATAGGTGGTCACGGTGAACAGGCGCGAGAAGGTGTCCTTGTCGGGATAGATGGACGGGTTGTCCATGATCGCCTTGTCGATGAACTTCTGCGACGCGAGGTTGCCGTTCGCGTAGGAGATGTAGTTCGTGTTCTTGGCCGCGACTTCCGGCTTGTTCATGTAGTTGATGAACGCCAGGGCCTCGTCCACATTCTTCGCGTCCTTGGGGATGGCGAAGTTGTCGAACCACATCAGCGCGCCTTCCTTGGGGATGACGTAGGCGATGTTGATGGGCTTCTTCTTGGTCTTCTTCGCGGCTTCCTCGGCGCGGGACTTGGCCTGGAACATGTCGCCCGACCACGCCACCGCGATGCAGATGTCGCCGCGCGCCATGGCGTTGATGATGCCGCCGGAATCGAACTTGCGCACGAAGGGACGGACCTTCAGGAGCATCTCGCCGGCCTTGGCGATCTCTTCGGGATTTTTCGAATCGGGATCGAAGCCGAGATAGCGCAGGGCGGCGGGGATCACCTCTTCCGGCGCATCCAGGATATAGACGCCGCAATCCTTCAGCTTGGAGAGGTTCTCCGGCTTGAAGATGATGTCCCAGGTGTTCATGGGCACATCGCCGAGGCGCTGCTTCACCATGTCCACGTTATAGCCGATGCCCGTGGTGCCCCACATATAGTTCACGGCGAACTCGTTGCCGGGATCATAGACACCGAGGCGCTGGGTGATTTCCGGCCACATATATTGGAGGTTCGGAAGCTTCGACTTGTCCAGCTTCTGGAACACGCCCGCCTTGATCTGGCGCTGCAGGAACGAGCCGGTGGGAACCACCACGTCATACCCGGTCTTGCCTGCCAGGAGCTTGGTTTCCAGCACCTCGTTGCTGTCGAATACGTCGTACCGAACCTTGATGCCGGTTTCCTTGGTGAAGTCTTCCAGCACGGATTCGTCGATGTAATCCGACCAGTTGAAGACGTTCACCACCTTTTGCTGGGCGGCTGCCGGCAGCGTGCCAAGGGCAAGCAGGCCGGCCGCTGCCGCAAGGGCGAGGCGATGCATGATTTTCTCCTCTCGAAGGTCCCGCGGAAGCCGTTCCTCGGCTTTCCCCGAACAGGCTATTGCGGGACGGCGCGCCGCTCAACCGTCAACCGCGCGTCTGCGACCTTAGACGGAGATATGCGTAGGTCAGGCCAGCAGGATGGAGAGGGGAAGCAGCCCGCTTGAACTGGTGGCCCGGTCCAGCAGGATAAAGAAAACCAGCACCAGCGCCGCCAGCGCCAGGAACACCCCGAACAGCACCAGCGAGATGCGCCGCGCCACGGCGGACACGTTCATGAAGCCCATCGCCCCCGCGAGCATGGAAACGACGAGGAAGAAGATAGCGTATTTCAGCATGGCCGAGGCTCCGTTTGCGCGAACGGAACCCCAGGCCCCCTCCGCCGGTTCCTCACCTGTGACACGCAGCCGGCATCAGGGGCTGTTGAGCCACCCGCTCACCTCCAGCTTGAGGCGGCGGAAGTCCCAGAAGGCGGCCGCGAGAATGGCGAACGGCACCAGGGCGAACAGGAGCGACAGGGTGGATGACCATTCCAGCGCTCCGCGCAGGAAGTCATAGGCCAGATAGGTGGTGAGCAGCGTGATGACGGCGGAGATGATGAAATATATCTTGCGGCTGAGGCGGCTCAGCCCGAAGCCCACAAGAACAGCAACGATAAGCGCGCCCACCATGCCCCAGGCCCAGCCCAACCCCATCTGCACCCCGACGAATCGTCCGGCGGAAACGCAGAACAGGATGAGCGCCAGGAGCAGCAGGAGCCCTGCGCGAACACGCACGATGGATGGCTTGCCCGAAGGTGAGAAATCCGCCGCCATTGTCATGCTCCCTGCCCCGGGGGCCAAGCCTGCGCACAAGCCTGCGCACCTGCCCCCCATCCATCCCGGAGACCGATGATGGCCCGCACGCTCGTCATCCTCAATGCCCAGGCGGGCACTATCCTCGATCTCGGAGCGGAGCGGGTGCGCCGCGAAGTGGACGCAGCCCTCACCGAGCCCGGCCAGGACGTGGACGTGGTGGTGCGCGAGGGCGCGGAAATAGCCAAGACCATCCGCGCAGCCCCTGCTTTGGGCTACGACACGCTGGTGGTGGGCGCGGGGGACGGGACCGTCAGCTATGCCTGCTCGGTGCTGGCCGATACCGGCCTGACCCTGGGCGTGCTGCCGCTCGGCACCATGAACCTTCTGGCCTACGACATCGGCCTGCCGCGCGACCTGCCGGGCGCCCTCGCCGCCCTGCGGGAGGCCGAGCCCATGGCCATCGACCTCGCCCTCCTGAACGGGCGGGCCTTCCACGGCGTGTCCGGCGTCGGCTTCTTCAGCCAGATGGCCATGGCGCGCGAAGCCATGCGCCAGCAGCACGGGCGGGCGATCGGCTGGTTCCTGGCCCTCGGCCGGGCGCTGGCCCGGTCCGGGCGGCTGCGGCTCGATATCGACGTGGACGGGCAGCGCGTCTCGCTGGACGCCTATGCGGCCCTCATCACCAACAACACGTTCGACGGGGCCGGCTGGCACCGCTCGCGGCTGGATGGCGGGGAACTGGAGGTTCTGGTGGCGGAGGAGCGTGGCGCGCTCGCGCGGGTGAAGGTGGGCGCGGACGTGCTCATCCAGACCTGGCGCGACAATCCCGGCATCCACGCCTTCAAGGGCCGCTCGATCACCATCAGCGCCTCCCATCGCCGCCGCCTGTGGGTAGCGACCGATGGGGAAGTGACCCGGGAGAACACGCCCATGCGCTATGAGATCCAGCCCAAGGCGCTGCGCCTGCTCATGCCCAAGGCCGCCCTCCAGCGCCCCCAGCCCCTGGCCGAAAGCGCGGCGTGAGGCCCCGGGAGCCCGTCTGGAACTACACGGGTTGCGTCCTTCCCCCTCCCAACCCTCCCCCGCAAGCGGGAGAGGGCTTTCCACACCTGAATTATGGGCCTGCCACGGGCGGTTGGCGCGACCGGCTCCCTCTCCCGCCCGAACTCGGCTGTTGCCGAGTTCGGTTCATGAGCGCACCTAAGTCGGCAACAGCCGACTTAGGTGCGGGGGAGGGTGGGAGGGGCAGAGCCGTTCCGAAGGGCAAGCGGATCTGAATTTCCAAACGGGCTCTAAGATCCGCGCGTTCGACCCATGGGTCTTTGGTCATGCCCGCGCGGCGCCTGAGCAAAGCGGCCCGGCATCTGCGGACGCCGGGAGCCGACAGGATCAGGCGGAGGCACCCTGCGCCTTCGCGCGCTTCAGGTGCTCGTCGAGACGCGGCAGGATCTCCACGAAATTGCAGGGGCGGTAGCGCACGTCGAGCTGGTTCACGAGGATCTCGTCCCAGCCGTCCCGGCAGGCGCCCGGCGAGCCGGGCAGGCAGAAGATGTAGGTGGCATTGGCCACCCCCGCCGTGGCGCGGCTCTGCAGCGTCGAGGTGCCGATCTTCGCATAGGAGATCATGTGGAAGACCGTGGAGAAGCCTTCCATGCGCTTCTCGAACAAAGGCTCCAGCGCCTCCGGCGTCACGTCGCGTCCCGTGAAGCCCGTGCCCCCGGTGGTGATGACCACGTCCACCTCGGGATGGGCGATCCAGCCCCGCACCACGGAGCGGATCTCCGCCACGTCGTCCGGCACGATGTCGCGGCCGGCGAGCACATGGCCCGCCCCCTCGATACGCTCCTGGAGGGTCGCACCCGACTTGTCGGTGGCAAGGTCGCGGCTGTCGGAGACGGTGAGCACCGCGATGCGCAGGGGCACGAAGGGGCGCGTGGCATCGATTCCGGGCATCAGACGGGTCCCTGCAAGGTATTGCATTGCTGCATGGAGCCCGTCTTAAGCCCGCGCGTGAACCAGGTCACGCGCTGCTGGGAGGAGCCGTGGGTGAAGCTGTCCGGCATCACCATGCCCTGGGACTGCTTCTGAAGCTTGTCGTCGCCGATGGCGCTGGCGGCGTTCAGCGCCTCCTCGATGTCGCCCGGCTCCAGGATCTGGAAGCGCGCATTGGCATGGTGCGCCCACACGCCCGCGAGACAGTCGGCCATCAGCTCCGTGCGCACGGAAAGCGCGTTCGCCTCCGCCTTGCTGCCCGCACTGCGCTGGGCCTCCTGCACACGCGGCAGGATGCCGGTGATGTTCTGCACATGGTGGCCCACCTCGTGGGCGATCACATAGGCATTGGCGAAGTCGCCGGGCGCGCGGAAGCGGTCCTTCATCTCCTGGAAGAAGGAGAGGTCCAGATAGACCTTCTGGTCCGTGGGGCAATAGAACGGCCCCACCGCCGAGGTCGCCCCGCCGCAGGCCGAGCGGGTGGAGCCGGAGAACAGGACCATGGTGGGGTCCTTATAGGTGCGGCCCTGCTGGCGGAAGAGTTCGGTCCACACATCCTCGGTCTGGGCGAGCACGGTGGAGGCGAAGCGGCCGAGCTGGTCCGTCGGCGCGCCTTGCTTGCCCTGAGGCTGTGCGCTTTGCTCATAACCGCCCGACCCGCCCTGGATGGCGTCGAGCCCGGAGAGCAGCACCAACGGGTTGATGCCCAGCGCCCAGCCCACAAGGCCCACCACGATCAACGTGCCGATGCCGATGCCCCCGGCCCCGCCGCGCATGCCGCGCCGGTCCTCCACATTGCCGCTGGAGCGGAAATCCTCCCACCGCATGACATCCTCCACCGCTCGTCTTCGGCTTGCGCCACCCGTGACCAACGCCACGGCGGCGCTCTCGGTTCTGTTCGCTTAAAGGCAGATTGCGGTGGAAACGGTGACGCTCGCGCTCAATGTGGCGCCACGAGGCGGCTGTCCGCGCGCTCGAACCGCCACAATGCCGCCGGCGACAGGTGCGTCCCGCCGATCCAGCGATCCACGCCGTTGCGCGCGGCGTGGTCGAAATCGCCCGCCAGCGCCGCCTCCCCCGCCTTGGTCAGCGCCACCGTCCCGGAGGCGAACTCCCGGTAGGTGCGCTCCTCCGGGCTTGGCGGCTCGGCGGGCGTGAAGGGGCGCACCTGCGCGATGCTGAACGGCAGGCCCGTGATCAGCGGCTCGGGGGCGTTCGCCAGGGCCTCCAGCCGCAGGAAGAAGGAGAGATCACCCATGAATTGCGCCTCCTCCGCCTGGGTGACCGTGCCGAACAGGCGGCCGATCACCTGCGGGCCGTCTGCGAGCGCGCGCAAGGTCCGCTCCTCGGTCAAGGACAGGCCGCTGCCGGGGGCGGGAAGCTCGGCCAGCAGGCGGCGCAGGGCCGCCCCCAGAAAGGGCAGTTCCGGCAGGCTGGAATGGCCCAGCACCGCCAGCGCCTCGGGCGTCGGGGCGGTGAAGGCTTCCCAGGCGGCGCGCGCCATCTCCAGCTGGAGGCTCGACACCGGCGTGGCCGTGCCCTCGAAACGGGCCATGTCGGCGGGGGCGAGCGCGCCCAGATAGGTGTCCGCCTGCATCAGCCGCAGGCCGAGGCGCTCCGGCTCGCGGGCGAAGAAGGCGAGGAGCTGGATGAGCTGGAGCTGGTCGAACAGATCATGCTCGAACCACAGCTCCACCTCGCTATAGGCGATATGGGCGGACAGGATGCCGTCGCGCTGGGCGAAATCCGCGCGCACGCCGTCGAGGTCGAAACCGAGCGCGCCCGCGATGAAGTCGGCCCGCGCGTCGGAAACCAGTTCGAGGCTTCCCGCGTCCGGCACCGGGCCGTCATGCAGGAAGTCCCGCCATTCCAGGACGCGCCCCTTCACGCCGCCGCTGCGGATGTTCGCGGCAGCCGAATCCCCATTGGTGACGATCAGCCGTGCCATGAAAACCTCGCTCTAACCCTCGCTCTAACCCTCGTTGCGGTCCCCGCCGGTTTGGTCTTGCGTCTTGTGCCGGGCTCTCAGCCGCGCCCGCGATAGGTTGCGACCCCCTGGTCGGGAAGCCACACGCCGGACGGCAGAATGCCAGTTTGCCAGAAAACGTCGATGGGGATGCCCCCTCTCGGGTACCAATAGCCGCCGATGCGCAGGAAGCGCGGCGCCAGCAGGTCCACCAGCCGCTTGCCGATGGCCACCGTGCAGTCCTCGTGGAACGCGCCGTGATTGCGGAAGGCGGCGAGATAGAGCTTGAGCGACTTGGATTCCACCAGGAACTGGTCCGGCACATAGTCGATGACCAGATGGGCGAAGTCCGGCTGGCCGGTCACCGGGCAGAGCGAGGTGAATTCGGGACAGGTGAAGCGGGCCACATAATTGGTGTCGGGGTGCGGATTGGGCACCTTGTCCAGCACGGCGGTGTCGGGATCCGTGGGCAGCGCGGACTGGCGCCCGAGCTGCATCTCGGTTTCGGTCATGGTGTGTCCCTTCAAGGGGCGGATGGGGATGGTCGCGCGGAAGATAGCGCAACCGCGCCGCAGGAAAAGGTGCCGGCTCAGCACCGGGGGGCGTGAAATCCCTGTGCCTGCTGTGCGTCCGAGCCCCTTCGCTTTCGCCCTCCGACACGCTAGAAGCGGCCCCGAAAGCGGGACCCACGCCGGTCGCGCCCCTGCCAGACGCTCGAAAATAGGGAAGGCACGTTCCATGACCGCCATCGTCGATATCATCGGCCGCGAAATCCTCGACAGCCGCGGCAACCCCACGGTTGAGGTGGACGTGCTGCTGGAAGACGGCTCGCTCGGCCGCGCCGCCGTGCCCTCCGGCGCCTCCACGGGCGCCCACGAGGCGGTGGAGCTGCGCGACGGCGACAAGACCCGCTATCTCGGCAAGGGCGTCGAGAAGGCGGTGGACGCGGTCAATGGCGAGATCTTCGACGCCATCGGCGGCTTCGACGCCGAGGACCAGGTGAAGGTCGATGAGACGCTGATCGCGCTCGACGGCACCCCCAACAAGGCCCGCCTCGGCGCCAACGCCATTCTCGGCGTGTCCATGGCGGTCGCCAAGGCCGCCGCCCAGGCCAGCGCCCTGCCGCTCTACCGCTATGTGGGCGGCGTGAACGCCCGCACCCTGCCGGTGCCCATGATGAACATCGTCAATGGCGGCGCCCATGCGGACAATCCCATCGACTTCCAGGAATTCATGATCCTGCCGGCGGGCGCGCCCACCTTCGCGGAAGGGCTGCGGATCGGCGCGGAGATCTTCCACACCCTGAAGAAGGGCCTGAAGGACGCCGGCCACAACACCAATGTGGGCGACGAGGGCGGCTTCGCCCCCAACCTCGCCTCCGCCGAGGCGGCGCTGGACTTCGTGATGAAGGCCATCGAGAAGGCCGGCTTCAAGCCCGGCGAGGACGTGTTCATCGGCCTCGACTGCGCCTCCACCGAATTCTTCAAGGACGGCGCCTATCATTATGAGGGCGAGGGCAAGGTGCGCGACATCGAGGCCCAGGTGAAGTATCTGGCCGACCTCGTCTCGCGCTATCCCATCGTCTCCATCGAGGACGGCATGGCCGAGGACGACTGGGCAGGCTGGAAGCTGCTCACCGACACCATCGGCGCCAAGTGCCAGCTGGTGGGCGACGACCTGTTCGTCACCAACGTCACCCGCCTCTCGCGCGGCATCAAGGATTCCACCGGCAACGCCATCCTCGTGAAGGTGAACCAGATCGGCTCCCTCACCGAGACCCTGGACGCCGTCGAGATGGCCCACAAGGCGGGTTATCGCGCCGTCATGTCCCACCGCTCGGGCGAGACCGAGGACGCCACCATCGCCGATCTGGCGGTGGCCACGAACTGCGGGCAGATCAAGACCGGCTCCCTGGCGCGCTCCGACCGTACCGCCAAGTACAACCAGCTCCTGCGCATCGAGCAGGAACTGGGCGATGCGGCCCGCTACGCCGGCAAGGCCGCGCTGAAGGCCCTCGCCTGATCCCATCCGCCGCTACGGCCACAGGAAGCGCCCGCCCTCCCCGGCGGGCGCTTTTTTATGGGTCAGGCGGCGGAAGCCGGCTCGCGCGGGCGGCGCGGGGCGGCGCGCCGGGTGGGCGTGCCCTTGCTGCGGGCCGGAACTGGCGCCGGGGCAGGTGCGGGCTGGCGCGAAGCCAGCAGCATGAGACCGGCCGGAAGCGCGGCGAGCAGCACCAGCAGCACGGCGAGCAGTCCCTCGCCCATGACGCCCTTCAGCACCGCCGCGAGCCCCGCCACCGTCACCAGAGCGGAAAGGACAGCCGCGCCCAGCACGGCCGCCAGGGCCCGCAGGCCCGCTTTATGCCGGTTCATGGCCACCAGCATGGCCCAGGCGGCCAAAGGCAGCATGAGCAGCCCCGTGCCGAGGCCCGGATTGTAGCGCGCGAGCCCCATGGCCGCGCCGATCTGCAGGATGAGATTGCCCAGCGGCAAGGCGAAGACGGTGAGGGCAAGCAGCGGGCGGCGCGAGGCGGCCAGCGCCCCGAACAGCCCGGCCAGCCAGACCGCGCCCGCATTATAGGCGGTGAGGAAACTGAGCGGCACCGGGCAGGCCACCGCGTCGCGATAGCCGAGGCCCGTGCAGAGCGCGCCCAGAAGCGCATAGGGCCGCCCGAACAGGTCGATGCCGCTTTCCTCGAACTGATGCAGCAGGCTGAGCGCGAAACCGAGCCAGGCGAGCCACGTCAGATCATGGCCGCGCGGCACCCGCCGGTCCGTCGCAAGCCCATCCCCCGCCGCCAGCAGGACGAAGAGCACCAAGGCGGCGCCGAGCGCGATCCAGGGCCATGAGACTGCGAAGGACATCATGGCGGGCAGTCTAGCGGACGAAGGTTTCGGAAAATGAAATCCCCGCCCTCTATTGGGCGTGCGTCATGCCTCGCTGTCCAGGGTGGCGAGCGCCGCGCGGGCCAATTCCATGGTGCGGGTGAAATGGGCGGCGAGCGCCCGGGTCGCGGCGTCCGGATCGCGGGCGAGCGCGGCCTCGAACAAAAGCTGGTGCTCGCTCTGCACATCCCGCTCCGCCCCGTCCGCCGTGGCGCGGGCCAGGGCGCGGTAGCGTTCGGATTGCTCGAACAGGGTGCGCTGGAGGCGCAGCAGCCAGTCCAGGCCGCAAGCGCTCACCAGGGCCTGATGGAAGGCGAAGTGCAGGTCCGTCCAGCCGCCGTCCTGGGGAGCGGGCTGGCGGGCATTGGCGGACGGGCTCTCGCTGAGCGCCGCCCAGGCCGCGCGCACATCCGCCTCCCATTCCGCCCCGCCCCGCTCCAGGGACCGGCGCAGGGCAAGGCTTTCCACCTCGATACGGGTCTCGGTCAGGTCCGCAAGGTCGGCGGCATCCAGCCCGGTGACGCGGAAGCCGCGCTGGTCCTCGCTGGTCACGAACCCGTCCGCCACAAGGCGGGACAAGGCTTCGCGCACGGCGGAGAGGCTCACATCGAAGCGCTTGGCCAAGAGCGCGATGGGCAGCTTCTCACCGGGCGGCAGGCGGCAGGTGAGAATGTCCGAGCGCAAGGAGGCATAAACAGCCGAGGTGAGGGAACGCACGGGACCGGAGGGAGCCGTAATGCCCGTCGCCCGTCGTCGCACCACCATGTCCATCACCGCTCTCCCCCGAGAACACGCCATCCGGCCCGCACAATTCCATATTGCGCCGCCAAACTCCCGGTCTTTTCCGCCGGATGGGTGCAGAAAATGTGCCGGATCCGCGAATCGCACCCGCGCGCCCGGCATGCTACATGCCGCCTCCGAGGAAGGACCCGAGCACACCCATGTCGCGCTTCTGGAGCCCGGTCGTCGAGACCCTGACCCCCTATGTCCCCGGCGAGCAGCCGCGGATGGCGGGGCTGATCAAGCTCAACACCAATGAGAACCCCTATCCCCCCTCCCCCAAGGTCGCCGAGGCGATCGCGGCCGAGATGGGGACACTGCGCCTTTATCCCGAGCCCACCGGCCATGTCCTGCGGGCGGCGGTGGCGGCCCGCTACGGGGTGGGCGAGGACGAGGTGTTCGTGGGCAACGGCTCCGACGAGGTGCTGGCCCATGCCTTCCAGGCGCTGCTGAAGCACGAGCGGCCCCTGCTCTTCCCGGACATCACCTATTCCTTCTACCCGGTCTATTGCGGCCTCTACGGCATCACGTCCGTGGAAGTGCCGCTGGACGAAGACCTGCGGGTGCGCCTGTCGGACTATGACCGGCCCTGCGGCGGCATCATCCTGCCCAATCCCAACGCCCCCACCGGCACGGCCCTGTCGCGCGCCGAGATCGCGGCGCTGCTCGCCGCCCATCCCGACGCGGTGGTTGTGGTGGACGAGGCCTATGTGGATTTCGGCGCCGAGAGCGCCATTCCCCTGGTGAAGGACCATCCCAACCTGCTGGTGGTGCACACCCTCTCCAAGTCCCGCGCCCTGGCGGGGCTGCGGGTGGGCTACGCCATCGGCCAGCCCCACCTCATCGAGGCGCTGGTGCGGGTGAAGGACAGCTTCAATTCCTACCCCCTGGACCGCCTCGCCTTGGTGGGTGCGGCGGCGGCGGTGGCGGACGAGGACTGGTTCACGCAGACCTGCGCCAAGGTGATCGCCTCCCGCACGCGGCTGGAGGCGGGCCTGTCGGCGCTGGGCTTCGCGACACTGCCCTCCAGCGCCAACTTCCTGTTCACCCGCCACGAGAGCGTGCCCGGCGCCACGCTTGCCGCCAAGCTGCGGGAGCGCGCCATCCTGGTGCGCCATTTCAAACGGCCGCGAATCGAGAACCATCTGCGCATTACCGTAGGGACGGACGCGGACTGCGACCGGCTGCTTGAGGCGCTCCACGATATTCTCAGAGCCTGATTCTTGAGATCTGACGGCTCATCAAGGCCCCTTGTGACGTTTCGGCGAAGCGGCGGCATTGAAACCGCAGGCTACCTTCGCTATAGGGGCGCACGACTATCAGAAGGGCTGCCGGACGGCCCTTGGCTTTGTCGCGAGCGCTCGCAAGTGCGATCATGCCGCGACAAAGGCCGAGCACCATAGAGGCGTATTCATGTCTTCGACGTTCGATACGGTCGCCAACATCATCGCCGAGACGTGCGACATCCCGCGCGACACGATCACGCCGGAAAGCCATGCCATCGATGACCTCGGCATCGACAGCCTCGACTTCCTCGACATTGCCTTCGCCATCGACAAGGCGTTCGGCATTAAGCTGCCGCTGGAGCAGTGGACGCAGGAAGTGAACGACGGCAAGGCGACGACCGAGCAGTATTTCGTTCTCAAGAACCTCTGCGCGCGCATCGACGAGTTGGTCGCTGCGAAGTCCGCCTGAGGCCGGAAGGGCCTGATGCGTCCCGAAGTTTTCAAGATGGTGGACCGGATCGTTTCCATCGATCCGGCCCTGAAGACCATTCACTGCCAGGGCCTCGTGCCCGAGGAAAGCTCCATCTTCGAGGGGCACTTCCCCGGCTACCCCATCATGCCCGGCGTGCTCCTCATCGAGGCCATGGCGCAGACCACCGGCTGGCTGGTCCTGGCGCGCAACCGCTTCGAGAAGATGCCGTTTTTGGCCACCGTCAAGGAAGCCAAGCTGCGCACCTTCGTGGTGCCGGGCCAGAATCTGGACCTGCACTCGGAAATCCTGCACGAGGGCTCCGGATTCGTGGTGGCCAAGACCCATGCCACGCTCGACGGCAAGCCCATCTGCAATGCGGAACTGACCTTCCGCGTGCTCTCCTGGCCCGAAGGCCGCATGAAAAGCGTGGTGCTGAAGGTGGCCGAACACGTCCAGTTCCCCGTCGCGGATTATGTCGATGCCTGAGGGCACAAAACGGGACGTGTGGATCACCGGAATCGGGATCGTCTCCTCGCTCGGCGAGGGGCCGGACGCCCATTGGCAGGCGCTGAGCGCGGGCACCCCGCCCGTGACCGACGCCGAGCGCTTCGCGCCCTACGTGGTGCACCCCCTCGTCAAGCTGGTCTATGACGCGCAGATCCCCAAGAAGGGCGACCAGCGCCAGATGGAGACCTGGCAGCGCATCGGCACCTACACGGCCGGGCTGGCGCTGGACAGCGCGGGCATCGCCAAGAATGCCGAGATCCTGGGCCGCACCGACATGGTGGTGGGCGCGGGCGGCGGCGAGCGCGACCATCAGGTGGACACGGCCATCCTCAACGATGTGCTCACTTCCAACGAGCCGGGCAAGCTGCTGAACGAGCGCCTGCTGTCGGACCTGCGACCCACCTTGTCGCTGGCCCAGCTCTCCAACCTGCTGGCGGGCAACATTTCCATCGTGCACGGCGTCACCGGCTCCTCCCGCACCTTCATGGGCGAGGAAAGCGCGGGCGTGGACGCGGTGCGTGTGGGCTATTCGCGCATCGCGGCTGGCCAGAGCGAGATCGGCCTCGTGGGCGGCGCCTATAATGCCGAGCGCGAGGACATGCTGCTCCTCTATGCGCTCAACGATTTCTGCATGACCGACGAATTCCGCCCGGTCTTCTCGGGCGCCGAGGCTCCGGGCATTCCCTCCGGCTCCATGGGCGCCTTCCTGGTGCTCGAATCGCCCGAGCACGCCACGGCGCGCGGCGCGACCCCCATCGCCAAGCTCACCGGCGTCTGGTCCGAGCGGGCGCGACGCGATGAGCCCGGCGCGGTGGCCGCCAAGGTCGCGGACTTCGTGGCCCGGACCCATCCCGACGCGGTACTCTCCGGCGCCACCGGCGCGCACGGCGCCACCGAGGGCGAGGCCGAAGCGCTCAAGGGCGCGGGCGTGCCCGTGCGTGCCGTCGCCAACCGCATCGGCCACGGCTTCGAGGCCCAGTTCCCCGCCGCCGTCGCGCTTGCCGCGCTCACGGTCGCTAAGGGCGAGCTGTTCCCCGCCCTTTCCGGCGATCCGCTGGAGACCGGCACGGGCGCGCCGCAGCGCATCCTGGTGACCGGCGTCGGCCACTGGCGCGGCGAAGGCGCCGGGCTGGTGGAAAAGGTCGGCTGAGGCGCGCCTTTTCGCCTGTGCGGGGAGCGGCGGCATCGACGCTCCCGATCCTTCACGCCCGGACACGACCCTGCAAGGGGCGCCTGCCGCCCTCCTGCGGCAATGCCGCTCACCCGGCTCCGGGGTCGCGTTTTCCGCAGGATCAACTAAATAGAGCGTGACTGACGCGCCGGGCGGGGCGCCGTATCGATTCCAGGAGTTGCCCCATGGCGCATACCGACAAGCACGGCCGTCCCATTGTCGTCGTCACCGGCATCGGCGTCGTCTCTTCCCTCGGCCAGGGCAAGGAAGACAATTGGCGGCGCCTGACGGCGGGTGAAAGCGGCATCCACCGCATCACCCGCTTCCCCATCGAGGGCATGCGCACCACCATCGCCGGAACCGTGGACTTCCTGTTCGACGAGCGCGTCGCCGCCCCGGACCTGTCCGAGCGCCTTGCCACGCTGGCGGCCGAGGAGGCCATCGGCCAGTCGGGCATCGGCTCCAAGGGCAATTTCCCCGGCCCGCTCTTCGCCGCCGTCCCCCCCGTGGAGATGGAATGGCCCGAGAAGCGCAAGCTCGCCGAGAACGCGCCCGAGCGGCCGGTTGAGTATCGCGACCTGCTCGCCTCCGCCGCCTCCGGCAAGTTCCGCCCCTGGCATGAGCGCTTCCTGTTCGGCTCGGTGGCGGACCGCCTCGCCGACAAGTTCGGCACGCAGGGCCAGCCCATCTCCCTGTCCACCGCCTGCGCCTCCGGCGCCACGGCCATCCAGCTCGGCGTGGAGGCCATCCGGCGCGGGGAGTGCGAGGTCGCCCTCTCGCTCGGCACGGACGGCTCGGTGCACCCGGAAGCGCTCATCCGCTTCTCGCTGCTCTCGGCGCTGACCACAGCCAATGACAAGCCGGAGGAGGCCGCGCGCCCCTTCGCCAAGAACCGCGACGGCTTCGTCATGGCCGAGGGCGCGGGCGCCCTGGTGCTGGAGAGCCTCGACCATGCGCTGGCGCGCGGCGCGCGCATTCTCGGCGTGCTGGAAGGCTGCGGCGAGATGGCGGACAATTTCCACCGCACCCGCTCCAGCCCGGACGGCAAGCCCATCATCGGCTGCATGAACAACGCCATGGCGGATGCGGGCGTGACCCCCGGGGACATCGACTACATCAACGCCCACGGCACCTCCACGCCCGAGAATGACCGCATGGAATATGTGGGCCTGAAGGCGGTGTTCGGCGAAGAGGTGCTGGCGGGCATCCCCTGCTCGTCCAACAAGTCCATGATCGGCCACACCCTGACGGCGGCGGGCGCCATCGAGGCGGCGGTCTCGCTGCTCACCATCGCAAACGGCCGCATTCCGCCCACCATCAACTACCATGTGCCCGACCCGGCCATTCCTTTGGACGTGGTGCCCAACGTCGCCCGCGACGCGCAGGTGCGCCGGGTGATCTCCAACTCGTTCGGCTTCGGCGGCCAGAATGTCAGCCTCGTCATGGCGGGGGAGCCGGCGTGAGGGATGTGTCCGCCGCGGCGTTCATCTCTTCGGGCGATAGTCCGCTTAAAGCGGGACGCGCCCCCTCTCCCCTCGCGGGAGAGGGATGGGGTGAGGGGGCCACGTCGCTTGGTATGACCTCTCAGGATGACGCCAAGCGGTGCCTAACCCCTCACCCGCCTCGCTCCGCTCAGCACCCTCTCCCGCAAGGGGAGAGGGGAAGGCTGCACCCATGAGCCGCCGCGTTCTCGTCACCGGCGGCGGGCGCGGGCTGGGCGCGGCCATCGTGCGGGCGCTCAGTGCCGCGGGCTTCGACGTGACCTTCACCTATCGCAGCGCCCGCGCGGAAGCCGAGGCGCTGCTGGAGGAACTGAAGGCCCGCCCCGGCGCGTCTCCGCTCGCCGTGGAACTGGATCTCGCCGACCGCGCGGCGGTGGACGCCTTCGCCGAGGGCCTGGAGGCCGAGGACGGTCCCTATTTCGGCTTCTGCCACAATGCCGGCCTGTCCTACGACACGCTGGCCGCCATGGTGGACCAGGACAAGGCCGAGGCGGTGATGCAGGTGAATCACTTCGCCTTCGTGCGCATCACCCGCGCGCTGGTTCGCCCCATGACGCGGGCGAGGGAGGGGCGCATCGTCGCCATCGGCTCGGTGGCGGCGCTGCTCGCCAACCAGGGCAATGTGGCCTATGCGGCCTCCAAGGCGGCGCTGCTGGCCCATGTGCGCGGCCTCGCCATCGAGACCGCCCGGCGCGGCGTGACGGTGAATTACATCGCCCCCGGCTTCATCGACACCGCCATGCTCGCCAAGTTCGCCGACCACCGCGAGCGCATGGCCGCGCAGATCCCGGCCGGGCGCTTCGCGCAGCCGGATGACGTGGCGCAGGTGGCAGCGTTTCTTTTCTCCCCTGGCGCGGGCTATATCACCGGCGCCGTGATCCCGGTGGATGGCGGCCTCTCGGCCCAGCTCGCCGCCCATCGCTGAGTTTCAAGGACAATCATGCGCGCCCTCCAGCTCGTCACCGACCGCAAGCTCGAAATCGTGGACATGCCCGAGCCCGACGCCCCCGGCGCTGGCGAGGTGCAGGTGCGGGTGAAGGCCCTGGCCCTCAACCATATCGACGTGTGGGGCTGGCGCGGCATGGCCTTCGCCAAGCGCAAGATGCCCCTCGTGGTGGGCGCGGAAGCCGCCGGCGAGATCGTGGCGCTGGGCGCGGACGTGCGCGGGCTGAAAGTGGGCCAGACGGTCGCCATGTACGGCGCGCTGACCTGCGGCCATTGCCGCAACTGCATGAAGGGCCGCGACAATCTCTGCGAGAATGTGGGCGGCGTTCTGGGCTTCCATATCGACGGCTTCGCCCGCGACGTGATCAACATGCCCGAGCGGCTGGTGATCCCCGCCCCCGAGGGCGTCTCCTTCGAGGACGCCGCCTGCGCGGGCATCACCTTCTCCACGGTCGAGCACATGCTGTTCGACAACGCCCTGCTTGAGAAGGGCGAGACCGTGCTCGTCCATGCGGGCGGCTCGGGCATCGGCTCCGCCGCCATCCGCCTCGCCAAGGATGTGGGCGCCACCGTCATCACCACCGTGGGCGACGACGACAAGGCCATCAAGGCGGAAGTGCTGGGCGCCGACCACGTCATCAATTACCGCGAGGAGCGCTTCGAGCACATGGTCCGCAAGATCACCAAGAAGGTGGGCGTGGACGTGGTGTTCGAGCATGTGGGCGCGGACACCTGGAACGGCTCGCTGCTCTCCATGAAGCCGGGCGGACGGCTGGTGACCTGCGGGTCCACCTCCGGCGTGTCGGTGAACATGAACCTCATGCAGCTGTTCCAGCGGCAATATCGCATCCTCGGCTCGTTCGGCGCCACCATCCGCAACGTGGCGGACGGGCTGCAGAAGATGGGTCGCGGCGTGCTGCCGGTGATCGACAGCGTGGTGACGCTGGAGAATTTCAACGAGGGCCTGGAGCGCCTGGAAAGCCGGAAAGTGTTCGGCAAGATCGTCGTGCGCTTCTGAAACCGGGCGGGCTGGGACAAGAGACGTGTCGCCATTGAAGGCCATATGGGTGCGCATTGCGCGGCGCCTGCGCGCGCTGCTGGCGCCGGTGTGGGAGACCATCGTGGTCGGCACGCTGCGCGGCCTCGTCTGGTGGTCGCGCCTGTTCCCGGTCTCCTGGTCATCCACCATCATCTCCACCCTCGCCAAGCTGTGCGGGCCGTTCTTCGTGGTGAGCGGCACGGCGCGGCGGAACCTGCGCACCGCCTTCCCGGAGAAGAGCGACTGGGAGATCTGGTGGCTGGTGGTGGGCGTGTGGGACAATCTCGGGCGCATGGCGGCCGAGTTCGCCCATCTCGACCGCATCTGGGACTATGACCCGGTCCATCCCAACAGGGGCCGCATCGAGATCGTCGGCGCCGACATCATGGAGCGCCTGCGCGACGACGGGCGCCCGGCCCTGTTCTTCACCGCCCATACCGGCAATTGGGAGCTGAACGCCATTACCGGCGCGAAGCTGGACGTGCCGGGCGGCGTGCTCTACCGCGCCCCCAACATCAAGAAGGCCGCCGACCTCATCGCGGAAATGCGCGCGCAGACCATGCCCGGCCTCGTGAAGGCGAGCCGCAATGCGGGGCGCCAGATGGCCCGCATGCTGGAGGATGGCGAGCATATCGGCATGCTGGTGGACCAGTATTGGGGCCAGGGCGTGGTGGTGGACTTCTTCGGCCGCCCCGCCGCCACCAATCCCACCCTCGCCCGCCTCGCCCGGCAGTTCGACTGCCCGGTCCACGGCATGCGCGTCATCCGCCTGCCGCGCGGGCGCTTCCGCATCGAGATCACCGAGGAAGTGCCGCTGCCCCGCGACGCGGACGGCCGCATCGAGGTGGACGGCGCCATGCAGGCGGTGACGAAGGTGATCGAGGACTGGGTGCGGGAATATCCGAGCCAGTGGCTCTGGCTGCACCGCCGCTGGCGCTGAGCGGCGGCAGGCGGCTCAGCGCTGCTGCCGCTTGTGGTCGTTCCCCCTCTTCAGCCCATCGGGTCGATGAATACAAGCTGGGCGGATTCGTCATCCTCGATCGCGGCGGCGCGCTCGAGGATGACGCGGCCATTGTAGAGGCCGGCCAGTTCGTCGGTGGTCGAGCCCGGTAGCCTCGTGGCGAGTCGCCCCGTAATTGCCGATGGCGCCCACGGGGTCTCGGGTGCGGATGGGCACCATGACGAGGCTCTTCACGAAGGTGGGACGATAGCCAGGGCGGGACTGCGCGCATCCGCATAGATGTCCGGTATCGCCACGGACGTGCGGTTGCGCATCAGCGGCTATTCCTCATCTGGAGGGAGCCTGTTGTTAAAGCAGCCGAGAATCTGGAATGCCCCGCTCGCCCGCGCGCGGAATCGTCCCGGAGGTGAAATATTCTACACCCTCAGAAATTGAAGAACTTTACTTAGATCAATATTTTTGCTTTTCAGCACGCTAGACTGACCGCCCTAAGGGAACCGAAGGCCGCCTTGATGCGCGTAGTTTTGGTGGAGCCGGGCAAGGTCGGCTTGAAACTCATGTCGCGCATGATTGAGGAGATGGGGCACGTTGTGAGCCCCTTCACCGACGGCACGGGCGCCCTCGCCTATCTCCACAGCGGCGCCGATATCGACGTGCTCATGACGAGCTTCGAGATCGAGGGCGTTTCGGGCATCCAGCTCTGCTGGGAAGCGCGCACCATCGCCGATGGCGGGCGGCCCATCTATGTGATCGCCATGTCCTCCAGCAATGACAGCGCCCATCTGGTGGAGGCGCTGGACAGCGGGGCGGACGACTTCATCCGCAAGCCTCCGGACCGCATCGAGCTGGACGCGCGCCTGCGCGCCGCCGCGCGCCTCGTGCAGGCGCGGCGCGATCTGGTGCGGCTCGCCACGCGCGATTCCCTCACCGGCCTGCTCAACCGCCGCGCCTATTTCACCGAAGCCGAGGCGCTCATCCGCGCGGGCGGACCGGCATCGGTCCTGCTGTTCGACATCGACTATTTCAAGCGGATCAACGACACGTTCGGCCATGACGGTGGCGACGCCGTTCTGGTGGCCGTGGCCCGCGCGGCAGCGGACCTGCTGGGCTGCACCGCCCGCATCGGCGGCGAGGAATTCGCCGCCTTGCTTCCCGGCCGGTCGGAAGACGACGCCTTCGCGGAGGCCGAGCGCCTGCGCGCCCTCATTGCGGGCATGACTGTCGGCCTGCCGGACGGGCGGATGACATCCGTCACCGTGTCCCTGGGCGTGGCGCAGAACCGGCCCGGCCAGAATGCGGACGCCTGGCTGAAGCAGGCGGACATCGCCCTTTATGCCGCCAAGACGGGCGGACGCGACCGAGCGGTGAAAGCCCGGCAGGCGGTGACCGCAGGCGCACCCGGCACGGCAAGCGGGATCGTACGCGCGGAAAGCCGGGCCGCGCGCCCCACCTGAAGGAAATCGGACGCGAGACCTTAAGCCATATAAGCGCAGATAAGCGTTGCCCAGGAGGCACCCACTGCTTGACAACGAGCACTCGCACCTCCCCTGATTGCATTAATCGGGCTTGGAGTGCGTGTTGTGATAGCCGCCAATCAGATTGCTATCATTGTTGCTCTCGCAGAAGGGCGTGACCCATTCACGGGCGAAGCAATACCGCCGGAAGGTCTTCTAAACGATGCCCGTGTCGCAAGAGCACTTTTGTACGCCGTCCAAAAACTGAAACCCGAAGCATCTACTCCATTACGTGAAGCGGAGAACGTTGGTGCTCGCTGGGATGCAGTCCAAGAAGTGGAGCTGCTTAAACTCTTTGACGCGGGCATATCTCTCGATGAAATCGCTCGGACCATGGGGCGGAACCGTGGGGGCATTCGCGCCCGGCTTGTTCGTTTGGGGAGGCTGGAGCAAGAAACGTAGACACTCAAGCCTTGCTCTCCAGCCATCGATCCTTTAAAGCCGCGCTTTCCTTTGGCGCATAAGGATCACGACGATGGGTTCGCGGCCGGTGGCCGTCATCATGGGCAGCCAGTCCGACTGGGAAACGATGCGCCATGCCGTCGAGATGCTCGACGCGCTGGAAATCCCCTGCGACGTTCGGATCGTCTCGGCCCATCGCACGCCTGAGCGCATGTTCGCCTTCGCGCAAGGCGCCAAGGATGCGGGCTTCAAGGTGATCATCGCCGGTGCCGGCGGGGCCGCCCATCTGCCGGGCATGGTCGCCGCCCTCACCTGCCTGCCGGTGTTCGGCGTGCCGGTGGAATCCAAGGCCCTGTCGGGCGTGGACAGCCTGCATTCCATCGTCCAGATGCCCGCGGGCGTGCCCGTGGGCTGCCTCGCCATCGGCAAGGCGGGCGCGGTCAATGCCGCGCTGCTGGCCGCGAGCGTCCTCGCCTTGTCCGACGAGCCGCTGGCCGACCGGCTGGAATCCTGGCGCCGCGCCCGGACCGAGAGCGTGGCGGAGCGCCCGTCCTGAGCCTCATGATCAAGCCCGGCGCCACCATCGGCATCCTCGGCGGCGGCCAGCTCGGCCGCATGATCGCGCTGTCCTGCGCGCAGCTCGGGCTGAAGACGCACATCCTCTGCCCCGATGCGGACAGCCCGGCCTTCCAGGTCTCCGACGGCCATATCTGCGCCGCCTATGACGACGAGGCCGCGCTGGCGGAGCTTGCGTCCATCAGCGACGTGGTGACCTACGAATTCGAGAATGTGCCGCTGGCGACCGCCCAGTTCCTGCAGGCGCGGGTTCCCGTGCGCCCCGGCCCGCGCGCGCTGGCGGTCTCGCAGGACCGTCTGGCGGAGAAGACCTTCGTGCGCGATCTCGGCATCGAGACCGCCCCCTTCGCCCCGGTGGACAGCCTGGACGACCTGATCGCCGCCGCCGCCGCCATCGGCCTGCCCGCCGTGCTCAAGACCCGGCGCTTCGGCTATGACGGCAAGGGACAGGTGACCATCCGCCCCGGCGACGACCTTGCCGCCGCCTTCGAGACCATCGGCCGCCAGAGCGCCATTCTGGAAGGCTTCGTGAGCTTCCGGCGCGAAGTGTCGGTGGTGGCCGCGCGGCGCGAGGACGGCGCCTTCGCCGCCTATGACGTGACCGAGAACGTCCACCGCAACCATATCCTCCACACCTCCACCGCCCCCGCCAACGTGACGGCGGAGACCGCCCGCTCCGCGCGCGGCATTGCCTGCCGCATCGCCGGGGCGCTGGAATATGTGGGCGTGTTCGCGGTGGAGCTGTTCGTGGCCGACCAGGGCCTGTCCGAACGGCTGATCGTCAACGAGATCGCCCCGCGCGTGCACAATTCCGGCCATTGGACCATGGATGGCGCGGTCACCAGCCAGTTCGAGCAGCATGTGCGGGCCATCGCCGGCTGGCCTTTGGGCGACACGGCGTGCCTGGGGCGCGTGGAGATGCTGAACCTCATCGGCGACGATGTGGACGACTGGCAGCGTTTCCTCGCCGATCCCGCCGCCCACCTGCACCTCTACGGCAAGCAGGAAGCCCGCGCCGGCCGCAAGATGGGCCATGTGAACCGCCTGCTGGATCGCGACCCCGAAGGCTGCTGACGCCGGGCGGCTTTCCGCGCTGTCTTCTCTTCTCCCCTGACTACCATTTCAGTCCCTTGACAGGACCGGCCTGCCTCCATTCAAATCGTTTTAAACCGGCACGCCAAATTCAAAGCCGGACCTGGGAGGACACCAATGGCCATTACCCGTCGCGGCCTTGCGGCCGCGTTCGCCCTGAGCGTTGCGCTTTCCCTCGGTGGCGGCGTCGCGCAGGCCCAGACCAAGCTGAAATGGGCCCATGTCTATGAGCCCGCCGAGCCGTTCCACACCGCCTCGGTCTGGGCGGCGGCCGAGATCGCCAAGCGCACCAACGGGCGCTACACCATCGATGTCTATCCCTCCTCGCAGCTCGGCAAGGAAAGCGACATCAACCAGGGCCTGACGCTGGGCACCGTGGACATGATCATTTCCGGGTCCAGCTTCGCGGCCAAGGCCTACCCGCCCATCGGCGTCACCTATTATCCCTATACCTTCCGCGACGCGAACCACCTGCTGGCCTATGCCAAGAGCGACGTGTTCAACGACCTCGCCAAGGGATACGCGGACAAGACCGGCAACCAGATCGTCGCCGTGACCTATTACGGCGTGCGCCAGGCCACCTCCAACAAGCTGTTCAAGACCTGCGCGGAGATGAAGGGCCTGAAGATCCGCGTGCCGGACGCCCCCGCTTATCTCGCCATGCCCAAGGCCTGCGGCGCCAATATCGCCCCCATCGCCTTCGCCGAGGTCTATCTGGCGCTCCAGAACGGCACCGTGGACGCGCAGGAAAACCCGCTCACCACCATCGAGGCCAAGAAGTTCTACGAGGTGCAGAAGAACATCATTCTCACCGGCCACATCGTGGACCATCTCAACACCATTCTCTCCAAGCAGCTCTGGGACAAGCTCTCGCCCGAGGACCGCAAGATCTTCCAGGAGGTGACCCAGGAAGCCGCCGCCAAGGCCAGCGGCGAGGTGGCAGCGCGCGAGAAGGAGCTGATCGAGATCTTCAAGAGCAAGGGCATCAACATCGTCGAGGTGAACACCACCGACTTCAAGGACGCGGTGATCAAGAACATCACCTTCGAGAGCCTCGGCTACCGCAAGGCGGACTGGGACAAGATCCAGGCGCTCAAGAGCACCATGTGATCGCGCCCCCTCTCCCGCGCCCGGCGCGGGAGAGGGTTGTCCTCCCCGTCCCCTCCATCGCGGGATCCCCCATGGCCGAGCAGCCTCACCCCGAAATCCATACGCGCATCACCGGCGAAGAACTGGCCGAGACCTTCGAGCAGGAAGCCCCCGTGGACCTCTCCACCTATGGGGTCGAGGACTGGCTGACGCTCATCATGTTCTGGGTCATGGCGGGCCTCGTCTTCCTCCAGTTCTTCACCCGCTACGTGCTGAACGACAGCTTCGCCTGGACCGAGGAGTTGGCGAGCTACGCGCTGGTGGTGGTGGTGTTCTGGGGCGCGTCCATGTGCGTGCGGCTGTCACGGCACATCCAGGTGGACCTGCTCTACCGCTTCCTGCCCCCGCGCGTCGGCCGGGTGCTGGCGCTGCTGGTGGACGTGCTGCGCACGGCCTTCTTCGCCTACGCCGTGTGGCTCATGTGGCGCTATGTGGGCCTCGTGGGCGACGAGCCCATGGTGATGGTGGAGGCCTCCAAGGGCCTCGTCTATATCGCCGTGCTCGCCGCCTTCGCCCTCATGCTGGTGCGCTCGGTCCAGGTGACCATCGCCAATGTCCGGCGCGGCTACGGGGTGCTGGAGCGCCCCGAAGCCTTCGACGCCCTGGAGGCGTGACATGTGGCTGCTCATCGGATCCTTCCTCGGGCTGATGCTCATCGGCGTGCCCGTGGCGCTGGCGCTGGCGGGCGCCTCGCTGCTCTATATCCTCGTCACCGGCACGGCGCCGGACGTGGTGATCGCCCAGCGCATGATCGCGGGCGTGGAGAGCTTCCCGCTGCTGGCGGTGCCGTTCTTCATCCTGGCCGGCAACCTCATGAACATCGCCGGCGTGACCGGGCGCATCTATGCCTTCGCGGTAGCCCTGGTGGGCTGGATGCGCGGGGGCCTCGGGCAGGTGAACATCATCGGCTCGGTGATCTTCTCCGGCATGTCCGGCACCGCCATCGCCGATGCCGCCGGGCTCGGCACCATCGAGATCAAGGCCATGAAGGACCATGGCTATTCCACCGAATTCTCGGTGGGCGTCACCGCCGCCTCGGCGACGCTGGGGCCGATCATCCCGCCGTCCTTGCCGTTCGTCATCTACGGCATGCTGGCCAATGTCTCCATCGGCGCGCTGTTCCTGGGCGGGCTCATCCCCGGCGCGGTGATGACGCTGCTGATGATGGGGACGGTGGCCTATTTCGCCCGTCGCAACAATTGGGGCAGCGACGCCAAATTCTCCTGGCGCCAGCTCGGCGGGGCGGCGCTGGAAGTGGCCGTGGTGGCCTGCTTCCCGCTGGGCGTCTATGTGCTGACCGCGCTCGGCCTCTCCTCCAACGCCGCCGTGCTCATCGCGCTGGCGGTGCTGATCGCGGCGGACTGGTATTTCGACTTCTCCGCCGTCATGGCGCTGATGACCCCCGTCATCCTCATCGGCGGCATGACGCTCGGCTGGTTCACGCCCACGGAGGCGGCGGTGGCGGCGGTGATCTGGTCGCTGTTCCTCGGCCTCGTGCGCTATCGGTCCATGACCATGCGCACGCTGGCCAAGGCCACGTTCGACACCATCGAGACCACCGCCTCGGTGCTGTTCATCGTCACCGCGGCCTCCATCTTCGCGTGGCTGCTCACCGCCAGCCAGGCGGCGCAGGCGCTCTCCGACGCCATCCTCTCGCTCACCGACAACAAATGGGTGTTCCTGCTGCTGGCGAACCTGCTCATCCTGTTCGTCGGCTGCTTCATCGACACCATCGCGGCCATCACCATCCTGGTGCCCATCCTGCTGCCCATCGTGCTGAAGCTCGGCATCGACCCCATTCATTTCGGGCTGGTGATGACGCTGAACCTGATGATCGGCCTGCTGCATCCACCATTGGGCATGGTGCTGTTCGTGCTGGCGCGGGTGGCGAAGCTCTCGGTGGAGCGTACCACCATCGCCATCCTGCCCTGGTTGGTGCCCCTGATGCTGGCGCTGATCGCCATCACCTACATTCCGGAGCTGACCCTCTGGCTGCCGCGCATGGCGGGGATGGGGCGGTAGGGGGCTCTCCAACCGCTCCTCTTATGGGCCATCGCCTTGCCCCCTCCCAACCCTCCCCCGCAAGCGGGAGAGGGCTTTTGGGGCCCAAGCAACGCTGGGTTCTACCCCGGTGGGAGGGCGCGCTTTCCCATCCGCAACGCTCAGCCCCCTCTCCCGCTTGCGGGGGAGGGCCGGGGAGGGGGAAATCGGGAAGAGCTGTGGCGGGAAGGGATGGAGCCTGCCCGCCCCGCCTCACACTTCCAGCGAGGCGCGTACCAGGGCGCTCACCATCCAGCGCACGGTCTCTTCCGTGTCCTCGCTGGAGAGTTCGCAGACATCGCGCAGCACCACCACCGTCTCGATGCCGGCGAGCACGCTGAGCGCGGTCAGCAGCCGCTCGAAGCGCGCCTGGGGCATGGCCTGCGCCAGGGGGGCGAAGGCCGCGCGGAGCCAGCGCAGGCGGCGGCTGCCCAAAGCGGAGGCCCCGTCGCCGCGCGCCGCCAGCGCCATATAGGCCCGGAACAGCGGCTCGTTGCGCATCACCATGGAGAGATAGCGAGCCATGGCCTCGGCTGCCGCCTGCTCGGCATCGCTGTCCCGGCCAAGATCGGCGGCGATGGTCTCCATCTCCGTGGAGAGGCGGTCGAGGGCCGCCTCCTGCGCCAGGGTCTCGGGGGTGGAGAAATAGCGATAGGCGGTTGCGCGCGAGATGCCCGCATAGTCCGCCGCCTCGGTGACGCTCGGCGAATGGCCGAGGTCGAGGAAGTAACGGGCCGCATCCAGGAGAGCCTGACGGGTCTTCTGCTTCTGCGCGACCCGGCCCCGGCGCATGTAATTCATCCCGCGCCCCACGCGATCGTGATCGTTTGTCAGACGCTCGTATCACGGTGCAACCGGTCCCACAACGCGGCCGCGCCGGCCAGCGCGAGATGCGGCGATTTCGCCCGCCAGCGTTAACGATGTGCGCAAGTCATGGGGCGCGGGGCACTGCGATGACGGGGAGCGTCTGATAGTCTCGGGGGTGTCCGGCACAGTGTCTGGCCGGACGGGCGAGGCGCCGATGTTCTTCCTGCTGCGACTGGCATTCTGGCTCGGCATCGTGCTGCTGCTGCTGCCGCTCTCCACTTCGGAGGACGGCACGCGGCAGATCGGCGCGTGGCAGGCACTCAGCGCCGCCCAGTCCGCCATCGCCGATGCCAGCGGCTTCTGCGAGCGCCAGCCTCAGGCTTGCGCCGTGGGCGGGCAATTGCTGTCCCATCTGGGCGACAAGGCCCAGGCGGCCGCGGAATGGCTGTTCGCCAATGTCAGCATCGGCGAAGGCGCGCACGCGCCCGCCACCGCCGACAAGACCGGCGGCCATGCTCTCACCCCGCAGGATCTGGTCCCGGCCTGGGGCGGGGACGCCGCCGATGCGCCCAAGGCCACCGGCTCCATACCCACCGGCGCCGCGCCCGCCGCTCCCGCGCCGGGCTCCATCCCCCTGCCCCCGCGCCGCCCGGCCTGAGACCGGCCGCCCGCGCGCAGGCTGCATGTGCGTGCGGCGATTGACCGTGCGGAGATCGCTGCGCACGAACCGCGCCTCTTGGTATAATGAAGCTTCGCATGCGGCCCCTGTGCCGCATGACATCCTCGCCCCGTTGCGCGGATTTTCCCTTCATGCCGGACCTGCGGCGGCGCCGAGCGCCCGCACCGGTCCGCGCCGAGACCCGGTAGACCCATGGACGTCGATGCGCTGATCGCCGATTTCGAATTGCTGGACGACTGGGAGGACCGGTACCGCTTCGTGATCGAACTGGGACGCGCTTTGCCGCCCTTCCCGGACGCCGAGCGGACGGAAGAGAACAAGGTCCAGGGCTGCGCGAGCCAGGTGTGGCTCGTGTCCCATCGCCGGGACGAACCAAGCGGAACCATCCTGGAATTCGAGGGGGATTCCGACGCCCATATCGTGCGCGGCCTCGTGGCGGTTCTGCTGGCGCTGCTCTCGGGCCGCAGCCCGAAGGAGATCCTGGCCACCGATGCGCTGGCCATCTTCCGCCGCATCGGCCTGGAAGGGCATCTGACCCCCCAGCGCTCCAACGGCCTCAATTCCATGATCAACCGCATCCGCGCGGACGCGCAGGCGGCGCTCTGAGGGCGGATCGCCCTTCTGAGCGATGGATGGCTGGCGGTTTGTCAGGTCCGGCAAGGTCGTTGCCTGCTTGCAAAGCCGTCCGGGCCGCTTGAATGCCCAACCGTGCAGACCTAACGGCCATCCACGCGGTTCCGCTGGGTGCCCGTTCGGCAGAGAGGCGTGGATACCCGGGACACGCCGAGGCAGACCGCTGGAAAAGCGTTATCGGGCTCTCAATCATCGGGAGAGTACGATCCGGGCAGGGAGGCGCCCTGCCTGGATCTCGCGCGCCTCAGGCGGGCGCGTAGGTGCGCGGATCGGGGCCGAAGCGGTTCGGCCCCTGCGTGCCGGGCAGTACGTTGAAGATGAAAAGCACGATCATGCCGATGCCGGTGAAAGCGATGAGCAGCCACCAGCCGGTGCGGTCGATGTCGTGCAGCCGCCGCACGCCGATGGCAATGCCGGGAATGAGGTGGACAAGCGAGGCGATGGCCGAAATGGGCCCGCCATCGGCCGCATTCATGCCGAACAGCGCCGCATCCAGCACGCCCGCCACCAGCAGGATCACAAAATAGATGAGGATATAGAGCCAGAGCCCCGCGCGGCTGGTGCGTCCCGTGAAGGTCGCATAATGGCGCATGGCATCGAGATAGGCGTTCATGTCCCCAAGCCCCCGGTGAAAAGGAATCCCCGGCCGATCATCGCCCGGCCGGGGCTGCGCGTCACTCCCCGTAAGCGTGCCAGGATCACGCGCAAGGATCACGCGCCGGGTTCGCGCGCCGCAACGTGGCCTTGGTGTCTTTGCTGTTTTGATTGAACAGCACGGCGGTCTTCCCTCCCCTCTTGCGGGAGAGGGTGCCGAGCGACAGCGAGGCGGGTGAGGGGTTGGGCATCGCTTGGCGCCTCCAGTCCGGCGTTCGCGCGAGTGCCCCTCACCCCACCCCTCTCCCGCATCGAAGCCGGATGTTTCCGACTTCGGCACGTCAGCCATCCGAACTCGGCACCAGCCGCGTTCGGGCGGGAGGGGGAGGAACGGTGAGCCCCGCAGGGACAGGCCTGTGCGGTTCCATCAAGCACTCCCCCTAGACCTGCGCGCGCCAGGATTGGGTTCGCGCCCGCTCGCGCCCGCGCGCCTCGCTGGACAGGCCGTAATGGGCCGCGAGCCGGTCCAGGGCGAGGCCCAGCACCACCTTGCCCGCGCGCGGCGGCCAGCCGCGCTCCTGCTCCACAAGCTCGATCCCCTTGAGGAAGCAGCAGACATCCAGCAGCGCGCCGGACAGTTCCGGCCCCACCGCCGCCAGCGCCGCCTGGACCCGGCTGCGGGCGGCGATCACCGCATCGGTGAAGCTTTCGGGGCCACCCGTGCCTTGCCCGGCCGGGGACCAGTTGGTGGTGACGCGCGGGGTCAAGCCCGCGCGGGTGAAATCGAGCCGCAGCCGCTCGCCCGCCAGCAATTGGGGGGCGCTGATCAAGGCGCGCCCGTCGCGGCCCTTGCGGGTGGCGAGCCAGCCGAGCGGGCTTTCCGCCAGATCCAGCTCCACGAGCCCATGCGCCCCTTCCACCATCACGCGCGAGGCGGACACCGCCCGGCGGGCCTGTTCGCGGGCGGCCCCGGCCGGGCGCGCCTTGGATCCCCTCTCCCTCACCATTGCCCGGCGCTCCATTGGTCCCCAGCCCCCTTGCACATGTGCCGCACCTGCGCCTCGGCCCGCTCCATGAGCGTGTCGAAGGCCGAACTCTCCCGCGCCGCCTCGATGCGGCGGACGGCATAGGCCACCGATGCGGGATGGAGGCCGTCGAGCCGCGCCACCTGCCGCAGCCCCAGCCCGCACGCCACATGGGCGAGATAAAGGGCCACATGGCGGGCGAAGGCGGGCTGACGGCCAAGGCCGCGTGCCGCGCCGGCGGCGGGAGCGGCGGCGGCACAGCCCCCGACCTCCCGGCAGAGCGCGGCGAGCGCCCCAGCCGGCTGGCGTGGCGCGGCACGGGGCATGCCCCCCGCCGGACGCGGGGAGAGAGAAGAAGGATGAAGGGACATTGGCGGCTCCGTTTAGGATTTAAATCCTACAACCATGCCGAAGCATTTGACAATAGCGGTAACCCAAGAGGACGCGCTCCTTCAATCGGAAATTTTTCTTAGGACACTTATCCGACACCCCATGCCCCGGCCGCATACTGACGGGCGAAACCGGGAGACAGGACATGACCAGACGAACACGGCCCCAAACGACGGGGCGCGGCGGGCGCATCCGGGGTTTCTCAGCGGGCGGACGCCATACGGACATCGCCGCGCGCATGACCGCCCTCGCCGTCTTTACCGGCGACGATCCGGCGGCGCTCCGCAGTGCCCTGCGGGCCTGTCGAAGGGCGAGCCTCCAGACCCCGCAGGCTTATGACGCGGCCCGGCACGCCGCGCTGCTGAGGCTGCTGCGGCAAGGTTCGGCACCCCTGCGGGACGATGCGGGACGGGCCCGGAACGGCAGGGCAGAAAAGGAAACGGCGCCGTCCGGGGGACGGCGCCGTTGAAGGCGGAAGCAATGCTGTGCCTGAGCGGGGTCGGCCGCCCTGCGGCGGCCCACCCTGCCAAGGACCGCTGAACGCTCAGCGGCGGCGGCGACGCTGCTGGCCGAGGCCCATCTGCTTGGCAAGCTCGGAGCGGGCAGCCGCATAGTTGGGCGCCACCATCGGATAGTCGGCCGGCAGGCCCCACTTCTCGCGATACTGCTCGGGGCTCATATTGTACTGCGTGCGCAGGTGCCGCTTCAGCGACTTGAACTTCTTGCCGTCTTCCAGGCAGATGATGTAGTCGGGCGTCACCGACTTCTTCAGGGGAACCGCCGGCTTCAGCGGCTCGGGGGCCGGCTCGGCCTCACCCTTGGACACGCGCTGCAGAGCGGCATGCACATCACTGATGAGGCTCGGCAGATCGGCCGCCGCGACCGAATTGTTGCTGACGTACGCAGAGACGATGTCCGCGGCCAGTTCGATATAGGTGGTCGATTCCATTGTTTCGCTCATGACACTTTCTTTTGGTTCGGAACGAAATTCGCAGTGGCCGACTGATTGAAGCCAGCATTCGACGACGAACGCTGCAACCTCACCCTGTCGCCATCGGCGCAGCGATTCGATGTCCACACCGTATTTGCTAGTTATGTTGTTCAGATATGAATTGCAAGTTCATTTTCGAGTTAAGCGCGCCTCTTCTTCCATCATATTTTCGTCTGGATTGCGAAAGCGCACGCTGGACTAACAGACGCAAGTGCAGTGAAACTTCTGACAGGTATGCCGCATATGCCCCTCGGGCGCCCCGCGCCTTGCGCGAAGCCGCATCCATACTTACCTCACTGCAAATCAGGCGGGCCCGGCGGGCCCGCCATGCCGGACCGGGAGGTTGTTCGATGGCTGATGAAACCCTGCCAGAGAAGATCGTGAAGACCGAGACCGAGTGGCAAAGCTGCCTCACACCCGAGCAGTTTCGCATTGCCCGGCAGGCCGGCACGGAGCGCGCCTTCACCGGCCCCTATTGGGACGAGAAGCGGGACGGCCTTTATTCCTGTGTCGCCTGCGGCGCGCCTTTGTTCCGCTCCGAGGCGAAGTTCGACAGCGGCACCGGCTGGCCGAGCTTTTTCGCCCCGGTCTCCGCGGACGCCATTTCCAGCCATGAGGATGTCTCCCACGGCATGCGGCGCGTGGAGATCCGCTGCGCGCGCTGCGAGAGCCATCTGGGCCACGTCTTCCCGGACGGCCCGCGCCCCACGGGCCTGCGCTTCTGCATGAACGGCACGGCGCTCGCCCTCGCGACGGATGCGGGCGAGGACGGCCAATGACCGCTGAGCCGCCCCGCGCCCAGCGCCGCCCCACCACGCGCAATGTCCACGGGGTCACCCTCGCCGACGATTATGCCTGGCTCCGGGCCGAGAACTGGCGCGAGGTGATGCGCGATCCCACCGTTCTGGACGCGGACATCCGCGCCTATCTGGAAGCCGAGAATACCTATAGCGACGCCTATTTCGCGCCCGAGGCGGAGCTGAAGACGCAGCTTCTCACGGAAATGCGCGGGCGCATCAAGGAAGACGATGCGGGCGTGCCCTCCCCCGACGGGCCGTTCGCCTACTACACCCGCCACCGCACCGGCGGGCAGCATCCGCTCATCTGCCGCAAGCCTTTGCCCGAGGGCGAGGAAGCCATCCTGCTGGACGGCGACCGCATGGCGGAAGGACGGGCCTATTTCCATCTCGGCCATGTGCGCCACAGCCCGGACCATGCGCGGCTTGCCTATGCGGTGGACGAGCAGGGATCGGAACTGCATGTCATCGGCGTGCGCGACCTTACGACCGGCGCCGACCTGCCGGACCGCATCGAGGAGACCACCGGCGACCTGCTCTGGTCGCAAGACGGCGCCTTCCTCTATTACATCCGCCGCGATGCCGAGCACCGCCCCTCCAAGGTCTACCGCCACCGGCTGGGCGACAATGCGTCCGAAGACGAGTTGATCTATGCGGAGGCGGACAAGGGTTTCTTCGTCTCCCTCGCCGAGACCCAGTCGCACCGCTTCGGCCTCATCGCCTGCGGCGATCATGAGACCTCGGAAGTCCATCTCCTCGACCTCATGGCGCCGGAAGCGCCGCCCCGCGTGGTGGCGCCGCGCAGCCCTGGCGTGCGCTACGAGGTGGAGCACCATCCCGACCTCGGCGGGGAGGACCAGCTCGTCATCCTCACCAATGCGGACGAGGCCGAGGACTTCAAGATCGTCATGGCGCCCAGCGCCACGCCCGGCCGCGACTTCTGGCGCGACCTCGTGCCCCACAGGCCCGGCCGCATGATCCTGAGCCAGGTGGCCTATCGCGGCTTCCTGGTGCGCCTGGAGCGCGAGGACGGGCTGCCGCGCATCGTCATCCGCACGGTGTTTTCCTCCGAAGAGCATTCCATCGCCTTCGCGGAAGAAGCCTATGCGCTGGGCATCGACGACGGCTACCAGTTCGACACGGCACAACTGCGCTTCAGCTACGCCTCCATGACCACGCCCGCGGAATTGTGGGCCTATGACATGCACAGCCGCGGGCGCACCCTGCTGAAGCGCCAGGAGGTGCCGAGCGGCCATGAGCCGGCCGACTATGTCACCCGCCGCCTGTTCGCCCCCGCCGGTGACGGCGAGAGCGTGCCCGTCACCCTGCTCTACCGCGCCGGGACGGCGCTGGATGGGTCGGCGCCCTGCCTGCTCTACGGCTACGGCGCCTACGGCATCGCCATGCCCGCCAATTTCTCCACGAACCGCCTGAGCCTGGTGGATCGCGGCTTCGTCTATGCCATCGCCCATGTGCGCGGCGGCACGGACAAAGGCTGGCGCTGGTATGCGGACGGCAAGCTGGACAAGAAGACCAACACCTTCACGGACTTCATCGCCGCCGCCGAGCATCTGGTGCGCGAGAAGATCACCACGGCGGACCGCATCGTCGCCCATGGCGGCTCGGCGGGCGGCATGCTCATGGGCGCCATCTCCAACCTGCGGCCGGACCTGTTCACCGGGATCGTGGCGGAGGTGCCGTTCGTGGACGTGCTCGCCACCATGCTGGACGACACCTTGCCCCTCACCCCGCCCGAATGGCCGGAATGGGGCAATCCCATCGCCAGCGAGGAGGCGTTCCTGCGCATCCGCGCCTATTCCCCCGTGGACAATGTGGCCCCCCGTGCCTACCCCGCCATCTTCGCCTTGGCGGGCCTCACGGACCCCCGCGTCACCTATTGGGAGCCCGCCCGCTGGATGGCGCGGCTGCGGGAGGCGAATACGGGTTCAGGCCCGCTTCTGCTGCGCACCAACATGGATGCGGGCCATGGCGGCGCCGCCGGCCGCTTCGACCGGCTGGAAGAAGTTGCCCTCATCTATGCCTTCGCCCTGAAGGTGGCCGGAGGAATAGGCGCCGGTCGCGGTTCGTGAAAAGAGTCCTTTAGCGGTCCCCCGTCCCCGACTATAAATCCCGCAGGACATCGTATCCAAAGGGACGGGGGACCCTATGGCTATCGCAGAGATCGCGAATTCGTCTTATCTCGACTTCACCGGATACGGGGTGGTCGCGCCGGGCGTCACCACCGTCACGCAGGCCTGGGACCTGACCGCGGGCGAAATCACCACGCCGGATGCGAGCTGGAAGATCAATGTGGCGCTGATCCTGGATCGGGCCACGGATCCGGCGGCGCTGCTGGCCGCAGACTGGGCCACCCGCCAGCAGATCCTGGGCTCCATGACCCAGGACGAAATCTTCGCCATGTATGGGGCGGACCAGGACCAGTATAATGAGGTCCTGGACTATCTGGGCGGGAGCAATCCCGCTTCGCGCACCTATACCGTTCTCGGCCTGAGCGGCAGCGACGCGAACGGGGACTATGTGTCCTCCGCCGCCTCCCGCACCATCTGGGTGGAGCTGGACGCCGCCAGCTTCAAGGACCTGTTCGGCACCGACCTCTATCTCGCCAATTCCCCCACCGAGGGCCAGTTCCTGTTCTGGAACGGCAATCTCAGCCTGCCGGAAGAGGCCGGCGTGGTGGGCCTGTGGCTGGACACGGAAAATATTCCCCCGGCCGACAATCTCGCGCCGGGCGTCTCCGTGACACTGCCGGACGGCAGCCAGAGCATCGGCAACCAGTTGGGCACGCTCGGCCAGAACGCCGCCCAGAACCCGCAGGTGGCCGCCAGCGACTATTACAATTTCCCGCTGGCCAACTTCTCGGACGTACAGACGGGTGCCATCGGCCTGATCGAGCCGGGCATCGGCACCGCCCTGCGGGCCTCGGCCGAGCACGACTTCCAGTATTACCTGGAGCGCTATTACGAGAAGATGGGCGTCATCGGCACCGGCACCGCCTACACGCAGGGCGCCTCGGGCCAGGAATATGGCAGCGGCGCGGAAGGCGAGCGCTCGCTGGACGTGGGGATGGTCAGCGCCATCAACCCCAACAGCGACATCGCCCTCTATGTGGGCTCCGGCTATAACGGCGCCGCCGATGCCAGCACCTTCACCGCCTATCAGAGCGCCATCTGGCAGACGCCGGCCGGGGTTCCCGCCGGCTGGATCAATCCGGCCGTCCTGTCCTCCTCCTTCGGCGACCTCCAGGCCCCCTCCCCGGATTCGCCCTTCTACGCCGCCTATTGGCAGTTGATGATCGACGCCGTGCTCATGAACAAGAGCGTGTTCACGGCCCTGGGCGACGGCGGCTCGGGCAATGAGCTGGGCAACGGCCTCACCAATCTGGAATACAATTATGCCAGCCCCTACACGGTGCTGGTGGGCGGCACCTCCATCTCCACCACCCAGCAGGCGGAGCTGGACAGCACGCTGACCTGGATGCTCCAGCTGGCCGAGCAGAGCGACCGCGCGGTGCTCTGGCGCCTCGTCCAGGGCGGCCTCACCACCCTGCCGCAGGACGCCACGGACGCGAACACCTTCCTTGAGGCGGTGTGGAACGAATATTACGTGGACGGCAACAGCCGCACCATCATCGAGGGCGGCTACCAGCAGAACAACACGTCCTCCGGCGGCGTGGACACCACCCAGCCGACACCCTCCTACCAGTTGGCCTACGGCCTCACCCCCACCGCCGCGAACACGCCGTTTCCCGGCCAGGGGCGCGGCCTGCCGGACGTGTCGGCCAATGCGGGCGGCAATCTCTATTACTGGACGCCGGACGGCTCCATGGAGGGCCTGACGGAGGAAGGCGGCACCAGCGCCGCGACACCGCTCTGGGCTTCGCTGGCGGTGCAGATCAACACCATCTTCGCGGACCAGGGCCTGCCGCAGCTCGGCTATATGACCGACCTGCTCTATATCGCCTCGGCCATCGCGCCCGCCGCGTTCAACGACATCCAGTTCGGCAACAACATATCGAGCTTCTCCCAGGGCGGGGACTATACGAGCAACGGCGAGGCCATCACGCCCACGGGCTACGGCTTCGAGGCGGCCCCCGGCTATGACCTCGTGTCGGGCCTGGGCACGCCCAACGGCACGGTGCTGGCGCGCGCGCTGCTCTCCATCGCCCATGCGCAGATGTCGTTCGCGGACCAGCCGGACGTGCTGATCGCCCAGCCGGTGGACCCGAGCGATCCCTCCTCCCCCACATTCAATGTGAGCGGGGCGAGCCAGAGCCTGCTGTTCCAGCCCATCTTCGCCTCCGACACCGCCTGGGCGCTGGAACTGGGCACGTCCACTGTGAGCTTCTCCGGCCTCCAGTCCGCCGCCTATGCCTGGACCAACCAGCTCGCCCAGCAGGTTGTGCAGGCGGACTTCTCCAACGATCTCGTGACCCTGTTCGACGGCTTCTCCCAGGGGTCGCTCTATCAGGCGCAGGTGGCGGTGGGCACCAGCGTGGGCATCTCCATCGGCGGGGCCGATGCGGGCCAGCCGCAGATGAGCCTCACCAGCCAGTTCGGCTTCGTGGACTATGTGAACGACGCCCAGGACAGCGCCGTCCAGGTGGCCCGCCCCATCGCCATCGCCGAGACGGCGAACGCCGCGGACGACCAGATGGCCGTGGTGCGCATGCGCCAGAGCGGCGTGAATGACAGCGCCATTACCTTCTACAAGGTGGACGACTTCAACGGCACCATCGGCGGCATCGATCCCGGCGAGGCGGGCTATGCGGCCGCCGTGCAGGCCCGCGCCTATTCCACCACGGACGGCGACACCGCGATTTCCGGCCAGGGCTTCGGCGTGCAGAGCCAGGCCTTCCTGACCAATGTGGATGCGGGCGACCTCATCGCCATGATGCTCACCAGCGCAGGCCACACCTATTACGCCTTCGCCCAGGCGAACGAGCAGGTGAACGGCGAATATGTAGGCCATCTATGGAATTACGGCCTCAACACCTGGGGCTGGGAAGACCTCTATGGCGGCGGCGACCAGGACTATAACGACCTGGTGGTGCAGCTCGACTTCACCAGCGCGGCGGGCAGCGGCTGGCTGATCTGACGCGCGGCCTCCACGACCCGGCGGCCCGGCCTCTCGACCGGGGCCGCCGGACACGCCTGACGTCGCCATTTCGACCCAGACTGCCCTGACCTGAACCTTCGCCGGAGACCGGCCCGCCCGCCGCATGACCGCAGGTTTTCCGTGGCGGAGAACGACGCGGAAATTGTACAGTCGCGTTTACAACCACATGACCTTTGCGCATTTTCAGTCTTGGGAGGGCCTGCATTCTTCCGCAGGCACGGTCGGGACAAGCCCCCGGCTCACCAGTCTCCGACAAGACGAGACAGACCAAGGACGCCGCAATGACCGGATCAGAGTTGAGGCTCTTGAGGCAATCGCTCAGGCTCTCGCAGCACGAAATGGCTGATGGCATGGGCGTTTCGCTCCGGGACTACACGGCTCTCGAATCCAGCCCCTCCGACTCGATCCGGCGCAGCCATGTGCTGGCCGCATCGGTCCTGTCGCTTGAGCAGGCCATCGCCCGGCAGGACATCAGCCTCGCACGGCCGCGCATTCGCGAACTGGCGCTGCAATACGCCACCCTGGTGAATACCGGGGCCGTGGATATGGGCGATTGAGAGACGCGCGCCCGGCCCGGGCGCGACGATGGATGCCCGGCCCTATTGCGCGGGACGGGGCGGCGCGGGACCGTCGCAATGAACCTCAAAGGCCTTGACCGCCTTTTCCTCGAACACCGCCTTGCCCGTGCAGCCCGCCGCCTTCAGCGCGTCCATGAGCTGGACTTCCTGATAGGGGAAGATCTCCACGGTGGCGATGAGCGTGACGGCGTTGCGGGTCACGCGGCGCACCACCCAGTCCACATAGGTGCGGAAATCCTCTTCCCGCTTCAGCACGGACCAGAGCTGGTTGGGGATGTCGTCGTCATCCGCCTCCAGCCGCCGCTTCAGTTCCGCGACCGAGAGATTGGGGGCGGAGGCCGGGTTGAGCAGGCCCTTCACCTCGAACGACTTGTCCGTGTCATCCCGGTAGAAGACATGGATGGTGGGATCGAACACCACCCATGAGACGACGTGCTTGTATCCGTTCTTCTTGATGAACTGATAGAGGTCCCACACGTCGGTCTTCACGTAGGACGTGCGCTCCGCCTCCACGAGATTGTAGAGCATGCCGGGGGCGATCATCACGCCCAGCGCCAGGATGCGCGCCGGGGCCGAGAGGCCGAACGCCTTCAGCATGCGCACCGTCAGCCAGCCCAGGAACAGGGCGATGACCGGCGACACATAGAGCAATTGCCGCGTGGTGGAGAAGGGATAGATGCCCGCCAGATTGAGCGCGCCGAGCCCGCCGCAGACATACAGCAGCAGCCGGGCGGGCGCATGCCGCGCCGCCAGCGCCTCGCTCAGAGGCGGCCAGATGCGGTCCTTCAGGGGCTTGGGCGCGCGCCACCAGAGCAGCAGCAGGACCGGGACGGCTACCACCAGGAACAGATGGGGGCCGATGCCCCGCACCTCCCGCAGCATGATTGAGAGGGACGTCATGTCCCGGTTCATCAGCACGTTCAGGAGGGTGAGCCCCCCATATTCCTTGCCGTAATTGATGAACTGGAGCGCGACGAGCGGCTTCACCAGGGTGAGATAGGTGGCGACCCAGACCAGGCAGAAGAGCGCGGCGCCGCCGATCCACAGAAGCCGCCGCCCCTTATTCTCCCGGCAGATGATGATGTCGAACATCACCGGCACCACGATGAACATGCTGGAGAAGGAGAACAGGATGGAGACCAGGGCCACCGCCAGGAAGGCGGCGAGGTAGCCCGGCGAATAATCCCGTCCGCGCGCCCAATGCATCAGGATGAGGGCGACGGCGAACATCACCTCGAAGATATATTGCTTCAGCTCGGTGGCATTGAGCAGCACCGGGCGGATGGCGAGCAGGATCAGCAGGCCGTAGACCATCCCGAGATCGCGCCGCCGCAGCGCCACGAGCAGGGTTCCGGCGAAGAAGGCCATGCTGAGAACGAGCAGGCCCACGCGGGTAAGATCGAGATTGCCGCCCACCAGATGGTAGATGGCCGACAGCACCGCCATGGAGAGCGGGGGTGCGGCCTGATCGTAATAGGGCAGCGGCGAGAAGAAGCCCCAGAAGCCCACCGCGAAATTGAGGACGACGGCGCCCTCGTCCTGGAAGATGGAGCGGCGGCACGCGAACAGCCCGGCGGCGAAGGCCAGCGCGAAGCCCAACAGGGCCAGGGCACGGGGGCCGAAATGGGCCACGGCCATGCGGAGCTTCAATGACGTCATGGCCGACCTGTTCGCCCCCGCTTAGAGCGTTTCCGAGCGAAGTGTGAAGCGGTTCGCGTGAAGGAAACGCGGAAAAATAAAGAGATAGAGCGCTTCGGCGTTTCCATGAAAGGCTGAAGCGCTCTAGCCCTCCGCGCGTGGGCGCCCGTTCGCGGAGCGCGAATGTGACCACGCACGGTCCTGTCCGTCATCGGCATCCAGACATGCCACGGCCGGCCACTCTGGAGAGAGAGGCCGGCCGTGTTCGGGATATCAGCCCTGCTGGGAGCGCGCGACGTGCTCGCGCAGTTCCTGGAGCGAAGCGAAGCGCAGCGCGCCGTCGGGCAGCTCCGCCTGGATCGAGCCGTCGGAATAGAGGGTGTAGGCCATGCCGCCCACCACGCCGGACTTGAGCACGGTCGGCTCGGCCGCCGAGACCGGAGCCGGAGGCGCGGGCGGCGCATAAGGCGCAGGCGGTGTGAAAGCCGGAGCCGAAGGCGCCGGAGCCGCGGGCGGCACCGGGGCGACGCCCTGGTCGGGCCGGCGGGACGGCGGGGTGAAGGGGCGCGTCACCATGGGCGCGCGCTCCACCGGACGCTCCGGCGCGCGTTCCACCGGAGCCTCGGGCTCCGGGGCGGGCGGCACGAAGGCGGGTTGGGGACGCATGCGGTCGGCGAAATGCTCGCCTTCCGGGGTGCGGCCGAGCACCCGGCCGCGCTGGAGCGCCTCCGGCATGCGGGTCTGCTCGGTGCGGGGCATCTCGGCACGGGACGGCTCGGGACGCGCCGGCTCGGGACGGGCGAATTCGGAGCGCGGCGGCTCGGGGCGATAGGGCTCCGGCGGCGCGACCGGGCGCTCCGGCGCAGGGGCCGGCTGGCGCGCGAAGGACGGCGGCACATAGGAGCGGGGCGGCTGCGCGGGCGCCGGCGCGGGCTCCTCTTCCTCCTCCTCGTAATATTCCTCGGCTTCGTCCTGCAGATCGCTTTCCGCGCTGGAGGCGAAGTCCTCATCGGCCGCGTCCAGCGGCCGGGCGGCCGCCAGCGTGCCGCCGGCAAGGGCCGCGTCGAGCCGCTCGGACATGTCCAGCAGCTGCTTCATCACCAGGCCGACGGCGGCGAGCGTGATGCCCCCCGAAAGGAAGACCGCCCCGGCGGCGATCAGCGTGTTGCCGAAGGAGGAGACGAAAATCGCCACTCCCAGCGCCACGACCACGAGGCCCGCGAGCGCGAGCAGCAAACCGAGACCCACCATGAACCGCCACATCGTCTCACTCCACGCAGGACCAGCCCCCGCCGGTCCGGGTCCAGGCCAAAGAGCCACGCCTGATTTTGCCGTGGCCACTGTTGTTTGACGCCTGCGCCCGGCCTATCTAGGTCGCAGGGAAGGCGGCTCAACCGTTCCTGGATGAAGCCCCAGCCCCCTCCCGGACCGAACGCGGAGACGCCCAATGTCCTTCACGCTGCCTGATCTTCCGTATGCCTACGACGCCCTCGGGCCCTATATGTCCCGTGAGACGCTCGAATACCATCACGACAAGCATCATCTCGCTTACGTGAATAACGGTAACAATCTCCTAAAGGGAACCGAATTCGAGGGAAAATCCCTGGAAGAGATTGTGAAGGGCTCCTACGGCAAGAATGCCGGGCTCTTCAACAATGCCGCCCAGCACTACAACCATGTCCTGTTCTGGAACTGGATGAAGCCGAACGGTGGCGGTGCCATCCCCGGTGAGATCGAGAAGAAGATCATCGAGGACATCGGCTCTGTCGATAAGTTCAAGGAAGACTTCGTTGCCGCCGGCATCGGCCAGTTCGGCTCCGGCTGGGCGTGGCTCACGCTCAAGGATGGCAAGTTCTCCATCACCAAGACCCCCAATGGCGAGAATCCTCTCGTCCATGGCGGCGTTCCGCTGCTGGGCGTGGATGTGTGGGAGCATTCCTACTATATCGATTACCGCAACCGTCGCCCCGATTACCTCAAGGCCTTTGTGGATAATCTGGTGAACTGGGACTACGTCGCCGAGCTTTACAGCAAGGCGGCCTGAGGATCGGCGCTGACGGCGCGATCCGAATTGCAAACAGAGTTAACGCCGGCCGGGCCCGTCCCGACCGGCGTTTTTCTTGGGCGCCGAAGGAATCGGCACACCCATAACCTGCACAGTTTTTGAACTATACATCCCTAGATGGAGATGAGGGGGCAGTGCAAAACGCCTTGCGCTGCATCGCAGTGTATAAAATTCTTGCAAAGATCCAGTTTAACGGGATGATAAAGAAGCTCACGGATATGTGACCGACGGCGGCCGTCAAGCTGCCGTTCAGGGGACATGTTTTCCGGGCTGATGCACAGCGTCTCAGTTGGGTCCCGGAACCTATGCGTGTCCCCCGCCTTTCCTTGCCGCAATCCCTGGCGGATCGCCTCGCCCTGATCGTCTTCGCGGCGGCGAGCCTCGTCAGCCTCTTCACATTCAACGATTACGGCCTGGGATGGGATGACTTCACCCATTCCCAATATGGCGACCTGCTCTATTCCTATTTCGCCTCCGGCCTGACCCACACGAGGGTCTTCTCCTTCGTGAACCTCTATTATTACGGCGGCGGCTTCGACCTCGCGGCCTCGGCGCTCTCCAAGATGCTGCCGGTTGACGTGTTCGACGTGCGCCGCCTGCTGGGCGCCGTGGTGGGCCTGGGCGGCGTGCTCATCGTGTGGCGCCTGGCGCGCCGGGTGGGCGGGCCGGTCTGCGGGTTTGTCGCCCTCTGCCTCCTGCTCATCTGCCCACTCTATTACGGGCACATGTTCATGAACGCGAAGGACGCGCCCTTCGCCGTGGCCGTGGCCCTGCTGATCTATTCCATGGCCCGCGCCCTGGACGAATATCCCTCCCCCTCCTGGCGCACGGCGGCCATTTTCGGCATCAGCCTGGGTCTTGCGGTGGGAACGCGCGTGCTCGGCGTCATCACGGTGGCCTATGCCGGCTTCGCGCTGATGCTGCTGGCCACCCTCGAATGGCGGCGCCTGGGCTTCAAGGCCATGGCCGGCCGTCTCGGCCAGTGCCTCGCGCTCATGGCGCTGGGCCTGCCGCTCGCCTATTTCACCCTGGGCATCGTCTGGCCCTGGGCGGTGGTGGACCCGCTGAACCCCATGAAGGCGCTCGCCTATTACGCCCATTTCTGGGAAGTGCCGTGGCGCGAGCTGTATGAGGGGCGGCCCATCCTGGTGCCGGACATGCCGCGCACCTATGTGCCCACCCTGTTCGCCGTGCAGATGCCGGAACTGTTCCTGGCCCTGGGCGTGGCCGGCACGGCGGGCGCGCTGGTGGGCGCGCTGTTCGGCTCGGCGGCGCCCACGCGCCGTGCCCAATATATGCTGCTGGCGGCGGCGGCCCTGTTCCCCATCCTGCTCACCGTGGTGGAACGCCCGGTGATGTATAACGGCATCCGCCACTTCGTCTTCATCACGCCCGCCTTCGCGGTGCTGGGCGGGCTCGCGGCCAGCTGGGCCTGGACCTGGCTCGCCCGCCAGCATCGCGCGGTGCGCGCCGCGGCGGCGGCCGTCTTTGTGGGCGGCATCGCGGTGCCCGCCTTCGAGCTGGCCCAGCTCCACCCCTATCAATATACCTACTACAATCACATCGTCGGCGGCGTGAAGGGCGCGGACGAGAAGTTCATGCTCGATTACTGGGGCCTCGCCTTCAAGCAGGCCGCCGCCGAGCTGGACGAATATGTGGACGAGCACCGCCGGTCCCTGCCCCAGGGCCGCAAGTTCCGGGTGGCCGTGTGCGGCCCGCACCGCGCGGCGGCGGTGGAGCTGGGGCCGCGCTTCGAGACCACCTATGAGACGCTCGGCGCCGACTTCGCGCTCATGCTGGGCGAGTTCTATTGCGCCGATGTCCAGGCGCCGGTGATTGCCAAGGTGGAGCGCGACGGCGTGGTCTATGCCCGTGTCTATGACACGCGCGGCCGCTCCTTCCCCTCGGTCTTCGCGGGCGGCCAGTAAACCCGCCGGCACACGGCTCAAAAAAAGACGGGGCGGCCTCACAGCCGCCCCGCTTTTTTATATCGACGGCCGAAGCCTCACTTCGCCTTCAGCAACTCGCCCACTTCCAGAAGGACGAACTCGTTGTCATCCGCCTTCTGCGGCGCGCGGCCGGCGGAGAAGGGCAGATTGTTGTCATTGCCCACCACGATATGGGTGGGGTCCACCATCACCACGTCCTCGATGGTGAAGAAGGGGAAGCCGAGCGTGCCGTTGGCGGCGGTGCCCGGCCGGGACTTGCCGTTGGGATCCTTCATGGCCAGCAGGTCGATATGGCCCACCTTGCGCATGAGCCCTCCAGCCATTTCGGGCGTGAACTCCACCTTGTAGACGCGCTTGAAGGCCGCCGGCTTATGGAAGCAGGTGGGGTCCACCTTGCCCTCGGCGCAGGCCGCAGCCTTCGTGCCTTCGAGGCTGTCGCGCTCGATGACCAGGGCCGTGGTGGCGTCGATCATGTTGAAGTCGCCGATGGCATTGCCCGCCACCGCCAGGGGATATTTCCAGGAGCGGCCGGTCCACTGGCGGCTGGGAATGTCGAACTCCAGCACGCGCAGCACTTCCTTGCCGCCCTCGGTCTCCTTCGCGCCGTCGGCGGTGGCGATGGGCCCCTCCAGCATGGCGTAGAGCTTGGTCTTGTCGGGCGAGATGGCCATGCCCTCGAAGCCCTTGGAGCGGAACACCTCGAACGCCACCTTGCCGCCCGGCGCGCCGGGCGTGGTCACGCTGGGATGGTCGGGCGAGCGCACGGTCTTGCCGTCCACCTTGGTCTCGTAGATGGCCTTCACCTTGCCGGTGGCGTCGGCCTCGATGAGATAGGGGCCGAACTCCTCGCCAAACCACACGCTGTCACCGGCCACCTGGATGGATTCCGGGTCGAAGTCCGCGCCGGTGAGATAGCGCGTGGTGGTGCTTTCCGTGGCGATGGGGAACGGCACCTTCTTGTCGGGATCGCGCAGGAAGAAGGTGTCGGTGCGGGTGATGGTGCCCGCCTTGAAGTCCATGGCGACGCGATGGAACATCAGCATGGCGTCGCTGGAATTGGCCTTGGAGCCATAGCCGTTGTCGGTGAGGATCAGGAAGCGTCCGCCGCCCTCATCCACGATGCCCGAGAAGCCCTGGACCGGCTGGCCCTGGAACGGCCGGCTGAGGCCGGTGGGGCGTGGCGCCTCCTTGTCGGAGAGCACGCTGGTGGCGGGCACGGAGCCCACCTTGTCGTTCCGCGCCCGCTCGGGGCCGGCATATTTGCCGGACACCTGCAGATCCACGGGCGCATCGGCGGGCGGCGGCACGAAGGTGGCCGCGGGCAGCGCCACATGGCCTTCCACCGTGGCCGGATAGGCTGCGCCTTCGGAAGCCGCAGGCGCCGCCTGCTGGGCGAGCGCGGACACCGGCGAAAAAGCTGTGCTGGCTAAAATAATGGCGAGCAGGGAAGGAAGATGTCGCATGGCAGTCTCCTGATATCCCCGCGCCACTTACTTGCGGTCTGGAGGTGTCGGAGAGGAGACGGGCCAACGACAATTCAGTGACGCGAGATCAGATCCATCTGAGCCGGCGAAACAACCAGGACAGGCTCAAGGCAAACGCCACCAGAAGGAAGGAGATGAGCCAGAAGGATTCCGGATCATCCACGCCGGGAATGCCGCCCACATTCATGCCGAACAGGCCCGAGACGAAGGTGAGCGGGGCGAACACCACCGTCACCACCGCCAGAACCAGCATGGACTTGTTCATCTGCTCGGCGCGCCGGTCCACCATCTGGTCGCGGATTAGGGACGCGCGCTCGCGGATGGAATCCAGCTCTTCCGTGAAGCGCGCCACGCGGTCGGCGGCATCGCGGATGCGGGTGCGGTCCTTGGGGCCGAGCCAGGGATCGTCCTCGGTGGAGAAATGGTTCAGCGCCTCCCGCTGGGGGGCGATGTGGCGGCGCAGCTTGATGGAGACCCGCCGCAGAATGGCGAGCTTGGGCAGCAGGTCGCGGGATTCCGATGTCTCCACGGAATCCTCCAGTTCGTCCGCCTCGTCCATCAGGGCGGAGATGACCGTGTCCAGCCGGTCTACGAGACGCAGGCTGAGGTCCGCCACCATCTCCCCCTGGGTGCGTGGCTTCTTCGCGCGGGAGAGGGCGTCCACATAATCGCCGATGGCGGAGATGGGCTCGTGCTGCAGCGTGATGATGCGCCGCGCCTCCACCCAGAGATGCAGGCCCAGCAGATCCTCGGGGAGGGAATTGCGCTGGAGATTGACCGCGCGGAGCACCAGGAAGGCGCTGTCATTGAACAGGGAGCAGCGCGGGCGGCTCTCGTCGTCCAGCATGCCTTCCAGGATGATGCGGTCGATGCCGCTATGCTCGCGCAGCCAGTCCTGCGGCTGTTTGGGCAGGCAGCGGAAATGCAGCCAGACGAAGCCCTCGTCCATCGCCTCCTGGGCCTGCACCTCATCCCAGGCGATGCGGCGCCCGCCGCCCTCGCCATCGAAGTACCATGCCTCCAGGAGGCCCTCATTGTGCTGGTCCGCCATCCTCGCCCCCACCGGCTAGAGCGCGATCGCCCGACCTCGAAGCACCGGGATGCGCCGAGGCATGTGATGAATCGCTCTCCATCCAGGATTGAGAGGCCGATTCACCAATCAGGTTGCGTCAACCTGATCGGATCAGGCTCTGGCGCCTTCCTGCCAGAAAGCCGGGCGCGGGAAAAGCGGCGAGAGCGGCGCGCGCCCCTGCCGCCGCCCCTGCCCTCACGCCAGCGCGTCGAGGATGCGCACCCAGCTGCGGGTGCCCTTGCGGAAGCATTTGAGGTCGTACTTCTCATTGGGCGAATGCACGCGGTCATCGTCCAGGCCGAAGCCGATGAGCAGCGTGTCCAGGCCGATCACCGCCTTGAACTGGCCGAGAATGGGAATGGAGCCGCCGGAGCCGATCTCCACCGGCGGCTTGTCCCATTCCTGCTCCAGCGCGTGGGCCGCTTTCTTGAGGTCGGGATTATCCGCCGGCACCATGAGCGCGCTCGCGCCCTCGCCGAAATGCAGGTCGAGCTTGCAATCGCCCGGCAGGCGCGCGGCCACGAATTCCGCGAACGCGGCCTTGATGGCGGCGGGGTCCTGGTCCGCCACCAGGCGGAAGGAGATCTTGGCGGTGGCGGCGGACGGGACGATGGTCTTGCTCCCCTTCCCCGTATAGCCGCCGAACATGCCGTTCACCTCGGCGGTGGGGCGCGACTGGATCATCTCGATGAGCATCCGGTCCTGCTCGCCCGAGGGGATGGAGAGCCCCACGGGGCCGAGGAAGGTGTCGGCCGTGAAGCCCAGCGCCTCCCATTGCGCCCGCACCTCGGCGGTGGGCTCGCGCACCGCATCGTAGAAGCCGGGAATGGTCACGCGCCCGTTCGCGTCGTGCATGTCCGCGATGATCTGCGCCACCACATGGGTGGGATTGCGGGCGGCACCGCCGAACAGGCCGGAATGCAAATCACGGTCGGCGCCGGTGATGGTCAGTTCGCAATGCAGGATGCCGCGCAGGGCGGTGGTGATGGCGGGCGTATCGCGATCCCACATGCCCGTGTCGCACACCAGCGCCACGTCGGCGGCCAGTTCCGGCGCATTGGCGGCGAGGAAGGCGGGCAGGCTCGGGGAGCCGCACTCCTCCTCCCCTTCCAGCAGGATGGTGACATCCACCGGCAGGCGGCCATTCACGTCGCGATGGGCGCGCAGCGCTTCGATGAAGGTGAGGGCCTGACCCTTGTCGTCGGCCGCGCCGCGCCCGACGATGCGTTGCGCGCCCGCGTCGCCCAGCAGCGCCGGCTCGAACGGCGGGGTGTTCCACAGCTCCAGCGGGTCCACCGGCTGCACGTCATAATGGCCGTAGAACAGGACGCGGCGGGCGGCACCCGTATCCGTGCGGCCGAGCACCACGGGATGTCCCGTCGTGTCGCGCACGGTGGTGGCGACACCCAACTCGTTCAGCACGCCCGCCACCCATTCCGCCGCGCGGCGGCAATCGCCGGCATAGGCGGGATCGGTGGAGATGCTCGGGATCCTGAGGAAGGTGAACAGCCTGTCGAGGCTGCCCTCCAGCTGAGCGTCTACCTTGTTCAGAACGTCTTCCAGCGCAGCCATGCCATCCTCGATGCCATCGGATCATCCGGGGGTATCGGGGAACACCTGAAGGCCGCCGTCAAGGGGGCGAACAGCGGTAGCCGGCGCGGGACGGTGCTTTACAGGCAAGGCTCACGCCGCCCCGCCCGCATGGGGCGAGGCGATGGAGGCATTTCAATTTGCGGTAGGCGTAGCGGTGGTCGCGGCGACGCCTTCGCCAGCAACTGTTCCCGGACGCTGGCTGCGGCGGGCACGCTGGAGCACGGAGCCGATGCGCCGGTAGAGCAGGCGCGGCAGCAGGGGCATGCCCACCGCGGCGTCATAGCCGTGGCGACCGGCGGCACGGGCGAGCGCATGGGCACTGCCTTCCGCCACCATCACGGCGGGAATGGCGTCCCCGGTATCCTTGAAGGGGTGATCGGGGACATCGTCCACCGAGGCGGCCTGGACCACCACCACGTCGAACTGGCGCGGCAGGTCGAGCGCTTCCGCCACGGCGGCGGCTTCGGTGACGGTTCCCACGCCCAGGGCGGTCAGGCCGAGACGGGTGGTCTCGCGGCGGTCCGCATCGGCATCGATGATGAGAATGCGGGCAATCGGCAACACCTTCATCGGGCGCTCCTCATTAGAGGCGACTCCGACCGATTTCTTCGGCCGGGCCGCCATTCAGCGACTCCGGCCGAACGTATTCCCCGCGCTACGTTCGACTCGTTCTGAATATACAAGCAGCCCGCTACCGAGGCAACCACTACCCGGCTCCGGCATAGTGTGCCGCCGAAAAAGGCGCCCGGTATCAGGAGGAGGAACGCTGCCGCCTCACGAACGGCTGCGCCCGCCCAGAATTCCGCGCAGGATCGCCCGTCCGATCTGGGTGCCCACCTGGGTCGCCACAGAACGCGCGACCTGGCGCACCACCAGCTCCGTGGTGGACATGCGGGTGGTGGCGCGGGGCGTCTTCGGGGCGGTCGTCTTGGCGGCGGGCTCCCTCGGCGTGGTCGTCCTCGATGTCGTCGTCCTGGTCGTGGTCGTTCTGGCCGTGGTGGTTCTGGGCGCGGGCACCTCGGGCGCGGGGGCGGTGGGCGCGGGCCACGGCGAACCGCCGGTGCGGGGCACCGACGTGGTGCGGGGCACGGAGGTGGAGCGCCCGGCGGGTTCAGCCGGCGGCGGGCTCGACCAGGGGCCCGGCGTCGGCGGCGCCTGGGGCCGCTCGCCGCGATCATGCAGCATCTCGAAGGCGGAGACCCGGTCGAGCGGGGTGTCGTAGCGGTGCCCCAGCGGGCTCTGGGCCAGGATCGCCTGCCGTTCCTGCGGGCTGATGGGCCCGACGCGGGCGGCGGGCGGGGCGATGAGCGTGCGCTCCACCATGGAGGGAATGCCGTTGCCCTCCAGCGTGGAGACCAGCGCCTCGCCCTTGCCCAGTTCGGTGATGGCGGCGGCGGTGTTCAAGGCGGGATTGGGCCGGAAGGTCTCGGCCGCCGCCTTCACCGCCTTCTGGTCGCGCGGCGTGAAGGCGCGCAAGGCGTGCTGCACCCGGTTGCCCAATTGGGCGAGCACCGTCTCCGGCACATCCAGCGGGTTCTGGGTGACGAAATAGACACCCACGCCCTTGGAGCGGATGAGCCGCACCACCTGCTCCACCTTCTCCAGCAACGCCTTCGGGGCGTCGTTGAACAGGAGATGGGCCTCGTCGAAGAAGAAGACGAGGCGCGGCTTGTCCGGGTCGCCCACCTCGGGAAGCTCCTCGAACAGTTCGGAGAGCAACCAAAGCAGGAAGCATCCATAGAGGCGCGGCGCGCCCATCAGCTTGTCCGCCGCCAGGATGTTCACCACCCCGCGCCCCGACGCATCCACCCGCATGAGGTCGCGAATATCCAAAGCGGGCTCACCGAAAAAGGAATCCGCGCCCTGGTTCTCCAGCACCAGCAATTGCCGCTGGATGGCGCCCACCGTCGCGGTGGAGACGTTGCCATAGGTGCGCGAGAGGGTCTGGGCGTTTTCCGCCACGTAAGTGAGGATCGCCCGCAAATCCTTCAGGTCCAGCAGCAGCAGGCCGTCCTCGTCCGCCACGCGGAAGGCGATGTTCAGCACGCCTTCCTGGGTATCGTTGAGGCCCATGAGGCGGGCCAGAAGCAGCGGCCCCAGTTCCGAGACCGTGGCGCGCACGGGGTGCCCCTGCTCCCCGAACAAATCCCAGAAGGCCACGGGGAATCGCTCCGGCCGATACTCGATCCCCACGTCCTGCGCGCGGCGCAGCAGGAAATCACGCGGCTCACCCTCGGCAGCGATTCCCGAAAGGTCGCCCTTGATGTCGGCGGCGAACACGGGAACCCCGGCGCGGGAAAAGCCTTCCGCCAGCACCTGGAGCGTCACGGTCTTGCCGGTTCCGGTGGCCCCGGTAATGAGGCCGTGACGGTTCGCGAGGCGCAGCACGAGTGCCTCGTCCTTGCTCGTTCCGCCCTTCAGGAAACTGCGGCCCACAAAAATCCGCGCGTCGGACTTTTCGTTCGCCATGGCGCCCTCTGCTGGTTTTCGTGACCAGTTTTGCCCCGGCGCGGGGGCAATGCACAAGGGCGCGTGCTTGCCTCCGGGCCGGGGGACGGTCAATATCCCGCGCCCAACCAGCGGAGGTGCGCATGGAGGAGTTGATCGACCGCTTGCAGCGCAAGGTCGGCATCAGCGAGCAGGCGGCGCACCGGGCGGTGGAGGTGGTGATGGAATTCATCTCCCGCGAAGCGCCCGCAGACACGGTGGCCGAACTGGCCGCCGCCATTCCCGGCCTCGGCGACCTCGCCGGTCCCTTGCCGGACGAGACCACGGTGCTGGCCGGCACGCGCCATTTCGGCGGCATGGCCCGCCTCATGGTGGTGGCCGACAAGATGATGGCCGCCGGCCTCACCATGCCGCAGGTGCAGGAAGCCACCCACGAAGTGGTCGCCTTCGCCCGTGAGCGGGCAGGCGCGGATCTCGTGGACCGCATCGTGCGGGCGATTCCCGGCCTGCGCCAGATCGCCTGACGGGGCTTTTCGCTCTGCGGGCGGCGGATCTTCCGCCCGCAACGGCTTGCCTTACGCCCGCGGCAGCTTGCCTCCGCGCGGGTTTTGTACCATCCCACGGCCATGTCCCTAGCGCCCTTCACCCCGCCCCCGGCCCGCCTGCTGAAGGCGCGCGGGCATGTCCTCACGCTCGGCCCGCGCACCCTCGTCATGGGGGTGCTGAACGTGACCCCCGATTCCTTCTCCGACGGCGGCCGCAGCGCCGCGCCGGAGGATGCCCTCGCCAATGCCCAAGCCATGATCGCCGAGGGTGCGGACATTCTGGATGTGGGCGGCGAATCCACCCGGCCCGGCCACACGCCTTTGTCTGCAGATGAGGAATGGGCGCGCATCGCGCCCGTGCTTAGCGGACTCGCCGCCCTGGAGACGGCCCCGCCCGTCTCCGTGGACACCTTCAAGGCCGAGGTGGCCCGCAGGGCGCTGGCGGCGGGGGCGGCCATCGTCAACGACATCTGGGGCTTCGCGCGCGACCCAGACATGGCCCGCGCCACGGCGGATTTCGATGCAGCCGCAGTAGTGATGCACAATCGCGAGACCCTGGACCCCGCCATCGACATCGTCGCCGACATGATCGCCTTCTTTGAGCGCGCCCTAGAGCGCGCGGCGGCGGCGGGGCTTGCGGCGGAGCGCATCGTGCTCGATCCCGGCATCGGCTTCGGCAAGACGCCGGAGCAGAACCTCACCGCCTTGCGCCGCATGGGCGAATTGCGCGTGCTGGGCCTGCCCATCCTGTTGGGCACGTCGCGCAAATCCTTCATCGGTCGCATCCATCCCAGCACGCCCACGGAACGGCTGCCGGGCACGCTGGCCTCCCATGCGCTGGGCATATTGTGCGGCGCGGAGATCGTGCGCGCCCATGACGTGGCCGCCCATGTGCAAGCGGTGCGGGTGCTCGACGCCATCCGGGCCGCGCCGTGAGCACGCGCGCCTTCCTGTGCCTGGGGGGAAACTGGGACGCGCCGGAGCGCACCCTGCCCCGCGCTTTGGTGCTCCTGGAAGAAACGGGGCTGCGCATCGGCGCGCGCTCGGCCCTCTATCGCACCCCGCCCTGGGGGCCGGTGGCCCAGCCGGACTATGTGAACCAGGTGGTGGAAGTGTTCACCGACGGCACGCCCGAGGCGCTTCTTGCCTTGGCGCTGGACGTGGAGCGACGGCTCGGGCGCGACCGCACGCGGGAGGAGCGGTTCGGCCCGCGCCGCATCGACATCGACATCCTGCTGTTCGGCGAGGAGGTGCGCACCGGCGAGACCCTCGCTCTGCCCCATCCCCGCCTTCTGGAGCGCGCCTTCGCGCTGGTGCCGCTGGCGGAGATCGCGCCGGACCTGGAGATTTCGGGCATTGAGGTGCGCGACGCGCTCCGGGCCCTCGACCGCTCCGGCATCGTGCGCCTGAACTGAAACTGAAAAGGGCCCCCGCGAGGGAGCCCTTCTCGTCTGACCGATGATCAGCACATCACATGATGCGCATCACATGCGCTTCACGCCCTCAGCCCAGGTATTCACCTGCTTGGCGACTTCATCCTTGGCGAGGCCGTAGCGCTCCTGGATTTTTCCTTCCAGGACCTCCCGGTTGCCCTTGATCTGGGTCAGGTCATCGTCCGTGAGCTTGCCCCACTGGGCCTTCACGTTGCCGGAAACCTGCTTCCAGTTACCTTCAATGCGATCCCAATTCATCCCATGTCTCCTTGTGATGAGGAGTGAATTACATCGCTACAACGTCCAGGCTCGGGAGAGGTTCCAGCACGAATGGAGCCGTTGAGGCGAAGGGACGATCGCGGCATTCTGGCGGGGCCCGACTCGGCGGGCCGGGCGTGGGGGACTTTATGAGCGAGATGGCGTGGGCCGAGGCGGACGAAGCTCTGGCCCAGGCGGTGCTGCGCGGCGAGCGCGCGGCCCTGGCGCGGGCCATCACCCTGGTGGAATCCCGCCGCCCCGACCATCGCCGCCGCGCGCAGGCTTTGCTCCAGGGTCTGCTGCCCCACACAGGGGGCGCATTCCGCGTGGGCATTACGGGCGTGCCGGGCGTGGGCAAGTCCACCACCATCGATGCCCTCGGCTCCTATCTCACCGCCGAGGGCCACAAGGTGGCGGTTCTGGCGGTGGACCCCTCCTCCACCCGCACCGGCGGCTCCATCCTGGGCGACAAGACGCGCATGCAGCGCCTCTCCGTGGACCCGGCCGCCTTCGTGCGCCCCTCCCCCTCCAGCGGCACCCTGGGCGGCATCGCCGCCAAGACGCGCGAGACCATGCTTCTGTGCGAAGCGGCGGGCTTCGACGTGGTGCTGGTGGAAACGGTGGGCGTCGGCCAGTCGGAAACCGCCGTATCGGACCTCACCGACACCTTCCTCGTCCTCATGCTGCCCGGCGCGGGCGATGAATTGCAGGGCATCAAGAAGGGCGTGCTGGAACTGGCCGACATCGTGGCCGTGAACAAGGCGGACGGCGACAATGTGAACCGCGCCCGTGCGGCGGCGGGCGAATACAAGACGGCGCTGCATCTGCTGGGCGCGCGGGCCGCCCATTGGTCGCCGCCGGTTCTCACCTATTCCGGGCTGACCGGAGCGGGCGTGCCGGAAGTGTGGGAGCAGGTGCGCGCGCACCGGGCGCGCTGCGAGGCGGCCGGCGCCTTCGCCGCCACCCGCCGCACCCAGCAGATACGCTGGATGTGGACCCTGCTGCAGGAGCGCCTCGCGGAGCGCGTGCGCACCGACCCCGCCATCAAGGCCCGCCTGCCCGCCTTGGAAGGCGCGGTGGCGGACGGCACCCTCGCCCCCACCCTCGCGGCCAACGAGATCGCCGCCTTGCTGGGGCTCTGAACAGCCATGCGGTCGGTCCTCATCACCGGATTCGGCCCGTTTCCCGGCATGCCGCGCAATCCCACGGCTGACATGGCGCGGCGCCTTGCCGCCCTGCGTCTGCCGGGCCTTGAAGGAATGCGACGCACGGCATTGATCCTGCCCACCGAATGGTCCGCGCTGGAGCGGCTGGCGCGCGATCTCGCCGCCAATCCGCCGGACGCGATGCTGATGCTGGGCGTCGCGGGACGGCGCACGCGCATCAATGTGGAGACACGGGCGGTGAATGACGCGCGCGGGCTCGATGCGACCCGCCACCGCCCGGCCCGGCGGCTCAGCAAAAGCGGCACCTCCGAACGGCGGGCGGCGGCATCGGTGCCGCGCCTGCGCCATGCTTTGACCCAGGCGGGCCTTTCCGCCCGCGCCTCGCGCGATGCCGGGCGCTATCTCTGTAACGGCGCCTATTACATCGCCCTGGAGGCGCTGGCGCCCGCCCGCGTGCCCGTGGTCTTCATCCACCTGCCCGGCCGCGGCCCCGACAGCCGCCGTCCTGCGGCACGCACAGCGGTGGCGCTCTCCCTCGTCCTGAGGGCCCTGCTGCGGGGCTGAGGCGAAAGACTCGAGACAATGAGGCCCAGCGCCTGGGCTGCCGTTGAACGCGCCCTCACCGCGCGGAGGGTCGATGACATCGGCTGTGCAGGAATAGGCTTTTTTATTTGGCGCCGTGCCCCCATCCCGCTATACGGGTCCGCCTGGAGACATCCGGCGGGTGTGGCGGAACCGGTAGACGCGGCGGACTCAAAATCCGTTTCTGGTGACAGAGTGTCGGTTCGAGTCCGACCACCCGCACCATTTCCACTTGCGCGAGACATCTTACTCTGTCGCGCGCGTTCAAATCCCTCCCTCTCCGTTAGACGCAATTCTTACGCAACGCCCGCTGGTGCGAAGCGCCGCGCGTCTGCCTCCCAAACAGATCTCCCCGTCCACCCTAGTTGGGCTTCCATCCGTCGCAGCACATCAAGGCTCATGCGGGCGCTCCAGTGGGAAAGCCAGTACATTGCCAATTTGTACCGATCAGTTTAATTTAAACCAATCGGTACAAACAAGGATCTCCCCATGTCGCCTGTGCCTCCCGCCCCTCTCGTTCCGCCCTTCACCCGCGAGACCGCCATCGCCAAGGTGCGCCTTGCGGAGGATGGCTGGAACAGCCGCGATCCCGAGCGGGTCTCGAAGGTCTATACGCCCGACAGCAAGTGGCGGAACCGCGCCGAGTTTCCGCAGGGGACGGCCGAGATCATCGCCTTCCTCACCCACAAATGGGCGCGGGAGCTGGACTATCGGCTCATCAAGGAACTCTGGGCCTTCGAGGGAAACCGCATCGCCGTGCGCTTTGCCTATGAGTGGCACGATGACAGCGGGCAGTGGTATCGCTCCTATGGGAACGAGAATTGGGAATTCGCCCCGGACGGCCTGATGCAGCGGCGCTTCGCCTCCATCAATGACCGGCCCATCCGCCCCGAGGAGCGCCTGTTCCACTGGCCGCTGGGGCGGCGGCCGGATGACCATCCGGGCCTGTCCGATCTCGGATTGTGAGCGAAACGGGGAGATATTCCGCTGATGGCGCGGACGGTGTTCGAGAGGGAGGACGTTGTCCCGCTTCTGGCGGAGGTGTTCCGCGCCCTCGGCTATGAGGGCGCCTCGCTGAGCGCCCTCACCGCCCGCACCGGCCTCTCCAAGGGCAGCCTCTACAACTTCTTCCCCGGCGGGAAGGCGGAGATGGCCGCCGCCGTGCTGGCTCATGTGGATGGTTGGTTCGAGCGGGAGATCTTCACGCCCCTGGCGCAGGACGAGCCCCGGGCGGCCATCGCGCACATGTGGGCGGCGAGCGACGCCTATTTCCGCTCCGGCCGCCGGGTCTGCCTCGTAGGCGCCTTCGCCCTGGAGGAGACCCGCGACCGCTTCGCGCTGGCCATCCAGGGCTATTTCCGGCGCTGGATCGAGACCCTGGCGAGCGCCCTCACCCGCGCCGGGTCGGATCCGGGCCAGGCGGCGGCGCTTGCGGAATATGCTGTGGGCGGCATCCAGGGCGCGCTCGTGCTGGCGCGGGCGCTGAATGACGAGACCGCGTTCGGGCGCACCCTAGCGCGGCTTGAACAGGAAATGGCGGCGTCATTGCCGCCCGCGCGGACACCGTGAAGGGCCCCTTTGAGGGCTCTTGGATGGCCGGGACACGCCCGGCTATGACGGCCTTCGGATGTGATCGCGGTCGATCCCCGCTTTAGTCCTTCACCTCGCTCAGCACCGACAGGTCCGCGGTGATCTGGAGCGCATAAGGCTGGGTCGCGTCCGGCTGACTGGTGGCGGGCGTCGCTTGCGTGGCGGTCTTCGCCGCCTGGGCGGCAAGGCGCGCGGTCAGTTCGGCGATCTGCTGGGCCACTGCCTTCAGGCTTTGCTCCAGCGTCTTGACGGTCTCTTCGGTGCTCTCCCCGGAAGCGCTCGCGGAGGTGCCGGACTGGGCCTCCTCCAACTGCTTCTGGAGATCATCCTTCTGCCCCTTGAGCCGGGCGATCTGGCCCTGGAGGTCGCTGCCGCCGGAACTGGAGCTGGTGGAGGTGCTGCCGCCCACGAGCGTGGTGGCACTGGAGATGGATGTCATGATGCTCTCCCTTGCCCCCGCAAGATGGAGGTATCATGGACACGCCAGCTTGTGCGAAGCTGCCGCGTTTTTCAGGTCAGGGATCCCCAAGGGGCGCTCGAAGGCGCCCTGCCCGGCTCAGTGCGGGCGGCGCGGCTCGCGCGGCGGGGTCACGTCGATCATGTCGAAGCCGCCGGGCGAGCGCTGGATGTCCTCGAACTTCGGCATCTTTCCCCGTCCGAAGATGAGGAAGTGGAGGCCGCCGGCCACGGCGGCGACGACCACGAAGATGCTCACCGCCACCAGCAGGCTGCCGAGAAGCGTGAACAGGAGGATGGCCGCGATGCCGCCCACGATCAGGATGGTGGCGGTGCGGAAGGTATTCAGGAGCCGGTTCATGATGTGATGATGCCGTGCCTGTTTGGCCGGTTTGTGGCGGATTTCCCCACGGTCAGTAGCCGCGCGCCGCGTCCACCCGCTGGGCGATGGGCTCACCCGCCCGGATGCGGCGGATATTGGCGGCCACCTGGGCGCAGGCGGATTTCGGAATGGCCATGGAGGCGAGATGCGGCGTGATCAGCACCCCGTCCATGCCCCAGAGCGGGCTTTCCTGCGGCAGCGGCTCGGTCTCGAACACATCCAGCGTCGCCTCGGCCACATGGCCGGAGCGGAGCGCCTCCACCAGCGCTGCCTCATCGATGATGGGCCCGCGCGCCACATTCACCAGCTTGGCCCCGCGCGGCAAAGCGGCGAGGCGGCGGGCATCCAGCAGATGGCGCGTCTGCGGGGTGAGCGGCAGCATCACCACCAGGATCTCGTTGGCGGCGAGGAAGCCGTCCAGCGCCTCCATTCCGTTCACGCAGGCGATGCCCGGCAGGTCCTTGGGGCTGCGCGACCAACCGCTGACCCGGAAACCCTGCCGCGCCAGTTCCAGCGCAGCGGTGCTGCCCAATTCCCCGAGCCCCAGCACCCCCACCGAGATCTCGCCAGCGGTGCGCGGAGTGATGAAATGCCAGCGCCGCTCCCGCTGGGCGCGCTCGAAGGCGGGAATGTCGCGGGCATGGCGCAGCACCGCGAACAGCACGAAGGACGCCATCATGCGCGACATTTCCGGATCGGAGATGCGGGCGATGGGCACCTCCGGCAGATCGGGCCGGGCCAGCAGCGCATCCACCCCCGCCCCCAGATTGGTCACCAGCTCCAGATTGGGAAAGCGGGAGAAGAAGCCGAGCGGCGGCCTCCAGACCAGGGCATAGCGCACGTCACGGTCATCGCCCGGCGCGTTCGACAGGCGTATCTCCAGCCACGGCAGCTCGGCCTTGAGCGCCGCGATCCAGGGCTCGGGCGAATCGAGGTCGGAATGAAAGACGAGAGCTTCTGCCATGGGGACGGACCTGAAGGGACAGGACCCGCACGGGACGGGCCTGAAACGCGGACAATGGAAGGGCGCGGCCAGAGGTGCCGCTGCGGCGGGTTCACCGCATTCAGCCGCAGAGACCTGTTCCATTCAAGCGGGGTTGCCCGTTCCGGTCGGGCAGGATCCCCATTTCGCTGAAGCGGGGTGCAGAGATGTTCGGCAATACATGTCGTTGCGGAAGCAGCCCGAGGTCAGGCGCAAAACGGCCACCGGCTGAATGAAAAGCGGGACCGATCAAAGATCGGTCCCGCCAAAGCGCATGAACACATGGATGAAATCTACATGCGCACCAAAAGAACCAGACCAGCCCTCAAATCCGGGGTGCGCTGCCAACATTGCTTATGTTCATACGGCCCACTTACAAAAAAGACAACTCCTTTGATACCAAGCGAGAGCGCTGATATCATGGCTGTAATCTCCAACTCATGTGAAACACAATGATTGATGGACGGAAGGCGGCAAATCTTGTCATCGAAAAGCTTGAGCAAAAGGCTCAGAAATCTGTCGAGGAAGAAATCGATTTTATGAGGATGTCGGAGGCATTCATCCGTGATGCCCTCATCTTCATAGAAACTCTCGATGAAACTCTCCGTTCCAAGTCCCTCGGTTCCGTCGAGCGCACCCAGAGAGTGCTGCGCGAAACCAAGGTTCTTGAAGTTCTTCTTCGCGTAACCGTCCTGGAAAAGAAGAAGGTTCTGAAGTTCGGCGTCCATCGCACCAAGATCGTGGTGGGCGGACAGCGCGAATCGGACCAGGTCAGCCCCTCCGGGCCGGTCTATAGCCAGGAGCAGCTCATCGAATGGCTTTCGAGCCAGATCACGTCGATGCTCTAGGCACTTAATCGGTCCGCCCCGGCGGCGGCGGCGGACGGTATATCGCGGCGTCATGCCGCGCATGGCTTGCCCCTCTGGCAAGCCCCCTTTCGGGGGATCGGCCTGCAGGCGACGGCTTTGTCGCCCGGCACGCCGCTGATTCTGCCTCTGCCCTGCCAGACCTACCATATGTAGCGACTTGTTCCTGATTTGTTCCTATGGAATCCATAGAGCCCATTTCAGGAGACGGTTCATGCCCGACGCCCTCACTTCCGGCGCTCCCCAGCCCGGCCCCTCCGGGGCCCTGGATGCGCGTCCCTTCGATGTCTCCGAAACCGACATCGACGAGGCCCTGGCCGCCTGCGACGGCGATGCCCGCGCCACCATACGGGCGCTCCTCATCGGGCAAGCCTATCTGGAGCACGAAATGTCGCGCCGCGCCTCGCGGGCGGGCTTGGGTCCGGAATGCGCTCGCCCAGGGGTGTGAAAGACGGTCGGGCTGGGCGGAGACGAACCCGCCGGACGGCTGGAAAATGGTGCTCCGGAGTGTTTCAGCCTTTCATGGAAACGCTGAAACACTCACTCTCTTTTTTACGCATTTCCTTCACGCGAACCGCGTCACACTTCGCTTGGAAATGCTCACTCTCTTTTTTACGCATTTCCTTCACGCGAACCGCGTCACACTTCGCTTGGAAATGCTTTAGCGCCCCCTCCCCCTTCCCCGCCGCGTGCCCGAGCCTCAAGTCCGGACACAGGTGGCCCTTCGCCTTGGTCCGAAGGACCGGATTGTCCGGCGGGGACGCCATCGGGAAACCGGGAGGGAAGACCCGGACGGCATCGGCTCCCAATCCCACCAGCCCAATGTCCTTTCTTGCACCCTCGCTTTAACGTCTCTGGTCCCCATCCCGACCTCATCGTGCGCCATCGCCATCCCGTCGCCATGGGATGAAACAGTCGGAATCGGGAGCCAAAGGGCGTTCGGTCGAAACGCCCTTTGGACCGTTCTCGTGAAGCCTTCTCTCAGTGCCTTTTCTTCAGGCGCTCAGCCGGGGCGGGGTCGCGGAGCGGCTCGATGGCGGGAGGCAACGAGGCCGCCGGCGCGGTCAATGAAAGTCCCGCGATTTCGGCAGGATGCGGACCTGGCGTGGATGGCCCTGGCCGGAACGGCGCCCTGCCAGCATATGGCCCTGGCGCGGCTCCGCGCGCGCGCGCTCGTCAATCCCCGGATCCACTCTCGGACGGGCAATGGCGGCGGCGGTGTTGTGCTCCGGATCGTCGAACAGGCGGGCCAGTTCGCCGGAGCGGTCGTGGAGCCTCTCGGCCATCAGGTGGATGACGCCTTCCTTGCTCCGCTGCACGCGGCCTTCCACGAGGACGAGGCGCGCGCCCATCACCTGCGCCCGGAAGCGCTCGAACAGCCGGGCCCAGATCACCACATTGACGATGCCGGTCTCGTCTTCCAGCGTCATGAAGATGGCGTTCCCCTTGCCCGGCCGCTGACGCACCAGGACGATGCCGGCGGTGCGCACGAAGCTGCCGTCGCGCCTGGCCGCCGTCTCGGCGCTGCTGGCGATGCCTTCCCCCTGGAAGAGATCGCGCAGCATGCCCATGGGATGCCCCTTCAGCGACAGTCGCGTGGTCTGGTAGTCCACCGCGATCTGCTCGGGCAGGGGCATGAGGGGAAGCTGCGCATCCGGCTCCGCGCCGAGTTCGCGGGCCTGCGCCGCCGCAAACAGGGGCAAGGGCACGTCGTCCGGCAGGCGCCGGACCATCCAGGCCGCCTCGCGCCGATCCAATCCGAGGGAGCCGAAGGCATCGGCATCCGCCAGGCGTCGCAACGCATCGACGGGCAGCCGGGCGCGCATGGACAGCGCTTCCACATCGGGATAGCCCGCGCCCCGCGCGGCGGTGAGCTTTTCCGCCCACGCCGGACCGAACCCGTCGATCTGCCGCAGGCCGATGCGCAACGCGAGAGCCCCGTCGGGGCGGCGCTCCAGCGTGTTGTCATGGAAGCTGTGATTGATGTCGGCGGGCAAGATCTCCACGCCGTGCTCGCGGGCATCGCGCACGATCTGCGCCGGGGCATAGAAGCCCATGGGCTGCGCGTTCAGCAAGGCCGCGGCGAACACGGCAGGGTGGCGGCATTTGATGAAGGCGGAGATGTAGACCAGCTTGGCGAAGGAGGCGGCATGGCTTTCCGGGAAGCCATATTCGCCGAACCCCTTGATCTGCTCGAAGCAGCGCGCCGCGAAGGCCGGGTCGTAGCCGCGTGCGCTCATGCGTTCGATCAGCAGGGTCTGGAACCGCCCGATGGTGCCCAGATTGCGAAAGGTGGCCATGGCCCGGCGCAGCTTGTTGGCCTCCACGTCCGTGAATTCCGCCGCCACCATGGCCAGCTTCATGGCCTGCTCCTGGAACAGCGGCACGCCCTTCGTGCGCTCCAGCACACCGATGAGTTCATTGGGATCGTGCGGCGGCTTCGGCGAGGGATATGTCACCTTCTCGCTCCCCTCGCGGCGGCGCAGATAGGGATGCACCATGTTGCCCTGGATGGGCCCCGGCCGGACGATGGCCACCTGGATGACGAGGTCATAGAGCCGTCGCGGCTTCAGGCGCGGCAGCATGTTGATCTGTGCCCGGCTTTCCACCTGGAAAACCCCGATGGAATCGCCTCGGCAGAGCATGTCGTAGACATCGCTCTGCTCGCCCGGCACGTCGGCCAGGGCATAGTCCACGCCCTCATGCGTGCGGATCAGGTCGAACGCCTTGCGGATGCAGGTGAGCATGCCGAGCGCCAGCACATCCACCTTCATCAAGGCGAGCGTGTCGATATCGTCCTTGTTCCATTCGATGAAGGTGCGATCCTCCATGGCGGCATTGCCGATGGGCACCATTTCGTCGAGCCGGCCCTGGGTCAGCACGAAGCCGCCCACATGCTGCGAGAGATGGCGCGGGAAGCCGATCAGCCGGTTCGCGAACCACACCGCACGCCGGATGGAGGGATTGGAGGGATCAAGCCCGGCCTGTCCGATCTGGCCTTGCTCCAGCATGTCGCCCCAGCTTCCCCAGACCATGCCGGAGAGGCGCGCGGTGACATCCTCGGTCAGGCCCAGCGCCTTTCCTACATCGCGGATGGCGCTGCGCGGACGATAGGAGATGACCGTGGCGGCGATGCCGGCGCGGGCGCGGCCATAGCGCTCGTAAATGTATTGGATGACCTCCTCGCGCCGCTCATGCTCGAAATCGACATCGATATCGGGCGGCTCCCGGCGCTCGCGGGAGATGAAGCGGGCGAACAGCAGGTCGCTCTCGGCCGGATCCACGGCGGTGATGCCGAGCACGTAGCACACGGCGGAATTGGCCGCCGAACCGCGCCCCTGGCAGAGGATGCCCTTTTTCTCCGCGAAGCCGACGAGATCGTGGACGGTGAGGAAATAGGGCGCGTACTTCAGCTCGGAGATCAGCGCCAGCTCGTCCTGAAGCTGGCACTCCACCTTGGCGGGCACGCCCTTGGGATAGCGGATGGCGGCCCGTCGCCACACCATCTCTTCCAGCCAGCCCTCGGCCGTATAGCCGGGCGGGATGGGCTCCTCGGGATATTCATATCTGAGCTGCCCCAGCGAGAAGTCGATGCGGGCGAGGAAGTGCCCGGTCTCCGCCACGGCCTCCGGCGCGTCGCGGAACAGCCGGGCCATTTCCACGGGCGATTTAAGGTGGCGCTCCGCATTGGCCTCCAGGCGGCGGCCCGCGGCCTCGATGGTCGTGCCCTCCCGGATGCAGGTCAGCACATCCTGCAGGTCGCGCTGGGCGGGGTGGTGATAGAGCACGTCGTTCATGGCCAGCAGCGGCACGCCGGCGGCCGCGGCCAGCCCCTTCAGCTCCGCCAGCCGGCGATGGTCGTCGCCCCGTCGCGGCATGTCGGCGCCGAGCCAGAGGGAGCCGGGCGCCGCCTCCGCGAGCCGGGCGAGCGGTGGCGCAAGCCCCTCCATCGGGCGTGGCGGCATGAGGATGAGCGAGAGGCCGCCGGCATCGCTGAGCAGGTCGTCGAGAGTGAGGAGGCATGCGCCCTTGGCCGCACGCATATTGCCGATGGTGAGCAGCCGGCACAGCCGCCCCCAGCCCGCGCGGCTCTGCGCATAGGCCAGCACATCCGGCGTCCCGTCCGCGAAGACGAGACGCGCGCCCACCGCCAGATGGAAGGGCAGCGTCGCATCGGGGATGCCGATCTGCGTCCGCCACGCCTCTTCCGCCTCCTTCACCGCCGCATAGGCCCGCACCACGCCCGAGACGGTGTTGCGGTCGGCGATGCCCATGCCCGCATGACCGAGCCTGAGCGCCTCAGCCACCAGATTCCCGGCGGAAGACGCGCCCCGCAGGAACGAGAAGTTCGTCGTCACCGCCAGTTCGGCATAGAAGACGCCGCTCATGGAAAAAGCCCGTGCAGGAACCAGGCGGGCGGGCCGGGCTCGCGGTCATAGAGGCCGAGGCGGAACAGCCAGAAGCGGCGGCCCTGATGGTTTTCCACCCGGTAGTAATCGCGTGTCGGCGTGCCCTTCTCGCTTTGCCACCACTCCGCGGCGATACGCTCCGGCCCCTCGGCATGGACCACTTCATGCAGCACCCGGCGCCAGCGGAAGCGCAAGGGCGGGCCGTCCGGCACCTCGGCCAGCGCCTCGATGGGGTGCGGCGGGTCGAACATCATGAGGGGGCGGGCCAGCGGCGGGGCCGGCATCGGGCAGGCGGGTGGCGGCGGGGCGGTGGCCGATAAGAAACCGGCGGCGCGCTCGGGATCATGGCTGTCGCGCATCATGAAGCGCAGCACGCGATCCCGCCCCAGCCGGGCCACCAGCCGATCCACCAGATCGGCCACCTCTTCCTCCGCCACGGCACGGCCGTCCAGGCTCACCTGCGCCGGTGCCAGGGGTTCCAGGCGGAGCACGGCGAGCCGGATCAGATCGAAACCGAAGCCGGGGTCGAGCGGATCGGAGAGGGCGTCGAGCTTTTCCCGAAACAGCCGGGCCAGGGATAAGGGATCGCGGGAGGGCCGCGCGGTCTCGATGAGGATGCGCCGGACCGCACCGTCCGCCCGGAAAAACGCCGCCTCGAACACCCGGCCGCCCGCGCCGCGCGCCTCAAGCATGGACGAGAGGTCGTCGATCAGCAGGCCGAACGCGCCCTGTACGTCCTCGGCGCGTCCGATCGGCTCCGCGAAACGCCGCTCGGCGATGCAGGCCGGAAGGATGCGGCGTGGCACGATGCGCACATCCTCGTGCCCCAGCGTGCGGCGCAGCCGGGTCAGGAGGTCTTCGCCGAAGCGCGCGGCCAAGGGCGTGCCGGGGCGTGCGGCGAGATCGCCGATGGTCTTGAGCCCCGCGCGCGACAACCCGGTCACGCTCTCCCGCGACAGGCCAAGCGCGGAAATGGGCAGCGGCGCAACATGGTCCGCCTCTCGCCCGCACGGCACAACGCCGCCCTTGCCGAAGCGGGCGAGGGCGCGGGCCGCGTCCGGCGTACCGGCCACAACCGCGCGGAGCGTCAGCCCGTGTCCCTGGAGGTGGGTCGCCAGCCGCGCGCGCATCATCGCCTCGCCGCCGAACAGGTGCGCACAGCCGGTAATGTCGAGCACGAGCCCGTCCGGGCCGTCCAGGGCCACCAGCGGGGTCCAGCGGTCGCAATCATCGGCGATCCGCTCCAGCAAGGCGGCATCGGCGGCGGGATCATGATCGGCCACCACGAGGTCGGGAATACGGGCGCGGGCATCGGCCAGCGTCAGCCCCGGCGCGAGGCCGATGGCCTGCGCGCGCGGGGAGACGGCGGACACGCGCTGCGCGCCCTTCACCCGTTCCACAAAGACCAGTGGCGGCTCATCCGGCGCGGCGGAAGGGCCGGACGTCGGTGTGCCCCCCGCCTTGCGCCACCGTTCGGCCGGAAGGAACGGGAACCACAGCGCGAGATAGCGGGGCGAAGTCGCGGAAGGAACGGCTCTCATGGTCCCACTCCAGTTTCCAGGTGCGGCCCTGGAGGCCGCCGCGATGGCGCAGCAAGGTGGCGGCAAAGGCCGGGGCTCCGGGCGCGCCGGCTGCCAGCGGGGCGGAGACCAGGGGCCTCACCTGCCAGCGGGTCAGGGCAACGCTCGCCATGGGCCTGTCCGTCATGCGCAGCAGGAGCATGGTGACGCCGGATTCGCGCGCCCGGAGCGCCAGCCGCCGCGTCGCCGTGAGATCCAGCGCCTTCGGCTCCCCCCACGGCTCCAGCAGCACGGCACCCAGGGCCGGGCAGCGTGCCGCGTCACCGGCCGCGCGCAATGCCTGCTCGGCGTCGCGCACCCGCACCAGGATGATCTGCGCGGGATCGAGGCCGAGGCCGGCCACGCCCGGGGCATGAAGCGCCCCTGTTTCGGAATCGAGCATGTCCTGCCGCACCCAGAGGATGGGTTGCGCCATGTTTGCGTGCCTCACGCTGGCCCGCAGCGCCAAGGCCAGCGCGAAGCCGGACGCGGCCGGAATGTCGGCTCCGGCTGCAGCATGGACCTCGTGCAGGACACCTCGCGGCAGCCCATCGGCCAACTGGCCGTCCGCGCCCGCAGCCCCCAGGGTGAAAGTGGATGAAGCGCCGGGCAAATGCTCTGCCTCCAGCCCGGCAAGCACCCGCCTCAGCGCGGAAACGTCCTGTTCCACGGCCATATATGTTCCTGTTTTGTTCCTTTAAAAACGACTCAAACCAAGGGCAGAGTCAAGCGAACCATCGGAGCACGGAGGACAACAGGCGCAGCGCGATCCCGGCCGCCGGGTTGGCCGGCCGGCCGGTATGCCCGGCATGGCGATCGCACGGCTGGGAAAAGAGATGGCTGGGGCGCCTGGATTCGAACCAGGGGATGGCGGAATCAAAATCCGCTGCCTTACCACTTGGCTACGCCCCAACGCGGGCGCGGACCATAGGCGGGGCGCCGCGAAGACGCAACGCCCCCGTCCGCCGCGTCCTCAGTTTCCGGCAAAGCGCGGCGCGCGCTTCTCGGCGAAGGCGAGGCGGCCCTCGCGATAGTCGGAACTGGCATTGGCCAGCTGCGTGAGATGGCGCGCCTCGGTGAGGATGCCGCCCCCCACGCCTTCCGCCGCATGGATGGAGAGCTTGGCCGCCCGCAGGGTCAGCGGGGCATTCTCGGCGATGCGCGCAATGATCCGGTCGGCCAGCGCGTCCACTTCGTCGAGGCCCGCAATGTGGTCAATGCCGCCCAACTCATAGACGCGCCGCGCCGTGAGGCGTTCCGCCGTGAAGAACAATTGCCGGGCCGCATGGGGACCATAGGCGCGCACCAGACGGGCGACGCCGCGAGGATCGTAGCCGAGCCCGAGGCGGGCCGCAGGAACCGCCAGGAAGGCATCCTCCGCAGCCACCCGGATGTCGCAGGCGGCCGCCAACGCCGCGCCCGCACCCACGCAGGCGCCGCGCACCAGCGCCACCACGGGGCAGCCGAGCCCCTCGATGGCCGCGCAGGCGGCTTCCACCAGTTCGTCATAGGTCTGTGCGCCGGAGGCATCGGAGCGGGCCGCGCTGAAATCGGAAATGTCGGCGCCGCCCGAGAAGGCCAGGGTCCCCTCCCCCCGGATCAGGGTCACGCGCACGTCGCCCCGCCGGCCCGCTTCCGCCGCGAACTCGGACAAGGCGCGCCACATGGCGCTGGAAATGGCGTTGCGCCGCTCCGGATTGGACAGAACGAGACGGGCGATTCCGCCCTCAATGGTCACAGACACGTCGCCGGAAGACATGGTCCCTCCCTGGAGCGCGCGGACCAGACTGACTGCAACCTGATACGGCACCCTCCGCCGAGGCTTATAGGCGCAAGGCCGTGCGGAGAAAACATGGCAGATGCGCGAGATCCCGCGCGGCGGACGACGCAGGCGCCCTGGCCGGGCCGCTTTGGAGGGAGAGCGGAGCGATGCCGATCGGCACCGCCCCGCCTCCGCCAGGTGCCGGTCAGGGCATGGCACCTGGAGGACGGCGCATCCGGCGCCGGGCGGCCGGATGCGAAAGACATGAATGGCGGGAGCACCGCCTGCGCCGTCCTGTTTCCAGCGCGGGACGCGAAAACCTACGCGCGCGGGAAGCGGGACGGCGCACCGCCCCAAAGCGGCGGGCCTCTGCCTTCCCCAAGGGCCGCCCTCCCCGGCAGGGGACGCGGCCCGTTCGGAAAAACAGATCCGGCTCAATTGATACTTAACATTGCGCGAAATTGCAATTTTTCCGCGCATTTTCTGGATCCAAGATGTGGAAAACCCTTGACGTAACGGAATGATCCTCGGCTTTTGTCAGTCTTGCGACACTGGAACAGTCGCCTGCCCCACCGGCAGGAGGGGCGCGCGCGGCCGTATCCCAGGGCTCAGTCGCGGCGCAGGAGCATGTTGGCGCAGAAGCCCACCGCCAGCGCTCCGAAGGCGACGGCAAGGCCGTAGAGCCAGCCGTGCTCCTCGGAGAAAGTGGCCAGTTGCTGGCCGTAGCCGTCCTTGCGCACGGTCACGACCGTGGATGCCTCGGCGCGCATCTGCCCGTCCTCGAACAGCTTCACCGTCACCTCATAAGTGCCCACCGGCGCGCTGGCGGGAAGGTGGAAGGAGGTGCGGAACACGGACGGGGCCAGCAGGCTCACTCCGTTGGGCTCCTCCACATAGAGGCCATCGGCGGTCTTGATGCGCAGGAAGGCGAGGCGGAAGGGATCGTCCGCCACCACGTCCGCGAAGTCCGATCCCACCCGCTGGAGGAAGATGTTCCGGCTGAGGCCGATCTGCTCGCGCCGCAGCACGGCGGCGTCCGCGATCTCGCCGGCGGGCCGGTTGGTGGCCACCGCCAGCACCGCCGGGCTGTCCACGAAGGTGCGGCTGTCCGTGTTCACATACAGCCCAAACACGCGGGACTTGCGCCAGGTGACGAAGGTCTCCTGGGGGCCGCGCACGGTCACGGCGAAGTCGTAGCGATGCTCGCCGGGCGGCCGGTCCTCCACCACGCCGAACAGGACGAGGTCGGCGCCGGTGAAATTGGAGGTGATGAGCACCTGCGGCTGAGAAACCGACAGGACCAGCGTCTCCGCCCGCGCAGCCCCGGCAACGCAGAGCGCGCCCGCCAGAAGCGCCGGAGCGAGGAAGCGGCCCACGGCTCAGGCCCCCCGCTGGGTGATGGCGAACGGATCCGCCGGCGGGCGGGCGAGGTCGTAGCCCACGCGCAGGCCCACCGCCAGCACCAGCAACGCCAGGAGCAGGCGCAGATATTCCGCCTTCAGCCGCTGCCCCGCCCGCGCGCCGAACTGCGCCCCCACCGTGCCGCCCAGCATGAGGATGAGCGCCAGGACGGCATCCACGGTGCCGTTGAAGGCGGCGTGCAGGATGGTGGCCGCCGTCATGGTCACGAGGGTCATCACCAGCGAGGTGCCCACCGACATCTGGGTGGGCACGCGCAGCAGATAGATGAGGGCAGGCACCAGCAGGAAGCCGCCGCCGATGCCGAGCAGCGCGCCCAGGAAGCCGATGCCGAGGCCGATGGCCAGGATGGGGATGACCGAGACATAGATGCGCGAGCGGCGGAAGCGCACCTTCAGCGGCAGGCGCAGGAACCAGCCATGGGTACCGGGGCGGCGCACCGAAGTCTTCTTGCCGCCCCAGGCGCGCAGGATGAAGCGCAGGCTCTCCACCAGCATGAGCCCGCCCACGCCCGTGAGCAGCACCACATAGGCGACGCCGATGACCAGATCCACCTGCCCCCACAGGCGCAGCAGCGCGAACGCCCCCACCCCCGCCGCCGTGCCGGTGAGGCCGCCCGCCAGCAGGAAGCCGGACAAGGGCAGGTCGATAAGCCCCTTGCGCAGGTAGGAGAGCGCGCCGGAAAAGGAGGAAGCGGCCATATGGGCGGACACGCTCGCCACCGCCACCGCCGCCGGAACGCCGGTGAAGATGAGCAGCGGGGTCATGAGGAAGCCGCCGCCCACGCCGAACATGCCGGAGATGAAGCCCACGGCGAGGCCCATGGCGAAGATCGTGAAGATCGCCACCGGAATCTCGGCGATGGGCAGATAGATGGTCACGCGGAAGGCCGTTCGCGGATGAAGGCGTCTGGCATGTGTGGGGAGCACAGGCGCCCCACCAAGGCAAGCCAATTCCGCGCCCGCGCCCTCACCGCACGAAGCGCCAGAGGTCTGCGTCGCTCTCCTCGCGCAGGTCTCCGCGCGCCACCAGATGGCGCAGATGGGCCAGCGCCTCGCTGAGGCCGAAGCCGATCTGGTCGGCGGGCAGATTGCGGAACAGGACCTGCGTGGTCTCCATGACCGTGCGCGGGGTGGCGCAGAAGTCCATCAGCCGCCCGAGCCGCTCCTCGTGATGATCGCGCAGCGCCGTGATGCGGGCATCGGGGCCCGTGAAGGGATCGCCATGGGAGGGCAGGACGAGGGTATCGTCGGGCAGGCCCTCGAACTTGCCGAGGCTGGTGAGATAGGCGCCCAGCGGATCGGCCTCCGCATCGGCGGGATGGACGCCGATATGGGGCGTGATGCGGGCGAGGATCTGGTCGGCGGCGATCAGGATGCCGCGCTCGGCGCTGTAGAGGCACACCATTTCCGGCGCATGCCCCTCCCCCGTGATCACCCGCCAGGACGTGCCCGCCATCTGGAAGGTGTCGCCCTCGCGGATGGCGGTGTAGCTATAAGGCAGCGCGCCCACCCATTTGCGATAAAGCAGGCCGCGCTGGCGCAGGAAGGTGAGGAAGCTCTCCGGCGCGCCGGAGCGGACATATTGGGCGAAATAGGCATCGAGCGCCCGTTCGGGCGGGTCCGCCAGGATGAGGCGGGCCTGAAGCCATTCGACCCGGCTCATATGGATGGGCACGCCGATGCGCTCCGCGATCCAGCCGGCAAGACCCACATGGTCGGGGTGGAAATGGGTGATGAGGAGGCGTGTGACCGGCCGCCCCTCCAGCAGGGGATCGGTGAACACCGCCTCGAACAGAGCGCGGGTGCGCGCATCGTCCACACCGCAATCGATGAGGGTCCAGCCCTCCGCGTCCCGCAGCAGCCAGGCATTCACTTCCGTGGGCGGAAACGGCAGCGCGATCCTGATCCGAAGCAGTCCCGGCACAACCTCGGTGAGCCGGGGTGCATCCTCCACGCTGTCCGCCATCATCTAAGCCTTCCTTACGATCCATCCCGCTATAAAGCGGGACGCACCGCCGCGCCACCGTCCGGCAGCGTTTTCGAGGCGCGGGCTTTTCAGGCGCGGATCCTTCAGGCGAAAGCGCCTGCGAAAACCGTGGCGCCACCATCCGCCGCACCCACCGCCGCGCGGAACGGCGCGAACAGCTCGCGGCCCACGCCGTGATGGGAGGTGGAGAGGTCCACCGCGGCGGGCACGCGCCGGGCCCATTCATGGGCGTCCACCAGCACTTCCAGGTCGCCGGTGACCGCATCCACGCGGATCATGTCGCCATCGCGCACCTTGGCGATGGCCCCGCCGCGCGCCGCTTCGGGCGTCACATGGATGGCCGAGAGCACCTTGCCGGAGGCGCCGGACAGCCGCCCGTCCGTCACCAGCGCCACCTTCTGCCCGCGATCCTGCAGCACGCCCAGCGGCGGCATGAGCTTGTGCAGTTCCGGCATGCCGTTGGCGGCCGGCCCCTGGAAGCGCACCACGCAGATGAAGTCCCCGTCCAGCTCCTTCGCCTTGAAGGCGGCCTGCACCTCTTCCTGGGAATTGAACACCCGGGCCGGGGCGACGATGACATGGCGCTCGGGCGCAACGGCGGAACTCTTCACCACCGCCCGGCCGAGATTGCCGCCCATCACCTTGAGCCCGCCGGTCGCCTGGAAGGGCTCGGCCGCGCCGCGCAGGATGGCCGTGTCGCCGCTTTCGGACGCCCCCTCCCGCCACACGAGGCGGTCGCCCTCCTCCACGCCCGGCTCCTTCAGATAACCGTCGAGGCCGGTGCCCCAGACGGTCTGCACGTCATTGTGCAGCAGCCCCGCGCCCAGCAGTTCGCGGATCACATAGGCCATGCCGCCCGCCGCGTGGAACTGGTTCACGTCCGACTTGCCGTTGGGATAGACACGGGCGAGCAGCGGCACCTTCTCCGCGAGGTCCGAGAAATCGTCCCAGGTGAGCGTGATGCCCGCCGCCGCCGCCATGGCCACCATATGGAGCGTGTGGTTGGTGGAGCCGCCCGTGGCGTGCAGGCCCACCACCGCATTCACGAAAGCCTTCTCGTCCAGCATGCGCCCCACGGGCGTGTAGTGGTTGCCCAGCGCCGTGATGGCCAGCGCCCGCCGCGCCCCTTCGCGGGTCAGCGCGTCGCGCAGCGGCGTGTTGGGATTGACGAAGGAGGCGCCGGGCAGATGCAGGCCCATGATCTCCATCATCATCTGGTTGGTATTGGCGGTGCCGTAGAAGGTGCAGGTGCCCGGCCCGTGATAGGAGAGCGATTCCGCCTCCAGCAGCGCGGCACGGTCCACCTTGCCTTCCGCATAAAGCTGGCGGATGCGCGTCTTCTCGTCATTGGGCAGGCCGGACGTCATGGGCCCGGCGGGAATGAACACCGCCGGCAAATGCCCGAAGGCCAGCGCGCCGATGACGAGGCCGGGCACGATCTTGTCGCAGATGCCGAGGAAGACGGCGGCATCGAAGGTCTGGTGGGACAGCGCCACGGCGGTGGAGAGGGCGATGACCTCGCGGGAGAAGAGGCTCAGCTCCATGCCCGCCTCGCCTTGTGTGACGCCGTCGCACATGGCGGGCACCCCGCCCGCCACCTGGGCGGTGCCCCCCGCCTCGCGGGCGGCGGCGCGGATCAGCTCCGGATAGCGCTCATAGGGCTGGTGGGCCGAGAGCATGTCGTTATAGGCGGTGACGATGGCGAGGTTGGGCGTCGCCTCCTCCCGCAGGCGCTCCTTGTCCAGCGGGCCGCAGGCGGCAAAGCCATGGGCCTGGTTGGCGCAGCCCAGGCGCTGGCGCGGCGGCGTGTTCTGGCGCGCGGCCTCGATGCGCTCCAGATACCGGCTCCGCCCAGCCGCGCTCCGGCGCGCGATCCGCTCCGTGACCTCGCCGATACGGGCGTTCAAGCTGCCGAAATTGCTCATTAAAGCCTCCGCTCTGGCCGAACTGCCCCTCACGGGTGCATGTGGTGATGGATTCGCCGATGAAAAGGCACGTTATGGTCAGGAATAATCACTATTCGTGACGCCAATTGCGCCTTGAGCTATGCTCATTAGCCGAAGATAGTTCCACCGAACGGGGTCGGAGACGGCGCGAGGCGCCAAACAAGGTTGCGCATTCATCATGTCGTCGCATCCGGATGCTTTCTCTCGAGGCCAAATCCTGCGGTCCATGAACATCTTGGACACGCTTCCGGAAGAAATGTTCGACCGGATTACACGCATCGCCTGCGCGGCCCTTGATGTTCCCATCGCCATCGTCAGCCTGCAAGACGACGACCGATACTGGTTCAAGTCCGTGCAGGGATTCAGCGTCTGCGAAACGTCCGTCGAGGAATCCTTGTGCCAATATTCCATGTCGGCGCCCGGAGCCTTTGAAATTCCCGACACCGCCCTCGACCCGCGCCTGAAGGGCAATCTCTTCGTGGATGGGCCGGAGCGTATCCGCTTCTATGCGGGGGTTCCGCTCAATTCGGTGGAGGGGGTGCGCATCGGCACATTGTGCGTGCTGGACCGAACGCCCCGTGTCATCACCGAGGCGCACCGGCAGATCCTGCGCGACCTTGCCGCCGTAGCCGCCCATGAACTGGAGCTGCGCCGCATCGCCTCGACGGACGCGCTGACGGGCGCCTGGAACCGGCGCATGCTGGAGATCGTCGCCGCCAACGAATTCCATCGCGCCGAGCGCGTGAAGCATCCTTTCTCCATCGCCGTGCTGGACATCGACCATTTCAAGCGGGTCAATGACAGGTTCGGGCACGAGGCCGGCAACGATGCGCTGCACGGCTTCGCCTCCACCTTCCGTGAGGTCATGCGGGCCGAGGACTGGCTGTTCCGCATCGGCGGGGAGGAATTCGCCGCCATCCTCATCGGCTGCGACGGCAACTCCGCCACCGAAGCCATGGACCGCTTTCGCCGGGAAGTGGCCAACCGCGACTTCGCAGTGAGCGAGGGGCGCTTCCGCATGACCGCCTCGGGCGCCGTGATCGAAGCGGCCAATGCCGAGGGCACCGCCCTCGGCCCCCTCGCCCACCTGCTGGAACTGGCGGACAAGGGGCTTTATCAGGCCAAGCGCCTCGGGCGGAACCGCATCGTCAAGGTGGCCTAGCCCATCTCCCGCACCCGCCCCGGACCCTCCGGCACGGCACGCAGGACCTTTTGGCGCAGGCCCGCCACGGCCGCCCAGCGCCCCGCCAAAACCAAGAATATCAATTTAAATTCAACATCTTGGAAAGACGGACCCGAGCCCGCCGGACGCGGCCGCGGGCGCCTTACTTTTGACTTGTATCAAGGAGGGACAGCGGCCCCCCACGCATGGTGCATCCAGAAGCTTCGGGGACCTCCGTCTCCGGGGCAGGGAACCGACGATGCCGACCGCACCAGCCCCAACCACCTTGCCCCGCAAGTCGATGACCAACGGCGAGATGCTGCTTCTCGTGGTATTCGCCCTGCTGGCACTCCTCTCCATCACCGTGATGGCGAAGGCCCATACCAGCGCCTATGCCTTCCATGCCTTCCTGTTTGCCGCCGCGTCGATCGCCTCGGTCTTCGCCATCGGCAACCGCTACATGGACAGGCCCGCGGAACTCCCGCCCCAGACCATCGACGGGCTGCCCAACTACAATATGGGGCCGGTGAAGGTCTCCACGCTGCTGGCAGTCTTCTGGGGCATTGCGGGCTTCCTGGTGGGGGTGATCATCGCCCTGCAGCTCGCCTTCCCGGTGTTCAACTTCGACCTGCCCTGGATTTCCTTCGGGCGCCTGCGGCCGCTGCACACCTCGGCGGTGATCTTCGCCTTCGGCGGCAACGTGCTGATCGCCACCTCCTTCTACGTGGTCCAGCGCACCTGCCGCGCCCGGCTGGCCGGCGACCTCGCCCCCTGGTTCGTGATCCTGGGCTACAATTTCTTCATCGTCATCGCGGGCACGGGCTACCTGCTGGGCATCACCCAGGGCAAGGAATATGCGGAGCCGGAATGGTATTCCGACCTGTTCCTGACCGTGGTCTGGGTCACCTATTTCCTGGTCTTCCTGCTCACCATCCTGAAGCGCAAGGAACCCCACATCTATGTGGCCAACTGGTTCTATCTCGCCTTCATCGTGACCATCGCGGTGCTGCACCTCGGCAACAACGCCACGGTGCCGGTGTCGCTGTTCTCGCCGCACTCCTACATCGTCTGGTCGGGCGTGCAGGATGCCATGGTGCAGTGGTGGTACGGCCATAACGCGGTGGGCTTCTTCCTCACCGCCGGCTTCCTCGCCCTGATGTATTACTTCATCCCCAAGCGCGCGGAGCGGCCGGTCTATTCCTACCGCCTGTCCATCGTGCACTTCTGGGCGCTGATCTTCCTCTATATCTGGGCCGGTCCCCACCATCTGCACTACACCGCCCTGCCGGACTGGGCGCAGACCCTGGGCATGACCTTCTCCATCATGCTGTGGATGCCCTCCTGGGGCGGCATGATCAACGGCCTCATGACCCTCTCGGGCGCCTGGGACAAGCTGCGCACCGATCCGGTCATCCGCATGATGGTGGTGTCGGTCGCCTTCTACGGCATGGCCACCTTCGAGGGGCCGATGATGTCGGTGAAGGCGGTGAACTCCCTCAGCCACTACACGGAATGGGGCATCGGCCACGTTCATTCCGGCGCGCTCGGCTGGGTCGCCTACATCTCGTTCGGTGCCATCTACTGCCTGGTTCCCTGGCTCTGGCACAAGAAGGAGATGTATTCGGTCAAGGCCATCAACTGGCACTTCTGGATCTCCACCCTCGGGATCGTGCTCTACATCTGCGCCATGTGGGTGGCGGGCATCCTCCAGGGCCTCATGTGGCGTGCCTATACCGCGCTCGGCTTCCTCGAATACTCGTTCATCGAGTCCGTCGAGGCCATGCACCCCCTCTATGTGATCCGGGCGCTCGGCGGAATCCTGTTCCTCGTCGGCGCGCTGATCATGGCCTGGAATGTGGTGATGACCATCCGCAAGGCCGAGCCCGTGGCCGCCGCCGAGACCCCGGCCGGCCTCACCCTCGCCCCTGCGGAATGACGGAGAGAGACATGTCCACGAAATCCGCCTCGCTCTGGGCCAAGCACGCGATCTTCGAGAAGCACTCGTCGATCCTGCTGCTGGGTGTGCTGCTGGTGATCTCCATCGGCGGCCTGGTCGAGATCGTTCCCCTCTTCTACCTGAAGAGCACCATCGAGAAGGTAGAGGGCATCCGCCCCTACTCGCCGCTGGAGCTTGCCGGCCGCAAGATCTATGTGCGCGAGGGCTGCTACAGCTGCCACAGCCAGATGATCCGCCCGCTGCGCGACGAGGTGGAGCGCTACGGCCACTATTCGCTCGCCGCCGAGAGCATGTACGACCACCCCTTCCAGTGGGGCTCCAAGCGCACCGGACCGGACCTTGCCCGCGTGGGCGGCAAGTATTCGGACCTCTGGCAGCTTGAGCACCTGAACAATCCGCGCGCGGTGGTGCCCCCGTCCATCATGCCTGCCTATCCCTGGCTGGCGCAGAACAAGCTGGACGCCAAGCACATCGCCAAGGACATGCAGGTGCTGCGCCTGGAAGGCGTGCCCTATACGGAGGAGATGATCGCCAGCGCCCAGGACGACCTGGCCGCCCAAATCAATCCCGACGCCGACACGGACGCGCTGCTCAAGCGCTATCCCAAGGCCCAGGTGCGCGACTTCGACGGCAATCCCGGCATGGTCAGCGAGGCCGATGCGCTCATCGCCTACCTGCAGATGCTCGGCACCCTCGTGGACTTCAAGCTCTACGACAACAAAGCGAATGTGAGGTGAGCCATGAGCGACCTTTACATGACCCTGGCCTCCTTCGCGCAGACCTGGGGCCTGCTCCTCTTCTTCTTCGGCTTCCTGGGCGTCATTGCGTATGCCTACTGGCCTTCCAAGAAGAAGAAGAAGGAATTCGAAGACGCCGCCCAGATTCCGCTGAAAGAGGATTGATGCCGTGAGCACCGCGCATGAGAGCCACGATACCGACGTGGACGCAAAGAGCGGGAAGACCACCACCGGTCACGAGTGGGACGGCATCCGCGAACTCAACAACCCGCTGCCCCGCTGGTGGCTCTGGTCCTTCTATGCCTGCATCGTGTGGGCGGTGGGCTACTGGATCCTCTACCCGGCCTGGCCGCTCGTCTCCTCCGCCACGCCCGGTCTGCTGGGCTGGAACTCGCGCACCGCCGTGCAGGAGCAGCTGACGGACCTCGCGGCCCTGCGCGCGGCCTCCTCCGCGCGGCTCAACACGGCCTCTCTGGAGGAAATCGAGCGCTCGCCCGATCTGCTTTCGCTGGCCCGCGCGGAAGGCCGGGTGGCCTTCGCCGACAATTGCGCGCCGTGCCACGGCGCCGGGGGCGGCGGGGCCAAGGGCTTCCCCAACCTCAATGACGATGACTGGCTGTGGGGCGGCACGCTGGCCCAGATCCAGGCCACCATCGCCCACGGCATCCGCGCCGGTGACGATGAAGGCCACCAGGGCAACATGACGCCGTTCGCCGGCGTGCTCTCCCGCGCGCAGATCTCGGACACGGCGGACTATGTGCGCTCGCTCGCCGGGCTGGTGCCCGCCACCGATCCGGGCGCGCAGCGCGGCGCGGTGGTGTTCAAGGCCAATTGCGCCGTCTGTCACGGCGAGGACGGCAAGGGCAAGCTGGAGCTGGGCTCGAAGAACCTCACCGACAACATCTGGCTCTATGGCGGCGACAAGGCCACCATCATGCAGACCATCGCGCTGGGCCGGGGCGGCGTCATGCCCGCCTGGGGCACCCGCCTGCCTGCCTCCACCATCAAGGCCCTCACCGTCTACGTCCACACCCTGGGCGGCGGGCAATAGGAGGCCGCTGGCCGGCTCCCCCCATGAGCGCACCCATCCGCAAGCCCGACACGGCCTCCACCCCCTCCCTCGCGGAGGAGGTGGAGGAGCCGTTGTATGTCGCCCGTCGGCAGATCTACCCCCAGAGCGTCCACGGCACCTTCCGGCGCATCAAGTGGATCATCCTGGCGATCACGCTGGGCATCTATTACCTGCTGCCCTTCGTGCGCTGGGACCGGGGACCGGGCGCGCCCGACCAGGCGGTGTTGATGGATTTCCCCGCGCGGCGCTTCTATTTCTTCTTCCTGGAGATCTGGCCGCAGGAATTCTATTACGTCGCGGGCCTGCTGATCCTCGCCTCGCTCATCCTGTTCCTGATGAATGCGGTCGCCGGGCGCGTCTGGTGCGGCTATCTCTGCCCGCAGACGGTCTGGACCGACCTGTTCCTCGCCATCGAGCGCCTCATCGAGGGCGACCGGCGCGAGCGCATGAAGGCCGATGCCGGCCCCATGACGCTGGAGAAGTTCACCCACAAGACGCTGAAGCATGCCATCTGGCTGCTCATCGCCTGGTGGACCGGCGGCGCCTGGGTGCTCTATTTCGCCGACGCCCCCACCCTGGTGGTGGAACTGGCGACGCTGCAGGCGCCCACCATCGCCTATGCCTCCATCTTCGTGCTCACCTGCACCACCTATGTGCTGGCCGGGCACATGCGCGAGCAGGTGTGCACCTATATGTGCCCCTGGCCGCGCATCCAGGCGGCGCTCACCGACGAATACGCCCTCAACGTCGCCTATCGCTATGACCGGGGCGAGCCGCGCGGCTCGCTCAAGAAGGCGGTGCTGCTGCGCGAGGCGGGCAAGCCGGCGGGCGACTGCATCGATTGCGACCAGTGCGTGGCCGTGTGCCCCACGGGCGTGGACATCCGCAAGGGCTCGCAGCTCGACTGCATCCAGTGCGGCCTGTGCATCGATGCCTGCAACACGGTGATGGACAAGATCAGCCGTCCCCGGAACCTCATCGCCTATGACAGCGAGGCCAATTTCGCGGCCCGCGCCGCCGGCAAGCCGCAGGTGCGCCACTTGGTGCGCCCGCGCACCCTGCTCTATGTGGCGCTCATCGCGGTGACCGGCATCACCATGCTGGTCAGCCTCGCCATGCGCGACACCGAAGGCGTCGCCGCCATCCACGACCGCAACCCGCTGTTCGTGCGCATGGCGGACGGGGCGGTGCGCAACGCCTATACGCTGCGCATCGCCAACAAGCAGCGCGCCGAGCGCACCTTCCTGCTCTCCGTCGCGGGCGTGCCCGGCGGGACGCTGGACGTGGTGGGCACCGGCGGCACCACGGACGTGAGCGTGGGGCCCGACCAGACCCGCGAGCTGCGCGTGTTCGTGACCACGCACACGCCGCTCGATCCCGGCGTGTCGCTGCCCATCACCTTCCTCATCCGCGACAAGGCGACTGGCGTGGAAGCGAAGGTGCCCGACCATTTCATCGGCCCCTGAACGGGCGCCATGGACCATACGAGGCCCCAGATGCCCGGAACATTGGAGAGCGGTCGGCCCCGCGAGATCACCGGCCGGTTCGTGCTGGTCTGCATCCTCGCCTTCTTCGCCACCATCATCGCGGTGAATGTGGTGATGGCGCGCTTCGCCGTGACCACGTTCGGCGGGGTGGAGACGGCCAGCTCCTACAAGGCTGGCCTCGCCTTCCGCGGCGAGGAAATGGCCGCCGAGCAGCAGGCGGAGCGCCATTGGAACGTGGTGGCCGAGTTCCAGGATTTGGGCGGCGGGGGCCGCATCGTCACGCTCATCGCCCGGGACAATGCGGGCCGCCCGCTTTCGGGCCTGATCGCGGCCACGCGCCTCTCCCACCCCACGGACGCGCGGCGTGACGTGACCACCGAGTTGAAGGACCTGGGCGACGGGCGCTACGGCGCCTCGCTCGACGCGCCCGCCGGGCAGTGGGATCTGGTGATTGATCTTTCGCAAGGCGACCAACGCCTCTTCCGCTCAAAAAACAGGATGCAATTGCGCTGAGCCCGCCTCCAGAGACGGGCCGGAGGATGCGGACCGTGGGAGCTGAAGCCGTCGATTATTCCGTGTTCGTGGATCACGACGCGGCAGGCCATGCCCAGATGAACCTCGTGGTGGAGGGCATTTCCGGCGACGGCTGCATCGAGGAGATCGAGCGCGGCCTCACCGCCCTTCCCGGCGTGGTGCGCGCGCGGCTCAACTACACCAATCACCGCCTGTCCGTGGCCTGGGGCGCGGAGACCTCCGCCGATGCGGTGGTGGCCCGCCTCTCCGATCTCGGCTATCGCGCCCACCCCTTCGCCATGCCGGCGGCAGACGAGGAGGCGGAGCGCGCCAAGTGGCTGCTGCGGTGCCTCGGCGTCGCGGGCTTCGCAGCCATGAACGTGATGCTGCTCTCGGTCTCGGTCTGGGCCGGGAATGTCAGCGACATCACCCCCGAGACGCGCGACCTGTTCCACTGGGTCTCCGCGCTCATCGCCTTGCCCGCCGCCGCCTATGCGGGCCAGCCTTTCTTCCGCTCCGCCCTGGCGGGCCTCAAGGCCCGCAAGCTCAACATGGACGTGCCCATCTCCCTGGGCGTGCTCCTGGCACTGGGCATGTCGGTGGTGGAAACCGCCCTGTCGCAGGAGCACGCTTATTTCGACAGCGCGCTCATGCTGCTCTTCTTCCTCCTGGCCGGCCGCTATCTGGACCATGCCGCGCGCCAGCGCACCCGGGCGGTGGCGGCCAATGTGGCGGCGCTCAGGGGCGAATTCGCGCATCGGCTGGATGCGGAGGGGTGCCCCGTGCAGGTGCCGGTCCAGGCGCTGCGGCCCGGCGACCTCATCCTGGTGCCCGCCGGCGAGCGGGTGGGCGCGGACGGCGTGGTGGTGGACGGCCGCTCCAATATGAGCGAGGCGCTGGTGACCGGCGAGACCTTGCCCCGCACGGTCGCCGCCGGGGACGCGGTGCATGCCGGCAGCCTCAACGGCGAGGGCGCGCTGACGCTCCGCGTGACGGCGGGCGGCGACCAGACGCTGGTGGACGAGGTGCAGCGCCTGCTGGACGGCGCCATGACCGCGCGCACCGCCTATGTGCGCCTCGCCGACCGGGTGGCGCGGGCCTATGCGCCCGTGGTGCATGTGACCGCGCTCGCCTCGGCCCTGTTCTGGATCGCCATGGGCGCGAGCCTGCATGACGCGGTGATGATCGCGGTGGCGGTGCTCATCATCACCTGCCCCTGCGCCCTGGCGCTGGCGGTGCCCGCCGTTCAGGTGGTGGCCACCGGCGCCCTGTTCCGCTCCGGCATCCTGCTGCGCTCCGCCGACATGATCGAGCGTCTTGCCCAGGTGGACACGGTGGTGTTCGACAAGACCGGCACCCTCACCTTGCCCGACCCCGTGGTGCGCCTGCCCGAGGGCACGAACCCCGCTTTGGTCCGCCTCGCCGCCCGCCTCGCTCTGTCCAGCCATCATCCCCTGGCCGCCGTGCTGGCGCGGCAGGCGGAAGGGGCGCCCGTCCCCGAGGCGACGGAAGAGGCCGGCGCGGGCGTGCGCGCCGTGATCGACGGGCGCGAGGCGCGCCTCGGCAGCCTCGCCTTCTGCGGCCTCGACGCCCCCGCCGACCTGCCCGCCTCCGCCTCCCTCATCGCCTTTCGCCTGGGTGACGACGGCTTCGTGGCGGGCATCGACCAGGCGTTGCGGGCGGACGCCGAGGACGTGGCAACGGCCCTCACAGGCATGGGCCTCTCCCTCGTCATCCTCTCCGGTGACCGGCCGGACGCGGTGGCCCCGGTGGCCCGCGCGCTCGGCATTACCGATGCCCGCCCCGGCCTCAAGCCCGCCGCCAAGATCGCCGCCATCGCGGACATGAAGGCGCAGGGGCACCGCGTGCTCATGGTGGGCGACGGGCTCAACGATGCCCCTGCCCTCGCGGCGGCGGACGCCTCCCTCTCCCCCGTGGAGGGCGCCGCGCTCACCAAGGCGCAGGCGGATGCGGAGTTTCTCGGCACCAAACTCGGCCCGGTGCGCGACGCTCTGGCCTGCGCGCGCTCGGCCCTCAAGCGCATTCGTGAGAATTTGTGGATCGCCCTCCTGTATAATCTGATTGCGGTCCCCCTCGCTGTCGGGGGATATGTGACGCCTCTGGTGGCCGCGCTCGCCATGTCGGGCTCGTCCACCCTGGTCACGGTCAATGCACTGCGTGCCGGGGTTCCGCGCGCGGGCGGGATGCCGGCGGCGCAGCCGGGAAAGGCGCGGTCATGAACGTGCTGATCTATCTGGTGCCCTTGGCCCTGGCATTGGGGCTTGCCGGGCTGTTCGCCTTCCTGTGGAGCCTGAAGGCGGGCCAGTATGACGACATGGACGGTGCCGCCCGCCGCATCCTCTCGGACGAGGACGTGCGCAAATGAAGCTCGGCGCGTCCAGCCGGTCGGGGATGACGGTCCGCGCGGGCCTTCTCTCCTGCATCTGCGACGGCCTGAGCGGGCCGCCGCCCGCCAATGACAATGTGGGGCCCGGACCGGGCACGTTCGCGCTCACGGCGGGCTTCGCCTTCGCGGTGCTGGGGCAGACCGCCGCCTCCGCCGCCTTGCCGCTGGCGGGCGCCATGCTGGCCCCGCGCCCGGAACTCATCACTTGGCCGTTCGCGGCCCTCATGCTGGGGGCGGTGCTCGCCTCCTTCCCCGCCTCCTTCCTGCGCGATGCGTTCGGGCGACGGGCGGGCTTCGCCCTCGGTGCGTCCCTCGGCATGGCGGGTGGCCTGCTTCTGGCCATGGGCCTCGTTCAGCACCAGTTCGCCTTCGCCTGCATCGGCGGGCTGTGGCTGGGCATGGCGCAGGGCTTCGCCTTCTTCTACCGGCATGAGGCGGCCGCCGCCTCGGCCAAGCCCGGTGCCGCTGCGGCGGGCGTGCTGGCGGGTGGCCTTCTGGCCGCATTGGCCGGGCCCGCCCTCATGGCCGGGGCGGAACAGCTTCTCGCCCCCTTCTTCCTGGTGGGGGCCGCGCTTCTGGCGGCGCTCGCCCACACCGCCGCGCTCGCCGTGGCGGTGCGCCTCGCGCCGGACCCGGTAAGTGCCGCCCCAAGCGGCGCGGCCGCCCCGCTACGCGCCCTCGCCGCGCCCACCTTGGCGGCGGCGGCGGTGTGGTTCTCCATGACGCTGCTCATGGGCGGCGCGCCCTTGAAGCTGGTGGATTGCGGCATCGGCGAAGGGGCGATCTTCGGCTTCATCGCCCTGCATGTGTTCGCCATGTATGCCCCTGCCGTGCCGCTCATCTGGCTGGGCGCGCGCATCTCGCCGCGCCTGCTGGCTGCGGGCGGGCTGGCGCTCTCGACGCTCGCCTTGTGGATCGCCATGGCGAGCACGCGGCCGGAAGCGCTGGCCCTGGCGCTGATCCTGTCCGGGGCGGGATGGTCGGCCGCCACTATCGGGGCCACCGCATGGCTGCGGGAAAGCGGCGCGCAGGGCCGCCTGGGCCTTGCGTTGCATGACGGCGCCCTGTTCCTCGCCGCCCTCGGCGGCGCCCAGCTCGCCATGGTGCTCTGAACGCACGCCGCCCAATGAAAAAGCCGGGCGCAGAGGCCCGGCTTTTTGTGTCTTCGGCAGATGGCGGTACCGTCAGAGAGCGGCGCGCATCATCTCCAGCTTGCTGCGGAACGCCACCAGGGCGCCGGGAGACTTGGGGTCGATATCCGCGAGGATGAAATCGGCCACCGCACCGGCCTTGTGCTCGCGCAGGAAGCCCTTGGCCTCCTTCAGCGAACGCACTTCGCGCTCGGTGGAGCCGATGACCATGCGGACGGAGGCGGCGGCAACTTCCCTGGAGATCGAGCCCATCGCAGTCTCTTCCTTCTCGGTGCGGGCGCATGGCGCGCTGTCGAGAAGGTAAACCCGCAGCCAAGCCCCGGGTTCCATGGGTTTCGCGGCTCGGGCGATGAAAATTCGCGCACGGCCAGATCCTGTGCGCGGCTCCCTCCCCCGAACCGCCTTACTTCGTCAGCGTACGCGCCGCCAGCGCCGCAACCTCGGCAATGGCGGCGTTCGAGCCCGCAAGGTCGAGGCGCGACTGGGTGAGATAGACCGACAGGATGATCGGCCGCGTGCCGGGGGCGGCGCCGGGTGGGACGGCGATGCCCACATCGTTGACCGTGCCGGTCGTCGCGCCCCCCGTGCCGGTCTTGTCTCCCACCCGCCAGCCGGGCAAGCCTGCACGCAGGCGATCGTCCCCGGTCTTGCAATCATAGAGCCAGGTGGCCAACAGCGTGCGGGACGGCGGGGAAAGGACATCCCCCACCACCAGCGCGTGGATGTCGCGGGCCATGGCGAGCGGGCTCGTCGTGTCCCGTGGATCGCCGGGTATGGCGCTGTTCAGGGCGGTCTCCCAGCGGTCGTTGCGGGTTACCGTGTCGCCTATGGCCCGCAGCATGGCGGTGAGCCCTTTCGGACCGCCCAATGTCGCGAGCAGCAGATTGGCCGCCGCATTGTCGCTGAGAGTGACGGTGGCCGCGCACAGGTCCGCGACGCTCATCCCCTTGCCCAGGTTCGCCTTGGTGACGGGGGAATGCTGGATGATGTCGTCCGTGCCGTAGGCGATGCGCCGGTCCAGGCGCTCCTTCCCCTCGTCCACCCGTTTCAGCACCGCGCCGGCGACCAAAAACTTGAAGGTGCTGCAGAAGGGAAAGCGCTCCTCCGCCCGGTGCAGGATGCGGGGTGCGCCGGTCCCGTCCAGCACGGCAACGCCGAGCCGGCCGCCCGTGCGCGCCTCTATGGCCGCACAGGCGTGTTCGGCCTGTGCCCACGCCGGGCGCGAGACAAAGGCGAACGCGGGAAGCGCCGCGAGGAAAACGCGCCGGTCGATCCGCATGGCACCGCTCAGGAGAAGCCGAGCACGGGATGGGGCACGTAGGGCGCTTCCAGCGCCGCCACCTCGTCATCGGTGAGGGTGACGGAGAGCGCCGCCACCGCGTCTTCCAGATGGCCGGGCCGTGTGGCGCCCACGATGGGGGCGGTGATGCCCGACGTGCGCAGCACCCAGGCGAGCGCCACCTGGGCACGCGGCAGCCCCCGCGCGGCGGCGACGGCGGCCACCGCCTCCACCACCTTGCGGTCCGCCGCCTCCATCACCGCATAGAGGCGGTGGGACACCTCGTCGGTCTCCGAACGGGCGGTGGTCTCGTCCCAGTCGCGGGTGAGGCGCCCGCGCGCCAGCGGGCTCCAGGGAATGACGCCGATACCCTCGGCGCGACAGAGCGGCAGCATCTCGCGCTCCTCCTCGCGATAGAGAAGGTTCACGTAATTCTGCATGGAGACGAAGCGCGCCCAGCCGTTCCTCTCGGAGATGGACAGCGCCTTCATGAACTGCCACGCGGCCATGGAGGAGGAGCCGATATAGCGGACCTTGCCCGCCCGGACCACGTCGTTCAGCGCTTCCAGGGTCTCCTCGATGGGGGTCGCGGGGTCGAGCCGGTGGATCTGGTAGAGGTCGATATAATCGGTGCCGAGCCGCCGCAGGCTCGCGTCCACCTCGCTCATGATGGCCTTGCGCGAGAGCCCGGACCCGTTCGGCCCCGGCCGCATGCGGAAATAGACCTTGGTGGCGATCACCACCTCCTCGCGCCGGGTGAAATCCTTCAGCGCGCGGCCCACGATCTCCTCGCTGGAGCCGTCGGAATACATGTTGGCGGTGTCGAAGAAATTGATGCCGAGGTCCAGCGCCATGCGGATCAGCGGGCGGCTCTCGGTTTCCGGCAGCGTCCAGGCATGGGTGCCGCGCCCGGGCTCGCCGAAGCTCATGCAACCCAGGCACAGGCGGGACACATCGAGGCCGGTGCGGCCGAGCTTCACATAATCCATGGACAGCCTCCCAACGAACAACGCACGCCCGAACGGCGCGCGGCCGGCGAGATGACCCGCCGGCCGCAGCATTCCTACCAGAGTTTTTGGCGTCCGCGTGGCCGCCCGGCTCAGATGAGCGGGGGCACGTCGTTGGTGATGGGCACCTCGATCACCAGCGGGCCGGGACCGGAGAAGCCCGCCTTCACCCGCGCCTTCAGCACCTCCAGGTCGGAAATGCGCTCGGCCTCGCAGCCGAAGCCCTTGGCGAGGCTGACGATGTCGAGGCCGGGAATGTCGAGGCCCGGCACGCCGGGGGTCTCTTCGAGCACCGCGAACGACTTAAGGATGCCGTACTGCCCGTTGCGCAGCACGATATAGACGATGGGCAGCTTGCTCTGGGCCGCCGTGTAGAGCGCCTGGAGCGAATATTGAAACGAGCCGTCGCCCACGATCATGATGACCGGGCGATTGCGCCCCGTGTCCCGCTCGCCCAGGGCGATGCCCACGGAGGCGGGCAGGTTCCAGCCGAGGCCGCCGCTGGCGAAAGTGAAGAAGGTCTGCGGCTCAGTGATGGGCCACCAGCGGTGCAGGTCCGCGAGGTTGGAGGGGGATTCCTCCACCAGCACGCAATGGTCGGGCCGCACCTCGGCGAGCGCCGCGAACACGTCGGCGGCGGTGTGCACGCCGTCCTTGCCGCCGGGGGCGTCCTCGGGATGGCAGGCCGGATGGGGCGCCATGCGGTGGGGGAGAGCGGCGGGCGTCGCCTTGGCCGCGCCGGGCTTCACCAGCTCCACGAGGGCGCGGGTGGCGAGCACGGCGTCGGAAACCAGGCTGTCGCCCACGGGCGCGCGGGAGGTCTCGCCCGGATCGTCCGAAATGTGCAGCAGGCGCATGCCCTCGGGCAGATAGGGGCCGGGCACATAAGGATAATAGCGGAACACGGGGGCGCCGATGACGATGGCCACGTCATGGCCCTTGAGCCGGTCGGACAGGGGCCCGGTGGCGAAGGGCAGGCCGCCCACATAGAGGGGGTGATCTTCCGGGAAGGGCGTGCGCTCGCTGGCGGGGGCGGCGAAGACGGCGGCGTTCAGCTTCTCCGCCAGCGCCACCGCATCCGCCCATCCATTGCCCCGGTCGATGGCCGCGCCGAAGATCAGCGCGGGCGATTTGGCGCCGGAGAGGATGTCGGCGAATTCCTTCAGCCGGTCGAGATCGGGGGCGACGCGATGGCCGAGGGTGCGCACCACGGCCGGGCCATTGCAGGGCTTGTCCCAGTCGTCCAGCGGCAAGGAGAGGAAGACCGGCCCGGCGGGCGCCTGAACGGCGGTGGCATAGGCACGCATGAAGGCCGCGGGCACGTCCTCGGCGCGGGTGGGCTCATAGGCCCACTTCACCCAGGGGCGCGGCAGCATGGTGGAATCCACGTTCGTCAGCCACGGCTCCATGAGCAGCATCTCGCGGGTCTGCTGGCCGGCGGTGACGATGAGCGGGGTCTTGTTGAGGCTCGCCGTGATGAGGTTGCCCATCGCGTTGCCGAGGCCGGCGGCGGTGTGGACATTCACGATGGCCGGCTTGCCGGTGGCCTGGGCATAGCCGTCCGCGATGGCGATGGCGGAGGCTTCCTGGAGGGCGAGGTGATAGGTGAAGTCGGCCGGGAAATCCTTGAGGAAGGTCTCCTCGGTGGAGCCCGGATTGCCGAAGAAGGTGGTGAGGCCGAGCTGGCGGAGAAGATCGTATGTGACGGTGCGCACGGTCGAACTGGACATCTTACCTCCCTGCGGCGCGCAGTGCCGCAACCCGGCGCCCGGCGGCGACGCCCCGCCGCCCGACGCACCCCAAACGACCGGCCGGGAACCGTATCCATCAACCGGGAAGACAGGGACTCGCATACCTAACGGCATGAGACAAGGGTTTAAGGCCGTGCGGCAGCGAGAACCAAGCGACCGGAAGCAGCCCCTAAACCCTTGATAGAGCGCGGTTCACGCCACACGACGAACCACAGGCGTGCCTCGACGCGGGTCGATCCCAGCCTCGGAAAACGGCCAAGCCTCAGTTGCGCAGGCCGCCCGTGACCACGCGGATCGGCGTGGTGATCACCTCGCCGATGACGCTCTCGCCCGGCTCCACGAAATTCTGCCCCGACATGACCCGCGTGCCCAGCAACTGGACCACTTCGGGCGAGGTGGCGAACTTGGAGTGATTGAGGGAATCCCCGTTCTGCACGGCAGTGAGGTCTACCACCGTGATGCCCTCCGCTCCTTCGAGCTGGGTGCGGTAGGGCTCCTGGGCGAGGTCCACGGCGCCCACCCGCGTGATGCCGCCGCTGATGAGCGAGGACACGCTGAGCGCGTGGTCGGTGCGCGAGACGAAGATGGTGATGGCGGGCCGCTGCGTGCCCATCTCCTCCACCTGGCGGCGGAACACGTCCACGTCCAGATCCGGCGAGGCGAGCACCACGTTGGAGATCTTGGCGGGGATGCGCCCGTCCCGCAGCGCCATCTGGCGCAGCGCCTCCACCGTCAGCCAGGCCCCCATGGAATGGGCGATGACGATCACCTCGTCCACCTTGGGGCTGCGGGCGGCGGCGGTCAGCACATAGGCAAGGTCGGAACGGGAGAAATTGGCACTCTCCCGGTCATAGACATAATCCACGATCCGCCCGCGCGAGGGCCAGGAGAACAGCACCGGCGCGAGGCCGGAATCCATGTCGTGGACGATCTGGGCGAAGCGGAACACCGAGGAGTCAAAACGGGTGTTGAAGCCGTGGACGAACACCAGCACCCGCCGCTTGCCCGAACGGGCCAGCCAATGGCCCACATCCGACCGCGGCACGGGGGAGATCTCCGCCACCGCGAACTCCCGGTTCGGATTGGCCTGCGGGCTCGAGGGCCATTGCAGCGAGCCGGGCGCGCGGTCGGGCGGAATGGAGACCACCACATTGGCGAAGGACAGACTGTCGCCCCGCTCGCCGCTGAACACAATGCCCGGCGCGTCGCTGGGCGCGCGGGTGGTGGCGGCGAGAATGTCCACGGTGGCAACATTGGGGGGCAGGTCGGCGACGGGAATCATCACGCCTTCACGGGTCCCGCAGGCGGCGAGCCCGGCCATGGCCGCGACAACCATCAAGAGGCGCCTTGCGCGCATGTCCCGCTCGTCTCCTCGTATCCCACTCGTCCTTAGCCGATCCCGCGCCGGAACAGAAGGCGGGGGTGACGCCATGGTTAGGGGCCGCCCCGGGCAGACGCATGGGCCGCGCCGACATCGAACAGTCTTGAGCCGGTCCAAAGAGCTTCCGGGAAACCCTGGATTGCCAAGCATATCCTGTAAGATTATGTAATTCTCGGCCGATTATTTTTCGTATTGCCGCGCTCAACATCGCTGTTTATCTGTTTGTCGCAGCGCAGCGTCCGGCTGCTGCGTGAATTTTGAGCGACTGCGTTCATCCTCGTGCCGCGGATACACGCGCTGCGAGCAGCGGGAAGGTACTGTTGCGCATGAATATTGCCACGCACGCGGACCGCCCTGGCATTCTCATCGGCCACCGCGACCCCTCGCTGATCCGGGACGAACTGCTCCCCGAAATCTTCGCGGACACCGTGCGCCGCACGCCCGACAAGACCGCGATCATCTTCGGCACCGAGCGCGTCTCCTATGCGGAGCTGGACGCGCGGGCGAACCGCGTGGCCCACACGCTGCGTGCACGCGGCATCGGCCCCCGCGATTTCGTCGGCATCTGGATGTCGCGCTCGCTGGACCTGCATGTGGCCCTGCTGGGCATCCTGAAATGCGGCGCGGCCTATATCCCGTTCGACATGGATGCCCCGCCGGACCGCATCGGCGAGTGCCTGGGCGATTGCGAGGCCAAGCTCGTCATTATCGACGCGGTGACCAAGGCCAAGCTCGACCGCGCCCTGCCCGCCCCCGCCGAGGCGTGCCTCGACCTTCTGGCGCAGAGCGACGACCCGACGCCCCTCGATTTGCGCGCGGACGGGCTGACCCGCTCCGATCCCGCTTATGCCATCTACACCTCGGGCTCCACGGGCAAGCCCAAGGGCATCGTCATCGAGCACCGCAACATCTGCCACCTGCTGCGCTCGGTGAACGCGGTCTACGGCTTCCGCGAGGAGGACGTGGTCTTCCAGGGCGCCTCCATCGCCTTCGACCTGTCGCTGGAAGAGATCTTCGTTCCCTATCTGGCGGGCTCGACGCTGTTCGTCGCTTCCTCCCGCGTGCTGGGCGAAGTTGAGAAGCTGCCGGCCCTCATGGCCGAAGGCGGCGTCACCGTCCTCGATACCGTGCCGACCCTGCTGGCCATGATGCCGCAGGACGTGCCGTCGCTGCGCATCATCATCCTGGGTGGCGAGGCGTGCCCGCCCTCCGTTAAGGCGCGCTGGTGCAAGCCGGGCCGGGTGGTGTTCAATTCCTACGGCCCCACCGAGGCCACCGTGGTCGCCACCGTGGACGAGGTGACCATCGACGGTCCCGTCACCATCGGCCGCCCCATCCCCAATTACACCTGCTACGTGGTGGACGAGCAGATGCAGCCCATCGCCACCGGCGAGGGCGAATTGCTGATCGGCGGGCCGGGCGTGGCGCCCGGCTATCTCAAGCGGCCAGAACTGTCCGCCGAGAAGTTCATCGCCAATCCGTTCGGCGATGCCGAGGGCGACCCCGTGCTCTATCGCTCGGGCGACGCGGTGAGCCTCACCGAGGACGGGCGCATCCTGTTCCACGGGCGCATCGACGACCAGGTGAAGCTGCGCGGCTTCCGCATGGAGCTTGGCGAGATCGAAGCCCGCATGTCGGACCTGCCGGGCATCAACCAGGCGACCGTGGTGCTGCGCAAGGATGACGGCATCGACCGCCTGGTGGCGTTCGTGGTGATGGATTCCGGGGTTAGCCTCGACCGGGGCGCCATCCGCGCCGGGCTGAAGGCGACCCTGCCGCCTTACATGGTGCCGTCCCATTTCGAGGAGATGTCGGTCCTGCCGCGCCTCACCTCCGGCAAGGCGGACCGCAAGACCCTGAAGGTGGCCCCGCTGAGCGCCCCCGCCGAGGCGGAGGAGCAGGAGGAGCCCTCGACCGAGATCGAGGCCGCCCTGCTGGGGGCGGCAAAGCCGCTCTTCCCCGGCCAGTCCATTCCCTTCGACGCGGACTTCTTCGCCGATCTCGGCGGCCATTCGCTGCTCGCCGCCACCTTCCTGGCGAAGGTGCGCGAGAACCCGGCCCTGCCCCCGATCACGCTGGAAGACCTCTATAGCCTGCGCACCCTGCGGGCCATCGCCGCCAAGCTGGCGGAACGCGAGAAGGCGAGCGGGCCGCGCAAGCAGCTGGACCTGTCCTTCGAGCCCCCGCCGCTGGCGCGGCGTGTCATCTGCGGCATCGCGCAGCTCTGCTGTACGCCGCTTCTGCTGCTGGCGCTCACCGGCCCCTGGCTGACCATCTACGTCACCTACGAGATGATCTCCATCGACCAGACCATCCACTGGTACGAGGTGCTCCAGCTGATGGGCGTGTACATGTTCGTCACGTTCGGCATCAGCGTGATCGGCATCGTGGGCAAGCGCCTCGTCCTGTGGCGCGCGACGCCGGGACGCTATCCGGTCTGGGGCTTCTATTTCTTCCGCTGGTGGCTGGCCCGCCAGCTGGTGGAATTCACCCATCTCGGCCTCATGCAGGGCACGCCCCTCGCCCCCGCCACCATGCGCCTGCTGGGCGCCAAGGTGGGCAAGCGGGTGTGCATCAGCGGCCTGCATGCGGGCGCCATCGACCTGATGGAGATCGGCGACGACGTGACCATCGGCGCGAAGGTCAGCATCGGCAATGCCGAGGTGATCGGCAACGAACTGGTGATCGGCAAGGTGGTGATCGGCAAGGACGCCTATATCGGCACCTCCTGCGCCCTTGCCCACGACACCGAGATCGGCGAGGGGGCGGAACTCGCCGACCTCACCGCGCTCCTGCCCGGCGACCGCGTCGGCGCCTTCGAGCATTGGGACGGCTCGCCCGGCACCAAGGTCGGCACGGTGGACCCGTCCACCTGGCCCGCCTTTGCGCCGGAGCCCTCGGCCCGCGTGCAGGCGCTGCAGTCGCTCTATTATGCCGTGCTGCTGTTCGCCATGCCGGCCATCAGCCTGCTTCCCATCTTCCCGGCCTTCTACATCTTCGACCGCTATGACGCGGTGTTCCAGCAGCTCACCGGCTTCCAGTGGTATCTGCCCATCCTGGCATGGCCCACCGCCATGATCATGATGCTGGGCACCGTCATGCTGGTGACCGCCATCCGCTGGATCGTGCTGCCTTCCTCGCCGGCGGGCACCATCTCGATCCATTCCGCCTTCTACATGCGCAAATGGACCGTGGCGCTCGCCGCCGAGGTGATGCTGGAAAGCCTCTCATCGCTGTTCTCCACCATCTATATGCGCTCCTGGTATCGCCTGATGGGCGCGAAGATCGGCCGCGACACGGAGATCGCCTCCAACTTCGCCGGCCGCTACGACACCATCCAGGTGGGTGAGAAGTGCTTCGTGGCGGACGAGGTGACGCTGGGCGACGAGGACGTGCGGCGCGGCTGGATGACCACCAAGATGGTCACGGTGGGCAACCAGGCCTTCATCGGCAACGATTCCGTGCTGCCGCCCGGCGCGGTGGTTCCCGACGGGGCGCTCATCGGCATCAAATCGAAGCCCCCGGCCGACGAGCCCATGCTGCCGGGTGAGATCCGCTTCGGCAGCCCGCCCATCCGCCTGCCCGGCCGCCAGCGCTTCGACAATGCGGACGTGAACCAGACCTTCCGCCCACCGGTCTGGCGGCGCGCGCTGCGCGCGGTATTCGAGCTGTTCGCGGCCTCGCTCCCCACCATGCTGTTCATCCTCGTGGGCACCGTGACGGCGGACTATGTGCTGTTCCCCGCACTCGACGCCGCGGAAAGCTGGGGCGAGTTCCTGCCCACGTTCATCGCCGCCTGCGTCGCCTGCTCCTTCATCCTGGCGGGGGTGGTGCTGGCCATAAAATGGCTGCTCATGGGCACCTACAAGGCCGGAAACTACGGCCTCTGGTCCTGGCGGGCGCTGCGCACCGAGGCCATGACCACCCTCTACTGGGGCACGGCGGGGCGCATCCTGCTGGATGCCTTCCGCGGCACGCCCATGCTGCCCTGGGCGCTGCGCCTGTTCGGCGCGAAGATCGGCGAGGGCGTGTTCATGGACAGCACGGACATTACCGAGTTCGACTGCGTGTCCATCGGCGACTATGCGAGCATCAACGCCACCTCCAATCTCCAGACCCATCTGTTCGAGGACCGGGTCATGAAGATCGGCCATATCGACATCGGCAAGGGCGTCACCATCGGCGCCCTCACCACCGTGCTCTACGACACCAAGGTGGGCGACTATGCCGAATTGGGCTTGCTCACCATCGTGATGAAGGGCGAGGCGATCCCCGGCAATACGCGCTGGGCGGGCGCCCCCGCCCAACCGCACAACCACTGACCGCACGGCGGCGCGCGTCCGCGCGCGCCGCCGCCCGTGACGGGTTTCGGCCCGCGGCTTCGCCCCGAACGGACCCGTCTCCGGATCGGCCCGTCCTATGATCGGCCCTCCCCGCGACCGGCACCAAGACCGGCCCCGCTCAAGGCCGGCCCCGCTCCAGACCGGACCCGCACCATGACCGACGCCAAATCCGCGGGCTCCCCCTCCCCCCAAGGTCCGCCCGGCGGCACCCTCTCGCTCGCCGCCCTCGCCTGCCTGGTGGTGGGCTCCATGGTGGGCGGCGGCATCTTCTCGCTGCCCCAAGCCTTCGGCGCGGCCACCGGCATCCTCGGCGCGCTCATCGCCTGGGGGCTGGCGGGCACGGGCATGCTCATGCTCGCCTTCGTCTTCCAGGCCCTCGCCTCCCGGCGGCCGGACATCGACGCGGGCATCTATGGCTATGCCCAGGCGGGCTTCGGCTCCTATGCGGGCTTCATCGCCGCCCTCAGCTACTGGGCCAGCGCGGTGCTCGGCAACGTGGCCTTCCTGGTGCTGGTCATGTCCACGCTGGGCGCCTATGCGCCCCTCTTCGGCGACGGCGATACCCTGCCCGCTTTGTTCGGCGCCTCCGCGCTGCTCTGGCTGTTCCACATCCTGCTGCTGCGGGGCGTGAAGGAAGCGGCGGGTATCAACACCATCGTCACCATTGCGAAGCTGCTGCCCCTCGCCGCCTTCCTGCTGATCGTCGCCTATGCCTGTCGCGGCGACCTGATGCAGGCGAATTTCTACGGCGGGGAATCCGCGTCCGTGGGCTCCATTCTGGAGCAGGTGCGCCAGACCATGCTGGTGGTGGTGTTCGTGTTCCTGGGCATCGAGGGCGCCAGCGTCTATTCGCGCCTCGCGCGGCGGCGCGAGGATGTGGGGCGCGCCACGGTGCTCGGCTTCCTGGGCGTGCTCACCCTGTTCATGCTGGTCACGGTCCTGTCCTACGGCGTGCTGCCGCGCGCGGATCTGGCGGAGCTGCGCAACCCGTCCGTGGCGGGCGTCCTGTCGGCGGTGATCGGCGATGCGGGCACCGCCTTCGTGAGCCTCGGCGTGCTGGTCTCGGTGCTGGGCGCGTTCCTCGCCTGGTCGCTGCTGGCGGCGGAAGTGCTCTACAGCGCCGCCAAGCACGGGACCATGCCGCGCCTGCTGGCCCGCGAGAACCGGGCCGGCGCCCCGGCGCCCGCCATCTGGGTGAGCACGCTGGCGGCCCAGTTCTTCCTGGTTCTGACCCAATATGCCGAGTCCGCGTTCCGCTTCTTCGTGGACCTCACCAGCATCACCGCCCTCATCCCCTATCTGTTCGTGGCCGCCTTCGGCCTCATCCTCGCCCGAACCGGCCAGACCTATGAGGGACAGCCCCGCGAGCGGCGCCGGGACATGGTGCGGGCCACCCTCGCCACGCTCTGCGCCGTCGGGCTCATTTATGCGGGCGGGCTGAAGCTACTGCTGCTTTCCTCCCTCCTGTTCGCGCCGGGCACCCTGCTGTTCGTGCTGGTGCGCCGGGAACAGGGCCTCACGCTGTTCACCGTCCGCGAGGCGGCGGCGCTGGCGGTGATCGTGCTGGCGGCCCTCACCACGGTCTGGGGTCTTGCCTCGGGCGCGATCCAGCTGTGACCCGCCCCTCCGGGCTCCCCGGCCCCGACCTGTATTGGGTCGAGACGGGCGCGCTCACGGAGAGTGATGTCGTTGCCTTCGCAGCCTGCCTCGACGATGAGGAGCGCGCCCGCGCCGAGCGCCTGCGCCTGCCGGGCGCCCGCCGCGACTTCAAGGTGGCCCATGGACTTGCCCGGCTCGCCCTCTCCCGCGCCCGGCCGGACCGCTCGCCATCCGCATGGCGTTTCCAAACGGGGCCGCATGGCCGTCCCGAGCCAGAAGATGCGCCGGGCCTGCGGATGAACCTCTCCCACACGCGGGGGCTTGCCGTGGTGGCGGTGAGCGAGGCGGGCGCCGTGGGGGTGGATGCGGAAGCGACCGATGCCCCCCATGCCCGGCCGGAGACCGCCGCTTTGTTCTGCAATGACGCCGAACTCACCCAATGGCGGGAGCTGGCGCCCGACGCGCGCGACGCGGCCTTCTATGCGCTCTGGACCCTCAAGGAGAGCCTGCTGAAAGCCTGCGGCGCGGGCTTCACGCTGGATCCGCGCACCATCCTCTGCGACCTCCTCCCCTTGCGGGTCGTTGCCTTCCCACCCCGCCCGACCGGTCGCTGGCGCAGTTGGGCGACCACGCTTCCCGGCGGCTTCCGGCTCGCTCTATCGCTGGACGAAACCGGCCCGTCATCGGAGCCCCGCGCCTGCCGCATCATCGCGCCGGACGACATGAACGCGCCGGAAGACGAGGAGGCAACGGGTCTCTCGCCCGCCGTCACCCTCGATGAGATCCCTCACGGCCCGCCCCCTGATTTTCGTCCGGCATGAGGTAACACGATATGGTCAAGCTCCTGATGGAAGGTCTGATGGCTGCAATGGTTGTCCTGTTTCCCGTCAGGCGCGCAGATGACCCAAGGTCATACCCAGGTTCACGGAGCGATACGAAGCAAGTGCGCGGGCGCCATGTTCGACAAACGACATGGATGTGCGCTACAAAGACTTCAACCTAATTCACTTTTGTTACATTTTCTTCGCGCGGAATGACCTCCTTCCCGGCCGGGCGCCTCGGCAGACCTCTTCTTTTCGGCCGCACGCTGACCCTGGGAGCGGCCCATGGCCCCTGTCCCGGGCATGCGGGAGCGTGGCTTGCGCTCTTCCTCCTGCTGGCCGGTTTCCTGGCCGCCTGTCTTCCCGGATCTTCCGCGCGCGCCGAGGAAAGCACGGTCCTGCTCGATAGCGACCAGGGCCCCGTGCGCCTTGCGGGGCATCTGTCCGTCTATCGCGACGCGGAGGGGACCGCGACCATCGAGACGCTCGCCGCCGACCCGTCGGCCTTCACTCCGCTCGCGGGGGATTTCAACGTCGGCTATTCGGCCAAGGGGGCCTGGTGGCTGCGGGTCCGCCTGATGGCCACGCCGGACGGCGCGGGCACCTGGTATCTCGCCATCAATGCCCCGTTCGCGGACGTGATCGATGTCTATGCGCCCGACGCCGCGCCGGACGGGAGCAATCCCACCGTGCACAAGCGCATGGGCGGTCTGCTGCCCGTGTCCGCCCGCGACCTGCGCACCAATACCCAGATGGCGCGCATCGTGCTGGAGGCGGACGAGGAGACCGAGGTCTATCTGCGTCTCTCCGGCGCCCGCTCTCTCAGCGCCACCCCTACCCTCTGGCGCCTGCCCGCCTTCGTCCGGCACCTGACGCTGGACGTGCTCATGGCGGCCATCGCGGTGGGGGCGGCGGCCATCACCTGTATCGGCGCGCTCACCTTCGGCCTGTGGCTCGGCATCGCCCCCTTCGTCTGGTACGGCGCCTATGTGGGCGCCACCGCCCTGGTCTTCCTCTCCAACAGCGGCTTCCTCGCTTTGATGCTGGAGAACGTGCCGCCAAGCACCGTGCTGCGCATCCACGGCATGGTGGGGTGCCTCAGCATCATGACCGGCGCCTTCATGATCCGCTCCGTCTTCTGCCCGCCCGGCCGGTTGCGGATCATGGGGCTGGCGCTGGCCTTCTATGGCGCGCTGGCGGGCGCCTCGGTCCTGGTTTCCGCTGCGGGCTATTATTCCCTCGTCGCACCGGCGCTCATGAGCGGCGTCCTGCTGCTGGCGCTCATCCTGCCCATCCTGGCGGCCCTGCGCGTCAAGCGGCGCGAGCCGGCGGCGTGGTGGTATTTCGTGGGCTTCTCCGGCTATTCCATCGCCACCCTCTGGTTCGCGCTGGTGGTGCTCGGCTTCCTGCCCCCCGCATCGGCGCTGGACTGGGGGCACCAGACCGTGGGCCTCCTGCACATGGCCGCGGTGTTCGGGGGGCTCGCGGCGGCCCTGCGCGCGGGCATGCGCGAGCGGCGCATCCTGCAGGCGCGCCTGCTCTCCGCCTCGGAACGCAGCACCCATGAACTGGAGCGCGCCGTGACCCAGCGTACCGCCGCGCTGGAGGCCGAGGTGAAAGCCCGAAAGGAAGCGGAGGCGGCGCTGCGCGTGGCGCTGCGCGAGCAGCGCAACTTCCTCGTCATGGTGAGCCATGAATTCCGCACCCCGCTCGCCACCGTGCGCGCCGCCATCGCCATCATCGAGCGCGGCTCCGACGCCATGAACGAGCGCCTTCAGAAGGAGGCGGGCAAGATCGTGCGCGCCGTGGGGCGCCTCTCCTCCCTCATCGACACGTTCCTCACCGAGGATCTGGTGAACAAGGCCACCATGCGCCTGGAATGGGGACAGATGGACTTCGCGCTGGTGGTCCGCGCCATCTGCCGCGACCGGGCCGCCGAAAGCGCGCGCGCCATCCATGTGAGCGGGCTCGAAACAGCCCCCATCATGGGCGACCAGGTGCTGCTGAGCAGCGTGGTGGAGAACCTGGTGGGCAACGCCCTGAAGCACAGCGAGGCCGACATCTTCGTCTCGCTGGGTAGCCATGAGGACGGGGTCTGGCTTCAGGTGGCGGACACCGGCCCGGGCATCGACCCGGCCGAGCACGAAGCCATTTTCGAGCGCTATTACCGCTCGCCCACCGCCGGCTCGCGCCCCGGCGCGGGCATCGGCCTCAACATCGTGCGGCGCGTGGTTGAGATGCATGGGGGCGAGGTGGACGTGGACAGTGCACGCGGCAAGGGCAGCACCTTCTCGGTCTGGCTGCCCCGCCACAGGCCCTCAGGGGACGCCCGGACGGCGCGCCCCCAGACCGTGAAGGCGTAACCGATGCAGATCAAGATCCTCATGGTCGAGGACGACGACGACCTCCGCGACAGCCTGCACTCCTATCTGACCGACGTGGGCTTCCTGGTCCACGCCATGGCGAGCGCCGAGACGCTGGCGGAGGGCCTCGCCGAGATGGAGCCGGACATCGTCATCCTGGACCTGAATCTGCCGGGGATGGACGGGCTGGACGCGGCCCAGCTCGTGCGCGCCCATGAGCCCGCCGGGCTCATCATGCTGACCGGGCGTTCCATGCGCACCGACCGCCTCCAGGGGCTGGCCGCCGGGGCGGACCATTATCTCGTGAAGCCCGCCGACCCGGTGGAACTGGAGATGGTGATCCGCAATCTGGTGCGCCGCCTGCGCGGCCCGGACGCAGCCTTGGTGCCGGACCAGGATGTGTGGGTGCTGGACACCAAGCACTGGCAGTTGCGGGCGCCGGACGGCGCCGCCATGTCGCTCACCTCCGCCGAGAAGCACCTGCTGGCCCATCTGATGGCCCGCCCCGGCGAGCCCGCCACGCGCGGCGCGCTCATGCCGCCGCGCACCCACAGCGACCCCGATGCGGAAGGGCGCGGGCTCGACGTGCTGGTGTTCCGGCTGCGCCGGAAGGTGGAGCGGGATTGCGGCCGCCCGCTGCCGCTGCTCTCGGCACGGGGCATCGGCTACGTGTTCGCGGGCAAGGCGCGGCTGGAAGGCGACTGAGCGGCGCCACCGGCCTCACCCCTTCGCGCACAAAAAAGCGGGCGCGTCTCACGCGCCCGCCGCTTCACCTGCCCCGCCGGGATCGCGGAACGTCAGACCAGCCAGCCGCTGCCCGAGGCGCTGGTGAAGTCGAGCTGCACCACAAGGTCGTTATAGTCCAGGTCGCCGCCGCCATAGAGGTCTTCCCAGCCCCAGGTGTTGAGGCCGTAATTCCACAGATGGCCCACCGACTGGCCGTTCACCTGTTCGTTCGCCTGGGCGAAGGCATAGAAGGTGTTCGTCCCGTTGGTGATCTTCATGGCCACGAGGTCGCCCATGTCCACGCCGGTGATCATGGTCTGGCTGTAGGCGCCATAGCCCGCGCCGTCGATCCAGATCTCTCCGTCCGACGACACATAGGCCCGCCCCGTGGACGCCGCCTCATAGCCCGCCTCGCCCGGGGCGATGCCGTTGACGGTGCCGGCGGCGTCATCCACCGCATAGAACAGCACGGAGATGTCGTTCACGCCGTTCTGGCGCATGCGCACCACCACGTCCTGGTCGTCCGCGCCGCCCGCCGTCGCGGCGAGGGCCACGGCACGGGCCACCTGAACGGCGCTGTCCTGCGTGCCGTTCACGAAGTCCATGAAGCCAAAAGGGTTGGTGAAGGTGCTCTGGGGCTGATAGGTGCCCCCCTCGCCCAGCGTGATGCCGACGGCGACGTCCATGGCCACGTTGGACTGGTAGACCGAGCCGTGGCCGTAGCTATCGAACATGGTGACCAGATCGGCGGAGAAGTCCGCCTGGAGGCTCTGCTGGGCGAACTGGTTCGACCAAGCATAGGCCCCCGACTGCACCCCGGAGAAGCTGACGCTGCCGCCGCCGATGGAGAGCGACCAATCGAGGTCCGAGCTGAAGATGGGCTGGAACAGGAGGCTCTGGTTGGTCGCGCTGGTCCAGCCCGCGCTGGAATCCCCTTCCAGCAGGTTGGTGTCGAGATCGGTCCACTGGGTGTGGCCGATGGTGGTCAGGCTGCGGGCCAGGAGCGTCAGGTTGGGACTGCCGAGGCCGGTGGCGAGGTCGTAGCCCGGGCCCGTCTCATAGCCATAGCCCGTGGGGGTAATGGTGATGGGATCGCCGTCCCGGTCGAAGGTGGAATAGGGGCCACCCTCGTAATAGGTGGAGAAGATGCTGCCATAGGTCACGTCGTTGAACGCGCCGGGCGTGATCGCCGCCACCTGATAGAGCAGGTCGTTGTAATAGCCGAGCTGGGGCAGGCCCTGGTCCTGGAAGATGGCGTTGAGCTGCGCCGACACGGTCGCCCAGAAGGGCGAGGAGGCGCTGGTTCCGCCGCCCGGCGCATAGCCGGTCATGTCGGCATTCGGCACCAGGAAGGACAGGTTGCCGCCCGAGACCGCCGACACGTCCGGCGCGCCGCGCCCGGTCTGCGGGTCCGGGCCGTCCGTGGTGGGCGTGAGGCCGAAGGCCGTCTGGTACCAGGGCGTGGGACGCGAGATGTCCACGCCGCCGGAGCCCGCCTGGTTGACCGCATAGTCGGGGCCGACCAGACCCGTCACGCGGTATTGGTTCCAGACCGTCTCGATGACCAGATCATTGCCTTCCGCGTCCACGTCCATGAGGCCGCCCGCGACGAGACGCCAGATGACGCCGAGATCGCCCGCCTCAATATCGGTCACCACGTCCGCCAGGGTGGCATCGGAGGGAATGACGTTCGCCGTGCTGGCGGACGTGCCGCCCACCTGGATGACGTAGGACGAGCTGATATTGGGATCGATGTTCGGCAGGCCGTTGGCAAGCTCGTCGCCCGAGCCGCCGTCACCCAGCGCGTTGTAGACGGTCATGTTGCGCAGGACCGCGTCGATCATCAATTGCTCGTAGGCCGCGTGGAACGGCGAGCCGGCGGCCGACTTCACCACCTCGGCGAAGGACGAGGCGATGATGTCCGGATTGTTGATCAGGTCCCAGATGGCGAGCTGGAACGAAATGAACGTGCCCTCGCCGGCATAGATGCCGATGCGGCTGTTGGGCGCACCGGCAGCGATGATGCCCACGTCCATGGACCGCTCGACGGCGGCATCGGAGTCATAGGGCCCCATGGGGCCGACGGTGTAAAAGTCCGCCGGCGTGGTGATGCCCAGCGACGTGCGGTAGGCATCCAGGGCCTGCTGGAAGGTCCGCGTCGCATCGGCCGGCATGCGATCGCCGATGTCCGGCTCGATCAGCGCGATGGTGCCGGTGGAGATGCTGCCCGCCGGAACGGGGAAATTGTACATTTCCTGGACCTGCGCCGGGCTCAGGACCGTTTCCGGCCAGGGCAGCGTGGTCGAATTGCCTATGCTCTGAGCTCCCTCCGGCAGCGTGACGCTGACGTCGCCTGCGAGGTTCTGGACCGCCGGAATGGCGCCGGCCAAGACCCAGAGACCCTCCACGTTCCAGGCGTCGGGCACCGAGAGCGAGCCGTTCCAATAGACGAGCTGCTGCTCGGGCGTCGGGCCGGCCGTCATCAGCGGCGTGCCGAACAGAGCCTGGAACTGCGCGGAATCCACCGACACCCAGATGGTGCGGGACTCGGCGGAGGTGACGAAGCCAAAGGAGCCTGCCGCATCGCCGATGACCGGGATGCCCATGGCCTCGATCTGAGCCCTGATGGTGTTGAACTCGGTCTGGTCCGCGCCGAACGTGCTCCAGAGCGTGCCATCGTCATTGTATTGCGCGATCGCCTTCTGCCGGTCCGCCCAGCTCATGTTCAGCAGATCGGTGGGATCGTTCGCGCGGCCAAGGGTGATGGCCACCTGCGTCGTCCCACCCACGCTGATCATGGATGACGGAATGTCGTAGGCTTCCTGGACGGTGGTCGCAGTGGTCGTGTTGTAGCTCGTGTGATCAAGGAAAGTGGAATTCGCCAAAACAGCCATTTTCAAATCCCCCCGTTCTGAAAAACAAACAACGGAACACTCAAGAGGAGCCGGAGTCGAGCCCGTCCCTCAGAACTGCACAGCGAAACGCGCACTCAACTCCTGCGACAAATAATTGTCGCCGATATCCGCCTTGTACTCGGCCCGCACCTCGTAGCCGCGCTGGTCGAACAGCTGGAGCCCGGCGGAGAGGTTCACGAGCGTGCCCGGAATGGTGGTCTGCGTGGTGAAGGCGGCGATGGCGTCGCTCGCTTCCACAAAAGTAACGTCGATGGACATGCTGTCCTTCGCGAAGAAGGTCATGCCCACGGAGGCATAGGGACGCAGCCACAGCTCCGGCGACAAATCCACCCGGCCGCCCAGCTCCAGATTGGGGCTCACCGCGAAATTCACCTGCGCGGCGGAGGAGAAATCCAGGGTGGGGCCGGTGCCGTTCTCCCGATAGCCGGGCATGTAGGTGTAGAGCACATCGAAGTCCACATAGGGCCGCAGATACCAGGCGGCGTGGGCGAACTCGTAGCTGGCGCGGAACCGGCCGGCACTGGTCATGACATTGGCCGTGCCCTGCGAGGTGAAGGCCGCGTCGCCCGCATCTACGATGCGGTCCGTCTCGTAATTGCCGTAGCCCAGATGGCCCGACAGGGAGAACAGCCAGGGGCCGACCTGATGCTTCAGCGACAGCGCGGCATCGAAGCTGTTGCCCTCGGTGCGGGAGGCGCCATCCGCCCCGTTCAGCCAGGATTGGGAGAAGCCCGCCGTGGCGCCCAAGAACCAGTTGTCGATCACTTCCCGCTGGGCACCGATGCGATAGGTCACCGCGCTCTGGTCATAGCCGGAGATGGACGCCGTGCTGGTTTGCTGGGTCCAGGTGCCGATGATGCGCGCCCAGGCGCAATCCGTCTCCTGCATGAGCGTGCCGGAGCCCTCGAAGACCGGGCAGCTCAGGGAGGCGTGCATGGAAGTGCGGGCATTGAGCGTCTGGGACGTGAGGCTGCTGGAGGATTCGTCCGGCACCATGGAGTCGATGCCCTCCATATATTCCTCCGCGCTGCCCAAGCCCGCGAAGGCGCCGAACAGATCGGCGAAGTCGGGATCCACCGCGCCCGAGCGCCAGACATCCTGCAGGTAGCGCATCACCGAGCGCTCGGAATCGGTGGTGCCCACCCCGCGCACCGGCTCGAACCGCGCGTCGGGCGTCAGGTCCAGGTTGGAACCGTTGCGCTGCACGGACCAGACGAAGGGCGCGCCGACCGCGCCAGCCGCCGCCATGCCGCCCCCAAGGGTTCCGGTGGCGGTGAGGATGCGGAACGTCTCCGGCCGCAGCCCGCCTTCCACATTCACATCCACCCGGCCGGACAGGACGGCATTGCCCTGGATGGCGAGGAGATCGCTCTTGGGCGCGCCCGCCGACGGCGTCGAGGTCACGTCCACCGCCAGGACGCCGCCCCTGCCCTGCTGGAACGATGCCGCCCGCACCGTGGTGGTGCCGATGGAGCCCTGGCCCGCCAGCGCGAACACGCCGTCATTGGCGAAGGTCCCGGCCTTGCCCACGTCCACGAGGCCGCCTGCATTGCTCTGGTAGAAGCCCTTATTGGTGAAGGCGTTCACCTCGCCCCGGTCGGCATAGCCGTCCACGAGGTTCACGGAGCCGAAGAGCCGGCCGTAATTGGTCACCTGCTCGCTGCCGAACGTGCCCTGAATGGCAGTGCCCGACAGGGCGCTGACCACGGCATCCTTCGACAGCGTGATGATGTTGGCATTCGCCCCGGACAGGTCCGCCTTGCCGCCGTCCACACGGATCGCCGCGCCGCTGCCGGAGCCGCCCAGGAGCCTGCCGTCGCTCTCGACGGTGATGACCCCGCCCTTGCGCGTGGGATCGAGCGCGCCCTGCGTGTCCTGCACGCCGCTCTGGGCCAGGATGGCATAGGCCCCCTCGCCCGTGGCGAACACGTCGCCGCGCAGCGCGATGGAGATGTCGCCGCCCGCGCCCGCCACCGTGGTGCGGGACTTTCCGCCCGTGGGGGCGATGAAGGCCGTGCCGTTCACGTCGGTCAGCATGCCGCCGCCGCCGCCGAGGCTCTGGGCGAAGATGCCGTGGGCCCTGGTGCCCGACGTGGAGATGGTCACCGTTTCAGCGGCGGATGCCGTCGCATCCATGCCGATGGTGATGGCCCCGCCATTGCCGCTGGCCTTGTCGTCCACCACCAGCGGCGAGCCGACGGAGCCCACGGTGTTGATCACACCGACCCCGCCATATCCGCCGCCGCCGCCCACCGACTGGGCGAAGACCGCCGTGGCGTAGTCGCCATGGGTGGTGATGTCCGCGCGGCCTGAGAAGGTCACCGCCACGGCGCCGCCATTGCCCGCCACCCCGCCCTTGCCGCCCAGCTGGACGGCATAATTGATCACGCCCGCGCTGCTGGCATCGCCGCCGAGGCCGCCGCCGCCGCCCACCGACTGGGCGAAGATGCCGAAGGCGCCCGCGCCCTGGGTCTCGATGGCACCCGAATGGGCCACGGTGACCGATCCGCCATTGCCCCCGCCCACGCCGCTGCCGCCCAGCGCGAAGCCGATGCCCGGCGCGATGAGGGCCGAGGGGCTGTCCTGCACCTTGCCGCCGTCCATGACCCCGGCTGCGGTAAGGATGGCATAGAGCGCGTCCAGCGCTTCCTTCTCGTCGCTGGTCTCCGCAAGCGTGCCCGCCGCGCCGGGATCGGCCCGGGTGAGCAGCACGGCGCCGCCGCCGCCGCCCACGCTCTGCGCCACCACCGCATGGGCCTCGCGGCCCTCGGTGGTGATGGTGCCGGTATTGGTCACCGTCACCGTGCCGCCCGCGGAGCTTTTGCCCCCGCTGCCGCCCAGCTTCACGTCGCCGGAGAAGCTCACCGTATTGGCGCTGGTGGCCGCCGCCCCCACGCCGCCGCCGCCGCCGACCGACTGGGCGAACAGGCCGATGGCCCCCGCGCCGCTGGTGGCGATGCTGCCGTCATTGGTAACGGTGACGGCGCCACCCGCGCCGCCGTCACCGCCCATCCCCCCCACGGAAAGGTTGAGGTTCCACATATTGTCGCCGGTCGCGGTGGCCGAGCCCGCGACACCGCCGCCGCCGCCGATGGACTGGGCGAAGACGCCCCAGCTGCTGGCCCCCAGCGTCACGATGGAACCGGAATTCTCGACGCTCACAACGCCGCCCGCACCGCCCTTGCCGCCGGTGCCGCCCACGATCTGGTTGACCGTGATGGCGAGGAACTCTTCCTTCTTCTTGGTGGAGACCAGGGAATACTGGCTCTTCACCGTGTCCTTGAAGGATTTGAGCAGCGACTTGATCTGCATGTTCAGCGCGGACTGAATGATGAATTCCGCCGCCGACTTGTCGTTGTTGATCAGCGCCTTGAGGCCCTTCAGGACCTCCTTGGCGTAGGTCATCTTCTCCTGGGTCGGCCCCTTGGGGTCGAACACCGTATAATTGGCCGTCGGGCCCTTCTTGTCGGGATCGCCCAAGAGCTTGGAGAGCACGTCATTGGACTTCAGGAAAGTGTCGGTGAACTTGAACACATAGTCCGACCCCACCTTCACGGCGGACGGATCACCGGCCGATTTGGAGACGCTCTTTTCCTTGGTGGCCAGCGCCCCGCCGGAGCCGCCGCCGCCGCCCACGGACTGCGCGAACACCGCCACGGCGCCCGCGCCCTCGGTCTCGACCAGACCGGAATTGGTCACGCTGACCTTGCCGCCCGCGCCGCCGTCGCCGCCGCTGCCGCCCACATTGAGATTGGCGCTGGAGGTGCCGCCCTTGCCGCCGGAAAGGAAGCCCTCGCCGCGCCCGCCGCCGCCGCCCACGCTCTGGGCGAAGATGCCCTTGGAATTGTCGCCGGTGGTGAGCAGCGCGCCGCTATTGGTCACATCAACCACACCGCCCGCGCCGCCCTTCCCGCCCCAGCCGCCGATCCGGTACTGGATGGTGAAGGAATCGGCGAGCGGCAGCGCCCCGTTCACGATGGTGGCCGCGCCTTCCTTGACGGAGCCGAACCCGGCCGGAACCCAGGCGGCATTGCTGGAGGACTTGTCCTTCCAGGAGAGGCCCGCAGCAGCCGAGGCATCGGCCGTGCCGCCATCGCCGCCGCCGCCGCCATTGCTCTGGGCGACGATGGCGTGGGCGAAGTTGCCCTGCGTCTCCACGATGCCGCCGGTCAGCAGGCCCTTGGACGAGATCGTGCCCACATTCTTCACGGTGACCGCGCCGCCGGAGCCCCCGCCCCCGCCGGAGCCGCCGACGCCGATATTCACAGCCACATTGGCGTAGAGGCTCAGCAGGTCGGCCACCGTGTCCGCCGCCCCGCCCGAGCCGCCGCCGCCGCCCACGCTCATGGCCTCGATGCCGCTGCCCTTGCGGCCCAGCGTCGTGACGCTTTCGGAATTGGTGACGGTGACCGTGCCGCCCGCGCCCCCCTCGCCCCCAGCGCCGCCCACGGCGAAACTGAGCGCCACGGCGGGCAGGTCCGGCGGGCCCACGGTCAGCGAATAGGCGCTGGCATTGCCCGCATTGCCGCCGCCGCCGCCGATGCTCTTGGCCTGGATGCCCAGCGCCTCCACGCCTTCCGTGGAGATGGCGGAGGTGTTGGTGACGTCCACGGTGCCGCCCGCGCCGCCCTTTCCGCCCGCGCCGCCCACGGCCACGGTGAGCGAGAGAACGGCGCTCGCGGTCTTCGCCGAGGCGGTGCCGCCCGTGCCGCCGCCGCCGCCCACGCTGAGCGCGACGATGCCGGACGCCTTGTCGCCCTCGGTCTGGATGACCGGGACCGCGCCCACGCGGAAATCGGGATCATTCGGCAGATCGGGAGCGGCCAGGATGGTGACGGACCCGCCGTCGCCCCCGCCGCCGCCATTGCCACCCAAAGCGATGCCGATGCCGAAGGAATAGATGTCGGCATTCGCGCCGGACCCGCCGCCGCCGCCGATGGACTGGGCGAGGATGCCGTAGGCTTCGATGCCCTTTGTATAGATGCTGCCGCCGGTGGAGACGGTGACGCCGCCGCCCGTGCCGCCCGACCCGCCATCGCCGCCGCCCGCGAGGAAGCTGCCCCGGCCGCCCGTGCCGCCGCCCGTGGAGGCCGCGGCCGCCAGGATGGGCCCGGTCTGGAACGCATCGAGCGCGTTGCCGCCGCCCACGCTCTGGGCGACGATGCCGCTCGCGCCCATGCCCGCCGTGGAGATGAGCCCGTAATGGGTGACGGAGACCGTGCCGCCCGCCGAGGCCGCGCCGCCCGTGCCCCCGCCCCAGAAGCCGTCGCCGCCCTTGCCGCCCGTGCCGCCCACGGACTGGGCCACGAGGCCGAAACTGTAGTCGCCCTTGGTGTGGATGCTGCCCCACTGGGTGGCGGTGACCGTGCCGCCGAGCCCGCCCTGGCCGCCCGGCTGGCCGCCCGCCTCGCCCTGGAAGCCGCCCGCGCCGCCGATGCTCTGGAGCAGCACAGCCGGGGAGTTGGCGCCATCGACGACGATCTGGCCGCGATTGACGAAGGAGACCGTGCCGCCCGCCCCGCCATCAGTCACGTAAGGCAGGGAATAGAAGGTGCCGAAGCCGCGCTCCGAGCCGCGCCCGCCGAGCGATTCCAGGATCACGCCCGGCGCATTTGCGCCCTTTGTGGAAACCAGCGTGCCGGCCGAAATCGTGGTGGAGACGGTGCCGCCCACCCCGCCCAGCTGGCCCGCCTTGTTCTCCTGCGCGATGCCGCCCCCGCCGGAGCGCCCACCCTGCGAGCGGGCCCAGATGGCGGCGAAATTCGCGCCTTCCGTGACTGCGTCGGCATTCAGCGTGAGGGAGACCGCGCCGCCCGCGCCGCCGCCGCCCACATTCTTCTGGGCGAAGCCGCCATTGCCGCCGGTGGAATAGAGGCGGATGAGGGACGCGGCCGATGTCAGGCTGGCCTTGCCCCGCAGGGCACCATTCTGGACGAGGCTGATGGCGCCGCCCTGCCCGCCTTTGGATCCCGGCTCCCACGAGAGCCCATAGGAATCGCCCGCCCCGCCCGCTCCGCCGGTGGACAGCAGTTCCACCGCAGGCCCGCGCGCCGGAGAGGTGGCGGTGGTGAAGGTGTTGGAGAGGATGACGATGCTGCCCGCATTGCCGCCGGCGGTGGAGGTGACATTTGCGCCGATCAGCTTGGCATGGGCATTGCGGCCCTGCGTCCCCGTGGCCTCGCGCCGCGCCACACTCTCGGCAGCCGCCGGCGTACCCGCGGCGCAAACGATGCCCGCCACCAGCGACGCCACGCTCGCCCCCGACAAGAAGGCCCGCCGCAAACGCATGCCGTTTCCCCGCAATCCGACATCACCCGCCGCAATGAACGGATATTATGATACCTCTATATCCAGTACATTCAGCAACAATCGGGGAAACGTCTAGCATGGCGAGAGCAGGAATAAAGCAAGATAATTATTTCACATTCTTACATCGTCGTTTTTGAAAGCACAGAAAAATGAATACGCAGGATTGATACAAGTAAAATCCGCCGAAATGTGACGACTTTGATTCATGTGGAGAAATGTGGAGGACATCACCCCCTGAATACAACCCGACCTGGATCGCTTGATCCGCTGCAACAGAGTGCCCCGCCGCCGATCCGCCGCAGAAGCACATTTTCGGAACAGCTTACCCAAAGTCGGTCTTTTCGAGATCAACGGCGCGCCGTCGCTTTATTACGCAGCGAAATCGCGCATAAGCTGCACTTCGAGAGGCCATGGTCCGGCGGTTACAAGCAGCCCGCCTGCACCAGATAAGGGCGATGCTCCGACACTGCCTTTCTTCGTGTTTCACGCTTTAGCTCAAGATCATCTCAACGGCCCGACCGCGGGAAGCGCCTGCAATTTTTGCAGCAAGGGCAAAAGTCGTCATTCAACGAAACCGCCCGAGACTTTACACTGGTACGGATCGCTTCACCCGGTACGGCTATGCATTCCGATTTTCCCCGCCACCTGAAGACATGGCGCCGACTGAACGGAATCAAACAGGCAGCCCTGGCGGAAATGCTGGGCGTGTCGCAGGCGGCCATTTCCTTCTGGGAATCGGGCCGCGACACCCCCGCCCCCGGCAGCATGAAGCGGCTGAAGGCCCTGATGGCGCATACGGCCCGGGACGAGGTGCGCGTGGAGCGGCTCTTCGTGCAGCGTCAGGCCGGCGTGCGGGCGCTGTTCGACCTGGACGGCATCCGTTTCATCGCGGCCTCACAGGGCTTCCAGTCCCTCTGGCCGGAAACCTCCGCCTTTGAAGGCCGCTTCATGGCCGATGCCCTGGCCAACGAGGCGCGGGCGCTCATCTTCGGCCCGGATCTGCGCCCCTCCGTACTTGCCGGAAACCTCGCATTGGCGAGCGGTGTCAGCGAGCGCATGACGGACCTGCAGACCGACGAAGCCATCCGGTTCCGGTGGCACATCTGCTTCCGCCGCTATGGCCCCCGCACCCTCGTGGACGTGGTTTACGAGCCGTGCGCGCCCGACCTCTCCACCGGCATCACCGATCTGGTCTATCTGGATGCAGGCACCTCCGCGCCCTCTATCCCCGAACGGAGCGACTGACCGGACGCGGCGTTGAAACCTGAATGAAGGGCGCGCGCGCCCCACAGGAAAACGCGCGCGCCTCCATGCGGGACGCCCCAAACCTAGAAGCGGCTGCTGAAGCGCAGGCTGAGTTCCTGGTTGAGGAACTCGTCCGCCACCTGCGCCTTGTATTCGCCCCGCAGCTCATACTTGTCGTGGGCCATGAACTGCACGCCCGCCCCGAGATCCAGCAGGACCTGCGGGAGTTCAGACGACGAGGTAAAGCCGAAGCCCGCCTCGTTGCCCACCGCCACCCAGACATTCGTGTCCAGGCTGCTCTCGCTGAGGAAGATGCCGCCCACCGTGCCGAACACCCGCAGCCAGCTCTTCTCGTCCAGTTCGATGCGCGCACCCAATTCCACGGCTGGCCCCAAGGCGAGGCCCCACTGGCGCATGGGATCGGCCCGCAGCATCAGCCCACCGCCCTCGAAGTCATAGGCGCTCATGTTCGTATAGAGGATGTCCAGGTCCACATAGGGGCGCAGATACCAGGTCTCGAACGCCATCTCATACGCCGCCCGCAGGCGGAGGCCGCCGGTCCAGACGCTGTTGTCGTCGGTCATGCTCCAGGCATTGTTCCCGAAATAGAACATGTTGGTGGAGTCATACTTCCCATAGCCGCCATGCAGCGTGCCCGCGAACAGCCAGGGGCCGAGCTGATATTTCAGCGCCACGGACACATCCCCGCCTGTGCCGGACGTGGCGGACAGGCCGTCCGAGGCATTGAGCGTGCTGGTGGTGAATGCCGCGCTCCCGCCCAGGAACAGGTCAGGCATGATCTCCCACTGGCCGCCCATGCGGTAGCTGACGCCGCTCTGGGTGAAGCCCTCGCTTCCTGCGCCCTCCCCGAGGGTCATGCGGTTGGCGGTCACGCGCGACCAGACGCACTGGGTCTCCTGAATGAGGGTGCCGCTTCCCTCGAAGGACGGGCAGCTCATGGCCGCGCCCAGAGATCCGCGCGCCGCGAGCGTCTGGATCGCCGCGGGCTGGCCCTGCGCCTCGCTCACCCCATAGCTGTCCACCATCATGCGGTAGGCGGCCTGGGACGGTGCGTTGGCCATGCCCGCGAAGGTGCTCGACGCCCCCGCATTCCCGGTATTCCAGGCGGTCTGCAGGCTGTTGAGAAAGTTGACCTGCGTGCGGGAGAGGTTGGACCCGGCGCTCGCCACGAACGTGGCGGAGGGGGTGATGGTCACCGTCTTGTCGGAGGTGGTGGCGGTCCAGGAGATGGGGCTGCCGGAAGCCGCCTCCACCGTCGCGGCCTTGGTGGTCGAGAGGGACGAGGCTGTGACGACCGTGAAGGTCCCCGGCAGGAGGCTATCGACGGCCTGCGGCTTGATGGCGACGCCGTTGAGCTTCACGTCACCCGCCACCAGCACGTCGCTGAGGGCTGCGCCCGCGGCGGGCGTGCTGACATCCACGAGGAGCGATCCGCCCAGCGTGGTGGTGCCGTTGCTGATCGTCAGCGCGCCGATGATGCCCGTCCCGGCAATATTGACCGAGCCCGCATTGGTGAACGTCCCCGCCCCGCCGTCACCGGACAGGCGGATGCTGCCGTTCACGTTGGAAATATAGGTGCCGCTGCTGGTGTTCTGGAAGGAATTGCTCTCGGTCGTATTGCCCACGGCGAGGTCGATATCGCCGGTTATCTGGCCACTGTTGCTGAGTTGGTCGATGCCGAACGACGACCGCACGGCCGTGCCCGAAAGCGCGCTGAGGGAGCCACCGGAGACCGTGATGTCATTGGTCTTGCCGCCGTCAACGCCGATGGCCGCGCCGGTGCCTGAGCCGCCGGACACAATGCCCTTGGTGGTGATGTCGATCGATCCGCCCTTCACCGTCGGGTCGAGGCTGCCGTCCAGGGTCTGGCGGCCGCTTTGGGCGAAGATCGCGTAGGCGTCCGCACCGTATGTGGTGATATCGCCGTTGAAGCTGATGTCCACCCACTGCCCCGTTCCCGAGGCGCTGCTGCGAGAGCTGAGGTTCGCGAGGTTGCTCACCGCCGTGTCCAGCGTGGTGGTCCCGCTGCCCAGCAGGCGGGCATAATTCTGCAGCGATGCGGGGATCTGGTCCATGCTGGCGTCCAGCGTGCTGGAGCCTCCCGCGCTCGCGACCAGTGCGGTCAGCGTGCCGGACAATTGCGTGAGCGCCGTCTGTGCCCGCGTATCCGTGCCGAAGGGCGTCGCCACGAGGCCGCCACCACCGCCCACAGATTGCGCGAAGATGCCGTGGGCCCGGGCGCCATAGGTGGTGATCGCGGCCGTCAGCCCGGAATCATTCGTGACGGACGAGATGGAAATCCGGCCGCCGTCGCCGGAGGAGGTGCCGTGAATGCTGCCGATCACGGGAACCGTTTCGCCGGCAAGAACCGAGGCGCCGCCATAGCCGCCGCCGCCACCCACGGACTGGGCGACAATGCCCATGGCATTTGCCCCATAGGTGGTGATGCTGGAGCCATCGCCGAGAAACAGGTCCAGCTCCGCGCCTTTGCCTGAACCGCCGCCATAGGCGAGCACATAGGGGTTCTCGCCCGCGCTGCCGGGAGAATTGACGAAGCCACCGCCGCCGCCCACGGACTGGGCGAAAATGCCGAACGCCGCCTCGCCGTGGGTGGTGATGGTGCCGAGGGTTTGCTTGCCGCTATAGGCGTTTTCCCGGATGTAATTGTAGACGAGCACTTCACCGCCATAGCCCGAAACACCGCTCGCGCCACCGAGAACCGTCGTGGCCCCGGCCAGAGCCGGGCCATCGGCGGAGCCGGACAGGGTGATCACCGGCAGGTCCTCGATCCCCGCGGACTTGAGGAGTGCCAGCAGGGTCGCGACAGAGACCGTCTCGTCGCTCTGCGTGCCGCTCGTGCCGGCCGTGCTGCGATAGGGCGTCGTGAGGAAGATGCCGCCGCCGCCGCCGACGCTCTGGGCCACCACGCCGTGCGCCTCGCTGCCGAACGTGGTCACGGGGGCATAGTTCGTCAGGGTGACAGTCCCGCCGTTCCCGCCGGTGCCGCTTATGCCACCGATGCTCTGATTGAGGCTCGCGGAGAGGGAGAGCGTCTTCAGGTCCGCGCCATAGGTGATGGTTTGCGCGCTCAACCCGCTGCCGCCGAGGCCGCCGCCGCCGCCGATGGACTGGCCGAGAATGCCGTAGGATGTCCGCCCGTAGGTGGTGACTTCAGCGGAATTGGTGATGGTCACCTTACCGCCGCTCGCCCCGCCGCCGCCGTTACCGCCCAGGGCATTGTTGAAATTGAGCGTGGAGGAGCCGGCCCCGTAGGCGCCGCCGCCCTGGCCGCCGCCGCCGCCCACCGACTGGCCAAAAATGCCGTGGGCCACGTCGCCCCATGTGCCGATCGTGCCGGTATTGATGACGGTGACATCCGAACCCGTGATGCCGTCGCCGCCGTTTCCGCCCACGGACACCGTGATCGCGACGGTGGGGGTGGGCAGCTTGCCCTGAGCAAGGTTGGAGAGGGTGCTGAGACTGGTCTTGAAGGTCCTCAGATCCGCCAGGAAGTCCGACAGCTCATAGGCGGCATTCAGCTCGGGATAGGCATCCGCATCCTGGATGTCGGCGATGAACTGGTCGAGCGCGGCCTTTGTGTCCGTATTGCCGGTGGAGGCGGCCCATGCCTCGTAATTCCCGATGCCCACCGCCTTCTTGAGGGCGGCCCACAGTTCGGCGACGGAATCGGGCGTGTCCGAGGTGTTGGAACTCAGGCTGCCGCCCCGGCCGCCGCCGCCGCCCACGGACTGCGCGAAGATGCCGTGCGCGCCATCGCCCATGGTGGTGATGGTGCCCGCCTGGGTGACGGAGACCCGCCCGGCGGCCCCTCCTGAAGCCCCAGAACCGCCTACGGACAGGCTGTAGGAGAAGGTGCCGGACGCAGAGACGATGTTGTCGCCGCCCGAGCCGCCGCCGCCGCCCACGGACTGCGCCAGGATGCCTTCCGCCCCCGCGCCATAGGTGGTGATGGCAGAGCCTGCCGTGGTGACGACGTTGACCGTCCCGCCGCTGCCCCCATCGCCGCCGCTGCCGCCGACGGATTTCGTGATTGAGACGGAATCACCCAGCGGCAGGAATTTGACCAGCTCATTCGCCACGTCGTTGAAGGACAGCCCCTGGGCCGCCGAGACCGTGGCGGCGCCGCCATTGCCGCCGCCGCCGCCCACGGACTGCGCGAGCACACCGGCCGCGCCCGTGCCGAGGGTGACGACCGTCCCCTCCTGCTGCACCTTCACCCCATTTCCCGCACCACCGGAACCGCCGCTGCCGCCCACGCTGGCGCTGATGACGATGCTCCGCTGGAAGCTGATGGCATCGGCGGTGGCCGTGGCGGAACCGCCGTCGCCGCCGCCGCCGCCCACGGACTGGGCCTGCAGGCCGAAGGCCGTGTTGCCCCAGGTCTGGACCGTGCCGGTATTGGTGAGGCTGACAGAGCCACCCGCCCCGCCGGACCCACCCGAGCCGCCGATGGAATCGCTCATGCTGAAGGCGCCGGAATCGGGGGCGGAGACGGACAGGCTGTAGGCCACCGCATTGCCGGACGTACCGCCGCCGCCGCCCACGGACTGGGCCAGGATGCCCGTGCCGCCGACCCCATAGGTGCGGATCTGCGCGGCGTTGGAGAGCGTGACCGATCCGCCCGCGCCGCCCGTGCCGCCGGACCCGCCGGTGGCCATGGCGAAGCTGATGGAGGGCGGCGAGCCGCCCTCCGGATTATAGAGCGGCAGCGCGATGGCGAGGGCATTGCTGTCGCCGCCGGTTCCGCCGCCGCCGCCCACACTGAGGGCGTTGAGGCCCATGGCGGTGTCGCCGAACGTGGTGATGGAGGTGGCATTGTCCACGGTGACGCTGCCGCCCTTGCCGCCGTCGCCGCCCGCCCCGCCGGTGGACACGGACACGGAGAGGACGACGCCAACGGAGCCCGCGCTCGCGTATCCGCCCTGCCCGCCCGTGCCGCCCACCGATTGGGCGATCACACCCGTGGCCTCGCTGCCGAAGGTGGAGAGGTCGCCGCCCGTGCCGTTGAAGGTGACATCCGCCGCATCGCCGCCCGAGCCGCCGTCGCCGCCCAGTGCCACCGCGAGAAACGCACCCGACGTGATGTTCGCGCCGCCTGTGCCGCCGCCGCCGCCGATGCTCTGGAGCAGGATGCCGTAGGCCTGATCCCCCATGGTGAGGACGGACCCGCTATTGTTCACCGTGACATTGCCGCCGGCGCCGCCGGAGCCGCCCGTTCCGCCGCTGCCGAACAGGCCGCCTTTGCCGCCATCGCCGCCGCCGCTGGTATGGACCACCGTCTCCGACACGCTGAACGCATCGATGGCATTGCCGCCGCCCACGCTCTGCACGACGATGGCGCTCGCCCCCGTGCCCTGCGTGGTGATGGCGCCGGAATGGGTGATCTCCACCACGCCGCCGGTTCCGGCGGCACCGCCGTCGCCCCCGTCGAAGAAGGTGGAATTGCCGCCCTTGCCGCCGACCCCGCCCACCGACTGGGCGACGAGGCCGAAGCTGTAATCGCCGGCCGTGGTGATGGAGCCGGTATTGGTCCCGCTCACCACCCCGCCCCAGCCGCCGGCCTGCCCGGCCTGGCCGACGCCGAACGCATTGCCGCTGGAACCGCCGCCCGCGCCACCCACGCTTTGCAGGACAAGGCCGGAGGAATTGCTTCCGGTGCTGGTCAAGATGCCGTCATTGGAGACGGTGACGGTGCCGCCATTGCCGCCCACGGATCCGTAATAGGACCCGCCCAGGGTCGCGCCGGCCGTTCCCCCGAGGCCGCCCTCGGACGAGGCGATCACGACCGGGGCCATGGCTCCCGCTGTGGAGACAAGAGCCTGCGCGCCGATGGTGGCGGTGATGGCCCCGGCATTTCCGCCGTGGTCCCCGGTGATGCCGTCCTCGTCCGTTCCACCCGTGGACGCGCCGCGGGAATAGTTTGCCTCGCCGCCCTGGGAGAGCATGTAGATGGCGGGCGAATTCTTGCCCGTGGCCGTGACCGAGGAGGTCAGGTCCAGCGTCACCGCCCCGCCTTCGCCGCCCTTGCCGAAGCGGCCGAAGCCGTATCCGCCATTGCCGCCGATGGAATAGAGGTAAACCAGGGGTGTGACGGAGGTCTGGTCCGAGCCGCCGGACACCGCGCCGCTCAATGTCAGCGAAATCGCACCGCCGTCGCCGCCCTGGGCGCCGGCAACGGTGCTGAAGGCATAAGCGCCGTTGCCGCCCCTGCCGCCCACCGAGCCGAGCTGGATGGCGGTGCCGGCTGCGCCCAGCACGTCATAGTCGATGGTGTCGGAAACCGGGTCTCCGGGCAGGCCGGGGGTCGCGAGCGTTGTGATGATGATGTAGGACGCGCCGTTCTCACCGTTCGCTCCCACGCTCACGGTGCAGACCGTCGCATTGCAGGTGGTGTTGTCCGCGCGCGCGGCGCCCGCCTGGAGAAGGACTGCGACGCTGACCCCGCACAGAAGCGCCTGGGCCCGGTTGCCGATCCGCTTGCGTGTCAGCGGACGATTTTCGTTTACGCGCGCACCGACTTCCATTTACTGACGCCCCCGACAGAATACTGAACTTTCGTTCCGATGAATTCGGTAGAAACATTCAATATATTTCCGAGCACACCAATATATGTTATAAAATATTAGGCTCAGATGAGCTTTTAACATAGCACTGACCTCGCCGGGCGGCCGACGCCGGCGCGATCACCAACGGAAGGTCCGGCACGAACGGGAAGGGCTGCCCTCCCCGTCCGGCGATACGGCCCTATGAGGGACCGTGGACCGGCGCCGCATGGCTTGCGCGCGCGCCACGCATACGCTCCAGAACCGTGAAGAAGGCCGGGACGAACAGGACCGCGAGGCCCGTGGACGCCAGCATTCCGCTGACCACCGCGACGCCCAGCGACACCCGCGCCCCGGCCCCCGCGCCGGACGCGAACACCAAGGGCAGCATGCCGAGGATGAAGGCGAAGGAGGTCATGAGGATGGGGCGGAAGCGCAGGCGCGCCGCCTTCACCGCCGCCTCCCCCGGGGCCATGCCCTCGGCGGTCATCTCGCGCGCATATTCCACGATGAGGATGGCATTCTTCGCCGCCAGCGCGATGAGCAGGACGATGCCGATCTGCGTGTAGAGATCGTTCGGCATGCCCAGGGCCTGCAAGGCGATGACCGTGCCCAGCAAAGTGAGCGGCACGGCGAGGATCACCCCCAGCGGCTGCACCCAGCTCTCATATTGTCCCGCAAGCACGAAGTAGACGAGCAGCAGCGCGATGGCGAAGACATAATAGATCTGATTGCCGACCACCTGCTCCTGATAGGACATGGCGGTCCATGCCGTGCCCATGGTGGCGGGCAGCGTGGCCTTGGCGATGTCGGTCATGAGCGACATGGCATCCCCCGAGGAGAAGCCGGGCGCCGCGCTGCCCAGGACGCTGGTGGCGGGATAGAGATTGTAGAGGGTGATGAGCGGCGGCCCCACCTCGCCCACGAAGCGCGCCAAGGCGCCGAGCGGGACCATCTGGCCGTCCGCGCCCTTCACCTTCAGCTTCAGGATGTCGGCGGGCTGCAGGCGATAGCCCGCATCGGCCTGCACATAGACCTGGAAAACATTGTTGAACTTGGTGAACTGGTTCACGTAGGACGAGCCCACATAAGCCTCCACCGCCGAGAAGACCTGGTTGACGGTGACGCCCAGCGTCTCCGCCTTCATGCGGTCCACCACGAGGCGAAGCTGCTTCACCTTGCCCTGGAAGTTGGACGCGACGCCCGTCAGGCTGGTCTGGGTATTGGCATTGGCGGCCAGTTCCTGCGCGGCATCCTGAAGGGCGGAGAAGTCGGCGCTGCCGTCCTTCATCTCCACCATCATGCTGAAGCCGCTGGAATTGCCGATGCCCTGGATGGGCGGCGGCAGCAGGAGGCGGGCCGTGGCGGTGTCCATGCCGTCCAGCGCCGCCTTCACCTTGCCGCTGATGCCGGTGAGGCTCAGGTCGGCCGTCTTGCGCTCGTCCCAGTCCTTCAGCACCACATAGATCATGCCGGCATTGTAGAGGGTGGCGTTGCTGTCGAGCGGCGAGATGCCGGAGACGCCGATGACGCTCTCCACCCCGTCCACCTTGCGCACCCGCGCCACGGCCTCGCTCACCGCCGCCTCGGTGCGCTGGGCGGAGGCGGAGGCGGGCAGCTCCACGGCGATGATGAAATAGCCCTGGTCCTCGCTGGGCATGAAGCTGGTAGGCACTTGGGAGAGCCCCCAGAAGGACACGCCGATGAGGGCAATCCCGGCCAGGGTGGTGGGCACCGCGAAGGCCACGAGCCGGCCGATGAGGGCCGCATAGGCGTCCTCGCACCGGGCATAGACCGCGTTGAACGCGCGATAGACGATGTTGCGCTTTTCGGGCGGCACGGTCGGGCGCAGCCACAGCGCGCATTGGGTCGGCTTCAGCGTCACGGCGTTCACCGCCGAGATGAGGGCGGTCGCCGCGATGACCAGGGCGAACTGCTGGTACATCTTGCCCGTGAGGCCGCTGAGCATCGCCGCCGGCAGGAACACCGCCATGAGCACCAGGGTGATGCCGATGATGGGCCCGGTCAGCTCGTTCATGGCCTTCACCGACGCCTCGCGGCTGGAGAGGCCCGCTTCCATATGCCGGGCGACGCCTTCCACGATGACGATGGCATCATCCACCACGATGCCGATGGCGAGCACCAGCGCGAACAGGCTGGTGGTGTTGATGCTGTAGCCCATCACGGACATGGCCGCGAAGGCGCCGATGATGGTGACGGGAACGGTAGTGGCGGGCACCAGGGTGGCGCGCCAGTCCTGAAGGAACAGGAGGATCACCGCCAGCACCAGCACCGCCGCGATGATCAGGGTCTCATACACCTCGTGGATGGAGGCCGTGACGAACTTGGTGCTGTCGAACGAGACCTTGTAGTCGAGCCCCGCGGGGAAGGCCGCCGCCAGCTCCTTCATCTTGGCGTTCACATTCTCCGCGACGGTGAGCGCGTTGGCGCCGGAGAGCTGCGAAATGGCGATGGCGGCGGCGGGCTTGCCGTCCAGCGAGGCAACGGTGCCGTAGGAGGCCGCGCCCAGTTCCACGCGGCCGATATCCTTGATGCGCACCGCCCTGCCGCCGCCGGTGCTTTCGGACTTCACCACGATGTTCTCGAAGTCCGCCACCTCGCTGAAGCGGCCGGTGATGTTCAGCACATATTGGAAATTGGCGTCGGAGGGCGAGGGCGGCCCGCCCACGAGGCCGGCCGTGACCTGCGTGCTCTGGAGCGAGATGGCGGAGGTCACGTCGCTGGGCGTGAGGCCGTAGGCCTGCATGCGGTCCGGGTTTAGCCAGACGCGCATGGCATAGTCGCCCGCGCCCAGCACCGTCACATCACCCACGCCCGGCAGGCGCGACAGCTCGTTCTTCAGATTGATGCTGGCATAATTGGCGAGGAACAGATTGTTGAACCGGCCGTCCGACGAATAGAGGTTCACGAACTGAAGGATGGACGTGGACTTCTTCTTGACGGTGAGCCCCTGCGTCGAGACCGACGTCGGCAGTTGGGCCTCCGCCAGCGACACCCGGTTCTGCACCAGCACCTGCGCCATGTCCGGATCGGTGCCGATGTCGAAGGTGACCACCAGCGAGTAGGAGCCGTCGCTGGCGCTGGTGGACTGCATGTAGATCATGCCCTCCACGCCGTTCACCTCCTGCTCGATGGGCAGGGCGACCGTTTCCATCACCGTGCGCGCGCTGGCGCCGGGATAGGTGGCCGACACCGAGACGGTGGGCGGCACCACGTCCGGATATTGCGAGATCGGCAGGCTCATGAGCGACAGGGCGCCCACGAAGACGATGACCAGGGCCAGGGTGTTGGAGAGCACCGGCCGTTCGATGAAGAAGCGCGAGAACATGGGACCGCCTTCGGAACCGCCGGTTGCGTTACGGGTTGGCTTTGCCGGACGCCGCTGCGGGCGCGTTCGCGGCAGGTGACGCAGCCTTCGGCCGCTCCGCCATCGCCCCCTCCACCGGCGAGACGGTGGTGCCCGCCCCCGCCCGCTGGATCGACCCGATCACCACCTTGTCGGTGGCGGACAGCCCCTTGGTGATGACGCGCAACTGGCCCTCCACCGGGCCGGTCTCCACCTGCCGCTGCTCCACCACATTGTTCGCGCCCACAACCAGCACGTAGCTGCCCACCTGGTTGGAGAGGACGGCGGTGTCATTCACCAGCAGGGCCGTCTCGATCTTGCCCACCGGCACCCGCACCCGCACGAACATGCCGGGCACCAGGGCCACGTCCTTGTTCTCCAGGGCGGCGCGCATCTGGAGCGTGCCCGTTCCCGTCTCCAGGTTCGGCGCCACATAGTCGATGCGGCCGGAATATTGGTAGGGCTGCTCCGCCGAGAGGGCGACCTCCACCGGCATCTTCAGCTCTTCCTCGCGCAGGCTCTTCAGCGTCTTGCCCATCTTGGCGAGGCTGTCCCGCATGTCGATCTGCTGCTGCTCCGACATGGTGAAATAGATGTAGATGGGATCCACCTGCAGGATGGTGGCGAGCTTGGTGGCACCCGTGGAGCCCACCAGCGCCCCCACATCCACCAGATGGCGGGTCACCACGCCATCGAACGGCGCGCGGATGGTGGTGTAGGCCAGCGACGTCTCGGCGAGCTTGAGATTGGCCTCGGACGCTGCCACCTGGGCGCGGGCGGTGTCGAGGGTGGTCTTGGCATCCTCCACCTGGCGCTGGCTGGACACTTCCTTCAGCCCCAGTGCCGCCTGCCGCTCATATTGCCGCCGGGAATTCTCCTCGGTGGCCTTTGCGGATTCGAGCTGCGCCTTCTGGAGGTCCACCTGGGCCTGATATTGCGCCTGCTCGATCTCGAACAGGACGCGCCCCTTCTTCACGGCCTCGCCGTCCGCATAATCGATGGCGGTGAGGAAGCCCTGCACGCGGGCCTCCAGAGTGACGGTGCTTGCGGCCGCGCTGTTGCCCGTAAACTCCGCATAAAGCGTGACGGGCGCCTGAACCGGCGGGGCGACGACGACCTTGGCCGGCGGCGGCGCGACATATTGGTTTTTCTGATTGCAGCCCGCCACCATGAGCCCGGCAACGACACTGAATGCCGCGACCATCGAGCGGCGAAGGCCCGCAGCGGACCGCCCCTGTTTACCCGTCATCACATCCCGCCCCCGTCCACCACGCGACCCCTTACAAGTCCCGGCCACCGCCCCATATCGGCTAGCCCACCTTACGACCGCCCCAACGATCACTGTTATTATTCAATTAAATTCAATAATTCGATATAATTTATCCCTATATAAATGTGTATATAATTTCAATATACACATACGTGTGCGCCACTTATAAATTATAAGTTTGAATGCGATCGATTAAACATAGCGCATACACGAGTATTACATCCAAAATTTGCTGGAAAACGGAAGCGAGCACCAATCAAGACCGTCGGCGCATCCGAGCCACACGACTCACCCCGCCGGAACTGCGGACCCGGCGCATGCATCAGGCAGAGGTGTGAGCGCAGGACGACGCGGCCTCAGGATCACATGGATCGTCGGCCACGAGCGGTCGCCTGAATAAGGCCCAGTGAAAAGGTGAACGGCACGCAATGCGCCCGAACCCGAGCCGATCAGCTCTGGGCCAACGGCCGGGAAACCCAATGATGTCGGATAAGGAAATTCGCTTGTGGTGCGCCCTAGGGGAGTCGAACCCCTCTCTCCACCGTGAAAGGGTGGCGTCCTAACCGATAGACGAAGGGCGCTTAAGCGGTGGCCCTTATAGGAGGCGCGTCGGCGGTGCGCAAGGCCCCGCCGACGTAAACCCACAGGCTGTGGACAGATGCGGGCCCGCCCTCACCATTTTCCGGTATTGGGCATGGAGGCCCAGGGCTCCTGCGGCGGCAAGGCGGGGCCCTTCTGCAGCAGTTCCACCGAGACATTGTCGGGCGAGCGCACGAAGGCCATGTTGCCGTCGCGCGGGGGGCGATTGATGGTGACGCCGCCTTCCATCAGGCGGGCGCAGGCGGCGTAGATGTCGTCCACCTCGAATGCCAGATGGCCGAAATTGCGGCCCTCGCCATAGACTTCGTGATCCCAATTATAGGTCAGCTCCACCTCCGCGACGCCTTCCTGGCCAGGCGCGGCGAGGAAGATGAGGGTGAAGCGCCCCTGGGGCACCTCCTTGCGCCGAACCTCCTGCAGCCCCAGCTTATTGCAGTAGAAATCCAGGGATTGGTCGATATCGGTCACGCGGACCATGGTGTGGAGAAAGCGCATGGCTGATCCTGGATGGAAGTGGACAATGCCGGCGGCCGGCCTGGGGTAGGTATGATGTCGGAACGAGAACTCAAGGCGGCCCAGGACACGTTGCGCGATTTTCTCGCGCAGGCGCGCAGCGCGGTGGCCTTCACGGGGGCGGGCCTTTCCACGGAATGCGGCATTCCCGACTTCCGCTCGCCCGGCGGGCTGTGGACCCAGAACAAGCCGATTCCCTTCGACGTATTCGTCGCCCATCAGGCCGCCCGCGACGAGGCCTGGCGGCGCAAGTTCGCCATGGACGCCGCCTTCGGCGCGGCGACCCCGGGGCGCGGCCACACGGCGCTGGCGCGCCTTCTCGCCGACGGCCGCCTGCGGGCCATCATCACCCAGAATATCGACGGCCTGCACCAGGCGTCCGGCGTGCCGGACGCGGCGCTGGTGGAACTGCACGGCAACACCACCTACGCCACCTGCCTCGATTGCGGCCAGCGCCATGAACTCGACTGGGTGCGCAGCCGCTTCGAGGCGAGCGGCGGAAAGGCGCCGTTCTGCGAGGCGTGCGAGGGCCCGGTGAAGACCGCCACCATCTCGTTCGGCCAGGCCATGCCGGTCGCGGAGATGGCGCGGGCCGACAAACTCTCCAGGGCCTGCGACCTGTTCATCGTCATCGGCTCGTCCCTGGTGGTCTATCCGGCGGCGGGCTTCCCGCTCATCGCCAAGCGGGCCGGAGCCCGGCTCGTCATCATCAACCGGGAGGAAACGGACTTCGACGAGATGGCCGATCTCGTGGTCCGCGCCGAGATCGGCGACGTTCTCGAACCCTTCATCCAAGGGGTGGCCGCGAACGCCTGAGGCGGACAACCCTGAATGGAGTGTTTTGCCCAACAATCGCGCATTCCACCCCCTCCGGGCGCAAGGAAAAGGTGTGCGCCGCACACCGGACTTGCTATCCTGTCCTTTCCTGGAAACAGGAGCCCGTGCGTGGCGATCGGGACAGTGGGGTCGGGTGGTATGGGGTCTCACGAACCAAGCTTCGAGACACAGCTTCTGCCTGCGGCCGAAGACAGCGCGGAGGCGCCGGCCCAGCTCACCGAAGTGGCCGGAACCATCAAATGGTTCGATGCCGCCAAGGGCTATGGATTCATCGTCCCCGACGGGGGTGGACCCGACGTTCTCCTGCATGTCACCTGCCTGCGCCGGGACGGGTTCCAGACCGCCCTGGAAGGCGCGCGGGTGGTGTGCGAGGCGGCTCGCAGGGCCAAGGGCCTGCAGGCGTTCCGCGTCATCTCGCTGGACCTCTCCACCGGCATCGCGGCGCCCGTCGCGCCGGCCACGCGGGTGCGCGCCGCCATCGAGCCCACCGGCGGGTTCGAGACCGCCACCGTGAAATGGTTCAACCGCCTGCGCGGCTTCGGCTTCCTGACCCAGGGCGAAAACGGGCCGGACATTTTCGTGCATATGGAGACCCTGCGTCGCCACGGCCTGACGGAATTGCGGCCCGGCCAGACTGTGCTGGTCCGGTTCGGCAACGGCCCGAAGGGGCTGATGGCCACCGACGTGAAGGCGGAAGACGCCGCTCCCTCCACCCATTGAGGATCACATGAGCGAACCTGCGACGCTTTCGGCGCGCGGCAACAGGCTTGTCCGCGCTTTGGCCCTGGGACTCGGCCTCGCGGCCCTCGCCTTCGGTGCCCCTGCCCTTCTGACCGCCGCCGTGCCGCCCGCTTATGCGCAGGGCCCCGACGCCGCCCAGCCCGTGGGCCCGCTCGATCCGCTGGAGATCGCCACCAAGTCCGGCGTGGTGGTGCTGGAAGTGGAGCTGGCACGCACCGACAAGCAGCGCGAGACCGGCCTGATGTTCCGCAAGCAGATGCCCGAGCGCCAGGGCATGCTGTTCGACTTCAAGCAGGACCAGCCGGTCTATATGTGGATGAAGAACACCTACATCCCGCTGGACATGCTGTTCATCCGCGCGGACGGCACCATTGCCCGCATCGAGGCCATGACCACGCCCTTCTCGGAACGGACCATCTCCTCCGGCGAGCCGGTGCGGGCGGTGCTGGAGCTGAATGGCGGGGCCTCCCGCCGCCTCGGGATCGCGCCGGGCGACCGCCTGTCCACCACCCTCTTCGCCCGCTGACGGGCCTCCGCCGCCCGCCTGGAGCGTTTCCGAGCGACGTGTGAAGCGGTTCGCGTGACGGAAACGCATAAAAACGAAAAGACAGAGCGTCGCAGCGTTTCCATGAAAGGCTGAAACGCGCTACCGGCGATGCGGGCCGTTTCAGGCGCGGCGGATGGGAAGGGAATGGTCGGAGCAGCAGGATTCGAACCTGCGACCCTCTGCTCCCAAAGCAGATGCGCTACCAGGCTGCGCTATGCTCCGATGGCCAGGAAAGGCTGGCGTTTGCCTACTTTCTTGTACTCCGCCGCGCAAGGGGGCGGGTGAATTATGTGCGTGGCGGCGATCATGATGCACGGGACAGATCCGCGCGCCGACACGGATGCGCCGTCTCGCCGTCTTGCGCCAAGCGCCAAGCGCCAAGCGTCTTGCGCCCGCCACGCCCCTGCCCCGCAGATGCCCTTTCCCTGGCCCGGGACGCGCGCGGGCGCGCGGCACGTTGCGGGCAGGCCCCGGGGTCCGGGAACGAAAAAGGCGGCGGCTCCGGGAGCCGCCGCCTGATGGAACTCGTCCAGCGTCAGCCGATCAGAAATCGCGCTCCACCATGAACATGAGCTGGTGGGCCTTCTGATCCTGGACCGGCAGGCCATAGCCCGTATTCACATAGCCGTTGGCCGCGTAGCTGTTGAAATCATACTGCAGGGTGATCCCGAGATTCTTCACGGGCGTCCAGGTTACGTTGGCACCGAGGTTGTAATTGGTGCCCGACGTGCCGCCATAAACCGCCTCGGCGATGGCATTGTCGAGATTGAACTTCGCATAGCCGCCGAAGAAGGCCGACTGCCACGCCTCGTTCCAATTGTGCAGGAACTGGGCCGTGAAGTTCCAGCCGCTGACCTTGGACACGGTGCCGTCCGTATTCATGAAGGCGTCGGGCGGCGAGAAAGATCCGCTGGGATTGACGAGGCCAAGATAGGACACCGCGCCGTTCACATAGGCGCTCTGCAGATAGAGCGAATCACCCTGCGCGATGAAGGGCAGGTTGAACATCAGGCCCGCCTGGAGCGCGTAGCCCCAGCTCGACGTGGTGTCCGAGCCCACATAGGTGTAGCCCGCCTCGGTGGGCATCATGGCCGTGATCTTGTGCAGCGCGCCGGAGAGCTGGACCTGACCCCAGTCCCCGGTCTGGCCGAAATTGGCCACGAAGTCCGGGATGCGCGAGCCGGCCTGGTAATTATCGACGGCGTCCGGCGAAGTCGGGTCGGACGGATTCACGCCGCTATCGCGGGTGGCCGAATCTTCGACCGAGACCGTCGCCGCCCAACCCTGCTGGAATTCCCAGGTATAAGCGACCAGCGGCGTGCGCACGTCGTCGCCGATGGTGGCCGGATCGGTACCGAGAACGTTCGCGTTGGCGTAGAAGTCGAAGAAGGACTGGGCATAGCCAAAGGTGAAGCCCGAGAACTGGATATAGATGTTCCAGGGGGCGAACTGAGCCGTGTTGGGGCCCGGCTCCCACGGATCCGACGTACGCCACATGAAGCGCATGTCCATATAGGAGCGCAGCACGCCATATTCGGTATTGGTACGCGCATCCATGATCAGGCCGAACAGCCCGATGGAGTAGGTCTGATCGTTGCCCGCGGGATAGTTGGTGTAGGTGTTGTAATAACCTTCAGCCCGGGTGTAGCCGCCGAGGCGCAGGCAGGTGTCCGTGCCGGGCACGTAATAGAAGCCTTCCCCCATGGCCGTGCACTGCTTCACATAGGCGACCTGCGCAGCCTTGACCGGCAGATCAGCCGCCGAGGCGCCGGACGTTGCCGCCACGAAGGCGACGGCCGAAACCAAGTGCGAACGCTTCATCATAATCCCCCACCCCCGAGCGCGCGAAGCGACTCTATCCATGACCAGTATGCGACAGCCCCTGACGCGACGCAAAGCAATAAATGCTACATTGTATCATTTCCAGCGCGCGTCGGATCTTAATACCGCCAAAGAATAGATCAAGATTACCCAAAGAAAAACCCCGGCAGTTGCCTGCCGGGGTTCTTTTCCAATCGAAAAGTTCGATCAGAAGCTACGCTGAGCGCGGAAGCCGCCCGACCACACGTCCGTGGAGCCGCCGTAGACAGCGGTCGGGATCGTGGTGGCGGTGCCGCCGGTGACGGTGAACGGCGCGCCGCCGTCAACCTTGGAGTAGACAACCTCGAGACCGAGGTCGAGGTTCTTGACCGGCGACCAGATGGTGTTGAGGCCGACCTGCCACATGTTCACGTCGTAGGCGTTGAGGGTGTTCGCGGGAACTTCCACGGACACGTAGCCGCCGTAGATCGCCGAACGCAGGTTCGGGACCCAGTAGTGACGGAACTGACCCTGGATCGACCAGCCGGACTCCTTGGAGAAGCCGGTGCCGGTCCAGATCGCGTCGGCGAGCGGGTAGTAAGCGCCGGAGAGCGCATTCAGCTGCGTGCCAACGTCAACGATGCCGAGGCCGGTCGCGCGGCCCTGGGCGGTGCCCGAGAGACCGAGGTAGTTCAGAGCGCCGTCAGCATAGTTGGCCTGGATGTACAGGCTGTCGCCGGGGGCGAGCATCGGGAGCTTGAACTCGACCGAACCACCGAGGGCCCAGCCCCAGCTGTCCGAAGAGGTCTCGCCGACGTAGGTCGCGCCACCGATGGTGGGGGTCAGAGCAGCCACCTGGTGCAGGGCGCCGGACAGCATCGCGGTACCCCAAGCCTGGTCGAGGCGCAGGTTGGCGACGATATCGGGAACGGACTGGCCGTCCTGATAGTTGCTGTAGGAGATGCCACCGGTGGTGACAGACGCCGCAGCGAACTGGATGCCGGTGATGCGGTTGGCGGCGTCTTCGAGGGCGATGGTCGCCGAGAAGCCGTTGCCGAACTGCGCCGTGTAGGCGATCGCAGAGGTCCAGGTGTTGGAACCAGCGTACGGGGTGGTCAGCATGTAGTTGATACCCGTGTCGAAGAACGACTGGGTATAACCGAAGGTGAAGCCCGCGAACTGGATGAAGGCGCGCTCGAAGTAGAGCGAACCGCCAGCCGGCGAACCCGCAGACGCCTGCGAATCCCACTGGCCGCCGAAGCGGACATACGAACGCAGCACGCCGTAGTCGGTCGCGGTGCGGGCGTCGACATCCACGACGCCGCGGGCGCGGGTCATGTAGTCAGGGGTGTCGGAGGTGGAGAGCGGATAGCCAGCCACGCCGTTGCCGGGGGCGTTGAACGCAGTGGCGCCGGCAGACGAGATCGCCGGGTTAAAGGTGCCAACCGCGTTGATGTAGGTGTCGAAGCGGGCATAACCGCCGAGCTTCAGGCAGGTGTCCGTGCCGGGGACGTAGTAGTAGCCCGCGCCGTACGCAGAGCAGACCTTCACGTACTCGACAGCCTTCGCCTTGACAGGCAGATCGGCAGCCTGGGCGCCAGCGACGGCGGCAAGACCCGCGGCGCTACCGAGCAGAAGGCTCTTCACCATCTTCATTGTGACCTCCAAAAGTTTTGTTCCGAGGGAGCGAGTGCCGCCTCGTTGGTGCCACCGCACCTCGAGAGGTTCTTGCCCCGATTAGCCCCCCGCACCCTGGCAAAGCCCCCGGCGCGGAAGGGCGACCGGGGACTGCCCCCCTTCGTCGCAAAGCCACCATACAAAAGGCGGACCCCCGATCAACGCCGTTCATGCCCCGAAACCCCTTGCTATGACTGAATCCCAACCTGTGTTGCAGGAATAGCACGCAAACAATCCGGTACCCAGAAACCGCAAAATATGGCGAAAATTCTTCATTTACCGTGTTTCCCGCTCGCGGGTCCGTGATGCCACCCCTTCGTCGGCCATGGATCCGGCAGGCACCCTGTCCTTCTCACGGAGCGGGAAAATATCCACAGCCCCGCCCCGCGGGCGGTGGGGGCGGCACGATTCGCCCAAGCGGCTTGATTCGGCGCGCAGTTTCGCGATTTCCCCGGCAACCCGCCAAAGCCGAGCTCCAGATTGCCCGCCGGCCGGTGACGCCCGAAAGGCGGCCGGATCAGGTTTCCGCCGCCAATGCGTCAAAGGCTTCGTGCAGCAGTTCCACGAAGGAGCGCTTGCCGCCGTCCCGGTGAAACGTCTCCGATGCGAGGCGCATGGCACCGATGGCGAGCATAGCGACCAGCCTGAGGCCGGTTTCCCGCCCGGGCTCCGGCCACCGCTCCCGCAGGGCCGCGAACAGCGCTCTCTCCTGCTCCACATAGCTCGCCTGCTTGCGGGCTTGAACGGCCGGGCTTGAGCGCATCAGGCGGTCGATGGCGATCATGTCGTCGGGGGGAATGAGCGCGCACACGTTCAGGATCGCCTCGCGGATGGCGTCCAGGGGCCGCTTTTCATGCGGCACGTCCCGCAGGGCATTGACGAGCATGTCCCCCACGCCGCTTTGCAGGGACAGGAGAATCTCGTCCTTGGACTTGAAGTAGTAGAAGAATGTCCGCCGGGAGATGCCCGCCGCTTCCGCGATGGCGTCCAGCGTCGTGGCCTCATAGCCCTTCTCGATGAACAGGCCGATTCCCGCATCGGTGATCCGCTGCAATGTCTCCCGGCGCTTGCGCGCCCGCAGGCCCTCGCCCGGCACGTCCGTCTCGCGATCCTTGGCCATCACAGGAGCGCCTTGATAATTGCACTGAGTGCGATATTATTTTTGCACTTGATGCGATATTTTGAAATGGCAGGACGATGACCACCTGGACCGCCGCGGACATTCCCGATCAGCATCGCCGCACGGCCGTGGTTACCGGCACCGGGGGGCTGGGCTTCGAGACGGCCCTGGCCCTGGCCCGGGCGGGCGCGGACGTGATCATCGCCGGCCGAAATGCCGAGAAGGGCACGGATGCCGTCGCGCGCATCCGCGAGAATGCCGCGCGCGGGCATGTCCGCTTCGAGAGGCTCGACCTTGCCAGCCTGCAGTCCGTCGCGGATTTCGGCGAAAGACTGCGCCGGGAGCGGGAGAGCCTCGATTTGCTGGTCAACAATGCGGGCGTGATGGTGCCGCCGCGACGGCTGGAAACCGCTGACGGCTTCGAACTGCAGCTCGGCACCAATTATCTCGGCCATTTCGCACTCACGGGTCATCTCCTGCCGCTCCTGCGCAAGGGCAGGGATGCGCGGGTGGTCACGGTGTCGAGCGTCGCGGCCCGCAGCGGCGCGATCGCGTTCGACGATCTCAACGCACACAAGAGCTACAGGCCCATGCCTGTCTACAGCCAGTCGAAACTCGCCTGCCTCATGTTCGCCTTCGAGCTGCAGCGCCGCAGCGACGCCCGTGGCTGGGGCCTTTCCAGCATGGCCGCCCATCCCGGCGTCGCGCGCACCGATCTCCTGCACAATGCCCCCGGCCGCTGGAGCGCCCATGGCCTTGCGCGGTCGGTGCTGTGGTTCCTGTTCCAGCCCGTCGCCCAGGGCGCGCTCCCCACCCTGTTCGCCGCCACCGCGCCGGATGCCGAGGGCGGCGGCTATTATGGTCCGGACGGCCTCAGCGAAACGCGCGGCTTCCCGGCCGTGGCGAAAATTCCCCCGCAGGCCCTCAATGCCGGAGCCTCGGCCCGCCTGTGGGGCATTTCGGAACAGCTCACGGAAATCGCGTTCTGAAGCCGGTTGGACGCGCGCCGCGTGAGGCCGGCGTCAATCAACCCCTTCCATGCCGCCGCCGCCTTTCCGGGAATGTTGACGGCCGGCTGATCCATAGAGCGCTTCCGAGCGAATCGTGAAGCCGTTCGCGTGAAAGAATCGCGTAAAAACAAAGAGATAGAGCGTCTCTACGTTCCATGGAAAGCTGAAACGCTCTATGGATCAGCCGGCCGTCCGCACGAAATCCACGAATGCGCGGAGCGCGGAGGGCATCTGGCGGCGGCTGGGATAGTAGAGATAGAAGCCCTGATAATAGGGGCACCAGTCTTCCAGCACCCGCACCAGCCGCCCCTGCGCCACGAGATCGCGAACCTGATCCTCGAACGTATAGGCGATGCCCGTGCCGTTCAGCGCCGCCTCCACCATCAGGTCCTGGTCGTCGAGGATCAGCCGCGCCGAAACCTCCACCGCCAGATTGACCCCGCCGCGCTCGAACTCCCAGGCATAGAGGCGGCCGGACCCGAAGCGCAGGCCGATGCAGGGCAGCCCCTTCAATTGCTCCGGTGCCGAAGGCCGCGCATGGGCCTCGAAAAATGTAGGCGTTGCAACGATGGCCGAGCGCTGGCGAGGGCCCAGCGGGATCGCGATCATGTCCTGCGCGATGGTCTCCCCGAGGCGCACGCCGGCATCGAAGCCGTCGGACACCATGTCCACCAGCGCATTGTCGGCGACGACCTCCACGCTGACGCCGGGATGCGCCGCGAGGAAGCGCGCCACCAGCGGCAGCAGGACCAGCCGTGCCGAGGCCGGGGCGGCATTGATCCGCAATTGGCCGGTGGGCGTGCCGCGAAAGCTGTTCAGGTCTTCCAGGGCGTCGTCGATATCCCGGAAGGCGGGGCTCACGCGGGCATAAAGCTGCTCGCCCGCTTCCGTCAGCCCGACACTGCGCGTGGTGCGGTTGACCAGCCGCAGGTCCAGCCGCTCCTCCAGCGCCCGCAAGGCATGGCTGAGCGCGGAGGGCGTGCAGCCCAGCTCATCGGCCGCCCGGCGAAAACTCCTGTGGCGCGCAATGGCCAGGAAGGAGGCGAGATCGGCTGAGCTGATTTTCCGCATTGGTGAATTTCACTCATCAACTTGCGAAAAACATAGGCGATTATCTCAACATAAGCGAGGACGTAAAACCCTTCCACCGGCCCGGACCATTCGAGACGGGCCTTTTGGAAGGAATAAACTCATGCGGATCTGGTTCATCACCGGCGCGTCTCGCGGTTTCGGCGCTCTCATCACCCGGCAGGCTTTGGCGGCCGGCGACGCCGTCGTGGCCGCGGCCCGCAACCCCCAGGCGGTCACGGACCGCTTCGGCGATCACCCCCAGCTCATGGCCGTGAAGCTGGATGTTACCGACGAAGCTGAGGCGCACGCCGCCGCCAAGGCCGCCGTCCAGCGCTTCGGGCGCATCGACGTGCTCGTCAACAATGCCGGCTACGGGCTGCTGGGCGCGGTGGAGGAAGCCACGGGCGCGGAAGTGGAAGCGCTTTACCGGACCAATGTGTTCGGCCTGCTGAACGTGACCCGCGCCGTGCTGCCCCACATGCGGCGCCAGCGTTCGGGCCATATCCTCAACTTCTCGTCCGTGGGCGGCTACCAGAGCGGCGCGGGGTTCGGGGTCTATTGCTCCACCAAGTTCGCTGTGGAGGGCCTGAGCGAAGCCCTGGCCGATGAACTGGCGCCGCTCGGCATCCATGTCACCGCCATCGAGCCCGGCTATTTCCGCACGGACTTCCTGGATTCCACCTCCCTCTCCATCAGCCCGACGGTCATCGCCGACTATGCCGGCACGGCCGGCTCCGTGCGCACCTTCGCGGCGGGCATCAGCCATGCCCAGCCGGGCGACCCCGAGCGGCTCGCCGAAGCGGTGATCGCCTTCGTGGCCGCACCCAACCCGCCCGTCCGCCTGCCGCTCGGCAGCGACACCGTCGCCGCCATCGAAGCCAAGCACCGTGCGGACGCCGCGATCCTCAAGGACTGGCGGGCCATCGCCGTCTCCACCGACTTCCCCGTCGAGGCGGGCACGGCCGGCTGAGGGCGCCCGGCTCATAAAGTGACGGATGACAAAGAGGGCGTGGATCACAGGGCAACCTGTTCCACGCCCTTTTTCGATCTCCGAAGGGATGTCAGCAGGAGGCGGTTTTCGCGCCGGCCTCCATCATTGGGCCGGTCACGGGCGGGCTTCTGGTGGAATGGGTCGCGCGGTGCTGCGTGTTCCTCGTCTATGTGCCCATCGGCTTCGCGGCGCTGCTTCTCTCCCGCCGCTCGCTCCAGAAGCTGGGACAGGGCCGGGACAAGCCCGGACATGACGGGCCTTAAGCGGCTGAACCATCTATCGATCTGAAGGTCGATCCATCCCAGCCCCTCCCCGCCGTCATCTCAGACGGCGTTGCCCGACAGCCAGCCGCCCAGATAGCCCGCATACAGCTCCGGGTCCTCCAGGTTCAGGGAGTGCCCCACGTCGGGCACCACGGAGAGACGGCAGTCCGGCAGTCCCTTGACCATCAACTCCAGGTCCGCCTTCGCGATGATCCCGTCATACTCGCCCCAGGCGATCAGGTGGGGATGGCGGATGTCGCCCATGCGGGCGAAGAGTTCACCGCTTTCAAACTCGCGCGTCAGGCCGATGGGCGTGCCCAGCCAGATGCCGTCCGAGACGGACATAGTCTGGGCGAGGATGCGCTCGAACAGGTCCGCCCGCGCGCCCGCATCCGGCCTGAATTTCGGCGGCTGGCCCGGCGCCGTCGAGACGAACAAGGACGGCGCCGTCATGGCCATCACCATCCGCGCGAAGGCGGGGTTCGCCTTCATCTGCAGGAACATGTCCAGCTGCGCCTGGGTGAAGGGGATGCTGCGGGGGGAGACGGGCGAGAGGGCGAAGACCCGCCCGAACCGCTCCGGCTGCGCCAGCAGCATGCGCGTCGAGATGATGCCGCCCGTGGAATGGGTGGCGAGATGGCAGAAGGAGACACCGAGGGCATCGAGCGCCGCCAGCATGTCGGCCGCGTGCGTCGCGATGCTGTAGTTTGCGAAATCCGCTGTCGGCACCGGCCGCTCGCTGTCGCCGCAGCCCCGCCAGTCGATGGCGATGGTGCGGACGCCGCGCGGGAAATGGGGCGCGGCCAGCGAGATCCACTCCTTGCTGGCAAGGTTGCCGTGGATGAAGAGGAGGGTGGTGTCACCCTCCCCCCATTCGCGATAGGCCAGATTGACGCCGTTGGCGCGAACCTGCGGCATCGTCCGCTCCTACTTGTTGAGGCCGACCGGAACCGCGGTTTCGCCCGCCGGAGCCGCCGCCGCCTTGCCCGGCGCGCCGTGGATGATGCGATCCACCACCACGGGCGACATGCTCTCCACACGCCCCGTCAGCACGAAGTCCACGGCATCCTCGGCGAACTCGATCGGATCGTCCGTGTGGATGAAATGGGCGCTGTCGGGATAGACCTTCACGCTCAGATCACGCCCCGCCGCCGTCATGCGCCGCATGAAGGGGAGGATGGCCTCACGGCTGAGGTCGCTGCGCCCGTTGAAGGCGACGCCGGGAATGAAGGGCTCCTTGTCGCCGAAGGCGAGGAAGATCGGGATCTTGATGTCCACGAGCCGCTTGTAGAGGCTCTTGGGATCGCTCTCCTGAAGCTCCGCCACCATGCCGTAGATGTCGAAGATGAAGACATCCACCCATTGCTGCAGCTCGCGCGGATCACCCTTGATCATGCCGATGCGCTGGTTGGTGTGCAGGCGGGCATATTCGCTGTCGCGGAGGAAGTAGCCGGACGTGCTGGGCGTCACCGCGCCGGTCACGGGATCGCGCTTGCGGAAGTGGTAGAAGTCGTCGATCTGCTGGGCGGTGAGGTTCTTCTCCCGCTCGCGCAGGCCGGTCTGGTCCCAGGTGGCGGCCCAGGCCTTGAAGTCGTGGGCATAGGCCGGGTTGAACAGATCGAGCTTCTTGCCGGGCGCCACCGTGACCTCGCGGGGATATTCCTCAAGCCCGGCGGGGGCTTCCAGAATGAGCTTCGTCACCGTCTCCGGCCAGGTCAGCGCATAGCCGAGCACCAGCTGGCCACCCATGGAGTGGCCGAGATAGGCGGCCTTCTTCACACCGAGCTGGTCCACCACGAGGCCATGCACCACCTCGCGCATTTCCTGCATGGTGCGGGCGGGGCTCTTGTCGAGATTGCCGGGGCCGGACATGCCGTAATGGGGCAGGTCCGGCACGATCACCCGCAGGCCGCGCTCCAGCGCGATGCGCATGATGTTGCCGTAATGGCCGCCGAACGCGCCCTTGCCGTGGACGATCACCAGCACATCCGGGTTCGGATCCTTGCCGGCATATTCGTCCATGTAGCCGATGTCCCACTCGACACCGCGGCTGTCCTTCACCTTGGTCTTCTTCACCGGGAAGGGATAGGTGACGAAGCTGTTCCAGAAGGACTTGTCGGGGGTGATGTTGGCGGCAACGCCGGGCGTCACGTAATTCTTCGCCACCAGTTCCTGGTTGCGCGTGACGCGCGCCACGTCGTCGAGGAAGTTCACCACCACCGGGTCGAACTGCTTGTCCTTCAGGATGGAAAACACGCCGTAATGCGCCACCGGGCTCGTCTCGTGGACGAAGTCCGCGCCGGCGATCTTATCGACCGTGTTCTTCGCCCGGTCGAAGGTGAGCCACTGGTCGTTCTCGATATGCATGACCATGGTGCGCGCCTTGATGCGCCCGAGGTCGGCATTGATGTTGTAGGCTTCGCCCGCACGGTTGCGCCACAGCAGGTCCACCGCATCGAACAGCAGGGCGCGGGCGTTCACGGAGGCGCCGGCCTGGGCGGTCGGGGGCTTCCAGTAGAAGACGTCCGGCTGCACCTTCGCCCAGTCCTGCTGCGAGCGGAACTGGAAGTCGAAGCCGGTGAGCAGCAGCACGGACCAGCCGAAGGCCACGCCCTGGTTGGGGTGCTTGTCCTTGGGCAGGTTGTAGTAATTGCCGCCCGTGGCGCGCCACTGGGGATCGGATTCGATGGCGGCGGACATGAGCTGGAAGGTCCAGTTGCCCACCGGATCGCCGCCGTCGGACTGGGTGGTGCCGCCCACCGGCATGAGTCCGTTCATGAAGTCCGGATGCATCACACCCCAGACATAGGTCTGGGTGGCGCCCATGGAGACGCCCGTGACCAGCGCGGCGCGGGCGACCTTCAGGTGGTCGCGCAGCATCCGATAATTGGACTGGACGAGATCCTGGTAGGTGTATTGCGGGAATTTCTGGCCGAGCCCGTCAGAGGGCTTGCTGGCGCCCCACAGGCCGAGGCCGTCCAGCAGCACCACGAAATACTGGTTCGTGTCGATGGCGAGGTTCGGCCCGATGACCGGGCCGCCGGAAAGGCCGGTTCCCTCCACCCACTGGGCATACATGTCCGTGGAATCGCCGGAATAGAAGGTGTTGACCACCACTGCATTGGTGATCTCGCCGGCGGCATTGCGGATCGGGGTGCCCAGCGTGATGAAGCCGGTGCGCAGCGCTCCGGCGCCGAGCGATTCCAGGGTCGTGCCCCCTTCCCCGCCATTCTCCCATTTCGCGGGGGTGGCGAGATCGTAGCGCCCGCCGATGCGGAAATTGGGGACCTCATAATATTTCTTGAGATCACACAGCCGCGCTTGGGAACACAGGCCGGTAATCTTCTGGGCCGCCGGGGGTGGGGTCTGCGCATGCGCGAAGGTCAACGAGCAGACAAGGAAGCTTGCGGCAAGACCGAAGCGCATGGACGAACTCCCGGTTGGATTGTTCTTGATGTTTGGGATCCATCCATAGCAGATCAATGTCAAGCTGCCGCCTGTCTCCCGCACACAGCCCCGGGGGTCGCTCCTTGGGGTGCGCCGGCCGAAGGCATGCAGCCTCCGGCCGGCCCCTGATCAGAAGGGGATGGCGAGGCGCGCCGAGGCTTCCTGGGAGAGGAAGTTGTCGGCGATATCCGCCTTGTACTCGGCCCGGATCTCGAAACCCTTCGTGCTGTAGAGCTGAGCACCCGCCGTCAGGTTCAGCAGCGTCTGGGGCATGGCGGATTCGGTCATGAAGCTCATCACCGTCGCGCCGTTGCTCCCCACAAGGCTGGTGGGCACCTGCAGGCCGTCATTGGCGAAGAAGGACACGCCCACCGATGCATAAGGCCGCAGCCATGTGCTCGCGTCGATATTGACCCGGCCGCCAAACTCGATGTTGGGGCTGACGGCCAGGTTCCACGCCTGGGCCGAGCCGAACGCGAGATTCATGGGGCCGAAACCCTGCTCCTCATGGGCGGGCGCATAATTGTAGAGCACGTCCAGGTCGGCATAGGGCCGCACATACCAATCGGCGAAGGCGAACTCGTAGCTGGCCCGGAACCGGGCGGCGCCAGTGATCACCGTGCCACGGCCACTGGAGGTCCACACGGCCGGCCCCACATCCAGCACGCGATCGGTATCGTAGCTTCCCACGCCGAAATGTCCGGCGACGGAGAACAGCCAGGGACCCAGCTGCCGCTTCAGCGAGAGCGCCGTGTCGAAGGCAAGGCCATCGGTGGAGGACAGGTCGTTGCTGTCCGTGAGCCAGGACTGGGTCAGGCCGGCGGTGGCACCGAAGAACCAGCCGTCGATCAGCTCCTTCTGGGCGCCGATGCGATAGGTCACGGCCGTCTGGTCATAGCCGGTCGTGTCACCGGAGGCGGACTGCTGGGTCCAGTTGCCGATGATGCGGGCCCAGGAGCAATCGGTCTCCTGCATCAGCGTGCCGCTGCCCTCGAAGACCGGGCAGCTCAGCGCCGCGTTGAGCGACTTCATGGAGCCGAGGCTCTGGAGGGTCGTGGCGCTCTGCGACTCGCCCGGCGCCACGCTGTCGATGGCGCGGATGAAATCGTCCTGCGAGCTGGAATTCGCCAGCAGGCCGAACAGCACGCCTTGGGTGTCGGTGACGGTGCCGCTGGCCCACACGGCCTGTGCCTCGCGCATGACGCGGTCTTCCGTGGCGGTCATGTCCACGCCGGAGGGCGCGGCGATATTGGCGGAGGGCGTGATGACCACGTCCTTGCCGCCCTTCTGTGCGATCTGCCAGCTGAAGGGGCTGTAGCCGCCGTCTTTCACCTGGGCCTTGGAAACCTCGGCCCTATCGGTCGCGGTGGCGATGGTGAAGCTGCCCGGCTTGAGGCCGCCGACCACATTGGTCTGCACCGTCCCGCTCAATGCGAGATCGCCGGTCACCTTCAGAAGGTCGTTCTGTGCGGAGGTGGTTGCGGTGGCGCTCGAAACGTCCACCAGCAGAGTGCCTTCCCGCGACTGCCTGAAGCGGCCCGTCACCTCGGCGGTGCCGAACGTGCCGACACCGTTGATGTCGAACGTGCCGTTGTTCGTGAAGCTGTTCCCGGCGCCCAGATTCACGATGCCGCTGGCGGACGTGCGGTAGATGCCGCCGGGGCGGTTATCGAACGAGTTCCACTCGCGGCCGCCGCCATAGCTCAGATTGATATCGCCGATCACCGTGCCGTAATTGACCACGGTTTCATTGCCGAACGACCCCAGGATCGCCTTGCCGGAGACGGCACTGACAGTGGAGCCGCGCGAGACCGTGATCTGGTTGTCGTAACCCCCATCGATGCCGATGGCCGCGCCGCCCTCCGAACCGCCGACGATGATGCCGCGCGATTGAATGGTGATGTTCTGGCCGGCATGGGAGGGGTCCAGCGCGCCGTTGAGCGCCTGGAAACCGCTCTGGGCGTAGACGCCAAACGCATTGGCGCCGGTCGCCATGATCGTGGAGTTCGACCCGAGGTCGATCCTGATTTCCCCGCCCGTGCCCGTGGACAGGCTTCGGTTATTGGCCAGCTGGGTGAGCTTTGACTGAAGCGCGGCGAACGTGTCGCTGTCCGCGGCGAGCGCGGTCAGCAGGCTGCGGGCCGTGGAGCCCACTTCCAGGCCGGCCGCCTTGAGCGCGTCTTCCTTCACGTCCAGCAGCCGCGCCCTCTGGGACGCAGACACGTTCTCGGTGGCCGGCGTCCGGATCAGCCAGTCGTCGGATGTCTTGATCGCACCGCTTTTCACAAGAGCGGCCAATGCCGTCTGCGTCCGGTCGATCACATCCGTGCGGACATTCGCCCGGGCATCGACAAAGGTGCCGGCGAAGCCGCCGCCGCCGCCGATGGACTGGGCGAAGATGCCGTGGGCCGCCTTGCCCGTGGTGGAGATGGTGAAGCGGGCATCCTGCGGCATTTCCAGGCCGAAAGTGACCCGGCCACCCCAGCCGTCGGAGCCCCCGACGCCGCCGATCACGGCCGCCGTCTGCCCGGTGGAAACACCCCCGCCGGCATAACCGCCGCCGCCGCCGATGGATTGGGCGAAGACCGCCGAGGCATAGTCGCCCGTGGTGGAGATGACCGCGCCATCGCCCATGCGGATATCGACGGACTTGCCGTTTCCGCGCGCCCCGCCGGACCCGCCGATGAGCGCGGCGCCGACACCGGGGCCGGACAGGACGCCGTCGGAGACGAAGCCGCCGCCGCCGCCGATGGACTGCGCCGCGATGCCGAACGCACTCTTGCCGCTGGTGCTGATCACACCCGTGTTCTGAACCGTCACGGTATCGCCGTCGCCCGTGCCGGGGCCCGCTCCGCCGAGGGACAGGCCATAGGCGGTCACGACGCCGACCTTGCCGCTGGCGATGTCGGTCGCGAGCGCAACCTGGCTGCGGATATCGACACCCATGTCGAGCCTGAGGATTTCAAGGGCGTTCACGCCGAGCGCCTGCTTCAGCAGGTCCACGGTGGTCAGCCAGATGTTCGGATCGTAGCCGTTGACGATGGTCAGGCCACCGCCGCCGCCGACGGACTGCGCGAAGATGCCGTGCGCCTGATTGCCTTCGGTGGCGATGATCCCGCCATTCTTGACGGTCACCTGGCCGCCCACGCCGCCGATGCCGCCTTGGCCACCCGTGTGGGACGACAGCGTCGTGACCAGCGGAGACGCGGCCGCCATCACCGTGGTGAACAGGCTGTCCGCCTGCAGGTCGATGCCCATGGCCGCCGAACCGCCGCCGCCGCCGATGCTCTGCGCCGCGATGCCGAAGGCCGAGGAGCCGCCGGTCGTGATGATGGAGCCCCGCTCGTTCGTGACGGTGACGGTGTTGCCCACGCCGCCCCTGCTGCCGCTGCCGCCCACGGAGGACTTGATGGCGATGATCTGGCCGGCGCTGGTCTCCGCCTTGCCGCCGTCGCCACCGCCGCCGCCGATGGACTGCGCGAAGAGGCCGTGCGAGGTGGCGAGATCCGTGGTGATGGATCCCGCATTGGTGATGGTCACCTCGCCGCCATTGCCGCCCTCGCCCCCGGTTCCGCCCGTGGAGCGGTTGAGCGAGATGGAGACGGGCACATTGGGCTTGGTGGTGAGCATCTTGGACAGCGGCCCGCCGATCAGGGCCCAGTTCTTGATCTGGCCGGTGATCCAGGCCTGCTCGAACAGGCCCCGCTGCTGGAAGGCGTTGTAGAGCGTCGTCTTCAACGAATAGACGAGGGTCTTGCTCGCGGTGGTGAATTCCTGGCTCGACGTGACACTGTCGCCGCCGGACGCGGACAGGCTGGTGCCGCCCGCGCCGCCGCCGCCGCCGATGGACTGGGCGAAGATGCCATAGGCCCCTTCCCCATGGGTGGCGATGGCGCTGCCCGCCGAGGTGGTCACGGTCACGGTGCCGCCGGTATTGCCGGACCCGCCGCTGCCGCCCACCACTTCGTTGTAGGTGACGCTGGAGGCGGCCTTCATGACGGTGTCGCCGCCCTTGCCGCCGCCGCCGCCGATGGATTGGGCGAGAATGCCGGTCGCGCCCAGGGCATGGGTCGCGATCCTGCCGGAATTGGTGACGCTCACCACGCCACCCGTTCCGCCCGAGCCACCCGTGCCGCCCTGAACGCCGTTGAAGCCCAGGCTCTGCGAGACGTTGGCAAGGCCGCCCAGCGTCGCGGCCGCTCCCAGGAGGCCGCTATATTCATAGATGCGGGACACGCCGCCATCACCACCACCGCCGCCGACGCTCATGGCATGCACGCCGATGGCATCGATGCCCTTGGTCTCGATGGAGCCGGTATTCGTCACCTTCACCGTGCCGCCGGAATTCCCCTCGCCGCCGCTGCCCCCCACGCCGATGCGCGCGGACATGGAGAAGCTGCTCGTATTGACGGTGTCCTGCGCCCGCATCCAGGCGCCGCCGCCGGCGCCACCACCACCGCCGATGCTGTAGGCGGTGATGCCGCTGGACATCATTCCATCAAAACCCTCGCCCAGGGTCTGGATGAAACCGTGATTGGTCACGGTCACGTCGCCGCCCTTATTGCCCTTGCCGCCCGAACCGCCGGCGCTCATGGCCTCGGTCACGGTCCCCGGGCTCATGGGGGCGACCATCCAGGCATGGGAATCCGTCGTGCCGCCCGAGCCGCCGCCGCCGCCCACGCTGATGGCGACGATGCCCGACGACGCCCCCTTCTTGGTGACCAAAGCGGCGTCATTCACCACCGTGACGGCACCACCCGTGCTCCCTTCCCCGCCCTTGCCGCCCACGCCGGAGGCGATGGATATGGCGGGCACTTCCGGAACCACGCCCAGGGCGACCGAGACCGCGGTGGCCTGGCCACCATTGCCGCCACCGCCGCCGACGCTGGTCGCGGAAATCGCGGCGGAGCGGAAGCCGTCCGTGGAGACGTTCAGCGCATTATTGACCGTGACCTTGCCGCCGGTCGCGCCGGAGCCGGCATCGCCGCCCACCGCATGGGCGATGGAAACGATGGGGCCGAGATTGAGCGCCGTGGCATTGCCGCCGCTGCCGCCACCGCCGCCCACCGACTGGGCGAGAATGCCGGTGGCATAATCGCCCTTCGTGACGATGGACCCGCGCGCCGCGCCGGCATCCGCCCGGTTGTTGACGGTCACCTCGCCCGCGCCGCCGCCATTGCCGCCGCTGCCGCCCAGCGTCAGCGTGAAGATGATGCCTCCGGCCGTGACCGAGCCACCGCCGCCGCCGCCGCCGCCGATGGACTGAGCCAGGATGCCCACCGCCTTTTCGGCGGTGGTGGTGATGGTTCCGCTGTTGGTGACGGTCACATTCTTGCCCGTGCCGCCCGTGCCGCCGTCGCCGCCTGCGCCGAAGAACAGGATGCCGCCGCTGCCGCCGGAAGCGCCGACCGTGGCGATCACCTTGCCGCCAATGGAGCCCGTCGCCTTTCCGCCGCCCACGCTCTGGGCGAGGATTGCGGTGGCCTCGGCGCCGCCGGTCGTGATGGTTCCGCTGTTGGTGACGGTGACCGTCCCCGCCGTTCCGGTGGCGCCACCCGCGCCGCCCGAGCCCGCCAGCGCGGCGCGCGCACCCAGACCACCCGCTCCGCTGACGGACTGGGCGAGAATGCCGAAGCTGTAATCGCCGCCGGTGGTGATGGCGCCGGTATTGGTGCCGGTCACGTCGCCGCCATTGCCGCCGATGGCGCCGGGCGCCGCGGACGTGAAGGCACCGCCGCCGCCGTTTCCGCCCTTGCCGCCGATGCTCTGCAGCAGCACCGCCGTCGAATTGATACCGGTCGTGGTGATGGCGCCGTGATTGGTGAAGGTCACCACGCCGCCATTGCCGCCATTGGTGGCGTAATAGGTGCTGGTATTGCCGGTGGCGACCCCGCCCGCGCCGCCCAGGGAGGACAGGATGACGGCCGGAGAGTCATTGCCCGCCGTCGTCACCTTGGAACTGCGCTGAAGCAGCGCCTCCACCTTGCCGGCGACGCCGCCGGCCTGCATCTGCGCGCGGTATTCGGTCGTTCCGCCTCGGTCGTCGCCCGCAGGGCCGCCCTCGGACACGAGCTTGATGGCGGGCACGCTATTGCCCACCGCGTTCACCTCCGACAGCAGGGTGAAGGTGACGTTGTCCGCCTTGCCCCCTGCGCCAATTCCCACGGGGGCGAAATTGGCGGCGAGGTAATCGCCAAGGCTAATGCCTTGTGCCTTGTAATATTTTTCCCAGTCGCTGAAGCGCCCCTCGTCGGTGCGGAAGAAGCCATCGACGAAACCGCCGCCGCCCCGTCCGCCCTTGGACAGCAGGGAGATCAGCGGGGTCTCGGTGGTGCTGACGACCCGTCCGCGCACCACCACATCATGAGACGATCCGCCCGAAACCGGCGCTCCGACCGTCACGGTAATGGCGCCGCCATCACCGCCATTGGCGCCCGCAATATTGTTGATCGTGCCCCACTCGCCCGTGCCGCCCCGGCCGCCGGTGGAGGTGATCTTGATGGCCGAGTCCTTCACACCCGTGATGGGCGCGCTGAATGTGCCCGAATAGCCATCGGCCTTCGTCCCGGGGGTCGCCTCCTTCGTATAGAAGGCGAATGAGCTGCCATGCTCCCCGTTCTGCCCCTGCAAAATCTTCTCAAACCCTTGCGACTGGGCCAAAGCCCCGGCGCCGGACATGGTGAAAAGAAACGCAACGCTCGTCCCGCTCATCAGTACGGACGCGATTGAACGGCGAGAGCGAGCGTATTGAACCTGATTTTGCATGATACCCAACTGCCTGAAATGCGCGTTCAGCGACAAAGCCGCCGTCTCGCAAGAAAAAATGCGGAATGGTTGTCCGGCCCCAACGGTAAGTCTAAATTTCTCATCCCTTACAAATATGAGGCGAGGCTTGCGCCAAAATGCGCGACCAAGAGTAGAACTTCTCCGAAGCCACACCAAAAATATGAATCTTAGACGGCATAAGAGCGACCTATACAGATATTCAGAAATTAATTATTTTTCGTATCTCAATGCGTCAATGAAATAAAATGTAATACAAACACGTGCCGCATTTTTTAAAGAAAATGTAAGATAATATACTTCTACGGACACCCGACTGTTCAGCGCCAGGGAGGCGGCATTCCCTCCCACGCAATGGAAGGAAGCGCTCCGGGCACGGCGCTCCACGGGCCCCCTGCCCCCCGGCGATCCGCGGGTCGATCGCATCGCCGCATGTCCACCTGCCGCCGTCCGACCACGGGTGAGGCTGAGCGCGATGATCGGTTTGGTCGGGCGAGCGATCTTGCCGCGCCTCTGGCGGACCGATGGATATGCATCTGACGCAGGATCTGCGCCTGCCACTGGATGCAAGCGCAGTTCCTCAGGCGCCAGGGCAGTGGCGCTGCACCCCGATGCCTTGCGTGCAATCAACCCATGGCCGCCGGAAGCCCAGGTGCGTCTCCCCGCACGAGGCTGTGCACCGGGCATGATTCCGATTTGAAAGGTGGTCGGGAGCCCACACCAGGGCGACATCAGCCGGATGGAAACCAGTTTGTCGGCAGGGCGACCAACACTCGGTTTACGTGTCCGCTTGGTCTTCCCAAATGCTATCAAAGCAGCGCAATTGGAGACGACGTGCCATGACCAGTGGGCTCGACAAGGACGATCTGGACGCTCGCATCGCCATCGCCCGGGATAACCTTCGGCAATTGACGGAGCAGGCGGCGGCCTATTCCGGAGCTGCCGACGAGGAACTGGCCGCTGACCGCATCGCTGCGCAGCAGGCCCTGCTGGACGCGCTCCTGAAGGAGCGGGAGCAACGCGGATAGGCGTGCGCCGCGTGCAGAGGTGGGATCCGGGCGGGTCGGCCTCTTATCCGACAGCCCGGCCCGCGGCGCGACGCGACCGGATGCGGATCGTGCTGGAAACCGGATTGGCCGTGTGAGCGCACCGGCCTGCCTGGCCGCCCCCGGGCACCCCAAGTGGCCGGCGCCCATACCCGGCTGTTGCGTTGTCCCGCCGGCCATCTGACCGCTGACAACCATTCCCCGCGTGCCAGTTGGGCATCCCATCGCCTTCGGGCTGTTTTTTATTCGACCGAGCCACTGGCAGCGCTTGACCGAAAGGCACCTCACGTTGCGGAAGGCTCAAGTCCCGAAGGACCGCAACCGGCACCCGCCAGGCGAGCGGCCATGACCTCGCCTATAAAACCACAACACTATCAATGAATGGAGTGGCGGAGACGGAGGGATTCGAACCCTCGAGACCCTTTTGGGGGTCTGCTCATTTAGCAAACGAGTGCCTTCAGCCTCTCGGCCACGTCTCCATGCCCCCTCCTATGCCGAACCGGAGGCGGCTTTGCAAGTTCGTGTGCAGTTTTCGTGCGAAGCGAATGGGGATGAGGGCCGGGAGAACACCCCGTTCGGCCCCCCAAGCCGCCTCAGGCACGGGTCTTTCTAGCTGCCCGCGTAGGATTTTTCCTCGACGATGGCCGAGCCCACGGAGAGGTTGATCTCCTTCTTGATGGCCGCCCGCCGGTCGTTGGTGACGTAGACCGCCCGCGCCAGCTCGATGAAGCGGGCATCGAATCGCTGCGCCGCCTCCAGCTCGCGAATCTCGTCCTCCACCTGCCACAGCGTCTCGTTGACCACTTTCAGGTCGGCGGCGAGCGCGCTGAGGGCGTCCAGCCCGTGGCGGTCGCGCAGGGCGTTCAGCGCCTCAAGCTCATGCACCACGTTGGCCCGCTTCACGGGGTCCGCGATGCGCTCGGCCTTGATCTCCAGGATGGTGATCTTGTCGATCAGCTCTCCCGCCGCGATGGGCGCCAGGATCTGCAGGATCTCGGGAGCGGAGGCTGCGGCGGTCATGAAAGGTCTCCCCCTGCGGCGTGCGCGCGGGCCGCGACGCGATGGCGGACCATCTCGGCGATGGTGGCGAACACCCCGTCCCAATCGCCCGGCAGCGCCTGGCGCACCAGAGAGAGGGAGGGATAGAAGATGCTGTCGGTGCCCGCGCGGCCCCAGCGCCAGTCGGGCACCGCCCGCAGCGCCACGATGCCCGGGCGCGCCAGCGCGCCGGTGAGATGGGCCATGGACGTGTCCGTGGTCACCACCAGATCCAAATGCTGGAGCAAGGCGGCCGTGTCGAGGAAGGCGCCGTCGGCGTCGAAATCCTCATCCAGCCGCAGCACGCGGGAGCGGAACGGCACGCCGTCCACCTGCTCGGCGCCCGCATTGCGCTGGATGGCCACCAGCTTCACGCCCTCGATGGCCGCCAAAGGCGCGAAGGCGGCGAGCGGGGCGGAGCGGCCCACGTCCAGGTCGCGGCGCGTGCTGCCCTGCCAGGTGATGCCGATGATGAACTCGTCCGCCTCGCGCACATGGCGCCACTGGTTGGCCCGCTCCGGCTCGGCGGCGAGATAGGGCGCGCCCGGCCACAGGGCCGGATCCGCCTCCAGCAGCAGCGGCAGGCTGCCCAGCGGCACCCAGCGCAGGCCGGGATCGGTCTGGTCGATCCCCGACAGATCGGGCACCACATTGATGTCCGGATGCAGCGAGCGCAGCAGCGGCACCAGCGGCGCGCTCACCTGGAAATGCACCGGGAAACCGCGCCCGGCAAGGCGCGGCACGAGGCGGGCGAACTGGATGGCGTCGCCGAAGCCCTGCTCGCCCAGCACCACGAGGGCGGAGGGCGTCTGCGTGCCGTCCCAGCGGGCGAAGGGCAGCGGGCGGTAGGTGGGCGGCACGATGCGCGCGCGCGCCTCATAGCCCGTCCAGCCCTTGGCCCAGCGCCCCAGCGCCAGATCGTCCATGGCCACATGAAAGAGCGCGTCGGGATGGTCGGGGCCGTTGCGCAGGGCCTTGTCCAGAGTGGGGCGGATTTCGCCGATGCGGCCGAGATCGCCCAGGATGTAGCCGCGCGCCACGCCCGCTTCCACGAGGCGCGGGGCGATGGCGAGCGCCGCGTCCACATCCGCAAACGCGCCCTTCGCGTCTCCGGCGGCGCGGCGGGCTTCCGCCCGCTCGAACAAAGCCGTGGCGCGGCGGGGGTCCAGCGTCAGGGCCGCGTCGCACTGGGCGATCGCCTCCTCCAGGCGCTCCTGGCGGCGCAGCACCTGCGCCAGCAGCACGCGCAGGTCCACGCGCACCGGCGCCGTCTCCACCGCCTGCTCCAGCGCCGCGCGGGCGCCGTCATAATCCAGCGTCACCAGCCGCGCCTGGCCGAGAAGGGCCTGCGCATCCACCTGGCCGGGCGCGATGGCGAGCGCCTGCTCGGCGGCGGCGGCGGCACCGGCCGCATCGCCGGCTTCCAGCAGCAGGCCGCCCTTGTTCACCAGATGCAGCGGCATCCAGGGCTGGAGCGCGATCAGCCGGTCGAAATCGGCCATGGCCTCCGCATGGAGCTTGAGATGGGAGAGCGCCACGGCGCGGTTGGCCAGCGCCTCGATGGCGCGCGGGTCCAGCTCCAGCGCGCGGGTATAGCGGGCGGCGGCCTCCTTGAAGCGGCCGAGGCTGGAGAGCGCGTTGCCCGCCTGGAACTGGGCCTCCGCGAAGCCCGGCGCCCGCTGGATCACCTTGTCGAACTGGGTGAGGGCCTTGTCCCCCTGCCCCGCCGCCAGAAGCCCCGCGCCCAGCAGCAGAATGGCATGGGGATCGCTGGGGGTGAGCTGGGCGAGCGCGCGGGCGCTCTGCACCGCCTCCTTGGCGCGGCCCGCCTGGAGCAGGGCCATGGCGAGCATGCGATGCACGTCCGGCACCTGGGGCGCCAGGGCCGCCGCGCGGCGGAACCCTTCGATGGCCGGGTCCACCTGGCCCGCGCGCAGCAAAGCGGCAGCCTCGGCGAGGACGGGACGCGGATCAGCCGACATGGGAACCTTCATCAACGAGAGAGGAACAGGCCCGCCGGCGCTGCGGCGGGCAAGCCGAAAGGAGGGTGCCGACGATCAGGGACGGGCCCGCTGGCCGAACAGGACGGCCTGGGCATCCTTGTCCTTGGCGAGGTCCAGCTTCTGGCGGTCGTCGGAGCTGACCGCAAGGCCGCGCTGCACGCCGGGGCGGGCCAGCATGGTGTCGAGCCAGCGCTTGAAGTGCGGGAATTCCTCGATCTTCTGCCCCTGCCGCTCCCACGACTTCGCCCAGCCGATGCAGGCGATGTCGGCGATGGAGATGTCCCCGGCCAGGAATTCGCGGTCCGCCAGGCGCTTGTTCATCACCCCATAGAGGCGGTGCACCTCATTGGTGTAGCGCTCGATGGCATAGGGGATCTTCTCCGGCGCATAGATGCGGAAATGGTGCGCCTGCCCGGCCATGGGGCCGAGGCCGCTCATCTGCCAGAACAGCCACTCGTCCACCTCCACCCGGCTGCGCGCGTCGGCGGGGTAGAACTTGCCGGTCTTGCGGCCGAGATACTGAAGGATGGCGCCGGATTCGAACACCGAGATGGGCGCGCCGCCCGGACCGTCGGGGTCCACGATGGCGGGCATCTTGTTGTTGGGGGAGATGGCGAGGAATTCCGGCTTGAACTGGTCGCCCTTGCCGATGTTCACCAGCCGGAGCGCGTAAGGCAGGCCGCACTCCTCCAGCATGATGGTGATCTTCCAGCCGTTGGGGGTCGGCCAGTAGTGAAGCTCGATCGGCTGCTGGTCCTGAGCCGAGTGGTCTTGGGCCATATGCCTCTCCCGTTCCGTCCGGCCGGTCCGCGCCGGCGAAGGGCGCTACTGGTATTCCCGCCGCCTTCGGACGGCAAGTCGGTTCCGCCTGCGGTCGTTCCATTGCTGCAACGCACGCGGAACGGGAATTTTTTTCCACATATCAGACGAAAGTCTATTGCCCTATGGGCATGACGTATCGTCTTCTCTTTGGGTCAAGCGGGTGGTGCGCCAACACCTTCGAGCCCTTCAAAAAGACCGGGCCGGCCCGCCAGGGAGGAAATGATATGTCCAGCTCGCACGAGGGTGCGCGCCCGAACCGGCGCGCCTTCATGAAGACTGCGGCGGTTGCCGCAGGCGCCACGGTCATTGCCGCCCCGGCGGTGCACGCCCAGGCGCCCATCAAGCTGAAATTCCAGTCCACCTGGCCCAACAAGGACATCTTCCACGAGTTCGCGGGCGACTTCGTGCGCTATGTGAACACCATGGCCGGCGGGCGCGTGGAGCTGGAACTGCTCGCGGCCGGTGCCGTGGTGCCCGCCTTCCAGGTTCTGGACGCGGTCTCCTCCGGCATCATCGACGGCGGCCACGGCGTGTCGGCCTATTGGTACGGGAAGAACAAGGCCTTCTCCCTGTTCGGCACCGCCCCGGCCTTCGGGTGGGATGCGGACGAACTGCTCGGCTGGGTGCGCTATGGCGGTGGCCAGCAGCTCTATGACGAGCTGACCCAGCAGATCCTGAAGCTCAACGTGGTGGGCATGCTCACCGGCCCCATGCCCTCCCAGCCGCTCGGCTGGTTCAAGGCGGAGATCACCAGCCCCGACCAGCTGAAGGGCATGAAATACCGCACCGTCGGCCTCGGCGCGGACCTGTTCAAGGAGATGGGCGTCGCGGTGACCATCGTGCCCGGCGGCGAGATCGTGCCCGCCATGGACCGTGGCCTGCTGGAAGGGGCGGAGTTCAACAACCCCTCCTCCGACCTCGTGCTCGGCTTCCCCGACGTGTCCAAGGTCTACATGGTCCAGAGCTACCACCAGGCGCTGGAATGCTTCGAGGTCCTGTTCAACAAGACCAAGTTCGAGAGCATGCCCAAGGATGTGCAGGCCATCATCAAGGCCGCGGCGGACGCCGCCTCGTCCGATATGATGTGGAAGGCGCAGGACCGCTATTCCAAGGACCTGGAGGTCATCCGCTCGCGCGGCGTGAAGGTGGTGCAGACCCCCAAGCCCGTGCTGGAAGCCCAGTTGAAGGCCTGGGACAAGGTCATCGCCAATTTGTCCGCCGATCCCTTCTTCAAGAAGGTGGTGGACAGCCAGATGGCCTGGGCCAAGCGCGTGGTGGGCTTCCGCCTCGAATACGAGCCCGACAGCGCCTTCGCCTACAACCACTTCTTCAAGCGGGCCTGAGCGCGACACGCCCGCCCCGCTTTGCGCCTCGACCATGGCCGGGCCTGTCCCGGCCATGTGCGTCAGAGGCGAACTGCCCTTAGGGAATAGCGGCGCGCCCTGCGCGCCGCTGCAACGGCCCGGCGCGTCACCCGCGCGGGCCAGAGGCGGCGATGCCCGGCCTTGCGGCCGGGCTCACGCGGCCCGCCCTTCCGCCACGCACCGTCCAGAGGTTGGGATGCAACGCTTCCTTCTCGCCATCGACCGGCTGAACACCTTCATCGGCAAGCTGTTCGCCTGGGTCATCGTGATCCTCACCGTCGCCATCTGCTACGAGGTGTTCTGCCGCTACGCGCTGCGCGCGCCCACCGCCTGGGCCTATGACGTGTCCTACATCCTGTACGGCACGCTGTTCATGATGGCGGGTGCCTACACCCTCTCGCGCAACGGCCATGTGCGCGGCGACTTCCTCTATCGCAACTGGCCCCCCAAGCGTCAGGCCAGTGTGGACCTGGTGCTCTACTTCCTGTTCTTCTTCCCCGGCATCCTGGCGCTCATCTATTCCGGCTGGGGCTATTTCAAGCTCTCCTGGATGCTCAACGAGCATTCCTCCTTCTCCCCCGACGGGCCTGTGATCTGGCCGTTCAAGGGGCTCATCCCCATCACCGGCGTGCTCATGCTCCTCCAGGGCGTGGTGGAGGTGATCCGCTGCATCATCTGCATCCGCACCGGCGCCTGGCCGGACCGCCTGCATGACGTGGAGGAGATGGAGAAACTCATTCTGGACGAAGCCGCCAACAAGACGGACGCCGAAGCCATCGGCCGGGGGGCCCTGTGATGTTCTTTCTGTCCGATCCCGCCCTCGGCATCCTGATGCTGGTGCTGTTCCTCGTCTTCCTCATGCTGGGTTTTCCCATCGCCTTCACGCTCATGGCGCTGGGCGTGGCCTTCGGCTACATGACGCGCGGCGACACGGTGTTCCAGCTCTTCGTCCAGCGCACCTATTCGGTGATGGCGAACGACGTGCTCATCTCCATCCCGCTCTTCCTGTTCATGGGCTATGTGGTGGAGCGGGCGAACATCCTCGACCGGCTGTTCCGCGCCATCCAGCTCGCGGCGGGCTGGGTGCCCGGCTCGCTGGCGGTGGCCACCCTCATCACCTGCGCCATGTTCGCCACCGCCACGGGCATCGTGGGCGCGGTGGTGACCCTCATGGGCCTGCTCGCCTTCCCCGCCATGCTGCGCGCGGGCTACGACACCAAGATCGCGGCGGGCGTGGTCTGCGCGGGCGGCTGCCTGGGCATCCTCATCCCGCCCAGCGTCATGCTCATCCTCTACGGCGCCACGGCGGGCGTCTCGGTGGTGAAGCTCTATGCCGCCGCCTTCATCCCCGGCCTCATGCTCACCGGCCTCTACATCATCTATGTGGTGGTCCGGGCCATGCTGAACCCGAAGCTCGCCCCCAAGCTGCCGGCGGAACAGCGGGCGGCATCGCTCACCCAGATCATCGTGGCGCTCGCCACCTCCTTCTTCCCGCTGGCGGTGCTCATCGTGGGCGTGCTGGGTGCCATCGTGTTCGGCCTCGCCACGCCCTCGGAAGCGGCGGCGATCGGCGCGGGCGGCGCCATCCTGCTGGCGGTGCTCTACCGCTCCTTCTCCATCACCAAGCTGAAGGAGAGCGTGTTCCTCACGGCCCGCGCCTCGGCCATGGTGTGCTGGCTGTTCGTGGGCTCGGCGGTCTTCTCGGCGGTGTTCGCGCTGCTGGGCGGGCAGCAGGTGGTGGAGAATTTCGTCCTCTCCCTCAATCTCGGGCCCATCGGCTTCCTGCTGCTCACCCAGGCCATCATCTTCGTGCTGGGCTGGCCTTTGGAATGGACGGAGATCATCGTGATCTTCCTGCCCATCTTCCTGCCGTTGCTGGATAATTTCGGCGTGGACCCGATCTTCTTCGGGGTTCTCGTGGCGCTGAACCTCCAGACCTCCTTCCTCTCGCCGCCCGTGGCCATGGCGCCCTTCTACCTGAAGGGCGTCGCGCCCAAGCACATCTCCATCGACGAGATCTTCGCCGGTGTGATGCCCTTCCTCGCCATCGTCATCATCGCCATGATCCTCCTCTATGTGTTCCCCGGCATCGCCCTGTGGCTGCCGAACGCACTTTACGGATGAGGCTCCATGGCGAAGGACCGCACGGCGGGACTGTTCACCGTCGGCTATGAGCAGACCACCCCCGGCGCCTTCCAGCAGAGCCTGGAGCGCGCCGGGGTGGATCTGCTGGTGGATGTGCGCGCCGTGGCGGCCTCGCGCCGCCCCGGCTTCTCCAAGACCGCGCTGGCGGCGGGCGTGTCGGAAAAGGGCATCGCCTATGTCCATCTGCGCGCGCTGGGCACGCCCAAGGAAGGGCGGCTCGCCGCCCGCTCCGGCGACCATGAGGCATTGATGCGCATCTATGAGGCGCATCTGGACACCCCGCCCGCCCGCACCGCGCTGGAAGAACTGGCGGATATCGCCAAGGGCCGGCGCCTCTGCCTCATGTGCTACGAGCGCCATGTGGAAGGCTGCCACCGCCTGCGGCTCGCGCACTTCCTGTGCGAGCGCACCGGCCTTGCGGTGGGCCATCTGGTGCCGGACCCGTTCTGAGGCCAATCGACCTTCAAGCGGTCTGGACGGATTTTCCAAACAAACAGCGTCATGGCCGGGCTTGTGAGGTTGGGCGCCTTCCACTGCTCGGAAACCGATCTGCCCCAGCCACCACGCACCAGCCCAGCCGACGTGTCAGGCCACCGGCAGGAACGCGCGGGCTTCGGCGAGGGCGGCGGGCGTGTCCACGTCGAGGGTCGGGCCGGGGCCGCTCGCCTCCACTTCCACCACCGCCTCGGAATGGGCCGCCAGCACTGCGCGGGCGCCCATGTCGCCTTCCAGAGCCGCGAGAGCGGGGAAGAAGCGCCGCGACCAGAGCACCGGATTGCCCCGCCGCCCCTCCACCACCGGCACCGCCACGAGCCGCCCTTCCGTCGGCGCGAAGGCGGCCATGAGCCGCTTCACCAGCGGCGCGTCCACCAGCGGCATGTCGCCCAGCATCACCAGCGCGCCCTGGCAGTCCGGCGGCACCGCGCGGATGCCCGCGCCCAGCGAGGTGGCCAGCCCCTCGGCATAAGCGGGATTGTCCACGAACGTCACCGGCAGGCCGTTCAGCGCGCGGCGCACCTGCATGCCCTCATGGCCCGTGACCACCAGCACCGGCCGCGCCCCGGCGGCCAGCGCCGCCTCGGCCACGCAGCGCACCACCGCCCGGCCGCCCACGGGCTCCGTGAGCTTGTTGGCCGCGCCCATGCGCGTGCCCCGCCCGGCCGCCAGGATCACGGCGGCAATGGGCGCCTGCGGTGCCTCCGGCGCCGTTTCGCGCGGCTGCGGGCGGGTGACGATCTCGGCCACCAGCCCGCCCACGCCCATGCGCGCGATATCCGCCGAGCCCAGCGGCAGGTCCGCCAGCAGGCGGGCCAGCACATGGTCGAAGCCGTTCTCCTTGGGGCTGCGGGCACAGCCCGGCGCGCCGATCACCGGCAGGTCGCCCAGCCATCCCAGCATCAGCAGATTGCCCGGATCCACGGGCATGCCGAGCCGCTCGATGCGCCCCCCGGCCGCCTCCAGCGCCTCCGGCACCACGTCGCTGCGATCGGAAATGGCCGAGGCGCCGAACACGATGATGGCCTGCGCCCCCCGCTCGGCCGCGCCCGCGATCGCGGCACGCAGCGGCTCGGCCTCATGGGGCACCCGGCTTTCCTCCAGGATGCGCGCCTCGAAGCGCGCCAGCCGGTCGGCCGTCACCCGCAATGTCTTCTCGATTACCTTGTCCTGCAGGCCCGGCAGCAAGGTGGAGATAACAGCCACCCGCGCGCGGCGGAACGGGGCGATGCGCACCACCGGCCGGGCGCGGCCCAAGGCCGTCTCCAGCAGGGCACCCGGCACGGCGAAGGGAATGACCTTCACGGTGCCCACGAGATCGCCCGTCGCCACCGGGCAATAGGGCGTCAGCGTCGCCAGGGTCAGGCTCTCGTCCACCAGATTGAAGGCATCCACCAAAGCCGGGTCGAAATCCACCACGCCGCCGAAGGCCGCATAGAGGTTGCAGCGCCCGGTGAAGGCGGTGGCCGCCGTGACCCCCTCCCCCGCGCAGGCCTCCGCCACATGGCGGGCCGCGGCATCCTCTTCCAGGTCGCCGGGATCGAGCCGCGCCACCACCACATCCCGCACGCCCGCCAGCTTCAGGGCGTCCATGTCGGCGAAGGTGATGCGGCTGCCCTTGCGCAGCACGAGGCCGTCCACCTTCACCGCATGGGCGGCGATGGCGCCGACCGCGTCCTCCACCGGAATGCTGCCGAACCTCATGCGGGCCGCTCAGCGGGCGCGGCATCCCGGCGGCGCAAGGTGCCGATGACCTGCGCGAGGATGGCGACCGCGATCTCGCCCGGGCTCACCGCGCCGATATCGAGCCCGATGGGCGCGTGGATGCGGCAGGTCTCCTCGGCCGAGAGGCCAAGGGCGTGCAGGCGCTCCAGCCGCTTGGCATGGGTGCGGCGCGAGCCGAGCGCGCCCACATAGAAGCAGCCCGCCCGAAGGCCCGCCGACAAAGCGGGCTCGTCGATCTTGGGATCGTGGGTGAGCGCGATGAGCGCGGTGAAGGCGTCGAGATGTTGCGCGGGCAGCGCCTCGTCCGGCCAGCGGGCGATCACCGGCACGTCGGGAAAGCGCTCGGGCGTGGCGAAGGCGGTGCGCGGGTCGATCACCACCATGTCATAGCCCGCGAGCCGCGCCATGGGCGCGAGCGCCTGGGAGATATGGACGGCGCCGATGACCACGAGGCGCGGGGGCGGAACCTCCACGGTCAGGAACAGGCGGGTCTCGCCGTCCTCCACCATGCCGCTCTTGCCGGTGCGCAGCGCCTCGCGCAGCTTGCCCGCCAGCGGGTCCAGCGCCAGGGTCGCGGGGGTCACGAGGCGCTGGGCGCCGGTGTCCAGTTCGGTGACGAGAATGGCGGGGCGGCGCGCGGCGCGCTCGGCCATGAGCTTTTCAAGCAGGTCGCGGCGCATGGGTCAGTCCACCCGCTCCACATAGACCCGGATGGCCCCGCCGCAGGACAGGCCCACCCGCCAGGCGGTCTCATCGGCCACGCCGAATTCCAGGATGCGCGGTTCACCGGAGACGATCACGTCCACCGCCTCGCTCACCACTTCGCCTTCCACGCAGCCGCCGGAGACCGAGCCGAGGAAATTGCCCTCGCCGTCGATCACCAGATGGCTGCCCACGGGGCGCGGGGCCGAGCCCCAGGTCTCCAGCACGGTGGCGAGGGCCACGGCCCGCCCTTCCTGCCGCCAGCGCAGGGCCGCGCCCAACACGTCGTCATCGGTGGTCTGCATGGGATTCTCCCTGTCCTTCCCCGCATTTGGGTGTGCCGGCGTCTGACCCTATATAGGGCGCGCCGGATCGGGTGCCGCTCCCAGTCCCGTCATTCTTCTCCTCGGAAAGGCGCATGTCCATCTCAGGCCCCCCCACTTTGCGCAGCGCGGACGATCTCGTCGCCGCCGGGCTTCTGCCCGCGGAGGCGCGCGCGGGGGTGCAGGAGGTGGGCGCGCGCTATGCCATCGCGGTCACGCAGACGCTGGCCGCCCGCATGGCGCCGGGCGACGCGCTGGCGCGCCAGTTCGTGCCGGACATCGCGGAACTGACGAGCGCGCCGTTCGAGGATGCGGACCCCATCGGCGACGAGGCCCACTCCCCGGTGCCCGGCATCGTCCACCGCTATCCCGACCGGGTGCTGCTGAAGCTGGTGGGGGTGTGCGCTGTCTATTGCCGCTTCTGCTTCCGCCGGGAAATGGTGGGGCCGGGCGCGCAGAATGCCCTCTCGCCCGAAGCGCTGGACCGGGCGCTGGCCTATGTGACGGATCATCCCGAAATCTGGGAAGTGATCCTCACGGGCGGTGATCCCTTCATGGTGGCGCCGCGCCGCATGGCGCAGGTGCTGGACCGGCTTGCCGCCATTCCCCATGTGAAGATCGCCCGCTTCCACACCCGCATTCCCGTCGCCGCGCCCGAGCGGGTCACGGACGATCTGGTCGCCGCACTCAAGCGGCCGGGCCTGACGCCTTATGTGGTCGTGCATGCCAACCATGCCCGGGAACTCGGCCCGGAGGCGCTAAGCGCCATCACCCGGCTGGTGGATGCGGGCATCCCGGTCCTCTCCCAGTCGGTGCTGCTGCGCGGCGTGAACGATGATGCCGAAACCCTGGCAGACCTGTTCCGCGCATTGGTGGCCGCGCGGGTAAAACCCTATTACCTGCACCATCCCGACCTTGCCCCCGGCACCGGCCATTTCCGCCTGCCCATTGAGGAGGGCCAGGCGCTCATGCGGGCGCTGCGCGGGCGTCTGTCAGGCATCTGCCTGCCCACTTATGTGCTCGATATCCCCGGCGGCTACGGCAAGGTGCCGCTGACACCGGGCTATCTCGGCGCGGGCACCGTCACCGACCATTGCGGAGGCGTGCACGCCTATCCGCCGGAGCCGACAGAGCCGTGACCAGGGCCTCCAGGCTCGACAGATCATGCACCGGGCGGAACTCGTCCACATGGGGCAGCAAGGCGCGGATGCCGCGTGCCTTGGGCTCGAACCCGGCATAGCGCAGCAGGGGATTGAGCCAGACGAGGCGGCGGCAGGAGCGGTGCAGCCGGTCGATCTCCGCCTCCAGCGCCGCGTCCGGGTCCCGCTCCAGCCCGTCGGTGATGAGCAGCACCACGGGGGACTGGCCGAGCACCCGTCGCGACCACAGCTTGTTGAAGGCATGGAGCGAAGCGCCGATGCGGGTGCCTCCCGCCCAGTCGCTGGCCGCCCCCGCCACCGCCTCCAGCGCCGCGTCGGGATCGCGGCGGCGCAGGGCGCGCGTCACATTGGTGAGCCGCGTGCCGAACAGGAACACATGCACCCGCCGCGTGCGCGACACGGCATGGAGAAAGTGCAGGATCGCCCGCGAATAATCGGCCATGGAGCCGGAAATATCGACGAGCGCCACGATGGGCGGCGGACGGCGGCGCGGCGCCTTGAAGCGGGGCGCCAGCATCTCCCCGCCCGCCGCCAGGCTGGCGCGGGCGGTGGCGCGCAGGTCGAAGCGCGGGCCGCGCGGGGCGGGATGGAAGCGGCGCGTCTGCGCCGCATCGTCGGGCAGGCGCAGGGCGGCGATGCGCCGGCGCGCCTCGCGCATCTCCTGCGCGCTCATCTGGGCGAAGTCGCGGGTGCGCAGCACGTCTTCGGAGGAGGCGGACAGGCGCGCCTCCACTTCGAGGCGCGGGGCCTCTTCCTCCCTCGGCCGCCCGATGCCCGCGAACATCGCCTCCTCCACCCGCCGCAGCGTGCGGCGCCCCGCGTCCGGGCGGCCCGGCGCGGCGGGGGAGAGCAGAGCCAGCAGCTTCTCGGTGGCGGCGCGGCGGCGCCAGAACAGGCGGAACGCCTGGTCGAAGACCTCATGGTCCTCCCGGCGGCGCACGAACACCGCATGGAGCGCCCAATAGGCATCCTCCCGCGCGGCAAGGCCCGCCACATCCAGCGCGCTCACCGCATCGAGCACATCCCCCGGCCCCACGCGCAGCCCCGCCGCGCGCAAGGCGCGGCCGAAATAGGCGACGTTCTCGGCGAGGCGCCCCTCCGGCATGCCCGCTCCCTTCCATTTGCCGCGCAGGGTGACGGGGCGCACCGCGCGAGGCAAGGGCGGACGAAAATGCCGCTCCCCGCGAAAAAAATGACATCCGGATGACGCTGCGCGGGCCCGCGCCCCGCTTCCCCCTTTGCTCGCCCGCCCGGATATGCTGCTCTCCTCAAAAGGACAGGTGCTTCGCCATTGACGGGCGCCGGACAGCAGGTGGGGAATTCAGGTGGGCGAGAAGATTTCCAAGCCTCAGGTGGTGGACCTCAGCGCGCCGCTCTATGCGGACGGACACCCCTATGACGAGGTGCGCTATCTCGAAGCGAAGATCATCCTCTCGGGGCTGCGCTTCACCTCGGTGCAGAGCTTCTTCGACTTCGCCAAGATCGTCACCCGCGTCGCCAAGCGCATGGGCGTGGAGTACGAGCCGGTCTCGCCGAAGACGAACCGCCCGCAGATCCGCGAAGTGCTGTTCCTCGATACCCAGGACTTCAAGCTCTACAATAACAGCTTCATCCTGCGCCGCCGCATCACCTATGAAGACGGCTTCCCGGTGGGCGATCCGGAGATCGTGTTCAAGTTCCGCCATCCCGATCTCGACACCGCCTCGGCGCTGGACGTGCGCCCGCAGATCCAGGGCGCCTACAAGATCAAGTTCAAGGAAGAGGCCCTGCCGCTGAAGGATCGCATCGGCGGCATCCGCTCGCTCTATTCGCACAATGTGGAATTCCCCTTCCGCATGCGCGGCGCCGCCGATCCCACTGCCGCCGCGACCCTGATCCGCGTGTTCCCCGCCCTCGCCCCGGTGCTGGGCGGCACGCGCAAGCATGTGCAGCTGGTGAACCGCACCGCCGTGGAAGAGGTGTTGCAGGATCTGGGCACGCTGGATTTCGGCAAGGGGCTGACCGCGCCGTGCAACGTCTCGGTGTGGCGCACCCGTGGCGACCATCACCAATTGGTGGGGGAATTCTCCTATCAGGCCCGCTTCCTGCGCCGCACAGACCTGAACGCGAAAGCCCTTGAGCGCAGCGAAGCCTTCTTCTGCGCCCTGCAGGACGAGGCGCGGGACTGGGTGTCGCTTGGAACCACCAAGACCGGCGCCGTCTACCGGCTGAAGGGCAACCCGCCCCAGAGCCATGAGTGAGGCGCCAGCGCCCGAGGCGCCGTTCGAGACGCCGCCTTCGGTAACCCTCACGGACATCTTCGTGGGCTTCCTCGTCATCGGCGCCACCAGCTTCGGCGGGGGCGTCGTCGCCTATCTGCGCTCCGGCCTCGTGGGGCGGCGCAAATGGATCGCGGACGAGACCTTCGTGGAGCTTCTGTCCATCTGCCAGACCCTGCCGGGGCTCAACGCCTCCAACATGGCGATCCTGGTGGGAGACCGGCTGCGCGGCACAGCGGGCGCGGCGGTGGCGCTGGCGGGCATCTGCCTGCCCGGCGCGCTGATGATGGTGGCGGCGGCCGCCGCCTATGCGGCCTCGCGGGGCAGCGAGGTGGGCATCGGGGCCGTGCTGCACGGCGTCTCGGCGGCAGCCGTGGGCCTTGTGCTGGCGGTGACCTTCCAACTCGGCCGCAAGAGCCTCACCCGCATGTCCGATCTGGTGTTCGTGGCGCTCACCGTGATCGGCGTCGATCTCATGCACCAGTCGGTGCTGCTGGTTCTGGTGGTGGTGGGTGCGCTCGCCATCTACTGGTACCGGCCCGGCCGCCTGCCGGAGCATGTGAAGCCATGAGCCAGCTTCCCGCCCTCATCGCGGTGTTCGCCTATCTCTCCCTGCTCACCGTGGGCGGGGGCATGGCGGCCTTCCCGGAAATGAAGACGCTGGTGGTGGACAACCACCATTGGATGACCTTCCCCCAGCTCATCCATCTCTACAGCGTGGGACAGATGGCCCCCGGCCCCAACATGATGATGATCGCGGGCATCGGCCAATGGGTGGCCGGGCCTGTGGGTGCGCTGGCGGTGGTGCTGGCCTTCTTCCTGCCCACGGGCCTGCTCACGCTCTGGGTGGGGCGGCTGTGGAACCGGCTGGACCATTGGCCCTGGCGCGCCTCCATCCAGCGCGGCCTCGCGCCGGTCTCCATCGGCCTGCTGCTGGCGGGCGCCATCAGCATCGCGCGCGGCACCATCACGGGCGTGCCGAGCGCGGCCATCATGGTGGCGGTGTTCGGCCTTCTCCTCGCCACCCGCATCAACCCCATCCCGCTCATCGGCGCGGCGGCGGTGGTGGGCTATTTCGCCTTCCGCTGAGGGCGGCGGGTCACCCTGGGGCCGATCGGCCTTCAAGCGGTCTGGACGGCTCTTTTAAGATCACGTCGTCATGGCCGGGCTTGTCCCGGCCATCCACGGGGTTCCGCTAGGTGCACGCTCGACCCAGAGGCGTGGATGCCCGGGACACGCCCGGGCATGACGGCCCCAAGAGGCTGAAACCCATCCATCACTCTGAATGTCGATGGGACCCAGAGCGTTTCCGAGGGAAGCGCTACAGCGCCCGGCGGGTCTCCTCGATCAGCGCCGCGATGCGCGGTGCGTCGGTGCGGGCGATGTCGTCCTGATACTTCAGCAGAACCCCCAGCGTGTCCGCCACCAAGGCCGGGTCCAGGGAGACCGCGTCCAGTTCCACCAGAGCGGAGGCCCAGTCCAGGGTCTCGGCGACGCCCGGCGCCTTGAACAGGTCGTCCGCGCGAATGGCCTGGACGAAGGCGACCACCTGGGCCGACAGGCGCTCGGGCACGCCGGGGCGCCGGGCCCGCAGGATAGCCAGTTCGCGGGCGGCGTCGGGATAATCCACCCAGTGATAGAGGCAGCGCCGCTTCAGCGCGTCGTGGATCTCGCGGGTGCGGTTGGAGGTGAGGATGACGATGGGGGGCTCGGCCGCCCGCACCGCGCCAAGCTCGGGAATGGTGATCTGGAATTCGGAGAGCACTTCCAGCAGGAAGGCCTCGAACGCTTCGTCGGTGCGGTCCAGCTCGTCCACCAGCAGAACCGGCGGGCCTGCCGGGTCGGGCGCCAGCGCCTCCAGCAGCGGGCGGCGCAGAAGGTAGCGCTCGGAGAACAGGTCGGCGGCGATGGCCGCGCGGTCCCGCTCGCCGGTGGCCTCCGCAAGGCGGATGGCGATCATCTGCGCCGCGTAATTCCACTCATAGGCCGCCGAGGCGAGGTCCAGCCCCTCATAGCATTGCAGGCGAATGAGCCGGCGGCCGAGCGCCGCGGACAGCGCGCGCGCCACTTCCGTCTTCCCCACCCCGGCCTCGCCCTCCAGCAGCAGCGGGCGCCCCATGCGCAATGCCAGATGCACCACGGTGGAGAGCGCGCGATCCGCCACATAGCCCGCCTCGGACAGGAGGGCGGCGGTGGCATCGATGGAGGCGGGAGGGAAGCCCATCTCTAAAAATCGATTTTAGAGACAGAAAGTGAGGAATTAAGCATTCGGCACCTATTCCTTTGAGGAAAGTTCAACAGGCCAAAAATAACACACCACCTCACGGTTGCGTGCATCGACTGTGACACTGGCCTCCAGTAATACCGTCCTCGCTTCCCCGTATGGAGAAGCCCACGCTCGCGGGCGCAGTCCCGCTTGAGTATGCGGGGGCACAGATATGACCGAGACCAGCGTCACCCTCAAGGGCACCAGCCAGGCCGACACGCTTACCGGCACGGACGCCGCCGAGCGCCTCTACGGCTATGCCGGCGACGACACGCTGATCGCTGGCGGCGGCGCCGACCTGCTGAACGGCGGCACAGGCAGCGACCTGATGCAGGGCGGCACGGGCGCCGACACCTATTATGTGGATTCCGAAGGCGACACGGTGAGCGAGACCGACGCGGACGACGCCCTCGACAAGGTCGTTTCCTATGTCTCCTACACCCTGCCCGACCATGTGGAGAAGCTGAGCCTCGCGGGCACCGCCGCCGACGGCACCGGCAACGGGCTGGACAACACCCTGTCCGGCAATGCCTCCGACAACGTCCTGTCCGGCGCGGCCGGAAACGACATCCTCTATGGCAATGCCGGAAACGACACGCTGCTGGGCGGCGACGGCAATGACCGCCTGTCCGGCGGCACGGGCGCCGACTATATGGCGGGCGGCGCCGGAGCCGATGTCTATTACGTGGACGACTTGGGCGACACGGTGGATGAAAGCTATGGTCAGGCCGTGGATGACGGCGCCATCGACCATGTGGTGTCCTCTGTCGGCTTCGCCCTCGGCTCCCGGCTGGAAAAGCTGACCCTGACCGGCACCCTGGACAGTGCCGGGCTGGGCAACGAGCTGGACAACACCCTCACCGGCAATGCCGGCAACAACACCCTCACCGGCGACGCAGGCAATGATCGCCTCTACGGCGGGGCCGGAGACGACCTGCTGGATGGCGGCACGGGCAATGACAGCCTGAGCGGCGGCGCGGGACTTGACCGCCTCGTGGGCGGCGAGGGCGACGACAGCCTGAACGGCGGCGACGGCGATGACGTGCTGGACGGCGGCACGGGCGCCGACCGGCTGGTGGGCGGCCTCGGCGCCGACATCCTGCGCGGCGGCGCGGGGGCCGATGTCTATTACGCGGACGATCTCGGCGACACCGTGGACGAGGGGTTCGGCCAAAGCGTGGATGACGGCGCCATCGACCATGTGGTCTCGTCCGTCAGCTTCACCCTCGGCGACCGGCTGGAAAAGCTCACCCTCACCGGCACGCTGGACGTTGCCGGGCTGGGCAACGCGCTGGACAACACCATCACCGGCAATGCGGGCAGCAACACCCTCGGCGGCGGCGCGGGCAATGACCGGATCACCGGCGGGGCCGGAGACGACCTGATCGAGGGTGGTGCGGGCAATGATACCCTGACCGGCGATGCCGGGCGCGACCATCTCATGGGCGGGGACGGCGACGACGGCCTGAGCGGCGGCGAGGGCGACGACATCCTGGAAGGCGGCACGGGCGCCGACCGGCTGGTGGGCGGCCTTGGCGCCGACATCCTGCGCGGCGGCGCGGGGGCCGATGCCTATTACGTGGACAATCTCGGCGACACGGTGGATGACCTGTTCGGCCAGAGCCTTGATGACGGCGCCATCGACACGGTGGTCTCCTCCGTCAGCTTCGCCCTGGGCGCGGGCCTGGAGAAGCTGACCCTCACCGGCAGCGACGCGCTCTCGGGCTGGGGCAACGAACTGAACAACACGCTCACCGGCAATGCAGGCAATAACGGCCTGAGCGGCGGGGCGGGCAACGACACGCTGAACGGCGGCGCGGGGAATGACTGGCTCGACGGCGGGACGGGCATCGACAAGATGTATGGCGGCGCGGGTGCCGACCAATATGTGGTCGATGACGTGAAGGACCAGGCGGTGGAAAGCGCCGGGACCGACGACGGCGCCTGGGACGTGGTGCATTCCACCGTCTCCTACACCCTCGGCGCGCGCATCGAGGTGCTGGCCCTGTATGGGGCGGCGGCCCTCAACGGCACTGGCAATTCCGGCGCCAACTCCCTCTACGGCAATGACGGCGCCAATACGCTCTACGGGGCGGCGGGCAACGATTATCTGGATGGCGGCCTCGGCGCCGACATCCTGCGCGGCGGCGCGGGCGCGGACCTCTATCTGGTGGGCGTGGGCGACACCGTGGACGAGCGCTTCGGCCAGAGCGTGGATGACGGGTCGGTGGACCATGTGCAGAGCACGGTCTCCTTCACCCTCGCCGCCTTCGTGGAGAACCTGACGCTGCTGGGGAGCGACGCGCTCTCGGGCACCGGCAACGACCTGAAGAACCTCCTCATCGGCAATGACGGCGCCAACCTGCTGACGGGCGCGGGCGGGGATGACGACCTCTACGGCAATGGCGGCAACGATACGCTGGATGGCGGCGCGGGCGCCGACCTGCTCAACGGCGGAGCCGGGGCTGACACCCTGACCGGCGGCGCGGGTGCCGACCGCTATGTGATCGACCATGCGGGCGACGTGGTGGACGAGTTGAGCGGCGTCCTGGTGGATGACGGCGCCATCGACACGGTGTTCGCCATCGTCTCCCATACGCTGTCGGCCAATGTGGAAGAGCTTCGCCTCCAGGGATCGGACGCGCTGTCCGGCACCGGCAACGGGCTGAAGAACTTCCTCGAAGGCAATGACGGCGACAACATCCTCGCCGGCCTTGGCGGCGACGACTACATGGTGGGCGGCGGCGGCGCGGACCGGATGATCGGCGGCTCCGGCTTCGACGTGCTCGAAGGGCGCTCCGGGGCGGACACCTTCGTGGTGGAGGTGGGCACCGAGTTCGACCGGGTCGCCGACTTCACCATCGGCACGGACATGGTGGAGATCGATTCGGCGTTCGGCTATGCCTCGCTGGACGGGATCCTGGGCGTCGCCGAACAATGGGGAACGGACGCCGTGTTCAAGCTGAGCACCAGTGACACGCTGATCCTCCAGGGTGTTCAGCTCTCTGATCTCGGCGAAAGCGACTTCCTCTTCGCCTGACGCCGCCCGGCGCGGGGGCGCCTCAGCGCCCCTCGCCTTTCCCTCCCCAGACGGGGAGGCCGCGGGCAAAATTGACGAAATAGGCGAACATGGCGTGCGCAGGGTCGAACAGGCTGATGACCAGCGAGAGCAACGCCGAACAAATGAACAGCGCCAGATAAGGGCTGATGGCCGCGCGCACCGAGCGGGCGGCCGGGACCACCTCCAGATAGCGCACCCGCGCCAGCAGCGCCGCCAGCATAAGCATGTTGCCGGAATAGACGAGAACCGCCGGCAGGAAGTCACCGTAGCGACTGACGAGGCCGGACGAGAACGGCACCATGGTCACGAAGAACAATAGTGCAAGCCAAAGCGAGACCAGCTTGCCCGTAAGCTTCTCTTCCGCCTGCCGATGCTCGATGGCGCCGCGCCAGACCGCGCCCAGCACGAAGAATCCGACCCCGTAAGCGATCAAAGGTCGCGACAAAGACAGGAGATGAGCGGTCAGCTCCGCCGCGCTGGTGATGGGCAGATCGCCCGGCACCCGCACATCCAGGACCAGAAGCGTCATGGAAAAGGCGAAAATGCCGTCGGTCAGGGCATCGATGCGCGACTTCGGGAAACGGCTCTCCGCCACGCCAGCCCTCCCCCTTCCGTAACCCGAGACGGACCGCGGACGGCGGCCGCGCACCGTCCGGCACTCCGGGGAACCGCCCCGCCCCCGGACGCCGCAACAGGCGCGAGCCGCGCGGCCCGCGCCCGAGGCGTCAGACCCAGCGGACCTGGACGATCTCGAACGACCGGGCGCCCTTCGGGGTCACGACCTCGACGGACGCGCCCTTCTTCTTGCCGATCAGGGCCCGGGCGACGGGAGAGGAAATGGAGATGCGGCCGGCCTTGGCGTCAGCTTCGTTGTCGCCGACGATCTGCCAGACCTTCTCCTCTTCCGTGTCCTCGTCCACCAGGGTGACGGTGGCGCCGAACTTGACCACGTCTCCAGACAGCTTGGTCACGTCGATGATCTCGGCGCGCGAAAGCTTGTCCTCCAGATCGGCGATCCGCCCCTCATTCAGGGACTGAAGCTCCTTGGCCGCGTGGTATTCCGCGTTCTCGGACAGGTCGCCATGGGCACGCGCTTCGGCAATGGCCGTGATGATCCGCGGGCGCTCCACCTGCTGGCGATGGCGCAATTCATTTTCGAGGGCGGTATGTCCGCTCCCCGTCATGGGAATCTTTTCCATGGGTCCGTCGTAAGACCTCCTGAAACCCCGGCTCCCCATCGCCATCGGCGGCGAGGGGGAAGCCGACGCAAAAACAAACATCCGCAAGAGACCGATCCCATCAGGTTGGATCAACCTGATGGGTGAATCAGCCTCTCATCACTCGATGAGAGAACGCTTCACCCACCGGATTGCGATGCAATCCGGTCAAAACGCGCTCTACCGCGGGACGGTCACCGCCTCGCAATCGGCACACAAAAGGCGTGAGAGGTGCTCGGGACGCGCCGCGATTGCAGAGCCGCCCATGAGGAATGGCCCGCGGGATCACGCCCACGCCTTCACACCCCGCGCGTCGCGGAGGACGAACGCTCAGTTCGTCCCCTTCGACCCGCCGGCGCCGAAATAGCTCTGCAGCGCGCGCACCTTGAGATCGCCGCCCACATAGGCCTTGATCCCCTGCGCCGCTGCGACGGCTCCTGACAGCGTGGTGTAATATGGCACTTTGTGCAAGAGGGCGGCACGACGGAGCGACCGGCTGTCCAGAAGCGCCTGCGAGCCCTCCGTGGTGTTGAACACCAGTTGCACGCCGCCATTCTTGATGGCGTCCACGATATGCGGACGCCCTTCGAGCACCTTGTTGATCTTGCCCGCGACGACGCCGTTCTCTTCCAGGAAGCGCTGCGTGCCGGAGGTGGCGATCACCTTGAACCCGATATCCTGAAGCAGCTTGACGCTGGGCAGGATGCGCATCTTGTCGCTTTCCTTCACCGACACGAACACCGTGCCCGCCTTCGGCACCTTGGTGCCGCCGCCCAGCTGGCTCTTGGCGAAGGCGACGCCGTAATCGGTGTCGAGACCCATCACCTCGCCGGTGGAGCGCATCTCCGGTCCGAGCACCGTGTCCACGCCGGGGAAGCGGGCGAAGGGGAACACCGCCTCCTTCACCGCGATATGGTTCACCGCGTGGGGCTTCAGGTCGAAGACATCCAGCTTCTCGCCCGCCATCACCCGCGCCGCGATCTTGGCGATGGGCAGGCCCACCACCTTGGCCACGAAGGGCACGGTGCGCGAGGCGCGCGGATTGACTTCGAGGATGTAGATCTTGTCGTCCTTGAGCGCGAACTGCACGTTCATGAGGCCGACCACACGCAGCGCCAGGGCGAGCGCGGTGGTCTCCTTTTCCAGGCGGGCGATCATGTCCGCCGAGAGCGAGTGGGGCGGCAGGGAGCAGGCGCTGTCACCCGAATGGATGCCCGCCTCCTCGATATGCTCCATGATGCCGGCCACATGCACGCGGGTGCCATCGCACAGCGCATCCACGTCCACCTCGATGGCGTCCGACAGGTAGCGGTCGAACAGGAGCGGGTTCTTGCCGAGGACGGTGTTGATCTGGCCCGTCTTGTCGTTGGGATACCGCGCCTTCACGTCCTGGGGCACGAGGCCCGGCAGGGTGTCCAGCAGATAGTCGCCGAGCTGGCGCTCGTCGCGGATGATCTGCATGGCCCGGCCGCCCAGCACGTAGGAGGGGCGCACCACCATGGGATAGCCGAGATCGCCGGCGACGATGCGTGCCTGCTCCACCGAATAAGCGATGCCGTTGTCGGGCTGGCGCAGCTTCAGGTCGTTGATCAGGCGCTTGAAGCGGTCGCGGTCCTCGGCGAGGTCGATGGCGTCGGGCGAGGTGCCGAGAATCGGCACATTCGCCGCCTCAAGCGCACGCGCCAGCTTCAGCGGCGTCTGGCCGCCGAACTGCACGATCACGCCCAGAAGCGTTCCGGCGGTCCGCTCGCGGTCGATCAGCTCCAGCACGTCCTCCGCCGTCAGCGGCTCGAAATAGAGCCGATCGGACGTGTCGTAGTCGGTGGAGACGGTCTCCGGGTTGCAGTTGACCATGATGGCCTCATAGCCCGTCTCTTTCAGGGCGAAGGCCGCATGGCAGCAGCAATAATCGAACTCGATTCCCTGGCCGATGCGGTTCGGCCCGCCGCCCAGGATGATCGCCTTCTTGCGGTCCGAGGGATAGGCCTCGTCCGCCGGGACGCCCGCGAAGGGCGCCTCGTAGGTGGAATACATATAGGCCGTGGGCGAGGCGAACTCGGCGGCGCAGGTGTCGATGCGCTTATAGACCGGGCGCACGCCCAGTGCCTGACGCGCCGTGCGGACCTCTTCCTCCTCCAGCCCGGCCAGGGTGGCGAGGCGCAGGTCCGAGAAGCCCATGGACTTCAGCGAGCGGAATGCGCCCGTCGTGGTCGGCAGGCCGAAGCGCTTCACCTTCGCCTCGATCTCCACGATGCCGCGGATCTGGGCGAGGAACCACGGGTCGATCTTGCACGCGGTGTGGATCTCCGCATCGCTCATGCCGAGGCGCATGGCCTGCGCCACATAGAGCAGGCGCTCCGGCGTGGGCGTGCCCAAAGCAGCGCGGATGGCGTTCTTGTCGTCGCCCGAGCCGATGCCGCCGATCTCCACGTCGTCGAGCCCGGACAGGCCGGTCTCCAGCGAGCGCAGCGCCTTCTGGAGGCTCTCCTGGAAGGTGCGGCCGATGGCCATGGCCTCGCCCACCGACTTCATGGAGGTGGTGAGCGTCGGGTCGGCGCCGGGGAACTTCTCGAAGGCGAAGCGCGGGATCTTCGTGACCACGTAATCGATGGTGGGCTCGAAGGAAGCCGGGGTCGCGCCGCCGGTGATGTCGTTCTCGATCTCGTCGAGCGTATAGCCCACCGCGAGGCGGGCGGCGACCTTGGCGATGGGGAAGCCGGTGGCCTTGGAGGCCAGCGCCGAGGAGCGCGACACGCGCGGATTCATCTCGATCACGATCATGCGCCCGTCTTCCGGGTTGATCGCGAACTGCACGTTGGAACCGCCGGTCTCCACCCCGATCTCGCGCAGCACCGCCAGCGAGGCGTCGCGCATGATCTGGTATTCCTTGTCGGTCAGCGTCAGCGCCGGGGCCACCGTGATGGAATCGCCGGTGTGCACGCCCATCGGGTCCAGATTCTCGATGGAGCAGATGATGATGCAGTTGTCCGCCTTGTCGCGGACCACCTCCATCTCATACTCCTTCCAGCCGAGCACGCTCTCCTCGATGAGCACCTCGTTGGTGGGCGAGGCGTCGATGCCGCGCTCCACGATCTCGATGAACTCGGCCTTGTTGAAGGCGATGCCGCCGCCCGTGCCGCCCATGGTGAAGGACGGGCGGATGATGGCGGGCAGGCCGACAATGTCCAGGGCTTCCAGCGCCTGGGACAAGGTCTTGATCTGCCGCGACGTGGGCGTCAGCAGGCCGATCTTGGTCATGGCCTCGCGGAACAGCTCGCGATCCTCGGCCTTGTCGATGGCCTCGGCGGTGGCGCCGATCATCTCCACGTCGAAGCGATCGAGCACGCCGCTCTTCTTCAGCGACAGGGCGCAGTTCAGCGCGGTCTGGCCACCCATGGTGGGCAGCAGCGCGAAGCCCTTGGAGCGATCGCCGCGCTCCGTCTCGATGATCTTCTCGACGATCTCAGGCGTGATCGGCTCGATGTAGGTGGCATCCGCCATGTCCGGATCGGTCATGATGGTCGCCGGATTGGAGTTCACCAGGACGACCCGGTAACCCTCCTCCTTCAGCGCCTTGCACGCCTGGGTGCCGGAATAGTCGAATTCACAGGCCTGCCCGATGACGATGGGGCCGGCGCCGATGATGAGGATGGTTTCGAGGTCAGTGCGTTTCGGCATGTCTCGCAGGCGCTCGGCAGGCGCAAAAAAAGGGCCGCGGATGACGCGCCCCTGTGGATACGAAGTCCGTCGGTTGACGGCCGGTGCGGCGCCTTAGCGTTGAATGATCTCGGCCAGGCGCGCTATTGGGCTTCCTTAGACCATAATTGCGCGCGACGGAAGACCGGCCGGGCTGCGCCCTGATCGTGTCCGGCCCGCGCGGGCCGCAGGGCGGGGCCGCACGGCACCGGCGCGCAGATCCGAGGACCGACCCTTTCCCATGGCTGAGATCCGCGCCCTGATCGCGCGCCACCGCCCCCGACTCACCCAGCTCGCCACCTTCATCGCAGTGGGCGGCACGGCTGCGGTCGCTCATTTCCTGGTGCTGGGCACCCTGGTGGAACTGGACCTGCTCGGCCCGGTGAGCGCTTCCATGATCGGCTTCGTGGTGGGCACCCTCGTCACCTACACCCTCAACAGCCGCTTCACCTTCCAGTCCTCCCGCTCCCATGCGGGGGCCATGCCCCGCTATTTCGCGGTGGCGGGCGTCGCTTTCGTGCTCAACGGGCTGCTGATGGATCTGTTCACCCATCGGCTCGGGATTTTCTATCTGGCGGCGCAATTGCTCACCAGCGCGCTGGTCCTGTGCTGGACCTTCAACAGCTACCGCCTCTGGGCCTTCGCCGAGCAGAAGACCAGGCGATAGCACTCAGGCCGGACGGGCGATGAAGGCCATGCGGTTCTGGTTGTGCCCCACATTGGGGCGCATGCGCTCGCCCGCGAAACCGGCGGCGGACAGCACCGCCAGAAAGTCCGCCTCGCGATACGTGGACAGGCCCAGCTCCGCCCGCAGCTTGCGGTAGGGCGACAGGGCGGTGCGCGCGAGGCCCACCAAAGCGGCACCGAGAAACCCGTCCCGCGCCGCGAAGGCCAGGAGCGCCGCCGCATCCCGCACGGCGCTCACATCGGGGGGGATCACATCCGCCACCAGCAGGCGGCCGCCTGGCGCCAGCAGGCGCCGCCACTGGGCGAGCAGGCCGTCCAGCACCGGGCGCTCCAGATATTGAAGCAGGGAATTGGCGATGATCAGGTCGAAACTGCCGTCCGGCAGCGCGGCCACCCCGTCCGGAGACGCGACGGAAATGGCCCGATCAGCGGAAAAGCGCTCCCGCAGCTTCTCGCGCACGCCGGGCGCCGCGTCGCACAGGGTCAGTTGCCCGCAGGCGGCTGCCAGTGCGGGCGCCGATAGCGCCTCGCCGCATCCATAGTCCAGCACCCGCGCATCCGGATGGGGGACGTGGCGGGCGAGGTCAGCGGCGATGCGGGCATAGTGAAGCCGCTTGTGACGGCTGCTCACATAGATGGCGTGGGCGCCGTCCCAGAAGGAGATCCAATCCATGCGGCCTCGTCGCGCGAAGGCGAAGCGGGGCCTGCGCCCCGCCTCTGCCGTCCCGTCTTTGCTGGATCAGCGGCCCGCGGCGAAGGCGATGCCGGCCTGCACCTGTTCGATGGCCTGGTCGATGAGTCCCAGGGCCACTTCGCGATGGCCGCCCTTGTTGGGCTCGGCCGCCTGCAGGCTGGCGCGGGCGGCGCGGAGCTGCTCAAGAGTCGCAATCATGTAAGGCTGGTTGGCGAAGGCGCCGGTCACCAGGGCATTGCCGCCGAGGGTAAGGCCGACACCGAGGGCGAAGGCCAGAAGAGTCTTGCGAGAGATGTTCATTTTAGACCTCCGAATGAGGCTGGAATTGACGGCTTGCATTACGGCGGGTTTGCAGCGGCTTCACAACCGTGCTGCAAAATAATCCGCCGCCCTCACCACTTGTAGTTCACCCAGAACTGGCCAACCGCGGGGCTGAGCGCCCGGATGGCCGGATCGTTGGAATTGAAGATTTTCGGCCCGGACGCCTTGGCCTGCGCGCTGTCGGAGGCCAGTGCCGAGACGGCGAACTGCACGCCGAGACGGCAGGGACCGGGCAGGTTGCCCAATTGCCCGCCGCGCCAGTCCACGATGGCGCCGCCATTGTTGCCGCCGAAGCCCACGATGCGGAACGGCCGCCCGTTGGCCTTCTCCACATCGGCGATGGAGGTGCCGACCGTGACGCCCGCCACGCTCCAGCGGGTCTCTTCCGTGAAGGAGGCGCGCAGCGGCATGGCGTAGCCGATGGCGTCCGCCCAGGCGACGTCCACCCGCAGCTTCGGCTCGTTGGGCAGCAGGATGGAGCCGGGCGCCATGGAGCCGTTGGGCTGGGGCACGTCGGCATGGGCCACGTTGTTCTGGCCGAAATCGGCCATGATGTTCACGTCCGTGGTGGTGGGCGCCCAGGGGCCCTTGCACTCGAACACGCGCGGCGGCGCGTCGGGCGCGGGGATGGACACCACCGCCTCATAGCCGCCCCAGGCGTCCGTCTCCACCACCTTGCCGGTGCCCCAGGTGGGGCCGGGCGTGCCGCACCCCGCCAGGGAGACGGCCACGAGGGTGGTGGCCACGATGGCCCGGGCCGGGCGGCCGGCGCGCGCCGTCCCGCGCTTCTGGCTTTCCACAGACAAATGCATCCCCGCCTCCACGCAAAGTCGGCTCACGTCATAGCGCGGATCGCTCCGTCATGAAATCGCGCCGCCTTCATCTTTGCTCTCCGCGAATCGACAAATTGCGCAGATGATGAACGCCGCGAGGCGCCCCGCGCCGCCGCTTCGTGTCACACGACATTCACGAGGAAGGAGCATGTCACGGCGCAAGGTATCCTCGGGGCAATCCATGAACGACATGTCCAAGCTCGGCCAAGAGATCGTCGAGGCACGTACAGTTCAGGATTATATTGACGAAACGCCCCAGTGGCGGGACGGAACGCCGGTCTCCTCCGTTCCCATGACCTCCATGCAATGGCGCATCTGGGGCCTCGCGGCGGCGGGCAAGTTCTTCGAGGGCCTGGTGGTCTTCATGACCGGCGTCGCCATGCCGCTCATGTCCGAGGAATTCGGCATGGGCTCGTTCGAGCATGGCCTCGTGGGCGCCGCGAGCCTGTTCGGCATCCTCATCGGCGCGCTGACACTGGGCGGCCTCGCCGACCATTTCGGCCGCAAGCTGATGTTCATCGCCGAGATGGTCATCTTCATCTTCTTCCTGGTGCTCCTTTCGGTCGCCTCGTCCTTCGCCTGGGTCGTGGTGTTCCTGTTCGGCGTGGGACTGGCGCTTGGCTGCGACTATCCCACCGCCCATCTGGTCATCTCCGAGAGCATTCCCAGTTCCTCGCGCGGGCGCCTCGTGCTCGCCGCCTTCGCCTTCCAGGCGGTGGGCGCGCTCACCGGCGTCGCCATCGGCTACCTCATCCTCACCCTCTCGCCGGAAATCGGGGCGTGGCGCCTCATGTATGCCAGCGCCATCGTTCCCGGCATCATCGTGCTGGTGGGCCGCTTCTTCGTCACGGAGAGCAGCCACTGGCTCGCGGCCGTGGGACGCCTGCCGGAGGCGGAGGAGCAGATCCGCAAGCTGCTGCGGCGCCGGCCCGATTATCCCAAGCAGATCAAGCTGAGGGCGCGGCACGGCCACGCGCACCACAAGAAGGAGCGCACCATCCGCTCCCTGTTCTCCGCGAAGAACCGGCGCGCGACGATCCTCGCCTCCGTCCCCTGGTTCCTCCAGGACCTCTCCACTTACGGCATCGGCATCTTCACCCCCACCATCCTGGCCGCCGCCCTCGGCGAGGTGCGGGTGGCGCACCATCATGACGTGACCGACATCATCGCCAACGACATGCTGGCCGCGAAGGGCGCGGGCTTCATCGACCTGCTGCTGCTGGCCGGCATGATCGCCGCCGTGCTCCTGGCGGACCGGGTGGGGCGCATCCCGCTCCAGATCCTCGGCTTCATCGGCTGCGCGGTGGGCCTGTTGGTGGCGTCCTTCTCGGTGGACTATGACGGCCCCATGCAGATCTTCCTGATCTATGTGGGCTTCATGCTGTTCAACTTCATGACCAATCTCGGCCCCAACGCGCAGACCTACCTGCTGGCGGGCGAGGTGTTTCCCACCCATGTGCGCGGCCTGGGCGCGGGCTTCGCCGCCGCCGCCGCGAAGGTGGGCGCGGTGCTCACCGCCTTCTTTTTCCCCATCCTGCTCATGGACCTGGGCACGCAGGCGCTGCTTTACGGCCTCGCCGGCGCCTCGGTCCTGGGGGCCTGGGTGACCTGGCGGTTCGGCATCGAGACCAAGGGCATGAAGCTGGAGGATGTGGGGCACTGACCTGCCCCGCGACGGAGCCTTTGGCTTCGCTCGGCGCGCATTGACCAACGCCGCGACGCGGATGAGAGTGCGCGCCTGTTCGTCCGGCCGGACGCCGACCCGTCGCGCATCCGGCCCCACTTCCGAAGGGAGCCCCCATGAAATCGCGTGCCGCCGTCGCCTGGGCCGCCAAGAAGCCCTTGACCATCGAGACCATCGAAGTGGGCGGCCCGAAGGCGGGCGAGGTCCTGGTGGAGGTGATGGCCACCGGCGTCTGCCACACCGACGCCTACACGCTGGACGGCTTCGATTCGGAGGGCAAGTTCCCCGCCATCCTCGGCCATGAGGGCGCGGGCATCGTGCGCGAGGTGGGCCCCGGCGTCACCTCGGTGAAGGTGGGCGACCATGTGATCCCGCTCTACACGCCCGAATGCCGCCAGTGCAAAACCTGCCTGTCGCAGCGCTCGAACCTGTGCACCTCCATCCGCTCCACCCAGGGCCAGGGCCTGATGCCCGACCGCACCTCCCGCTTCTCCTGCGATGGGGGCGAGGTGTTCCACTATATGGGCTGCTCCACCTTCTCCAACTTCACGGTGCTGCCTGAGATCGCGGTGGCGAAGGTGCGCGAGGACGCCCCCTTCGACAAGATCTGCTACATCGGCTGCGGCGTCACCACGGGCATCGGCGCGGTGATCTACACCGGCAAGGTGTGGCCCGGCGCGAATGTCGCGGTGTTCGGCCTGGGCGGCATCGGCCTCAACGTCATCCAGGGTGCCCGCATGGTGGGCGCCGACAAGATCATCGGCATCGACATCAACCCCGCGAAGGTGGAGATGGCGAAGAAGTTCGGCATGACCGACTTCATCAACCCGCTGGACGTGGGCGCGGACAAGGTGGTCTCCGCCATCCAGGACCTCACCGACGGCGGCGCCGACTTCACCTTCGACTGCACCGGCAACGTCACCGTCATGCGCCAGGCGCTGGAAGCCTGCCATCGCGGCTGGGGCACCTCCATCGTCATCGGCGTCGCCCCCTCGGGCGCGGAGATCGCCACCCGGCCGTTCCAGTTGGTCACCGGCCGCAACTGGCGGGGCTCCGCCTTTGGCGGCGCGCGCGGGCGCACGGATGTGCCGAAGATCGTGGACTGGTACATGGAGGGGAAGATCAATATCGACGATCTCATCACCCATGTGATGCCGCTGGACCAGATCAACACCGCCTTCGACCTGATGCACGAGGGCAAGTCCATCCGCTCCGTGGTCACCTTCTGAGCGCGGACCTGAACAGCAAGTCCCCTGCCGTGCCCGGCATGGCAGGGGCTCTGCCCGAAACGCATGATCCTGCGGCCCTCATGCCCCTGACGGGAAGATGATGGCGCTGCGGGCTGCTCTCGGGTAGAAGGGCGGCAATCCATTCCTCGTGCCTGCGTGTTTCCGGCGGTCCCCCTTGTGCTAGGGCCACCTTTGCGTCGCGCGGCAGGAAATACAGGCAGACCCCCTTGTCCTTCTCCCCTCCCTCCCCCTCCATCGCGCGGGCTCTTGCGGCGCGCGACTATTCCGAACCGACGCCGGTCCAGGCCCAGGTGCTCGCCCCGGAGGCCGCCGGGCGCGACCTCATCGTCTCCGCCCAGACCGGCTCCGGCAAGACGGTGGCCTATGGCCTCGCCATGGCGGAAACCCTGCTGGGCGAGGCGGAATTCCTCGGCCAGCCGGGCCTGCCCCAGGCGCTCATCATCGCCCCCACCCGCGAACTGGCTTTGCAGGTGCAGCGGGAGCTGACCTGGCTCTATGGGGAAGCCCGCGCCCGCATCATCGCCTGTGTCGGCGGCATGGACCCCCGCCGCGAGCGGCGCGCGCTGGAGGACGGCATCCATATCGTGGTGGGCACGCCCGGCCGCCTGCGCGACCATCTGGAGCGCGGCGCGCTCAATCTCTCCGGCCTCAACGTGGCGGTGCTGGACGAGGCGGACGAGATGCTCGACCTCGGCTTCCGGGAGGATCTGGAATTCATCCTCTCCGCCGCCCCGGCCGAGAAGCGCACCCTCCTGTTCTCGGCCACCCTGCCCAAGCCCATCATCAGCCTCGCCAAGCGCTACCAGAACAACGCGCTGCGCATCGAGGTGGCCTCCACCGAGGGCGGGCATGCGGACATCGAATACCGCGCCGTGCGCATCGTGCCGAAGGAGACCGAGCACGCGGTGGTGAACCTGCTGCGTTATTTCGAGAGCCCCACGGCCATCGTCTTCTGCAACACGCGCGAAAGCGTGCGGCATCTGCTCTCCACCTTGCAGGAGCGCGGCTTCTCCGCTGTCGGCCTCTCCGGTGAGATGGGCCAGAACGAGCGCAACCAGGCGCTCCAGGCGCTGCGCGACGGGCGCGCACGGGTGTGCGTGGCCACGGACGTGGCGGCCCGCGGCATCGACCTGCCCAATCTCGGCCTCGTCATCCATGCGGAGCTTCCGCACGATTCCGAAGTGCTCCAGCACCGCTCCGGCCGCACCGGGCGCGCGGGGCGCAAGGGGTCGAGCGTGCTGCTCGTGCCGCCCTCGCGCCGCCGCAAGGCCGAGCAGCTTCTGTCCTTCGCGGGCGTGGAAGTGGCCTGGAGCGGCCCTCCGACGGCCGACGAGATCCGCCGCCTGGACCAGGAGCGCATGCTGGCCGACCCGCTGGTGGCCGAGGAACCCGGCCCCGAGGAAACGGAACTCGCCCAGACGCTGCTGACCCAGCGCAGCCCCGAGCAACTGGCCGCCGCCTTGGTGCGCCTCTATCGCGACCGCCTGCCCGCGCCGGAAGAGGTGTTCGACCCCGGCGAGGGGCGCAACGCCCGTGCCCGTGAGCGCGGCGGCGACGAGCGCCCCGCGCCCCGCAGCCGCGACAGCCGTGGCGGCGCGGACGGTTCGAGCAGCGGTTCGGGCGGCATGGTGTGGTTCCGCATGCCCGTGGGGCGGCGCAAGAATGCCGACCCCAAATGGCTGCTTCCCCTCATCTGCCGGCGCGGCGACGTGACCAAGCAGGATGTGGGCTCCATCCGCATCTTCGATACGGAGACCGTGTTCGAGGTGGCCGAGAATCTGGCGGAAGGCTTCCTCGCCCGCGCCACGGCCTCCCAGGGCGGTGACATTCTCATCGAGCCCATGGGCGGCGGCGTGCCTGCCCGGCCGACACGCGCCCGCAGGCCCGCTTATGACCCGGTGCGGACCGACCGCCCCCCGGCGGACCGCGCCCCGTCCGACCGCTCCGACGACGGCGATTTCGGCCCGCCCAAGCGCCCCAAGGTGAAGGGCGCCTTCGGCAAGGACCCCAGCGCCAAGCCGCCCGCGAAAGGCACGGGCAAGCCGAAGCCGCGCAAGGACAACAGCGCCGGAAAGCCCAAGCGCAAGAATTGGGATTGAGCGCCCCGTCTCTCCCCTCTCGATGGAGGGGAGAGAGCGGCCGTCACGGCTCCCCTCAGGCTCGCGCACAGCGGAAACGCCCCTCCCCGTTGGCACGACGGGAAACGGGTGCCGTAAGGGCAAAGACTGATTGCTTCAGGAACCGACCGATGCCGCGATGAAGATCGCCGGCGCGGGCATGCTTGCGCGGCGGTCATATTCCGGCTGCGATAAGCCGGGAGCTTTGATGCTCCCGTTCAATGTCCCTGAACATGCGAAAAGGCATAGAGCCAGCATGACGACGAAGCCTGGTCATGACGCCTATATAGCCGCCGCACCGGAGCCGTTTCGCGCCCTGTTGAGCCGACTGCGTGCGCAGCTGGCGCTGCCGGACGCCGAAGAAGTCATCAAGTACGACATGCCCGGCTTTCAGATCGAAGGCGCGATCATCGCCGGCTATGCCGCCTTCAGCAAACAATGCGGCCTGTATGTCGATCCGGGTGCGATTTCCGCCCATGCGGACAAGATCGCATCTTTGAAGATCAAGGCAACCAAGACCGGCATTACCTTCTCGGCGCGCAAGCCCATCCCCGACGAACTGGTTCAGAAGCTGGCCGCCAGTTCGCGCAGGGCGAAGGGTCTCTAGAGCGTTTCATCTTTTCATTGAAACGCGGAAACGCTCACTCTTTTTGGTTTTACGCATTTCCTTCACGCGAACCGCTTCACACTTCGCTCGGAAATGCTCTAGCGGCGGCGCCGTCTTCGCTCCTCCCGTCGTGACCGGAGAGGACGCCACGGGGCACGCCGACCGTCATACGGGCTATCGCCCCCGGCCGCGCTCGGCCGTGTCGAGGGCCTTTTCCGTATCACCGGAAAGATCGGCCGCGAGAAAGTCCGCCGTTTCCGGCATGGCGAGGCGGAAATCGTCGAGGGGTTCGAGGGCCAGCGTGATGCCCTGCCCCGCACAGTCCAGCACATGCCCGCCGCGCTGCCGGTCGTCGCTGATCACATGCAGGTGCCAGCCGGGAATGCCGATGCCGCGCACATAAGAGGGCGTCCAGAAGCCCACTATGGTCCCGTCCACATCCTGCATATGGAACTCGGCCTGATGGGCGGTGGCCTCCACCAGCGTCTCATGCGCGCCCGCCATGCTGGCCACCCGGTCATGCAGGCTGGAGAAGCGGCCGGAGAGGCGCACGGCGAAGAACAGATTGTCCGTGCCGCGCTTGCGGTCGAGCTGGGCGGTCAGCTCCGCCATGGAGCCGAACGGCTCCAGCACCATCGTCTCGCGCGGGGAGAAATGGGTGACCACGGCGAACGGCACCTGCTGGCCGTCATCGGCGCGCCGGATGCTGCCATCGCTGCGGATCTGGAAGAAATGCCCGTCCAGCGCGATCATCTCGCCGTCGAGCCCATCGAACGTGCCGAGGCCGAAATCGCCGTGCTCGCGCAGCATGCCCACGGACACCACGCCGCCGAACAGCCCCTCCACCAGCGCCCCGGCGGTGGAGACCTGGAACAGCGTGCCGTGGTCCAGCTGCAGCGCATCGGCCAGGGCGCGGGAGACGAGATGGTCGATGCCCTCGCCGCTGTCATCCATCGCCTTCTGGAGCGCATCCCAGAGGGACTGGGAAATGTCGCAGGTAAGTTTCGGCATGAGGGCGCCCGCATCCGTGAAGGGGCCTCACCATTGCTGCCCGGCTGACGCTGGGCAAGCCCCAGTCTCGCCACATCCAGGGGGTTAGACCGGACGCTCCGGCTCACCCGCGTCGCCGGTCCTGCCCGAAGGAGCCGAGATCCGCGTGAAGACCACCGCCCTCCTCGCCTGTGCCGCCGTGCTGCCTGCCGCTTTGGCCATCGCCTTGCCCGCCAACGCCGCCGGAGCCCCGCGCACCGACGCAGCCATCCTGAAGCTTGCCCCCAATGCGCGGGTGGAGCAGCGCTGCAACGCCCGGGCCATGGGCGTGATCGGACGTGAACACCGGGACCTGCGCCCCGACGAGCTGGTGGCCTATGCCTTCGCCGACACCCTGATCACCGGCCCCACCATCCGCGCGCCCGGCGCGGCGGTGCGCTCAGGGGGCAAGTGGTACCGGCTGTCCTACACCTGCACCACGCGGGATGACGGGGTGGACATCGCCGCCTTCCAGTACACGCTGGGAAACGTGGTGCCGCGCGCGGATTGGGACGCGCATTATCTGGTGCCGTAGAGCCCGCCCCTAAAGCCGCTCGCCCGGCAGGCGGCTCGCCTGGGAAATCCAGTCCCGCAACGGGCCCTCGTCCCACGCGGCGCCTTCGTCCAGATGGACATAGCGCACGTCGCCCTGTTTCGAGGAGACGGGAGGCGGAGGATCCAGCAATGTGCCGCGAAAGAAGGTAACCTTCACGTAGCGGGTGAAGCAGTGGAAGGCCAGGAACCAGCCCTCCCCGTCCGGCGCCCCATAGAAAGGCGTGTTCCACTTCACCGCCTTGCGCGCGCCGGGAACCATCTCCTCCACCAGCGCATCAAGCCGACGGCCCACCTCCTGCTTCCAGCCGGGCATGGCCGCGATATAGGCCTGGACCGGCCCGTCTCCATCGCCCTTGGGAATTTGCGGATTGCCGCCGGACAGCAGTTTCGGCTCGCTCACAGGTCCGTCCTTCCTAGCTGGCGCCGGATCACTGCTCGGGCGGCGGTGGCGGCGTCGCTGCGACGACAGTGCTGCCACCGGCTCCATTGCCCTTGTCGGTCCATTCGGGCGGCAGGCCCATGGCGCCGCTCACAAGGCCCGTCACGCCCTGCTCGCGGCCGAACACCTCGCAGGCGGCATATTTGGGCGCCCCGCCCGCCCAGGACTGGAAGCGCTCCGCCGAAGGCGGGCCGGAGAGCGACTTGAACGGGCTCTCGCCCGTCACCAGAAGCTTGCTGAAATCATCGCCGAACGCGCTTGCCAGTTCGTAGGCATCGCCCGACTTCGAGACCCGCGCCGACCCGGACAGGAAGTTGGCGCCCCGGCCCCACACCATGGCCGCTTCCTGCGTGCCCGTGGACGTGCGCGCCTCGGCCTCCATGGACAGGCTACCGAGCCCGATGGGAAGACGGGGCGTGGGCACCGGGACACCCGGCAGGATGAAGGACTTGGCGACGGAGGCGATTTTCGTGGCCGCCACCGCCGTCTCGTTGGTGGGGGTCATATTGGTGACCACCGCATGCACCGTGAGATCGGCGGGCTCGGATGCATTGACCACTTCAAACCGCTCGCTGAGGCCCGCGCATAAGGACCGGTCCACGGCATTGGCCACCAGCTTGCGCTGCTCGTCCGTGATCGTCTCATGCTGGGCGGATTGCGCGAAGGTGGTGGGCACCAGGCGAACCGTCTTCGCCGCAAGCACCTTTTCCCGGTCGATGCGCAGCTTCGACTTGGCGAGCAGGCCGTCCGCCTGGGCGAGATCGGAATAGGAGGAGAGAGACCCGGCCTCATCCAGCGGCGCCGTGGCGCACCCGGCGACCGGGAGCGTGATCACAGCAGCCCACAGGATGCCGCTCAGATTTGTGCGCGCCATCACCCACCCCATCCTCACCACCGGAGAGGCGTCATAGTGAGGCCGATTGGGGCTTATCTATGTACCGAAGTCACATTCGGACACGATGCGACATGCGCGGTTGCCGCAGGCAACTCACCCCTTCCGCCGCCCGCCCTTGCGATACCCCTTCGTGCCCGGCTCCGGCCTTGGCCCGGGCCGGAAATCGGCGGCGGCCAAAGGCTCGGCCCGGTCGGTGCCCGGCCCCATGTCGTCCAAGGAGGGCTTCGCCACCTTGCCCGAGGGGCGCGGGGCATAGAGGGGCATCTCGTCCGGCCCGCGCTGGCGGGAGGGCACGAAACTGTCGTCCTCGCTCCCCTCCTCCGAGGGCGACGGGCGACGGGCGCGGCCTTTGGGCTGGGACGCAGAGGGCGGGGGAAGATTGGCGGCCTTGCCGTATTTCTTCGGGCCGCGATAGCCGCCGGTCTTGTCGTCCACCGCCTCCTGGCGGGCCATGGGATCGTCGGACACCGCAAGCTCGGTGGCCTGGAGGCGCTTGATCTCGTCGCGCAGGCGCGCGGCGGTCTCGAAGTCGAGATCCGCGGCGGCGGCGCGCATGCGCTTCTCCAGGTCCGCCATCACGGCCTTCAGGTTATGGCCGAAGGCCGCCCCTTCCTCCGCAAGGCCGATATCCACCTGCACATGGTCGCGCTCATAGACCGAGCCCAGGATGTCGCCGATGGCCTTCTTCACGCTCTCCGGCGTGATGCCGTGTTCGAGATTGTAGGCCATCTGCTTCTCGCGCCGCCGGGTCGTCTCGGCCATGGCGCGCTGCATGGATCCGGTCTCGCGATCCGCATAGAGGATCACGCGGCCATCCACATTGCGCGCCGCGCGGCCGATGGTCTGGATGAGCGAGGTTTCCGAGCGCAGGAAGCCTTCCTTGTCCGCGTCCAGGATGGCGACGAGGCCGCATTCGGGAATGTCCAGGCCCTCGCGCAGCAGGTTGATGCCCACCAGCACGTCGAAGGCGCCGAGCCGCAAATCGCGGAGGATCTCGATGCGCTCGATGGTGTCGATATCCGAATGCATGTAGCGCACGCGGATGCCGTTCTCGTGGAGATATTCGGTGAGATCCTCGGCCATGCGCTTGGTGAGCACAGTCACGAGCGTGCGGTAGCCCTTGGCGGACACGGCCCGCACCTCGCCCAGCAGGTCGTCCACCTGGGTGCGGGCGGGGCGCACGTCCACTTCCGGGTCGATGAGGCCGGTGGGGCGGATCACCTGCTCCACGAACACGCCGCCGGTGCGGTCCATCTCCCAGGCGCCGGGGGTGGCGGAGACATGGACGGTCTGGGGCCGCATGGCGTCCCATTCCTCGAAGCGCAGCGGCCGGTTGTCCATGCAGGACGGCAGGCGGAATCCGTATTCCGCCAGGGTCGCCTTGCGACGAAAGTCGCCGCGATACATGGCGCCGATCTGCGGCACGGTCACATGGCTCTCGTCAATGAAGACCATGGCATTGTCGGGCACATATTCAAACAAGGTCGGCGGCGGCTCGCCGGGCTTGCGCCCGGTGAGCCAGCGGGAATAGTTCTCGATGCCCGCGCAGCTTCCCGTGGCCTCCATCATCTCGATGTCGTAGCGGGTGCGCTGTTCCAGCCGCTGGGCCTCCAGCAGGCGGCCCATATTGTTCAGCTCGTCGAGCCGCACGCGCAGCTCGTTCTTGATGCCGGTCATGGCCTGGATGAGCGTCGGGCGCGGCGTCACATAGTGCGAGGAGGCGTAGACCTTCACGCTCTTCATGTCGCCGGTCTTATGGCCGGTGAGCGGGTCGAATTCGACGATGCTCTCCACCTCGTCGCCGAACAGGGAGACGCGCCACGCGCGGTCCTCGTAATGGGCCGGGAAGATCTCAACGCTGTCGCCGCGGACCCGGAAGGTGCCGCGCGCGAAGTCGGACTGGATGCGCTTGTATTGCAGGGCCACCAGATCGGCGATGAGCTGGCGCTGGTCGATGCGCTCGCCCACCTCCAGCTTGAAGGTCATGGAGGAGTAGGTCTCCACCGAGCCGATACCGTAGATGCAGGAAACCGAGGCGACGATGATCACGTCGTCCCGCTCCAGCAACGACCGGGTCGCCGCATGGCGCATGCGGTCGATCTGCTCGTTGATGGAGGATTCCTTCTCGATATAGGTGTCCGTGCGCGGAACGTAGGCTTCCGGCTGGTAGTAATCGTAATAGGAAACGAAATATTCCACCGCATTGTCGGGGAAGAAGCTCTTGAACTCCCCATAGAGCTGCGCCGCCAGCGTCTTGTTGGGCGCGAGCACGATGGCCGGGCGCTGCAATTCCTCGATCACCTTGGCCATGGTGAAGGTCTTGCCCGAGCCGGTAACGCCCAGCAGCACCTGGTCCTTCTCGTTCGCCCGCGCCTGGGCGGACAGTTCCGCGATGGCCTGCGGCTGGTCGCCGGCGGGCTTGAAGTCGGACTTCATGGTGAAACGGATGCCGCCCTCGCTCTTTTCCGGGCGGGGCGGGCGATGGGGCACCCAGGTCTGGCCGGTCACCTCCGGCCGTCCCTCCTCGATCAGGCGCGAGAGCGCGGCCACCGTGGCGGACGCACCGGCGGAGGAAAAGTCGCCCAAGGCGCCCGCTTCCAACCCGAGGGAAGCGGCGATCTGGGGATCGAGGGTCTGGACGGGCGCGGGCTCGAAATGGCGCTGCGAGCGCTCACCGAGCTTGCCGGGACGGGATGCTTTGGCCATGGCCCCAATATGGGGGCGAACCGGGCGTGGGGGAAGGCGCCCGGCGCTCTCAAGCCGTCATTTCACCGGCCGCATGTAATGCAGGAAGCCGGTGCGCTCGGCGAGGGTGTCGTAGAGGCGGCGGGCGGTGGTGTTGGTCTCGTGGGTCAGCCAATAGACCTCGCCCCAGCCGTGGGCGTCCGCCTGCGCATAGACATGATCGATGAGCGTGCGCCCCACCCCCGCCCCGCGTCCGTCCGGGGACACATAGAGATCCTGCAGGTAGCAGACATCCGCCGCGCTCCAGGTGGAGCGATGGGTGAGATAGTGGACAAAGCCCACCACCGCCTCGCCCTGCCAGGCCAGGGCCCCGTGCATGGGTTCGGCGGGATCGGTCAGCCGCGCGAAGGTGAGGTCCGTGACATCGGCGAGATCCACCTCATAGAAGTTCTGGTAGGCGCGCCATAGGGGCGCCCAGGCCGCCTTGTCCTGCGGTGCCAGGGGACGGATGGCGATGGGGGGCGTGGTCATGAAAGTCTCCCCGCGCGCCGGACTCACGCCGGCGGCGTCCAGCGGTATTGGATGAAGCCGGAACGCTCCGCAACCTCGTCATAGAGACGCCGTGCGGCGGCATTGCCTTCCTGGGTCAGCCAATAGACCCGGGAGCAGCCCCGTGCGGCGGCGAAATCATAGACATGGGAAATGAGCGCCCGCCCCACGCCGCCGCCGCGTACCCCGGGTGCCACGAACAGATCCTGCAAATAGCAGGTGTCGGCGACGCTCCAATTGGTGCGGTGCTCGATATAGTGGACCAGTCCCACCGCCCGCTCGCCCTGCCATGCCAGCGCGCCATGGGTGGGCTCGGCGGGGTCGAGCATGCGGGCGAAGGCGGTGGCGGTCACGGCCTCCGGCAGGTCCACCTGATAGAAGGCCTGATAGGCCCGCCACAGCGGCTCCCAATCCCCGCGTTGGTGTGCCTCCAAGGGCGCGATCCGCACTGCCTCGCTGCTCATGCGTCTCTCCCGCTCTGTCTCAATTCACGGGGCGTGCGGCTGCTTCCAGCTCGACGGCCCGTTGCGCGGTCAGCACCCTCCGGCATTCCGCATAGATGTAGTTGGCCCGGGTGCCGGGGATGTTGATGTAATAGTCGCAATTGGCATTGCGGAACTGGATCCAGGCCCGCTCCGCCACCCGCAGCCGCTCCTGCTGTTCGGGCGGCTGCTGTGCCATCAACTTCTGATAGGCCGCGTTCAGCCTCTTGTCCCAGCGGTCCGCCGCCGCCAGGATGCAGTCGGTGATCTGCCCCGTGGAGGTCTTCTCGCCGCAGGTCACGAACTCCTTGCCATACCAGCCCACGGCTTCCGTCGGGGCCTCGGGATTGTCCTGCGCGGCCAGCGGCGCAGCCCCAAGAAGCGGCGCGGCCCCGAGAAGCAGAAGGGCGCAGATGGCGGCGATGGTCCTCATGTCCCGTTTCCCGTTTTCCTCAAGCGCGAAGAACTCTGGTCACGCCTCGGCCTTGAGCCGGGCGAGCACCGTGCGGCGTCCCAGGAGCGGCAACAGGGCGGCCAGTTCCGGCCCGGTGTCGCGCCCCGTGAGGGCGAGGCGCAGGGGGCGGAACAGCGCCTTGCCGGAACGCCCGCTCGCCGTCTTCACGGCGGCGATCCAGGCGCCATAGGTGCCCGCATCCCAGGGCTCCGGCGGCAGGTGGTCGGCGGCGGCCTCCATGAGGGGGCGGTCCTGCGCCTCGGCGGGCCACACCTGGTCTCCGTCCACCACGCGCCACCAGTCGAAGGCATCGGCGAGGCACGCGAGATTGCCGCGCACCGCCAGCCAGAACGGCTCGCCGCCACCCACCCCGGTATTCTCCAGCCGGTGCGCCACCGCCTCATAGGGCAGCAGATGGAGCGTGCGGGCGGTGAGCGTCACGATCTCCTGCGGATCGAACCGCGCAGGCGCGCGGGAGATGGCGGAGAGGTCCACCCGGCCCGTCAGATCGGCCAGGGACGCCACCGGTCCCAGGGCCTCGGACGTGCCCACCAGAACCGCCGCCGCCGCCACCGCCAGCGGCTCGTTGCCCGCTTCGCGCAGCGCGCGCAGGGAGAGATGGCCGAGCCGCTTGGACAGCCCCTCCCCGCTCGGCAGGGTGAAGAGATTGTGGTGCGCGAAGCGCGGCGCCGGCGCGCCGAACGCCTCGAAAATCTCGATCTGCACCGCCGTGTTGGTCACATGGTCTTCGCCGCGCACCACGTCGGTGACGCCGAAATCGATATCGTCCAGCACCGAGGGCAGCGTGTAGAGGAAGGTCCCGTCCGCCCGCACGAGGACCGGGTCCGACAGGCTGGACGTATCCACCTGCTGGGGGCCGCGCACACCGTCCTCCCAGGACACCACGCCATGGTCCAGGCGGAAACGCCAATGGGGGCGGCGACCCTCGGCCTCCAGGCGCGCGCGGTCTTCATCGGTCAGGGCCAGCGCGGCGCGGTCATAGACTGGCGGCAGGCCGCGCGCCCGCTGAAGCCCGCGCTTCAGCTCCAGCTCCTCCTCGCTCTCATAGGCGGGATAGAGGCGGCCCATGGCCTTCAGCTTCTCGGCCGCGGCGGCATACAGACCCAGGCGATCGGACTGGCGCTCGGTGCGGTCCGGCGGGATTCCCAGCCAGTCCAAATCCATGGCGATGGCATCGGCGAATTCCGCGCGCGAACGGGCGGCGTCGGTATCGTCCAGGCGCAGGATGAAGGTGCCGCCGCCGCGCCGGGCCAGTAGCGCATTGAGCAGCGCCGTGCGGGCATTGCCCACATGGATCAGCCCCGTGGGCGAGGGAGCGAAGCGGAAGACCGGATGTGAGGTGGCGGCGTGTGACATGGCCTCAGCCATTAGACCGCAAAAGCGGCGGTGGGAAGCGCCCGCGCGGGCACTTCCCCGGAGCCGGTTGAGCCCGCGTCAGCGCCCCTGGGGCGGACAGGGCTGGCCCGGAGCGCAGGCCGGCTGGCCGGACTGCTGCGGGCGCTGGTAGCCGCCGGGCACCCGATGCTGCCCCTGCACGCCGGGCTGGCGCTGGGGCGGCGGTGCCGCCTGCGGCGGCGGCGGGCGCGGCGGCTGGGCACCGGGGGGCGGGCCGCCGGGGCGCGGACCGGGCGGGGGACCGCCATTTCCGCCGGGGCGGGGACCGCCCTGCCAGCCGGGCTGGGGGCCGGGCTGCTGGTTGCCGTTCCAGCCCGGACGCGGACCGGGAGGCGGACCACCATTGCCGCCGGGGCGGGGACCACCCTGCCAGCCGGGCTGGGGGCCGGGAGGTTGATTGCCGTTCCAGCCTGGGCGCGGGCCGGGAGGAGGACCACCATTGCCGCCGGGGCGAGGGCCGCCCTGCCAGCCGGGCTGGTTCCCGTTCCAGCCGGGCTGGTTCCCGTTCCAGCCGGGACGTGGGCCGGGAGGCCCGCCATTCCAGCCGGGCTGCGGGTTCCCGTTCCAGCCCGGCCGTGGGCCGGGGGGCGGGCCGCCATTCCAGCCGGGGCGCGGCGGCGGGGGCGGACGATAGCCGGACTGCCACCAGCCGGGCGGGCGCGGCCCCGGTCCAGGCGGCGGCCGGCCCCAGCCGGGACGCGGTTGCCACCGGTAATTCTGCCACTGGTTATACTGGCCCCACCACGGCGCGCCCTGGTAGTAGCGGTTCCAGTAGCGGGCGAAATTGAAGCCGACGACCGGCAGGCCCAATACGGGCGCATATTCGGGCACCAGCACCTGCTGGCCGCGATAGGACATGGCGAGATATTCGCCATAGACCCAGCCGCGATAGATGCCGGTGGCCACATCGCACCAGGACTGGCCTTCAAGGCAGCCCTTGATGTCCACGGGCAGGCCCTGCGGCAGAACGGTGACGCTCGGATAGGCGATATCCGGCCCCGTGCGCATGTTCACATTGCCAGTGGTGTAGCCGGGCGCGGCCAGCGCCGCTCCGGAGAAGGCGGTCGCACACACCGCCACGCACATTGCCCACGCCGAGCGTTTCATCTTGCCCTACCGATGCGGCCATTACCGGCCCTCGCCTCTATTGCTGGCGTGTTTCCATGGCGTTTCCAATACCGTCGCGTGGCAGGATTACGGTTCGTCCCCGGCAAGATTATGCGATGGAGAAGGGCACCACCTCGCGCACGTCCGGATCGGTGCGGATTTCCCGGTCCAGCGGGGGAAAGGCACGCATCTCGCAATCCTTGCGCGGACAGATTCGGCAGGACACGCCGAGCCGCGCCACAGGCGCCGCCTTCAGATCCAGCCCCTCCGCCTGCACCATCTGGTCCGCATAGGAAATCTCGCAGCCGAGCCCCAGCGCATAGACGCGCGGCGGCTGGCCGTAGCGGGCGGCGGGGGCACTGACCGTGCGTGCGAGGCACAGATAGCGCACGCCGTCCGGCATCTCGCCAACCTGCACCAGCGTGCGCCCCGCGCTCTCGAACGCCTGGTGCACGTTCCACACCGCGCAGGCCCCGCCCAGGCGCGCGAACTGGAAGCGGGTGGCGCTGTGGCGCTTGGTGATGTTGCCCGCCCGGTCCACCTTGGCGAAATAGAAAGGCACGCCCTTCATGCCCGTGCGCTGGAGCGTGGAGAGGCGATGGCACACCTGCTCCAGGCTGGCGCCGGTCTCCAAGGCCAGCCGGTCGAGATCGTGGCGACGGGCGCGGGCCAGATTCAGGAAGCGCCCATAGGGCAGCACGAGCGCCCCCGCGAAGTAATTATAGAGCGCGAGGCGGCAGATATCCCCCGCCGTGGGGCTGCGGAAGCCGCCGCGCGCCACCATGCCGTCCACCAGATCGGAATGGGCGAGCCGGGCGATGGTGGCGCCGAGCCGGAATGCTGCCGCAGCGGGCGTCAGCACACCCGAGAGGGAGAGGCGCTTGCGGCGCGCGTCGAACCGGGAAAGCGGCAGATCGGGATCGGCCGCGCCCTGCTCCACCTCCACGCCGAACCGCTCTTTCAGGTGGGCCGTGAAGGCGGCGCGCGGGTCGGCTCCGGCGAGGATGCCCAGGGCCTCGGCGGTGTCCTCGGCGGCGCGGTCGAGGGCGTCCACGTAATTGTCGATATAGTGGAAATAGTCCCGCACCTCCTCATAGGGCACGAGCTTGGCCTCGCCCCCCATGCCCACGGTGAGCATGTCGTCGAGGGAGGCGCGCCATTCGGCGGTGCGGCCGAGGGATACATGCATGCGCAGGAAGGCGTGGGCGAAGGCTGGCGACAGATTTGCCACGGCCTTCAGGTCCTGCATCCCCAGTTCCAGGTCGCGGAACAGGGGGTCGGCCGTGGCCTCCCGCAGGTCCGCCACCAGCCGGTCCAGGTCCTCCGCCCCGAACGAGGTGATGTCCACGCCGAAGGTGCGGCTCACCGCGATCAGGACCGGGGCGCTCAGGGGGCGCTGGTTGCTTTCGATCTGATTCACATAAGACGCGGACACGCCCAGCCGGTGGGCCAGCTCCACCTGCTTAAGCCCCAGCTTCTCCCGGAGCCGCCGCACCGCATGCCCGGCGAAGACCTTCTGCCGCATGATCCGCCCGCCGCTCCCGTCCCTGCCTGCGTGGCAGGGCAGCAATTGTGAAGAATTTACATATTACACCATGGAATTTTTACATATTCAAATGTGGCGCTGCATTTGCTAGCGCAGCGGGTGACGATGCGCATTTCCGTCCCGAAATCCTTGGGGGAAGACCTTTTCCTCCGGCGCGGGGCCGTTAGAGTGGCATCAGGAACAGCGGCCGCACGCACTCAGGGGACAGGGATGAAGGAAATTCTCGAAGAGCTTGAGAGCCGGCGCAGCATTGCTGCCCTGGGTGGTGGCGCCAAGCGCATCGCGGCGCAGCACAATCGCGGCAAGCTCACCGCCCGCGAGCGCATCGAGCTGCTGCTGGATCGCGGCTCCTTCGAGGAATTCGACACCTTCGTGCAGCATCGCTGCATCGATTTCGGCATGGAGACCCAGAAGATCCCCGGCGACGGCGTGGTCACCGGCTGGGGCACGGTGAACGGCCGCCAGGTGTTCGTGTTCGCCAAGGACTTCACGGTGTTCGGCGGCTCCCTCTCCGAGGAGCATGCCCGCAAGATCACCAAGATCCAGGACATGGCGCTGAAGACCCGCGCGCCCATCATCGGCCTGTTCGATGCGGGCGGCGCGCGCATCCAGGAAGGCGTCGCGGCGCTCGGCGGCTATGGCGAGGTGTTCAAGCGCAACGTCACCTCGTCCGGCGTCATCCCGCAGATCTCGCTCATCATGGGCCCCTGCGCGGGCGGCGACGTCTACTCGCCCGCCATGACCGACTTCATCTTCATGGTCCGCGACACGAGCTACATGTTCGTCACCGGCCCGGACGTGGTGAAGACCGTGACCAACGAGACCGTCACCTCCGAGGAGCTGGGTGGGGCGAAGGTCCACACCACCAAGTCCTCGGTGGCGGACGGGTCGTATGAGAACGACGTGGAGATGCTGCTGCAGACCCGCCGTCTCATCGATTTCCTGCCGCTGAACAACCAGTCGGGCGTGCCCGAATGGCCCTCCTTCGACGATCCGCTGCGCGAGGACGAGAGCCTCGACACGCTGATCCCGGAAAATCCCAACAAGCCCTACGACATCAAGGAACTGATCCTGAAGCTCGCCGACGAGGGCGATTTCTTCGAGATCCAGGCCACCTTCGCCAAGAACATCGTCACCGGCTTCGGCCGCGTGGAAGGGCGCACCGTGGGCTTCGTCGCCAACCAGCCCATGGTGCTGGCGGGCGTGCTCGACGCGGACGCCTCGCGCAAGGCGGCCCGTTTCGTGCGCTTCTGCGACGCCTTCGAGATCCCCATCGTGACCCTGGTGGACGTGCCCGGCTTCCTGCCCGGCACCGCGCAGGAATATGGCGGCCTCATCAAGCACGGCGCCAAGCTGCTGTTCGCCTATTCGCAGGCCACCGTGCCGCTGGTCACCGTCATCACCCGCAAGGCCTTCGGCGGCGCCTATGACGTGATGGCCTCCAAGCATGTGGGCGGCGACGTGAACTATGCCTGGCCCACCGCGCAGATCGCAGTGATGGGTGCCAAGGGCGCGGTGGAAATCATCTTCCGTGCCGACATGGGTGACCCGGACAAGATCGCGACCCAGACCAAGAATTACGAGCAGCGCTTCCTCTCGCCCTTCGTGGCGGCGGAGCGGGGCTACGTGGACGAGGTCATCATGCCCAAGACCACCCGCAAGCGCATCGCCCGCGCGCTCGCCATGCTGCGCTCCAAGCAGGTGGAGCAGCCGCTGAAGAAGCACGACAACCTGCCGCTGTAGTTGGGTCGTCATGAGCGAGATCAATTTTCAACGTGCCGGCTCTGTGAGCAACGCTCATGCAGGAGCAGACTTTGAAGGTATCGCTCAATCTTTTTTTCGGAGCCAAGGGATTACTCTTCAACGAGGATTTCCGGCTCCACTCGGGGTAACAACAAGCAAAAAGCTGCATAAGTTTGATCTAGGAAGCGATAATCCACCGATACTTGTGGAATGCAAATCCCATAAGTGGACATCTGGATGGAATGTGCCGAGCGCGAAACTGACCGTCTGGAACGAGGCGATGCTGTATTTTCTATGCGCACCGCCTCAATACAGAAAGCTGATGTTCGTCTTAAAGCACAGTAGAAAAGATCAATCCTTGGCATCTTATTATATTCGCAACTACTCACACCTGATACCAGAAGGCGTCGAATTCTGGGAGTATTGCGAAATCGAAACTGTCGGCACCCGGATTAGATAGTAGGAAACTCTATGTTCTCGAAAATCCTGATCGCAAACCGGGGCGAGATCGCCTGTCGCGTCATCAAGACGGCGCGCAAGATGGGCATCAAGACCGTGGCCGTCTATTCCGACGCCGACAAGGACGCGCTCCATGTGGAGATGGCGGACGAGGCGGTGCATATCGGCCCGGCCCCCGCCGCCCAGTCCTATCTCATCGCCGACAAGATCATCGAGGCGTGCAAGAAGACCGGCGCCGAGGCGGTGCATCCCGGCTACGGCTTCCTGTCCGAACGCGCCTCCTTCCCGCAGGCGCTGGCCGAGCACGGCATCGTCTTCATCGGTCCCAATCCCCATGCCATCGAGGCCATGGGCGACAAGATCGAATCCAAGAAGGCGGCGGCCGCCGCCAACGTCTCCACCGTGCCCGGCTATCTCGGGGTGATCGAGAGCGGCGCGGAAGCCGCGAAGATCGCCGACGAGATCGGCTATCCCGTCATGATCAAGGCTTCGGCGGGCGGCGGCGGCAAGGGCATGCGCATCGCCTATTCCCGTGAGGAAGTGCAGGACGGCTTCGACCGCGCCAAGTCCGAGGCCAAGTCCTCGTTCGGCGACGACCGCGTGTTCGTGGAAAAGTTCATCGTCGATCCCCGGCACATCGAGATCCAGGTGCTGGGCGACAAGCACGGCAACGTGCTCTATCTGGGCGAGCGTGAATGCTCCATCCAGCGCCGCAACCAGAAGGTTGTGGAGGAAGCCCCTTCCCCGCTGCTGGACGAAGCCACCCGCCGCAAGATGGGCGAGCAGGCCGTCGCCCTCGCCAAGGCCGTGGGCTATGACAGCGCCGGCACGGTGGAGTTCGTCGCGGGCCAGGACAAGAGCTTCTACTTCCTGGAGATGAACACCCGCCTCCAGGTGGAGCACCCGGTCACCGAGCTGATCACCGGCATCGACCTTGTGGAGCAGATGATCCGGGTTGCGGCGGGCGAGAAGCTGGCCTTCACCCAGGACGACATCAAGCTGAACGGCTGGGCGGTGGAAAGCCGCATTTATGCGGAAGATCCCTACCGCAACTTCCTGCCCTCCATCGGCCGTCTCGTGCGCTACCGCCCCCCGGCGGAAGGCAAGACCGGCGACATCACCGTGCGCAACGACACGGGCGTCTATGAGGGCGGGGAAATCTCGCTCTACTACGATCCCATGATCGCCAAGCTCGTGACCCACGCGCCCACCCGCGCCGAGGCCATCGAGGCCCAGGCGGACGCGCTGGACGCCTTCGCCATCGACGGCATCGGCCACAACATCCCCTTCCTCTCCGCGCTCATGGCCCATGAGCGCTGGAAGTCCGGCCAGCTTTCCACCGGCTTCATCGCCGAGGAATATCCGGACGGCTTCCACGCCCGCGCCCCGGAAGGTGAGCTGATCCACCAGATCTCGGCCGTGGCCGCCGTGATCGACCACGTCCAGAATGCCCGCAAGCGGCACATTTCCGGCCAGATGATGGGCAAGCCCGTCACCTTCGATACCCACCGGGTGGTGCATCTGGGCGGCTCCCATGCGCTCATCGTCGCATCCTGCGAGATCGCGGACGTGGACGGCGGCTACAAGGTGCAGATGTTCGAGGACGACGGCACGCCGGGCCATGTCCATGTGCTCGCCTCGGGCTGGACGCCCGGCGAGCCGGTCTGGCGCGGCACCATTGACGGCGTGCCCGCCGCCCTGCAGGTGCGCCCCGTGCTGAACGGCGTGGCGCTGGCCTATCGGGGCGTCGCCACCGAGGCGCGGGTGTTCACCGCGCGCGAGGCGGAACTCTGCGCGCTGATGCCGGTGAAGGAAGCTTCGGCGGGCGGCAAGGAGCTTCTGTGCCCCATGCCGGGCCTCGTGGTTTCCATCGCGGTCCAGCCGGGCCAGGAGGTGAAGGCGGGCGAGGCGCTGGCGGTGGTGGAAGCCATGAAGATGGAGAACGTGCTGCGCGCCGAGCGTGACGGCGTGATCAAGTCCGTCCTCGCCAAGCCGGGCGACAGCCTGGCCGTGGACGCGGTGATCCTGGAATTCGCGTGATCCGCGCGGGCGGCCAGACCCCTTCTCCCGCCTGCGGGGGAAGGGCAGGATGGGCGCAAGCCGTCCTCCGCCGGTTGATGGCCGCCACGCCGGAGGGCAGCATACCCTCCCCGTCCTTCCCCCGCCTGCGGGAGAGGGAGCCTGTTCCGCAAGCCGGAGGAAACGCCTGACATGCGCCTGCTCTCCCATCTCCTGTCCCGCTTCGTGGAGAAGGGATCCCTCACCGTCATCACGGTGAAGGGCCAGAGGGTCGTGTTCGGGTCGGGCCTGGACGGGCCGAAGGTCACTGTCCGCTTCATGGACGAGAAGCTGGAACGGGACCTGTTCTTCAATCCCGAGCTGACCGCCGCCGAAGCCTATATGGACGGGCGCCTCGTGTTCGAGGACGGCTCGGGCGTGTTCGACCTGCTGCTGCTGTTCTCGGTGAACCGCAAGGGGCTCGGCAGCCATCCCGTGCAGCAGGCGCTGCGCAAGACCTGGCGGGCGCTGCGGCGCTTCCACCAGGCCAACCCCGTCGCCAAGGCCAAGGAAAACGTCTCCAGCCATTACGACCACCCGGCCGATTTCTACCGGCTGTGGCTGGACGAGACCATGGCCTATTCCTGCGCCTATTTCGACTTTCCCGACCAGCCGCTGGCCGACGCCCAGCGCGCCAAGTTTCGCCATGTGGCCGCGAAGCTGAAGATCGAGCCGGGCATGAAGGTGGTGGAAATCGGCTCCGGCTGGGGCGGCCTGTCCATCTATCTGGCCAAGCAGTGCGGCGCCCATGTCACCGCCATCAATGTCTCCCCCGAGCAGCTGGCGGAATCCCGTCGCCTCGCGGAGGCCGCGGGCGTGGCTGATCTTATCGACTTCCGGGAGGTGGATTACCGCAACCTCACCGGCAAGTATGACCGCCTCGTCTCCATCGGCATGATGGAGCATGTGGGCGTCACCCATTTCGACGATTACTTCACCACCGTGCGCGCGCTTCTGGCGCCCGGCGGCTTCGCGCTGGTGCATGCCATCGGCCGCATGGCCCCGCCCGGCACCACGGCGCCCTTCATCCGCAAATACATCTTCCCCGGCGGCTATGTGCCCGCCTTGTCGGAAGTGTTCGCCTCCACGGAGCGCACCCATCTGTGGGTGGCCGACATGGAGGTGCTGCGGCTCCACTATTACTGGACCATCCGCGCCTGGAGGCACCGCTTCATGGCCCGCTACGGGGAGGTGGAGGCCATGATGGGCGTGCGCTTCGCCCGCATGTGGGACTTCTACCTCTGCGCGGTGGAGCTGGGCTTCCTGCACGGCTCCAACATGGTGTTCCAGCTCCTGCTGAGCGAGCGGCGCGACGATGTGCCGGTGCGGCGGGATTACATGTTCCAGGACGAATTGATGCTGGCCGCGCGCGACGGCGCCGCGCCCGCCACGGAGGCCCTTCCATGACCGACCTGCCCTTTGCCGCGGACCTCAAGCCCGCAAGCCGCGAGGACTGGCTGAAGCTGGTGGACGGCGTGCTCAAGGGCGCGCCCTACGACAAGAAGCTCGTCACCCGCACCCAGGACGGGCTGGTCCTGGACCCGCTGCCGCCGCGCGCGCCCGATGCTTTGACCGTGGCCGGCCGCGCCGCCGGCGCGCCCTGGACCATCTCCGCCCGCGTGGACCAGCCGGACGCGGGCGCCGCCAATGCCCAGGCGCTGGACGATCTCGGCAACGGCGCCTCGGGCCTGACGCTGGTGTTCGCCGGCTCGCCCCACGCCCACGGCTTCGGGCTGACAGACGCGGACGGGCTCGGCGCCATCCTCGACGGCGTGATGCTCGACCTCATCGAGACGCGCCTCGAAAGCGGCGGCTTCCAGGGCCGCGAGCATGCTCTGGCCTTCGCGGATGTGATCGCCACGCGCGACTTCGATCCCGCGACCCTGTCGGTCTCGTTCGGCCTTGACCCGCTCTCCGACATGGCCCGCGCGGGCAGCTCCCCGCTGCCCTGGGCGGACGGCCTCTCCAAGCGTCTGGCGGAGAGCTTCGGCATCCTGCGCGGGCGCGGCTTCACCTCCCCCATCCTGCGGGCGGACGGCGCCGTGCACCATGCGGCCGGCGCCTCGGACGCGCAGGAACTGGCCGCCGTGCTCGCCACGGGCGTCGCTTATCTCAGGGCCATGGAAGCCGCCGGCCTCGCGCTGGAGGATGCCGCCGCGGGCATCGAGCTGGCGCTGACCGCCGACGTGAACCAGATCGCCACCCTCGCCAAGTTCCGCGCCATCCGCCTGCTCTGGGGCGCGGTGCTGCGCGAGGCGGGCATTCCGGCGCGCCCCGCCACGGTGCATGCCACCACCGCGTGGCGCTCCCTCACCCGGCGCGATCCTTATGTGAACCTGCTGCGCTCCACCGTCGCCGCCTTCGCGGCGGGCGTGGGCGGGGCGGACAGCCTTACCGTCCTGCCCTTCACGCAGGCGCTCGGCCTGCCGGACCCGTTCGCCCGGCGCCTCGCCCGCAACACCCAGCTCATCCTGCTGGAGGAAGCCAACCTCCATCGCGTGGCCGATCCCTCCGCCGGGGCCGGCGCCGTGGAGGTGCAGACCGATGGCCTCGCCGCCACCGCCTGGGAGCTGTTCCGCACCATCGAGCGCAAGGGCGGCATGGCCGAGGTGCTGGGGAGCGGCTGGTGGCGGTCTGAGATCGCCGAGGTGGCCAAGCGCCGCGCCAAGGATATCGCCACCCGCAAGGAGCCCCTGACGGGCACGTCCGAATTCCCGCTGCTGGGCCAGGAGGCGCCGGAAGTGCTGGCGCCCGCCCCCGTGGTGGAGCCCGCCCCCTCCGACACCGCGCTCGCCCCCCACCGCCTCGCCGAGCCCTTCGAGGCCCTGCGCGACGCGGCGGAAGCGGCGCCGACGCCGCCCAAGGTCTTCCTCGCCACCCTCGGCCCGGTGGCCGCCTTCACGGCGCGCGCCACGTACGCGAAGAACTTCTTCGAGACCGGCGGCCTCGCCGCCCCGGTGCCGGAAGGCTTTTCGTCGGTCGCGGAGATGGTCGCCGCCTTCACGGCGTCCGGCACCGCCTTCGCCTGCCTGTGCGGCTCGGACGAGCTGTACGGCACGGACGGCGCCACTGCCGCCGCCGCGCTGAAGACCGCCGGCGCCACGGTGTGGCTGGCCGGACGGCCGGGAGAGCTTGAAGCGTCGCTGACCGAGGCCGGTGTCTCGGGCTTCGTCATCGCCGGCGGTGACGTGCTGGAGACGCTGAGGAAGGCGCACACGGTGGTGGGGATCTGAGGGCGCACACGGCCCCCTCCCCCCCTCCCCCGCAAGCGGGAGAGGGAGTTGTCGGCAAGCGGAACGGAAAGCCCTCTCCCGCTTGCGGGGGAGGGTTGGGAGGGGGAAACGGGTTGCCCCCGGAGCGGGAGCCTCCCGCCGCACATTCACCCCGCCCCGGCGGGGACACGGAACAGGGGCGCCAAGAGGCGCATTTTGGATTAGGATGGGGACCATGAGCCGCTTGCCCGCATTCGCCGAGATCGACTGGCGCGCGCCGGACCTCGCGCCGCCGGCCGCTGCCGACGCGCCGTGGATGACCCCTGAGGGGATCGCGGTGAAGTCCCTCTATGGCGCCGGGGACGTGGCGGACCTCACCTTCCTCGATACCTATCCCGGCATCGCGCCCTATCTGCGCGGCCCCTACCCCACCATGTATGCCAACCAGCCCTGGACCATCCGGCAATATGCCGGCTTCTCCACGGCCGAGGATTCCAACGCCTTCTACCGGCGCAACCTCGCGGCGGGCCAGAAGGGCCTGTCGGTGGCCTTCGACCTCGCCACCCATCGCGGCTATGACAGCGACCATCCGCGCGTGGCGGGCGATGTGGGCATGGCCGGCGTCGCCATCGACAGCATCTACGACATGCGCACGCTGTTCTCCGGCATCCCGCTGGACCAGATGAGCGTGTCCATGACCATGAACGGCGCGGTGCTGCCGATCCTGGCGCTGTTCATCGTGGCGGGCGAGGAGCAGGGCGTGCCCCACGCCAAGCTCTCGGGCACCATCCAGAACGACATCCTCAAAGAATTCATGGTGCGGAACACCTATATCTATCCGCCCACGCCCTCCATGCGCATCATTTCCGACATCTTCGGCTACACGTCGAAGGAGATGCCGCGCTTCAACTCCATCTCCATTTCCGGCTACCACATGCAGGAAGCGGGGGCGACGCAGGATCTGGAGCTGGCCTATACGCTGGCGGACGGCGTCGAATATGTGCGCGCGGGCGCTGCGGCGGGCCTGGACATCGACGTGTTCGCGCCGCGCCTGTCCTTCTTCTGGGCCATCGGCATGAACTTCTTCATGGAGGTGGCCAAGCTGCGCGCCGCCCGCCTCCTGTGGAATCGGCTCATGACCGATCTCGGCGCCAAGAGCCCGAAGTCGCTGCCCCTGCGCACCCATTCCCAGACCTCCGGCTGGAGCCTGACGGCGCAGGACGTGTTCAACAACGTCATGCGCACCGCCATCGAGGCCATGGCGGCCACCCAGGGCCACACCCAGTCGCTGCACACCAACGCGCTGGACGAGGCGCTGGCCCTGCCCACGGACTTCTCCGCGCGCATCGCCCGCAACACGCAGATCCTGCTGCAGCAGGAGAGCGCCACCACCCGCCAGATCGACCCCTGGGGCGGCTCCTTCTTCGTGGAGCGCCTCACCGCCGATCTCGCCGCCAAGGCCTGGGCGCATATCCAGGAAGTGGAAGCTTTGGGCGGCATGGCGAAGGCCATCGAGGCGGGCATCCCCAAGCTGCGCATCGAGGAAGCCGCCGCCACCACCCAGGCTCGCATCGATGGCGGGGCGCAGACCGTGGTGGGCGTCAACAAGTTCAAGCCCGAGGCCGAGAAGCCCATCGACGTGCTGAAGGTGGACAATTCCGCCGTGCGCGCCGCGCAGATCGAGAAGCTGAACCGCCTGCGCGCCGAGCGCGACCCGGCCGCGGTGGAGGCGGCGCTGACCGCCCTCACCAATGGCGCCACCCAGGGCGCGAACCTGCTGGAACTGTCCGTCAACGCCGCCCGCGCCAAGGCGACGGTGGGCGAGATTTCCGACGCGCTGGAAAAGGTGTTCGGCCGCCACCGGGCGGAGATCCGCGCTATTTCCGGCGTCTACAAGCGCGAGGCCGGCGCCATGACCGATAAGGTGGGCAAGGTGCAGAAGATGGTGGAAGGCTTTGAGGAAGCGGAGGGCCGCCGCCCGCGCATCCTCGTCGCCAAGGTGGGCCAGGACGGCCATGACCGTGGCCAGAAGGTGATCGCCTCCGCCTTTGCCGATCTCGGCTTCGACGTGGATATCGGCCCCCTCTTCGCCACCCCCGATGAAGCCGCCCGCCAGGCGGTGGAAAATGACGTGCACGTCGTGGGCATCTCGTCCCTCGCGGCGGGCCATCTCACCCTTGTGCCCGCGCTGAAGGCGGCGCTGGAGGCGGAAGGGCGCGGCGACATCATGGTGGTGGTGGGCGGCGTGGTGCCCCCGCAGGATTATGACGCGCTGAAAGCTGCTGGGGCCGAAGCCATCTTCCCGCCCGGCACCGTCATCGCCGACGCGGCCCGCGACCTGCTGGTGACCCTCTCCGAGCGCCTGGGCCACACCCGCGAAGCGGCGGAGTGAGGGGGACGGCCCTTTCCGCTTGAGGGAGGGGCGCGCATGCGAGGCGGGTGAGCGAGTGAGTGCCGGGCGCTTCCTGAAAATGCTCGGCCCGACGGCTCTCCTCCCCCTTCCCCCGGATTTCCCCCTCCCCAACCCTCCCCCGCAAGCGGGAGAGGGGGCCTGTGGCGCTATATGGAGAGGGACTTCACCATCCCGCACGCCGCAAGCCCTCTCCCGCTTGCGGGGGAGGGTTGGGAGGGGGCAGAGCGGGGCGCAGGCGAGCATTCTGAGACGACATCTCAATACAAATTCGGAACAGGCGTTCTTTCTCTGCCCTACCGAAAACATGCAGGCTCATAACGCGGCCCCCGTCCTCAATACAGCCCCGGAATCGGCGCCCGCTTGGGGCCACGGCCACGCGGTGGGCCTAAGCGTTCGGCGAGGAAATCCACCACCGCCCGCACGCGCGGCACCGAAGTTCGGCCGCGCAGATAAAGTAGGTAGAAACAGCCGAGTTCGGGCGGGAGAGCGTGTGCGCCGCGCGGATTGAACAGCACCTATCCGCCTTCCCCCTCCCCAACCCTCCCCCGCAAGCGGGAGAGGGGGCCTGTCGCGTCTTATGGAGAGGGGCTTCACCATCCCGCACGCCGCAAGCCCTCTCCCGCTTGCGGGGGAGGGTTGGGAGGGGGCAGCAGGGCGCAGGCGAGCGTTCACGATCAACGTCTCAATACAAGCCCGCAAGAGGCGAACGTTTTCTCTGCCCTGCCGAAAGAAAACGCCGGTTCCGAACGCAACTCCCATCCTCAATACAGCCCCGGGATCGGCGCCCGCTTCGGGCCACGGCTGCGGGGTGGGCCGAAGCGTTCGGCGAGGAAATCCACCACCGCCCGAACGCGCGGCACCGAGGTTCGGCCGCGCAGATAGAGCAGGTAGAAACGGTCGTCGTCGGACTGTTCCTGATAATCAGCCAGGAGCGGCACCAGCGTGCCCGCCGCCAGATCCTCCGAAAGATGGAAGGTGGCGAGCCGCACCACCCCCATCCCCACCAGCGCCAGCGTGCGCAGAAGCTCGCCCTGGTCCGCCCCCACATGGTTGGGGATGTCGATGGTCTTCAGCGCCCCGTCCTCGTGGAAAGTCCAGGAGTTCCATTGGGTGCGGATGGTGAAGTTGAGGCAGCGATGCCGCAGCAAATCGTCGGGATGCTGCGGAACGCCGTGCTTTTCCAGATAAGAGGGCGCGGCGGCGATGGTCCAGGGCCGGACCATAAGCGGGCGGCCGATGAGGGAGAGTTCGGTCGGCCGCCCGCTATGGATGGCCACATCGATACCCTGGCGAGCGAAGTCGCCCCGCTCGGTGCCCAGCACGAATTCCAGGCGCAGGTCCGGATGCCGGTCCATCAGGTCCGGCAATTGGGGCGCGATGAGATATTTCGCCGTGGTGAGGGCGGTGTGGATACGCACCGTTCCCGAGACCGGGTCCGCCACCGGGCGCACCGCGCCTTCCGCCGCCTCCATGGCCGCCACCACGGCCTCGCTCGCCGCGCGGAAGGCCGCCCCTTCCTGCGTGAGGCGAATGGTGCCGTCGATGCGCTCGAACAGCCGTGCATCGAGCCGCGCCTCCAGGCGGGCGATGAGCTTGCTGACCGTGGACGGCGCCTGGTTCAGCTTGCGCGCGGCGGCGGAGAAGCTGCCCTCCTCCACCACCCGCAGGAACACCGTCATCTCGCCGAACCGGTCCATGCGCGCCCCCTGTGAATTTTCATCATAGGGCCTTTTCCGCCGGCTGCATTGCCCCTGCGCGGCGCGGATGAAGAATGGAGGAAAGACAAGACGAATGGGATGAACGCCTGATGAGCAAGACATTACGGATCGGCTCCGGATCCGCCTGGTGGGGCGACCGCGTTGAGCCGGCGGCGCTGAACGCCGCGCGCGGCGACCTCGATTTCCTCTGCTTTGAGACCATGGCGGAAGCGACCATTTCCGCCGCCCAGGTGCGCGCACGCCGCGACCCCAGCTTCCCCGGCTACGACACCTATCTGGACGACCGCATGCGCGCGGTGCTGCCCGCCTGCATGAAAAGGGGCACGCGCATCGTCTCCAACCAGGGTTGGGTCAATCCCGACGGCGCGGCGCAGCGCATCGTGGAATTGCTGCGCGAGCTGGGCATCACCGGCGTCAAGGTGGCGGCGGTCAACGGCTCCATCATCACCGACCGGGTGCTGGAGCTGACCGACACCATCCTGGAGAGCGGCGCCCCCACGGCGACGCTGGGCAACAGCCTCATCTCGGCGGAAGCGTATCTCGGCGCCGAGCCCATCGTGGAGGCGCTGGACGCAGGCGCCCAGATCGTCGTCACCGGCCGCGTGGCGGACCCGTCCTTGTTCCTCGCGCCCATGATGCACAGCTTCGGCTGGACCGCGGACCAGTATGAATTGCTGGGCGCGGGCAACGGCATCGGCCATCTCATGGAATGCGGGGCGCAGGTCACGGGCGGCTATTTCTCCGATCCCGGCTTCAAGGATGTGCCGGAGCCGTGGAATTTCGGCTTCCCCATCGCCGAGGTGGAAGCGGACGGCACGGCCGTCATCACCAAGACGCCGGGCTCCGGCGGGGCGGTGACGCTGGCGACCGTGAAGGAGCAGATGCTCTACGAGGTGCACGACCCCGCCAATTATCTCACCCCGGACGTGGTGGTGGACTTCACCACGGCGCGCCTGGAGCAGGAGGGGCCGGACCGCGTGCGCGTCACCGGCCTCACGGGCAAGCCCCGCACCCCGACCCTGAAGGTCTCCATGGGCTGCACCGAGGGCTTCATCGGCGAGGACATGTTCTTCTATGCCGGCCCCGGCGCCCTGCGCCGCGCGCAGCTCGCCAAGAAGGTGCTGGAGGAGCGCTTCAAGATCGTGAAGCTGGACGCCGAGGACATCCGCATCGACTTCCTCGGGCTCAATGCCATCCACGGCGCCGCCACCCCGGCGGATGCACCGGAGCCTTATGAGATCGCGGTGCGCGTCGCCGCCCGCACCCGCACCCGCGAAGAGGCGGCGAAGGTCGGCCGCGAGGTGGACGGCATGGCGGTCTCCGGCATCGCCCATACCGGCAAGCGCGTGCCCCACCAGGAGCGTTTCCGCGAGGTGATCGGCGTGTGGTCCACCCTCGCCCCGCGCACCGCCGTTCCCGCCACCGTGCGCTATTTCGAAAGCTGAGGCCCGACCATGACCAAGACCGTCGCGCTCCAGCACGTCGCCCATGCCCGCTCCGGCGACAAGGGCAACACCTCCAACATCGCCGTGTTCGCCTATGACGCGGCGCTCTACCCGCTGCTCAAGGACCAGCTCACCGCCGAGCGGTTCAAGACCTTCTATGGCGGCGCCATTACGGGGCCGGTGCTGCGGTACGAGGTGGACAATATCGAGGCCCTGAACTTCGTCTGCCACGGGGCCCTGGGCGGCGGTGTCTCCCGCAGCCTGTCGCTGGACAATTACGGCAAGGCCCTCTCCTCCGCCGTGCTCGGCTTCCCCATCGAGGTGCCGGACGACCTTTTCCCCCTGCTGCGCGGCCACCCGGCCGCCTGATCTTCCGACGCATGCAACGAACCGGGGCGAAGACCCCGACTGAAGGATGGAAACGCCATGATACCCAGCGCCCTGCGGGCCCGGCCGTCGCGCCGCGCCCTCCTCGTCCTCGCCGCCTTGTCGCTCGCCCTTCCCACGGCGGGCGCGCAGGCGGAGACCTATCCCTCCAAGGTCGTGAAGCTGGTGGTCCCCTATCCGGCGGGCGGCACCACGGACATCATCGCCCGTCTCATCGCCACCCAGCTCAGCGAGAAACTGGGCCAGCCCTTCGTGGTGGACAATCGCGCGGGCGCGAGCGGCGCCATCGGCACCTCGGCGGTCGCGAAATCGGCGCCGGACGGCTACACCCTGCTCATGGGCACGGCCAATACCCATGGCATCAATTCCGCGCTCCAGAAGAGCCTGCCCTATGACGCGCTGAAGGATTTCGCCCCCGTCACGGTGGTGGCGAGCACGCCCAACGTCATCGTGGTCAATCCCAGCGTGCCGGCGCAGAACCTCCAGGAGCTGATCGCGCTGGCGAAGAAGGAGCCGGGCAAGCTCAATTACGGCTCCACCAGCGCCGGCGGCTCGCCGCACATGAGCGCCGAGCTGCTGAAGATGATGACCGGCATCAACATCGCCCACGTGCCCTATAAGGGCGCGGCGCCCATGCTCACCGACCTTGTGGGCGGGCACATCCCCATCGGCTTCGATAACCTGCCCTCCGCCATGCCCTTCATCGAGAGCGGCAAGCTGCGCGCCATCGCGGTGACCACCGCCAAGCGCTGGCCGGGCGCGCCGAACATCCCCACGGTGGCGGAAACCGTGCCGGGCTATGAAGTGTCGGGCTGGTTCGGCATCCTCGCCCCCGCCGGCACCCCGCCCGCCATTGTGGACCTGCTGCAGAAGACGGTGGCGGAAGCCGTGGCCAAGCCCGAGATGCGCAAGCAGCTGGAAACCGTGGGCGCCGAGCCCGTGGCCAACACGCCCGCGGCCTTCGCCAAGCAGATCGAGGCGGACGTGGCCCGCTGGAAGACCGTGGCCGAGACCACCGGCGTGAAGCTGGATTGACCGGCGCCATTGCGCGCGGGGGATAAGTCGGGGAACGTCCGTCGAACCTCTGTTCGACGGACCCGCCTCGCATGCCTCCCGCCCTCGGTGCCACCCTGCGCATCCTTCAGCCCGCCCCCCATGTGCTCGCCTTCTATGACGGGCGCGTGCCGGGGGTGCGGCTGCATTCGCCCAAGCCCAACTGGCTGGATGACGGCGCCTATGAGGCGGGCATCGCCTCCTATGCGGTGTTCGACGGCGCCGAGGCGCTCATCTACGACACCCATATCTCGCTGACCCACGCCCGCATCATCCGCGAGACCCTCGCCGCGCGCGGGGTCACGCGCTTCACGGTGGTGCTGAGCCACTGGCACGACGACCATGTGGCGGGCAACGACGTGTTCGCCGATTGCGAGATCATCGCGAACCGCCTCACCGCCGACATCCTGGCCGAGAAGCGTGAGGCGCTGGAAGCGGCCGACCCGCCCATTTGCCCGCTCATCCTGCCCAACCGCACCTTCGAGGGGGAGATGACGCTCACCGTGGGCACGCTGCCTGTGCGGCTGATCCAGGCGGACATCCATTCCCGCGACGGCACGGTCCTCCTCCTGCCCGGCGGCCTGCTGCTGGCGGGGGACACGCTGGAAGATCCCGTGACCTATGTGGACGAGCCGGACCGGCTCGCCGTTCATCTGGTGGATCTGGAGCGCATGGCGGGCTGGGACATCTCCCGCATCCTGCCCAATCACGGGGCGGAGGAGGTCATCGCGGCGGGCGGCTATGGCCCGGGCCTGATCGCGGCCACCCAGGCCTATGTGCGCAAGCTGCTGACGGTGCGGGAGGATGCGCAGGCGCGGGGAGAGGATTTGCGGACCTTCGCGGCGGAGGGCTTCGCCTCCGGCACGCTGCGCTACTTCGCGCCCTATGAAGCCGTGCACCGCATGAATGTGGAAGCGGTGCTGAAGGCCGGCAGACCCAGTTAGCCCGCCGATCCGCCGAACAGCTTCAGTTGCTGCTCGCGCACCGGGGCGAAGCTCTGGCGGTGGTGGGGACAGGGGCCGTGGGTGCGCAAGGCCAGGGAATGGGCCGCCGTGCCATAGCCCATATGCCGCTCGAAGCCATAAGCGGGAAAAGCGGCCCCGAGGCCCGCCATCAGCCGGTCCCGCGTCACCTTCGCGACGATGGAGGCGGCCGCGATGGAGGCGATGAGCCCGTCGCCGCCGATCACCATCTCCAGCGCGCAGGGCATGGGTGGGGGATCGTTGCCGTCCACGAACACGAAGGCGGGCACCCGCGGCAGGCCGCGCACCGCGTTCGTCAGCGCCCAGAGGGACGCTTCGCGGATATTGTCCCGGTCGATGCGCGCGGGCGGGGCGAGGCACACCGAGACCTCCGCCGTGGCGCAGATCTGCGCATAGAGCGCCTCGCGCCGCGCGGCGGTGAGCTTCTTGGAATCATTGAGGCCCTGGGGCACCCGCTCCGGGTCGAGAATCACGGCGGCGGCCACCACGGGACCGGCCAGCGGCCCGCGCCCCGCCTCGTCCACGCCCGCCACCGGGGTGGTGCCGGCCGCGAGAAGCGCCGCCTCCCGCACAAAGGGAAGGCCCTCGGCGGGACGACGCCCGCCGCCGCTGCCGCGCTTCATGATGCGTCCCGCCATGGCGCCGTGCGGCCTCAGGAGGGCCGGTCGAAGATGAGCGTCGCGCCCATGGCGGCGCGGGGCGCCACCACCACCAGGCCCTCGATCTTCTCCTCGATCATGCCCCGCGCCGCGAGGCCCCGGCGCATGTCCACCGCGCCCGGCGAGACGAACCGCACGCCCGCGATGCGCAGGTCCGTGCCCGAAGGCGCGGGCACGCCGAAGCGGTCGGAGAACATGGTGCGGGTCATGATGTCGATCTCCCCGCGCGGGGTGCGGGCGATGTACCAGTCGTCGGTCGCGCGCCGCGCCGTCACCCCGGCCAGGGTGTCGATGAAGCTCACATGGTCCATGGGATGCTCGGCCACCAGAACCACGCCCGCCACGCCCGTTGTGCCATTGGCATGGCGCTGGAGATCGGGGGACCAGAAATTCTCCGGCTTGCGCTGGGTGCAGGTGAAGAAGCCCGCATTGGGGGCCGCGGGGTCCTGCGCGAAGGCGAGGGAAAAGCCTACCTCCACCTCCTGCCCGTCCGGGCGGCGGGCCATGCGGGAGAAGTCGAACACGTCGAAGCCGCCGAATCCGGCCGCCGCGAAAGCCGCCGCCTCGGCGGTCGGGTCGCGACCCTCCAGCGCCAGCATGGGCAGGCCCTCGCCGTTGCGGGCGAGGAAGTCGCGGTTGAAGGCGCCGAACGAGAAATGGCTGCCCGCACCCTCCGGAATGCGCTCCGGCTCCGCCACTTCCAGAAGCTCGATGAAGAAGCCGGGAAGCTGGACGATGCGGTTATGGGTGCCCCAGGGGTGGTGATTGCGCGGCCCCACCGTGAAGCCGATCAGGTCATAAACCTCTCCGGCCGCATCGAGATCGCGCACCAGATGCACAAGGTGATCGAGACCGCGCGGCATGGGCTGCTCCCTGATTCATCGCTGGCTTTGTGGCACGCGCGGTGAAAGGGGGGCAAGTCGCGCGGCCGCCGATGCTGCCCCGGCGCCCACGACGCTTTCAAGACCACGCCCGCGAGGGGCGTGGTCCTAGATCGCACTCTGGATCACACGAGACGGCTCTGTTCCTTGGCTGCGCCGATGAAGGACGCGAACAAAGGATGGGGCTCGAAGGGCCGCGACTTCAGTTCGGGATGGAACTGCACGCCGATGAACCAGGGGTGGGCCGGATATTCCACGATCTCGGGCAGCAGGCCGTCCGGCGACATTCCGGAGAATCGCAGGCCTTGCTGCTCCAGCCGATCGCGATAGGCGGTGTTCACCTCGAAGCGGTGCCGGTGGCGCTCCTGGATGTCCTGCGTGCCATAAACGTTCGACACCCGGCTGCCGCCCTCCAGGCGGGCCGCATAGGCGCCGAGGCGCATGGTGCCGCCCAGATCGCCGTTTGCCCGGCGCTGCTCCAGCTCGTTGCCGCGCAGCCATTCGGTGAGCAGGCCCACCACGGGCTCGGGTGTTTCGCCGAACTCGGTGGAATTGGCCTCGGGGATGCCTGCGAGATTCCGGGCCGCCTCGATGACCGCCATCTGCATGCCGAAGCAGATGCCGAAATAGGGCACCGCCCGCTCGCGCGCGAACTGGGCCGCGCGGATCTTGCCTTCCGCGCCGCGCTGGCCGAAGCCGCCGGGCACCAGGATGCCGTGCACATGCTCCAGGAAGGGCGCTGGATCCTCGTGCTCGAAGGTCTCGCTCTCGATCCAGTCGAGATTGACCTTCACCTTGTGGGCGATGCCGCCATGGGCCAGCGCCTCGATGAGCGACTTATAGGCGTCCTTCAGGCCGGTATATTTGCCCACGATGGCGATGGTGACCTCGCCCTCGGGATTGCGCACCCGGTCCTCGATATTGGTCCAGCGGGCGAGCTTGGGCAGCGGCGCCGGCTCGATGCCGAAGGCGGCCAGCACTTCCGTGTCGAGCCCTTCCGCGTGATAGGCGGAGGGCACCGCATAGATGTTGTCCACATCCCGCGCCTCGATCACCGCGCTTTCCCGCACATTGCAGAACAGCGCCAGCTTGCGGCGCTCCTCGCGGGGCACGGGCCGGTCGGTGCGGCACAGCAGGATATCGGGCTGGATGCCGATGGAGCGCAATTCCTTGACGGAATGCTGCGTCGGCTTGGTCTTCAGCTCGCCCGCCGAGGGGATGTAGGGCAGCAGCGTCAGGTGGATGAAGATGGAATGATTGCGCGGCAGGTCGTTCTTCAGCTGCCGGATGGCCTCGAAGAAGGGCAGGCCCTCGATGTCGCCCACCGTGCCGCCCACTTCCACCAGAACGAAGTCGAAGCCGTCATTGCCGTCCAGGACGAAGTCCTTGATGGCGTTGGTGACGTGGGGAATGACCTGGACGGTGGCGCCCAGATAATCGCCGCGCCGCTCCTTGTTCAGGATGTCCTGATAGATCTGGCCGGTGGTGACATTGTCCCGCCGCGTGGCCGGGCGCCCGGTGAAGCGCTCATAGTGGCCAAGGTCGAGATCGGTCTCCGCCCCGTCATCGGTGACGAAGACTTCGCCGTGCTGATACGGGCTCATGGTGCCCGGATCGACGTTCAGGTAGGGGTCCAGCTTGCGAAGCCGGACGGTGTAGCCGCGCGCTTGAAGAAGCGCACCCAAAGCGGCTGAGGCGAGGCCCTTGCCCAAGGAGGACACGACGCCGCCGGTGATGAAGATATAGCGCGCCATGGGCTTTCACTCTAATCCGTGCAAACGCGATTCGGCGAGAACGAAGCGCAGGAACGCCTCGTTTTCGCCTGTGGAAACCTGACGCGGCGGATAACCGCCGCGTCTGATCACTGGGGCTGAGGAGCCGGGGTGGCCGGAGCGGGCGCCGAAGGCGCGCTCTGCGGCGCGGGCGCCTGGGATTCGGGAGCCGGGGTCGCAGGAGCCTGCGGCGCGGGCACCGGAGCAGACGACGCGGGAGCGGCCGGCGCCGGGGCCGGAGCGGCCGGCACCTGGGGCACCGGCACCTGCGAGGCGGGAGCCTGGGGCGCGGGCGCCTGCGGACGGATCTGGTCGAGAATGCTGCCGCCGGTGGGCACCGAGGGGCCGGACGGCGCGCCGGGCTGGTTCAGCAGCGCGGGGGGCGTGCGGCCCCAGCCGGCCATGACGGTCAGCGTGAGACTGGTGACGAAGAAGATGGCCGCGAGAACGGCCGTCGCGCGGGTCAGCACGTTGGCGGTGCCGCGAGCGGTGAAGAAGCCGCCGCTGCTGCCTCCCCCGCCGCCGATGCCGAGCCCACCGCCCTCAGAGCGCTGGATGAGCACGACGCCAATAAGGGCAAGCACCACCATCAGGTGAATGACGATCACGACTGTCTGCATGGATTCCATCGTCCACGCGCCGCATGGGGCGCGCACCAAAGCAATTCGGGCGCGTTCGTACACGATCGGCCGCGCGATTGAAAGGGCGGCGCCCCTGCATGGGACGCCGCACAGAAATGCGAAAGGGCGGGGGATGGTGCAGACGCGGCTCTCGCGGGCCCTCGTCCGGGCTGCAGTCCCGCACGTCTTTCCCCTCCCCTCCCCTCCCTGGCGAGCGGGAAAGGGAGGAACGCCCCGCATGGGGAACGCCGCGCGATTCTATGCGCCGCGCGCCCCGTGGGGCGCGCGGCGCAAGCCCCCTCCCCTCAATGCCCCATCACCGCCAGCATCAGGAGCGCGACGATATTGGTGATCTTGATCATGGGATTGACCGCCGGCCCGGCGGTGTCCTTGTAGGGATCGCCCACCGTATCGCCGGTCACCGACGCCTTGTGGGCGTCAGAGCCCTTGAAGTGGCGCACGCCGTCCTTGTCCACGAAGCCGTCCTCGAAGGACTTCTTCGCATTGTCCCAGGCCCCGCCGCCGGAGGTCATGGAGATAGCCACGAACAGGCCGGTGACGATCACGCCCAGCAGCATGGCGCCCACCGCCGAGAAGGCGGCGGACTTGCCCGCCACGCCCCCGCCCGCCACCACATAGATCACGTAGTAGCAGACGATGGGCGAGAGCACGGGCAGCAGCGAGGGGATGATCATCTCCTTGATGGCCGCCTTCGTGAGCAGGTCCACGGCGCGCGAATAGTCCGGCTTGTCGGTGCCCGCCATGATACCGGGCTTCTCGCGGAACTGGCGGCGCACCTCCTCCACGATGGCTCCGGCCGCCCGGCCCACCGCCGTCATGCCCATGGCGGCGAACAGGAAGGGCAGCAACCCGCCGAACAGCAGGCCCACCACCACATAGGGGTTCTCCAGCGAGAAATTGGGCGTCACCCCGGCGAAATAGCTGCCGGGCGCCGCCTGGGCGATGAAGTATTTCAGATCCTGGCTATAGGCCGCGAACAGGACCAGCGCGCCGAGGCCCGCCGAACCGATGGCATAGCCCTTGGTGACCGCCTTGGTGGTGTTGCCCACCGCGTCCAGGGCATCGGTGGCATGGCGCACCTCCGGGGGAAGACCCGCCATTTCCGCGATGCCACCGGCATTGTCGGTGACCGGCCCGAAGGCGTCGAGCGCCACCACCATGCCCGCCAGCGCCAGCATGGTTGTGGCGGCGATGGCGATGCCGAACAGGCCCGCGAGGCCATAGGCCGCGAGGATGCCCGCGATGATGATGAGGGTGGGCAGCGCCGTCGCTTCCAGCGAGACGGCGAGGCCCTGGATGATGTTGGTTCCGTGCCCCGTGACCGAGGCCTGGGCGATGGAAACCACGGGGCGATAGCCCGTGCCCGTATAATATTCGGTGACGACCACGATGCCGCCCGTCACCAGCAGGCCCACGAGGCCGCACAGGAACAGCATGGTGCCGGTCATCGGCCCGCCCGCGATGGGGCCCCAGCCCGGCAGCAGCCAGGTGACCAGCGCCAGCGCCACCACCGAGAAGGCGGCCGAGGCGATGAAGCCCTTATAGAGCGCCCCCATGATGGACGAGGTGGGGCCGAGCTTCACGAAGAAGGTGCCGGCGATGGAGGTGAGGATGCACGCCCCGCCGATGGCCATGGGATAAAGCAGCATGGCCGAGAGCGCCGGGGTGCTTCCGAAGAAGATCACCGCCAGCACCATGGTGGCCACCAGCGTCACCGCATAGGTCTCGAACAGATCGGCGGCCATGCCCGCGCAGTCGCCGACATTGTCACCCACATTGTCCGCGATGGTGGCGGGGTTGCGGGGGTCGTCCTCCGGGATGCCCGCCTCCACCTTGCCCACGAGGTCGCCGCCCACGTCCGCGCCCTTGGTGAAGATGCCACCGCCCAGGCGCGCGAAGATGGAGATGAGCGAGGCGCCGAAGCCGAGGGCCACCAGCGCGTCCACCACCGTGCGGCTGCCCGGCGCAAGGCCGAGCCCGAAGGTGAGCACGCCGAAATAGACGGCCACCCCCATGAGCGCGAGGCCCGCCACCAGCAGGCCGGTGACCGCGCCCGCCTTGAAGGCGAGATCGAGCCCCCCCGCCAGCGAAAGCGTCGCCGCCTGGGCGGTACGCACATTGGCGCGCACCGACACGTTCATGCCGATGAAGCCCGCGAGGCCCGAGAGAATGGCGCCGATGGCGAAGCCCACCGCCACCAGCCAGCCGAGGAAGAGGCCGACCAGGATGAAGATGACCACGCCGACAATGGCGATGGTGGTGTACTGGCGCTGCAGATAGGCACGCGCCCCCTCGGCAATGGCCGCCGCGATCTCCTGCATGCGCGGCGTTCCGGCATCGGCGGCCATCACGGCCCGCCCCGCCCATATTCCGTACCCCACGGCGAAAAGACCGCAGACGATGATCAAGATGAGAGCCAGCATGAAACCCATCCCTGTTTTGGCGTTTCCCAACCCGTTTCAGGTTCTTGTTTATGGTCGGGAGTGTGAGGGGTGCGCCCGAAAGTCGCAATGGCCGCTGCCTGCAATTTCATCATTTCCAGCCCGCGCTGGACGCCTCGCGCGCGCTATGCCAGTAGCTGGGATCGGCGCACAGGCGCGCCGCTGACCGTTGGGGGCTCGGATGCAGGCGGAAAAGATCGTTCCGGTCATTCTGGCGGGGGGAACGGGCACCCGGCTCTGGCCGCTCTCGCGCAACAGCCTGCCCAAGCAGTTCCTGGCGCTGGCCTCCGACAAGACGCTCTACCAGGAGACCCTGCTGCGCACGCCGCCGGGGCCGGACTTCCTGCCGCCCGTGGTCATCACCAACGAGGAATTCCGCTTCTTCGCCCTGCGCCAGGCGAGCGAGGTGGGCATCGAGGCGAGCGTGGTGCTGGAGCCCACCCGGCGCGACAGCGGCCCCGCCTTGATCGCCGCCGCCGCCGTGGTGCGCGAGCGCTACGGGGAGGATGCCCTCATCCTCGCCCTGGCCGCCGACCATGTGGTGCTGGACCCGGAGGGCTTTCGCGCGGCGGCGCGGCTGGCGGCGCGCGTGGCGGCCGGCGGGCGCATCGTCACCTTCGGCATCACCCCCAACGCCCCGCGCACCAGCTACGGCTATATCCGCCTGGGCGCCGCTTTGCCCGAGGGCGGCAACGTGGTGGACGCCTTCGTGGAGAAGCCGAACCTCGCCACGGCCGAGCGCTATGTGGCGGATGGCTACGTCTGGAACTCCGGCAACTTCCTCTTCCCCGCATCGTTGATGATCGCCGAGGCGGAACGCTTCGAGCCGACGCTTGCGGCGGCGGCCGTGGCGGCGGTCGAGAGCGCGCGGAAGGATCTCGGCTTCATCCGCCTGGACACGGCGGCCTTTTCGGCGGCCCCCGCCAAGTCCATCGACTTCGCGGTGCTGGAGCGCACCGACCGCGCCGCCGTGGTGGCGGGCGATTTCGGCTGGTCGGACATCGGCTCCTGGGACGCGGTGCGCGAGATCAAGACCGCCGATGCGGACGGCAATGTGGTGGAAGGGGCCGCCGAGCTGCTGGACAGCCACAATTCCTACATTCGCTCCGAAGGCCCGCTGGTCACCGGCATCGGCCTGGAAGGCGTCTCGGTGGTGGCCACCGACGACGCCATCCTCGTCATGCCCTCCGACCGCAGCCAGGACGTGAAGGCGCTGGTGGCGGCGCTGAAGGCGGACCGCCACACGGAAGCGGACGAGCACCGCAAGATCCACCGGCCCTGGGGGACCTACGAGACCATCTGCCGGGGCGAGCGGTTTCATGTGAAGAAGATCATGGTGGAGCCGGGTGCAAAGCTCTCGCTCCAGAAACACCATCACCGCTCGGAGCATTGGGTGGTCGTTCGCGGCACCGCCGAGGTGACGGTGGGCGAGCGGACCTTCACGGTGCACGAGAACGAATCCACCTACATCCCGCTGGGCGAGGTGCACCGCCTCGCCAATCCCGGCCGCATCCCGCTGGAGCTGATCGAGGTGCAGACCGGCTCCTATCTGGGCGAGGACGACATCGTCCGGCTTGAGGACATCTACAACCGGTCGTGACGATGCGTTCACCTCAGATTGACCTTACAGAAGCGCCCGAGTAACGTCCGCGCCGCTCAGCCAAAAGAGATTTGCACGCCCATGACCGCTTTCGTGCGCCTGGAGATTCCCGAGGTCATCCTGGTGACCCCGGCGCGGTTCAACGACCCGCGCGGCTATTTCAGCGAGAGCTATGTGAAGGCCCGCTGGGAAGCCAATGGCGTCGTCGCCGACTTCATGCAGGACAACGAGTCCCTCTCCGAGCCGGTGGGCACCATTCGCGGCCTGCACTTCCAGGCGCCGCCCTTCGCCCAGGCGAAGCTGGTGCGCGTGGTGCAGGGCGAGGTGTTCGACGTGGCGGTGGACCTGCGCAAGGGCTCGCCCACCTACGGCAAATGGTGCGGCGCCACGCTCACCGCCGAGGGCCGCGAGCAGCTTTTCGTCCCGCGCGGCTTCGCCCACGCTTTCTGCACTCTCGTGCCCAATACGAAGGTGCTCTACAAAGTGGACAGCCCTTATGCGAAGGACTGCGAGGGCGGCATCGTCTGGGACGATCCGGACCTCGCCATCACCTGGCCGGTGGCGGAAGCGATCCTGTCGGACAAGGACCGCGTCCTGCCGCGCCTGAAGGATTTCGACAGCCCGTTCGACTACGCCTGAGGGCGCGGGCGAACGCGGACGACGCAAGCGGGTAAGACATGGCACAGCGCATTCTGGTCACGGGCGGGGCGGGCTTCATCGGATCGGCGGTGGTGCGCCACCTCATCGCCGCCGGGCGGGACGTCCTCACCTTCGACAAGCTCACCTATGCGGGCAACATGGCCTCGCTCGCGCCGGTGGCGGACAATCCCCGCCACGCCTTCGTGCGCGGCGACATCTGCGAGGCGGAGCAGGTGCGGGCCGCGCTGGAGAGCTTCCGGCCCGACCTCGTCATGCATCTGGCCGCCGAATCCCATGTGGACCGGTCCATCGACGGCCCTGCGGCCTTCATCGAGACCAATATCGTCGGCACCTATGTGATGCTCCAGGAAGCCCTGCGCTACTGGCGCTCGCTGTCCGGCGCCGAGGCGGAGGCGTTCCGCTTCCACCACATCTCCACGGACGAGGTGTTCGGCACCTTGGGCGCCGAGGGCCTGTTCCGCGAGGATACCCCCTACCAGCCCAATTCGCCCTATTCCGCCTCCAAGGCGGGATCCGACCATCTGGTGCGCGCCTGGTTCCACACCTATGGCCTGCCCACCGTGATGTCGAACTGTTCGAACAATTACGGGCCCTATCATTTCCCCGAGAAGCTGATCCCCCTCGTCATCCTCAACGCGCTGGAAGGCGCGCCGCTGCCGGTCTACGGCACGGGCGAGAATGTGCGCGACTGGCTGTTCGTGGAGGATCACGCCGAGGCGCTGGTCCTCATCGCCACCAAGGGCCGCCTGGGCGAGAGCTACAATGTGGGCGGCGCCAATGAGCGGCGGAACATCGACGTGGTCCGCACCATCTGCACCATCCTCGACGAGATCCGCCCGGACGCGAAGATCGGGCGCCGCGAGGATTTGATCCGCTTCGTCACCGACCGCCCCGGCCATGATGCGCGCTATGCCATCGACTTCTCCAAGCTGAACGGCGAACTGGGCTGGTCGCCGCGCGAGACCTTCGAGAGCGGCCTGCGCAAGACCATCGAATGGTATCTGGCCAACGAAGCCTGGTGGGAGCCGCTGCGCACCCGCTATGCCGGCCAGCGCCTGGGGCTCGCCTCCTGATGCGCATCCTCATGTTCGGCGCCAATGGACAGGTGGCGCGCGAGACCGTGGCGCTCGCCGCCGCGCAGGGCCGCGATCTCGTGGCCCTCGACCGCACCCAGGCGGACATTGCGGACGCCGAGGCGGTCGCCCGCGCCATTGCCGAGGTGAAGCCGGACATCGTCTTCAACGGCGCCGCCTATACCGCCGTGGACAAGGCGGAGGGCGACCCCGCCGCCGCCGAACGCGGCAATGCCACCGGCCCGGCCGTGCTGGCCGCCGCCTGCGCCAAGGCGGGCATCCCCCTGGTGCACATCTCCACGGACTATGTGTTCGACGGCACCAAGACAGGCGCCTATGTGGAGAGCGACCCCATCGCGCCGCTCGGCGTCTATGGCGGCACCAAGGCCGCCGGGGAGGCCGCCGTGCGCGCCGCCACCGAGCGCCATGTGATCCTGCGCACGTCCTGGGTCTATGGCGCCCATGGGGCGAACTTCCTCAAGACCATGCTGCGCCTTGCGGGCGATCGCGACCGGCTGACCATCGTCGCCGACCAGCGCGGCTGCCCCACCGCCACCCGCGATATCGCCGAGGCGCTGTTCGCGGTGGCCGATGCCGTCGCGGCGGGCACGGTGCGCTACGGCACCTATCATTTCGCCGGCACGGGCGCGACCACCTGGCACGGCTTCGCCAGCGAGATCATCGCCCACGCGGCGCGCCATACCGGCCGCACGCCGGACGTGGCGGCCATCACCACCGCGGACTATCCGACGCCCGCACAGCGTCCGGCCAATTCCGAGCTTGATTCCAGCCTGTTCGAGCAGACCTTCCGCTACCGCGCCGCGCCCTGGCAGACGCGCGCGGGTGAAGTGGTGGACACCCTGCTCGCCCCTTGAGAACTTTGGAGGTCCCGTGAAGGGCATCATCCTCGCCGGTGGGTCCGGCACGCGCCTTTATCCCATGACGCAGGTCGTGTCGAAGCAGCTTCTGCCCGTCTACGACAAGCCGATGATCTACTATCCCCTCTCCACGCTGATGATGGCGGGGATCCGGGACATCCTGATCATCACCACGCCCCATGACAGCGCGCTGTTCCAGAAGCTTCTGGGCGACGGCAGCCAGTTCGGCATCCGCCTCGAATATGCGGTGCAGGAAAGCCCGCGCGGTCTCGCGGACGCCTTCATCGTCGGCCGCGAGTTCGTGGGCGACGACCGGGTGGCGCTGATCCTGGGCGACAATCTCTATTTCGGCCACGGCCTGCCGGAACTGCTGGCCGAAGCCACCTCGCGCGAGACCGGCGCCACCGTCTTCGCCTATGCGGTGCAGGACCCCGAGCGTTACGGCGTCGTGGAGATGAGCGGCGAGGGCCGCGCGCTCTCCATCGAGGAGAAGCCCGCCAAGCCGCGCTCCAACCTCGCGGTGACCGGCCTCTATTTCTACGACAACCGGGTTCTGGACATCGCGGCGGCGGTGAAGCCTTCGGCGCGCGGCGAGATCGAGATCACCGACGTGAACCGCGCCTATATGGAGATGGGCGAGCTTCATGTGAGCCGCATGGGCCGGGGCTTCGCCTGGCTCGACACCGGCACGCCGGATTCGCTCACCGAGGCCGCTTTGTTCGTGCAGATCCTGGAACAGCGCCAGGGCCTGAAGATTTCCGCGCCCGAGGAGATCGCCTACCGCTCCGGCTTCATCGACGAAGCGCAGCTGCGCATCCTGGCGACGGCCCTCGGCAAGTCGGCCTATGGCCGCTATCTCGTTCGCGTGGCGGACGAGGAGGTCTGACACCCTGGAACGCGCGATGCGCGGCCGGGGAAACGACATGAGGGACACGGCGCCGCATGGGAACTGCCCCAGGTGGCGCCGGTGCAGTTATTCGTTTATAAGTGAAATTGAAAATATCACAGATCGGAAACGGTGAATGCGGTGGAGACCCATCGCATGCACCGCCCGCTCCGCTTTCGATGACGGCGCCATGAGCAATCTGAACCAGGAAACGGTGACCAGCGTCCATCATTGGACGGACCGCCTGTTCACCTTCACCACCACCCGCGACCCGGGCTTCCGCTTCCTCAACGGCCAGTTCGTGATGATCGGCCTTATGGTGGAGGGCAAGCCGCTGCTGCGGGCCTATTCCATGGCCAGCGCCAATTACGAGGAAGACCTGCGCTTCTTCTCCATCAAAGTGGCGAACGGGCCCCTCACCTCGCGCCTCCAGCACCTGCAGGTGGGCGACAAGCTGCTGGTGGGGCGCAAGGCCACGGGGACGCTGGTCCAGGACAGCCTCATCCCGGGCAAGACGCTCTATCTCCTCTCCACCGGCACGGGCCTTGCCCCGTTCCTCTCGGTGGCGCGGGATCCCGACGCCTATGAGCGGTTCGACAAGATTGTGCTGGTGCACGGTTGCCGCACGGTGGCCGAGTTGGCTTATGACAATTATCTCACCAACGAACTGCCCAACGACGAGTTCATCGGCGAGATGGTGCGCGAGAAGCTCATCTATTATCCGACCGTGACCCGCGAGCCGTTCCGCCACCAGGGCCGCATCACCGCGCTCATCGAGAGCGGGAAGATCTTCGAGGATATCGGCCTTCCGCCCCTGGATGTGGCCAATGATCGCCTCATGCTCTGCGGTAGCCCGCAAATGCTGAAGGACGTGGTGGAGCTTCTGGAAGCCCGCGGCTTCCAGGAAGGCAGCCAGTCCCAGCCCGGTCACTATGTGATCGAGAAGGCGTTCGTGGAGCGCTGAGGCGCTTCGCCGCCACCCACACAAAGTTCCGCCGCATTTCTTGACTGCCCGCGCGGGTTGCGATCAGTGTGCCGCATCCTGCGGGGGATGACATGCTGACTCTTAAATCCAATGTCCTGGTTCTGTCCGAGACGCACGCGCCCATGGGGTTGCGTCCGGCGCTTTCGCGGGCAACCGCCCTCGGCCTCCTGGCCGCCGGCACGTTCCTGGCCTCGGCCAGCCCGGCCGCCGCACAGCTCTGCACCACCACGGCCTGCGAGCAGTCGGTCGCGACGCTCTCGGCCTTCGGCACCCTGCTGAATACGCCCGAAGGGATGGCACTGCTCCAGGCGACGCTCGCCAAGGAAATCGAGATCTACCGGACCTCGACCCTCGACCAGCAGAACCTTGCCACCATCAATGCGCAGGGACCGTTCGTGCCCTGGTATGTGAGCGGCAACATCTGGGCCATGGTGCCCGGCACCACTGCGCAGACCCTGTCCTCCACCGCGTACAGCCAGGCCCTTCCACCCCTGGTGACACAGGAACTGAACAACGTCCTCAGCACCACCTATGTGGGAGAGGCCAAGGCCTATTACGCCCAGAACGACACCTACGGCATCGCCTATGGGGTGACGAACAACACGCCGGATCCGCGCCCCTATCTGGTGACCACGGAAGTCTCGGGCCATCCCTGGACCACCGTGGCTCCCGGCCCCTTCCCCGGTCTTACGCCGAGCGACATCTGCTATCAGGCCTGCCAGTGGACGGCGAACGCGCCTGAGCCCTCCTTCCCCAGCGGCCATACGGAAGCGGGGTATACGACCGGCCTGCTCTATGCGGTTCTGCTGCCGGAATATTACCAGGGCCTCGTCACCGCCGCGCAGACCTTCGGCTACAGCCGCAACATCCTGGGCGTCCATTATCCGCTGGACGTGGTGGGCGGCCGGATCATCGCCACCTACAATCTCGTCCAGTGGCTGGCGGGTGCCTACCAGCCGAACTTCCAGCAGGAGATGAAGGACGCAGCGGAAGAGCTGCGCATCATGCTCGGCGGCAGCGCCACCGTGCCCTATGCGTCCTGCGCCTCGGACGTGGCGAGCTGCATGGCGGCGGGCGTCTTCCCCACGGCGGCCGAATTCACCGCCGCCAATCTGGCGATGGTCTCCTTCCTCACCTATGACCTTCCCTCGGTGGGCTCCACCACCGATGCGCCCATCGTGCCGGAGAACGCCTATCTCCTGCTCCAGACGCGCTTTCCCTATCTCACGCCGGACCAGATCAACGCGGTCATCGCCAGCACGGAACTGGCCTCCGGCGTGCCGCTGGACGACCACGCCACCGGCTGGGCGCGGCTGAACCTCTATGCGGCGGCGGGCGGCTACGGCGCCTTCACGTCCGACGTGACGGTGACGCTGACCGGGACCCACGGCTATCAAGCCATCGATATGTGGAGCAACAACATCTCCGGCCCCGGCGGGCTCACCAAGCTGGGCGACGGCGTGCTGGTGCTCGGCGGCGACAACACCTTCACGGGCGGCACCAATGTCGGTGCCGGCACATTGGCGCTCACCGGCAGCATGGTGGGCGACCTGACGGTGTCGGCGGGCGCCACCTTCCTCACGGCGGGCGGCTACAAGGTGGCGCGGGACGCGACCCTCACCAATGACGGCACCGTCCAGTCGGTGAACGCCGTGCTGCGGTCCCACGGAACCATCGATAATCGCGGGCTCATGGTCAGCGACATCATCAATGACGGCACGCTCACCAATAGCGGTACCATCCAGGGGGTAAGCGCCGGGCTGACGTCCAATGGCACCCTCAAGAATACCGGCACCATCGTCAGCGATGTCGCCAATGGCGGTACGCTCGCCAATACCGGCACCATCATCGGCACGCTCACCAATACCGGAACCCTGAAGGGCACCGGCGCGTTGGTGGGCGACCTCATGAACCAAGGCGTGCTCGCGCCCGGCAACAGCATCGGCACCACGAGCGTGACCGGCGCCGTCACCTTCGGGGCGGGCTCCACCTATCAGGTGGAGGTGGCCGCCAACGGGGCAAGCGATCTCCTCGTCGCCGGCGGCCCCATCACGCTGGGCGGCACGCTGCAATTCGTGCAGACGGACGCGGCGGTGCAGCCCTTCACCTCCTACACCATCCTCACGTCGGGCACGGGCATCACCGGCAGCTTCGCCACCGTCATCGACCCGTTCGGCACCGCCTTCCCCTTCCTCGACGTTGCGCTCACCACTTCCGGCACCGGCCTCAGCGCCGCCGTCATGCCCGACAGCGCCGCCTTCGCGAGCTTCCAGGGCAGCGCCAACCAGCGAGCCGTGGGCAGCGCCCTTGCCTCGCTGCCGGGCACGAACGGCCTGCTCCAGTCCGCCTCGATGCTGAGCGCGGCCGCGGCCCCCGCCGCCCTCGACCTGCTCTCCGGCCAGATCTATGCGTCCGCCGCCACCGTGCTGCAGGAGCAGTCCGGCTATGTGCGCGAGGCCATCGGCGCGCGGCTGCGCCAGACTGGTGCGGGGATCGGCACGGGCGGCCCCGCCACCGCCGCGCTCGCCCCCGGCCTTGCCCCCACCGTCTGGCTCCAGGCCTATGGCGGCTGGGGCAGCACCGACGCCACCGCCAATACGGCGGAAGTCACCCGCAGCATCGGCGGCGTGGTGGGCGGCCTCGACGTGGCGCTGGGCGAGAACTGGCGCGTGGGCCTTGCGGGCGGCTACAGCCAGTCCAGCTACAGCCTGGAGGGGCTCGCCTCCTCGGGCGGCGCCGACAGCTACGACCTCGCCGCCTATGCGGGCGGCCAGTGGGATGCGTTCGCGGTTCGCCTCGGCGCGGCCTATGGGTGGCATGACCTCTCCACCAACCGCACCGTGGTACTGCCCGGCTTCGTGGATGCCCTCTCATCGGACAATTCGGGCAACACCGCCCAGGTGTTCGGCGAACTGGCCTACGGCTTCGCTCTGGGCGCCGCCCGGATCGAGCCCTTCGCGGCCCTCTCCTACGTGCATCTCAATCTCGGCGGCTTCACCGAAGCGGGCGGCGCGGTGGCGCTCACGGGCGCGTCCCTCACCCAGGACAACACCTTCTCGGCGCTGGGCGCGCGCGTGAGCCAGTCCGTGGCACTGGGCGCGGGCACGCTCACGGCGCGCGGAAGCCTTGCCTGGCAATATGCCTTCGGCGACATGAACCCGGTCCAGACCCTCGCTTTTTCGGGCAGCACGCCCTTCTCGGTCTCGGGCGCGCCCATCGGCCGGAACGCGGCGCTCATCGGGGTGGGGCTCGATTACCGCGTCTCCACCACGGTCTCGGTGGGCGTGGCGTATTCGGGCGCATTCTCGGATGTGGGGCAGGATAATGCCGTCAACGGGCGCCTCTCCATCGCGTTCTGAAAGACCAAAAACCGCACAGATGCAGTCTGGAACGCTTAAAAACAACTGATTACAATCATTCCATAGAAACCCGGAGCGTATTGATGCGCTCCGGTGCGGTTGATATGTGGCACTTTGCTTGGCCGAAGCCCCTGCGCGCGGCCACCGCCTCAGCGCGAGGAACAGATGCCACATTCACCTCCCAGCCACCGCTTTGTGGCCCGCCTGCGTCGCGCCTTGCTGCTCGCCGGCCTCGGCTCCGCGCTCGCCGCACCCGCCTTCGCCCATGACCTTGTGGTGAAGCCCGGCACGACGGCGGACGGCAAGGTGCCGGTGGAAGTGCTGCTCACCGAGGTCTTCTTCACGGGCGACGTGGTGCTGAAGCCGGAGAACGTCACCGTCCAGGCGGTGGAGGGCACGCAGAAGAGCCCGGTGACCGTTGCGCCGGACACGGCGGCCAAGGCCCTGGCGGGCAGCGCGCCCGCCGCCGGCCCCGGCCTCGTGGTGGCCAAGATCTCCCGCACCCGCCCTGCCCGCGAGGACGCCGGGCGGCCGCCCGAGCCCGCCACCCTTTCGGAAAGCACCTCCAAGGCGCTGGTGAACCTCGCCCCCGGAACGGCCGGGTTCGGAACCCTCTCCGGCGACCGGCTGGAGATCGTCCCACTCGCCAATCCGGCGGACCTGAAGGTGGGCGACGAACTTCCCGTACAGGTGCTGTTCGACGGCAAGCCGCTGCCCGTGCGCGTTTTCGCCACCCATGACGGCTTCTCGACGCGCGAGGGCACCTTCGCCACCACCGCCGTGGGCGAGAAGGAAGAGCCCGCTTATGTGAAGATCACCGCCCCCGGCCTCTGGGTGGTGAAGGCCTCCCACGCCCAGGCCGAGGACGCCCCCAGCCACAAGCGCTACAGCGCCAATTCCAACCTCGTCTTCCTGGTGAAGTAGGGCTGGGCGGCGCGATGTTGAAGGCGGTCTGGTTCCAGATTCATTGGTTCCTCGGCATCACGGCCGGACTCGTGCTGGCCGTGGTGGGTGTCACGGGCGCGATGCTCTCCTTCGAGGGGGAGATCCTCGCCGCGCTCAATCCCGAGGTGGTTCATGTGGCGCCGCAGCCGGGCGGCCCGCTCGCCCCCGCGGCGCTTCTGGAAAAGGTGCGCGCCAACGCGCCGGGCCGCACCGTCACCGCCCTCAACATCTCGGCCGATCCCGCCACCTCCGCCCGCGTCACCCTCGCCCCCCTGCCCGGCGGGACGGGCGGGCCGCGCGGCGAGACGCGCTATGTGAACCCCTATGACGGCGTCTTCCTGGGCGATCTGCAGGGCCAGGACTTCTTCCGCACCACCATGCAGATCCATCGCTGGCTGGCCTCCGGAGACGTGGGCAAGCAGATCGTCGGCGCTTCCACCATCGGCCTCATCATCCTGTCCCTGTCGGGCCTCTATCTGCGCTGGCCCCGGCGCTGGCACGATTGGAAGAGCTGGCTGCCGCTCGACCTCTCCCGGCGCGGGCGCAACCTGTTCTGGGAACTGCATTCGGTCATCGGCACCTGGGTGCTGCCCTTCTATCTGCTGGCCTCGCTCACCGGCCTCTACTGGTCCTATGACTGGTATCGCGGCGCCCTGTTCGACATCACCGGCACGCCCCGTCCCCAGCAGATGGGACCCGGAGGCGGCGGCCAGCGCCCGCCCGCTCAGCCGGGCCAAGCACAAGGCGGCCAGCAGGCCGCCGGCCAAGGCGCGCCGCAAGGGGCGCCTCAAGCCGCGCCTTCTGCCGCCCAGGGCCAGCCGGGCGGCGCGCCGCAGGGCGCTCCCGGCCAGCAGGCCCAGCGCGGCCCAGGCGGCGGACAAGGTGGCGGACAAGGTGGCGGTGGACAAGGCGGCGCGGCCCGTGCCCCGCTCGATATCGCCAAGCTCTGGGGCGTCTTCCTGAAGGAGAGCGGCGGCTATTCCACCGCCACCCTGCGCCTGCCCCAGGGCAATGCGCAGACCCTCACCATTTCCTACCAGTCCCTCGACCCGGCCCATGAACGGGCGAACAACACCCTTGTGCTGGAGGCATCCGGCACGGTGCGCGAGCACAAGCGCTATGACGACCTGCCGTTCGGGCAGAAGATCATGGCCAGCATCTTCGTGCTGCATGCGGGCAGCTATTTCGGCATGCCCGGCCTGATCCTGATGATGGTGGCGAGCCTGCTCATGCCGCTCTTCACCATCACCGGCTGGCTGCTCTATCTCGACCGCCGCAAGAAGAAGAAGCTGGTGCGGCAGGCGGTGCGTGGCCTCGGCGCCTCCGCCGCCGACGACGCCCCTCTGCTGATCGCCTTCGCCAGCCAGAGCGGCACCGCCGAGCGGCTGGCATGGCAGAGCGCGGGCGCGCTCCAGGCGGGCGGGCTGCCGGTGAAGGTGGCCGCCCTCTCCTCGCTGGGGCCGGATGCGTTCGGCGCGGCAAAGAGGGCGCTGTTCGTGGTGTCCACCTTCGGCGAAGGCGAGCCGCCGGACCAGGCCCGCGCCTTCGCCCGCCGCATGACAGGTGCCGCGGATGGGCTGGCGCAGCTCGATTACGGCGTGCTCGCTTTGGGCGACCGGGCCTATGGGCAGTTCTGCGGCTTCGGCCGGGCGCTGGACGACTGGCTGCGGGCGAACGGCGCCACGCCGCTCTTCGAGCGCATCGAGATGGACAAGGAGGACGGCGCGGCGCTGGAGGAATGGCAGGCACGCCTGGGCGAGATCGCGGGCAAACCGCTGAACGGCCCGCTCGTGCCTCCGCCCCCCCAGGCCTTCGAGCCCTGGACGCTCGCCTTGCGCCGCCATCTCAATCCCGGCAGCGTGGGCCTGCCCACCTTCCATCTGGCATTCACCCCGCAAGTGGCGCGCGACTGGCAGGCGGGCGACGTGCTGGAAGTGCGCCCGCGCAATGCACCGGCCGCCGTGGCCGAGCGCCTGACCGCCGCCGGGCTCCCGGCCGATGCGCCCGTCACCCGCGAGGGGCGCATCGAGACGCTGGGCGCGTGGCTCACGCGGTCCATTCTTCCCCCGGAACTGGTGGGCACCCCGGAGGCCATCGTCCAGGACCTCCTGCCCCTGCCCACGCGCGACTATTCCATCGCCTCCATCCCGGCGGACGGTCGGGTGGAGATCCTGGTTCGCCAGACCCGTACACCGGAAGGCGGCCTTGGCCTCGGCTCCGGCTGGCTCACGGTGCATCTGGCCGATGGCGGCGACGTGGAGGCCCGGCTGCGGAGCAATTCCGCCTTCCACGGCCCAACGGACGACCGCCCGCTCATCCTTATCGGCAACGGCACCGGGCTTGCGGGGCTGCGCGCCCATCTGAAGGCCCGCATCCATGGGGGCCATGACCGCAACTGGCTGATCTTCGGCGAGCGCAACCGGGCGGCGGACTTCTATTTCCGCGACGAGATCAGCGCGTGGCACAGTTCCGGCGGCCTCGCCCGCCTCGACTTCGCCTTCTCGCGCGATCAGGCGGACCGCATCCATGTGCAGGAGGTGGTACGGGCGTCGGCCGCCGACATCGCGGCCTGGGTCCAGGAGGGCGCCGCCATCTATGTGTGCGGAAGCCTGAACGGCATGGCGCCGGCCGTGGACCATGCGCTGGCGGAGATCATCGGGCGCGAGACGCTGGACGCCATGTCCGCTGACCGACGCTATTGCCGCGACGTGTATTGAGGCAGCGGCGAGATGCCCCCTCTCCTTCGTGGGAGGGGACAAGAGACGTGATGGCGAGCCTTGCCGGAAGCCGCCGTCCTAATCCAGCACCGCCGCCTTCATCATGCAGACCATGAAGGCATGGGCGGGCACCGGGCCCGTATTGCGGATCACATGGCGCCGGTCGCAGCGATAGCGCAGGGTCTCGCCCGCCTTCACGGTCTCCACCGCGCCCGCCACGTCCACCTCCAGCGCCCCTTCCAGGACGCTCAGGCACTCGATGGCGCCGCGCTGGTGCCCGTCGGAATCCAGCTCCCCGCCCGGCTCGGCGTGGAAGTCGTAATATTGCAGCCACTCCACCGTCTTGATCCAGCCGATGATGGACAGGCGGCACAGGCCGTCCTCGGAGACCAGGAGTGGGGTGTCCGCGCGGGAGAGCTTCTCCAGAAACGGCCCGTCATCTGAGGAGGCGAGCACCCGCTCCACCGACATGTCCAGCGCCTGGGAGAGGCGCCAGACGGTCGCCAGCGTGGGATTGGTCTCGTTGCGCTCGATCTGGCTGATGATGGACTTGGCCACGCCCGACTGCTCGGACAGCTCCGAAAGCGAGAGGTTATAGGCTTTCCTCAGGCGCTGGATGGTCTTGCCCAGTTGGCCGGTGATGACCTGCGCGCCCTGTTCCATATTGCGCTCGCCTGACCGTTCCCGCGACATCCCACTTCCTTCTTCCGAACGCACGTTCGCTGTTCCGTACGATAGCGGGATTTGGGCGGCGCACCAAACCCTTCGCGGCGGCGCGGTCGTCCGTCACCACAAATCGAAGAAATGGTGCACCGGCCCATGGCCGTGCCCCACCTTCAGGTCGTCTGCGGCGGCGATGGCGCCGGTGATGTAGCGCTTCGCCTTGGCCACCGCTTCTTCCAGGGGAAACCCATGGGCGAGGCCCGCCGCGATGGCGGAGGAGAGGGTGCAGCCGGTGCCGTGGGTGTTGCGGGTGGCCGCGCGCGGCGCGGGAAAGCGCGTGACGCCCGCGGTGGTCACCAGAAGGTCCACGCTCTCCGGCCCTTCGCCGTGCCCGCCCTTCATGAGTACCGCGCGCGCGCCCATGCCCATGAGCCGCACGCCCTGCTCCTGCATCTGTGTTTCCGTGCGCGCCACGTCCGCGCCCAGCAAAGCCGCCGCCTCGGGCAGATTGGGCGTGATGAGGTCGGCGCGTGGCAGGAGCCGCAAGGTCAGAGTCTCCACCGCCGCGTCCTCCAGCAGCCGCGCGCCGGAGGCGGCCACCATCACCGGGTCCAAAACCACGGGCGCGCCGGGCCAGCGGGCGAGCCCCTCGGCCACGGCCGCGATGGCGGGCGGGCGGGAGAGCATGCCGATCTTCAAGGCGCGCACGTCCAGATCATCGAACACCGCATCCATTTGCGCGGCGATGAAATCCGGCGGCACATCATGGATGGCGGTGACGCCCAGCGTGTTCTGGGCGGTGAGCGCGGTGAGGATGCTGGCGCCGAAGCAGCCCAGCGCGGAAAAGGTCTTCAGGTCGGCCTGAATGCCCGCGCCGCCGCCGGAATCGGAGCCGGCGATGGTCACGGCGATGGGAATGGACGGTCGGGTCACGGCGGGCTCCGAAATCAAGGAACGCGGCATGATGCCGGGCGCTGGGAAGGTTTCAGACCATCATCTAATATGACGGCGCGCCGGACGCGAGAGCGCGGCCTTGAAAGCGGCGCCTGTTTTGTCCACCTTGCGCCCGCCCGGGCGGGACCCATCGCCCGGCAATCGCGGAGGCGCCGGTGATCCCCTTCTTCATGCAGATCAAATGCCAACTCGGCCGCTCCTACGACGTGGCCAACGCCATCGCCGACGCGGAGATCGCCTCCGAGATCTATTCCACCGCCGGCGATTTCGACCTGCTGGTGAAGTTCTACGTGGCCGAGGGCACGGATATCGGCCATTTCGTGAACGAGAAGGTGCAGGTCATCGCGGGCATCCAGGACACCCGCACCATCATCACCTTCAAGGCATTCTGAGCCCCCTCACACGAGGCCGAGCGCGCCGCAGGCCCCGCCCGCCAGCAGGAAATAGAGCGGGCTGGTCCGCAGCACCAGCATCCCGAGCGCGGCGGCGCCGGTCAGCAGATAGCCGGTGAGCGAGCTGTCGGTCGCGCCCATCAGGATATAGGCGCTCGCCAGCACCACCCCCACGGTGAGCGCCGCGAGGCCCCGCTGGATGGCGATGCGCACCCGCGACTGGGCGAAGCGATCGGAGAGGCTTGCCATGACGCAGGCCGCAGCCCCCGTGGGCACGCACATGAGCACCGTGCCCACCACCGCGCCATAGACCCCCGCCACATACCAGCCGATGAGCGTGACAAGGATCACGTTCGGCCCTGGCGTCACCTGGGCGATGGCGAACAGGTCCGAGAACCGGCTGTCGCTCATCCAGCCGCTGTCCACGGACATGCGGTGCAGCTCCGGGATGACGGCGTTCGCCCCGCCGATGGCGAGGAAGGAAATGTAGGACACCGCGAGGGTGAAGTCGGTGAGCGAATCGCGTCCGGTCATCGGGACCAGCGCCAGGCTGCGAGAATGGAGAAGGGCGCGAGCACGAGGATCACCGCCAGCAGCGGAAAGCCCAGGGGCCCCGCTGCCAGGAAGGCGACGGCGGCGAACACCAGGATGTGTGGGCTGCGCCGTTCCGCATAGGCCATCTTCGCCCCGAGCGCGACGAACAGGCCGATGGCCGCCGCCGAGATGCCGCGCAGGGCCCCCGAGATGAACGGCATCTGGCCGTAGCGCAGATAGAGCGTCATGAGGGTCAGGCCGATGATGCAGGGCGCCACAACGAGCCCGGTAAAGGCCGCCACCGCCCCCGGCAATCGTCCGAACCGCCAGCCCAGGCAGATGGACATGTTGCAGATGTTCGGCCCCGGCATGAGCTGGCAGATGGAGAGCAAGTCGTTGAACTCGGTGGGGCCGAGCCACTGGTGCCGTTCCACCAGTTCGCGCCGGGCGAACGGCAGCGCGCCGCCGAAGCCCGACAGGGCGATGCGCAGGAAGGTGAGGAACAGCATGGACACGCTGGGTGGCCCGGCGGGAACCGTGCCGGACGGGGACGGTTCGGCCGCCCCTGCGCTCATGGGGCGATCCGCGAGCGGGCCCGACGTTCCGCCTGCCGCTCGCGCAGCGCGATGCCCGCGCCGGAGGCCACCACCAGAGCGGAGCCGCAGAACACCAGGGCATGGGGCCATTCGCGGAAGAACATCGCGCCGAACAGCACCGCCCAGAGCAGGGTCGCGTAATTGAACGGCGCCACCACGGAGGCGGGCGCCACCCGGTTGGCGGCGGTAAGGAAGATCTGCCCCAGGCCGCCCAGTAGGCCCAGCGCCACCAAGGCAAGGCCGTCCTCCAGGCTGGGCAGCGTCCACCAGGGCAGTGTCACGAGGCTGGCGAGGCAGGCCACCACGGAGAAATAGAAGACGATGGAGCCGGTGGATTCGGTCAGCGTCAGGCGGCGCACCTGCGTCACCGCGAAGCCTGCGAGCAGCGCGCCGCCCAGCGCGCAGCCGACGCCGATATAGGCGCCCTCCGCCGCGAGCCCGTGGGTCGAGAACAGCGGCAGCAGCATCAGGAGGATGCCGACGAGGCCGAGGCCCACGGCCACCCAGCGATAGGCCGGCACATGCTCGCGCAGGAACACGGCGGCGAGCACCACCACCACCAGCGGCGTCACATAGGAGAAGGCCACCGCCTCGGCGAGCGGGATGAAGGACAGGGCCACGAAGCCGAGCCACATGGAGACGACGCCCACCCCGCCGCGCACCAGATGGCCGCCCACATTGCGGGTTCCGAGCGTGCGCAATTCCCCGCGCCAGGCGAGCCAGACCAGCAGCGGCACCGTGCCGATGGCGCTGCGCGCGAACACCACCTCGCCGCTGGGCACGGCATCGGCCACGCCACGCACAAGCGCCTGCATGCCGGCGAAGGCGAGGGTCGCGCAGATCTGGAGGACGATTCCGAGGGGGATATTCATGGGGCTTTCGTCACGCGGGACGGCTGGTGCCCCCTATAGCGCGGCTTTGCGACGCGGAGTCATGCAACATCGGAATACGCTTCGCGCGAGCCGCCCCGTGGGCGGGGGGCAGCGCCGAAAGCCTTACCGAATGTTGCAATCTTCACGACTTCTTAAAGACTTATCCGTGCGTTCCGGGCACTTTTCGCCGCTCGCGCGATTGTGCAACGCAACACGCCTTGCACTTGCGCGTCCGCATGCCTTGAATGCCGCGCAGATACGGAGGTGATCATGGCGCAAGCCGATCCGCAGAAGATGCGTTGGGTCAAGATCTGGGACGCGCCGACGCGGCTGTTCCACTGGACGCTGGTGGCGCTCATCATCGGCGCCTATGTGACGGCGGAGAACGGCTGGATCGACTGGCATTTCCGCTGCGGCTACTCGATCATCGCGCTGCTGCTCTTCCGTCTCGGCTGGGGGCTGGTGGGCAGCGATACGGCCCGTTTCGTGCGCTTCGTGAAGTCGCCCTTCGCCGCGCTCGGCCATCTCGCCCATTTCACCCGCCGCGAGCCGGACACCGAGGTCGGGCACAATGCCGCCGGTGGCCTCATGGTGCTGGGCATGCTGGCGCTTATCGGATTTCAGGTGGGGTCCGGCCTGTTCTCCACAGACGGCATCTTCACCGACGGTCCGCTGGCGAGCCTCGTGGGATCGGACATGTCGGAGCGCATCACCGGCTGGCATGTGTTCAACTTCAACCTGATCCTCGCCGCAGTGGCCATGCATATCCTGGCCATCCTCGCCTATGCGGCGGTGAAGCGGCACGATCTGGTGCGCCCCATGGTGACGGGCGTGAAGCGCCTGCCTGCGGCCATCGCCGCGCCGCGCATCGCGCCCTGGTGGCGCGCGCTCCTGGTGTTCGCCGTGGCGGCAGGCGCGGCCTGGGGGCTTTCGGCCGCCTGAGCCGATCGCTGGAGAGAAGACATAAAAAAGGGCCGGGTTTCCCCGGCCCTTTTTCTATGGGTGAGCCTGAAGAGCGCTTCACCCGTCAGCTTGAATCAACCTGACGGGATCAGGCTATGGGCTCAGCGCGCCTGATAGGTGCTGTGGCAGGTGCGGCAGGTCGCGGCGACCGCCTGGAAGGCGGACTTGAACCCGGCCTCGGTGCCGATATTGGGCAGGCCCTGCTGGACGGCCGTGTTGAACTTCGCCATTTCCGCATCGAAGCCCGCGCGATCGCTCCAGATGGCCGGAGCGGCCTTGGTGTCGCCGGTGTTGGAGCCCGCGGGGAACAGGGTGTTGAAGGTGGAGGCGTCCGTATAGGCCTTGAAGATGGCCGCCGCCTTGGCCGGATCATAGGGCTGATCGCCCTTCATGATGGCCGCGCCCGCCTTGGTCTGGTCGCCCAGCGCACCCATGAGCGCCTTGCGCTCCTTGATCACATCGGACTGGGCGAGCGCGACGCCCGCGACGAAGGGAACGAGAAGGCCGGCAAGCAGGACAGCGCGCATGGAATAACTCCAGACAAGGACAACCAGCCTGACTTAACGACCTCCTTCCTTAAGGGCCAGTCCGATACCGTTCACGCCTGCGCGAGAGATCAGCGCAGGGCGAGGCGCCATAGACGAAGGTATTAGCTGCCTCCCCCCGCCTGTGCCTGAGCGATGGCCGCGAACACGGCGGCAGGGGTGGCGGGCATGTCCAGATGGGCGATGCCGTAGCCACGCCAGAGCGCATCCACCACCGCATTCATCACCGCCGGGCAGGAGCCGATGGCCCCCGCCTCCCCTGCCCCCTTCACGCCGAGCGGATTGGTGGTGCAGGGCACGTTGCGCATCTCGAAATGCAATGGCGGCACATCCAGCGCCCGCGGCAGGGCATAGTCCATGAAGCTGGCGGTGAGGAGCTGCCCCTCGGCATCGAACACGGTGCGCTCCAGCAGCGCCTGGCCGATTCCCTGCACCACGCCGCCCTGCACCTGCCCCTCCAGCAAAGCCGGGGTCACCACCGCGCCGAAATCATCCACCACCACATAGGTCTCAAGCCGCACCTCCCCGGTGTCGGGGTCGATCTCCACCTCGCAGGCATGGGTACCATTGGGATAGGTGGCCTCGGGCGGGCTGAAGGCATCCTGCGCGCTGATCCGTTCCTCGCTCGCCTGCGGCAGGGCCGCGAGGTCCGCGAAGGAAAGGCGACGGTCTGTGCCCGCCACCTCCGCGCCGCCATCCACCAATTCCATGTCGCCGGGATCGGCCTCCAACGCCTCGGCGGCGAGGTCGCGGAGCTTTTCCGCCAGCCGCCGCGCGGCGCCTGCCACCGCCGCCCCGCCCACGGGAATGGAGCGCGAGCCGCCCGTGCCGTGCCCCTCTTCCAGGTCGTCCGTATCGCCCTGGAACACGTCCACCTCGTCCATGGGCAGACGCAGATGGGCGGCGGCGAGATGGGCATAAGCGGTCTTGTGCCCCTGCCCGCTGGCCTGCGAGCCGATGCGGATGCGCACCCGCCCGCTCCGCTCCAGCTTCAGGAATGCAGGCTCGGGCGCGCCGCCGCCACAGGCCTCGATATAGCTGGCGAAGCCGAAGCCGCGCAGGCGTCCTTGCCCCCGCGCCGCCGCCGCGCGGGCGGGGAAGCCCGCATGATCAGCCGCCTCCAGCGCCCGCGTCATGTGCCCGTCGAATTCGCCGCTGTCATAGAGGCGCCCGGAGGCGGTGCGGTAGGGCATGGCGGCGGGCGGCACGAAATTGCGACGGCGCAACTCCTCCGGCGCGATGCCGGTCTCCCGCGCGGCGGCGTCCACCAATCGCTCGATCACATAGGCCGCCTCGGGCCGCCCCGCGCCGCGATAGGCATCCACCGGCACGGTATGGGTGAACACCCCATGGATGCGGGCATGGAAGGCCGGGATGTCATAGACCCCTGGCAGCATGCGCGCCCCGCCCACCGGCACGAACGGGCCGTAATAGGACAGATAGGCCCCCATATTGGCGAGGGTCTCCACCCGCAGCGCCAGGAAGCGGGCATCCGCGTCGAGCGCCAGCTCGGCGGTGGTGATGTTGTCGCGCCCGTGGCTGTCCGCCTGGAAATGCTCGTTGCGGTCGCAGATCCAGGCCACCGGGCCGCCCAGTCGCCGCGCGGCCAGCGCCGCCAGGGGATATTCGGCGAAGGGGAACATCTTGGTGCCGAAGCCGCCGCCCACATCGGGCGTCACCACGCGAAGATCCTCGCGGGTCCAGCCCAGCATCTTCACCACCGCGTCGCGCAGGCGGTGGCTGCCCTGGCTGCCCAGCGTCAGGCGCACGCGCCCGCTCTCCTCCACCTCCGCCAGAACGCCGCGCGTCTCCAGGTAATTGGTCACCACGCGATTATTGACGAGGCGCAGGCGCACGACGCGCGCGGCCCGCGCAAAAGCCGTGTCCACCGGGCCGGCGTCGCCCACCTCGCTGGTGAAGGCGCGGTTATGGCCGCGCTGGGGCCAGACCAGCGGCGCGCCATCCTCCAGCGCCGCCTCCATGTCGGCCGAAACCGCGTGCGGCTCCCAGTCGATCTCCAATGCCTCGGCGGCGTCGCGCGCGGCGTCCAGCGTGTCCGCGACGATGAAGGCCAGGGGATCGCCCACATGGCGCGCCGTGTGGCGGGCCAATATGGGCCGGTGCGGCCGCCACATGCGCGCCTCGCCCACCACCGGAACGGCTGAGCCCACCGGCAGTTCGCCCGCATCCTCCACATCCGCATGGGTCAGCACGAGCCGCACGCCCGGCAGGGCCTGCACCGCGTCCAGATTGGTGAGGACGAAGCCCGCATGGGCATAAGGCGAGCGCACCACAAAAGCCGCCGCCGCACCCGCCGTCGCCGCCGCATCGGACACGAAGTTCCCGGCGCCGGTGAGGAGCGCGGGGTCTTCGAGACGGGTGAAGGGCTGGGCGCGGCCGAATTTCGGGCTGTTCATGGCGGCTCCTGGCACCGGGGCGCCCGGCGGGAAAGGACAGGCTTCCTTTCATCTGGGCGCCCGGGCGCGAAGACGCAATGCCGACCCAGCGTCAGGCCACCGCGAGAGCGCCCGCCACGGCTCGCCCTCTCGCCGCACCGGGAATGTCAGGCCCCCTGCCGGTGCGCCACCATCTCTTCCACCAGGTCCCCCACCAGTGCCAGACGCTCGGGGGAGCGGGAGCGCACGACGAGATTGGTGTTGGGTCCGTCATCGCTCATGAAGGGATAGGAGCCGATGATCACGTCCGGGAAGCGGCGGGCGATCTCGGCCAGCGGCGTGGCGATGTCGCCCTCCTTGGCATTGGCCAGCACCGTGCGCGACAGCATGGGCGTGCCCGTGCGCAGGGTGGGGATGATGGCCTCCAGCATGGCGTGCATGATGCGCGGCACCCCCGCCATCACATGCACATTGCCGATTCGAAAGCCCGGCGCCTTGGACACCGAATTGACGATCAGTTCCGACCCCTCGGGGATGCGCGCCATGCGCAGGCGCGCCGCGTTCAGGTCCGCCTCGGGAATATATTCGAGCAGCATGGCCCGGGCGCGCGGATCCACGTCGATGGGAACCCCGAACGCCTTGGCCACGGCGTCGGCCGTGATGTCGTCATGGGTCGGCCCGATGCCGCCGGTGGTGAACACATAATCGTATCGCGCGCGCAGCGCGTTCAGCGCCGAGACGATCTCGTCCTCCTCGTCCGGCACCACCCGCACCTGCTTGAGATCGATGCCGATCTCGGTGAGCCGTTCGGCGATGTGGCCGATATTCTTGTCCTTGGTCCGGCCCGAGAGAATCTCGTCGCCGATGACCAGGAGAGCCGCCGTGACCGGCTGCGCGCCTGCTGCCTCGCTCATGTCCTTCTCCTTGCCCGGTACACGGGCACCTGCGTGCCTTTTGCCCAGCTTTTGTTCAGCTTTAGCGGTGCGCGTATCGCACGCGCCGAGAACCGTCGGTTTCCTCTTTCCTTGGCACGATGTTTGTACATAGGCTGAGGCATAGCGGAGTGGCAGTCCCGATGCGGCGTATTTTCGACGAGATGAGCGGTGAGGACGGAGCGATCCGTTCGGCCTATGAAACCCTGTCGTCCTGGCTGGACAAGGTTCCTCGCGAGGTCCTGGACCAGCGCCGCAAGGAGGCGGAATTCATTTTCCGCCGTATCGGCATCACCTTCGCCGTCTATGGGGAGCAGAATTCCCAGGAACGGCTGATCCCCTTCGACATCGTCCCGCGCATCATCACCAATCAGGAATGGGCCGGGCTCTCCAAGGGCCTCGAACAGCGCGTGAAGGCGCTGAACCTCTATATCAAGGACGTGTATTCCAAGCGCGAAGTGCTGCGCGCGGGCATCGTGCCCGAGGATCTCGTCTACAAGAACCCCGCCTTCCGGCCGGAAATGAACGGCCAGCGCGTGCCGCACGACCTCTATGTGCACATCGCCGGCATCGACATCGTGCGCACCGACCCCGACACCTTCTACGTGCTGGAAGACAATGCCCGCACGCCGTCCGGCGTCTCCTACATGCTGGAGAACCGGGAGATCATGCTCCGCCTCTTCCCGGAGCTGTTCTCCATGCACAAGGTGGCGCCGGTAGACAAATATGCCGACGACCTGCTGGCGACGCTGAAATCCCTGTCGCCGCGCGCCGGGTCGGAGCCGAACGTGGCGATCCTGACCCCCGGCATCTACAATTCGGCCTATTACGAGCACTCCTTCCTCGCCGACAAGCTGGGCGTGGACCTCGTGGAAGGGCGCGACCTCTTCGTGAAGGACAATGTGGTGTTCATGCGCACCACCGAGGGTCCCAAGCGCGTGGACGTGATCTATCGCCGCCTGGACGATGACTTCCTCGACCCCCTCGCCTTCCGCCCCGACAGCGTGCTGGGCGTGCCGGGCCTCATGAGCGCCTATCAGGCCGGGAACGTCACCCTCACCAATGCGGTGGGCACGGGCGTGGCCGACGACAAGGCGGTCTATTCCTACATGCCGGACATCATCCGCTTCTATCTGGGCGAGGAACCCCTCCTGCCCAACGTGCCCACCTGGCGCTGCCGTGAGCCCGAGCACCTGAAATACGTGCTCGACCACCTGGAAGAGCTGGTGGTGAAGGAAGTGCACGGCTCCGGCGGCTACGGCATGCTGGTGGGGCCGAAGTCCGACAAGGCGCAGATTGAGGTGTTCCGCGCCAAGCTCAAGCACGATCCCGCCAACTTCATCGCCCAGCCGACCCTGGCCCTCTCCACCTGCCCCACCCTCGTGGAGGAAGGCGTCGCGCCCCGCCATGTGGACCTGCGGCCCTTCATCCTCTCCGGCTCCGACCGCGTGCGCATCGTGCCCGGCGGCCTGACCCGCGTGGCCATGAAGGAAGGATCCCTGGTGGTGAATTCCAGTCAAGGCGGCGGCACCAAGGACACCTGGGTCCTCGACGCCTGAGCCCGGCGCGCCCGCGCGCCGAAAACCCGACTTTGGACACACGAGCCCCAAAATGCTCTCCCGTACCGCCGATAACATCTACTGGCTGGCCCGTTACGTGGAACGCGCCGACTGCCTCGCGCGCATCCTGGACGTGGCCCAGCGTCTCTCCTACCTGCCGGTCACCTATGGAGGCTCCACCAATGAGTGGAGCTCGGTGCTGCTCACCGCCGGCTGTGCCGACGCCTTCGTCGAGAAGCACGGCCCCATCGAGAACGCGACCGAGGAGAACGTGGTCTCCTTCCTCGCCCTCGATCCGGAGAACCCCACCTCCATCCGCAACTGCTTCGAGGTGGCGCGCACCAATGCGCGCTCGGTGCGCACCGCGCTGACCTCCGAGATGTGGGACGCCATCAACGCCTCCTGGATCGAGCTGCGCGGCTTTCCGGACCGGGCGCTCACCCGGGAGGAGCTGACGCGCTTCCTCGCCTTCGTGAAGGAGACCTCGCTGCGCTTCGACGGTGCCATGCACCGCACCATGCTGCGCAACGATGCCTTCTGGTTCGCGCGTACCGGCGTGCATATGGAGCGTGCGGACAATACCGCTCGTATCCTAGACGTGAAGTATCACGTCCTGCTGCCGGACGAGGAGCAGGTGGGCGGGCCGCTGGACTATTTCCAGTGGGCCTCGATCCTGCGCTCGGTGTCCGCGCTCACCGCCTTCCACTGGGTCTACCGCGACTCCGTGAAGCCCTGGCTGGTGGCGGATCTGCTGATCCTGAACCGCGCCATGCCGCGCTCTCTGGCGAGCTGCTACGAGAACCTCGCCAATTCCCTGGACGACATCGCCGACGCCTATGGCCGGCAGGGCCCGTCCCAGCGGCTGGCCCGCTCCATCCGGGCGCGGCTCACGAACCAGTCCATCGACGACGTGTTCCATACCGGCCTGCACGAATTCATTTCCGAATTCATCTCCGACAACAACAAGCTCGGAGCGGAGATCACGGAGCAATATCTCACCTGAGGCTCCGGCGCGGAGGTTGCGCCGGCCGCCACTCAGCCCTAATCCGGGGTCAACGATCCGGGCGCCCCGCCTTCGCGGACGCGCCCGGACCATCGCCGCCTGGAAGAAGAAGCGATGCGCGTACGGGTCCGACACAAACTGGTTCATGCCTTGGAGCCGGGCACACGCACGGCCATCGCGCTCCTGCGCGTCACGCCGCGCAATCATGACGGCCAATATGTCCAGCGCTGGTCGCTCGATGTGGAGCCCGATTGCCGCCTCTATCCCCATGAGGATGCCTTCGGAAACCTCACCCACACCTTCACCGTGGAGGCACCGGGCGACGAGATCATCCTGACCGCCTCCGGCGAGGTAGACACCCAGGACGCATCCGGCATCGTGCGCGGGACGCTGGAGCGCTTCCCGCCCACCCTGTTCCTGCGCCCAACCCCCCTCACCACGCTGACGCCCGAGGTAGCGCAGTTCGCCCGCCTGGTCCTGGATGCCGCCACCGACGATCTCGGCCGCCTCCACGCGCTCATGAGCATCATCCATGCGGAGGTGAAGGAAGCCCCCCGCGCGCCGGCCGCCCCCGCAATGGGCGCGGCCGATGTGCTCAAGGCCAAGGCCGGCTGCCCCGGCGGCATCACCCATCTGTTCACCGCCTGCGCCCAGTCTCTGGGCATCCCCAGCCGCCATGTCTCCGGCTATGTGGCCGAGGCGGATGGGAACGGCCATGCCCGCGAATGGGCCGAGGCCTATGTGCCGCGCATCGGCTGGGTCGCCTTCGATTGCGGCCGCTCGCTCTGCGCCACCGACAGCTATGTGCGGGTGGCGGTGGGCCTCGATGCGGCCGGCGTCACCCTGCTGAAGGGCATGGGCGTGACGGTGAAGGAGGAAGTCCAGGCGCGCGAGACACGCGGCGGTCCCCGCGCACCCACCAGCGGCACCTCCGCCCAGAGCCAGCGCGAGCAGGGCCAGCGCGACCAATAGCCCGTCGCACTTGACCCCCGGCGCCCCGCCTGCGATGCGACAAGGGAAGGCACCCGGAGAGGCCACCATGAGCGACAAGCTGACGCCCGCCTACGACCCGCAGAACATCTTCGCCAAGATCCTGCGAGGGGAAATCCCGGCCTTCAAGGTCTATGAGGACGACAAGGTTTTCGCCTTTCTGGACATCATGCCCCGCGCGCCGGGCCACACATTGGTGATCCCGAAGGCACCCGCGCGGAACCTGCTCGACATCACCCCCGACGATCTCGCGGCCGTGGCCGTTGTGGCGCAGAAGGTGGCAAAGGCCGGTCTCGTCGCGTTCGAGGCTGACGGCGTGACGCTGATGCAGTTCAGCGAGCCGGCCAGCGGACAGGAAGTCTACCATCTGCACATGCACATCATTCCCCGGGTGGACGGCGTGCCGCTGAAGCCCGCCGCCAGCATCAAGGAAGACATGGCCGTGCTCGCCGGGCATGCCGAACGCCTCAAGGCGGCCCTCGCCGCCTGATCTTTGCCGCGCCCCGGCGCGGTCTTTCCGGCCGGGAGACACCCATGGACCTCGCCGTCATCGCCCTTTCCGCCCGCCCGCTTGCCGCCAGCGCCTCGCGCGCGGGGCTGGCGGCGCTGGCGCTGGACCTGTTCGCGGACCTCGACACCTGCGCCCATGCGGCCCGCTGCGTGCGGGTGCACAAGAAAGGCGGCCTCGCCTTTGACGGGGACGACCTGCTCCAGGCGCTCGCCTCCCTCTCCCCGCCGGGCCTGCCGGTGGTGCTGGGGGGTGGGTTCGAGCATGACACGGGGCTCATGCAGCGCATCGGCGAGCGCAACCCCATCCTGGGCAACATGGCCGAGACGGTGCGCCTGCTGAAGGACCCGCTGGCGCTCTCCGCCCTGTGCGGGCATCTGCGGGTGCCCTTCCCGGCTGTGACGCTGGAGGCACCTGCGGGCGCGCTGCAGGAAACCGCCCTGGTGGAGAAACAGATCGGCGGCCTCGGCGGCTCCCATGTGCGTGCGCGTGCGGCCGGGGACGTGAGCCCGCCTGCGCCGGGCCGCTATCTCCAGGCGCGGGTGGAGGGCGACACCTATTCCCTCGTCCTTCTCTGCAACGGCACGGATTCCCGCGTGGTGGGCGCGGTGCGCCAATGGACGGCGCCGAGCCCCGACCAGCCGTTCCGCTATGGCGGCGCGCTCGGCCCGGTGGCCCTGCCGGGCGGACATGGCGGCGCCATTCTTCGCGGCGCGCAGACCATCGCCCAGGTGTGCGGCCTTGTGGGCATCGTCTCCTTCGACGTGGTGATCGGCCCCTCCGGCTGGTGGCTGCTGGAGATCAATCCCCGCCCCGGCTCCAGCCTGGAAATCCTGGACGTGGACCCGCTTCCCCCGCTGCTGGCGCTGCATCTGGCTGCCTGCGGAGGCAAGCTGCCCAAAGCCCTTCCCACCCCTCGGGGCGTGTCGGCCACCGCCGTCCTCTATGCGGACGCGGACGTGATGATCCCGCCCGGCGACTGGCCCGCGGACGTGGGCGACCGGCTTGCGGCCGGCAGCGTCATCCCCCGGGGCGCGCCCATCTGCACGGTCAAGGCCCAGGCCGCGACACCCGAAGCCACGCGCGTGGCGGTGGAGGCGCGCCTCGCCGAGATGCGCGGGCGGCTCGGTTTGCCCTCGCCGGACGCCTGAGGGATGATGCGTGGCGCCTGAGAAGCATCCGCGCGGCGGCGCTCGAAGACCCGAGCGGACGATCATGATCCTTCCATCGCCTCGACGGGGCGACGGTATTCCAGCTTTCCTTTTTGCCGGCGGCCAGATGCCATGATGGACCCTTCCGACCCCATTGCCCTCGCGGCAGAAGATGCCGAAGCGAGCGCCGCGCCGGCGCCCGGCCGCCGCGACCGCATCTTCCTGCGCGGCCTGCAATTCTACGCCCGCCACGGCGCCAAGAAGGCCGAGCAGGTGATCGGCCAGCGCTTCGTGGTGGATGTGGACTGGTGGCACGACACCCGCCCCGCCGCCTGGGCCGACGACATCGCGCTGACCGTCTCCTACCAGGACGTGTACGAGCATGTGCGCGCGGTGGTGGAGGATGACCTCGTCCAGCTCATCGAGACGCTGGCGGAGCGCATCGCCACGCGCCTGCTGGACCATTTCCAGCTCATGGAACAGGTGCGCGTGGTGGTGCACAAGCCAGGCGCGCCCATTACCGGCGTATTCGGCGACGTAGGCGTCGAGATCCTGCGCAGCCGCTGAGCGGCCCCTCGACGCATCGACCCAGTTACGCCATAAGAACGCGCAAATTGGCCGATGGAGAAGCATCCGTGAGCGTGACCCTTCAGGCGTTCCTGCGTGACTATGCCGGAACGGACCCTCGCAAGCTGGCGGTGGCGGATGCGGTGTCGCGCATCGCGGAAGCGGGCATCGCCATCGCGGATCTGGTGGCCCAGGGGCCCCTGGCCGACCACTTCGCCAAGGTGCGCGGCGACGAGGCGAATGCCGGCGGCGACACCCAGAAGGAACTGGACGTGATCGCCGAGGAAGCGATCATCGCCAAGCTCAAGAGCGGCCCCGTGGCCTTCCTCGGCTCGGAAGAGAGCGAGACCCCCATCCCGCTCAATGCGGACGGCAGCCTCGTGGTGGCCGTGGATCCGCTGGACGGCTCCTCCAACATCGACACCAACGTGTCGGTGGGCACCATCTATTCGGTCCTGCCCTATGACGCGGCGAGCTTCCCCGATCCGACGGCGGCGCTGATGCAGAAGGGCTCCGCGCAGCTTGCGGCGGGCTTCCTCATCTACGGTCCGTCCACGGTTCTGGTCTCCACGCTCGGCGCGGGCACGCAGGTGTTCGCGCTGGACCGCGCCAGCGGTGACTTCATCCTCGCCAAGGCGGCGGTGGAGATTGCGGCGGCGACCAAGGAATACGGGGTGAACCAGTCCAACATGCGCCATTGGGAAGAGCCCATGCGGCGCTATATCGAGGACTGCCTCGCGGGCAAGGACGGCCCCCGCGCCAAGGACTTCAACATGCGCTGGGTGGGCTCCATGGTGGCCGACGCCTTCCGCATCTTCACGCGCGGCGGCGTCTACATCTATTCCGGCGACAAGCGGAAGGGCTATGAGAATGGCCGCCTGCGGCTGATCTACGAGGCCAATCCGGTGGCCTTCATCACCGAGCAGGCCCAGGGCGCGGCCACGGACGGCACCACCCGCATCCTCGACATCACGCCCCAGAAGCTGCACCAGCGCATCCCGCTGGTGTTCGGCTCGCGCGAGGAAGTGGCGAAGATCGCGTCTTATTATTGAGGATACGAGGCGGCCGTGCCCGCGCGCGGCCTGCCCCCTTCCCCTGCATTCAGGGAGGGCTGGCTGAGCCCTCGCCTCACATCTTGTCGATGGCGAACATGGGCTGTGCGCCGCGCAGTTCCGACTCGGGAACCCGCGCGGCGGCGGTTCGCAGCTTCGGCAGGATCTCGTCCACATGATCCGCCACAAGGATCTCCACCGGGTTCGCGCCGCCGATGAAGGCGGAGGCCCGCATGTGATCCAGCAGCGAGAGCAGCGGGTCCCAGAAGCCGGCAATGTTGGCGATGAGGATCGGCTTGCGGTGACGCCCGAGCTGCGCCCAGGTGAGCTGCTCCACAAGTTCCTCCAGCGTGCCGACGCCGCCGGGAAACGCCACGAAGGCATCGGCGCGCTCGAACATGAGGCGCTTGCGCTCGTGCATGTCCTGCGTCACCACCATCTCGGCGTCGTGCTCGAACGCCCGTTCGCGTGAGATGAGGAAGTGCGGGATGATGCCGGTCACCTGACCGCCGTTCAGGGCGACCGCCGTCGCCACTTCCCCCATGAGGCCCACGCCGCCGCCGCCATAGACGAGGCGGATGCCGTTGCGGGCGAGTTGGGTGCCGAAGTGCCGTGCATCCTCGGCGAACAGGGGATCGGCACCTTTCGAGGAGCCACAATAGACACAGATACTTTCAATCGAGGCCATGGCGCTCACTGTAGCAGTTTTGTGCAGTGCGTCACGGGGGCGACCCCATCTTTCCGTGCCGTCCACCATGGCGGGGACCGCCGACGAAACAATGACGGCGCGCGGAAGATCGGTTGATTGTGACAAGGCCATCGTTTATCGGCGATTTACGATGGACGGACCTCTTCTTCACCAATTGGCCGATCGCCTGAAGGCGCTCTCCCACCCCGCCCGGCTCAAGGTGCTGGTGACGCTGGCGGGCGGGGACGGCTGTCAGTGCGGCGCCATCGTCGCGGGCCTGCCCCTGGCGCAGTCCACCGTCTCGCAACATATAAAGGTTCTGCTGGAGGCGGGCCTGATCCGGGGGGGCACGGAAAAGGGGCGCGCCTGCTACTGTCTCGACGCGGAAGCGCTCGCCACGCTACGCCGGGATCTCGACATTCTGTTCTCCGCCTTGCATGCGCCCGCGCCCGATGCGGCATGCGAGCCCGAAAAGGCCCACGTTTGACATGTCCGACATGACCCGGCCGGGATCGTCCCGGCGTTCGTTCAAGGCCGTCTCGGCGGCCGGGGGCGCGCTGCTCGCGACCGTGCGCGCGCTCTGGCCCTATCTGTGGCCGCAGGATCGCGCGGACCTGCGCCGCCGCGTGGTGGCGACCCTGCTGCTGCTGTTCCTCGCCAAGCTCGCCACCATGGCGGTGCCCTTCTTCTTCAAATGGGCCACCGACGCGCTGGCCCATGTGCCGGACGACCAGGGCGACCCGGAGATCGCCTGGCTGCTGGCCGCCCCCGTGCTGCTGACGCTTGCCTATGGCGGCTCGCGCGTCGTGATGGCGGGCATCACCCAGCTGCGCGACGGCATGTTCGCCCAGGTGGCGCTCCATGCGGTGCGCAAGCTGGCGCTGGAAACCTTCGACCACATGCATGCTCTGTCCTTGCGCTTCCATCTGGAGCGCAAGACGGGCGGCCTCACCCGCGTTCTGGAGCGGGCGCGCGAGGGCATCGAGACCATCGTGCGCATGCTGATGCTCCAGCTCGCGCCCACCATCGTCGAACTGGTGCTGGTGCTCGTCGTATTGGCCGTCGCCTTCGACTGGCGCTACGTGGCGGTCGTGGTGACCATGGTGGTGCTCTACACATGGTTCACCTATGTCGCGAGCGAGTGGCGCATCTCCATCCGCCGCGACATGAACGAGAGCGACACCGAGGCCAACACCAAGGCCGTGGACAGCCTCCTGAACTACGAGACGGTGAAGTATTTCGGCGCGGAGCGCTGGGAAAGCGCGCGCTACGACAAGTCGGTGGCCCGCTATGAGAGTGCCACCGTGCGCACCTTCACCTCGCTCGCCTGGCTCAATGCCGGGCAGGCGGTGATCTTCACCCTGGGCCTCACCGCCACCATGGTGTTGGCCGCCTTCGACGTGCGCTCCGGCCGCCAGAGCGTCGGCGCCTTCGTCATGGTCAATGCCATGATGATCCAGCTGTACCAGCCGCTGAACTTCCTCGGCATGATCTATCGCGAGATCAAGCAGGCCATCGTCGACATTGAGGCCATGTTCACCGTGCTGGCCCGCGATCCCGAAATCGAGGACGCCCCCGACGCGGCGCCGCTGGTGGTGGCGGGCGGGACGGTGCGGTTCGAGGACGTGCACTTCTCCTACGATCCGGGGCGCGAGATCCTGCGCGGCGTCACCTTCGAGGTTCCGGCGGGGCGCACATTGGCCATTGTCGGCCCCTCCGGCGCGGGCAAGAGCACCCTCTCGCGCCTGCTCTATCGCTTCTATGATGTCTCCTCGGGGCGCATCACCATTGACGGGCAGGACCTGCGGGCGGTGACGCAGGACAGCCTGCGCGCCGCCATCGGCATGGTTCCCCAAGACACGGTGCTGTTCAACGACACCATCGCCTACAACATCCGCTATGGGCGCTTCGGCGCGAGCGAGGCGGAAGTGGAGGCGGCCGCCGGGCTGGCGCAGATCGACGCCTTCATCCGCGCCACCCCCAAGGGCTACCAGACCGAGGTGGGCGAGCGGGGGCTGAAGCTCTCCGGCGGCGAGAAGCAGCGGGTCGCCATCGCCCGCACCATCCTGAAGGCGCCGCCCATCCTGGTTCTGGACGAGGCCACCTCGGCCCTGGACAGCCACACGGAGCGGGACATCCAGGAAGCCCTGGACGGCGTCTCGCGCGGGCGCACCACTTTGGTCATCGCCCACCGCCTCTCCACCGTGGTGAATGCCGACCGCATCATCGTCCTCGCCAAGGGCCGGATCGCGGAGCAGGGAACCCATGGCGAGCTTCTGGAGCTGAACGGGGTCTATGCCGCGCTCTGGCAGCGCCAGCGGGAAGCGGACGACGCACGCGAGCGCCTGCGTGCCGCTGGGGAAGAGGAGAGCGCGTCGGAAAAGCGGGAGGTTTCAGCAGGTTCGGCAACAAACCGGACGTTGCCCGAGCCGTCGGGAGCGTGGTAGCAAAAAACCAGAGCACCTCCGGATTCAAGGGCTGCCGCGTGACCGGCGATCTCTTCTTGGCCTCCGCCTCCCCCGCCCCCAAGCTGCGGGTGGGCCTGCTGATTGACGGCCCCGAATTACCGGCCGTCTTCGCGGCCATGGTGGATGACATCCAGCGCTCGAGCTTCGCCGAGATCGTGCTTGTGGTGCGCAATGCCGGGGGCGCGGGCGCCGCGCCGCGGCCCGCCTCCCTCGCGGCCCGGGCACTGAAATTCCTGCGCACACCCGAGCTTCGCCACGCCATCGCCTATGCGCTCTATCTCCGGCTGGACGAAAAGCGCAGCCGGCGCGCGGGCGAGGACCCCACCCGGCGCGTGGACTGTTCCGAGCGCTTGCGCGGCATTCCCCAGCTTGCAGTGGCGCCCCTCGTTAGCGGCCATGTGCAGCGCTTCCCGCCGGAGGCGCTGGACGCCATCCGGGCGGTGAAGCTCGACGTTTTCGTGCGGTTCGGATTCAACATCCTGAAGGGCGACATCCTCACCGCCGCCCGCTACGGCATCTGGTCCTTCCACCACGGCGACAATGATTTCTATCGCGGCTCCCCGCCTTATTTCTGGGAGATGACGGAGGACAATCCGCGCGCCGGCGTGATCCTCCAGGTCCTCAGCGAGAAGCTGGATGACGGGCTCGTCCTGGCGAAGGGGCAATATGCCAATGAGGGCGGCGTCTCCCTCTACCTCACCCGCATGGGGCCATACTGGGGATCGGCCTATTTCCTCATCTGGAAGCTGAAGCAGTTGCACGAGCAGGGCTTCGAGGCGCTGAAGGCCCAGGCCGTGCCGCCCGCCCCCTATGCGGGCCGCCAAAAGCTCTACAAGAAGCCGAAGAACCGCGATGTGCTGGGCTGGCTCGCGCGCGCGGTGCGCGACAAGCTGGCCGAGCGGCTGGGGCGCCGCATCCAGCATTGGCAGACCGCCGTGCGGCGGGACGTGGACATGCCGTCCGTCCGGCCCGGCACGGGGGCCTTGGACCTTTCCCGCTTCGCCTTCTTCGCGGCCCCCAAGGGGCATTTCTACGCCGACCCCATGCTGTTCGTCCATGAGGGGCGCACCTACCTCTTCCTTGAGGATTACGACTATGCCGCCGACCGCGGCGACATCGCGGTGATGGACATCACCGACGGCGTGCCGCAGACGGCGGACATCTGCCTCGCCACCGGCTCCCACCTCTCTTATCCGCTCGTCTTCGCCCATGACGGCGCGCTCTACATGATCCCCGAGAGCATGGCGGCGGGCGAGGTTGCGCTCTACCGGGCCGAGCTGTTCCCCCACCGCTGGGTGAAGGAGAAGGTGCTGTTCCGGGGACCCGTGGTGGACACGACGCCCTACCTGAAGGACGGCGTCTGGTATTTTTTCGCCACCTTCCTCGCGCCCGGCACCAAGGCCACGTCCCTGCATTTGTTCACGGCGGACAGCCTCACCGGGGAGTGGCGCCTTCATCCCGCCAGCCCGCTCTCCAACGATGTGCGCGACGCGCGCTGCGCCGGGCGCATCGTGGAGCAGGACGGGGTGCTCTACCGCCCCGCCCAGGACTGCTCGGGCACCTATGGGCGGGCCATACGTTTCTGCCGCATCGACCGCCTGACGCCCGACGACTATGCGGAGACCCCGGTCCTGGAAGTGGGGCCCGATGCGGTGCCGGCCTTTGCCGGGCAGCCGTGCGAGGGCATCCACACCTATGACCGCGCCGGGCGGTTCGAGGTGATCGACGCCAAGTACAGCCTGCCCCGGACCGAGATCCTGTGAGGAGCGCCCGCCCACAGCGTGATTTGACGCCTTGCCGGGGGCGCACTACCTATCGGGCTCCGTAAAGGGAGCCGCGTGTGTCCATCCTCGCCAGCATCCGCAAGACCATTCCGCCCGTCCATCGCGAAGGCTATCCGTTCATCGCCATCGCGGCGGTGCTCACGCTGGTCATTTTCCTGGTGTCCACCTTCTGGGGGATGCTGGCGCTCGGCCTCACGGTCTGGACCGCCTTGTTCTTCCGCGACCCCCAGCGCGTCACGCCCATCCGCGAGGGTCTGGTGGTATCGCCCGCGGACGGGGTCATCTCGCAGATCACCCTCGCGATCCCCCCGCGCGAGCTGGATCTCTCCGACACGCCGCTCCTGCGGGTCTCGGTCTTCATGAACGTGTTCAACGTGCATGTGAACCGCGCGCCGGTCACCGGCCGCGTGGCGCGCATCGCCTACAAGCCGGGCATCTTCCTCAATGCGGACCTGGACAAGGCGAGCGAGGACAATGAGCGCAACGGCTTCATCTTCCAGACCGCCTTCGGGCCGGTGGGCTGCGTGCAGATTGCGGGTCTCATCGCCCGGCGCATCGTGTGCTTCGTGCGCGAGGGCGAGGAGATGGGCGCGGGCGAGCGCTTCGGCCTGATCCGGTTCGGCTCGCGGGTGGACATCTATCTGCCGCCGGGCACGCGCCTTCTGGTGGCCGAAGGCCAGCTCGCCACGGCCGGCGAGACCATGATTGCGGATTTCGCCGCCCAAGGCGGGCGCGACACCGCTTACCGGGTCAGCTGAGGTCCCATGGCGCCGCTCTTTCCCCCGTTCGATCCGGAGGGCAAGCCCCGCTTCGGCACCTTCGGGCGCATTCCGCTGCGCGTGCTCATTCCCAATCTCGTCACGCTGCTGGCCCTGTGCTCCGGCCTCACGGCCGTGCGCATGGCGGTGGAGGACCGGTTCGAGCTGGCGCTCGCCGCCATCGTCTTCGCCGCCATCCTGGACGGGGTGGACGGGCGGCTTGCCCGCGCGCTCAAGGGCACCTCGCGCTTCGGCGCGGAGTTGGACAGCCTCGCGGACTTCGTGAATTTCGGCTGCGTTCCCGCCCTCATTCTCTACATGTGGGGCCTGGACGAGGTCGGCTCCATGGGCTGGATCGCGGCGCTCCTGTTCGCCATCTGCGCGGCACTGCGCCTTGCGCGCTTCAATGTGATGCTGGACGACCCCGACCGTCCGCCCTTCGCCGCCGACTTCTTCACCGGCATTCCCGCTCCTGCCGGGGCCATCACGGTGCTGCTGCCGGTCTATCTGGAGCTTGTGGGCGTGCCGCACGGTTCGGCCACCGCACCTTTGGCCATGATCTACACCATCGCCATCGGCGTGCTCATGATCTCCAAGCTGCCCGCATGGTCCGGCAAGACGCTGGGCAAGAAGGTGCGGCGCGACATGGTGCTGCCGCTGTTCGTGCTGGTCGCTTTGTTCGCGGGCCTGCTGGCGAGCTATCCGTGGCTCGTCCTGTCCGTCTGCTCCGTGCTCTATCTGGCCTTCCTCCCGCTCTCCACCCTGCGCTACCGGGCGTTGCTGGCGGACTATGAGGCCGAGCAGGCGCGCGAGGCGGCCTCCGGCGGGGCGCCCTCCGACGTGGCGCCCTGAGCGCCGGCGTCCCGTAATTCATCCGTCAACAGAATGCGCGAGGCTGCGGGGCTTTCGCGCGATAGCGTTTCCGAGCGAAGTGTGAAGCGGTTCGCGTGAAGGAAACGCGGAAACTCAAAGAGATAGAGTGTTTCAGCATTTCCTTGAAAGGCTGAAACACTCTTGATGGGAGGATCGAAGATGGGACAGCTGCAGGGAACGTTCGTCTGGTACGAACTGATGACCACGGACACGGAAGCCGCGAACCGCTTCTATGCTGACGCGGTGGGCTGGCAGACCCGCGACGCCGGTATGCCGGGCATGGCCTACACCCTGCTCTCCTCGGGCGGCGACGATATCGCCGGCATCATGGAATTGCCGGAAAACGCCCGCGCCATGGGCGCGCCGCCGTCCTGGATCGGCTATGTGGGCGTGGACGACGTGGATGCGGGCGCCGCCTCCGTCGCCGCGGGCGGCGGGCAGGTCTATCGCGCACCGCAGGACATTCCCGGCATCGGCCGCTTCGCGATCGTCGCCGACCCGGAGGGCGCGGTCTTCGCGCTGTTCCAGGGCGACGGCGAAATGCCGCCCCGCAACCCCGCCATGCGTCCCGGCCTCGTGGGCTGGCACGAACTGCTGGCCACCGATCCCGAGCGCGCCTTCGCCTTCTATTCCGGCCAGTATGGCTGGGCGAAGGACCAGGCCATCGACATGGGCCCGCTCGGCACCTACCAGCTCTTCACCTATGGCGGCGGCTCCGAGGGCGTGGGCGGCATGATGGCCCGTCCGCCCGGCGTGCCCGTCTCCTTCTGGACCTATTATTTCACCACCGACGACATCGTCTTCGCCGAGGCGCGGGTGATCGCCGGCGGCGGGCGCATCATCAACGGGCCCATGGAAGTGCCCGGCGGCGTCCACATCTTCCAGGCTCTGGACCCGCAGGGCGCGGTGTTCGCCATGGTGGGGCCGAAGCTCGCCTGAGGCCGGTTCAACCGGCCGTGCCCTCATGGATGGACCGGTGGCACGCGCCGCCGCAAACCCGCACCGCGCCGCCCCGGTGAGAGACCGGGGCGGATCAGGTCATTCACAAGCCGCGCCGGATGCTGCGAGCGCCGCATGGACCGTATCGGGCGCGAAGGGCGGGTGGGTCAGCCGCACGCCGGTGGCATCGCGCACCGCATTGGCCAGCGCCGGGGCCACCGGGTTGAAAGGGCTTTCGCTCATGGACTTCGCCCCGAACGGCCCGAGCCGGTCATAGGTGTCCGCGAACAGCACCTCGGTGCGCGGGATGTCCACGAACCGGGGCATCAGGTAGGAGCGGAAGTTGGGGGTCTCCACCACGCCGTCCGGGCCGATGCGCAGGTTCTCGCTCATGGCGGCGCCCAATGCCTGGGCAACCCCGCCTTCGACCTGCCCACGGCATTGCATGGGATTGAGCACCCGGCCCGCATCGGCCGCCTGCACGCTCTTGAGGATGCGCAACTCCCCCGTGCCGCGGTTCACCGCCACCTTGAAACCGTGGACATTGAAGGCTACCGAGCGGGGCGATCCCGTGGAATGCCCTTCCACCGTGATGGTCCCACCCGCCTGCGCGGCCAAGGCCGAAAGCGGCACCGCCGTGGCGCCCGCGCGCACCGCGCCGTCTTCCAGGTGGCAGGCCTCGGGCGCGACGCCCGCCGCCCCGGCCGCCTCGGCGAGGAGGCGCTCCGCCATGGCACGGGCCGCACGCTCCGTGGCGAGGCCGGCCACCACGATGCCGGTGCTGCCGAAGGCGCCGGTATCATGGCCGAGCTGCGTCGTGTCGCCCTGGACGAGGCGGATCTTGTCCGGCGTCGTGGCCAGCACGCTGGCCGCGATCTGGCGATGCACCGTGCTGGTGCCGTTGCCGAACTCCACCGTGCCCACGGTCAGCTCGAACGCACCGTCCTCCGTCAGCCGGACGCGGGCATCCGAGAAATGGCCGCGCGGGGGAATGGTGTCGATCATGGCCGCCGCCATGCCCTGGCCGGTGGCCCATTCCGCGCCGTCCGGCGGCACACTCTCATCGCGGGCGAGAGCGGCTTCCACGAGATCCAGGCACTGGTCCAGGCCGTAGCTGCCGAATTCCACGTCGTGGGGATGGTCCGAATAGGCCCTCATGGCATCGCCCGGGCGCACCACATTGAGCCGCCGCAGCTCGAACGGATCGACACCGATGGTGCGCGCCAGTTCGTCCAGCGCCGATTCCATGGCGAAGACGGTCTGGCTCAGCCCATAGCCCCGGAAGGCGCCGCTGGGCAGGGTGTTGGTGTAGGCCGCAAAGCCGTCCACCTTCTTGTTGGGGCAGCGATAGAGCTGCAGCACCTCGTTGCAGCCATGGAACAGAGTGCCGACGCTGTGATTGCCGTAGGCCCCCGCATCGCTCACCACGCGGATCTGCATGGCGGTGAGCGTCCCGTCGCGCCGGGCGCCGAGCATCACCCGCACGCGCACCGGATGGCGGCAGGTGGCGGCCGTGAACTGCTCCTCGCGGGTGAATTCGTGCTTCACCTTGCGCCCGGTCTTGAGCACGGCGAGGGCGACGATGTCCTCGGTGAGCATCTCCTGCTTGGCGCCGAAACCGCCGCCCACGCGCCCACAGGCCACGCGGACCAAAGCGGGGTCCAGCGAAAGCACGTCCGCCAGCGCGTTGCGGACCAGGAACGGAACCTGGGACGAGGTGCGCAGGGAGAGGGTGCCGTCCGCTTCCAGCCAGCCGATGCTCCCCAGGGTTTCCAGATGGCCGTGCTGGATGCGCTGGGAGGCATAATTGCCTTCATAGATGGCATCCGCCTCGGCAAAGCCTGCCTCCACGTCGCCCAGCATGCCGTGGACTTCCCCCACCACATTGCGCTCGGGTGCCCCGATGCGAGAGGTGGCGGGGTCCTTGTGGTGGAGAATGGGCGCGCCGGGCGCCATGGCGGCTTCCGGATCGAACACGGCGGGCAGGATCTCGTAATCCACCTTGATGCGCCGGCACCCTTCCTCCGCCGCGCCCTCGCTCTCAGCCACCACGGCCGCCACGCGCTGGCCGACGAAGCGCACAACGTCGTCCAGGATGCGCAAATCGTCCGGGTCGTCCTTCGAGACCTCGTGGCGCGCCGAGGAGAAGCAGGCTTGGGGCGCATCCGCATGGGTCAGCACGGCGATGACGCCGGGCACGTCATACGCACCACTGGCATCGATGGCGCGGATGCGGGCGTGCGGATGAGGCGAGCGCAGGATCTTCAGATGCGCCGCATCGTCCACCGGAACGTCCATTGTGTAGCGGACGGCGCCCGTCACCACCGCATGGTTCGCCGGGTCGGGCAGGCTGACGCCGCAGGAGGGGGCGTCCTGCGGGGCTTGCTCCGTATGGGCGATGCCGTGCACCGCGTCCTCGACGGCGCGGTAGCCGCTACAGCGGCAGATATTGCCCTTCAGGGCGATGGGCAGGTCCGCCCGCTGGCCCTGGGTAAGGGCCGCCGTGGTCATGACCATGCCGGGCGTACAGAAGCCGCACTGGAAGCCCTGGGCGGCGATGAACGCCTCCTGGACGGGGTGAAGGCCATCCGCGCCGCGCATCCCCTCGATGGTGCGCACTTCCCGCCCTTTGGCGCGGAAGGCGGGAAAGATGCAGCTATGAACCGGCTCGCCGTCCACATGGACGGTGCAGGCGCCGCAATCGCCCGTGTCGCATCCCTTCTTCACGCCGAACCAGCCCTGGTCCCGCAGGAAGGTGCGCAGGCATTGGCCGGCACGGGGCGCGGCGTCGGTGGGGTGTCCGTTGATCGTGAGGGTCATGCCCGGTCTCCCTCGTACAGCGCGTTCCGGATTTCCTCCGCCATGCGGACCGTCATGTGGCGCCGCCAGGCCGGGGCCCCGTGAATGTCGTCATAGAAGCCTTCGGGCGGAATCCCCGCCTCCAGGCGGGCGCGCAGGGTCTGCGCGTCCGGCGCCTCGGGGAAATGGAATTGCAGCGGCCGGGGAACCGAGGCGGTGACGGCCAGCGTGAAGGCCCCACTCGTCCGGTCCCGCGTGCCGATGAGCAGCGCCGCCGACCGGCCATGGCGCGTGAGCGAGGCGCGGCGCATCTCGGCGCTGCGGGCAAGCACGGCGGCGGGAATGTGGATGCTGCGCAGGATCTCGCCGGGCCGCAGGGCATTCTGCCGGGGGCCGGTGATGAAATCGAACAGAGAGACGCGACGGTCTGTCCCGTCCGGCGCCCAGAGGAGGCAGGTGGCCTCCAGCCCGGCGGACAGCGAGATCATGGGGCCGGCGGGGAGCGACATGCACAAATTGCCGCCCACGGTGGCCATGTTCCACACCTTGAACGAGCCCATGAGGCAGCGGCAGCAGTCCGCCAGCAAATGCGCCGCGGGCCATTCGGCGGGCAGGTTCGCCGCATTCAGCTCCGCCAGGGTGCAGGTGGCGGCAATCTCCAGCCCCTCCGGGCTGACACGCAGCGGCTCCCAGCCGAGGGTGGACAGATCCACCAGCCGTCGCAGATGGGGCTGTGGTTCGGAAAAGAGCCAGGTGCCGCCGCCGACAAAGGCATCTCCCGGAGAAAAGGGGGGAATCTCGCCCCGTGCACCCGGCTGTTGCACATGCTCGATGGTATTGAGGTCCATCTTTTCCCCCCTCGCCGCAACACACTGGAAACCAGAAGCATTCTAAACGACTTAGCTTTGCCTGTGCATCCCTCAATAGAGGGATATGGTTCCGGCCTGCAGTGAACTGCGTATAAGGAGAACGACGTGCTCAATCGCATCATCCGGACGGGCGCTGCCGCCCTGGCGCTCGGCGCGGCCGTGCTGCTGCCGGTGCAGCAGGCCGCCGCCTGCACCTCCTTCCTGCTGAAGGCTGCCGACGGCGGCTTCGTCTATGGGCGCACCATGGAGTTCGGGCTGGCGCTCAACTCGCAGATCATCGTCGTGCCGCGCAACCTCGCCTATTCGGGCACCGGGCCGGACGGCAAGGCGGGAACGGGTCTGACCTGGACCACGAAATACGGCGTGGGTGGCGCCAACGCCTTCGGCCTGCCGGTCATCATGGACGGGGTGAACGAGGCGGGCCTCGCGGGCGGCATCCTCTATCTGCCGGGCCTCTCGCTCTATCAGGACGTGCCGGCTTCGGAGGGCAAGACCTCCATCGCCGCCCATGAGGTGCTGACCTACGTGCTCACCAATTTCGCCACCGTGGCGGAGGTGAAGACGGGGCTGCCGAAGATCAAGGTGAACCGGTCGGCCCTTGAGGCCCTCAAAATGCCCGTGCCCATGCACATCACGCTGCATGACGCCACCGGGGCGAGCCTCGTCATCGAATATATCGGCGGGGAACTCCAGCTCCACGACAACCCGACGACGGTCCTCACCAACGCGCCCGCCTTCGACTGGCATGTGGCCAATCTGGGCAATTACCTGTCCCTGTCGGCCTACAATCCTGAGCCCCTGAAGCTGGGCAGCCTCACCATCTCGCCGCCCTCCACGGGCGCCGGCGCGCCGGGCCTGCCGGGCGACATGTCCTCGCCCTCGCGCTTCGTGCGGGCGTTCCTGTATTCGCGGGCGGCGCCGGTCATGCCCACCACGGAGCAGGCCAGCAGCCTCGCCTTCCACATCCTCAACAATTTCGACATCTCGCCCGGCATCATCCGCACCTCGGCGGATTCGGCCACCGGCGGCGGGGTGACGGGCATCGAGACCACGGAATGGACCTCCGTGGTGGATCTGAAGGCCAAGCGCTACACGATCCGCACCTATGACAACAGCCAGACCCGGGTGCTGGACCTCGCCAAGGCGCCGCTGGACGGGAAAGAGATCAAGACCTTCCCGCTGAACCAGCCGGCCACCGCGGTGGACATCCTGAAGTAAGCAGGATCAGGCCTTGCCCAGCGGGGGATGTCCAAAACATTCCCCGCTGACAGGCTCAGGCGTGGCGCGGGGCCGGATCAGCCCAGCGCGCGCAATTCCCGTCGCAGAATCTTGCCCGTGGCGGTCATGGGCAATGTGTTCGTGAAGGCGACGTGGCGGGGATATTCGTGGGCGGACAGGCGCTCGCGCACATGCTGCTGGATCTCGGCGGCGAGCCCATCGGAACCTTCAAAACCGTCCTTCAGCACCACCCAGGCTTTCACCGCCTCGGTGCGCACCGGGTCCGGTATGCCCACCACCGCCACCAAAGCGACGGCCGGGTGCTTCAGGATGCAGTCCTCGATCTCCCCCGGCCCGATGCGGTAGCCGGCCGAGGTGATCACGTCGTCCGAGCGGCCCACATACCAGAGATAGCCTTCCTCGTCCGTGCGCCCCATGTCGCCGGTCAGCAGGAAATCGCCCGCATATTTGTCCCGCGTGGCGGCGGGGTTGCGCCAATATTCCAGCATCATCACGGGATCGCCGCGCCGGATGCCGATATGGCCCTCCGCGCCCGTGGGCAGCGGGTTGCCCTCATCGTCCACGACGCGCACGTCATGGCCCGGAATGGGCTTGCCCATGGCGCCGGGGCGGATGGGGAAATAGCTGGAATTGGAGCCCACCACGAGGTTGCACTCGGTCTGCCCGTAGATCTCACGGGCCTCCACCCCAAGCCGATCCTTCACGAAGGCGCCCAGCTCCGCACCCAGCGTCTCGCCGCCCGTGAGCAGCGAGCGCAGGACGAGGCCGGGATGGCGCACATCCGCCTGTCGCATGAGCTTGAGGGCGGTGGGCGGCAGGAAGACGTTGCGCACCTTGTGGCGCGCCATGAGGTCCATGGCGGCGTCGGGGGCGAACTTCTTCGCCCGGTGGGCGAGCACCGGCACGCCCAGATAGAGGGTGGGGAACAGCACGTCGAACAGGCCGCCGATCCAGGCCCAGTCGGCGGGCGTCCAGTGCAGGTCGCCGGGCTGGGGCATGCCCTCATGGATGAAGGTGATGCACGGCAGATGGCCCAGCAGGATGCGGTGCCCGTGAAGCGCCCCCTTGGGGTTTCCCGTGGTGCCCGAGGTGAAGATGATAATGGCCGGATCGTCCGGGCCCGTATCCACCGGCGTGAAGCGGTCCGAAGCCAGCGCCAGGGCGGCGTCGAAGGAGAGCGCACCGCCCGTATCCGCGCCGATGACATAGACATGGGTAAGATCGGGCAGATGGTCGCGCACGCGGGCGAGCTTGGCGAGGCCGGGCAGGTCCGTGACCAGCGCCTTCGCTCCTGAGGCACCCAGCCGGTATTCCAGCGCCTCGTCGCCGAACAAGGTGAAGAGCGGCACCGAGACGAGGCCCGCCTTGAACGCGGCGAGATGCGCGATGGCGGTTTCCGGCGCCTGGGGCAGGAACACGCCCATCCGGTCGCCCCGCTGCAGACCGGCGGCGACCAGCACATTGGCGAAACGGTTGGTGAGGCGGGAGAGGTCCTCGAAGGAATAGCGGCGCTCGGTGCCGTCCTCCTCCTCGAAGATCAGGGCCGGCTTGCCCGCGCCGGTGGCATGGGCATCGGTGCAGGCGACGCCGATATTCAGCCGCTCCGGGATGTTCCAGCGGAAGGCGCGGATCAGGTCGTCATAGGCGTCGGCCATGGCTGTTTCCTCGAAGGGCGTCGTTCTTCGGACGCGGCTCTCAAGGAAACAATCGAACGTTTTATTCCTGCCCGTCAAGCGGGATCAGACCGGCAGGCCCGATCTTTCCCGCGCGCCCCTCAGGCCACAAGACCCAGGGCGTTGGCGGCGCCGTCGCGGATGGCGCGGATGTTCGTACGGTAGCCCTCGATGCCGCCCTTGAACACGGCCGAGCCTGCCACCAGAACGTCGGCGCCCGCCTTGGCGCAGAGCGCGCCGGTCTGCGGGTTCACGCCGCCATCCACCTCAATGCGGATGTCGCGGCCGCGCACCATGTCGCGGATGCGGGAGATCTTGGGCAGCACTTCGGGAATGAAGGCCTGCCCGCCAAAGCCCGGATTGACGCTCATCACGCAGATGAGGTCCACCTTATCGAGCACATATTCGAGGCAGCTCTCATGGGTGGCGGGATTGAGCGCCACGCCCGCCTTCTTGCCGAGCCCCCGGATCACCTGGAGGCAGCGGTCGAGATGGTCGGTGGCTTCCACCTGCACGGTGATGATGTCCGAGCCCGCCGCCGCGAACGCCTCCAAATAGGCCTCCACGGGGGAGATCATCAGGTGGGTGTCGAAGGTCTTGTCCGTATAGCGGCGCAGCGACTTGATGATGTCCGGGCCGAAGGTGATGTTGGGCACGAAATGGCCGTCCATCACGTCGAGATGGATATAATCCGCCCCAGCCGCCGCCACGTCGCGCACCTCTTCGCCGAGGCGCGAGAAATCGGAGGCGAGGATGGAAGGGGCGATCAGGGGCAAGGTCATGGCGGGTCTCTCCGTCGGCGGCGCTTCTATAGCAGATCGGGCGGCGGTTTTGAGGCGCGCCGTCATGCGCTGCGCACATGGAGCATGCGCATGCCCCCGTGCGGCGCCATGGCTGGATCAGCCCGCCGGATCGAGCGGCGCGGTGCCGGAGGGGCGGCCGTCCGCATCGCGGGTGATCATGTCCACCCGGGCCTCGGCTTCCTTCAGCAGCGCGTCGCAGCGCGCCCGCAGGGCCTCGCCCCGCTCATAGATGGCGATGGATTCCTCCAGCGGCACATTGCCCGCCTCCAGGCGCTGGACGATGGTCTCCAGCTCCGCCAGCGCAGCCTCGAAGGAGAGGCCCGAGATATCCGGCGCGGCGGGCCGGGCGGCGTCCTTAGCGGTCTTGGCTGTCTCGGCCATGGGCGTGTCCTTCCTTGCGTCGGCAATCCGCGAATCTGCCGCACCATAGCCGATCCGCCCCGCGCATCGAACCCAAGCGGGCAGGCCCCGCGCGCATTGACGCTTCCATCCGGGGCCATGGCGCACTAGAACCCGCGCGGACCCACCCGGAACCCGTCTGGACCTTTCCATGTCTCCCGCGGCGATGAGCCCCCTCCCCCGGCGCGATGCGCGCGCTTTGGACGAAGCCCTCCTGTCCCGCTTCGCGGATGCCGGCTTCGCGCGGGTCGATCCCCCGATCCTGCAGCCCGCCGACGTGTTCCTCGATCTGTCCGGCGAATCGATCCGCCGCCGCCTTTATCTCACCACCGATGCTGAAGGCGCCGAATTGTGCCTGCGGCCGGACCTGACCATTCCCGTGGCGCGCGAAGTGCTGGCGGCCCGCATGCCCCTGCCCGCCGCGGTCAGCTATCTCGGCCCGGTGTTCCGGTTCCGTGGCGAGGGCACCGGCGAGTTCCGCCAGGCGGGCGTCGAATCCTTCGGGCGCGCCGACACGGAAGCGGCAGACGCGGAGATCCTCGCCCTCGGCCTTGAAACCTGCGCCATCTATAATCTGCCCGCCCCGCAGATCCGCCTGGGCGATGTGGGCCTGTTCGGCGCGCTGCTGGATGCGCTGCCGCTGGCTCCCGCCTGGCGCCGCCGCCTCATGAAGGATTTCGGCCAGGGGCGCCTGGATGCCGACCTCCAGCGCATCAGCGCCGAGCGCACCGGCAACGGCACCGGCCATGCGGGCGTGCTCAACGCCCTGGCGGGCTCGGACCCGGAAGGCGCCCGCGCGCTGGTGACGGACCTCCTGTCCATCGCCGGCATCACCACGGTGGGCGGGCGCAGCGTCTCGGAGATCGCGGCGCGCTTCCTGGAACAGTCGGCGCTGGACGCGGGCAACAGCCTGCCGCCCGAGACCAGCCTGTTCCTGTCGCGCTATCTCGCCATTGCCGGCGACCCCGACGATGCCTCGGCCCGCATCCGGGCGCTCACGCGGGAGGCGGGGCTCGTCATCGATGCCGCGCTCGATGCCTTCGACCGGCGCTCCGGCTTCCTGACCACGCGCGGCATCAGCCTGTCGGACGTGGCCTTCTCCACCGCCTTCGGCCGCCCGCTGGATTATTACAGCGGCATGGTCTTCGAGCTGCACGATCCCTCCGGGCGGGTCAACGGCCCGCTGGTGGCGGGCGGGCGCTACGATCCGCTCCTGCCGCGCCTCGGCGCGCCGCAGCCCATCCCGGCCGTGGGCCTTGCTGCGTGGCTGGAACGTCTTGCCGTGGTGGAGGGCGCGTGATGAGCGAGACCCTGATTCTCGCCGTGCCCTCCAAGGGACGGCTCCAGGAGAATGTGAACGCCTTCTTCGCCCGCGCGGGCATGTCGCTGGTCCAGGCGCGCGGCGCGCGGGACTATCGCGGCGCGCTGAACGGCGTGGACGGCGTGGAGGTGGCTTATCTCTCCGCCTCCGAGATCGCCGGCGCCCTTGCGGCGGGCACCGCCCATGTGGGCGTCACCGGAGAGGATCTGGTGCGGGAGAACATCCCCCATGCGGACAGCCGCGTGGCGCTGCTGGAGAAGCTGGGCTTCGGCCATGCCAATGTGGTGGTGGCGGTTCCCCAGGCCTGGATCGACGTGCGCTGCATGGATGATCTGGACGACGTGGCGGGCCATTTCCACAGCCGCACCGGGCGGCGCATCCGCGTCGCCACCAAATATGTGAATCTCACCCGCGCCTTCTTCGCGCGGCACGGCATTGTGGATTACCGCATCGTGGAAAGCGCGGGCGCCACCGAGGGCACGCCCGCGTCTGGCTCGGCCGAGCTGATCGTGGACATCACCACCACCGGCTCGACGCTCGCCGCCAACGCCCTGAAGGTGGTGGATGACGGGGTGATCCTGAAGTCGGAAGCGAATCTCGTCGCCTCCCTCACCGCGCCCTGGACCATCGGCGCGCGCACCGCCGCCCGCGCCATGTTCGACCGCATGGCGGCCGAGCGCCGCGCGCGCACAATGCGCGAAGTGCGCACCCGCTTCACCCGCGCCGATGCGGGCCTCGTGGAGCGGGCGGTGCAAGACTTCCGCTGCGTCGCCCCGTTCGGCGGGCCCACCTCCTCGGGCATGCTGACCCTGCATTGCCCGCCGGACACGCTGCACGCGCTGGCGGTGTTCCTGCGCGGCCACGGCGCCAGCATGGTGACGGTGGGGGCGATCGAATACGTCTTCGCCTCCGACAATCCGCTCTACGAGATGCTGGAGGCGCGCCTTTCGGGGCGCTGAAGCTGGGCCGCGCCGTTGCTCCGCACATTTTTTTGCGCTGCGGCGCCCAGGTCCCGCTTTTTTCTTCGGTAGCCGGGTGAAAGCGGGCGCAAGCCGTCCTATAAGCCAGGACCGGGCGCGTCCCGCGCCAGTCCTGGCCTTGGAGCTTTTACATGACCCGTCCTGCCAAGCGCGTCGCCATTACCGGTGCGGCCGGCCAGATCTCCTATTCGCTTCTGTTCCGCATTGCCCACGGCGACATCTTCGGAGCCGACCAGCCCGTCATCCTTCAGCTTCTGGACCTGCCGCAGGCCCAGGCGGCCGTGGGCGGCGTGGTGATGGAGCTTGAGGATTGCGCGTTCCCGCTGCTGGCCGGCACGGTCATCACCGACGATCCGGCCGTTGCGCTGCGCGATGTGGACGCCGCCATCTTCGTGGGCGCCCGCCCGCGTTCGAAGGGCATGGAGCGTCGCGACCTGCTGTCCGCCAATGCCGAGATCTTCAAGGTGCAGGGCCGCGCCCTGAACGAGGCCGCCAAGCGCGACGCCAAGGTGCTCGTGGTGGGCAACCCCGCCAACACCAATGCCGGCATCCTCTCGCACTTCGCGCCGGACTTCCCGGCCGAGAACATCACCGCCATGCTGCGGCTCGACCACAACCGCGCGCTCTCCCAGCTCGCGGCCAAGGCCGGCATCGAAGTGGCGAGCATCGAGAAGATGACCGTGTGGGGCAATCATTCGCCCACCATGTTCGCCGACTGGCGCTTCGCCACCTCCGGCGGCAAGTCCCTGCCCGAGATCATCGGCGACGAGACCTGGTATCGCGAGACCTTCATCCCCACCGTCGCCAAGCGCGGCACGGCCATCATCGAAGCCCGCGGCGCCTCCTCGGCGGCCTCCGCCGCCAACGCGGCCATTGACCACATGCATGACTGGGTCCAGGGCACCAATGGCGGCTGGGTCTCCATGGGCGTGCGCTCGGACGGCGACTACGGCATTCCGGAAGGCATCATCGCCGGCGTGCCCTGCACCTGCGCCAACGGCTCTTATGAGCGCGTGAAGGGCCTGCCCATCGACGACTTCGCCCGCAAGATGATCGACCACACCGTGGCCGAGCTGAAGGAAGAGATCGAGGCCGCGCTCTCCTGAGCCCTGCCGATCCGATCATCCGTTGAGAGGGGCGCGGTTTCCGCGCCCCTTTTCTTTTGGCTCATACCAACGGCCTCGATCTTTGACCGAAGCCGAGTGGTTTACGCTCAGGCGCCGCGCAGGCTTGCACCATCGGCCCGTGCGTGGAGGTTACGGGCCGATGGTGTCAGACCGCCATCGAGTGGCGCCCGCCCTGGCCGAGATAGGCGTCGAAGGCCGAGGCCACCACGCGGGCGATCTCATGGGCATGGGACGTGATGGCGAGGCGCTTGCCGTCGAACGTCACCCAGCCCGCATCGAGGAACGGGCGCAGCGCGTCGAGGTCGGCCGTCAGCGCCTCCGGGGGCGCCCCGTGGGATGCCGCGATCTCGGCCAGATCCACGTCGAAATAGCACAGCAACTGGGCGATCACGTCGCCGCGCAGGGCGTCCTCGCCCGCAAAGGCCCGGCCCTTGACGGTCGGCAGGCACCCCGCATCCACCGCGCGCCGCCAGCCGGCGACATCGGGGGCATTCTGGGCATAGCCGAACGGCGTGCGGCTGATGGAAGAGGCGCCGAGGCCCAGAAGCGTGCCGGCCTCGTCCGTAGTGTAGCCCTGGAAGTTGCGGTGCAGCCGCCGGGCGTCGCGGGCCAGGGTCATGCTGTCGTCCGGCAAGGCGAAATGGTCGATGCCGATCTCCACATAGCCGCCCGCCACCAGCATCTCGCGGGCGAGCCCCGCATGGCGGATGCGCGCCTCCGCGCCCGGCAAGTCCGCTTCCACCACCAGCTTCTGGTGCGACTTCATCCAGGGCACATGGGCATAGCCGAACAGCGAGATGCGGTTCGGCCGCAGATCCAGCATATGGCGCACCGTGTCCGCGATGCTCAGATGCGTCTGGCGCGGCAGGCCGTACATGAGGTCCGCATTGATGGCCGCGATGCCCGCCGCCCGCAGCGCCGCAAAGCCAGCCGCCACGGTCTCCAGCGGCTGGATACGGCCGATGGCGGTCTGCACGTCCCCATCCAGCGTCTGCACGCCGAGGCTCGCGCGGGTGATGCCGATGCCGGCCAGAAGGCGCGCGCCCTCCTGCGTCAGGTGGCGCGGGTCCAGCTCGATGGCATGCTCGATGCCGGCGGGAATGCGGAAGTGCCGGTGAAGCGCGGCGGCGAGCTCCTCCAGGCAGTCCGGCGGCAGCGCATTGGGCGTGCCCCCGCCCCAATGGATATGGGAGACCTCAGTCGTCCCCACCTGCTCGGCCACCAAAGCGATTTCCGCCGCCAGCACCTGCGCATAGGCGCGCACCGGCTCCTCCCGGCGCACCGCCTTGGTGTTGCAGCCGCAATAGCTGCACAAGGACTGGCAGAACGGCACATGCAGATAGAGCGAAACGGGCGCAGCCGTGTCCTTCAGGCGCGCCAGCCACGCGCCGTAATCGGCGCCGGTCACCTGCGCCGAGAAATGGGGCGCCGTGGGATAGGAAGTGTAGCGCGGCACCATGCGGCGGGCATGGTCCAGAAGGGCGGCGGAGGGCGGGACGTGACTGATCATGGCGCCCACTATGGGCGCCCCCGGCGCGGCCATCCTTGACCAAGGTCAGATTGCCGCGCCGCAGGTTCCGCTTATTCGCAGCTCGCTATTTGCGCCCCGGCGGAACCGCCGAGACACCGGGCTGGCCATCGCGGCGGGGCGGCTCCTGGATGATGACGCCCGCCCATTCCAGGCCGCGATAGGTCTCGTAGCCGGGGGTAAGGTGGAAGGCGGTGGCGCGCCCGTTCGTGTCATGGACGACACCCTGGCGCCGCCCCGCAAGGGCGAGGTCCACGCGCTCGGTCAGCTCGCCCCGGCGGTCGGACGAGGACAGGATGCGCCCGCGCGCATCCACCAGCAGAACGCGCGAGCGCTCCGCCTCCTCGGGGGAGAGACGCACGCCGTCCACCACCGCATGGGCCTGGGGCTCCCAGTCGAAATGGATGCCCAGCACGCCGATGGGGGCGCCGAAAGTCTCGCCATTCTCGCGCACGGCGGCGGCATAGGTGGCCACCGGGGCATTGTTCAGCGGGCGGCACAGATCCACGTCCGCCACCGCATAGGCATCGCCCGACGCGGAGGTGAGCGCCTCCTTGAACCACTTCTCGTGGGAGACATCCACACCGCGCACGGCGGGGTAGCGGTCCGGTCGCCCATGGGCCACCACCCGCCCATCCGGCGTGCAGATCCAGAGATCCAGATACACCGTGTAGGCGGAGAGAATGACGCCGAGGCGCCGCTCCCCCTCCAGCAGCACGTCGGTGGACTGGTCGCCGGCTGCGGCCACGACGGCGGCGTCGGTGGCCCACCAGCGCACGTCGCAGGTGCGCTCATACAGGTTGCGGTCGATGATCTCGATGCCGTTCAGGCACAGATCCACCAGCCGCTGGCCACGAAGGTCGGCGGCCATGCGCCGGCCCACGGAACGCAGCTCGTCGAGGGCGGAGGTCAGCTCGCTTTCCATCTCCGAGGCGAGCTTGCCGATCTCCGCGCTCACCGCCTTCACCTCCTGGGCGACGACGGCGAAGCCTTTGCCGGAATCCCCCGCCCGGGCCGCCTCGATGGTGGCGTTGAGGGCGAGGATGCGGGTTTGTCCGGTAATGGACTGGATTGCCCGGGCCTTTCCCGCAGCAATGCTGCGGGCATGGTCCGAGAGGGCGATGACCTGTTCAGGCGTATCAGCCGCGGCAGCTGCCTGCGACAACGAGGGAAGCGATCCGTGCATGGGAACCCTCCGGGCGGTCGCGCAATGCAATGGCGACCCCTATGATCAAGAACGAAACAAAAACGCACTCCCCGAAACCGCCGAAAACAGCGACCCCGGGACTGAATAAACAGTGACTCGCAAAAACCATGCCGCCCCGAAAGGATGCTGCGCCGGCTAGCTTGTGCGTGCATTGCACAAAACACCATCGCTTGACGTGTCCTGAACGGGCGGAATGCCTTTCCTCCGGGCTGGCAGCCCCTTAATGTCCCGATTCTGCCCCCACGCCCGGCTTGGCCGGGCCTTGCCGATGCTTCAGAGCCCGTAGCGGGGCATATCCCGTTTGCGTGGCAGCGGAGAGACGAAGATGCGAAACGCCGATGTTGCCCCCATCCGTTTGGCGGACTACCGCCCGCCGGACTGGCTGGTGGACACGGTGGACCTGGACATCTCGCTTCACCCCACCGCCACGCGGGTGGTTTCGCGCCTCGCGCTGCGGCGCAATCCGGCGGGTCGCGCGGATGCCCCCGTGATGCTGGACGGCGACGGCCTGCAATTGGTGCGCCTCGCCATGAACGGCCAGCCCGCAGTGGGCGGCGCCTATGAGGCGACCCCGGCCCGGCTCACCATCGCCGTGCCCCCGGCCGATGCCTTCGTGCTGGAGGTGGAGACCCTTCTGGACCCCTCCGCCAATACCCAGCTCATGGGCCTCTATCGCACCACCGGCGCCTATTGCACCCAGTGCGAGCCGGAAGGCTTCCGCCGCATCACCTATTTCCCGGACCGCACCGACGTACTGGCGGTCTACACCACCCGCATCGAGGCTGAGCGGGACGAGGCGCCCGTTCTGCTGGGCAACGGCAACCTGCTGCGCCACGGCCCGGTGGAAGGCACCAGCCGCCATTATGCCGTGTGGCACGACCCCTGGCCGAAGCCCAGCTACCTGTTCGCACTGGTGGGCGGACGGCTCGCCAAGGTGCCCGGCCATTTCCTCACCGCCTCCGGCCGCCCCGTGGATCTCGGCATCTATGTGGAATTGGGCAAGCAGGACCGGGCAGGCTACGCCATGGATGCGCTGAAGCGCTCCATGCGCTGGGACGAGCATGCGTTCGGGCGGGAATACGATCTCGACGTGTTCAACATCGTCGCCGTGTCCGACTTCAACATGGGCGCCATGGAGAATAAGGGCCTCAACGTCTTCAACGACAAATACATCCTGGCGACGCCCGAGACCGCCACCGATGCGGACTATGCCAATATCGAGGCGATCATCGCCCACGAATATTTCCACAACTGGACCGGCAACCGCATCACCTGCCGCGACTGGTTCCAGCTCTGCCTGAAGGAAGGCCTCACCGTCTTCCGCGACCAGGAATTCTCCTCCGACCAGCGCTCGCGGCCGGTGAAGCGCATCGCGGACGTGCGGCTCCTGAAGGCGCAGCAATTCACCGAGGATGCCGGCCCCCTCGCCCATCCCGTGCGGCCCGATACCTATCGCGAGATCAACAACTTCTACACCGCCACCGTCTATGAAAAAGGCGCCGAGGTGGTGCGCATGCTGAAGACCCTGCTCGGGGCCGACGGCTTCCGGGCGGGCATGGACCTGTTCTTCACGCGCCATGACGGCGATGCGGCGACGGTGGAGGATTTCCTCGCCTGCTTCGCCGAGGCCACCGGCCGCGATCTCTCCCAGTTCGCCTTGTGGTACCAGCAGTCCGGCACGCCGCGCCTGTCCGTGATGGGCACCTATGATCCCGACGCCGCCACCTTCCGCGTGGATGTCGCGCAGGCCATGCCCCCGACGCCCGGCCAGCCGGAGAAGGCGGCCATGGTGATCCCGCTCGCCATCGGCCTTGTGGGCGCCGACGGCACCGACCTGCCGCTCATTCTCGCCGACGGCCAGCGGCTGGAGACCGGGGTGCTGGAGGTGACGCAGACGCGGGAGAGCTTCCTGTTCACCGGCCTGCCGGAGCGGCCCGTCGCCTCCCTGAACCGGGGCTTCTCGGCGCCGGTCAATCTCACCAGCTCCCTCTCAGTGGACGATTTCGTCTTCCTCGCCGCCCATGACCGGGACCCGTTCAACCGCTTCGATGCCATCCAGGCGCTGGCCCTCGATCTGCTGAAGCGCGGCGCCGCCGACGGCGCATTGCCGGCCCCCAACGCGCTCTTGGACGCGGCGCGGCGCATTCTGGACGCGGATGACCTCGACCCCGCCTTCAAGGCGCAGGCGCTGGCCCTGCCGGGGGAGATGGAGGTCGCCCGGGAACTGGCCCGCGACGTGAACCCCGATGCGGTGTTCACCGCCCGCCGGGCGCTACGCCGGGCGGTGAGCGAGGCGCTCTCCCCGCGCCTTGTGGAGGTGTATGGCACGCTCGCCACACGCGGGCGCTATTCGCCGGATGCCGCCTCGGCGGGACGGCGCGCGCTGCGCAACCTCGCGCTGGATTACCTCGCCGTGCCCGGCTCGCTGGACGGGCTCGCCCGCGCCGAGACCCAGTTCAGCGAGGCGGACAACATGACCGACCGCTTTGCCGCACTGGCCGTGCTCGCCCAGCACGACACGCCGCACCGGATTTCGGCGCTGGACGCCTTCCACCGCCGCTATGCCGCCGATCCCCTGGTGATCGACAAGTGGCTGAGCCTCCAGGCGCAGATCGCCGAGCCCGGCACGCTGGACCGGGTGCGCGACCTGACCCTGCTGCCGGTCTTCGCCATGACCAATCCGAACCGCGTGCGCGCGCTCATCGGCGCCTTCGCAGCGGGCAACCCCACCCAGTTCAACCGGGCGGACGGCGCGGGCTACGACTTCCTCGTGGATGTGGTGCTGAGCCTCGACGGGAAGAACGCGCAGCTTGCCTCGCGCCTTCTGTCCGCCTTCAAGACCTGGCGCCAGTTGGAGCCCGGCCGCGCGGGGCTGGCGGAAGCGGCCCTGCGCCGTGTCGCCGACACCCCGGAATTGTCTGACGACGTGGCCGATATCGCCACCCGCGCTCTGGCCTGAGGCCCGGCCAAGCCTCTCATCGCCCCGCCTTTTCCGCCATCATGCCCGGACCTGATCCGAGCGTGATGGCGCCCCCGTGCGCACGCGCCGCAGGGCGCTGCCAGGCCCCAGGCGACGCCTGCCTACGCCTCGCACAGCGCGCCCAGAAGACGAACTCCGTATTTGCACTGTGATTAATCGTATTGCACACGTCTTGCGCAAAATTTCAGAGGCAATAAAATTCATCGAAAATATCTGGAGTTTTCAGCCATGCCGCGCACCGCATCGCGCCTTCCCTTGCGCACAACCGAGGATGCCCCTGAAGCTGCGAGGGAGCGCCTTGCCGCCGCCGAGCAACGCAACGGCTACCTGCCCAACCTGCTGCGCGTGCTCGCCAATGCGCCGGTGGCGCTGGAGGCGTACCAGACGCTCGGCGCCATCAACGGCCGCGCCTCCCTTTCCCTCGCCGAGCGTGAGGCGGTCCAGATCACGGCGGCCGCGCTCCATGGCTGCGGCTTCTGCGTGGCGGGGCACACCGCCATCGCCACCAAGCAGGCCAAGCTCGATGCGGTGACCATCGAGGCCCTGCGCGCCGTCGGCCGCGTGCCCGATGCCCGCCTCGCCGCCATCGCGCGCCTCACGGGCGCGGTCATCGCCACGCGCGGCCGGGTGCCGGAAGCCGATCTTCAGGCTTTCCATGCGGCGGGCTTCGACGATCAGGCGGCGCTGGAAGTGGTGCTGGGCGTCAGCCTCGCCACTTTGTGCAACTTCGCCAACAATCTCGGTGCCCCGCCGCTCAATGCGGAGCTGGAGCCCTATCGCTGGGACGGCCCCGCCGCCGCCGCGGAATGAGCGGCGCGCAAACGACGCTCGATCGCGCTTTGGCGGACTGGCTGGACGCAAGCGCGGCGACCCTCGACGGGGACGCGACATTGGCCCCCCAGGTCCTGCCGCGCCTTGCCGCCGCCGGGGCGGCATCTGCCGGCGTGCCGGTGGCGCAGGGCGGCGCCGGTGGGGATGTGGCCGATGCGGTCGCCGCCATCGCCGCCGTGAGCGCCCGCTCCCTGGCGGCGGGCTTCGTGCTCTGGGGCCATCGCAGCTACATCGAATATCTGCTCCAGAGCCCCAACAGCGCTCTGCGCGAGCGCCTTTTGCCGGACCTGCTGGCCGGGCGCCTCGCCGGCGCCACGGGCCTGTCCAACGCCATGAAATTCCTCTCGGGCCTTGAGGACTTGCAGATCGCCGCGCGGGGCGACGACGCGCATCTGCGCCTCGACGGGAAGATGCCCTGGGTCACCAATCTGCCGCCCGGCACCTTCCATGTGGCCGCCGCCGTATCCCGGCCGGGCGGCGGCGCGTTCGTCGCCAGCCTCGCCAGCGACGATGCGGGGCTGGAGCGCTCCGAAGACCTCGACCTCATGGGATTGCGCGGCACCAACACCGCCGCCCTCGCCATCACCGACCTGCCCCTCCCGCCCGAACGTGTGATCGCGCCGGACGCGGGCGCCTGGCTGCCGCGCGTGCGCCCGGCCTTTCTCGGCCTCCAATGCGGCATGTCCATCGGGCTGGCCCGGCGCGCCTTGGCCGAGGCGACGGACTGCGCGGGGCCGGGGCGCGGCGTGCTGGCCGCCCCGTGCACCACCCTCGCCGCCGCCCTGAGCGATCAGGAGGAGGCGCTGACGAAGGGGCTGCGCGCGGGCACCTTCCTGTCCGATCCCGCCGCCTTGTTCCGCATCCGCATCGCCCTCGCCGATATCGTCGCCGAGGCGGTGGGGCTGGAACTTCAGGCGTCCGGCGGGCGGGCCTATCTCTCCGGGCCGGGCGCGGGCTTCGCGCGCCGCTGGCGCGAGGCGGCCTTCATCCCCGTCATCACGCCGAGCCTCGTCCAGTTGAAGAGCGCGCTGGCGGCCCAGCGCCGGGGCGCCGCATGAGCGCGCCCCTTCTTGCCGCCCAGGGCATCGAACTGCGTTATCCCGGCGCCGCCGCGCCGGTGCTCACCGGCTTCGACCTCGCCTTGCAGCCGGGCGAGGTGGTGGCGTTGCTGGGGCCGAGCGGCGTCGGCAAGTCCAGCCTGCTGCGGGTGCTGGCCGGCCTCCAGCCGCCGAGCGCGGGCGCTGTGGCCCTCGAAGGCGCGCCGTTGCGCGAGGGGCATCCCCGCCTTGCCATGGCCTTCCAGGATCCCTGCCTTCTGCCCTGGCTCTCCCTGGAGGCCAATGTGGCCTTCGGCCTGGATTTCAAGCGCCAGCCCCGCCTGCCCCGCCCCGAGCTTCAGGCACGGGTGGACGCGGCCATTGCTGAAGTGGGCCTCGCCCATGCCCGGCGCCTGCCGCCCTCGGCCCTTTCCGGCGGCATGGCCCAGCGCGCCGCCCTCGCCCGCTGCCTCGCCCGCAAGCCGCAGGTGCTGCTGCTGGACGAGCCGTTCGGCGCGCTGGATGAGGTGACGCGCGGCGAGATGCAGGATCTGCTGCTGAAGGTGGTGTCCGATTTCGGCACCGCCGCCATCCTTGTGACCCACGATATCGACGAGGCGCTGCTGCTGGCCGACCGTGTGCTGCTGCTGGGCGGCACGCCCGCGCGGCAGATCGGCGCCTGGCCCGTGGCCCTGCCCCGGCCGCGTCGCGACGCCATCGCCGCCTTGGGCGAGATGCGCGTCGCCATCCTTCAGACCCTTCATCAGGCGGTTCGCCGCCACTGAACCGGAGTTGCTCCATGTGCATTGAATGCGTGACCGGGCGCGGCTTCTCGCGCCGCGAAATGCTCAAGCTCTCGGCCCTCTTCACGGCCGCAGGCGCCCTGCCGCTGCTGCGCGCGGCCGAGGCCCGCGCCCAGGATGCGGACGCCCCCGTGCGCATCGGCTACCTGCCCATCACCGATGCGACGCCCCTGCTGGTGGCCCATGCCAACGGCTATTTCGACGCCGAGGGCATCAAGGCCGACAAGCCGGTGATGCTGCGCAGCTGGGCGCAGGTGATCGAGGCCTTCATCTCGGGCCAGGTGAACGTCATCCACCTGCTCTCCCCCATGACCGTCTGGGCGCGCTTCGGCAGCGGCGCCCCGGCGAAGGTGGTGGCGTGGAACCATGTGAGCGGCTCGGGCCTCACGGTCCTTCCCGAGATCAATGCGGTGAGCGACCTCGGCGGCAAGACGGTGGCCATTCCCTTCTGGTACTCGATCCACAATGTGGTGCTCCAGGACCTGCTGAAGAAGAACGGCCTCACCCCCGTCACCAAGCGCAGCGGCGCCCCCGCTGCCAACGAGGTGAACCTCGTGGTGATGGCCCCCGCAGACATGCCCCCCGCCCTCGCCTCCAAGCAGGTGGCCGGCTACATCGTCGCCGAACCCTTCAATGCGGTGGCGGAGACGCAGGGCATCGGCAAGATCCTGCGCTTCACCGGCGATGTGTGGAAGGATCATGCCTGCTGCGTGGTGTTCATGCATGAGCGCGACCTGAACGGGCGGCCGGACTGGTCCCAGAAGGTGGTGAACGCCATCGTGAAGGCCCAGCTCTGGACCCGCGCCAACCGGCCCGAGACCGCCCGGCTCCTCTCCAAGGACGGCCCCAACCGCTACACGCCCCACCCCGTGGCGGTGCTGGACAAGGTGCTGGCCCCGCCGCCCGGCGACACCGCCGCCTATGAGGCGTCCGGCGCCATCCGCCATGCGGACTGGAAGGAAAAGCGCATCGACTTCCAGCCCTATCCCTTCCCCAGCTACACCGAGGAACTGGTGCGGCGGCTCAACGGCACGCTCATCGAGGGCGACCGGACGTTCCTGGCCTCGCTCGATCCCGCCACCGCCGCCCGCGACCTGGTGGATGACCGCTTCGTGAAGACCGCGCTCGCGGCCAATGGCGGCCTGCCCGCCTTCGGCTTCCCGGACAGCTTCACCCGCACGGAGGTGATCGCCCCGTGACGGTCGCGCCGCGTCCCGCAGAGCTTGAGAGCGCCGTGCCGGCGGCAGCCCCGCAGGCCCGCCCGCGCGGGCCCGTGCCGCGGCGGCCGGGGCGCGTGCGGCAGGGCTTGGGACGGCTGGGATTGGGGTTGGCGGGGCTGGCGGTTCTGCTGGCGCTCTGGTGGGCAGGCACCGACCTGCTCGCCCCGGCGAGCAGCTTCGCGCGGCGCTTCTCCCCCACCAGCGCCCTGCCCGCGCTGGTGGACCTGCTGCTGCATTCGGACCTGCCCATCCATGTGGCTGTGAGCCTGCGGCGTATCCTGGTGGGGCTCGCCTTCGCGCTGGCCATCGGGGTTCCGCTCGGCCTCGCGGTGGGCAGCTTCGCGACCCTGGACGCGGCCACCACGCCGGCCTTCCAGTTCCTGCGCATGATCTCGCCGCTCTCCTGGATGCCGCTGGCGGTGATGATGTTCGGCGTGGGCGACAAGCCGGTCTATTTCCTGCTGGCCTTCGCGGCGGTCTGGCCCATCCTCCTCTCCACGGCGGCCGGGGTGCGCCAGCTGGATCCGCGCTGGACGCAGCTTGCCCGCAGCCTCGCCGCCACGCGCTGGGAGATGGTCCGGCACGTCATCCTGCCGGGCATTACCGGCCATGTGCTGACCGGCGTGCGCCTCTCCATCGGCATCCTGTGGATCGTGCTGGTGCCCTGCGAGATGCTCGGCGTCTCGGCCGGCATCGGCTATTTCATCCTCGATACCCGCGACCGGCTCGCCTATCCGGAGCTGATGGCGAGCGTGATTCTGGTGGGGGTGCTCGGCTTCGCGCTCGACGCCTTCGCCCGCGCGCTCTGCCGCCGCTGGTCCTGACCCCGCCCGGTTCCGGGCGGGGTGGCACACGGCTCCCGGAGGAGCCGCGTCGTCAGTCCTCCTTCAGGAGGGCGGCGGTGTCGGGCGCGATGATGGCGAAGCGATCGCCCAGGCCCGCAAGGCTCGCCCGGTGCAGCGCGTCCGCGCTCACCACGCCGCCCAGCGGATCCGGCAGGTCGCGCGTGGCGCAGGCCCGCCCCACCACCGTGCTGCGATAGCCCAGGTCCAGCGCCGCGCGGGCGGTGGCGCTCACGCACATATGGGTCATGAAGCCGGCGATGATCAGCTCCTTGCGCCCCGCCAGCTCGATCTGCTGGTGGAGGCCGGTCTTCTCGAAGGCGTTGGGGAGCGGCTTGAAGATCACCGCCTCCCCGTCCTTCGGCCGCACCGGGTCGGCCACCGCCGCATAGGGCCCCTCCGGGTCGAACAGGCGCCCGCCCGGCCGGCCGTGATGGACGATATGGAAGATGGTGGCTCCGTGCGCCCGCCCCGCCTCCAGCAGGCGGCCCGCCTCTTCCAAGGCAGCAGCCGCGTCCGGCAAGGCGAGCGCACCCACCGTATATTCAAGCTGATAGTCGATCAGAACCAGCGCCGCCTCCCTCAGGCGGCCGGGCTTGAGGGACGCCCCGGCGAAATCCAGCAGGGTCCGGGGATGGGTCGTGGTGTCCGCACACATGGAAGCCTCGAACAGTGAAAGGAAGAAAGGCGGGATCTCAGGCCGGGCGCGCCCGCCGCCCCCCGGCCAGATGGACCGTGAGGGACAGCGCGCCGCACAGGAGGAAATATACCGCACCCGTGAACAGGAAGATCTCCGTTGGATAGATCTGGGTGCGATTGTTCACCTGCCCCGCCACCGTGGTCAGCTCCGGCACGTTCACGATGAAGGCGAGGGACGTGTCCTTGATGAGGCTGATGAACACCCCCACCAGGGACGGCAGGACATTGGGCAGCGCCTGCGGAAGCAGGATGTTCACCAGCACCTTGGTCCGGGAGAAGCCCGCCGACAGGCCCGCCTCCACCTGCCCCTTCGGCAGCGCCTCCAGGCCCGCCAACGTGGAATACATGACGGCGGCGGAGGTGAACCAGGCGATGGCCAGCACCACCGTGATGGTGTCCGGCAGGTTCACGCCGAACAGCGAGGGCAGCAGGAAGTACAGCCAGAAGATGACGAAAATCAGCGGAATTCCGCGGATGAAATCGGCCCAGGCGAACAGGATGCGCCGTGTCCAGCCACCCGAGAGCCATGCGGCGAGGGCAAGCAATACCCCCACCACCAGGGCCAGCACGCCGGCTTCGAGCGACATGATAAGGGTCAGCAGCAACCCGCCCGGCTGCCCCTCCAGGGCGCGGCCCCACAGGAGATAGGGCAGGTTCTGGGTAATGACGGAGAAATCAGGCATCGCCGCTCGCTCCCACGATGGCGGCCGCCGTGGCGGACCGGTTGGCCTTCACGGCACGCCGCCGGGCGCGCGCGCCCACGGGCTTCGGCCCGAACACGATGAGCAATTGCCCAAGCACAAGGCCCAGCAGCAGATAGAGCACCGTGCCCACCGCGAACGCCTCGAAGGCGTGGGCGTTGTAGCTTTCCACCTGGCGCACCTGATAGGTCAGCTCCGCAAGGCTGATGGCGCTCGCCAGAGAGGAGAGCTTCATCAGGTTGAGATACTGCGTCACCAGCGGCTGCCAGGAATTGGCCAGCGCCTGGGGCAGCAGCACGAAGCGCAGCGTCTCCCAATGGCCGAACCCCTGCGAGAGCGCCGCCTCCTTCTGGCCGCGCGGCATGGCGTTCAGCCCGGCCCGCAATTCCTCCGCCAGGAAGGCGGCGGTGAACACGCCAAGCCCCCAGGCGGCGGCGATGAATTCCGGCGCCAGCAGCACATTGCCCACCGGCAGCACCGCCCAGGGATGCTCGGCGGTGATGTAGTCGCGGAAGGAGCGGGGCAGCAGGTTGTAGGCGGCGAAGTACCAGAACAGGAACTGCACCAGGATGGGGGTGTTGCGGAACAGCTCCACGAGGGCGATGGCGAGCCCCCGCGCCGGCGCCAACGGCGCGATGCGCAGGCCCAGCAGCAGCACCGCCAGCAGCGTGGCCAGCAGGGCGCCGACCACCGTCACATAGATGGTCATGAGGAAGCCGGAGAGCAGCCACTGGCCGGGCTGGCCGGTGAGCACGCCCGCGAAATCGAAGCTCACGCCGGTCATGACGCCTCCGCCGCGCTCAAGGGGGAGAGCACCTGCTGGAGGAACCGGCGGGTGCGCGGATGGGAGGGAGCGGAGAAGAATTTCTCGGGCGTCTCCAGCTCCAGGATGGTGCCGCCGTCGATGAAGGCGACGCGGTCCGCCACCTCGCGGGCGAAGGCCATTTCGTGGGTGACCACGAGGATGGTGATGCCCGCCTTCGGCAATTCCCGGATCACCGCCAGAACCTCGCCGATCATTTCCGGATCGAGGGCGGAGGTGGGCTCGTCGAACAGCACGATCTTCGGGTCGGTGGCGAGCGCGCGGGCGATGGCGACGCGCTGCTGCTGCCCGCCCGAAAGCTGGGAGGGGAAATGGCCCGCCTTGTCGGCAAGCCCCACCCGGTCCAGCAGGTCGCGCGCCCGCGCCTCAGCCTTGGCGCGGGGCACGCCCCGCACCTTGCGCAGGGCCAGGGAGACATTGTCCAGTGCGGTCAGATGTCCGTAGAGATTGAACTGCTGGAACACGAAGCCGATCTCGCTCCGCAATTCCCGCAGCTCCCGCCCCGCGAAGCGGGCGGTGGGGACACCATCGATGATGATCTCCCCCTCGCTGATGGCCTCCAGCCGGTTCACCAGCCGGATCAGGGTGGACTTGCCCGATCCGGACGGGCCGATGATGGCGAGCGCCTCGCCGCGGGAGACCGTCAGGTCGATGCCCCGCAGGACATGGAGGTCCCCATGCCATTTATGGACGTTCTGCAGCTCGATCAGGGGTGTGGCGGAGGCTGTCATGGCGGGCCTCAGTTCGTCACGCCGATGGTGAAGCTGCGCGGCGAGGCGAACTTCGTGCCGGGGCCGAACCACTTGTCGTAGATGGCCTTGGCCTGCCCGTCCTTCTCCAGCCCCACCAGGATCTCGTTGACCTTGGCGAGCAATGCCGGCTGGCCCTTGGCCAGGCCGATGCCGATGATCTCGCGGCTCAGACGATCGGGCAGGATCTTGAACTTCGCCCGGTCGGGCGCTTCGGCCAGGAGGCCGGCGAGGATGGTGCTGTCCTGGGCGATGGCATCCACCGAGCCGTTACGCAGGGCCGCCAGCGCCGTGGGGATGTCGTCATAGGAGAGAACGCGGCTGCCCGGGAAACGGGCCTTCAGCGCCTGCTCGCCCGTGGTGCCCTTCACCGCGCCGATGCGGGCCGTGGCGAAGGAGGACAGCGCGTCGGAGGACGAGGCTGGCACGAGGAGTTCGAGGCCGGTCTCGAAATAGGGAATGGAGAAATCCAGCACCTGCGCGCGCTCGGGCGTGATGGTGAGATCGGCGACGATCAGCTCCACCTTGCCGGACTGCAGCAGCGGGATGCGGTTGGCGGGATTGGTGGAGACAAGCTGGAGCTTCACGCCGAGCGCCTGGGCGATGGCCTTGGCGAAGTCCACGTCATAGCCCACCAGATTGTAGGTGCTGGGATCGATGGAGCCGAAGGGCGGGTTGGAATCGAAGGTCGCCACGCGGAGCGTCCCGGCGGCCTTGATGTCCGCGAGTTGGTCGGCGGCGGCGGCCGGGGCGAGGCCGGCCGCGAGCGCGAACAGGCCGGCGGCGGCACTGAGGAGGTGGCGGCGGGTGAGCGGGACTGGCGATGGGAACATGGACGCGGTTCCTTTCGGACAAAGAGGGACGATCGGCGCCGGGGCGAGGCCGGTGCCGGGACAGTTTCGCTTCCGCGCCCCGGTGGTTCGCGAGGCTGCGGTCCTTCAGGAAGGGATGGCGGCGGGCTGTGCGGTCAGGCGCGGCGGTTCCAGGGCGCGCGGGCCAGAAGCAGGCCCATGCCACAGAAGTCCGTGATGCCCGCGAAGACGAGCCCGGCGCCCACGAAGCCCGACAGGAGGATGAAGGGCGGCGCCACGAGCCACGCCAGCAGGACGCCCAGCACCACCAGCGACCCCGCCCCGATGCGCACCTGGCGCTCCAGGCTGATGACCGCCCGGCCGGAGCCGCGCGTGACGGGATAGCCCGCCGCCTCCCATTCGGAGGTGCCGCCCTCCACCACCACCACGTCCTGGAAACCAGCTTTCTCCAGGGCGTCGGCGGCGAGCTTCGAGCGGTTCTGGGTGCGGCAGATGAGATGCACCCGCTGGTCCTTCCGCGCGATCCCCGCGGCGACGAGCGCCGCGGGGTCGAGGCCTTGCAGGGGCCGGCTCACGGCCTGCGGAATGTGGACTTCCGCAAACTCCGCCGGGGTGCGCACATCGATGAGCACGACGTCCGGCAAGGCGGACAGGCGCGCCCTGAGCCCGGCGATGGTGAGACGGTCCGCCATTTTTTCCTCACGTTCTCGGCAAGGCGTGCAGCGCGCGCACCAGCGCGTCCACGTCCTCGCGATTATTGTAGAAGGCGAGCGAGGCGCGCACCGTGGTCTCCACGCCGAAGCGGCGCAGGGCCGGCTGGGCGCAGTGATGTCCGGAGCGCGTGGCGATGCCCTGCTTGTTCAGGAACTTCGCCACTTCCTCGGTGTCCCGGTCCTTGATGACGAAGGACAGGACACTCGCCTTGTTGCGCGCCGTGCCGATGATGCGCAGGCCCTTCACGGACGAGATGGCATCGGTGGCATAGACGAGCAGTTCGTGTTCGTAGGCGGCGATGGCCGGAAGCCCCACATCCTCCAGGTAATCCACCGCCGCACCGAGCCCGACAGCCCCCGCAATGTCGGGCGTCCCCGCCTCGAACTTCTCAGGAATGCCCTGGAAGACGGTCTTGGCAAAGGTCACGTCCTTGATCATGTGCCCGCCGCCCTGCCACGGGGGCAGGCTCTCCAGCAGGTCGGCCTTCCCGTAGAGAATGCCGATTCCGGTGGGGCCGAACACCTTGTGGCCGGACAGGACCAGGAAATCCGCCCCCAGCGCCTGCACATTGATGGGAATGTGCGGCGAGGACTGCGCCGCATCCACCAGCACCGGAACCCCATGCGCATGGGAGAGCGCGATGATCTCCTCGATGGGATTGATGGTGCCCAGCGCGTTGGCCACATGGGTGATGGAGACGAGCTTGGTGCGCCCGGTCAGCAGCGCGGCGAACTGTTCCAGGATCAGCTCGCCCCGGTCGTTCACCGGCGCCACCTTCAGCACCGCGCCCGTCTGCTTCGAAAGAAGCTGCCAGGGCACGATGTTCGCGTGATGCTCGATGGTGGAGACGATCACCTCGTCACCCGGCCCGATATTCTGGCGGCCGAAGCTCTGCGCCACGAGGTTGATGGCCTCGGTGGTTCCGCGCACGAACACGATCTCCTTGGACGAGGCCGCGCCGATGAAGCGGCGCACCTTGTCCCGGCCGCCCTCGAAGAGGTCGGTCGCCCGCTCCGCCAGCGAATGGGCGGCGCGGTGGATGTTCGAATTGTGCTTGGAATAGAACTCGCTGGTGATGTCGATGACGCTCTGTGGCTTGTGGGTGGTGGCCGCATTGTCCAGCCACACCAAGGGCTTGCCGTTGACCGTCTGGTGCAGAGCGGGGAAGTCCCGCCGCACCTTCTCCACGTCGAACCCACCAAGTCCCCCCTGCCGGCCGCCCGAGGAAAAGGCGGAGGCGTGGGGCGGCGTGCCGCCCGTGGGGTTGCGGGAGGAGCCGGGCGTCAGGAAGTAGAAGTCCGAGGAGGCGAAGGGGTCCGCCCCCGCCGGGCTGTCCACCACCTGGATGCGGGACCAGTTGCCCGGTGCCTTGGGCGGCGTGGACGGCCGCCCGAACGACGGGCTGTCCACGCCCGCCGCGCGCAGCAGGTCGCCGAGCACGGGCTCCCCCTCCCCCCCGGTGGGCACCGAGCCCACGGACAGGGGCTCGATGACCGGGTGGACGGGCGGGGCCACATGGGCCACCGCCCCGGGATCGGCGCTCGCCAGCGGGAAGCTGACGGGGCTGCCGTGCCCATAGGCCGCATTGGTCACGTCCGGCGTGAAACCCGGCAGGCGACCGGACGGGCCGAGCGCCGATGTGGGAATGGCCGTCTGCGCCAGCAGGCCCGGATCCACATGGGGGAAGGCCGCGTTGGGAACCGGGGCGGAAACGCCCCGGTCGAGTTCGGAATAGACCTCGTTGACCAGCCGGGCGATGAGCCCGGTCTGGAACGGATCGCCCGGCAGGTGCCCTGCCAAAGCGGAGGCAAGGCCCTCCGTCTGGGGGAGCGGATCAGGCGTAGTCATGGTAACGGCCGATCAGCACGTTATCGAGCCGGGCGATGGCGTCCTCGATGAGCACCGCCGCGGAGAAGTAGCGGGTGACGAGATGCGAGGCGATGGAGTGCTCGTTGGTGCCCGAATAGCGCACCGACAGGCCCGGCTCCACCTCGCCCGTGACGCCCACCTTCTGGAGGCCGACGACGCCCTGCTCGGCCTCGCCCACGCGCAGCAGGAGGATGCTGGTGGAGGCGACGCCCGTGGCCGGGTCCACATGCACCGGCACCTTGTCGCTCGGCACCAGCGGGATGCCGCGCCAGGTAAGGAAGGGCGAGCCGTAGAGATGCACGATCACCGGCGGCACGCCGCGCCGGGTGGCCTCGCGGCCGAAGGCGGCGATGGCGCGCGGATGGGCCACGAAGAAGGCCGGGCGCTTCCAGACCAGGGAGATGAGGTCGTCCAAATCGTCCGGCGTCGGCGCGCCGCCACGGGTGGGAATGCGGTACTGCGCGCTCACCTCATGCAGCAGGCCGAAATCGGGATTGTTCAGAAGCTCCCATTCCTCGCGCTCCTTCACCGCCTGCACGGTGACGCGGATCTGCTCGCGGAGCTGGTCGATCTCGTTGCTGTAGAGGTCGGTGATGCGGGTGTGGGTGTGCAGCACCGTCTGGATGGTGGAGAGGTGATACTCGCGCGGATGCTCCTGGTAATCCACGAAGGTGGTGGGCAGGAGCGGCTCGCCCGCATGGCCGGACAGGAGCTTGATGGTGGGCTCGCCGAACGCATTGGTGCGCTCGCGCACCTCGGCGGCGGCCTTCGCGGCGGTGGCGATCTTGTCCTTCAGGCCAGCGATGGACTCCACCGCCTTGGCATCCAGGGAAAGGATCGTCGCGCCGGACAGGGCCTTCACCGCAGGCGCATGGGGCACGTCGCCCACCAACGCCTCGGCGCCGAAATAGTCGCCCTTGGCCGCGAGGCGCTGGCGCAGCGGCCCGCCGAACGGCCCCTGGAGGAACAGTTCCACCGTGCCTTCGGCAACGACGTGCAGAAGGTTGGCGCCGTCGCCCTGCTTGGCCACCACGTCGCCCGGCTTGTAGCTGGCGGCGGTGAACTTGCCCGCGAGCGCGGCGAGGCTGTCATCGTCCAGGCCCGCCAGCACCGGGATGTGGCGCAGGCTCTCGGCCTCGATGCGGTGAGGCTCGCCCGAGATGCCGATGAGGCCGGGCTTGGCGACGACCACGGACCGACGGTTCACGCGGAAGACGCCGCCCGCCACGTCCACCCAGGGCAGCAGCCGGTGCAGCCAACGGGGGGTGTTCTCGGAATTCTGGACGACGGTCACGCTGGCGGTCGCAAGGTTCCTTGCGGCGGCGGCGCTGACGCTCAATTTCAACTCACTCATGAACGCGGTACTCCCCGGTTGAAAACGAGCGCCGATCCATAAGCGGCGCGCGCGGTTACGCATGGATCAGATGCCGTCGCCGAACATCTGATCCATGCTGAAAGCAGGCGCCTGGTCCTTGGACCGTGCGATCACCTTGGCGGGCACGCCCGCGACGGTGGAAAAGGGTGGGACGTCGTGCAGGACCACGGCGGCGGCGGCGACGCGCGCGCCCTCGCCGATGGTGATGTTGCCGAGCACCTTCGCGCCCACGCTGAGCAGCACGCCGCGCCCGATCTTCGGGTGACGGTCGCCGCGCTCCTTGCCGTTCCCGCCCAGGGTCACGGACTGGAGGATGGAGACGTCATCCGCCACCACCGCTGTCTCGCCGATCACCACCGCCGTGGCGTGGTCGATGAACACGCCGGAGCCGATGCGCGCGGCCGGATGGATATCCGCCTGGAACACCTCGGAAACGCGGCTCTGGAAATTGAGCGCCAGCGTGATCCGGCCCTGGTGCCAGAGCCAATGGGCGATGCGGTAGGCCTCCAGCGCGGCGAGGCCCTTGTAATAGAGGAAGGGGTCGATGAACCGGCTGCAGGTGGGATCCCGCTCGCGGATGGCCTGGAGATCGCGCAGCAGTGCCGGGCGCAGCGAGGGATCCCCCGCGAAGGCGGCGAGGCTGAGATCGCGCACCGCCATGCGGCTGAGATCGCCGCCGCCCAAGCGCTGGGCAAGCCGGAAGGAGAAGGCCGCGGAGACGTCGTCCTGGTCGAGGATGGTCGCCTGGAGGATGCCCGCCAGCAGCGGCTCCTCCAGCATGGCGGCCTCCGCCTCGCGCCGGAGCGCGGGCCATATGGCCTGGTGCTCCGGTGCCACACCATCTTGCGCCAAGGGCTTGACCAAACTCACCGAAACTCCCCCGAGCCATATTTCTATAAAATCTATAGAATTACGTGCTTATAAGAGTGTCAAGGGGCTTCTGCTGCGACGCACACCATTTCGGGAGGTAAGGGGCGGACCCGCATCGGGCGCGGCGGGACGGGAGGCGCGGGCGCGGGCCGACTTGCCCACAGGCTACCCACAGTACCCGCCAGGGGCGGACCGACTCCGGTTGCTGGATTTGCGCGGGGAATGGGGCAAGACGGGCCGCACGAGGGCGTACTTTTTAGCGACTTGACTCCCGCAGACTCTAGACAGAGAGGCCCCGATTCGATTCAAATCGAACACGATTCGGAGAGATGCGGCACGTCCCTCCAGGTCAAAAATCGAGGACGTTGAGCCGGGGGAGCGGGGCCGCTCCATCGGCCGGGATACCGGAGGATACCGGCGATGGCACGCGCCAACGCTGCGAGCGCTGGCGTGCGCGATCAAGCCATAGGTGGATTGGCGCGATCCGTCGCACGCCCTGCCTACCAACGGCTCCTTGAAGCCGAGCCTTTCCTGCGCCGTATCGTCCCCGCCCTCATCATCACGTTCCTCGCCGTCATCGGCATCGGCGCCATGGTCCAGGTGCACGGCCATCGCCAGTCCGTGCTCGACAACGCCAAGGACGACCTCTCCCTCCTCGCCCTCGCCACAGCCGAGGGCCTTTCCCAGAAGCTCGGCGGCAACCTCTCCCGGGTCCAGGCGGCGCTCAACGATGCGCTGCCTCCGCGCGCCACCCTCTCCGGCCGCCGGGTGTTCGTCACCGATCCGGCAGGCCGCGTGATCGCCGCGGCGCCGTCCCTGGGGCCGGGCGTCGCCAATCTCTCGGACATCCTCGATCCCTCGCAGCCGCTGACCGTGTTCGCGGAGCGGGCGGGCGTGCTGGAAATCACGGTGCGGGACCGCGCGACGCTCGCGACGGTCCGCAACCTCACCCCGCCGCTCGGCCAGATCGTCTATGTGCAGCCGCTGGACGAGGCCCTTCGGTCCTGGTCGGAGAGCACCACCCTCACGCTGACCCTGTTCACCACCACCGGGGCGGTGCTGCTCATCCTGGGCTTCTCCTTCCACTGGCAGGCGACCCGGGCGCGCGAGGCGGACCACATCTACGACACGGTGCGCATGCGCATCGACACGGCGCTCAATCGCGGCCGCTGCGGCATGTGGGACTGGGACATGGCGCGCGGGCGCATGTACTGGTCCGACACCATGTTCGAGCTTCTGGGCCTGGAGCGGCGGGACGACCTGCTCTCCTTCGGCGAAATCGAGGCCCTGGTTCATCCCGACGACGTGAACCTCTACGAACTGGCCCAGGAACTGGCCGAGCGCCCTGGCGCCTCCGTGGACCGGGTGTTCCGCATGCGCACCGCGCGCGGCGACTATGTGTGGCTGCGCATGCGCGCCGAGGTGGTGCAGCAGACCGGCGAGGACGGCCCCCATCTCATCGGCATCGCCATGGATGTCACCGAGACCCAGCACATGGCCGAGCGCACGGTGACCGCCGACATGCGCCTGCGCGATGCCATCGAGAGCATCTCCGAGGCCTTCGTGCTGTGGGACAGCAAGAACCGCCTCGTGCTCTGCAACTCGAAATTCCAGTCGCTGCACGAGCTGCCCGACGACGCCATCCAGTCGGGCACGCCGTTCGAGACCATCGCGGCGGTCGGCCGCCATCCCGTCACCCGCACCCCGCTGAAGCCCGAGGACAAGCCGGAGGAAGGCTCCCGCGCGTTCGAGGCGCAGCTCTCCAACGGCCGCTGGCTCAAGATCGCCGAGCGCCGCACCAAGGATGGCGGCTACGTGTCGGTGGGCACCGACATCACCCCGCTCAAGCGCCATGAGGAACGCCTCATGGACAATGAGAAGCGTCTGATGGCCCTGGTGGCGGACCTGCGCAAATCGCAGCAGACCCTGGAGCACCAGACCCAGCAGCTCGCCGAGCTGGCGGAAAAATATTCGGAAGAGAAGAACCGGGCCGAGGACGCCAACCGCGCCAAGAGCGAGTTCCTGGCCAATATGAGCCACGAACTGCGCACGCCGCTCAACGCCATCATCGGCTTCTCGGAGATCATGGAGAGCGGCATGTTCGGCCCGCTCGGCTCCGCCAAGTACCAGGAATATTGCCACGATATCAAAGGCTCGGGCACCTACCTGCTGGACGTGATCAACGACATCCTCGACATGTCCAAGATCGAAGCCGGGCGCATGCAGCTGGAGCTGGAGGACCTGCGCCTCGACGAGATCGTGGCGGACGCCATGCGGGTCATGGTGCTGAAGGGCGAGGAGAAGAACCTCTCCATGACCGCCGAGGTGGGCGAGGGCCTGATCCTGCGCGGCGACCGCCGCGCGCTGAAGCAGATCCTGCTGAACCTGCTCTCCAACGCGGTGAAGTTCACCCCCGAGGGCGGCGACGTCTCGGTGCGCGCGCGCATCAACGGGGATGCCGCCATCATCGCCATCGAGGACAGCGGCATCGGCATTCCCAGGCATGCCCTGGCGAAGATCGGCCGCCCCTTCGAGCAGGTGGAGAGCCAGTTCACGAAGACCTACAAGGGCTCCGGCCTGGGCCTCGCCATCGCCAAGTCCCTCACCGAGCTGCATGGCGGCGCCATGCGCATCCGTTCCACCGAGGACGAGGGCACCAGCGTCGTCATCCGCCTGCCGCTGGATGCCGGCGCCTCCGCGAACGCCATCGAGGCGCCGAAGCTCATCGCCGTGGTGTGATCCCGAAGGTGCCCGTCAGCGCCTTCTCTTCCCGAATCTCGCGCGTTCCCCCGCCCCTCCCCGCAGACGAGAGAGGGGCTTTGGCGCGCCGGGGCGGGCAAGGCAGCCACAAGGGCTCGCCGGCCTCGTCCTAGGCCCCAAGCACCTGCATGAAGATCTCGCGCACCTTCGCCTGCGTCTCACCCAGATAGGCGTCCAGCGTGGGGAAGTCCGGCATCTGGCCGGCGCGGGCGAGAAGGGCGCGGAGCGCCGGGCTCACGTCGCCGGACAAGGCGTGCGTGTCCAGGGAGAGGCGCAGCACCTGGGTGAGATCCTGGTAGAGCGCGCAGGCCTTCACCAGAATCTCGATATCCTGCGCCGGCAGCAGGCTCAGCCAGCCCGCAACCGCCAGGATGCGGGCGGTGGAGGTGTCCACCAGTTCGGGATGGCGTGCGCCATGCACCAGCACCAGATACTGGGCGAGGAACTCCACATCCACCTGCCCGCCCGCCGCGTGCTTCAGGTTCCAGCGCTTGTCCTCGCCCTTCTCGGCGGCGATGGACTGGCGCATGTCCAGGATGTCCCCGGCGATGCGGCGGGGATCGCGCGGGCGTGCGAGCACCCGGCCGACCACATCCTCCACCTGCGCGCCGAACGCCGCGCTGGCGGCGATCACGCGGGCGCGGGTGAGCGCCATATGCTCCCAGGTCCAGGCCTCCTCCATCTGGTAGGTCTCGAAGGAGGAGAGCCGCGTGGCGACGGGACCGGCCCGGCCTGACGGCCGCAGGCGCAGGTCCACGTCATAGAGCTTGCCGGCATTGGTGAGGCTGGTGAGGGCCGAGACCAGGCGCTGGGTGAAGCGGGCGAAATATTGCGCGCCCACCAGCGGCCGGGGCCCGTCCGAGGTGACGTCCGCGTCCGGGTCATGGTCATAGAGGACGATGAGGTCGAGATCGGACCCGGCGGTCATTTCCCGCCCGCCCAGCTTGCCCATGGCGATCACAGCCGTTTCGGCGCCCGCAATGCGCCCATGGGCCTCCTCGAAGCGGGCCCGCACCCGCTTGTAGAGCGCGCGGATGATGACCTCCGCCAGCGTGGCGTAAGCCTCCCCGGCCCGCTCCGCCGGCAGCGTGCCGGACACGACCCGCACGCCGATCAGCACATGCTGCTCCTGCCGGAAGCGGCGGGCATTGTCCAACTGGTCCTCGTCGCTCTGCGACCCATCCAGAAGCGCGTCCAGCCGCCGCTCCAGGGTAGGGCCGTCAGGCAGCACGTCGAAGAAGGCGGGGTCCAGCAGTGCGTCGAACAAGGAGGGGCGCCGGGCCAGGGTCTCGCGCACGCGGGGGGCGGCGGAGAGCACCGTCGTCAGCAGCCGGACGAGGTCGGGATGGCGGTGGAGCGCGGAGAGGATCTGCGGCCCGGACAGGTCCGTCAGGAAGGCATCCATGGCGAACAGCGCGCCGTCGGGATCCCCGCCGCGCGCGAACTGCTCAAGGATGAGGGGGATGAGGACCTGGAGGCTGTCCAGCGCCGCCTGTGTGCGCAGCACGCGGGGCTTTCCCGCCAGCCAGCCGCGCACGATGGCGCTGACGCCCGGAGGATCGCGGAAGCCGAGCCGCGCCAGTTCGGCAACGGTGGCCTTGTCGTCATGCTCGGGAGGGAAGAGAAGATGGCCGTCGAGGGCGCAGGGCGGCGGGCTGTCCTCGAACAATTGCGCATAATGGTGCTGCACCCGCTGGAGATGCTCCACCAGGGCGGCGGCGAACCCGTCACGGTCCGCATAGCCCATGAAGCGGGCGAACTGCGCCAGCGCGTCCCGCTGCTCCGGCAGCGTGTGGGTCTGCGCGTCGGCCACCATCTGGATGCGATGCTCGACCCGGCGCAGGAACACATAGGCGGCGGCGAGGTCGTCCCGCACCTCGGAGGCGATCCAGCGGTCGCGCACCAGCGCATCGAGAGCCGTCAGCGTGCGCGGGGAGCGCAGGTTGGGATCGCGCCCGCCCGCGATGAGCTGCTGGGTCTGGACGAAGAATTCCACCTCGCGGATGCCGCCGCGCCCGAGCTTCACGTTATGGCCTTCCACAGCCACCACATCATGGCCCCGGAAAGCGTGGATCTCGCGCTTCATGGCATGGACATCGGCGATGGCCTGATAGTCCATGATCCGGCGCCAGACGAAGGGTGCGAGTTCCGACAGGAAGGCGCGCCCCACGTCCATGTCGCCCGCCACGGGGCGGGCCTTGATATAGGCGGCGCGCTCCCAGGTGGCACCTTCGCGCTCGTAATAATCCAGCGCGGCGATGGTGGAGAGCGCCACCTGCGTGGAGCCCGGATCCGGCCGCAGGCGAAGGTCCACCCGCAGCACATAGCCATCCGCGGTGCGCTCCTGGAGCAATCGGACCAAGGACTTGGTGATCCGCACGAAGAAGGGCGAGGGCTCCACGCCCTCCGCCAGCGGCGCGGCTTCGCGGTCATAGACCACGATCAGGTCCACGTCCGAGGAGTAGTTCAGCTCCCGCGCGCCATGCTTGCCCATGGCGATGACCGCGAGACCGCACCCGTGCGCGACATGCTCCGGCTCCGGCGGCACAAGCTTGCCGGCGTCAACCGCCTGGCGCAGCAGGAAATCCACCGCGCCGGCCACCGCACGATCAGCCACGTCCGCGAGGGAACGGGTCACGTCGGTCAGGTCGAGCGCGCCGCCGATATCGGCCAGGGCGATCACCAGGGCGGCCTCAGAGCGCATGCGGCGCAGCGCGGCCATGGCGACGGCCTCGTCCCGCGTGGCCGCAAGCGCGGCCTCGCAGGCGGCGATCAACGCCTGGACGTGTGCCATGGGCTGGGCACGCAAAGCGCGCGCAAGCCGACAGGGATCGAAGCGGATCAACTCCAGGAGGAAGGGCGAGCTTTCCGCGACCCCGAGAAGAACCTGGCGCGCGAAAGGAAAGGCCGAGAAGGCCGCCTCCACCTGTGCGCGCGCATCGGAATCCAGCTGTTCCAATGCCTGATCGAGGCGTGCGGTTGCCGCCTCGGGAACGGCTACAACCGGGGCCTCCCGCATCAGAGATGCGAGGCCGTCGCGAACCAGGAGATCGGGATCGGTCGTAGAGGGCATTGCCTCATCTAAAGGCACGAGCACTGCCTCTTACGCAAGCCCTTCGGGCGAAAGCGCAGGCAGGCGCAGCGTCACCTTGAGCCCCGGCGCGGCATCGGAGAAGGCCAGCCCGCCGCCATGAAGCCGTGCCACGGCCGCCACCAGCGAAAGGCCGAGGCCCGATCCCGGCCGGGTGCGGGAGGCGTCCAGCCGCACGAAACGCTCCACAACACGGTCGCGATCCTTCTCGGGAATCCCCTCCCCGCTGTCGCTCACCTCCAGCAGGGCATCCCCGCCCTCCCGCCGCAGGCGGACGCGGATCTGCCCCCGGGCACCCGCCGGGGGGTGGCCGTACTTGATGGCGTTGTCCACGAGATTCGCCAGCACCTGGGCCAGCAGTTCGCGTACGCCCAGCACCTGCACCGGCTCGGCCTCCACGGTCAGGTCGAGCCCCTGCTCGTCGGCCAGCGGCTCGTAAAGCTCGGCCACATTCTCCGCGATGGCGGCAAGGTCCACGGGCACCATGGTGCCGCGCGCCTGCCCGGCCTCGGCGCGGGCGATCATGAGCAGCGCATCGAAGGTGCGGATGAGATTTTCGCTCTCCTCAATGGTGGTCTCCAGGGCCGCCCGGTACTGCGCCTCCCCCGACGCGCCGCGCAGCGCCTCTTCGGCGCGGTTGCGCAGGCGGGTGAGCGGGGTCTTGAGGTCGTGGGCGATATTGTCCGAGACCTCCTTCAGCCCGATCATCAGGGCCTCGATCCGCTCCAGCATGGCGTTCAGCGAATGGGCGAGCCGGTCGAACTCGTCGTCCGTCCCGTCCACCGTGAGGCGCCCGGAGAGGTTGCCCGCCATGATGATCTCGGACGTGGCGGTCATGGAATCGATGCGCTTCAACACACGCCGGGTGACGAAGAAGCCGCCCACCAGCCCCAGCACGAGAATCAGCAGCAATGCGCCCTGTGCGGGCCGCACCACCATCTGGCGCACCGTGTCCCGCTCCTCCACGTCGCGGCCCACCAGCAGGCGATAGCCGCCGGGCAGCATGAACACCTCGACGAAGGCGAGATTTTCCTTCGCGCCCGCCTCGTCCGAACGACGATAGAAGGTGAAGCGCGTGCCCGCCGCATCCAGGAGACCGAGCGGCAGGTCGGACACGTTGGAGGCCAGCACCTCCCCGTTGAAATTGGTGAGCAGGTAGATGGACGACCCCGGACGGCGGGTGCGCCGGTCGATGGCGAAGACGAGCCGCTGGATGCCGCCGATGCGGTACTGCTCCGAAAGGAAGCGCACTTCCCCGGCCACGCTCTCCGCCACCTGCGTCTCGATGAGCTGGCGCGTATGCCACGCCACATAGCCGATCATGAACAGGGCGAAGACCGCGAACACCACCAGATAGACCGCCAGCAGCTTGAAGGCGGTGGTGCGGATGAGGCGGGAGAGGCCGCGCGGCAGGATCCTCATGGACTATCCCACCGCGTGCCGGACCGGGCGTTCACTTCAGCCCTTCGCGGACCATGTAGCCGGCGCCGCGCACGGTATGGATGAGGGGCACGTCGAAGCCCTTGTCGATCTTGGAGCGCAGCCGCGAGACATGCACGTCGATGACGTTGGTCTGGGGGTCGAAATGATAGTCCCAGACATTCTCCAGCAGCATGGTGCGCGTCACCACCTGCCCGGCATGGCGCATGAGATATTCCAGCAGCCGGAATTCGCGCGGCTGGAGCGGAACGTCCTTGCCCGCGCGGCTCACCCGGTGGGCGAGGCGGTCCAGCTCCAGGTCGCCCACCTTGTAGAGGGTTTCGGTGGCCGGGATGCCGCTGCGCCGGGAGAGCGCTTCCACCCGGGCCAGAAGCTCCGTGAAGGCATAGGGCTTGGGCAGATAGTCGTCGCCGCCCGCGCGCAGGCCCATCACCCGGTCGTCCACCTGGCCGAGGGCGGAGAGAATGAGCACCGGCGTCGCCTCGCCGCGCTGGCGCAGCTCCGAGACCACGGAGAGCCCGTCGCGGCGCGGCAACATGCGGTCCACGACCAGCACGTCGTAATGCCCGTCCAGGGCGAGCGCGAGGCCCTCCTCGCCGTCGGCGGCGTGATCCACCACATGGCCCGCCTCGCGAAAGGCCTTGCGCAGATAATCGGCCGCGTCCCGGTCATCCTCGATCAGGAGAAGGCGCATGGCGAAGCTGTCGTCCGAAGTTTGAATCAGAGTCATGCTTCCATATCCCGTTCCGGGCCGCCAGTCGCTGCGGCGTTGAGCCGAAGCGGGCCATGGCCGGGGCATCGGCTAGAAACGGACGCGGCGCGGACGGTTTGGCCGTCCGCGCCGGAACCGGCACGCTGCGTGCCGGTCGCGTCCTTGAATACCGGCTCGGCGCCCTTCCCCCGATCGGCGCCGAGCCAAGCGGGCCTCAGCCCGCCTTGTCGGTGAGCGTGACCGCGACGAAGCGGACACCCTGCTCACCCTTGACCCGCATGAGCACCGCCTTGCGGTTCTCCGCCTTGGCGGCGGCAAGGCCGTCGCTCACATCCTTGGGGCTGGTCACCACCTTGCCGCCCACGTCCAGGATCACGTCGCCGGAGCGGATGCCGCGCTGGGCGGCGGGGCCGTTGGGCTCCACTTCCACAACCACGACACCTTCCTCGCCAGCGCCCTGCACGGACTTAGCCGGGGCGAGCTGGAGGCCGAGGCGCGGCACGCTGGTGCTGGCCGAGTCCTTCTCCTGCACGCTCGCCTGCTTCTGCTCGCTGGGAAGCTGCTCCAGCTTCACGTCCATGTTGGAGGTCTTGCCGTCGCGGATGACGGTGAGCGCGACCGTGGAGCCGGGCTTCATCATGCCGATGCGGCGCGACAGGTCACGGGCGTCCTTCACGGTCTCGCCGTTCACCTTGGAGACCACGTCGCCGCTCTTCAGGCCCGCCTTGGCGGCCGGCGTGTCAGCCTGGACCTGGGCGATGAGCGCGCCCTGGGGCTCGCTGAGGCCGAGGCCGGAGGCGAGGTCGTCGGTCACGGGCTGGATCTGCACGCCGATATAGCCGCGCGCCACCTTGCCGGTCTCGCGGAGCTGGTTCACCACCTGCTTCACGGTCTCGGAGGGGATGGCGAAGGCGATGCCCACATTGCCGCCCGAGGGGGAGACGATGGCGGTGTTCATGCCGATGACTTCGCCATTCAGGCCGAAGGTCGGGCCGCCGGAATTGCCCCGGTTCACCGCCGCGTCGATCTGGATGAAGTCGTCATAGGGGCCCGCGCCGATGTCGCGGCCGCGCGCCGAGACGATGCCGGCGGTCACGGTTCCGCCGAGGCCGAACGGGTTGCCCACTGCGATCACCCAATCGCCGACGCGCGGCGGGGCATCCGAGAGCTTCACCCACGGCAGGCCGGTCTTGCCCTCGATCTTCAGCAGCGCCACGTCGGTGCGCGGATCGGTGCCGATGACCTTGGCCACATAGTCCTTGCCGTCGGTGGTGGTGACGTCCACCTCGCTGGCGCCGTCAACCACATGGTTGTTGGTCACCACATAGCCGTCGGACGAGATGATGAAGCCGGAGCCCTGGCCCACCACCTGGCGGCCGCCGCCTTCGCCGCCGCGCGGCGGACGGGGCATCTGGCCGGGGCCACCCTGGCCGCCGGGGCCGTTCTCGAAGCCGAAGCGACGCAGGAATTTCTCGATCTGGGGCGGCACGTTCTCACCGAACAGGCCGTCCTCGTTGGAGGCCATGTTGCGGGCATTCACGTCCTTCTTGATCTTCACCGACACAACAGCCGGAGACACCTTCTCCACCACATCGGCGAAGGAGTTCTGGCTGGACGACAGGTTGGTGGCGATCTGCGCCTCGGCGGGCGCGTTGAAGGGCGGAATGAACTGGCCGACGATCGCGCCGGTCATGGCGAGGCCGACCGCACCCGCGAGCAGGGCGGAACGGCGACGGCGGACGCGGGACGAAGGGGAGGTGAAACCAGTCATTGGGCTCGTCGTCTCTCTGCAGGAGTTTGCCCCACCACGGGGCAGCCTTGGGGAGAGACTATGAACCGGACCATTACAGTCTGCTGGCGGGAGGATTACCGCGCTGTAATGTGGGTCACGAGGGCGTGAGAGCCGCCACGCTCCAGCATCACGAGGCCTTGAAGTCCACCATCCGCCCTTCGCGGAACACGCAGGTCACGTTCCAGAAGGCGACCGAAGCGCCCGGCTTCTCGATCTTGAAGGACAGGCTGACGGACTTCGGATCGTTGCCCGACACAGTGTTGGTCGCGAGTCGCACGATGGGATAGGGCGGCCTCGCGCTGGCGCGCTCCACGCACAATTGGGTGGCAAGGCCATCGGCCACATTGGGACGCTTGGCGGGGGCAGCAGGCGCGGACGGGGCGGGGCCCGCGCGCTGGGATTCAAGGGCGGCCAGACAATTATAGAAGGCCTGGGTGCCCGGCTGGGCACCCCAGGCGACACACCGCTCCATGTCGGTCTGTGCCATCGCGGCGCCCGGAACCGCCAGCCCCAGGGCCACCATACCCGCCGCAAATCCTGCGAACCGCATCACTTTCCCCCCTGCCCGTCACCATTCCGGCCCGCCTGCGGCGCGTCCGCCAGCAATTGCGCCATGCGCGCCTCCTCCGCCGCCGAGAGCGGCGCGGGGGGAGACGCGGTGGCGCGGCGGCGCATGACGCTGGCCGCGAGCGCCGCGCCCAGCACCAGGACCAGCACCGGAAAGCCCCACAGCAGCGCGTTGCGCCAGGAAAAGACCGGGCGCATCAGCACGAACTCGCCGTAGCGCGCCACCAGATAGTCCAGCACCTGCCCGTTGCTGTCGCCCGCCTTCAGCCGCTCGCGCACCAGGATGCGCAGGTCGCGGGCGAGCGGGGCGTCGCTGTCGTCGATGGACTGGTTCTGGCAGACCATGCAGCGCAGTTCCCGGGACAGGTCGCGCGCCCGCTGCTCCATGGCCGGGTCGGGCAGCACCTCGTCCGGCTGCACGGCGAAGGCCGGCGAGACCAGCAGGCTGAGGCCGAGCAACAGAGCCGACAGGTGGGGAAAGCGCATGCCCATGCCTATTCCGCCGGAACCATGCGGCGGCGCTTGGCGGGCTTGGGCGCGCCCACCCGCAGGCGCCGGTCCGCCAAAGAGAGAGAGCCGCCCAGCGCCATCACCACCGCACCGAGCCAGATGAGCGTCACGAGCGGCTTCCAGGTGGCGCGCACGGCGATGAGCCCGTCCGGCGCCTCGTCCCCCACCGCCACATAAAGCTGGCTGAAACCGAAGGTGCGGATGCCGGATTCCGTGGTGCCCATGCGCCGCGCGGTGAAGGTGCGCTTGCCGGATTCGATGGTGCCCTGGGAAATCCCGCCCTGGCGGATGGTGAAGACGGCGACGCGGGCGCTGTAATTGGGGCCGGTCCGGTTCTCCATCCGCTCCAGAGTGAGGTCGCGGGTTCCAATGGTGAAGCTGTCGCCCATGCGCAGGCCGGCGATCTTCTCCGTGCTCCAGGCACTCTCGGAGACGATGCCGATCAGGCAGATGCCGACGCCCATATGCGCCACCGCCGTCCCATAGGTGGAGCGCGGCAGGCCCGCGAGACGCGAGAGGCAGACCCGCGCGGGCACCCGCCCGACGCCGGAGCGCTCGACGATGTCGGTGAGCGCGCCGAGGATGACGAACACCGCGATGCCCAGCACCACGGGGGCGAGCACCGGGCCCCGGTCCTCCGCCGCCGCGGTCACCACCGCCGCCACCACCGCGAAGGCGGCCGCCAGCATCAGGCGCTGCGCCACGCCCAGCAGGTCCCCGCGCTTCCAGGCCAGAAGCGGGCCGAACGGAACGGCGAAGATGAGCGGCAGCATGAGGCCGCCGAAGGTGAGGTTGAAGAAGGGCGGGCCCACCGTGATCTTGTCGTCGGTCACCGCCTCCAGCGCGAGGGGATAGAGCGTGCCCACGAAGACGGCGGCCGTGGCGGCGGTGAGGAACAGATTGTTCAACACCAGCGCGCCCTCGCGCGAGACCGGGGCGAACAGGCCGCCTTGCTTCAGGTCTCCCGCCCTCAGCGCGAACAGGCCGAGCCCGCCGCCGATGAACACCGCAAGAATGGCCAGGATGAACACGCCGCGCGTGGGATCGCTGGCGAAGGAATGCACCGACGTCAGCACGCCGGAGCGCACCAGGAAGGTGCCGAGGAGGGACAGGGAGAAGGCCAGGATGGCGAGGAGGATGGTCCAGACCTTCAGCGCGTCGCGCTTCTCCATCACCACGGCGGAATGCAGCAGCGCGGTGGCCGCAAGCCAGGGCATGAGGGAGGCGTTCTCCACCGGGTCCCAGAACCACCAGCCGCCCCAGCCCAATTCGTAATAGGCCCAGTAGGAGCCCATGGCGATGCCGAGGGTGAGGAACACCCAGGCGGCCAGCGTCCAGGGCCGCACCCAGCGCGCCCAGGCGGCGTCGATCCGCCCCTCGATGAGCGCCGCCATGGCGAAGGCGAAGGCGATGGAGAGGCCCACATAGCCGAGATAGAGCAGCGGCGGATGGATGGCGAGGCCGGGATCCTGCAGCACCGGATTGAGGTCCGCGCCCTCCGCGGGCGGGGGCACGAGGCGCGTGAAGGGATTGGAGGTGAGCAGGATGAAGAGCAGGAAGGCTACCGCGATGGAGCCCTGCACGGCCAGCACATTGGCCTTGAGGCGGTCGGGGAGATTGCCGCCGAAGATCGCCACCAGCGCGCCGAACAGCGCCAGCACCAGGACCCAGAGGAGCATGGAGCCCTCATGGTTTCCCCAGGTGGAGGTGATCTTGTAGATGGTGGGCATGCGCGAGTGGGAATTGTCCACCACGTTCACCACCGAGAAGTCGGAGGTGAGATAGAGCGCCACCAGGGCCGCGAAGGACAGGCTCACGAACAGGAACAGCACCAGCGCCACGGGCACGCCCACGCCCATGAGCGTCGGGTCCCCCCGATGCGCGCCCCAGGCGGGGAGCACGGTCTGCATGAGCGCGAGGGCGAGCGCCAGGATGAGCGCGTATTGTCCGATTTCCGCGATCATTGGGTCAGCGCCCCGCCGCCAGCGCCGGAGGCGCGGCCCTTTTGTGCCTCTTCCATCCAGTGGCCGGACTTCTTGAGCGTGTCCGCCACCTCGCGGGGCATGTAATTCTCGTCGTGCTTGGCGAGCACGGTGTCGGCGGCGAAGGTGCCGTCCGGCTGCAGGCGGCCTTCTGTGACCACGCCCTGCCCTTCCCGGAACAGGTCGGGCAGCATGCCCGTATAGGCCACCGGCACCTTGGCGGCACCGTCGGTCACCACGAAGGTGACGGTGGCGCCCTGCTTCACCACGCTTCCAGCTTCCACCAGCCCGCCCAGGCGCAGCCGCTCACCGGGCACCACCTGCCGCTGGGCGACCTCCGTGGGGGTGCGGAAGAACACGATGGTGTCGTTGAGCGCGGTCAGCACGAGCGCGGCCGCAAGGCCGAGCACGGTGAGCGCGGCACCGATGAGAACGAGGCGGCGACCCTTGCGCGTCACGATCCACTGGCCTTTCTGCCTTTGGCATTGCAGCCCATCTTACCCGCCCCCCAATTCCTTCTGCGCCGCATCGATGCGCGCCGTGGCGTCCGCATCGCCGGCAAAGACGGTGCGCGCCGCATTCAGCGCCGCGCGCATCTTGGCCTCCTCGCCCAGCACGCGCCATGCGCGCGCCAGACGGAGCCAGCCGTCCAGATCCTTCGGTTCGGTATTCAACCGCTCCTGGAGGCGGTCCACCATGCCCTGGATCATGGCCGAGCGATCCGAACCGCTCATTTGCGACGCCGCTGCCACATCGGCAGCGCTGGGACCGGGAGCCTGAGCCGGTGCCGCCGTCGCCGGGGTGCCACCGGTGCGCGCCAGCGCGGCCCGCACCATGGGCAGCCAGGGGGCATTGGGCGGAGCATCCGCGGCCATCTGACCGAAAATGGCGGCGGCATCCTGGCGCCGCCCGTCCTGCTCGGCGGCAAGGCCCAGGAAATAGCGTGCCTTGGGGGAGGAGGGATCGAGCGCCGCCGCTGCCTGGAAGGCGCGGGTGGCATCCTGGCCCACCATGCCCTCGTCGCGCACCACCAGCGCTTCGCCCAGCGCCGCCTGCCGCTCGGCGGTCGGCCCCAGAAAGCGGATCGCCTGGGCATAGGCGCGCACGGCATCGTCCATGCGGCCGAGCTTGAGATAGACCGGGGCCAGCAGCTCATAGCCGCGCCCGTCATTGGGATTGGCCGACAGATGGTCCTCCACCCGGCGCACCAAAATGGCCACGTCGGTGCCGTCCGGCGGCGCGGAGAGGCGGGAGGAGAGCGGCATGTCCGGCACGTCCGGCGCGCCGAGCTTGAGATAAAGGCCCGCGCCGATCAGCGGAATGAAGGCGAGCGCGATGACGGCGGCGGCCTTGCGGCGACCGGCGGAGGTGGACGAGATCTCGGCACCGGCATCGGCCGCCGCGATCATGCGGCGGGCCACTTCCACGCGCGCGGCCTCCGCCTGCTCGGGGGAGAGACGGCCGGAACCGGCATCGCGGTCCAGCTCGGACATCTGGTCACGATAGACCGCAAGGTCCGCATCCCGCGCCACGCGCAGGTCGCGGCGGCGGCTGAGCGGCCACAGCACGGCCATCACCGCCAAAGCGGTCATGAGCGCGAAGGCGGCGAAGAGAGGAGCCGGCAGCATGCGCATGCCGTTAGCGGAGGTTTGCCGCGAAGCAAAGGCTGCTTGTGGTCGCGGGACGGCTTGCCGCGCCCTCCTCTCCCAACCGTGATCGCCGGGAGGTCACGGCGAAGCCCGCGCCTCGCCCGAACCAATGTGCTATGAGACCGGCTTCATTCAGAGTGCGATGGGTTCGGACGGCGCGCGGCGCGCGCATGTCCCAACGGTACCTTCGCCTCTATTCATTCGGTTTGACCACGATCCGTCCGGACGGATCGCGCTTTCGGGCGGAAGGAGATGTGCCATGGGCCTGTTCGACCATCTGGGCGCTGCCCTCGGCAAAGGCGGCGCCTTCTCCGGCTTCCTCGGCGCCGCGCTGGCGAGCCAGCTTCCCGCCAAGCTGCAGGCCGCCTTGGCCGCAAGCCCCTATGGCGACCTCGACGGCCTGCTGGACCGGTTCCGCGAGGGCGGCTTCGGGGCACAGGTGGAGTCCTGGCTGGGCGCGAGCGACAACCTGCCCGTCACCTCCGAGGAGATCATGGAAGTCATCGACCCCATGACCATGAGCACCCTCGCCGCCGCTCTCGGGGTGCCCGCCGCCATGCTTCCCGGCCTGATCTCGCAATATCTCCCGCTCGCGGTGGACCGCCTGAGCCCCAACGGCGTGGTGGAACTCCCCGCGCCCTGACAGCCCGTTTGGAAAGACACGGGTTGCGTCCTTCCCCCTCCCCAGCCCTCCCCCGCACCTAAGTCGGCTGTTGCCGACTTCGGCACACGATCGAACCGAACTCGGCAACAGCCGAGTTCGGGCGGGAGAGGGGGCGCGGTGCGCTGAGGGTGAGGGATCGCCGAAACCCAGCAACTGCCGTTCGGCCTGAAGCGCTACCTTCCATCCCACACGACAGGCCCCCTCTCCCGCTTGCGGGGGAGAATTGGGGAGGGGGAAGAGCGCAGAGGGTATGAAGAGGGACCAACAGGCACGCCTGCGCAGCCGTGCGGAAACGGGAACGGATCGCCTCAGACCCCCACGGACACCGCCGTCCAGCCGCCGTCCGTATTGCGGCAGGCGGCGCCGCGGGCGAGCTGCGGCTTGCCCTGCATGAAAATGGTGTGGGAGAAATCGCGGCAGCGCGTATAGCCGGGCCGCTGATAGGCAGGCCCCGCGATCACGGTGCCGTAGATGCCGTTGTCCCCGCGCCAGCCCACCGGCGTGCCGGGGCCGCCCTCTTCCAGGGCCGCGATCTCGGCATTGTAGGCCCGCTGCCGGTCGGCCTCGTCCAGGCCGCCGCCCAGCGCATTGTTCAGCACACCGCCGGCGGCCACTGCGGGCAGGGCATTGCCCGACGCCGAAGCCAGCGAGCCGCCCGGCCCCGAGCCGCCGCTGGTGACGCAGCCGCCGAGGGCGCCGCCCAACAGCGCCAGCACGAGCACCCGTACCGCCATCATGACACTCAAGGTCCCCACGCCGTTACCCTCCGGCCCTTCGGACCGGCCACGGCCAGGATTGGGATGAAACCGCGTGCAGCGCAAGAGGCGGGTGGCGTTTCGCCCCGTCCCCGCAGCCGGTCGGCGCTCTCGCGCGGCATCCGGGACACGCTCCAGGCGGGTTTCGCTCAGGCGGCGGGCAGGATCAACTCCGCCCGCAATCCCCCGAGCGGGGCGGTTCCCAGCTCCAGCCGGCCGCCATACAGGCCCGCCAATTCCTGGACGATGGAGAGGCCGAGGCCCGATCCCGGCTTTGATTCGTCGAGCCGCCGCCCGCGCCGCCCCACCTCTGCCCGCTTGGCGGGGGCGAGGCCGGGGCCGTCATCGTCGATGATGATGTGCAGGAAGGTCCGGTCGAACGGCTGGTGGGCGGGCGGGCCATAGACCTCCATCTCCACCCGTCCCGTGGCCCATTTGCAGGCATTGTCCACGAGATTGCCGACCATCTCCTCCAGGTCCTGGCGCTCACCGCGAAACCGGAGATCCTCCAGGCTGCGCACGTCGATGGCGAGGTCCTTGGCCCGGTGGATCTTCTCCATGGTGCGCGCCAGCGACACCAGGATGGGCCGCACCTCGCACACCGTCGCGGGCACGGACACGCGGGCCGCCATGCGGGCGCGCTCCAGATGGTGGGCCACCTGCCCACGCATCACGCCCGCCTGGTCGCGTACCCGCTGGGCCAGGGGATCCTCCCGCGTGCCGGCTTCGTTCAGCAGCACGGACAGGGGGGTCTTCAGGGCATGGGCAAGGTTGCCCACATGCATGCGGGCGCGCTCGACAATCTCGCGATTGGCGTCGATGAGGGCGTTCACCTCCTGGATGAGCGGGCCAACCTCCTCGGGATATTCCCCCTCCAGGCGCTCGGCCCGTCCCGAGCGCACCGCCGCCAGCGCCTGCGACATGCGTGCCAGGGGCCGCAGGCCAAAGCGGATCTGGAACAGGACGGTCAGCAGGAAGGCGAGGCCCAGCACGGCGAAGGTGCCCGCCAGCGCCAGATTGAAGGAGGCGATCTCGCCGTCGATCTCGCTGGCATCCCCCGCCACCGCGATGGCGAACTTGCCCTCCGGCCCGAGATCGAGCGTGCGCTCCACCACGCGCAGGCGCTGGCCTTCCGGGCCGGGGAGATAGCCCTCCTGGATGCTGCCGCCATGGTCCGGCTCGGCCTTGGAGAGCAAAGGCAGCGTCGCGTCTCCCAGCGAACGGGAGGCACGGGTGAGCGGGCTGTCGCCATCCACCCGCGTGACCTGCCAATACCAGCCGGAGAGCGGAAACAGGAACAGAGGCTCGCCCAGCGCCTGGGGCACCGGCATGTCGGTGCCCGGGCCTGTGCCCGCCACCTCGGCCACGAGGGTCTTCAGATAGATGTCGAGACGGCGGTCGAAGGCCCGCTCGGTGCCCGCCCGGTAGAGCGAGGACAGCACCACGCCCACCAGCAGCAACACGCCGGCCGTGACCACCACGGCCGACAGGAACAGGCGGAAGGCGAGCGACCCGCTTCCCGAATGGGGGGTCATGGCCTGCGATCCCAATGGGATGGCAGCGCGGTCACCGCCCCCCCTCTGCCGGGGCGAGCATGTAGCCGAGGCCGCGCACGGTCTGGATCACGTCGCTGTCCAGCTTCTTGCGCAGACGGCCGACGAACACCTCGATGGTGTTGGAATCGCGGTCGAAATCCTGGTCGTACAGATGCTCGACCAGCTCCGCCCGCGACACCACCCGGCCCACATGGTGCATGAGATAGGCGAGCAGGCGATATTCGTGGCTGGTGAGCTTCACCGGCGTGCCGTTCACGCTCACGCGGCCCGAGCGGGTGTCCAGGCGCACCGGCCCGCAGGTCAGCTCGCTGGAGGCATGGCCCGTCGCCCGCCGCAGCAGCGCCCGCAGGCGCGCCAGCACCTCCTCCATGTGGAAGGGCTTGGCCACATAATCGTCGGCCCCCGCGTCGAAGCCCTGGACCTTGTCGCTCCAGCGGTCGCGCGCGGTGAGGATCAGGACCGGCATGGTGCGGTTGGCGCGCCGCCAGTTCTCCAGCACGGAGATGCCGTCCATCTTGGGCAGGCCGATATCGAGAATGACCGCGTCATAGGGCTCGGTATCCCCCAGATGCAGCCCCTCCTCCCCGTCGAACGCCGCATCCACGGCATAGCCCGCATCGCCCAGGGCGGTGGCGAGCTGACGGTTGAGATCGGGATCGTCTTCGATGACCAGGAGGCGCACGGGCCAGCACTCCGCTCGATTCGGGGGCCCGCACCGCGGCACGGGTCAAGTCGCCGCGGACATTGACAGAAGTCGCGGCGAGCGTCACCCGCCGCGCCGTCAGCGCCACCCGCAGAGGGCCCGGCCCGCCGCATTGTGGCCCTTCACCTGCCGGATGGTCTCGTCCGTATCCGCCGCCGACCAGCGGATGGGCGCGGCGGCCCCGCAGAACACGTCACGGCCGCCGGAACCCGTCGTCGCCGCGCAGCCCGCCAGGGCCGGAGCGCCCAGAATCAGCACGTTCAGCATCAGCGCGGGCACGGCGCGCGGTCTCGATGTCGTCTTGCGCATCGCGTTGCTCCTTTTCCTCATGATCGGACCACCCCTGCTGGCGGGCACGGCGCAAAAGAGCCAAGGCGGCGAGCAGCCCCGCCACCGGGCCCGCGAGACGCAGCGCCGTCCCGACCCCGAACAGGCGGGCGGCCAGGAGAAGGACGGGCGCGGCCAGCCCGGCGGCAGCCAAAGCCTGGAGCCACCAGGGCCAGCCATGGATGAGCCAATGGGCGACGCTCATGCTTCCCTCCGCCGCCGCACGAAGGCCACCGCCGCCGCCGCCACGGCGGCGAGGACGGCCAGCGCCACCGCCCATTGCAGCGGCCCGGGCTGCGCCGCCCCGTTGGCCAAGGCGCCGAGCACCGCCAGCCCGCCGGCCAGCGCCTCGGGACTGCGCGCCACCGCCGCCAAGGACAGGTCCGAGGGCGGCGCCTTGCCGGCCGGGGTGGCGGTGAAGACGGGCATTTCGGGCTCGGCAAGGGATGTGCCGGAGGCAAGCGCGACGGACACCCGCCGCACCTCGGCCACCCGCCGCCCCCAGCCGCGCCCGAAGACCGGCCAGGTGCGCAAGGTCCGCAGCATGGCGAGGCGCCGGTCGCAGAGATCGGCGGCCAGCCTGGCGGGATCGCCGGCCGTGACGGCGGCCAGGGTCAGCGTGCCCACCTGCCCGTCCGCGACGACGCCCGCCGCCCGCTGGAGCCACTTGGCCGCCTGGGCCGGGCCGGAATTCACCGCCGCATCGAACACCGCATAGTCGAGCCCCACGGGTAGGTCGTCAGCCCGCACGGCGTCCCAATAGTGCCGGCGGTAGATATCCACCAGCTCGGCCTCCTCCAGCAGGCGCACGCTGCGGGGAGGCAGGTTCTTGCGGGCGCGATAGCCGTCATAGACACGCTGGGTTACGCCCGTCTGCGTGGGGCCGCCGGGGTCCGCGGGATGGTCGCTGAAGCCGCCTTCGTGGCGCAGGACGCGCGCGAGCGCGGCGCCGAAACTGGACGCTGCCATTCGGGTCACCTATGTTTAGGGGGATGAAAAGCGGGCTCCGGAGCCGGAGCTGCGGCGAACTCAGGCCTCCGCTTGAGGCTTAGTGGGAGAGGCGCATTCGATGGACCGCTTGTTGGGGCGCGGGTTCCTCATCTTGCTCCTCGTCTTCATGACCTTCGTCTTCTACCTGCAGGTGAATGCACTCGGCATGTACGTACCGGCGCGTGTCCTGATGAACTGGCAAAAGCGGATCGACGAGATCGACTGCTATTATTTTACCGGCGTCTCCTTCCATAAGGTGACGTTCCACAATGCGCGCGCCGAATGCCCCTCCTGGCTGGACATCTATTGAGGCGCCGCTACTGAGGCACCTCCCACGCTGTCGGATCCAGCGCGCGACGCTCCAGCGCCGCGAGCAAGGCGTGGTGCACCGCGTGGGCGGGATCATCCAGGACCGCCATGGGCAGCACGAAGGTGGTCCCATCCGCCTGTGCCATGGGCTCCAGTGCCGCCCCCGCCGCGGTGGGGCCGCGCACCGCCTGCGCATCCTGCGCGTTCAGGATGAGGAAAAGCGCGCTCATGCCACCGCTCCCACGCTCTGAAGGTAGGCCCTGAGCGCCGCATGGAAGGCGGCGGCTTCCCCCGCCGTCAGCCCCCCGCCCATGCTGAATGCGGCGATCCGGTCGGTGCACCAATAGCCCCGCGCCGCGCCGCCGTTATAGATAAAGCACAGCAGGTCCACGGGAATGGAGGGGATCGCCACGCTGGTGGCGGCCGTGTCCACCAGGAGGACTCCGTTTCGGTAGACGCCGCGCGTCGCCGAGGAGAGGCGGTTCCCGATGAAGAACCCCTCGGAGTGCGCGTTCGCGAATGTGGAGGACTGGTCGTTGACGGAGATGGCGGCGCGATCGGTCGAATAGCGCTGCAACATGCCCACCAGAACGCCGGTCCCCGTGGAGGTCCCCGCCGGAACGATGTTGCCGGCCGCGCGGTCGGTCAGGTCCCAGACGCCCATATGGGCGTCGTTCCGGGTGTAGCGGACGCCGTGGACGGCCGGATTATAGCCGGTGGCGAGATAGGTGTTCGTCCCACCCGCATAGCCCTGGTCCGCCAGAAAGGACGGCGAGTTGACGGCGGTGAGGTTGTAGAGGTCCGCCATCCAGTTCAGCCGCGCCGCCTGGGCGTCATGGGCGGCAAGGATGTAGAGGACATCCAGCTTCGGCCAGACCCCCGCGGTCTTCAGGGACTGAACCAGCGCGCCGATGGCACGGGTTCGGCCGGCGGACGGTGCCGCCGTCATGCGCGCCGTCAGCGCGAGAACCTCCGGCAGCAGGCCCCGCGCGCGGCCCCGCAGAAGGGCCGTGCTGGGAAGGGACAGGCCGAGGCGGCTCATCGGTCGCTCAGGGCATAGATGGCGAGGCCCGCCGTGGTGCCGGTGGCCCAGACGCGACGCACCTGGACGGGCGGAAGCGGCTGGAGGCCGGACGCGGCCAGCACATCGACGCTCTCCCCGTCCGCGGCCCCCGCGCAGGTCACGCGGACGGTCGCCTCGGCGAGGGTGGCGGGCACATGGACCCACAGGCTCTTGGCATAGACAGCAAGGTCGCCCGTGTCGGACGGGACCACCCGGCGCAGCAGGCGGGCGGGCGAGGATGCGCTCGCCGCGAGCCCATGGACGGGGTCGCGGGCGGGATCATAGGGCATGGATGCTCTCCGGGACGGGGGATGGGATCAGGCGATGGGGGCGGGACAGGTGAGCATGTGGATGGCGACGCGCACCTGCCCTCCGGTGAAGCTGCCGCCATTGGCGCTGAGGCGCACGGCGGTGGCGGCATAGAAAGCGGTGGGGCCGACGACGCCCACATTCACGGAGCCCATGGCGGCGCCCAACGTGCCGCCGAACTTCGCGCGCTCGGCGGCGAGGCCGCAGTCATAGGATGTGGCCCCCGTGACCGCGACCAGCGTGCGCGTGGAGACGCCCAGCACGATGGCCCGGTCGGGAATGAGGATGGTCGTGTCGCGGCTCGCGCCGGACAGGGTCACGTCCTCCTGCAGCACCAGCGCATCCACGCTCGCCCGGTGGAGGCTGGCCGCCAGCGGAGAGAGGAACGCCGCGCCGTCGAACACCCGCAGGCGCCGCTCGTCGGCCACATAGGCCACGAAGCCCGCGCGGGGTGCGTAGAAGTCCCACGCCCCCGCCTCATAGGCCGCGATGGTGCCGGCCTTGCCCGCCCAGGCCCCCGAGGCGCCGGTGGCGACAAACCAGCATTGCCCGTCGGAAAGCGCGCCGGGTGGCGTCGTCCGGGTGAGGCTCTCCAGGGTGAGGTGGGCGAGCGCGTCCAGTTGCCGGACGGCGGCATTGTGGGTGACGTGCTTCTGCGCCTGGGCGGCGGCGATATAGGGCAGGCCCAGGCGGGCCGAGATGTCGGGCATGGCAGGCTCCGGGAGAGAGAAAAGGATCAGAGCGCGCGGGTGGCGGTGGCCCACGCGCCAGGGCCGATGGCGGCGGAGAGCTGCGCCACGCGGAAGGCGAGCGCGGTGCGCGGCGTGCCGAAGTCCGCCACTTCCTGGCTGGCCGCATAGGTGAGCGTGGGCGTGGAGACCTCGAAGTCCCGGCGCACGCTCGCCCCGTCCAATATCTCCACGCGATAGGCTTCCAGCGCCTCGCCAAGCGGCGCGTCCAGCGCGTCCCAGTCGCCATCCGTGCGCGTCCGCCGCACCCAGGAGAGGAGGATGTCCCCGCCCGTTCGCCGCGCCTTCAGATGCACCGGCGCAAGCGGCGTGAGGGCGCGCCCGCCCACGGTGCCGGACACTTCGCGCACCGCCGTGTCGCCATGGTCGCGATCGGCCCGGCCCACGCGGAAGGTGAAGCTGCGGCCATAGGATGAGAGGCCGGCAGCGCCCACCGCCAGGTTCCGGTCCAGCAGGACGAGGCGCGTGCCGGAGGGCCAGGACGCGGCCCCCGCCGCCTCCGTGCCCGCCTGTCCGCGCAGCAGGCCGGTGAGGGCATAGATGCCGGTCTCGAGCAGTTCGGCGTCCAGGAACTGGATGATCTCCGGCGCCCGCCCCTCCCCCACCAGGGCCAGGGCATTGGCGCCGTCCAGCACCTGCGCCTCCCCCGCCCCCATGAGCAGGCCGCCTTCGAGGCGCACCACGAGGCGCGTGGAGCGATCGAACCGCCAGAGCGGACCGGGGGGAAGATCCTCCAGCGTCTGGCCCAGCGTGGCGGGTGCCCCCAGCGCGGCCACCGCCTCGAAGCTGGCGCCATCCGCCGAGCGCCACAGGGCCAGCGTGCCGGGCCAGGGCGCGGCGAAGGCCGCCACATGCAACAGGGGAACGGGGTCGGCAGCTTCCAGCAAGGGCAGGTCCAGCAGCAGCACGTCCGGCGGACCGGACGGCTCCGGCAGGAGGATGCGGCCGGGCTCCGAAACCCGCTGGGCGGTCTCGAACACCTCCGGCTCGATGGAGCGGGCGGTGACGGCCCGCGCTTCCGCCTCCTCGATGCGGGTGATCTCAAGAAGCCGCGCGCGGCCGCCCGCCGTCAGCTCCACGATGTCGCCGGGCACCAAAGCGAGCCGGGAGGGCGGCAGGGCGAAGGTGGCGGTCTCGCGCGCAGCCCACAGATCCTGCAGCCAGACATCCGCCGCCCGCCCCATGACGGCCGGCGGGGCCACCACCGGCACCTGCGCGTTGGAGACGTGGCGGCTCGGCCCCGGTAGGCGGCGGGAGGCGACGGTGGCGGTGCGATAATCGGCGCCGGGATCGGTGAAGGTGATGCCCACCTCCAGAGGCAGTTCGCTCTCCTGCCCGCGCACCAGGGAGAGCGGCGCGCGGTCCTCCTCCAGCACGAGGTCATCCTCTTGGATCTCGGCCGCGACGCGCCCGCCGCGCGCGGAAAACACCATGAGCCCGTCTTCCTCCCGCGCCTCGAAGGCAAAGGCGCGGGCGAGCGGCTCCAGCGCGGCGCGGGCGGACATGGGGCGATCCACCACATAGCCGTCCACCACGCCGGGAATGCCGGACGCATCCGCGTCCTCCACCCCATGGTCGGCGCACAAGGCGGCGACGAGATCGCCCAGCGGCGCGGCGCCGAGCCGCCCGTTCAGCCAATGGCCCGTCTCCCAGTTCGCTCCGTCCGCCCACACGGAGGTGGCGAGCGGGAATTCGGGATAGGGCCGGGCATCCCAGGTCCACAGGAACACGCAGCCCGGCTCCACCATGCGCCCGCCATAGACAGGCGCGGCCGGATTGTCCGCCTCCCCCGCCCCGGCGGCGGGCTCGAAGGTGGAGAGCACCGCCTCCAGCATGCGGCGCTGGACGAAATCGTCGCGCCGCGCATTGGAGAAAGGCGGGTAGCCGCTCTCAGTGGATTTGGGATCCGGAAACACGCTCGGCCGGTTCGGCCCCTTGTCCACGGCGGGGCAACCCGCCTCCATGAGGCGGATGGGCTTGGAGCCGGGCACCCAGGCGCTGGGCAAGGCGGACCGCACGCCGCCGGGCCGCGGAAGATGCACCCGCGACCACCAGTTCCAGAGGTCCTTCTGGCGATGGATCCAGGGCTCGCCATAGGCCCCGTCCGTGATGGGCACGCGCGCCTGCGCGGCCCGTGCGGCATCGTCGGGATAATACCAGTCGAACGCCTCCCCGCTCCGCAGGCGGGACTTCAGATAGGTGGGATCGTGGATGGCGGGGGCCTCGCCGGCATCGAGATGTGCGGTGCCGTCGCGCCAGTCGGAGAGCGGCGGGTAATAGTCGATGCCCACGAAATCCACGGCGGGCGATCCCCACAGGAGATCGAGGGGAAAGGCGACGCTTCCGTCCGCGAAGACCTGCGCGCCATATTCGGTCCAGTCCGCCCCGTAGGACACCTTGGTGCCGGCACCGAGAATGGTCTTCACGTTCGCCGCAAGGATGGCGAGGTTGGTGGCGCCGGGAAAGCCGCCGTCCGGCCCGCGCACCCGCGTGAGCGCGGCGAATTCCGAGCCCACGAGGAACGCCTCCACCCCGCCCGCCAGCTCCGCCAGATGGGCGTAATGCAGCACCATGCGGCGATAGCTCCATTCCGCCGGGCCGCCATAGAGCACATGGCCGGAGGCGGAGGAGAAATGAGCAGGCTGCGCGGCCCCGAAGAAGGCCGTCACCTGCGCCGCCGCTCCCGATGCCCCATCCGGGCTCCCCGCGCGGCCCGGCGCGGGGTCGCAGGTGATGCGCCCGCGCCAGGGATAAGCGGGCTGGCTCGCCGCGCCGGTCCAGGGGTCGGGCCGCCCGCTGCCGGGGGGCACGTCCATCATCAGGAAGGGGTTCAGCGTCACCTTCAGCCCGCGCGCCTTGAGCGCCGAGATGGCCGCCACCACGCTGGCGTCGGAGGGCGTTCCGCCATAGGCGGCGCGGCCCTCATGGCGGCTGGTGGGCTGGGCGAGAAGGCGCGTGAGGCCGCTCACCATCCAGGTGGCGGGCACGGTGAGCTTCTCCACCAAATCCACCTTGGGCCGCACCGTGCAGGCCCCGGCCCGCAAATCGTCGCCGAACCAGGACACCACCAGCGACACCCGCTCCAGGTTCGGGCAGGCGGCGAGCAGCTGGTCGATGGAGGCGGAAAAGTCACTGCCGGCGGTGCGTACATGGCGGTTCTCGGCGGCATAGGCCCCCGGCCCCACCACGCGCTGCACCTCGGCGGGCTCGTATCCGAACTCGGTGGCGCCGGGAATGAGCGTCACCGCCTTCACGCTGCGCTCCAGCGCGCCGACGCTGCGCTCCACCTCCGCCGTGATCTGCGGCACGCGATTGCCGAACTTGGCCAGCGGCAGGCGCTCGAACACCAGATAGGCGACCCCGCGATAGGCAGGCGCCTCGGTGGCGCCTTGCTTGGCGGCGATCCAGGGATCGGGCAATTGCCCCTCGATGCCCAGATGCGCGCGCACCGTGGCGCCCGCGCGGTCGAACGGCTTGCCGTCCGCCCAGATGCGGCCGATGCGCGTCACCGGCCCCTCGCACAGGGCCACCGCGAAGGAGGCGTAGTAGGCATAGCTCACCGTAGTGGTGGTGGCGGTGCGTGCCGCGCGCCCGCCCTTGCCGCCGGTGGATTGCACCTGCGTGGACACCACCTCCTCCAGCCGCGTCGCCCAGATGACCTCGCCCGGCAGGCGCGCGCGGCCATAGAGGCGGGGCACGGGCGCGCCCGCATTGGAGGTCATCACGTCGAGGTCCGCGAGGCGCGGGCCCTCCACCACGCGGCTGCGCCCGCCGCCCGAAAGGGCCGCATCCGCGCTCGCCCCGCCCAGCGCACCCAGCGCACGGCCGGCCAGCGCCCCCACGGGGCCGAACAGGGCCCCGCCCGCGAGCGAGCCCGCCGCACCGAGAAGCAGCGTCGCCATGAACGTCTCCGATGTGTTTTGGGAAGGGTCTCAGGCGCCCGGAAAGGCAAAGGCGAAGGCGAGGCGGCGGTGCCACCAGGGGGCAAGGTCCCCCTCGCACACGCAGGCCCCGTCATAGGCATGGATCATCCGCGCGGGCGCGCTGAGGATGGCGGCATGCTTGGCGGGCAGATGGGCGCGGAAGCGGAACAGCAGCACGTCGCCCGGCGCGGCCTCTTCCAGCGGCACCGCACGCATGTGGCGCAGGGCGGTGAGGGCCAGGGTCTCCGCACGCCCGGCCTCGGCCCAATCGGGCGCATAAGGGGCAAGCGCCTCCGGCTCCGGCCCCACCACGGCGCGCCACACGCCGCGCACCAGGCCCAGGCAGTCCGCCCCCGCCCCGCGCACGGAGGCGCGGTGCAGATAGGGCGTGCCGATCCAGCCCCGCGCCTCGGCCACGATGGCGGCCCGCACGGTCGCGCTCATGCGAGCACCGAGCCGTCGTTTCCGCCCTCGCCGGGCACGGCGATGGAGACCACGAAATCATTGCCCGGCATATGCGGGAAGCCGCGGAAATTGACGGTGTTGGCGAAGCGGTCGCGGCAGGTGGAGAAGCGCTTGTCGCAGCCCGCGATCACCACCAGTCCGTCGCCCGCCAGGACGGGCTCGGGCGGGCGCTGCCAAAGCTGGAGCACGCCTGCCGCATGGTGCTTCACCTTGGTGGCGAAGCCCACATTGGCGCCGGAGGAAAAGCGCACATGCCCGTCCGCGAAGGTGCCGTCCGCGTATCCCGCAATGCCGTCCACCGCGAGCAGCAGCGCCCCGCGCACCTGCGCCACGACAGCGCTCGCGCGGCGCTCCGGCCGGTCGAGATCGACGCCGCAGCGGGCATCGCCGAAATCGGCGTCGCACGGCGCCCCGAACAGGCGCCCGCGCGTCTCGTTCAGCGCATCGGCGGGGCCGCGCAGCTCGGCCACGAACGCCCCGCCCTCGCGCCGCACCTCGCCGATGGTGCCCCGGCGCAGCAGCATGTGATTGAGCGGGTTCGACCAGTCGATGAGAAGCTGGTCCACCCCCGCGCCGTCATACTGCCCGGCGGCCAGATCCGCCTCTTCCAGCGTGGCGGCGCCGAGCGCGCCGGACAGCTCCAGCCCGGTCACGCCCAGGCCCTGCGCCAGCACGCTTTCGCTGCCCTGGACGCCCGACCCCGCCACGAAGGCGAGGCCGTCCACGACGAGGTCGCGATCATGGTCGGTGAAGCCCATCACCTGCCCGTCGCGGCGGGTCACGCGCCAGCCGTGGCACAAGGTGGTGACGCCGCTCTCCAGCATGGCCTGGAGGGCACCGGGAACCTGTCTCATGATATGTCTCCTCGCCAGCGGACCGCGCGCTCAAAGGCGGATCTCGACGATGGGAATGCGGGGGATCTCGCCCGCCGCGAAGGCGGTGAGATTCACCTCCAGGAAATCGGTGTCGAAGCGCACGGGAACATCGAACAGGAAGCCCGCGCGCACCGCCGCGCCGGCGGGCGGACGGTGGCCCGGCAGGAAGGTGACGCGCCCCTGCGCGGCGTCCACCGCGAAGTGGGTGCCTTCGACCTTCTCCACGGAGGCGACGCTCACCTTGACGCTGCCCGACACCGGCTTGCCGATGGCCCGCACATAGGGCGCGTGAAGGCCGCCATAGGTCTTCGCCAGGGGGAAGACGGAGCGGCTTCCATCGCCGGTTCCGATGAGTTGGTCGAGGGCGGTGGGCGCGACGCCGGGCGGGCCGGAGGAATGGTCCAGACGATCCCGCCAGCGGAAGCCGTAAAGGCGTCCGCGACGCTCCTCGAAAAAGGCCACCACGGCACTCAAGGCGGCGAGGCTTTTGACCCCGTATCCGGCATCGAATCGGCGCCGCGAATCAGCGCGCCGCGCATTGCGTTCCTCCCGCCCCGAGACGCTGGTGACCACCTCGGTGAGGCGCTCCGGTCCGCCCGATGCACCCAAAGCGACATCGAGAGGAAACAGAATTTCATGAAAGGCGGGCATATTCTTTATTCTCCTGTCAAAACTGCCTGCTTTTCAGTATCCGCCGGCTTGACATAGGTTAGCTGCGCGCTTTGACTTTCATCGCCTCGTCGAGGATGGAGCCTGTATCATGGCCACGAAGCCCGAAAAGAAGCCTGCCGCTAAAGCGCCTGCGAAGGCTGCAGCGAAGGCGCCTGCAAAGCCGGCGGCGGCGGCCCCCAAGGCGCCCGTCAAGACTGCGGCGAAGGCCGCTCCCAAGGCCGTCGCGAAGGCCCCCGAGACGAAGGCTGAAGCAGCCCCCGCCCCGGCCCCCGCGAAGGCCGCGAAAGCCCCTGCCAAGACGGCTGCGAAGGCACCCGCCAAGGCTGCTGCCAAGCCGGCCGCGAAGCCCGCTGCGGCCCCCAAGGCCGAAGCGCCCAAGGCACCTGCGAAGGCGGCACCTGCGAAGGCGGCTCCCGCCAAGGCTGCCCCCGCGAAGGCCGCGGCTCCGAAGGCAGCTGCAAAGGCGTCCGCCGCTCCCAAGGCGGCCACTGCCAAGGCGCCCGTCGCCAAGCCTGCGGCGGCCCCGAAGGCTGCCGCACCCAAGGCTGCGGCCAAGCCCGCCGCTGCGAAGGCCCCCGCCAAGCCTGCCGAGGCGAAGGCACCGGCCAAGGCCGCCGCTCCCAAGGCTGCTGCGGCGCCCAAGGCGGCGGCTCCCAAGAAGCCCGCTGCCCCGAAGGCTGCCAAGCCCGCCGCCAAGGTGGAAGAGAAGCCCGCTGCTGCTCCCAAGCCCGCAGTTGCACCCAAGCCCGCCGCCGCGAAAGCTCCGGCGAAGGCCAAGGCGCCTGCTAAGGCAAAGGCGCCCGCCAAGAAGTGATGCGCCTTCGCGCATGACCGGTGGCGGGCCTGCGGCCCGCCATTTTCACACACGAGATGCGGTGCCGGGCCTCGTTGCCCGGTGCGCCACGATCAATCCTGACGCACCGCCGGGGCTCAAGCACCGCCGGCGCTCAAGTCATGGCCTGCATGGTGTTCCATCCATGCGCCTGCCGCTGGTTTCCGCCCTTCTGCGGCATCCCCGGTTCCGACCTCAAATCCGGCCACTCGCGGCGCTCTCACGCCCCCCGCTGGCCGCGCGCCACGGCGCGCGCCACGAGGCCGGACAGATAGGCTTCGGAGCGGCGGAAAGCGCCCGGATCCGGCGTCGTGACATTCACCACCACCGAGCCCCGCCCGGCCCCCGCCCCTTCCATGCGCACGCCCAGCGCGCCGTCCGCGCCGCGTGACAAAGGCAGGATGGCTTCCGCCCCCGCCTCGCCCATCAGCCCGGTGCCGGAGGCAAGCGGAAAATACGTGGGCGCGGCCACCACGCCCCCCTTTGCGAAGGGCTGCACGCGCCCCTGCGAGATCACGCCGCCATCGGCGAAGCCGGAGAGGCCGAGCACGCCGGAAAACAGGCTGGAAACGCCCTGCTCCACCGGCTTCAAGGCGAGGTTCAGCGCCATGGAGGAAAGGCGCTGGCCGATGTTCTCCACCACGTCGCCCACATCCTTGCCCTTCACCGCCACGCCCGTGAAGGCATCGCCCAGCGTGGAGGCGAAGCCGCGCGCCAGCCGCTCGGCATCCGCGAGCTGCGTGCGGAAGGCGCGGGTGTCGGCGCCGATCTCCACCGAGACGCTGTCGATGGGCGCATCGAGGTTGGCCATCAGAAGATCCTTTGAGATTTCGGCCTCAGGCCGTGTCGGGAAACCGCTGCAAGAGCGCGTCCAGCGCGGCGCGGTCGCAATGCGCGGCGCGCGCGCCGCTCCAGCCCAGCGCCGCCGACAATTCGCGCGGGGTCATGCGCCAGAAAGCGTCTGGAGACAGCCGCAGGAGGCCGAGGCCGGCATGCATGGCCGCGCCCCAGGGAAACGGGTCGGGCGCCCGCCTCAGCCTGCCTGCGGCGACGGAGGGCGCGTGCCGTCTCCGCTCCCCTCCTCCATGCCGAAAGTGGCGGCGAGCAGCGCGTTGACGAGCCGCACGCAGCCCACCGCGCCGCCGTCCACCCGCATGGCCGCCACCTCCTCCGGCGTCACCGCCTCGCCCGCGCCGCGCAGGCCCGCGGCGAGCACCAGGGTCACGTCGCGCGCGCCAAGGCGCCCGGCGGAAAAGCGCTCGGCGAGCGCCATCAGATCGGCGGCGCCGAACGCCGCCTCCAGCTCGGCCAAAGCGCCGAGGGTGAGGACGAGGATGCGGCGGCGGCCATCGATGACCGCCTCCACCTCGCCGCGCCGGGAATTGACCATGGCCGCCTCCCTCACAGCGCCGCGAAGACGAGTTCGCCCGCGCTCTCCAAAGTGAGGTCGAAGGTCACCTCCCGGTCATGGTCGCCGCCCATCTCCAGAGCGGAGATCTGGAACGGGCCGGTGACGGTGCCGAAATCGGGGATCAGCACCTGCCAGGTCTTCAGCGTGCCGTCGAAGAAGGCGGTGCGCACCAGCGCGTCGGACGCCGCGTCCTTGAACACGCCGGAGCCGGAGACGCTGGCCCGCTTCAGGCCCGCCCCCGCCAGCAATTCGCGCCAGCGCCCGGACGAATCCGCATGGGTGGTGTCCACCGCCTGGGCATTGAAGGCGATGCGCCGCGAGCGCAGGCCCGCCACGGTCACATAGGACGATCCATCAAGGACCTTCAGCAGCAGGTCCTTGCCCTTCTGTATGGCCATGAGGGCCTCCGTTTGAAGAGATGTGGGGAAAGGTCAGGCCGGCTCGGTCACCGCCCGGAAGCGGATCACGGCGTGGTAGGTGCGCCCGTCGCCGTCGCGGCGCACCTCGGCGGTGGTGGCGCGCAGATTGGCGAGGCGGTGGCCGGACAATGCCAGAGGCGCATCATGCAGCGCCTGCTGCACGGCGGCGGCGATGGCGAAGCCCTCCCGCCGCCCGCCGGCGCGGGAATAAGCGTGCAGCATCAGGCTCTGCTCCGTGCCGCCTTCGGGCATCACGGCGCCGTCCGACACCAGCGCCTCGCCCAGGGTCACGAAGGGAAAGGCCGCGTCCGAGGGCGCGCCGTCATAGACGCGCGCACCGCCCAGCAGGGCCAGCAGCGGCGCGTCCGACGCGAGCCGCGCATACAGCGCCTGGCGCAAGGCCAGCGCAGCGCTCATGGGTGCCGTCATCCGCGCCTCCGCAGCAAAGCGAGAGCCGGGGCGAGCCAAGGGCGGGCCTCGGCGGAAAGGGTGCCGGTCTCCCGCGCCACGGCGGCGGGATCGGTGCTGCCGAGGCGGCGGCGATCGCCCGCCGCCTCCCGCTCCAGGACGATGCCGGCGCGGACGGCCTCGGCTGAAAGTGCCGCCTCGGCGCGGTCCAGCGCGGCCTGGGTGAGGCGCGGGGCGAGCGCGCGGGCGAGGCGTTCGCCCAGCCCCGCATCACCCGTGCTGCGGGAGAGGAGGATCATGTCTGTTCCTCCAGGCAGCGGCAGCGGCTGAAACGCCCGCGCCCATCGGGATCCGAGACGCTCTGCACCTCCAGACTGCGCGCGCCCAGCACCAGCCGGTCGCCGGGCGCCAGCGTATTGGGCGCGCGCACCGTCACCCGGTGCGCCAGCATGGCGATGGGCCGCTCCTCGGCGAGGCCGGTGCCGTCCGAGAGCGGTTCGATGGCGCCCCAGAGCCGGTCCACGGTCAGCCAGGTGCGGGCGACCCCACCCACGCCGTCCGGCAGGTCCACCGCCGTGCGGTGCTGGAACAGGTGGCGCAGCGGCCCGGTCACAGCCGCACCATGCGGTAGGGGCGCAGCAGCGCCGCGACGCCCTCCGGCAGCAGGCCGGCGACGCCCGCTTCCTCGCGCCGCTCATGCAGATGAGCCGCCAGCAGCCGCACCGCCTGGACCAGATCCCCGGGCACGTCCTGGGAGGTCTCGCCATAGCCCAGCACGAGGTCGAACTCGATACCGCCCACACGGCGGTCCGGCGCGGGCAGGCGCGCCTTGTCCAGCGCGATCACGGCGGGCGTGCGGTCGCCGCGCAGCGTGAAGGCATTGAGCGGCAGGGCCGTCTCGCTCCCATCCGCATGGCGCAGCCGCGCGGCGGCGATGGTGGCGGCGGGCGCGAGCGGCAGCAGCAGCAGGCCGGAGGGCGGCCAGGCATCGCGCACCACGCGCCAGGTCTGGGTCAGCAGGATGCGCGCGGCCGCGCTCTCCACCATCTGCCGGGCGGTGGTGATGAGGCGGCCGAGGAGCGCGTCCTCCGCATCCTGGGTGATGCGCAGGAAATCCTTCAGGTCGGCCACGGTGAGGGGCTCGGCCGGGGGGCCGGTGAGAAGCTCGGGCATGGGGGCTCCGCTGTGCGGGGGTGGGCGCACGGTGCGTGCGAATGGGACAGGCGAATTGACGGCGGCGCGGGCGCGCGCCAGAAAGCGGGCGATGCCCAGCCGCGCCCTCCTCCTTCGTGCCCGCCCCGTCCTGCGCCTGATGCTCGGGCTCGCGGCGCTCGCCGCTTTGCCCGCGCCCGCGCGCGCCATCGTAGGGGGCGGTGCCGCGCCGCCGGAGGTGGCGGCGCGCACGGTGATGATCGTCTCCACGCGCGGGGCGTCCTGCACCGGCACGGTGCTCGCACCGGACCTGCTGCTCACCGCCGCCCATTGCGTGGCGCCGCAGGCGGACTATGCGGTGGCGCTGGTGGGCCAAGGGCCGGTCCAGCTCATTCCGGTGGTGCGCACGGCCCTCCATCCCGGCTTCAGCGGGGAGCAGTTCCGCACCCGACGCCCGACGCCCGACCTCGCTCTGGTGAAGCTCGCGGAGCCGCTGCCGGGCCGCTTCGTGCCCGCGCGCCTCGCGCCCGATACCGGCCTGCCGCCGCGCGGCGCGACCTTCCTCATCGCCGGCTTCGGCATGACGGCGGACGGGGCGGAGAAGACAGCGGGAACCTTGCGGGCCGTGTCGCTGCCCTCCATCGGCACCACGGGGGGCATCATGGTCCGCCTCTCCGTGCCGGAGGGCGGGGCGGGCGCCTGCACGGGTGACAGCGGCGGCCCGGCCTTCTCGAACGGCGATGTGGCCGGGGTCATCGGCTGGGTGACGGCGGTCGGCGGCGCGCGCGGCTGCGGCGGCGTCACGGGCATCACGCTGGTGGGCCTCCAGCGGGACTGGATCGCGCGGGCCGCGCAGCAATTGGGGCGCCCGCTCGGGCAATGAAGCCAACGGCCCGCGCGCTGAACGCACGGGCCCCTTGTACCAACGGCCCCGGTCTTCCGACCGGTGCCGAGTGGGTTTCGCTCAAGCGCCGCGCGGGCTTGACCAAAGGCCCGTGAGCCGTGCTCACGGGCCTTTGGTGTGACGTCAGCTCACGGCGAACTTCAGGAGCTTGGCCGCGTCGAAGTCCTGGATGCCGCCGCCCACCCGCTTGGTGGTGTAGAACAGCACATAGGGCTTGGCCGAATAGGGATCGCGCAGCACCCGCACGCCCGCCCGGTCCACCACCAGATAGAAGCGGCGGAAATCGCCGAAGGCGATGGGGAAGGCCCCGTCCGCGATATCCGGCATGTCCTCGCTCTCCACGATGGGAAAGCCCATGAGGCTGGCGGGCTGGCCCGCCGATGCGGGCGGCGCCCAGAGATAGGCGCCGGTCTCGTCCTTCAGCTTGCGCACCGCCGCCTGGGTGCGCCGGTTCATGACGAAGGAGGCATTCTGCCGATAGCCGCCCTTCAGCGCATAGACGAGATCCACCAGCGCGTCGGAGGGATTGGTGGCGTCGAAGGCGCCCGCCGTGCCGGTGGCCACATAGCCCACCTTGTCCCAGGCCCAGGCGCTCTCGGCCACCTTGGTATAAGCGAGGAAGCCCTTGGGCTTGGCGATGCCGTCGCCGGTCACGAAGGCCGTGCCCTCCTGCTCGGCGAAGACCGTGTCCACCTCCCCGGCGATCCAGGCTTCCAAATTCACCTGCGCATCGTCCAGCAGCGCCTGGGTGGCGGCGGGCATGGCATAGAGTTCCATGGCCGGGAAGCTCAACTCCACCAAGGCCGGGCTGTCGGTCTGCGGGCGTGCGGCGGTCTCGGCCGCCCATCCGGCCGCCGGGCCGGTCTTCAGGAAGGGCTTCTTGTAGGTGCCCGCGCCGATCACCCGTACGGTGGCGATGGCGCGGATGGGCGAGAGGGCGGAGAGGCGGCGGCCGATCTCGGTCTCGATCTCGAACGGCACCAGATAGCCCCCGTCCGGCCCGCTACCCACCGACAGCGCCTTCTGCTCCAGCGCCTTCAGCCCCGCCTGCTCGCCATGGCGGGCATAGACGAGGAAGGCATCCGCATGGGCGTCCCCCTCCGTCCCGCGCGCCGGGCCGCCCAGGGCCGGGCGGCGGCTCTTGGTGGCGAGGGCATCGAGGCGCGCCTTCTGGGTATCCATGGCCACCGCCATGCGCTCGATCTTGTCGGTGAGCAGCGGATCGGCGGCGCCGCGCCGCTCGATCTCGGCGAGGCGTGCGTCATTCGCCCGCCGATAATCCTCGAAGGTGGCGGTGAGGTCGTCCGCCTCGGACAGGTCGCCGGGCAGCATCACCTTGGTCTCAGGCGCGGAAAGAAGGGTCATGTGAGATCCTCGCGGTACGGGAGAGAAGGGGCGCGGCGATGCGCGCGCCCGGCTGCATGGGGAAGGTCACCACCGACACTTCCCAGAGATCGACGCGCAGGAGCCGGCGCGCGCGGCGGCTGGGATCGGTGCGGGCGCGCACGGCCTTGAAGCCGATGGAAAGGCCGTCCAGCGCCCCTTCCGCCACGAGGGTCTGCACCTCGCGGGCGCGCCGCACATCCAGCGACAGGCGCCCGCGCACGAACAGGCCGCGCGTGTCCTCGCCGATCTCGTCCCACACGCCGATGGGCTCGGCGGGGTCGTGCTGGTAGAGCAGGCGCACGCCCGCTGCGCCGCGCGCGGCCAGGGTCTCGGCGAAGGCACCGCGCTCGACGATGTCACGCCCCAGATCCAGCTCGCCGAACACGCAGGCATAGCCCTCGATGCGGCCCTCCCGGCCGGGGGACAAGGCGCTGCTCATCGGCCCGCGTCCGGCGCCTTCGCCTTGCGCCCGCGCACCTTCTCCAGGCGCTCCAGGGTGGCGACGAAATCGCGGAACACACCGCCGGAGGGCGGCGCGGGCGGCGGGGCCGAACGGGTGCGGCGCGGCTCGGCGCCGAGCGCGCGAATGCGCGGCGCCGATGCCTTCTGGAAAGGGGCACGCATGGATCAGTCTCCTGGATGTGACGGCTGCGCGGGCGGGAGAAGCGGCGCTCTCAGTCGGCGCCGTGCCGGGCGTTGAAGCGGGCGAGTTCCCGCACGAAGGCGTCGAGCCGCTCGGTGGCGCGCGCCAGCGCGGCGAGCGCGCGGATGGCGATCAGCGAGGCGCTGCCCGCCCAGAGCAGCAGCGCCAGATGCGCCAGATCACCCCGCTCGGCGAAGATGCGGACGAGAGCGTCCATGGCGGGCTCCGGTGGGGGGTCGCGGATGGTGGAATGTGGGGATGGCTTCCCGCCTTACGGCGGCCCCCTCCCAACCCTCCCCCGCAAGCGGGAGAGGGCTTTTTCCCTTCCGCGCAACGCAAAGCTCCCTCTCCCGCTTGCGGGGGAGGGTTGGGGAGGGGGAAAGCGCCGGGGAAGTCCAACTGGTAGAAGAACAAGAACCGAGGGTAGCGACCACCCCAGCCCCTACCCGCCCACGCCGTCCACCCCCTTCGGCCCATAGCCCACCGCCGCGCGCTTCTCGTCTTCGGTGAGGAAAGGAGCTTCGCGTTGCGCCAGCGGGAAAAGCCCTCTCCCGCTTGCGGGGGAGGGTTGGGAGGGGGCAAGCGCGGTTTTAGACACCCACGCCATCCACCCTCTTCGGCCCATAGCCCACCGCCGCGCGCTTCTCGTCCTCGGTGAGGAAATCCGCCGCCGCCACGCGGCTCCACAAAGCGGCGCGTTCCTGGGCGAGGGCTTCCACCTGGTCGAGATCCGGCACCAAAGCCAGGTCCGGCCCATGGAGCGGCGCGAACCAGCCGCACAGGGCAGCGCCGATGCGCCGGGCCAGCGGAATGGCGGTGAGCCGCCACAAGGCGCGGTTGGCTTCCGCATAATTGGAATAGGTGGCGTCGCCCGGAATGCCCAGCAGCATGGGCGGCACGCCCAGCGCCAAAGCGATCTCCCGCGCCGCCCCCGCCCGCGCCGCCTCGAAATCCATGTCCTTCGGCGTCAGGGCCAAGGGCTTCCAGTCGAGCCCGCCTTCCAGCAGCAGGGGCCGCCCGGCATTGGCCGAGCCCTGGAAGCTCGCTTCCAGCTCGCTCTTCAGCCGCTCGAACTGGTCGTCGGAGAGACTTCCCGTCCCGCCATAGACCAGGGCGCCGGACGGGCGGGCGGCATTGTCGATGAGCGCCTTGTTCCAGGCGCCGGAGGCATTGTGCAGGTCCAGCGCCTGGGCCGCCGCCTCCAAGGGCGGGAAGCCGTAATGGTCGTCCAGCGGGTTGAACAAGGTGAGGTGCAGGATCGTGTCCATCCCCTCCCCGGACTGAGGGATGCGCAGGGTGCGCCCGTCCAGCGTGTAGTCATAGGCTTCCGGCCAGCCGTCCGCGCCGGGCACCACCTTCATGCGGTCGGGCCGCAGCACATGGATCTCGCGCGGCACGCCCTCCACGCACACCACCTCCAGATAGGCATTGCCCGCCACCAGAAGATGGCCGCACACCGCCTCCAGCAGCTCCGGCAGGCGCATGCGCGGATGGGGATGGGCCAGCAGAGCCTGAAGCGGGTGGCCGTCGAGGTCGCGGCCCGCCTCCTGGAGCACATAGGGCATGGTGCCCACCGCCTCGCAGACCAGCCGCACCGCCCGATAGGCCACCGCATTGCGCGCGAATCCTTCCCGCGCCAGGGAGGCATAGTCGCGCGGGGTCCAGCGGGCGCGCCCCTGGGAGAGCAGCGCCACCAGGGCCGCCGTGCGGCTCGCCTTCGCTTCCGCGGGGCGCGGCACCGTGGGGCGCGGGCGGGAGGGCTGGAGGAAAGAGAACATGCGCGGCTCCGTGCGTGGATGGGGCGGACATGCGAAGGCGCGCCGCCCCCTTCCGGGAGAAGCGGGCCGCGCGAAAATGTTCGGAAAGGCCGGAGAGAGGGGCCGGGATCAGCGCCCGCGACGGGCGATGAAGCGCCAGACGAGGATGGAGACCGAGAAGGACAGGAGCCAAGCCACCACCACGATGGCGATCTCAAGCGTCGTGGTCTGCGGCAGGCTCGACAGCGCGGAATAGGCCAGCGCCAGCACCACGCCCGAGGCGAGCGCGGCGAGCATTTCGCGGACCATGTTGGGGCGTTCCTTCATGGCCTGCCTTTGGCACAAAGCCCGGCCGAGATAAAGGGCGGCCCGCTACAGCCCCCGCACGCGGGGGCGGGCCTTCTCCCCGAGCGCCAAAGCGGTGACGGCCCAGACGAGGGCGTCCAGCCGGTCCGGCGAGCGGCCGTTGGAGAGGCCCTCCGGCGTGAAGTCGCACATCTCGTCCTCCAGCGCCGGAAAGCGGCCCGCATGGCGCACGCGGCCCTGCTCATAGAGGGCGGCCACCGGCTCGGCGCGCAGATATTTTCCGCGCGTCGCCCGCACCATCTCCACCGGCACGGCGGAATCCACCTCGGCGATGACGGCGCGCACCATCTCCCCGCCCTGGTTCACCTCCGCCACCACCCGGTCGGCGCTGTAGCGGTGGTGGAGCGCCACGGCCCGGCTCGCCCAGGCGGCAGGCGAGAGGCCGGCGGCGCTGGCATCCTCCAGCACATGCACGCCCCCTGCCCCGTCCAGCCCCGCGCAGACGAGGCCGCAGGCATCCGCCCCGGCGCGGGAGGAGGCGGGCGGGTCCACCGCCACCACAACACGGGCGAGCGGGGGCGCCGCATCCTCCCGCAGGGCTTCCAAGGCGGCGCGGGTCCACAGGGCGCCGGGCCGGTCCTCGATCAACTCGCCTTCCAGCTCCTGCCGGCCGAGGCGCGTGCCGCCATAGCGGGCGAGCACCGCCTCCAGGAAGCCGGGGGCGAGGTTGCGGGCATTGAGCGACGTGGGCGCGCGGGAGAGCGCGGTGCGCGGGTCCGCCATCAGGCGCTTGATGAGGGCCGTGGGACGGGGTGTCGTGGTCACCATCTGGCGTGGACGTTCCCCGAGGCGCAGGCCGAATTGCAGCATGTCGAAGGTGGCCTCGTCCCGGCGCCACTTGCCCAGTTCGTCCAGCCACGCGGCCTCGAACTGGGGCCCGCGCAGGCTTTCCGGATCCTCCGCCGAAAAGCCCTGCGCCACCGCGCCATTGGGCCAGACGAGGCGGCGCCGCGCCGGTTCCCAGCGGGGACGCTCGCCGTCACCATGGACGGCCAGCAGGCCGGAAACGCCCTCCACCATCACCTCGCGCACATCCGCCATGGTCTCGGCGATGAGCGCGATGCGCAGGACAGGCCGCGTGGCGAAGGGCGGGCGGCCGAGCGCCAAGGCGCGCACCCATTCGGCGCCCGCCCGCGTCTTGCCCGCCCCGCGCCCGCCCAGCACCAGCCAGGTGGCCCAGGGCCGCCCGTCCGGCGCGGTTTCGGGGGGAAGCTGGTCGGGCCGCGCCCAGATCTCCCAGTCGGTCAGCAGCCGGGCGGCCACCGGTTCGGAAAACAGGCCCAGCAGCGCGTCACGGTTCCCCGTCGTCGCGCAATGCATCAAGGCGGCGCGCAAGCTCGCGGCGGAAGGTGTCGAGGTCGCTGAAGGCAAGATCATCCTCCGGGGCGGACGGGTCGGGGCGCGCGGGCGGCGCCGGGGCAGCGTCCAGGGCCGACAGATCACGCACCACGCGGGCGAGCACCGCCAAAGCGCGGGCATCGCGTTCCGCCTGGGCGGGGCCGCTCTCCAAGGCCCCCATGCGCGCCTCGATCTCGCCCACCTGCGCCTCGGCCGCCCGCCAGATGCGTTGCGCCAGAAGCTGGCGGCGCTCGGCGGCAAGGGCCGGGGGCACGGGGCGCCGCCGCTTGCGGCGGGGCAAGGGACGCGGGCGCGGCAGCCCGTCGGGGGCAGTGTCGTTGTCGAGCCAGTAATAGATCCGGGCATAGCTGAGCCCGGTCTCGGCCCGGATGTCGCGGACGGCGCGCCCGGCGGCATAGAGCGCGCGCACCCGCGCGCCCGGCTCCGGTTGCGGGGAAGGGTCCGGCATGAGCGGCTCCCGGAAGGTCAGGCTGTTCAGGGACGGGACAGGAAGGCGCCGAGGGACGGTGCAGCACCGGCACCGGAGTGCGTGGCGGGCGCAACTCGGGAACGTGATAGAATGATGTCCTATCAGCGGATCGCTGTAAAGGGATTTTTTCCTAGAAACGCATTTTTCTACGGCCCCGCCCACGGCTTCGCGCAAGGCTCGCCTGCTTGGATCCAAGTTGGCCGTGATTCGCGAGATCAGGGTCGGCAGCCGCGTGAAGGAGTGTAGGGTGAGCGAGACGACATCATGGCCGCGCCGCCGCATCCTGACCCTGTCCGCGGCGGGCGCCGCCGCCTTGCTGCTCGTGGGCGGCGGGGCATTCGCCGCCTGGAGCGTCCTCGGCCAGGCTGAACCGGCCCCGCAGGCCGTGGCGCCACCCGCGCCGGCCCCTGCCCCGGTGGTTCTCGCCCCCATCGAGCTGCCGCAGAAGAAAGGCCCCGCCGACCAGCAGGCCTTCCTCGCCGCCATCGAGGCGGGGCGCGCGGCGCTCGCCAAGGCCGGCGCCGCTATGGAAGCCGACCGCGCTCCCCAGCTGGAGGCCATCCGCGCGCGGCGCGCCCAGGCCCTGTGCACGGCGCTGAAGGACGGCCCCCCACACCGCTGGGTGGGCACCATCGCGCAGGTGGGGCTGAACGGCGACAAGCGCGGCACGCTCACCATCCAGATCGCGCCCGGCATCAGCGTGAAGACCTGGAACACCGCCCCCGCGGATGCGGGCTACGACACGCTGCTGGATCCCAAATCCGTGTTCTTCCAGGGCGCCGATTTGTTCGGCCGGGGGCAGCAGGTGGTGTTTTCCGGCCGCTTCTTCCCCGCCCAGGCGGACTGCGTGAGCCTGTCCACCCTCAACCCCGCCTCCGCCGTGGCCGAGCCCGCCTTCATCATGCAGTTCGAGGAACTGCGCCCGCTGGGCCCGGTGAAGTCACTCCAGGCGCTCAATGACGGCAAAAGCGGGGAGAAGGCCGCGAAGGGCGACCAGACGGGCAGCACGGCCAAGCATTGAGCGGCCTCTCAGCCGAACCGCCGCCCCGCCTCGATGGCGAGGCCCAGCCCCACGGAGCCGAACGTGTCGCCTTCCGCCACCTTGGCATGGGGCACGGTGGCGAGAATGGCGGCGCGCACATGGGAGAGGCGCGTGGAGCCGCCGGTGAGGAACACCGCGTCGATGGCCCCCGCCTCCACGCCCGCAGCCGCAAGGCAGGCGCCGATGCGCGCGGCGATGCGCTCCGCCAGCAGCCCGGTATCCGCCACGAGGTCCGCATGGGTCACGCCCACGGACAGGCCCGCCTCCACCATGGAGAGGTCGAGGGTCGTCTCGCCCGTCTCGGCCACCGCGATCTTGGCGGCCTCCGATGTGAGCGCCAAGGCATGGCCGCGCTCCTCGGCGAGCACGCGGGCGAGGCGCGCCACCTTTTCCGGCTCGCGGGCGTCGCGTTCGAGATCGCGCACCATGCGCTGGGTGCGCGCGTCATAGAGCCGGTTGATGGCCGACCATGTGGCAAGGTCCTGATAGAGGGCGGCGGGCATGGAGAGGCCCGCCCGCTTCAGGGGCGCGCCAAAGCCGAGCAGCGGCATGATGCGCGCCAGCGACAGGCCCCGGTCGAAATCCGTGCCGCCGATGCGCACGCCCTCATTGGCGAGGATATCCCCCGCCCGGTCCGCCGCCGTGGCCCGCGCGGGGGAGAGGCGGACGATGGAGAAATCCGAGGTGCCGCCGCCGATATCGGCGATCAGCGCCAGTTCCTCGCCGCTCACCTGCCGCTCATAATCCAAAGCGGCGGCGATGGGCTCGAACTGGAAGGCGCGGGTGGTGAAGCCCACCTCGGCCGCGATATCGTCCAGCGCATCCTGCGCCTTGGCATCGCCCTCCGGGTCGCCGTCCACGAAATGCACCGGCCGGCCCAGCACCACGCTGTCCAGGGGCGCGCCCGCCGCCGCCTCGCCGCGCGCCTTCACCTGCCCGAGAAAGGTGGCGATGACCGCGCGGAACCCGACCCGCTGGCGGCCCACCGCCGTGGTCTCGTCGATGAGGCTGGAGCCGAGCACCGCCTTCAGGGAGCGCATGAGGCGTCCGTCCTGCCCGCCCACATAGGCCGTCATGGCCGCGCGGCCCACGACGGGCGTGCCGATACGGGGATAGAAAATGGCGCTGGGCAACGTGTCCGCCGTCCCTTCCAGGGGTGCCAGATGCGGGCCGTTGCCGCCCGGCAGGCCGAGTGTGGTGTTGGAGGTTCCGAAATCGAGCCCGCATGCCGCCATGGACGCCTCCTTTGCCGCGAAGGGGGCGCTTGCTAGGCCATTGTGCGCCGCAGCGCAAGCAGGAAGGAGAGGGGGCGTGCCGGAGCGGCGGGCAATCCCAGGCCCGGCGGCCATGGGCGCCGCCTGCGAGACTGCGGAAATCCGGACGGCGCTTTATCCGGTCCGGGCGAGGCGCGGCCCGAAGGCCAGCATGATCCCGAACGCGACGAAGAAGGCGACGGCATGCACCCACACCGGCGCCCAGTCGAAGAAACCGTAGCTCACGCCGACCACGATCAGCGCCACGGCCACCGCTGCGGCCAGCGAGGTGCCAGTCACCGCATGGTCGCGCGCATCCTCCACTGGGTCCGGCGCCGGCAGGTCCCGAGGGGTCACGAGCTTCAAATTACTGCGTCGTTCTGCGGACATATCGCATCTCGGCGGTTCGCAGGAAAAGTGTCATTTAAAATCGGCGGAACGAAAAGCCCCCTGAATGGATCATAATACCGATCCATAAGAAAGAGCATCGCGTTCTTTCCACGCGCGGGAGTATCCGCCTGGAACCGATAGGGTTGCAAGTGTCTTGTCTCCATGAAGCTGCATGCAGCGAAAACCCACGCGACGGGAGACGCAGACATGAACATGTTCGCCAAGACAGGCGCTGACCATTCGAAGCGCGATGAAATCGAACGCTGGGCGTCCGGATTTGCCTCCACCGCCATGGGCTCCTGGGGCGCCCGGCGCGGCGGCTGGATCGGGCTCCTGGCGCTCGCGGGCGCGGGCTTCCTCGCCTGGCGCGCCGGGACGGGGCAAAGCCTGCTGCCGGGGCGGGCCAAGGCCACCAGCGCGGCCGAAAAGACGCGCGCGGCGCGGCCCCGCCTGACCGCCGCCCGGCGCGGCAAGTCGGCCGAAGCCCGCGCCACCGCCCGTGAGGAGAAGGCCGCGAGCGGCGAGACGGCCAAGCGCACGACCCGCACGCGGGCTTCCGCCAAGACGGCGACCCGTGGCTCCAAGGCGAGCGCCGCCAAAACGGCAGCAGTGAAGACGTCCGCAGCCAAGCCTGCGGCAGCGAAGACCAGCGCCACGAAGGCGAGCACGGCTAAAGCCAGCGCTTCCAAGACTGGCGCTTCCAAGACCGGCGCTTCCAAGACCAGCCTGGCGAAGACGCCGGGCAGGAAGGTGAACGGCGCCCACCCGGCCCGCGCGGCCAAGAGCGAAATGACGCCCAAGGCGCCCATGGCGACCCATTCCTGAGCAAAGACAGACAGCCGGAGACCAACGTCCCGGCGATCTCTTCGGCCGCCTGCCCTGACCTCCGGGTGTGGCGGCCTCTTTTTGCCTGGTTACCGTCGAGACAACGGCCTCACACGCTCTCGGCGTAGCGCTCGTAGGCGTGTTCCACCGTGAGGATGTGGGCGCGCATGGCGGCGGCGGCCTCGGCCTTGTCACCGCGCAGGATTGCGGTGACCACCGCGTCATGCTCCGCATAGGACAGAGCAAGGCGGCCCAGATTGCGGAACTGCGCGCGGCGGAACGGCTGGAGGCGCGCCCGCGTCGCGAGCGTCAGTTCCGTGAGATAGGAATTGTGCGCGCCCGCATAGAGGAAGGTGTGGAAGCGCTCGTTCAGGAAGGTGTAGTTGGTCTCGTCGCCCTTGCGGGTGAGATCGGCGAGGTCCGCATGGATGGCCTGGAGCTGGCCGCGCTCGGAGGCGGTCATGTTCACCGCGCACAGGCCCGCGCACAGCGCCTCCAGTTCCGCCATCACCTCGAACATGCCCCGCAGGCGATCCAGCGAGGGCTTGGCCACCAGAGCCGAGCGGTGGGGCCGCGTTTCCACCAGTCCCGACGCCGCAAGATCGCGGATCACTTCGCGCACCGGCGTGCGAGACACGCCGTAGCGCTTGGCGATCTCCATCTCTTCCAGCGCGGTGCCGGGCGCGATGCGCCCGCCCACGATGTCGTCGGCGATCTGGAGGCGCAATTCCTCGGTGCGCGTGACGCTGCGCACCACGGCGCGGCGACGACGCGCGGGCGCCGGACGGTCGGCGGCGAGGCTCTGGGTGACGAAAGGGCTCATGATTGGAAGGGTACCGGGATTCTCTGGAGCCGGATGTGTTGAGATGGAATCGCTCTGCGTTCCCATCTCAACACTGAATCCGTCTCTTTCCAAAAGTGAGAGGGCGAAGGGGTCGGGCGGGATCTCAGGCGGGGTCCGCGATGATGCTCACCTGGGCGGCGACCACCTGCCAGCCCTCGGGAAAGCGCACCCAGCTTTGCTGCTGGCGACCCACCTTGCCCGGCACCCCCGCGCGGGTGAACAGGGTGGAGGCCACCGCGAAATCGGTGCCGTAGGTGGTGATGACGGTGCGCGCCAAAGTGCGCGCGAGGCCCACGGGCGAGCGGGCCCGGCGGAAGGCGCGGATCTCGTCCATGCCATAGAGGTTTTCACCGCCGCCATAGCGGATGGTCTCCGGGGCATCCCGGAACAGGGCTTCGAGGGTCTCCACGTCATTGCTGACGAGCGCCTCCTCGTAGCGGGCGAAAGCGGCCTCCATCTCGGCCAGCACGTCGGGTCGGTTGATTTCCACGGCCTCGTCCTCACGCATACAGCGGCCGGGCGGAACGCGCCCGGCCAAGTCAGGTCTTCATGACGGGACGGGAGGCTTTCGCGTCCCGTCCCGCAGAACTCAAATGCCGTCAGGCCCCCAGGGCCGCCACCGGCGCCTTGGCCGTGCCGGACGCGGCCAGCGCCTGCGCGACGCGCAAGGCAAGGTCCTCGCGCCAGGGCGGCGCGATCACCTGCACGCCCAGCGGAAGCCCCCCATCCACCCAGACCGGCACCGCCGCCACGGGCAGGCCGATGAAGGAGATGGGCTGCGTGAACAGGCCGAGATTCGGCCGCACCAGCAGTGTCTCACCATCCAGCACGAACGTCTTCTGCCCCAGTTCCGGCGCCCGGCATGGGGTGGAGGGGGCGAGGATCACATCCACCTCCTCGAACGCAGCCAGCATCTGCGCGCGGAAGACGCGGCGGAACTTCTGGGCCGCCATGACCCAGGCGGCGGGAATGGCGAGGCCCGCAATCAGCCGGTCGCGCACCGCCGGGTCGAAATCCTGCGGGCGGGCATGGAGGCGCCGGGCATGGAGCGCGGCGCCCTCGGCGGCGGTCATCACATAGGCCGCCGCGCGGGCACGGGCGGCTTCGGGGATCTCCACCACCTTGGTGGCGCCCAGCGCGGCGGCGACAGCATCCACCGCCGCGAACGCCTCCGGCAGGGCACGGGCGCGGAAATAGCCGCCCGCCACCCCGATGCGCAGGCCCTCCGTTCCCTCATCGAGCAGCGGCGTCACCGCCTCATAGGGGCGCGGGGTCAGCGCCGGGTCGTCCAGGTCCTCGCCCTGCATGGCGTCATAGGCGAGCGCCAGATCCAGCGGGCAGCGGGCGAAGGGGCCGAGATGATCGAGGGCGGAGACGAAGGGAAAGGTGCGCGCACGGGAGAGGCGTCCGTAAGTCGGCTTCAGGCCGAACAGGCCACATAGCGCGGAGGGCACGCGAATGGAGCCGTTGGTGTCCGAGCCGAGCGCCAGGGGCACCTCTCCCGCCGCCACCGCCGCGCCCGAACCGCCCGAGGAGCCGCCGGACATGTGGCCGAGGTCATGGGGGTTGCGCGAGGGGCCGTCATGGGCGTTCTCGCCCGTAAAGTCATAGGCGTATTCGCCCATATTGAGCGCGCCCACGAGCACCGCGTCCGCCGCCTCCAGCCGCTCCACCAAAGTGGAATCGCGGGGCGCGGGGGGAAGGTCGCGGTTGATCTTGGAGCCCGCGCGGGTGGCGATGCCCTGAACGTCGAACAGGTTCTTCACCGCGAACGGCACGCCCGCGAGGCGGCCCAGCTCCCGGCCCGCCGCGCGGGCGGCGTCCACCGCGTCCGCCTTGGCAAGCGCCCGTTCGGCGGTCACGTCGGTGAAGGCGTTCACCTGCGGCTCCAGCGCCGCGATGCGGGCCAGGCTCGCCTCGATGACCGCGCGGGCGGTGACGGTGCCCGCCTTCACGGCGGCGGCGATCTCATGGGCCGGGGCGGTGGCATAGGCCGCCGCGTCGGGCGCCGGGGTGTCGGGGGTGGTGAGGTCGGTGCTCATGGCCGGTACACCGGAGCGGGCTCCGCCTCGTCGTGGAGATCATAGGCCATCACGAAATGGGCGGCCTCGGCCACGTTGCGCAGATAGGCCATGGCCTCGCGCTGCCACTCGCCCTCCACGGGAATGGCGAAGGCGCCGATGGCACCGTCCAGCAGGCGCTCCAGGTCACGCTCCTCCGGCGGGGGAATGGGGGTTTCCGGCACGGACATCGAACTCCCTTTCTTTGATTTCCTTCGGGTGTGGGGGGCGAATTGAGGAACGTCATCCCGCTCTTCTGTCGCTCCCTTGCCCCCTCCCCACCCCTCCCCCGCACCGAAGTCGGATGTTTCCGACTTCGGCACGTTATCGAACCGAACGCGGCAACAGCCGAGTTCGGGCGGGAGAGGGAGCTTAGCGTTGTGTCGGCGGGTAAAGCCCTCTCCCGCTTGCGGGGGAGGGTTGGGAGGGGGAAGACCGGGAGCAGGAAGCCCCCTCACACCGGCGGATGCGGAATGGCGGACAGAAGTTCGCGCGTATAGGCGTCCTTGGGCGCTTCCAGCACCTGTTCGGAGGTGCCCTCCTCCACCACCCGGCCCTGGCGCATGACGATCACCCGGTCGCACAAGAGCTTCACCACATGCAGATCGTGGGACACGAACAGGTAGCTCATGCCGATCTTGTGCTTCAGCTCCTCCAGCAGGTTCAGCACCACCGCCTGGACGGACACGTCGAGCGCCGCCGTGGGCTCGTCCAGGATGACGAGATCGGGATTGAGGGCGATGGCGCGGGCGATGCCCACGCGCGCCTTCTGCCCGCCGGACAATTGGTGGGGGAAGCGGTCCAGCAGATCGCCGGGCAGGCCCACCATGGACGCCAGTTCCTCCACCCGCGCGCGCATCTTCGCGCCGCCCGACATGCCGCCCATGCGCAGTAGCGGGTCGGCGATGGCGCGCGAGGCCGTGTAGCGGGGATTGAGGCTCTCGGTGGGATCCTGGAACACCATCTGGATACGCCGGCGCATGGGATGGTGGGCGAAGTCCTTGGCCGGGATGGCGCCGATATCCTCGCCCGCGAAGGTGATCTTGCCCGCCGTGGGATCGATCAGCCGCATGACGATGGTGGACGTGGTGGACTTGCCGCAGCCGCTCTCGCCCACGAGGCCGACGCTCTCGCCCTTCTTCACCTCGAAGGAGATGCCGTCCACCGCGCGGAAGATGGTGTCCTTGGGGTCGCCCTTCTTGCCCAGCAGGCCGGACATGAAGCTCCCGGTCACGCCCTGGCGGGGATATTCCTTCAGCAGGTTCTCCACCTTCAGGAGGGGAATGTCCGCCGCTGACGCGGCGGCCCCCTCCCTGCCCTCCCCCGCAAGCGGGAGAGGGTCGCCAACGGAGAGCGCATCGCCCGCTCCCTCTCCCGCTTGCGGGGGAGGGTTGGGGAGGGGGAATGGCACGGACGTAGAAGAGGACGCCTCGCTCTCCGGCAGCAGGTCCTTCAGCGTGATGCCCGGACGGGGCGTCGCGCGCATGAGCTTGCGGGTATAGGGATGCTGCGGGTTGCGGAAGATCTGCTCGGCGGGGGCGGTCTCCACCACCACGCCCTTCTCCATCACCATGACCGTGTCGCAATAGGCGGCCGCGAGGCCCAGATCATGGGTGATGAGGATGGTGGACATGCCGCGCTCGCGCGTCAGCTCGGTCACCAGATCCATCACCGCCTTCTGGGTGGTGACGTCGAGGCCCGTGGTGGGCTCGTCCGCGATCATGAGCTGGGGGCGACAGGCGAGCGCCAGCGCGATGACGATGCGCTGGCACATGCCGCCGGACAGCTCGAACGGATAGGCGTGGTAGCGCTCCTCCGGCCGGGCGATGCGCACCTGGTTGAGGATGTCGATCACCTTCTCCTTCACATTGCGGGGGTCCGCCTGGAGATGGTGCATGAGCACGTCGCCGATCTGCCGGCCCACGGTGCGGATGGGGTTCAGCGCCGCCCGCGGGTTCTGGAAGATCATGGACATTTCGCGCCCGCGCAGGTCGCGCATCTGGCTCTCGGGCGCGTGGGCGATGTCCAGGCCGGAAAAGGCGATGGAGCCTTCCGCGATGCGCCCGGCCCGGTCGAGGATGCGCATCACCGTGTAGGAGGTGACGGACTTGCCCGAGCCGCTCTCTCCCACGATGCCCAGGGTCTCGCCCTTGGCCACCGTGAGGTTCACGTTCTTCACCGCCTTCACGAGCCCGTTGCGGGTCACGAACTCGACGGTGAGGTCCTTCACTTCCAGCAGCTTGCCGTGGGCCTCCTCCTTGGGCTGGAGGTCGGCTGTGGCCGGATCGATGACGCCGTGCATGGTCGCCTCCATGGATCAGGTGCGGCGCTGGGGATCGACGATGTCGCGCAGACCGTCGCCCAGCAGGTTGAAGCAGAACACCGCGAACATGAGCGCGAGGCCGGGGAAGAGCGCGATCCACCATTCGCCGGAAATGATGTAGGTGCCGCCCTCGGCCACCATGATGCCCCACTCCGCCGTGGGCGGGCGCACGCCGAGGCCGATGAAGGAGAGGCCCGCCGCGTTCAGGATGGCGTAGCCCATGGTCAGCGACATCTGCACCATCATGATGGGCATGATGTTGGGCAGGATCTGCGTGAGCAGGATGCGCCATTCCGAATTGCCGGTGAGCCGCGCCGCCTGCACGAACCCCGCCTGCCGCCGGATGGCCGCCTCGGCGCGGGCCACGCGCACATAAAGCGGGAAGTTGATGATGGCCGTGGCGATGACGATGTTGGTCACCGTATTGCCCAGCGCCGCCACGATGCCCATGGCCAGCACGAACAGCGGGAAGGCCATGATGGTGTCGGAGATGCGGCCGATGATGCGGTCCGTCCAGCCGCCGAAGAAGCCGGACGCGATGCCCGCAATGCCGCCCGCCGCGAACACCAGCGCCACCGAGAAGATGGCGATGCCGAGATCGAGCCGCGCCGCCACCACCACGCGGGAGAAGATGTCCCGGCCCAATTGGTCGGTGCCGAACCAATAGGTGGCCGAGGGCGGCTTCAGCGCCATGGGAGTGTTGGAGGCATAGGGGTCGTGGGGCACGATGAACGGGCCCAGCACCGCGCAGATCACCAGCACCAGGAACATGCCGAAGGCGAGGCCGGTGACGGGGTTGTCGGAGATGACATAGCGCGCGTGCTTCAGCGTCGCCATGAAGGCGCCGGGGCGGCGGGGGGCGTCTGTGGTGGCGAGGGTCATGCGGGCCTCCTTCAGGCTTCGGCGCGCGCGCGGGGGTCGATGATGCCGTAGGCGATGTCGATGAGGAGATTGAGCAGCACGTAGAGGATCGCCATGGCGAGCACGAAGCCCTGGACCGGGGCGAAGTCGGACGTGATCAGCGCCTCCACCGCGTAGGAGCCGATGCCAGGCCAGGCGAACACCTTCTCCACCAGCACGTTGGCGCCCAGGAGGAAGGAGAACACCATGCCCAGCGTGGTGATGACCGGCAGCATGGCGTTGCGGAAGGCGTAGACGATGATGACCTTGTAGGGGGTGAGCCCCGCCGCCCGCGCCGTGCGCACGAATTCGGAGGAGAGCACCGAGAGCATGGAGGCCCGGGTCATGCGCGCGATGGGCGCCAGCGCGAAGATGGCCAGCGTCAGCGCCGGGATCACCAATTGCGCCAGGGAAGCGCGGAAGGTTTCCAGGTCCCCGGCCAGCAGGCTGTCGATGAGATAGAAGCCGGTGATGTCGGGCGGCGCGGTGGCGAAGGCGTCCAGGCGCCCCAGCGGCGCGGGCGCCCAGCCCAGCTTGAAATAGAACACATAGACCAGCAGCAGGCCGGTGAAGAAGACCGGCAGCGAGACGCCCGCCGTGGTGATGATGCGGCAGGAATGGTCTACCCAGGACCCCTGCTTCACCGCCGCCGCGATGCCGAAGGGAATGGCGATGACCAGCGCCAGGATGAGCCCCGCCAGCGTCAGCTCGGCGGAGGCCGGCAGGCGGGTGGCGATCTCGGTGATCACCGGCTGGCCGGTGGAGAGCGAGGAGCCCAGGTCCCCCTTCGCCAGCGCGCTCACATAGTCCACGAACTGCTCGGGCATGGACTTGTCCAGGCCCAGCTTCGCGCGGATCTCGGCGATGGCCTGGGGCGTGGCGGCGGGGCCCGCGAAATAGGCCGCCGTATCGCCCGGCAGCACGCGGGTGAGAAGGAAGGTGACGATCACGACGCCGATCAGGCTCGGAACGGCGGTGGCAAGGCGGCTGGCGATCAGCTTCAGCATCACGGCCTCTCCCCTGGAGCACGGGCCGGCCGTCCTGCGCTGCAAGCCGACCGGATGCCGTGTTCTCGCTCAAAGATTTAGAGTGCGGTGGGCCGAGCGGGCGGATCCTGCCCGCTCGGTTCTGTCACAGGGGGCGGCCCCGCCCGCTTCGCCGGATCCGGCGCAAACGATGCAAGGATGGCGCCAGACGCGGGGGGAGGTGCCGGGCGGGCGCCGCGCAAGCGACACGCCGCCCGGCTTCCCGTCCCCCCGCACGGGATCAGGACTTCTGGAGCGTCGCGTAGTTGAGCCGGCGGTGGAACCAGTATTCGTAGCCGGTGATGTTCTTCTGCATGGCGACGTTCACATAAGGCTGGAACAGCGGAATGCGCGGCACATCGGCGAAGGCGAGGTCCACCATGCCCTTGATGTCCGTGTCATAGGCCGCCTTGTCGCCATTCGCCGCCGCCGCGCGGGCGCCGTCGATGAAGGTGTCCATGGCCTTGGACTGGTAGCTCATGGTGTTGAACACGGAATTCGCGCCGTGATAGCACCAGAAGAAGAAGTATTCCGGATAGTCCAGCCAACCCGAGAAGACGTTGGTGAACATGGGCATCGTCTTCTTGTTCAACTCGGTCCGCCAGTTCGCGCCGGGGATCTTGTTGATGGTCGTCTTGATGCCGATCTGGGCGAGGTTTTCCTGAACCAGCACGCAGAGCGGCTCATTGACGCCCGCGAAGCCCAGGTCGAAGGAAACGTCGGTCTCGAAGCCGTTGGGATAGCCCGCTTCCGCCAGCAGCGCCTTCGCCTTGGCGAGGTCCGTCACATACTTGGTGGGCTGCGGCCAGGCGACTTCCGTCTTGGCGTCCGCCGGGGCGCCGAACATGGGCTTGGACAGGCCGAAGAGCACCGCGTCCATGATCTTCTGGTAGGGCATGGCATAGGCCATGGCGAGGCGCACCTTCGGATTGTCGAAGGGCGGCTTCGTCACGTTCATGCCCATATATTGCAGGCCGTTGGAATAGGGTGTGGAGATGATGGAGAGCTTGCCGCTCTCCTTCAGTTCCACGAAGTCCTTGTTGGGCAGGTCGTAGGAGATGTCGGCATCGCCCCGCTCCAGCAGCGCCCGGCGGTTGCCCGAGGAGGGCACCATGCGCCAGATGATGCGCTTCATCTTGGGCACGCCGCCCACCCAATTGTCATTGCGCTCGTAGACCACCTCGGTGCCGGGGGTCCACTTCACCACCTTGTAGGGGCCGGAGCCCACGGTGTTCTGCTTGGTGTATTCGAGGCCCCATGGATCCTGCGCGGTGGCGTTCTTCTTCACCAGTTCGGAATTGTAGATGGAGGGGACGATCACCGCGAGATCGGGGATGGTGAGGCGATCCTTGCGGATGAAGTCCACGCGCACCGTGCGGTCGTCCACCACCACGAACTGCTCGGCCTTCTCCAGGGAGCCCGCCTTCATCTGGAAGGTGGGGAAGCCGCCCACGGTGACGGCGCGGTCCAGCGACCACTTCACGTCCTTGGCGGTGACCGGCGTGCCGTCCTGGAACTTGGCGTTGCTCTTCAGCTTGAACGTCACCGACATGTCGCCGACATTCATGTCCTCGGCGAGCTGCCCCTCGAACTTGTCCTTGTCGTAATAGGGGGTGCCGTTCACCGTCTTCATGGGGTGGGTGATCAGGCGGTCATAACAGTTCCAGCTGGCCTCATAGCCGGGCACGTTGGTGCCGACGCCCTGGATGTCGAGATTGTTGGGGCCGCTTTCGGAGACGATCAGCAGCGTCTCGTTGCGCGCCTGGGCCTGGGCCGAGGAGAAGACCGCGGGCGCGGTCACCGCGGTCCCGGAGGCGACGGCGGTCGCGGAGGCGGTTTGCAGGAATTCACGGCGGTTCATCAAGTTCCCCCATCTGGAAACGAAAGCCTGCATCCCTCCATTCAAGTGCCGTGCCAATTGCATGCTATTTTTTGATTTTTCAATTATATCATTGACTTAATACAATGTTCTCCTGATCACATTCCTTCATCACTGATGCGATATGATCAAAATTTGATCACAAAAAGCGAAATTGCATGCATATGGACATGCCCATGCTGCGCCACATATCGAAATAGTTGTGATGCCGGCGGGACGATGCAACCCTCACGCAGGCATGATGAGGCTGTGTCATACTCCGCGACAGCACGCTCTCAGAGTGCGCACCAAGGAGGAAGATTAATGCGCCTGTCATGCCAACCGCGTCTCGGACTGACCCGCACGCTCGCCTCGATCGGCCTCGGCCTCGCCGTATCGTTCACCGCTGCGGGCGGTGCCATGGCGCAGGCCTATCCCACCAAGCCGATCCGCATGATCGTCCCCTTCTCCGCCGGTGGCACCACCGACATCTTCGCCCGCCTCATGGCCGAGCACCTCACCAAGTCGCTGGGCCAGACCGTCATCGTGGAGAACAAGGCGGGCGCGGGCGGCAATTCGGGTGCCGACACGGTCGCGAAAGCCGAGCCGGACGGCTACACCATCGTCATGGGCACCGTGGGCACCCATGCCATCAACGGCGCCCTCTATGCCAAGATGCCCTATGACACCGCCAAGGACTTCGTGCCCGTGGCGTTCGTGGCGGGCGTCCCCAACGTTCTGGAAGTGAATCCCCAGAAAGTGAAGGCCAAGACGGTCCAGGAATTCATCGCCGAAGCCAAGGCGGCGAAGCCTCCGCTCACCATGGCCTCCTCCGGCAACGGCACCTCCATTCATCTCTCCGGGGAGATGTTCAAGCAGGCCACCGGCGTCGAGCTGACCCACGTTCCCTATCGCGGCTCCGGCCCGGCGGTGAACGACCTGGTGGGCGGCCAGGTGGACGTGATGTTCGACAACCTGCCCTCCTCCATCGGCCAGATCCGCGCCGGCGCCCTGCGCGCCATCGCCGTCACGTCCGCCCAGCGCTCGCCCGCTTTGCCTGACGTGCCCACCATCGCCGAATCCGGCGTGCCCGGCTTCGACGCCTCCTCCTGGTTCGGCCTGTTCGCGCCCGCGGGCACGCCGAAGGCCATCGTGGACAAGCTGAATGCCGAGGTGAACAAGGCCCTTGAGGACCCGGCGGTGAAGCAGCGCTATGCCGAAGTGGGCGCCGACATCCGCATCATGAGCCCGCCGGAATTCGCGGCCTTCCAGAAGGCCGAGATGGAAAAGTGGGCACAGGTGGTGAAGCTCTCCGGCGCCAAGGTGGAATAGCCGCGCGCGGCCTGCGCGCGGGCCGCCGTCCGGCTCCACGCCTTCAATGCCCACCAAGCCGGCGAAACCATTCGCCGGCTTTTTCATGCGCGCCCGTCGCGATCACGAACGAGCGCGCCGGCCCCTGTTTTTTTCGTCGCGCCCCGGAACCTTTCCGCAAATCCTGCGTTTAAGCGGTGTTCAGGACCCGCCATGTGGCCTGAACCGTACCTCCCGCCCGCTTGGGCCGAAAATACCAAAAAGCCTCCCCTGCCGGGGACCGCCAAAAAATGGAGGGTGGACCGATGGATCATCACGCTCACGCCCCTTTGCCGCCCCTGAAGGTCAATGTGTCCGGGTCGAGTATCGTGTTGCGCTCGCTGGAAGATGCGGCGGCGTTCATGCGGAGCCATCCCGTGGGAGAACATGCCGAAATGCTGCTCGACCAGATGGAATCCGCCTCGAAGCCGGACCTGAAGCGCCGCGCCTGGCTGGCGTTCGAGACCTTTGCAGAAGCCATGAAGCTCACGCCCGACGCCGGTTCCCGCGTCATGTGAGCCCCGCATCCCGGCGCGTCCCGCCGTCCCGGGACACGCCCCTTACCGACGAACGGCCCGTCCACCGGACGGGCCGTTCTGCTGTCTGCGGGTGCTGAATAGGGGGCGGTCCAGACCGCGCTCCAGGATCAAGCGACATTCAGAGCGATAGAAGGCGTCCAGCCCCCGAGGGCCGTCTTGGCCGAGCTTGTCCCGGCCATGACGCTGTCTGCTTAGAAAATCTGCCAGGCCGCCGGAACGCCGCCGCCCTAATGGGTGGTGGGCAAGGGCCGCGCGACACCCGCCAGCTCAAGCACGTCCGCGTCGCGCAGCTTCACGGCGCCGCCCTTGCGCTTGCCGCCCTTGGCCTTCTCGGACGCCTTCTGAACCTCCGTCCCGAGGCCGGGGAGCCCGCCTTCCATGGACAGGGAGATGGCATGCGCGGCGCCCGCCTCGCTCTTGGACCTCTCCCTGGTCGTCCCCTTGGACGCCTCCACGGCAGGCTTTTTCCCACCGCCCGAACCCGAGCCCGAACCCGAACCCTTGCCAGCCGGGACATCGCCGGACTTGGAAGCGGCGGATTTGGAAGCGGCGGATTTGGACGCGACGGCCTTCGCCGCTCCCGCCTTGGCATCGGCCACCTTGGCCTCGGCGGCCTTCGCCTCCGCCACCTCCGCCGCCCTGGCCTGCTTGGCCGCCTCCTTGGCGGCATGGCGGTCCGCCATGATGGCGCCGAAGCGCAGGATCAGTTCCTTCAGATCCTCTTCCTGGACGGCGGCGGCGGCGCTCTCCACCGTGAACCAGAAGCCGATGCGCTGGCTGCGCTCGGGCCATTTCTTCAGGTAGCGCTTCACCTTCATGGGAAACACCATCACGTCGCAGGTCACGCTGCGCACGGCCGACAGGCGCTTCTCATAGGTGTAGAGGCCGATGGCGTTGGGCGAGGTGTTGCCGATGAGGCCCGCTTCCTCGAACGCCTCGCGCGCGGCCGCCTTGTGGGGCGCGATGTCCTTCATGGGCCAGCCCTTGGGCAGGACCCAGCGCCGCGTCTCGCGGGATGTGATGAGACGCACCTGCACTTCCCCGTCCTGCCGCTGGCGGTAGGGCAAGGCTGCATATTGGACGCGGCGACCCGCGGACGAATCAGGCGGACGGGGCATGAGTCATTATCCTCCGAGCGTCTGTCACATTCACCCTGCGGCAGCAAAAATTGTCTAAAAATACGAACAAAAGTGCTGTCCCCCGGCAAGCAGTGCGCCTCGCCGCTCGCAAGAAGCACGCCAGATGGCAGCCTCCGGTCAAAAATCCCCATGTCGTGGGCGGGGGGTGAACTTGCTATTGTGGGGGCGGGAATACAGGTCAGGGGCAACCGAGTGCAGGGCGAGAGCGTTCTTTTTTCGCGGCATGGCAATAGCTTAGGGGCATACGGGCTGGCCGCCCTCATGCTGGCGCTTGCGGTCGTCCTCGGCGGCTGCGCCTCGCGCCCCGGCCCCGATGCGCTCGTGCCCAGCCTCACGGAAGCGCCTGGAGCGACCCCCCGCAAGGTCCTGGTGGCCACCACGCGGGCGCGGGACATGAATCCCGGCGTGCTGTTCAACGGCGAGCGGGGCACCGGGCTGGACTTCGCCACCGTCACCCTCACCGTGCCGCCCACCCACAAGACCGGCGCCATCGAATGGCCGCGCCAGCAGCCGGGCAACCCGGCCACCGACATGGTGGTGCACGAGGCGCTCTACCGGGACACCGACGCCCAGTTCGTGCAGGAGCTGAACGCGGAGCTGGCCAAGCGGCCCAAGGGACAGAAGGACGTCTTCGTCTTCGTCCACGGCTACAACACCCAGTTCGCGGAAGCGCTCTACCGCCTCACCCAGATGGCGCATGACGCCGACGCCACCGCCGTGCCGGTGCTGTTCACCTGGGCCTCGCGGGGCAAGACCGAGGATTATGTCTACGACAATAACAGCGCCACCGCCGCCCGCGACGACCTGGAGAAGACCCTCTCCCTCGTGGCGCAGAGCAATGCCGAGCACATCAACATCATGGCCCATTCCATGGGCAATTGGGTGACGGTGGAAGCACTGCGGCAGATGAAGATCGACAAGACCATGATCCCCCCGAACCGGGTCGGGAACATCATCCTGGCGGCGCCGGACATCGACGTGGACGTGTTCAAGTCGCAGCTGAAGCGCTTCGGAAAGCTCCCCAAGCCCTTCGTGGTCATCGTCTCCCATGACGACAAGGCCCTGCGCATCTCCGATTTGATCGCCGGCGGCAAGCAGCGGCTGGGGTCCTACAAGAACGACGCCGAACTGGTGGCGCTCGGCGCCATCGTGGTGGACATGACCGACGTGAAGTCCGAGGGCGACGGCCTCAACCACGGCAAGTTCGCGCAATTGGCGGGCCTGAGGGGCCAACTGCGGCAAAGCATGGAACAGACGGTCGCCCAGGGTAACGGCGAGATTCCCGGCACCGTGGAGATCGGCGCGATCCAGATCAGCGGCGTGACGGCGGCGACCCAGTTCCCCCGCTAAATTTCCTCTTGTCCGTCACTCCACCGGCGCCCAGAGCACGTCCTCGAGGCTCCGCCCCCCGGCGGCCAGCATGACCAGCCGGTCGAAGCCCAGCGCGCAGCCGCTGGCGGGGGGCATATGCGCCAGCGCGGCGAGGAAGCCCTCGTCCAGCGGGTAGCGCTCCCCATAGATGGCCGCCTTCTGCGCCATCTCCACCTCGAAGCGGCGGCGCTGTTCCACCGGGTCGGTCAGTTCGCCGAACGCATTGGCCAGTTCCAGCCCGCAGGCATAGAGCTCGAACCTTTCAGCCACCCGCGGATCGCCCGGCTTGGGCCGCGCCAAAGCCGCCTCGCTGGTGGGATATTCGCACAGGATCGTCGGGCGCCCTTGCCCCAAACGCGGCTCGACCCGCTCCACCAGCACGCGGGAAAAAACGTCCGCCCAGCTATCGTCGGGGGCGACGCGAATGCCCACGGCGGCGGCGGCCCGGGCGAAGGCGGGCGCCTCCGGCTCCGTGCCGGGATCGGCCAGGAAGCGGGAGAGGTCGAGGCCCGCATAGGCGGCGAAGGCCTCCACCAGGGTGATCCGCTCCGGCTCCGCGAAGGGGTCGCAGGAGACGCCGCGATAAGAGAAGGATGTGAGCCCCCCGGCCCGCGCGGCGCGCGCCATGAGGCACGCGCAATCCTCCATGAGCGCCGTATAGGGCGCCTCCACGCGGTACCATTCCAGCATGGTGAATTCGGGATGGTGCGCCCGGCCCCGCTCGCGGTCGCGGAACACCCGCGCCAGTTCGAAGATCTTCTTCTCCCCCGCCGCCAGCAGCTTCTTGGCGGCGAATTCCGGCGAGGTGCGCAGGTAGTAAGGCGCCACCCCGCCGTCCGGCGCATGCCACTGGGTGGCGAAGGCGTGCAGATGCGCCTCATTACCCGGCGAGATCTGGAGAATGGGCGTCTCCACCTCCAGGAAACCTTCATCCGAAAAGTAACCGCGCATGGCGGCGGCGATGCGCTGGCGCGCCAGAAGGAAGGGGCGCCGGTCGCCATGCACGGACCTGTCCCACCAGGGGCTCGCGGAGGAAGTATTGGTCATGGCGATGGGAAATGCCGTCCTGCGAGAAGCCAAATGGTCCTGCCGAACGCCGTCTCATCCTGCCGGAACCCCTGCGCGGCCTGAAAACGCAGGGGGAGACTGGCGAAAGCCGCGAAGATCGCTATGGTGCGCGCCAACGCAAGCGGCGTCCTGCCGCCCCATCTTTAAGGAAGACGTGACGTGGTCAAGGTTATCGCCAGCTCTCTGCGCAAAGGCAATGTGGTCGATGTTGACGACAAGCTCTACGTCGTTCTGAGCGCCGAAAACATCCATCCCGGCAAGGGCACGCCGGTGACGCAGATGGACCTGCGCCGTATTTCCGACAGCGTGAAGATCTCCGTGCGCTACCGCACCACCGAGCAGGTGGAGCGCGCTTTCGTGGAAGATCGCACGCATACCTTCCTGTACCAGGACAGCGACGGCTACACCTTCATGAACCCGGAGAGCTACGACCAGGTGGCCGTGCCCGAGGACGTGATCGGCGACCAGAAGGTCTATCTGCAGGAAGGCATGGAATGCATCCTGTCCCTGCACAATGGCACGCCCATCGCCATCGAGCTGCCCGCGCGCGTGACGCTGGAGATCGTGGACACGGAACCCACCGTGAAGGGCCAGACGGCGTCCTCGTCCTACAAGCCCGCCATGCTCTCCAACGGCGTGCGCACCATGGTGCCGCCCCATGTGGCCACCGGCACCCGCGTGGTCATCATGACCGCCGACGCCTCCTATGTGGAGCGCGCGAAGGACTGATCCGGTCCTGCGGCTTGCGTCTTCCCAACGCCACGGCTCCGGCCGTGGCGTTTTGCTTTCGGGGCCCGGGTTTTTCGGCAACAGGCCGGATCAAAAACCCACGCCCCAGCGTTTCCTCTCTCCCGGTGGGAACCGATGTTCGGTCTCCCCCGTTATCGCGCGAACCAACGAGAAAGGCTTGGCGGCCATGAATCTGTCGGGGAAGCGGATTTTCATCGTCGAGGACGAACTGCTGGTCGCCCTCAGTCTTGAGGACAATCTGCGCGGGCTGGGCGCCACGGTCATCGGCCCCGCGGGCACGCTGGCCGAAGCCCTCCACATGGCGGAAGGGGTGGAGGCGGACCTCGCCATTCTCGACGTGAACCTGCGCGGCGAGCCGGTCTTCCCGGCCGCCGAGATCCTGACGGAGCGTGGAATACCGCTGATCTTCTGCAGCGGCATGGTGGGCAGCGCGCCCCTGCCCGCGGGCTTCGAGGCCGCGCAGCAAGTGCCGAAGCCCTATACCGGCACGGTCATCCTCGACGCCATCCGGCGCGTGCTCGCCAGCCGCGACGCCCCGTCCGATGCCGTGGGCGTGCCGAACCGCGAGCCCGCCCACCTCTGATACCAGGGGCCCTCGGCTTGCGCGGCCGGCTTACGCCTTCAGGCCGCCCGCCTCCTCGATGAAGCGCGCCACCACGTCCACGCCCACGCCGTTGCGGATGGACGAGAAGACATAGGGACGGCCCGCGCGCATGCGCTGGGTGTCCGCTTCCATGATGGAGAGATCGGCGCCCACCATGGGGGCAAGGTCGGTCTTGTTCACCACCAGCAGGTCCGAGCGGGTGATGCCCGGCCCGCCCTTGCGCGGGATCTTCTCCCCGCCCGCCACGTCGATGACGTAGATGGTGATGTCCGCCAGCTCCGGCGAGAAGGTGGCGGCGAGATTGTCCCCGCCGGACTCGATCAGCACCACGTCCAGGTTCGGGAACTTGCGCTGCATGTCCGCCACGGCGCGCAGATTGATGGAGGCATCCTCGCGGATGGCCGTGTGGGGGCAGCCGCCCGTCTCCACGCCCAGGATGCGCTCCGGCTCCAGCGCCCCGGCCACAGTGAGCAGGCGCGCATCTTCCTTGGTGTAGATGTCGTTGGTGATGGCGCAGATGTCGTAGCGGGTGCGGAAGCTCTTGCAGAGCGCTTCCATCAGCGCCGTCTTGCCGGAGCCGACCGGACCGCCGATGCCCACCCGAAGGGGTCCATTGCCTGACGCACTCATGAGCGGAACAGCCTCGTATATTGGGTTTCGTGACGGAACGAGCCGAGATCGGCCCGGAAGGTGGATGTACCGAGATCGTCCTCGCCGAGGCCGGGGATTTCGGCCGCCAGCGCCATGATGGCGGGCGCCAGGGCGGAGAGCACCCGCATGCCGGAGGTCTGGCCGATAGGCGCGAGACGGATGCCCGCCGATACCAAAGCCTGCATGAGCGCCTGGAGGAAGGCGGGCACCACCTGCTCTTCCGGAAGCCCATGCACCGCCGCCGCCGCGCCCACCGCCACCGGATAGGCCACCTCTCCGGTGAAGGCGCCCGCGAGCGTCTCCAGCCGGTCATGGGGCCAGGAGGCGCGCACGGCATCGAGAAAGCTCAAGCCCTGCTGGCAGGTCTCCAGCCTGAGTTCAGCCGAGGGCGCGAGCGCCACGGCCAGCGCGTTCACCTCCGCCAGCCTGTCCGCGTCTCCCGCCTGCGCCGCCTGGAAGGCGAGCGACAGCAGGATCGCGTCACTGCGCGCGAAGCCGTGCAGCAGCAGGTCCTTGATCCAGTCCGCGAGGCTCGCCTCGTCCGTGATGTCCCCGGCCTCCACGGCCCATTCCAGCGCGTGGGAATAGGCATAGCCGCCCACGGGAAAGGCGGGCGAGAGCCAGGCGAACAGAGGCAGCAGGCCGACGCCCGCCACCCCGTGTGCGGGCGCCTCAGCCATGCCGGTGATGGGCATGGCCGCAGCCGCAACCCTCGCCATGGGCGTGGTCGTGCTCATGGGAATGGGCATGCGCCTCGGACGTTGCGTGCGCCTCGGCCTTGGCGTGCGCATGGCTGTGAGAATGAGACTGGCTGTGGGACTGCCCTTGGTCGTGCGCGTGAGCATGGTCATGCCCGCAGCACCCTGCCCCATGCTCGTGCGCCGCATGCTCGTGCGCCGCGTGGGAATGGGTGTGGGAATGGGCCTGCGCGTGAGAATGGGCGTGACCATGATCGTGGGAATGATCGTGCCCGCAGCAGCCCGGCCCATGCTCATGCGCCCCGTGGGCGTGAGAATGGGCGTGGCCATGATCATGCCCATGGTGCCCGTGATCGTGGTGGCCATGGTCGTGATGACCGTGCCCGTGGTGATCATGCCCCCCATGGGCCTCGGCCGCCTCATAGGCGCCCTTTTCGGGCCGGAACGGACGCTCCACGGGCGTCGCCTGGGCGCCAAGGCCGCGCACCATGTCCAGCAGCACATGGTCGTGGGCGAAATAGATGGCGTCCTCGGTGATCTCGGCGGGCACATGGCGGTTGCCCAGGTGCCACGCGGCCTTCAGCAGCCGCAGGGGGCTGGAGGTGCGCACCTCGATGAGCTGTTCCGGCGCGGCTTCCACCCGCACCAGCCGGTCATCCTCCAGGCGCACGGCATCGCCATGGTCCAGAACGGTCGCCTTCTCCAGGTCCAGCAGGAACTGGGTGCCCTTCTGGCCGGTCATCACGATGCGGCGGCGATGGCGGGCCTGATGGTCGAGCACGACGATGTCCACCACCCGCTCCTCTTTCACGGCGGGGCGGCGGACGATGGCGGTGGCGCGGATCATGGGAACCTCGGTGGCCTGGGTGCGCGGACTGCAAAGCCGCGCACCTTAGCCTGAAATAGGGTCAAAACAGGAAATAGCGCTGCGCCATGGGCAGCACGTCGGCGGGCTCGCAGACCAGAAGCTCGCCGTCGGCGCGCACGTCATAGGTCTCCGGGTCCACCTCGATATGGGGCGTGGCGTCGTTCAGCACCATGTCCTTCTTGGAGATGCCCGAGCGCACATTCTCCACCGCCACCAGGGCCTTGCCGGTCTGGAGGCGGGCGGCAATGCCGTCCTCCACCGCCGCCTTGGACACGAAGGTGAGCGAGGTGGCCGTGCGCGCGCGGCCGAAGGCGCCGAACTGGTAGCGGTAATGCACCGGCTGGGGCGTGGGAATGGAGGCGTTGGGATCGCCCATCTGCGCCATGGCGATGGCGCCGCCCTTCAGCACCAGATCCGGCTTCACGCCGAAGAAAGCGGGCGTCCAGAGCACGAGGTCGGCGAGCTTCCCCGCCTCCACAGAGCCGATATGCCGGGACATGCCGTGGGCGATGGCGGGGTTGATGGTGTATTTCGCGATATAGCGGCGGGCGCGCAGATTGTCGTTCTGCCCCTCGCCCTTCAGCCCGCCGCGCTGGCGCTTCATCTTGTCCGCCGTCTGCCACGTGCGGATGATCACCTCGCCCACCCGGCCCATGGCCTGGCTGTCCGAACTCATCATGGAGAGCGCGCCGATATCGTGGAGGATGTCCTCCGCCGCGATGGTCTCCTTGCGGATGCGGCTCTCGGCGAAGGCGAGGTCTTCCGCGATGGAGGGCGAGAGGTGGTGGCACACCATGAGCATGTCCAGATGCTCGTCGATGGTGTTGCGGGTGTAGGGCCGCGTGGGGTTGGTGGAGGAGGGCAGCACATTGGCGAGCCCGGCCACCTTGATGATATCCGGCGCATGGCCGCCGCCCGCCCCTTCCGTGTGGAAGGCATGTATGGTGCGGCCCTTGAAGGCGGCGATGGTGTCTTCCACGAAGCCGCTCTCATTGAGCGTGTCGGTGTGGATCATCACCTGGATGTCGAAGGCATCGGCCACCGAGAGGCAGCAATCGATGGCGGCGGGCGTGGTGCCCCAATCCTCGTGGAGCTTCAGCGCGCAGGCGCCCGCGCGCACCATTTCCTCCAAAGCGGCGGGGCGCGAGGCATTGCCCTTGCCCGCGAAGGCGAGGTTCATGGGGAAGGCGTCGGCCGCCTCGATCATGCGGGAGATGTGCCAGGGGCCGGGCGTGCAGGTGGTGGCGAAGGTGCCCGTGGCCGGCCCCGTGCCGCCGCCCAGCATGGTGGTGACGCCGGAGGCCAGCGCCTCCTCGATCTGCTGGGGGCAGATGAAATGGATGTGGCTGTCGAAGCCGCCGGCGGTGAGGATCTTGCCCTCCCCCGCAATCACCTCCGTGCCGGGGCCGATGATGATGTCCACGCCCGGCTGGACATCCGGATTGCCCGCCTTGCCCAGCTTCACGATGCGCCCGTTGGCGATGCCCACGTCGCACTTCACGATGCCCCAATGGTCCAGCACCACCGCATTGGTGATGACCGTGTCCACGGCGCCCTCGGCATTGGTCACCTGGCTCTGACCCATGCCGTCGCGGATCACCTTGCCGCCGCCGAACTTCACCTCCTCGCCATAGAAGGTGAAATCCTTCTCCACCTCGATGACGAGGCAGGTATCGGCGAGGCGGATCTTGTCGCCCACGGTCGGGCCGAACATCTGGGCATAGGTGGAGCGGGGAAGATGGGCTTTGGTCATCGGTGCCTCGGGCGCGCGACGGAAAAAGGATGAAGACGAACGGAAGGGATGGCCGGCCCTAGAGCGGCCCCATCACATCGCCCCGGAAGCCGTAGACCTCGCGCTTGCCGGAGAGGGGAACCAGCGTCACCTCCCGCGTGGAGCCGGGCTCGAAGCGCACCGCCGTGCCGGCGGCGATGTCCAGCCGCATGCCGCGCGCCTTGTCGCGCTCGAAGGCCAGCGCCCCGTTGGTCTCGAAGAAATGATAGTGGCTGCCCACCTGGATGGGCCGGTCGCCGGTATTGGCCACCGTGACGACCACACGCTCGCTGTCCACGTTGAGGGTGATGTCCCCTTCCTGCGTGATCACCTCGCCCGGCACCTCGTCCGAGCCGCCGCCGCGAATGGGGTGGTGCACGGTGACGAGCTTGGTGCCGTCCGGAAAGGTCGCTTCCACCTGGATGTCGTGGATCATCTCGGCGATGCCCGGCATCACCTGCGCCGTGGTGAGCACATGAGCGCCCGCCTGCATCAGGTCCGCCACGGTGCGCCCGTCGCGCGCGCCTTCCACCACGAAGTCGGTGATGAGCGCGATGGCCTCGGGATGGTTCAGCTTCACGCCGCGCGCGAGGCGCTTGCGCGCCACCTCGGCCGCCATGGCGATGAAGAGCTTGTCCTTTTCGCGCGGGGTGAGAAGCACGCTGTCCTCCTAGAGCACGGTCCCTCCCACTGCCCGGCAATGGGAGGGGGAAACAGTCAATCCAACAACTTAAGACGCCCAGACCCGAGGCATGGGCGCCTCTCGAAACCCGATCAGAAACGAGGTGGCGTCGCGCCGCAACGTCTCGATGTCGGCGGCGATCCAGCGGACCGCGAGAATGCCGTTCCAGGCGCTCGCCCCGACCTCGCACCGGGCCTCCGACAGGAGATCGCGCGCACCATCCAGCCGCGCCTCGGCATCACCAGCCACATAGAGGAACGTGGCCAGCGCCGCCGCGCCCTTGCCGATGGCGGGCTTGGCCAATTGCGCCGCCACCGGGCCGGACAGGCGGAAGGCGTCTGCATAAATGAGTTCGCCGCCGCGCCGGATGCGCCACTGGTCGGTGAGATGTCCCTCAGCCATCACCTCGCCCCGCGCGGCGCGGCCGAACACCATGGCCTCGAAGGAGAGGAAGGCCGCGTCCGGCGCCACCTCCACCGCATAGTGCCGGGACAGGCGCGCGGTGTCGAACAGGATGGTCTCCTGGGGCAGCCAGTGGAGCGCCGCGCCGGCCTCGGCCTTCAGCGTCACGTCGATGCGCGCCACCGGCCCGTCGGAGCGATAGACCTTCTCGGCGGCGGGCGAGGCCAAAGTGAGCGCGGCCCCCGGCCCGGCCTCGGCCGTGATGGAAAAGTGATCGCCGCACGCCACGCCCCCGGCCGTGTTCACCAGCACCGCCTCGAACCCCGCCTGGCTTTTCGGCAGGCGGATGCGCAGCGAGCCGGTCTCGGACAGGTCGTCGAGCCGCGTGCGGCCCTTGTCGGCCACCGCCCGCACCCGAACCTGCCCCAGTGCCCTCTGGCGCACCGGCGCGCCGGTCGTCACCTCAGATGGCCATGAGACGGCGGACATCATCCCCATCGAGCCCGCTCCGATCGCCCCGCACCGCCACCTCGCCGCGCTCCATGAGAATGAAGCTGTCGGCCAGTTCCTTGGCGAACTCGAAATACTGTTCCACCAGGATGATGGCCATATCTCCCTTGTCGCGCAAATAGGCGATGGCGCGGCCGATATCCTTGATGATGGAGGGCTGGATGCCCTCGGTGGGCTCGTCCAGCACGAGGAGGCTCGGCCGCGTGACCAGCGCCCGGCCGATGGCCAATTGCTGCTGCTGCCCGCCCGACAGGTCGCCGCCGCGCCGCCCCATCATGGATTTCAGCACCGGGAACAGCTCGAAGATCTCGTCCGGCACGTTCCGGTCCTTGCGCGGCAGGCGGGCGAATCCGGTTTCCAGATTCTCCTTCACGGTGAGCAGCGGAAACACCTCGCGGCCCTGCGGCACGAAGCCGATGCCCAGCGCCGCCCGGTCGGGGGTCGCCATGCGGGTGATGTCCTGCCCCTTGAAGGTGACGGAGCCGCCCGCCACCGGCCGCTGCCCCACGATGGCGCGCAGCAGCGAGGTCTTGCCCACGCCGTTGCGGCCGAGCACGCAGGTGACCTGCCCCGGCTGCGCCTCCAGCGAGACTTTCCGCAGCGTGTGCGCCGCGCCGTAATAGAGATCGAGGTTCTCGACCTTCAGCATGGCAGGTCTCCGTGGGCGCGCGCTGAACCCCTCTCCCGCTTGCGGGGGAGGGTTGGGAGGGGGGTGACCGCAGGCAAGATGGCGCCGTGGTTTCGGAAGGGGAACGCCTGCCCCCTCCCCGACCCTCCCCCGCAAGCGGGAGAGGGAGTGGGTTGCATGCGTGAGAACGGGTCTCCCATCCTCACCTCCCCAGATAGACTTCGATGACGCGCTCATTGGCGCTCACCTGGTCGAGGCTGCCCTCGGCGAGGACCGAGCCCTCGTGCAGCACCGTCACCTTCACGTCGAGGTCGCGCACGAACTGCATGTCGTGCTCCACCACCACCACCGACTGTGTCTTGGCGATGTCGCGCAGCAGCTCGGCGGTGTCGGCGGTCTCCTGGTCGGTCATGCCGGCGGCGGGCTCGTCCACCAGCAGCAGGCGCGGCTCCTGCGCCAGCAGCATGCCGATCTCCAGCCATTGCTTCTGGCCGTGGCTGAGTTCCGCCGCCTTGCGGAAGCGCTGGTCGGTCATGCGGATGCGCTCCAGCAGGATCTCGATGCGCTCCTTCTCCCGCGCCGTGCGGCGCCAATAGATGTTGGAGAAGGCGCGCCGGTCCTCCTTGAGGGCCAGCAGAAGGTTGTCCTCCACCGTGTGCATGTCGAACACGGTGGGGGTCTGGAATTTCCGGCCGATGCCCAATTGGGCGATGGCCGCCTCGTCCAGCTTGGTGAGGTCGTGAATGCCCGCGAACATGGCCTCGCCCTTGGTGGGGCGGGTCTTGCCGGTGATCACGTCCATCATGGTGGTCTTGCCCGCGCCGTTGGGGCCGATGATGGCGCGCATCTCGGCCTCATCGATGGTCAGCGACAAGGCGTTGAGCGCCCGGAAGCCGTCGAACACCACGGAGACGTTGTCGAGATAGAGGAGCGACTGGGTGACGGGTTCCATCGGCCTCACTCCGCGGGCTTGGCCGCCGGAACGGCGGTGTCTGCGGGCTTGGCCCGCTTGGCGGCGAGGGTGTCCCACAGGCCCAGCACGCCGCGCGGCAGGAACAGGGTGACGAGGACGAACAGGGCGCCCAGCGCGAACAGCCACGCTTCCGGCAAGAGGCCCGTGAACCAGGTCTTGCCCGCATTCACCAGCACCGCGCCCAGCGCCGCGCCCACAAGCGTGCCGCGTCCGCCCACCGCCACCCAGATCACCGCCTCGATGGAATTGGCGGGCGCGAACTCGCCCGGATTGATGATGCCCACCTGGGGCACATAGAGCGCCCCGGCGACGCCCGCCAGCATGGCGGAAAGGGTCCAGCAGAGCAGCTTATAATTCTCCACCCGGTACCCCATGAAGCGCGTGCGGCTTTCCGCATCGCGCACCGCCACCAGCACCTTGCCGTATTTGGAGGTGACCAGCGCCCGGCACAGCACATAGCCGCCCGCCAGCGCCAGCGCCGAGGCGGCGAACAGGGCCGCCCGCGTGCCGTCCGCCGAGATGGAGAAGCCGAGGATGTCCTTGAAGTCGGTGAGGCCGTTATTGCCGCCGAACCCCATGTCGTTGCGGAAGAAGGCCAGCATCAGCGCATAGGTCATGGCCTGGGTGATGATGGACAGATAGACGCCCGTGACGCGCGAGCGGAAGGCGAACCAGCCGAACAGGAAGGCCAGCAGCCCCGGCACGAACAGCACCATCACGAAGGCGAAGGGGAACCAGTCGAACCCCCACCAGAACCAAGGCAGCTCCTTGTAGTTCAGGAACACCATGAAGTCGGGCAGAATGGGGTTTCCATAGACGCCGCGCGGGCCGATCTGGCGCATGAGATACATGCCCATGGCATAGCCGCCCAGCCCGAAGAAGGCGGCATGGCCGAGCGAGAGCACGCCGCAATAGCCCCAGACCAGATCCACCGCCACGGCGAGCAGCGCGTAGCACAGATACTTGCCCAGCAGCGGCACCAGATAGTCGGAGACGTGGAGCGGGCTGCCCTCCGGCACCATGAGGTTGGCGACCGGCACAAGCACCGCCGCCCCCAGCACGATGGCGATGAAGAACCAGCCCTTGCGGTCGATGAAGCCGGTGCCGTTCATGCTTCCACCGCCCGGCCCTTGAGCGCGAACAGGCCGCGCGGGCGCTTCTGGATGAACAGGATGATGAGGACGAGAATGATGATCTTGCCCAGCACCGCGCCCGCGAAGGGCTCCAGCAGCTTGTTGGCGATGCCGAGGCCGAAGGCGGCCACCAGCGTGCCCCAGAGGTTCCCCACCCCGCCGAACACCACCACCATGAAGCTGTCGATGATGTAGCCCTGGCCGAGATTGGGGCTCACATTGTCGATCTGCGAGAGCGCCACCCCGGCAATGCCCGCAATGCCCGAGCCGAACCCGAAGGTCAGCGCGTCGATGCGGCCGGTGCGGATGCCCATGGCCGCCGCCATGCGCCGGTTCTGGGTGACGGCGCGCACATAGAGGCCGAGCATGGTGCGCTTGAGCACGAGGAGCAGCGCGAAGAAGACCAGCAGCGCGAAGACGATGATCCAGAGCCGGTTATAGGTGATGGCCATCTGGCCGATATCGAAGGAGCCGGACATCCAGTAGGGGGCGCCCACCTCCTTGTTGGTGGGGCCGAAGATGGACCGCACCGCCTGCTGGAGGATCAGCGAAATCCCCCAGGTGGCGAGCAGCGTTTCCAGCGGGCGGCCATAGAGGAAGCGGATGACCGTGCGCTCGATGAGGATGCCCACCAGCGCGGTCACGAGGAAGGCCAAGGGCAGCGCGATGGCCAGCGACCAGCCGAACAGGAAGGGCGCGCTGGTGCGGATCACCTCCTGCACCACGAAGGTGGTGTAGGCGCCGATCATCACCATCTCGCCATGGGCCATGTTGATGACGCCCATGACGCCGAAGGTGATGGCGAGGCCGATGGCGGCCAGCAGCAGCACGGAGCCCAGCGACAGGCCGTACCAGACATTCTGCGCCACCGCCCACATGGCGAGCGAGCTGTTGATGCTCTCGATGCCGGCGGCGGCGGCCTGCTTCACGGCGGCCGGGCTGTCCGCCGGAAGATTGGAGAGGGCCGCCAGGGCCTCCTGGTCGCCCCGCGCCGCAATGAGGCGGGCGGCGGCGACGCGCTCGGCCTCGGCCACGGACGGATTGCCGACGATGAGCACCGCGCGCGCCTCCGCGAGCGCCGTCTTCACCCGCGCATCGCTTTCCTTGGCGATGGCCGCGTCCAGCGCGGGCAGCGCGGCGGCGTCCCGCGACTTGAAGACGGCGGCGGCGGCATCGAGCCGTTTCGCGGGATCGGGGCTCACGAGCGCGAGGGCGCCGGCGGCGGCATCCACCGCGCGGCGCACCCGGTTGTTCATGCGCACCGGGCGCAGGCCCGCCGGGGGAGCGGCGACCGCAGCGCCCGTGGCGGCGTCCGTCACCGCGCCCGCCGGGCTGCGCAGGAAGACGGCCTTGGTCTGGGGATCGAACAGGAGGCGGCCGTCGCGCAGCGCCTCGACGATCTCGGAGGCGCGTGGATCGCCGGACACGGACAAGGCGCCCAGCGCGGCTTCCGTGTCGCCATAGCTGTCGGTGCCGAAGCGGGCGATCGTGCCGGCGGGATCGGCTGCCGCGCCTTGGGCGCGGGCCGGGGTCGCAGGGGTGAGGAACAGGATGCCGGCAAACATCAGAAGCGCCAGCGACACGATGCCGGAGCGCGTTGCTCTCAAGATCCGCATGTCCACACGACCCCGCCACGACCGATAAAACGAGCCGCCCGGAGGCGGCTGCGAGGAGGAAGGCGGCCCGCCACCGAAGCGGCGGGCCGGTTTCTCACTTGGTGGCGCTGCCGAGGCAGACGTTCTTCTGGGTGTCGAAGTTGCCGCAATTCAGCTTCACCCAGTCGGCGACCAGGAACTTCGAGCCTTCCAGCTGGGGCGACCACGCCTCGCCGGGGATGAGGTTCTCGGTCTTCCACACCACGTCGAACTGGCCGTCTTCCTCGATCTCGCCGATGAAGACAGGCTTGGTGATGTGGTGGTTCGCGAGCATCTCGGAGACGCCGCCGGTCAGGTTCGGCTGCTTGGTGCCGGGCAGGGCCGCGATCACCTTGTCCGGATCGGTGGTGCCCGCCTTGGTGACCGCCTGAACCCACATGTTGAAGCCGATATAATGGGCTTCCATGGGATCGTTGGTGACCGCCTTCGGGTTCTTCATGAAGGCCTGCCACTGCTTGATGAAGGCGTCGTTCTCCGGGGTCTTGATGGACATGAAGTAGTTCCACGCCGCCAGATGGCCGACGAGGGGCTTCGTGTCCATGCCGGCGAGTTCTTCCTCGCCCACGGAGAAGGCAACGACCGGGATGTCGGTCGCCTTGATGCCCTGGTTCGCCAGTTCCTTGTAGAAGGGCACGTTGGCGTCACCATTGATGGTGGAGACCACGGCGGTCTTCTTGCCGGCGGAGCCGAATTTCTTGATGTCGGAGACGATGGTCTGCCAGTCGGACTGGCCGAACGGCGTGTAGTTGATCATGATGTCCTCGGCCTTCACGCCCTTGGACTTCAGGAAGGCTTCGAGGATCTTGTTGGTGGTGCGGGGATAGACATAGTCGGTGCCCGCCAGCACCCAGCGCTCCACCTTCTCCTCCTTCATCAGGTATTCCACGGCGGGAATGGCCTGCTGGTTGGGGGCGGCGCCGGTATAGAAGACGTTCCGCTCGCTCTCCTCGCCCTCATACTGGACGGGGTAGAAGAGGATCGAGTTCAGCTCCTTGAAGACCGGCAGAACCGACTTGCGGCTCACCGAGGTCCAGCAGCCGAACACAGCCGCCACCTTGTCCTTGGTGACCAGCTCGCGGGCTTTTTCGGCGAAGAGCGGCCAGTTGGAGGCGGGATCCACCACCACCGGCTCCAGCTTCTTGCCGAGCACGCCACCCTTCTTGTTCTGCTCTTCGATCAGCATGAGCATGACGTTCTTCAGCGTCGTCTCGCTGATCGCCATGGTTCCCGACAGGGAATGGAGAATGCCGACCTTGATCGTTTCCTGCGCGGAGGCGGAGCCGATGCTTCCCGCCACCGCCGCAACCGCGGCCAGGGCCCCCAATCCGACGCCCAGCCCTTTGGCGGCCCGTCCCAGCAATCCGAGCATGCGCTCTCTCCGTGGTTTTTCATGCCGGCGCGCGGCCAGCTGAAATCCCCGGAGCAAGCGTCATGCCACAGTGGCGCGCATTGGGGTGCGGCCGGGCAGACCCTCAACCGGCACGGGGGGAATGTCGGATTCGGGCATACATGGCGAATGTTCTGCCCAATTCATAGGCAGACGACCTTTCGCGCCCGCAACCCGCGCACCCTCCCTGCCTCTGCTCAGAGCACGTTGAACAGGTATAGAAGGACGATCACGGAAAAAGGAACGCCCAGAAACCAAAGAACAAGCCCGCGCATCACATTCTCCTGCGGTTCATTTTCGTCATGGACCTAACGCGGCACAGGGGGTTGCGTTCCGCGCACCGGCGCCTGTCCTTTCGTTGTGCAGCGCATCCACCTTGACCGCGGGCGCAATGGAGCCTTTTTTTATGGGCGTCTGCGTGCGAGGCTCGATGTGATGGACAATTTGATCGACGGCTACCGCCGGTTCCGGGACGTGGCTTGGCCGGACCACAAGGCGGTCTTCGAGCGCCTGGCGGCGCGCGGCCAGAAGCCGGAAACCTTCGTGGTGGCCTGCTCGGACAGCCGCGTGGATCCCCAGATGATCTTCGATGCCGGCCCGGGCGAACTGTTCGTGGCGCGCAACGTGGCGAACCTCGTGCCGCCCTATCAGCCGGACAGCAATTATCACGGCACCAGCGCGGCGCTGGAATTCGCCGTGCGCGTGCTGGAGGTGAAGCGCATCGTGGTGATGGGCCATGCCCAGTGCGGCGGCGTGAACGCGCTGCTCCAGGGCGCCCCTCCCGGCGCGCAGGACTTCGTCGCCCACTGGATCGAGATCGCCGAGGAAGCCCGGCGGCAGACCCAGGAGGCGAACCTGCCGGAGCACGAGCGCCAGCGTTTCTGCGAGCATTGCTGCGTGCGCCTGTCCATCGGCAACCTGAAGAGCTTCCCCTGGGTGGCCGAGCGCGTGGAAAGCGGCGACCTCGCCGTGCACGGCGCCTATTTCGGCGTGGCCACCGGCCGCCTCGAAGTCATGGGCGCGGACGGGGTGTTCCGCGACGCCTGACGCCCCGCGACGGCCTGCCGGAAAAGCGTCACACGACGTTAGCGGGTTTCCGGCTAAGGGTGCCCTCAAGGCCCGCATCACGCGGGCGTGATTGGGGGAGAGGGATGAAGCAGGATCCGATCGACACAGCCGCCATCGCCACATCGCCCAAGACGCTCGCCTCCCACCATGTGGCGGATATCGTCGAGCTGCTGAACGGGAAGTCGCTGGAGGAAACGGTGCAGTTCATCGGCACGCTGCCCGGCGACTGGGCCGTGGAGCTGATGGACCAGCCCGACTTCGAGTGGGCGTGCGAGGTCATGGAGGAGCTTTCGACCGAGAAAGCGGCCGACATGATGGAGCTGATGTCCAGCGACCGGGTGGCGGACATCCTGCGCTGGCTGCCCGAGCCCAAGCGCTCCGAGCTGAAGGACCGGCTGACGCCCGAGACCCGCGCCAGCATCGACCGCCTGCTCACCTACCCGCACAACAGCGCGGGCAGCATCATGACCACCGAGTTCGTCAGCGTCCCGTCCGACTGGACCGTGGAGCAGACCCTCACCCATCTGCGCGAGGTGGAATCCTCCCGCGAGACCATCTACGCCATCTATTTGCTGGACCCGGTCACCCGGAAGCTGGTGAATGTGGTGAAGCTGCGCGCGCTGCTCACCGCCGATCCCGCGGCGGCGATGCTGTCGCTGGCGCCCAGCTACGCCCCCATCACCGCCAATGCCCTGGCCGACCGCTCCGAGGTCGCCCGCCAGATCGCGAAATACGACATGCTGGCCGTGCCCGTGGTGGACACCACCGGCCACATCATCGGCATCTGCACCTTCGACGACATGATCGACGCCATGATCGACGTGCAGACCGAGGACGTGCAGCGCATGGGCGGCATGGAGCACATCCACGAGCCCTACCTGCAGATCAGCTTCGGCGAGATGATCCACAAGCGCGCCGGCTGGCTGTGCGTGCTGTTCCTGTCGGAAATGCTCACCACCAGCGCCATGCAGGTCTTCTCCGACGAGTTGGAGAAGGCCATCGTCCTGGCGCTGTTCATTCCGCTCGTCATGAGTTCGGGCGGCAATTCCGGCTCGCAGGCCACCTCGCTCATCATCCGCGCCCTCGCCCTGCAGCAGGTGCGCCTGCGCGACTGGTACAAGGTGGCGTTCCGCGAGCTGCCCACGGGCATCGTGCTCGGCTCCATCCTGGGCGTGATCGGCGTGGTCCGCATCGCGCTCTGGCAGGAACTGGGCATCTTCGACTATGGCGAGCACTGGGTGCTTCTGTCGGTGACCATCGGCGTCGCGCTGGTTGGCATCGTCACCTTCGGGTCTCTGTCGGGCTCCATGCTGCCCTTCATCCTGAAGCGGATCGGGTTCGATCCGGCCACCGCATCGGCCCCCTTCGTGGCGACGCTCGTGGATGTGACCGGCATCGTCATTTATTTCAGCGTCGCCTGGCTGTTCCTGCACGGAACCATCCTGTGACGCCTCCGGCCCGGGCCCAGGCCCGGGCCGAAAGCCCGGCGGGGGGCGTCACTGGCGGGCGATGAAGCGCATGAGCGCGCCATAGCCGCCCTCCCCGTCCGGCGGCAGGTCCCGCGCCGCCGCGGCGGCAGCCAGGGACAATTCCCGCACGGAAACGTCGAACCCGCGGCTCGCCAGGAACGCCACCGCATCCTCGGCGGTCGCGAAGTCCGCCACGGCCTCCCCCAGCACCTCGCTCAGGCCGGTATTTCCCGTCGCGTCGGCCTTCAGCCGCTCCATATCCGCCTCTGCCATGGCGTTCTCCTTGAATTGTGCGCCCTGCCTACCCGGACCGAGTAACCGCCGTACCGGCGCGGCAGTTCCCCGGGACCGGGCCAGCGCAGCACAGGCCGTGACGGCCCGCCGCCTTTTTCTTTCCTAATATTTCCCGCCTTCCAGCAACCCGAAGAGACGTGGCTGAAAGACACTTGGCCGAATCCGCGCGTTGAACTAGGAAGGTCATCATCGTTTGAGGATTGATGCCGGTGGGGCAGCTTGCCTTTCTTCTGATTGGTTCGGATTCCCTTCGTCGCCACTGGCATGTGGTGGCCATCCTGGGAGCGGTCCTGACCCTCATCGGCATTGCCATCATCGTCGATGCGGCCGACGGCGTGACGCTGTTCGCCACCCAGGCCTTCGGCGTCATCTTCGTGATCCAGGCGGGCCTCGCCTTCTCCAGCGTCGCCGGCGGCATGAAAAGCTGGCTCACTTTGTTCCGGGCGTCCGTGCTGCTCCTGTTCGCCGCCCTGATCCTCGACTTCCCGGTGCGCAACGACCTTGCGGTGACCAGCCTGTTCGCCGCCGCCTTCATCGTGGACGGCATCCTGCGCATCCTCACGGCCAATGCCCTGCGCTATGCCGCCTGGAAGTCGGTGGTGGTGTTCGGCGTGCTGGAATTCGTCCTCGCCGCGCTCATCATCAGCGACTGGCCCATCCCGCGCGAGAAGAATATCCCGTTCTGCGTCAGCCTCAGCCTCATGCTGTCGGGCTGGGTGCTGCTGCGCATGAGCTTTTCCCTGAAGAGCCTGGAGCCGGAAGTGGCCATCCTGGCGCTGCCCATGTTCGGCAAGCGCCAATGGTATGACAACGCCCCGGTCCTCATCGGCCTGGAGGACGAGCCCAAGCCCGAGGCGCCCATGATCGTGCGCGTCTGGACGCCGGTGGGCTCGGCGGACGTTGCCCAGCGCCGCCCGCTGCTGGACCGCTACATCGCCGCCGTGGACAAGAACGGCGTCATCTCCACGGGCCATGCCGCGCTCCAGGCGCCGGGCGTCTATATCAGCCACTATCCCGCCGTGGAGATCGACCGCTCCTCCGGGGACTTCATGGCCATGTTCCGGGCCACGAAGGAAAACGACATGCCCGGCCGTCTCCTCCCGTCCTACGAGGAGGAGGCCGCCGGCTGGTGCGAGGCGGATTCCAGCGTCCCCTTCCGCAATTACAGCCTGCGCCGGCTGCGCGCCTTCTGGGCGGGCTACCGGCAGGAAAACACCTACAACCTCACCAACCGCAACTGCTCGGTGGCGGTGGCCTCGGCCCTGGATGCGGCGCTGGAAGGCTCGCTCGCCTCCAACTATCCCTGGGCCCGCCTCATCCGGCTGCTGTGCAATCCCGACCTGTGGGTGGCGGTGCTGCTGCGCCAGCGGGCCGAGACCATGACCTGGACGCCGGGCTACGCGCTGGACTATGCGCGCGCCCTCCACCGCATCGTGGAGCGCCAGGACCTGACCTGGACGGACCGCCTGAAGGGCGCCTTCCACATGTTCGGCCGCATCCTGCGCGGGTCCGATACCCCGCGCGACGACACGTTCCACGCCGACCTTTCCACGCCCAGCAAGGAACCCGTGCCGTGACCGAGACGACCTCCGGTGCCAACATCCTGTCTCGGGGAGCGGTCATCGCCACGGCGATGATGTTCGGCCTCACCTACAGTCTCAGCGCGACGCTGATCGCGCTGGACCTTGCGGAGAAGGGACTGAGCGAGGCGGTCATCGGCGCCAATGCCGCCATGCATGCGGTGGGCATCCTCGCCACCGCAATGGTGCTGCCGCGCATCGTCGCCATGTTCGGCGCGCGCAAGCTGATCCTCGCGGCCCTGGCGCTCGCCGCCGTCACCCTCATGGGCTTCCCCCTCATGCCGGCGGTGTGGCTGTGGTTCCCGCTGCGCTTCATCCTGGGCGTCGCCTCCGAGACCCTGTTCGTGCTCTCGGAAACCTGGATCAACAGCCTGAGCACCGAGAAGACCCGCGCCCGCGCCATGGCCACCTACACGGCCGCGCTGTCCGTGGGCTTCGCCTCGGGGCCGCTCATCCTCTCGCTCATCGGCACGGCCGGCGCGCTGCCTTATGCGGTGGGTGCGGGCCTCGCGCTGTTCTCCGCCTTGTTCGTCGCCTCCCCCAAGGTGAAGGCCCCGGTCTTCGAGGAGCCGTCCCACTCCAATCCCATCCACTATATGCGCCTTGCGCCCCTCGCTTTGTCCGCCACCCTGCTGAACGCGGCGCTGGAGGCGGCGGGCCTGTCCTTCCTCGCCATCTATGCGGTGAATGTGGGCTGGAGCGAGGGTGACGCCACCCGCCTCATCACCTGCATGATGGTGGGCGCCATCCTGCTGCAGCTGCCCATCGGCTGGCTGGGCGACCATATGGACCGGCGCCGTCTGGTGATCATCCTCGCCGTCATCGCCACCATCGGCGCCGTGCTCTGGCCGCTCACCATGGGCCATGAATGGGCCGCCTATGCCCTGCTCTTCGTGTGGGGTGGCTCGTTCGTGGGCGTTGCCACCATCATGCTCACCGTGGTGGGCTCGCGCTTCAAGGGCGGCGAGCTTGTGGGCATCTATGCGGTCATGGGGCTGGTCTGGGGCGGCGGCGCCCTGGTGGGGCCGCTGGCGGCGGGCATTGCCATGCAGGCCTTCGTGCACGGCCTCGCCTATGTGGCCGCCATCGCCTGCGGCGCGTTCGCTTTGGCCGCCATCTTCCTCAAGCGGCAGGCGTGAAATAGTCGAACCCGCGAACATTACATGGAATTCATCCAGGACTGTTAAATTACAGTAATGGAGGCATCCGGATATTTTCTTTTATTGGGAGCCTGCTAGGGTCCGCCCCGTCACAAGACGTTGGGAGGCTCCCATGAAGACTTCACTGAGCAAGACTTGGTTGAGTGCGGCCCTGATCGCGGGCACGCTGGCCACCGCCGCCGTTCCGGCCATGGCGGCCGACAATGCCGTCGCGCAGGTTCCCATGCCCGCGGCCAACTGGCTGTTCGTCCAGACCGCCGATAACGCCACGGTCGATGGCAACAAGCTGGTGCTGAAGGGCGTGGCGCCCCAGACGGTGATGTTCACCGACCGCCCCGAGCGGATGACCGGCGACACCGCCACCACGAAGTTCGTGAGCTTCTGGAACCAGGGCAAGGACAATTTCCAGAAGGATCCGCCCAACGCCACCCTCTCGGTGACCAAGGACGGCACCTCCAAGGTGTCCGTGGTGGAACTGACCGACCCGGTCCTGTCCGGCGATACGCTCACCTACACCATCAAGGTGCTCAGCCCCGAGGCCCCGGTGTCCGGGCAGTCCGCGAGCCTGTTCATCGACTGGTGGGTGGGGCCCGGTTATGGCGGCCATTGCTGGCGCGGCCCCTATGGCGGCCTGCACTGCGGCTGGTGAGATCCAACCCCTCTTCAACCCGCCCGGGGCTTCCGGGCGGGTTTTTTGTGGGTGCGTTCGACTTTCTGCTTAAGCTCCGCGCAAGCAACCCCACGTAGCGCTCTTAAGGTTTTCGGGCATGGCCCGATCCGGAGGGGGCTCCTAATGCGCGTGCGCGGCCTGTTTCTTCTTTCTATCTCACTCATCGGTGCCGTCGCTCTGGCGGGCGGCGTGGTGTTCGCCGTCGGCGAATGGCGCAAATGGCAGCAGGCGGCCACGGCCCAGGAACTGATGGAGGTGCTGGCCAATCTCGCCTATCTCAGCGAGCGGCTCTCCATGGAGCGGGGCGATTACAATCAGCTCCTGCTGGCCGAAGGGGCCGCCGCCGCCAGGCCGAACCTCCAGCGCTCCGATGAATCGCTTGCCGCCGTCGCCGCCACCAAGTCCGCCCTGGACGGGGCGGAAGGCAAGATGGTGGACGAGGCCTTCGCCAAGATCACCGCCGGCGTGGCCGCCGCCCGTGCGCTGGCCGACGCGCAGATCGTCAAGCCGCTGTCCCAGCGGGCGCCGGACAGCGGTCCGCGCTACATCACCGACACCACCAACCTGCTCGGGGCCATCAGCCGCCTGTCCGACACGCTGGAACTGAAGGTGAGCGACAACAATCCGGAAATCGGCCGCCTCGCGGCCATGGCGCGCCTGTCGCTGATGATGCGCGACATTGGCGGGCGCCGCTCCACCTTGCTCACCAGCTATCTGGGCAACCCCAAGCCCCTGACCCCCGGCCAGGTGGAGCAGTTCTACCTCTATGAAGGCCAGTTGCGGGCCATCTGGTCCATGCTGGAGCATTCGGTGAGCGAACTGGCCAGCCTGCCCGGCATCGAGGCCGCGGCACAGCGTGCCAATGCGGAATTCGTCACCGCCTTCGGCGCGGAAACCAAGGACGTGTTCCAGGCCGCGCTCAGCGGCAAGCCCCCCACCCTGACCGTGGACGCCTGGCGCGGGCGCGCCCGCCCGGCGCTGCTCGCCGCCCTCGCGCCGCGGGATGCCGCCTTCGCCGCCGCCGACATCATGTCGGATGCCCATATCGCGAACGCGCGCACCGGCTTCATCGGCGCCATGGCGCTGTGCGCCGTCATCCTGCTGGTGGTCATCGGCTTCGCCATCTTCATCACCCGCCGGGTGGTGCAGCCCATCCGCGTCATGGCGGTGGACATCGAGAAGATCGCCAAGGGCGTGCTGGACGTGAAGGTGGTGGGCCTGGAGCGCAAGGACGAGATCGGCGAGATCGGCCGCGCCGTGGAGGTGCTGCGCAACAATTCCATCGAGATGGTGCGCCTCCAGCACGAGCAGGGCGCCATGCGCGAGAAGATGGAGAGCGACCGGCGCGTCGCCTTCCAGGAAGTGGCGGATGAACTGGACCGCGCGGTGGGCCGCATCGCCGGCGCCGTCTCGGCCACGTCCGAGGAACTCCAGGCCTCCGCCCGCGCCATGGCGGGCATGGCCGAGAGCACCTCGCACCGGTCTGGCGAAGCCTCCGAGGCGGCCCAGATGGCCGCCACCATGGTGGAGACGGTGGCCGCCGCCGCAGAGGAATTGTCCGCCTCCGTGGACGAGATCGGCTCCCAGGTGCACGAATCCACCCGCATCGCGGGCGTCGCCGTGCGGGAGGCCAACGACGCCGCCGGCAAGATCACCCGCCTGCTGGAAGCGGCGCGGCGCATCGGCGACATCCTCAGCCTCATCACCAACATTGCCGGCCAGACCAACCTGCTGGCCCTCAACGCCACCATCGAGGCGGCGCGCGCGGGCGAGGCGGGACGGGGCTTCGCGGTGGTGGCGAGCGAGGTGAAGAACCTCGCGGACCAGACCGCCAAGGCCACCGCCGAGATCGAGGCCCAGATCTCCACGGTCCAGAGCGCCACGGACGAGGCCGTGAAGGCCATTTCCGACATCGCGCGGACCATCGGCGACATCAGCCAGATCGCCGGCTCCATCGCCTCCGCGGTCACCCAGCAGTCCGCCGCCACCCAGGAGATCGCCAACTCCATCTCCAAGGCGTCGGACGGCGCGCGCGGGGCCACCAGCAACATGGTGGAAGTCTCCCGCACCGCCGCCGAGACCGGCAGCGCGGCGAGCCAGGTGCTCGAAGCCTCCTCGGAACTGTCGCGCACCTCCTCGGACCTGCGCAACGCCACCGACAGCTTCGTGACGCGCATCCGCGCCGCCTGATTCTACTGACCCAACGTCACGCGAAAGGGCGCCCGCGTGGCGCCCTTTTGATTCGGCGCACGCCCGAATCGCCGGTGCGCCGAATCGGCACAGGCCGCCTCGGCCCATGGGGCGGCGGATCGATCGTCAGGTGAGGATTTCTCGGGGGGACTGGGGGGACGCCTTGACGGCGTCTGAATGGTCGGAGTGGCAGGATTTGAACCTGCGACCCCCACGTCCCGAACGTGGTGCGCTACCAGGCTGCGCTACACTCCGAACTGAGGACGGAGCCTCTAGCATGCGTCGCTGGCGGGAGGCAAGGCCGATCTTGCACGCCGTCGCTTGAACCCCCATCGCCCGCATGCGATAGGAGGCCGCGCCCCGTCACGGGCAAAATGGATTTTCAGGAGTTCAGGCAAATGGCGAACCACGGCAGCACCGGCAATCTCATGACGGGAAAGCGCGGGCTGATCCTCGGCATCGCCAACAACCGCTCCATCGCCTACGGCATCGCCAAGGCGGCGCGGGCCCAGGGCGCGGACATCGCCCTCACCTATCAGGGCGAGGCGCTGAAGAAGCGCGTGGAGCCGCTGGCGAACGAACTGGGCGCCCATCTGGTGGGCCATTGCGACGTCACCGAGCCCGCCACCATGGACGCGGTGTTCGCCGAAACGGAGAAGCTGTTCGGCAAGCTGGACTTCCTGGTCCACGCCATCGCCTTCTCCAACAAGGACGAGCTGGACGGCCGCTACGTGGACACGACGGCGGACAATTTCTCCAAGACAATGCTCATCTCCTGCTTCTCCTTCACCGCGCTGGCCCAGCGCGCCGAGAAGCTGATGACGGACGGCGGCTCGCTGCTCACGCTGACCTATTACGGCGCCGAGAAGTGGATGCCCCACTACAACGTCATGGGCGTCGCCAAGGCGGCGCTGGAGGCCAGCGTGCGCTATCTGGCCGCCGACCTCGGCCCGAAGAATATCCGCGTCAACGCCATCTCCGCCGGTCCCATCAAGACGCTGGCGGCGTCCGGCATCGGCGATTTCCGCTACATCCTGAAATGGAACGAGCTGAACTCGCCGCTGCGCCGCACCGTCACCACCGAGGAAGTGGGCGACACGGGCGTCTATCTCCTGTCCGATCTCTCGCGGGGTGTGACGGGGGAGGTACATCATGTGGATGCGGGCTATCATATCGTCGGCATGAAGCACCCCGACGCGCCGGACCTGGCGCTGGTGCGCGACTGACCTGATGCGTCATTGACGGAGACCGGACCATGCGCTGCCTGAAGATCGCTCTCGTCGCAGCGCTGCTCTCCGTGGGGGCGGGCGCCGCGTTCGCCCAGAGCCCGCCCAGCCTCCAGGAATACCCCCTGCGCGACCGCGTCTTCGGTCCGGGCGGCGCCATGTTCCCGAACTATGTCACGCCCTCCGAATCCCGGATCGCCTATGTGACCGGCTCCGGCAACGGCATCCTCTTCGGCGCGGCCACGGTGGATTTCCTCTGCCAGGCCGAGCAGCGCCCGGTGATCTCCGTCATCAAGCCCCCGGCCAAGGGCAAGGTGGTGGTTTCGCCCGGCACCTTCGTCGCCACCGGCACCGATGCGGGCTCCACTTTCTGCCTGGGCCGCCCGGTGAGCGGCGCCGTGGTGCGGCTCGCGGGCCGTCCGCCCAAGGGCGGCATGCAGTTCGTGGTGCGCGTGACTTACCCGCATCTCGGTGCGTGGTATGATCATATGGTGACTGTGCCGGGCAGATAGGCCCGGCTGCGCCGACGGGAGGGGAGATCCGGATGGCGGGACACCGGCTTTCGAGGGGAATGCGGGGCCTGATCGGGGCCGCGGGCCTGCTGGCCTGCGCCGTCACCGCCGCCTCCGCCCGCGTGGACAACGACCCCGACGCCTATGTGGTGAATTTCTATACGGGCGGGGGAAGCGACGGCGTGCTGTTCGCCGCCGGCACCGCCAACCAGCAATGCACCAATCTGGGCGCGCCCGACATCAGCGTGGTGAGCGCGTCTCCCGGCGTCACCCTCTCCATCCGCCCCGGCAGCTTCGTGGTGACGGGAACCGACTATGGCTATCTGGTGTGCGAGGGCCAGCGGATGCAGGGAACCATCGTGACCGGCACGGGCTCCGGCCAGGCCGTCATCAAGGTGACCTACCCGCCCGTCGGCCAGTGGTACACCCACACTCTGACATTGCCCGCGCGATGAACCGGCTCTTCCTGGTCCGCCACGGCGAAACCGACTGGAACATTGCGGGCCGCCTCCAGGGCACCCGCGACATCGCCCTCAACGCGCTGGGACGCATCCAGGCCGCCGAAGTGGGGCGGGTGCTGAGCCAGATGGTGGGCGGCGCGGTGGCGCCGCTCCATTACGTCTCCAGCCCGCTCTCGCGGGCGGTGGAGACCATGCGCATCCTGCGCACCACGCTGGACCTGCCGGTGGCGGATTTCGTCCATGACGACGATTTGCGGGAACTCTCCTTCGGCCGCTGGGAAGGCCACACCTGGCCGCAGTTGCGCCGCCGCCATGAGGGCGACGTGATCGCGCGGGATCGCGACCCCTGGCATTTCGCCCCGCCGGGCGGGGAAAGCTATGCGGAACTCATGGCGCGCGCGGGCGCCGCCATCGACCGGCTGACCGCCGATTCCGTGGTGGTGACCCATGGCGGCGTCATCCGCGCTTTGCTCCATGCCAAGGCCGGCATGCCGCAGGGCGAGGCCGCCTTGGTCCCCATCCGCCAGGGCGCCATCTATGTGCTGTCCGGCGGAAGCTTCGAGGTGGCGGACTGACGGCGGGCAGGCGGGCGCGGCGCGCACGCCGGAATGACCTGACCGATCGTCATTCAGAGCGATGGACGGAGCGAAGCCCTTTAAGGCCCGTCATGCCCGGGCTTGTCCCGGGTATCCACGCCTCTGTGTCGAGCGCGTACCGGCGGAGCCCCGTGGAGGGCCGGGACAAGCCCGGCCATGACGGTCTCTGCTTAGAAAAGCCGGCAAGACGGCTTGAAGGTCGATCCGACCGAAGCCGCCGATACCGAACGGGAAAGCCAAGCCGCCTCCCCTGCCGGACGGGATCAGCCCCCGCCCACCTTCTGCCGGTGCAGGACCGGGGGGCGGTAGGCCAGCAGCTTGTCGATGCGCCGCCCGTCCATGTCCACGATCTCGAAGCGCCAGCCATGGGCGTCGAACATGGCGCCCACTTCCGGCAATTCCTTGAACCGAGACAAAGCGAAGCCCGCCAGCGTGTGATAGCTGCCGTCCTGGGGCAAATCGGCGTCCAGCACGTCGCGCAGTTCGTCCACCGGGGTTTCGCCGGAGATCAGCAGCGAGCCGTCCTGGCGCTCCACCACATGGCGCTCGTGCACATGCTGGGCCTCGGTGATGGAGCCGGTGATGGCGATGAGCAGGTCATAGCCCGTGACCACGCCGACCATGTCGCCATACTCGTCCACCACGATGCCCATGGGCACCTCGGCCCCGCGCAGCACGCGCATGGCCTCCAGCGCCCCCACGGTCTCCACCAGGAAAGGCACGGGCTCCACGAAGGCGCGCGGGTCCGGCGTCTCGCCCTTCAGATAGGCGTTGAGCAGGCGCTTGGCCTGGATGACGCCCAGCGTCTCCTCGGGGGACTTTTCGCAGGCGGGCATGCGGCTGTGGGGGGCGTCCAGCAGCGCCTGACGGATCTCGTCGGGGCTGGCAGTCACATCCACCCATTCCACGTCGGGGCGCGGCGTCATGATGGCGGTGACGGGACGGTCGGCGAGGCGCATGACGCCGGAAATCATCTTGCGTTCGGCCGGATCGATGACGCCCGCGCCTTCCGCCTCGGCGATGATGGCGCGGATTTCCTCGTCGGTGACGCCATCCTCGCCCTTGGAATCGCCGCCCATGAGGCGCAGCACGGCGCGCGTGGAGATATCCAGCAGCCAGACGGCGGGCGCGGCCACGCGGGACAGGCTGATCATCAGCGGCGCGAGCACCATGGCGAGGCGCTCGGGGTTGCGCAGCGCCATCCGCTTGGGGATCAGCTCACCGATCACCAGCGAGATATAGGTGATGCCCGCCACCGCCACCGTATAGCCGATGGGATCGGCGGCATTGTGGGGCAGGCCGAAATCCACCAGCACCCGGCCCAGCCATTCGCCCAGGCTCGCGCCCGAAAAGGCGCCGGCCAGGATGCCGATGAGGGTAATGCCGATCTGGACGGTGGACAGGAAGCGGCCGGGCTCGGCGCCCAGCAGGAGCGCGGCCTTGGCCCCCGCATGGCCCCGGTCGGCCTTTGGCCGCAGCCGGGCGGCGCGGGCGGAGACGATGGACAATTCCGCAGCGGCAAGCACCGCATTGAGCAAAACGAGGAAAAGAACGATCAGAATTTCGAGGACGGGCATGGCGAGTTTGGGGGCCTTTCTGGCTCTCTCATATCACGAGAAGTGGCGCTTGGGCGAAGCGGGCAATGGAATCGGGCGCCTTCAACTTTGGTGCGCTTTCCTCTAGACCACCACAGAGCCTGCCGAAGGCGGCCAGATCGGATCGAGGCGCATGTCGTTCAACACCTTCGGGCATCTGTTTCGCGTCACCACGTTCGGGGAAAGCCACGGCCCGGCCATCGGCTGCGTGGTGGACGGCTGCCCCCCCGGCCTGCGCTTCACCCAGGACGAGATCCAGGAGGCCCTGGACCGGCGGCGGCCCGGCACCTCGCGCTTCACCACCCAGCGGCGCGAGCCGGACGAGGTCCGCATCCTCTCCGGCACCTTGCCCCACGCGGACGGCGGGCTTGTGACAACCGGCACCCCCGTCGCCATGCTCATCGAGAATGTGGACCAGCGCTCCAAGGATTATGCGGACATTGCCGGCAGCTACCGGCCGGGCCATGCCGACTATGCCTATGACGCCAAATACGGCATCCGCGACCATCGCGGCGGCGGCCGCTCCTCGGCGCGCGAGACCGCGACGCGGGTGGCGGCCGGGGCTTTGGCCGCCAAGGTGCTGCCCGGCGTCACCGTGCGCGGCGCGCTGGTGCAGATCGGCGAGATCGCCATCGACCGCGACCGCTGGGACTGGAACGAAGTGGGCAACAACCCCTTCTTCTGCCCGGACCCCGGCACGGTGCCGGTCTGGACCGAGTATCTGGACGGTATCCGCAAGGCGGGCTCCTCCATCGGCGCGGTGATCGAGCTGGTGGCGGAAGGCGTGCCGCCGGGCCTCGGCGCGCCCATCTATGCCAAGCTGGACGCGGACATTGCCGGCGCCCTCATGAGCATCAATGCGGTGAAGGGCGTGGAGATCGGCGAGGGCTTCAACGCCGCGCGCCTCACGGGCGAGGCCAATGCGGACGAGATGCGGCGCGGCAATGAAGGCCGCCCGGCCTTCATGTCCAACCATGCGGGCGGCATCCTGGGCGGCATCGCCACCGGCGCGCCCATCGTGGCGCGCTTCGCGGTGAAGCCCACCTCCTCCATCCTGACGCCGCGCCACACGGTGGACAAGTTCGGCGCCGAGGCGGAGATCTTCACCAAGGGCCGCCACGACCCGTGCGTGGGCATCCGCGCCGTGCCCGTGGGCGAGGCCATGCTGTGGTGCGTCCTCGCGGACCATGCCCTGCGCCATCGCGGGCAGGTGGGCACGACGCCCCGCTGGCCTGCGGAGCCGTGATTTCAGTATCACTGAAAACCAGCCTCTTTTCAGTACCAATGAAATTGGCTGCATGCTAAAAGCCCGTCATGAAGCTGACGGAGTGGCTGTCCAACACCGGCACGACGCGCAGCGCCTTCGCCCGGCAGGTGGGCCTCTCCCCTGCCAGCGTGACGGCCCTGTGCAACGATGCGCGCGCCTGGGTCTCGCGCGAGACCGCCGAGCGCATCGCGCTGGCGACCGGCCATGCCGTCACGCCCAATGATCTTCTTGGCCTGGCCCCGCCCAGCATCCGAGGTGTTCCCGTGACCGATACCGCCCAATCCCGCGTCCAGACCGCCATCGAAGCCATCGCCCGGGGCGAGATCGTGGTCGTCACCGACGACGATGATCGTGAGAATGAAGGCGACCTCATCCTCGCCGCCTCCCTCGCGACGCCGGAGAAGATGGCGTTCGTGATCCGCAACACGTCCGGCATCGTCTGCACGCCCCTGCCCCCGTCCGAGGCCAAGCGCCTGCGGCTGGAGCCCATGGTGGCCAACAATGACGCGCCCATGGGCACCGCCTTCACCGTCTCGGTGGACGTGCGCCACGGCACCACCACCGGCATTTCGGCGGAAGAGCGCACCAACACGGTGCGCGCCCTCGCCAATCCCAATATGGGCGCCGCCGACTTCGTGCGGCCCGGCCACATCTTCCCGCTCATCGCCAAGGAAGGCGGCGTGCTGATCCGCTCCGGCCATACCGAGGCGGCGGTGGATCTGTGCCGCCTCGCCGGCCTGCCGCCCGTGGGCGTCATCGCCGAACTGGTGAATGACGACGGCACCGTCCAGCGCGGCCCCCAGGTCACCGCCTTCGCGGAGACCCACGGCCTGCACCGCATCTCGGTGGCGGACCTCATCTCCTATCGCCAGGCGCGCGAGAAGCTGGTGTCCCGCTCGGCCGAATTCCCCGTTCCCACCGTCATCGGCGAGATGAAGGGCTATTCCTTCGTCACGCCGTTCGAGAGCGTAAACCATCTGGCGGTGGTGCATGGCCGCATCGGCGACGGCGAGAATGTGCTGGTGCGCCTGCACCGCGCGGACCCCATCGCCGACGCCTTCGGCGGCGCCAAGACCGTGCAGCGGGCACTGGAACTCATCCATGCGGAAGGCCGGGGCGTCCTGGTCTATCTGCGCGACGGCACGGCGGGCGTACCCGCCACCGCCGTGGGCCAGTCGGAAAAGAGCGCCAGCGAGGCCGAGCGCGACCGCCACTGGCGGGAGGTGGGCCTGGGCGCCCAGATCCTGCGCGACCTCGGCGTGGTCTCCATCCGCCTGCTGGCCTCCAAGGCCCGCACCTATGTGGGCCTCGGCGGCTTCGGCATCGAGATCGTGGAGACCGAAAGCCTCGATGCCTGAGAGCCTGTTTGGCATCACACGGATTACGTCGCTCCCCCTTCCCTCGCCTTCGCCCGCACCGAAGTCGGATGCTTCCGACTTCGGTGCGTTAGAGCCTTAGCAGGCCCCAAATCCCGGCGCGGAAAGCCCTCTCCCGCTTGCGGGGGAGGGTTGGGAGGGGGCAAAGCCGATCAGGACGAGCGAAACCTTCGGCTCCGAAGAGCAAACGGATTTGAATTTCCAACCTGTCTTTGAGGGTTTCGGAAAAGACGGCTAAGCACTTCCGTTCCGCCGCGGTCGGTGGCAGCATGATGTGACGCATCGTCCCTGCTGCCGCTCTCCCCGGAGGAAATCATGGCTCAGTGGAGGTCTGGCGTCGCGGCGCTTCTTGCCGCCCTTCTGCTGCCGCTGCTCGCAGGCATCCCCCCTGCGCAGGCCGCGCCGCGGGCCAACGAGTCCAACCGGGCGGGCAATACGGTGGATGTCCAGCTCGTCCTGGCGGTGGACATCTCCTATTCCATGGACCCCGACGAGCAGGCGCTCCAGCGGGAGGGCTATGCGGCGGCCCTCATCTCGCGGGAATTCCTCGACGCCCTGAAGCTCGGCCCCAACGGGCGCATCGCCGTCACCTATCTGGAATGGGCGGGCGAGCTGGAACAGCGCGTCATCATCCCCTGGACCGTGGTTGACGGGGCCGACACCGCCCGCGCCTTGTCGGACCGCATCCTGGCAGTGCCGCTGCGGCGGGCCTACCGCACCTCCATCTCTGGGGCGCTCCAATTCTCCATGGGCCAGTTCCAGGGCAGCGGCTACCGCGCCCTGCGCAACGTCATCGACATATCCGGCGACGGCGTGAACAATCAGGGTCCGCCCGTCACCCAGGTCCGCGACGAAGTGGTGAAGCGCGGCATCACCATCAACGGCCTGCCGCTGGTGCTCAAGCGCAGCAGCAACTCCGCCATGGATGTGCCCGACCTCGACATCTACTACGAGGATTGCGTGATCGGCGGGGCCGGGGCCTTCGTCATCCCGGTGCGCGCCATGGACGAGTTCGCCCGGGCCATCAAGACGAAGCTGGTGCTGGAGGTGGCCGGGGTGAAGCCGAAGCCTCAGCCGCGAATCGTGCCCGCCGCCGACCCGTCGCGCGTCTCCTGCACCATCGGCGAGCGCATGTGGCAGGAACACTGGAACAACTGAGAGCAAGACCGCTCAGGCGTGAAAAAACGGGCTGCCTCGCAAGAGACAGCCCGTCATTCCTGTGGTCACTTCGTGGCCTTCGGGCTCACTTCGTGGCGAGCGCGTAGCACATGCGCAGGTGCATCTCGATCACCGGCAGGGTCTTCTTGGCGAATTCCTGCAGGACCGGGTTGTCGCCGCCCTTGGCGTAGCCCGCGAACAGGCCGACCGCATCCTGGTGGGCCTTGGTCTGAACGGCGATGTAGTCGGCATCAAACGCCGCGCCGCTCTCAGACTTCAAGCGCGTCATGATGGCATCCAGCTCACTGCCGATGCCGGCCGGAGGCGTAATGCCCGTATTGGCCTTACCCAGGGCCGCGACGAAGTTCTTACCGATTTCGGTATGGTCCTTCACCATATGCTTGGCGAATTCCACGACCTTCTTGTTCTTGCTGGTCTTGATCGCGAGCTGGCTCGACGAGATCTCGAACTGGTTGGCGGCAGCGGCGGTCTCCACGAACGCCTTCGTGCTGGGCACGGTGGCGGCAGCGGCGATGGCGGTAGGGGTCGGGCCGGCCGACGGGGCCGCCGGCATGTTCATGGTCTGCGCACCGGCAATGCCCGCGCTCAAGGTCAGGGCCGCGGCAGCAACGAGAAGGGCTTTCATACTTTCCTCCCAGCGGAATGGTACCGTCATCTAGAGTGTTTCCGAGCGAAGCGTGAAGCGGCTCGCGTGAAAAAAATATCGTAAAAACAAAGAAATAGAGTGTTCCAGCGTTTTCATGAAAGGCAGAGGCACTCTCGAGGTCCATGGCCTTTTATCGCTCGAAGCGCGCAACCAGTTCCACATGAGGCGAATAGCGGAACTGGTCCACCGGCGTGACCTCCAGCAGCCGGAACCCGCCTTCCGTGAGAATCCGGGCATCGCGGGCGAAAGTCATTGCGCTGCAAGACACATAGGCGACGCGCGCCACATCCGCCTTCGCCAGTTCCCGCGCCTGCGCCTCCGCCCCCTGGCGCGGCGGGTCGATGACCACCGCATCGAAGCGCTTCAATTCCTCGGCCATGAGCGGGCGGCGGAACAGGTCCCGCACCTCGCTCTCGATCCCCTTCAGCCCCGGCGCGCCCTGCCCTGCCCGGGCCAGGGCCGCCACCGCCGGAGCGTTATTCTCATAAGCCGCCACACGCGCATTCTCGGCGAGGCGAAGGGCGAAGGTGCCCACCCCGCAGAACAGGTCGGCCACCCGCTTCGCACCAGAAGCGATGGCGAGCGCCAGCCGGGCCAATGTCTCCTCGCCCTCGCGGGTCGCCTGCAGGAAGGAGGCAGGCGGCAGCACCACCCGCGCCCGGCCCATGGCGAGGAACGGCGCCTCCCGCTGGGCGACCATCTCGCCATGGCGGGTCAGCCGGGCAAGGCGGAAACGGTCGGCGATGGCGGCAAGGTCCATGGCGATCATGGGCGGCAGCGGCCCGGAGCCGCGCACATCCATGTCCATCCCCGCATCGGTGGCGGTGACGTGCAGGTCGAGAGGTTTCTTTAGCGGCGCCAACGCCTCGGCCACCGCGCGGGATGCGGCGAGGGCGTCCTTCAGTTCCGGGCTCAGAACCGGACAGCCGGCAAGGGGAACCATGGAATGGGACTTGCGCTCGGCAAAGCCCACGACGGTGCGGCTTCCCAGCTGGCGCGCATGAAAGATGACCCGGCGGCGGCCCGTTCCGTGGGCATCGATGAGCGGCGCCACGTCCGCGGCGAGGCCCTCCCGCTCCAGCGCCGCCACCACCAGTTCACGCTTCCAGGCGCCATAGGGGCGCGCGGCCCAATGCTGGAGCAGGCACCCGCCACACAGGCCGAAATGCCCGCATTCCGGCGCCACCCGGTCCTCGCTCGCCTCCAGGATCCGCTCAACCTTGAAACGGTCCTTCTCCAGAAAGCCCGCCACCCGCTCGCCCGGCAGGGTGTAGGGCGCGAAGGCGGACGTGCCGTCCACGTCCGCGAGGCCGTCGCCCTGGGCGCCCATGCGCGTGATCACGCATTCCATCATGTCCACCGTCATGCCCGCACCGCGCCGATGAGGAATTCCCGGTTTCCATCCCCGCCCTCAATGGGCGAGGGAATGAGCCCCGCGACACGCCAGCCGAGATCGGCCACCACCTGGGAGATGCGATCGCAGACCTCGTCATGAACCGCCGCGTCGCGGACGATGCCCTTCTTCACCCGAGCGGGGCCGGCCTCGAACTGCGGCTTGATGAGCGCCGCGAGGCGCGCGCCTTCCCCTGCAAGGGCGAGCGCCGCCGGGAGAACCAAAGCGAGGGAAATGAAACTCACGTCGGACACCACCAAATCCACCGGCTCGGGCACCTGGGCGCGGGAAAGCGCGCGTGCGTCGAGCCCCTCGAAAAGCTGAACCTCGGGCCGCGCGCGCAGGCTGTGATGGAATTGCTCGCGCCCCACATCCACCGCATAGACACGCCGCGCACCGCGCCGCAGCAGCACATCGGTGAAGCCACCCGTGGAGGCGCCCACATCCAGCGCCACGGCCCCGGCCGGATCGAAGCCGAATGCATCGAGCGCGGCGGCGAGCTTCAGCCCGCCGCGCGAGACGAAGGGATGGGCTTCGCTGGCCGCCAATGCGGCCTCGCAGTCCACCTCGTCCGACGGGCGTGTCACCGGAACGCCGTCCGCCTGGACGAGACCGGCACGCACCGCCGCCTGCGCCCGGGCGCGGCTCTCGAACAGGCCGCGCGCGACCAGCAGCTTGTCGATGCGCTCGCGCGCCATTTCATTCACCTGTTCCGGCGGCCCGGCCCTGCGCCGTCACCGTGTTGCCAAGGTGTTCTTCCTAGAGTGCGATCGATCCTGAGGGAAGCGCAGCGCGCTTCCCTCAGGATCGTGAATCGCTCTCTCGCTTAAGGTTCGGAGACTGATTCACCGATCAGGTTGCATCAACCTGATCGGATCAGGCTCCAGAGTGCGATCGATCCTGAGGGAAGCGCAGCGCGCTTCCCTCAGGATCGTGAATCGCTCTCTCGCTTAAAGTTTGGAGACTGATTCACCGATCAGGTTGCATCAACCTGATCGGATCAGGCTCCAGAGTGCGATCGATCCTGAGGGAAGCGCGCTGCGGACTGATCGGGTCGGGACGACGGCTCGTAAACCAATGTTGCGGGACAGGCTGTGCGGGGGGCACCCTCATGCGTCATGTTGCCCGGCCGACAAAACTCGCCAGAACCCTTCCGGGGCAATCGCGGTTATGACCACCGCGACGGCCCCCGTCGCCCAGAGACCTTGACCGGAGTTTGCATGCGCTTCGTCCCCGCATTTTTCGCCGCGCTGCTGGTGGCCATGTGCGCCACCCTTCCCGCAGCCGCTGCGACCCCCGCCAAGCCAAAGCCGGCCAAGCCCACTCCCGATCCGCGCATCTGGACCATGGTCAAGGGTGAGGACACCTTCGTCCTGCGCTTCAGCCTTCAGCGTGACCCCGATCCCGATTTCGCCGCCATCTGCCAGCCGGGAGCCCAACTCCTTCAGATCGCCGCTGAAATCGACGGGCGGCCCTTCTCCTCCGGAGAGGGCGTGCCGGTGACGCTGACCGCCGGCAAGCGTCGCCTGGAACTGGCCGCGACGGCCTTTCTCGGCGGCGGCGACGGAAAGATGGTAGTGGAGGCAGCCGTGGCGCTCGACCCGCGCATCTTCGACCTGTTCGAGAGCGGGGACACGCTGACGCTGCGCATTCCGCCCTCAGCGCCCAAGGCGAAGGCGCTCGTCCTCACCTATCCGCTGGCCGGCGCCCGAGCCCGCCTCGCGGACTTCCAGCGCGCCTGTCTCTCGCGGCGCTAACCAAACCAATCGGTCGGGCTTTTGATTTCCCGGCGAGGGTTTATGATCCCCGCCGCATACTTTGGGGTTGTTCCATGAAACGCGCGGTTCTCGCAGTTACGCTCCTCGCGGTCTCGGCCGGCACGGCATTCGCGCAGGTCAAGATGACCTGGGATGCCTCGGAGACCGACAACGGTGCCGTTCTCACCTTCGGCGTTCCCGAGACGGACAATTCCGTCCTGTCCTTCGTGTGCAACAAGGGCAACGCCAACGTCCTGATCAGCTCCCATGTGGGCTCCAAGGGACTGAAGGCGGACGAAGCTGCCCGCATCATCCTGACCACCGGCAAGGTGAAGAAGGAATTTCCGGGCAAGGCGGTCGCCAATACGGAATCCTCCTCCATCGACGTGGAAGGCGGCGGCAAGCTGGCCGACCTCAAGGCCGTGCTGACGGCCGGCAAGGCCATGTCCCTGGAAGTGAAGGGCGTGAAGCAGCAGGTGAGCCTGGACGGCGCGCCCGACGCCTACGCCCAGTTCGAAGCCGCCTGCCAGTAAGGCCCGGCTCGACACTCAGGCGGTCTGAACGGCTCTTTTCAACAAGGTGGCGTCATGGCCGGGATTGTCCCGGCCATCCTCTGAACTCCGTTGGGTGCCCGCTCGACGCAGAGGCGTGGATGCCCGGGCCTGACGCCCTCAAGAGGCGCGAAGCCTCCCAGCGATCTGAATAGCAAGCGACTCTAGGCGCGGCGGGAGAGAGACGCGCGCGCCTCGGACACGCCCAGCAGCGACAGCGCCTTGGCGGCGATGGCGGCGGCATCAAGGCCGGCCAGGGTCATCTGGTGGGCCGGGGTCTCGTGGTCGATATAAATGTCCGGCAGCACCATGGAGCGGAGCTTCAGCCCGCGATCCAGCGCCCCGGCATCGCTCAGCATCTGCATCACCTGGCTGCCGAAGCCGCCCACCGAGCCTTCTTCCACCGTGATGAGGGCGGGATGGGCGCGGGCGAGCCGCAGGATCAGGTCGCTGTCGATGGGCTTGGCGAAGCGGGCATCCACCACGGTGGCGGAAAAGCCCAGGCTCTCCAGGCGCTCGGCCGCCTCAAGGCAGGCGGCGAGCCGCGTGCCGAGCGCCACAAGCGCCACGTCATTGCCCTCCCGCACCACCCGGCCGCGGCCGATGGGCAGGATCTCGCCTTTCACCGGACGCTCCACGCCAACGCCCTCCCCACGGGGGAAGCGGAAGGCGATGGGGCCTTCATCGAACGCCACGGCGGTGGCAATCATGTGGGTCAGCTCCGCCTCGTCGGACGGGGCCATGATGGTGAAGCCCGGCAGGCAGGCCAGGAACGAGATGTCGTAGGCGCCCGCATGGGTGGCGCCGTCCGCCCCCACGAGGCCCGCCCGATCGATGGCGAAGCGCACGGGCAGGCCCTGGAGCGCCACGTCGTGCACCAGCTGGTCGTAGCCACGCTGGAGGAAGGTGGAATAGAGCGCGCAGAACGGCTTGTAGCCTTCCGTCGCGAGGCCCGCCGCGAAGGTGACGGCGTGCTGCTCCGCGATGCCCACATCGAAGGTGCGCTCGGGAAAGGCCTGCCCGAACAGATCGAGCCCCGTGCCGGAGGGCATGGCGGCGGTGATGGCCACCACCTTCTCGTCCTGCCGCGCCTCCGCGATCAGGCTCTCGGCGAAAACGCGGGTATAGGAGGGGGCATTGGACTTGGGCTTGAGCTGCGTGCCCGTCGTGACGTCGAACTTCACGACGCCATGATACTTGTCGGCCGAGCGCTCGGCGGGCGCGTAGCCCTTGCCCTTCTGGGTCACCACATGGACCAGGATGGGGCCTGCCTTGGCATCGCGCACATTGCGCAGCACCGGCAGCAGGTGCTCCAGATTATGGCCGTCGATGGGGCCTACATAATAGAAGCCCATCTCCTCGAACAGCGTGCCGCCGGTCCAGAAGCCGCGCGCGAACTCCTCGGCCCGCTGGGCGCCGCGCTCCACGAACTTCGGCATGCGGCGGGAGAGCTGCTTGCCCAGCTCCCGCAGCGAGAGATAGGTGCGCCCGGAAATGAGCCGGGCCAGATAGGCAGACATGGCCCCGGTGGGCGGGGCAATGGACATGTCGTTGTCGTTCAGGATGACGATCAGCCGGCTGTCCATGGCGCCGGCATTGTTCATGGCCTCATAGGCCATGCCCGCCGACATGGCGCCGTCGCCGATGACCGCCACCACGTTCCGGTCCTGCCCCGAAAGGTCCCGCGCCACCGCCATGCCGAGCCCGGCGGAGATGGAGGTGGAGGAATGGGCGGCGCCGAACGGGTCATATTCGCTCTCCGCGCGGCGCGTGAAGCCGGACAGGCCGCCGCCCTGGCGCAGGGTGCGGATGCGGTCGCGGCGTCCGGTGAGAATCTTGTGCGGATAGGCCTGGTGGCCCACGTCCCAGATGAGACGGTCATGGGGCGTGTTGAAGACGTGGTGCAGCGCCACCGTCAGCTCGACCACGCCGAGGCCCGCGCCGAGATGACCACCGGTCACGGAAACCGCGTCGATGGTCTCGGTCCGCAGTTCGTCGGCGAGTTGCTGGAGCTTCTCATCCGGGAGCGCCCGCAGATCGCCGGGGGATGCCACCGTATCGAGAAGCGGGGTCCTGGAAACCGTCACGAAACACTCCGCCTGTCAGCCACCGGGCGCCCGGTGCCGGTCCGAGGGACGGGCCGGCTGCGCCTCGCATGCTGCTGACATTCGACGCTTACACGCCGGAGGGGGTTCGCGCAACGTGAGAGCGGCCAGCCCTGTGATGCGTCCGGATCAGGGCCATGTGATGGCCGTGGCGCCGGTCTTTCCTCATCCATCCCGCTCAAGAGAATCGAAAATCCCCCGCAGCTTTCCCGCGCGGATCATGAAGCGGTGGGTATCGAAGCTGAGCGCCGCCAGGAGGCAGCCGCCGATCAGCTTGGCGGCGTCCGCCGCAACGGGCACGGGGCGGGCATATTTGCGGCGCAGATAGCGCTCCGACTGCTTCTTCAGCCGGTTGATGGCGAAGGTGCGCGACAGGCTCGGCGTGGAGGACTTGCCGCCCCCATGGCGCACCCGCGCCGCGCCGATCACGGTGATGGGCAGGCGACGCTCCAGGGCCCGGAGCGCGAGGTCGTCATCCTCGTGATAGAGGAAGATCCTCTCATCGAACCCGCCCATCTCCAGGAACAGGTCCCGCGCCGCGAGGAAGGCCGCGCCATGGACGAAACGGGTGCAGTAATCCCCCGCAATTTCCTCCCCCTTCAGACGCCGTCCGCGCGGGACGGGCTGGAAGATGGAGCCCTCCTTGCGCATGAGGCGCCCGTTCTCCCCCACGATGGAGGGCATGAAGAGGCCGGGGCCATAGGCACGCTCGGCCGCCAGCAGCGCCTCGATGGCGCCGGTCTCCAGTTCCGCATCGGGATTGAGAAACAGGACGAAGTGCCCGGAGGACGTCTTGGCGCCCGCATTGCAGGCGGTGCCGAAGCCCATGTTGCGGGGCATGGCCACAAGCCGCGCCGGTCGCGCCAGATGATCCATGAAGGCGGTGCCTTCGGGGCTGGCATTATCGACGATGACCACTTCGGCGCCCGCCGGCACCGAGGCCACGGCCCGGCCGATGACCGCGCCGCTGTCATAGGTGACGAACACCACCGAGACGCTCTCAAGGCCCTGCACGCGCGTTCCTTTCATTCGCCCGCGAGGGATAGCACCGTGGCCGTGCCCCGCAAACCGGCGGGTAGGCCTTTCATCGCGGCCCCTCCTCCGGTAGAACCCTGCCCACCATGCCGCTGCGCGATCCCGCACCGACGCTTCGCCGCCACTTCTTCTTCGTGGCGGGCTTCGATCCCATGGATGCGGATGGCCACCACCGCATCTTCCATCGGGAGATGGCGCGCTTTTCGTCCGTCTGGAACGTGACCGTCGAGGCCGATTCCGCGCCGCGCCCCACCGCCACCGGCGCCCTCTGGGATGCGCGCGCGCAAGGCCAGGGCTGGACCTCGCAGGCGCGGGTGGAGCTTCTGTGCTGGGACGACCTGGTGCGCGAGGAGATGGGTCGCAGCCGCCTGTCCCATATCTGGGGTGGGATCCGGGCCATCGGGGACATGATCTCCACCGGCACCATCGTCCGCTATTTCCGGTTCAGCCACCGCTACGGCATCTTCTTCCTCCTCACCTATGTGGCGCTCCTCGCCATTCTCGCCGTGTCGGGCGGGGCGGGCTGGCTGGCCTATGGCCTCGCCTCCGGCCTCGGGCCGCTGGCCGCCGCCCTGCTGGCGCTCGCCGTGGGCGCTGCCTGCTTCTTCGGCGCCATGGCCACGTTCGGCGCCCGCATGCGATTGAAACAATCGCTGGATCTTGCGGAATTCTCCGTGGACTTCGTCCGGGGGCGCCATCCGGCCATCAATGCGCGCATGGACGCCCTCGCCGACCGCCTGCTGGAGGTGGTGGACGAAGGCGGCGTGGACGAGATCGTGATCGCCGGGCACAGCCTCGGTGCCATGCATGCGGTGAGCCTGCTGGCCCGCGCGCTGGAGAAGGATCCGGATTTTCCCCAGCGCGCCACGGTGCGCCTGCTCACCGTGGGCAACACCTCGGCCAAGTTCGCGCTGCACCCCGCCGGGGGCTGGCTGCGCGAGGCCGGAGAAAAGGTGTTCGAGGCGCGCGACATCTATTGGGCGGAATTCCAGGCGCGGGACGACCTCGTCAGCTTCTACAAGGTCAATCCCGTGACCCTACGCCATGCGGGCAATTCCAACGGGATGCTGCGGCCCTTCGTGCGACAGGTGACCATCCGCGAGATGATGACACCCGCCACTTTCGCCCGCTATCGCCTGGACCTCATGCGGCTGCACTGCCAGTTCTTCCTCGCCAATGACCGGCGCGCCGCCTACGACTTCTACGCCTTCATCTTCGCCCCGGTATCGTTCGATGCCGTGGTCCATGAAATCCAGGGGCCGCTTGAGATCCTCGATCCGGACGGTGCCATCATTCCCTTGGAGCACCGGGGCTCGGCCGCATGACCCTCCTGACCTTCGCAAAGCTCGCCTGGACCCTCGGCGTCGTCGCCTGGTTCGTCCTGCGCCTTCCCTTCCAGCGCAAGGCGCGCCGCGCGGGCGTGGCGGATGCGCGGCGCCGGAACCTACGGGAAATGGTGCTGCTGACCATCTCCACCTGCGGTCTCGGCGTGGTGCCCGCCATCTATGCCTCCAGTGGCTTTCCCGCTTCCCTCTCCTATGCCCCCTCCCCCCTCCAGGTGGGCGCGGGCGTGGTGGTCTTCCTGGCGGCGCTCTGGCTGTTCTGGCGCACCCATTCGGACCTCGGGCGCAACTGGTCGGTGACGCTGGAGCTGCGCGAATCCCACAAGCTGATCACCACCGGCGTCTACAGCCGGGTGCGGCACCCCATGTATTCCGCCTTCTTCCTCTGGGCGCTCGCACAGGCCCTGCTGCTGCCCAATCTGGTGGCCGGGCTCTCGGGCTTCGTGGGCTTCGGCATCCTCTACTTTTTCCGGGTGGGAGAGGAGGAAGCCATGATGCGCGAAGCGTTCGGCGCCGAATATGACGCCTATTGCGCGCGCACGAAGCGCGTCATCCCCTTCATCTGCTGAGCGCCACGACTCCCGCCGCCCGCTCCGTAGGCACGAGGCCGGAACGAACCGGCATCTTTTGCCCGTCCGTGATTCGGAGCCGGTTCGTTCGCGCCCTGTGCTGTCTTCGCCTCCGCTATGTCCCGGTTCGGCACAGGCTGCACGGTCATGACGAGAGAGGATGATCACGCCGGAACGAACCGGGAAGCGGTCACGATCCGCGATTCGGAGCCGGTTTGTTCCCGGCCCGTGCCGAAGCTCCGCGTCTCCCGTCCCGATCCGGGACAGCCCGTCCGCGCCCGTGCCCAGAGGGCTCAGAGGCCGATCGACAGGCGAAAGGGTGACCCGGCCTGAGGAACGAAACGCCACCGGCGTGGAATCGCGATTCGGAACCGGTTCGTTCGCGGGATGGACCGGCGGGCGCAGAGACGTGTCCCAAGGCGGGACGAGGGCATGCCCTGCCTGATCTGGTGCGCCGTGACGCGCGGGCGCTTTCCCGTCGGCGGAACAGAGCCATCCGGACACACGGCAATAAAAAAGCCGGGCGCGAGGCCCGGCTGGTCGAAAGCGATGCTGTCCAGAAGGATCAGTGCGACGCGGTGGTCGAGCCCTGGCTGAGCGCGTCGGCCACCTGCTTGAGGTCGGCCAGCATGACGGTGGCCTTCTGGCGCGCTTCGTCGGTGCGGGCGTCGGCCACGTCCTCTTCCGCGTCCTTGATGAGCTGGCGCAGCTGGGCCGTGTCGATCTCCTCCACCGGGGTCGCCCGCTCGGCGAGGATGGTGAGGGTCGTGGGGTTCGCCTCGGCGAAGCCGCCGCGCACGAACAAGCGCTTCGCCGTGCCGTCGCCGCGCACCGTGAGGATGCCGGGGCGCAGGGTCGCGATGAACGGCGCATGGCCGGCGCCCACGGAGAAGTCGCCTTCCGAACCGGGGACATCGACCCAGGTCACGGGACCGGAGAAGACGAGCCGCTCCGGGGAGACGAGCTCAAAGGTGAAAGTGGCCATATGCGTGTCTCCGCTGTCCCCGTGGCGCGGTCAGCCGCGCCGGGAGCACCAAGCCGCCTGATGGCGGAAGGCACTCCGAAATCCGATACGGCACCCGCCCTCAAGGGGCGGATGCCCGGGAAGCTGCTCAGGCCGCGTCGGCCGCGAGCTTCTTGCCCTTCTCGATGGCTTCCTCGATGGAACCCACCATGTAGAATGCCTGCTCGGGCAGGTGGTCGTACTTGCCTTCCACCAGGCCCTTGAAGCCCTTGATGGTGTCGGCGAGATCCACCAGCTTGCCGGGCGAGCCGGTGAACACTTCCGCGACGTGGAAGGGCTGGGACAGGAAGCGCTCGATCTTACGGGCGCGGGCCACCACCAGCTTGTCCTCTTCGGACAGCTCGTCCATGCCCAGGATCGCGATGATGTCCTGGAGCGCCTTGTAGCGCTGCAGCGTCTGCTGCACCTGACGGGCCACGCCGTAATGCTCTTCGCCGATCACCAGCGGGGAGAGAATGCGCGAGGTGGAGTCCAGCGGATCCACCGCCGGGTAGATGCCCTTTTCCGCGATGGAGCGCGACAGCACGGTGGTCGCGTCCAGATGGGCGAAGGAGGCGGCAGGCGCCGGGTCGGTCAGATCGTCGGCGGGCACGTAAATGGCCTGCACCGAGGTGATCGACCCCTTGGTGGTGGTGGTGATGCGCTCCTGGAGCGTACCCATGTCGGTGGCGAGCGTCGGCTGATAGCCCACCGCCGAGGGGATGCGGCCCAGCAGCGCCGACACTTCCGAGCCGGCCTGGGTGAAGCGGAAGATGTTGTCCACGAAGAACAGCACGTCCTGGCCCTGGTCGCGGAAATGCTCGGCCACGGTGAGGCCGGTCAGCGCGACGCGGGCGCGGGCACCCGGGGGCTCGTTCATCTGGCCATAGACCAGCGCGCACTTGGAGCCGGCGGAGGAGCCGTTATGCTCGTGCGGGTCCACGTTCACCTTGGACTCGATCATCTCGTGATAGAGATCGTTGCCCTCACGGGTGCGCTCACCCACGCCGGCGAACACGGAATAGCCGCCGTGCGCCTTCGCGATGTTGTTGATGAGCTCCATGATGAGCACGGTCTTGCCGACGCCGGCGCCGCCGAACAGGCCGATCTTACCGCCCTTGGAATAGGGCGCCAGCAGATCCACCACCTTGATGCCGGTGACCAGCATCTCGGCTTCCGTGGACTGCTCCGCATAGGAGGGAGCGGGCTGGTGGATGGAGCGCATGCTGTCGCCCACCACCGGGCCCAGTTCGTCAACCGGCTCGCCGATGACGTTCATGATGCGGCCGAGGGTCGCCTCGCCCACGGGCACCAGGATCGGCGCGCCGGTATCGGCCACGGGCTGACCGCGCACGAGACCCTCGGTGGAGTCCATGGCGATGGTGCGGACCGTGTTCTCGCCCAGATGCTGAGCCACCTCAAGCACCAGGCGGTTGCCCTGGTTGGTGGTTTCCAGCGCGTTCAGAATTTCCGGCAGGTGGGTATCGAACTGCACGTCGACGACGGCGCCGATGACCTGGGTGATGCGTCCGGTGGGGTTCGCCATGTTCGTCGTCCTTTATCCTCGTCCCGCTGCCGTCAGAGCGCTTCGGCGCCGGAGATGATTTCGATGAGTTCTTTGGTGATCTGGGCCTGACGCGTCCGGTTGTAGATCAGCGTCTGCTTCTTGATCATGTCGCCCGCATTGCGGGTGGCGTTGTCCATGGCGCTCATCTGCGCGCCATAGAAGGACGCCTGGTTTTCCAGGAGCGCCCGGAAGACCTGAACCGCGATGTTACGGGGCAGGAGGTCGGCGAGAATCTCGCTCTCTTCCGGCTCGTAGTCGTAAGGGACCGCCTCTCCCGCCGCCTTCTGCTCGAACACAGCCGGGATGACCTGCTGCGCGGTCGGGATCTGCGTCACCACATTCTTGAAGTGCGAGTAGAACACGGTGGCAACGTCGAAGCTGCCCTTGTTGAACAGGTCGATCACCTTGTCGGCGATGCCATGGGCATTGTCGTAGCCCAGCGTGCGCACGGCGCGCAGGTCCACGAACTCGACGATCTGCTTGGGATAGACGCGGCGGATCTGGTCGTAGCCCTTGCGGCCCACGCAGAAGAATTCCACCGTCTTGCCCTGCGCCATCAAGGCGTTGGCGCGCTCGCGCACCAGCCGCACGATGGAGGAGTTGAACGCGCCGCACAGGCCGCGCTCAGAGGTGCAGACGATCAGCAGGTGACGCTGATCGCTGCCCGTTCCCGCCAGCAGAAGCGGAGTGTCCGCGCTGGTGGTGATGCTGGAGGCGAGATTGCCCAGCACCTGTTCCATGCGCTCCGCGAACGGGCGCGCGGCTTCCGCAGCCGTCTGGGCGCGACGCAGCTTCGCCGCGGCGACCATCTGCATCGCCTTGGTGATCTTCTGCGTCGCCTTCACCGAGGCGATGCGGTTACGTAGGTCCTTCAGGCTCGGCATCGCACCCGCCCTTTCACTTGGCTGGCTTCAAGGGGACCTCAGGCGAAGCTCTTGGAGAAGGCGTCGAGCGCCTTCACCAGCTTCTCGGTGGTCTCCTTGGAGAGCTCCTTGGTGGTGCGGATGGTGTCCAGGATCTCCTGGTGCTGAGAGCGCATGGCCAGCAGGAAGGCCTGCTCGAACTCGCGCACCTTGGACACCGGGAGGTTGTCGAGATAGCCGTTGGTGCCGGCATAGATCACGACCACCTGCTCTTCGACCTTCAGGGGCGAGAACTGGCTCTGCTTCAGCAGCTCGGTCAGGCGCGCGCCGCGGTTCAGCAGCTTCTGGGTCGAGGCGTCGAGGTCCGAGCCGAACTGGGCGAAGGCCGCCAGCTCACGATACTGGGCGAGCTCGCCCTTGATCTTGCCCGCAACCTGCTTCATCGCCTTGATCTGGGCCGAGGAGCCCACGCGCGACACGGACAGGCCCACGTTCACCGCCGGGCGGATGCCCTGGTAGAACAGGTCCGACTCCAGGAAGATCTGGCCGTCGGTGATGGAGATGACGTTGGTCGGGATATAGGCCGACACGTCGTTCGCCTGGGTCTCGATGACCGGCAGCGCGGTGAGAGAGCCGGCGCCGTTCTCGTCATTGAGCTTGGCGGCGCGCTCCAGCAGGCGGGAGTGCAGGTAGAACACGTCGCCGGGATAGGCTTCGCGGCCCGGCGGGCGGCGCAGCAGCAGCGACATCTGACGATACGCGACGGCCTGCTTGGACAGGTCATCATGGATGATCAGGGCATGCATGCCGTTGTCGCGGAAGAACTCGCCCATGGCGGTGCCGGCGAAGGGCGCCAGGAACTGCATGGGGGCCGCATCCGAGGCGGTGGCGGCGACGACGATGGAATATTCCAGCGCGCCCTGCTCTTCCAGCACCTTCACGAACTGCGCGACGGTGGAGCGCTTCTGGCCGACGGCCACATAGACGCAATAGAGCTTGGCCTTCTCGTCCGTGCCCTGGTTGATGGGCTTCTGGTTGAGAATGGCGTCGAGGGCCACGGCGGTCTTGCCGGTCTGGCGATCGCCGATGATCAGCTCGCGCTGGCCACGGCCGATCGGGATCAGGGCGTCGATCGCCTTGAGGCCGGTCTGCATGGGCTCATGCACGGACTTGCGGGGGATGATGCCCGGCGCCTTCACGTCCACGCGGCGGCGCTCGGCGTACATGATCGGGCCCTTGCCGTCGATCGGATTGCCCAGCGCGTCCACGACGCGGCCCAGCAGGCCCTTGCCCACCGGCACGTCCACGATGGCGCCGGTCCGCTTGACGGTCTGGCCTTCCTTGATCTCGCGGTCGGAGCCGAAGATCACGATACCGACATTGTCGATTTCGAGGTTCAGCGCCATGCCGCGCGTACCGTTCGCGAACTCGACCATTTCGCCGGCCTGGACATTGTCGAGGCCATAAACGCGGGCGATGCCGTCACCAACGGAGAGAACCTGACCGACCTCCGAGACTTCCGCCTCCTGGCCGAAATTCTGGATCTGCTCCTTGAGGATGGCAGAGATTTCAGCGGCTCGAATGTCCATCAGCGGACCTCTTTCATCGCATGGCGGATAGAATTGAGTTTGGTCTTCAGCGAAGCATCGACCATGCGGGAGCCGATCTTCACGACGAGACCACCGAGGATGGACGGGTCAACGGTCACGTCGAGGCCAACGTCCTTGCCGGTCTTTTCAGCGAGCGCCTGCTTGAGCGCCGCGTAATGCGCGTCGCTGAGGGGCTCGGCCGCCGTCACCTCTGCGGTGACCTCACCGCGCTTGGCGGCGACGAGGGCGGCGTAGGATTTGATCATGCCGGGCAGCGCGAACAGGCGGCGATTGCGCGCCACCAGCTTCACGAAATTGGCGCTCAGGCCCGAAATGCCCACGGAGGACAGGATGGCGGACACCGCCTTCTCCTGTTCCTCGGCGGTGAAGACCGGGCTTTTCACCAGTCGGCTGAAATCAGCGCTTTCGGCCAACAAGGCAGCCAGCGTGTCCAGATCCGCCTTCACGGCGTCGATGGAGCTGGCCTCCTCGGCCAACTCAAACAGCGCGGTCGCATAGCGCCCCGCCATGCCTGACACGATTGTATCCGCCACCCGTGCCTCTCTCGGGCTTGTCCCCGTCAGGCGCCAATGCGCCAACGGGACCAGAAACCCTTGATCTGTTGGGATTATCACTGCCCATCTTCCGGGCTGCGGACGAAGCCGAGCCCGAGAAAACGGGGGTTGCCTAACACAGGCTTCGCGAGGCGGCAACTCACCCCCCCCTCACGGCGAGCGCCGCATTGCCGCACCGCCCGCGCCTGTGGACGAATGCGGCCTCACGCAGGGGCAGCGCGCGCCGCCCCCGAACCCGCTCCGGCGGGCCGGCGCTCCGTCAGGCCATGCCGAAAAACTGACGCAATTCCAGCGTCTTGGGTGATTCGAAGACATCGCCGGGCGGTCCGATCTCATGGACCCGCCCCTGATGCATGAACACCACGCGGTCGCAGACCTCCCGGGCGAAACGCATTTCGTGCGTCACCATCAAAAGTGTCATGCCTTCGGCAGCGAGCTTGCCCACCACCTGGAGCACCTCGTTGACCAGTTCCGGATCGAGCGCCGAGGTGATCTCGTCGCACAAAAGGGCCAGCGGCCGCATGGCGAGCGCGCGGGCAATGGCGACCCGCTGCTGCTGGCCGCCGGACAGTTGGTCGGGATAGGCATCGAACTTGTGGTCGAGGCCCACCTGGGCGAGTCGCACGCGCGCCTCTTCCTCCGCCTCCTTGGCGGACACCTTCTTCACCACCATGGGCGAGAGCATCACGTTGCGCCCGGCCGTGAGGTGGGGAAACAGGTTGAAGCCCTGGAAGATCATCCCGACCTTGAGCCGCAGCGCCCGCAGATGCACCTCGTCGGCGGCGAGCTGGGCGCCCGCCACCACGATGGAGCCCTCGTCGATGGTCTCCAGCCCGTTGATGCAGCGCAGCAGCGTGGACTTGCCCGAGCCGCTCTTGCCGATGATGGCGATCACCTCGCCGGCGGCCACGTCCAGGTTGATTCCCTTCAGCACCTCGTTGGTGCCGAAGCGCTTGCGCACCTCAGTGATTGCGATGAGCGACATTCAGCTTCCTTTCCAGAAGCTGGCTGCTCTTGGACAGAGGCCAGCAAAGCGCGAAATAGATGAGCGCGGCGAAGCCGTAGACCACGAACGGCTGGAACGTGGCGTTGGTGATCATGGTGGACGCCTTGGACAGCTCCACGAAGCCGATGATGGAGGTGAGTGCCGTCGCCTTCACCACCTGCACGGAGAAGCCCACCGTGGGCGGCACGGCGATGCGCAGCGCCTGGGGCAGGACCACATGTCGCATCTGCTCGAAATAGCTCATGGCGAGGCTGGAGGAGGCCTCCCATTGCCCGCGCGGGATCGCCTCCACGCAGCCGCGCCAGATCTCCGCCAGGAAGGCCCCGGTCCAGAGAATCAGCGCAAGCGCCGCCGCCAGCCAGGGCGGGACGTTCACGCCCACCAGGGACAGGCCGAAGAAGAACAGGAAGAGCTGCATCAGCAAGGGCGTGCCCTGGAACAGCTCGATGTAGAACACCGCCAGCCGCCGCGCCGCCCGGTTTTGCGAGGTGCGCGCCAGCAGCGCCAGCAGCGCCGCCACCCCGCCGCCCACGAACGCCACCAGCGACAGAAGAATCGTCCATTGGGTCGCCAGCAGCAGGTTGCGGACGATGTCCCAGGTGGTGAAGGTCGTCATCGTGCGGCCCTCCGGCGGGGAAACAGCGCCGTGCCCAGCAGCCGCATCCCCTGGCGCAGCAGGATGGCGAGGGCGAGATAGAGCAGGGTCGCGACGATATAGGCCTCGAAGGCCCTGAAATTGCGCGACTGGATGAAGTTGGCCGCGAAGGTGATGTCCTCCACCGCGATCTGCGAGCACACGGCGGAGCCGAACATCACGATGACCAATTGGGAGGTCAGAGCCGGCCAGATGCGCTGGAGCGCGGGGCGCAGCACCACATGGCGGAAGGTCTGGAAGCGGCTCATGGCGAGGCTCGCCCCTGCCTCGAACTGGCCGCGCGGCGTCGCCTCGATGCCCGCGCGGATGATCTCGCAGGCATAGGCGCCCAGATTGATCACCATGGCCAGGATGGCCGCCTCCATCTCGCCCATGGAGACGCCGATGGAGGGCAGGCCGAAGAAGATGAAGAAGAGCTGGATCAGGAAGGGCGTATTGCGAATCAGCTCCACATAGAGGGAGACGACGGGGCGCAGCAGCTTCGGCCCCTGCGTCTTGACCCAGGCGCAGGTCACGCCGAGCGAGATGCCCAGCGTGCCCCCCACCACGGTCAGTTCCACCGTGACGCCGACGCCCTTCACAAACACCGGCACATAGTCCGCGAGCGCCCCGAAATCCAATCCTACGGCCATCCGCCCCTCCCCTCCCCGGCCGTCAGGGCCGGTGCTCCCGAAATGGTGCGAGGATCACAGATCGGCGGGCAGCGGGGCGCCGAGCCACTTCTTGGAGAAGGTATCCAGCGTCCCGTCCGTGCGGGCGGCCGTCAGGATGGCATCCACCTTGGCCAGCAGCTTGGGCTCGTCCTTGTTGAGGCCCACATAGCAAGGCGAGTTCTTGATGAGGAACTTCACCTCCGGCTTCTTGGGCGGGTTGCGGGCGAGGATGGCGGCGGCCACCACGTTGCCGGTGGCGATCACCTTCACTTGGCCGGAGAGGAAGGCCGAGATGGTGGCGTTGTTGTCCTCGTAACGCTTGATGTCCGTATTGGGCGGTACGAGCTTGCTCAGTTCCAGATCCTCGATGGACCCACGGGTGACGCCCACCGTCATGCCGGCCAGATCCTCGGGCTTGGAGACCTTCAGGTCCGCCGGGCCGAACACGCCGTTGAAGAAGGGCGCATAGGCCACCGAGAAGTCGATCACCTTCTCGCGCTCGGGATTCTTGCCCAGCGTGGAGATGACCAGATCCACCTTCTTGGTCTGGAGATAGGGAATGCGGTTGGCGGAGGTCACCGGCACCAGCTCCGCCTTCACCCCCAGCTTCTGGGCGATGAGATTGGCCACGTCGATGTCATAGCCCACCGGCTTCAGGTCCGGCCCCACCGAACCGAAGGGGGGAAAATCCTGGGGCACGGCGACCTTGAGGACACCCGCCTTGATGATGTCGTCGAGCGTATCGGCATAAGCCGACACGCTCGCGAAGAAGGGAGCGGAGAGGCCGGCGGCGAGGAGGAGGCGGCGGGAGACGAGCATGAGGCACGGTTCCGGAATGGGTCCGTCCCGATCTCGCAAGACATATGCCACGCCCTTGAGGCGTGCAGGGCCGCCCGGGCGGGACCGGGGCGCCCGTTGAAGCGGCGCCGCGCATAAAATCGCGCCACAACCTGACGCCGGTCGCGGCCCATAAAAAAAGGCCCCGCCGTCACCGGCAGGGCCTTTTCATCTCGAAGTGCGTCCCTCAGGGAGCGCGAGGCTCAGTTGGCGACGCTGGTCTTGTTGGGGTTGGGCGGGAAGGCCGCGTTCTTCTGCGTGCCCTCCAGCAGTTCCTTCGCCATCTTGAGCTGGGTGTCGTCCTTGGGATCGGCGGGCACGTAGGACGGGGATCCGGCCTGCTCGTCCTCGCCGTTCTTCAGGTGGCCCTTCAGCGAGGCCTCGCCGCGCGTGGTATCGCCGCCGGCCGCCGCGATCTTGGCCTTCTGCTCGTCCGGCAGATCCTGGATGAGGACGATGTCCGGCTCGATGCCCTTGGCCTGGATGGAGCGGCCAGAGGGCGTGTAGTAGCGCGCGGTGGTCAGGCGCAGCGCGCCGTTGCCACCCAGCGGGATGATGGTCTGCACCGAGCCCTTGCCGAAGCTGCGCGAGCCCAGGATGGTCGCGCGCTTGTGGTCCTGCAGGGCGCCGGCCACGATCTCGGAGGCCGAGGCGGAGCCGCCATTGGTGAGCACGATGATCGGCCGCCCCTTGGTGAGGTCGCCGCCGCGCGCATTGAAACGCTGGGTCTCGTCCGCATTGCGGCCGCGGGTGGAGACGATCTCGCCGCGCTCCAGGAAGGCGTCGGACACCGCGATGGCCTGATCCAGCAGACCGCCGGGATTGTTGCGCAGGTCGAGAATGTAGCCCTTGACCTTGTCCGGGCCGATCTGCGCCGTCAGATCCTCGATGGCCTTCTTCAGGTTGTCGTAGGTCTGCTCGTTGAACGAGGTGACGCGCACATAGCCGATATTGCCGTCCTCGATGCGCGAGCGCACCGCGCGGATGCGGATCGTGTCGCGCACCACCTTGATCTCGATCGGCTTCTCCTGACCCTTGCGGACCACGGTGAGGATGATGGGCGTGTTGACCGCGCCGCGCATCTTCTCGACCGCCTGGTTCAGGGTCATGCCCTGCACCTGGTCGCCGTCCAGCTTGGTGATGATGTCGCCCGCCTGCACGCCCGCCTTGGCGGCCGGGGTCTCGTCGATGGGAGCGATGACCTTCACGAGGCCGTCTTCCATCGTCACTTCGATGCCGAGGCCGCCGAACTCACCGCGGGTCTGCACCTGCATGTCGCGGAAGCTCTTCGCGTCCATGTAGGAAGAATGGGGATCAAGCCCGGCGAGCATGCCGTTAATGGCCGCCTCCACCAGCTTGGCGTCCTCCGGCTTCTCCACATAATCGGACCGGACGCGCTCGAACACGTCGCCGAAAAGGTTGAGCTGACGGTAGGTATCGGACGAGGCAGCCTGGGCGGCCATGCCCGAGATGGCGTCGGTCTGCGTAACGAACACAGCCGCAAGCGCGCCGGCCGCGACGCCGAAAGCAAAGAAAGACGTACGACGCATCATCCGCGCACCTTCTGACTGTCCGTTGCCGCCCACCACGGGGCGGGATCGATCGAAACTCCGTCTTTGCGGAATTCCACATACAATTGAGGCTGTCCCGAGGCCGCGCCTGCCGTGCGCGGCCCGCTTCCCATTACCGCGACCGGCTCGCCGGCCAGGACGAACTGGCCGAGATCGACGGTAATGCGTTCCATGCCTGCCATCAGCACATGGTACCCGCCGCCCGCATTAATGATCAAGAGTTGCCCGTAACTGCGAAACGGTCCCGCATAAACAACCCATCCGTCGGTGGGCGCGGTGACCTGGGCGCCCATGCGGGTGGCGATTGTCAGCCCCTTTTCGGCGCCTCCGACGCCGTCCACGGCGCCGAAATCCTTCAGCCGGACGCCTGCAACCGGTAACGGCAGCAAGCCCTTGGCTTCGGAGAAGGGCATGGCGGGAGCGATTCGGGTGGGGTTCTGGAGGGCGGCGATCTCGGTCTGGCTCGGGGCCCCACCGCCCGGCGCGGCGGCAGGTCCCGCCCGCGCCGCCTCGGCCGCGCGGGCCGCCTGGGGGACTTCAGTCTCAAGCCGGGTCACGAGATCGTGCACGTCGCCAGTGCCCTTCGCCACCGTTTCAGCCTGGGCCTTATCCGTTGCCTGGGCCGGATTCGCCTCCGCCTGACGGCGCTGGCGCTCACCAACCAGGGCCGCGATGCGGGCGCGGTCCTCCTCCAGGGCGTGCCGCAGCCCCGTGAGCCGCTCGCGCGCCGTGGAGAGTTCCGTGCGCACCCGGGCCAGCTCCGACAGGTCGGCCGCGAGGGTTTCCGCCTCCACCCGCATCTCCGGCAGGATGGCGCCCAGGAGGATGGCGGAACGCACCGCATCGAGCGCATCGTCGGGCCGCATGAGCAAGGCGGGCGGCGGATTGCGGCCCATGCGCACGAGGGCGGCCAGCACTTCGGCGAGCACCGCCCGCCGCTGCACCAGGGAGGCCTGGATCTGCGCGCCGGTCCGGTCCAGTTCCGTCATGCGGGCCTCGACCTCGATCAATTGCTGTTCCACCTCCCGCGAGCGGGCGCCGGTGTCCACCAGAAGCTGGTTGAGCTTGCCGCGGTCGCCGCGCGCGGCCTCAAGCTCCGCGCCGAGGCGCTGCTGGAAGGCTTCGTTACGCACCACGTCGCTCTTCAGCGCATCCGTGTCCACGCGCGGCACGGCCACCGGCGCAGGCCGGGGCCGGGGCACGGGAACGCCATGGGGCGCCGTACCCTGGGGCGCGGCGCCCGGCGCCTGTGCCTCCACGGGCAGCGCCGCCGCGCAGGCGATGAGGATCGCCGCCGCGAGAATGCGAAGGGGAGCAAACATGAAGGAAGGCTAAACCAGCATGGTTGCGTAGAGGTAAACCATGCCGCTCCTCCTCCATCGCCGCAAGTCGGGACCGATCGAGCGCCCGCGCGGCCGAAGGTCCGCCGACCCTGGCGGCTCCCGGGCACCCATGGCAGAACATCCGCCATAACAATCGGGGGAAACCATGCGCCAGACCGCCATCCTGATCACCGGGGCCTCGAAGGGCATCGGCCTCGCCACCGCCGCGCGCCTCGCGGCCGAGGGACACCATGTGGTGGGCGTCGCCCGCACCGCCCCGGCGCAGGCCTTCCCCGGCACCTTCATCGCCTGCGATCTCGCCGACGCCGACGCCACCGGGCGGCTCCTGGCTGAACTTGCCGCGCGCTTCGAGGTGTTGCGGGTCATGAACAATGTGGGCGTGGTCATGCCCCAGCCGTTCGGACAGGTGGACCTCTCCAGCCTCCAGGCGGTGTTCGACCTCAATGTGCGGGTAGCGGTGCAGGCCACCCAGGCCTGCCTGCCCGACATGAAGGCGGGCCGCTTCGGGCGCATCCTCAACATCGTCAGCCGCGCCATCAATGGCGGCTATGACCGCACCGCCTATTCGGCGGCCAAGAGCGCGCTGGTGGGCTGCACCCGCAGCTGGGCGCTGGAGCTGGCCCCTTTGGGCATCACCTCCAACGCCATCGCCCCCGGCCCCATCGACACGGAACTCATGCGCCGCACCCGGCCCCATGGCAGCGAAGCGGAGCGCAAGGCCCTCGCCTCCATTCCCATGGGCCGCTTCGGCACCCCGGACGAGATCGCAGCGGCCGCCGCCTTCCTGCTGTCGGACGCGGCGAGCTTCGTGACCGGCCAGGTTCTCGGCGTGGACGGCGGCGCGAGCCTCGGGGGACGATAACGCGCGATCGACCCGTCAGGCGCGATGATAGGGGTGGCCGGAGAGGATGGTCGTCGCGCGGTAGATCTGCTCGGCCAGCATCACGCGCACCAATTGGTGGGGAAAGGTGGCCGCGCCGAAGGAAAGCAGCAGGTCCGCCTTCTCCCGCACCTGCGGGCTCAGCCCATCCGCCCCGCCGATGAAGCAGGCGAAGGCACCCGTGCCGCTGTCGCGCTCGCGGCCGATGCGGGCGGCGAAATCCTCGCTGGTGAGGCTCTTGCCGCGCGGGTCCAGCAGACAGAGGCGCGCGCCAGGTGGAACGGCGGACAGCAGGGCACCGCCCTCCTCCGCCATGCGGTCCTCGGGACGGCGCGCCGATGATTCGGCATGCTCGGAAACATCGAAGCCGCTCAGGCCCAGGGCTCGACCGCCCGCTTTGGCGCGGTCGAGGTAGCGGGCCACAAGCTCACGCTCGGCGCCCGCCTTCATGCGGCCGATACAGCAGATCAGGATGCGCACGGCGCGCCTCTCGGATGATCGAGCGCGCCGCTTCGCCTCACACCTTGGCGGTGCCGGACCACATCTTCTCGATGTTGTAGAAGCTGCGGACCTCGGGCTGGAAGACGTGGACGATCACGTCTCCGGCGTCGATCAGCACCCAGTCGCAGGCCGGCTGGCCTTCGACACGAACCTGCTTCACGCCGGCCGCCTTGAGCCCCTCAATGAGGTGCTCGGCGATGGCGCCCACATGCCGCTGCGAGCGGCCGGAGGCCACGACCATGTGGTCGGCGATGGATGTCTTCCCGCGCAGGTCGATGGGGACGATGTCTTCCGACTTATCGTCGTCCAGACGGGTAAGAACCAGGGCGAGGATCTCCTCGGCGTCAGGTTGCGCTTGGGAGACCGGCGCGGGCGCTTGTGGTGAAGCGGCCGCAAAGGAAGCCAATGTGGACAGGGGTCCGGATCCTCTCGCTCGTGAGTGTCGGACCGGAGGGAACGCAGTGCGACCACCCCCGACCGCATGCTCAGGATGAGGGCAAAACGCGAAAATTTCAAGACTTCTTAACCAGCAGCCCCTTTCACCCCCCCGGCACCCCCTGCCATGCGGGCCCGTATCCCCGTGGAAGACATGGGAGATTTCAGCCCGTGGAGGAACACCCAGGCGGGTGGGGAGAGCAGCGGCAGGATGGCCGCGTCGCTCTCCTCGATACGGTAGGGGCCGAGCGCCCGCGCCGCCAGGGAGGCGGTTGCGGACAGGCTTTCGCCCATCCGGTCCACCACCGCGATGGGCACCGTCTGCGCCAAGGCACGCCAGCGTTGCCAGCGGTGGAAATGGGCGAGATTGTCCGCGCCCATGAGCCAGACGAAATGCACGCCCGGCGCCTGCGACACGAGGCGTTCCACCGTCTCATAGGTGTAGCGCGTGCCCAGCACGGCCTCGATGCCCGTCACATCGATGCGCGGATGATTGGCGAGCCGGCGCGCGAAGGCGACGCGCTCGGCGAGCGGCGGCAGGCCGCGATTGTCCTTCAGGGGGTTTCCCGGCGTCACCAGCCACCAGACCCGGTCGAGCCCCAGCCGCTTCAGGGCCAGGAGGCTCACCGCCCGGTGCGTGGCATGGGCGGGATTGAAGCTGCCGCCATAGAGGCCGATGCGCAGCCCGCGCGCCACCGGCGGGCGGCGCGCCACGTCCCGCAGAACGGCGCCCTCCGCGCCGCTCGCTTTCGTCTCCCCCAGCCTCATCCCGCCCCCGGCGGGTGTCACGGACGGGTCTGGCCGGCGCCGTGCACCCTGTATTTGAAGGTCGTCAACTGCTCGGCGCCCACGGGACCGCGCGCATGCATGCGGCCCGTGGCGATGCCGATCTCCGCCCCGAACCCGAACTCGCCGCCATCGGCGAACTGGGTGGAGGCATTGTGCATCACGATGGCCGAATCCACTTCCGCCAGGAACTTGGCGGCAGCGGCCTCGTCGGCCGTGATGATGGAATCGGTGTGGTGGGACCCATGGGTCTCGATATGGGTGATGGCCGCATCGATCCCCTCCACCACCTTCACGGAGATGATGGCGTCCTCATATTCAGTGTCCCAATCCTCGGGCTTGGCGGGCACCACGCGGGGATCCACGGCCAGCGCCGCATCCTCGCCGCGCACCTCGCAGCCCGCATCCAGCAGCATCTTGACCAAGGGCGCCAGCATCTCGCCCGCCACCGCGCGGTCCACCAGCAGCGTTTCCGCCGCCCCGCAGATGCCCGTGCGGCGCATCTTGGCGTTCAGCAGCACGGTCTTGGCCATGGCGAGGTCGGCGGCCGCATCTACATAGACATGCACGATGCCGTCCAGATGCGCGAAGACCGGCACGCGGGCCTCCCGCTGCACCCGGCCCACCAGCCCCTTGCCGCCGCGCGGCACGATCACGTCGATATTGCCGCCCAGCCCCGCCAGCATGGCACCCACGGCGGCCCGGTCGGCGAAGGGCACGAACTGCACCGCGTCCGCAGGTAGGCCCGCTTCCGCGAGGCCCGCCACGAAGGCGGCATGAATGGCGCCGGAGGACAGAAGGCTGTCCGACCCGCCCCGCAGGATCACCGCATTGCCCGCCCGCACGCACAAGGCGGCAGCGTCCGCGGTCACGTTGGGACGGCTCTCATAGATGACGCCGATGACGCCCAGCGGCGTGCGCACCCGCTCGATGGCGAGCCCGTTGGGCCGCGTCCAGCGCTCGGTCACGGCACCCACGGGATCGGGAAGGCCCGCCACCATGTCCACGCCCGCCGCGATGGCCTCCACCCGCTTCTCGTCCAGGGCGAGGCGATCGAGGAAAGCCGCACTCATGCCGTCCGCCCGCGCGCGGGCAAGGTCCTGGGCATTGGCGTTGAGGATGGCGGGCGAAGCGGCGCGGATGGCGGCGGCGGCGGCCTTCAGCGCGCGGGACTTGGTGTCCGCATCCGCAAGGCCGAGCACGCGCGCGGCGGCGCGGGCACGGCGGCCGAGGTCGGTCATGTAGCCCTCCAGGTCCGCCGGGGCGGCCGGAGGCGTTGCCTGCGTCAGGGCGGCGTCGGCTCGGGCGGCGGAGGACTGGGACATGGCACGTCTCACAATGATGTCGCGGCTTTTCTTACCATCGCGCGCCCCGGCCGCACAGGCGCGCAGGGTTTCATATGGGATCAGGGCGCGCCGACCACCATGTCGTCGCGATGGATCATCTCTGCCCGGCCGGACATGCCGAGGATGGCCTCGATCTCCGCCGTGGAGCGGCCGATGATGCGTTCCGCATGGTCGCTGTCATAGGCGACGAGGCCGCGCCCCACTTCCGCACCGTCGGGTCCGCGCAGCAGAACCGCATCGCCCCGCTCGAAGGCGCCTTCCACGCGCACCACGCCTGCGGGCAGCAGGCTCGCGCCGCGATGCAGCGCCTTCACGGCGCCCGCATCCAGATGCAGCACCCCGCGCGCTTCCAGCGCACCGCCGATCCAGGCCTTGCGGGCGCGGGCGGGCGTGGCGCCGGTGAGGAACCAGGTGCAGCGTCCGCCCTCGGCTATGGCGCGCAGCGGGTTCTTCCCGTGTCCGGAGGCGATGACCATGTGGGTGCCGGCGGAGGTGGCGATCTTGCCCGCCTCGATCTTGGTGCGCATGCCGCCGCGCGAGAGTTCCGAGCCCGCCGCTCCCGCCATGGCCTCGATCTCCGCGGAGATGCGCGGCACCACGGGGATATGCCGCGCGTCCGGGTCCTGGGCGGGCGGCGCGGTGTAGAGGCCGTCAATGTCCGACAGCAGCACCAGCAAGTCGGCGCTGGCCATGGTGGCGACACGGGCCGCGAGGCGATCATTGTCGCCGTAGCGGATCTCGGAGGTGGCCACCGTGTCATTCTCGTTGATGACCGGCACCGCGCGATAATCCATGAGGCGCGCCAGCGTGGAACGGGCGTTGAGATAGCGTCGCCGCTCTTCCGTGTCGCCCAGCGTCAGCAGGATCTGCCCGGCGGTGATGTCCTCATGGGCGAGCACTTCCGCCCAGGTGCGCGCCAGCGCGATCTGCCCCACGCCTGCCGCCGCCTGGCTGTCCTCCAGCTTGAGCGGCCCCTTGGGCAGCGAGAGCACGGTGCGCCCCAGCGCGATGGCGCCGGAGGAGACCACCATAATCTCCTTGCCCTGCCTGTGCAGGGCGCCGATGTCCTCGGCCAGCGAGGTGAGCCAGGCAAGGCGAACCTTGCCGCGCGCGGAATCCACCAGCAGCGCGGAGCCGACCTTGATGACGATGCGGCGGAAATCGGCGAGGGCGGGCGTCTGAGTGGTCACGGCGGCGCTTTTCAGGTGGAGCGGGGCCGTCTCGATACTCCAAGCACGGCCGCGCGAACAGAGGGCACGGCCGCCGCCCGGGCCGTTCAGCCCTGCAGCCGCCGCATTCGTCCAGCCCCGGCGCGCGGTGCGCGGGGCTGCATCACGGTCGCCACGCTTCCTTCGGCTTGGCCGCTGCCTTTTTTTCTTCGGCGCGGGTGGCCGCCACGACATCCAGCAGCGCCCGAAGCGCTTCCTGCACGCCCTGGCCCGACTGGGCCGAGATGAGCATGGGCTTCTTCTTCGCCGCGCGCTGGAGGCGCTCCTTCTGCTGCTTCAGCAGTTCGGGCGAAAGCGCGTCGATCTTGGAGAGGGCCACGATTTCGGGCTTGTCCTCCAGCCCGGCGCCATAGGCTTCCAGCTCCGCGCGCACGGTCTTGTAGGCCTTGCCCGCATGCTCGGACGTGCCGTCCACCAGATGGAGCAGCGCGCCGCAGCGCTCGATATGGGCGAGGAAGCGGTCGCCGATGCCGACACCCTCATGGGCGCCCTCGATGAGACCGGGAATGTCCGCCAGCACGAATTCGCGCCCGTCCGCCCGCACCACGCCGAGGCCGGGATGGAGGGTGGTGAAGGGATAGTCGGCGATCTTGGGCTTCGCCGCCGTGGTGGCCGCCAGGAACGTGCTCTTGCCCGCATTGGGCAGGCCCACGAGACCGGCATCGGCGATCAGCTTCAGGCGCAGCCAGATCCAGCGTTCCTGGCCTTCGAGACCCGGATTGGCGCGGCGCGGCGCCTGATTGGTGGAGGTCTTGAACTGGGCGTTGCCGAAGCCGCCATTGCCGCCTTCCAGCAGCTTGATGCGCTGGCCCACTTCCGTGAGGTCGGCGAGCACCGTCTCCTCGTCCTCGTCGAGGATCTCGGTTCCGGCAGGCACCTTGAGGATGATGTCCGAGCCGCGCGCGCCGGTGCGGTTGGCGCCCTTGCCGTGGTCGCCCTTCTTGGCCTTGAAATGCTGCTGGTAGCGATAGTCGATCAGCGTATTGAGGCCGTCCACGCACTCGACCCAGACATCGCCACCGCGTCCGCCGTCGCCGCCATCGGGGCCGCCGAACTCGATGAACTTCTCGCGCCGGAACGAGACGCAGCCCGCCCCGCCATCGCCGGAGCGCACATAGACCTTGGCTTGATCGAGGAATTTCATGGCCTGGAGGTAGACGCGCGCGGCGCGCAAAGCAAGAGCATCCCTCGCCTCAGGCGTCCATGAGGGCTTTCAGATGAGGGAGCGTGGCTCAGTTCCAGCCGGTCCCGCACAGGCCCGAGGCGCGAGCGGCCGATGCCGTTCGGAAGGAAGCCGTAGAAGGCCTTCGGCGAGCACCCGCATGAGGGCCAAGCGCCTGCTCATGGGTCTGTTGAAAAGCCCTCACGGCCCGGTGGCCAACCCCTTTGACCTTTCGGCCCGTCCAGACCAAAAGAAGAACATGAGCATTCAGTCCGTCGATGTCCTGCTCCCGCTCGGTTTGGACACACCATATTCCTACCTTGTTCCGGAAAATCTCTCGCTGAAACCGGGAGACCTCGTCCATGTGCCCCTCGGCACGCGGGGCATGGTGGGGTGCGTGTGGCCGGGCGGCGGGGCGCGCACGGTTGATACGGCCAAGCTCAAGTCCGTAAAGGCGAAGCTCGACTTCGAGCCCCTGCCCGAAGACCTCATGAAGCTCATCGACTGGATGGCGGACTACACCCTCGCTCCCAAGGGCATGGTGCTGCGCATGGCGCTGCGGCATGGGGAGAGCCCCGGCCCCCAGCGCGAGCGGGTGGGCGTGCGGGCGACCGGGCGGGACTCGGTGCGCATGACGGCGGCGCGGGGCAAGCTGCTGGCGCTCCTGGCTGATGGCTTCGTGCGGGGCAAGGGCGAAGCGGCGCGGGAAGCCGGGGTCTCGCCCTCGGTGGTGGACGGCCTCGTGGACGAAGGGGTGCTGGAGACCGTCGTGCTCCCCCCCGAGCCCGCTGCGGAGCGGCCGGACCCCACCCATTCCACCCCCACCCTCTCCCCCGCCCAGGAAGAGGCGGCTGCGGAGCTGCGGCAGGCGGTGGCGGACAAGGCGTTCAGCGTCCGCCTGCTGGACGGCGTCACCGGCTCGGGCAAAACGGAGGTCTATTTCGAGGCGGTGGCGGCGGCGCTGGCGGAAGGGCGGCAGGCGCTGATCCTGCTGCCGGAAATCGCCCTCACCCAGGCCTTCCTCGACCGCTTCACCCGTCGCTTCGGGGTGAAGCCCGCCGAATGGCATTCCGGCGTCTCCACCAAGCGCCGGGCACGCATCCTCAACGGGGTGGCCAAGGGCGAGGTGCAGGTGGTGGCCGGGGCACGCTCGGCTTTGTTCCTGCCCTTCCAGGATCTCGGCCTCGTCATCGTGGATGAGGAGCACGACCCCGCCTACAAGCAGGATGAGGGTGTCTGCTACCACGCCCGCGACATGGCGGTGGTGCGCGCGCGCTTTGCCCGCGCGCCCATCGTGCTGGCCTCCGCGACCCCCTCCATCGAGACGGAAGTGAACGCCCGCCGGGGCCGCTATGGGCGACTCGCTCTGCCGGAACGGTTTGGTGGCGCCAAGGTGCCGGGCCTCGCCCCCATCGATCTGCGCAAGGAGGGCCCGCCGCGCGGGCGGTGGATCTCCCCGCGTCTCGCGCAGGAGATGGGCGAGACGGTGGAGGGCGGCGGGCAGGCGCTGCTGTTCCTCAACCGGCGCGGCTATGCGCCCCTGACGCTCTGCCGCTCCTGCGGGCATCGCATGAAATGCCCCTCCTGCTCCGCCTGGCTGGTGGAGCATCGCTTCCGCCGCCGCCTCTCCTGCCACCATTGCGGCTATCAGGCGCCGGTGCCGGAGGCGTGCCCAAGCTGCAACGCCAAGGACAGCCTCATTCCCTGCGGCCCCGGCGTGGAGCGCCTTCAGGAGGAGGTGCAGACCCTGTTCCCGGAGGCGCGCAGCCTCGTCCTCTCCTCGGACCTCACGGGCGGCATCGAGCGCATGCGGGCGGAGCTGGACGCGGTGGCACGCGGCGAGGTGGACATCGTCATCGGCACCCAATTGGTGGCCAAGGGCCACAATTTCCCCGGCCTCGCCTTGGTAGGGGTGGTGGACGCGGATGTGGGCCTCGGCCAGGGCGACCCGCGCGCGGCGGAACGAACCTTCCAATTGGTCCACCAGGTGGCGGGCCGGGCCGGGCGCGGGGCGGCGGAGGGGCGCGGCTTCCTCCAGACCCATATGCCCGAGCACCCGGTGATGCAGGCTTTGGTGAAGGGCGACCGCGCCGGCTTCTACGAAACGGAGATCGGGTCGCGGGAGGAGGCGCACCTTCCGCCGTTCGGGCGGCTCGCGAGCCTCGTCATTTCGGCGAGCGAGGCCCATGCGGCGGAAGCCCATGCCCGCCGCCTCGCGTCCTGCGCGCCCGTGGTGGAAGGGGTGCGCGTGCTGGGTCCGGCAGAAGCGCCCCTGGCGGTGCTGCGCGGCCGCCACCGCTGGCGGCTCCTGGTGCGCGCGCCGCGCGGCTTCGACCTCTCCGCCTATCTGCGCGCCTGGAACGCGGCAGCACCCAAAGTGACGGGGAATACCCGCGTCGCCATCGACGTGGACCCCATCAGCTTCATGTGAGGGGCGCTCTCCTTAAGCGCACGTCCCGTCCGTCGGGGGACGCGCGTCTACCCCCTCCCCAACCCTCCCCCGCAAGCGGGAGAGGGAGTGATGGCGCGCTGGGGGAGAGGGATTGCTTCGAAGCCGGCACGACAGGTTCCCTTTCCCGCTTGCGGGGGAGGGGTAGGGAGGGGGAAGCAGCGCCCCGTCCCAAATAGACAGGCAAGCTCCCCTACCCCTCCTGCCCCCAGCGCCGCACGGTGAGGCGGGTCAGGGTGGAGAAGATCACCGTCTCCACCACGAGGCCGATCAGGATCACCGCCAGCAGCCCCGCGAAGACATTGGCCGTCTCAAGCTGGGCGCGGTTGGTGAAGATGAACCAGCCGAGCCCGCCCGAGCGGGCGCTGGCGCCGAACACCATTTCGGCTGCGATCAAGGTACGCCACGCGAAGGCCCAGCCGAGCCGCAGGCCCGAGAGGATGGAGGGCAGCGCCGCAGGAACCAGCAGCGCGAACACATAAGACGGTCCTGACAGGCCCATGTTGCGCCCCGCCATGCGCAAGGTCTGCGGCACCGCGCGGAACCCCGCATGGCAGGCCAGCGCCAAAGGCCAGAGCACCGCATGGACGGTGACGAAGGTGAGGCTGCTCGTGCCGACACCGAACCAGAGCAGCGCGATGGGCAGGAGCGCGATGGCGGGCAGCGGGTTGAACATGGAGGTGAGCAGGCTCAGCAAGCTCTCGCCCCATTGGTTCAGCGCCGCCAGCGCCGTGATGACCACGGCGATGCCGATGCCGATGCCGTAGCCCGTGAGCAGGACGGACAGCGAGGCCACCATCCGGCCCGGAAGCTCGCCATTGCGCGTGACGCTCCAGAGCGCCTCAGCGGTCTCGGTAAAGCTCGGCAGCAGCAGCGAATTGCCGAGATAGCGCGCATAGGCTTCCCAGATGGCCGCCAGCGCCACCAGGATGACCACCTGGCGCGCGCCGGGGCTGAAGGTGGGCAGCCGGCGTGGGGCGACGGCGTCAAGCGTGCTCAAGGACATGGTCTGCCTCCGCATCGGAGGAAAGGGGCTCGCTGCCGAAGATGCGCGACTGGATCTCCGCCTCCAAAGCGGCGAAGGCGGCGGTGCCGCGCCGGGCGGCCTCGCCGGACACGGGGTACTCGGCCGCGACGCGGCCCGGATGGGCCGAGAGCACGAGAACCCGCGTGCCCACATGCACCGCCTCGTCGATGGCATGGGTGACGAACAGCGTGGTGGCGCCGGTCTCCTCGCACAGAGCGAGCAGTTCATCCTGCATGCGGCGGCGCGAGAGCGCGTCGAGCGCCGCGAAGGGCTCGTCCATGAGCAGGATGGCGGGCTGAACGGCGAAGGCGCGGGCGATGGCGACGCGCTGCTTCATGCCGCCCGACAGGGTATGGGGAAAGGCATCGGCGAAGCGGGCGAGGCCCACCCGGCCGATCCAGTCGCGCGCCACGCTCCGCGCGGCGGCGGCGGACAGGCCGCGCGCGCGGCGCAGGGCGAATTCCACATTGCCGGAAACCGTGCGCCAGGGGAGAAGCTGATCGAACTCCTGGAACACCACCATGCGGTCCGGCCCCGGCCCCTTCACGGGCGCGCCGTTCAGCAGGATGGCGCCGGAGGCGGGCTTGAGGAAGCCGCCCACCGCGCGCAGCAGGCTGGACTTGCCGCAGCCCGAAGGCCCCAGCAACGCGAGGCGCTCGCCCCGGCCGATGGTGAAGGAGACATCCTCCACCGCCGTGACGAGGCCCTTCTCCGTCTGGTAGCGGAGCGTCACCCGCGAAACGGACAAGGGCGCCGGAACCTCCGGCGCCCGCGCATCCTGTTGGCCTTGCGGCACCGCCTCAGCTCCCGCCCTTGGCGTGCAGGCCGGGCTGGAACAGGTCCTTCCAGGTGGGCTTCTGCTTGATGAGGCCGATGCGGTATTCGAAATCCGCGAAGGTATCGACGCGCTCGGGCGCGGTGGTGAAGTTGATCTGCGGATCGCGGATGATGCTCTCCACGAAGGCCGGGGCCAGCTTGGAATTCTCGGCCGCGATATAGAGCTTGGCCGCGTCTTCCGGGTTCGCCTTGATCCAGGCGTTGGCTTCGTCCAGCGCCTCGACGAAGGCCGCGACCACCTTGGGATTGTCCTGCACGAACTTCTTGGTGGCATAGACCACGTTGAACGTGTGGGGGCCGCCCAGCACGTCATAGCTGTTGAGCACCTCGTGCACCTTCCCACTGGCGAGCTGCTGCTCGAAGAAGGGCGGCGAGGTGAAGTGGGCGGTAATGCCGCCGGTGCCGGAGAGCAGCGCGGTGGTGGCGTCCGGGTGGGGCAGGCTCACGGTGAGATCGTCGAGCTTGTCATATTTGCCGAACGCCTTCTCGGCAGCGATCTGCAGCACGATGGGCTGGAAGCCCACCTTCACGGAGGGCAGCGCGATCCGGTCGGCCTCGGTGAAGTCCTTGAGGGTCTTCACCTTGGGATTGTTGGTGGTGAGCACGTTGGGCATGGAGCCGAGCGAGGACACCAGCGAAATGTCCGCCCTCCCCCGCAGCTTGTCCCAGGTGAGGATGGCCGGGGCGATGCCAGCGGTGGCGAAATCAAGCCCGCCGGAGATCAGCGCGTCATTCATGGCCGCGGCGCCCGAGAGACGCAGCCATTCCACCTTCAGATTGGGCAGGCCGTCTTCGGCCGCGTGCTTCTCGATGAGCTTTTTCTCTTTGGCCACGATCAGCGGCAGATAGGCGATGCCGAATTGCTGGGCGATGCGCAGCTCATTGGTTTCCGCCCGGGCCGGGGCCGGGGTCCAGAGGCCGAGCGCGGGCACGACGGCCGCCGCGAGGGCCAGAAGCGCACGAACGCGCATGGTTGCTCTCCGTTGAGGACTGAGGATGCCTCGACGAATATCCAGTAATTCCATAAAGTCAATTTTATTTATGGATTAAATATTAATTACAGATATGACTCGTATTTTTGTCTACGGGTGCAAATCGGCGCCCGATGGCCTAGGTTCCGGAACGATCCGAACCGGGAGTGTCCGTCTTGCGCAGCAACTTCATCCGCATCGCCCTGGTGGTGGCGCTCGGCCTGTCGGTGTCCGCCTGCGACAAGTGCGGGAATTGGTTCGGCGGGAAGCCCGGCGCGTGCGGGGTCGAGCCGCTGCCGAAATAGCGCGCAGCAGCGTGCAGCCCGGCCGCGCATGGACGGCCGGGGAGACCAAATCAGTCTCAAAGGAAATGGTCAGGCGGGCAGCGTCGCCTGGATATTGCGGCCGGTGCGCTCGATATGGTCGCGCAGCAGGCGCACTGCATCTTCCGCGCGCCGCTCGATCATGGCATGGGCAATGGCGGCATGCTCCGCCGGCACGTCCCGGTCCGGCTTGTGGCCCTTCAGGAAAATGCGCCGGTAGCGGTCCGACTGGTCGTGCAGCGTCTCGCAGAACTGGCGCAGCATGGGCATGCGGCATGCGGAGATGATTTCCGCATGGAAGGCGCGGTGCGCCCGCCCCCAATCCTCCTGCTCGGCAGTGGACGGCTCCTCGCGCGGGATGCGGCTGAGCACATGCAGCGCGCCCAGGATGCGCGCCTCCCAGGCGGCGTCCCCAAGCGCCATGGCCTCGCGGGCGGCAAGGCCCTCCAACTCCACGCGCAGGCGGATCACCTCGGCCAGATTCTCCTTGGAGACCGGCGCCACGCGATAGCCCCGCTGGTCCTCGATCTGGACCAGCCCCTCGCTCTCCAGCCGGCACAGGGCCTCGCGCAGCGGGCTGAGCGAGACGCCATAGGCCGCGCGCATGCGGTCCAGCACCAGCTTGGCGCCCGGCATCAATTCCCCGCTCATGATGGCATCGCGCACCCGCGCGACCAGGGTCGAGGAAAGCGTGGTGCTGCCGGAAACGTCGAGGGTGCGCAGATCGGTCATGCGGGATCCTGATTCAGGGGGCCGAAACCGTACAATTTTGCCGGCGTCTCCACCAGCGCCAGCTGCTGGGCCTCCGCATCCGGCAGCCACAGGGGGATGAGGTCCACCAGATCCCCGTCATTGGGCATGGGCACGGGGCAGATGGGATGGGGCCAGTTGCTGCCCCAGATCACCCGGTCCGGCCGCGCCTCCACCACCCGCTCGATCATGGGCAGCATGTCGGCGTGGGGATAGGGCTCCGAGGACAAGCGATAGAGGCTCGCCAGCTTCACATAGCAGCGGTCGGTGTCCAGGAGGCTCATGAGCACCTTGAAGGGCAGCGAATCCACGCCCTCCGCGCCGCCGATGCGCGCCATGTGGTCGAGGATGAACGGGCTCTGGACGGCTTCCAGCCGGGGCGCCACATCCACCAACTCGCTGGCCTTGTTGAAATGCAGCACCAGGTGCCAGCCCAGATCCAGCGTCTCGGCGGACAGGCGCTCCAGATGGTCGAAGGACGCGCCACCGCTCACCACCGTGGACATGCGGCAGCCGCGCATGCCGCGCCGGTCCATGTCCACCAATTCCGCGCGCGGCAGGCCCGAGGGGATGACGGCGACGCCCCGCAGGCGCTCCGGCTCGCGGTCGAGCGCGTCCAGGGTGGCGCTGTTGTCCGTGCCGTGCGCCCCGCCATGGACGATCACCGCCCGGTCGATGCCCAGTGTCGCATGGAGGGCATCCAAATCCTCCAGGGTGCAGTCCTCGGGCGTGTAGGAGCGCTGCGGGCTGAAGGGGAAGCGCGCGGCGGGGCCGAAGACATGCACATGGGTGTCGCACGCCCCGCGCGGCAGGGTGAAACGCGGCCGCTTCGGCGCCCGGTCGGGGCCGGGGCAGGCATGCTGGGGACGCAGCGGGGGGGCATCGACGGTCATGAAAAGGGTCTCAAGTCCAATGGGCTTTCCAGCCCGCGGCGGGCCGCAAGCCGGCGAACATGATGCATTTGACGACGGGTCGGCGGCGTGTAAATAGATAAATCGATGATTTCAGAAAAATCGATGATAATTTGATAGGAGAGGTCATGCTTGCTCGTCGCTCGTTCCTTGCCCTGGCGGCCCTGGCACTCGCCGTGCCTGCCGCCGGCATCTCCGCCGCCCCGGCCGCTGCCGCCTTCCCGGATCGCCCGGTCCGCATCGTCGTCCCCTTCCCCCCGGGCGGCTCAAATGACGTGATCGCGCGCCTGCTGGCCGAGAACCTCTCCCAGCAGTGGAAGCAGCCGGTTATCGTGGACAACCGCTCCGGCGCGGGCGGAAACGTGGGCGCCGGCGAAGTGGCCCGCGCCGAGCCGGACGGCTACACCCTGCTGCTCTCCGCGCCCGGCCCGCTCGCCATCAATTCCTGGCTCTACAAGAGCCTCACCTATGATCCGCTGAAGGACTTCGCCCCCATCGCGCTGGTGGCGAACGTTCCGATCGTGCTGGCGGTGAACCCGCAGCTCAAGGTCAATTCGGTGAAGGAACTGGTGGCCCTGGCCAAGGCCGAGCCCGGCAAGCTGAACTACGGCTCCTCCGGCAACGGCACCACCAACCACCTGGCGGGCGAGCTGTTCGAGACGCTGGCCGGCATCAAGCTGGAGCACGTGCCCTATCGCGGCGCCGCCCCCGCCATGAACGACCTCGTCGCCGGCCACATCCCGGTGATGTTCGACAACATGCCCGCCGTGCGCCCCCAGGTGGATGCGGGCAAGATCCGCGCGCTCGCCGTGTGCGGCACCCAGCGCTCGGCGCTCTTCCCCGAGCTGCCCACCATGATCGAGGCGGGCGTGCCCGGCTTCGACGCCTCGGCCTGGTTCGGCATCGTCGCCCCGGCCAAGACCCCGCAGGCGGTGATGGACACCCTCATCGCCGGCGTGAAGGCCGCCCTCTCCCAGCCCGAGACCGTGAAGAAGTTCACGGACCTGGGCGCCGAGCCCGGCACCCTGTTCGGCCCTGCCTTCGGCAAGTTCCTGGAAACCGAAAGCACCAAGTGGGGCAAGGTCGTCACCGAGGCGGGCGTGAAGCTCGACTGATCCCGACCGGAGCCGCATTACGCATGCCCTGACAGCTGCTGCGGTTCCCGGCCCGGAGGCCGGCCTGTTTCCAGGCCGGCCTCCAACCCTTTCTTTGCGGGAGAGCCATATGACCGAGCGCCCCAGCCTCCAAGATTTTGAACGCCGCTACGAAGACATGATCGGCTTCACGCCGCCCAAGATCGCCAAGCGCCTCAAGCTGGGCATGCGGGTGGATCCCGACCTGGTCGCTGCCATCGAGGATTGGCGCATCGCCGCGCTCACGCCCGACGCGCTGGACCAGAAGTCGGTGCAGCTCATGTGCTTCGCCATCCTCCTCGTGCAGACCTCGGAAGCCGCCGCCAACCACGCGAAGGCCGCCATCAAGGCCGGCGCGACGCTGGAAGAGCTGCACGCCGCCGCCGGCATCGCCGCGCTGTTCCGGGGCGTCGCCGCCTTCAACATGGCCGGCGAAATCCTGGCGAACCTGTTCCCCGAGTGATCTGAACACTCATCTTTGACCAAGGCATTTTTGCCAGAGTGATCATTGCCCAATGATCCTCCAAGAATGACCTTTCCAGACTGAGGCGCCCCCGCGCGCCCCGCGTGACCGGAGACACCCATGCTCACAGAAGCCGAGCGCCAGGCCGCCGTCGAAATCCTCCTGAAGGCCGAGGCGGACCGCAAGCAGGCCACCCAGCTGTCCATCACCTATCCGCATATCGAGATCGAGGATTCCTACGCCATCTCCACGGCGGTGATGGAACACAAGGTGAAGAACGGCTCGAAGCTCATCGGCCACAAGATCGGCCTCACCTCCAAGGCCATGCAGGCCTCCTCGCAGATCGACGAGCCGGATTACGGCCATCTGCTGGACTACATGCTGCTGAACGACGGCGCGAAGGTCCGCCATGAGGATTTCTGCGTGCCGCGCGTGGAGCCGGAGCTGACCTTCATCCTGAAGGAGCCGCTCAAGGGCCCCGGCATCGGCCTCGTGGACGTGCTGCGCGCCACCGAATGGGTGGTGCCCTCCATCGAGATCATCGATGCGCGCGTGCAGAACCCCCGCAAGATCACCGACACCGTGGCCGATAACGGCGCGGGCGCGGGCATCGTGCTGGGCGGCCGCCCGGTGCGTCCGACCGACGTGGACCTGCGCTGGGTGGGCGCGGTCTTCTATCGCAATTCCGAGATCGAAGAGACCGGCCTCGCGGCGGGCGTGCTCGGCCATCCGGCCATGGCCATCGCCTGGCTCGCCAACAAGGTGGGCCGCTTCGGCACGGTGCTGGAGCCCGGCCACCTGATGCTCTCCGGCTCCTTCACCCGGCCGGTCTTCGCCGCCAAAGGCGACACGCTGCATGCGGACTTCGGCCCGCTCGGCTCCGTCGCCGTCCAGTTCGTCTGAGGCCCGCCATGGAGCTTCCGCGCAACGCCTTCAAGCACGCCTTGGCGAAGGGCGAGCGCCAGATCGGCCTCTGGTGCAGCCTGTGCAGCAACATCACCGTGGAAGTCGTGTCGGATTCCGGCTTCGACTGGCTGCTGCTGGACACCGAGCACTCGCCCAACGAGCTGCCCGCCGTGCTCACCCAGCTCCAGGCGGCGCGCGGGGGCACCGCCACGCCCATCGTGCGCCCCTCCTCCAATGATCCGGTGCAGATCAAGCGCCTGCTGGATATCGGCGCGCCGGGCCTGCTCATTCCCTATGTGCAGGATGTGGAAGAGGCCCGCCGTGCCGTCGCCGCCGCGCGCTATGCGCCCGCCGGCTTCCGGGGCGTGACGGGTTCGGGCCGCGCCAGCCGCTATGGCCGCGTGCCCGGCTATCTGCAGAAGGCCGAGAGCGAAATCTCCGTCCTGCTGCAGGTGGAGACGCGCGAGGCCATGGACCAGTTGGAGGCCATCGCCTCCGTGGAGGGCGTGGACGGCATCTTCATCGGCCCCGCCGACCTTTCCACCTCCTATGGCCATTACGGCAACTGGTCGTCCCCCGAAATGCAGGCGGTGATCAAGGACGCGGCGACGCGCCTTGCGGCGCTGGGCAAGCCGGCGGGCATCCTCACCGCAAACGAGGACGAGGCCCGGCGCTTCATCGAATGGGGCTACAGCTTCGTGGCGGTGGGGGCCGATCTCGGCCTGCTGCGCAATGCCGCCGACGCCCTTGCCAAGCGCTTCACGGCCTGACGGACGCGCGGCAGAAACACAAGGTCCGGCCGCCGGGCATGACCGGCGGCCTTAGGCCACGAGATAGCCGAGGCAGAGGGAGATGGCGAGCAGCGTCCCCGAAACCGCGGCGGCGTGGCGCGCGAACAGGAAATAGGCGTCCTTCAGGGCTGTGGAGACCATGCGCCGCAATTGGCTGTCGGCGCCATGAAGGGGCTCGGGCTGCAACCCGATCCTCTCGGTGGAGCGCTCCTCGGAGGTGTCGAGGCCGGTGGTCTTGAGAATGAGGACGAGGGCAAGGACCAGGCAGAGGATGCCGCCCATCTGGAAGGCAAGGCGCGGATTATAGCTGAGCCCGGCCATGACGGCGGCAATCGCGACCGCGGCATAGCCGCAGGCTCGGAACACGGTGTTGCGCGCCAGTCGGTTGATCTCTTCCATGCCTCGGCTCCAGGGACCCGTGCAGTCTCTCCTGATCGGTTCAAACGACCCGCTCCGGCCGGCTTTTGCCGACCGACACCGGCTTGTGTCCCGTGTTCCTTCCGGCCGACGGTGCGCATGCGGCTTTCCGTGGCCGTCCCCTTCATCCCAAGATCGGCTTGCGCGAAGCTGGCCCCACCGCACAGCTTACACGGGAATCGCGCCCGACCACTGCTTTGGCGGCTGTTTCATCGGTCAGGTCCGTTCTGCCCGATGGGATCAGGCTCTGGACCCCCATTCCGCCCCGTGCTATCGGCGCTCAGCCTTCGGGCCGCATGATCTGTCTAACGGGATCCGGCACACGCCATGGTCTTAAGGGTGCAGCGACGACGATCGGGAGCCTCGCGCCTTCGCGCGCGCCTCCACCTGCCCGCCTGACCGGCCGCCCCGGCCGGAGCGGGACCATGTGCCCCTGCCCGGTTTTCCAAAATGACTGAACTTCCCATCGCCCTCGCGCCGGAAATCCCCCAGGACGCCGACGCCATCGAGAAGCTGCACCGGCGGACCTTCGGTCCCGGCCGCTTCACCCGCACGGCCTTCCGGCTGCGGGAGCAGGCGTCCCACGACCTCGCGCTCTCCTTCACGGCCCATGTGGGCACCATGATGGTGGGCTCGGTGCGGCTCACCCCCATCGCCATCGGCGATACCCCTGCCCTGCTGCTGGGTCCGCTGACCGTGGAGCCGCCGTTCCGCTCGGTGGGCATCGGCGCGCGGCTCATGGACGTGAGCCTGGAGGCGGCGAAGGCCGCCGGGCATACGCTCGTGGTCCTGGTGGGCGACGCCCCCTATTACAGCCGCTTCGGCTTCAAGCATGTGCCGCCCGGCCGCATCACGCTTCCCGGCCCGGTGGACCCTGCCCGCCTGCTGGTGGCGGAACTGCAGGATAACGCCTTCGCAGGCGTGAGCGGCCCCGCCCGCGGCCTTCCGGCGGCGTAAAGGCGGGGATCGGGGGTTTCGACCGGGCGCGGGTCTTTGCATCCCGGCTGGGCCCTGTTCACACCCTCTGCTCTCTGCCCCCTCCCCAACCCTCCCCCGCAAGCGGGAGAGGGTTGGGGAGGGGGAAATGGCAAGACCGCAACGCCCGAGGCGGAAAGCGCTTAATACCCCCGCCGTCAGGCCGGGCGGGCCGCCAGGATCTCGCGCTTGCCCGCATGGTTGGCGGCACCCACGATGCCTTCCTGTTCCATGCGCTCCATGAGGCTGGCGGCCTTGTTGTAGCCGATCTGCAGGCGCCGCTGGATGTAGGAGGTGGACGCCTTGCGGTCGCGCATCACCAGGGCGACCGCCTGCTCGTAATGGTCCCCTCCGTCCTCGGCACCAAGCGCGGTGCGGTCGAACACGGCGCTGTCCTCGTCCGCCTCCTCCTCCTCGGCGGCGGCGGTGACGGCGTCGAGATATTCCGGCCGCCCCTGGGCTTTCAGGTGCGCCACCACATGCTCCACCTCCCCGTCCGAGACGAAGGGGCCGTGGACGCGGGTGATGCGCCCGCCATTGGCCATGTAGAGCATGTCGCCCTGCCCCAGCAGGGTCTCCGCACCCATCTCTCCGAGGATGGTGCGGCTATCGATCTTGGAGGTCACCTGGAAGGAGATCCGGGTGGGGAAATTGGCCTTGATGGTGCCGGTGATCACGTCCACCGAGGGGCGCTGGGTCGCCATCACCAGATGGATGCCGGCGGCGCGGGCCATCTGGGCGAGGCGCTGGATGGCCCCTTCGATATCCTTGCCGGCCACCATCATCAGGTCCGCCATCTCGTCCACGATGATGACGATATAGGGCAGCGCGGTGAGGTCGAGGGTCGCCTCCTCCACCAATGTCTCGCCGGTCTCCTTGTCGAAACCCTTGTCCACGGTGAAGGTGATGACCTCGCCCTTCTCGCGCGCTTCCGCCACGCGGGCGTTGAAGCCCTCGATGTTGCGTACCTTCAGGCGCGCCATCTTGCGATAGCGGTCCTCCATCTCGCGCACCGCCCATTGCAGGGCAATGATCGCCTTCTTGGGATCGGTCACGACCGGCGTCAGCAGATGCGGGATGCCCTCATAGACCGACAATTCCAGCATCTTGGGGTCGATCATGATGAGGCGGCACTGCTCCGGCGTCAGGCGGTAGAGCAGCGACAGGATCATGGTGTTGATGGCCACCGACTTGCCCGAGCCGGTGGTGCCCGCCACCAGCAGATGGGGCATGCGGGCGAGATCCGCGATGACCGGCTCGCCGCCGATGGTCTTGCCGAGCGCGATGCCGAGGCGACCGCGGGCATCGGCGAAGCTCTGGTCCGCCAGAAGCTCGCGCAGCCACACCGTTTGGCGACGCTGGTTGGGCAACTCGATGCCGATGACATTGCGCCCCTCCACCACCGCCACGCGGGTGGACACCGCGCTCATGGAGCGGGCGATGTCGGCGGACAGGCCGATGACGCGGCTCGACTTGGTGCCGGGCGCGGGCTCGAACTCATAGAGGGTGACCACCGGGCCGGGATTGGCGTCGATCACCTCGCCGCGCACCCCGAAGTCGCGCAGGGTCTGCTGGAGCACGGCCGAATTGCGGTCCAGCGCTTCTTCCGACAAGGCGAAGTCCGGCTCGCTCTCCGGCGGCTCCGCGAGCAGTTCCAGCGGAGGCAGATCATAGGCACCGAACAGGGACGCGGGCAGAGCCGGGGCAGCGGGTGCCTCCGGTGCGGGGGCGTCCGGCTGGCGCACCTGCTCGGAGCGGGTGTCCTGGGACAGCGTATCCTGAGCGCGCGCCTCTTGGGCGCGCGTCTCTTGGGCGCGCGTCTCTTGGGCCACAGGTATCGCCGGGACGGACGGTGCCTCAGGCACGGGCATGCCCGCCATGGGCCAGCCAAGCGCGGCACCGATGCTCATGCCCCAGCCGAAGAAGGGCGGCGGTGCCATGGCTTCGCCGAGCGACGGCAGAGGCGCGGCGGGCGCGGCCGCGAGCGGCTCTGCGGGCGGCTCCATATCTACGGTCTGCGAGGCGGAGATCGGCGCCTCCGGCGCGGTGTCGGGCTGGTCCTGCTCCTGGTCCCGGTCCTCCGACAGGCCTCCCGCCAGTTCCGCCAACAGGCCCTCAGCCTCGGCGGCTGCGATTTCGGCGCAAGCAGACTCGGCGCAAGAGGTTTCGGCGCAGGAGGTTTCGATGGAGGAGGTCTCGGCACTCACTGCCGGCGCTTCGGCGATCGGCTCCACCGCGGCTTCGACGCGGGGCGCCAGGTCCTGGTCCGTCTCGGCGCGCGGGAGATGGACGGGGTCCACCAGAATGAGGCCGGCGAGGCGCAGGATGTGGCCGGGCACCGGTACGCGATCCGTCACGGCCTCGGACGTCTCGATAAGCTCGGCCGGCAGTTCCGCAACCGGTTCCTGTTCCGGTACCGGCTCTGCAATACAGGCGGTCTCCGGCTCGGCGAGAACCGTCATCACCGAATCATCGGCGCTGTCCTCAGCAGCGGACAGGTCTGACGACCCGCCGACGACCTCGATAGGAGAGTCGCCCTCGCCCTGCCCGTCGCCATCCACAGGCGAAAGGTCGGGTTCGGCGGCCGATATTGCCTGCCGTGCGGCCCAGCTTCCGCCGGTCCAGTCGATGAAGACCTCGTCCTCGGCCAGATCGTCCGGCAAGGCGAGGTGAACGGGCGGTCCTTCTGCGGGCGGAGCGATCTCCGACAGCACCGCGTCCAACGGCATGCCGTCCGAAAATCCGTCCTGCGCGAGCCCTCCCTCGGGCAACACAGCCTCCGGCAGCCCCATGTCCGGCATGCCCAGCGGCGGAAGCGGCGAGATTACGCCGTCCCGGCCCTTAGAGCGGGCGCGAATGAGCGAATCGGGTGTGCGCGTGAAGCGCGTATTGCTGTCCAGACTGAAGGGCCGCAGCCAGCTGGGAAGGCCTTCGGCTTCCACCCAAGGCGAGATGGACACCCGTCCGCCGCTGCCGCTGTCCCCGGAGGAGGCGGAGGTTGGATCGAGCGAATCGGGAGTGCGGTTCCAGTCAGACATGCCAGCCCATGACCCAATGCCGGGCGAGACAGGGTCCCGGCGCAGAGGTCAAGCAATAGGGGATGGCCGTTAATGGGAGGTTGGGAGCGCGCCCCGACCGGCGCTTTTTCCCCTGCCCTGTGGATGGAGCGTCTGCGGGCGTTCGGCCCAAAAAACAAGGCGCCGCAAAAACTTGCGACGCCTTGCCGAAGAGCAGAGATGGAGCGTGACGCTCAGGAGCCGGCGGGCTGGAGCTGTTGGTTGAGGAACAGCGCCAGAAGCGTGCAGAGCGCGCCGGACAGAAGGTAGGCGCCCGCCGAGATCAGGCCGAAATGGCTGGAGATGAACAAGGCGGCGAAGGGCGCGAAGCCCGCGCCGAACAGCCAGGCCAGATCGTTGGTGAGCGCGGAGGCGGTGTAGCGATAGCGATTCGCGAAGCTGGAGGCGACCACGCCCGACGCCTGGCCGAACGACACGCCCAGGATCACGAAGCCCAGCGTCATGAAGATGATCTCGCCCACCACGCCGCCATTCAGCAGCTGCGGCGCGAAGCCGCTAAAGGCCGCGATGGCGATGGCGCAGACGCCCAGCAACGTGCGGCGGCCCACCCGGTCGGCGATGAAGCCGGAGGCGACCACGGCGATAAGTCCGATCACTGCCGCGCCCGCCTCGATCAGGAGGAAGCGCGTGGGACGCTCGATGGTGAACAGATACACCCAGGAGAGCGGGAACACGGTCACCATGTGGAACAGGGCGAAGGTGGCAAGCGGCGCGAAGGCGCCGATCACGATCTGCCGGCCTTCCACACGCATGGTCTCGATGACCGGGGCGGGCTGCAGTTCGCCGCGCTTGAACAGCTCTTCATATTCCGGGGTCACCGCCATGCGCAGGCGGGCGAACAGCGCCACCACGTTGATGGCGAAGGCCACGAAGAAGGGATAGCGCCAGCCCCAGCTATAGAAATCCTCGGCGCTCAGCAGACCGGCGAAGAAGGCGAACAGCAGGCTGGCGATGATGAGGCCAATGGGCGCGCCGAGCTGCGGCAGCATGGCGTACCAGCCGCGCCGTCCTTCCGGGGCGTTCATGGACAGGAGCGGGGCAAGGCCGTCCCAGGTGCCGCCCCAGGCGAGGCCCTGGCCGATGCGGAACAAAGCCAGCAGCCACACCACCGTCACGCCCATCTGCTCGCGATTGGGCAGGAAGGCGATGGCCACCGTGGAGGTGCCGAGCAGGAACAAGGCCGTGGTGAGCTTCGCCCCGCGCCCATGGGCCCGGTCAATGGCCAGGAACAGCATGGTGCCGAACGGGCGGGCGATGAACGCCAGCGAGAAGATCGCGAACGAATAGAGCGTGCCGGTCAGCGCATCCACATGGGGGAAGACCAGGCGCGGGAACACGATCACCGAGGCGATGGCGTAGACGAAGAAGTCGAAAAATTCCGACGTGCGGCCGATCACCACCCCGACGGCGATCTCGCCGGGATCCACATGTCCCTTATCGGCATGGATCTGCTTCGCGTCGCGTTCCAGGGTGGACATGGTCTGGGCCATTGATTTTCGCACCGTTTGAGCCGGGAAACCGTACCGCTATGCACAATCTCGCGGTGTGCACTGCAGCCAATCCCGCCTTATTCCCCTGATCCGCGACAGGCAGGCATTGGGCAAATTGTCCAATGTCGCGCTTGCTGCAGTGCATCTAGCCGTTCGAACTAACTTAAGGACTCTTCCTGACAGGTGCATCCCGTGAGCCGATTCCGTCTCATCGCCCTCCTGCCCATCGCTTTGCTGATGGGTGGGTGCAATTTCGTGGTCCTTGACCCTTCGGGCGACATCGCCATCCAACAGCGCGATATCGTCATCCTTTCCGTGGTGCTGATGCTTGTCATCATCATCCCGGTGATGGCCCTGACGGTGTGGTTCGCCTGGCGCTACCGCTCCTCCAACAAGGAGGCGACCTACGATCCGGACTGGCATCACTCCACCCAGCTGGAACTGGTGATCTGGGCGGCCCCGCTGCTCATCATCATCTGCCTGGGCGCGGTCACCTGGATGAGCACCCATCTGCTCGATCCCTACCGTCCGCTGGATCGCATCGCCGCCGACACCCTGGTGAAGCCGGACGCCAAGCCCCTGGAAGTCCAGGTGGTGGCGCTCGACTGGAAATGGCTGTTCATCTACCCCGAGCTGGGTGTAGCCAGCGTCAACGAGCTGGCCGCGCCGGTCGATCGGCCGCTGTCCTTCCGCATCACCTCCTCCGCCGTGATGAACGCCTTCTACATCCCGGCCATGGCGGGCATGATCTACGCCATGCCCGGAATGGAGAGCCGCCTGCACGCGGTGATCAACAATGCCGGCACCTATCGCGGCATCTCGGCCAATTATAGCGGCGCCGGCTTCTCCGGCATGCACTTCAAGTTCCACGGCATGTCCGACGCCGACTTCGACAAGTGGGTCGCGGGCGTGAAGGCGGGCGGCGGGGATCTCACCCGCGCGGTCTATCTGGACCTCGAAAAGCCCAGCGAGAACGTCCCGATCACCCATTACGCCCAGGTGGATCCGGTTCTGTTCAAGGCCATCCTCAATATGTGCGTCGAGCCCGGCAAGATGTGCATGAGCGAGATGATGGCCCTCGACGCCAAGGGCGGCCTCGGCCTTGGCGGCGTCTCCAACGTGATGAACATCGCCTATGACAAGTTCAACCGCCGCGGCGGCACCACGGTGCTCGGCGGCGACCAGGGCTTCGTCATCGGCCTGTGCTCGCCCGAGGAACTGGTGGAATCGGGCGCCAAGCTGTCGGTGGTGCGCACCACGCCCTCCACGCGCCTGATCGGCGCGGGCCTGCCGCTGCCCGCCTTCACTCCGATCTCGTCCTCCGCAACTCCCTTCTCGGCCCCCTTCCGGCCTTCCAACATCTGAGACGGAACGCCATGGCTGTTTCCTATCCCGTCCCGACCAGTCCCATCTTCGGGCGGTTCACGCTCGACGCCCTGCCGTTCCACGAGCCGATCCTGGTGGTCACCTTCCTCGTCGTGGCCGTCGGCGGCGCGGCGGTGCTGGGTGCGCTGACCTATTTCCGCCTATGGGGCTATCTGTGGCGTGAATGGTTCACCAGCGTGGACCACAAGAAGATCGGCATCATGTACATGGTGCTGGGCATCATCATGCTGCTGCGCGGCTTCGCCGACGCCATCATGATGCGCATCCAGCAGGCCTGGGCCTTCAACGGCTCGGACGGCTACCTGCCATCACACCATTACGACCAGGTGTTCACGGCGCACGGCGTCATCATGATCTTCTTCGTCGCCATGCCGCTGGTGACGGGCCTCATGAACTATGTGGTGCCGCTGCAGATCGGCGCCCGCGACGTGTCCTTCCCGTTCCTGAACAATTTCAGCTTCTGGATGACCACCGGCGGCGCCATCCTGGTGATGATGTCGCTGTTCATCGGTGAATTCGCCAAGACCGGCTGGCTCGCTTATCCGCCGCTGTCGGGCGTCTCATACAGTCCAGACCCAGGCGTCGATTACTATATCTGGGCACTTCAGGTGGCGGGCGTCGGAACAACGCTCTCAGGCATCAACCTCATCTGTACCATCATCAAGATGCGTGCCCCCGGCATGACCATGATGAAGATGCCGGTCTTCACCTGGACCTCGCTGTGCACCAACGTGCTGATCGTCGCCACCTTCCCGGTGCTGACGGCGGTGCTCACCCTGCTCGCGCTCGACCGCTACCTCGGCATGAACTTCTTCACGTCCGACTTCGGCGGCAGCCCGATGCTGTACGTGAACCTGATCTGGATCTGGGGCCACCCGGAGGTCTACATCCTGATCCTGCCGGCCTTCGGCGTGTTCTCGGAGGTGGCCGCCACCTTCTCGGGCAAGCGGCTGTTCGGCTACACCTCCATGGTCTACGCGACGGTGGTCATCACGATCCTGTCCTACCTCGTGTGGCTGCACCACTTCTTCACCATGGGCTCGGGCGCCAGCGTGAATTCCTTCTTCGGAATCACGACAATGATCATCTCGATCCCCACGGGCGCGAAGATCTTCAACTGGCTCTTCACCATGTACCGGGGGCGCATCAAGTTCGAGCTGCCCATGATGTACACGGTGGCCTTCATGCTCGTCTTCGTCATCGGCGGCATGACGGGCGTGATGCTGGCGATCCCGCCGGCCGACTTCGTGCTCCACAACTCGCTGTTCCTTGTGGCCCACTTCCATAACGTCATCATCGGCGGCGTGGTGTTCGGCATGTTCGCCGGCATCGCCTACTGGTGGCCGAAGGCCTTCGGCTTCCGGCTCGAGCCCTTCTGGGGCAAGATGTCGTTCTGGTTCTGGGTGCTGGGCTTCTTCTTCGCCTTCATGCCGCTCTACGTGCTCGGCTTCATGGGCGTGACGCGCCGCATGCGGGTGTTCGACGATCCGTCCTGGCACATCTGGTTCATCATCGCCGCCTTCGGCGCCTTCCTGATCCTGCTGGGAATCGTGAGCTTCCTGGTGCAGATCGGCGTGAGCATCCTGAAGCGGGAGCAGCTGCGCGACACCACGGGCGATCCCTGGAACGGCCGTACGCTGGAATGGGCAACGTCCTCGCCCCCGCCGGACTACAACTTCGCCTTCACCCCCGTGATCCACGAGATCGATGCGTGGTGGGACATGAAGCGGCGGGGCTACAAGCGGCCGTTGGGGGGCTACAAGCCCATCCACATGCCGCGCAGCACCGGCACCGGGGTCATCCTGGCGGGGCTGAGCACGGCGATGGGCTTCGCTCTCGTCTGGTACATCTGGTGGCTGGCGGCGCTGTGCTTCGTGGCGATCCTCGCCGTCGCCATCGGGCATACCTTCAACTACAACCGCGACTACGACATTCCGGCCGATGAGGTGGAGCGCACTGAAGAAGCGCGCACCAAGCTCCTGACGGGACAGGTGACGCCATGAGCTCGACCACCACCACCGCACCGGAAACCGGCGAAATCGTCTTCTACGAGAAGGACGAGCACGCGCATCCCGAAGGCCACAGCACCGCTCTGGGCTTCTGGATCTATCTGATGAGCGACTGCCTCATCTTCGCGATGCTGTTTGCCACCTTCGCCGTGCTCGGCGGCAATTATGCCGCCGGCCCCTCGCCGAAGGACCTGTTCGACCTGGAACTGGTGGCGGTGAACACGGCCATGCTGCTGTTCTCCTCCATCACCTACGGCTTCGCCATGCTGGCCATGGAGAAGGGCCAGGCGAAGCAGGTGCAGGCCTGGCTGCTGGTCACCGCCCTGTTCGGCGCGGCGTTCCTTGCCATCGAGCTCTATGAGTTCCACCACATGATCGAGCATGGCGCGACGCCCCAGCGCAGCGCCTTTCTCTCCTCCTTCTTCACCCTGGTGGGCACCCACGGCCTGCACGTCACGTTCGGCCTGATCTGGCTGTTCACGCTGATGGTGCAGGTGGGCCGGCGCGGGCTCGTTCCCGCCAACAAGCGCCGCCTCATGTGCCTGTCCATGTTCTGGCACTTCCTCGATGTCATCTGGATCGGGGTGTTCACCTTCGTCTATCTCATGGGAATGCTGCGATGAGCGCCGACAGCCACGCACACGGGGCGGACGCCCATCACGGCCACGGCGAAGATCACAGCCACGGCACCTTCAAGAGCTACATGACCGGCTTCATCCTGTCGGTCATCCTCACCGCCATCCCCTTCTATCTGGTGATGAGCGGCGTCATCGAGAACAAGAGCGTCACCGCCATGATCATCACCGCCTTCGCGGCGGTGCAGATCGTGGTGCACATGATCTACTTCCTGCACATGAGCAGCAGCTCGGAAGGCGGGTGGAACATGATGGCCCTCATCTTCACCATCATCGTGGTGGTGATCGCCATCAGCGGCTCGCTCTGGGTCATGTACCACCTCCACGCCAACATGATGCCCGTTCACGACATGAACGGAATGAAATGAAGATGCCGGACGGCGGGGGAGGCCATGCCTCGCCCGCCCCGGAGCCCAAGGGGGCCGCTGGCCTGAAAGGCGCGGCGGTCTTCGCGCTCCTTCTTCTCATCCTGTCCGGCGTGTTCTGCGCGCTGGGCGCCTGGCAGGTGCAGCGCCTCGCCTGGAAACACGACCTCATCGCCCGCGTGGAGGCCCGCGTCACCGCCCCTCCGGTGCCCGCCCCCGGCCCCGGCCAATGGGGCGCCATCGACGCCGCCTCCAGCGAATATCAGCGCGTGCGGACCGCCGGACATTTCCTGAACGATAACGAGACCCTTGTGCAGGCGGTGAGCGCGCACGGGGCGGGCTATTGGGTCCTGACCCCGTTCCGGACCGATGCCGGCTTCACCGTTCTGGTGAACCGGGGCTTCGTACCCCACGACAATCGCACCCGCGCTGCCCGGCAGGCGGGCGAGATCGCAGGCGAGACAATCGTCACCGGCCTCCTGCGCCTGCCCGAGCCCAAGGGCGGCTTCCTGCGCGACAATGACCCCGCCGCCGACCGCTGGTATTCCCGCGACGTCTCGGCCATCGCCGCCGCCCGCGATCTCGGGCCGGTGGCCCCCTATTTCATCGATGCGGACGCAACGCCCAATGCGGGCGGCCTGCCCATGGGCGGCCTCACCGTCATCAGCTTCCCCAACAACCATCTAGGCTATGCGCTGACCTGGTTCGCCATGGCGGCCATGGCGGTGGGCGGGGCGGTGCTTGTGTGGAGGCGCCGGGTCTGACACAACGACCCGGTCATGACGGCGTTCGAGAAAGACACCACCAACAACCAGAACCTGTCCCTCCTCATCCAATTGCGTTGGCTCGCAGTGGTGGGACAGGTGGTGACGATCTTTCTCGCCAGCTCCTGGTTCAAGATCTCCCTGCCGCTGCTGGAGATGGGCTCCGTCCTCGTCTTCCTGGTGTTGCTGAACATCGTCTCCATATGGCGCCACCAGCGCCTGGAGAGCGTCACCAATGCCGAGCTGTTCTTCGAGATGCTGCTGGATGTGGCCGCGCTCACGGTCCAGCTTCATCTGAGCGGGGGCGCCTCCAACCCCTTCATCTCGCTCTATCTGCTCCAGGTGAGCCTGGCCTGCGTGCTGCTGGAGACCTGGTCCGCCTGGACCATCGCGGCGGCGGCGGCGGCGGGCTTCGTCTGGCTCACCACGGTCTTCCGCCCCCTGGCCTTGCCGGACGCCAGCGCCCAGGATCGTTTCAGCCTGTTCCTCCAGGGCGCCTTCGTCTGCTTCGTGCTCACCGCCAGCCTGCTGGTGCTGTTCATCACCCGCATCACCCGGAACCTGCGGGCGCGCGACGCCCATCTCGCCACGCTGCGCCAGATCTCGGCGGAAGAGGACCATATCGTGCGCATGGGGCTTCTCGCCTCCGGCGCCGCCCATGAGCTGGGCACCCCCTTGGCCACCCTGTCCGTGATCCTCAACGACTGGAGCCACATGCGCCCGTTCCGCACCAATGCGGACCTCGCCGACGAGTTGGCGGAAATGCAGAACCAGTTGGACCGCTGCAAGCGCATCGTGTCCGGCATTCTCATGTCCTCGGGCGAGGCACGGGGCGAGGGCACGGTGCGCACCACCGCTGCGGCCTTCTTCGACGAACTGGTGGCGGAATGGCAGGCCAGCCGCTCGCCGCGCATGCTGGACTACAGCAACGCCCTCACCCAGGGCGAGGCGATCATCTCGGACCCGGCCCTGAAGCAGGTGATCTTCAACGTGTTCGACAATGCGCTGGAAGCCTCCCCCAACTGGCTCGGCGTCTCCGTGCGCAGCACAGGCACGGAATTCGTCCTCACCGTGCGCGATGCCGGGCCGGGCTTTGCGGGCGAGATCTTGGAGACGTTCGGCAAACCCTACCGCTCCACCAAGAATCGCCCCGGCGGGGGGCTCGGCCTGTTCCTGGTGGTCAATGTGGTCCGCAAGCTGGGCGGTCGCGTAAAGGCCGAGAACGGCGCTACGGGCGCCTGCGTGACGCTGAACCTGCCGTTGAAACTCTTGTCCGATGGAGGCGCCCATGGAGCCTGAGATGGAGACCGAGCCGGAACCCCGTGCCCGCCTGTTCCTCATCGAGGATGACGCGGCCTTCGCCCGCGCCCTGCGCCGCTCCTTCGAGCGGCGGGGCTACGAGGTGTGCATCAGCCAGGACGCGGAGGGGGTGCGCGCCCTGCTCGCGGAAGGTACGCCGGACTTCGCGGTGGTGGACTTGAAGCTTGCGGGCGGGTCTGGCCTGGAATGCGTGAAGACGCTGCACGCCCATGATCCCGCCACCCGGATCGTGGTGCTCACGGGCTTCGCCAGCATCGCCACCGCCGTGGAGGCCATCAAGCTGGGCGCCTGCCATTATCTCGCCAAGCCCGCCAACACGGACGACATCGAGGCCGCCTTCGGCCGCGCGGAGGGCGATGTGAGCATCCCGGTCTCCATGCGGCCCACCTCGCTGAAGAATCTCGAATGGGAACGCATCCACGAGACGCTGGCGGAGACCGACTTCAACATTTCCGAGACCGCCCGGCGCCTCGGCATGCACCGGCGCACGCTCGCCCGAAAGCTGGAGAAGAAGCGCGTCCCGGATGCGTGAGGATGTGGAGCGCTTGTGCTCTGCGGCTTCCGGCTAAGTTGCCTGCCCTGATCAGGCATGCAAATTCCCCCTCCCAACCCTCCCCCGCAAGCGGGAGAGGGCTTTTTCCGTTGCGCCTGCCGTGACTCCCTCTCCCGCTTGCGGGGGAGGGTTGGGGAGGGGGAAGCCCGCGAGGGACGCATGCCGCCCCCTCAGCCGAACAGCGTCTCATAGACCTCCGGCTTGAACCCCACGGTCAGCTTGCCGTCCACGTCGAGGACCGGGCGCTTGATCATGGAGGGTTGCGCCAGCATCAGCCGCTCGGCCTTCGCGCGGTTGAGGTCCGCCTTGTCCGCGTCGGGCAGCTTGCGGAAGGTGGTGCCCGCCTTGTTGAGCAGCGTTTCCCAGCCCACCGTGCCCATCCAGCGCTCCAGCAGCGCGGCCTCGATGCCCGCGCTCTTGTAATCGTGGAAGGCATAGGCGACCCCATGCCCTTCCAGCCAGGCGCGGGCCTTCTTCATCGTGTCGCAGTTCTTGATGCCGTAGATGGTGACGCTCATCTGCCCCTCAGGCTCCGGACGTTGCATTTCCAAGGCTTCGCGGCTATAAGCCCGCGTTCGCTCCGCATGCGCCCCCCTGGAGGCGTGCGGCACGAAAGACAGCCGAATGGCCGCGCGAGCGGCCATTGGCCGTTCTAGAACCCACGAGATGTTAGGACCAGTGCCATGACTGCCATCAAAGAACTGAAGGCTGTGGCGCGCCCGCGGGCCGGCAAGGGGGCCGCCCGTGCAGAGCGCCTCGCCGGACGCGTGCCCGCCGTGATTTACGGTGAGAAGCAGGATCCCGTCACGATCTCGCTCGACAACAAGGAAATCACCCGCACCATCTATGCGGGTCACTTCCTGACGACGCTGTTCGTGATCGAGGTGGACGGCAAGCGCCACCGCGTGATCCCGCGCGACTACCAGCTGGATCCGGTCAAGGACTTCCCGCTGCACGTCGATTTCCTGCGCGTGTCGGCCGGCGCCCATGTGACCGTCGAAGTGCCCGTTCACTTCGTGAACCAGGAGAAGTCCCCGGGCCTGAAGCGCGGCGGCACGCTCAATGTCGTGCACCACGCCGTGACCCTGGACGCGGACGCGGAGCACATCCCCGAATTCATCGAGGCGGACCTGACCGGCCTTGAGATCGGCGACAGCATCCACCTCTCCGTCGTGAAGCTGCCCTCCGGCATCGTGTCCGCCCTCACCGGCGACGATACCCTGGCGACCGTCATGGCCCCGTCGGGCCTGAAGGAAGCCGAGGCCGAGGACGCCGCTGCCGCCGCCGAGCAGGCCTGATCGTTTCGCGCCGGAGGCAGCCGTGTTTCTCTTCACGGGTCTCGGCAATCCCGGCGCGAAATATGCCGGCAACCGGCACAATATCGGCTTCATGGCGGTGGATGCCATCGTCCGCCGCCATCGCCTCTCCCCCTGGCGCCGCAGGTTCCAGGGAGCGGTGAGCGAAGGCGAGATCGGCGGCCAGAAAGTGCTGGCCCTGCTGCCCGAAACCTTCATGAACGAGAGCGGGCGGGCGGTGAGTGAAGCCATGCGCTTCTACAAGATCCCGCTGGAGAAGGTCATCGTCTTCCATGACGAACTGGACCTGCCCCCCGCCAAGCTGCGCATCAAGAAGGGCGGCGGCAATGCGGGCCATAACGGCCTGCGCTCCATCACCGCCCAATGCGGCAACGATTATTGGCGCGTGCGCCTGGGCATCGGTCATCCCGGCGACAAGAGCCTGGTCCACGCTTATGTGCTGAACGACTTCGCCAAGTCCGAGGCGGGCTGGGTGGACGCGCTGTGCACGGCCTGCGCGGACAATGCGGACCAGCTCACCGCAGGCCGCCCCGAGGAGTTCCAGAACCGGGCGCACCTGTTCATGGACGCCCAGGGCTTTGGCGGCGTGAAGGAAATCGGCACGCGCGGCTGACGGGGACGCGGCGGACCGGCGCAATGCCGCGGGCTTGACGGGAGGGGGCCGCGAATGAAGAACGTCACCATCACCGTGTCGGAGGATCTTCTGGCACGGGCACGGCTGGCGGCCGCCCGCGAGGGCGTGAGCCTGTCCAAATTCGTGGCCGAGCAGCTCTCACGGGCGCTGGGCGGCCATGGCGACCCGCTGGCGCCCTTTGACCGCTGGCTCACGGGTCCCGGCTGGGGCATCGCCCCGCCGCCGGCCCCAAAGCGCGAGACCGCAGATGAGCACGGCCCAGGAGGCCCTCAAGCAGACGCTCAAGACGATGGCCGAACGGCCCTCGACGAAAGCGCAGCCGCCCGTGCGCTGCTTCGTGGACGCGCCGATCCTGCTCTATCTCCAGGACCGCTCGGAAGCCCGGAAGCGGGCGATGGCACGCCATAGCCTGCGCTCCATCCGCCGCCATGGCGAACTGGTGGTGAGCCCCATGGTTCTCGCCACGCTTTACGGCGATGCCCGCCGCCGCTTTCCCCTGGTGGGACGGGACGCCGTGCGCGCCTATCTCGCCGACCTCATGCCCGCTTGCCGTTCGGCCGGGCCGCTGGAGCTGATGGACCGCGCCTTCCGCGTGGAAGACCGGCTGCATCTGCCCTGGGACCATTGCCTGCTGTTCGCCGCCGCCCAGGCGGCCGAATGCCGGGTATTGGTGAGCGAGGATATCGAGGATGGGCTTTCCCACGAGCGCACGCTTGTGGTGAACCCGTTCCTCACCGATATGGAAACCCTTTTCACTTCCTTCAAAGAACGCTGAGAGATCTCTCAAGATGGGCTTCAAATGCGGCATCGTCGGCCTGCCCAATGTCGGCAAGTCCACCCTGTTCAACGCCCTGACGCAGACTGCGGCGGCGCAGGCGGCCAATTACCCCTTCTGCACCATCGAGCCCAATGTGGGCGAGGTGGCCGTGCCCGATCCGCGCCTGGACACGCTGGCGGAGATCGCAGGGTCGGGGCAGATCATCCCCACCCGCCTCACCTTCGTGGACATTGCGGGCCTCGTGCGCGGCGCCTCCAAGGGTGAAGGCCTGGGCAACCAGTTCCTGGCCAACATCCGCGAATGCGACGCCATCGCCCATGTGGTGCGCTGCTTCGAGGATGGCGACGTGACCCATGTGGAGGGCAAGGTCTCTCCCGTGGACGACATCGAGACCATCGAGACCGAGCTGATGCTCGCCGACCTTGAAAGCCTTGAGAAGCGCGCCTCCGCTTTGGAGAAGAAGGCCAAGGGCGGCGACAAGGAATCCAAGGAAAGCCTCGACCTCATGCAGCGCGCTTTGGTGCTGCTGCGCGACGGCAAGCCCGCCCGCCTCGTGGAGCGCAAGCCCGATGAGGAGCGCGCCTTCGACATGCTGGGCCTCATGACCGCCAAGCCGGTCCTCTATGTGTGCAACGTGGAGGAAGCCTCGGCCAAGGACGGGAATTCCCTCTCCGCCCAGGTGTTCGAGCGCGCCAAGGCGGAAGGCGCGAAGGCGGTGGTGGTCTCGGCCAAGATCGAGAGCGAGATCGCGGTGCTGCCCCCCGAGGAGCAGACCGACTATCTGGAAGCCATCGAGTTGGACGAGCCGGGCCTCAACCGCGTGATCCGCGCGGGCTATGACCTGCTCCAGCTGGTCACCTATTTCACCGTGGGCCCCAAGGAGGCCCGCGCCTGGACCATCACCCGCGGCACCCGCGCGCCAGCGGCGGCGGGCGTCATCCATTCGGACTTCGAGAAGGGCTTCATCCGCTCGGAGACCATCGCCTATGACGACTACGTCAAGAACAAGGGCGAGGCGGGCGCACGCGAGGCCGGACGGCTGCGGCTGGAAGGCAAGGAATATGTGGTGCAGGACGGCGACGTGCTGCATTTCCGCTTCGCGAACTGATGCGGCGCGCCGTCCCGGTAACGGGCGGCGCATCCCCTTCCCCGGCCCCGCCGCAAGCGTATAAGACTTGACGATCCGTGAGCCTCACTCACGGATCGTCAGTCAGGTCCGCCCGGCGCCGACGAAATACCGGACCGGCGGGACCAGACCGTCAAACGCGCGGGAGGACAGCGTGGCAAGTCTCTTCTTCGAGGACTTCATCGAAGGCGAGGTGAAAACCTACGGCGCCTACAAGGTGACCGAGGCGGAAATCATCGACTTCGCGCGCCAGTTCGACCCCCAGCCCATGCACCTGGACGCGGCGGCGGGCGCCGCCTCCATGCTGGGCGCGCTGGCCGCTTCCGGCTGGCACACCTGCGCCATCATGCAGAAGCTGACCTGCGAAGGTTTCCTGCTGAATGCCGCCGGGCGCGGGTCTCCGGGCGTCAGCGAGGTGAAGTGGAAGATGCCGGTATTCCCCGGCGATGTCCTGTCCGTGCGCCGCAAGGTGCTGGAAAGCCGGACGTCCAAGACCAAGCCGGACATGGGCCTCGTGACCTTCCGCCTGGAGCTTCTGAAAAGCACGGGCGAGGTGGCGAGCGAGGAGACGCTGGTCATCCTGTTCGCCCGCCGCAATCCGGGAGCGCGCCTCGCATGAGCTATTTCGACGAGATGCAGGTGGGCACCCGCCGCGTGCTGGGCAGCCACCTCTTCACCCGCGACGAGATCATCGCGTTCGCGCGCAATTATGATCCGCAGACATTCCATGTGGACGAGGAGGCGGCGAAGCGCTCCCCGTTCGGCGCCCTCATCGCCTCCGGCTGGCACACCGCCGCCACCTGGATGAAATACCTGCTGGAGGAGCGCACCCGCGACGATGCCGAGCGGCGCGCCCGTGGCCTGCCGGTGCCGGACTTCGGCCCCTCCCCCGGCTTCAAGAATCTGCGCTGGCTCAAGCCCGTCTATGCCGGCGACACCATCACCTATGCCACCGAGGTGCGTGAAAAGCTGCCCTCCAAGTCCAAGCCGGAATGGGGCCTGCTCATGGCCTACAATACCGGCACCAATCAGCATGGCGACCTGGTGTTCGACTTCGAGAGCACCGTCTTCGTGCGCCGCCGCGCCTGACGGCGCGTTACGATCCGGCCCCCTCCCGCGCCAGGGAGGGTTCGCCCGGCTCGGGATCGGACATTTCCTCCTTCACCTGGCCATAGGCCAGGAGCGCGAACAGCGCCGAGCCGCCCACGATGTTGCCCGCCAGCAGCGGCAGCAGGATGGACAGCACCGCGCCGATCCCCAGTTCGCCCACGAACAGCAGGACGAACAGCTCCACCGAGCCGGAAATGACGTGGGACAGCTCCAGCGCGGAAATGAGCGCCGTGAGCAGCAGGATGACTGCGAAGCGCGCCTGTTCGGCGCTCGGCAGCAGCCAGACCACCGTCGCCACCAGCCAGCCGCCCAATATGCCGCGCCAGAAGGCGGAACCGCTGCCGATTTCGGCCAGATGCCGGGACACGCCGAGAATGCCCTCCTGCGCCTCCTGCGGCAGGAACAGGCCGGAGGCGAGGGCCGCGCCGAACAGGGCGGTGCCCACCAGATTTGCGGCGAGCACCACGACCCAGATGCGCATGAGCGCCGCGAAGCTGCCGCGCGAAGGCTCGGCCAGGACGGGAAGCACCGCCGTCAGGGTGATTTCCGTGAAGAGCTGGTAGCGGCCGAGAATGACGATGAGGAAGCCGATGGAATAGCCCAGGCTCTCCACCAGCCCCCGCCACGGCGCGTCGGGCAGGTGGGCATGGAGCAGGCCTTCGCCCACGATGGAGAAGCCGATGGACAGGCCCGCCGCGATGCCGGACCACCACAGGCTCGCCATGGGCCGCTTCAGTTCCTCGACGCCCTCCCGGCGGATCACCTCATAGACCGCGAGAGCGCGCAGGTTCGCCCGCTCCTCCACGATCTCGTCTTCCTTGCGGGTAAGGTCCGCCGCCGCGCCCGGCGCGGCCTTGCCCGACCCGCCTGCCCGACGCGCCGGTTCGGCCGGACCATTCTGCTCGCTCACCTTGACCATGGCCGATCGCCTCCATTGCCAAGCTGAACGCCGTGGACGCCCTTCGGTTGCATCTCCCGCCTGCTCATGAGCCCGCGCATGGCCGCCCTGAGCCCCCGCCCCTTGCCCAAGGGCCTCTGTTGCCCCATTTTTAGGAACGTGGATCCGCCGGCCTTGAACCGGCGTGGTCAGGAGTTTTGACGATGAACGCTTCCCCGCGCCCCCGCCCCCAGGTGATGCGCATCACTGATGCCGCCGCCACGCGCCTGCGCCAGATCATGTCCCGCTCCACCCCTCCGGCCGCGGCCGTGCGGGTGGGCGTCCGCAACGGCGGATGCGCGGGCATGTCCTACACCATGGACTATGCCACCGAGATCGCCCCCACAGACGATGTGGTGGAGGACAAGGGCGTGAAGGTGATCGTGGATCCCAAGGCCATCCTGTTCCTTCTGGGCACGGAGATGGACTTCAAGACCGAGAAGCTTTCCGCGCAGTTCGTGTTCAACAATCCCAACCAGACGTCCGCCTGCGGCTGTGGCGAATCCGTCGCCATTACCCCGGCCCAGGCCGAGGCCCTGGAAAAGGATGCGGGCGCTTCACCGCAAGCTTGACCTTCCTGGAGGGTTTCACCATGGGTACATCCTTTCCGGAGTGTGACCCATGGTTCCACAACCCATCGCCTGCCTGCTCGAATCCCGCGCCTTCGCGATTATCGCCCGCGTGGTGCTGACCTTCGTCTTCTGGGGCGCGGGGCTGGACAAGCTGATCAATTTTTCCGCCGCCGCGGCGGAAATGAGCCATTTCGGCCTGCCTGCGCCCGACTTCATCGCCGCGCTGGCCATCGGCACCCTGCTGGTCTCCTCCCTGCTCATCATCTTCAATGTGGCCTCCTGGCTGGGCTATGGAGCGCTGGCGGTGTTCCTCGTGCTCACCATTCCCGTGGCCCATCCCTTCTGGGCCGCGAGCGGCCATGAGGCGCTGGAGCATTTCCGCGTGGCGGTGGAACATGTGAGCCTGATCGGCGGCCTGATGGTCGGCGCCATCCTCTCCCATCGGCAGAAGGCGGGCTGACGGAAGTCGCGGCGCGATCCCCCTGCGCGCGCCTCCATAGAGAACGCTTCTTGCCCGCCCTGAACGCGCGATGCACATCCGGGCATCCCGCCCGGCATAAGTGGTTGATGACGTGCATTTCCCCGCCCGCATGGACGGCCACGGCCCCCTCCATGCGCGTGACAGTGCATAAGTCCTTGATAGAGAGCGGTTCACAACCCGTATGGATGCGCTATGCGCTTCCCTGCGGCCCGATCGCGCTTTATGGTCCCGCCTCACGCGCGGACGTGGCGAAATCGGTAGACGCACGAGACTTAAAATCTTGCGCCGCAAGGCGTGCGGGTTCGAGTCCCGCCGTCCGCACCACCTTCGGGACGGCATCCGCCGGTCCCTCAGCGGATCTCGGCCCCATGGGTTCATCGCAGACGACCCCGGCGACGGGCGCGCCGGTGGGTGTTCCCCTGGCGCTGTGTGCCGTCGTCGTGGCCATGGTCTCGGTCCAGGGCGGGGCGGCCATGGGCAAGCAGCTCTTCCCGGCCATAGGCCCCGAAGGCGCCACCGCGCTGCGCCTGCTGTTCGCGAGCATCATCCTGTGGATGGTCTGGCGCCCCTGGCGCCATTGGCCAACCCGCGCCGCATGGCCTTCTCTGCTGGTCTACGGCGTCGCGCTCGGCGGCATGAACCTCACCTTCTACATGTCCCTCTCCCGCATTCCGCTGGGCGTGGCGGTGGCGCTGGAATTCACCGGCCCGCTCCTGCTGGCGGTGGCCACCTCCCGGCGCCCCCGGGATTTCCTCTATGCGGGCATGGCCATTGCAGGCGTGATCCTGCTGCTGCCGATCCATGCCATGGCGGCCCATCTCGATCTGCTGGGCGTGGCCTATGCGCTCATCGCGGGGGTTTTCTGGGCGGTCTACATTCTGTTCGGCAAGCGCAGCAGTTCCGCCGCCCCGGGCGGTTCCGTGGCCGCCATCGGCATGCTGGTGGCGATGCTTGTCGCGTTTCCGGCGGGTGTCGCCCAGGCGGGCACGGCGCTGCTCTCGCCCGCCTTGCTTCCGGTCGCCATCGGGGTCGCCATCCTCTCCAGCGCCATTCCCTATTCGCTGGAGATGATCGCGCTGAAGCGGCTGCCCGCCCAGACGTTCAGCATCCTGATGAGCGGCGAGCCCGCCATGGGGGCCATATTCGGCCTGCTTGTGCTCCAGGAGCACCTGTCGGCAAACCAGTGGGTCGCCATCGCCTTGATCGTCACGGCCTCGGTGGGCACCAGCCTGTCGGCGGCGCGCGAACACGCCGCCCCAGGTTCGTAAGTCCGGCAGCACGCCGCCGGACCCGGAAATGGCGGCGTCAGGCGGCCGCCTTCGGATAGTGGATCGGCGCCTGCGATTCCGCACGCGACGTATTCAGCAGGCGCTCCTGGCAAAGCTCCATGATCTGAAGCACTTCCGATCCCCAGGCGAGGCTCGACTCCTGGAGGAAAGCCGCCTCGCGCATGAAGGGATTGGCCACCCCTTCGGCCCCGTTCATCTCGGTGAAGAGGCGCATCTGGTCCTGCATGCGGGCCGCGGTGAAGCGCTGGAGCCGGCCGGCAATCTCCACCGGCAGTTCGAACCACAGGAGTTGAGCAGCAGCCGCGGGATTTCCCGATGTCTGGGCCGCATTCTGCCAAGCCTGGGTCCAGGTCTGAAACGGAGGTAGCGTGTTCATGGGTCCATCTCCCTGAAAATGGCCGACTTTAGTATAACACACCCAACCACGCAGCGCGCATTGTCCTGGATCAAATCGTCCTGAGTAAATGTCCTTAGGGACCGGCACGGCATCGCTCCTCAGCGAAAGCTGGGGCATGAAGGAGATGTCGGCGCGGACCAAAAGCCCCCGACAGACGGCCCAGGGCCCGGAGGAGCGCATGGTCGATTTGCCCACTGATTTCCGAGAGATCCGCCTCGAACTCGCCCGCGAGAAGGGCCATCCGGCCGGCGCGCGGGACTTCGGCTACACCTTCGTCGCCCCTCTCTCCGAGGACGGGCGGATCGAACCCGCGTTATGGGACAAGCATCGCGCCGCGTGCCGCGTGGTGCGCTTCCGCCCTAATGAGGCGGACGCGCTGGGCCATCTGGTGCGCCGCCCCGGCGGAAGCTGGGCCTTCCGCTATGACATTTCCGGCTCGGACGACGACGAGGCGGGCTATCGCTTCAACGACGAGCGCTTCGTGATCGGCGAATACGTCTCCGTGAAGGAAGACGACGAGACCCACACCTTCCGCGTGGTCTCGGTGGAGCCGGTCTGACCGGACCAAGTTCCGATGAGGGAAAAGGGGCGCCCCGGAGGGCGCCCCTTTTCGTTTCAGTAGGACTTGTACTCGCTCGTGCCCTTGGACATGGCGAACTCCTCCTCGGGGGAGAGAACCAGCTTGTGGCGGCCCACGGCGGCGAAATAGGCGATGCCCACCGCGAACCAGATGGCCACCCCGATCACGCCGTTGCGGTAGATGGGATCGGACAGCTGGAAGTAGATGGTCACCAGCGCGATGAGGATGGTGAGCGCCGCGCCGGGCACGCCGAACGGGCTCTTATAGGGCCGCTCGATGTGGGGCATGTTCCGCCGCATGAGGATGAAGGACAGCGCCTGCATCACATAGGAGAGCATGGCGCCGAACACCGCCATGTTGAGCAGCGTGCCGCCGATGGCCGCCGCCCCCGCCTCCGCACCCAGCGCGAACCAGATGGTGAGCATGATGCCGAGGCCCACCACGGCGCCGGCGATCATGGCCACATGCGGCGTCTTGCGGCTGCCATGGGTGATGGACAGCGCGCGGGGGAAATAGCCCGCGCGGGACAGGGAATAGATCTGCCGCCCCTGGGCATAGATGATGGTGTGGAAGGAGGCGATGAGGCCCACCACCGCCACCAGCGCCAGCAGGCTGGCGATGCCCGTGCCGTAAATGGCCTTGAAGCCGTCCAGCAGCGGCTCCAGCGAGCTGGAGAGGCCGAAGGCGCCGTTGGCCACCGAGGAGTTCAGCCACAGGATCATGAAGGCGGAGACGATCAGCGTCGCCATGCCCGCAATGATGCCCTTGGGCATGTCGCTCTTGGGATCCACCGATTCCTCGGCCGCCAGCGGAAGCTGCTCGATGGCCAGGAACAGCCACACCGCGAACGGCATGGCCGCCAGCGCGCCGCCGATGCCGAACGGCAGGAAGGGCCCGCCGCCATTGGGCAGCTCGATGGCCGCCCCGTCCGGCGACACGCCGATATTGAGCGCCCAGCGGGAGAAATCCATGACCGGGATGGCGCTGACCCAGAAGGCCACAAGGCAGGCGAGCGCGGCGAGCGTCACCACCAGGGTCACCTTGAAGGACAGTTCGACGCCGACCACGTTGAGGCCCACGAAGATCATGTAGCCGAAGATCCAGTAGACCGGCTGGAATTCCGGCGGCGTGCCGAAGATGGAGCCCATGTAGGAGCCAATGAACGACACCACCACCGCCGGGGTGATGACATATTCCACATTCTCGCACAGGCCGGTGATGAAGCCGCCCCAGGGCCCCATGGTGGTGCGGGCGAAGGAATAGGCGGCGCCCGTGTGCGGCAAGGCGGGCGACATCTCGGCGATGGAGAAGGTAAGGCCGAGATACATGATGGCGATGATGATGGCGGCGATGAACATGCCGCCCCATCCGCCCGAGGCGAGGCCGAGATTCCAGCCGGAGAAGTGGCCGGAAATGACCGCCCCCACGCCCAGCGCCCAGAGCGACCAGACCCGCGCATGACGCTTCAGCGCGCGTTGCTCGAAATAGGCGACATCCACCGTCGTATAGGTGACTCCCGATGACTTCTGCGTGCTCATCCGCCAGCCTCCGTCTCTCCCCCTTTGGGGGAAGCCCAGCACCCTGCCCACCCGCGCAAATGCCAACCTTAAGAAAAGCAAGTCCTGTGCCGTGCAACCGCGTAGCGCCTCGTCCTTTAGGCGGCCTCGTCCTTTAAGCGGCCTCAGCCTGCAGTGAGCGGGCGACGCGCCTCTTGCGCCACCGCGTCGCTGTCATCCTTCAGGTCCACCCCGGTCAGGCCGCGCCGGAACGCCTCCCGCAGCAGCCAGGAGAGCTTGAAGGCCGCCGCCTCGAAGGTGAGGCCGTCGCCGCGCACATTGGAGATGCAGTTGCGCTCGGCATCGCTCCGTCCGGGCCGGGGCGCGAAGGTGAGATAGAGACCGAGGCTGTCCGGCGAGGACAGGCCCGGCCGCTCGCCGATCAGCACCAGCACCGCACGGGCCTTGAGCAGGGCGCCCGCCTCGTCGCCCAGCGCCACCCGGGCCTGCCGGGCCACCACCACGGGGGCAAGGCTCCATCCCTCCGCCGCGACCCAGGGCTTGAGGGCCGCGAGAAAGGGCACGGCCTGCACATGGACGGCGGTGGAGGACAGGCCGTCCGCCGCCACGATGGCGAGGTCCACCTCGCCCCCCGCCGCTTCGGCGAGGCGGAGACGGCTCTCGTCGGACAGGCGCCGCCCGAGATCGGGACGGCGCAGATAGATATCCCGCGAGGCCGCCGCGCTGTCCGCGGCAAGGACCGGCAGGCCCAGTTCCGCAATGCCCTGCGCCACCGCCTCCCCGTCGAAGGGCGTGTGGACCGCGTCGCGGGCCTGGGCATGGGCGAGCGCGAAGCGCAGCACCTCGTCCGTGGGCAGGCTCGCGCCCGTGCGTCCCAGCGCGATGCGGGCGGGCGTATGGCGGGCGAAAGCGAGCCAGGGATCGCGGGGCGTCATGCGGCGCGCTCCACGAAGCCCAGAAGAGGATGGGACGCGCTGGCGGGGGCAATGCGCCCGTCCGGCCCGGTAATGCCCATGCGCGCGAGCCACGCCTCGAACTCGGGCGCGCGCTTCAGGCCGAACACCTCGCGCACATACAGGGCATCGTGGAAGGAGGTGGACTGGTAATTGAGCATCACGTCGTCGGCGCCGGGAATGCCCATCACATAGGTGACGCCCGCCGCCGCCAGCAGGGTCAGCAGGCTGTCCATGTCGTCCTGATCGGCCTCGGCATGGTTCGTGTAGCAGACGTCCACGCCCAGCGGCACGCCCAGCAGCTTGCCGCAAAAATGGTCTTCCAGGCCGGCGCGGATGATCTGCTTGCCGTCATAGAGATATTCCGGACCGATGAAGCCCACCACGGTGTTCACCAGCAGCGGCTCGAAGGCGCGGGCCACCGCATAGGCCCGCGCCTCGCAGGTCTGCTGGTCCACGCCGTGATGGGCGTCGGCGGAAAGCGCCGATCCCTGCCCGGTCTCGAAATACATGGCGTTCTGCCCGACCGTCCCGCGCTTCAGGGCGCGCGCGGCGTCCGCCGCTTCCTTCAGCACGGCGAGATCCACCCCGAACGAGCGGTTCGCCCCTTCCGTCCCCGCGATGGACTGGAAGACGAGGTCCACGGGCGCGCCCCGGTTCATCAGCTCGATGGACGAGGTCACATGGGTGAGCACGCAGCTCTGAGTGGGTATCTCGAAGCGCCCGATCACCTCGTCCATGAGCTTCAGCAGCCGCTCGATCACCGGCAGGCTGTCGGAGGCGGGGTTGATGCCGATCACCGCATCCCCCGCCCCGTAGAGCAGGCCGTCCAGGATGGAGGCGGAGACGCCCGCCGCATCGTCCGTGGGATGGTTCGGCTGGAGGCGCACGGCCATGGTGCCGGGCAGGCCGATCGTGTTGCGGAAGCGCGTGACCACCGGGCATTTGCGCGCCACCAGGATCAGGTCCTGATTGCGCATGATCTTGGAGACCGCCGCCACCATTTCCGGCGTCAGGCCGGGCGCGAGGCGGGCGAGCGCAGCAGGCGTCGCCTCATGGGAAAGCAGATGGTCGCGAAAGTCGCCCACGGTCATGGAGGCCACGGGCGCGAAGGCGGCCGCATCGTGGGTGTCGAGGATGAGGCGGGTGACCTCGTCGGTCTCGTAGGGGATCAGCGCCTGCGAGAGGAACGCCTTCAGCGGCACCTCCGCGAGGCACATGCGGGCGGCCACGCTCTCCTCGGCACTGGCGGCGGCGATGCCCGCCAGCACATCGCCGGAGCGCAGCGGCGTCGCCTTGGCCATCAGGTCCTTCAGATCGGCGAAGGCATAGCTTCGCGGACCGACGCGATGGAGGAAGGCCATGGCATGTCTCCGGCACGAGAGGAACCGTCCACTCGGATTACGTGCAAGAAACGCGCCTTCCTCAAGAGAAAAAACGCTTCTGGGAAAGACGCGCTGGGCGTCATGGGCTGCGCGCATCCCGACCTTGCCCGGACGGGATGCGCGGAACGCCGAGCTTAGGAGCCGATATCCTTGTCCGCCTTGCGCTTATGCGCCGCCAGCGCCATGAGGCGGCGGTCGCGCCACACCTGGCGGTCGGGAAGACCTTCCTGCGACAGGCGCTCGCGGCGCTGCTCCACCACCGTGTCCATCACCGGGCCCGACCAGTCCACGCGCCGCCACTGGGTGGGCGCCATGCGGGCATACATGTGCTCGTAGCGCTCGGCATAATCCTTCACGCCCGCCGGGGCGTTGAGGTCGATGGTCTCGAACGGCCCCATGAAGGACCAGCGCAGGGCCAGCCCCTCGCGAATGCCGATATCCACGTCCTCCACGCTGGCATAACCGTCGGCCACCAGCCGGAACGCCTCGTCCAGCAGCACGCCCTGCATGCGGTTCATGACGAACCCGTCCAGCTCCTTACGCATCACGATGGGCGACTGGCCCGCCGCGCGCATCAGCTCGGCGGCGCGGGTGATGGTCTCCGGGTCCGTCCAGGGAGAGGGCACCACTTCCACGGCGGGCACGAGGTAAGGCGGGTTGATGGGATGGCAGACGCAGCAGCGTCCGCGGCCCGCGAGCCCTTCCGTGAACAGCGACGGCAGGAGCGCGGAGGTGGAGGAGGCCAGCACGGTCTGGGGCGCCGCGAGGCGGTCCAGCTCCGCATAGAGCGCCCGCTTCAGCTCCAGCCGCTCGGGCGCGCTCTCCTGCGCATGGATCGCGCCGTCCAGCGCCTCCGCATAAGAAGCGACGGCGGTGAGACGGGCGCGCACCGTCTCGGGGGTCTCGTCGTTCAGCAGGCCGTTGGCCGCGAGGTCGGGCAGCACGCCATCGATATAAGTGAGCGCAGCGGTGGGGGCGGCGGGATCCGCATCCGCCAGCGCCACGTCGAAGCCCGCGCGGGCGAACGTGATGGCCCAGGCACGTCCGACGAGGCCGGAACCGATAATGGCGATCTTACCCTTGCTCATATGTCCTCCCTGAGGGCGAGGGGCGCTCCGGGTTGAGCGCCGTCAATACCAATCGGCCGCCCGGCCCCTGCGGGCACGCGCGCATGAGACCCCGCGCCCCGCCGCCAAAGGCGGGACGGAAGAGATGCCGACGAAAACCTGTTCGCGCCGGGCGTCACGCCGCCGGCTGGCGCCGCACACCGCGCACGGCGGCGGCGAGATCGCTCACCAGGGCTTTCACGGACGACGCCGTCTTGTCCGTGGCACGCCCCTCTGCGTCGAGCGAAGCGCGCACCGCATCCACCAGCGCCGAGCCCACCACCACAGCGTCCGCGCCCGCCGCAATGGCGGCAGCCTGCTCCGGCGTCCTCACGCCGAAGCCGACGGCCACCGGCAGGTCGGTATGCTGCTTGATGCGCGCCACCGCCTGGGAGACGCGCCCGGCATCGGGCGTCGCCGCGCCGGTGATGCCGGTGATGGAGACGTAATAGACGAAGCCCGCCGTGTGCCGCAGCACCGTGGGCAGGCGCTTCTCGTCCGTGGTGGGCGTGGCGAGGCGGATGAAGTCGATCCCCGCCTTCAGCGCCGGGAGGCACAGTTCGTCGTCCTCTTCCGGCGGCAAGTCCACGATGATGAGCCCGTCCACGCCCGCCGCGCGGGCATCCGCCAGGAAGCGGTCCACGCCATAGACATAGATGGGGTTGTAATAGCCCATGAGGACGATGGGCGTGGCATCGTCCCCCTCGCGGAAGGCGCTGACCATGGCCAGCGTCTTCGCCAGGGTCTGCCCGGCCTTCAGCGCCCGCAGCCCCGCCGCCTGGATGGCCGGCCCGTCCGCCATGGGATCGGTGAAGGGCACGCCCACCTCGATGATGTCCGCCCCCGCGCCCGGCAGCGCCTTCAGGATGGCGAGCGAGGTCTCCCCGTCCGGATCCCCGGCGGTGATGAAGGTGACGAGGCCCGGCCGCCCTTCGGCGGCGAGGGCCTTGAAGCGGGCGGCGATGCGGGTCGGGTGGGGAGCGGAAGAGGTCATGGCACCTTAAGGCGGGGCGGAAGCCCCGGCCCTCAGCTGGAAGGAGAGGTGATGGAACAGGTGGCGCTGGAGGCGGAGGTGGCGCCCAGCAGGCGCACCTGATCCTGCCCCGTCACACCCGGGAAGGAGGAGAACAGCGTCGTGGAGGACGTGCCCAGCTTCTGCTTCTTCGCGAAGAAGTCGCAGCTCACCACGATCTGGCTGATCATGATCGTGCCGGCATTGGCCACCTGCACATTTACGAACGCGCCGCCGGGATCGGTGATCACGCTGCCATAGGTGAGCTTCAGCCACGCCGGATCGGCGGCGGCCGGAGTGATCGCCGCGATCAGCGCGGCACCCGCCATCAGCTTCCTCATACCTGCCCCCCGAGATGCTCGGCCACGGTGAAGATGTCCTTGTCGCCGCGCCCCGACAGATTGACCACCATGATGTGGTCCTTTGGCTTGGTGGGCGCGATCTCCATTAGCTTACCTATGGCGTGGGCGCTTTCCAGGGCCGGAATGATGCCCTCCAGCTTCGCCAGGATCTGGAAGCCCTCCAGCGCCTCCGCATCGGTGCAGGGGATATAGGTCACCCGCTTCACGTCATGCAGGAAGGAATGCTCGGGGCCGATGCCGGGATAGTCCAGGCCCGCCGAGATGGAGTGCGCCTCGGTGATCTGGCCGTCCCCGTCCATGAGCAGATAGGTGCGGTTGCCATGCAGCACGCCGGGACGCCCGCCCGTGATGGAGGCCGCGTGCTGGCCGGAGGCGATGCCGTGCCCGGCCGCCTCGACGCCGTAAATCTCAACGTTCGGATCGTCCAGGAATTCATGGAACAGGCCGATGGCGTTGGAGCCCCCGCCCACGGCCGCCACCAGGCTGTCCGGCCCGCGCCCTTCCTGCTCCATGAGCTGGACGCGGGTCTCCCTGCCGATGATGGACTGGAAGTCGCGCACCATGGCCGGATAGGGGTGCGGGCCCGCCACCGTGCCGATGCAATAGAAGGTGTCGTCCACATTCGTGACCCAGTCGCGCAGGGCCTCGTTCATGGCGTCCTTCAGGGTGCGCGAGCCGGAGGTGACCGGCACCACCGTGGCGCCCAGCATGTTCATGCGGAACACGTTGGGCTTCTGCCGCTCCACGTCCACCGCGCCCATATAGACGACGCAATCGAGCCCGAAGCGCGCGCAGAGCGTGGCGGTGGCGACGCCGTGCTGCCCCGCCCCGGTCTCGGCGATGATGCGCTGCTTGCCCATGCGGCGGGCGAGCAGGATCTGGCCGAGCACGTTGTTCACCTTGTGGGAGCCGGTATGGTTCAGCTCCTCGCGCTTCAGATAGATCTTCGCGCCGCCCAGATGCTCGGTCAGCCGCTCGGCGAAATAGAGCGGCGAGGGGCGACCCACATAATGGGCGAGATAGGAATCCATCTCCGTCTGGAAGGCCGGATCCGCCCTGGCGGCGCGATAGGCCTCTTCCAGAGCGAGGATATTCGGCATCAGCGTCTCGGCGACGAAGCGCCCGCCATGGATGCCGAAATGGCCCCGTTCGTCCGGGCCCGTGCGGTAGGAATTGAGGACGGTCACGGCTGCCTGCCTTCTGACGGAATGACGAAAACTCACGCATCCCCGCTGCGCGGGGCCCCCCGCGCCGCCCGCACGAAGGCGGCGATCTTTTCGGGCGACTTCACGCCGGGCGCACTTTCCACGCCCGAGGATACGTCGATCCCATCCACCCGGATGCGCACGAGCGCCTGCGACACGTTGTCGGGATCGAGCCCCCCGGAAAGCATGACGGGGCGCCCAGGGTCAAGAGAGCGCAGCAGATCCCAGTCGAATGGACGCCCATTGCCACCGGGCAGCAGCGCCCCCGGATCGGGCTTGGCGTCGAACAAAAGAAGGTCGCTCACCGCCGCATAGGCCGGCACCACGTCGAGATCCTGCGCCGTGCGCACGGAAATGGCCTTCATGACTGGGCGGGCGAAGCGCGCGCGGATCTCCGCGACCCGCTCGGGGCTTTCATGGCCGTGCAGTTGGAGAATGTCGGGCCCGGCCGCCGCAATAAGCGTCTCAAGCTGGGCATCGCTCGCATCCACCGTGAGCAGCACCATGCGCGCCCGCCCCTCCACCGCCCGGGCCAGGGCGCCCATGGCCTCCGGCTCCAAATGGCGCGGGCTTTTGGGGAAGGAGACGAAGCCCACCATGTCCGCCCCGGCCGCCAATGCGGCCTCCAGGGCAGCCGGTGTGTTCACACCGCAGATCTTGATGTCGAGGCTCATGATGCCGAGGCCCGTAATCTCGCGGTCCACGGGGTTACCGCGCAACCGCCACCCCGCACCATCGCAAGGGCCCCTGCCCTCGCCGTGCGCTCAGGTCTCCACGCGGGTGAACTGGCCCGCCTTGCGGAATCGCCACAGATAGCTCGGCAGGACGCTGCCCAGCGCGGCGGGCGCGATGCCGAGGCCCGCGAGCGTGCGTCCCTCGGTGATGGCGGCGTCACTCACCACATTGTCATGGCGCAGCATGGCCACCTGGTCCCGCGTCAGCAGGGCGCCGGGCAGCTTCTCCAGGAAACGCGCCTCGAAATCGGCAAGGCCGAAGGGCAGGTCCATGAGGATGCGGCGGGCACCGATCTCGCGCAGGGTCAGCTCCATCAGCTCCTTGAAGGTGCGCACCTCAGGGCCGCCCAGTTCATAGGTGGCGCTGGCCATGGCCTTGCCGTCCACCCCACGCTCCACCGCAGCCGCCACATCAGCCACGAAGACCGGCTGGAAACGGGTATGCCCCCCGCCGATGAGCGGCAGGGCCGGGGACATGCGCGCCAGGGACGCGAAGCGGTTGAAGAAGCGGTCCTCGGGGCCGAACACCACCGAGGGGCGCAGAATGATGGCGGACGCCACGGCCGCACGCGCCGCCGCCTCGCCCTCGCCCTTGGTGCGGGCATAGCCGACGGTGGAGGACGGGTCCGCGCCGATGGCGGACACATGGATCAGCCCAGCCCCGTTCGCGGCGGCAGCAGTGGCGATGGCGCGGGCGCCGAAGGCATGCACGGCGTCGAAGGACTGGCGGCCGCTAGGGGCCAGGATGCCCACCAGATTGACCACGCAGGTGGCGCCCTCGGCAGCGGCCATCACCGAATCGGGATAGCGCACATTGGCCTGGGTGAGCTGAATCTGCCCGACCTGGCCAAGCGGCAGCAGGAAGCCCGCAAGATCGGGACGGCGCACGGGCACGCGAATCCGGTAGCCGCGCTTGGCCAGGGCCCGCACCACATAGCGGCCCAGGAAGCCCGACCCGCCGAAGACGGTCACGAGGCTGTCGGTCACGGGCCGCTCGGCCACCGCCACTTCGCTCATGCCAATTCCCTTGCTTTCAAGCCCTTGAAGGCATCCGCCGTCGCGCGTCCGCTTCTATATAGGGCGTGGGTCCATATATGAGGACAGCCATACGTGAGCCGGGGGTCGCCCGTCCAGAGACCACTGCGTCGCAAGGCCGAAGAATGCTGCACTGCAAAGCTGGCCTGCGCGGCGCGCGCACGCCATCCGGGTGGCCGACAGTTGACGCGGAGCCGCCGCGACCTTATAAGCCGCCTACTTCGCTGGCGACCCTGCTTGCCGGCACTGGATTTCATTTCACTGCTGCGTGGCTGCCATCCGGCACTGCCGCGCGCGACAAGGGATAGAGGACGGCCGATGGCCAATACGCCCTCCGCTAAAAAGGCCGCGCGCAAGATCGCGCGTCGGACCGAAGTCAACCGTTCGCGTCGTTCGCGCGTCCGGACCTTCCTGCGCAAGTTCGACGATGCCATCGCCTCCGGCGACGCCACCGCCGCCGCCACCGCTTTCAAGGCCGCCGAGCCTGAGCTGATGCGCGCTGTGACCAAGGGCGTGCTTCACAAGAACACGGCGTCCCGCAAGGTGTCCCGCCTCGCCGCGCAGCTGAGCAAGCTGAGCGCCTGAGAGCGACCCCAGCGCTGAGACATCGTCTCATCGAGAATTCAAAAAGCCCGGCGCCCCGCGCCGGGCTTTTTTGCTTTGGGCACCCCTCGCCACACCGCCGCTTCACAAGGCGCCCCCAAACGGCATGCGGGCCCCTAAGAGCGGCACCCTGCCCACGCCCGGCGGCCAGCGACTTCCCCCATCCGGAGGTGCGGCTCATGCCCGCCTGGATTGGAGCACGCGGCATCTGCCCTGCCCGCCTCGCCCTCCTGGCTTTATGCGCCACCGCTAGGTCCACCGTCCTTGCCGCCCACCGCCCTGCCGCCGGAGCAGGACTGCGGTCGGGATGGCACCCATGGCGCGGCACTTCCCGTGCGAATCTGTCATTTCCGGCCGCTGCCCTAGGACCATGGACAGGTCAAGGGAGGGCCCATCCCGAGCCGGTTTTTCCCAATCTTATCCCCTTCACAGGGTGCGCAGGAAAAAGCGTGCCCGGCGAAGAGGTTATCACCAAAGCCCGAAATTCATTCCGTAGCGGATGCAAATGGAGGTATCATAATAAATAGAGACAGAAGTCCTACGAACCCGGAGAGGCACCGCTACGCCTTCGATTCTCATTGTTCGATCAGAGGTTTGCCGGCTGAAATAAAAGTAACCTCGAAATTCGCGCCACGCCCGCTTTCCCCCGCAATCCTGCTCCGCGGGGGAAAGGCGTTGCGCACCTCGGGGCGCCTGTGTATGTTCAATCTCGCTTCCGGGGGCTGACCTGGAATTCATCAACAGACAGCAAGTTTCACGACTCTTCGTGGGCAAGGGAGGGTGTCACATGTGTGTTTTGTGTACTCACCCCCCTTCAAACAAGCTCACAGACTTCGTGGCGGATACTGCGTTTGTTGATACTGTTCTATCCTTGAACCTATAGCTGTTCAGGATCGCGCGTTTAAATCACAATAAAACTTTACAACGACGGTCCGATGGACAGCAGGTCCACGGCAGATGGGGCGGCTATGACCTGTGGCAGCAGCGCATATTTCGGCGCTTTCATCGGTGTTTCTTCCCCTCCCTCGGGCGAGGATGCCGTCGCCAGTGACAGCGAGGACGAGCGAAGTCCGCTCGCACGCTGAGGGTCCTCCCGGCTCCTCCTGAACCCCAAGCCCATTTCCGGCATGTGGCCGCGCCCGCTGAGGCGCCGACGCCCGTGCTGTTCCTACCAGGGAGCCGCTCCGCGCGGTCACGACCCTTATGCTGAAGCCCGAACCCGTTGACGTCGCGAAATTCGGCCCGGCCATCACCGGCGCGGCATCGGCGGACGAACCCTCCCAGCATTGGGATCGCATCCGCGCCCGGCTGCGCCAGGAGATCGGCGAGGACGTCTATTCCTCGTGGTTCGCCCGGCTTGAGCTGGACAAGGTCAGCGGCGACACCGTCCATCTGTCCGTTCCCACCCGCTTCCTGAAGTCCTGGATTCAGGGCCATTACGTGGAGCGGCTCACGGAACTGTGGCGCGATGAGACCGGCGGCGCCCGCAAGGTGGATGTGGCCGTGCGCTCCGCCGCCATCCGCAGCCAGCCTTTGAAGGCCCGCGAGCCGCGCGCCACCGTGACCGAGCAGACCGCCGAGCCGCGCCGCACGGCGCAGGCTCCGGCTGCAGCCGCCGTCTCCGCGCCCGTCTCGGCCGCCTTTGCCGCTCCGGCGGACGTGGCTGCGGGCTCCCCGCTCGATCCGCGCCTCACCTTCGAGACCTTCGTGGTGGGCAAGTCCAACACGCTGGCCCATGCCGCCGCGCGGCAGGTGGCGGATGCGGCGCCCGGCGCCGCGCCCATCTTCAATCCGCTCTATCTCCATGCCCCCGTGGGCCTGGGCAAGACGCACCTGCTGCAGGCCGTCGCCTGGGCGGGCGCCGCCCGTGGCCGCCGGGTGGTCTACCTCACCGCCGAGCGCTTCATGTACGGCTTCGTCGCCGCTCTGAAGAGCCATGCCGCCATCGCCTTCAAGGATGCGCTGCGCAGCATCGACACCCTGCTGATCGACGACCTGCAGTTCCTGACCGGCAAGAACATGCAGCAGGAATTCTGCCATACGCTCAACGCCCTGATCGATGCCGGGCGGCAGGTGATGGTGGCCGCCGACCGGCCGCCGTCCGAGCTGGACGGGCTCGACGACCGGGTGCGCTCGCGCCTTGCGGGCGGCCTCGTGGTGGAATTGGCCCCGCTGGAGGAAGAACTGCGCCTGCAGATCCTGAAGGCCCGTTCCCAGGCGTTCGCCGAGCAGCACAAGGGCTTCGAGGTTCCCGCCCCGGTGCTGGAACTGCTCGCCCGCAATGTGGGCCAGAGCGGCCGGGACCTGGACGGCGCGCTGAACAAGCTGCTCGCCTGCAATCGCCTCACCGGCGAGCCGGTGACCCTGGAGATGGCCGAGACCGCCATCCGCGACCTCGTGCGCCCCAGCGATCCCAAGCGCGTGCGGGTGGAGGACATCCTGCGGGTGGTCGCCAAGCACTATAACGTGTCGCGCGCCGACCTCCTCTCCCAGCGCCGCACCGCCAATGTGGTGAAGCCGCGCCAGATCGCCATGTATCTGGCCAAGACGCTCACCTTGCGCTCGCTGCCCGAGATCGGGCGCCGCTTCGGCGGGCGTGACCACACCACGGTGCTGCACGCCGTGCGCAAGATCGATGGGCTCATCGCCTCCGACCGCGCGCTCGCGGAGGAAATCGAGACCTTGAAGCGCCTCGTGAACGAATAGCGGGCAAGGATCGCGGCGCGCCGGTGCGAAATGGCTCCGGTGCACTTGCTTTGCGGGCGTTGCGGCGGCAATGTCGGCGCCCCCACGGTTCGCGGATCGCGAGCGGGGGACCGGGGCGGCGCCCGCCGCACCGTTTGATTTTTCCCTGAGCCAAGGGTCACGGGTCCGGCCATGAAGGTCATCGTCGAACGCGCCGAGCTGCTCAAGTCGCTCAGCCATGTTCACCGCGTCGTCGAGCGCCGCAACACCATTCCTATTCTCGCGAACGTGCTCATGCGCACGGGCGCGGGCGGGCTGGAGCTGAAGGCCACCGACCTCGATCTGGAAGTGGTCGAGACCGTGCCCGCCGAGGTGGGTCAGGCCGGTGCCACCACCGTGCCCGCCCATGTGCTCTACGACATCGTGCGCAAGCTGCCGGACGGCGCCCAGGTGGCGCTGGAGACCAGCGGGGAGCGCGGCACCCTCCAGGTGCGCGCCGGTCGCGCCCGCTTCACCCTCCAGACCTTGCCCGAGGGCGATTTCCCGGATCTGGCGGCGGGTGAGTTCAGCCACACCTTCCAGGTGAAGAGCGCGGACTTCCGCCGGCTGGTGGACAAGACCCAGTTCGCCATCTCCACCGAGGAGACGCGCTATTATCTCAACGGCATCTACCTGCATGTGACCGAGGCCGCCGGCTTCGAGACGCCCGTGCTGCGTGCCGTGGCCACCGACGGCCACCGCCTCGCCCAGGCCCAGTTGGCGGCGCCCGAGGGTGCGGCCGGCATGCCCGGCGTCATCGTGCCCCGCAAAACGGTCGCCGAGGTGCAGAAGCTGCTGGAAGACAAAGACGCCATCGTCTCCGTCTCCCTCTCCGCCACCAAGATCCGCCTGGCCCTGGGCGCCATCGTGCTCACCTCCAAGCTGATCGACGGCACCTTCCCGGACTATGGCCGCGTCATCCCCCAGGGCAATGACAAGACGCTGATGGTGGACAAGGCGGATTTCGCCGCCGCCGTGGACCGCGTCTCCACCGTGTCCAGCGAGCGCGGGCGGGCGGTGAAACTCTCCCTCTCCGAGGGGCGGCTGATCCTGTCCGTCACCAACCCGGATTCCGGCAGCGCCGTCGAAGAGCTGGAAGTGGACTACGCGGCCGAGGCGCTGGATATCGGCTTCAACAGCCGCTACCTCCTCGACATCACCGCACAGCTCGAAGGCGACACGGCGGAGCTGAAGCTCGCCGATCCCGGCTCGCCCACCTTGGTGCGCGACAGCACGAAGACGGATGCGCTCTACGTGCTCATGCCCATGCGGGTGTGAGCGCAACCGCCTGAATGACCCCCGCGGCCGCGCCCGCCGCCCGGGTGCGGCGCCTCACCCTCACGCGGTTCCGCTCCTATCCGCTCGCCCAGGTGGCCTTCGGCACCGGGCCCGTGGTGATCACCGGACCCAACGGGGCGGGCAAGACCAACCTGCTTGAAGCCATCTCGCTCCTCTCGCCCGGCCGCGGCCTGCGCCGCGCACGGCTGGAGGAGCTTGCCCAGAGCGGCGGCGACGGCAGCTTCGCCGCCTCCGCCCAGGTGGAAGGCGCGCTCGGCACCGTGCAGCTCGGCACCGGCATCGAGCCGAAGCCGGAGGGCACCGGCGCCCGCAAATGCCGCATCGACCAACAGCCGGTCCCCTCCCCCTCCGCCTTCCTCGACCATCTGAAAGTCATCTGGCTCACCCCGGAGATGGACGGCCTGTTTCTGGGCCCGCCTTCCGATCGTCGGCGCTTCCTGGACCGGCTGGTCCTGGCCGTGGACGGCGAGCATGGTACGCGCGTGAACGCGCTGGAGCGGGCCTTGCGGGGCCGCAACCGGCTGCTGGAGGAACAGGGCGACCCGCGCCTGCTGACCGCCGTCGAGCATGAGCTGGCGGAACTGGCCGTGGCGGTGGCCGCCGCGCGCCTGGAGACCGTCGCCCGCCTCTCCGCCGAGATCGAGGCGGGGCGCGATGCGGCCTCGCCCTTCCCCTTCGCCCGGATCGCCCTGGACGGCGCCATCGAGCGGCTTCTGGCCGAGCGACCGGCCCTGGAGGTTGAGGACCGCTATCGCGCCGTGCTGCGCGAGGGCCGCCCGCGCGACCGGGCCGCCGGGCGCACCCTGGAAGGCCCCCATCTGTGTGACCTTGCCGTGTCCCACGGGCCCAAGGATCTTCCGGCCGCCCGCTGCTCCACGGGCGAGCAGAAGTCGCTGCTCATCGGCCTCACCTTGTCCCATGCCCGGCTCGTCACCGCCATGCACGCCATCGCGCCGGTCGTGCTGCTGGACGACGTGGCCGCCTATCTCGACGCCGACCGTCGCGCGGGCCTGTTCCAGGCCCTGGACCGGCTGGGTGCGCAGGTCTTCCTGACCGGCGCCGACCCGGCCGCCTTTTCCGGCATAGAGGCAAGCGACCGGCTGGCGGTGCGCCCCGGCGCCGTGGCGCCTTTGGCGGACTGACGACACGCGCTCACGGGAACCACCGCGGCCAGGCTTGCGCTTGCGCGGCACGCAGGCGTTTTCGGCTGCGCGCGGACTCACGTTTTCGCGAGAAATTCGCCATCCCGCCCCGGTTTTCGGGGGGTGTGTCCGTGGGGCCACCCCCGTGATTCCCGCCCATGCTAGGCATGGTTTCAACGATTCGTTTTGTGCGCCGGGGACCCATGGCCAGCGACAGTCACAAGCCTGCCGAGATCAGCCGTCGTGTCTTCGTGTTCGGCGCCCCCCTCCTCCTCGCAGCCTGCCAGACCACCGGCACGGCGCCCGTCAGCCCCATGTCCGGCATGTATGGGCCGGTGGGCGGCGAGCCCTTCGCCGTGGATGCGGTTGATGTCAGCGATCTCGACCCGAGATATCTGCGCCAGGAAGTGAGCTATTCCGGCAAGTATCCGCCCGGCACCATCGTGGTGGATGTGGAGGACAAGTTCCTCTACCTCGTCCAGCCCGGCGGCAAGGCGATCCGCTATGGCGTGGGCGTGGGCAAGCAGGGCTATTCCTATCGCGGATGGGCGACCATCAAGCGCAAGGAGAAGTGGCCGAGCTGGACCCCCACGGCCAACATGATCCGCCTCCAGCCGGAGCGCTACGGCCCCTATGCCAGCGGCCTGCCGGGCGGCGAGACCAACCCGCTCGGCCCGCGCGCGCTCTATCTGTATGACGGCGACCGCGACACCATGTTCCGCCTCCACGGCACCATCGAGCCCTGGAGCATCGGCGAGCAGGTGTCGTCGGGCTGCGTGCGCCTGCTGAACCAGGACATTATCGATCTCTATGACCGCGTGCCGCTCGGCACCCGCGTCTATGTGATGTGATCCGTCGGCGGCATCGTCCGCCGGCCTTTCCGCGCCGTCACATCCCCGTCATGTTTCCTGTGGGATTTGTCCCGCCATGTATGGCGTAAGCCGAATGGTGGTGGAGGGGCAAATTGACTGAAGCGCAGGACATCCAGCCTTACAACGTGCTCTTCCTCAGCACCGGCAGCGCCGGGCGTTCCGTGATGGCCGCGGCCATCCTGAACCGCCATGCGGGCGACCGGTTCCGGGCTTTCGCCGCCGGCACCGACGCGGACGGCACGGTGAACCCGTTCGCCATCGACGTGCTCGATGCCGAGGATTTCGAGACGCAGGGGCTGCGCTTTGAATCGGTGGAGACCTTCACCGGCCCCGGCGCGCCGGAGATGGATTTCATCTTCACCCTCTGCGACGACGCGGCGGGCGAGGACCTGCCCGAATGGCCCGGCGATCCCGCGACCGCCCATTGGGGCATCGAGAACCCCGCCAAGGTGGAAGGCTCCCCCATCGAGAAGGAACGGGCGTTCGAGACCGCCTTCCACTATCTGCGCAACCGGGTGCTGGCCTTCGCCGCTTTGCCGCTCAAGACATTGGACCATCTCTCCCTGCACAGCCACCTGCACGCCATCGGCCAGCAGGAAGGGACGACGCAGCCTCCCAAGGCCGGCTGATCCCCGCCTGAGTGATAGCGCTTCGGACGGGTGCGCGCGGCTGCGGGCTTGACCTCCGTCGCGCGCACGCGCACACGAAAGCCATGGATTTCGGTACGCTCGCCTTCTTCGCAGGCATCCTGACGCTCGCGGCGATTTCGCCCGGCCCGGCGGTGATCGCGATCGTGGCCCGGACATTGGCACGGGGGCGCTCGGGCTCCGCCGCCTTCATCGCCGCCTTGGCGCTCGGCGACATGCTCTGGCTCGCGGCCGCCTGCCTTGGGCTTGCCGCCCTGGCTGCGGCGCTGGGCGGGCTGTTCGTGCTGGTGCGCCTCACGGGCGCCGCCTACCTGCTCTATCTCGCCTACCGCCTCTGGACCGATCCCGCCGTTCCGCCCGCACAGGCACCGGAGGCGACGGATCGCGGCGCCCTGGACCTGTTCGGCGCGGGCCTCGCCCTGTCCATGGGCAATCCCAAGACCATGGCCTTCTATCTGGCCCTGCTGCCCACCCTGGTGGACCTGGAGCACCTGACCCTGCTCGGTTTCGCCGAGATGGCCGCCATCATTGCGGTGGTGCTCACCCTGGTCTTCGCCGGCTATGTGCTGGTGGCGGACCGTGCCCGGCGCTTCATCGCCTCCACCCGCGCCATGCGCTGGCTGAACCGCACTTGCGGCGTGGCCATGGCAGGCGCTGCCGTGACCGTCGCCACCAAATAGCCGCCGACCTGCGGTAGATCGCGCGCGCCTGGAAGCAGGCATCCCTTTGCACACGAAGGGCCGCGCACCGCTGGAAACCATGCCCGGATTCGGGGATTCGCCCCAAGACCGGGTATATTCAGAGTTCAATGCGTTCAACGATTCGAGACATCATCATGGTCGAGCCCGCGCCCGCGGCATCCCCCAACGATTACGGCGCTCAGTCGATCCAGGTCCTCAAGGGCCTCGACGCGGTGCGCAAGCGCCCGGGCATGTATATCGGCGACACCGACGATGGCTCGGGCCTGCACCACATGGTCTATGAGGTGGTGGACAACGCCATCGACGAGGCCCTGGCGGGATACGCCCAGGAAGTGACGGTGACGCTGAATGCCGACGGCTCGGTGACCGTCACCGACGATGGGCGCGGCATTCCCACCGACATCCATCCCGAGGAAGGGGTCTCGGCCGCCGAGGTCATCATGACCCAGCTCCATGCGGGCGGTAAGTTCAACCAGAATTCCTACAAGGTCTCGGGTGGCCTGCACGGCGTGGGCGTCTCGGTGGTGAACGCGCTCTCCACCCATCTCGACCTCACCGTCTGGCGTGATGGCAAGGAGCACTTCATGCGCTTCCGCCACGGCGATGCGGAAGCGCCTCTGAAGGTCGTGAGCGACAATGCGGGCGACAAGCGCGGCACCAAGGTGACCTTTCTGCCGAGCCCGCTGACCTTCACCAAGATCGTGTTCGACTACGGCACGCTGGAGCACCGCCTGCGGGAACTGGCCTTCCTGAATTCCGGCGTGCGGATCGTGCTCACCGATGCGCGCACGCCGGAGCCGAAGGTCGAGGAGCTGATGTATGAAGGCGGCGTGGAAGCCTTCGTGCGCTATCTCGACCGCTCCAAGCAGGCCCTCATCACCAAGCCCGTGGTGATCCGCGCCGAACGTGACGGCATCACCGTGGAAGCCGCCCTCTCCTGGAATGACGGCTACCACGAGAATATCCTCTGCTTCACCAACAACATCCCCCAGCGCGACCGGGGCACCCATTTCACCGGCTTCGCCGCCGCCCTCACCCGGCAGGTGATGAGCTATGCGGAGACCTCCGGCGTCACCAAGAAGGAGAAGGTCTCCCTCTCCGGCGAGGATTGCCGCGAGGGCCTGACCGCGGTTCTCTCCGTGAAGGTGCCGGACCCGAAATTCTCCTCCCAGACCAAGGACAAGCTGGTCTCCTCCGAGGTGCGCCCGGTGGTCGAGAGCCTCGTGGGCGAGGCGCTGAGCACCTGGCTTGAGGAAAACCCTTCCGAGGCGAAATCGGTGGTGGGCAAGGTGGCGGAAGCCGCCGCCGCCCGAGAGGCCGCCCGCCGCGCCCGCGAACTGACGCGCCGCAAGAACCCGCTGGATATCGCCTCCCTGCCCGGCAAGCTCGCCGATTGCCAGGAACGCGACCCGGCCAAGTCCGAACTCTTCATCGTCGAGGGTGACTCGGCCGGCGGCTCCGCCAAGCAGGGCCGCGACCGCGCCTTCCAGGCCGTGCTCCCCCTGCGCGGCAAGATCCTGAACGTGGAGCGCGCCCGCTTCGACAAGATGCTCTCGTCCGAGCAGATCGGCACGCTCATCACCGCGCTCGGCACCGGCATCGGCCGCGACGATTTCGACATCGCCAAGCTGCGCTACCACAAGATCATCATCATGACCGACGCGGACGTGGACGGCTCCCACATCCGCACCCTGCTTCTCACCTTCTTCTTCCGGCAGATGCCGGAGATCGTGGAGCACGGCCATCTCTACATCGCCCAGCCGCCGCTCTACAAAGTCATGCGCGGCAAGTCCGAGAGCTACATCAAGGACGAGCGGGCGCTGGAAGACTATCTGATCACGGCCGGCCTCGACGATGCGGGCCTCTATCTCACCACAGGCGAAGTGCGCACGGGGGCCGACCTTGCCGCCGTGGTGGAAGGAAGCCGCCAGTTCCGCTCGGTGCTGAACAACCTGCACCCCCGCTACAACAAGGCGGTGGCCGAGCAGGCAGCGCTTGCCGGCGCCCTGCGCCCCGGTCTGCTCCTTGAAGAAACCGCCGCCACCGAGGCCGCTGCCCGCGTGGCGGACCGGCTGGACCGGCTGTCGGAGGAGACCGAGCGCGGCTGGGCCGCCGAGGCGGATGCGTCCGGCATGCGCTTCTGGCGCACCGTGCGGGGCGTGAAGGAAGTGAGCACCCTCGACGTGGCCTTCCTCTCCTCCCCCGATGCCCGGCGGCTCGACACCCTGGCGGGTGAGCTGGATGGCGTGTTCGACGGCGGCGCCACGCTGCGGCGCAAGTCCGAGGAGCATGCCCTGTTCGGCGCGGTGGACCTGTTCGACGCCGTGACCGATGCCGGCCGCAAGGGCCTCTCGCTCCAGCGCTACAAAGGCCTGGGCGAGATGAACCCCGACCAGCTCTGGGAAACAACGCTGGACGTGAACGCCCGCTCGCTTCTCCAGGTGCGGGTGAAGGAACTGGACGCGGCCGACGACCTCTTCAACCGTCTCATGGGCGACGTGGTGGAGCCGCGCCGCGAATTCATCCAGGAGAACGCGCTGAAGGCCAGCGTGGACGTGTGAGCGAGGCAAGAGGCGTCAGCTCTCGAAGAGCTTGAGCCTTGCCTTGATCTGACAGTGGAAGTGCGCGACAGTTACTCAACCCTGAGTATGCGCCCTTCATGTCCGTTGTTGTTCATAAGCCGCTTGTGTCAGGCGGCATTCTCTACAGCTTGCATCATCTCCAACCGCTGAGGGTCACTCTGCCCGCCGCCGCGCGGGATGCCGCGGACTTGGTGACCCGCGTCTCGTTTCATTCCCATGTCTATTCGCAGAGCCATCCGGGCCCATCGGGCGGTGCGGTATTCGAGGACGAAGCAGGCCGCTGGAGAGAATTCTGCCCGGCTCGCCACACGCTTTCGCAGACGCTCCCCCGGCACTGCCAAGACATGATTGCGAGTGCCTATCCAACCTGGCCGTCACGGGATCGCAATAATATCAACAACATGGCCGTCTGCGATGCTCAGCCGGAAACCGGCGAGCGCTATGTCATCTTCTATGAGGTGGTTCCCAGCCCCGCCAAGGGCGTTCATGTGAAACTCATTGTGAAGAGTGCCTACAGCACCCATTTCGATAGCGCCCGCACGGGAAAGCGGATGACTGTCCGGCAGGTCATCAAGAAATGCCATTAGGAGGGAAAGCGCCTTCCATGACACCAGCGCGCCTGAAACAAAAAGGGCTCCGCGAAGGAGTCCTGATTATGGCTTGCCTGAACTTCCGTCCAAGCTCACCGCGCGAGTGCCGCTTACCGTGGTATGCAGACCCTTTCGGGTGGGCATGCAGTGGCGACCGTTTCGGAAGCCTCGCTGTCCACTGCTTCCATTAAGATAGTGCAACTTAGCGTCGTGTCAAATCCTTGAGGCGCTCACGGCTGCCGGAGTCTGTCCGGCACCAGCGCCCTGAGGCGCAGGTGGATGGCGGCCTCGTGCCGCTGCCACCAGATGCCCACCGCCACCAGCGACAGGCCGATGGCCGTGAGAGCCAGCGGGAAGAGCAGGCTGTCCTCGAACAGCTCGAACGCCAGATATCCCAGATAGCCTGCGACGCCCATGGCGCCGAGCACGGTGAAGATCCGCCGGTTGATCATGGCCCCGAACAGTACCAGGACGCCATTGAACAGCGCATAGACAAGGCGCGTCAGCTCGGTGCCGCTATCGATCGACGTGATGGCGCCCCAGGCGGCGATGGCGCCCAGCAGATAGAGCCAGGTGGCGAAATCCGCGGTCCCATACCGCCGCCGAAGCCGGTCCAGGATACCGGCCGCGACACACATGCCGATGCCAAAGGCGATGGAGATGCGCCGGGCATGTTCCATGTCCCAGCTCTCTCCCGGCGGCCAGCGGGACAGGTCCATGCTCATGTACCAGAGCGTGAGCGCCACCGGCATGACGAGGAAAGGCAACCGCAGCCGCCAAAGCGCGAGAGCGCCCGCTATGAGCGTCGCGATCTCCAGCGTCAGCCAGCGCCCGTCCACCCATTGGTGATACTGGCTGAATCGCTGCCCAGAGACCGAGCCCGACACGTCCGGCCACAGGCCCAGCGCATGCTGGGCGGACCAGGTGGACAGCGGCACGAGGAAGACGGCGAGTGTGCCCAGCAGACCCGCAGGGATGGGAAAGCCGCGCTTCGCCAGCCATTCCGCCATCCACCAGCAGAATGCCCCGTAGAGCAGAGCGAGCACGCAGATGCCCCAGGGGCCGAGCACGTCCCAGCTCAGCGTCATGAACAGGCTCATGGCCGCGATGGCGAGCAGCCCGCCGAAATAATAGAGCGTATGGCCGAAGCTGAAGCGCGCCTCGCCCGGCTGAAGGGCGGTCACGGGGCGAGCCGCGAAGAAGTCCCACAGCGCGCCCACCTGCGCGGCCTCGATGAGACCCGCCGCCTGCGCCCGCTCCAGATCCGCGCGCCCGATCTCCAGCCGGGGGCCGGACGGAACGGGGGGCGAAGCAGGGGTGTCGGTCATCAAGCCGCTCTCCTCGGGCCTGCGCGAAGCGCGCATGCCCTGTTCTGGGCGAGGATCGGGGAGGCATCAAGGCCGGGACGACGCGCCGCATCTCCCGCCCCCCCGTCCGGCGCGCTAAAACAAGGGCGGAGCGCACCATGATCTACGATTTCATCGTCATCGGCGGCGGCATTGTCGGCCTGTCCACCGCCATGCAACTCGCCGAACGCCGCGCGGGCGCCGCCATACTCGTGCTTGAGAAGGAGGACGGGCTTGCCCGCCACCAGACCGGGCACAATAGCGGCGTCATCCATGCGGGCATCTATTACGCCCCCGGCAGCTTCAAGGCGGAGCTGTGCCGCAAGGGCGAGGCCGCCACGAAAGCCTTCTGCGCGGCGCACGACATCCCGTTCGAGGTCTGCGGGAAGACCCTGGTGGCCACCAGCGACGCGGAAGTGGCGCGCATGAATGCGCTCTATGAGCGGGCGGTGGCCAATAATGTGCCGCTGGAGCGCCTCGACGCGGCCGAACTGAAGCGCCGGGAGCCGCGCATCACCGGCCGCGCCGCCTTGTTCGTGCCCACCACGGGCATCGTGGATTATCGCCGGGTCTGCGAGGCCATGGGCCGCGAGATCAAGGCGGCAGGCGGGGACATCCGGCTCGGGGCCACCGTCACCGCCATCCGGGAGAGCGGCGACCGGGTGGAAGTGGTCGCGGGCGGCACCACCTATGCCACCCGCAAGCTCATCGCCTGCTCGGGCCTCCAGTCGGACCGGCTTGCGCGCATGGCGGGGCTCGCCATCCGCCATCGCATCATTCCGTTCCGGGGCGAATATTTCCGCCTGCCCGCCCGCCTCAACGATGTGGTGAAGACCCTCATCTATCCCATCCCCGACCCGACCCTGCCCTTCCTCGGCATCCATCTCACCCGCATGATCGACGGCTCGGTGACGGTGGGGCCGAACGCGGTGCTGGGCCTTGCGCGGGAGGGTTATCCCAAGCTCTCCCTGAACCTGCGGGACATGGCCGACACCCTCACCTTCCCCGGCTTCTGGCGCACCCTGACCCATCACCCGGCCGCGACCCTGAAGGAGGCGCGTAACTCCCTGTTCAAGGCTGGCTATCTGGCGGAATGCCGCAAATATTGCCCGGACCTCACGGCCGAAGATCTCGGTCCCTACCCGGCCGGCATCCGGGCCCAGGCGGTTCTGACGGACGGCACGCTGGTGCATGACTTCCTGTTCCTGGAAAGCCCCCGAATGCTGCATGTGTGCAACGCCCCCTCCCCGGCGGCCACGTCCGCCATTCCCATCGGCGCCATGATCGCCGACAAGGTGCTCTGAACCATGGGAACCCTGCTGCGCATCTATGGCCGGGCCCTGCGCCTGCTGGGGCCGCAGGCCCGCCTCGGCCTGCTGCTGGCGCTGGGCAATGTGGCCCTGGCGGTGGCGCAGTTCGCCGAGCCGGTCCTGTTCGGGCGTATCATCAATGCGCTGGCGGGCGGCACGGGCGGCGAGCCCCTCACCTTTTCGTCCCTCACCCCCCTGCTCCTCGCCTGGGGGGCCTTCGGGCTGTTCTCCATCGTCGCCGGCGTGCTGGTCTCGCTCAATGCGGACCGGCTGGCCCATAAGAGGCGGCTCGGCGTGCTCACGGAATATTTCGAGCACGTCCTCCAGCTTCCCCTGGCGTTCCACGGCGAGACCCATTCCGGCCGCCTGCTGAAGGTGATGCTCCAGGGCACAGACGCCTTGTGGGGCCTGTGGCTGTCCTTCTTCCGGGAGGATTGCGCGGCCCTGGTGGCCTTGGTGGTGCTGGTGCCGGTGGGCCTCATCATCAACTGGCGGCTGGGCCTCGTGCTGATCGTGCTGGTGTTCGCCTTCGCGCTCATCACCGCCTATGTGCTGCGGCGCACGGAGGCCATGCAGCGGGCGGTGGAGGACCACCGCTCCAGCCTCGCCGAGCACGCCACGGACGCGCTGGGCAATGTGGCGCTCATCCAGAGCTATACCCGCATCGAGGCGGAAGCCTCCCAGTTGCGCGAGACGGCAGGGCGCCTCCTGGCGGCGCAGCTTCCGGTGCTCTCCTGGTGGGCCATCGTGTCCATGGCCACCAAGTCCGCCACCACCCTCACCATTCTCATCCTGCTGGTGGTGGGCACCTGGCTGCATTTGAACGGGCTCGCGGATATCGGCGAGATCGTCACCTATGTGGCCTTCGCCACCATGCTCATCGGGCGTCTGGACCACACGGTGGGCTTCGTGAACCGGCTGGTGCTGAGCGCACCGTCGCTTCAGGAATTCTTCGAGGTTCTGGACACGCGCAGCGAGGTGCGCGAGCGCCCCGGCGCGCGGGATCTGGGGCCGGTGAAGGGCGCGGTGGCCTTCGAGGACGTGTCCTTTTCCTATGACGGCAAGCGGCCCGCCCTTGCGGACGTGACGCTCACCGCCGCGCCGGGCGAGACCATCGCGCTGGTCGGCTCCACAGGGGCGGGCAAGTCCACAGCCTTGGCCTTGCTGCACCGGGTGTTCGACCCGCAATCCGGGCGCATCACCATCGACGGCACGGACATTCGCGACGTCACGCTCGCCTCGCTGCGACGACAGATCGGCGTGGTGTTCCAGGAAGCGCTGCTGTTCAACCGCTCCATCGCGGACAATCTGCGGGTGGGGAAGCCGGACGCCACCGAGGCGGAAATGCGCACCGCCCTCGCCCGCGCCGAGGCCCTGGACCTTGTGGAGCGCCATCCCGACGGGCTGCGGGCGCGGGTGGGTGAGCGCGGCCGTGCCTTGTCCGGCGGCGAGCGCCAGCGCCTCGCCATCGCCCGCGCGCTGTTGAAGAACCCGCCCATCCTGATCCTGGACGAAGCCACCAGCGCGCTGGACGCCGCCACCGAGGCCAAGGTGCAGGCGGCGCTGGACGCGGTGATGGAGGGGCGGACTACCTTCGTCATCGCCCACCGGCTCGCCACGGTGCGCGATGCGGACCGCATCCTCGTGTTCGAGCATGGACAGGTGGTGGAAGCGGGAACGTTCGTTGACCTGGTGGCGCAGGGCGGCCGCTTCGCCCGTCTCGCCCAGGCCCAGTTCCTCACGCCCGCCACGCCCTAAGCCTCCGCAGGGCGCCGGAAACCCAGCTGGGCCTTGAGCTTGCTCGGTGAAACACCGGAGCGGGCCGTTTCGGCTTTCCCGCGCCTGCGAAAAGCGTTACAGAGTGTGTCGGGGCTGTTACCTGACACGGAGCGAACTTTGCCGGGCTTGACCAGTCTGCGCGTGAAGGGCGCAGTGCATCGATTGGCCCTGGCTGCGCTTGCGCTGGGCCTTATCGGTAGTGCCGCGCGCGCAACGCCCATCCTCCTTGTGGAAGCGGAAACCGGCAAGGTTCTGGAGCAGCAGGAAGCCGGGCGCCCCTGGTATCCCGCCTCCGTCACCAAGCTGATGACCGTCTATGTGGCGCTCAACGCGGTGCGTGAGGGTCGCCTGTCCATGGACACGCCGCTCACCGTCTCGACCATGGCCGCGTCCCAGTCGCCCACCAAGATGGGCTTCCCGGTGGGCACCAAGGTCACGCTCGACAATGCCCTGAAGATGCTCATGGTGAAGTCCGCCAACGACATGGCGGTCACCATCGCCGAAGGCGTCGGCGGCTCACATGCGGACTTCATCCAGGAGATGAACGCCACCGCCGCGCGGCTCGGAATGAGCGCCACCCATTATGAAAATCCCAACGGCCTGCCGGACGCGGGCCAGGTGACCACCGCGCGCGACCTCGCCATTCTCGCCCGCCACCTCATCTATGATTTCCCCGAGCACGAGATGCTGTTCCGCATCCCGGCCATCCGGCTCGGCAAGACGGTGATGCGCAACTATAATCGCCTCATCGACCGCTATCCCGGCGCCGACGGTATGAAGACCGGCTTCATCTGCGCCTCCGGCTTCAATCTGGTGGCCTCCGCCTCGCGCAACGGCAAGCGGCTCATCGCGGTGATTCTCGGTGCCCCCTCCGCGGTGGCGCGCACCGAGCAGGCGGCCCTGCTGTTCGAGAAGGGCTTCCAGCCCGCCTGGAATATCTTCGGCGCCTCCTCACCCGGCCTGGAAAGCATCGCCAACCAGACCACCGAGCCGGTGGACATGAACATCTGCAACCGCAAGCGTGCCGTCGCCGCTGCGGAGAATGAGGACGAGAACCTCTATTCGCAGGGCCCCGGCGCCAGTTCCTTTGCGGTGTCCGCCGCCGTGGCCGCCGGTTTCAGCAAAGGCGAGGGCGCGGCCCTGCTCCAGACCCTTCCCCCGTCCATGCCGCCGGTGCGGGTCTATGTGGGCCCAGCCAGCGCCACGCCCAGCCAGCAGGACGAAGCCCTGGCGAGCGCACGGGGAACCCCGCCCGACGCCCAGGCCAAGACGGCGGGTGACAAACCCTCCGGCAAGCAGAAGACGGCTGTGATCACCCCCGCAGGCAGCGAGCCCGCCAAGCCTGCGGCTGCGAAGCCCACTGCTGCGAAGCCTGCCGCGAAGCCGGCGGCCAAGCCCGCCTCCGACGATGCGTCCGATGACGCCCCGGCCGCGAAGCCCAAGACCCAAGCCGCGAAGCCGGCCCAGGCCGCGCCAGCCCAAGCCGCGAAGCCGGCACCGGCGGCCAAGCCCGCGCCCGCCGCGAAGCCCGCCGCTGCCGCCAAGCCGAGCACGCAATCCGCCGCGACCACCACGGGCGCATCGACCGCCGCGCCTGCTCCGGCGGCCGATCCCAACGTCTTCGGCCCGCCGCCCACCCGTCCCGGCACCTGAGCGCAGCGGAACCCTGCCCGTGAGCGATGCCGACGCCCCCGCCCGTCGTCCGGCGGGACCTCTGCCCCCTATCCCTGTCACGGTGCTGACGGGGTTCCTCGGCGCGGGGAAGACCACGCTTCTCAACCGCCTGCTGGTCGATCCCGCCCTCAGCGATACCGCCGTGCTCATCAACGAGTTCGGCGAGATCGGCCTCGACCACCTGTTCGTGCGGGAGGTGAAGGACGGGGTGGTGCTGCTGGCCAGCGGCTGCCTGTGCTGCACGGTGCGCGGCGATCTCGTCTCCGCGCTGGAGGATTTGCTGCGCGGGCGCGACAATAACCGCCTGCCGCCCTTCAACCGCGTGGTGGTGGAGACCACCGGCCTCGCGGACCCCGCGCCCATCCTCTTCACCCTCATGAGCCATCCCTATCTGGTGCTGCGCTATCGCCTGGACGGGGTGGTGACGGTGGTCGATGCCGTGAACGGCATGGCCACGCTGGACGCCCAGCCCGAGGCGGTGAAGCAGGCCGCCGTGGCCGACCGCATCGTCCTCACCAAGAGCGACCTGATGGACGGCCGGGAAGACGCGCTCGCGGCGCTCACGGCCCGCCTCAGGCAGCTTGCGCCCGGCGCGCCGATTCTGGACGCAACGCGGGGCGAGGCCACCGCCGAGGCGCTGCTGGGGGCCGGGCTCTACGATCCCGCCACCAAGATTCCCGACGTGACGCGCTGGCTCGCGGAGGAGCGCATCGCCGCCGCCGAGGCGGAGGGCGGCCATGATCCGAACCGGCACGACGACCGCATCCGCGCCTTCACCATCGCCACGGACGCGGCGGTCTCCGCCTCCACCCTGGACCTGTTCCTGGAGCTTCTGCGCGCCACCTATGGGGAGAAGCTGCTGCGCCTGAAAGGCGTAGTGAAGCTGGCGGACGACCCGTCCGCGCCCGTGGTGCTGCACGGCGTCCAGCATGTGATGCATCCGCCCGCCCGGCTTGCCGCATGGCCTGACGACGATACCCGCACCCGGCTTGTCATGATCGTGCGCGATCTGGATCCGGACGTGGTGCGCCGCCTGTTCGCCGCCTTCCTTGGCGTGCCCCAGATCGACATGCCGGACCGGGAGGCGCTGATGGACAATCCCCTCGCCCCGGCAGGCCTGAAGGGTGGACGATGAGCACCATTCCCTCCCCCGCCGACATCGTCGCCTTCTGGCGCGCCGCCGGACCCGAGAAATGGTTCTCGGCTGACCCGGCCTTCGACTGCCAGGTGCGCGAAGCGCTGCTGCCCGCCCATCTCGACGCCGTGGCGCGCGGGGCGGGCGCCAGCCCGCTGCCGGACTATGAGGACGATGCGCAAGGTGCCCTCGCCCTCGTCCTGCTGCTGGACCAGGTGCCGCGCAATGTGTTCCGGGGCACGCCGAGCGCCTTCGCGTCGGACGAAGCCGCCCGCCTCGTGGCGGAGCGGGCGCTGGCCAAGGGGCTCGATGCCCAGGTGGAGCCCGCCTTGCGCGGCTTCCTCTATCTGCCCTTCATGCATGCGGAGGATATCGCCCTCCAGGAGCGGTGCGTCGGGCTCTATGAGGCGCTGGGCGCCACCGAGGAGCTGCATTACGCCCGCATCCACCGGGACATCATCGCCCGCTTCGGCCGCTTCCCCCACCGCAATCCCATTCTCGGCCGGGCCACGAGCGAGGCGGAACGGCAATTCCTCGTCGAGGGCGGCTTTTCCGGCTGAGGCGTGGGATCAGGCGTCCCTCGCCGGCAGTCCCAGATGCGCCAGCACGCCGCCCGCTGCCGCCCAGCCGGTGGCGAAGCAGGCCTGGAGCAGATAGCCGCCGGTGGGAGCCTCCCAATCCAGCATCTCGCCGCAGGCGAACACGCCCGGCAGCGCCTTCAGCATGAAATGGCCGTCCAGCCCCTCCCAGGCGAGTCCGCCTGCGCTGGAAATGGCCCGCTCCAGCCCCGCCACCCCGGTGACGCGCAACGCAACGGCCTTGATGCGCGCGGCCAGCGCGTACGCATCGGCAGGCGGCGCGCCCCCTTCCCGCAGCAGCGCGGCGGCGATGGGAGAGAGGCCCGCGCCCTTGCGCAGGCGGTTCGCAAGAGACTGGCTGGGCGGAACGGCGGATAGCTTCTGCGCGAGTTGGGCCTGGGTTCGGTCGGGCCGCAGGTCCAGCGCGAGGTCCGCATGCCCCTGCGCATCCACCGTGTCGCGGATCAGCGCCGACAGGGCATAGACCGCCCCGCCCTCCAGCCCCGACTGCGTGACCATGGCCTCGCCCCGTACGCTGCGCCCGCCGCAGGTGAGTGCGATGCGCTTCAGCGGCTCGCCCGCCCAGCGCTCGGCAAAGGTCGCGGACCAGGGGATGAGAACCCCCATATTGGCGGGGCGAAAGGGCGTTCCCGCCACCCCGCGTTCGGCCAGCATGCCGCGCCATCCGCCATCCGCGCCGAGCCGTGGCCAGGAGGCACCGCCCAAGGCGAGGACCGTAGCCGAGGGCCGCAACGAGAGCACACCCTCCGGCGCCTGGAAGCGCAGCGCGCCTTCATCATCCCAACCGAGCCAATGGTGGCGGGGGTGCATGGCCACCCCGTGGTCCGCAAGCCTGCGCAGCCAGGCGCGCAACAGGGGCGATGCCTTGAAGCTGCGGGGAAAGACGCGCCCGCTGGAGCCCACGAAGGTCTCCTCCCCGAGGTCTATCGCGAAGGCGCGCAGCGCTTCGGGCGGGAAAGCCCGCACCGCCGCCAGCAAAGCGGGCGCGGGCGGGCGATAGCGCGCGAGAAAATCCGGCAGGGGTTCGGAATGGGTGAGATTCAGGCCCCCGCGGCCCGCCATGAGGAATTTGCGCGCCGGTGACGGCATGCGATCGAAGATATCCACCCGCACGCCTGCACGCGCAAGACGAGTGGCGGCCATAAGGCCCGCAGGCCCGGCGCCGATGACGCAGGCGGTGGCGCAATTCCTGTCCATGCCTGGGTTTTTGCCTGCGCATGGCCGCACTGTCCATGCGCACTCTGTATTTATTACCATTCCTTATGTGGACGGACGCCGCCATATCTGCCATGCCCTAGCGCGGCTGGGGGGTTGGAAGGCCCCTAATGGATACAAAGTTCGTCAGGCAACGCACATTGATCATCAGGCTGCTGCTGGGTTGCGGCATCCTGTGCACGAGCGCCCTCTGGCTGTTCGAGGGACGTTTCGGCCTGCTCTCCGAATATGACCGCTACGGCTACCCGCTGCTGCTGACCGGCTTCGGCCTGAGCTTCGGCCTGCTGCTGGCCGTGCCGCGCCTGCGCGCCGTCGCGGAAATCATCGGCTATTCCACCTTCGTGCTCTATTGCGCCTGCGCGGTGCTGGCCTTCCCCACGCTGCCCACGAACACGCGCCTCTACACCATCGCCAACACCCTGCAATGGATGCCGCTGATCTATGTGACGGCCTTCCTCCTGTTCAAGCAGCGCAAGGCCATGCTGGCGGCGGGCGGCGCCTTCGGCCTGAGCCTCGCCGCGCTGGCCTGGACGGTGGCCACGGGCACCGCGGGCACCTGGAGCGCCATCCACGCCTCGCTGATCCTTAACGCCTATGCGGTGCATCTGCTGACGCTGCTGGCCCTGTCGCTGTTCGTGGTGACCCAGTCCGCGTTCGAGCGCATGCGCAAGCGCACCCTGGTGCTGGAGAGCGCTGCCTTCTCCGATGCCCTGACCGGCGTCGCCAACCGGCGCGGCCTGGAGCGCATCCTCATGCGGCACGCCGAGCAGCCCGGCATGCCCATGGCGCTGATCCTCCTGGACATGGACCATTTCAAGCGCGTCAACGACCGGCGCGGGCATGTGTTCGGCGACAGGGTCCTCCAGACCGTGGTGGACGCCCTGGGAGGCGCCCTGCGCGCCGACGACCTGCTGGGGCGGTGGGGCGGCGACGAATTCCTGGTGCTGGCGGACGGCACATCCGTGGAAGACGCGCGCGCTTTGGCGGAACGCCTGCGCAGCGCGGCGGCGGCATTGCCGGCCAGCGCGAGCGGCGGTGTCACCCTGTCTGCGGGCGTGTCCCTGTGGGATGGCGAGGGGGGCCTGGAAGAGGCGCTGCGGCGGGTGGATATCGCCCTGTATGCCGCCAAGAATCAGGGCCGCGACCGCGTCGCCATGGCCGAGACCACCATCCACGGAACCACCCGGGCGAAGGTCTGAGGCAAGCGGCGCCGGTCTTGACCGGCGCCGAACAGTGTCACGCGCAAGAGCCCCGCGGGGCTCTCGTCTTCAGGCCTCGCTGGAGGCTTCCAGCACATCCTCAAGGGTGCGCAGGCCCGCGCGCGGCGAATTCACCAGCACGGCCATGTTGCCGGGCGCGTGCTGGTTCTTCCACATCTTGGTGTGCGCGTGCGGGATGCGGTCCCAGGGGAACACCTCGGACATGCAGGGATCCACGCGCCGGTCGATGATGAACTGGTTCGCGCCCGACGCCTGCTTGAGGTGCGCAAAGTGCGAGCCCTGGACGCGCTTCTGGCGCATCCACACATAGCGGGCGTCGAAGGTGAGGTTGAAGCCGGTCGTGCCGGCGCAGAACACCACCATGCCGCCGCGCTTCACCACGAGGCACGAGACCGGGAAGGTCTGCTCGCCGGGATGCTCGAACACGATGTCCACGTCGCGCTTGCCGGTAATGTCCCAGATGGCCTTGCCGAACTTGCGGGCTTCCTTGGTCCACTCGACATATTCAGGCGAGTTGACCGTGGGCATCTGGCCCCAGCACTTGAAGTCCTTGCGGTTGATCACGCCCTTGGCGCCGAGGCCGAGGACATAGTCGCGCTTGGAATCGTCGGAGATGACGCCGATCACATGGGCGCCGGAGGCGGCGGCGAGTTGAACGCCGAACACGCCGAGGCCACCCGAGGCGCCCCACACCAGCACGTTGTCACCCGGCTTCACCGTGTGCGGCGGATGCCCGAACAGCATGCGGTAGGCCGTGGCCATGGTCAGGGTGTAGCAGGCGGACTCTTCCCAGGTGAGGTGCTTGGGGCGCGGCATGAGCTGGCGCGCCTGGACACGGCAGAACTGGGCGAAGGAGCCATCCGGGGTCTCATAGCCCCAGATGCGCTGGGACGGCGAGAACATGGGATCGCCGCCGTTACATTCCTCGTCGTCGCCGTCGTCCTGGTTACAGTGGACGACCACTTCGTCGCCCACCTTCCAGCGGGTGACCTTGGGGCCTACGGCCCACACGATGCCCGAGGCATCGGAGCCGGCGATGTGGAACGGCGCCTTGTGCACGTCGAAAGGCGTGATCGGCTGCCCGAGACCGGCCCAGATGCCGTTGTAATTGACGCCGGCGGCCATCACGAGCACCAGCACGTCGGTCTCGCCCAGTTCCCATGTGGGAACCACTTCCACCTGGAACGAATCCTCGGGCGCACCATGGCGCTCGCGACGGATGGCCCAGGCGTACATCTTCGCGGGAACATGGCCGAGCGGCGGGATCTCGCCGACCTCGTACAGGTCCTTCAGCTCGGAGCCGTTAGGCGCGCTTGCCCTCGCGATCTGGCTCATAGCGTTGATCCTTCCTTCCTCAGCGGCTTTTGCCGACGTTTGTTTCGCACCGCAGCGTAGCAGAGAAATCCGGGCTGGCGAGCCCCCCTTTGTGACAAGTCCAAAGTCGATTTCCATCAAGCAGCTTGAACGCGCCCGCGCCTCGAAGGGCGGCATTTTTTCCATCGACGCCAGCGTGGTTGCAGCGCAAACTGCGCCCCAAGGAAAATGGGGATGTGAGAATGCCGACCCGCGACAAACCTTGGCTGTTCCGCACGTATGCCGGGCACTCGACCGCCGCGGAGTCGAATAAGCTGTACCGCACCAATCTCTCCAAGGGGCAGACCGGCCTCTCGGTCGCCTTCGATCTGCCCACCCAGACCGGCTATGACAGCGACCATCCCCTGGCGCGCGGCGAAGTGGGCAAGGTGGGCGTTCCCATCTCGCATCTGGGCGACATGCGCACGCTGTTCGACGGCATCCCGCTCGCCGAGATGAACACGTCCATGACCATCAATGCCTGCGCGGCGTGGCTGCTCTCGCTCTATATCGCGACGGCGGACGAGCAGGGCGCGGACCGGACGAAGCTCAACGGCACCACGCAGAACGACATCATCAAGGAATATCTCTCGCGCGGCACCTATGTGTTCCCGCCCGCGCCCTCCATGCGGCTCACCAAGGACGTGATCCTGTTCACCACCCAGCATTTGCCGCGCTGGAACCCCATGAATGTGTGCTCCTATCACCTGCAGGAAGCCGGCGCGACGCCGGTTCAGGAGCTGGCCTTCGCCCTCGCCAACGCCATCGCCATCCTCGACACGGTGAAGGCCTCGGGCGAGGCGGAAGGGCCGGTGTTCGGCGAGGTGGTGGGCCGCATCTCCTTCTTCGTGAATGCGGGCATGAAGTTCGTCACTGAGATGTGCAAGATGCGCGCCTTCGTGGATCTCTGGGACGAGATCTGCGTGAACCGCTACGGCATCACGGACGCCAAGCAGAAGCTGTTCCGCTATGGCGTGCAGGTGAACTCGCTCGGCCTCACCGAGCAGCAGCCCGAGAACAACGTTTATCGCATCCTCATCGAGATGCTGGCCGTCACCCTCTCCAAGAAGGCGCGCGCCCGCGCCGTCCAGCTTCCCGCCTGGAACGAGGCGCTCGGCCTGCCCCGCTCCTTCGACCAGCAATGGTCGCTGCGCATGCAGCAGGTGCTGGCATATGAGACCGACCTGCTGGGCTATGGCGACATCTTCGACGGCTCTGTGGAGATCGACCGCAAGGTGGAGGCCCTAAAGGACGAGGCGCGGGCGGAGCTGGAAAGCATCGGCGCCATGGGCGGGGCCGTGGCCGCCGTCGAGAACAGCTACATGAAGCAGGCCCTGGTGGAATCCAACACCCGGCGCCTGGAATCCATCGAAACCGGCGATCAGGTGGTGGTGGGCGTCAACCGCTGGACCGAGACCGAGCCCTCTCCCCTCACCACCGGCGAGGGCGCCATCCTCACCGTGCCCGCCCACGTGGAGCCCGAGCAGATCGCCCGCCTCCAGGCCTGGCGCGCGGCGCGCGATCCCAAGGCGGCCGAGAAGGCCCTGGCGGACCTCAAGAGCGCGGCCCAGGAAGGCCGCAACATCATGGAGCCCTCCATCGCCTGCGCGAAGGCGGGGATCACCACGGGCGAATGGGGCACCTGCCTGCGCGAGGTGTTCGGCGAATACCGCGCGCCCACCGGCGTCGGACGCGCGGTGCGCGCGGATACGCAGGGCCTGGACGCGGTGCGCACGGACGTGGAGGCGGTCTCCGCCCGCCTCGGCCGCCGCATCAAGTTCCTGGTGGGCAAGCCGGGCCTCGACGGGCATTCCAACGGCGCCGAGCAGATCGCCGTGCGCGCCCGCGATTGCGGCATGGAAGTGGTCTATGAGGGCATCCGCCTGACCCCGGCCGAGATCGTGAACGCCGCTTTGGAAGAGAGCGTGCACATTATCGGCCTCTCCATCCTCTCCGGCTCCCATGTGCCGCTGGTGAAGGACGTGATGGACCGGCTGCGCGCCGAGGGCATGACCGACGTGCCCGTGGTGGTGGGCGGCATCATCCCGCCGGACGACGAGGCCCAGCTGAAGGCCTTCGGCGTCGCCGCCGTCTACACGCCGAAGAATTTCGAGCTGAACCGCATCATGGCCGACATCGTCGCCATCGTGGACCGGGAATCCCAGAAGGCGGCCTGATCCCGCCCCCCCCTCTTCAATGAAAAAGGCCCGGAGCGATGCTCCGGGCCTTTTCTTTTGCGCGGCGGACCGCACCACCACCCATGACCGCCGCTCTTAAGCATCGCAACGGCCGATCCCGGCCCAGATGGGCCAAGGCCCCGTGCGTCGAACGCACGGGGCCTTGGGATCAGAACTTCAGCTCCGGCGGCGGGGCGTTGGTATCCCCCGGCGAGAGCAGCTCAATGGAGCGCCCGTCATCCACCGGCGGCTTGTCCAGCCAGTAGGTGACGCTTTCCGGCCAGAGGATAACGATCACCACCAGCAGGAGCTGCATGCCCACCCACGGGATCGCGCCCCAATAGATGTCCGAGCTCTTGATGGACTTCGGCGCAATGCCTCGCAGGTAGAACAGCGCGAAGCCGAAGGGCGGGTGCATGAACGAGGTCTGCATGTTCACGCACAGCAGGACACCGAACCAGACGAGATCGATGCCGAGCTTGGCCGCGACCGGCGCCAGGAGCGGGATCACGATGAAGGCGATCTCGAAGAAGTCGAGGAAGAACGCCAGGAAGAAGACGAAGATGTTGACGAACACCAGGAAGCCGACCGCCCCGCCCGGAAGGCCGGTGAGCAGGTGCTCGATCCAGCGGGCGCCGTCCATGCCCTGGAACACCAGGCTGAACACGGTGGAGCCGATCAGGATGAACACCACCATGGCGGTGATGCGCATGGTGGTCGCCATGCTCTGATACAGCAGGTCCCAGGTGAGGCGGCGATGGAGCGCGGCGAGGACGATGGCGCCCACCGCACCCATGGCGCCGGATTCCGTCGGCGTGGCGAGGCCCATGAAAATGGTGCCGAGCACGAGGAAGATGAGCACGACGGAGGGGACCATGCCCCACAGCACGCGCATCACCAGCTTCCAGCCCATTTCGCCGCGCGCCTCAGGCGGCAGCGGCGGCACCATCTGGGGGCGGAAGAAGGAAATGAGGGCGATGTACAGAATGAAGATCGCCACCTGGAGGATGGAGGGCCCGATGGCGCCCAGATACATGTCGCCCACGGACCGGCCGAGCTGATCGGCCAGCACCACGAGAACCAGGGACGGCGGGATGAGCTGGGTGATGGTGCCGGAGGCGGCGATCACGCCAGTGGCCAGGCGCTTGTCGTAGCCGTAGCGCGTCATCACCGGCAGCGAGATCATGCCCATGGCGATAACCGAGGCCGCGACGGTGCCCGTAATGGCACCGAGAATGGCGCCCACGATGATCACCGCATAAGCGAGCCCGCCCGGGATCTTGCCGAACAGCTGGCCGGTTCCCTCCAGAAGGTCTTCCGCCAGTCCGCAGCGCTCAAGAATCGCGCCCATGAACGTGAAGAAGGGGATCGCCAGCAGCAGGTCATTGGAGATGATCCCGTAGAACCGCAGCGGCAGCGCCTGCAGGAAGCTCGGCACGAAATAGCCCAGCTCGATGCCGATCACGCCGAAAACGATGCCGACCGATGCCAGGGAGAACGCGACCGGGAAGCCGGCGAGGAGGAAGAGGATCATCCCCCCGAACATCAGCGGCGGCATAATGCCGTGAGAAAACATGTCTTTGCCCTCGGAGCCTTGAGTTCCCAGCGGTTACTGAACCGGCTTTTCGTAATGGGTATCCATTGCGATGTAGCCGGAGAGGGCCGCGACCCGTTTGATGAGCTCGGACACGCCCTGGAGGAAGAGAATGGCGAAGCCGAGGGGCAACATTGCCTTGGCAGGCCAGAGGATCAGCCCGCCCGCATTCATCGAAAGCTCCTTGGATACGAAAGAGCTCCAGAAGAACGCGAATGAGAGATAGCAGAGAAGAGCCATGATCGGCAGGAAGAACACCGTATAGCCGATGGTATCGATCCAGAGGCGGGCACGGTCGGACACGTTGCTGTAGATGAGGTCAACGCGAACGTGCTCGTTCAATTTCAAGGTATAGGCGGCGCCAAGGAAAACCATGCCGCCGAACATGTACCACTGGATTTCAAGCCAGGCATTGGAGCTTGAATTGAACATGTAGCGAATGGTTGCATTGCCCGCGCTGATCAGGACGGCGAGCAGGACCAGCCAATTCGCGATGACAGCAAAGGCCGCGCTGAGTCCATCGATGAGCTGACTGAGTTTCAATAACAACTTCATGTTCAGTTCCCCTCGCGAGGCCTGTTAGACGCTTCATTTGAGCGAGTCCACCGTCACCCAACGACATGCAGAGCCGGTCCCGAACGGAACACGGCCACAACGCGGCGTTGCGAGAGAAACGTGTCGATCCCAGAACCCGCCCCTCACAGGCAAGGGCTTGGCCGAGCGATCACGGGGACTCCCCTCGAATAAAGCGCATTCCCAACCCGGCACCCTCTTTGGTGGGGTGCCATTAGCCGCGCACCATAAGGAGTTGCGCATGCCAGACAAGGGGCCGTTCGTATGGTAGGCGGCTTGCAACTTAAATAGACAGAAAGTCTAAGACCGCATTGTATACAGGCTGCCCCGCAGATACGGTCCCGCCGGGTAATATCGCCCTGTTTCCTCGCAGGCCCTCCCCATGAGCACCATCGGTATCCGCGGTTCCTTCTTCGATTTCATCGACGACCCGTGGAAGCATGTCGGCCGTGAGCAGGATGCGGCCCGGTTCCATCCCGATGGCCTGATGGTGATCGAGGACGGCATCATCACCGATTTCGGCGCCTATGCGCAGGTGGCCCCCCGCCATGCCGGGCTGGAGATCACCCATATCAAGGGGCGCATCATCACCCCCGGCTATATCGATGGCCATATCCACCTGCCCCAGACCCGCGTGCTCGGCGCCTATGGCGAGCAGTTGCTTCCCTGGCTGCAGAAGTGGGTCTTCCCCGAAGAGGTGAAGTATAAGGATCCCGACTATGCGAAGGAGGGCGTGAAGCGCTTCTTCGATACGCTGCTCGCCTCCGGCACCACCACCTGCCAGGCCTTCACCACCACCTTCAAGAACGCCACCGAGGAATTGTTCGACGAGGCGAGCCGCCGCAACATGCGCGTCATCGCCGGCATCACCGGCATCGACCGCAACGCGCCCGATTACTATGTGGACACGGCCGACAATTTCTATCGCGACAGCGTGGAGCTGATCGAGCGCTACCATCGCCAGGGCCGCAACCTCTATGCCATCACCCCCCGCTTCGCCATGGGCTCCTCCAAGGAGCTGATGGAGCGCTGCGAGCAGCTCAAGACGCAATATCCCGACTGCTGGGTGAACACCCACATCTCCGAGAACCCGGCCGAGATCCGCACCCTGCTGGGCCTGCACCCGGACTGCTCGGACTATCTGGGCGTCTATGAGAAATACGGGCTGGTGGGCCCCAAATTCTCCGGCGGCCACGGCGTGTGGCTCTCCAATGACGAGTTCGACCGCATGT
>NZ_RWKV01000001.1:0-168508 GCF_003993795.1 Aquabacter cavernae
CGGGAAAAACGGCGAGATCCGAGCCATCTGCCGCTCGCTCAGCAGGAACAAATCACCCATGCCAGCCTCCTCAAGGGAGACGGTGAATCACAGATCACAGCAGATTAATAGGTCCTGAGCCTAGAGCTTTCCCGAGCGAAGTGTGACGCGGTTCGCGTGAAGGAAATGCGGTAAAACAAAAAGATAGAGTGTTTCAGTGTTTCCGTGAAAAGCTGAAAAACTCTAGCCGCCTCCCTCGGAACGATCCTAAAAGTCCGGCAGCCCGGAAATATCGGGGTCATAGAGGCGCGAGAGCCGCCCGGCCCCGGCGCGGGCGAGGCGGATGAGCAGCGCCTTGCGGGTGGCCGCCGGCATGGGATGGAGCGGGGCCGGGCGGATGGTCTCGGCGCCGAACGCATCCCCCACCAGGATGCCGGTATCGTCGGGCAGGATCTCCAGGGGAAAGTCCGGCGCCACCGCGAAGAACAGCCGGTCGCACCAGGGCCGGTATTCCGGCCATTTCAGGTCGGCGCGGAAATCGGCGATGGAGGACTTGATCTCCACGATCACGATCTCCCCCTTGCCGTCCAGGGCCGCGATATCCGCCCGCCGCCCCGAGGCGAGGCAGAATTCCGGAATGCCCGTGAGGCCGAGCGCCGCCAGATGGCGCAGCACGCCCCGCTGGATCGCCAGGGCGCCGGGCGACTGGCGCCCGTCCGCCCGCAGCATCGGCTCCTTCGGCATTACGGCGCCGGTCACGAGGCCACCCGTCCGTGGTCCAGAAGGGTGCGCGCCTCTTTCCGGCGCGACTGCGCCCGCGTGATGGCCGCGTTCAGCTCGCCGCCGAACAGGAAGATGCTCGCGGTCAGATAGAGGAAGACCAGCGCGATCATGACCGAGGCGAGGCCCGCATAGGTGGTCACGTAATTGGTGGCGAATTCCGACAGGTAGAAGCCGAACGCCGCCGCCGCGATGAGCCACAGGATCAGCGTGACGAGGATGCCCGGCGCGATCTCCCACCAGCCGCGCCGCCCCGCCGGCAGCCATTTATGGGCCACCACCAGCCCGATGATGAGCACGAAGGAGGTGAGCGCGTAGCGCGCCAGGGTCACGGTCGGGCTGAGTTGGCGCGCGGCGGGCACGTTCTTGATGAGAATGCTCCAGAACAGCGGCCCCAGCACCACCAGGAAGGACAGAGCGAGCATGCCCATGGCGCCGATCAGCACATAGAGGATGGATTCGAAGCGCAGCCGGTACCAGGCGCGGGTCTCGCGGGCCTGGTAGGCGCGGTTCAGCCCGATGCGCAGGCTCTCCACGCCGTTGGAGGAGAAGTAGATGGCCAGCGCCACGCCGAAGGTGAGCAGGTCCGTGCGCACATGGTTGACCACATTGTAGATCTCGCGGGCGATGGGCTCGGAGACCGCGTCGGGCCATGTATCGAGAATGAGCAGGATGGTTTCGTTGGCCAGCGGCCGCAGGTCCAGGAAGGCGGCGAGCGCGGTGACGAAGATCAGGAACGGGAACAGCGACATGAGGATGGAGAGCGCGATATGGCTCGCGATCGCCCAGCCGTCATCGGCCACGAAGGTCCAGACGGCGTCCATGACGATCCGGTAGGTGCGCCGCAACATACCGTTCCCCGCTCCATGGCCGACCTCCGCCCACCCGGGACATGTGCCGCGCAGACGCCCCATTGTGCCATCCCCGGCGCGCGGATGGCAGTGCGAAGCGGGCATTTCCCGTCCCGTCAGTTGGCGGAGGGCTCTCCGTCGGTGGCCACATAGCTGTTCCATATGGCCTTTTCGCCCATGCCCTGGATGAAGGCGGCATGGGCGGCGGTCTCGTCCGGGGTCAGGCGCGAGGGCAGGGGGGTGGGCCTCTGGCGCGCCGCAACGGCTTCCACGGCGACGAGGCGCGGCGCGGCACTTTCCTCTTCCACCAGCCCCACCAGCATGGCCTGCCGGCCGCCCAGCAGCTCGCTATAGACCTCGGCCAGAAGCTCGGAATCCAGCAGCGCGCCATGCTTCACGCGGCGGGACGAATCGATCCCGTAGCGGTTCATGAGCACGTCGAGGCTGTTCGGCCCGCCGGGATGCTTGCGCCGCGCCAGCGCCAGCGTATCCACCACCCGGTCGCGGCGGATGGTGGGGCGCCCGGCCCGGTCCAGCTCCGCATTGAGGAAGCCAATATCGAAGGCGGCGTTGTGGATCACCAGCGTGTCCTCGCCGATGAAGGCCAGGAACTCGTCGGCCAGCGCCGCGAATTTCGGCTTGTCGGAAAGGAACTCGGCGGAGAGGCCGTGGACGTTGAACGCCTCCTGCGGCATGTCCCGCTCGGGATTGATATAGACGTGGAAGACGTTGCCCGTGGTGATGCGGTTCACCATCTCCACGCAGCCGATTTCCACGAGGCGATCCCCGTTCAGGGGGTCGAGGCCCGTGGTCTCGGTGTCGAGCACGATCTCACGCATCCTGTCACGTCCTCCTGCTGCGCCGTCCCGGGCCGCTCAGCGCCCGCACGATGCCGCGCACCTGATGCCGGGCAGCATCGAAGCCCCGGCCGGTATCGATGATGAAATGGGCCCGCCGCCGCTTCTCCGCGTCGGGCATCTGCTTGCGCAGGATGAGCGCGAACCGCTCTTCCGTCATGCCCGGCCGGGCCAGCACCCGCTCGCGCTGCACATCGGGCGCCGCGCTCACCACCGCCACCGCATCCATGCGCCGCGCGGAGCCGGTCTCCAGCAGAAGCGGAATGTCCAGAACCACGAGGCGCGCGCCCGCCGCCCGTGCCCGAAGCAGGAACGCCGTCTCGCGTGCCCGCACCAGAGGATGCACGATGGCTTCCAGGCGCTTCATGGCCTCGGCATCCCTCAGCACCCGCTGGGAGAGTTCCCCGCGATCGATGATGCCGTCACGGGTCACGCCGGGAAAAGCCGCCTCCACGGGCGCCACGGCTTCCTTGGTGTAGAGGTCGTGGACGGAGGCGTCCGCGTCATGCACAGGCACGCCTTCCGCGCCGAACATGGCGGCGGTGGCGGATTTTCCCATGCCGATGGAGCCGGTCAGGCCGAGAATCCACATGGCCTCACCCCTCCAACTGGCCTTTGGCGCGCAGGTCCTCCACCAGCATGGCGCGCAGGCCCGCATCCACCTTCGGGCGGATCCCGAACCAGCGCGCGAAGCCCGGCACCGCCTGGTGCATGAGCATGCCGAGGCCGTCCACGGTGGCAAGGCCGCGCGCCTTCGCCGCCCGCAGGAACGGGGTCTCCAGGGGCACATAGACCGCATCGCTCACCACCGCGTCGTCCCGCGCGCGGGACAAGTCGAGATCGAGCGGCGGCTGGCCCTTCATGCCCAGCGTGGTGGTGTTGGAGATGAGCCCGGCCTCCGCCAGGGGGCCGGACACGGCGTCAAGGCCGATGGGCCGTACCTTCGGCCCGAACAAAGCCTGCAGCTCCTCGGCCCGCGACAGCGTGCGGTTGGCGAGAAAGATGGTCTCCACGCCCCGCTCGATGAGCCCGTGGATGATGGAGCGCGCCGCGCCCCCCGCGCCGAGCACGAGGGCGGGACGCCCTGAGGCATCCCAGCCGGGCGCGTCCGCATCCAGGCTGCCCACATAGCCGATGGCATCTGTATTGCCGCCCATCATCCGGCCGTCCTCGAACCAGATGGTGTTCACCGCCTCCAGCCGCCGGGCGGTGGCGTCCGCCTCGTCCACGGCACGGAAGGCGGTCTGCTTATGGGGCGCGGTGACGTTGCCGCCCTGATAGCGCGCCTTCATCCCGGAGAAGAAGGACGCGGCGGCCTCGGGGGGAATCTCTTCCCGGCCGTAATGGCCGTCCAGCCCGTGCTGCTCGATCCAATAGCCGTGAAGCAGAGGCGAACGGGAATAGGCGGCGGGATATCCGACGATACACAGGCGGACGGTCACGACAGCAATCCTTCCTGCCGCAGGAAGCCGAGCAGCGGCAGGAGCGGCAGACCGAGAATGGTGAAATGGTTTCCCTCGATGCGCTCGAACAGGTGGCTGCCGCGGGATTCCAACTGATAACACCCCACCGACCCGAAAATGTCCGGACCGGCGGCGTCCAGATAGTCCCCGATCTGCACCTCCGACAACGGGCGCATGGTGAGGGCGGCGCTCTCCAAGACCTCGAACACCACTTCCCCATCCCGTGCAACGGCCACAGCCGAATGCAGAACATGGGTGTGACCCTGCAGGCGGGACAGCTGGAGCTTCGCGGCGGCGCGATCCGGCGCCTTGTGGAAGATGGTGCCGTTCAATGCCAGAGTCTGATCGGCACCCACCACATAGCGTCCGGGACCGGCGAGGGACGCACCCTTCAGAGCCTTGGTATGGGCGAGGAGCCGGGCCACATCATCGGGCGCGGCTTCAGCCCCGGGCGCCTGTGCCTCCACGGCCCGCTCATCCACGGACGTGTCGATAACCTCCAGGGGAATTCCCGTGGCCTTCAACATGTCCCGGCGAGCGGCACTGCGGGAGGCGAGGATCAGGGGTCGCGGTGCGATCCAGAAACTCATGTCTCCACGATGCTCCGGCGCTGGCGCTCCTTGAACAAGGCGATGATGGCCGCCGCCGTCTCCTCGATGGAGCGGCGCGTCACGTCGAGCTGCGGCCAGCCGTTGCGCGCGCTGAGCTTGCGGGAAAAGGCCAGTTCCTCGGAAATGGCCTCGCGGTCCACATAGGACGCGCTGGGGCTTGAGGCGTTCAGGCCCAGAAGGCGGTTCTGGCGGATCTCCGAAATGCGGTCCGGGCTTGCCACAAGCATCACCACCAAGGGCTTCTTCAGCCGCTCGATATTGGGCGGCAGCGGCACGTTGGGCACCAGCGGGATGTTCGCTGTCTTGATGCCGCGATTGGCCAGATAGATGGAGGTGGGCGTCTTGGAGGTGCGGGAGATGCCGATCAGCACCACGTCCGCATTCTCCAGATCCTCGGTCATGTGCCCATCATCGTGCATGACGGTGAAGTTCAGCGCGTCGATGCGCTTGAAATAGGTGGCGTCGAGCGCGTGCTGGCCGCCCACGCGCGGCTGGGGCTCGCCGCCGAGATAGGCCTGGAAGAGCTGCACCACGGGCGCCAGAACCGAGAGGAAGGGCACGCCCAATTCCTTGCAGCGCTCCTTCAGGCGGTCGCGGATGTCCCGGTCCACCAGCGTGTAGAGCACGATGCCGGGATTGGTCTCCACCTCGGCCAGCACCCGTTCCAGCTGCTTCATGGAGCGCACGAGGGGATAGACATGCTCGATGGGCAACACGTTGGAATATTGGGCGCAGGCGGCCCGCCCCACATTGATCAGGGTCTCGCCGGTGGCATCCGACACCAGATGCAGATGGAAGTAGGCGGGCTGCGCAACTTTTTCGCCATTCATGCGTTATCCCCCCTATTCCGATGCCCCTGTGGACAGCGTGTGCAGGAACGCATGGTCGGCACGCCCGCGCAAGGCGGGCCTGGGGAGATCGGGAATATCCATCCACATTTCAACCTCTGGGGACGGGATTCCGGACCCCCGCTGTGAAGCAGTGTGGACGGTTTCAAGAGCCGGCTCTTAACCTTTGATTAACCTCATGGATCGTGATCGCCCATCGGGGGAGAATCCCGCCCTTCCGATGGGTCAGTCTGTGGAGCGGTTGTCGATGCGCCTGGGAATGGTTAATCAACCGTTAAAACCAAACAGACTCTCTCTTTAAAAGAGATTCTTTATTTATGACGGGATTGGGAATGACCGGAGTTCCGGCTGAGCGTTCGTCCTTCCTTGCGGTGCTGGACGGGGATGTTATGAACCCTCCTCCGCTCTGGATGATGCGTCAGGCGGGACGCTATCTGCCCGAATATCGCGAGGTGCGGGCCAAGGCCGGAGACTTCCTCACCTTGTGCTATTCGCCGGAGCTGGCCACCGAGGTGACGCTCCAGCCCATCCGTCGCTTCGACTTCGATGCGGCAATCATCTTTTCGGACATCCTGGTGGTTCCCCATGCGCTCGGGGTCGGCCTGCGCTTCGAGACCGGCGAGGGACCGCGGCTCGATCCCGTGACGGACGCCGCCGCCATCGCTGCCTTGCCGGATATTCTCGATCCGTCCCGCGTGGGGCCGGTCTATGAGGCCATCTCCCGCACCCGCGCGGCCCTGCCCCGCTCCACGGCCCTCATCGGCTTCTGCGGCGCGCCCTGGACGGTCGCCACCTACATGGTGGCGGGCCGGGGCACCGACGACCAGGGACCCGCCCGTCTTCTGGCCCTGCGCGAGCCGGACCTGTTCCAGCGCCTCATCGACCATCTGGTGGAGACGTCCGTGACCCATCTGCTCGCCCAGATCGAGGCGGGGGCCGATGCGGTGCAGATCTTCGACACCTGGGCGGGCGTGCTGGACCCCATCTCCTTCGAGCGCTGGTGCTTCGATCCCCTGGCGCGCATCGCCGCCGGCATCTGGGCGGTGAAGCCGGACGCGCGCATCATCGCCTTCCCGAAGGGCGCTTCGTCCAAGGCGCTGGCGCGCATCGCGGCTTTGGGCGTGAATGCGGTGGGCCTCGACTGGACGGCGGACCGCACGGCCCTGCGCAAGCTGGGCGAAAAGACCGCGCTCCAGGGCAATCTCGATCCCCTGCGCCTCATTGCGGGCGGTCCCCAGCTGGACGAGGAAATCCTGCGCATCCGCTCGGATTTCGACGGCGTGCGGCACATCTTCAATCTCGGCCACGGCATCCGCCCCGAGACCCCCATCGCCCATGTGGAGCGGCTGGTGGAAAAGGCGCGCGCACCGCTTTAGGACGCGGCGCCAAGCCGGTTCCTCCGATAATCGCCCATGGGTGTGGACGGGCGTGCGGCCGTGGGCGCCCTTTGCGTGGGGGCCTGCCCATGGCAGAAGGGGCCGGTCACCCTCGGGACCGTGCATGCTCTATCTCTGGATCAAGGCGCTCCACATCATGGCGATCATCTCCTGGATGGCCGCCATGCTCTATCTGCCGCGCCTGTTCGTCTATCATTGCGACGCGCCGGTGGGCTCGCAGCAGTCCGAGACGTTCAAGACGATGGAGTTCAAGCTCTATCGCTACATTTCCAGCCCGGCCATGATGGTGGCCTGGATCGCCGGGCTGTTCCTCGCCTGGGATGCGGGCTGGTTCACGCAGGGCTGGTTCCACGCCAAATTGCTTCTGGTGCTCGTCCTGTCCGGTGTCCATGGGGTGCAGGGCAAATGGCTGAAGGCGTTCGCGCGGGACGAGCGGCCGCACAAAGCGCGCTTCTTCCGCATCATGAACGAGGTTCCGGCCTTGCTCATGGTGGGCATCGTCCTCTTGGTCGTCCTCAAGCCGTTCTGACAGGGGAGACGGCATGAGCCCCAAGCGCCAGATCCACGAACCCGGCCACCGCCGCAAATTCCTGGTGGTGGTGGACGACACGCCCGAATGCGACCGCGCCCTCTATTACGCCGCCCGCCGTGCCGCCCGCACCGGGGCGGGCGTGACCATGCTGGGCATCCTCTCTCTGGAGGAGGTGCGCCAGGAATGGCTGGGCGTGGCGGATCTCATGCGCGCCGAGGCCGAGGAGGCCATGCAGCAGCATCTGGACCGGTTCGCCGCCCGCGCCCGGCAGATTTCCGGCGTTGCCGCAGAGGCGCTGGTCCGGGAGGGCGACAAGGCCGATGCTTTGCTCTCCGTGATCACCGAGGACCGGGACATCGCCGTGCTGGTTCTGGCGGCGGGCACGGGTTCGGATGCGCCCGGCCCTTTGGTGGCGCTTCTGGCGGGCCCGGCGGCAGCGCGCTTTCCCATTCCCGTCACCATCGTGCCGGGCGCCCTCTCCGATGAGGAGCTGGACGCGCTCGCCTGAGGATGGCTCTGGCCTTCCTCCGCCCTTTGCTGCCAACATGGTGCGGGGTGGGAGGACAATGCGGTGAAACTGTTCGAGGCGCGACGGCCTGCCTCCCTGGAGGAGGTCTCCTGGCTGCGCAAGGCGCTGCGGCGCCAGTTCGGCGAATTGCGCCTGCCCTCAGACGTGGCTGACGAGACCGTGCTCGCCGTTGCGGAGCTGGCGGCGAACCTCGTCACCCACAGCCATCCCCCGCCCCGTGAGCTGGCCCTGGAGGCGGTTCTGGACGGCCTCGTCCTCACCGTCACCATCGAGGATGACGGCGGCCCCTTCGCCGGGTTCGAGGCGCAATGGGCGCGGGCGACATTGGCGGGGGCGGAGGACGGCTTTTCCGGCCGCGGCCTCGCCCTTGCCCGGCGCGCGCTCGACCGTGTCACCTATGAGCAGGGGCCGCCCAACCGCCTCACTGCCCGCCGGCTGCTCGCCCGCCGTCGCCCGGTCATCCTGGTGGTGGAGGACGAGGAGGTGCTGCTGGAGACCTATTGCGGCCTCCTGGAGCCCCATTACCGGCTGCTGGCGGCCGCCAATCTGAAGGACGCGCTCAAGATCGCCTCCGACACCACGGTGGACCTGATCCTCACCGACTTCCATCTGGGCTCGGAGCCGGGCACCGCCTTGATCCATGCGCTGGAGGATGACAGCGAGCGCCCGCCCATCCCCATCGTGATGATTACCGGCGATCCCAGCGTGCGGCTGCGCGCCCTGGAATTGGGCGTGGACACCTTCCTCACCAAGCCGGTCCAGCCCACCGCGCTGCTGGAGACGGTGAGCCTCGCCTTGATCCGCGCCACCCGGCAGCGGGCGCGGCTGCTGCGTTATTTCGGCTCGGCGCTGGACAGCCTGGTGCATCCCTCCCTGCCCGAGCGGCTGGGGCCGTTCAATCTGGCGCTGCGCACCGGCACCGCCGATATCGGCGGCGGCGACCTCGTGGTGCATCTGCCGCGCAAGGGCGCGGACCGTATCGTCATGGCCGATGTCATGGGCCACGGCATCAACGGCAAGGCGGGCGCGGTGGCGCAGGCGGCCATGATCCGGGCGCTGGACGTGGGCGAGCAGCTGGCGCCCAGTCCCTATCTCACCCGCTGGTCCAACCTGATCTTCTCCGAGCCCGGCTTCGACGCGGCCATGGCCACGGCGCTGGTGATCGATTTGTGGGAGGACGGCGCCATCGAGATCGCCTCGGCGGGCCATCCCTTGCCCATGGTGCTCTCGCGCACGGGCGTGCGCTCCATCGCCGCCGAGGGGCCGATCCTCGGCATCACCAAGGACGCCCGCTATGAGAGCGTGCAGCTGCGCCTCGACTGGGGCGACCGCCTGCTGCTCGCCACGGACGGGCTCGACCCCGTGGAGCTGGCCAGCGGCGGTCCGTGCCCGGACTGGCTGGTGCGCGAGGTTCTGGAGCGGGGACGCCAGCCGCTGGCCAAGGTGGTGGACGGCGCCTCCCACCGCATCGCCGACCGGCTGGGGCCGGACCCGGAGGATGACTGGACCCTGATCCTGGTGGAAGGCATTTCCCGGGCCCAGCGGGCGGGCGGGCTGCCCGCCATGGCCCAGCCTGTGCCGCCGGAGAGCGATCCCCTCCCATCAGGTACACCGGCACCCGCGCCCGCTTCTCCCACCGTTTCCGTCCCGGCGGACGGGCCATCCACCCTCGATCTCTCCGGCGTCGCCGCCTTGCGTCAGGCGGTGGGGGAAGACGGGTTCCGCCGCCTTGCTTTGCGCTTCGTGGACAACACGCTGCGCCGGTTCCTGGAATGGGAGGATCTGGTGGCACGGCGCGCGGATGTGCCATTGGCCAGCGCTGCCCATGCCTTTGCGGGCGTCCTGGCCCAGTTCGGCCTCGCGGGAACAGCGGCTTTGGCCCGGCAGGTGGAGCACGAACCCGACCCGGCCGCCCGGCTGGATCTCGCCCGCGCGGTCATCCAAAGCGGCCCGCCGGAACTGGCCGCGTTCCGGCAATGGCTCGACGCCCCATCGGACGGCGGGTCGTAGATCTCGCGCTGTGGCCCCCGCTGCCATCAATCGATGGCGATGATCTCCACCTCCTGGCCGGAGACCAGGGCGGCATCGCCCACCGCCTTGCCCATCATGGCCCGGGCCAGCGGGGACACATAGGACACGGAGCCGTTGGCCGGATCCGCCTCGTCCTCGCCCACGATGCGGAAGATCTGGCGCCGTCCGTCCTCCCGGTCGAGGGTCATGGTGGTGCCGAACTGCACCGTGTCGGGATTGGCCTGGGTCTCCACCAGCTGGGCATTGGCCCGCCGGGCGCTCCAATAGCGCAGGTCGCGAGTGGCACGGGCCATGGCCATGCGGTCGGCCTGCACATCGCCCATCTGCGCGGCGGCATAGGCGGCCCGTGCGTCCGCCAGGGCCGTGTCCAGCGCCGCAAGGCCGGTGACCGTCACGAGGTTCGGATGCGGGGAGATGGGACGGTCCGGCAGGTCGGCGGCGGTGGCCTCCAGATCGTTTTCACGGGTGAACGCGACGGACATGGTGTGCGGTTTCCTCGCTATGCCGTTCGGGGTGGACCCTGCGGGGGCGCGTGTTTCTGGTCTGGTGGGGGGCGCGCTAGCGCCCTTCTCCCTCCGCCAGGACGGCCGCGAGCCCCTCGCGGTAGGTGGGATGGCGCAGCGTGACGCCCAAGGATTTCAGCCGGTCGTTGCGCACCCTTTTGTTGCCCGCCCAGAAGGTGAGGGCCATGGGGCTCATCTGCTGGGCGGCTTCCGCGAAGGGCAGGAGCGGCGGCGGCGAAACGCCCAGCAGGGCGGCGGCATGGGCCACCGGCTCGCCGGGCGCGGTGGGCAGGTCGTCGGTCACGTTGAGAATGCCGTCGAACCCCCGCTGGATCACCGCCCGGATGGATTGCGCGATATCGTCCGCATGCACGCGGTTGAACACCTGGCCGGGCTTGTCGATGCGCCGTGCCTCTCCGGCTTGGATCTGCCGTAGCGCATTGCGGCCCGGCCCGTAAATGCCGGCGAGCCGCAGGATGGCGACCGGGATGTCCTTGCGCTGCCCGAAGGCCCGCCAATCCGCTTCCGCTGCAAGCCGCCGGCGCAGCCGGTCAGACCCGGGATTGGGCGTGGTCTCCTCGTCCACCCAGGCGCCGTCATGGTCGCCATAGACGCCGAGCGTGGTGAGATAGATCACCTGGGAGAGGCGCGGGCTGGTGGCGAGGGCGTCTTCGGCCAGCGCCAGGAGCGGGTCGCCGTCCGGCACCGGCGGGGCGGAGAGCAGCAGAATGTCGCTCTCGGCGATGGCCTCGGCCAGCACGTCCGGCAAGGCGGTGCCGTCGAAGGCGATGGCCTCCACGGGGCCGATGCCGGGCGTACCGGCAAGGCGCGCGGCGCCGTCCGGAGTGCGGCTGGTGCCGATGATGCGGTCGAAATCGTGGGGGGTGGTCGCCAGAAGATGGCGGGCGCAATAGCCGAGCCCCACGGCGAGCAAAGTGGTCATGCGGCGCTGTCCTTCAGGCCCGCCTGCCATTCGGCGGCCACGTCCGGGTCGGTTTCGCTGCGCGCATGCTGCGCAGCAAGGCGTGCGAAATCGGTGGGGGGGAGCAATTGCTCCAGCGCCCAGACCGCCGCCCCGCGCACCAGCGGCTCCGGGTCGCCCAGCAGGCGGTCCGCCTGCGGCACGAAGGCCGGATCGCCGGAATTCCCCATGGCGATCAGCACATTGCGCACCATGCGGGTGCGCCCGGTGCGCTTGATGGGGCTTTTGGGGAAGCGGGCGCGGAAGGCGGCATCGTCCAGCCCGGCCAGCTCCGCCAAGGACGGCGCGCGGTTCTCGGCGCGGGCGGCGAGGCGCATCTCGCGGCCTTCCTGGGCGAACTTGTTCCAGGGGCAGGCGGCGAGGCAATCGTCGCAGCCATAGATGCGGTTGCCCATGAGCGGGCGCAGCGCGCGGGGAATGGGCCCGCGATGCTCGATGGTGAGATAGGACACGCAGCGCCGCGCATCGATCTGGTAGGGGGCGGGGAAGGCTGCGGTGGGGCAGGCGTCCAGGCACGCCCGGCAGGCGCCGCAATGGTCGCGGGCGGGCGCGTCGGGCGGCAAGGGCAAGGTGGTGGCGATGGCGCCGAGAAACAGCCAGGAGCCCCGCTCGCGGGAGACGAGATTGGTGTGCTTGCCCTGCCAGCCGAGCCCCGCCGCCTGGGCGAGGGGCTTTTCCATGAGCGGGGCGGTGTCCACGAACACCTTCACATCGCCCTCGCCCGCTTCCGCCAGCGCGGCGCGGGCGACCCGCTTGAGCTTCGCCTTGATCAGCTCGTGATAATCCTCGCCCCGCGCATAGACCGAGATGGCGCCCCTGGCGCGCTCCGCCAGGATCGCGCGGGGATCCTCGTCCGGCCCGTAATTGAAGCCCAGCAGGATGACGGCGCGCATGTCCGGCCACAGGGCACGGGGACTGGCCCGGCGCTCCAGGGTCTCGCCCATCCAGTCCATGTCGCCATGGCGGCCTTCCGCCACGAAATGCGCGAGGCGGGGCGCGGCGGCGGCGATGCCGTCCGGGTCGGCGATGCCGAAGGCGTCGAAGCCTTCCTCGGCTGCGAGGACGGCGATGCGGGCCTTGAGGGTCTCTAGGGTGGGGGGCTCCCGGTTCTGCCGTGCGTGCTTGTCCGTGCCGGTGCCTTGCCCCCTCCCAACCCTCCCCCGCAAGCGGGAGAGGGCTTCGCTGTCCGCTTGCGGCATGGGTCCGCCCTCCCCCCGCACGGCCGAAGCTCCCTCTCCCGCTTGCGGGGGAGGGGTGGGGAGGGGGAAATGGGAAGAGGTGTCCAGGGGAGAGCCTGGGAAAGGAAAAGCGGGAAGAGGCAGATCATGGCCCTCGCCGGGCACAGCCCCGCCCGCTTCCGCCCCGCTCAGAAGTCCAGGTCCGCGTAGGTCTTGGAGGCCGGCATGCCCGGAATGCTGTCGTTCAGCAGGCCACGGAAGGTCGGCCGCGACTTCAGTCGCGCGTACCATTCCTTCGCGTCCTCGTCCTCGTCCCACGGCACGTCGCCCAGATAATCGGCCACGGACAGATGGGCGGCGGCGGCGAGATCCGCATGGGTCATCCGCTGCCCCGCCAGCCAGTTCCGGCCTTTGGCAAGCCATCCGATATATTTCAGATGATAGCGGATATTGGCCCGCGCCGCGCGCAGGGTGGTGGCGTCGGGCGATCCGCCGCCCTGATGGGCCTTCATGTAGCGCTTGTAGATGCGCTCGCGCACCAGATGGTCGGTGACGTCGAGGAACATCTTCTCGTTGAACCAGGCCACCAGCCGGCGCACCTCGATGCGCTCCAGCGGATTTTCGGGCAACAGGCGGCGATCGCCGAGCGCGAGGCCCCGCGTCTCGTCCAGATATTCGGCGATGATGGCCGCGCCGGGCACGGATGGGGCCTGCTGCTCGACCATCACCGGGGTTTCGTTGGCGGGATTGAGCGCCAGGAAGTCGGGACGGCGCTCCCACACCCGCTCCTCCACCAGTTCGGGCTCGATGCCGTATTCGGCGAGCACGAGGCGGACGAAACGCGAATGGGGGCAGAAGGAGTGGTGGTGGAGCTGCATTTCGGGGGAAGGGCCTCTCGGGCTCGCTTCGGTCTAGAGCCGTTCTTTCGGCACTGCAAGACGCAATGACGGGTGCCGCTGTGGCAATGGCGCCACATGGTGAACCAAAGGAAACACCTCTCCTTGGGACAAGTCGGCGGGGGTGCGGACGGCTTTCTTGCGCCCTTGGACCCAAAACCCCAGGATGCCGCCGCCGCGTCGGCGCGGCGATTTTTTCCGGACCGGACCATGACCCTCGGCACCATGCTCGAAGCCCTGTTCCTCGGTATCCTCGAGGGGCTCACCGAGTTCATCCCCGTCTCCTCCACCGCCCATCTGCTGCTGGCGGGGCACTTCCTGGGCTTCGAGAGCACGGGCAAGGCGTTCGAGGTTCTGATCCAGCTCGGGGCCGTGCTGGCCATCATCACGGTCTATTTCCAGCGCTTCCTGCGGGTGGCGATGATGCTGCCCAGCAATCCCGGCGCTCGCCGTTTCGTGATCGGTATAGTGCTCGCCTTCCTGCCGGCGGCGATCATCGGCGTGTTCGCGCACGGCTTCATCAAGGCGGTGCTGTTCGAATCGCCCATCCTCATCTGCTGCACGCTGATTCTGGGCGGCATCGTGCTCTTGTTCATCGACCATGTGGCGCCGACGCCGCGCTACAACAACGCCATGGGCCTGCCGCTCTCCATGGCGCTCAAGATCGGCCTCTGCCAGTGCGTGGCCATGATTCCCGGCATGTCGCGCTCGGGCTCCACCATCGTGGGCGCCATGCTCATGGGCGTGGACAAGCGGGCGGCGGCGGAATTTTCCTTCTTCCTCGCCTTGCCCACCATGATGGGGGCCTTCAGCTACGACCTCTACAAGAACCGAAACCTGCTCTCGCTGGATGACGGGCTGCTGATCGCCATCGGCTTCGTGGCGGCCTTCTGCTCGGCGGTGCTGGTGATCCGCTCGCTGCTCGACTTCGTGTCGCGCCACGGCTACGCGCCGTTCGGCTGGTGGCGCATCGCGGTGGGCCTCGCCGGCCTCGTGGGCCTCATGGTGTTCAAGCCCTGAGGCCAAGCGGGCCGGACGCTCGGGCGTCAGAAATCGGAGGCGATGCCGCCCACTTCCCAGTCGCCGTAGCGCACCGGCTCCTTGCCGCCGCGCCCGTTCAATTCCGTGGGCATGGTCTCGCCCACCGCATCGATGGCGGCGCGGCGCTCGGCAGCTTCCGCAAGGGCGCGCTTGGCCGCCTCGCTCAGCGGACGCTCCTCGGGAACCAGGGTGGCGGTGGAAAAGACGTTGGTGGGTTCGCTCATCTCATCTCTCCGGCGCGTCACCATTCTTGCTCCCGCCTGCCAGCCGTGCTAGCGCACCGTGCCCTCGTGGGGACGAGGCGACGATTGCAAGGAGAAGAGCATGGCGACGCAGAATGGCAGCCCGACGGACAACCAGGCGCCCGCGCTCAATGTGCTCGCCCAGTATATCAAGGATCTCTCCTTCGAGAATCCCAATGCACCCCGTTCGCTCTCGAATCCGGGCGGCCAGCCGGACGTGAAGATCCAGATCAACGTCAACGCCCGGCCGCTGCAGGCCGAGGAGTTCGAGGTTGAGCTGAAGATCGACGGCAGCGCCACGGCGGGCGGCTCCACCCTGTTCGCCTTCGACCTCGTCTATGGCGGCATCTTCCGGGTGCGCAACATTCCCGAGCAGAGCCTCCAGGCGGTGGTGCTCATCGAGTGCCCGCGCCTGCTCTTCCCCTTCGCCCGCCAGATCGTGGCGGACGCGGTGCGCGGCGGCGGCTTCCCGCCCCTCATGATCGACCCGGTGGACTTCGCCGCGCTCTACCAGCAGCGCATGGCGGCCGAGGCCCAGCGCCTCGCCACTGCCGGCCAGGCGTGAACGCGGGTCGCATCCGCGACCAGGACCCCCGGCCCTCGGCCGGGGACACGGGAATTTTGCTGAAAGGCCGCGCGGCCCTCGTGCTTGCGGCGCTGCTGTGCGGCGTCGCCGGGGCGGGGGCGCAATCGCTGCCCCCTCTCACCTGCAGCGGTCCCTTCGCCAAGCAGGCGAACCGCGCGGCGCTCGTCACCGCCTTTGGCGACGCCAATGTGCGGGATGACGATATCTATGTGGGCGAGGGGGCGAGCGAGCCCGGAACCCTCGTCTATCCCGACGATCCCGAGCGGCGCCTCGAAATCCTCTGGCATGACGACGACGCGCGGGCCCGCCCCGCGCTGATCCGCGCCAGCACGGGCAGCGTCTGGCGGGTCCCTGCGGGCCCAGGCGAATTGCGGGTCGGCATGGCCATCGCCGATGTGGAGGCGCTGAACGGGCGCGCCTTCTCCCTCTACGGCTTCGAGTGGGACTATGGGGGCTACGCTTCCGGCTGGAAGGGTGGCGCGCTAGGCGAGGCGCGCGACGGCTGCGTGGTGGGCCTGCGCTTCGGGCCAGATCCCAAGGCGGACGACAAGGCGCTGCGCAAGGTCTCCGGCGACCGCCAGCTCTCCTCCGCCGCGCCCGCCGTGCGTGCGGTGCATCCCGTGGTGGAACAGATCACCCTCAGCTGGCCGGAATAGGCCCACGGAACGTCTCCGGCACCTGCGGCAAGAGGTGCTTGGACCCAGGATCACCCCATTCGCTTATTGCGTGCAGGCCCCGGCGGCGCCAGGATGGCGAAAATTCTGCATTGCACAAAGAGGGGGTTGGTCGTCATGTCCGGCAGCGCTGCGCGCCTTGTGGAGGAAGAAGTCATCGACGCCGTGTCTCTCGGCCGCACCGCAACGGGGCTGCTGGAGAAGCTGCTGGCGGAAGCCACCTCCGCCGTGCGCGCCCGCGTCAGCGAGAATGGCCGCCTCTCCTCCCGCCTGATCGAGGATGAGCAGCGCGCCACCCACGGCCTCGCCTGGCTGGCCACCTATGTCTTCGGCGTGCGCGAGCTGGTCCATTATGCCGACAGCCTCACCGCCGCCGGCACCTTCGGCCCCACCGAGCAGCTGCTCGTGCAGATCGGGCTCGGGGAATATGTGACGCAGATCTTCGGCGGCATCCCCATGAGCCAGGGCGAGATGGTGCGCCTGGACGACCTGTTCGTCTCCGCGGAGACCGCTGAAGCGGTGCGCACCGATCCGGCGGTGGCGGCGCTCATCCGGGGCGGCAACACCGCCGCCGCCCGCAAGGCGCTGGCGGAGCGCATCCGCGCGCAGGGGCCCGGCACCGTGGGCGATGCCGGCCTCGACGAGACCATGGAGGCCATGCGCACCGAGATCCGCCGCTTCGTGGAAGCGGAGGTGGTGCCCCATGCCCATGAGTGGCACCTGAAGAACGCCTATATCCCCATGGAGATCATCCAGGGCCTCGCCGATCTCGGCGTGTTCGGCCTGACGATCCCGGAGGAATATGGCGGCCTCGGCCTGCCCAAGGAGGCCATGTGCCTCGTCACCGAGGAATTGTCGCGCGGCTATATCGGCGTGGGCTCGCTGGGCACCCGCTCGGAGATCGCGGCCGAGCTGATCCTGGGCGGCGGCACCGACGCGCAGAAGGAAACCTACCTGCCCAAGATCGCCTCGGGCGAGATCCTGCCCACGGCGGTGTTCACCGAGCCCAATACCGGCTCGGATCTCGCCTCGCTCCGCACCCGCGCGGTGAAGGAGGGGCAAGGGGAGGATGCGGTCTACAAGGTCTCCGGCAACAAGACCTGGATCACCCATCCGGTGCGCGCGGACCTCATGACGCTGCTGGTGCGCACCAATCCCGCCGAGCCCGGATACAAGGGCCTCTCCATGCTGCTGGCCGAGAAGCCGCGCGGCAGCGATGCCGAGCCCTTCCCCGCCAAGGGCATGACCGGCGGCGAGATCGAGGTGCTCGGCTATCGCGGCATGAAGGAATATGAGATCGGCTTCGACGCCTTCGAGGTGCCCGCCGGCCAGCTTCTCGGCGGCGAGGAAGGGCAGGGCTTCAAGCAGCTCATGAACACCTTCGAGGCGGCCCGCATCCAGACGGCGGCCCGCGCCGTGGGTGTCGCTCAGGCGGCCATGGAGACGGGCCTGCGCTATGCCGAGGAACGGGTCCAGTTCGGTAAGCCGCTCATTTCCTTCCCGCGCGTCGCCGACAAGATCGTGATGATGGCGGTGGAGATCGCCATCGCCCGCCAGATCACCTATTTCGCCGCCCGCGCCAAGGATGAGGGGCGCCGCACGGACCTTGAGGCAGGCATGTCAAAGCTTCTGGGCGCGCGCGTCGCCTGGGCAGCGGCGGACAATGCGCTGCAGATCCATGGCGGCAACGGCTTCGCGCTGGAATATCCCGTGTCGCGCCTGCTGTGCGACGCGCGCATCCTCAACATTTTCGAGGGCGCGGCGGAGATCCAGGCCCAGGTCATCGCCCGCCGCCTGCTGGAAGGCGGGAACTGACTGAACGGATCAGGACTGGGGCTTGCGCATCAGCGTGAGCCCCAGTGCGACGCCCGCCACCTGCTGGCGGGACGCTGCGGCGGCGCCCCGTCAGTGGGCCCGCGCCCTATGCAGCAGCCCGAGGCCGACGCTTGTGGCGGTGAGGCAGGCGGCGGCGAGATACCAGAGGGGCGCGGAGGGCAGCCAGGGCAGCACCCCCGAAATGAGCACCGGCGTGGCTCCGGCGATGATGCCCGAGACGAGGTTGAGCGACAGGGACACGCCGCTATAGGCGATGCGCGGCGGGAAGGCCCGGATCATCACCACCGAGGCCGCGCCGAGCATGCCGCCGCCCGCCCCCGCCAGGATGAAGAAGGGCACGGCGAGATCGGGCCGCGCGGTGGCGCCCAGGAAGAAAGCGGCGTCGGCGCACAAGGCGATGAGGCTCGCCAGCACCAGCGCCCGCGCCTGCCCGATGGCATCGAAGAGATGGCCGGACACCTGCGCGAACACCACGAAGGCGCCCGTGGCGAGGCAGCCGGCGGTGAGCGCCTCCACGGCGCTCAGATGAAACAGGGTCTGGAGCAGGGTCGGCCCCATCAGGCACAGCACCACGAAATGGGCGATGAAGCTCCAGAAGGCGCCCACCGACACCGCGACGGCGCGCGGATGCGCGCGCAGCACCTCGCCGATGGGCAAGGCCGGGGCCGTCCCGCCGGCGGCCTGCAGCGCCGCGAACACCGGCGTCTCGTGCAGGTGGCGGCGCAGGAAGAGAGCGAGAAAGCCCAGAAGGCCGCCCAGGGCGAAGGGCAGGCGCCATCCATAGGCCTGGATGGCGGGCTCGCTCAGCACCTGATGGAGCAGCGCCGATACGCTCACGCCCAGCAGCACGCCGCAGGTCATGCCCGAGGCGACGAAGCCGCAGGCCCGTCCGCGCCGGGCATCGGCCACATGCTCCGCGCCGAACAGATAGCCGCCCGCCACCTCCCCGCCCACGGCGATACCCTGCACGATGCGCAGCCCGCAGAGCAGGAGCGGGGCGGCCATGCCGATGGTGGCGTAGCCGGGCAGCACCGCCATGCCCAATGTCGCGCCGGCCATGAGGGTGACGGTGAAGGCGAAGGTGCGCTTGCGGCCGAGCCGGTCGCCGAAATGGGCGATGACCACGCCCCCAAAGGGCCGGGCGAAATAGCCCACCGCGAACACCACGAAGGTCTGGAGTTCCGCGAGCCACGAGGGGATGCCCGGCGGAAAGAAGGCCAATGCCAGCACCGGCACGAAGAAGACGAAGATGACGAAATCGAACAGTTCCAGCGCCCCGCCCAGCGAGGTGAGGAGCAGGGTGCGCATCTGCTCCCGGCTCAGGGGCCCGGTATCCGAGGGGTGGGCCGCGCGGGGCGTCATGGGGAAGCTTCGGCGGGAGGGTAGGGTGGGAGGTATTATGGCAGGTTTAAACCATGCCGTCTCGACCCACCCCGCCAGGTGTCAGGAAGTCGCGTCCTTCGGCAGGAAGAAGGACAGCACGAACCCCACCGCGCACAGCGCCAGCACGTAATGGGCATGGGCCATGGGGTCCACCTGCAGCGCCAGCGTGACGAAGAGCGGCGTGAGGCCGCCAAACACCGCGTAGGAGACGTTGTAGGAGAAGGACACGCCGGAGAAGGCCACCGACGGCGGGAAGGCCCGCACCATGACGAAGGGCACCACCGAGATCATGCCCACCAGCAGGCCCGCCGCCGAATAGAGCGGCAGGAGCAGGTCCGGCCGGGTGGGCACGAGGTAGAAGAAGGCGCCCGCCGTCAGCGCGAGGCCCACCGAGCCCAAGGACAGCACCTGCCGCGCGCCCAGCGCGTCGCACAGGAAGCCCGTGGTGACGCAGCCCACGGTGAGGAAGAAGGTGGCGAAGCTGTTGGCGGTGAGCGCCGTGGGCGCGGAGATGCCGTAGCGGGTCTGGAGCAAGGTGGGGGTCATGAGGATGACCACCACGATGCTGGCGGACAGCAGCCATGTGAGCAGCATGGACACCGTGACCGCCTTCAGGTGATCGCGCAGCACCACCGCGATGGGCAGGCCGTGGGACAGTTCCTTGCGCGCCTTCATCTGCTGGAAGACCGGTGTCTCCGCCAGCCAGGAGCGCAGATAGACGGCGAAGAAGCCGAACACGCCGCCCACGGCGAAGGGAATGCGCCACGCATAATCGTGGATCTCGGCCGGGGAGAAGGAGCGGTTGATGGCGGTGGCCACGAGCGCGCCCATGAGGATGCCCGCCGTGAGCCCCGCCGTGAGGATGCCGCAGGCCAGCCCCACCCGGCGCCGCGCCACATGCTCGGACACGAACACCCAGGCGCCCGGCACCTCGCCGCCGATGGCCGCGCCCTGGAGCACGCGCATGAGCAGCAGAAGCAGGGGCGCCGCATAGCCGAGGGTGGCGAAGGTGGGCAGGCAGGCAATGCCGAAGGTGGAGAGCGCCATCAGGAAGATGGAGAGGGTGAACATGCGCTTGCGGCCGAGCCGGTCGCCGAAATGGGCGAGCACGATGCCCCCCAGCGGCCGGGCGAGATAGCCGGCGGCGAAGATGCCGAACGCCTGGAGCTGCACCAGCCAGTCGGGAATGCCCGGCGGGAAGAACAGGTTTCCCAGCACCACCACGAAATAGACGAAGATGATGAAGTCGTAGAATTCCAGGGCGCCGCCCAGGGCGGAGAGGCCGAGGGTGCGCATGTCGGCGCCGCTGAGGCGGGCCCGAGCGGGGGCAGAAGGTGCATTCATGGCTCCCCTTTGCGCGCCGTTTGGACGAAACTCAAGAACGAGGGTTGAAAAAATTACGGCACGGGGCGCTCCGGCGAGGTGACCGGCCCGTACCAACAGCAAGAGCGGCGTCAACGCCGCCGGAGATGGCCATGATGCGTGCTTTCCTTACTCCGCGCCTTTCGCTCGCCGTCTGCCTGCTGCGCCTGTTTGCCTGCGCGCTACTGCTGGCGGGGGTGAGCGGTCTCGGCGCGGCGGTCACCTATCCTGAGATCGCGTCCTGGTATGCGGGGCTCGCCAAGCCCGGCTGGACGCCGCCCAACTTCGCCTTCCCCATCGTGTGGACCGCGCTCTATGGCCTGATGGCCATCGCCCTGTGGCGGCTGTGGGACCGGGCCGTGGAGAGCCCCGCGCGCCTGCGGGCGCTGGGCCTGTTCCTGGCCCAGCTCGCGCTCAATGCCCTCTGGTCTCCGGTGTTTTTCGGGCTGCACGCACCCGGGCCCGCCTTCGTCATCATCCTCGCCCTGATCGCCTGCGTGGCGGCCACGCTCCGTGCGGCCTTCAAGGCGGATGAAGTGGCGGGCTGGCTGCTGGTGCCCTATTTGCCCTGGCTTTGCTATGCCGCAGCCCTCAACGGTGCGATCCTGTTCCTCAATTGACGCCCGCGGCCAAGCGGGGGAGGGTTCCGGCCATGCTGTCCTGGTCCATCTATCTGCTGATCCCGCTCGCCTTGGCCGCGGTGGCGGGCGTGCTCGTCCTGGGCCTCGTCAATCTGGCGGCGGGCGGCTCGCCCCAGCGCTCGCAGAAGCTCATGCAGATGCGCGTGCTGCTTCAGTTCGCGGCCATCGTCCTCATCATGATCACCATCTTCTTCATGAGACGGTGAGGAGCGGCGGGAACGAAGCGGGAAGACGGGGCGGAACCCGATTCGGTCATGCCCTGTTCTGCTCACGCCCCCGCTGGGGCGGACGCCCGGTCCCGATCCGGGACGGCAGCGAACAGAGGGTGAATTCAGCCAAGCTTGCGATTCGGACCCGTCCCGTTCCCGCCCCGTTCGTTCGGCGCGCAGGCCCTGTCCCGGTCCGAGACGGGGAGAACGAAACGGGACAAGCGGGCGGTCAGCGATTCGGACCCGCTGTGTTCCTCCCGCGTTCCCCATGGGCAACGACAGCGTCCCGGAGCGGGACGCTCAGCCGCCTTTGATGGACAGGATAATGAGGATGGCGGCGCCCGCGGCCATGAAGCCCACCATCATGCCCCACAGGTGCCAGATGGGCGTTTCTTCCGTGAAGGCGCGCGGCTCGTTCTCGCGCAGGGCCTTGAGGGCCGAGCGGCGGGCGGAACCGGGCTCGGCCTCGGCCGGGTGCTGAAAAGCCGACGAGGCGTCGGGCGGGCGCAGGCTGGAGCCGGCGCGCCGGCGTTCGGGGAAAGATGTATCCATCGGGCGGCTCCTTTCGTGAGGAGTAACCCGCATTGCGCCACCCGGTTCCGGGTTGGCGCCCGTTCAGGCGCCGGAAGCGAGCCAGGGCGCCGTGCGGTCCAGGCCGATCAGCGTCTCCGGCTCCACGCGCGGGCGCACCAGCGCGTGGTCCGCGCCCTTCACCAGCACCTCGGGAATGAGGGCGCGGGTGTTGTAGGTGCCCGCCTGCACGGCGCCATAGGCACCGGCCGTCATCACCGCCAGCAGGTCGCCGGGGGCGGGCAGGGGCATTTCGCGGCCCAGCGCCAGATAATCGCCGGTCTCGCAGACCGGGCCGACCAGGTCCACCCGCGCGGCGGGCGTGCCGGGGGCGGGCAGCACCACGGGCTGGATGTCGTGATGGGCCTCGTAGAGGGTCGGGCGGATCAAATCGTTCATGGCCGCGTCGGCGATGACGAAGGTCTTGGCCTCGCCGGTCTTCACATAGAGCACGCGGGTGACGAGGATGCCCGCATTGGCGACGATCATGCGGCCCATCTCGAAGACGAGCGGCAGCTTCAGGTCGCCCAGCGCGCGGTTGATGACTTCGGCATAGGCGGTGGGCGCGGGGGGCACCGGGTCGGAGGCGGCATAGGGCACGCCGAGCCCGCCGCCCAGGTCCATATGGTGCAGCTTGTGCCCGGCGGCCAGGAGGTCGCGCGCCAGCTCGGCCAGCAGCAGCGTCGCATTCTCGAACGGCGCCATATTGGTGATCTGGCTGCCGATATGCATGTCCACGCCGGTGATGGCGATGCCCGGCAGGCGGGCCGCATGGTCATAGACCGCGCGGGCACGGGAAATGGGGATGCCGAACTTGGTCTCCGACGTGCCCGTGGAGATCTTGGCATGGGTCTTGGCGTCCACGTCCGGATTGACGCGGATGGAGATGGGGGCGATGGCGCCCCGGCTCACGGCCACCTGGGAGAGCAGGTCCAGTTCCGGTTCGCTCTCGATATTGAAGCACAGGATGCCCGCATCGAGCGCCTGGGCCATTTCCGGCGGGGTCTTGCCCACGCCCGAGAAGACGATGCGGCTGGCGGGCACGCCCGCCGCCAGCGCCCGCTGCAATTCGCCGCCGGAGACGATGTCCGCCCCCGCCCCGAGGCGGGCGAGCGTGCCGATGACCGACTGGTTGGAATTGGCCTTGAGCGCGTAGCACAGCAGCACGTCGCGGCCCGTGAAGGCCTGCGTGAACACCGTATAGTGCCGCTCCAGCGTGGCGGTGGAATAGCAGTAGAAGGGCGTGCCGATCTCGTCCGCGAGCGCGGTCAGGTCCACGTCCTCGGCATGAAGCCGGCCGTTGCGATAGTCGAAATGATGCATGTCGGGCCTGCGATCGGGTCCGCGCTCAGAGCAGGAAATCGAGGAAGAACGACTTCTTGGTCGCGGGAGTGGTGGTGGCCGGGGCGGGCGTGGACACCGAATTGCCGGGCATGTCCGGCGGGTTCAGGCCGCCCGTATAGACCGGGTTCGCGCCCCAGGCCTGGTCACCCGCCTCGCGCGCCGCTTCCGCATTGGTCATGGGCGCGGGGGTGGCCTGCGCCGTGGGAGCGCCGGCGTCCTTGGGATGCTCTAGCGGGCCTTTCACGCCGCACCCGGCAAGAGCGAGGGCGGCGGCGCAGGTCAGAAGGAGAAGGCGGACAGACACGGTGCGGCAATTCCAATGGAATTCGGCGGCGAATTGGCCGCCACTATAACGGCCATGGCGGCAAAGGCGAGCCCCGACCTGCTGCGCCGCACGCGCACGATCGCGCTACCGCCGCAGGATGGTGCTCGCCGCCGGCCGGCGATGCTCCCAGCCAAGCTGTTCCAGGGTGGGGCTGTCGGTCTGGTCCTGGGGATAGCCGATGCAGAAATAGCCGATGAAGCGCCAGTCATCGGGAACATCGAGGGCGGCGCGCACCGCCTGCGGGTCGAGGATGGAGACCCAGCCCATGCCGATGCCTTCCGCCCGCGCGGCGATCCATAAGGTGTGCACCGCCATCACCACCGAATAGTCGATGGTCTCGGGCATGGTGAGGCGGCCGAGCCCGTGGCCCTGGCGGGTGGCGGACTCGGAGAAGACGGCGAGGTGCACGGGGGCTTCATCCAGCCCTTCCAGCTTCAGCCGCGCATAGGAGGCGACCCGCTCCGGCGCCTGCCGGGAGAGGGCCTGCGCATTGCAGGCTTCGAACGAGGCGCGCACCTCGGCCCGTCGCGCGGGATCCTCCACGATGACGAAGCGCCAGGGCTGGCTCAGCCCGACTGAGGGGGCGAGGGCCGCCACGTCAATGAGACGTTCCAGCGCCCCCTCGGGCAGGGGATCGGGGCGGAACCGGCGCACGTCGCGCCGCCAGACGAGAAGATCCCGCAGCCGGGCGCGGAACCTGTCGTCGAAATGCGGCGCGGCGCCGGTCACGGCTTCAGGCCGGTGTTTTGGGCTGGAGCTTCTTGATCCAGCGGCGCGCCTGGGCGCGCACCCGCACGGGCGCGGTGCCGCCATAGGAGGTGCGGCTCGCCACGGACTTGGTGACAGAGAGGACCGAGAACACGTCCTGCGTGATCTTCTTGTCCACGCTCTGCATCTCCTCAAGCGAGAGGCGGTGCAGGGCGACGCCCTTCTCCGAGGCCAGCGCCACGATGCGCCCGGTGATGTGGTGCGCCTCGCGGAACGGGATGCCCAGCGTGCGCACCAGCCAGTCGGCGAGGTCGGTGGCGGTGGAATAGCCCTGGCCGGCTGCGGTGCGCATGCGCGCGGCGTCGGGCTCCAGGTCGCGCACCATTCCGGCGGTGGCGGCGATCACCAGCGAGAGGGCGGAGAAGGCGTCGAACGCCCCCTCCTTGTCCTCCTGCATGTCCTTGGCATAGGCCAGCGGCAGGCCCTTCATCACCACCAGCAGCCCGGTGAGCGCGCCGATGATGCGCCCCGACTTGCCGCGCGCCAGCTCGGCGGCGTCCGGGTTGCGCTTCTGCGGCATGATGGACGAGCCGGTGGTGAAGGCGTCCGACAGCTTGATGAGGCCGAAGGAGGGCGAGGTCCAGATCACCACCTCTTCCGCGAAGCGCGAGAGATGCATGGCGCAGATGGACGCGGCGGCGAGGCATTCCAGCACGAAGTCGCGGTCGGAGACGGCATCCAGCGAATTGGCGGTGGGCCGGTCGAAGCCGAGCGCCTTGGCGGTGGCCTCGCGGTCGATGGGGAAGGAGGTGCCGGCCAGCGCCGCCGAGCCCAGCGGGGATTCGTTCAGCCGCGCGCGGGCGTCCCTGAGGCGCCCCCGGTCGCGGGCATACATCTCCACATAGGCCATGAGATGGTGGCCGAAGGTCACCGGCTGGGCGGTCTGGAGATGGGTGAAGCCGGGCATGACGGTGGCGGCGTGGGCGAGCGCCTTCTCGCTGAGCGCCAGCATCAAATCGGCGAGCTGGGCGTCCAGGGCATCGACCGTGTCGCGCACATAGAGGCGGAAGTCGGTGGCCACCTGGTCGTTGCGCGAGCGGGCGGTGTGCAGGCGGCCGGCGCTGGCGCCGATCAGGTCCGCGAGGCGCTGTTCCACATTCATGTGGATGTCTTCGAGGTCGCGCCGGAAGGTGAAGGTGCCCGCCTCGATCTCTGACAGGATCGTGTCTAGACCCTTCTGGATCTTCTGGACATCCTTCGCCGCCACGATGCCCTGGGCCGCCAGCATGGCCGCATGGGCCTTGGAGCCGGCGATGTCCTGGGCGTAAAGACGCTGGTCGAAGCCGATGGAGGCGTTGATCTCCTCCATGATGGCATCGGGGCCCGTGGAGAAACGCCCGCCCCACATCTTATTGCTCATGACGGACCTCCTTGATGACCGAACCTGACGCGCCGCTCCCGCCCTCCGCTTCTCCGCACCGTTCCGGGCGCGGGCGCATGGTCGCGGTGCTGGGCGCGGCGGCCGTGGCCGGCGCGCTGGCGGGCGCGCTCGCCCTATACGTGATCGGGGGCACCCCCCGCAATGCGCCAGCGGGGCAGACGGCCGCCGTTTCGGCGTCTCCCGCCCCCTCCGGCACCGCCGATCCCGCCTGCGCGGCCGCCGTGACCCTGGCGGACCGGCTGAAGCCGCTGGCCAAGGGCGAGGTGGCGGCCTTCTCGCTGGCCACCGAGCCGCGCCGCCTGCCGCCGCTCAGCTTCACGGACGCGCAGGGCAAGGCCATGAGCCTCGCCGATTTCAAGGGCAAGCTGCTTCTGGTCAATCTCTGGGCCACATGGTGCGTGCCCTGCCGCAAGGAAATGCCGGAGCTGGATCATCTGGAACAGGCCCTGGGCGGCGACCGCTTCCAGGTGGTGGCCATCAATCTGGACACCAAGGACCCGGAAAAGCCCAAGGCGTTTCTCTCCGAGATCGGCAACAAGTCCCTCGCCTTCTATGCCGATCCCGGCACCAAGAGCTTCTCGGCCCTGCGCGCGGTGGGGCGCGGCTTCGGTCTGCCCACCACGCTTCTGGTGGACGGGAACGGCTGCGAGATCGGCTTCCTGGCGGGCCCCGCCGCATGGGCGAGCGAGGACGCGCAGGCGGTGATCAAGGCGGCGCTGGCGGGCGGCTGAGGCGCAGGGTGCCGTTTCCGGCCCTTGAGCATTGCCCCCTCCCAACCCTCCCCCGCACGCGGGAGAGGGCTTTGCCGCGTGTTTGCGGCATGGGCCTGCCCTCATCTCCCCGCGCACCCAAAGCTCCCTCTCCCGCTTGCGGGGGAGGGCTGGGGAGGGGGAAATCGGCGGGGGTTCGGAGGCAGACCCTCAGGGAGAGTCTCCCCTACCCCTCCGCCATCTCCGAGCGCTGCGGGCGGGCCATGAGCGCCTCAATGGCGCCCGCAATTGTTAGCCGGCCATCAAGCACCGCTTCCACCGCCGCGCAGACCGGCATGTCGATGTCGCGCGCCCGCGCCATTTCCATGAGCACGGCGGCGGTGAAGGCGCCTTCCGCCAGCTTCCCCTCGGCGGCCTTGCCTTCCCCGAGGGCGAGGCCCAGAGCGAAATTGCGCGATTGCGTGCTCGACGCCGTGAGAATCAGGTCGCCGAGGCCCGACAGGCCGGTAAGCGTCTCCGGCCGCGCCCCGAAGGCGGTGCCGAAGCGGGCCAGCTCCGCAAAGCCGCGCGCGATGAGCGCCGCGCCCGCGCTGGCGCCGAGCCGGCGCCCGGCCACGATGCCCGCCGCGATGGCCAGCACATTCTTCGCCGCCCCGCCGATCTCCACGCCCCGCACGTCGGAGGAGTGATAGAGCCGGAAGGTGGCCGAGCCCAGGCTGGCGCTGAGATCCCGCGCGAGGTCGAGGTCGGCGGCGGCCAGCGTCACGGCCGTGGGCAGGCCCTGCGCCACGTCGGCGGCGAAGCTCGGGCCGGAGAGGATGGCGGCGGGCAAACCGGGTGCGGCGGCGGCCAGAACCTGCGTCATGAAGGCGTGGGTGCCGCGCTCGATACCCTTGGCGCAGGTGACCAGCGGCGTGCCCTCCGGCAGCACCTCGGCCAAAGCCCCCGCCACCTGTCGGCTCGCCTGCGCGGGCACCACCAAGAGCACGGCGCCGCAGGGGGTGAGATCGGTCAGCGACGATGTGGGCGTCACTCCCGCTTCCAAAGCCACCCCCGGCAGGCCGCGCCGGTTCTCAGCCGTGGCCGCCATGTCTGCCGCCTGCGCGGGATCGCGCGTCCACAGCACCACCTCGCGCCCGGCGCGGGTGGCGGCATTGGCGAGCGCGGTGCCCCAGGAGCCCGCGCCCGCGACGCCTATGCGGGAAAAGAGCGCGCTCATGCCTTCGCGCCCGTGGCCGAGGGGTCGAGCGGCCAGCGCGCGCGGGGGCTGATGGTGAGCGTGTCGGTGAGCCCGCGCGCGAGCCGTTCCGCTCCCGCCCAGGCAATCATGGCGCCGTTGTCGGTGCACAGAGCGGGCGGGGGCACCGCGATGCGGGTGCCGATCTCGGCGGCGGTCTTCTGCAGCGCGAGGCGGATGGCGATGTTGGCGCCCACGCCGCCCGCCACCACGAGGGCGGTGGGCCCGCAGCCCGCAATGTCGCGGAACTGGCGCGCGCCCGCCCGCACCCGGTCGCAGATCACGTCCACCACCGACGCCTGGAAGGAGGCGCACAGGTCCGCCACGTCGGTGTCGGTGAGCGGGGCCAGCCGGTCCGCTTCCACGCGCACGGCGGTCTTGAGGCCGGACAAAGAGAAATCGGGTTCGCGCCGCCCGAACAGGGGGCGCGGGAAGGCGAAGCGCTCGGGATCGCCGCGCAGCGCCTGGCTCTCCACCTCGGGGCCGCCCGGATAAGGCAGGCTCAGCATCTTCGCCACCTTGTCGAAGGCCTCGCCCACCGCATCGTCGATGGTGGTGCCGATGCGCCGGTAGCGGCCCACATCCTCCACCGCCAGCAATTGGGTGTGCCCACCCGAGACCAGCAGCAGGAGATAGGGGAAGGCGACGCCATCCGTGAGGCGGGCGGTGAGGGCGTGGGCTTCCAGATGGTTCACGGCGATGAGCGGCCGGTCCGCCGCCAGCGCCAGCGCCTTGGCGGTGGTAAGCCCCACGATGACCCCGCCGATGAGCCCCGGCCCGGCCGCCGCCGCGATGCCGCTGAGATCGGAAAAGCCGATGCCCGCCTGGCGCATGGCTTCCGCGATGACGATGTCCAGCACCTCCACATGGGCGCGGGCGGCGATTTCGGGCACCACGCCGCCATAGGGCGAATGCTCCTCCACCTGGCTGCGCACCACGTTGGAAATCACATGGCCCGCCCCGGAGGGCGCGCGTGCCACCACCGCCGCGGCGGTCTCGTCGCAGGTGGTCTCGATGCCGAGCACGAGCAGGTCCGCCAAAGGCCCATCCTCCCGCGCGGGACGCCGCGCTCGAACGCCGCTCCATCGCGGCGCAATTCCCGGCTATCATCCCGCCCAGCCATGACACAAGCCATCCCCGCCTCTTCCGCCCCGCGCCTCGCCATCGGCACACGCGGTTCCCCCCTTGCCCTTTGGCAGGCCTATGCGGTGCGCGACGCCCTCGCGGCCGCCTTCGGCCGTGCGCCGGACACCATTTCCCTGGAGGTGATTCGCACCTCCGGCGACCAGATCCAGGACCGCGCCCTCTCCGAGGCGGGCGGCAAGGGGCTGTTCACCAAGGAGATCGAGGAAGCGCTCCTCGACGGGCGAATCGATCTCGCCGTCCATTCCGCGAAGGACGTGGCCACCGTGTTGCCGGACGGGCTCCATCTCGCCGGCTACCTGCCCCGCGCGGATGTGCGCGATGCGCTGATCCTCGCCGAGGGTGCGGGCCTCTCCGACCTGCCGTCCGGCGCGCGGGTGGGCACCGCCTCGCTCCGGCGCGAGGCGCAATTGCGCCGCCTGCGGCCGGACCTGCAGGTGGGACTGCTGCGCGGCAATGTGCAGACCCGGCTCGCCAAGGTGCGCGGCGGCGAATTCCAGGGCACGCTGCTGGCGCTCGCCGGCCTTACCCGGCTCGGCCTTGCCCATGAAGCCAGCGCCATCCTGCCGCTGGACCATTTCCTGCCCGCCGTGGGCCAGGGGGCGGTGGCCATCGAGTGCCGCGTGGCGGATGAAGCCACCAACGCCGCCATCGCCCGCATCGCCTGCCGGGCCACGGGCATCGCGCTGGCGGCCGAGCGCGCCTTCCTCGCGGCGCTGGACGGCTCCTGCCGCACGCCCATTGCGGGCCTCGCCACGGTGGAGGGGGACATTGTGCGCCTGCGCGGCCTCGTCCTGTCGCCGGACGGACGGGACGCGGCGGAGGCGGACGAGAGTGCGCCCGTGGCGGACGCCGCCCGGCTCGGCACCGAGAGCGGCGTTCGGCTGCGCGGGTCCGCCCCGGCGCGGGCGCTCGGCCTCTAGGCCCGTGCGCCTCCTCCTCACCCGGCCCGAGCCCGGCGCGTCGCGCACGGCGGCCCGGCTGCGCGGGATGGGGCATGAGGTGCTGGCGGATCCCATGCTGTGCATCGTGCCGGTGGCCGCGCCTGTGCCGCCGGGCCGGTTCGATGCGCTCGCCTTCACCAGCGCCAACGGGGTGCGGGCCTTCGCTGCCCGCCCGCCGGGTTTACCGGTTTATGCCGTGGGCACGCGCACGGGCGACGTGGCGCGGGACAGCGGGTTTTCCCCCGTGACGGACTGCGCGGGGGATGTGGACGCGCTGGCGGCGCGGCTCGCGGCGGATTTCCCCCCCGGCGCGCGCATCCTCCACGCGGCGGGAGCGGACCGGGCGGGCGACCTCGCGGCCCTGGTGGCGTCCGCCGGTCTCGAAATCGTGACCCTCGTGGTCTATCGCGCCGAGGCGGCCGACGCCCTGGCGCCGGAGACCCGTGCCGCGCTTACGGACGGCGCTGTGGACGGCGTGCTGCATTTCTCCCCGCGCACCGCCGTGGCCGTTCTGTCCGCCGTCGCGGCGGCGGGGCTCATGGAACCGTTCGCCCGGCTGCGACACTTCTGCTTGTCTGCGGCCGTCGCGGCGGTACTGGCGCCCGCCGGAATCGCCGCGCGCGTGGCGCCCGTGCCGGAGGAGGAGGCGTTGCTTTCCCTCCTGTCCGAGGGCGGTGGAGCGGGGGGCGAGGTTGCCCCGGAAGGGCTGCCGGTTTAAGCCGGAGAGAGCGGAAGCGGAGCACGAGGGAGGCCATGGCCAGCGAGGATCCCAACCGGCAGGAGCATGCGTCTTCCACCGACGCATCGTCCGCCTCGACCTCCCCGGCCGAGATCGAGGCCGCCGTGGCGCGCCTCACACCCGAAGCGGCCCAGTCTGCTGCCGACACGTCTGCTGAATCTGCGCCCCGGGGAGAGGCTTCGGACCCCGACGCGAAATCCGACGACGCCCAGTCGCCGCCCCCGCCGCCTGCCGCAGAAGAGGCGGCCCCGGCCCCCATTCCGGTTCCCCCTTCGCTCGCCGCGCCGCGCCGCTCCGGGCCTTCGCCCTGGCTGGCTCTGCCCATCGGCGCCCTCGCGGGTGCGCTCGCGTCCGGCATGGTGGCCTATGGCCTCATCGAGAGCGGCACGCTGAAGCCCCTGCCCGGCAGCGACATGCAGCCCTTGCTCCAGCGCCTCTCCGCCCTGGAACAGCGCCCCCGCCAGGATCTCGCGCCCTCCGTGGCGCAACTGGACAGCCGTGTCGCCCAATTGGAAGCGTCCGCCGCGTCCGTGGCCGACCTCCAGAAGACCCTCGCCGCCACCCAGTCCGAAGTGGCCAGCCTCAAGCAGGCGCTCGCCGCCCTCACCACGTCCGCCTCCCAGTCCGCCACGCTCGCCCAGCAGGCGGCGGGACTTGCGGGGCAGGTGGCGACCCTCTCCAAGGCGGTGCAGGACCGCGCGGCGGCCTCCGAGGGCTTCGACCGGGCGCTGGGCGCCGTGGTGACGGTGGGCGCGCTGCGCGAGGCGGTGGCCGCCGGGCGGCCCTTCGCGGCTGAATTGACTGCGGCACGGGGCATTCTGGGCGCGCAGGCCGCCGCCTTCGAGCCCTTCGTGGCTGCCGCCGCCAAGGGTTATCCCACGCCCATCCAGGCCGCCGCGCGGTTGCGTGACATCGCCCGGACCCCCGTGGAGGGGCAGGCCACGTCCGCGCCGCTGAGCAGCCCCGGTTCGTTCGTGGACCGGATCCTCTCCAGCGCCGAAAGCCTCGTGAAGGTCCAGCCCGCCGACCGCGCGTTCCGCGCCAGCGACCAGCGCGCGCTCGATGCCGCCGCCGACCAACTCGCCGGGGGCGATACAGCCCAGGCGCTGGCGACCATCGACACCCTGTCGCCCGAGGCCAAGGCCAAGGTGAAGGGCATCGTCGCCGAGATTTCCGCCCGCCGCGATGCGCTTCAGGCCGCCGCCACCCTTCTTCAGCAGGCGCTCGCCGCCATTTCCGGGAAGCTGCCGTGATCCGTCTCGTCCTGCTCCTCGTCCTGCTGGCCGCCGTCGCGTTCGGCGCCTCCTGGATCGCCGACCGGCCCGGCGAGCTGGTGATGGTCTGGCAAGGCTGGCGCCTGGAGACCACGGTTCCCGTGGCCCTGGCTGCGCTCGCCGCCTTCAGCTTTGTGCTGCTGGTGCTCGCCAAGCTGGTCTCGCTCATCCTCAAGTCCCCGCGCCTCTTCGCCAGCGGCTCGCGCCGCCGCCGCCGGGAAAAGGGCTGGCAGGCTTTGTCGCGCGGTCTCCTCGCCATCGGCGCCGGGGACGGCGCCCGCGCCCGCGCGGCGCGGGACGAGGCGGCCAAGCTGCTGCCGCATGAGCCCCTGACCCATCTGCTGGCCGCCCAGTCCGCCCAGTTCGACGGCGACGGCAATCTCGCCGCCAAGTCGTTCCGCCTCATGCTGGAGGCGCCGGAAACCCGGCTCATCGCCTTGCGGGGCCTGTATATGGAAGCCCGCCGCGCGGGCGAGGCGGCGTCCGCCAGCGCCTTCGCCGAGGAAGCGGCCCGCGAGGCTCCTTCGCTCGCCTGGGCGGTGGATGCGGTGATTGAGGCGCGCTGCGCGGACGGCGATTATGCCGGCGCCCGCGAGGTGCTGGAGCGCCGCATGGCCGGGCGCGGCGTGGACCGCGCCACCCATCGCCGCCACCGGGCCGTGCTGCTGGCGGCCGAGGCCATGGCGCTGGAAACCGCCGATCCTGCCGTGGCGAAGGAGCGCGCCGTCGAGGCGGTGCGCCTCGCCCCCACTCTGGTGCCCGCCGCCGCCGTGGCCGGGCGCCTGCTGGGGGCCGGGGGCGATCTGAAGCGGGCCGCGAAGGTTCTCGCCACGGCTTATGAAGCCTCGCCCCATCCCGAGCTTGCGGAGGCCTATGCCCATCTGCGTCCCGGCGATTCTGCGCAGGACCGGCTGAAGCGCGTGCGGGTGCTGGCCGCCAAGGCGCCGTCCCATCCCGAAAGCCTCATCGCGCTGGCCCACGCCACCATCGACGCCCAGGAATTCGCCGAGGCGCGGGCCGTGCTCTCGCCGCTGGTGGAAGAGCCGACCCAGCGCATCTGCCTGCTCATGGCGGAGCTGGAGGCGCGCGAGACCGCCGATGTGGGCAAGGCCCGCGAATGGGCCGCCCGCGCCGTACGTGCGCCCCGCGATCCGGCCTGGATCGCCGACGGCGTCGTCTCCGAGCAATGGGCGGCGGTCTCGCCGGTGTCCGGGCGGCTGGATGCCTATGTCTGGGCGGTGCCGCCGGGCGTGACCGCCACGCCGCTGCTGGAGCACGAGGCCGAGCGCGTGCGCAACGCCATCGCCGCCATTCCCGCGCCCCAGGCGCCCCTGCCGGAGCCGGTGGCGGAGACGCCCGCCGCCCCCGAGACGCAGGCGCCCGCCGTTGTCGCGGTCCCCGCACCGAAGCCTGAGGCGGCGCCCGCCCCGGTGCTCAACGGCGCGAAGAAGGCGGCGCCCATCATCGCCGAGCCGCCTTTGCCGGACGATCCCGGCCCCCTCAGCGAGGGCGAGGACGCCAACGCGCCGCGTACGCACTGAGTTGGTGGCCCGGCAGCGTCCGGGCCGTTTCAGAACAGCGTGGCCGCCGCCGGGAGGGCAGGGGCGAGAAGCTCCGCGTCGTCATTGGCGGGCCGGTTGATGCGGGGCGAGACCGGCCACAGGTCCAGCGCTTCGCCCGCGAAGGGCACCAGCATCTCCGCGCCGGTCTCTCCCGCGAGCCAGGGACGGACCGCCTCCGGCGACAGGATCACCGGCATGCGGTCATGCAGCGTTCCCATGGCCGGATTGGCCGGGCAGGTGAGAAGCGTGAAGCTGCGCAGCCACTCCCCCGTGGCGGGATCCTTCCAGCCGTCCCACAGGCCCGCGAGGGCGAGCGGTGCCCGGTCCCGCGCGGCGATGGCATAAGGCTGGCGGGGGCTGGGGCCCGCCTTCCACTCATAATAGGCATCCACCGGCACCGCGCAGCGGCGCTTGGCGGCCCAGGCGTCGCGGAAGGCAGGCGTCTCGGCCACGCTTTCCGAGCGGGCATTGATGGTGCGCCCGCCAAAGGCGGGGTCCGACGCCCAGCGCGGTACCAGCCCCCAGCGCAACGGCCCGAGCGCCCCGCGCCCCGTGCGGGGGTCCATGCGCATCACCTGGGCGTCCTGCGTGGGGGCGATGTTGAAGCGCGGCGGCACATGGACGAAGGCCGGATCGAGCCAGTCCGGCCCGAACCGTTCCACATAGCGTTTGGAATCCCGCGTCTGGGCGAATCGACCGCACATGAGGGGAGGATAGACCGGGCGTCGCCACCCGTCCGGCCTGTCCCGCTTTATGCCGGCTCCAGCACCGCCACCACGTCGCCCGAACGCACCGTGCGGCCCGGCTGGAGGCGCAGTTCGCGCACCCGGCCGGAGGCATGGGCAGTGATGGAAATCTCCATCTTCATGGATTCGATGATGGCGATGGTGTCGCCCGCCGCCACATGGTCTCCGTCCGCCACCACCACCTTCCAGACATTGCCCGGCACGGTGGCGCTGACGCCGAAGCAGCCCTGCGGGATATCGGCGTCGCCCACGGAGATGGCGCTGTCGTCCACGGTGAAGCTGTCCAGCCCCTCGGCCTTCCAGCGCGCCCGTTCCGCCTCGAAGGCCGCCTGCTGGCGGGTCTTGAAGGCGGAGATGGCGTCCGCGTTGCGGGCAAGGCCCGCCGCATACTCCCCATAGGAGAAGCGCGTCTCCTCAATGCGCACCGGATAGGCTCCGTGGGGGAAGGCGGCGCGGGCCTCCTGCAATTCCGCGTGGGAGACTGGGAAGAAGCGCACCTGGTCGAAGAAGCGCAGCAGCCAGGGCGTCCCGGGCTGGAAGACAGGCGTGGGCCGCCAGGTGTTCCAGACCTGGATGGTGCGGCCGAACAACTGATATCCGCCCGGTCCTTCCATGCCGTAGATGCACATATAGGCGCCGCCGATGCCCACGGCGTTTTCCGGCGTCCAGGTGCGGGCGGGATTGTATTTGGTGGTGACGAGACGGTGGCGCGGGTCCACCGGTGTCGCCACCGGGGCGCCGAGATAGACGTCCCCCAGCCCCAGAACCAGATAGGAGGCGTCGAACACCACGTCCTTCACCGCCTGCTCGTCGGCCAAGCCGTTGATGCGGCGGATGAACTCGATGTTGGAGGGGCACCAGGGCGCATCCGGCCGCACCAGCTCCTGGTATTTGCGCATGGCGAGCTGCGCGTCCGGATCATCCCATGACAAGGGCAGGTGGACGATGCGGCTCGGCACCACCACGTCCTCGGCGGCGGGGAGCGACCGCTCGATCTCGTCCAGAAGGCCCAGCAGGCGGGTCCGGGTCAGCGCCGTGCCGTCATAATGGAGCTGGAGCGAGCGGATGCCGGGCGTGACGTCCATGAGCCCCGGCAGCTTGGCCTGCGCCACCGCTTCCGCCAGCAGGTGGGCCCGCAGGCGCAGCGCGATGTCGAGGCGCATGTCGCCGAATTCCACCAGGAGATTGTCGTCCCCCTGGCGGCGATAGACCACGTTCACCGGCCCGTCCGTCCGCTGGGCCAGGATGGGGGAGGCGGCGTCGGGCACGCGGTGCACCATCGGCCCCGCCACCGGGTCTTCCGGCCGGGCGAGGGGGTGGAAGCGCACGGTGTCGCCGGGCTTGAGCTGCCCCATCTTCCATTGCTCGTCCCGCGCGATCACCGCCGGGCAGACGAAGCCGCCCAGCGAGGGGCCGTCCGGGCCGAGAATGATGGGCATGTCGCCGGTAAAGTCGATGGCGCCCACCGCATAGGGGTTGTCGTGGAGATTGGACGGGTGGAGCCCCGCCTCCCCGCCATCCGTGCGCGCCCAGCGCGGCGTGGGGCCCATGAGCCGCACGCCGGTGCGGGCGCTGTTGAAATGCACCTCATAGGTGGCCTCGAAGAGGTCGGCGATGTCCTCCTCGCGGAAGAAGTCCGGCGCGCCGTGGGGGCCATAGAGGACGCCGATCTCCCAGTTCCGCGTCAAAGGCGCGGCGGGCGCGTCCACCGTTTCCGGTAGCGCGACGGGCACCTTGCCGGCAAGGTGGAGCGTGTCGCCCGCCTTTAGCGTGCCCGTGGCATGGCCGCCGAACAGGCCGAGGGCAAAAGTGGCGCGCGAGCCCAGCACTTCCGGCGCGTCGAACCCGCCGCCCACCGCCAGATAGGCGCGCTGGCCGGGGCCGGAAATGGCACCCACGGCGAGCATCTGCCCCGCCTTCACGACGAAGCCCGCATCATGGGGCACGGGCATGCCGTCCAGCGTCGCGGGCATGTGTGCGCCCGCCAGCGCCACGGTGGCGTCCGCATGGAAGCGGAGCGTCGGGCCGTTGACGGTGAGTTCCAGGGCCGGAACGGTCTCCGCATTGCCCACCAAGGCGTTGGCGCGGGCGAAGGAGCGCGCGTCCATGGGGCCGGACGGGGGCACGCCCACATGCCACAGATGCAGCCGCCCCGGCAGGTCCTGGAGGCTGGTCTGGGCGCCCGGGCTCAGCACCTCCACGCTTTGCGGCCGGAAGGCGAAATCGCGCAGCGCCGTGGTGGCCACCTGGCCGGAGGCGAACAGCTCCGAGCCCGCAATGGCCCGCAGATAGGCGAGGTTGGTCTCGATACCGCTGAGCGCGGAACCTTCCAGCGCCGCCTGGAGCGCGGCGATGGCGGCGGGCCGGTCGGGGCCGGAGACGATCACCTTGGCCAGCATGGGATCGTAGAAGGCGGTCACGTCCGTGCCGGTCTCCACCCATGTGTCCACCCGCGCGGTTTCCGGGAAGCGCACCTGCGTGAGCAGTCCGGCGCTGGGCTGGAAATTGGCGTGGGGGATTTCCGCATAGATGCGCGCCTCGATGGCGGCGCCGGTGGGGACGAGGGGCGCGGCGGGGATCACCGTCTCGCCCGCCGCCTGCCGGATCATCCATTCCACGAGGTCGATGCCGAAGATGGCCTCGGTCACGGGATGCTCCACCTGCAGGCGGGTATTCACCTCCAGGAAGTAGAAATCCTCCCGCGCGGGGTCATAGATGAATTCCACCGTGCCCGCCGAGGCATAGGACACGCTTTCGCCGAGCCGCACCGCCGCCGCGTGGAGGCGCGCGCGGGTCTGGTCGGAGAGGAGCGGGGCGGGGGCCTCCTCGATGACCTTCTGGTTGCGTCGCTGGAGCGAGCAGTCCCGCTCGCCCAGGGCCACCACGCGGCCCTTGCCGTCGCCGAAGATCTGCACCTCCACATGGCGGGCATCCGCCACGAAGCGCTCCAGATAGACCCGCGCATCACCGAACGAGGCGCGGGCGGTGCGCTGGACGCGCTCGAACGTGTCCCGCAGCGCCTCCGGCGCGGCGCAGAGCTGCATGCCGATGCCGCCGCCGCCCGCCGTGCTCTTCAGCATGACAGGATAGGTGATGGTCTCGGCCGCTTCCAGCGCGTCCTCCACGGTCTCCAGCAGGCCCGTGCCGGGCAGGAGCGGCACGCCGCTCGCCTGCGCGATCTCGCGGGCCGTGTGCTTGAGCCCGAAGGCGGTGAGATGCTCCGGGCGCGGGCCGATGAAGACGATGCCCGCCTCCGCCAGCGCCTGCGCGAAGCGCACATTCTCGGACAGGAAGCCGTAGCCGGGATGCACCGCCTCAGCGCCCGTGGCCTTGCAGGCGGCGATCACCGCGTCCACGTCGAGATAGCTCTCGGCGGCGGGAGCGGGGCCGAGGCGCACCGCCTCGTCCGCCTCCAGCACCGGCCGCGTGAAGCGGTCGGCGTCGGAATAGACAGCCACCGAGGCAATATTGAGCCGGCGAAGTGTCCGCGCGACCCGGCGCGCGATCTCGCCGCGATTGGCGATCAGAACCTTCTTGAACATGGCATCACCCATAAAGACCCATGGGCCGTGCCGACGGAAAGCACTTGCGGCGGGCGGTCATGCCCGGGCTTGTCCCGGGCATCCACGGCCATCCTTCAAGCGCGCACCCGGCGGAGCCCCGTGGATGGCCGGGGCAAGCCCGGCCATGACGGTTGGAAGAGCGGGGCCGCCGCTCGTCTTCGGCGTTGGCGGCTGGTCAGCCTTGCGTATCCGCGCCGGCGAAGATCTGCACGCGGATGGGCGTGGGATTGAAGCCGTTGCAGGGATTGTTGATCTGCGGGCAATTGGAGATGACGCAGAGCAGGTCCATCTCCGCCAGGATCTCCACATAGTCCCCGGGCTTCGAGACCCCATCGACGATGGCGAGGTTGCCGGACGGCTCCACGGGCACGTTCATGAAGAAGTTGATGTTGGGCACGATGTCCCGCTTCGACATGCCGTGCTTCATCACCGCCACCAGGAAATTCTCCCGGCAGGCATGCTGGTACTTGGTGTGGTGGCCGAAGCGGGCCGTATTGCTCTCGCAGGAGCAGGCCCCGGCGGAGGTGTCGTGGCTGCCGCTGGTATCGGCGGTCACGGTGGCCATGAGCCGCCCCTCGCTGGAGATGAGGCGGGTGCCCGTGCTCACATAGGCCGAACCCTGGACGCGCAGCGTGTCCTGCGAGGAATAGCGCTCGGAGAAGTCGTCGGCGCGGTAGAACAAAGTGTCCACCGCCTGCTGGCCTTCCAGGTCGATGATGCGGATGGACTGGCCCTTGCGGACCAAACCGGACCAGGGCGCCTGCGCGGGAATGTCATGCACCGCGATCGCGCTTTTGGGATCGCGCACGGGAGTGGCGAGGAAACGGTTGCTCATGTGGGCCTCCCTCAGCGCGCGAGATTGTCGAAGCCGCGCGCGGCCTCGCGGGTGGCGGTGCGGCAGAAATCGTCGAAGCTGGGCTCCGGCGCCCAATAGCGGATGGCCTCCACGTTCCCCGCCGCATAGTCCGGGTTCGGGTCCATGGGGTGGGGACAGTTGGAGAGCGCCACCAGCAGGTCCATCTCGGCCCGCAGATCCACGAAATCGCCCCCCGCGCGGGGCGTGTCGCGCCACACGAAGCGGCCCTCCTCGTCGGTGCGCACGGGCGCGAAGAAGGTGAGGCAGGGCGGGATGTCGCGCTTGTCGAGGCCGAGCTTTCCGGCGGCCAGGATGAAATTGTCCCGCGTGTTGCGCAGGCCCGCGCCCTCCGCCGCGTCCCCTTGCGCATATTTGCGGTTCGAGGCGGGGGTGGAGCCGCCCACCAGGGCGTCATGCATGCCGCTGGTGTCCTCGATGATGGAGAACATGACGCGGCCCATGTCGGAGAAGACCACCCGGCCCTTGGAGAGGGCGGCGGTCCACTGGATCTTCACCGTGTCCGCGTAATTGATGCGCTCGGACGTATCCGCGGCGTTCCAGGCGATGAGGGAGACGGCGGCGGGCGCGTCCATGAGGGCGATGCGCAGCGCCTCGCCGGCAAGAAGCCGCGTGGTCCAGTACCAGCCGCCCGGAATGGTCTCGCGCTTCAGGGGGCCGGGCGGCAGCAGCACGGCGCCGGCTTGCGTGGGCGCGGGCATCACGCGGGGCGTCTGGCCCTGGCCGGCGGCCTTCAATTCCTCGTAGCGGCGCCGGTACTCGTCCATGCGCGCCTGCGTTTCAGGGGTGACGGTCATGTCTGTCTCCTCAGAGAGGACGGGGCGCCGGGTCGTCCCGGACAAGGTCGATGGAGGAGATCGGGTCGTCCCGATCGGCAGGGATGTCCGGCTGGCCCGCCACGCGGCGGGGCCACACCTCGATGTCGCGCGCCACCACGGCGCCGAAGCGGGCGCGGTCGTCGCCGGTGCGCCGCCGCTCGAAGGCGATGACGCGGGTGGCCAGCGTGAAGGCTTCCTTCAGGTCATGGGTCACCATGACCACGCTCATCTCGCAGCTGTTCCACAGCCGCCGCATGAGCACATGGATGTCGGCGCGGATGCCGGGATCGAGCGCGCCGAAGGGCTCGTCCAGCAGCAGGATCTTGGGCTTGCGCATGATGGCCTGGGCGAGCGCCAGGCGCTGCTGCATGCCCCCCGACAGAGCGGCGGGATATTTGTCCTCCGCCCCCGCGAGGCCCACTTCGGCGATCAGCGCGCGGGCCTCGTCCTGCGCCTGCCGCCGGGCGGTGCCGAACAGGCGGCCGGTGAGCGGGGCCCTCGGCAGTTCCGCCGCCAGTAGCACGTTGCCGAGCACGGTGAGGTGGGGGAAGACCGAATAGCGCTGGAACACCACCCCCCGGTCGGCCCCCGGCTCGCGGGGCAGGGGGCGGCCGTCCACCAGGATCTGGCCGCGCGTGGGGACCTCCTCGGAGAGCAGCATGCGCAGGAAGGTGGTCTTGCCGCAGCCGGACGGCCCCACCAGCGCCACGAAGGAGCGGGGCGCGAAATCGAGGGTGACGTTCTCCAGCACGATCTGGTCGCCATATTCCTTCCAGACATGGGAGACGGAGATGGCGGTCATCGGGCGCCTCCGAACCAGGGGAAGGCGGCATCGCGCAGCTTGGCGAGGCCGTAATCCATGGCCACGGAGAGGATGGTGATCCAGGCCACATAGGGCAGGATCACATCCATGGCGAGGTAGCGCCGCACGAGGAAGATGCGGTAGCCGAGGCCTGAATCCGAGGCGATGGCCTCCGCCGCGATGAGGAACAGGAAGGCCGGCCCCAGCGACAGGCGCAGCGCGTCCAGAAGGCGCGGCAGGATCTGCGGCAGCACCACGCGCAGCGCGATCTGCCAGGTGGAGGCGCCCAGCGTCTGTGCCTTGATGAGCTGCTCCTTGGGCAGCTCCTTCACCCGCATGGCGAGGTCGCGGGTGAGGAAGGGCGCGACGCCGATGACGATGAGCGCGATCTTCGACGCCTCGCCCAGTCCCATGACGATGAACAATATGGGCAGCAGCGCGAGCGGCGGCACCATGGAGACCAAAGCGACGAACGGCGCGAGGAAGGCGTTCATCAGCGGCAGGAGGCCGATGAGCAGCCCCAGCACCAGAGCGAGCGCGGTGGAGATGGCGAGCGCGGACCAGAGCCGCTCCAGGCTCGCCAGCGTGTCGGTGAGCAGCATGTAGTCCCCGGTGCGGGCATCGGGGGAGAAGGCGACCCGGCCGGTGGTCTCGGCCAGGGTCGCAAGGCTCGGGAGGAGCTTGTCGGCGGGGTTTTCCGCCAGGCGCTCGGCGGAGCCGAGCACATAGGCGGCCACCACCAGCACGAACGGGACGAGGGCGAGCACGATGGCCGTGCCCTTGTCCGGTCGCAGGTTGACGAGGCGCATCACGTCCTCCCGGCGCGGGGCGGCGTCAGAGCTTGCCGTCGGCCGCGGCGGCCATGAAGGTGTCGGTGAAGCGGAACTTCACGTTCTTCGCGTCGCCCAGCACCTTGCCGTCCGCCAGCTCGATGCCCACCGCGTCCGCCGACTTGGCGTTGTCGCCCAGCAGCTTCTTGGCGAACAGGAACTTGCGCACCCGGTCCATGGTGGTGCCCACGTCCGGCGACTTCACGAAGGCGGAGGCCGCCGCCGCCTTGGCAAACAGCTTGGTGGCGGCGAGCTGGGCGTCGAAGCCGGCGAGGTCCGTGCCGGAGGCCTTGCCCATGGCGGTGCGGGCGGCGATGCCCTTCTCGCCGGGGTCGGTCATGACGGCCATGGTCTCGTACCAGATGCCGGCCAGCGCCTTGCCGAAGTCGGGATTGTCCTTGAGCACGGCGGTGTTGGCCACCATGAGGTCCATGATCTCGCCGGGGATCTTGGAGCTGTCGAAGACGTTGTGGGCGCTCTTCTCCTGCAGGATCTCGGAGACCAGCGGGTTCCAGGTGACCACCGACGTTACGGACTTGGTCTTGTAGGCGGCCACCATGTCGGCGTCGGAGGTGTTCACCACCTTCACGTCCCGCTCGGACAGGTTGATGCTTTCGAGCGCGCGGGCCAGCAGATAGTGGGAGACCGAGAACTCCACCAGATTGACCTTCTGGCCCTTGATCTCGGAGAGCTTGGTCTTGTTCTTCAGGATCACGGCGTCATTGCCGTTGGAGAAGTCGCCCACGATGACGGTGGTGGTGTCCACGCCGCCGGCGGCGGGCACGGAGAGGGCATCCATATTGGTCACGGTCAGCGCGTCGAAGGCGCCCGCCGTGTACTGGTTGATGCTCTCCACATAGTCGTTGAACTGGGTGACGGTGATGTTGAGGCCGTATTTGTCGGCCCACTTCTTCACGATGCCCGTGTCGGAGGCATAGCCCCACGGCATCCAGCCCACATAGATGGACCAGGCGACCTTGAAGTCCTTCTTCGGCGCGGCCATTGCGGGCGCGGCGCCGATGAGGAGGGCGGTGAAGGCCACACCGAGGCTTTTCAGGAAGCGAGAGCGCATTGAGTGAATTCCCCTTCGTTGCGTCATGTATCGGGTGACGTCGCGAGGAATTGGCGGAGACTCGCGTGCCACCAATTCCTTGGCCACCGAGGTCTCCCGGGCTTTTATCCCGCCGTGCGTCCGGCCGGATGTCTCCCGGACCGGCGGCAGCTCTCGGACCAGCGCATCGCCCCATGGGGAGATGCCGGAACCCTAGCCACCAACTCTGACATGTAAGAAAGCAAACTGCGTGCCAGTTGGAAATTCATGTCTGGCAAGGCTTTTCGGGGTCGCAGACCTGAGGGTCTGCATGCGGGGCGTGCGGCCTGCCCCCTTTTTGGGCTGAATCTGCCGCTTTGGCGCGCCATGCATGCACAGCGGACGCGCTGCCCGGATGGGCCCCGGCACCACTCTCCGGCTGGGCTCCCCGGCGCGTTTTGCGCCGGGGATGAGGCCGTCCTGGCGGCGAAGCTTGGGCCTTGCGGCCCGGTGGCCGTTCAGGCGGCGGCCTTGAGGCCCACGTCGGGCAGGGAGGGGCGCGTGGCCATGGCCTTGGCCATCAGGGCTTCCACTTCGGACTTGTCCGCCTGCGGCAGTTCGAGGCGCGGCGGGCGGGTGCGCCAGGTGCCGCGGCCCATGATGTGCTCGCACAGCTTGATGCACTGGACGAGATCCGGGCGGGCATCGAGATGCAGCAGCGGCATGAACCACTCATAGAGCGACATGGCCTCGGCGAAGCGGCCCTGGCGGGCGAGGCGGAACAGGGTCTCGCCCTCGCGCGGGAAGGCGTTGGACATGCCCGACACCCAGCCCGTGGCGCCCATGGCGATGCTCTCCACCACCACGTCGTCGAGACCCGCGAACATCACGAAGCGGTCGCCCACCTTGTTGCGCAGGTCGATGAAGCGGCGGGTGTCGCCGGAGCTTTCCTTGAAGCAGACGATGGTCTCCACATCCGTCAGCGTGGCGAGGATGTCGGGGGTCACGTCATTCTTGTAGATGGGCGGGTTGTTATAGACCATGACCGGCAGGTCGGTGGCCGTCGCGACGCCCCGGAAATGAGCAGCGGTCTCGTGGGGCTTGGAGGAATAGACCAAGGCCGGCATGACCATGATGCCGTCCACGCCCACCCGGGCGGCTTCCTTCGCCGTCTCGGCCGCGAACGCGGTGGTGAATTCGGCGATGCCGCAGATCACCGGCACGCGGCCGGCGGCGGCGGCCTTCGCGGTCTCCATGAGCGCGACCTTCTCGGCCGTGGTGAGCGAGCAGTTCTCACCCACCGTGCCGCAGATGATCAGGCCGGAGACGCCGTCGCGGATGAGGGCGTCGATGACCGAGGCCGTGGCCTCCAGATCGACGGACAGGTCCTCGCGGAACTGGGTGGTGACGGCGGGGAAAACGCCTTCCCAGGAGACTTTGGGCGTCATGTTCTTCTACCTTCAAGGGGAAGGCCGGCGGGATCGCCCCGCCGGCGCGGGGGAGATCAGAGCGTCGCGCCGACCTTGCGCAGCTCGGTGAGGATGGGCGCCTTGGGCACCCAGATCTTGTCGTATTCGGCGATGATGGCCTTGGTCTCGGCGTCGCCGATCTTGGCTTCCTTGATGGAAATGCCGGTGCCCTTGAACTTCTCGATCAGCACCGGCTCGTTCACCACCGTCTCGGCCACCTGGGCGTCGAGCGCGGTCTTGGTGGCGCTGGAGATCAGCGCCTTGTCCTCGGCCGACAGCCCCTGCCACACGCGGCCGGAGACCAGCGCGACGCACGGCATGAAGATGGCGTTCATGCGCAGCATGGTCTTCGACACCTTGTCGAAGCGCTGGTTCCACGAGAAGTCGAGGTCCGCCTCCAGGCCGTCCACCTGGCCGTTGCTCATGGCCTCGAACACCTGTGGGGTGGGGATCGGGGTCGGGGCGGCGCCCAGCAGCTGGTAGAAATCCTTGTAGGCCGGCGTCGTGTTGATGCGCAGCTTCATGCCCTTGAGGTCGGCGATGCCCTCGATGGGCTTGGCCGTGAACACCACGCGCATGGTGGTGATGCCCCAGGCGAGGCCGATGGTGCCGGTCTCGCGCGGCAGCAGGTCGAACAGGCTCATGGCCACGGGGGTCTTCACGAGCTTGGCGACCTTGGCCGTGGAATCCACGATCCAGGGGGCGTTGATGGCGGCGATGGCGGGCACGCGGGAGCCCAGCTCCGCCGTCATGATCCAGCCCATGTCCAGCGCGCCGCTCTGCATCTGCTGCAGCATGGCCGCCTCGTTGCCGAGCTGGCCGGAGGGGAAGACGGTGATGGAGAGGCGACCGTTGGTCTCCTTCTTCAGCACTTCGCCCACCTTGATGGCGGCCTCGTTCCAGGGATGGCCGGGAGGCGTGATGATGCCCAGGCGGAAGTCCTTGGCCTGCGCCCGCGCGATGGAGGGCGCGGCGATCGGCAGGACCGCGCCGGCGGCGGCAGCGCCCGCGAGGAAGGTACGACGGGAAATGGTCATGCTCTTGTCTCCGGAAGGTTTGGTTATTTGATGAGAGCGGTGGACAGGATCGGGAAGATGGACAGCAGGACGAGCAGCCCGCAGGCCGCGAAGAAGAACGGCAGGGTGACGATGAACATCTTGCCGGTCTTGGCGCCGGTGACGGCGGAGGCCACGAAGAAGCACAGGCCAACGGGCGGGGAGAGGAAGCCCAGCACCAGATTGATCACCACCACGACGCCGAAATGGATCGGGTCGATGTGATAGATCTCGGTGGCGATGGGCAGCAGGATCGGCACCGTCATGATGAGGCCGGGCGCCCCGTCGATCACCGTGCCGATCACCAGCAGGACCACGTTCACCAGCAGCATGAAGGTGATGGGGTCGTGGGCCGCGGTCTGCACCCAGCGGGCCACTTCCTGCGGGACCTTGGCGTAGATGAGCACCCAGGTGAACACCGCCGCCGCCGCCACCAGGAACAGCACCGCCGCCGAATAGATGCCGGCGCGCAGGAACATGGCGGGGAGCTGGCGCAGATGCAGTTCCTTGAACCAGAACTTGCCCACCAGAGCGGCCGCCACCGCGCCCACCGCCGCCGCCTCCGTGGCATTGGCGAGCCCGGTGAGGATGGAGCCGACGATGATGATGGGGATGAGCAAGGTGGGCGCGCAATCCAGGAACACGCGGACGCGCCGGCGCAGCGACATGGCCTCGCCGCGCGGGTAATTATAGACGAAGCCCATCAGCGCGATGACCACGCAGAAGATGCCCGTCAGCAGGATGCCGGGAATGATGCCGGCGATGAGCATGTCGCTCACCGGCACCTGCGCCATCACGCTGTAGACCACGAACATGATGGAGGGCGGGATGATGGGGCCGAGCATGCCCGCATAGGCGGTGAGCCCGGCCGCGAAGGTCTTGTCGTAGCCCTGCTTCTCCATCTCGGGCACGAGCACCTGGGCCATCACAGCCACCTGGGCGGTGGCCGAGCCGAGGATGGAGGAGACGAACATGTTGGCCAGCATGTTCACATAAGCGAGCCCGCCCTTGATCTGGCCCATGAGCGACATGGACAGGTCGATGATGCGCCGGGTGATGCCGCCCCCGTTCATGATCTCGCCGATCAGGATGAAGAGCGGGATGGCGATGAGGCTGTAGCTGTCCACCCCGCCGAACAACTGGGTGGGAAAGGTCTGGAACAGGACCGGGTTGCCGGTGGCCTGGATGAAGATGATGCCCGCCAGGCACAGGCACAGGCTGATGGGCAGGCCCACCAGCATGAGGGCGACGAAGGCTGCGGTGGTGATCATGGCTCAGCTCACCCCTTCGGCCGAGGCGAGGCCCACGCGGCGCGGCGCGCTGGCAAGGCCCAGGTCCTCGACGAGGTTGGCGAGGCCGTGGACCACCATGGACAGGGCGAAGATGGGCATGATCAGCCCCACCAGCCAGCTCGGCCAGCGCAGGGTCTGGGTCTGCTCCGTGTAGAGGAAGTTGAACGTCTGCGCGGCATATTCGCGGGCGTCGAAACCCGCCGCCGTGATGCCCACGGGGTCCATCCACACCCAGCACATGGCGGCGAGCGCCAGCCCGAAGAAGACGAGCAGCAGGGTCGCGATGACCTGCGCCGCCCGCGCCATGGGCGGGGAGAGGTGCTCGGTGAGCAGCGTCACGCTGAAATCGAGGCGCAGCCGCGTCATGGCGGACGCGCCGACGAAGGTCAGCCACACCACCGAATAGATGGAGGCTTCATCTATCCAATAGAGCGGAACGCCGGTGTAGCGGGTGACCACATTCAGCAGGATGAGGCCCGTGAGGAGAAACATGAAAAAGGAGACCGCCGCCTTCTCCACCTTCAGCAGACCTTCGGAAAGGCCGATGACGAGGGCGAAGGGGGTTCCCGGCTCTGGATTATGCGGACGCCGTTCCATCGGGTGTCCATTCCTTATGCGCGGCCAAAAATTAGGCTTACAATCGGACTGTAGATTTTATACATTTTCTCCGTCAATCCCTTTTTGAACGAAATTCGGTTAGCGCTCGCCCATGATCAGCCGTACGGACTCCAAGCGCCCTGACCCGGCCCGCCTCAAGCACCGGACGCTGTCCGGGGCGATCCTTGAGCAATTGCGCACCGACATTCTCAACGGCGCCCATCCGGGCGGCGCGCAATTGCGCCAGGACGCGCTGGCGGAGGCCTATGGGGTCAGCCGCATCCCCGTGCGCGAGGCGCTGTTCCAGCTGGAAGCCGAGGGGCTGGTGCGGATCACGCCGCAGAAGGGCGCCATCGTCTCGGAACTGTCGGTTTCCGAGATCACGGACGTTTTCGATCTGCGCGCCATCCTGGAGCCGCGCCTTCTGGAAGCGTCGTTTCCGGCCCTCATGCCGGAGGACCTGACCCGGCTGGACGACATCCAGGCCCGCTTCAGCGCCGCCACGGCCGCCCGCGACGTGGGCAGCTTCGGCATCCTCAATGCCGAGTTCCACATGGCGCTCTATCGCCATGCCTATCTGCCGCGCACCCAGGTGATCGTCGCGGCCCTGCTCCAGACATCCGACCGCTACACCCGCGTCCAGCTTTCCAGCGCCGCCGCCATGGCGCTGGCCGTGGCCGAGCATGCGGAGCTGATCGCCTTGTGCCGGGCCGGGGACGGGGCGGGCGCCCGTGACCTGCTGCGCCGGCATATCGAGACGGTGCACCGCGACCTGCTGCGGGTGGTGGAGAAGAGCGCCTGACCCGCCCGCCGGTGCCCGGCGCATCACGCACGCGGCGTCAGGTGTAACGCCGGCTTGCACTCGGCATGTCCGGCGCGTAGGGGGAGGGCGAATAGATCAGCCCCGCTGCGGCGGGGCGCGGCAGAAAGGTCCGATCCCTTGACCCCTTCGCCCCATTCCGTGGTTTCCGCCGGCAATGTCCGCTTCGGCAACCAGCTCCCCATCGCGGTGATCGCCGGCCCCTGCCAGCTCGAAAGCCGGGCCCATGCGCTGGAAGTGGCGTCCGCGCTGAAGGAGATCGCGGCGCGCGTCGGCTTCGGCCTCGTCTACAAGACCTCCTTCGACAAGGCGAACCGCACCAGCGCCGGGGCCCAGCGGGGCCTGGGCCTGGACAAGTCGCTGCCCATCTTCGCCGAGATCCGCGAGAGCCTGGGCCTGCCCGTGCTCACCGACGTGCATGACGCCGCCCAGTGCGCCCCCGTGGCCGAGGCGGTGGACATCCTGCAGATCCCCGCCTTCCTGTGCCGCCAGACCGACCTGCTGCTGGCCGCCGCCGCCACGGGGCGGGTGGTGAATGTGAAGAAGGGCCAGTTCCTGGCGCCCTGGGACATGGCCAACGTGGTCTCCAAGATCACCGGCGCGGGCAATCCGGACGTGCTGCTCACCGATCGCGGCACCTCCTTCGGCTACAACACGCTGGTCACCGACTTCCGCGGCCTGCCCATCATGGCGCGCACCGGCGCGCCCGTGATCTTCGATGCCACCCATTCCGTGCAGCAGCCGGGCGGGCAGGGCACCTCTTCCGGCGGCCAGCGCGAATTCGTGCCGGTGCTCTCCCGCGCGGCGGTGGCCGTGGGCGTGGCGGGCCTGTTCATCGAGACCCATCCGGACCCGGACCACGCCCCCTCGGACGGCCCCAACATGGTGCCGCTGAAGGAGTTCGAGCCCATGATGCGCGACCTCGTCGCCCTCGACAGGCTCAGCAAGGCGCAGCTGGCGGGTGCCGCGTGAAGCCGGTTATCCTCATTCCCTCGCGCCTCGCCGCGACCCGCCTGCCCAACAAGCCGCTGCTGGACCTCAATGGCGAGCCCATGATCGTCGCCGTGTGGCGCCGCGCCATGGAGGCGGACCTCGCGCCGGTCTATGTGGCCGCCGACACGCCCGCCATCGCCGATGCCATCCATGCGGTGGGCGGCAAGGCGGTGATGACGCGCATGGACCATCCCTCCGGCTCCGACCGTATCTTCGAGGCGGTGGAGAGCATCGACCCCGATCGCAATTTCGATGCGATCATCAATGTGCAGGGCGACCTGCCCACCGTGGCACCCGACACCATCCGCGCCACGTTCGAGCCCCTGAAGGATCCGGACGTGGCCATCGGCACGCCGGTAGCGGTCATCACCCGCGAGGAAGAGCGCACCGCGTCCAGCGTGGTGAAGATGGTCGGCTCGCCGCTGGGTGGCGGGCGCTTCCGGGCGCTCTATTTCACCCGCGCCACCGCGCCCTGGGGCGAGGGGCCGCTGCACCACCATATCGGCCTCTATGCCTGGCGGCGCAGCGCGCTGGAGCGGTTCGTCGCCTTGCCGCCGTCCCCGCTGGAAATCCGCGAGAAGCTGGAGCAGCTTCGCGCCTTGGAGGCGGGCATGCGCATCGACGCCATGGAAGTGGGCGAAGTGCCCCTCGGCGTGGACACGCCCCACGATCTGGCGCGGGCCCGCGCGATGCTCGCCGCCCGCTGAGCGGGTCAGGCGCGCTTCACGACCAGCATGGCGGCGGTCAGGTCCTCGATGGCCGCCCCCACCGACTTGAACAGGGTGATCTCTTCCGCCGACCTGCGGCCCGCCACCTTGCCGGCGCACAGATCGTGCAGGTCGCCCCGGAACAGGTCCGCGCTCCAGGCGCCGGACGTGATGGGCTGGAGCAGGTCGCCCGCCTCCGCCAGAACCCCGCCGCGCGTATCGCCATAGACGGCGCTCTTGGCCACCAGCGCGTCGTCGCTCTCGCGCATCTGGGGCGTGAAGGCCCCCACCAGGTCCACATGGGTGCCCGGCCGCACATGGGCGCCGAGGATGAGCGGCGCCTTCGACGTGGTGCCGCAGGCGATGATATCCGCCTGTTCCGTGGCCGCGGCGAGGTCGGTCATGGGGCGCACCTCCCGCTCCGGTCCGAGCCGGGCGGCGAGCTTCTGCCCGAAGGCGGCGGCCTTCTCGGCCGAGCGCCCATAGACCAGGACCTGCGTGATGGGGCGCACCGCGCAATGGGCTTCCGCCGCGTGGAAGGCCACATGGCCGTTGCCCACCACCAGGAGGGTCCGGCTGTCCGGCCGCGAGAGATAGGTGGAGGCGAGCGCCGAGGTCGCCCCGGTGCGCCGGTTGGTCAGTTCATCGCCGGCCAGGATGGCCTGCGCCGCGCCGGTCTGCCCGTCGAACAGCACATAGAGCGAGGAGACCGAGCCGAGGCCCAGCGCCGCATTGGCGGGGAAGATGGTGACGAGCTTGGTGCCGATGGCCTCGCCCCGCCGCCAGGCGGGCATGGAGAGCAGGTGGCCCGGCGCCTCCGGCGTGCCCACGTCATAGGACTGGCGGACCGGCATGGGCTCGCCCTCGGCGCGGAACGCCTCCCGCAGCGCCTCCACGAGGCGGGGATAGGCGAGGGCGGCCTCCACATCGGCGGCGCTGTAGAGGGTCGTCATGGCGGGCTCCGGGGGGCGGGAACGGGCGATTCGCCGGGAACCTTAAGCAGTTGTGACAGGGGGGCAAGGCATCTTGGATGCCGTTTCCATTGACCCGCAATCCGGCCTCGTGCTACCGCCGGACCATGGGCGCGCAGACGCTGCCGCACCCTGTGAGAGGGCAACATGACAGCATCGCGCAAACCGGGTGCGAAATCGGGTGCGTTCGAGAGCTTTGCCCGCGATCCCGACGAGCTGAAAAGCTCGGATCGCGCCTTCGGCCGAATCATGGCGGTCTTCTTCGCCATCGTCTCGGTGTTCCAGTATTGGCACGAGCGGCCGGTCATCGCCTCCAGCCTCCTCGCCATCGCGCTGGTCTTCGCGGGCGTCGCCCAGGTGCGCCCCACCGCGCTGCACCGCCTGAACATCCTGTGGTTCAAGCTGGGCCTGCTGCTGCACAAGGTGGTGAACCCCATCGTCATGGCGGTCATCTTCTACGGCGCCGTGGTGCCCACGGGCCTGCTCATGCGGCTGTTTGGAAAGCGCCCGATTCCCCTGAAGCGCGACCCCGCCGCCGCCACCTATTGGATCGCGCGCGATCCGCCCGGCCCCGCGCCGGAAAGCATGACGCGCCAGTTCTAACCCGATCGATCGAGGTGCCCCCATGGGCTTTGTCTCTGAACTCTGGGAATTCCTCCGCGTCCGCAAGAAGTTCTGGCTTCTGCCCATGCTTGTGGTGATGGCGCTGCTGGGCGGGCTGCTCATCCTGGCCAAGGGCTCGGCCGTCGCGCCCTTCATCTACACCTTGTTCTGAGGGGGGCGGCGGTGCGCATTCTCGGTCTTTCCGCGCTTTATCACGACAGTGCCGCCGCCCTGGTGGTGGACGGGGAGATCGTGGCCGCGGCGCAGGAAGAGCGCTTCACCCGCCGCAAGCACGACGACCGGTTCCCGCAGAACGCCATCGCCTATTGCCTTGAGGAAGGCGGCATCAGCCTGTCGGACCTCGACCATGTGGTGTTCTACGACAAGCCGTTCCTCAAGTTCGAGCGGCTGCTGGAAACCTATGTGGCCTTCGCGCCCAAGGGCTTCCGCTCGTTCCGCATCGCCCTGCCGCTCTGGCTGCGCGAGAAGCTGTTCCAGAAGGACCTTCTGGCCGGCGAGCTGAAGGGCATGGGCGGCGGCACGTTCGAGGCCAGCAAGCTGCTCTTCACCGAGCACCATCTGAGCCATGCGGCCAGCGCCTTCTTTCCCTCGCCCTTCGAGGAGGCCCTGGTACTCACGCTGGACGGCGTGGGCGAATGGGCCACCACCTCGGCCGCCATCGGCAAGGGCAACCAGCTCGACATCTTCAAGGAAGTGCATTTCCCGCACTCCCTCGGCCTGCTTTATTCGGCCTTCACCTATTATACCGGCTTCAAGGTCAATTCCGGCGAGTACAAGGTCATGGGCCTCGCGCCCTATGGCGAGCCGCGCTTCGTGCAGACCATCCTCGACCATCTCATCGATGTGAAGGAGGACGGGTCCTACCGCCTGAACCTCGACTATTTCGACTATTGCACCGGCCTGACCATGACCAACAGCCGGTTCGACGCCCTGTTCGGCGCGCCTCCGCGCCGGCCGGACAAGGAGGTGCTGACCCCCTTCCACATGGACCTCGCCGCCTCCGTGCAGAAGGTGACCGAGATCGTGGTGGAGAAGCTGGCGCGCGGCCTCCAGAAGGAGACCGGGCAGCGCAAGCTATGCATGGCGGGCGGCGTGGCGCTGAACTGCGTGGCCAACGGCGTGCTGCACCGGCTCGGCCTGTTCGACGACATCTATGTCCAGCCCGCCGCCGGCGATGCGGGCGGCGCGGTGGGTGCGGCGCTGGCCGCCTATCACATCCATCACGGCAAGCCGCGGACCTCGGGCAAGGACCGCATGCGCGGCGCCTATCTCGGCCCGGTCTTCGCGCAGGCCGACATCGAGCGCCGCCTGACCGAGGCGGGCGCCGTGTTCGAGGTGCTGGACGAGGACACCCTCGTTGATGAGACCGCCCGCGCGCTGGCGGACGAGAAGGCGGTGGGCTGGTTCCAGGGGCGCATGGAGTTCGGGCCGCGCGCGCTGGGCGGGCGCTCCATCCTGGGCGATCCGCGCTCGCCCACCATGCAGAAGACCTTGAACCTGAAGGTCAAGTATCGCGAGAGCTTCCGCCCCTTCGCGCCCTCCGTGCTGCGCGAGCATGTGGCCGATTATTTCGAATACGACGCCGACAGCCCCTACATGCTCATGGTGGCGCCCGTGGTGGAAAGCCGCCGCCGCCCCATGACCGCCGAGCAGGAGGCGCTGTTCGGCATCGAAAAGCTGAACGTGCCGCGCTCCGACATTCCCGCCGTGACCCATGTGGACTATTCCGCGCGGCTCCAGACGGTGACGGCGGACGTGGCGCCCCGCTATCACGCGCTCATCTCCCGCTTCCGCGACCTCACCGGCTGCCCGCTGGTGGTGAACACCTCGTTCAACGTGCGCGGCGAGCCCATCGTCTGCACGCCGGAAGACGCCTTCCGCTGCTTCATGGGCACCGACATCGAGGTGCTCGCGGTCGGCAATTGCCTGCTGCGCAAGGAGCGGCAGGACCCCGCGCTGAAGCTCAATTACGAGACCGCGTTCGAGCTGGACTGAGCCGCGCGCGCTCCCGCATTGACAGTGAAGCAGGCGCCCTGCCAAAGCTGGCGCTTCGACAAGCGGGAGCGCGGGATTTCATGGCGGGTTTTCATGGCCGGTGAGCGGTCGAGCGGCATTCTGGTTGGCATCCTGGCTTTTCTCGGCCTCTGCGCGGCCTTCTTCTTCGCCGAGGCCCTGCTGGCGCCCGTGGCGTTCGCGCTGTTCATCATTGCGGTGGTGCGCCCGGTGCAGGTGGCGTTCTCCCGCCGCATCCCCGCCTTGCCCGCCGCGCTGCTGACGGTGCTGATCACGCTGGCGGTGGTGGCCTCGGTGCTGTCCACCGTGGTCTGGGGGCTCGGCCATGTGGGCCAGTGGGTGTTCGGCAACGTGGCCCGCTTCCAGGCGCTCTATGAGAATGTGACCACCTTCCTGGAAGGCCACGGCTTCGTCATGGCCAGCCTGCTGGCGGATCATTTCGACGTGCGCTGGCTGCTGCGCCTGATCCAGGAAATCTCCGGGCGCCTCAATACGCTGGGCTCCTTCCTGGTGATCACCTTCGTCTATGTGCTGCTGGGCCTGCTTGAGGTGGATGTGCTGCGCCGGCAGGTGGGGCGCCTGCCGCGCCGCGAGACGGCGGACTTCCTGCTGGCGGCCGGCGGGGACGTGGCGCGCAAGCTGCAGACCTACATGCTGGTGCGCACGCTCATGAGCGTCGCCACCGGCTTCGTGGTCTGGGGCTTCACGCTTGCGGCGGGGCTGGAACTGGCCACGGCCTGGGGCGCCATCGCCTTCGCCATGAACTACATCCCGTTCATCGGGCCGTTCATCGCCACGTTCCTGCCCACCGTGTTCGCAGTGGTGCAGTCCGGTTCGTGGGAACTGGCGGTGCTGGTGTTCGTGTCGCTGAACGTGATCCAGTTCCTCACCGGCAGCTATCTGGAGCCGCGCATCGCGGGGCGGGCGCTGGCGGTCTCGCCCTTCATGGTGCTGTTCGCCGTGTTCTTCTTCAGCTTCCTCTGGGGGCTGGAGGGGGCCTTTATCGGCGTGCCCATCCTCATCGCCACCCTCACGGTCTGCGCCCGCAGCACGTCCGCCCGCTGGGTGGCGGACCTGCTGTCGGGGCGCGATCCACCGGAAACCCCGGCGGCGGAGACCTGACGCCGAAGGGCCGGGGGCAGTCAGCCCTTCCGGTCGCCGCGGATCAGTTCCAGCAGGGCCTCTTCCGCCCGCGAGCGGTAGCGGTCCACATGGCGCAGGATGAAGAAGGGGCGCTCGGGAAACGCCATGGGCACGAGGCAGAGCTGCCCCGTGGCGAGCCCCGCGCCCACCACCAGCTCGGAGATGACGGTGGCGCCCGCGCCCGCCGCCACGGCGCTCAGAACGGCTTCGTTGGACGGGAACTCCAGCGCCACGGTAAGGGCCTTGGGGTCCACCCCATAGGCGCGGCACCCATCCTCGAACACCTGCCGGGTGCCTGAACCGCTCTCGCGCAGCACCCAGTCCGTGGCGAGGAGGTCTGCCGGGGCGAGGTCCGCGCGACCCGCCCAGGGATGGTCGCGGCCCACCACCAGCACCAGCCGGTCGCCGGGCACGGCGAGCCGCACGAGGGGGGCTTCGCTCACGCCCCCTTCCACGAAGGCGAGATCCGCCTGTCCGTCCAGCAGCGCCGCCACGCCCTCCGCCGTATTGCCGATCTCCACCTTGATGGCGATGCCGGGATGCAGGAGCCGGTAGCGGGCAAGGCGCGGGCCCAGCCAGTAATTGGCGATGGTCTGGCTGGCATGGACCGAGAGGCTGCCCCGGCGCAGGCCGGAAATGTCGTTCAGCACCGCCTCGGCGCGCGACACGCGCTCCAGGATGGCCTGCGCCTCGACCAGGAAGACCTGCCCCGCCTCGGTCAATTCGATGCGGCGGCCGACGCGATGGAACAGATGGGTGCCGCAGCCCGCCTCAAGCGCGGCCACCGAGGCGCTGACCGCAGGCTGGGTCATGTTGAGCCGCTCGGCGGCGCGCGTCATGTGAAGCTGCGCGGCCACTTCCACGAAGACGCGCAATTGCTCGAAGGTCATCGCAATCCCTGCCGCCCCGGATCGCGGAGCCGGCATCGGTTCTACAGCGAACCGTCGGAGATTAGAAGGCGCGGGCCGTTTTGGGTGGAACACACCAACGGCTCCGGTCAAAGACCGGAGCCAAGCGGGTTTCGCTCAGGCGCCGCGCGGGCTTTTGGTATCAGACGAGGCTGACCAGCCCGTAGCCGCCCACCGCCGCCACAAGGGTCGCCGCGCCGCCCAAGGCGAGGGGCTTGAGGCCCTTGGCCTTCAGCTTGCGCAGGTCGCTGTCCAGGCCGATGGCCGAGAGGGCCACCGCCAGCAGGAAGGTGGTGACGGGCGCCGCGATGGCCTTGGTCTCGGCGGGCAGGATGCCCAGGCTGTTGATGCCGATCACGCCGATAAAGGCGAACACGAACCACGGCACGGGGGCGGACGCATCCGTCGAAGCCTCCCGGCGGCGGGCGAGGAAGGCCAGCGACAGAACCAGGGGCGCCAGCAGCATCACGCGGGTGAGCTTGGCGATGGTGCCCACTTCGCCCGCTTCCTGGCCGCCCTGGAAGGCGGCGGCCACCACCTGCGCCACCTCATGCACCGAGGCGCCGGTCCACAGCCCGTAGGCGTGGCCGCTGAGGCCCAGGAGCGGCATGAGCAGCGGGTAGACGAACATGGCCACCGAGCCGAACAGGGTGACGCAGGCCATGGCATAGGCCACGTCCTCGTCGGTGCCCCGCGTCACCGTATTGGTGGCGACGATGGCCGAGGCGCCGCACACGGCGGTGCCGGCGGCGATCAGCTCGGTGAGGCCGCGCTCGACGCCCATGAGGCGGCCGATCCACTTGGTGGCGAAGAAGATGAGGAGCAGCGTCGCCGCCACCGCCGCGAAGCCCGCCGCGCCCACGTCCGCCACCTGGCCGAACGTGACCTGGAGGCCCAGCAGGATGATGGCGAAGCGCAGGATGGGCCGGGCGGCGAATTTCAGGCCGGGCTTGGCGGCGGCAGGCACCGTGAACACGGTGTGGGCCGCCATGCCCATGAACACGCCGAGCACCAGCGGGCTCACCAGCGTGAAGCCGCTGACCGCGCGCAGCACATAAGCGAGCACCGTGACGCCCACGGCCAGAGCGAGGCCCGGCGCGAGGGCTTTCAGCCGCGCGGCGGCGGGAGCGTCAAGCCTCGGCTTGTGGGCGATGTCCATGGCGCGAAAAATTCCGGGATCCTCAGTCGCCTCAAGGAAACCAGCGGGAGAGGGGCAATCCCATCAAATTCTAATTATGGGTTTGATCCGCCGAACTTATTCATCGCGGGCGGCGTGCGGCGCGGGAGACGTGACGATTGGGTGACGTGATCTGGCGCAACGACGCCCCGTCCCGCCTCCGCCAGGGTGGGCGCGACGAAGAAGGGATCGCACGCCGTGTCCTTCCTCCAGCCCCACCAGACCCCGACATCCGCTGGTCCGGCCGCCCGGATATCCGCACCGGAGAAGCTGCTCGTGCGCTCCGTGAGCTACCATTACGGCCGCACCCAGTCGCTGTTCGAGGTGAGCCTGCCCATCCACCGCAACCGGACCACGGCGCTCATCGGGCCGTCCGGCTGCGGGAAGTCCACCCTGTTGCGGGTGCTGAACCGGATGTTCGAGCTTTATCACGACCAGACCGCCACCGGCGAAGTGCTCATGGACGGGGTGGATATCCTCTCCCACGGCCTCGACCCCATCCTGGTGCGCACCCGCATCGGCATGGTCGCCCAGAAGCCGACGCCCTTTCCCATGTCCATCTTCGACAATGTGGCGCTGGGCGTGCGCCTCAATGAGGAATTGCGCCCGGCGGCGCTGAAGGAGCGGGTGGAATGGGCGCTGCGTCGCGCGGCCTTGTGGGATGAGGTGAAGGACATCCTCCCTCGCAGCGGGCTCGGCCTCTCGGGCGGCCAGCAGCAGCGCCTATGCATCGCCCGCACGCTGGCGGTGCGGCCCGAAGTCATCCTGCTGGACGAGCCCTGCTCCGCGCTCGATCCGCTCTCCACGGCCAGGATCGAGGAGACCATGGACGAGCTGAAGGCCGACCACACGCTCGTCATCGTCACCCACAACATGCAGCAGGCGGCGCGGGTCTCCGACTTCACCGGCTTCATGTATCTGGGCCGACTGGTGGAGTTCGGCCCCACCGACGACCTGTTCACCAACCCGAAGGACGAGCGCACCCTGCGCTACGTCACCGGCCGGTTCGGCTGAGCGCCGCTATCTCTTTGTCTTTCCGCGTTTCCTTCACGCGAACCGCTTCACGCTTCGCTCGGAGACGCTTTAAAGCGCGATCACGGTTCGCCCGCGCACCTCGCCCTTCAGGATGGGATCGGCGAGGCCGATCACGTCCTCCAGCCGCACTTCGCGGGTCATGTGGGCGAAGTCCTCGGGGGTCAGAAGATCGCCCAGGCGCGCCCAGACGGCGGCGCGGCGCACGGTGGGATAGGCCACCGATTCCACGCCCAGCAGCGCCACGCCGCGCAGGATGAACGGGAAGACCGTGGTGGGCAGGTCGCTGCCGCCCGCAAGGCCGCAGGCCGCCACCGCGCCGCCATAGGCGGTGGCCGCGAGCACATTGGCGAGCACGCCGCCGCCCACCGTGTCCACCGCGCCCGCCCAGGTCTCGCTCTGGAGCGGCTTGCCCGGCACGGCATAAGTGGCGCGATCGACGATGTGCGCGGCGCCCAGCGCCTTCAGATAGTCCGCCTCGGCGGGGCGGCCGGTAAGCGCGCTCACCTCATAGCCGAGCCGGGAGAGCAGGCGCACCGCCACGCTGCCCACGCCGCCTGCGGCGCCCGTCACGAGCACGGGTGCGCCCGCGGCCAGTCCGTGCCGCTCCAGCGCCTCCACGCACAGCATGGCCGTGAAGCCGGCGGTGCCCAGGACCATGGCTTCGCGGGCGGAGAGGTTCGGCGGCAGCTTCACGAGCCATTCGCCCTTCACCCGGGCGCGTTCCGAAAAACCGCCGGACCAATGCTCGCCCACGCCCCAGCCTGTGAGCACCACCGTGTCGCCCGCCGCGAAGCCGGGGTTCGCGCTGGCCCGCACGGTGCCCGCGAGATCGACGCCCGGCACCATGGGGAAGGTGCGCAGGATGCGGCCCAGGCCCTTCAGCGCGAGGCCGTCCTTGTAGTTCAGGGAGGAATATTCCACGTCGAGGGTGACATCCCCGTCCGGCAGGTCCGCCAGCGTGATGGCCTCCAGCGCCACCGTCTGTCCCGCCTCGCTCTTGCGCGCCATGATGGCCCGGAAGGTGTCGCTGCTCATGGTCCGGTTGCTCCCTTTCGCCGTGCCGGTTGTCCGGCCGCGTGCGGTTCTTGCCGGCACTGAAGCCGAAAGCGGGCGGGCTGACAATCGCGCGTCATGCGGCCATCGCGCAGTCGGTGCAGGATTGGAACCAAGCGCGGGCTTTGCCGATTTCTGCTAGGCTATATCGCGGAGGGTCATCATGGGTATCATCTGGACCATCATTATCGGCTTCGTCGTCGGGCTGGTCGCCAAGTTCTTCTATTCCGGCGCCAATGAGCCGCGCGGCTTCATCCTGACCACGGTGCTCGGCATCGTCGGCGCGCTGGTGGCCACCTATCTCGGCCAGGCCATCGGCTGGTACCATGCGGGCGAGAGCGCGGGGTTCATCGGCGCCATCGTGGGCGCCCTCATCGTCCTCGTCGCCTGGGGCCAGCTCGCCCGGCGCATGTGAGATCGGCGCGCGGGCTCTTCGGTCTCGGTGGCGTGAAGGGTGTCCCGCTCCGGGGGGAAACCCTCTAATGTGGGATCGCCCCTGACGCGAGACCTTTCATGCCGCCCCGTCCTCCCGCCGAACTCGGCGCGCCGGTGTCCGAGATCGAGACGCCGGCTCTGGTGATCGACCTCGATCTGTTCGAGCGCAACCTCGCCACCATGGCCGATGCCGTCGGGGGGTCCGGTGTGCGCCTGCGGCCCCATGCCAAGGCGCACAAATGCCCCGATATCGCCCTGCGCCAGATGGCATCCGGAGCGATCGGTGTGTGCTGCCAGAAGGTGAGCGAGGCGGAAGTGTTCGTGGCGGCGGGCATTCCCGATGTGCTGCTGACCAATGAGGTGGCGGACCCGCGCAAGCTGCGCCGCCTCGCCGATCTGAGCCGCACGGCCCGCATCGGCCTGTGCGTGGACGGTCCCGCCCATGTGGCGCGCCTCGCGCAGGCGAGGGCGGGCCATGAGGGGCGGCTGGATATCCTCATCGAGATCGATGTGGGGCAGGGCCGGTGCGGCATGCCGGTGGGGCCGCAACTGGTGGACCTCGCCCGTGCCATCGACGCCGTGCCGGGCCTCTCCTTCGCCGGGCTCCAGGCCTATCAGGGCAAGGCCCAGCACCTGCGCGCGCCGCAGGACCGGCGCACGGCCATCGGCCATGCGGTGGAGCGGGCGCGCATCGCCAAGTCCATGCTGGAAGGTACCGGGATCGCCTGCCCCATCGTGACCGGCGCGGGCACGGGCACCTTCGCGCTGGAAATGACGTCGGGCATCTATACGGAGCTACAGCCGGGCTCCTACGCGCTCATGGATGCGGATTATGCCCGCAACGCCTTTGACGGCCCGGTCTTCGCCCATGCCTTGACCCTGCACGCCACGGTCATCAGCACCGCCGTGCCGGGGCAGGCGGTTCTGGACGTGGGCTATAAGGGCGCGGCGGTGGATAGCGGCCTTCCGGTGCCGGTCTCGCCCGCGACCGAGGTGCTCGGCATGTCGGACGAGCACACCGTTCTGCGCCAGCCGGAGCGCGCGCCGCTGGCGGTGGGCGACCGGGTCATCCTCTTGCCCGGCCATGTGGACCCCACGGTCAATCTCCACGACTGGTTCGTGGGCGTGCGCGACGGGCGGGTGGAGACCCTCTGGCCCATCACCGCGCGGGGCGCAGGGCTGTAAAGCATTTCCGGGGGAAGCCCAGGACACGAAAAAGCCGGGGCGTTTGCAGGAAACGCCCCGGCTCTGATCTCAGGCTGCGGAAGCGGCGATCAGGCCGCCTTGGCTTCCAGGGCCACTTCGAAGGCCGCTTCGGTCTTGGCCTTCACCTCGTCCAGCGTGACGCCCGGCGCCAGCTCGATGAGGCGGAGCGGGCCGCCGCGCTTCGGGAACTCGAACACCGCCAGATCGGTGATGACCATGTCCACCACCTTGGTGCCGGTGAGGGGCAGGGTGCATTCCTTCAGGAGCTTGGAGGCGCCGGAGCGTTCCACATGCTCCATGAGCACGATCACCTTGCGGGCGCCGGCCACCAGATCCATGGCTCCGCCCATGCCCTTCAGCATCTTGCCGGGCACCGTCCAGTTGGCGATGTCGCCGGTCTCCGACACCTGCATGGAGCCCAGGATCGAGAGATCCATGTGCCCGCCGCGGATCATGGCGAACGCATCGGCGCTGGAGAAGTAGGAGGTGGAGGGGATCTCGGTGATGGTCTGCTTGCCGGCATTGATGAGGTCGGGATCCTCTTCGCCCTCATAGGGGAAGGGGCCGATGCCCAGCATGCCGTTCTCGCTCTGGAAGCTCACATCCATGCCGGGGGGCAAGGCGTTGGCCACCAGAGTGGGGATGCCGATGCCGAGATTGACGTAAAAGCCGTCCTCGATCTGGCGGGCGGCGCGGGCCGCCATTTCTTCACGGGTCCAGGCCATGTCAGCGCGCTCCCTCGGTCACCCCTTCGCGGGGGCGTGTGATGACTTTTTCAATCCGCTTCTCGAAATGATCGCCCACGAACAGGCGGTCCACATAGAGGCCGGGCGTGTGGATGGAATCCGCGTCGAGCGCGCCGGTTTCCACCAGTTCCTCCACCTCGGCCACCACGAGGCGACCGGCGGTGGCCATCATGGGATTGAAGTTCCGCGCGGTCTTCCGATAGATCAGGTTGCCCTCGCGGTCGCCCTTCCACGCCTTGATGATGGAGAGGTCGGCGGTGAGGCCGGTCTCCAGCACATAAGTGTGGCCGTCGAACTCGCGGGTGGGCTTGCCCTCGGCCACCACGGTGCCGACGCCGGTCTTGGTGTAGAAGCCGCCGATGCCAGCCCCGCCGGCGCGGATGCGCTCGGCCAGGGTGCCCTGCGGGTTCAGCTCCAGCTCCAGCTTGCCGTCCAGATAGAGGCGCTCGAACAGCTTGTTCTCGCCCACATAGGACGAGATCATCTTCTTCACCTGGCCATTGGCCAGGAGGATGCCGAGGCCGAAATCGTCCACGCCGCAATTATTGGAGATGAAGGTGAGATCCTTCACGCCCGCTTCCTTGATGGCGGCAATGATGTGCTCGGGAATGCCGCACAGGCCGAACCCGCCGGCCATGATCACCATTCCGTCCTTGAGCGCCCCCTGAAGGGCGCTTTTCGCGTCCGTCCGGACCTTGTCGCGCATGAGCGCGTCCTCCCTTGATGTCTCGTCCTCAGATCAGTTCGACCGCGCGTTTTGCGAAGGCTGCCGCAAGGCGCCCCGTCTCGCCCGCATTCTCCGAGGAGGCGGTGCCGGCCTTGGCGCGCGCCGCAATGCCCTCGAAGATCATGGACCAGCGGAACAGGGCAAAGGCCATGTGGAACGGCCTCATCCGCGCTCCGTGACGCACCGCATCATCATAGGCCGTTACATACGTCTCGCGCGAGGGAATTTCGAGGGCGGCGAGGTCGATGCCGGCGATGCCGCCATACTCGTCCGGGGTGGAGACCCAGGCCATGGCGCTGTGGGCGAGGTCCGCCAGCGGATGGCCCAGCGTGGACAATTCCCAGTCCAGCACCGCCACCACCCGGGGCTCGGTGGGGTGGAACATGAGGTTGCCGATGCGGTAGTCGCCATGGACGATGGCGGTGACGTCGTCGTCAGGAATATTTTCCGGCAACCAGGAAATGAGGCGCTCGATATTGGCGTCCTCACGGGTGCGGATCTCCGCCCATTGGCGGCTCCACCGGCTCACCTGCCGGGCGAAGTAATTGCCGGGCCGGCCATAGTCCGAAAGCCCGGCCGCCGCCACATCCACATTGTGGAGCGCGGCGAGGGTGCGGGCCATGTCCAGATACATGGCGTGCCGGTCCGCCGGGGCGACGCCGGGGAGGGTGCAGTCGTGGAAGACGCGCCCCTCCACCTTGTCCATCACATAGAAGGGCGTGCCCACCACGCCGCGGTCGTCGCAATAGAGCAGCGCCGCGGGAACCGGCACGCCCGTGCCCGCCAGCGCGGAGATGATGCGATGCTCCCGGTCCACCGCATGGGCGGAGGGCAGGAGCGGGCCCGGGGGCTGCTTGCGCAGCACCAAGGCGCGATTGTCGTAGGTGACGAAGAAGGTGGGGTTGGACTGCCCGCCCGCAATGGCGGCGAAGCGCGGCGTGCCGTCGAGGCCGGGAATGGCCCCGCGCAGGAAGGCGTCCAGGCGCGCGGTGTCGAAGCCGGTCGGTGCGTCGCTCATGACGGGGCCACCGGCCAGCGCCAGAAGGAATTCCCCTCTTCCGAGAGGAAGCGGTTCAGCACCATCTGGTGCACCTCGTCGGCGCCGTCCACGAGGCGGGCCTGGCGGGCATAGCGGTAGATCCATTCCAGGACCGTGTCCTTGGAATAGCCCCGCGCGCCGTTGATCTGGATGGCCATGTCCACCGCTTGGTGAAGCGTGTTGGCGGCCTGGATCTTGGCCATGGAGATTTCCTTGCGCGCCCGGCTGCCCCGGTCGAGGGCGAAGGCGGCCTTCATCACCAGCAGGCGGCCGATCTCGATATTCATGGCCGTCTGGCCGAACTTCAACTGCACGCTCTCCCGGTCCGCGAGGCGCACGCCGAAGCCTTCGCGCACATCCGCATAGGCGCGGGCGATCTCCATGGACCGCTTGGCGAGGCCCAGCCAGCGCATGCAATGGGTGAGGCGCGCCGGGCCGAGGCGGATCTGCGTGGCCTTCAGGCCGTCGCCTTCCTGCATCAGCACGTCCTGCGGGGCGATGGTGAGGCCGTCAAACTCCAGCTCGCAATGGCCGCCATGCTCCTCCGGCCCCATGATGGGGATGCGGCGGATGATGCGCCAGCCGGGCTGGTCGCGGTGGAACAGGAAGGCGGTCAGCCCCTTGCGCGGGTCATCGGACGTGCGCGCCATGAGGATGAAGTGCGCCGCCTCCTCCGCGCCGGTGATGAACCATTTGTGGCCGTAGATGCGGTACGACCCGTCCGGCTGCTTCTCGGCGCGGGTGCGCATCATGGAGGGGTCGGAGCCGCTGCCGGGATGGGGCTCGGTCATGGCGAACACCGAGCGCACGTCGCCATTGACGATGGGGACGAGCCAGCGCGCCTTCTGGTCCGGCGTCGCCACCTTGTCCAGCAACATCATGTTGCCGTCGTCGGGGGCGGCGGAATTGAACACCACCGGCCCGAAGATGGAGCGGTTCATCTCCTCGTAGCAGACCGCCATGCCCATGCGCCCGATGCCGAGGCCGCCGCTCTCCGGGGGAAGCTGGAGGCACCAGAGGCCCGCCGCGCGCGCCTTGGCGCGCATCTGGCGCAGGAGACCGGTCTCGATGTTCTCGTGGGCGTCATAGGCGGCGGGGTCCGCCTCCAGGGGAATGATCTCGCGGTCCACGAAATCCGCGATGCGGCTGCGCAGGTCTTCCAGCGCCGGGGAGATGGTGAAGTCCATGGGAAGCCTCAGAGGGAAGAGACGAGATGGCCGCCATCCACCACCAGCGAGGTGCCGGTGACATAGGCGGAGGCGTCGGAGCACAGGAACAGGAGGGGACCGTTGAGGTCGCTCATCTGGCCAAGGCGGCGATAAGGGATGCGCTTCACCAGCGCCGCGCCCGCATCGCTCGCGAAGAAGTCGCGGTTGAGGTCGGTTTCCACATAGCCGGGGCACAGCGCGTTTGCCCGCACCTTGTGGCGCGCCCATTCCAGGGCCATGGACTTGGTGAGCTGCACCAGCCCCGCCTTGGAGGCGCAATAGGCCGCCACCTGCCCGGCCACGCGATGGCCGAGAATGGAGGCCACGTTCACGATGGCGCCGCCCTGCTTGTCGGCCGCCATGGCGCGGGCGGCGGCCTGGCCCATGAGGAAGGCGCCCTTCAGGTTGGTGTCCATGATGCGGTCCCACACCGCTTCCTCCTCGTCGAGGAGGCCGGTGGTGGAGGTGACGCCCGCATTGTTCACGAGCACGTCCAGCCGCCCGAAGGTCTGGGCGACGCTGTCCACCGCCGCTTCCGCAGAAAGACGGTCGGTCACGTCCAGGGTGACGGCCAGCGCCGCGCCGCCCTCGGCGGTGATGCGCGCGGCGAGCGCCTCGCAATCCGCGCGCTTGCGGGCCGCCACGGCGACCTTCGCCCCGGCGGCGGCGAGCACCTGCGCGAAATGGGCGCCGAGGCCCTGGGAGGCGCCGGTGACCAGCACCGTGCGTCCGTCGAGGGATGCGTGAAAGCTCATATGGCGGCCTCCCATGGCCCGTATGGGCCTTAATTTTTCGAGCGAGCGCTCGCTTTATAGACTTCGCCGCCCGCCCTGTGCAATAGGAGATGGTGCCCCGGCAAAGACCGGGGCCTGTGCCCGCAGGGAGCGGAGCTTGAGCCACCCATCGCCCGTCGCCCGTCCGCCTCTCGCCCGCCTGGACTTGTCCATGGAGGCGCTGGCGGCGCGCATCCTCGCGCGCCATTCCGAGACGGTGCGGGTGAAGAAGGCCCATGTGGCCACCATGCGGCTCGCGCGCATCATGGAGAGCACGCTGGCACTGGCCAACCGGGTGGGCTTCCACTCCATGAGCCTGCGCGACCTCTCGACGGAATCCGGCCTCTCCATGGGGGCGCTCTACGCCTATTTCGACAGCAAGGAGACGCTGCTCCTCATGATCCTCGGCACCGTGTCCGAGGTGGTGGAGGAGGCGCTGGGGGAGCCGCCGGCCGATTTGCCGCCGCCCGAGCGGCTGCGCTGGCTGCTGGCGGGCCATGTGGCCCTCACCGAGGCCATGCTGCCCTGGTTCACCTTCGCCTACATGCAGGCCAAGAGCTTTCCGCGCGAGGCCCGCGACATGGCGGTGGCCAGCGAGCAGCGCACGGAAGGGCTGATCGCGGCCATTTTGGCGGATGGGAACGCCACCGGCGATTTCCGGGTGGCGGACGTGGAGATGGCCGCAGCCCTCATCAAGCCCATGCTTCAGGACTGGTACGTGAAGCGCTCGAAATATCGTCGGCGCAAGGTGAGCGCGGCGGCCTTCACCGACGCGCTCATGGGCTTCGCCATGGCAGCCCTGGGGGCGCGGGCGTCCGTTCCCGCCTGATCCTCAGCCCTGCGTGGAGGCCATGGCCCGGGCGGGCAGGATGGCGGCCAGCACCAGGAGGCCGCCCACCGCCAAAAAGGGCGCGGGCGGCAGCACCACGAGAAGCTGGGTCATGAGCCCGGAAATGAAGACGCACACGGCCACCGCCGCGCTGGAGAGGCCCAGCACCCATCCCCGCTCCGTCTCCTCCACCACGCCCGAGGCGGCGGAGAGCAGCGACACATAGCCGAACACATTGGCGATGCAGATGCCCACCGCCAGCACCACCTGCGCGGTCGCGCTCACGGGGAAGGCGGTCATCACCAGCAGCGCGCCGCAGATGGCATGGCCGAAAATGGCGATGCGCCGCTCTTCCTTCAGCCACTTCGCCACCGGCCCGTAGGCCACCGCCGAGCCCAGCATGAAGCCGACGCCCATGGTGACCGAGAACAGGCCAATGCCTGCCGTCGAGAAGCCGTGGACGCGCTGCATCTCCACCAGGATGAAGGTGTAGTAGATGAGGAAGCCCAGCTGGAACAGGAAGAAGGACGCGAGCGGCGGCACCGCCGCCGGCCGGTCCTTCAGCCGCGCGAACAGCAGGAAGGGCTGGCGCCAGTCGAAATGAAAGGCCCGGCGTGGGGCGTCCTCGCCGAAGCGGGCGCGGGCCAGCATCACGGTGTTGATGACGCACAGCACCAGCGCCACCGCCAGCGGCAGGCGCAGGTCCAGATGGCCCAGCACGCCGCCGATGGCGGGGCCGGCCATGAGGCCCACCGTGTTCACCACCGTCACTTGCGCCATGGCGGCGCCGCGCTCGGACGGGTCCACCGCATCCACCATGCTGGCCTGGGCGATGGGGGCGGTGCCGGACATGAGACCCGCCAGGAGGCGCCCGGCGAAGAACAGCCAGAGCTGGTCCACCACCAGCGAGAGCCACATGAGCCCATAGGAGGCGGCAAGCCCCGCCATGCAGGTGAGCAGCGTGCGCCGCCGCCCCAGCGCGTCGGACAGGTCGCCCAGCAGCGAGCAGCCGAAGAAGGCGCCGATGGGGAACAGCCCGAAGGCGAGCGCCATGAGCGTGTCCCGGTTCTGCGCCGTCACCACTGCGCCAAACCCCTGTGCGCCCGCGCCCGGCCCGTCGAACAGGCTGACGATGAGCGGGTACATGAGCCCGAAGGAGAAGATGTCCAGGAAGACCGCGAGGAACAGCGGCGCATGGCTCTTGAAAAGGGTGACCTTCATTCAATCGATCCTAGAGCCGGATGTGTTGAGACGGCAGCGCTCCGCGATCCCATCTCAACACTGAATCCGTCTCCTTTTTTTGAAAAATGAGAAGGCGATTCACCGTTTGGAAGGAAGCAAACTGCTTCCTTCCAAACAGATCCGCGCTCTGAAAAAAGCCAGAGACCTCCTTGCCCTCTGCGCACGCCGCGGGCAAGCGGCTCCCGGGTCGGGAATGAAACCGGATTCGGATGGGTTTCCGGTGGCACCGGCGGTCGCCCATGGATTAGATGGCCTGAAAACCCGTGGGAGGGATCAGCCATGGATCTGGGATTGACCGGAAAGACCGCTCTGGTGCTGGGTGCCGGTGGAGGGCTGGGCGGCGCCATCGCCCGCACGCTTGCCCGCGAAGGCGCGAAGGTGGCGGTGGCGGACCTGGACGGTGCCGCGGCCGACCTCACCGCCGCCGATATCCTCGCGCACGGAGGTCGCGCCGCCGCCGTCGCCTGGAACCTCGCCGACCTCACCGCCATCGGCCCCGCCGTGGCGCAGGTGGAAGAGGAACTGGGCCCGGTGGACGTGCTGGTGAACAATACAGGCGGCCCGCCCCCGACCCCGGCGGGCGGCCAGTCCACGGAACTCTGGGGCGTGCAGTTCCAGTCCATGGTCCTGTCGGTGATCGCCCTCACGGACCGCGTCCTGCCCGGCATGCGCCAGCGCAAATGGGGGCGTATCATCACCTCCACCTCCTCTGGCGTGGTGGCGCCCATCGCGAATCTCGGCATGTCCAACGCGCTGCGCCTGTCGCTGGTGGGCTGGTCCAAGACCCTGGCGCGCGAAGTGGGCCGCGACGGCATCACCGCCAATATCGTGCTGCCCGGCCGCATCGCCACGCAGCGCATCACCTTCCTGGACGAGCAGCGCGCCAAGCGCGAGGGGCGCCCGGTGGAGGAGGTGGCGGCGGAAAGCCAGGCCTCCATTCCCGTGGGCCGCTATGGCGATCCGCAGGAATATGCGGACATGGTGGCCTTCCTCGCCTCCACCCGCGCCGCCTATGTCACCGGCTCGGTGATCCGCGTGGATGGCGGGCTCATTCCCAGCATCTGATCCTTCCCCCAGCCTGCGCGGCGCCGTGCCGTCAGGCTACCGCATGCGCCACGCTGCGGCGGGTGCGGGCGAGGCGGCTCTCGCCGGTCTCCTCGCCGAAGCAGTAATCGAAATCGTCGCACGCGGCGCAGCTGGGCGCCGTGCACAGGACGAAGCCTTCCTGCTCGCACAGGCGGCGGTAGAAATACTTCTTCCATTTCATGTTGGTGGTGTTGCCCGCCGCCAATGCCGGGAAATGCGTGGCGAGAAGCCGGTTCAGCTCGCCGCGGTCCCGGAGGCCGAGATCCTGCCACAGATGGTTCGGCCGCAGCGCGCGGCAGGCGATGATTGCCGCGAGCCAGCGGGCGGCCTCGTCTCCCGGCCGCGCCTGCGCGTGCAGGAAATCGTGCAGGATCGCCCCTTCCTCGTCCTTCGGCGCGTGGCCCACGGGCACGCCGAGGCAGGCCAGCGCGCGGGGCGTGAAATAGCGGCCGATAATCGTCTCCAGCGCCTCGGCATCAAGGCCGAGGCAAGGGCCGAGCGCCAGGTTCTCGTGCAGGGCATCCTCCGCCGAAACCGCGATGGCGCAGGCGAAGACGTGCGCGTCGAACAGATGGGCCTCGACGCGCCGCGCCGTGTCGGAGCCGGCCTTTCCGGTGCGGGCACAGGCGCCGCGCCGGCGCGGGCCCATCAGCGCGCTGAAGAGACCGTCCGCATGGCGACCCATGGCGCCCTCACGCGGCCAAGGCGGCGGCCTTGTCGGCCGTCACATGGGTCTGGCACGCCTTGGGGCAGACCCGGGCGCAGGCGCCGCAGCCGATGCAGGCGCCCGCATTGTCCACCACCATGACCTTGCGCACGAGTTCGCCGTCGAAATCGTCGTCCTCGTCCTCATCCACCTTGCCGAGCATGGCGTTCCCGTCGCCCACGCCCCACAGGTGCATCACGTCCCGCGAGCAGACCTTGTAGCAGCGCCCGCAGCCGATGCAGGTGGTGGCGTCGATGGCGACGAGATAGTCCGGCATCCAGTGGGAGCCGTCGCGGGAGAGATGGGCCATGGCGATGCTCCGGGCGTCAGGCGGGTTGGGATTCGAGCGCCTTCAGGCGCTTGCGGGCATCATCCAGGGCCTTGAACGTGTCGTAGGTCTCCTGCGCCACCTCCAGGATATTGGTCCAGTTGATGGGCAGGTCCTCCGACAGGTCGTGGAGGTTCATCTTCCAGGTGACGGACTTGGACGAGAGCTTCTTGATCTCGGCCTTCAGCGTTTCGATGTCGGACATGGCTGTTCCTTCAGAGACGGGCGACGTCGGGATAGGCGCGGATGAAGGTGACGGCGTCGTCCAGGGCCTTGGTGCCGGCCTCGGCCAGCTTGGCCAGGCTCTCGAAGCCGAAGCGGTGGACATCGCGCACATGGCGGCTCAGCACCACGAGGCGGCCGGCGGTGAGCAGCACGCGCCCGAAGCCCTCATGGCTCATCTTCATCATGGGGCTGGCGATGAGCTGGGTTTCCGCCTCAATGGCGAGGCCGACGGACGTGTAGAACATCTCCACCCGCCACAGCACGTCGGGGTCGGGATCGCCCATGATGGGGATCTCGCGGCGCTGCTCCTTGGTGACGATGAAGTCCTTCAGGATCTTCGCGTCGGGCTTGCCTTCCCAGCTTCCATACGTGTCCTGCGCCCGCATGAGGCGGACCAGGGACTTGAGGAAGGGCGTGGCGAGCGCCTCTGCGTCGGCGTCCTCTGCAGTCAGGGCGTCGGTCATGCGTCTCTCCTCTCACTCATCATCATCAACGAAGGACGGCTTCGGCGCGCCCGCGCCGGATTCGGCCAGGATCTTGCGCAGCCAGGGCGGCGGGGAGCCCGCCAGCATGTCGCGGGTGCGCTCCAGAACGGTGTCGATGGGCTGGGCCTGCGGGATCTTGATGGGATGGATGCGGGCCGAGACCACCTTGGCGGCGGAGGGGCCGCCGATGGCGAGGCAGAACAGGAGGTGGCAGCCCTTCAGCGCCTCCACCTTGGGCGTGATCTTGTCGTCGCCGTCATTCTGGTGCTTGCCGCCCTCGTCCGAGACGAGATCGAAGGCCACCGTTTCCACAAAGCTCCAGCCGTCCACGCTCACGTCATAGACGGCGAACTTCTTGGCCGAGCCGAAATGAGCGTTCAGCCCCTTCATGTCCTGGGTCGCGATAGCGATGCGGATGGCGGGGCCGGAGGGCGGCGCGGCCTGGGCGCCCTCGCTCTCAACGAGCCGCAGTCTGCGCGTGGCTGTCATGGGTGTCCTCGCTGGTCGGGCGTCTGTCGCGGAACGGGTTGAGGGACTGGGGCGTGGGCTCCCGGCGGTTGGCCTGGAAAATATTGGCCGCCTCGAAGATCAGGTTCCGGGCGCCCTGGTAGCCCACCGTCAGGCGGTGCTGGCTGCCCAGGCGGTCGAACACGGGGAAGCCCACGCGCATGAGGGGGATGCCCAGCCGCTCCGACGCCTGGCGGCCGTGGCTGTGGGTGACGAGCAGGTCGCAGCCCGCTGCGCGGGCCTCGAAGTCGCCGAGGTCGCCCACCAGCACCTCCCGCGCCGGCACCTTGCGCAGGATGGGGCTGCTGCCCGTGGTGGTGACGGCGAGCGCGATCTCGGCGCCAAGGCCGGCGAAGAAGCTCGCCAGGGTGAAGAGCAGGTCCGGCTCGGCGGCGAGGGCGATCTTCTGCCCGCCGAAATGGAAATGCCCGTCCAGCAGCGCGTCCTGGAGCTGGCTGCGCTGGCGGCGCAGACGCGCGGGCACGGGGCGCCCGGACAGCCTGGCCAGCAGCGCCACGAAGCGGTCCACCGCCTTCAGGCCGGAGAGGCTCTCGAACACAGTGAAGGGCACGCCCGCCCGCGCCTCCAGCAAGGCGGCGGGCGCCCGCACATGTTCGGCCAGCGCGATGGTGTGGACGGAGCGGCCCATGGCGCGGATGTCGGGCACCAGCGTGCCGCCATAGGCGGTGGGCACCCAGCGCTCCGGCACCGTGCCGTCCAGCGAGCCGGAAATGTCCGGCAGGATGATGGGCTCCAGGCCGAACGCTTCCACGAGGTCGCGCAGATGCTCGATGTCGGCCACCGTGTGGTGCCAGCCGGGCAGGATATTCACCTGGGTGAGGCTCACCATGCGCTCGGGATTGGGGGGCACCAGCGCGTCCACCATGGAGGTGACCGCCTTGGTCCAGCCTTCCTCCATGGCGCCCTCGAAATCGGGTGTCTGGGCGAGCACCACTTCCGTGCCCGCCAGCGCGTCCGCATTGCGGCGGCGGATGGCGGAAAGGTCGGCGGCGAAGTCCTCGCCGCGCGTCTCCACGAGGGCGGTGGTGCATACGCCGATCAGGCTCGGCTTGGTGCGGGTCTTCAGGTTGAGGATGGCCTCCTCCAGATGATCCGCGCCGCCCAGCACGGTGGCCACCTCGTCCATGGCGGTGGTCTGGAGGGGGATGGCCTCCTTGAAGTGCCGCACCAGCAGCACGAGGGCGAAGGAGGTGCAGCCCTGCGAGCCGTGGAACAGGGGCATGGCCCCGTCCACGCCCAGATAGGCGAGGGCGGCGCCCAGCGGCTGGCTGGACTTCAGCGGATTGAGGGAGGCGGCCTTGGTGCGGGGGATGACGGCGGTCATGGCGCGCGCCTCAGCATTCGGCCATGTCGTCGGCGCCCGCGCCGGCGAACTTTTTGCGGTGATGGGCGAGGAAATGGGGATCGGCTTCTTCCCGGCTCCCGATGACCCCCTTTCCCGCTTGCAGGAGAGGGCTTTCCGTCAGGTTCCCCTCCCTGTCCCAGGGGGCGTCCTCGCGCACCGTTTCCCAGACGGGGTTCTCGATGGCGAGGGCGATCCGCTTCACCAGCTCCACCATCCCGTCATAGCCCGCATAGGGGAAATGGCGCTCCTGGTTGATGTCGAGCCACGGCATCTTGGCTTTCAGCGCGATGAACTGGGTGCGCCCGCCGGAGAGCATGATGTCCGCCTTGTTGGCGGCGAGCATGGCGTAGAGGTCGCGCGGCGCCATGGATTCGAACATGTGGTGCTCGTCCTTGAGGAGTTGCTTGATGCGCTCCTTGTCCTCGTCCGTGGACTTCTTCACCGAGGTGCCGACGATCTCGATGCCGATCTCCTGGAGCGCCGCCACCACCGACCAGGACTTCACGCCCCCGGTATTGAGCAGCACGCGCTTGCCTTGGAGCCGGGGCCGGTACGCCTCCATCCTGGCCCAGGCGATGGCCTCTTCCTGCGCGATCAGCGCCTCGGTGCGATTGAGGAGGGAGGGATCGGCGCCGCGCGAGACCAGAAGCCGCGCGGTCTGGCGCAAGGCGTCGGACGTGTCGGAGATGCCGTAGAAGGAACCCTCGAAGAAAGGGATGCCCCAGCGCTCCTCCATCTTGCGGGCGAGCGTGATAAGGGCGGTGGAGCATTCCATCATGGTGACGCGCGCCGTATGGGCGCCGGCCACGTCCAGATAGCGCGCATCGCCGGGGATTGAGGCGCGGATGCGGATGCCCAGCGCCTCGAACAGGGGCTTCACCGCCCAGAACTCGCCGGAGAGATTGAACTCGCCGAGGATGTTGATGTCGGTGGGGCCCACATCGTCGGGCTCATGGGTGCCGATCACATGGTCGAGCAGCGCCTCGCCCGCTAGCTTGTTGCCGAGATTCTTCGAGCCCACGAAGCCCGGCGCGTTCACCGGCACCACGGGCAGGCCGTATTTGGCGGAAGCCGCCTTGCATACCGCCTCGATGTCGTCGCCGATGAGCGCGGTGACGCAGGTGGAATAGACGAAGATGGCGGGCGGGTTGAAGGCTTGCGCGATCTCGCGCACCGCCTTGTAGAGCTTGCGCTCGCCCTGGCCCATGACGATGTCGAGTTCCGTGAGATCCGTGGTGAAGGACCGCCGCCACAGGTCCGAGCCGGAGGACCCCGCGCCCCGATTGTCCCAGCTATTGCCCTCGCACGCGAGCGGGGCATGGATGAGATGGGCGGCGTCGGTCACCGGCTGGAGCACGATCTTGGCGCCGTCGAAGGCGCACCCGCCCGCCGCCGCCCCGGGGGTGAGCGGCTTGGAGCAGCCCTTCTTGCGGGCCTTGGCGTCCTTGGCCTGGTTCTTCTCGCAACCGGGCTCGTTGAACATGTCCGCGATCTTGTCCTTCAGCATGGCCGCGCGCTCCTGGCATGTGGACTCGGCATCTGGATCGGAAAGGCCCCGGGCGATGGGCGCCCGGGGAAGGCCGCCGCGCGTGCAGGAGCGCGCGGCGGGGGGCTCGTGTCAGCGCGTCAGATCGAACGAATAGTCGGTCTTGGACGGGATGTTGGTGTCCTGGTCGAGCTTGTCGAAGATCTTGTCGAGCAGCGTCGTCAGGAAGCGCAGGCCGCCCTGGTAGCCCATCAGCGGGAAGCGGTGATGGTGGTGGCGATCGAAGATCGGGAAGGCGGTGCGGATCAGCGGCGTGCCCGTGTCGCGCTCCAGATATTTCGCGTAGGAATTGCCGAGGATGAAGTCCACCGGCTCGGTGAAGAGCAGCGAGCGCAGGTGCCACAGATCCTTGCCCGCCCACACCTGCCCGGCACGGCCGAAGGGCGAGGAGGCGAGCAGCGCCTTCATGTCCTCTTCCCACTGCTTGTTGCCGTTGGTGGCCAGGCAATGGATGGGCTCGCCGCCGGTCTCCAGGATGAAGCGGGTGACGCCGTAGACCACATCGGGGTCGCCGAAGATCGCGTACTTCTTGCCGTGCAGCCAGGACTGGCTGTCGGCCATGGCGTCGATGAGGCGGCCGCGCTCCATGGTGATGGCTTCGGGGATCTCCTTGCCGGTCAGCTCGGAAATCTTGAACAGAAGCTCGTCGGTGGCGCGCACGCCCAGCGGGTAATGGAGGTTCACCGTCTCCTGCCCGTGCCCGGCGATATAGTCCATGGTCTTGCGGGTGCAGTATTTCTGCAGCGACACGGTGGCCTTGGCGTTGAGCGCGTCGGCGGTCTGCTCCAGCGTGGTGCCGCCCGAATACATGCGGAACTCGCCGTCGGAGGGCGTGTCATAGGTGTCCGAGGCGTCCTGCAGCAGGGTGTATTGGACACCCATCAGGTCCAGCAGGCGCTTCAGCTCGCGATTATTGCCCACGCAGAAGCCGTCGAAGCCGGGAATGAGGGTGATCCCCTCGCCCGCGACCCGTTCCTTATCCTTCCAGAAATGCTCCAGGATGCCCTTGATCATGGAATCGTAGCCGTCCACATGGCTGCCCACGAAGGCAGGCGTGTGGGCGAAGGGCACGTCATAGTCCTGGGGCACGGAGCCCTTGGCCTTGGCGGTCTGGATGAAGGCGTGCAGGTCATCGCCGATGACTTCCGCCATGCAGGTGGTGGAGACGGCGATCATCTTCGGCTCGTAGAGCGAATAGGTATTCGCGAGGCCGTCGATCATGTTGTTGAGGCCGCCGAACACGGCTGCGTCCTCGGTCATGGAGGAGGAGACCGCCGAGGAGGGCTCCTTGAAATGGCGCGAGAGGTGCGAGCGGTAATAGGCGACGCAGCCCTGGGAGCCGTGGACGAAGCTCATGGTCTTCTCGAACCCGGCGGAGGCGAACACGGCGCCCAGCGGCTGGCATGCCTTCGCGGGGTTCACCACCAGCGCCTCGCGGGCGAGGTTCTTCTCGCGATAGTCCCAGCTCTTGGCATATTCGCGCTGGGCGTCCACGGCCTCGGAAGAGGCGGGGCATTCGAACTGCTCGCGCTTGCGGGCGAACATTTCCTGGTATTCGGGCTCGCGGAACAAAGGGGCGTGGTCGAGCACATGCTCTGCGGATTGGGGCATGGTCTGATCCTCATCTGGCGGCCGCGCCATACGGCGGCACGCGCGTGTGGGAGCAAGGGAGTGTCACGGGGTGCCGGGGCGCGGGCTTGCGCGCTCCGGCACGGTCGATGCCACGAGGGCAGAATGGAGGGGCGGCCGCGCGGCCGCCGCGCTCACTCGGCGGCTTCCAGGAAGCCCTCGCTCTGCGGCTTCTTCTTCCAGGGCGGGTCGAACAGGCCCCAGACCGGATTGTTGATGGCCAGGTCCATGTCGCGGGCGAAGATGGCGAAGCCGTCATAGCCGTGATACGGGCCCGAATAGTCCCAGGAATGCATCTGGCGGAACGGGATGCCCATCTTCTGCACCGGGTACTTTTCCTTGATGCCGGAGCCCACCAGATCCGGGCGGATCTTCTCGATGAACTTCTCCAGCTCGTAGCCGGTCACGTCGTCATAGATGAGCGTGCCGTCCTTCACGTAATGGCCGGTGCGCTGGTAGTCGTCGTTATGGGCGAACTCATAGCCCGTCCCGGCGATCTGCATGCCCAGGTCCTCATAGGCGGTGATGACGTGGCGGGGGCGCAGGCCGCCCACATAGAGCATCACGCTCTTGCCTTCGAGGCGGGGCCGGTACTTGGCGACGACCGCGTCCACCAGCGGCTGGTACTTGGCGATGACCGCCTCCGCCTTCTCCTCGATCTCGGGGCCGAAGAACTTGGCGATGCTGCGCAGCGAGGCGGCGATCTGGGAGGGGCCGAAGAAATTGTATTCCATCCACTGGATCGAATACTTCTCCTCCATGTAGCGGCAGATATAGTTCATCGACCGGTAGCAATGGATGAGGTTGAGCTTCGCCTTCGGCGCGCGCTCGATCTCGGCCAGCGTCGCATCGCCGGACCAGTTGCCGACGATCCGCAGGCCCATCTCCTCCAGCAGGATGCGGGAGGCCCAGGCGTCGCCGCCGATATTGTAGTCGCCGATGACGTTCACGTCGTAGGGCGTGGTCTCGAACTCGATCTCGCCCTCCTGGGCGGCGAACACCCAGTCGCGGATGGCGTCGTTGGCGATGTGGTGGCCCAGCGACTGGGACACGCCGCGGAAGCCCTCGCAGCGCACCGGCACGATGGTCTTGCCGATTTCCTTCTTCTTCTTCCGCGCCACCGCCTCGATGTCGTCGCCGATGAGGCCGATGGGGCATTCCGACTGGATGGAGACGCCGTGATTGAGCGGGAACAGCGCGTCGATCTCGGTGATCACCTTCTCCAGCTTCTTGTCGCCGCCGAAGACGATGTCCTTCTCCTGGAAGTCGGACGTGAACTGCATGGTCACGAAGGTGTCGATGCCGGTGGTGCCGATATAGTAATTGCGGCGCTGGGACCACGAATACTGCCCGCAGCCCACCGGGCCGTGGGAGATGTGGACCATGTCCTTCACCGGGCCCCACACCACGCCCTTGGAGCCCGCATAGGCGCAGCCCCGGATGGTCATGACGCCGGGAATGGACTTGATGTTCGACTTCACGTCGCACTCGGTGAGGAGCTTCTCCTCGCCCTCTGCCGGGGCGTCCGCGTCATCGACGCCCTTGGCCACCGAGAGATGCTTGCGCCGGCGCTTGGCGAACTTGTCAGGATAGGCGGACAGCACGTCCTCGATGATCTTCTCGTGGAGCGCGCCGTCGTTTTCGTAATCGAGGCTCATGGCAGTCAACCTCTTCTGGCGACCGGAAGGAAGGGGCCCGGCGCGCGGCCGGGCCACGGTTCTCGTGTCAGACGGCGGCGGCCGCGGCCTTCGCGGCTTCCTTGGCGGCAAGCTCGGCGAGCTGCTGCTCCTCGGTCTTCATGATGCCGAAATCGAGCAGCATCTCCTCCAGCTCCTCCATGGTGATGGGGGTGGGGATGGTGCCCTTGCCGGCATTATTGTGGACCTTCTCCGCCAGCGTGCGGTATTCGAGCGCCTGCTTGCTGTCGGGCGCGTATTCGATCACCGTCTGGCGGCGCAGCTCGGCGTGCTGGACGATGTTGTCGCGCGGCACGAAATGGATGAGCTGCGAGTTCAGGCGCTTGGCGAGGGCATCGGCCAGGTCCCACTCGCGGTCGGTCTGGCGCTCGTTGCAGATGAGCCCGCCCAGGCGCACGCCGCCGGAATGGGCGTATTTCAGGATGCCCTTGGCGATGTTGTTGGCCGCGTAGAGGGCCATCATCTCGCCGGACATGACGATGTAGATTTCCTGCGCCTTGTTCTCGCGGATGGGCATGGCGAAGCCGCCGCACACCACGTCGCCGAGCACGTCGTAGGACACATAGTCCACGTCGTCATAGGCGCCGTTCTCCTCGAGGAAGTTGATCGAGGTGATGACGCCGCGCCCCGCGCAGCCCACGCCGGGTTCCGGACCGCCGGACTCGACGCACTTGATGCCCTTGTAGCCGACCTTGAGCACGTCCTCGAGCTCCAGGTCCTCCACCGAGCCCGCCTCGGCCGCGAGGCTGAGGACGGTGTCCTGCGCCTTCGCATGGAGAATCAGGCGGGTGGAATCGGCCTTGGGATCGCAGCCCACGATCAGGATTTTCTGACCGAGATCGACAAGGGCGGCGAGGGTGTTCTGGGAGGTGGTGGACTTGCCGATGCCACCCTTCCCGTAGAATGCAATCTGGCGCAGACCGGCCATGGTCAAACCCCACTTGGTTGTTTCGACATCGTCAGTGATGCCACCATCGGCGCGCGGCGCTCGCCGCCACCGACACCATCACCGCAACCGCCGTGCCAAACGGCTTTCGAGCCGTGGGGTCATCCTGAAAATCATTCACTTTCAATAGTTTGCGCGGGTTGACCGCTCGGCGAAAGACGTTTCCGGCCCCTGTCTCGAACCTGACAAAACACGACAGCGCTGTGAGATTTCCGGTGTCCGTGTCGGGTGGCAGGGGGCCGGCCCAGCTGTCGCACAGCGCTGTCGGGAACCGGACATAGCTGTCGCGCGCCGCCGGAGAGATATAAAAATATAACATTAAATCAACAGCTTATGACACGGCGTCGAACTTGCAGCGCACGGCGCACCAAAACCAGCGCGAGATGAGACATGACCGCCATCGACCACACCGCCTTTGCCCGCCTGGAGAGCGAGGGGCGGCTTCTCAATCCGGTCCTGAAGGGGCCGACCCACAAGCCCGGCCGTTTCGGCTTCCGTGGCGAGCTGGCCCTGAAATTCACGCCCAGCACGGCGGGCGAGAAGCGCCCGCCGGAACTGGCGGTGGACCAGGTCATCTCCACGACGCGCGAGGGCGAGCCCACCATCGCGCTGTTCGCGGCCTACCTGCTCTCGTTCGATTATGCCGGCGTCCTGGCGGATGTGCTGGGCGAGACCCTGTCGCCGGAGGGGAAATACTTCCTCTTCTGCAACAACATTCCGCTCGACCGGAAATTCCGGCTGGCGCTGGGCGGAGCCACGTTCCACATCGTGCCCATCGACGAGGCCACGGTCTATAACGAGCTGCTGGAGCTTCTGAAGATCGACAAGACCGACCTGAAGAAGCTGGACACGGCGGGCAAGCAGGATTTCGTGGCCGACAAGGCCGCCCGCTTCTCCGCGTCCTGGCCCTTCCTCACCTATGAGGAGGCCCTGGCCATCATGGGTCCGGTGCGCAATCCGGGCGAGAACCGTCCGGTGTGAGAAGAGGCCGCCGGAGGCCCGGCTTCCGGCGGCCTCTGCCAGGAGAAGGGCTCCGTCAGTCCTCCGCGACTGCGCGGGCCGCCATGGCCTGGAGCAGGACGCGGGTGCGGGTCTGGTCGCGCACGTCCAGCTCCGACAGGCGGCGCAGCGCGGCCTCGCCCTCCACTTCCCGGCCGAGGCGCAGCAGCACATAGCCATAGGCTTGGAGCACGAACATCCAGAAGCGCACATGGGCATCGTCGCAGGCGAAGCGCGCATCCGACGCGCGGACCGCGCGCCAGTCGGTGGGGATGTTCAGCCGCCGCGCGGCGGCGCCCAGGACCTCCACGGCCATGACGAACGCCTCCTCGAAACGGTGCTTGTAGAAAGCATGCCGGTAGCGGGCGATCAGCACCGCCAAATGTCCGGGCGCCAGGCGGGCGGCTTCCGCCAGCAGCCGCTCGGCGCCAGCATCGTCCTCCCAGCACAGGCCCGCCATGCGGATGGCCCGCTCGGCCGGGGCGGGCAGGTCGTCATGATAGCGCCCGTCCAGCCAGGCGCCCGCCGCCGCGCGGGCGGGAGCGGTGCTCACGCCGCGTCCCCGCCGCCCGTGCCGGGAGAATGCACGCAGGCTTCCCCAACAGGGGCCGCCCCGGCCTTGAGGCCGATGAGGGCATCGAGCCGGCCCTCGTCCCAGCCCGCAAGGCGGTGTCCCCCGATGTCCAGCAGGGGGCGGCGGATGAGGCGCGGGTCCGCCAGCAGCAAGGCGAGCGCCGCCTCGGGCGCGAGCGCTTCGGGATCCACTTCCCGGCTCTTCACGCGCACGGCGGAGCGGTTGAACCAGCCGGCGGGGGCGAGGTCACCGAGGAAAGCGCGCAGCTCGTCCCCGCTCCAGGGATGGCCGAACAGGTCGCGTTCCTCCACCTGGTGGCCGGAGGCCCGCAGCCGCGCCCGCTGGCGGGCATTCCCGCCGCAGGTGGGCTTTCCGTAGAAGATCACGCGCGCCATCGCTCAGCCCGCCATCAGCGCGTCGAGTCCCGCCGCCAGCGGCAGGTCGATGAGGGCGATCTCCTGCTCGGTGAGGAAGCGCGCCTCGTTGCGGGTGAGCCCTTCGGCGGGCATCACCGCGAAATGCGGCCCCCGCGAGCGCTTCATGATCTGGCGGGCATAGGTGCGCAGCATCTGGTCGTGGAACCGACAGCCCAGGAACAGGAAGCCCCGGAACGCGCGGCGCTCGCGCACCTGGGGCGGGATGGGCGACTGGATGTCGATCTCGGTCATCACCTCCACATAGTCGCTGTCGGCCACCAGGAAGTTCCGCGCCGGACGCACCGCGCCGTGGGGCTTGTAGAGGAGGCTCGCCCAGGAGGCCGGCGTTTCCTCGTCCACCAGCGTGCCCGTCGCGTCATAGGCGCGGGTCCAGATATCCCGCGTCTCCCCTGCCCGCGTGATGCCCTGCACCTCGCCCCAGTCCGTGCGGCCGGAGGCGGCGAAGGCGGCGCGCAGGCTGTCGTCATACCAGGTGTCCACCACGAGGCCCAAGGGCAGGCCCGCCAGGAACGCCTGGAACGGGGTGGGCGGCACCTGCGGATCGAAGATCTCGCCCATCCAGGTGGCCAGCGTCTTGCGGTGGCGGCGCTGCTCGATGAACTGGGCCACGGACCACAGATTGGTGCGGATGCGGCCCGGCGCGGGATGGCGCTGGTGGAGCGCGGCGGCGAGTGCCTCGGGGCCGAGGGGAACGGCCTCGCTCCCCTCCAGCAAGCCGGGGCCGAGATAGGGGGCGAGCCGGTCCGCCTTCAGCCAGGCGGAAATGTCCCGCAGATGGGCGCGGGCCTCCTCGCCGGAGAGGAATGGCACCGGGGCGGGGCGCTGGAGCGCGGCGGCGGTCATGGTCACTCCTCCTCCCCGCCGAGCTTGCGGGCGGTGACGGTGATGGGCAGGCGGGTGTCGGCGGGCATGTCCGGCAGGGCGAACACCCAGCCGTTCTTCAGCTTCACCCAGCCGCCCCACAGGCCCTCGTGCTCCCGCTCCACGATGGGCTCCTCCAGGTCTTTCTTGGGCGCATAGGCGGAGAATGCCCCGGAGGGGGTCTTGCGGATCATGAGCTTCATGGCTGGGCTTCCGGGCTGGGGAGAGCGGGCGATGTCAGGGGTTCGGGCGGCGGCCGGTCGAGGCTCACCAATTCCTTGCCGCGCATGCCCACGATGGTGCCGCGCTCCACCCACTCCACCGAGTAGATGTAGAATTGCTGGAGGAAGGTGCCGATGTCGCGCACATAGCCCACATCCCCCTTGCGGACGAGATTCTCGCCGATCTCCTTGTGGGGATAGGTGCCGTCATTCTTCACATGCTTGGTGGCGCGCACCTTCTCGCCCGGTCGGAAGACCGGCTCCCGGGAGAGTTCCACATCCTGCTCGCGGCCGAGGCCCATGGTCAGTCTCCTTCGGTGAGGCGGCGCCGGGCGAGGTCGCGCACGGCATCCACGGGGTCGTCCGCCAGCAGCGCCAGGGCCGTCGCCGGCAGGCGCTCGGCCACCGCGAAGCGCACCCGCATGTCGGCGTCGCGCGCCAAAACGAGAAGCCGCTCCGGCGGCAGGCGCTCGGCGACCGCAAGGCGCACCAGGGGATTGGGATCGCCCACCATGTTGGACAGATATTGGGGTGCCACCCGCCGGGCCACGGCGCGGCGCACCTCGGGCTCGCCGTCATAGACGAGGCGCACCAAGGCGGCGGGCGGGGCGCGGCGCACCACCGTGAGGCGCACGTAATAATCCTCGTCCGCCATCATGGAGAGCAGGTCGCCGCCCTCCAGGCGCTGGGCCACCGCCATGCGCACCCGCCGGTCGGGGTCGGTGCGCAGGGCGCGGACGCGGGCGGCGGGCAGGCGCATCACCGCCATCGCGCGCACCTCCGGCTCGGGGTCCGCCAGGAGCGGGCCGATGAGGAACAGGCTGGCATGCCGCCCCGCCAGGGTGCGCACCTCGAAATAGGGATGGGCGAGATAGCGCGCGGCGAGATCCGGGTTCCGCGCGAAGAAGCGGTCGATGCGCTTGCCCCGCCGATCCGCGACGCAGGCTTTGCCCAGGTCGCAGCGGCCCTCGGCGTGGATCTCCTCGTGCGTGCAGTCCTCGCAGCTCACGGGAAGGCCCTCCCAGTCGAGGGCCTCCGGCACGCTCTCGGGCGTGCTGTCGCCGATGCCTGCGGGGGCGGCCACGGCCCGCCTCAGTTCGCGGGAACGCAGGTGTTGGGCACCGGGCAGACGGCGGCGCATTGCGGCTCGTCGAACTGCTCCAGGCACTCGGTGCACTTCTTGGGATCGATGATGTAGGTGTCGCCCTTCATGCGGATGGCCGCGTTGGGGCATTCGAACTCGCAGGCGCCGCAGACGGTGCACTGGGACACGATGATCTTGAGGGCCATGGGAAAAGCCTTTCCTGGCTGTGGGTTCAGGCCGAGAGGGCCAGCTTCCGGTCGGTGACGGCATGGCCGAATTCGGCCGCGTAGAGGGCGCCGATGGCGGCTTCGATATATTCGAGGGCGTATTGGTCGGTGGCGCGGATGCCGGCGGCCTTCAGGCTGTCCTTCGGGCAGTCGCCGATCTTGGAGCACAGCACCACCTCGACCCCCTCCAGGGCCGCGATGACGCCGTCGAGGGTCGCATCCTCGCCGAAGCCACCCAGGCAGTAGGTGTCCACCTTGCGATGTCCCACGAAGGTGATGCCCTTGGGGGTCGCCTCGTAGACCTGGAATTCCCTGGCGTGCCCGAAATGCTCGTTCACGCGCCCGCCGCCCTTGGTGGCCACGGCCACAAGCAGCTTGCCCTCAACGCCCAGTGCGCGGATTTCGGTTTCCACTTCCTGCTTCTTGGCCACATGGTCGCCCCGCTCATGGGCCACCACCTCGCGATAGGCGACGCGCTTGGCCGGGTCATAGGCCACCTCCTCGGGAAGCTGGTCGAGGGTGAATTCCTGGCCCCGGTCCTCGCCCAGCAGGCCCACCGCGTCGGCGCGGCACTGGCGGCAGTGGCGCATCAGCTTGGCGCCGCCGTCCAGCTTGTCCTGCAGCGCCTTCAGCTCCATGGCGGTGGGGCCGCGCTGGCCGGTGAGGCCGAAATGCGTGCCATGCTCGGCGGCGGAGATGAGCGGCATGATGTTGTGAAGGAAGACGCCGCGCTCCTTCACCCATGCATTCACCTCGACGAGATGATCGTCGTTGATGCCGGGGATCATCACCGAGTTCACCTTCACGAGGATCCCCCGGTCGCGCAGCATTTCGAGGCTGAGCATCTGCCGCTCGTGCAGGATCCTGGCGGCTTCGTAGCCGGTGTAGCGCCTGTGATTGTGGAAGATCCACGGATAGATCCTCGTGCCCACTTCCGGGTCCACCATGTTGATGGTGACCGTGACGTGATCGACATTCATGTCGGCGATCTCGTCCACATGGTCGGGCAAGGCGAGGCCGTTGGTGGACAGGCACAGCTTGATGTCGGGAATCTCCCGCGCCACCGCCTCGAAGGTAGCCTTGCTCTTCTTCCAGTCGTAGCAACTGTCGCCGGGACCGGCGATGCCGAGCACGGACAGCTGGGGCACCTCGTTGGCCACCGTGATGACCTTGCGCATGGCCTGGTCGGGGGTCAGCTTCTCCGAGACCACGCCCGGGCGGCTCTCATTGGCGCAGTCATATTTGCGGTTGCAGTAATTGCACTGGATGTTGCACGCGGGCGCCACGGCCACATGCATGCGCGCGAAATAATGGTGCGCCTCTTCCGAGTAGCAGGGATGGTCCTTGATCTTGTCCCAGACGGCCTGTGGCACGTCGTCGGGCTTGGCGGAGGAGCCGCAGGCGGAGGAAGAACAGCCGCCGCCTTCCAGCTTGGCGCGCATCTCCTCCATGGAGACGGGCGAGGCGAGGAGGCTGTCCAGGGATAGCATCGCGGCGGACATGGCGGGCTCCCGAATGATGGTCCGCCCCAGGCTTCGCAATCCCCGTGCCAGATAAAATTATGTTATTTTACAATGTATTGTACTTCTTGTTGGAAGAACTCCACGACACGCATGTCGGGTCGTGTCGCATCCGCGACAGGCGTGTGCGGGTCAGAAGCGCTTGATGTCGATGCCGTGCTTGCGCAGCGCGTAGCCGATCTGGCGCGGGGTCAGGTTCAGGATGCGCGCCGCCTTCGCCTGCACCCAGCCGGAGCGCTCCATGGCGTTCAGCAATTGCTCCCGCTCCGTGAAGCGGGGCGAGGTGGCGGTGCAGGCGGCGGTGCCGGGACAATTGGGGGGAAGGCCGGCGGCCTCGTTGCTCTCAGTCATGGGCAGCGGCTCGCGCGCCAAAGGTATCGGCGCCAAGGGGACCGGCGCCAAGGGGACCGGCGCCGGAGGCTGGGGCGAAGGTTGGTTCGCGGGCGCCGCCTTGGGGGCGCTGCCCTTCCAGAGCACGGCCGAGAGGCACTGGCCGGTGTCGCAGGCGAAATCGTGGGAGGAGATGATGGCCTCGCGGGCCAGGGTGGCGGTACGCCGCACGCAATTTTCCAGCTCGCGCACATTGCCGGGGAAGTAGCAGCGCATGAGCACGGCGACGGCGGAATCCGACATGCTGAGGCGGCGCTTGTTCTCGCGGTTGAAGCGTTCGAGGAAGGCGCGGGCCAGCGTCTCGATGTCGCCCGGCCGTTCGCGCAGCGGCGGCAGGACGAGCGGCACCACATTGATGCGGTAATAGAGATCGGCGCGGAACTCGCCCTTGGCCACCGCCTGCTCCAGATCCTTGTTGGTGGCGCAGACCAGGCGCACATCCACCTTGAGCGTCTTGTTTCCGCCCACCCGCTCGAACTCGCCCTCCTGGAGCACGCGCAGCAGCTTGGCCTGGAAGGCAGGGGAGATCTCGCCGATCTCGTCCAGGAACAGCGTGCCGCCATGGGCCAGCTCGAAGCGGCCCTGGCGCATGGCGAGGGCGCCCGTGAAGGCGCCCTTCTCATGCCCGAACAGTTCGGATTCCAGGACCGTCTCCGGCAAGGCGGCGCAATTCACCCGGATGAAGGGCTTGTCGGCGCGCGGCGATAATTCGTGGATGGCGCGGGCGAACAATTCCTTGCCGGTGCCGCTCTCGCCGCGCAGCAGCACGGCGGAATTGGAGCGCGCCACGATGCGCGCGGTGGCCACCAGCCGCTTCACGGGCAGGCTGTCGCCGATAATGCCCACGGCTGTCTGCGGCTCGGCGCCCGCCTCCTCGGTCAGCGCCTTCTCCAGGCGGTGGGTCTCGGCGATGAGCCGGTCGCGATCACGGGCCACCAGATCATGCAGGCGCACGGTCTGGCCCACCAGATTGGCCACCATTGTCAGGAAGCGGACATCGTCGTCGAACCGGAAGCGGGCGCTGCCGTCCCAGATGCGGTCGATGGACAAGGTGCCGATGACCCGCGTGTCCGCCTTGATGGGCACGCCGATGAACGAGACCTTGGCCCGTTCCACCGGCTCGAACAGGTCCACCAGCCCCTCGAACAGCGCGTCGGCGGCGACATCATGGACCACGAGGGGGGTGGCGGTGGCGACGATCTGGTCGATGGCCTTCTGGGGCACCCGGGCGCGGATCTGGCTGGCGATCTGCGGCGTCCAGCCGGTGGTGGCCACCATGTCCGGCTCGCCCTCCGGGTCCAGGATCACGATCATGCCGTGGCGCATCTGGAGCATGGAGGAGAGCACGTTCACCACATTGGCGAGGGTGATCTCCAGCCGGCGGGCGGCGGTGAGGATCTTGGAAATCTCATAGATGCCGATGAGCGCGATGTCCGGCGAGGTGCCGCGCTGGGCCGGCTGGGTGCCGGACGGGTCCGGCAGCGGGGCGGGGCGCGCGGCGATGACGGCGCGCTCGGGCATGGCAGGGCGCTCGCTTCCGGCGTCGCGTTCCGGCGGCGGCACGGCTGCGCCGGCCGCATCGGGAGAAGCTGCGGCGTCAACCGGGGCAGCCGGAACCGGGGCCTTTGGCGCCGGGGTGGTGGGCGCGATGCCGGCGGGCTTGCTCGCCGGGCTCGACGCGCGGGGAATGCGAACCTGGTAGAAGTCGCTCATGGGCTTGCTCCTTCACCGCACGCGGCGAGTGGGCGCGCCCTCCTTCAGCAGCTTTCCCTTAGCTTATCTCCCGCCTGGGGATGACATGTCCCGGAGGGCAGGAGCCTGTGGCCTTTCGGCTGAAGCTTTAGAAAAGATCCAAGCCGGCGAAGGGGCCTTGATCTCGATCAAATTCGAGTAGGCCCGCAGGGTGCGGGTCTGCTCAGGGTTGTGTCATAGCCGCGGCGACCGGCCGGCGCTCGCGCCTCGCTTCCCGGGCCACCGCCGCCGGCCATGATGTCAGTCTCCGAATGAAAGAGGGGCGGGACCGCAGGCGCGTGGCTGTGTGCAGTTCAGCAAACGGCGTGCCATCTGGTGCATCGCGAAAATTCTCATGGTTCCAATGTGCGATGGGCGGGAGTGTCGGGTTTGCGACACACCGCCGGCCACGGATGCGTCGGTTTTCGCACGCGAATGACGGCTTGGAGCGGGCTGGTGGTGCCATGATGGCGAGAAGGTCGTTGGCACGAATGTCGCTTTCTCCTGGGGCAGCGACACCGGTAGCCCCGGCGCGCGCCTTGCCCCGGAGGCACCATGCGCAGCGAGACGGATTTCAGGCCCACAGGCCGGGTGCCCATCGCGGTGGTGCTCGGCACCAACGACGTGGCGTCCGCCGTGGGCCGGGCGCTGTTCCTGGCGGGCTATGGCGTGGTGCTCTCGCGCGATCCCGCCCAGCCGGTGCTGCGCCGGACCATGGCCTATGACGTGGCCCTGGATACCGGGATCGCCGAGCTGGACGGGGTGAAGGCCCGCGCGGCCGACAGCCTCGTGGATATCCTCAATGCCTGCACCGACCGGCAGGCCATCTGCGTCACCATCATGGAGCTGGGCGAGTTGCTGTGCCTCGGCCTGATCGACGTGCTGGTGGATGCGCGCATGCGCATGCGCTCGCTGAAGGTGGACATCCGCCCCTTCGCCCGCGCCACTGTGGGGCTTGGGCCGGGCTTCTCGGCGGGGCGGCATGTGGACGTGGCCATCGAGACCGCGCCGGAAGCCATCGGGGTGCTCCGTGCGGGGGCGACGCTCGCGGCCCATGGCCGCTCCACGCCCTTGTCGGGCGCGGGCCGCGAGCGCTTCGCCCGCGCCGAGGGGGCGGGGCTCTGGCTCACTGCCCATGCCATCGGCGACCAGGTGGCTGCGGCAGAGGTGGTGGGCTGGTGTGGCGAAGCCCCGGTCCAGGCGCCCATGGCGGGCCATTTGCGCGGCCTAGTGCGGGGTGGCACGCAAGTGCCCGAGGGGCTGAAGCTGCTGGAGGTGGACCCGGCAGTGGGCGGGCCGTCCAGTTGGCTCGGCCTTGCCGAGCGCCCGCGCCGGATCGCGGATGCGGTCCTGGAGGCGCTGGACACGTTGGGCACTCTGAGCACGGCCGCTGCCGGTCCGGTGCCGCACTGAGCAGGGCCGGCATGTATTTTCCCGAACGCCTCGCGGATACCCTTCTGGATGAGGACGTGCCCCACGGCGATCTCACCACCCATCTCCTGGGCATCGGTGACCGCCCGGCCCGCATGGATTTCACGCTGCGCCGTGACGGCGTGGTGTGCGGCACCGAGCTTGCTCTCGCCCTGGTGCGCCGCGCCGGGGCGGAGGGGGCGGTCCTGTCCCCCACCGGCGCGCGCGTTCCGGCCGGAGGGGCGCTGCTGCGCGCGCAGGGCTCGGCGGGCGCCATCCTCGCCGCCTGGAAGGTGGCGCAGACGGCGGTGGAATATCTCTCCGGCATCGCCACGGCCACCGCCGCCATCGTGGATGCGGCGCGCGCGGTGGCGCCAGGCATCGCGGTGGTCACCACCCGCAAGACCTTTCCCGGCACCAAGCGCCTGATGATCCCCGCGATCCGCGCGGGCGGGGCGGAGCCGCACCGCCTCGGCCTGTCGGAGACGGTGCTGGTGTTTCCCGAGCACCGCGTCTTCCTCGATGATCCGGTGGCCGCCCTCGTCGCGCTGCGCCGGGCGGCGCCCGAGAAGAAGGTAGTGGTGGAGATCACGAGCCGGGAGGAGGCGGAGCGCTTCGCGCCCGCCGCGCCGGACATCCTCCAGTGCGAGAAAATGTCCCCCGAGGCGGTGGCGGACCTGGTGGCCGCGCTTCGCGCGCGGGGCGCTGCCTCGCTGGTGGCCGTGGCGGGCGGGGTGGTGGCCGCCAATGCGGCGGCCTATGCGGCGACGGGAGCGGACATCCTCGTGACCTCCGCGCCCTATTCCGCCGCGCCTGCGGACGTGAGGGTGGAGATCCGCCCCGCCTGAGCGTGTCGCAAACCCGCCGCGCAGCCCCATGGCTGCGGCCCGGTGTCGGCTTTGCGACAGGTCCGACAAAGCCATAAATCTCTTTGTTTATAATTATTTAAATGAGTGGCACATCGCTTGCGTGATCCTTGTCGGAACCATCTTCCTGCGAGGGAAACCGACATGATCACGCTCACCGAGAATGCGGTCGCCGCGGTGAAGTCCGCCTTGGCGCAGACCGCGAACGGCGCCGAGGGCCTGCGCATCATGGTGGAGGCGGGCGGCTGCGCGGGCTTCAAATACATGATGGGCCTGGAGAGCCAGTCGCGCAGCGGCGATCTGGTGGTGGAGCAGGAAGGCGTCAAGCTGTTCATCGACGACCGTTCCCAGCCTTTGGTCTCGGGCATGCGCATCGACTTCGTGACCGCGCTGGAGAATTCCGGCTTCGTCTTCGAGAATCCAAACGCGGCGTCAAAGTGCGCCTGCGGCAAGTCCTTCGGGTGAGGAGGCAGCCATGTGGGATTATTCGGACAAGGTGAAGGACTATTTCTTCAACCCCAAGAATGCCGGCCTGCTGGCGGACGCCAATGCGGTGGGCGAGGTGGGCGCCATCGCCTGCGGCGACGCGCTGAAGCTCATGCTGAAGGTGGACCCCGCTACCGACGTGATCACCGAGGCGCGCTTCCAGACCTTCGGCTGCGGCTCGGCCATCGCCTCCTCCTCCGCGCTCACCGAAATCGTCATCGGCAAGACGCTGGATGAGGCGCTCGCCCTCACCAACCAGGACATCGCCGATTTCCTCGGCGGCCTGCCGCCGGAGAAGATGCACTGCTCCGTCATGGGCTACGAGGCCCTGCAGGCGGCGGTGGCTCATTATCGCGGCGAGACCTGGGAGGACGACCACGAGGAGGGCGCGCTCGTCTGCAAGTGCTTCGGCGTGGACGAGGGCATGATCGAGCGGGCGGTGCGGGTCAACAAGCTGACCGCGCCCGAGCAGGTCACCTTCTACACCAAGGCGGGCGGCGGATGCCTCACCTGCTTCGAGGCCATCGAGGAAGTGCTGGCCCGCGTGAACGCGGACATGGCCGACGAGGGCCTGATCGAGGTGACGGCCGCCTATCGCATCGGCTCCGTGGACCCGCGCAGCCTCAAGGGCAAGCCGCGCGTCAACGGTGCCAAGGCCGCGCCGGGTGCGAAGTCCGCCGCCGTGGCAGTTCCCCTCTCTTTGACCCCGCCCAAGGAAAGCGCCCCACGGCAGAGCCCGCTCGCGAGCCTCGTGCCGCCGCCTTCCGCGCCCGCCCCGCTCACCGCCGTCCAGCGCATCAAGCTGATCGACAAGGCCATCGAGGAGCTGCGCCCCTATCTCCAGCAGGATGGCGGCGACTGCGAGTTGGTGGACGTGGACGGGAACCTGGTCTCCGTGAAGCTCTCGGGCGCCTGCATCGGTTGCCAGATGGCGTCCGTCACCATTTCCGGTGTCCAGCAGCGGCTGATGGAGAAGCTGGGCATGCCGCTGCGCGTCGTGCCGGTGAAGTGATCCCGCGCCCTTGCCCGGGGCGCGTGTCGCCCCGTCCCACTTGGCCCAGATCCCCATTGGCCCAGATCCCCATTGCGAAGATCCCGGAGGCGGAGATGAAGCCGGTCTATTTCGACAATAACGCCACCACGAAGGTGGACCCCCGCGTGCTGGAGGCCATGCTGCCCTATTTCACGGAGCAGTTCGGAAACGCCTCCTCGCTCCATGCCTTCGGCGCGGAGGTGGGAGCGGCCGTGAAGGGCGCGCGGCGGGACCTGCAGGCGCTGCTGGGCGCCGAGCATGACCATGAGATCGTCTTCACCTCCGGCGGGACGGAAGGCGACAATGCCGCCATCCTCTCGGCGCTGGAGGCGAGCCCCCGCCGCCGGGAGGTGATCACCAGCGCCGTGGAGCACCCCGCCGTGCTCTCGCTCTGCGCCTGGCTGGAGAAGAACCGGGGGGTGAAGGTCCATGTGATCCCCGTGGACGCCAAGGGGCGGCTCGACATGGCGGCCTACGAGGCGGCCCTCTCGGAGCGGGTCGCCATCGTCTCCATCATGTGGGCCAATAACGAGACCGGCACGCTCTTCCCCGTGGCGAAGCTGGCGGAGATGGCGAAGCCCTACGGCATCCTGTTCCATACCGACGCTGTCCAGGCGGTGGGCAAGGTGCCCATGGATCTGAAATCCACCGCCATCGACATGCTCTCCTTGTCGGGCCACAAGCTCCATGCGCCGAAGGGCATCGGCGCGCTCTATGTGCGCCGGGGCACCCGTTTCCGCCCGCAGATCAAGGGCGGCCAGCAGGAGCGCGGCCGCCGCGCGGGCACCGAGAACACGCCGGGCATCGTCGCCCTGGGCGTGGCCGCGCGGCTTGCGGGCGACTACATGGCCGAGGAGAACGGCCGGGTGCGCGGGCTGCGCGACCGGCTGGAGAAGGGCCTGCTCCAGCGCATCCCCAGTTGCTTCGCCACCGGCGATGTGGAGAACCGCCTGCCCAACACCGCCAATGTGGCGTTCGAGTTCGTGGAGGGGGAGGGCATCCTCCTGCTGCTCAACCGCGCGGGCATCGCCGCCTCGTCGGGCTCGGCCTGCACGTCGGGTTCGCTGGAGCCCTCCCATGTGTTGCGCGCCATGAGCATTCCCTACACGGCCGCCCACGGCGCCATCCGCTTCTCCCTTTCCCGCGACAGCAGCGGGGAGGAGGTGGACCGGGTGATCGAGGCCATGCCGGGCATCATCGAGAAGCTGCGCGCGCTCTCTCCGTTCTGGGACGGCTCGGGCGCCGCCTCGGCCTTCAACCCTGTTTATGCCTGAGGCCGGCGCGCGTCCGGTTGGTGCGGTGGAGGTGCCCATGTTGGACCCTGTGTCGGAACGCCCTCGGCCCCCATCTGCCGGGCGCGCGGTGTTCCTCAACGACACGACGCTGCGCGACGGCGAGCAGGCCCCCGGCGTCGCCTTTTCCCGCAAGGAGAAGCTCGCTTTGGCCGAGGCCCTGGTGGCGGCGGGGGTGCCGGAGATCGAGGCGGGCACCCCCGCCATGGGCGATGAGGAGATCGAGACGCTGCGCTCCATCGCCTCGCTGAAGCTGCCCGCCCGTATCGCCGCCTGGTGCCGCATGAGCGAGAACGATCTGATGGCGGCGGTCACCGCCGGGCTGAGCGCGGTGAACCTCTCCATCCCCGCCTCCGACACGCAGCTCGCGGGCAAGCTGGGCCGCGACCGCGCCTGGGCGCTGGAGACGGTGGAGCGGGTGGTGGGCCTTGCCCGCTCGCTGGGCCTGTCCGTGGCGGTGGGCTGCGAGGATGCCTCGCGCGCAGACCCGGATTTCCTCTGCCGCCTTGCCCGCGCCGCGCAGAAGGCAGGCGCCTTCCGCCTGCGCCTCGCCGATACGCTGGGGGTGCTCGATCCTTTCAGCACCCATGCCTTGGTGCGGCGGGTGGCGGTGGCCAGCGACCTGGAGCTGGAATTTCACGCCCATGACGATTTGGGCCTTGCCACCGCCAATACCCTGGCGGCGGTGATGGGGGGGGCGCGCCATGCCAGCGTCACCGTCACGGGCCTCGGGGAGCGGGCGGGCAATGCGCCCCTGGAGGAAGTGGCCATCGCGCTGCGCCAGACCGCGCGGCTGGAATGCGGCATTGATCCCGGCGCCTTGCGCGCCCTCGCTCTCCAGGTGAGCGCGGCGGCGGGCCGGGCCTTGCCGCGCGCCAAGGCCATTGTGGGCGAGGATGTGTTCACCCACGAATCCGGCATCCATGTCTCCGGCCTCCTGAAGGATCGCAGCACCTATGAGGCTTTGAGCCCGCAGGTGCTGGGCCGCGACCACCTTGTGGTGATCGGCAAGCATTCGGGCCTTGCCGCCATCCAGATGGCGCTGGCGGACCAGGGCGTGCAGGTGGATGCGGAGCGCGGCCGCGCGGTGCTGGAGCGGGTGCGCGCCTTCGCGACCCGCACCAAGGGTGTGGTGCCGCCCGCCATCCTGCGGGAATTCTACGAGGACGCCTTCAGGGAGGCGGCCCTGCGCCGCCGCCCGGCGCGGCCGGTGGGCGCATGACCATGCTCATGGGCGGAGGCGGGCGCCGCAGGGCCGCGCGGGCGGCGGCACTCTCGCAGGCGGAGCCGGTGGGCCTGTGGCGGCGCATCCGGGAGGATGTGGCCTGCGTACGCTCGCGCGATCCCGCCGCCCGCTCCACACTGGAGGTGATCCTGCTCTATCCCGGCGTCCATGCCCTCATCTGGCAGCGCCTGTCCCACCGGCTATGGACCGGCGGCTTCAAGTTTCCCGCGCGTTTCCTGTCCTGGCTGGCGCGGGCGCTCACCAATGTGGACATCCATCCCGGCGCGCGCATCGGCCGCCGCTTCTTCATCGATCACGGCGCGGGCGTGGTGATCGGGGAGACGGCGGAGGTGGGGGACGATGTGACCCTCTATCACGGCGTGACCCTGGGCGGCACGTCCTGGAGCCCGGGCAAGCGGCATCCCACCCTGAAGGACGGCGTGCTGGTGGGAGCGGGCGCGAAGATCCTCGGTCCCATCATTGTTGGCGCGGGCGCACGGGTGGGCGCCAATTCCGTGGTGATCGAGGACGTGGCGCCGCGCATGACCGTGGTGGGCATTCCCGGCCGGGTGGTGAAGCCGCTGGAAGACCGCCGGCGCCTGGGGGACGGCCGCATCGATCTTGAACATCACCTCATGCCGGACCCCGTGGGCGAGGCCATCGCCTCGCTGTTGGACCGGATCGAGTTCCTGGAGGCGCGCGTCGCCCATCTGCGCGAGGCCGCGCGGACGCCGGGCGGGGCGCCGGTCTGTTGTGAAGAGGAGAAGGGGCCATGGGTGTCCTTGAGCAATTGAAGAGCCTGTCCAGCGCGGAGGACTTCTTTGTCCGCCTGGGCGTGCCCTATGACCGGCAGGTGCTGGACGTGGCGCGCCTGCATATCCTCAAGCGCATGGGCCAGTATCTCGCCCGCGAGACCTTCCCCGATCGCTCCGACGCGGAGATCGAGGCGGCTTGCCGGGACACCCTCGCCCGCGCCTATGCGGATTTCGAGCGCTCCTCGCCTCTGGCCGAGCGGGTGTTCAAGGTGCTGAAGGAGCGCGACCCGCAGGCGCCCGCATCGAAGACCGCCTTCGTGCCCTTCTCGGCCTTGTTCGAGAGCGTGGAGCGCACCTGACGCATCCTGTCGCAAACCCGACACCGACACCCCGCCAATGGCGGGGTGTCGCGTTTCAAGCTCTAAAAATCAAGGAAATTCAACGGTCTGAGGTTTGGCACGGGTGATGCGAAGGACAGGGCGGAGCCAGTTGAAGGAAGCCGCCATGCACATCGTGGTCTGTCTCAAGCAGGTGCCGGATTCGGCGCAGATCCGGGTCCATCCCGTGACCAACACGATCATGCGCCAGGGGGTGCCCACGGTCATCAACCCCTATGACCTGTTCGCCCTCGAAGAGGCCCTGCGGCTGCGCGATGCCCATGGCGGGCAGGTAACGGTGCTCACCATGGGCCCGCCCATGGCCTCCGATTCCCTGCGCAAGGCGCTGGCCTATGGCGCCGACCGGGCGGTGCTGCTCACCGACCGCTTCTTCGCGGGTTCCGATACGCTCGCCACTTCCTTCGCCTTGTCCGCCGCCATCGCCAAGGTTTCGCAGACCTTCGGCGCACCGGACATCGTGTTCACCGGCAAGCAGACCATCGACGGCGACACGGCGCAGGTGGGGCCGGGCATCGCCAAGCGGCTGGACCTACTGCAGCTCACCTATGTGGCGCGCATCGCCGAGCTGGACCTTGCGGGGCGCTCCATCACGGTGGAGCGGCGCGCGGAGGGCGGCGTCCAGGTGCTGCGCACGCGCCTGCCCTGCCTCATCACCATGCTGGAGGGCACCAACGAGATGCGGCGCGGCTCCATGGCCGACGCGCTGCGCGCTGCCCGCGCGGAGGTGGTGACCTGGAGCGCGGCGGATGCGGGCATCGAGGACCTCACCAAATGCGGCCTGCGCGGCTCGCCCACCGTGGTGAAGCGCGTGTTCGCCCCCGCCGCCCGCGCCGAGACGGCGCAGATGGTGCCCCCCGCCGAGCGTGACGCGGCCGCCTCCGCCGAGGTGCTGATCGACGCCCTGTTCACCCGCGCCCCGGCCCTTGAGGCCGACCTCGCCCGCCTGGCGGCGGGATACTGAAGGAGACCGCCATGAGCGACGCACCCATAAGCGACGCACCCACGAGCGAGGCACCCGGGACCCCCGCCAAACCCGCGCCCGCCAAACCTGTACCCGCCCGGCCCGCAGGCGGCCGCGCGGGCATGAAGAAGGAGCTGCCCGAGCACTTCAAGGCCTACAAGCATGTGTGGGTCTTCATCGAGATCGAGCGCGGGCAGGTCCACCCGGTGTCCTGGGAGCTGATGGGCGAAGGCCGCAAGCTCGCGGATAAATTGGGCTGCGAGCTGGCGGGCGTGGTGGCGGGGCCGCCGGGCGAGGCGACGCGCGCCGCCGCCGCCGAAGCCTTCTGCTATGGCGCGGACCTCGTCTATCTCTGCGAGGATCCCCTCCTCACCCATTATCGCAACGAGACCTATACGCGGGCGCTCACGGACATCGTGAATGCCTACAAGCCCGAGATCCTGCTGCTGGGCGCCACCACGCTCGGGCGTGATCTGGCGGGCTCGGTGGCCACCACGCTGCTCACCGGCCTCACCGCCGATTGCACCGAGCTGGACGTGGACCCCGACAAGTCGCTGGGCGCCACGCGCCCCACCTTCGGCGGCTCCCTGCTTTGCACCATCTATACCCTGAACTACCGCCCCCAGATGGCGACCATCCGCCCGCGCGTCATGTCCATGCCGGAGCGGGTGGAGCGTCCGGTGGGCCGGGTCATCCCCCATGTCCTCGGCATGGCGGAGGACGACATCGTCACCAAGATCCTGAGCTTCATCCCCGACCGCGACGCGGCGCAGGCGAACCTTGCCTATGCGGACGTGGTGGTGGCGGGCGGGCTCGGGCTGCAATCGGCGGAGAATTTCCAGCTGGTGCGCAACCTCGCCTCGGTGCTGGGCGCGGAGTTCGGCGGCTCCCGGCCCTTGGTGCAGAAAGGCTGGATCACGTCCGACCGGCAGATCGGCCAGACCGGGAAGACCATCCGCCCGAAGCTCTACATCGCGGCGGGCATTTCCGGAGCCATCCAGCATCGCGTGGGCGTGGAGGGGGCGGACCTGATCGTCGCCATCAACACCGACCCCAACGCGCCCATCTTCGATTTCGCCCATGTGGGCATCGTGGCCGACGCCATCCGCCTGCTGCCTGCTTTGACGGAGGCGTTCCGGCGCCGCCTGTCGCCCCATTCCCGCGACCGCCTCGCCGGGTGAAGCCCGCGCGGCGCCTGAGCGAACCCGCCTGGCACCGGTCGCAGACCGGAGCCGATGGTTTGAGGAGGACAAGATGATCGACGAGACGTTCGACGCCATTGTCGTCGGAGCCGGCATGTCCGGCAATGCGTGCGCGCTCACCCTCGCCCAACGGGGCCTGAAGGTGCTGCAACTGGAGCGGGGCGAATATGCCGGCTCCAAGAATGTGCAGGGCGCCATCCTTTATGCGGACATGCTGGAAAAGCTGGTGCCGGACTTCCGCGAGGATGCCCCGCTGGAGCGCCATGTGCTGGAGCAGCGCTTCTGGATGATGGACGACACATCCCACATGGGGATGCATTACCGCTCCGACGACTTCAACGAGGCGCGGCCCAACCGCTACACCATCATCCGCGCCCAGTTCGACAAATGGCTCTCCCGCAAGGCGCAGGAGGCGGGGGTGACGCTGCTGTGCGAGACCACCGCCACGGAGCTGATCCAGGACGCCTACGGCCGGGTGATCGGGGTGCGCACGGACCGCACGGGCGGCATCGTGCATGCGGATGTGGTGGTGCTCGCGGAGGGGGTGAACGGCCTCCTGGGCTCCCGCGCGGGCCTGCGCGCCGTGCCCAAGGCCGAGCAGGTGGCGCTGGCGGTGAAGGAGATGCATTTCCTGCCCTCCGAGACCATCGATGCCCGCTTCAACCTCAAGGAGAATGAAGGCGTCGTCATCGAGGCGGCCGGCACCCTCTCCAAGGGCATGACCGGCATGGCCTTCCTCTACACCAACAAGGAATCCATCTCGGTGGGCCTGGGCTGCCTCGTCTCCGACTTCCGGGACGGGCAGGAGACACCCTACGGCCTGCTGGAGGCGTTCAAGCGCCATCCCTCCATCGCCCCGCTCCTGGCGGGCTCGGAGGTGAAGGAATATGCCGCCCATCTCATCCCCGAGGGCGGCTATCGCGCGGTGCCGCAGCTTTACGGCGACGGCTGGCTGGTGGTGGGCGATGCCGCCCAGTTCAACAATGCCATCCATCGCGAGGGGTCCAACCTCGCCATGACCACGGGGCGGCTGGCGGCGGAGGCCATCTTCCAGATCAAGAGCCGCCGCGAGCCCTGCACGAAGGCGAACCTTGCCCTCTACAAGACCATGGTGGAGGAGTCCTTCGTCATGAAGGACCTGAAGAAATACAAGGATATGCCCGCGCTGCTGCACACCCAGTCGCGCAATTTCTTCCTCACCTATCCGGAGCTTATGTCCAAGGCCGCGCAGAATTTCCTGCGCGTGGACGGGACGCCGAAGATCGACAAGGAGAAGGCCACCTGGCGCAGCTTCGTGCAGCGCCGCTCCTGGCCCGGCCTGATCGGCGACGCCTTCCGCCTCGCCCGCGCCTGGCGCTGACCTAACCCCGTTCCCGCCTCCGAAGGAGACCGCCATGAGCACGCCGAGGGTTGAGGAAAAACTGTTCCAGAACCGCTATCTGGTGGATGCGGGGCGCCCCCACATCCGGGTCGCCGCGCACACCGCGCCGTCCGCGAACCTGCTGGCCATGACGCGCCTGTGCCCCGCCGGCTGCTACGGCCTCAACGATGCCGGGCAGGTGGAGGTGGTGCCCGACGGCTGCTTCGAGTGCGGCACCTGCCGGGTGCTGTGCGAGCCGTCCGGCGAGATCGAGTGGAATTATCCGCGCGGCGGCTTCGGCGTCCTGTTCAAGTTCGGCTGACCATCCCGGTGCGTCATGCCTGGGGGTGTCCCGGGCATGACGCTTGTCCCATTTTGGTGCCGATGCTGTGCCCGAACCCGTTCGCGTATCCCAGGCATAGAGTGCGCTCGACCGTCAGAAGACGGGCCCAATCAACGCTCTGCCAGCCGTCATGGCCCGCCATGACGCCCATAAGGTCGGGTGTGGATCTGCGCGCTGTCCATCCGCCCTTGTCTCTGCGCGCCCGCTTGGTCCCGGCGGTGCCATGGCGGCTGATGCCGGAGCCGGGGAGAGACGCCTCAATCCGCCCTACTTCCTGTCTGCAAAATGAGCGCGCGTGCCCGATTCTTGGGCATGATGCGATGCGGTAAATATCCTGCACCGCCAGATATTTATTCCGCATGGCCGTGGTTATCCCTCATCTGAGACCGCAGTGAAATACGCCTGAAATTTCAGCTTGCGAGCGACGGGAAAATAGCTTTGTCTATTATCTAATTCATCGCCGCGGACGGGTTCGCGGACGGGTCCACAACCAGCCTCACAGGGAGCCCCCGCGACGCCATGCTCGCTCAGCAGATCGTCAACGGCCTCATGCTCGGCGCCATCTATATGTTGGTGGCGGTGGCCTTCACCCTCGCCATCGGGGTGCTGAACTTCCTGAACTTCTCCCTGCCGGGCCTGTTCATGGTGGGCGGCATGGTGAGCTTCGGCATGATGAAGCTGGGCTGGCCCTGGTTCCTTGCCTTCGCCGTGGCGCTGCTCGCGGCGGCCCTCATCTCGCTCCTGGTGGAGCGGCTCGCCTATCGGCGCATGCAGGGTGGGGACCCCGAAGTGCCCCTTGTGTCCTCCCTCGGCTTCCTGGTGCTGCTGGAGAATCTGGTCCTCATCCAGTACGGCTCCGACCAGCAGGCCTTTCCCGCCCTTCTGCCGGACATGAATTTCCGCATCGGCGGTCTCGTCATCGGCATGGCGCAGGTGTTGTCCCTCGCGGTCTCCCTGGCCCTGGTCTTCTGGCTGTCGCGTTTCCTCAAGGCCACCAATGCGGGCCGCCGCATCCGCACCGTGGCGGAGAGCCGCGAGACGGCCCTCCTCATGGGCATCGACATCTCCCGCCTCGTGCCCCAGCTGTTCGTGGCGAGCGCGCTGCTCGCCGCCTTCGCCGGCATCCTGTTCGCGGTGAACTACCAGCAGGTCTCCCCCTTCATGGGCGAGGGGGTCGGCTTCAAGGGCGTGGCCGCCATGATCGTGGGCGGCATGGGCTCCATCTGGGGCGCGGTGCTGGGCGGCCTGCTCATCGGCCTTGCCGAGGTGCTGTCCATCTCCTTCATCGGCGCGGACATGGTGAACATCACCGTCTACGGCCTCCTTCTCCTCATTCTCATTGTGCGCCCCCAGGGCCTGCTGGGCCGCCCCGCGAGCCGGGAGAAGCTGTGATGAGCGGATATCTCACCGGCGTCCTCGTCGTCCTCGCCTTCAATGTCATGGCGGCCTATGCGGTCTACCTGCCCATGGCGGCGGGGCAGCTGAATCTGGGCATCGCCGGCTTCATGGCCATCGGCGCCTACGCCTCGGCCTTCCTCACCAATGAATATGGCTGGTCCATGTGGACGGCCATTCCGCTGGGCTCCGGCCTTGCGGGCCTCATGGGGATCATCATCGGCATCCCCGTGCTGCGCACCCACGGCATCTATCTCGCCATGGCCACCTTCGCGCTGGGCCAGGTCATCTCCGCCGTCTTCCTCAATCTGGAAGTGGTGGGCGGGGCGGCGGGCTATCCCGTGTCCGACTATGCCTCGCCCCAGGTGGTGTGGGCGGCGGCGGCGGGCGTGGTGGTGCTCATGCTCTACATCTCCCGCACCCGCTTCGCGCTCTGCCTCACGGCGGTGAAGAGCGACGCGACGGTGGCGGACCTCCTGGGTGTGTCGGTGCGCGGCATGCAGGTGGCGGCCTTCGCGCTGGGCGCGGCGGTGGCGGGCTTCGGCGGCGGGCTCTATGCCCACCATTACAATTTCGTCGAGGCCCAGCATTTCAACGTGCTGCTCTCCGTCTTCACCGTGCTCTACGTGCTGTTCGGCGGCACCCAGACCGTGTGGGGGCCTCTGGTGGGCGCGGCCTTCTTCACTTTGGTGCCGGAGCTTTTGCGGGCCTCCGACCAGTGGCGCTACGCGGTGTTTGCCGCCTTCATCATCCTGTTCATGGCGGTGCGCCCGCAGGGTCTCGTCACCACGTCCCTCATGACCCTCTTCCGTCGCCGGAGGGTCACGCCGTGAGCGCCGCCCTCTCCATTTCGGGCCTCAGCAAGTCCTTCGCGGGCGTGCGGGCCATCCGCGACCTCTCCTTCGAGGTGCCCAAGGGCCGCACCACCGCCCTGATCGGCCCCAACGGGGCGGGCAAGACCACCGTGTTCAACATGGTCTCCGGCGTCTACGGGGTGGATGCCGGGCGCATCACCGTGAACGGCACGGACGTGACGCATATGCCCTCGCGGCGGCGCATCTCCACGGGCGTGGCGCGCTCGTTCCAGAACATCCGCCTCATGTCCCACCTCTCGGTGCTGGAGAATCTGCTGGTGGGCCAGCATGTGCGGGCCTCCTCGCTCGCCGCGCTGCTCACCCCCTACCGCCTCATCCCCAACCACCGCTGGAAGCGGGAGGCGCGCGCGGCGCTGGCCGAGAGCGGGCTCGAAGCCTATGCGGACGAGACGGTCGGCGCGCTGCCCTATGGGGTGCGGAAGCGCATCGATCTGGTGCGCGCGACCCTGGCCGGCGCCAGCGTGCTCATGCTCGACGAGCCTGCCGCCGGCCTCAATCCCAGCGAGACCAATGCGCTGCGCGATCACCTGAGGGCGCTCGCCGCCAAGGGCGTCACCCTGCTGGTGGTGGAGCACGACATGCACTTCGTGGACAGCATCTGCGAGAATGTGGTGGTGCTGAATTTCGGCGAGAAGATCGCCGAAGGCCCCCTCTCCGTGGTGCGACGCGACCCGAAGGTGCGCGAAGCCTATATCGGCACGGACGGGGAGGACTGACCCATGGCGCCCCTGCTCTCCGTCTCCGGCCTCTCGGTCTCCTATGGCCGCATCCCGGCGCTCACCGATGTCTCGCTGAGCGTGCGCGAGGGTGAGATCGTCACCGTGCTCGGCGCCAACGGCGCGGGCAAGAGCACGCTGCTGCGGGCTATTCTCGGCGCCGTGCCCGCCAAGTCCGGCGGCATCGCCTTCGCCGACGAAGACGTGACGGGCGAGCCGCCCCACAAGCGCATCGCCCGCGGCATCGCGCTGGTGCCGGAAGGCCGGCGCATCCTCATCTCGCTCACCGTGGAAGAGAATCTCCTGCTGGGCGCGCACATGCGCCGGGACACCGACGCGGTGCGGCGGGAGACCGACGCCATCTATGGCCGCTTCCCCAATCTGGCGGAGCGGCGCCACATGGCGGCCTCCTGCCTGTCGGGCGGCGAGCAGCAGATGCTGGCCATCGGCCGCGCCATGCTGGCCAAGCCCCGCCTCATGATGCTGGACGAGCCCTCCCTCGGCCTCTCGCCGCTGTTCGTCTCCAAGCTGTTCGACCTGATCCGCGAGCTGAACCGGGACGGCCTCGCCATCCTGCTGGTGGAACAGAATACCGGCAAGGCGCTCTCGGTGGCGCACCAGGCCACGGTGCTGGAACTGGGCCGGGTGATGATGGCGGGGGATCCCAAGGCGCTCGCCGCCGATCCCCGCCTCCAGGAAGCCTATCTCGGCGAGGGTGAAGCCGCCTGCGCCCAACACTGAAAACCTTCAGAGGAGTGTCGAGAATGAAGCGCAGTTTCCTGTTGGGCGCCACCATGCTGGCGGCGCTCGTTGTGGCCGGCGCCGCGAAGGCGGACGGCGAGCTGGTCCTTGGCTACATGATGGCCAAGAGCGGCCCCTATGTGAGCCTCGCCAACACCAATGAGGTGGCGGTGGACATGGCGGTGGAGGAGATCAACAAGAAGGGCGGCATCAACGGCAAGAAGATCAAGGTGGTGAAGTTCGACACCGCCGGCGATCCCAAGCAGGCCACCACCGCGCTGCGCCGCTTCGCCCAGGACGACAACGCGCTGGCCGTCATCGGCCCGTTCTCCTCTTCCGAGGTGCGCACCACCTTCCCCGTGGGCGAGCGCGAGGGCATCGCGCAGATGTCCATGGCCTCCTCCGCGCCGGGCCTCACCAAGGGCTTCACCTACGGCTTCCGCAACACCACGGACGAGGGCAAGGTCATCGACCAGGTGATCGGCTCCCTGAAGGACAAGAAGCTGCCCACCGCCTCCGGCGCGGCCGCCTATGCCACGGACGACGTGGTGTCCAAGTCCATCGGCACGGTGGTGATCCCCAAGCTGTTCGAGAAATACGGCATCCCGCTGAAGGGCTCGGTGGACTTCCAGCTCGCGGCCTTCGATCTCTCGCCCCAGGTGGCGCAGCTCAAGCAGATGAATCCCGACCTGGTGGGCCTCGGCTCCCCGCCGGAAGGCGCCATCAACCTCGCCAAGGAGCTGAAGCGCCAGGGTGTCTCCACGCGCCTCATCGGCGGCACCACCATCGCCGATCCCGAACTGCCCCGCCGCATGGACGGCGCCGGCGACAAGCTCACCATCGGCACCACCTTCTTCCCGGACGTGAACGCCACCACCAAGGCCTTCACCGAGGAATTCGGCAAGCGCACCAAGGCCGCCGGCCTCAACCGCACCGAGCCGAACCAGATGGACGCCTCCGTCTATGACATCGTCTATCTCTATTCGGAGGCCATGAAGCGCGCGGGCGTCACCGGCGAAAAGGCGAAGGTCGCCGAGGAGCGCACCGCGATCCGCGACCAGCTGGCCAAGCTGAAGGACTATCCCGCCCTCGAAGGCTCCATCTCCTTCACCGACAACGACGCGGTGAAGCCCGTCTACATCCTGGAGGTGAAGGACGGGAAGTGGACCCTGCTCGACACCCGCATGCCCAACTGATCCGGGCATCGGCAACCTGAGGCCGGCCGGCGGAGGAGACAGCCCTCGCTTCCTCCGGCGGCACTGCGGATCGGCGCACCACAGCCCTGACAGGCGCGCCGATCCGCCCCCCCCCTTCAAGGACAATGTCCAGCATCCATGCGTATGGAGAGTTTGATGCCCGGCACGTCTCTGACCTTCACCGTCCATGCGGACGGGAAGTCCCAGGAGAAGACCTTCACCCTCGCCTCGGCTGTGATCGCGGGCTGGACCGGCCGCGACAAGGTGGCCCTGGAGAAGCATATCCGGGAGCTGGAGGAGCTGGGCGTGCCCCGCCCCGCCTCCACGCCCATCTATTACCGCGTCGCCGCCGCGCGCTTCACCATGGCGGACGCCATCGAATGCACCGGGCCGGATTCCTCCGGCGAGGTGGAGTTCATGTTGCTGGAATCCGGCGGGCGCCTCTATCTGGGCATTGGCTCCGACCATACGGACCGCAAGGTGGAGACCTACAACATCACCGTGTCCAAGCAGATGTGCGACAAGCCCGTGGGGCGCGATCTCTGGGCGCTGGACGAGGTGAGCGGCCATTGGGACAAGCTGATGCTGCGCGCCTATGCCGTCATCGACGGCGCGCGCGTGCTCTACCAGGAGGGGTCGGTGGCTTCCATGCTGCCGCCGGCCGAGGTGATGGCGGGCTATGGCGCGCCGCTGAAGGACGCCGCCATGCTGTGCGGCACGCTCGCGGCCCATGGGGGCATCCGCCCCGCCGCGCGGTTCGAGTTCGAGATGGAGGACCCGGTCCTCGGCCGTGTCATCCGCCACAGCTATGACGTGGCTGTGCTTCCGGTCATGGGGTGAGCGGCGCCTGAAGGGAATGGTGGGGGAGGAGGCGAGGATGAACATGGCGGCCCTGGACGTGATGGAGATGCCCGCCCCCCGTTCCCTGCGGGACGAGGCCTATGACGCCATCAAGCAGCGCATCATCATGTGCCTGTTCCGGCCCGGCGAGGCGCTGAGCGAGGCGGCGGTTTCCGCGACCCTCGGCTATGGCCGGACCCCCGTGCGCCAGGCCTTCGACCGGCTCATGCGCGACGGCCTCGTGGAGGTGCTGCCGCGCAAGGGCATCATCGTGCGGCCCATCACCCAGGATGAGATCCGCGACATGGTGGAGGTGCGCCTGCTCAATGAGGGGTTTTGCGCACGCCTCGCCGCTGAGCGTGCGGAACCCGCCCAGCTCGTGGCGCTGGACGCGAATGTGGCGCAGGGCGCCCGTGCCGCCGGGGCGCGGGACGTGGTGACGCTCATGACCCTCGACCGCGAGTTCCACGCCGCCATCTCCACGGCGGCGGGCAATCCGGTGCTGGGCGAGATCCTGCGCAACCTGCATGAGCGCGCCCAGCGCGTCTGGTTCGTCTCCCTGCGCGCGCCCGAGCATCATCGCCGCGTGGTGGACGAGCATGCCGCCATCGTGGACGCCCTGCGCTCGCGCGATCCCGAGGCGGCCGAAGGGGCGGTGCGCGCCCATATCCGGTCCTTCGCGGACAATCTCAAGCGCCAGCTCTGACACTGTCCCGGCACGGGCCGGGACGATGCCGTCAACTCGCCTGCGTCAGCCCTTGGGGCCGACGGTGACGGTCAGCGTGCCCAGGCCCTCGATGCGCCCGTCCAGGCGATCGCCGGGCACCAGGGGGCCGACGCCCGCCGGGGTGCCCGTGAAGATCAGGTCGCCGGGCTTCAGCTCATACTGCCGCGACAAATTGGCGATGATTTCCGGCACATTCCAGATGAGCGCCGCCAGATCCCCCCGCTGGCGCTCCGTGCCGTTCACCGCGAGGGTGATGGCGCCGCGCCGGGGATGGCCCACTTCGGCCACCGGGTGGATGGGGCCGCACGGGGCGGACTGGTCGAAGGACTTGCCCATCTCCCAGGGCCAGGACCGTTCCCGCGCTTCCTTCTGGCGGTCGCGGCGGGTCATTTCCAGGCCCACGGCATAGCCGAACACCAGCTCTTCCGCCGCCTCCACAGGCACGTCACGCCCGGCGCGGCCGATGGCCACCACCAGCTCGATCTCGTGCTGATAATCGTCCGTATAGGGCGGATAGGGGATGATGGCGCCGTTCTGGACCAGGGAATCCGTGGGCTTCTGGAAGAAGAAAGGCGGGTCGCGCTCGTCGGCCTCCTGCATCTCGCGGATATGGTCGAGATAGTTGCGGCCCACGCAATAGATGCGGCGGACGGCGAAAAGCTCGGCTCCCCCGGCTACCGGAAGGGCATGGATTTCGGGCGCAACGGCATAGGCGGCAGAGCTGGTCACGCCTTTCTCCCCAACAGAAACGTCTCTCCTGAAAATGTATACATAAGCGCCAGTGTCAACGCTAAAATGTGTACATTCAGGCGCGAGATCTGCCGGAAAATGCGACAGTCCGGTGGGAAGGCGTGAGCTTTGAATGCACGGGAGGCATGGGGCCGGGGGGTCATAAGCCCGTGTCTGCCCATGCCGTGGCCGCGTGCAGTCCGCCACGGTGCGGGACCGTGGGCACGGGAAGCGCTCTTAGCGATGGAAAGGGGAGCACGGGTAAACGCGCCCGCGTTGAGCGGGCGCGCATGTGCGGCCGGTCAGTAGATGCCGGCGCTGGCCGGGGGCCGGGTGGTGACGGCGGCGGGCGGCCGGGTGGCGCCGGAGGCGTTCACCGGAACCGGGGAGATGTTCACCGGCCCGCGCTGGGAGGAGGGGCGGGTGCTGCCCGTGGTGGTGGGCGCGGCGGTGGAGGCCGTGGTCCCGTTGGTGGGGCGCACCTTCTTCTTCGGGGCGGCGGCGGGCACGGCTGAGGCGACCTTGGCCGTGCCGGGCTTGTCCTGCGCGATCAGCTCCGAGACCGTCATGAACTTGTAGCCCTTGGCCAGAAGGGCATCCAGCACGCGCGGCATGGCCGCCACGGTGGTGGGGTGGATGTCATGGGCCAGGATGATGGAGCCGGGATGCACCTGGCGCATGATCTGGTCGTAGATGGCGTTCGGGTCGCGGTTCTTCCAGTCCAGCGGGTCCACCGACCAGTAGATGAAGCTCATCTGGTACTTGTCGATGATGTGCTGCTGGAGGGTGCCGTTCATGGACCCGTAGGGCGGACGCAGATAAGCGGACTTGACGCCGGTGGCCTCGAAGATCGCGGCATTGGTGTCCTCGATCTGCTTGTCGACGGCCGCGACGGTGAGCTTGGTGAGTTGCGGATGGTTCCAGGAGTGGTTCGCCACCTCGTGGCCCGCGGCGACCATGGCGCGCAGGATTTCCGGCGAGGCCACCGCGCGGCTGCCCAGCACGAAGAAGGTGGCCTTGATGTTCCGGTCCGCCAGCATCTTGAGGAGCTTGGGCGTGGTTTCCGGGTTCGGGCCGTCATCGAAGGTGATGGCCACATAGGGGCTGTCGGTCTGCACCGCATTATAGGCGCGGGGGCCGCGCGCGGTGTTGCCGCTGCCGGCGGCCATTTCAGGCGCGGGCATGCCGGGAGGGGCGGAATCCCCTTCGAGCGGCACGGCAGCGCTCGTCGCGCTGGGCGGCGGCGGGGGGGCCGCCATGGTGGGCAGGGAGGGAAGACCGAGGCTGCCCGCGGACCCCTGGCCCGGCGTGGGACCCCAGAAGGGCGCGGGAGCTGCGGCCTGGACCGAACCCGGGGTCGCGGCGCCGGGCGCCGGAGAGGGGCTCGCATCGGCCAGCACGGTGGGCTTGGCGGCGACGGGCTTGGCAGCGGTTTTCGCGGGCGCGGCAGGCGCGGTCGCCTGGGAGGCAGCGGGCGCGGTGTCGTTGGCCGCAGCCGAATTGGAATCGGAAAACAGCACCTGTCCGGCAACAAGGCCCAACGCAAGGACGGCCGCCGCGCATGCAGACACTGTCACAATGGGTTTCACGGGCCGGGCCTTCTTTACCAAGACAGGAGTTTCACCCCTTATGTCCCCCACTCAGTGCATAAAGGGTGAAGAGGCGTCACGCCACGGGTAATTGAGCAGGACTGCGTTGCTTTTGGGGCAGCTCCAGCCTAGCCGGCGCTTGAAAATGCCTGCGGCTGCGACATTTCCTCCCGGCCGGGCCGGATCCCGGAATGGTTTTGCGCCGCCGCGTGTCAGAGACGGCGGGGCGCGGCGCCGTCGGCGGTGAGCACCAGGGTGGTCCAGCCCTCGATGGAACGCCGGTTCACCAGCTTGAGTCCCTGGGCGCGATAGGCGGCGAGCGCCGCATTGGCGTGGGAATCCAGCAGGCCCGACAGCACCACCCGTCCGCCCGGCGCTAGCAGGCCCGCCAGGGGGCGTGCCAGCCGCTTGAGGGGCGGCAGCAGGATATTGGCGAGAATCAGGTCGTAAGGGCCGGCCATGCGCAGCGCCGGGGCATCGATGCCCGGCGCGTGGACGCAGGTGACGAAGGGCGCGGCGCCGTTGGCCCGGGCATTCTCCCGGGCGGTGCGCACCGCCACCACGTCGATGTCTCCGGCCAAGACCGGCCGGCGCAGCCGCCGCGCGGCGGCGATGGCCAGCACGCCCGTGCCGGTGCCCACGTCCAGGATGCGGCGCGGGCGGCCCTTGCGGGCTTCGTCGGCGATGGCGGCAAGGCAGCCCTGTGTGGTGCCGTGATGGCCGGTGCCGAAGGCGAGGGCCGCCTCGATCTCGATGCCGATGCCGTTCACCGGCACCCGGCTGCGGTCATGGGAGCCGTGAATGTGGAACGGCCCCACCCGCACCGGGGCGAGCCCTTCCAGGGAGGCGGCGATCCAGTCCTTCTCCTGTAGCGCGCCGAACACTGTGGCGGCGGCAAGCGCGTCTCCGGCGGCGAGCGCCACCAGTTCGCGCAGCATGTCGGGGTCGAAAGCGGCGCCCGCATAGGCTTCCACCGCCCAGTGGCCCTCGCTCAGCTCGAAGCTGGCCACGGCCACCTCGGCCGGGTCGCAGGTTTCGGCGATGAAGTCGGCGATGCGACGGGTTTCGCCTTCCGAGGCCTCCACACGCATGTAATGGGTGGCGTCGTTGGGCAGCAGGCCTTCCAGCATTCTCGCAGGTCCCGGAACCGAGGGGGCTTGGGTGTTTCAAGCTGCGGACGCGCGGGCATCCGCGCCTCCAGCTATCAGCCCTCGAAGGCGCCGACCACCCGGCCGGCCCCCTGGGCCCTGGCGGCATAGACCCTCCGCTCGGCTGCCGACAAGAGGCGCTGGACACTTTCTCCGTCCGACGGCGTCGTGGCGATGCCCACCGCATAGGTCGGCACGGGGGCGTCCTGCAGCGATGCGCTGCCGTCGATGCGCTGACGCATCATGGCGGCCACCTGGAACGCCGCCCGGTGCGGAAGGCCCGGCGCGAGCACCGCGAGCATGTTGGTGTCGGCGCGCACCACATAGTCGCCGGCGCGCAGGCCCTCGTTCGCCGCCTCCACCATCCGGCGCAGGGCCGCGCCGGCGGCGGCGGGATCGGCGGTGCGGAGCTTCTCCAGGTCGATGGTGATCAGCAGCAGCGTGAGCGGGCGCCCGGTGGCCACGGAGACGCTCAGCAGGTCCTGCAGCAGCAGGCTGAAGCACGAGCGGTGGAACGCGCCGGTCTCGGGATCGTAGCGCACGGTGCCCTTGGTGATGCGCATCCGCTCGGGCGTGAAGACCGGCGCTTCGCCCAGCCGCTCCATGTGGCGCAGATAGAACACCATGAGGCCCGCATAGAAGGCGGTGGCCCCGAGCTTGCCCAGCCAGTTGCCGATCCCCACCCCCAGCGGCACGTCGAAGCCGTAATACAGGGCCGGGAAGAACAGGATCTGGTCGAAGGTGCAGGTGAGGATCAGGGTGAGCCATAGGCACAGCCACAGCCGTTCGCCGAGCCGCGCCATGAACCAGTTGAACAGGCGGAAGACGAAGGTGCATTCCAGGAACACGAGAAGCGTGCCCCAGAGCATGAGGGCCGCCATCTGGTTCAGGAAGGTGATGTCCGCCGGCCGGTTATAGGGCAGGCGGGTATGGTCGAAGCCCAGGATGGCGCCCACCATCATCAGCAGGAACGAGCCCAGCAGCAGCCCATAGACCGGCTGGCGGGCCACGAACGTGCCCTCGCACAGATAGGTGAGCAGGAGCAGGCTGATGAAGCCCGAATAGAGCACCACGCCGCCGGGCGACACGCCGAGCCCGAAGGGCATCTGGAAGAAGAAGGACGAACCCAGATAGGCGGTGATGAAATGCAGCGTGCCCAACGCGCAGAACAGGCCGCCGATGCCGATGAAGCGGCGGGCCCGGAACAGCGCCAGCATGAGGCCGAAATAGACCGCCATGTCGGCGAACAGCAGCACGAAATTGTTGATCAGCATCCGCCGGAAGCCTGCCCTCGGCGGCCCGCAATGGAGTGCCGCCCGCGCGCCATGAAACGTCTCTCGTATCCCGGACGGGAAGGAGGGTATCGTAATGCCGCCGGCGGGGGAAGGGAAGGGCGGGCGGTCAGGCCCGCTCGACGAAGCTGTCCAGCACCCGCTTCTCGCCCGCCTTCTCGAACTGGACGGTCAGCTTGTTGCCGTCCACTTCGGTGACGTGGCCGTAGCCGAACTTTTGGTGGAACACCCGCTCCCCGCATCCATAGGTAGATGTATTTCCGGTGGAGGAGGCGATGAGCGTGCCCTCGATGACGGGGCCGCCCCGGCCGGGGGAGGGTCCCCGGTTCGGTGCGCCGCCGCGCTCGGCAAAGCCGCTCGCGCGCGCGGTCTGGGCGCGCTGCCAGCCGGGCGTCGCATAGGTGGAGGAGAAGGGCTCCGCCCGGTCGAAGCGGCTGGCGCCGCCGCCGCCATAATTGCCGCCGCCATAGGAGGAGCCGCCGCCCCAGCCGAGGCCGCCCTTGGATTCCGCCACCCGCACATGGGCGTCGGGCAGTTCGTCCAGGAAGCGGCTGGGCACGGTGGAATTCCACATGCCGTGGATGCGCCGGTTGGAGGCGAAATAGACCCGCGCCGAGCGCCGGGCGCGGGTGAGGCCCACATAAGCGAGGCGCCGCTCCTCTTCGAGCCCCGCCTTGCCCTGCTCGTCCAGCGCGCGCTGGTGGGGGAACAGGCCCTCCTCCCAGCCGGGCAGGAAGACCGTGTCGAATTCCAGCCCCTTGGCGGAATGCAGCGTCATGATCTGCACCGCGTCCTCGCCCGCGCCGTTTTCGACGTCCATGACGAGGGAGATATGTTCGAGGAAGCCCTGGAGGTTCTCGAACGGCTCCATGGAGCGCACCAGTTCCTTCAGGTTCTCCAGCCGCCCGGCCGCCTCCGCGGAGCGGTCCTTCTGCCACATCTCCGTATAGCCGCTCTCGTCCAGCACGATCTCGGCCAGCTCCGTATGGGGCAGTTGCCGGGCCTGGTCGCGCCAGCGCTCGAAGCTGTCGAGGAGGCCGCGCAGGGTGCCGCGCACCTTGGGCTTCATCTCCTCGCTCTCGGTGAGCAGGCGCGCCGCCTCCTGCAGCGGGACGGCGGCGCCGCGCGCCACATCGTGGATCTGCTTCACCGTGGCATCGCCGATGCCGCGCTTGGGCACGTTGACGATGCGCTCGAAGGCGAGGTCGTCGCTGGAGGACTGGATGCAGCGCAGATAGGCCAGCGCGTCGCGGATTTCCGCCCGCTCGTAGAAGCGCGGGCCGCCGATGACGCGATAGGGCATGCCCAGCGTCACGAAGCGCTCCTCGAACTCGCGCATCTGGAAGGAGGCGCGCACCAGGATCGCCACCTGCGAGAGGGGATGGTCGGAGCGCTGGAGCGCCTCGATCTCATCGCCCACCGCCCGCGCCTCCTCGCCCGAATCCCAGGCGCCGGTGACGGTGACGCGCTCGCCCAGTTCGTCTTCGGAGAACAGCGTCTTGCCGAGGCGGCCCTGATTGTTGGCGATGAGATGGGCCGCCGCCCCCAAAATGTGGCCCGTGGAGCGGTAGTTGCGCTCCAGGCGGATGACCTTGGCGCCGGGAAAGTCGCTCTCGAAGCGCAGGATGTTGTCCACCTCCGCGCCGCGCCAGCCATAGATGGACTGGTCGTCGTCACCCACGCAGCACACATTGCGGGAGCCCTGCGCCAGAAGGCGCAGCCAGAGATACTGGGCGACGTTGGTGTCCTGATACTCGTCCACCAGCAGGTACTTGAAGCGCCGGTGATAGTCCGCCAGCACGTCCGGATTCTCCCGGAACAGGCGGATGCCCTCCAAAAGGAGGTCGCCGAAATCCACCGCGTTCAGCGCCTTCAGCCGCGCCTGATAGGCGGCATAGAGCATCTGCCCGCGCCCGTTGGCGAAGGCCGATCCCTCGCCCGCCGGCACGTTCTCGGGCGAGAGGCCCCGGTTCTTCCAGCCGTCGATGGTGGAGGCCAGCAGGCGGGCCGGCCAGCGCTTCTCGTCGATGGTCTCGGCGGCGAGCAATTGCTTGAGCAGGCGGATCTGGTCGTCGGTGTCGAGGATGGTGAAGCCGCTTTTCAGCCCCACCAGCTCATAGTGACGGCGCAGGATGCGCACGCCGATGGAATGGAAGGTGCCGAGCCAAGGCATGCCTTCCACCGCATCGCCCACCATGGCGTGGATGCGCTCCTTCATCTCCCGCGCGGCCTTGTTGGTGAAGGTCACCACCAGGATCTGGGAGGGGAAGGCGCGGCCCTGGGAGAGGATATGGGCGACGCGGGCGGTGAGCACGCGCGTCTTGCCCGTGCCCGCCCCGGCGAGCACCAGAAGCGGCCCGTCCAGGGTTTCCACCGCCTCGCGCTGCTCCGGGTTCAGCCCGTTGAGGAAAGCGGGGTTGGGCCGCCCGCCCGCCCGCGCGCGCTCGGCGATGCCGCCCGGCCGCAGGGCCGGAGGCTCGGGCGCCTCGTGGGGCAAGGACGGCATCTTCTCGGGCAAGCCAGCCAACCGGGTTCCCTTTCCGCGCGACCATCCGCGCGTGATTCTCTAGTGAGAACAAAATGGCATCGGAAGGGCCGGATTGCGAGGGGGGAGCGGAATCGGGCTGAAAGCTGTGAAAAACCCTGCGGGCGGAAGAGGATTACGGATGGTGGTGCCCGTCATGGTCTTCGTGGGCCGGCAGCTCCACGCCGAACACGCGCACCAGCTCCTCCACCTGGGCGGGGCTCAGCAGGCGGGGATTGAGGTTGCGCAGCAGGAGATAGAGCTTGGCCGTCTCTTCCAGCTCCTCGGTGGCGTAGACGGCCGCCTCCAGCGTTTCGCCCGCCACCACCGGCCCGTGATTGGCCAGCAGCACCGACGAATAACGCCCCGCCAGGCCCTTGATGGCCCCCGCCACCGCCGGATCGCCCGGACGATAATAGGGCAGCAGCGCCACCTGCCCCGCGCGCATGAGGGAATAGGGGGTCAAGGCGGGCAGCACCGCCTTCGGGTCCACCTCCGGCAGCATGGAGACTGCCACCGCATGGGTGGAATGCAGGTGCACGATGGCGCGGGCCTTGGCGCGGGTCTCATAGAGCGCGCCGTGCAGCGGCATTTCCTTGGTGGGGGCCGACCCGGAGATCAGCCGCCCGGAGGCGTCGAGCCGGGAGAGGGCGGTGGGGTCGAGGAAGCCGAGGCTGGCATTGGTGGGTGTCACCAGCCAGCCGCCGTCATCGAGCCGCACGGAGATGTTGCCGGAGGAGCCCGGCGTCAGCCCCCGCTCGAACAGGGAGCGGGCGAAGCGGCAGATCTCTTCCCGCAGGCGCGTTTCCGATGAGCCGTTCTGGGACATGAAACGCCTCCCTCTTGCGTGCCTCTCCCCTTGGCAGCGGGACATATCCCGACGTACCAAGGGAGGGAAGTCAAAACGATTCAATAAGCCGTTCCACACGGAAAACGGCAGTCAGGGAGGCGAGGATGACGACACCCCTCAAGGCGGCGGTGTTCGGTCTCGGGTCCATGGGCGGCGGCATGGCCCGCTCCCTGCTGCGCGGAGGCTTCGCGGTCACGGGCTATGACCCGGCTTCCGCCGCCGTGGAAGCCTTCGCGGCTGACGGCGGCACCGGTGCCGCCACCGCCCGGGAGGCCGCTTCCGGCGCGGACATTGCGGTGAGCGTGGTGGTGAACGCCGCGCAGACCGAGGCGCTGCTGTTCGGCCCGGAGGGCGTGGCCGACACCTTGCCCGCGGGCGCCGTGTTCCTGTCCTGCGCCACCATGGCGCCGGAAATCGCCCGCGACCTCGCCGCCCGGCTGGAGGCGACGGGCCGCTTCTATCTGGACGCGCCCATTTCCGGCGGCGCGGCGCGGGCCGCCACGGGGGCGCTCACCGTGCTCGCCTCCGGCAGCCCCGCCGCCTTCGCCAGGGCCCGCCCCGCGCTCGATGCCATGGCCGCCAAGGTCTATGAGCTGGGCGCGGCCCCCGGCACGGGCGCGGCCTTCAAGATGATCAACCAATTGCTCGCGGGCGTGCATATCGCCGCCGCCAGCGAGGCCTTCGCCTTCGCCGCCCGCCAAGGGCTGGACCTCGCCAAGGTCTATGAGGTGATCACCGCCTCGGCGGGCAATAGCTGGATGTTCGAGAACCGCATGCCCCATGTGCTGGCGGGCGACTACCGGCCGCTTTCGGCCGTGGACATCTTCGTGAAGGATCTCGGCATCGTGCAGGACATGGCGCGGGGTGCGCGCTATCCCGTGCCGCTTGCCGCCGCCGCCCTCCAGATGTTCCTTGCCGCCTCCGGCGCGGGCATGGGGCGCGACGACGACGCCTCCGTGGCGCGCATCTATGCGCAGCTGTCCGGCACGCACCTGCCCGGCCAGGGAGAGGGCTGAGCCATGCCGCTGATCCTCGGCGCCGTCGCGGACGATTATACGGGCGCGTCCGACCTCGCCAACACCTTCACCAAGGCGGGCCTGCGCACGGTGCAGACCATCGGCGTGCCCGATCCCGCCCTCCCTTTGCCGGAGGTGGACGCGGTGGTGGTGGCGCTGAAGAGCCGCTCCATCCCCGCCCCCGAGGCGGTGGCCCTGTCGCGCGCTGCCGCCCGCTGGCTGCGGGAGCGGGGCGCGGGCCATGTGCTGTTCAAGGTCTGCTCCACCTTCGATTCCACCGATGCCGGCAATATCGGCCCGGTGACGGACGCCCTGCGGGCCGATGTGGGCGCGGGCCCGGTCATCGTCACGCCCGCGTTTCCGGAGACGGGCCGCACCATCTATCTGGGCCATCTGTTCGTCGGGCCGGTGCCGTTGAATGAAAGCCCGCTGAAGGACCATCCCCTCAACCCCATGCACGACGCCAATCTCGTGCGGGTGCTGGCGCGGCAGAGCGCGGCGCCGGTGGGCCTGCTCGATCTTCCCACCGTGGAGGCCGGACCGGGCGCGGTGCGCGCGCGTCTCGCCACGCTGGCGGCGGAAGGCGCGGGCGCGGCCATCGCGGACGCGGTGTTCGAGCGGCACCTGGAGGTGCTGGGGGAGGTGGCGCTGGACGGCCCGCTGTCCACCGGTGCTTCCGGCCTCGGTCTCGGGCTTGCCCGCGCCTTGGTGCGCGCGGGCAAGCCGGGGCGGGTGACGACGGGCGAGGGAGTGGCGGGCGAGGGACTGGCGGATGTGGGCGGCCCGGCCGCCATCCTGGCGGGAAGCTGCTCGGCCGCCACGCTCAGTCAGATCGCCGAGGCGGAAAAAGTGATGCCCGTTCTGCGTCTCGACGGCGAGCGGCTGGTGACGGCGGGTGCGCAGGCGGTGGAGGCGGCGCTCGCCTGGGCGCATGAGCGCCTGAGCCATGGCCCGGTCCTCATCGCGGCGAGCGGCACGCCCGCCCAGGTGGCCGCGCTCCAGGCGAAGCACGGCCGGGCCGCCTCCGGCCATGCCATCGAGCAGGCGAGCGCGGCCCTGGCGGAAGGGCTGGTGGCGGCGGGGGTGCGCCGCCTCGTTGTGGCGGGCGGGGAGACCTCCGGCGCGGTGGTGGACCGCCTCGGCCTCACCGCCTTCCTGCTGGGCCCGGAAATCGCGCCGGGGGTGCCGGTGCTCGCCACGGTGGGATCGCGGCCGGACATGCGCCTCGCCCTGAAATCAGGCAATTTCGGCGGCCCCGACTTTTTCGCGCGGGCGCTGGAGGCAGTGCGCTGAAGGCGGTGCGGCTTCTCCCTGGCGGGAGAGGCGATCTGTCGCCAAAGCCCTCTTCCGCCCGAACTTGGCTGTTGCCAAGTTCGGTTCGCGAGCGTGCCGAAGTCGGAAACATCCGACTTCGATGCGGGGGAGGGTTGGGAGGGGGAAGGCCGGACGGTGTGCGACGGAGACCGGGAGGGGGACCAAGAGAAGGGCGGGGAGGTCCTCAGCCCAGCGTTCGGCGCAGCCACTCGGAGACGCTGTCGCACACCAGGTCTTCCACGCCGTTATAGAAATGATCGCAGCCCGGCAGCACCTGCGCCTCGCAGGGGCCGCCGGCCCGCTCCGCATAGACCTCCGCCGGATAGCCCACGGGGGATTCATCGTCGCCCCGGATAGTGAGGGTGGGCACCTTGATCTGTGGTGCGAGGTCGAGGATCTCGTACATGCTGGTGAGGCGGTCCACATAGCTCTGGGCGGAGATCACGTACCACCAGCCCGGCAGCAGCAGCAGCTGGTCGCCTTTGCCTGCCGCCACCAGCGCCTTCGCCTCTTCCAGAACCTCGGCACTGCGCTCCTGGCCCAGATGCCCGGAGCGGGCGAGCGTGGAGAGGATGCCCGGCCCCGAACCGCCGCGATGGGCGGAGAGCAGGACGAGGGCGGGCGTCTCCGGCCGCTCCAGCACATGGCGCACCGCCAGGAAGCCGCCATTGGAATGGCCCATCACGATGGGGGCGGGAAAGCCCTGCTTCGCCATCCAGGCGGCGGCGAGCGCATTGTCCTCCAGCGCCTGCGCGGTGGTCTGGTAGGCCCCGCCCTCAGTGGCGCGGCTGTTGCGGATGGAGAGGATGTCATGGCCGCGCCGGTTGAAGGCGAGGCAGGCATAGCCCATGGCGGTGAGCACCGGCGGCAGGAAGCGCGGGGCGCCCATGTAGAAGTTCATGGTGTTGCCGTGGAACAGCAGCACGCCGCCGCGCACCGGCCCGTCCTCCGGCAGGTGAAAGGCGCCGTCCAGCGGCGTGGTGGGCGTGTCGATGCTGATGAGCTGCGTGCGCATGGGCGTTGCCTTCCGGTCTTGGTCTTGAATTGGGGGGCGGGATCAGGCGGGTGGGTTGGGAAACAGCAGGGCGACGAGGTCGTCGCCCATGGCTTGAAGCTGGCCGGCATCGCCATGCACCCGCTCCATGACGGCAAGGCCCCGGGTGAAGGCCACCACCAGCCGGGCCGCATGGTCGGGGGGCAGCGCGCATCCGGTGCCGGGCCGGGAGAAGGCGGACAGGAGCAGGGCGTCCAGCGCATCCAGCAATTCGCGCACCTCCTCGCACACCTTCGCTCCGGCGCCCGCGCCCTCGGTGGCGAGGCGGGTGGAGAGGCATCCGCGCGCGGGGCCGGCGGTCATGTTGGCGACGGCGATGCGCAGGAAGGCACTGAGCCCGGCGCGCAGGTCCGGGGTCGCCAGCGCCGTCTCCGCCGCCTCCAGGAAGCGGGTGCGATAGCGCGCGAAGGTCTTGAGGAAGACGTGTTCCTTGTCGCCGAAGGCGTTGTAGAGGCTGCCGCGCTGCACGCCCGTGGCGCGGGACAGGTCCAGCATGGAGGTGGCGCCATAGCCCTGGGCGCGGAACAGCCGCTCCGCCGCGCCGAGCACCTGCTCCTCGTCGAACTGCCTGCGGCCCGCCATCCGAGATCCGTTATTGACATGCGTGTCAAAGATGACACCCTTGTCAAACATAGGCCCGCCCGCACGGGATGGGAAGCCGTATCGTCCGTGTCCCGTCCCCGCCGTCCCCCGGAGGTTTCATGATCGATCTGCTGTACTGGACCACGCCCAACGGCCAGAAGGTCCTCATCGCGGTGGAGGAGCTGGGTCTTCCCTATGAGATCAAGCCCGTGAACATCTCCAAGGGCGAGCAGTTCCAGCCGGACTTCCTCAGGAACAGCCCCAATAACCGCATTCCCGCCATCGTGGACCATGCGCCCGAGGATGGCGACGGCCCGCTGGCGGTGTTCGAATCCGGCGCGTGCCTGGAATATCTCGCCGACAAGACCGGCCGCTTCCTCGCCAAGTCCACCCGCCGCCGGTTCGAGGCGCTCCAGTGGCTCTATTGGCAGATGGGCGGGCTCGGCCCCATGGCGGGGCAGGCGCACCACTTCATCCAATATGCCGCCGATCAGCACCCCTATGCCATCGAGCGCTATGTGAAGGAGGCGAACCGCCTCTATGGCGTGCTGGACCGGCGCCTTGCGCTCGTGCCCTATGCGGGCGGCGAGGACTACACCATCGCCGACATGGCTATCTATCCCTGGATCTACCGTCACGAGCGGCACCGGCAGGACCTCAACGACTTCCCCAATGTGAAGCGCTGGTACGAGATCGTCGGCGCGCGCCCGGCGGTGAAGCGGGCCTATGAGATCCAGGACGCCATCAACGTCACGCCCACGGTGAGCGCCGAATCCCACGCCTTGCTGTTCGGCCAGACCGCCGAGCTTCCCAAGGTCTGAGGCCGCCATGAGCGACACCGCGCGCGACACCGCCTTGCGGCTCTATGAACTGGCCGGGGACGATCCCGGCCTGCGCTTCAGCCCCCATTGCTGGAAGGTGCGCATGGCGCTGGCCCATAAGGGCCTCTCGCCGGAATGCGTGCCCTGGCATTTCGCGGAAAAGGACGCCATCGCCTTTTCCGGCCAGGGGCTGGTGCCCGTCTTGGTGGCGGGCGAGACGGTGGTGAGCGATTCCTTCCGCATCGCCGAATATCTGGAAGCCGCCTATCCCGAGCGGCCCACTTTGTTCGGCGGCGAGATGGGCCGCGCCACCGCGCGCTTCATCAATGCCTATGCGGATACGCTGCCGGTGCCGCTCATCGCCCGCACGCTCCTCATGGACATTCATGACCGCCTCGCGCCGGGCGACCGGCCCTATTTCCGCCAGTCCCGCGAAAAGCGCTTCGGCATGACGCTGGAGCAAGCGGCGGCCGACGCGCCCGCGCGGATCGAGGAATTGCGGCGCATCCTGCAGCCGCTGCGCCTCATGCTGAAGGCCCAGCCCTTCCTCTCCGGAGCGGAGCCCGCTTATGCGGACTATTGCCTGTTCGGCATGTTCATGTGGGCGCGGGTCATCAGCCCCACGGAGCTTCTGGCGGAGGACGACCCGGTGCATGCGTGGCGCGCCGCGCTGCTGGATGCGTTCGACGGCTTCGCCCGTGCCGCACCCACGGCAGGGGCGCGTGCGGCGTGATGCGGGCGGGTGGCGAGCCTGATAAAGGAGGCGGGGCAGCGGGCACGCCTGCGCCCGGCCGGTTCAAGGTCATCAGGCCCTGTGATCGACTGGATTAAACATCATAATTTGCGCTCATGGCCTGCGCTGGCCATGGTGAAGGCCAGACGATTGCATTAGGATTTTACCGTGAGCCATCCCGCCGCCGATATCGACACCCTGGCCCCGATCCTGCCGCGCCACCTGCGCGATGTGCTGGGATCCTTCACCACGGGCGTGGTGGTGGTGACCACGCAGGTCGAGGGCGACCGTCCGGTGGGCCTCACCATCAATTCCTTCAATTCCGTCTCCCTGGATCCCCCGCTCATCCTGTGGAGCCTCGCGCTGAAGGCGCCGAGCCTGGGGGCGTTCCGGGCGGCCGGAAGCTTCGTCATCAACATCCTGGGCGAGCACCAGGAAGATGTCGGCCGCCGCTTCGCCACCCCGGCCCCGGACAAGTTCGCGGGTGTCGCCTGGGAGCCGGGCCTCACCGGCGCGCCAGTCCTGGCCGACACGGCCGCCCATCTGGAATGCCGGGTCTATGCCCGCTATCCCGGTGGCGACCATGAGATCTATGTGGGCGAAGTGGTCGCCCTGCAGGATCGCGGCCATGCCCCGCTGGTCTATCACCGCGGCGCCTTCTGCAAGATCCACAAGGCGGGCTGAGCGCCCATCGGGCGTGGGGCCGATCGATATTCAGATCGATGGAAGGCTTCGCGCCCTTTAAGGCCCGTCATGCCTGGGCTTGTCCCGGGCATCCACGCCTCTGCGTCGAGCGTGCACCCAGCGGAACCCCGTGGATGGCCGGGACAGGCCCGGCCATGGCGCCGCTTTCTTAAAAGAGCCGTCCAGGCCGCTTGAAGGGCGATCCGCCCCAGAGCGTTCCGAGCGAAGCGTGAAGCAGTTCGCATGAAGGAAGCGCTTAAAAACAAAGAGATAGAGCGTTTCAACGTTTCCATGAAATGCTCAGACGCGCTCGGCGGCAAGGTCTCCCGGCCACTGACGGTTCGCGCACCCGGCTTCGCGGTGCCGTGTCCCGCACCGATGCCTGCTTTCCCGCACGGGTGCTCGACGCTTCCCGGGCGGCGGGTCACGCCGCCAGTTTCTGCCGGTCCGCCAAGGCGCGATAGGCCAGGGCCTCGGCCAGATGCCGGCGGCCCAAAGTCTCGGCGCCGTCCAGATCCGCCAGCGTGCGGGCCACTTTCAGCACCCGGTGATAGCCGCGCGCGGACAGGCGCATGGCGTCCGCCGCATCCCGCAGCAGCGCAAGCCCGGCTGCGTCCGGCGCGGCGGCCACGTCCAGCAGCGGGCCGTTGGCCTGCGCGTTGGTGCGCACGTCTGGCCGTCCCAGCGCGGCATAGCGCTCCGCCTGGAGAGACCGCGCCTGCGCGACGCGGGCGGCCACGTCCGCCGAGCCTTCCTGCGGAGCCGGGCGCACCAGATCGGCGGCGGTGACGGCGGGCACTTCCAGATGCAGGTCGATGCGGTCGAGGAACGGACCGGAGAGGCGGGCCTGGTAGTCCTGAACGCAGCGCGGTCCGCGCGCGCAGGCATGTCCCGGCTCCCCCGCCTGCCCGCAGCGGCAGGGATTCATGGCGGCGATCAGCTGGAAGCGCGCGGGATAGGTGACGCGGTGATTGGCCCGCGCGATCAGCACGTCCCCCGTTTCCAACGGCTGGCGCAGGGAATCCAGCACCTGAGGGGAGAATTCCGGCAATTCGTCCAGGAACAGCACGCCGTGATGGGCGAGGGACACCTCGCCGGGCCGGGCCTTCATGCCGCCGCCCACCATGGCCGCCATGGAGGCGGAATGGTGGGGCGCGCGGAACGGGCGGCGATCCACCAGGGCGCCGTCCTCGATGGCGCCCGCCACCGAGGCGATCATGGACACGTCCAGCATTTCCGCCGGGGCCAGCGGCGGCAGGATGGAGGGCAGGCGCTGCGCCAGCATGGACTTGCCCGCGCCGGGCGGGCCGACATAGAGCCTATTGTGTACTATTTCCTTCTTGCTACGCTGGAGGAATCAGATGGCCCCTAATTGCTTATTTTCAAAAGGAAAAGGTGGGATGCGCTCCAGCGAGTCCGATGGTCGGCCATTGGCATATTCCTACATACGCATGTCCACCGATCACCAGCTGAAGGGAGATAGCCTCCGCCGGCAGCTTCAGCTCTCCAAAGCATATGCTGATCGACACAATCTCAATCTGCTGGAGACGTATCAGGACATTGGCTTTTCAGCCTACACGGGAGAGAACGTTAGCGAGGGTGCTTTAGGAAGATTTCTGGCTGCCATCGAGGCGGGAGGTGTTCCCTCAGGCTCGTATCTCTTGGTTGAGTCTCTTGACCGCATTAGCCGGCAGACGGTCTCAAAAGCATTTGCTGTTTTCAGCCGAATAATAAGCCTTGGGATGAAGGTAGTCACGTTACAGAATGAGAAGACCTATTTTGGCGACCTAGATTTTTTGGATATGATTCTTTCGTTGTCCGACATGTTGAGGGCTCATGAGGAATCAAAAGTCAAAAGTAAGCGACTTTCTTCTGCATGGGACAATAAGCGAACCAACGCTGAAAATAGGAACATGACACCCATTTGTCCATATTGGCTTGTTTCAAATAAGGATTCAGCCGGATTCAAAATCGATGAGAAAAAAGCTTTAGTTGTCCGACGCGTTTTTGAAATGTCTGCCAGCGGATATGGCACAGGAATCATTGAAAAGCGCCTCAACGGAGAGGGCGTTCCAGGCATCGGAAAAACAGGGAGTTGGCATAAGTCCTATATACAGAAGATATTGAATAATAGAGCTGTTATTGGCGAAATGCAGCCGCATAAAATTCAGGGTGGAAAAAGGGTTTCCGTCGGAAATCCTATCCCGAACTATTTTCCGAAAATTGTGGATGACGAATTGTTTTACAGGGTGCAAGCGGCAAGAAATCAAAGAAAGGTTGTGGGAGCCGGCAGAAAGGGAAAATTTGTCTCAAACCTGTTCTCTGGCCTACTTATCTGCGACTATTGCGGCAAAGGAATGAGATATATCGACAAAGGACCAGCACCAAAGGGCGGCAAGTACCTATTATGTGGGACGGCAGAAAGGGGCCTGAATTGTGAAAAGGCGTATTGGAAATATGAGTTATTTGAGAGAACGTTTCTCTCCTATGTTTCAGAAGTAAACGTCTCTGACATTCTGGATAGCGAGAATCGACAAAATTTGAGAATGCAAATTTCTAAATCAATGGAGGCTTTGATAGGTGAAACCGAAATTCTTAAATTAAAATATAAGAAATTGATTGAGCTTATTTTAAATGATGACACAGATCGGCGCCGATCTTTGCTCTCTAACGAATTAAAAGTTATAGAAAATCAGATTGATTTGAATGAGCTTAAAGAAACCGATCTCCGTCAGAAAATGAACTCGCTAGCTTCAGATCAGAGCATCGACCCCTACAAGTTGAGGGAATTAATCGAACGTGTTCAGATAAACGGCGTCGACTCATACGATTTGAGAATTCAGATCCAGCATTTTTTGAAAACTATCATTGATAGTGTTCAAATGTTTCCGCTCGGCAATCTGCCTTATTTTACAGATGGCCTTGATGAGCTTGAGAGGCTTTTTTCCGAAACCGCCAACCAAAATCTCATCTCAGAAATAAGCCAAATGAAGGACTTGATAGACAATTCGGTATCCTCTCAACCTCGTTTTATTGTCCATTTCAAAAATGGAGACAATCGTACCATCTATATGGACTCGGATGGCGGGGAGTTTCCGGTTGGCAATGTGATTTCAAAATCCAATGGAGAATTCATCGACGATGAGTCTGTTTAAACGTGCTTTTAGATAGCGTGATAGCCTGTTACAAACCAGTCAACGTTGGTTGTTTGGCTTGTTTAAAATGAAATATGTCTCCTACTACAGAGTCTCAACAAGCCGACAAGGCAAATCGGGACTCGGCCTTGGAGGGCAGAAGGAGGCGGTTCATCGCCACCTAAAGGAAGATGCTCAGATTGTTGGGGAGTTCATTGAGGTCGAAAGCGGCCGGCACTCAAATCGACCCAAACTGAATGAGGCCATCCAAGCATGTAAAGCTTGGAAAGCGAAACTGATCATTGCAAAATTAGATCGCCTATCCAGAAACGTGGCATTCATTTCGTCGCTAATGGAATCTGGCGTTGAGTTTGTGGCCGTGGATTTTCCTGACGCAAATCGACTGACTCTCCATATTCTGGCTGCCGTTGCAGAGCATGAGGCAATTTGCATATCAGCAAGGACGAAGGAAGCCCTGGCCTGCGCTAAGTCCAGGGGGAAGAGACTGGGAGGACATAGAGGATCAACCCCATCTGACAGCTGCCGTCGTCTGGGCGTCGCTTCTGTTCGGAAATCTGCAAATGAGCGACTGCTTGCAGTATGGCCCGTAATTCAGCCTCTCCTCGGGGAGGGCCATATGCCCCCTGCTAGAATAGCGAAGTTTCTCAACCTCAGGGGAATTCCGACCCTAGGAGAGGGAGGGAAAGGCTGGCAAACAGTCCAGGTCAGCCGCATGTTGGCACATGCAAGCCGGCTAGGCCTATTGGGCGCTGAGCCTCTTCGCTGAAACGGGCTTCCGTCCCCTTTTTAGGCCCGTTGGCCTTTGAGCGCCTTCGGGGAAAGGGCGAAATAGCTCCGAGACATGAGCACCCAGTGCGTCTGTAAGTTGCTCCAGAAAATTCAGGGTTACGTTCGCCTGTTCAGCCTCGAGGGCTGCCAAGTGAGACATATCTACGTCGGCGGAGAAGGCCAGCGCCTCCTGCGAAAGCCCCCTCTCGGCCCTTAGCCGCCGTAGATTCCATGCCACCAAGCGGATCGCTTTCATCTTCGCAAAGCACAGCCTTGCGAGACTTCAATCTATGGGTTATAGGCCATAAATATCTGCCGGACTCTGCTACTTCCGTTGAAAAAGTATCAGGTCGGATCCTCTCCACTGATTTTAAGGGGTTTCCGCCATGGAACACTCCCAGTTTGGGCTCGTCTTCATCGTTGTGGGTGTGTTGGTCTATTTTTATCCGGCATGGACAGCGTTCACCCGGAAGCCTGACAACTTCATGGGTGTGTTCGTACTGAATTTGTTCCTCGGCTGGACGGCAATCGGGTGGCTGATTGCGTTGATCTGGGCCTTCTCTGGCCCAAACGAACGTCGGAAGCGTCGCCTTGAGCGCTTGGCCGAGAGGAAGAGAATGAGGATGGAGGCAAGGGGTGAATAGCTATTGGATACTAATTGCGTTGCAGATCCTAAATTACCAGCCCGGAAAGGTTGAGGTAATTCCGGACACAATCACATACTCTCAGAAAGAGTGTAACGCTGCAAAGGCCAAGGCGACAAAGGCCTACCTAGCTGCCTTAAGAAAGGCGACCACTGGAAAGGGTGATGAAATCCAGGTGAATGTCTGGTGTGTGCCGGTCAAGTTCACCGACCCTACGATTGAAGGGCCAGATGAATGCGATGGCTGCCGTTAATTGGACGACTGCCCGAGTTTCACAATTACCCTCGGATGGAATTTCGGCTCTAGGCCACTTCTTAGGGCCTCCGCCATCGCACAGCCCAACGCTACATGACGTGCAAGGCCATCTCCAAACTCCGGCATTGACTCTAGGCGGACACTACACCAGCCGGCTCGATGCGGCTCAAATTCGAACTCCACACCAACGTCCATAAGCGCCGGAACGGCGGTCTCTGGAAAGAGCAAAACTCCTCTGCCGGAAGTGTGGATGGAGAATGGTGGAATAGCGTCGGCATCGGCGAACTCGGCTACAGCGAGTGCCATTGCCCAGACGGCTTTGAAGGTCGGCACACGACCCCCATCGTGGGCTGGTTTGACTAATGGGTTACGCCCCCAGAGCGACCCTTTGAAATCCCGCTCAGGGAAGAAGGCCTGTAGCTCCTCGCCGATGTCCGCAACGCTCACACGATTAAAAAACTTGCCTCCGTAGGACACTGCCGCCTGAAGGTTGTCGACCCTTCGAACGTGGAGTTGTCCTTGGTCCTCCAGAGAAGACCAGGCGCTACTGGCAGCGCCGTGTTTGGTCCCTCTGGGGTTTTGGTCAAGACCTTCCCTGCCAACCCACTGCTCGAACGCCGCTACCGTTTTTGAAGGTACCCAGCATACGGCATGGATATGAGGCCGAGCCTCATCACTGTCTTTGTCGTCGATGTACGCAATGAGGTGAGGGTGCTTTCCTCGGGATTTTTGAGCTGTGTGCTTGTGAACACAGTTTGATAGGAGGGAGAGATACCATCCTCGAAACGTGTGAAAGCGTTCCGAAGCGACAGCTTTAATTAGCTCCAAGCGGCGACCGCCGGTAGCACCGCTCCATGAGAAGCTGTTAAAACGACCTTGGCTGAAGGTGGCAGTTATAAAATAGAACCGGCCATTTGGATCTCTGGTCTGCAACTCCTTGAGGAGGCGGACATCGGCTAATTCTAGGAAGTCTTTGAATTTCAAAAGAGATTCAGCTTTATCTCTAACCAATCCTATTTTCAGTGTTGAAAGGTCTTTCATTTTTAAAATCCAAATTATCCATTTTTCCTTCGGACAAGCCTTTACAAATGGCTTGAATTTAATTTCATGCCATGGGTTTGTTCCAATGTGTATAAAGTTGACTTAAAAGAAAACCCTCAAAAAACGCCTGGTTCTTATCCCCAAAATACACAATAATTTAGTATATTTTAGCCAAAAAGTCAACAAATTTGACTATGAAAAGCTATCATTGCTGATAGGCATACCATATCAGCGCAATCATAATTTGCTCTCTCGTATGAGAGGTATCAGCACATAGCGCATCAAGGGCCGCTGATGTTTCCTCATCTAAATGCAAGGAGAGATGAGCAGTTGGCTCTGCGAAAAAATGGTCGAATGGGTTCTGCATGGCTCCTCCTATTTGTATTTATAGGAGGCCATAAGGACCTCTCGGCCTATGGCTTTAAGGCCACCAATTTCCCGGATATCGTGCCAACGATGATCTGCCCACCAGAATAAACGGGAGTGCTTGCGAGCCCGGACGTGAGTATTTGTCCTGGACCGGGCCCTTCAAACGGCATCTCGCTACTGCCGGGATCAGGCCATAAACTTTCTGAATAATCCAACTCGTCAACGGCCTGACCGTTTGATGGAGTTTCAAGTGATATGCTCCGAATAACCCTTCGAGTCTGAAGGTCCACGAATGCTATCACGCCATTGGCTCTTGGCACCGCAAGGGTTCGTCGATTCATTAGAACCGGCGAAGCCCAATTCTGAAACAAATCGTTGTCAACTCTGACGCTCCATGCGCATCGACCGGTCGTAATTGAAAACGCATACAGGCTATCGCTATAGGCGAATGTGGCGAGGACTTCACCGTTGGAGATTACCGGGTGGATGCGGCAGTTCCCAAAATAGAACCGCTTCTTCTTTGATACGGTTTTGCGAGGGTGCCCATTCCAAGCCACTTTCCAAGTCCGCCAGTCGAGGGCCAGGATCGGCGGACGCTCATCATATGTTTCCCGAGCATAAGTCACGATCAGCAGATTCTCGTGAAACAAGAGAGATCCAATTCCTTGGAGTCTCAATTTAAAGTGGTAAGGACCTGATGAATCGGTGACTGGAATTGTGAAGCGCTCCATATCGGTGCTTCCAAACGTTCCCACTCCAATCTGGAATATTGTGCCGGCTTCATTAGCCGCCAGAACACTGCCTGTTTCCGCAAGTTCGGGGTTTGTCACAATGTTCGTGCGGAAAGTTCCCGGCAGAGATCCAGTATGGCGGAACGAATTGTCCGCTAAATTGAAACAGATAATGTGGCCATCCCTAGAGAGAAGCACTGCGATGCGCTCTCCCTCCACATCCACAATCACTGCCTTGGTGTAGACAGGCGAGCCTGCCTGAAATCTAGATAGGATACGACCGTCCGCTATATTGAGCGCATAAATCATACCACTATCGGTGCCGGCAACTAGGACCGAGTCAAAGATGGCGATTCCATTTACATCTGAATCGGTCTGTACTCTCCAAACGACCTCGCCGTCACTCTGCCGAACACACAGGATAGCGTCGTTCGGATCGCTGAAATTCCATTTATCGCCTGACGTTCCAAAATACAGAAGATCGCCAGCCGGTAAAATATTATTGCGATAATGCATTCGGCCAAAAGATTTTTCCCAGATGATGGGATTTGGCTGGCGCATCTTTATGGAGGCTAAAGTTTGCGAAATATCGATCATCACTGCCCCCCAAATCGGTTCGCAATTTGAGCCACAAATTGCGGAATTTCGTCGAATGCAACGACCCCCCACTGAATATCGCTAAGCTCAATATTTCCCACTCGTAAATTCGGTGGATTGAGCTCCTCAGAGAGGATCGGTAGCACCAGCACGTCGTCTTGTGGGAGCGAACTCATAAGCTCAAGAGCCAGCCTAAATTCGTTCTGTACGAAGCCCCTCTTTACGACGCTTGTAGGGGTCAAAATAAGAACGATGCGGCTCGCTGACCTAATTTTCATTTCGATAACTGGCCGCCACCTTTGACCAATTTGCAGCCCTAGGTGGGAATACGGGGAGGGTGGCTTGTCCATCCACGGCTCAAGCCCCGCCTCATGCAATTCTGCAAAGAGCCGATGAGCGTAATCGGCATCTTCCTTAGCGTACGATATGAAAATCATAGCGACTCGGAAGCTTCCCCGTAGCGACGCTTGAGTTTGCCCACATCAAGGTGGGCTTTGAAAGCCGACTCCCTTATCGCTTCCCAGAAATTAATGGGTTACAACGAAAGCAGGTTGTGGCCCCCGGCGGCGGCCACTTCCAGCGCCCGCTTGGCGGTCTCCTGGCCTTTCACGTCCCTCAGGTCCGGCAAGGTGCCGTGCCCGGCGCGCATGCGCGGGTCCGGGCGGGCGAGCACCTGGCGGCCGGTGACATGGTTGGCGAGGGCGATGAGGGACAAAGGGGCGAGAATCTCCATGTCCGGGCTCGCCCAGGCGGCTTCCGCCCCGCAGGCGGCGGGACAAATGAGGCCGTGGCCCCGCGCATTGGCCCCGATGGCGGCAGGCAGCACGCCCGCCACCGCCGCGATGGAGCCGTCGAGCCCCAATTCCCCCACCACGGTGAAGCCGGACAGGGCGTCTGACGGGATGGCGCCGATGGCCGCCATGAGGCCGAGCGCGATGGGCAGGTCGTAATGGGAGCCTTCCTTGGGCAGATCGGCGGGAGCGAGGTTCACCGTGATGCGCCGCGCGGGAAGCGCCAGACCGGAGGCGATGAGGGCGGCGCGCACCCGCTCCTTGGCCTCGGTCACCGCCTTGTCCGGCAGGCCGACAATGGTGAAGGCGGGCAGGCCCGGCGCCACATGCACCTGCACGTCAACGGGGCGCGCCTCCACGCCCTGGAACGCGACCGTCGCCACCCGTTGGATCACCCGCGCCTCCCCTCACCCAGGATTGCGGAAGGCTAGCGGACTGCCGTTCCGGGTGCAAGAACAGAGTGGGAACACATAGGCGATTGATGCCCGCTTTATGTCCGGCCCCTGGGTTCGCCATCGCCCCTTTACGGGCGGGGGTGGGAGAAGCCTCTCCAAGGAGTTGGCCCATGCCCCAGGTTTTGCGATCCGCGCACGTCCCAAGCTCCGCCCCTGTGGCGGCGTCTCAGGCACTGAAGGGGTATCGGCCCCATTGGTCCGGGCCCACGGGCAGCGCGGGCAGCCTGCGCTATGGCGCGGTGCGCGCCTTGTGGCTTGCGGGCCTTGCCGGTGCCGCGCTGCTGCTGCGCGCGGCCGCCTTCCTGCTATAGAGGCGGACGCGCGCCGGGCCTGTGGGCCGGTGCGCCAGCGAGAGTGCGATCGCCTCTCTATCTATGAGTTAGAGCCTGATCCACTCAGGGTAATAAACCTGAGTGGATCAGGCTCTAAGGGAAGGAACAGAGCCATGTCGTCCGCCGCGTCGTCCACTGCCGCTTCCGGCAGCATCGAGGATCTGGTGGCCCGCCAGTTCGGCCCCCAGGCCGCCGCCTATGTGACGAGCGCGGTCCATGCCTCCGGTGCCGATCTCGAGGCGCTCGGTGCGCTCCTGGCGGGACACGGCACCGCCCGTCTGCTGGATCTGGGCTGTGGCGGCGGCCATGTGAGCTTCACCGCCGCCCCCCATGTGAGCGAGGTGGTGGCCTATGACCTCTCCGACGCCATGCTGGCGGCGGTCTCGGGGGAGGCGGCCCGGCGCGGCTTCACCAATATCACCACCGCGCAGGGCGTCGCGGAGGCGCTTCCCTTCGAGGACGCGGCGTTCGATTTCGTGGTCTCGCGCTACAGCGCCCATCACTGGCGGGACCTTGCCGCCGGCCTGCGCCATGCGCGGCGGGTGCTGAAGCCCGGCGGCCGGGCCGTGTTCATGGATGTGACGGCGCCCGAAAACCCCTTGCTGGACACCTTCCTCCAGACCGTGGAGATGCTGCGCGATCCCTCCCATGTCCGCGACTACCGGCCGTCCGAATGGGTGCGGCGGGCGGAAGAGGCGGGGTTCCTCGTGGAAGGCGTCACCGATCGCCGCCTGCGGCTGGAATTCGAGTCGTGGGTGAAGCGGATCGCGACCCCGCCGGTCCATGCGGCGGCCATCCGCTCGCTCCAGGACGGGGCGAGCGACGAAGTGCGGGAGCATTTCGCCCTGGAGGCGGACGGCACCTTCACCCTGGATACGCTGACCCTGGTGCTCGTGCCCGCCTGATACCCAAGGCCCGCGCGACGCCGGTCAAAGCCCGGGCCGTTGGGATGAGCCTGCCTATTTCTTCTCCAGCAGGATGCGGCCCTGGCGGTCGATGAGGGCCTTCGCCTTCTCGGCCATGAGGTGCAGCAGCCAGGGCAGCGTCACCTCCAGGTGAACGGCGTCCTCCGCCACGTCCAGCTTTCCGGCGGCCTCGTGGCCCATGACCGCCACGCGGAAATCCAGGTGATCGCCGGTCCAGGTCTCCTGCATCACCGAGAGCTTGTCGCCGAAGCGCTCGCGCACCGAGCTGAGCCCGGTTTGCAGGCGGCGCGTGGCTTCCGCCTTGCCCAGGCGGTGCGGAATGGAGACGGTGAGCGGCTGGGCCATGAAACCTCCGGCGCTGGCGGAAAACGGGCGACGTTCTCTCTCAAAGAGCGAGAGACTGATTTGACCGATCAGGTTGGTTCACCCTGATCGGATCAGGCTCTAGCCGCGTCGCTTGTCCTCGATCTTGTCCCAGATCTGGGCGGCGATATCGGGGCCGCCCAGGCGCTTGATGGCGCGCAGGCCCGTGGGCGAGGTCACGTTGATCTCGGTGAGATTGCCCGCGATCACGTCGATGCCCACGATCAGCAGGCCGCGCTCGCGCAGAGCCGGGCCGATGCGCGCGCAGATCTCCAGCTCCCGGTCTGTGAGGTCGGTGGGCCGGGCAGCGCCGCCGCGCACCATGTTGGAGCGCAGGTCCCCCTCGCTGGGCACGCGGTTCACCGCGCCCGCCGCCTCGCCATCCACCAGGATGATGCGCTTGTCGCCCGCCTTCACCTCGGGAAGGAAGCGCTGGATCACCCAGGGCTCGCGGAAGGTGACGGCGAAGAAGTCATAGAGCGAGCCGAAATTCAGATCATCGGCGGTCAGGCGGAACACCGCGCCGCCGCCATGGCCGTAGAGCGGCTTCATCACCACGTCGCCATACTCGGCCCGGAACGCCTTGATCTCGTCGAGGTCGCGGGAGATCAGGGTGGGCGGCATCAGGTCCGGGAAATGGGTGACGAAGATCTTCTCCGGCGCGTTGCGCACATGGCCGGGGTCGTTCACCACCAGCGTGTGGGGATGGATGCGCTCCAGGAAGTGGGTGGAGGTCACATAGGCCATGTCGAAGGGCGGATCCTGGCGCAGCAGGATCACGTCCTGCTCCTTCAGCGCGATGCGGCGCTTCTCGCCCAGGGTGAAATGGGCGCCCACCTCGTCCTTCACGGTGAGCGGCTCGACGGTGGCGAACACCTCGCCGTCGCGCATGGCCAGCTGGTCCGGCACGTAATGCACCAGCGTGTGGCCGCGCCGCTGGGCTTCCAGCAGGAGGGCGAAGGTGGAATCCCCGGCAATATTGATGCGCGAGATGTGGTCCATCTGGACCGCGACCTGAAGGGTCATGGGAAACTCCGGGCGATGAGCCGGGCGGAAGGGTTCCCCTTATCTAGGGCCGCGCGCGCCGCGCCGCCAGTGCGCTCACCCTTCCATCTCGAAGGCGCCGGGAATGTGCTCCACGCCGTCCCCGCTCACCAGCACCGCGTCGAAGCGCGCATCGAGGGTGGCGAGGTCCGGCCGGGCGGCGAGCCAGGCTTCCGCCGCCGCCGCGATGCGCCGCATCTGGCGGGGCAGAAGGGAATAGGCGGCCGCGTCCCGCCCGCCGCGCGCCTTCACCTCGCAGAAGACGAGCAGCCCTTCCTGGCGGGCCACCAGGTCGATCTCGCCCGCCGGGGTGCGGGCGCGCCGGGCCAGGATGGTGAAGCCCGCCCCTTCCAGAAATGCCGCCGCCCGGTCCTCGGCGACGAGGCCCCGATCATGGGCGGCGCGCCGGGCGGGGGCCGGGCGGTCAGCCATCCTCGCCCCGCGTAAGGGCCAGCGCCCGGGCATAGACATCCCGCTTCGGCCGCCCGGTGGCGCCCGCCACGGCGGCCACCGCATCCTTCAGGGAATGGTCCGCGAGCGCGCGGGTGAGGGCGGCGTCCACGTCCCCGTCCTGCGCGGCGGCTTCCTGCGGCGGGCCGATCACCAGGACGATCTCGCCCTTGGGCGTGCTCGCTGTCGCATAATGGGCGGCCAAGGCTGCGAGGTCGGACCGCCGCACCTCCTCGAACGCCTTGGTCAGCTCCCGGCATACGGCGGCCGGGCGCGGGCCGAGGCCCTCGGCCAGATCGGCGAGGCTTTCCGCGAGGCGCGGGCCGGTCTCGTAGAGCACCAGAGTGGCGGGGATGGCCTTCAATTCCGCGATGCGGTTGCGCCTCTGCCCGTCGCGCGGCGGCAGGAAGCCGTCGAACAGGAAGCGGTCCGTGGGCAGGCCCGCCGCCACCAGGGCGGCCAGCAGGGCCGAGGGGCCGGGAATGGGATGGATGCGGTGGCCCGCTTCCGCCGCCTCCACCACCAGCTTGAAGCCTGGATCCGACACCAGCGGGGTTCCGGCGTCGGAGACCAAAGCCACCGCGTCTCCCGCCGCGAGGCGCGCCAGGATGCGCGGGCGCATGCTGGCGCCGTTGTGATCGTGATAGGGGATGAGCGGCGCCTCGATGGCGTAGCGATCGGTGAGCCGCCGCGTCATGCGCGTATCCTCGCAGGCGATCACATCCGCGCCAGCGAGCGTCTCCAGAGCCCGGACGCTGATGTCGCCGAGATTGCCGATGGGCGTCGCCACCACATGCAGTCCGGGCGCGGGGCGCGCGGCGAACTGGCGGGTTCCGGCGATGAGATAGGTGCGGGGCGTGCCCTCTTGTCCTGTCATGCCCGCATCTTAGCGGGACCGGAGCCGCTGCGCGACCGTCCTGCCGGCCTCGCCAAACGCGGCGGGAGACGGTATGCCTGTTTCAGGCACGCAGCGCGCAAGGAGAAGCGGGTGGACGAGGCGGATCGGCCCTTGAGCAGCAAGACGGCTTCCATTGGCGTATCCCGCCGGGCGCTACTGGCGAGCGGCCTGAAGCTCGCGAGCGTGCCGGCCCTGCTCTCCACCCTGGCCGCCTGCGCCGGCGGCGACATTGCAGGGGGGCCGCCCTTCGCGGCCGTGGCGCCCACCGGGCAGCCCATCGCCGCCGCCGGTCCCGTGGTGGCGCTCATCCTGCCGCTGACCGCGCAGGGCAATGCGGGGGCCGTGGGCCAGTCGCTGCGCAACGCGGCGGAACTCGCCCTCTCGGAACTGGGCGCCGCACCCATCAGCCTCGTGGTGAAGGATGACGGCGGCAATTCGCAGGGCGCCCGCGCGGCGGCCGAGCAGGCCATGGCGGAAGGCGCGCGTATCATTCTTGGCCCGCTCTTCTCCCATTCGGTGGGCGCGGTGGCCCAGGTGGCGCGCCCACGCGGCATTCCGGTGATCGCCTTCTCCACGGATACCAATGTCGCGTCGTCCGGCGTCTATCTGCTGAGCTTCCTGCCGCAGACGGACGTGAACCGCATCATCTCCTTCAGCGTCGCCCAGGGGCGGCGCTCCTTCATCGGCCTCGTTCCGGAAAATGCCTACGGCTCGGTGGCGGAAGGGGCGTTCCAGCAATCGGCCGGGGCGCTGGGCGGCCGCATCATGGGCATCGAGCGGTTCACGCAGGACCGCGCCCGCCTCCAGGCCGCGGTGCAGCGGGCGGCGGCGGTGGCCGGGCAGGCCGACGCCGTGTTCATTCCCGATTCGGCTGATGGCGTGCCGGCGGTGCTCCAGGCCCTGTCGGCGGCGGGCGTGGATCTCACCCGCGTGCGGCCCATCGGCACCGGCCTGTGGGACGACCAGCGGCTGTTCTCCAACCCGCTCATGGAAGGCGCCCAGTTCGCGGCGCCCGAATCCGGCGGCTGGCGCGGCTTCTCGGAGCGCTATCGCGCCCGCTTCGGCACGGACCCGGTGCGCACTGCGACCCTTTCGTATGACGCGGTGTCGCTGGTGGCCACCATCGTGCGCGCCCAGGGGCCGGGGGCCCTGACGGATGCCTCCCTCACCAATCCCTCGGGCTTCAACGGCGTGGACGGCGTGTTCCGCTTCCGCTCCGACGGCACCAATGAGCGCGGCCTCGCGGTGCTGGAGATCAAGGGCGGGGCGGCCCAGGTGGTGAGCCCGGCGCCCCGCAGCTTCATGGGATGAACGAAACACGCCGCAATGCTGTCGTTGCGGCAGGGTTGGTTTGGCGGCGGGATGGGCTATAGCTTCGCCCCGCCGGTATGGGACGCACGGTCCGGCAGGCTTGCCTTGGGCAAGCCGGGCGGCCGGCACGAACAGACAAGGAAATCGGGTCCATGAGACTGTCCACGAGACTGATCGCACCTCTGGCGGGCGTCCTTCTGGCCGCCTCCGGCCTGTCCGCCCTCGCGCAGACGCCGCCCGCCGCCGCCCCGGCGGCCCCCGCCGCTCCGGCCGTGAACCAGGGCCTGACCCAGGCCGGCACTCCGGCGCGCCCCGAGGTCCAGATCTCGCGTCCCATCGAGATGCTGCTGACCCAGCAGGCGGCCGGCATGACCTTCGACGGCAAGACGCTGACCCTGACCGGCGTTCCGCCCATCACCTCGTTCCGCGTGGAGCGGCCCGAGCGCATCGGCGGCACCATGACCACCGAGCAGTTCGTGAAGCTGTGGAACGCCACGGTGGCGGTGTTCAAGAACGATCCGCCCAACGCGGCCCTGACCGTGCTGGGCCCGACCCCCGCCCAGGTGATCATCGAACTGGGCACCGTGACCCAGAACGGCACCACGCTGACCTACAACGCCACCCTGCTGGACGGCGACATCCCGGCGAGCGGCGGCCCGGTGAGCATCGTCACGGCCCCGGTGGTCTATCGCCCGCTTGAGGCGACCGGCACCTTCCTGAAGTGCTGGTGGAGCCCCTACTGGGTCGAGCGCGTCTGCCGCGCGGGCTGGTGAGCCGTCTGACCCCTTGATCGCGAATCGCCCCGGAAGCCAAGCTTCCGGGGCGATTTGCTTTTGGCCTCACTCCGGCGGGCGGAAGCCGGTTTGGCCGATATAGCCGGCGGCGGCGATGCCCGCGAGGCAGCAGATTTCGTCATTGTCCGAGGTGTCGCCGGAAATGCCCACGGCGCCGATCACCGCGCCGCCGTCGATGATCAGCACGCCGCCCGGAACCGGCACGAAGCGCCCGTGGCTGGCCGCCATCAGCGCGTTCATGAAATGGGGCACCTTCACCGCCCGCTCGCCCAGCTCGCGCGAGCCGAAGCCCATGCCCAGCGCGCCCCACGCCTTGCCGGCGGCGATTTCGGGCCGAAGGATGCCGGAGCGGTCTTCCCGCTTGAGGGCCACCAGATGGCCGCCGGCATCCAGCACCGCCACGGTCAGCGGCTCGAACTTCAGCTCATGCCCCTTGGCAAGGGCGGCTTCCACGATCACTTCGGCCTTCGCGAGGGTGATGCTCACCTCGGTCTCCTTCAGTCTGATTCTCATGCCAATGGCCGATGAGGTTCACTCATCGGCCATTGGTCAAGCCCGCACGATTTCCCGCTCCGGCGATTGTCGGAGCCCATGGTCATGATGGCGCGTCCCGGACGGCCCGGCAGGGCGTGACCGACATCCGTTCGGCGTCGGCCGCCGGTGTCAGGCGCCGAACTTGCCCGGCCAGAAGCCGGCCAGCATGGAGCCGTCCTTCTCGCCCAGCCCGCTTGCGGAAGCCTCGTCATAGACCTTGAGCGCGGCGGCGGTGAGGGGCAGGTCCGCGCCCTCGGTGCGGGCTTCCGCCAGCATGGTGCTCAGGTCTTTGCGGATGGCGTCCACGGAGAAGGCGGCGGGGCCCGTGTCGTCGCCGGACAAAGCCTGCGCGATGGCCGCGCCGCGCATCTTCAGGATGTTCGATCCGCCCGACGTGTCGGCGAAGAAATCCACCAGCCAGGCCGGGTCGAGCCCGGCCTTCCGGCACAAAGTATAGGCCTCGCCGAGGGCCTGGTAATAGACCAGCAAGGGCAGGTTGATGGCGAGCTTGAGGGCTGCGCCCGCGCCCACCGGGCCCACATGCTCCACCCGGCGGCAGAGCTGGTCCAGCAGGGGCTTGGCCTGCTCGAAATCGCCCGCCTCCCCGCCCGCGAGGCCCAGCAGCTTGCCGGTGCGCGCCGGTCCCACCGTGCCGCCCACGGGGCATTCCACGAAGGCGGCGCCGGCGGCGCGCACCTTCGCGGCCAGCTCCTCCTCCTCGCGGGAGAGGACGGTGCTCATCTCGATGACCAGCTTGCCGGTGAGGTCCACGGAGAGGAGGCCGCCCGGCCCCTCATAGACCGCCTGCATGGCCGGCCCGTCCAGCAGGCTGGAGAAGATCACGTCGTTTCCGTCCGCAAGGCCGGCGGGGGTCGCCGCCACCTTGGCGCCCGCCGCTTCCAGCGGCGCCAGCTTGTCCGCGCTGCGGTTCCAGACGGTGACCTCGTGCCCCAGCTCCAACAGGCGCAGGGCCATCGCCGCGCCCATGCGCCCCATTCCGGCAAAACCGATCCTCATGGCTCTCTCCCTGGCCGCCGATTCCGGCGGTCCTCCGCGTTTCTTGTATCCCCATCCGCGACAGGCACGTTTTGGGCTTGCTAATTATCGTCTGATCATTAGCATGGTCCCCATAACGGGTGCAAATGCACCAAGAAGAACGAAAAGCTTTGGGAGGAGCAGACGATATGGGCAGCACCCCTGTGCGCCAACCCTCTGTCACGTCTGAGAAGAAGAAGGCGCCGTATCCCGCTTTCCAGGAGACGCGCTCCGGCATGCGCATCCTGTGGGATGTGCCGATCGAGATGGATGACGGCGTCGTGATCCGGGCGGACGTGTTCCTGCCGATGGAGGAGGGGCGCTATCCCGTGCTTCTCACCTATGGCCCCTATGCCAAGGGTCTTGCCTTCCAGGACGGCTATCCGTCCGCGTGGAACCGCATGGCCGAGAAGCAGCCGGATGTGACCGCGGGCTCCTCAAACCTCTACCAGGCGTGGGAAGTGGTGGACCCGGAGAAGTGGGTGCCCCACGGCTATGCCTGCGTGCGGGTGGACAGCCGCGGCTGCGGCACCTCGCCGGGCTTCGTGGATCCCTTCGGCCCGCGTGAGCAGAAGGACTTCTACGACAGCATCGAATGGGCGGCCGCCCAGCCCTGGAGCACCGGCAAGGTGGGCCTCAACGGCATCTCCTATTTCGGCTCCAACCAGTGGCACGTTGCCAAGCACAAGCCGCCGCATCTCGCCGCCATGTGCATCTGGGAAGGCTCGGCCGACTGGTACCGCGACATGACCCATCACGGTGGCATCCTCTCCACCTTCTGGGCCAACTGGTACGACATGCAGGTGAAGACGGTGCAGTACGGCATCGGCGAGCGGGGACGGCGCAGCAAGGCGCACGGCCAGCTCGTGTGCGGGCCGGAGCTGCTCTCCGAGGAGGAACTGGCCGCCAATCGCATCGATTTCGGTGCGGACATCCGCTCCCATGCTTTGGACGACCAGTATCACAAGGACCGTTCGCCGGTGTGGGACGACATCGAGGTGCCGTTCCTCTCCGCCGCCAATTGGGGCGGGCAGGGCCTGCATCCGCGCGGCAATTTCGAAGGGTTCGTGCGCGCCGCCTCCAAGAACAAGTGGCTGGAGGTGCACGGCATTGAGCACTGGACGCACTTCTACACGGACTATGGCCGGGAGCTGCAGTTGCGTTTCTTCGACCATTTCCTGAAGGGCGCGAACAATGGCTGGGACCAGCAGCCCCGCGTCCTGCTCCAGGTGCGCCATCCCGGCGAGAAATTCGTGGAGCGGGAAGAGCATGAATGGCCGCTCGCCCGCACGCAGTGGACCAAGCTCCAGCTCCATCCGCGCACCTCGCGCCTGGCCGCTGAGCCGGTCCAGAACGTGACGCAGATGCCGTTCGAGGCCATGGGGGAAGGCGTCACCTTCCTCTCCGCCCCGTTCGAGGCCGAGACCGAGATCACCGGCCCCATCGCCGCGAAGCTCTTCGTCTCCTCCTCCACCGCCGATGCGGACCTGTTCCTGGTGGTGCGGGTGTTCACGCCGGACCTGAAGGAAGTGACCTTCCAGGGCGCCATCGACCCGAACACGCCGGTGGCGCAGGGCTGGCTGCGGGCGTCGCACCGGAAGCTCGACCCGAAGCTCTCCGAGCCCTATCGCCCCTATCACACCCATGACGAGAAGCAGCCCCTCACCCCCGGCGAGGTGGTGGAGCTGGACATCGAGATCTGGCCGACCTCCATCGTGGTGCCCAAGGGCCACCGGGTGGGCCTGTCGGTGCGGGGCAAGGACTATGAGTGGCCGGGCGGCTCCGGCGGCAAGCTCTCGAACTTCAAGAACGAGCTGACCGGCTGCGGGCCCTTCCTGCACAACGACCCGCTGGACCGTCCGCCGGAAGTGTTCGGCGGCACCACGACGCTGCACTTCTCGCCGGAGCGCGAATCCTACCTGCTCCTGCCGGTCATCCCGTCCAAGTAAGGCGGAGAAAAAGTCAGGCGGATCGGCTGAGGCCGGAGGCTTCGCGCCTCCGGCCCGGCACGCGCGGTTCCGACCAAGGGTCGGGGCCGTCGTCATAAGACGGCTTCCGGCACCGGCGCGCCAACGCCGCCGTCCGGCGGGCCGGGACGAAAGCGGGCGAGCCCGGAGCAACCGGGCCGACCAACCCAGACGGCGGGACAGCCGCCATCGCACGAGGAAGCACAAGGAGAACGGCAATGACCGTGAATCGCAGGACCGTGATCAAGGGACTGGGTGTCGGCGTGGGCATGGCGGCCCTCGGCGCCCCGGCCGTGAAAGCCCAGCCCAAGCCCATCCGCGTCGGCTTCATGACCGTGAAGACCGGCCCGCTCGCCTCCGGCGGCATCCAGATGGAGCAGGGTCTCGCGCTCTATATGAAGGAGCGCAACAACATCCTCGCCGGCGTGCCGGTGGAGATCGTCACCGTGGACAGCGGCGGCGCGCCGGCGGTGGCGCGCACCAAGATGCAGGAGCTGGTGGAGCGCAACCAGATCTCCGCCATGATCGGCCCGCTCTCCACCCAGGAGGCCCTGGCGCTCGACGACTATATCCGCGAGACCAAGACGCCCACTTTGTCCGTGGCGGCGGCTGATGACATGACCCAGCGCCGGGCCAATCCCTGGTTCGTGCGCGTCACGTCCACCTCCTCGCAGTGCTCGCAGGTCATGGGCGACTACGCGGCGAAGGAGCTGAAGTACAAGCGCTGCTCCACCATCGCCGACGACATCGCCTATGGCCATGAGCAGAATGCCGGCTTCCAGGCGACCTTCGAGACCGAGGGCGGCAAGATCGTCCAGAAGCTCTGGCCGCCGCTGGCCGTGCCGGACTACGGCACCTACATCGCCCAGATCAACACCAAGGTGGACGGCATGTTCGCGGCCTTCGCGGGCTCGAACGGCTTCCGCTTCTTCCGCCAGTTCAACGAATACGGCCTGCGCAACAAGATCCCGCTCCTGGGTGGCATGACCGCCTTCGACGAGAGCCTGCTGCAGCAGATGGGCGATGACGCCCTCGGCCTGCTGTCGGTGAACTATTACTCGGCCACCATCGACAACCCGTCCAACAAGCGGTTCGTCGAGGGCATGCGCCGCGACTACAAGGTGGATCCCGGCTATTACGCCGCCGCCACCTACACCGCCGGGGCGGTGCTGGAAGCCGCGCTGAAGACCGCCGGAGGCGGCGGCGACAAGCAGGCGCTCATGGATGCGCTGCGCAACAACAAGGTGGAAGACACCTGCCGCGGCCCGGTGGCGTTCGACAAGTACGGCAACGTGATCGGCAACGTCTATATCCGCAAGGTGGCCAAGCAGGACGGGCGGCTCGTGAACGCGGTCATCAAGACCTACGAGAACGTCAGCCAGTTCTGGAACGTGAAGGCCGAGGACTTCCTCAAGAACCCGGTCTATTCGCGCGACTACCCGCCGGCCAAGTTCCTCGAGAACTGAGTTCCGAGACCTGAACGGCCCGGCGGTCGCCGGACCTTCCGCATGACGGCACGCTCCCCGCCCGGCCCTGTGCCGGACGGGGAGCGTCGTCACCGGCATAGCCCAACCGGCCGGGATGTCCCGGCCCGACGGTCCAGGCGCGGGGCGCCCGCGGCGCTGCCCCATTCTCTGCAAAGGACGTCCAGAATGCAGTTCTGGCTCATTCAGACACTCAACAGCATCGCCTTCGGAGGCCTGCTGTTCCTGCTGTCATCCGGCTTCTCGCTGATCTTCGGCCTGATGCGCATGCCCAATCTCGCCCATGGCGCCTTCTTCATGCTGGGCGCCTATTTCGGCGCGACCTTCATGAATTGGGGCATCAATTTCTGGATCGCCGCCCTCATGGCGGGCCTCGTGGTGGGCGGGCTCGGCATCGTCCTGGAGCGCGGCCTGCTGCGCAAGCTGGCGGGCAATGCCCAGGGCCAGGTGCTGGTCACGCTGGGCGTCTCCTTCATCATCGCCGATGTCTGCCTCATGGTGTGGACCGGCGATCCGGTGCCCGTGCCGGCACCCCAATGGGCGCGCGCGCCCACATTCTTCATCGGCTACGCCTTCCCCACCTATCGCCTCGTGGTGCTGGGAGTGGCCGTGGTGGCGGCGGTGCTGCTCTACATCCTCATGGAGCGCACCCGCCTCGGCGCCATGATCCGCGCCGGCGTGGACGACATGGAGATGGCGCGCGGCGTGGGCATCCGCGTCTCGCTGCTCTTCATGATGGTGTTCCTGCTGGGCGCGGCGCTGGCGGGGCTCGGGGGCACCATTGGCGGGCCGATCATGCAGGCCTATCCCGGCCTCGACCAGGACATGCTGCCGCTCGCGCTGGTGGTGGTGATCCTGGGCGGTGTCGGCAGCCTCCTGGGGGCGTTCGTCGGCAGCTTCGCGGTGGGCTTCATCTACAATTTCGGCACCGCTTTGTTCCCCGACTTCGCCTACGTCATCCTCTTCCTTCCCATGGTGGCCGTTCTGGTGCTGATGCCCCAGGGCCTGTTCGCGGGGGCGCGCCAATGAACCGCAACGCAATCCTCGCTTTGCTCGGGGTCGTCCTCCTGGGCTTCGTGCCCTTCGTGATGGATGACTTCTTCATCAACCTCACCAGCCAGATCCTCTGCTACGCGCTGTTCGCGGTGAGCCTGAACCTCATCGTGGGCTATGGCGGCATGACCTCGCTCGGCCACGCCGCCTATTTCGGCATCGCCGCCTATGGGGTCACCTGGCTCCATACCGTGGCGGGCTGGGGGCAGCTCTCCTCCGCCATCGGCGCGGTGGCGGTGGCCACCTTCACCGCCGCCGTGTTCGGCGTGCTGGCGCTGCGCGCGAGCGGGCTGTCCTTCCTGATGATCACGCTGGCGCTGGGGCAGATCGTGTGGGGCGTGGCCTATCGCTGGGTGGGCCTCACCCAGGGCGACAACGGCATGCGCTTCCCGGTGCGCCCGGAACCGCTGGGCTTCAACATCAACGGGGCGACCAGCTTCTATTACTTCTCGCTGATCGTGTTCGTGGTGTCGGTCTACATCATCTGGCGGGTGGTGCAGTCGCCCTTCGGGGCGGGCCTGCGCGGCACCAAGGACCAGCCGCGCCGCATGCGCATGCTCGGCCACAATGTGTGGATGATCCGCTGGGTGGCGTTCATCATGTCCGGCTTCTGGGCCGCCATCGCCGGGCTTCTGTTCGTCTATTACCAGAAGTTCGTGAGCCCCTACACGGTCTCGCTCCAGCAGTCGGCCGAAGTGCTGCTCATGACCATCCTGGGCGGCGCCGGCACCCTCACCGGGCCCATGGTGGGCGCGGTCATCGTGACACTGGTGAAGAACGTGGCCTCCTCCTATGTGGAGCGCTGGAACGCGCTGCTGGGCCTCATCTTCGTGCTGGCCGTGGTGTTCATGCCCACCGGCCTCGTGCCCGGCTTCCGCAAGCTCTGGAAGCGGCGGACGGCACCGCCGCCCGCCTCCACGCCCGCCCTCACGGCCAAACCCTCCACGGAGCATGCGTCATGAGCGCGGCGGCACTGGAAATCTCCGGCCTGTCCAAGAGCTTCGGCGGGCTGCATGTGACGCGCGACGTGTCCATGCGGGTGGCGCCGGGTGAGCGGCGGCTCATTATCGGCCCCAACGGCGCGGGCAAGACCACGCTGTTCAACCAGATCACGGGCGATCTCAAGCCGGACAGGGGCTCCATCCGCCTGTTCGGCGAGGAGATGGTCAGCCTCAAGACCCAGAACCGGATCGCCAAGGGGCTGGCGCGCACCTACCAGATCCTGACGCTCTTCCCGCACGACACGTTGCTGCACAATGTGGTGCTGTCGCTGCTGGGGCTTCGGAAGGAGCGGTGGGATTGCTGGCGCACGCTCGCCCGGCGCACCGATTTGTTCGATCTGGCCGCTCAGGCGCTCGCGCAGGTGGGCCTCTCGGAGGGGGGCGACCGCCTCGTGGGCGAGACCTCCTATGGCGAGCGGCGGCGGCTGGAACTGGCCATGGCGCTCGCCCAGAAGCCGAAGCTGCTGCTGCTGGACGAGCCGCTCGCCGGCCTGTCCCAGGACGAGCGCAATTCGGTGAGCGCGCTGCTCACCACCATCCCGCGCGACGTGACCATCATCATGATCGAGCACGACATGGACGTGGCGCTGGCCTTCGCGGAGCAGATCACCGTGCTGCATTTCGGCGAGGTGATCGTGGAAGGGACCCGTGCCGAAGTGGTGGCCGACCCGCGCACCCGGGAGATCTATCTTGGCGAATGACATCCTCGAACTCAGCGGCGTCCACGCTTATTACGGGGACAGCCACGTCCTGCACGGCATCAATTTCGGGCTGCGCAAGGGCAGCCTGCTGGGCCTGCTGGGGCGCAACGGGGCGGGCAAGACCACCTGCATGAGCACCATCATGGGGTTCCTCAACCCCAAGCAGGGCTCCATCGTGCTGGAGGGCGAGCGCATCGGCGGCGCGAAGCCCGAGACCATTGCCCGCAAGGGTATCTGCCTTGTGCCGCAGGGGCGGCGGATCTTCCGCTCCTTGACCGTGAAGGAGAACCTTCAGGTTGCGGAGCGCCGCGTGCCCGACACTCCCGGTGCGTGGACGCTGGCCCGCGTGTTCGAGATCTTTCCCCGCCTCAAGGAGCGCCAGAGCCAGTTCGCCGGCTCGCTCTCCGGCGGGGAGCAGCAGATGCTGGCCATCGGCCGGGCGCTGATGGGCAATCCCCGCGTCCTGCTGATGGACGAGCCGTCCGAGGGGCTCGCGCCCCAGATCGTCGCGGATGTGGGCCGGATCATCGCCATGCTCAAGGCGGAGGGGCTGTCCATCATCCTGGTGGAGCAGAATATCAAGATGACGCTGAACCTTGCGGACGACATCGTGATCATCAATACCGGACAGGTCGTGTTTTCCGGCCCCGCCGCGCAGGCGGCGGCCGACCATAGCCTGATCTCCCATCATCTCGGTGTCTTCTGACCCCGCCTTCATCCCTTTCATTGCAGGACACAGCCATGACCGACGTCTGGAATTCCTATGGTCCGTCCGCCGGCCGGCGGCACGGGGTCACACAGCGCCCGCAGAGCGTGACGGTGGACGTGCATTCCCATGTGGGCGTGCCCGCCGCCGCCGCCATCGTGGAGGGGCATCTCGACATCTCCACCATCCCGCTCGCCCGCTACGGCACGCCGGACACCAAGGCGCTGAACCGCCAGCAGGATGCGGACCGCCGCTCGCGCATGACGCAGTATGACGACCGCCTGAAGGACATGGACGCCGCGGGCATCGACAAGCAGCTCATCATGTGTCCCCCGCCCCAGTGCTATTACACGGTGAAGACCGACATCGCGGCCAAGGCCACCCGCGTGGTCAATGACGGCCTCGCCGAATATGTGGCGGGTCGCCCCGACCGTTTCACGGCTTTGGGCTCCGTGCCGCTGCAGGACGGGCACCTGGCCGCCGCCGAGCTGGAATATGTCATGTCCCTCGGCATGAAGGGCGTGCAGGTCCTCACCAATGTGGCGGGCAAGGAATTGTCCGATCCCGAATTCGCCCCCTTCTGGGCGAAGGCGGAGGAGCTGGGCGCGCTGGTGCTGCTGCATCCCAACGGCTTCACGGAAGCCGAGCGCCTGTCGCGCTTCTACTTCAACAACGTCATCGGCAATCCGCTGGAGACCACCATCGCCCTCCACTACCTCATCTTCGACGGGGTCATGGAGCGTCATCCCAAGCTGAAGATCTTCGCCGTGCACGGCGGCGGCTTCGCGGGCGCCTATTGGGCGCGCATGGACCATGCCTGGGGCGCGCGCTCCGATGTGAAGGTCATCCCCCTGGCCCCCACCACCTATCTCAAGCGCATGTATTTCGACACGGTGGTGTTCTCCGTGGAGCAGCTTGAGGCCCTGGTGCGCATGGCGGGCGTGGACCATGTGCTCATGGGCACCGACTATCCCTATGACATGGCGGACAGCGATCCCGTGGGCCATGTGATGGCTTCCGCCCTCGATGACGCGGCCAAGGCCGCCATCTGCGGCGGCAATGCGGTGAAGCTGCTCGGGCTCTGAGGCGGCGGCGCAGACCGTCCCTTCGGAGGTCTTCGCGGCCGGGCATGCCCGGCTTCCGAGCCTCCGCTCCCCTTGGCCCCGGTCTGAGACCGGGGCCTTTTGTTTTCACGCCGCCCCGCTTGCCCGCGCCGGCCGCTGGTGATCAATGTGGGACACACGGCCCCTCAGTCGGGCCTTTCGGGAACAGCTTCCATGACCCTGCGCATGTACGGCTTCTGGCGCTCCATCGCCTCCTACCGCCTGCGGGTGGCCCTCAGTCTGAAGGGCATCGCCTATGAGGAGGTCTCCCTCGACATCCTCGCGGGCAACCAGTTCACGCCGGAATTCGACGCCATCAACGCGGCCCATGCGGTGCCGGCTCTGGTGGAGGAGGACGGCCATATCCTGTTCCAGTCCCTGGCCATCCTGGAATATCTGGACGAGACCCATCCGGCCCCGGCGCTCATGCCCACGGACCCGCGCGAGCGCGCCTATGCCCGTGCCTTGGCGCTGGTGACGGTGGCGGACACCCATCCCCTCATGGTGCCGCGCGTGCGCAAATATCTCGCGGAGACCTTCGGGGCGGACGAGGCGGCGGTGGCTGACTGGATCCGCACCTGGATCGGCAAGGGCATGGGCACCTATGAGCGCCTGCTGGAGCGCCGCCCGGCCGCGCCCTATGCTTTGGGCGCGACGCCGGGCATCGCCGACATCTGCATCGCCGGCCATGCCATGAGCGCCGAGTTGTTCGGGATGGACCTGACCCCCTATCCCGCCTTCCAGGCCCTGACGCAGCGCCTGTTCGCCCTGGACGCCTTCGCCAGCGCCCACGCGCTGCGCCAGCCGGGCGCGCCTGCGAAGTCGCGCTGAGCGGGATATCCGATCGACGGTGTGGGGCCTTGCTGGCGGATCAGTCCGCCAGCAGCGCCTGCATGATGCGGTCGCGGGTGAGCGGCAGGTGTCGCAGTCGCGCGCCCAGCGCTGCCGTGACCGCATTGCCGATGGCGGCAGCCGTTGGCCCCTGCGAGACCTCGCCCATGCCCAGCGGCGGGTGGGCGGGATCGCCGATGAGGCGCGTCTCGATGCGCGGCACCTCGGAGAAACGCAGGATCGGATAGGTTTCCCAGGTGTTGGAGGAGACCGCGCCGTCCGCGAACATCACCTGTTCCTTCAGCGTCCAGGAGATGGCCTGGATCACGCCGCCCTCCACCTGGTTGATGGCGCCGTCGGGATTGACCACGAGGCCCCCGTCCACCGCGCACCAGGCGCGGGAGACGCGCACCTCCTCCTCCACGCTCACTTCCACCGCCATGGCCAGATAGGCGGCCGAATTCTTGTAGCGGGAGAAGGCGAAGCCGCGCGTGAAGCCGTCCGGCGGCGGGGTCTCCCAGTCGCACATGCGCGCGGCTTCCATGATGACGCCCCGTGCGCGCGGATCGCTCATGAGGGAGAGGCGGTAGGCCACCGGGTCCATGCCGGCGGCTTCCGCCAGCTCGTCCATGAAGCTTTCCAGCGCGAACACATTGGCGAAGGCGCCGAGCCCGCGCATGGAGGAGGTGCGGGCCGGGGCATCGGGCACGAAATGATGCACCAGCTTCTGCTGGGGCAGGTCGTAGAGCACGAAGCCGTTGCGCACGGCCCCGCCGCCCAGGGCGTCCGGGAAGTCGGCCGGCGTCGGGCGTGCGGGCGGTGTCTCCAGCGCCTCGGCGGAGAGCAGGTTCACCCCGCCATTGGCGCCCGGCCGGTCCACATGGGTGGGGCTGCGGATGTCGATGGTCCAGTCGAGGGGCCGCCCCTGCGCATCGAGCCCGGCATCCAGCGTCACCACCATGGGCGCGCCGAACGGGGCGACGCCCATCTCGTCCGCGCGGGTCCAGAGCACGCGCACCGTGCGGCCGGGATGGCCGAGCGCCACGATGGCCGCGTCGAAGGCGGCATCGTCCGCCCCGTTATGCCCATAGCAACCCGCGCCCTGGCGATGGATCACGTCCACCGCCTCGGGCGCGAGCCCGAGCGCCCGGGCGATGGCGGCACGCAGCGGAAAGACGCCCTGCGTGTGGCTCCAGACCGTGAGGCGCCCGTCCGCATAGCGCGCGACGCCGCAGGACGGGCCGATGGAGCCATGGGCGAGGAACGGCTTGGAATAGGTGGCGGTGACACGCTGCGCGGCCGTGCCGGCGGCAGGCGTGCCGCGCTCCACGATGCGGGGCGCAGCCGTGTCGAGGCCGGTGAGGAAACCGGGTTCCGCATGCTCCGGCCCCAGCGCGAGCCCACCCTCGAAGCGCGCGCGCTCGTGCAGGCGCTCGAAGGCCAGATGGACGCGGGATTCATCCTCGCCCACCAGGGCCACCATGTCGCCGGTGCGGAACAGGGCGACGGTGCCGAGGCCCGCCTTGAGCGCGGCGGCCTCGTCCAGCGCCACGAGCCGCGCGCCCTTGCGGGGGCGGTGGAGCACCCGGGCGTGGAGCAGGTCCGGCGCCGTCATGTCGTGGATGAAGGGGGCTCCGCCCACCTTCTCCGGCAGGTCGGTGCGCGGCACGTCCGTGCCCAGCGTGCGCAACTGCGCCGGGCTCTTCACGGGCGCCATGCCGGTGGCGGCGCGGGTCAGATCGAGATCACCCGCCAGCGCCCAATAGTCGAGCCCTGTGGCCGCGCCGTCCTGCAGCACGCGGCCGTCTTCGACCGCAAGGTCCTCGCGCGGGCAGCCGAGGCGGGCGGCGGCGGCGTCCAGCATCAGGGACCGCACTTCCGCGCAGACGAGGCGCAGGGCCACCCCGCCGATCTGCACGGAGAGGCTGCCCGCCGTGAAGCCCTCATTGGGCGTGTCCCGCGTGTCGCCGGAGGCGAGGTCCAGGCGGGACAGGTCCACCTCCAGTTCTTCGGCGGCGATCTGGACCATGGCGGTGAGGATGCCCTGGCCCAGCTCCACCTTGCCCGTGCGCACCGCCACCCGGCCCTCGGCGGGAAAGCCGATCCATTGTTCGAGGCGCGGATTGTCGGCGAGGCTGGAGGGCAGCGTATTGGGGATCATGCCGCCTCTCCCCGGAGCATGGCGGCGGCGCGCTCCACGGCGCGGATGATGCGCTCATGGGCGCCACAGCGGCACAGATGCGGATCGAGCGCCGCCACGATGGCCTCGCGGCTCGGGCTCTGGGTACGGTCCAGCAGCGCCTTGGCGGACATGAGGATGCCCGACAGGCAATAGCCGCACTGGCCCGCCTGTTCCGCGAGGAAAGCCGCGCGCAGCGGGTGGCCCATGAGGCTCTCCGCCGTCTCCACCACGCGCGCGTCCGCGTCCATGGCGAGATGGGAGCAGGCATAGGTGGGCTTGCCGTCCATCAGCACCATGCAGGCGCCGCACTGTTCCTGCCCGCAGCCGAACCGCGAGGCCCGCAGCCCCAGCATGTTGCGCAGGGCATGGAGCAGCGGGGTGGTCTCGTCCACCACCAGGCACGAGGGCGTGCCGTTCACAATCAGGGTGATCTCAAGCGACATGCACACCCCCGGAGCCGTGCACCGGGGCACGCCCCGGCGGGATCAGGTTTATGAAAGTGACTTTCTTATTCCGCAAGATGTTTTCAAGCGGGCCGGGTGCAGGCCGGTTCAGGCCTCGCCCTGGGGTGGCACCCGGTAGATGCGCAGGCAGATGGCCAGCATGGAATAATAGCCCAGCAGGCCGGCCAGCTCGACCACCGCCTGTTCGCCGAAACGAGCCTGCGCCGCCGCGAACAGATCGTCCGACACGTCATTGTTGGCGAAATAGCTGCTGGCGAAGCGGTAGACCAGGTCGTCGTCCGCATCGTCGAACACCGGCACCTCGTCCTTCTCCAAAGCGGCGATGACGGGCTCCGGCACGCCGGCCTTGCGGGCCTCATGCACATGGACGGACCATTCATAGGCCGCGTCCCAATGACGGGCGACCACGAGGATGGCCAGCTCCGACAGGCGGGGCGAGAATTGCGTGCCATAGCGGCAGAACACGCCCAGCGCCTGCGCGGTCTTGGCCAGCTCCGGGCTGCGCAGCAGCAGGTGGTAGATATAGGGCACGGTCTGGCGCGGCCCGGAGGCGATGGCCTCAAAGACGGGCTGCTGCGCGGCGGTGAGATGGTCGGGGATCAGCTCCCGGAAACGCTTGGTCACGCTGTTCTTCCTCCCAGGATGGCGCAGTGCGCGCCTATCCCTAACACCGCCGGCGAACCCGGCGGATTTTTTTGTTGATCGATCGATAATTCTTGCCCGGCCCCCGCTTGTCAATTATGGCCGTTGAACGGGCTCAGCCCGCCAATGAAAGTGACGCCCCGGTCCGGCCCCCAATATGGTGCGCGGGGCGTGGAGGAACACAGAATGAGCGGCATTTCGGATCGCCCGACCGTTGGCGTCGTCGGGCTCGGCATCATGGGCCTGTCCTATGCGCGCCATCTGCGCGCGGCGGGGTTCCCGGTCATCGGCTTTGACGTGGCGGAGGCGCCGCTGAAGGCGCTGGCCGAGGTGGGCGGCACCATCGCCGCCACGCCGAAGGCGCTCGCCGAGACGGCGGATGTCATCCTCATCGCCCTTGCCAGCGTGGATGCGGTGAAGGCCACCTGCGGCGGCGCGGACGGGATGATCCATTCCATCCGCTCCGGCGCCGTGGTGTGCGAGATGGGCACCTTCCCGCTCTATGCCAAGGACTATGTCCGCACCCTGTTCGAGCCGAAGGGCGTGACCGTGCTCGACTGCCCGGTCTCCGGCACGGGCGCCCAGGCGGCGGTGCGCGATCTCGTGGTCTATGCCTCGGGCGACGAGGCGACGGTGGAGCGGATCCGCCCGGTGTTCGACGGCTTCGCGCGCAACACGCGCTATGTGGGTCCCTTCGGCGCGGGCATCAAGCTGAAGTTCGTGGCCAACCTTCTGGTGACCATTCACAATGTGGCCGCCGCCGAGGCGCTGGTCCTGGCGGAGCAGGCCGGGCTCGACCTCTCCATGGTGTATGACGCCATCAGCGACGGCGCAGGCACCTCGCGCATGTTCGAGGTGCGCGGGCCCCTGATGGTGAAGGACACCTATCTGCCCGCCACCATGAAGATGGAGGTCTATATGAAGGACATCACCCTCATCATGGACTTCGCCCGCGAGATGCGCGCGCCCACGCCGCTGATGGCGGCCACCGTGCCCTATTACACCGCTGCCGTCGCCGCCGGACGCGGGGCGGACGACACCGCCGCCGTCCATGCGGTGCTGAAGGAAATGACCCAGAAGAAGTGATCGCACTCTCTCAATGAGTTAGAGGCCCATGAGCGCGGCTCATGGGCCTCTAATCATGCTTGCGCGGCGAGGCGGGCGCCGTAGCCCGCGAAGAACAGGTCCAGCGCCTCGGTGATCATCTCGCTTTTCGAGACGTGGACTTTCGTGCCGTACACATAGCGGCGCACGCCGTAATAGAAGATGCCGCCCTGGAGCTGCCAGGCGATCTCAAGCGCGCGGGGCAGCGTGTCCGGCCCCGCCTCCAGCCCCGCCTCGTGATGGAACTCGCGCACGATGGGCGAGAGGATGCGCTCCTCCACCAGCGCCAGGTAGCGCTCATTGATGTTCACCCCCTTCAGCCCGGCGAAGAAGTAGATGCGCATCCACTGGGGGTTGAGGATGACGTCGGTATAGTCCTCGTAGAAGTCCTGCAGCCGCGCGCGCAGGGGGCGGGTGCGGTCGGTGAGCAGTCCGTCCCAGTGCGACTTCCACTGGTCGAGATAGACCACCTTGTAGATCTCCTGGATCAAGGCGTCCTTGTTGGGAAAATAGCGGTACAGCAAGGGCTGGGTCGTCCCCAGATGCCGCGCCAGTTCGCGCGTGCCGCCGTCGAAGCCCACTTGCGCGAAATATTCGATGGACTTGGCGAGGATGTCCCGGCGCCGGTCCGCCGCGCTGAGCCGCCGTTGGACCGGCGCCGTTTTCGCGCGCGCAGCCGTCCGTCCAGATGCCTGTGTCCGATTTTGCGCCGCCCGGCTCATCGGTTTTCCTTCATCTTGTCCAGACCTTCTTAGAGCCGGATGCGTTGAGACGAAATCGTTTTGCGATTTCGTCTCAACGCTGAATCCGTCTCTTTCCAAAAACCGGGAGAGCGATTCACCGTTTAGCTGGACGCAGACTGCGTCCAGCTAAACGGATCGCGCTCCAGGCGAGCATAAGCGCCTTCGCGACGCCTATGTTTGCGAAGGATCAGACCGCTATCCTGTTGCAGTGCAGCGCAAATCTCCGTCCGGCCCACTCTTGCGCACCGGCTTTCCATGTGTATTTATCGATCGATAACAACACAAGGGAGGCCGCTCATGAAGGTCAATCGCGCTGCGATCTACGAAGCTGCGGAAAAGCTCTCCAACTGGGGCCGCTGGGGCGCCGACGACCAGATCGGCACCCTCAACAACATCTCCCCCGACGACATCATCAATGCCGGAAAGCTCATCAAGAAGGGCAAGGTGTTCGCGCTCGGCCTGTCGCTGAAGGAGCCCATCCAGTCCGGCCTGTTCGGCGGGCGCTGGAACCCCATCCACACCATGCTCGCCACCGGCACGGATGCCGCCGCCGGCGTCCAGGACGAGCCCGCGCCGTACCTGCGCTATGCGGACGACGCCATCAACATGCCCTGCCAGGCGTCCACCCAGTGGGACGCGCTCGCGCACATCTTCATCGACGACAAGATGTATAACGGCTTCGACGCGAAGCTCGTGGACGTGAAGGGCGCCAAGAAGCTCGGCATCGAGAATGTGCGCGACAAGATGGTGGGACGCGGCGTCCTCCTGGACGTGGCCCGCTTCAAGGGCGTCGCCTCCCTGGATGACGGCTATGCCATCACCAACAAGGACCTGGACGACACTGCCGCCGCGCAGGGCGTGGAGATCCGCAAGGGCGACTTCGTCATCGTGCGCACCGGCCATCAGGAACGCTGCCTCGCGAAGAAGGACTGGACGGGCTATGCGGGCGGCGGCGCGCCGGGCCTTGCCTTCGAGACCTGCTACTGGATCCGCGAGCACGACATCGCCGCCATCTGCGCCGACACCTGGGGCTGCGAGGTGCGCCCCAACGAGACGGACGAGGCCAACCAGCCCTGGCACTGGGTGGTCATCCCCGCCATCGGCATCTCCATGGGCGAGATCTTCTATCTGAAGGAGCTGGCCGAGGATTGCGACGCGGACAAGGTGTATGAGTTCTTCTTCTCTGCTCCGCCGCTCCACCTGCCGGGGGGCGCGGGTTCGCCCATCAACCCACAGGCCATCAAGTAAGGACACCTCCCATGGCGACTTTCCTGAAGCGCGGTCGCGACGCGGCCGCGCGCGCGGAGGACCTCTCCAAGGTCCGCCATACGGTCGAAGGCATTCTGGCCGACATCGAGGCGCGCGGTGATGCCGCCGTGCGCGAGCTGTCCGTGAAGTTCGACGGCTGGGACCGGGAGGATTTCCGCCTTTCGGAACAGGAAATCGAAGCCTGCCTGTCCAAGCTCACCAAGCGCGACCTGGACGACATCCGCTTCGCCCAGGAACAGGTGCGCAACTTCGCCCAGCACCAGAAGAACGCGCTGAAGGACATCGAGGTGGAGACGCTGCCCGGCATCGTGCTCGGGCACAAGAACATCCCGGTGAACTCGGTGGGCTGCTACGTGCCGGGCGGCAAGTATCCGCTGCTCGCCTCCGCCCATATGTCGGTCATCACCGCCAAGGTGGCGGGGGTGAAGCGCATCATCACCTGCGCGCCGCCCTATCATGGCGAGCCGGCCCCTGCCATCGTCGCGGCCCAGCATCTGGCCGGGGCGGACGTGATCTATTGCCTGGGCGGCGTCCAGGCGGTGGGCGCCATGGCGCTGGGCACCCAGACCATCGAGCCCGTGGACATGCTGGTGGGCCCCGGCAACGCCTTCGTGGCGGAAGCCAAACGCCAGCTCTACGGACGGGTGGGCATCGACCTGTTCGCCGGCCCCACCGAGACCCTGGTGATCGCCGACGACAGCGTGGACGCGGAAATGTGCGCCACCGACCTGCTGGGACAGGCCGAGCACGGCCCCAACTCGCCCGCCATCCTGCTCACCAATTCGGAAAAGCTCGCCCGCGAGACCATGGCCGAGGTGGAGCGCCTGCTCACCATCCTGCCCACCGCCGCCATCGCCCGGCAGGCCTGGGAGGATTATGGCGAGGTGATCGTCTGCGACAGCTATGAGGAGATGGTGACGGAGGCGGACCGCATCGCGTCCGAGCATGTCCAGGTCATGACCCGCGACCCGGACTATTTCCTCAACAACATGACCAATTACGGCGCGCTGTTCCTGGGCGCCCGCACCAATGTGTCGTTCGGCGACAAGGTCATCGGCACCAACCACACTTTGCCGACCCTGAAGTCCGCCCGCTATACGGGCGGCCTGTGGGTGGGCAAGTTCCTGAAGACCTGCACCTATCAGAAGGTTCTGACCGACGAGGCCTCGGCCATGATCGGCGAGTATTGCTCTCGCCTGTGCATGCTGGAGGGTTTCGCCGGTCATGCGGAGCAGGCCAATATCCGCGTGCGCCGATACGGCGGCCGAAACATCCCCTACGCGACGGCTGCCGAGTGAGGGCAGGCCGGTGCGCGGCTTATGCCCGGCCGGCCTTGCGGATTTGGTCCAACTGGGGCTCGCAGGCGTTTCCTCCGGCGAGCCCCTCTTTCTTGAGAGCGTTTCCGAGCGAAGTGTGAAGCGGTTCGCGTGACGGAAACGCGGAAAAGCAATGAGAGTGAGCGTTTCAGCGTTTCCATGGAAGGCTGAAACGCTCACTACGATCCCGATGGAGCAGCCCGTGGACATTCCCAAGACGCCGAGCTTCGCGCTCACCGGCAAGCGCGCCCTCGTCACCGGCGCGGGCCGGGGCATCGGGCTCGGAGCGGCATCGGCGCTGGCGCAGGCGGGCGCCCATGTGGTGCTCGCCGCCCGCACCCTCGACGAGATCGAAGCGGCGGCTGAGGCGATGCGCGCCCAGGGCCTCAGCGCCGAGGCGCTGGCGCTGGACGTGACCGACCTTCCCGGCGTGCGCGCGGCTTTGTCGGAGCGCCCCGCCTTCGACGTGCTGGTGAACAATGCCGGCACCAACAAGCCCAGCGCCTTCCTGGACGTGACCGAGGAGAGTTACGACCTCGTCATGGCCATCAATGTGCGCGCGGCCTTCTTCGTGGCGCAGGCGGTGGCGCAGGGCATGGTGGATGCGGGCAAGGGCGGCTCCATCATCCACATCTCCTCCCAGATGGGCCATGTGGGCGGCCCGCGCCGCTCGGTCTATTGCGCGTCCAAATGGGCCATGGAAGGCTTTTCCAAGGCCATGGCCATCGAGCTGGGGCCGCTGGGCGTGCGGGTGAACACCGTGGCGCCCACCTTCATCGAGACGCCCATGACCAGGCCCTTCTTCGCGGACGCCGCGTTCCACGAGAGCGTGGTCGCCAAGATCAAGCTGGGGCGGGTGGGGCAGGTGGAGGATCTGATGGGCGCCATCGTCTTCCTCGCCAGCGACGCCTCCGCGCTCATGACCGGCTCGTCCCTCGTGGTGGATGGCGGCTGGACGGCGGACTGACCCCTCAAACGCAGCGATGCCCGGGACCGGCCCGGGCATCGCGTTCTCAATCAGGCAAGATCAATCCGGCAGGATCAATCAGGTCCGGCGCTCACTGCGCCTTGATCTTGTCGAGCCACTGCTTGGCCTGGGGGAACTCCTTCAGGAGCGCCGCATAGACTTCCGGCGCGGTGGCGCGGAAGGAGGCGAGGTCCGGCTCCACCAGCTGCACCTTGCCGCTCTTCCTGATGGTCTCCAGCGCCGCCGCATAGTCCTTCTTGTAGTGGTCGATGGCGAAGGTCACGGCCTCGGCGGCGGAATCGGTGAAGATCTTCTGCTGCTCGGGGGTGAAGCCGTCCCAGCGCGACTTGGAGATGATGATCAGCGCCGGCATGTACATGATCTTGGTGAGCGAGAAGGTCTTCGACACCTCGACGAAGCGGTCCTGGAGGAACAGATCGGGGGAATTCTCCGCCGCGTCCACCGCCCCGTTCTGGAGCGCCATGTACAGTTCCGTATAGGCCATGGGGGTGGGCTGGGCGCCCAGCGCCTTGTAGGCGGTCACATAGCCCGGGCCGGGAATGACGCGGATCTTCAGGCCCTGCATGTCGGCGGCGGTCTTGATGACGCGGCCATTGGTGAAGATGTCCCGCTCCAGCGCCGAGATGAAGCCGAGGCCCACCATGCCGTATTGCGGCAGCAGCCCCAGCATCTCCTTGCCGATGGGACCCTGAAGGGTCTTGTTGGCCTCGTCCACGGACGAGAAGAGATAGGGGAAGGAGAAGACGGTGTAGTCCTTCACCGTGTTCTCAAGCGGCGCCTCGCCGGTCACCACGATGTCCTGGGTGCCGGTGCGCACGGACTGGATCATCTTCACCTCGCCGCCGAGCTGGGCGGCCGGGAAGACGTTGATCTTGATCTGGCCCTTGGACTTCTCGGCCACCAGTTCCGCGAGCTTGGCGGCGGCGGCGTGATAGTGGCTGGCCGTGGTCAGCACATGTCCGGCATTCAGCTCGATGGTCTGGGCGCCGGCGGCGAGCGTGCCGGCGAGCAGCATGGCGGAGGACAAAAGACAGCGCGCGGTTCTCAGCATGTTCGGTCCTTCTCTGGTCGGTTCTTGTTTCAACGGCCCTTTTTGGGCCGGTTCACAGCAGCGCCAGCGAGAGCGCGGGCACATAGCTGATGATCAGGACGTCGATGGTCAGCACCACGAGGAAGACCAGGACCGGCTTGGTCATGGCATCCATGCTGACGCCGGAGATTTCCGAGGCGACGTTGAGGTTCACCGCCACCGGCGGCGTCACCATGCCGATGGCGATGTTGACGATCATCACCAGGCCGAAATGGATGGGGTCGATGCCGTATTTGATGGCGAGCGGCGCCAGGATCGGCCCCAGGATGAGGATGGTGGCCAGCGCCTCCATGAAGGTGCCCACCACGAACAGCAGCACGTTCACCAGCAGCATGAACATGATGGCGTTGGAGGCGATCTGGCCCACCAGCTCCCCGAAATAATGGGGGATGCGGTTGATGGTCATGGCATGGCCGAACAGGGCCGCGAAGGCGACGATGAGCATGACCATGCCGGTCATCACCGCGCTGTCGTTGAGGATCTTCAGGATGTCCCGGAACGAGATCTCCCGGTAGACGAACACGCCCACCACGAAGCCGTAGACCACCGCCACCACGGAGGCTTCCGTGGCCGTGAAGGCGCCCGAATAGATGCCGCCCAGGATGATCACCGGCATGAGGAGAGCGAGGAGGGATTCGCGCCCCGTGACCCACACCTCCTGCGCCCAGGCGCGCAAGGAGACCGGCTTGGTGCGGTCGAAATCGTTGAGCTTGGCGAAGACGCAGATGGTGAGGATCAGCGTCAGGCCGATGAAGATGCCCGGCAGGATGCCGGCGATGAACAGCCCGCCGATGGAGACATTGGCCACGAGGCCATAGATGACCATGGGCAGCGAGGGCGGGATGATGGCGCCCAGCTCCCCGCCCACCGCCACGGTCGCGGCGGCGAAGGGCTTGGGATAGCCCTTCTTCACCATGGCCGGGACCATGGTGGCCCCCACCGCCGCCGTGGTAGCGGAGGAGGAGCCGGAAATGGTGGAGAAGAACATGCAGGTGAGGATGGCCGCCGCCCCCACCCCGCCCCGGACCCAGCCGAGCAGCGCGCTGGCGAGCCCGATGAGCCGGGCGGAGATGCCGCCCGCCTTCATGATGTTGCCCGCCAGCACGTAGAAGGGGATGGCGAGGAGCGCGAAGGAATCCAGGGATTCGAACACGTTCTGCGGCACGGCGATGAGGTCGATGCGGCGCTCCAGCAGCGCCACCACGGAGGACAGGCCCATCACCGCGAAGATGGGGACGGACAGCGCCAGGGTCAGGGCCATCGTGCCGAACAGAAGGGCCATGTCTTTGTCTCCCGTCAGACGATGGAGGCCGCCGCTTCCTCCGCCGCGGCCTGGGCGGCGCGGCGCTCGGAACGGCGCTGGAAGTGACGCTCGACCATGAGGGCGAGGATGTTGATGATGGCCACCGCCGAGCCCAGCGGCATGGCGGCGTAGACCCAGGCCATGGGCATGGCCATGACCGTGGAGGTCTCCACGGTGCCGAATTCCACCCAGCGCACCCCGAGCCAGACCAGCAGCGCGAAGAAGGCGATGGTGATGAGGAGGCCGAAATTGCGGGTCGCGTCACCGAGCCTGGCGGGCAGCGCGTCCACCACGCTGTCCATGGCGATGAGCGCGCCGGAGCGGGAGGCCACCGCCGCGCCCAGGAAGATGCACCAGACCATGAGGTAGCGGGCCAGTTCCTCGGTCCAGGGGGCGGCCACGATGATCCCGGCCTTTGGCAGGACGAAACGCACGCAGATCTGGATGGTGACGGTCACCACCATGACGCCCAGCATGGCGCCGACCACATGGCGGAGCAGGACATTCATGCCCGCGATGATGCCGAAGACCAGTTTCACGTCGCGTCTCCGCCGTCTGGGTCTGCCGTCTCAGGCCACGTCCGGATCGGCCCGGCGGCTTTCGCCGATGGACCGAACGAGGTTTTCCGCCACCGTCTCGATATGCTTGCGCAGCAGCTTCACGCCGCCCTCCACATCCCGCAGCCGCGCGAAGGCCAGCAGGTTGCGGTGATCAACCAGCTCGTGGTCCACGTCCGCCACCACGGCGAGCTGCAGGTTGATGTAGCGGTTGGCATTGTCGTGGACGCCCTTCAGCAGCTTCAGCGCGATGGTGCGTCCGGCGGCGGCATAGAGGGCGGAGTGGAAGCGCCAGTTGAATTCGCCCCAGGTGCCCACCTCGCTGGCGGCGCTTTCCGCGATGATGGCGTCGGCCAGCGCGAAGTCGGCCTCGCTCATGCGGGGAATGGCGAGGGCGAACAGCCAGGTCTCCAGCTCCGCGCGGATCTCGAACATCTCCTGGATCTCGGCCAGCGAGAGGGAGGAGACGACGGTGCCCTTGTGCACCTCCGACACCACCAGCCCCTCGGCCTCCAGCTGGCGGATGGCCTCGCGCAGCGGCACGCGGGAGACGCCCAGTTCCGCCGCGAGCTTTTCCTGGCGCAGGGGCGTCCCCTCCGGCAGGTCGCCGGAAACGATCCTCTGGCGCACCGCGCTCACGATCTGGTCGGTAAGGGACTGCCTGCCGAGCTTCGTCACGATCCGCTCCAAAATTGAATACGATATTCAGTGACGAGAGGCGGGCCTTTCCGCAAGCGCAGAATTTGACCGCCTAATGCCTCAAAATCACGCATTCGATACCCTTGCCGCGGGCACTTCGAGGATGATAATCGAATATTGTATTCAATTCTGGCGTGAGGCAAGAGCCATGACCCGGTGGAGCGGCGTATTCCCGGCAGTGACCACGAAGCTGAAGGAGGACGGCGCGCTGGACCTCACCGCGCTCCAGCACAGCGTGGATCGGCTCATCACCAATGGCGTGTCCGGCGTCATCCTGCTGCCCATGCTGGGCGAGAATGCCTCGCTGACCATGGACGAGCGCGCCCAGGTGCTGAGCGCGGCGAAGGAAGCGGTGGCGGGCCGCGTGCCCATGCTGAGCGGGCTGGCCGAAGTCTCCACCCGTTCTGCCGCCGAGGCGGCCTGCGCCTATGAGAAGCTGGGGGCCGAGGGACTGATGGCCTTCCCGTCCATCGCCTATAAGAGCGACAAGCGCGAAACCGTGCGCTGGTACAAGGATCTGGCGGCGGCATCCTCGCTGCCTATCATGATCTACAACAACCCCATCGCCTATGGCGTGGACTGCACCCCCGACATCCTGGAGCAGCTGGCGGATACGCCCGAAATCGTCTGCATCAAGGAAGAGAGCGGCGACATCCGCCGCGTTACGGACATCTACAATGCCTGCGGCGACCGCTTCGCCGTGTTCTGCGGCGTGGACGACCTGATCCTGGAAAGCGCCGCGCTGGGCGTCACGGGCTGGGTCTCGGGCATGACCAATGCGTGGCCCGAGGAGTGCGTGCGGCTGTTCAATCTCTGCCGCGCCGGCCGCTTCGAGGAGGCGCGCCCGCTCTATCGCCTGCTGACCCCCGCCTTCCACCTGGATACCCATGTGAAGCTGGTCCAGTACATCAAGCTGGCCGAGCACTACGTCTATGGCGCGCCCGAATGGATCCGCGCCCCGCGCCTGCCGCTGGACGGCGAGGAGCGCGCGCAGGTGAGCGCGGTCATCCTCGACACCATCGCCCAGCTGAAGGCCAAGGCGGCCGCCTGATCGCCGCGCCCCGCCGACATGCGAACGGGCCGCCCGAAAGGCGGCCCGTTCTGCGTTTCGTTCACGCGAACCGCTTCACACTTCGCTTGGAATCGCTTTAGGACGGCTCGGCTATTTGGGTAAGTCCGTGCCTGACCCACAGGCCGTCATGGCCGGGCTTGTCCCGGCCATCCACGGGGTTCCACTGGGTGGGCGTTCAACGGATGGCCGTGGATACCCGGGACAAGCCCGGGTATGACGGTTGGAAAAGCGTTGATCAGCCCTGACCTTCAAGGAAGGGCAGCAGGGCGGCCAGCGTCGCGTCCGGTGCCTCCTCGGGCACATAATGGCCACAGCCTTCCAAAGTGAGGGCGGTGACGTCCCGCGCCACCAGCTTCATCTGCTCGCCCACCCGGTCGCCGAGGCCCAGCGCGCCGCCGATGGCGAGGACCGGCATCTCAAGCATGCGCATCTTCCGCCGCCCGTTGAGCAGGATGTTGATCTCGATGGCGCGGTAGAATTCAAAGCAGGCTTTCAGCGCCTGCCGGCTCGCCTTGATGGGGGCGATATAGATCTCCGCCGCCTCGGCCGGAATGGCGTCGGGCGTCGCGCCCTTGGAAGCGAGCTGGTCACCGAAATAGATCTCCTCCCGCCCCTCCACCATGCGCTCGTTGAGCCCGTCCAGGCGGTTGAAGGCGAAGTGCCAGAGGCGCCGGTTGAGCGGGGCTTCCGAGAACAGAGGCGGGGAGGGCAGGACGCCGGGAATATTGGCATCCATCACCGCGAGCCGCTCCACCCGCGCGGGAAAATCGGCGGCCAGCGCATAGCCCACCCACATGCCCACATCGTGCCCCACCACCGCGAAGCGCTCGTGGCCGAGCGTGCTCATGAGGCCGGCCAGATCCCCCGCGAGGGCGGCGGTGTCATAGGCGCCGTCGGGCTTGTCGGACCGGCCGAGGCCGCGCGGCTCCGCCACCACCAGGCTGTAATGCGCCGCCAGAACGGGCATGAGGAAGCGCCAGACATACCAGGTCTGCGGCCAGCCATTGATGAGCAGAAGGGGCGGGCCCTTCCCGCCTGTCACCGCATGGAGCGTGACCCCGTTCACGGCGATGCGCCGGCTCTCGAATCGGGTCCAGAAATCGTCCGGCAGGCCGGGCAGGGTGGTGGACTCATTGGCCAGCGCGTTGAGGCGGGCGTCCATGGCGTTCCTCTGCTTATTGTTGCGGCATCGCTGCCGTGTCGGGTGGGCGACCGGGAGCGTTTTCACGGGCGACGCTAGATATTGATCGATAGATCAATACGGATCAATGAAGCGCCGCAGCAGTCCGCCGCGATGGAAGCGGCGGTCCCGTAACAGGCAGGCAGGATGGATTCCGTCAGGCCGTGCCGCCGCGCGGGGTTTCGTCGGTCAGGTCGCTGCGCGGAATGCGCAGGGTGCAGACAACCCCCTCGGGGCCGAAGTCGATCTGCGCGCCGCCGCTGGAATAGGACAGGCTGCGGGTGATCACCGTGCGCCCGAATCCCGTGCGGGTGGGGGGCGCCACCGGCGGTCCCGCGCGCTCGGTCCAGACGATTTCCAGGCCGCCGGTTTCCGCCACGCGCCCGCCGCTGATCTCCACCCGCCCTTCGCGGTTGGAGAGGGCGCCGTATTTGGCGGCATTGGTGGCCAGTTCGTGGAAGATGAGCCCCAGCGCCACGGCGGCCTGCGGTGTCACCGTGGCGCTCAGCCCCGTCAGGAACAGGCGATCGCCGTCGGCCTGTACGAACGGCGCCAGTTCCGCCGCCGCCACGTCGCCCACCGACAGGCCGGTCCAGGATTTGCGCGCCAGCAGCGTGTGGGTGGCCGCCAGCGCCTCCACCCGTGCCACGAAGGCGCGCTGGAATTCCTCCACCGTCTGCGCATTGTGGCCGGTGAGGGTGCAGATGGAGAGGACGAGGGCGAGGGTGTTGCGCACCCGGTGGTCCAGTTCGCCCATGAGCAGCGCCTGCTGGCGCTCCGCCGCCTTGCGGGCCGAAAGGTCCACCAGGGTGACCACGCAGCCGCCCCGCACGATGCCGATGCCCACCAAAGGTGCGGCGCTGACCAGAACGTCCTTCACCCGCGGCGCGTCGGGCAGGAACGCCTCGACCCCCCGGGCGGAATAGCCGGCGCGCACCTTCTCCAGCAGGTCATGGGCATCGGTGAAGGGGCCCGTGGCCGGAAAGGTGAGGGTGAGCGCCTCGTCGAAGCGCCGGCCCACCGGCTCCAGGGCCGTGAGGGCATGAACTGCCGGATTGATATGGGTGATGGTGCCGCTGGCGTCGCACACGACCACCGCCTCGTTGGCGGAGGCGATGACCGCGCGCGCCGCCTGTTCGGCAGCTTCCGCTTCCGCCGCCCGCACCCGCTCGGTGACATCGGTGAAGGTGACGGCGATGCCGGAGGTGGCGCCGAGCCGGAGCGGCGTGGCGGTGGCCAGCAGATGGCGGGGCTGGCCCGAGGGATCCTTGAGGCGCAGCTCGGCGCTCCGGCGCCCGTTGGCCGCGCTTTCGGTCATGCGCCGGAGCACCATGGCGTTGGCCGCGTCCAGCACATTGAACAGGCCGGCGGCCTGGAGATGCTCGCTGCCATGCCCGAGCATGTCGGACAGGGCGCGGTTGGCGTAGACGAGGTGGAAGGCGGAATCCAGCACGGCGGCGCCGAGCGTCATGGCTTCCATGAAGGAGCGGTAGGATTCCGGGCCTTCGAGGGTGAGGATCTCGTCCTCCTTCTCGCGGCGGATGACGAGCGCGTCGATCTCGCCCTCGCGGATCGCCCGCAGCGTTTCCTCCGCCTCTTCCAGCCGGCGCCGCAGTTCCGCAGCGGTGAGAAGCGGGATCTCGCTCATCCCTCGCCGATCCTCAGATGGACCAGCACCTTCTCGGAATCGGAGAGGTCGCCGATGATCTTGCGGATCGGCACCGGGAGCTGGCGTACCAAGGTGGGGATGGCGACGATATTATGCTCGCGGGCGAGATGCGGCTGCTTCTTCAGGTCAACCACCTCGATGACGTAGCGGCCAGCCAGATGGGTGTCGCAGATGCGCTGGAGATTGGCGATGGCGGCGACCGACTTCGGCGTCGCTCCCGCCACATATAAAACGAGCTTCATGGGTTCGCTGGACATGACCTTTCCCCTCACCCGCGCCGGCTCTGCTTCATGATGTTCAAATCCGTCGCCGCCTGGCGAGCGAAAGCGACATCCGCGGCGTCGAGATCGCGCAGCGCGCGCTCCTCGCCTTCAAGCTCCGACTGCAGGACGGTTATCTGCGCCCGTGCCCGGGCGAGCTTCATCTCGATGTCCTGGCGCGAGCGTTCCAGCTGCCCGGTGCGCTCCACTTCCAGGCGGCGCAGGCGGGCTTCTTCCGCGCGGCGCGCGGTGCCGGTCAGGGCGCCCGTCTCGCCGAGGAAGGGTTCAAGCAGGCGGATGCCCGAGCCGTCGAGCACGAATTCCCGCACCTGGTTGGAATGGGAGATGCCCCGCGCCTTCAGCAGATAGAGTTCCCGGTTGAACTCCCCTCCGATCTCCCGGTTCAGGAGAAGGATCCAGGCATCCATGAGCGAGGACAGGCCGGTGTCGGTCTGAATCTGCCCCTGGGCGTGGGAGAGGTGGGAGAACACACCCGTGATCCCCCGGCCCTTCAGGAAGTCCACCACCCGCAGCAGCATGGCCTGCACGTCCGTGAGTTCGGCGGAGGCGTCGAAGGCGGAGATGGGGTCAAGCACCACGAGGCTCGGCTGGAAGCGCAGCACTTCCCGCAGCATCACGGCGAGGTGCATTTCCAGGCTGTAGAAGGTGGGCCGGGTGGCGATGTGGCGGAGCTGGTCGCTTTCGATCCAGCGCGCCAGATCGAGGCCGATGGAGCGCATGTTGCGCACGGTCTGGCCAGCGGATTCCTCGAACGAGAAATACATGGCCCGCTCGCCCGCCGCGCAGGCGGCATTGACGAAGGAGGCGGCGAGCGAACTCTTGCCCGATCCCGCGACACCGCTGAGCAGGATGCTGGTGCCGCGATGGAAACCGCCGCCCGCGAGCATGGAATCGAGATCGGGAATGCCCGTGGAGACGCGCTCCTCATGCACCACATGGGTGAGCCCCAGCGCGCTCACCGGCAGCACGCTGAACCCGTCCGCATCGATGAGGAAGGGATACTCGTTGGTGCCGTGGGAGGTGCCGCGATATTTCACGATGCGCAGGCGGCGTGTCGAGACCTGGTTGTGCACCCGGTGATCCAGCAGGATCACGCAGTCCGACACATATTCCTCAAGCCCCTGGCGCGTCAGGGCGCCGTCGCCGCGCTCGCCGGTGACGACGGTGGTGACGCCCTTTTCCTTCAGCCAGTCGAACAGGCGGCGGATTTCCGCGCGCAGCACGGCTGGGTTGGAGAAGGCGGAGAACAGGCTCTCGATGGTGTCGAGCACCACGCGCTTGGCGCCCACCTCGTCGATGGCCAGCTCCAGCCGCAGGAACAGGGCTTCGAGGTCGTATTCGCCGATCTCGGCCAGTTCGGAGGGGTCCACGAGCACATGCTCGATGGCCACCTTGCGCTGCGCCACCAGATCATCGAGCGCAAAGCCGAGGGACGCCACGTTGTCGATGATATCGACTGGCCGCTCCTCGAAGGTGACGAACACGCCCGGCTCGTCGAAGGCCCGCGCGCCGTGAATGAGGAAGGTGGCGGCGAACAGCGTCTTGCCGCAGCCGGCGGTGCCGCAGACGAGGCTGGTGCGCCCCTTGGGGAGGCCGCCCAGTGTCAGTTCATCGAACCCCTCGATGCCCGTGAGGGACTTTTCAATTCCGAGGGCGCTCGTCATATGCTCATCCGTGCAGAACCAGCAAAGCTGTATCCCATCCACTGGCGGCTGCCAATGTCCGATTACAGTAAGGTGTTGAAACATAGGGCGTTATTGCCCCGCTCAAGGTCGTCGGGTGTCGGATGCGCGGTCCGCGCGCCGCGCTCCTGCGCACAAGCTCGCGGAAACCTTCCCGTGTCATTCTGCCAAAAGCCCGCAATCCGGGCATTGGGGAAACGGGGGCGGACATGGTCAAGGCGTGGCTTCAGGCGCATTGGGTGGCGGGTGCGCTCTTCATGGCAGGGCTGCTCCTGCTGCTCGCGCCCTTCTTCGGGGCGGACCGGGCACTGCTGCTGGTCTATCTCGCCGGGCCGCTCTACATGCTGCACCAGCTGGAGGAGCATTGGGGCGACCGCTTCCGGACCTATGTGAACCGCACGGTGTTCGGCGGCGCCGAGGCCCTCACCGTGGCGGATGTGCTCCTGGTCAATCTGCCGGGCGTGTGGGGGCTCAACATCCTGGCCCTCTATGCAGCCGCCCTTTTCGGGGCGGGCTGGGGCCTGTCGGCGGCCTATCTCATCCTGGTGAACGGCATCGCCCATGTGGGCATGGCGGTGCGCTTCCGCAGCTACAATCCGGGCCTTGTGACGGGCGTGCTGGCCTTCATCCCGTTCAGCGTCGCCAGCCTCGTCCTGATCCCGGCGAGCTTCCTCCAGCACATGGTGGGGCTCGTCGTCTCGCTGGTGATCCACGGCGCCATCGTGGTCCTGGTGAAGCACAACGCGGCGCATGCCGGCCGGTGAGGCCGGCCCGGCCGGTGCCGGTCAGCGCCCCTTGCCGGAGAGCCAGGCCAGGAGCGGGTTCGCGTCCGGGAGCGGGGCCGGGGGATTGGCGAGGGCCGCCACCACGATGATCTTGGTGACCTGGCCGCTCTTATAGGCCGCCAGGAACTTGTCGTAGTCCTTGAACGACACGCAGCCGTTGGAATCGCCCCGGTCGCCCATCAGGTAGGAATGGGTGAGGAAGCCGTCGCGGCCATACATCTTGCCCTCGCCCACCGGGCGCATGCGCAGGGCCTGGACGCCATGGAACAGGCGCTCGCGCATGGAGAGCACATAAGTGTTGGGCGGGGTCGGCCCCACCATGCGGGTGGAGACCTGCTGGATATTGTCGAAGCCGTCGCCATAGCCCGAATGGGCCTCCATCCGCTCGCCGGACGGCATGTAGACGGTTTTCCCCTTGATATCGTAGACGGCGTACTTGTCGCCGGGGCCGGGCAGGGCGATGTCGCTGCCGTCCTGCGCCTTGGCGGCCGGAGGCTCCACCGGGCCGGGCGTGGACGCAGGCGGCGGCAACGCGGCCACCTGCTGCTCGCCACCGGACAGAAGCGGGTTGCGGGTCGGAACGGGGGCCGCGGCGATCCTGTCGCGCGCATCGGAGCCGGCGGCCGGCGCTTCCGCCGTCTGCTGGCGTTCGGCGGCGCTCAGGGGATGGTTCTGCGGCAGCGGCACATGGGCCGAGGGCAGATGGGCCGAGGGCAGCGCGGCGGGCGGCAGCGGAGCCGGCGCGAGCGCGATTTCCTTGCTGTCGGTGGCCGCGGCCCGGCGGGCGCCACCGGCCAGGGGATTGGGATCGTAGAGCCAGTTCGGCACCAGCGACAGCGCGGCGGCGCGCGTCGGGGCGGGGTCCGGCGGGATTTCCGCATCGCTCGCGGCCTCGGCGGCGAGCTGGGCGGCGCGCAGCGCCATGGCGTGCTCGTCGAAGGCCGGGATGCGGGCAGGACCGTCTATGCCGGCAAGCGCCCAGGCGCCCACGAGCCCGGCCGAGGCCAGTCCCGCAAAGCCCACGGCAAACGCCCCCGCGATGCGCCAGGAGGCACGCGGACGCTGGCCCGGCTGATGCGCGGGCGGTTCCTGGGAAGGCTCGTCGTCAAACCACGCCGTGTAGGTCATGATCCCCACTGCTCGAACGGAACCCGGAGCCTGAAAAACCAGCCCCGAGCCTGCCTGCGGCTCCGTCTGCCGGGTGGGCGAGCACCCGTTCGGGCGATCATCCGGACCGGCCTGCCTGATGCCGAGCCGCCCGCCAAAATCGGCGTCACGCTCGGCACACGCACATCGCGTCCGCCCGAACCGGGCGGCTGAATTTCGTGGGAGGCAGGGAACCCGCGCACCCGGCCCAAGGTTGTGAAGCCAGCAGCCTCAAGCCCTTAGGTCGTTCCGCCCCAGGCGGTTCGTGGACCTTTGTAACCTCGCCTGTGGCTCTCCCGCAAGCGTCAAGCGGGAATCTCCGGATTCCTACGCAAACGCACGGGCTTCGCCCCGGTTCAGCTCAAGAGCCGGGGCGCCGCGCGGGCGGCGCCCCGGAACGCGCGTCAGCGGCCGAACTTCTTATACTGAATGCGCTTGGGAATGATGGAATCGATGCCGAGGCGCCGCTTCTTGTCTTCCTCGTAATCCTGGAAGTTGCCCTCGAACCACTCCACATGGCTGTCGCCCTCGAAGGCCAGCATGTGCGTGGCGATGCGGTCCAGGAAGAAGCGATCATGGGAGATGATGACGGCACAGCCGGCATAATCTTCCAGCGCCTCTTCCAGGGCGCGCAGGGTGTCCACGTCCAGGTCGTTGGTGGGCTCGTCCAGCAGCAGCACGTTGCCGCCGCGCTGGAGCGTGCGCGCGAGATGGACGCGGTTGCGCTCGCCGCCCGAAAGCGAGCCCACCTTCTTCTGCTGGTCGCCGCCCTTGAAGTTGAAGGCCGCGCAATAGGCGCGCGAAGGGATTTCCTTCTTGCCCACATAGATGACTTCATTGCCGCCGGAGATTTCCTCCCAGACGGTCTTCTTGTCGTCCAGCGCGTCGCGGCTCTGGTCCACATAGCCGAGCTTCACCGACTCGCCGATGGTGATGGTGCCGGCGTCCGGCTTTTCCTGCCCGGTGATCATGCGGAACAGCGTGGTCTTGCCCGCGCCGTTGGGGCCGATGACGCCGACGATGCCGCCGGGCGGCAGCTTGAAGGAGAGGCCGTCAATCAGCATCCGGTCGCCGAACGATTTGTTGAGGCCCTCGAAATTGATGACGTTCTGGCCCAGGCGCTCGGCCACGGGGATGACGATCTGGGTCGCCGAGGGCAGCCGCTCGGACGCCTTCTGGAGCAGGTCCTCATAGCGCTGGATGCGCGCCTTGCTCTTGGCCTGGCGGGCGCGGGGGGAGGTGCCCATCCATTCCTGCTCGCGGGCCAGCGCGCGCTGGCGGGCCTCGTCCTCGCGGCCCTCCTGCTGGAGGCGCTTCTGCTTCTGGCCGAGCCAGGACGAGTAATTGCCCTCGTAGGGAATGCCGTTGCCGCGATCCAGCTCCAGGATCCAGCCCGTGACATTGTCCAGGAAGTAGCGGTCATGGGTCACGATCAGGATCGCGCCGGGATAGGTGCGCAGATGGCCTTCCAGCCAGGCCGTGGTTTCGGCGTCCAGATGGTTGGTGGGCTCGTCCAGCAGCAGCAGCTCGGGCTGTTCCAGCAGCAGGCGGCAGAGCGCCACGCGGCGCCGCTCGCCGCCCGAGAGCTTGGCGACATCGGAATCGTCGGACGGGCAGCGCAGCGCGTCCATGGCCTGATCGACCTTGCTGTCCAGGTCCCAGAGGCCCTGCGCCTCGATCTGGTCCTGGAGCTCGGTCATCTCGTCCGCCGTCTCCTCGGAATAGTTCATGGCGAGTTCGTTGTAGCGGTCCAGGATCGCCTTCTGCTTGGCGACGCCGTCCATCACGTTCTCGCGCACGCTCTTGTTCGGGTCGAGCTGCGGCTCCTGGGCGAGATAGCCCACCCGAACGCCCTCGGCCGGGCGCGCCTCGCCAGAAAAGTCCTTGTCCATGCCGGCCATGATGCGCAGCAAGGTGGACTTGCCGGCGCCGTTATTGCCGAGCACGCCGATCTTGGCGTCGGGGTAGAAGGAGAGGTGCACGTTATCCAGCACCTTCTTGCCACCGGCATAGGTCTTGGTGAGGCCGTGCATGTGGAAGGCATACTGATAGGCAGCCATGGGGCGGGCGGCTCCGGATAAGGAAAGCGGGAAGATTGCCGCCGTTCTAGTGCGCCGAAGATGGGAAGGGAAGCGCGAACCGATTCCCTTCGCGGTCCGGGCGGCCTAACCTCGCGCCATCACCGGACGCGGCGGGCTCATGCGCGCGGCCGGACGCGCGCCGGCGCGAAACTCCCGGCGCACACATCATCGTCATGCCCGCCCGAGGATTTCGCCATGAGTCACTCCCATAATGACGGCCATTCCCATGATGACGGCCATTCCCACGACGAGGGTCATTCCCACGGGGACGCGCCTCACGCCCCTTCCGCGGACTTCTGGCGGGACAATGGCGTCAAGGTCATTCCCGGCGACAAGCTGGATCCCAATACGGCCCAGACGCCCGGCATGAACCGGGCCACCGCCATCAACAATGCGCGGGCGGGGGCGGAGAAGATCTGGGCGGGCACGGTCCATATCCATCCCGACGCCAAGACGGGCGCCCATCATCACGGCGACCTGGAGAGCATCATCTATGTGGTGAAGGGCCGCGCGCGCATGCGCTGGGGCGAGCATCTGGAATTCACCGCGGAGGCCGGGCCGGGCGACTTCATCTTCGTGCCGCCTTATGTGCCCCACCAAGAGATCAACGCCTCTCCGGACGAGGTCCTGGAATGCGTGCTGGTGCGCTCGGGCCAGGAGCCGGTGGTGGTGAACCTGGACATCGAGCCCGTGGAGACCCCCGGCGAGGTGAAGTGGATCGACCCCATTCACCGCGCGTGAGGGGCGCGGGACCTCTCTTCCGCGCGCGCCGATGCCCGCCCCTCCGGCCATCCACAGGCGGCCGGAGGGGCGGGTTTCGTTTGCCCATAGGGGTTTGGGCGGCCTGCGTGAAACTTCTCGGAAAAGCCTGTTGCATTCGCCGCGGGCTTTTGGCATAGACACGCACCTGCCGCGCGGCACTGCCGCCGGCCCTATGGATGCGGGCGTAGCTCAGGGGTAGAGCACAACCTTGCCAAGGTTGGGGTCGTGGGTTCGAATCCCATCGCCCGCTCCAATTTCTCTTCAGAAGAATCAGTGGCTTGCAGAAGTTCCGCCTTCGGGCGGAGGCTTGCGTTTGCAAGTCCCCACCAGGTACCTAGCGGGAAAAATCGGCGCCTTACGCCGCCTTGCCCGGGGCGGTGGATACGCCACTTCACATACACGCCGGCGAATATAAGAACTCGCCGCGCGATTCCCTATAAACCGTGTCCCAAGCGCAGCCCTTAGAGCGTTTCCGAGCGAAGTGTGACGCATTTCCTTCATGCGAACCGCTTCGCACTTCGCTCGAAAACGCTCTGGCACCGCCGCAAATCAATGAATGCGACATCCTAACCATAGTTGGTGTCGTGGTTCACATCCGGTGGGAGATGGTCCAGATGATGGTCGGCAATGATGTCATGCGAGGCATCAACCGGCGGCGATCCGATTTCATGACCGACATCAGTTGGGTGGTTCGGGTCACCACTGGTATCAAGCAACTCCGAAACATGGTCGGCGTGGGGCTCCGCCGCCGGCAGGCTAGCCGGATCGACGCCGACACTTTGCATATAGTGAGAGAGTTCAGGCAGCATGGCGACGTGTTCGCCCGAGGGCTCGCCATGTCCGACTGCACCGAGATAATGGGCCATCGGATCGTCGCTTTCCTGGCCTGCGTGAACGGGGTGGGAATCACTCTGCGCCGTCGCATGTGTTGCACCGTCCTCTGTCGCGTGATGAGGATCGGAAGCGTTGTGCGCGGTCGTATCCGGGACCGACGTATGAAGAGGGTCCGAATCCTGCGAATGGTGGTCGCCTTCGACCTGAGGCGCCCGGTAACCCGCCGCTACGAGATAAGGATCGAGCGGCATCCCGCCATCGTGTTGTAACGGTCCTTCGACACCCGCATGGTCATGGCCGCCGCCATGGTGGCTCTCATTCGTGCCGCTCTCCGGGTGGACGCCATTCGGAGCGCCAGGAGCCTCATGGATGGAAATCCGGATATCAGCCGTCGCCGTGCCCTCCGCGGGTTGGTCTTGGCTCGGCGAGGGGGCGGGGGCAATTGCGCCCGCGCCGGTATAGACGACGGCATTTCCGGAACCGTGGTTCGTCCCCTCGATGGTAACAGTGATGTCGTGGGTCGTGCCGTCAACGCTGGTCACGGTCAGCGTATCGGTCAGGTGCTGCTGAGAGGTAAGCTGCTGCACCGCGGCCTGGCTGTTGTCGGCGGTGTAGGTCCAATAGCCGTGCGCATCGAGCGTGAAGGTGCCGTAATGGCCCACCCCCGCAGCTACCGGCGTGAACGCCGCCTCGCCGGGATCGGCATCTGTGACCGTCAGCGTGCCGTCAGTGGTAAGGTTGTGGCCAGTAAGATGCTGGTCTTGCATCACACTCCCGACATCTCCGCCAGCAATGACCGCGATATCGTTGGTTGGCGAAAGCTGCAACTCGGCGTGCGCCGGCGTATTACCTCCCTGGCCGTCGGTGATATCGTAGCTTAGGGCGACCCGGCCGTTATAGTTTTGCTCGGGATGGAAGGTCCACGTACCGTCTTGGTTGTCTGTGAAGGTGCCGTGATCGGCAGTCAGGCCAGTGACGTGGAGAGTGTCACCCGAATCCACGTCGGTGGCATGCGCAAGGAGGTTTTGGGTGGTGACGACCTGAGATCGGTCTTCAACGCCGGCGGGGACTGTCGATACACCTGATACGATGGGTGCGTCGTTGGTGCCCGTGATCGTGATCGTCACGTCATGGTGAGAGGTCGTACGCGTGTCGTCTTGCGCGGACACGACGAAGGTAACGTGCTCGATCTGGCCGGCCTGGAGACTTTGCGCAGCGACGGGGTCGAGTTTGAATGTCCAATCGCCCGTTTGCGCATCGATCGAGAATGTCCCCCAATTGGAGTGGTCGAGATACGCCAGATGCTGGAGAGTGACCGTATCGCCCTTGTCTGGGTCCGTTGCGACGATGGTTCCATGCGCGACCGTCTGGGTGTCCTCAGTGACCGCGCCGGCGAATGCACCCGATAGGCGCGGCGCGTCGACCTGTCCGGTGACCTCGATGGTGACGGTCTGCTGAACGCTCACCCCGGAGGCATCGGTCGTGCGCACAGTGAAGCTTTCCTGAACAACCTCGTTTTGGTGCAACTCCTGCGCCGCGGCATTGTCGAGATTGTAGGTCCAGACCCCCGTGGCCTGATCGAGCGTCAGAGCGCCGTACTTGCCGGTTCCGCTTCCTAAAATTTCGAGTTGGGACTTTCCGTCCGGATCCACCACCGTCAGCGTGCCTGAAGCGTGAGATGTCCCGTCCTCATGCACATGGCCGACTGCGGTGCCGACGATCGTCGGCGCATCGTTCGTCCCCGCGATGGTGACCGTGATGTCGTGGGTCGTGCCGTCGACGCTGGTCACCGCCAGCGTGTCGGTCAGGTGCTGGCCCGGCCCGAGCTGCTGGACCGCGCCCTGGCTGTTGTCGGCCGTGTAGGTCCAGTGGCCCTGTGCGTCGAGGGTGAAGGTGCCGTAATGGCCCGTGCCGCTCGTGACCGGCGTGAACGCCGCCTCGCCGGGATCGGCATCGGTCACCGTCAGCGTGCCGCCCGTGGCGAGGTGGCCCGCAGTAACGCCCTTGTCCTCCGTCAGCGCGCCAACATCGGTCCCGGCGATATGGGCGCCTTCGCCGGTTCCGGTGACATCGATGGTGACGGTATGGGTGGCCGTTGCATGCTCCGAGTCGGTGACGGTGACGGTGAAGGTCTCGTGAACCGTCTGCCCTGCGGTCAGGGCCTGCGTGATGGCGCGGGCATTGTCGAGCGTGTAGGTCCAGTGCCCGTGCTGGTCGATCGCCAGCATGCCATAGGCCCCGGGCGTCTTCGGATCCACCGACCAGGTCTCCCCTCCGGAGCCCCCAACATCGACATCGGTAAAGGTCAGAGACCCGGAGGCCGTCGTCTTCACCGCGTCCTCGGTCACCGCGCCATGGTCGCCGCCGGCGGTCGCCACCGAGATCACCGGAGCGTCGTTGGTGCCGAGAACCTTCACATAGACCTGGGTCTGCTGGGTGCCGCCATGGCCGTCGCTCACCTCGAC
>NZ_RWKV01000001.1:168598-364705 GCF_003993795.1 Aquabacter cavernae
TGACCGGCGTGAACGCCGCCTCGCCGGGATCGGCATCGGTCACCGTCAGCGTGCCGCCCGTGGCGAGGTGGCCCGCAGTAACGCCCTTGTCCTCCGTCAGCGCGCCAACATCGGTCCCGGCGATATGGGCGACATGCGGTACTATAGGAGGAATTTTGTCGTTGCCCAGCGTCGGCGGAATGTGATCCGGGGGCAGCTGGTTCGGAACCTTCATCCCGTCGGGAACGAGGTTCGGCGTATCCGTGCCCGCGACAACCGGCGGAATATGATCCGGGGGCAGCTGGTTTGGAACCTTCATCCCGTCGGGAACGAGGTTCGGCGTATCCGTGCCCGCGACAACCGGCGGAATGTGATCCGGCGGCAGCTGGTTTGGAACCTTCATCCCGTCGGGAACGAGGTTGGGCGTATCCGTGCCCGCGACAACCGGGGGAATGTGATCCGGCGGCAGCTGGTTTGGAACCTTCATCCCGTCAGGAACGAGGTTCGGCGTATCCGTGCCCGCGACAACCGGGGGAATGTGATCCGGCGGCAGCTGGTTCGGAACCTTCATCCCGTCGGGAACGAGGTTCGGCGTATCCGTGCCCGCGACAACCGGCGGAATATGATCCGGCGGCAACTGGTTCGGAACCTTCATCCCGTCGGGAACGAGGTTCGGCGTATCCGTGCCCGCGACAACCGGGGGAATATGGTCCGGCGGCAGCTGGTTCGGAACCTTCATCCCGTCGGGAACGAGGTTCGGCGTATCCGTGCCCGCGACAACCGGCGGAATGTGATCCGGCGGCAACTGGTTCGGAACCTTCATCCCATCGGGAACGAGGTTGGGCGTATCCGTGCCTGCGACAACCGGGGGAATGTGATCCGGCGGCAACTGGTTCGGAACCTTCATCCCGTCGGGAACGAGGTTCGGCGTATCCGTGCCCGCGACAACCGGGGGAATGTGATCCGGGGGCGCGGTCAGCGCCGGACCCGGGCCGAGATGAGGCACCTTGTCATTGCCCAGCGTCGGCGGGATGAGATCCGGTGACAGGTGCGGCGGCTGCCCCGGAAGATCCGCCCTATGAGGCAACGTCTCGCCAGGTCCCATGGCCGCCGAAGGTATCCCGGGCGGCCCTTCCGGCGAAATCGGAGATCCCCCAACGCCGGATGGAACAGGCGGGCTCTCATGCGTGTCTACTACCGGTTCGACATAGCCGGATGATGCTGGAGCACCCGCGGTTCCGGCATCGACATGGCCTCTGCCCGGATCAAGATCCGCGGCAATCCAACCAAATCCCTCTTCAGACTGGACTTGGCGAGGATCCTTAGTCTCGGTCGGAACCGCCGAACTGAACGGACTGATGTCTTTGGCGTCCGGCGATGAGTTGCCGCGATGTTCGGATCCAAAGCGAGCACGTGTCATGGTCGTCGCCTACCGTTCGGTCATTGCCAGATCGAGATTGGTGAAAACCGGCTTCCAGACATATTCAAACACGGTCTTCTTTCCCGTCAGGATATCGGCCTCCCCGGTCATTCCAGGGAGCAGAGCGAAACGGGCGGGATCATTTCTGAAGTAGGCCTGCGGAATGTCGATCAGCACTTCATAGTAAGCAGCGCCACGATCGGTCACGATCGTGGTCGGGGAAACCTCGGTGATCGTCCCGGAAAGCGCGCCATAGCGGCTGAAATCAAATGAATCGATCTTGAGGTTCACCCTTTGCCCGGGCACGACGAAACCAACATCCTTGGGCGAGAGCTGCGCAGCGAACCGGAGATCAACGTCTTTGGGTACGATCTCCGCGACGAGACCGCCGGGGGCCACCACGTGGCCGGACATCGTTTCCGGAACGGTCTGGACGAACCCGGCAACCGGGCTGGTAACGCGGGAGGCAGCGATGCGACGCCTGAGGCGGACGACCTGTTCCTCCATCTGCTGAACATCGCCGTTTATCTGCGTGATGCGATCTCTCGATTTGGTGGATTCGGTCAGTGCGATCTCACCCAACCGCTCTTGCAGTTCAGCCAATTCCGCTTCGAGTACGGTCTTCTTTCCAGAAAGGACGGCCAACTGGTAATCGTAATTGGATTCAGCCACCAGCGCCTCAGCCAAACGTGCGCTGGTCACTAGTCCTTTGTCAGCCAGCCCCTGAATGGCGGTCTTCTGCTCGTTGGCTACCGTGAGCTGGCGTTCGATCGCCGGCATTTCCGTCTCAGCAGCCTTAATATCCGCGACCTTGCCGGCGATCTGCCGTTCGATGATCTTGTGTTCCCCTTCCAGGAAAGCACGACGGGAGAGGAAAGCTTGAGTTTCGCGGTCAATTATCTGATGGATGCGATCCTCAGCGTCACTCCGGCTGATTACGTTTCCATTGATTGATGAAAACATCATCTGTGCGTCAACAGCACGCCCCCTGATGCTCACGAAACTTGGCTGCCGATTTTCCACCAAGGCAAGCAGGCGCTCACGTTCCAGCTCAAGCGACAACTGCTTTGCCAACGCTTCGCGAAGCTGGGAATAGTACTCCCGATTGTCGAACACTGCGATGAGATCGCCAGCCTGTACCAGATCGCCTTTGCGGACCGCGACGGATGCCACAGCACCACCGAACTCGCTCTGCAGGCGCTGCACTTGGCTGACAGGCTCTACCGCGCCGCGCGCCTTTGCTATTTCATCGACAGGCGTCAGCACCATCCAGGCAATAAGCATCACGAAGCAGACCATGACCAGCATCGCGCAGGCGTTGGCCAAATGTACCACGGGTCCATCGTTGATCTCGAAACGCCGAAGCTTTTCATTGTCACTGTGAGCGTTCATCTCTGGGAAGCCTTCTCAATCGGGCGTTCGGGACTCGCTGTCTTCTCGATCGGTCCGAAATACATAAGCGCGCCGCGGTTCAGCACCACGGCATTGTCGGCGATGCCGACCAGAGACGTGTCGTGCGTGGAGAAGAAAACAGTCGCTTTACCGCGGCTGGAATGGATGAATGCTATGAAATCCTGCTGTTCGGACTTGTCAGCACAAGCCATCGGATCATCCAGCAGCACGAGCGGCTTAACGGGGTCTATCACTTCGTCCCGCAGCGACGGATCATCTGGCCGAGAGCTTGGCCCAACCGCGCCGCGCTCTCCCATGACCGCCGCGATCGTCTGCCCGGTGATACGGCGTGGATTCCAGGAGCGCCCCGGCGAGGCTATTGCGTCCCGGCGTTCGGCGATCGCCGGCAGAATGAGGGTCGAAAGGGCGAGTTCATCAGGATCGTACTGGCGCGTGCTGATCCCATTCAGAAACACCTGACCAGATTGTGGAGTGAGAACACCAGCAAGCAGCCGTAGCAACGTTGTCTTGCCGGAGCCATTCGGACCGAGCACGACTGTCACACTACCAGGTTCGACCTTGAACGACAGGCTCGCGGCGGCCGGCTCACTGTCGCTGTCATATCGGAAATAGACTCCGTTAACGTCGATCGAAGGCGCGCTCCGCGGCGTGTGCTCGAGAGCGACCACCGGAGTCGCCAGGGTCGGGATATTGAGCGTCTGGTCGAGACCGGCCAGGGCTGATCGCGCAGCACGCAGTCGGGCGAGCCCCAGAAAGAAACCCTGGGCGGGTCCGGTTATCCGCCATGTCAGCATCATCGTTCCAACCAGAGCGCCGGACGATATGACACCCTCGATAGCCAGGTCGACGCCAACGGCAAGGGTCGCCAAAGCTGCCCCGGTGCCAAGGATCGAGCCGATCGACTGCAGAGCGCCGTAGCGAACCGCCGCTGCGTGTGCGCCGCGCGCCGCAAGCTTGGATGTATCGGCAAACCGCTTCAGCCATGCGTCGGCCAGTCCGCTTTCGCGGATCTCCGTCGCGCTGGAACTCAGTTCGTGCAACAGCGCTGTCCGCTCCGTCGCGGCGCGTGCCAGTTCGGGATCGACCTCGCGGGATGTGCGCGACAGCCAGAAGGCGACGGCAACGAAGAGCGCAAGGTAGACAATCGGTACGATGGCCAGAACGCCACCAATGAACGCGATAAGGACCAGCGAGACGAAGATGAAAGGGGCGTCGAAAACCGCCGGTATGTTGGCCGAAGCGAAGAAGTCGGCGATGCGGCGAACATGCGCAATGCGGGCATCGATCCTCTCGATCGACTGTTTCTGTAGCGCTTGCAGCGGCATGCGTAGGAGACGCACCTCCGCTGCGAGCCCTGCAAGCGACGAAAGTCGCGCATATTGGGCTGCCAATAGTCGAGAGCGGGCCAGCCTAAGGAGGAGCACGCACAGGACCACAACACTTGCACCCGCGATGAGCGGCACGAGCGATTCTGGCGCTCTGGCGCCAAGTACACGGTCGAACACCGCCATGGAAAACAGCGGAACGAGAGCGGCGAAGACATTCACGAAGAGAGACAATAGCAGGCCGTGACGCACCGTTCGCCGAACGCGGCGGACAAGTGACTGACGGATGATCGATCCGGCAGTAGCGCCGTCAAGGTTGCGCAGATAAAGCACTCGTTTTGAGTGGGCCAGGATATGTCGGACCCGTGCTGTGGTTGCCCCATTCGTGGACAATTCCCGATCGGCGCCGTTGACTCGAACGATCGCAAAAGCCTCGTCGCCCGCGATAGCCAGAACCGCACCGTCGAGCCCGTCCTGCCAATCGCGCGGCAGGCCAGGATCCACACTGACCGGAAGCTCGAGCAACGCAAGAACGGCCGCGGCGTCATCAAGTCGCTCGATGCCTACATCTTCCGGCAGTGCGCTGGAGAGGACCTTCGCACTGCGTCGCCAGCCCATTTCCGAAAGCACCTCGGCAAGCAGGCTTTCAAGGCTTGTCCTACCGTGGTGCGCACTCGCAGGTTCGACACGCTCGGAGGGCAGGCTGATCGGATCGGCTCCAAGCCTCTTCATGCTGCGATGCTTTCGATGGGCGAGGGGGCGACAATGACCCGCTCCGAGGTCGGCGGCAGCCCTCCCATGATGCCTTCACGTGTCAGCACGATAATGGTGATACGCCCCGCCAACTCCCCTAGAAGGGCTGCGAGACGGTCGGCGCCATCTTTGTCGAGGGCGTAGGTCGGGTTATCCAGGATGACAGCGCGCGGCGAGCCACTGAGACCACGTACGATGCCGACCCGTTTCGCTACGCCGCTCGAGAGCGGCAGACCGAACTCCGCACCAACCTGCGTTCTCACGCCATTTGCGAGGCGGCCGATCGGTATGTCGAGACCGAGCTTGGCGGCAATCGCCAGAGCCTCGTCAATGTTGCCGTTGTCGAAACCGGTTAGGTTATCGAGAATGGTCCCGCGAAATAGTTTCGGCATCGAGTTGACCAGTCGAACATTCACGTTGCCGGTTGCCGGTATGTCGCCCCCCTCCTGATCCGTCAGGCGCAACGACAGACGGCCAAGTGTCGCTTCGCCGCTTTGCGCAAAAGTGTCGGACACATCGCGAAACGCAGCCTCCGCACGCTCGAAGGACGCGAAGTCCAGGACAGTCAGGCTTCCCGGATCCACCCTGACGGTTACGCCATCCATCGTGAACGCGATGCCTATCGGACCACTTCCGCCGTCAGTTTTGGAACCGTCATCGCCAGACCTGGCAATACCCACGGGACCAGCCAACAAACTGCGAAGATGCTGATCGGCCGCAGAGGCGAGCTGCCGGCGCGCGAGCCCGGATGCGATGCCCACGAGGCCGGCAACAGCACGCTGACCGAGAATGAGACATGCTGCGACAGCACCCGTTGTCATGCTCCCATCCAACGCCATCACCGATCCCACGGCGAGGATGGCAACTGAAGCCGCGACGCTGGCGACCTGCGTCAGATCCATCAGAACGCCAGCCTGCGTTTCGGCCCTCTCCGTCGCCTCCGACGCTGTTTTTTCGGTGCGGACCAGCCGCATCATCAGCGTGCCGGCGATGCCCGTCGTACGAAAGACTTCAGCGAACTCTACGCCGGCCATAAGCAGCGACTTGTGCTCGCCGCGGGCTTCAAATCGATTGACCTCCGCAGCCTTGTGCCAACGCGCCGAAAGGAAGACAAATAGGCCCGCAACGGCAACAATGGCCAGGGGCGCGACGACCACTGGGCCACCTAAGAACCAGACCAGTATCAGGAAGACCACCGCAAACGGTGCATCGAAAAGCGCCAACAGGGACTGGCCGACGAGCACATCCCGGGACCGGGAAATCGCTGCGAAGAACTCTTCAATCTGCCCGGCTCCAAATCGTCGCAACTGGCTGCGCCGCATGGAAAGGGCCTGTTGTGCAACCTTAATGGAGAGACGATATTCAGCAATACTGCCCAATCGGCTGAATATCGCGGCGCGCGCGAAACGGGTCACGCCGTCCAACGCAATGGCTATGAGGACGGCAGAAAACAGCACAAAAGCTGTCCCGATGGCCTGATTTGCGAGTATGCGATCATAAACTTGGATCAGCGCCAGCGGCAGCGCCAGACCAAGAGCATTAGACAACACCGACAAGGCGACGAGCCACATTTTTGCGATTATTGATTTCGTCATCGTTCGCGCTCGTCCTGCTACAAACTATCGCCGGCGGCGATAGTGGCAAACTACGCTACGGAACCATCGAAATTGCAATCGCATTCAACCTAATTTTTTTTGTTTATATACTGCGGAAAATCACCATTTTTGATATTTTAAAATAATTCTAAACCTGACTTATTTTCTCCGCCTCGTCCACATCGTATTTTGCGGTCGGATGTCATTCGCGCTCGGAAGATGGCTGCCTTACCGTTGCCCGTAATCAGCTGCCACCAACGATGACATCGGGAATGACGAAGGTCTCGGTCCCGTTTACGGTTACATTCGTGTTGTCGTCATGGCGTCGTATCGTAACGCTCGCACCGTCAGGCGCGACGATTTTTCCATTGCTAAACACCAGCTTCCGCACGAATCCGTCCGGGAACGTGATGTCGATATCTGCCTCGCCCTGTCCTTTTCGGATGACACCGAAGCTGCACGTCGTTACCGACGCATCCCCCTTGAAACGGCAACTTATCCGGCCTGTGGCATGGTAGGGAGTCCCCGCAACGAGAGCGTCCGAAGTCGGGTCCGGCGGTGTTTCCGCTTCCCGAAGAAAGCGCCCATTGACCCACCCGACTTCATCGGAATCGCCCAGCAACTGGACCTTGCACCATCGGCCGGCATCGACCGGCCGGCAGCCAAGATTTCGAACAACAGCGCCGGTGGCCAGCTTTAGAACGACAGGGGCATCGGCCGAAGGCGAGGAGCGCAGATTAAGAGCGTCGCCATCACTTATGCCCGCCACCCGCCAAAAATCCGGCCCACCTCCATACCCGTCCGCAAAATCTGATTTGGGCGCGGCCACAGGCTTATTGTCATTCGCCGGAGCTATCGGCGCCTGCCGCGTTACCGTGTCGATGCGGAATCCGATCGTGAACGTGGCGCTGTCGGCGCCTGGCGCAATTACGTTGTGATAAGTCGAGTCATTGTCGGGGCTGAACGACACGGGCATCTTTTGACCGGCGCGCGCGCCAAGGGTGTATTTGACCGTGTCATAGCTGCGCACCGTGCCGCTGTAGGAGGCTGAACGTGCGCCTTCAGGAAAGTGAACGTTGATCGCGGACACGTTGTCGGCGTTCGCCGGAAGCGTGAAGACGCTTGTCGTCATCAGCCAAACTGCAGCAACAAGCACGCGCATGGCACAATTCCTTCAGAAAGCCCGCCCGCCGCTGAAAGACGGAACGCGGCCGCGAGCCGTCAGTTGACGTGACGCGAAGAACCCCAAGGTGTCCAATGACTAATGTCGCCGTCACGTGAGAAAAACTCATGCGCGCCGACGATGTGGCTGCGGCGGATATGCAAGGCACATGATGACCTGATCGACCTTCCAGAGCGCGCGCCGGACGCGCTGCTTGCCGACAAAGTCTATGATGCTGATGCCATCCAGAGCGCTTCAGCTTTTCATGAAAACGCAGAAACGCTCACTCTCTTTGTTTTTCCGCGTTTCCTTCACGCGAACCGCTTCACATTTCGCTCGGAAACGCTCCGGAGCGTCATCGCGACGCGGATGAACGCCCATAGCATCGGGTTGCCGTCCGTCCGCGCGGCAACTGAAACAGGACCTCAGGCGCTCAGAGACGGACGCTCTCAGAACCCCGCCATTCACGCCCACTATCCCCCGGCATTGCGCGCCATGAAATCCGCCGCGCCGCCATTGGCGGGGTCCACGAAGGTGATGTCGTCCGGCGCCCGGCGGGGGCTGTCGATGGAGAGGAAGACGACGGGCTCTTCCAGCAGGGTCGGCAGCGCGTGGACCACGCCGCGCTCGAAGAAGAGGAGGTGTCCGGGCGCGAATTCGGCTTCGTCGGACGGATCGCCCATCCAGAAGGTGCCGCGCCCCGACAGCACATAGAGATATTCGTCGCATTCGCGGTGGAAATGCGCGGGCACGGGGCGATAGGCGCGGAAGACCCGGCAGCTCGCCTCGGGCCGGTCGGTCAGATATTCGTCCGCCAGCATGGTCTGCGCGGTCGCCGGCAGCCGCGCGGCGATCTCGGCGGGAATGAACCGTGCCGATCGGGCGGCGCCCGATTGTTGTTGAAGATCCTCCGGCATCGCGCCCTCACATGGCCTGATCGAACAGCAGCGGCACCTTGCCCCGGACCGACAAATCCTCGGCATAGGCGCGCACCGGCGCGGGGAAGGTCAGCCCCTTCACAATGGAGAGCGAGCGCAGCACCGGCCAGAGCTTGATGTCGCTGATCCCGATCGCGCTGCGTCCCTCCAGAAGCGGGGCCAGCGCGTCGAGCTTCGGCTGCATCTGCGCCAGCAGCGCGGGCGTGTCGGCCATGAGCGCGTCGAGATCGCCGAAGGCGCGCTCCTCCCGCGCCCGATAGGCCTCGCGCGCGTCGGGCGTCGCCATCTCGGCGAAGTCGCCCTTCGTGAAGCGGGGAATGAACAGCTTCAGCCCCGGCTTCCAGGCGTCGTCGATCCAGGCATCCAGTGCCGGGTCGGCGGGGCCGTCGAACAGGGGCGTGCCGAGATGGTCCACGAAGCGGACGATGTCGAGGCTTTCGCCCATGAAGCTGCCGTCGTCCTTTTCCAGGATCGGCACGGCCTTCTTGCCGATCATCCGGATCGGTGTCTCGGCATCGCCCTCCAGGATCACCGACAGGTCCACGGGCACATCCTTCAGGCCGAAGGCCAGGCGCGCGCGGGTGCAGAAGGGGCAGTGTTCGTAGATATGCAGTCTCATGCGGCGCCTCCGGCCAGCGGGGTCAGCGGGATGACTTCGGAGCTTTCGATATAGTGCGGCAGCTCCGCGAACAACTTGGCGATATGCGGCGCGGCCAGATGGCGGTCGAGAAGCGCGCGGCTCGCCCATTCCTCGGTCCAGACGAAGCGGGCGGGGTCCGCGGCGTCGCGGTTCAGCTGATAGGTGATGCAGCCCTCCTCGGCGAGGGTGTCCGCGATCACGCCCCGGAACAGCGCCTCGACAATGGCTTCCGTGCCCGGCTTCGCGCGGAAGATGGCGACGACGGGAATGGTGGCGGCAGGGAGGGTCATGGCATGTCCTTACTGACGAGTAACTTACTCGACAGTAACTTTTCCATTGCGAAACGCAACCCCGCTGTGCGAAGCTGCGCGCGAGGCAGATTGAGGTGTCGATGGTCGACATATCCCCGCGCGTGGAGATGACCCGCGCCCGCCTGCGCGCCGCCGCGATCGCCGTTTTCGCCCGCAAGGGCTTTCACGACACCAAGGTCAGCGACATTGTCGCGGAAGCCGGCCTGTCGCAGCCGGCCTTCTATCTCCATTACGCGAGCAAGGACGCGGCCTATGAGGCGCTGGTGGCCGCGTTCCGCACCCGGCTGCTGGATGCCACGCGGCAATGCCTGATCTTCGCCGAGATCCGCGCCGCCGATGTCCCGGACAATGTGCGGGCGAGCTTCGTCCGGTTTCTCACCGTCCTGTCGGCGGATCCTGCGCTCACCGAGATCGGCTTCTACCAGCTTCCCGGCAGCAGCCTGACGCGGGCGCAGATGACCCTGTGGAGCATGGAGAATATGCGCCAGGAACAGGCGGCGGGCATCCTGCGGGCGGACATTCCGGTGCTTCACCAGGCCCAGTTGGTGATGGGCCTGCTGGACCAGATGGGTCGGCTGACGCCGGACGAGGTACCGGGGATCGCCGACATCTGCGCCGCCCTGTTCTGCAGCGCGCTGGTCGTCCGCAAATAGCGGCCCCTCTTATGGTTCCGCGCCCCGCGCCTCGTGGATCAGCAGCAGGATCTCATAGGCGAGATAGGCGGCCAGATGCGCGGACATTCCGTTCACGTCGTGGCCCGGGCTGACCGTGTTGATGTCCACGGCGACGATGTTGAGGCCCGACAGGCCGCGCAGCAATTGCAGCCCCTCGCGCGCCGAGAAGCCGCCCCAGGTGGGCGTGCACACGCCGGGGGCGACGGAGGGGTCGAAGGAATCCATGTCCCAGGAGAGATAGACCGGCCGGCCCGCCATGGCGGCGTGCAGCTCGGCCAGCACGTCCGCCTCGCCCCGCCGCACATAGTCGCGCATGGTGATGATGTTGTAGCCGAGGGTGCGCGTGTGATCGACCACCCCCGGCCGATAGGTCGAGCCGCGCACCCCCACATGATAGGAGGCGCTGGCGGAGACGCGCTGTTCCAGCGCCACATGGCTGAACTGGCTGGCGGCGTCATAGGGGTGATCGGGATCCACCGGGTGGCAGTCGGTGTGGCTGTCGACGTGGAGCACGCACAGGTCCGGCCACAGGCGCGCGGCGGCGCGCACCAGGGGCACGGAGATGGAGCCGTCGCCGCCGAAGCCCACCACCGTGGCGCCGGAGGAGGCGACCCGGAAGGCGGCCTCCTCGATGCGGGCGAACGCCTCCTCGATGCGGCCGGGCGTGAGGGTGACGTCGCCGCAATCCACGAGGCCCAGGGCCGCGCGCACGTCGAAATCGGCCCGCTCGGATTCATAGGCCCGCACCAGGGCGGACTGCTCGCGGATGGCGCGCGGCCCTTCCCGCGAGCCGATGCGGAAGGGATGGGTGCCGCAATCGAAGGGCACGCCGAGAATGGCCGCCTTGGCGCCCGTGGCCTGGTCGGACCAGGGCGCGCCCATGAAGCCGCTGCCCTGGTGCATCAGGGCGGCGCCGCTCAGCTCGGACATCTTCATGGGGCGGTGCCTTCCTGTGCCTCGGCCAGAAAGTCGAAGGCGGTCAGCGTGTGCACCTTGGCCACCGCCACCAGCTCATCGACGAGGATATATTCGTCCGGCGCGCCCATGTTGAACGGGGTGCAGCCGAACACGACGCTGGGAATGCCGAACATGCGGTAGATGCGGGCGTCCGACGCGCCCACCCGCATATTGGTGACCGGCGCTGCGCCGAAGACGCGGCGGGTGGCCTCCACCGTGCGTTGGACGATCTCATGGCCGGGCGGGGTGAAGCTCGCCGGATAGGACCGGATGATGCGCCAGCGCACGCCGTCGAGGCCGTCCAGCCCGTCATGCAGCGCCGCCTCCACCGCCTCCAGCGTGACGCCCACGGGGATGCGGATGTCCGCCGCCGCGGTGGCGGCCGCCGGCACCAGATTGGGAGAGATGCCGCCCTGCACGGTGCCGATATTGACCGTCACCCTCTGGAGCGTGTCCGCCTCGCCCACGCCCGACAGGGGCTCGGAGACGGGCTTGGAGGCCGCGATGGCCGCGCTCACCTCGGCGGGCGCGTCCACGGGCAAATCCTCCAGGCGCTTCAGCGCGTCCAGCGCATCGCGCAGGCGGTCGATGGCATTGAGGCCCTTGTGGACATGGGCACCGTGGGCGGGCTGGCCCTCGGCCTCGATCTCCACCCAGCACAGGCCCTTCTCGCCGAACCGCACCACCGTGGGCGATCCCACGTCGCCGCACAGCATGGCGTCGCCGCTGGCCTCCGGCACATGCTCCAGCAGCCAGCGGGCGCCGAGCGATCCCATATTCTCCTCGTCCCCGGCCAGGGTGACCACCAGTTCGCCCGTCCATCTGTCGGTATGCCCGGCGAGGATCCGGGCCGCCGTGAGGGAGCTGGCGATGCCGGCCTTCATGTCGGACACGCCGCGCCCATAGATGCGGCCCTCCCGGAGTTCGCCGCCCAGCGGCGGCACGCTCCAGGCGCCCTCGCCGATGGGGAAGGTGTCCAGATGCCCGTTCAGCACCAGGCGCCGGCCCGGCCGGCCGCTGGAGATGACGGCCACCAGATTGACGATGCCGGGCGCGCTTTCATAGCGGCGCACCCGCGCGCCGGGGATCTCCGCCAGCAGGGCGGAGGCGGCCTCGGCGATGGTGGTGACATCGCCGGGCGGGTTGGGCGAGCCGATGCGGACGAGGCGGCGGGTGGTCTCCACGAGGTCGTCGCGGCCCGCCTCCACCGCGTTGATCAGGCGGTCATGGAAGGGGGAAAGGTCACTGGCGGGCAAGGCGTCGCTCCCACACGCGGATCGCCATCGCCAACGGCCAGCAGATGCAGAAATAGACCACGGCGATGAAGGTGAAAATTTCGAGCGGCCGGAAGGTGGTGGAGGACAATTCCATGCCCCGGCGCGTGATCTCGCTCACCGAAATGACGGAGCCGAGCGAGGAGAACTTGATGAGCTGCACGAAGTTGGACGCCAGCGGCGGCAAGGTCATGCGGATGGCCTGCGGCATCACAATGCGCAGGAAGCTCTGCGTGGGCGTGAGCCCCAGAACCTGCGCCGCCTCCCGGTGGCCCTTCGGCACCGCCTGGATGCCCGCGCGGTAAACCTCCGAGATGAAGGCCGCCATGTAGAGCGACAGGCCGATCAGGATGGCGGCCAGCGACGAGATGCGGATGCCGAAGACGATGGGCAGCACGTAATAGACCCAGAGCAGCTGCACCAGGATGGGCGTGTTGCGGATGATCTCGCCCAGCGTGAGGCTGAAGGCCCGCAGCATGGCGAATTTCGACATGTCGAACAGCGCCAGCACGAGCCCGCCCAGCAGGGCGAAGACCAGCGACGTGGCGGAGATGATGAGGGTCAGCTCGAGGCCGGACAGAAGGAAGTCCAGGTTGCTCCAGATGATGTCCCAGCGAAACTGATAGCTGTTCACGGCGGGCCTCCTCCTGCGCGCCTCGGGGGTGGGACACGCGCTGCCCTGGCCGCTCCGGCCAGGGGCCGGGCGACGTGGCGGCGCGGGGTGCGGGCGAGCAGGCCGGCGCCGTCAGGGGGCGCCGGCAGCGTGTCTCAGGGGGATGGGCTCAGGGCGCGACGATGGGGCCGAGCTTGTTCTTGTCGGCATACTTCTTCAGCCGGCCATCGAGCTTGATGGTATCGATGAAGAGGTTCACGTAGTTCAGCCAGACCTGGTCGCCCTGGTTCACCACATAGGCATAGGGCGTGACGGCCAGCTTCTCCGGCGGCTCAAGAGCCTTGGCCCAGTCGAACTCGTCGGTGACTTTCACGGCGGTGGGATAGTCGGTCATGATCGCGTCCACGCGGCCGGCCACCAGTTCGCCTTCACGGGTATTGGGCGGGGCCACGGAGATCAGCTCCGCATGCTTCAGGTAGCCCTTCATGAAGGGCTCGATATAGGAGCCGAGCGTGACGGCCACCTTCATGCCGGGCTTGTCGATGTCGGCCCAGGTCTTGATGGGGCCGTCCTTGCGGGTGACGGCATAGATGTTGGTGATGAGATAGGGCTTGGAGAATTCCACCGCCTGGGCGCGCTTCAGCGAGGCGCCGACACCGAACATGCCGATGTCGCACTTGTTGGCCTGCAGGTCGGCGATGAAGGTGCCGAAGCTGGATTCCACGATTTCCAGCTGGGCGCCCAGCTCCTTGGCGAGTTCCTTGGAGAGATCGGCGTCGATGCCCTCGATCTCGCCCGTCTTCGTGTTGCGGAACGAGATGGAATAATAGAGCGGATACTGGCAGACGCGCAGCTTCTTGGTCTTGGTGATCTCGTTGAGCCGCGAATTCACCGCCTGGGCGGAGGCGGGCAGGGGCGCGACGATGCAGGCGGTGAGCGTGGCCGCTGCCGCCCAGCGCAGGAATTTCGGAAACACGAGCTTTGAAAGCGTGAGTGTCATGGCTTGATCCTCTGGTGGTTGTCCCGGCCTTGGATGGCCGATGTCAGTCCTGGAGAAGGGAAAGGAAGCGGCGGGCGCGCTCGGTGCCGGGCGCGGTGAAGAAGGCTTCCGGGGTCGCCTGCTCGACGATTTCGCCGCGATCCATGAAGGCGACGCGGCTGGCCACCCGGCGGGCGAACCCCATCTCGTGGGTCACCACCACCATGGTCATGCCTTCGCTGGCGAGCTGGCGCATGACGGCCAGGACCTCGTTGCGCAATTCCGGATCGAGGGCGGAGGTGGGCTCGTCGAATAGGAGCACCTTCGGCGACATGGCGAGCGCGCGGGCGATGGCCACGCGCTGCTGCTGGCCGCCGGACAGGCGGCTGGGATGCACGTCGCGCTTGTCGGAAAGGCCCACCTTCGCCAGCAGGGCTTCGGCGATCTCCACCGCTTCCGCGCGCCGCATGCGCTTCACCCGCAGCGGCGCCTCGATGATGTTCTGGAGCACGGTCATGTGCGGCCAGAGATTGAAGTGCTGGAACACCATGCCGATGTCCGGCCGCACCTCGCGCGCCGAGCGGCGCTCCTCCGAACTGTCCGTGGCGGAGGAGATGGTGACGCCGTTCATCACCACCGTTCCCGCGCTCGGCTGCTCCAGCAAGGCGAGGCAGCGGCACAAGGTGGTCTTGCCCGAACCCGAGGGGCCGATGAGGCAGACCACGTCGCTTGTCTGGATGGCGAGATCCACGCGCCGCAGCACCTCCACCGGGCCGAAGCTCTTGCTCACCTCATGGGCTGCGATCAGCGGCACAACCAAGGTCGGCTCTCCGTTCACCTTGACCATAAATTTTCGTTATGGTCTAAATTCGTTGTGGTTCAACACTCACTCATATTCGAGTGAAACGAACGCAAAAACGCAATAACCAAAATTTATGCAAATGGACTATCGCCTCCTCGAAGCCTTCCGGGCCGTCATCGATGCCGGCTCCGTCACCCAGGCGGCGGTCGCGCTGGGGCTCACGCAGCCAGCCGTGAGCGCGCAGATCGCGCGCCTGGAGCAGGAGGTGGGCTTCTCGCTGTTCGAGCGCTCCGGCAACCGGGTGCGGCCCACTGCCGAAGCCCTGGTTTTTCGCGAGGAGGTGGAGCGAACCCTCGCCAAGATCAACGATCTCAGCCGCGTCGCGGAGCAGATCCGCACCGGCGAGATGGGCGCCCTGACCATCGTCAGCCACCCCATGGCGGGCGTCACGCTCCTCCCGCCGGTGATCGCCGCCTTCGGCCGGGCGCGCCCCGAAGCCAAGGTGGAACTGAGCGTGCGCAACTCGGACATGGTGCGCTCGCTGTTTCCCTCGCGCACCTACGACATCGGCATCGCGGAGGCTTCGGTGGAGCCGGCGGGCCTCAGCATCACCCGCTATCGCATCCCTTGTGTCGCCATTCTGCCCAAGGGACATGCACTGGCTGCCCAAGACGTGCTCACGCCCGCGCTCCTGTCCGGCATGCCCTTCGTCAGCATGTCCCGCCAATGGGCGGCGCATCATCTGGTGGAGAAGGTGTTCGCGGAGGCCGGGGCCCATCTGAACGTGGTGGCCAATTCCGAGCTGTTCGCGGCCATCTGCATGATGGTGGCCCACGGGCTCGGCGTCTCCATCGTGGATGGCGCATCCGCCGCCCAGTTCCAGGGGCTCGGCCTGGAGGTCCGCCCCTTCGCGCCCACCGTCCTCTATGAGGTGGCGGTGTTCCACTCGGCCGACCGGGTGCCCTCGGCCATCGCCCGCAGCTTCCTGGACCTGTTCGATGCCCATATGGGCGCTTTCCTCTCTCCCGCCCATTCTCCCGCCCATGAGCAGCCCTGATGTCCCCCTCTCCCGATTTGTCCGCCGCCATCGCCGCTGATGCCCGCCTTCAGGAAGAATTCGACGCGCTCTGCGATTTCGGTGGCCGCCTCGCGGGGACGCAGGCCGAGGCCGACGCAATGGCCTATGTGGCCGCCCGTGGCGCCCTGGCCACTGGGGTGCCCTGCCGGATGGTGCCTGTAAGCTATGGCGGCTGGCGCGGGGGCGCGGCCGGACTGGACTTCGCCGATGGAAGCACGGCGCCCTGCCATCCGCTGGTGCGCAGCCGACCCACATCGCCTGAGGGCCTTGAGGCGGAAGTGCTGGATCTCGGCCGGGGCACCCCGGAGGAGTTCGAGGCGCACCGGGACGAGATCGCCGGGCGCATCGTGCTGGTGCGCCACGAGCTGATGTTCGTGGCCGGGACCATCCATCGCCGGCGCAAATACAATTGGGCCCTTGAGGCCGGCGCGGTGGGCTTCCTCATTGCCGGTCCCGTCCCCGGCGGGCTGGTGGCGGGCTCCTCCGGCCGGTCCGGGGACGAGCCGGGCATTCCCGCCGCCGGTATCGCGCCCGAGACCGCCGCCCGCCTGGCCCGCACCGCCGCCGGCCGGCCGAAGGTGCTCCTGCATATCGACGCGCAGGACGTGCCGGGCGAGACCTCCACCTTGCTGTTCGACCTGCCGGGGCAGGGGCCGGACCTGGTGGTGCTGAGCGCCCATGTGGATGGCCACGCCCTCAACGAAAGCGCCCTGGACAATGCCTCGGGCGTGGCGGTGGCGCTCGCCGTGATGCGCGCGGTCGCGCCCCATGTGGCGGGCTTCCGGCGCGGCGTGCGGCTGGCCTTCTTCAGTGCCGAGGAATGGGCGCTGACCGGCTCCGCGCAATATGTGGCGGGATTGGCGCCGCAGGAGCGGGAGCGCATCGCGCTCAACATCAATCTCGACACGGTGGTGGGGGGACGCCGCCATGCGGCGCTGACCAGCGGCTATGGCGCCCTCGAACCCTTCCTGCTGCGGGCGGCGGAGGGGGGCGGCCATGCCCTGCGCTGCGTGCGGCCGTTCCTGCAGAATTCCGACCACGCCAATTTCGCCGCCGCCGGCATTCCCGCCTTCCGGCTGGTGGCGGGCTATGACGAGCCCGACGCCGCCGTGCGCTTCGTCCTCACGCCGCAGGACATGCGCGACAAGGTCCTGCCCGGCGAGCTGGCGCGGGCGACGGAGCTGGCCGCGACGCTCCTCCTGGCCGCCTGCGCCGCCCCGCCGGAGGAGGCGGCGGGATGGCGCGTCATGTCGGCTTGAGGGGAGGGGGCGGCGCTGTCCGCCCCGCCGCCGGCCGCCGTCTCCGCCGATGGGGCGGCGGCGCGAGGGGTGACGTTCGGCGTGTGGTTATTCGGGGCTATTCTGCGGGAACACGGCCGCGCAGCCCGGATATATCGGCATGCTCGGACGCCTGATCCGCCTGCTCGGCGCGCTCCACGGCCGTTCGACGGGGCGTCGCAAGTGCGCGGTTCCGGGCGAGGGGGCGGGTTTGGAATGACGATTGAATACTTGGATCACAGCCTTCTTTTCTTTTGCCGAGACAAAGTCTCCGAAGGCGTTTCGCCGTAGCGGGTTTTATAAAGACGCGCGAAGTTTCCCATATGTGTAAAATATTGGGAGGCGATCATGATCACCGTGTCCTCCGCCGTCGCGACCAGCAAAAGCCGGCGTACCGCGTCCAGTCGACGGTCCGTGATCCACTGGATCGGACTGACATTCATGGCGCTGCGGAACGCATATTGAAGTCCGCGCGCGGAGAGGCCGCTGACACCTTCGAGGTCCGTCAGCGTGATCTTCTTTTCCAGGTGAGCCTCGATATAATCGCAGACCAGTTTCACTTTCGACGACACGGCGGCCGGCGAGGGCGTATGCGTATCCAGGAACAGATGCGGCGCCGTCAGCATGATGGTCGAGCGCAGGATCATCTCGGAAATCCCGAGCCGCGTGAGGAGGTTCAGGTCGGCCCCCATAAGATCCAGTAATTCCGCGTAATGCCGGAAAATCTGGTCGAAATTCACGTTTCCCGCCGCGAGCTTCAGGGGGCGGGGCGTATCCCAGTCCACGATGCGCTCGCGATCCGCCTCGGGGCGATCGCCCAGCATGGTGCGGGCGATGGTTTCCAACCGGCCGGGATCGATGTCGATGCCCATGATGGACCGGGCGCCGCTCTCGCCCTGCGCGTTGCCCGGCGGAAGATAAAGCGCCGCGCGGCCTTGCCCCCACTCGATGGACCGCTGTCCCCGGCGTGTCTGGCAATGGCCCAGCATGGGCAGCATGACGATGCCGCGCGGGCTGTCCGAGGTGGAAAACCGCATGGGCGTGCTGGAGGCCGCGACAAGGCGCAGATCCTCCACCTGGGCGGCGGAGAACGCGAACTGGAAGGGATCGTCCCGCTTGAGGGGGCGGTACTCGATCTTCAGCCGGGCGCTGGCAGTCTGCTGCTCCGACAGGTTCGCAAAATCGTTGAATGTAATGCTGTTCTTTGTTCCGAAAGGCAGCGGCGGCGATAGTCGCTTGTTCTTTGATTTCAAGATGATGCCATCTCCAAGATAGCAGTCGTCAATAACGTATTATGATCAAGCTCTGCGTCAGTTAGGTAAGGCGGGGCCGGTGAAAGAGTCAAGATGGCTGGTTGAAGATGAGCTGTTATGTAACATAATACCTATACGAACTCATTTCGGCGAGCGCCCGAGAAGCACCAGAAATAATTTTTCAGCCTCCTTTTCGCAATGGCGACAGTCCCTTGCGTAAGCCCGATTGCGGGCGTCGCGATGAGCTTCGTAGTTTCCCGGGCAATTGATTTCACACCCTAGGGTGGTGTGAGTCGGCATGCGCCCCCATTTCATCTTGGCGCGCATGCCGGTCTGCTGGGGAGCGGTATGATGCGCTTTGGGGCTGAACAGGCGGGCGGGAATCGGCGGGCCGCCGCAGGTCGCGGCAATGCGAGGCTCGCAGGTGCTCTCCCCGCGCATCCCGTTTCAGGAACGCGGCCCCATCTCCTGCATTCAGCGCCGTGCAAGGCCGGTCGCAGCGGCCTGATGTCCTCCACGCTCGTTCCGGCCCTGCGCGTCTCGATCATGGTGGCGGGCATGCTGCTGTGCACCGTGCCGGCCTTCGCGGATGGCGGCGCGGGCGGCGGAGGCATGTCGGGCGGCGCCGATCAGGCGACGATAGCCGGGGATAATGCCACTGCAGCCGGAAGCGGGTTCGGTGGCGGCGGGGGCGGGGCTGGTCTCACAGGCGGCTCCGGCGGCACGGTGACCGGGGGAGGCACGGGTGGCACCGGCGGCTCGTCTCCCGGCCAGGCGGGCAATGCCGGCAGCAACGGCAGCGGCGGCGGTGGCGGTGCACACGGCGCGGTCGTGACCTCCGGGGCCTTGCCCACCGCTTCGGTGACGGGCGGCGCGGGCGGCGCCGGCGGCGCGTCGATTAATTTTTCCGGTGGCGGCGGCGCGGGCGGCTGGGGTGCCGTCATCACGCTCCCGGGATCCCTGGATTGGGGATCCACGACCCTGTCCATCACTGGCGGAAACGGGGGAGCCGGAGGAAATGGTGGCTCCCTCTCTGATGCCGGGAACGGCGGCACGGGTGGTTACGGACTTTATATTTCGCAAGCCACGACCCTGGTTGGCGGCGGCCTGACAATCACCGGCGGAAATGGTGGTGCCGGGTATAGCAGCGGAAACGGCGGTATCGGTCTGTTCTTTGAAAGCGGAAGTCCCGTGACCGCAACGGTCGGCTCCGTGACGGGCGGAAACGGTGGTGCGGCGTGGCAGTCAACGCCCGGTACCGGCGGAGACGGCATCCAGGCGGGGACCCTCACTCTCACCACCGCGGGCCCGGTTACCGGCGGTAATGCCGGTGCCGGCGACTATGTGGCCTCGAATGCGGGTATCGGCATCAATGCCTATTCGCTCACGGCGACCATCAACGGGGCGGTAACCGGCGGCGTCGGGTCAACGACGCTGGGTATGAACGCCGTTGCCAGCAATGGCGGCGCGGCCATTGTCGGGTCGATTCTTGATCTGACGCTGAATGCGAACGGAGACGTGACCGGCGGGCAGGGCGGCCGGGCAGAAAACGACCAGAGCGGGAATGGCGGGGCGGGCATCATTGCCACCAACAGCCTTATCCTGACCGTGAACGGAGCAACCATCTCCGGTGGCCAGGGCGGTACGACGGGTTCGGGTACGGAGGGGAATGGCGGCGTCGGCATCATCGCGTCCTCCGCCACCATCACGCTCTCCGCCGATGCGAGTGTCATCGGCGGGGTCAGCGGAGATTTTGTCGTTCAGGCGAATGCCATCGAACTCTCCGGAAACAACAACGTACTCGAACTTGTGGGTAACGGGGCGAGCTATGCCACGTTCACCGGAAATGTGGTGGGGTCCACAACCGCCAACGACAGCAACTCGATGCGGCTCACGGGCACGGGTGGCACGTTCGATCTGGGCCTGATCGACTATTCATCTACGGCAAAGTTCCAGAATTTCCACGCCTTCGAAATCGACACCACCGCCACCACGGATGTGTGGACGCTCACCAATATGGCGCCCAGCGCGGCCCAAGGGACCGTATGGACCCTGACGCGCGGCACTTTGCAGGTGGGTGACAGCGGCACCAGCGCCACCATTCCCGGCAGCCTGACGGTGAAGAACGCGACGGTGCTGCGCAACGTTGGCGACGGCACCTCGTCCATCAACATCTACGATGGGCTCACCATCGAGAATGGCGGCACGATCACCTTGGTCGCGCGGGCTGATGACAGCACCCTGGTCGTCGGGCAGGCAACGGCCGGAGCGCTCACGTTCGGCAGTACGTCCGTGCTCAACGTCACCCTGGGCGCGCCCGGCTTCAATCCGCCGCTCATCGATGTGGGCGGCGCGCTGACATTCCAGGGAACCTTGAACGTCACCCCCGGAGCCGGCTTCGGGGTGGGCGACTACCGGCTGATCATCTTTCAGGGTGACAGCTACGGAACGGGCATGGCGGTCGATGCCTTCCCGTCCGACTACGATTACAACCTGCAATACGACACCGCCAACAAGCAGGTCATTCTCAGCGTCCTTGAGGGCGGCCTCTACTGGAACGGCGAGACGCTGACCAGCCCGCCTGTTGGCGTTCAGGGCGGCGACGGCGTGTGGATCGCCGGCAGCAAGACCAACTGGACCAATGCGGCCGGAACCAATCCGGCCTCCTGGAACGGCACCAAGGCTGCGACTTTCGCCGGCACGGCGGGCACCGTGCAGGTGGACGGGTCGGTGTCGTCGGGCGGGCCGGTGTCGGCCAAGGGCCTCAAGTTCGTCACTGACGGCTACACAATCGCGGGCCTGACACCCACCGACACGCTGACGCTCGTCAACGGCACCACCATGCCGAAGGTGAATGTGGACGGCTCCGGCACCACCGCCACCATGTCCGTCATCATCGCCGGTGCCTATGGGTTGGAGAAGATTGGCGATGGCACCTTGGTCCTGACGGGCGCGAACACCTATGCGGGCGGCACCACCGTCACCGCCGGTACGCTCCAGATCGGTACGGGCGGCTCGCTCCTCGGGGACATCGCCAACGAAGCGGCGCTGGTGTTCAGCACTACCGGCACGGCAGCCTATGCCGGCAACATCACGGGCACCGGCACGCTGGCGAAGACCGGCGTGGGCACGCTGACGCTCACGGGCACCGTCAGCCCCGGCGGCGGCACGACCATCTCGGGTGGCGAACTGCAGATCGGTGCCGGCGGCACGGCCGGCAGCATTTCGGGCGCCATCACCAACAACGCCGGGCTCGTGTTCAGCCGGTCCAACGACCTGACCTATGCCGATGTCATTTCCGGAAGCGGCACGGTTGAGCAAATGGGCGTCTCCACCGGCAAGCTCACGCTTTCGGGCACGAACTCCTATATCGGCGCCACCACGGTCACGTCCGGCGTGCTTGAGGTGACCAACGTCTCGGCCCTGGGCACGACCCAGTCGGGAACCACCGTCTCCAGCGGGGCCAGCCTCCAGATCAATGTGGGCGGCACCATCAGCGAGGCATTGACGCTCAGCGGCGCGGGCGCCTCGGGCTATGCGGGCGCGCTGAGGAAAATCGGCTCCGCTTCGCTCAGCTATGACGGCTCCATCACCCTTGACGACGACGCCACCATCGATGGCGGCGCGAACGGGTCGATGACCATTGCGGGGGGCATTTTCGGCACCGACGCGATCCTCACCCTCAGTCAGGTCGGCACCATCAGCGGTGTCATCGACCTCGATGGCGGCGGCGTCGTTGTGGGCGGCAGCTGGATCTTCTCCGGCGCCAATACCTATACGGGCACCACATCCGTCTCGAACGGCGCCACGCTGAGCGTCCAGAACAGCGATGCCTTGGGGTCCACCGCAGGCGGCACCACAGTGGCGGCGGGCGGAACGCTTAGCTTGAACGACGTAAACGGCGCCGTGACCATCGGTGCCGAGGCGCTTTCGCTGGGCGGTGGCGGCGCGAGCGTCGCCACCCTGGAAAGCGGCGGCGTGGGCAACAGCTATGCCGGCGCCATCACCCTGTTGGGCGATGCCGTGATCTCCGTGCGGCCCGGTTTCCTGGGCATGACCGGTAGCCTGACCCTTTCCGGCGACATCACCGGAACGGGGCAGAATCTTGCCCTGGAAGCCATGGGGACGGGCCTGATCTCCGGCAATATCGAGACGGGAACCGGGACGGTCACCGTCAATGCAGGCACCTGGACCCTGACCGGCGAGAATAGCTATTCGGGCCTGACCACCATCAATGGCGGCACGCTGCAGATCGGCAATGGCGGTACGACGGGCTCCATTGAAAGCGATGTCGCGAACGGCGGGGCGCTCGTTTTCAACCGCTCGAACGACTTCGCCTATGAAGGCGAAGTGTCCGGTTCCGGCACCCTGGAGAAGAAGGGCGCGGGCACGCTGACGCTCACGGGCGCCAACAGCTATACGGGCGCCACCACCGTTTCGGCAGGCACGCTCTCCATCGGCGACGGGACCACGGCAGGCTCCATCGACCCCACCGGCGGCATCGCCGTGAGCACCGGCGCGACACTCGCCTTCGACGCTCCCAACGTCGTGAGCTATGGCGGTGTGGTCTCCGGCGCGGGCGCGCTTGAAAAGCGGGGCGCGGGTGCCCTGGTCCTGACGGGGGCCAGCACGCTGACCGGGCTCACAACGGTCGCGGAGGGCACGCTCATACTGCACGGCGGCAGCCTTGCAGGCGCTGTCAGCGTTTCCAGCGGCGGCACGCTGGTCGGCGGCGCCACCGCGGGGACCGTTACGGGGGCAGTCACCATCACGGCCGGCGGCACGCTGGCCGGCACGCCGGGCACGACCCCGCTGTCCACAGGTGCGCTCACCTTCTCCAGCGCCACCTCGGTCCTGTCCGTCACGCTCGGTGCGCCGTCCACGACGACAGCGTTCGACGTGACCGGCAACCTTGTGCTCGGCGGGGTGCTGGACATCACGGCCGGCATGGGTTTCGGCACCGGCACCTATAGGCTCTTCGACTATTCAGGTACGCAGTCCGGGACCATGGCCATCGGCGACGCGCCGGCGCACACCTTGTTCGCGCTCGACACCATTACGACCGCTGGACAGGTGGACCTCCGGGTGGCGGAGGGCCTGTGGTGGAATGGTGCCGGCACGCCCGGAAACCTGGTCGGCGGCAGCGGGACCTGGAACGTTCAGGCCGCGCCGACCAATTGGACCAACCAGGCCGGGAGCTCCACGGTTGCCTGGACGCAGGGCGGCCTCGCCATTTTCGCGGGCACCGCGGGCACCGTGACGGTTGCGGGCAGCACGAGCCCGCAGGTGGCGGGAATCGAGTTCATCACGCCGGGCTACACCATCGTCGGCGACACCCTGTCGAGGGCCATCCGGCTGACGCCGCTGGTGGTGGGGTCCGCGCCCCTGATCAGCGTAGAGGAAGGCACCGCGACGATCGGTGTCGTGCTCAGCGGCAGCGACGGCTTCGAGAAGACGGGCGACGGAACGCTGGTGCTCACGCGCGCCAATGGGGGGCTCGAGGGCGTCATCACCGTTTCCTCCGGTGCGCTCCAATTCCAGGGGGACGCAAGCGTCGGGGGTGAGCTCACCATCAAGTCCGGGGCGTCCTTCGTGGCCGCCCCTGGCGCGACGGGCGGTGTCGCGCTGGGGATGACTCTTGAGAGCGGCAGCTCCATGTCGATGGCGGCGGACGGCGTGAGCAGTCTCACTGCCGGCAGCTTCACCATGCAGGCCTCGACGACGCTCGGCATCAGCCTCGGTGCCCCCTCCAGCACGGTGGCATTGTCGAGCGCGGGCGACCTCGACCTGCACGGCACCATCAATTTCACGCGGGGCGCCGGCTTCGGCTCGGGCACCTATCGTCTGTTCGACTATGGCGGCACGTATGACGGAAGCGGCCTCGTTCTCGGGCCGCTGCCGCAATATTCGCTGGTGGCGCTCAGCACGGCGACGGCCGGCCAGGTCAACCTGCTGCTGGCGGCGTCCCAATGGTGGAACGGCACCACCACAACGCCCGGCGGGTCGAGCGTTCAGGGCGGCGACGGCATCTGGAACGTTTCGGCGGGAGCCACGAACTGGACGGACCAGAGCGGCGCCATGGCGGACCCCTGGTCGCAGGGCGGCATCGCCATATTCGCGGGATCGGCCGGGACGGTCACGGTGAGCGGTGCCACCAACCCCCAGGTGGCCGGGATGTATTTCCTGACCTCGGGCTACACCATCACCGATGGGGGGATCTCCCTGACCAGCTTCAACGGTCAGGTGCCGGTCATCACGGTGGGCAATTCATCGCCCGCCACGGCCGGCGTCACCGCCACGATCGCATCCGCTCTCAGCGGAACGGCGGGCCTGGAGAAGGCCGGGTCGGGAACGCTGACGCTGACGGGGAATAACAGCTTCACCGGGAACTCCCTGATCTCCGCAGGATCGCTCGTCTTCAGCGGCGGCACCTCCACCGCCGGGCAGATCGATATCGCGCGTGACGCGGACACCACGGGGTCCATGACGGTCACCGGGTCTGGCACCAGCCTGAACATCGGCATAGCCGAGTTGTATGTCGGCAATTTCGGGACCGGTTCGCTGACGGTTTCGGACGGTGCGACTCTGACGACCGGCTATGGCTCATTGGGACATGATGCCGGTTCGGTCGGCAGCGCGACCGTCACCGGAGCTGGGTCCACCTGGACCGTAAACGACAACTACATTTATGTGGGAAATTACGGCACCGGAACGCTTCTCGTGTCCGATGGCGGTACCGTAAATGCCGACTACATGTATGTCGGCTACTACCAGGACGTGACTGGGGGATCCGTTACCGTCACCGGAACGGGGTCCTCCTTGAACCTCGTGGATGGCATCGAGCTCGGCGTATACAATAACGGATCGCTGACCATCTCCGATGGTGGATCGCTGACCAGTGGGGAGGCCTATATCGGCACCTATACTGGTTATTACGGAACCTATACTGCGGATGCGACGGTTACCGGCGCAGGCTCGACGTGGAATCTCGGCACGTCTTCCATCACGCTCGGTTATGAATATAGCGGAACGGTCGGCACGCTGACGATCGAGGATGGCGGCACGGTCACGAGCGGAACCGGCTATCTCGGCTATTATGACGGCACCAGCGGTGTGGTGACGGTTACCGGCGCGGGTTCCACATGGGATCTGGGAAGCGCGGAGCTTTATGTCGGCTATTCCGGCAACGGCACGCTGACCATCTCGAACGGTGGCACGGTCACCAGCGGCGACGGATATCTCAGCGACGACACCACGAGTGTCGGCATCGCGACGGTGACCGGCAGCGGATCGACCTGGAATCTGGGAGCGAACGTCCTTTATCTGGGCGACTATGGCGGGACCGGCTCGCTCTCCGTCGTGGACGGCGGCGCGGTGATCGCCGGCCAGATTGTGAAGGTCGCGGGCGCGGCGGGGGCGACTGTCACCCTCGACGGCGGCATCCTGCGGGCCGGCGCGGACCAATCGGACTTCCTGTCCGGCTTTGCGTCAACCGACATCGTCCTGTCGGCGGGAGGCGGCAGCATCGACACGAACGGCTATGCCGTGGGGGTGTCGAGCATTCTGTCCGGCGCGGGCGGCCTGACCAAGGCGGGCGCCGGCACGCTGACGCTGACCGGGGCGAACAGCTACACGGGCGGCACGACTGTGTCGTCCGGAACGCTGCAGATCGGCTCCGGCGGAACGGCCGGCTCGGTGCTGGGTGCGATCGCGAACAGCGGCACGGTTGCGTTCAATCGGTCGGACGATATCTCCGCGCCGGGCGCGATCACCGGCACGGGCGCGCTGATCCAGCGCGGCACCGGAAAGCTGACCCTCACCGGTGCGAACAGCGCCGCGGCGGGCACGACGGTCCAGAACGGGACGCTCGAAATCCTGAACGGCGTGTCGCTGGCCAGCAACGTGACGGTGCGGGACGAGGCGACGCTGAAGGGCGAGACCAGCGGGACCTCCGGCGCGGTGATCACCGGCGCGGTGACGGTGCAGTCCGGCGGCACGCTTCTGGCGGCGCCGACATCGGCGACCGGCCAGTACGGCCTGTCCATGACCAGCCTGACCCTGGAGAGCGGGGCGCATCTGCATTCGGTGCTCGGCACCAATACGGGCACGGCGGTGTTCCAGGCGGGAACGTTGACGCTGGGCGGCGTCCTGGATGTGACCGATGCCGGCGGAATGGCGCTCGGCGTCTACCGGATCCTCAGCTACACGACGCTCGCGGCGAATAACGGCTTCACGCTGGGCGCGACGCCCAGCGACTTCGCCTATGACATCCAGTACCAGCCGGGCCAGGTGAACCTGGCGGTGATGGATGGCTCGATGCTGTATTGGAACGGCAGCACCCTGTCGCCCAATCCGGACCGCACCGTGACCGGCGGCTCCGGCACATGGAGCAACACCGCCGCCACCAACTGGCTGACCAGCCAGTTCAACCAGTCCGTGCCCTGGACGCCCGCTTATGCGGTCTTCACCGCCGCACCGGGGGAGGTGACGGTCAGCGGTGCCGTCGCCACTACGGGCATGCAGTTCATGGTGGATGGTTACGCGCTCGCCGGGGGCACCGTCACACTGTCGGCGGCATCAGGCCAGACCCAGGTCAATGTGGGTGATGGGACGCCCACCGGCGCCAGCTATGTGGCCACCATCGGCTCGGTGCTCGCGGGTTCGACCGGGCTCGACAAGCAGGGCCTGGGCACCCTCGTCCTCACCGGGGTGAACACCTATACAGGCGGAACCACCGTCACCCAGGGCACGCTCCAGATCGGCGACGGGACCGACAGCGGCGTGCTGCCGGGCAACGTGCTCAATGACAGCGTGCTGGCCTTCAATCCGGCGGGCAGCGACACCTATGCGGGCGTCATCTCCGGTTCGGGCGCCTTCACCAAGCTCGGTTCCGGCACGCTCACCTTGTCGGGCATCAACAGCTTCTCGGGAGCGACTAGCGTCGCGGGCGGCAGGCTGGTGCTGGAGAACGGGTCCTCGCTCTCCAACACCGCGGCGACGTCGGTGGCGGCCGGGGCGACGCTCGAACTGGGCAATGCGAGCGAGACCATTGGCGGGCTCAGCGGCGCGGGCGCGGTTCAGCTGAACAGCTACTGCCTGACGGTGGCGGGTGCGGGCTCCAGCTCTTACTCGGGCACCATGAGCGGCACGGGCTGCCTCACCAAGACGGGCGCGGGCACGCAGATCCTGTCGGGCACCAACGACTATACGGGCGGCACCACGGTCTCCGAGGGCGCCATCAGCGTCGGCGCGGCGGGTGCCATCGGCACCGGCGGCCTCACCCTGGAAGGCACGGGCGCCTTCATCGCTACCGCCAGCTTCACCCTCACCAATGCCGTGACGCTGGATCAGGTGGCCGGTTCCGGCGGCGGCACGTTCCAGGCGGAAGGCGCCGGGACCACGCTGACGGTTTCGAGCGCCATTTCCGGCGCCGGGAGCCTGACCAAGACCGGTGCGGGCACGCTGCTGGTGAACGGCACCAATAGCGGCACGGGTGCGACCCTGGTGAATGTGGGCACCATGATCGCCGAGGGCGGACAGGCCATCGGCGACCTGAGCGCGGTGAGCGTCGCGAGCGGGGCGCGTCTGATCATTCGCCCGTCGGGCGTGACGGAAGCGGTCGGCTCCATCGCGGGCGCCGGCGCGCTGGAACTGGTGGGCGCCACCCTGGATGCGGGTGGCGACAACAGCACCACCACCTATTCCGGAATCATCAGCGGCTCGGGCGGGCTCAAGAAGTCCGGCACGGGCGTGCTGACGCTCACCGGCACCAACACCTATGAGGGCGAAACCCAGGTTTCGGCAGGTGAGGTGGTGATCGGCGGCGGGGCCTCCCTGTCCGACACGGCGCGTCTGTCGGTGACGGCGGGTGCCAAGCTCTCGCTCACCAATGCCAACGAGACCGTGGGCTCGCTCGGCGGCGGCGGCGAAGTGGCGCTGGGCGGCCACTGCCTGATCACCGGCGGCGATGGCACCTCGTCCAGCTTCTCGGGCGCCATCACCGGCTCGGGCTGCCTCACCAAGACCGGCGCGGGCACCATGGCGCTCACCGGTACCAATTCCTATACCGGCACCACCACCATCTCCGAAGGCGCCATCCAGGTCTCCGCGCAGAGCGCGCTGGGCTCCGGGCCGCTGGCGCTCCAGGGCGGCGGCACGCTGGCGGTGGCCGCCAGCTTCACGTTCGGGCAGACCGTGTCCCTGACGCCTGCGGGCGGAGCGGGCGGGGGCACCTTCCTGGTGAGTGATACGGGCGGTGTCGCCGATACGCTGACGCTGACCAATGTGGTGTCCGGCACAGGCGCGCTCACCAAGACGGGCACCGGCATCCTCTCCATGACCGGCGCCAACACCTATGCGGGCGCGACCACGGTCTCCGGCGGCGAGCTGCGCATTGCCAACGGGGCGTCGCTTTCCGACACGGCGCGGCTCACGGTGGGCGGCGGGGCCAAGGTCTCCCTCACCAATGCCAACGAGACCGTGGGCTCGCTCGGCGGCGGCGGCGAGGTGGCGCTGGGTGGCCACTGCCTCATCACCGGCGGCGACGGCACCTCGTCCAGCTTCTCGGGTGCCATCACCGGGTCCGGCTGCCTGACCAAGACCGGAACGGGCACCATGACGCTCACCGGCACCAACAGCTATAACGGCACCACCACCGTCTCCGAAGGCGCCATCCGGGTGTCGGCGGCCGCCGCATTGGGCTCCGGCCCCCTGGCCCTCGAAGGGCCCGGCACGCTGCGGGCGTCCAGCACCTTCACCTATGGCGCGGCCATCTCTCTCACCCCGGTAGGCGGTGTGGGCGGCGGCACGTTCGAGGTGGACGCCGCCGAGACCCTCACGCTGACCGGCGTGATCGCGGGGCTCGGCAATCTGGCCAAGACCGGCACCGGCACGCTGGTCATCGGCGGATCGACCACCAACACCTATCAGGGCGCCACCGCCGTCAATGCCGGTACGCTCATCGCGGAGGGCGGCAACGCTATCGGCGACACGAGCGCCGTGAGCGTGGCTACCGGCGCGACCCTGATCATCAGCCCGACCGGAACCACGGAAACCGTGGGTTCGCTGTCGGGTGGCGGTACCGTGACGCTGGACGGGGCCACTCTGGCCGTGGGTGGGAGCAACACCGACAGCACATTCGCGGGCAGCATCGGCGGTTCGGGTAGCCTGACCAAGATCGGTACGGGAACGCTCACTATCTCCGGCACCACCGGCACGACTGGCAGCACCGAAGTGCAGGCCGGCGGGCTTGCGGTGGCGGCCGGCGGCAGCGTCGGCGGCGACATCTATGTCTACGACCAGGCGACGCTGTCGGGCGGCGGCACGGTGGGCGGCACGGTCCATGTGCTCGACGGCGGCACGCTGGCGGGTGTGCCGGGCGCCGGCCTCACCATGGGCGGGCTCAACATGTCCGGCGCGGCGAACCTTGCCGTGACCCTCGGCGCGCCCAGCGCCTCGCCGGTCTTCACCGTGAACGGCAACGTGACGCTGGACGGCACGCTGAACGTCTCCAGCACCACGGGCTTCGGCCTCGGCATCTACCGCATCGTGTCCTATACGGGCGCGCTCACCAACAACGGCCTGGAGGTGGGGCCGCTCTCCGGCGGGCTCTCCGGCGGCGTGCAGACGGCCATTCCCGGGCAGGTGAACCTGTTCGTGGAAGATCCCAACAGCCCGATCCTGTTCTGGAACGGGTCGCACACCACGCCCACCCAGGCAGTGCTCGGCGGCACCGGCACCTGGACGGCGGACGCCCAGACCAACTGGATCAACGCCTCCGGCACCATCTCGAAGAGCTGGAACAGCGGCTTCGCGGTCTTCCAGGGCGCGGCGGGCACGGTCACCGTGGATAACGGTCCCGGCCAGGTGCAGGCGGTCGGCATGCAGTTCGTCGATACCGGCTATGTGGTGACGGGCGGCTCCATCCTCCTGTCGGGCGTGAACCCCGCGCCCATCCGCGTGGGCGACGGCACCGCCGCGGGTGCGGCGACGCAGGCCACCATCGCCAGCGTGCTCATGGGCACGACCGGCATGGAGAAGAGCGACTTCGGCACGCTGATCCTGACCGGCGCCAACACCTATACGGGCGGCACCACGGTTTCGGGCGGCACGCTGCAGATCGGCAATGGCGGCGCCACCGGCTCCATCCTGGGCGATGTGGTGAACAATGCCGCGCTCGCCTTCAACCTGTCGGGCGAGACCTCGTTCGGCGGCGCCATTTCCGGCACCGGCACCGTGACCCAGGCCGGGTCCGGCACCCTGACGCTGGCGGGGGCGAACAGCTTCTCCGGCGGCACCACCATCGAGAGGGGCACGCTGCGCCTCACCGGGGCGCAGGCCCTGGGCACGGGCGGGCTGACCCTCAACACGGCGGGCACGCTGCGGGCGAGCGAGACCTTCACCTATGGCGGCGCCATCGGGCTGGTTCAGACCGGCGATGCGCCCACGGGCAAGGTGGAAGTTGACGCCAGCAAGGCGTTCACCCTGTCGGGCGTCATCTCCGGGGCCTACGGCCTGGAGAAGACCGGGACGGGAACGCTGATCCTGACCGGCGCCAACACCTATACGGGCCTCACCACCGTGACGGCGGGCACGCTGCAGATCGGCAATGGCGGCACCACCGGTTCCATCGCGGGCGATGTGCTGAACAATGCCAGCCTCGTCTTCAACCGCTCCGACACCTACGCCTTCACGGGCGCCATCTCGGGCACCGGCGCGGTCACCTTCACCGGCGGCGGCACGGTTCTGTTCTCCTCGCCCTATACCGGCCCCATCGCCGTGGACGATTCGGTGGTCCGCCTCCAGGCGGGCACCACCACCGCCTCGCCCTTCACGGTCAATGCCGGCGGCATCCTGGGCGGCAGCGCCACCATTGGCGGCCTGACGGTGAACAACGGCGGCACGGTGGCGCCGGGCTATTCGCCGGGCACGCTCATCGTGAACGGCGCGGTCACCTTCAATGCCGGCTCGGTCTATGCGGTGGACGTGACGCCCGACGGGCAGCACGACCTCATCCTCTCCACCGGCACGGTGACCCTCTCGTCCGGGGCGAGCGTGCAGGTGGTGGCGGTGCCGGGGCAGTATGCCGCCAACGCCACCTACACCATCATCAACACCACGGGCACGGTGACGGGCACGTTCGGCTCCGTCACCTCCGACTATGCGTTCCTGCAGCCGACCCTCACCTACGATCTGCAGAACGTGTATCTGTCGCTGGTCTATACGGGCATCGACTTCGTCGAATATGCGCAGACGCCCAACCAGGCGAATGTCGCGGTCGCCGCACAGGCGCTCGGGGCCGGAAACCCGGTCTATGACGCCATCTTCACCCTGCCGGACGGCTCGGTGGCCAATGCCTTCAACCAGCTCTCCGGCGAGATCTATCCCTCGGTGGGCACGGTCATCCAGCAGGAATCCATCTATCTGCGGGATGCGGTGGGCGCGCGCCTGCGCCAGTCGGTGACGGACGGTTCCGGCGCCCTCGCCAATGCGGCGCGGGCGGGCGGGCCGGCCAATACAAGGCTCAGCCAGGACCTCACGCCCACTTTGTGGGCCCAGGGTTACGGCGGCTGGGGCAACAGCTTCGGCAACGGCAATGCGGCCAGCATCTCCTCGTCCATCGGCGGTGTCTTCGCCGGTCTCGACGTGGCGATCGCCGACAATGCCCGCGCTGGTATCGTGGCCGGGTTCAGCCAGTCTCAGTTCGACGTGGATGCGCGCAACTCCGCGGGCTCCATGGACAATTACGACATCGGCTTCTACCTGGGCGCCCAATATGGCGCGATCGGGCTCCGGGGCGGCGCGTCCTATGCGTGGCACGACGTGAATGTGGGACGCACCGTGTCCTTCCCCGGCTTCTCCGGGGCCAACGATGCCGGCTACACGGTGGGCACCGCGCAGGTGTTCGGCGAGGCGGGCTATCGCATGGCCGTGGGCGCCTACGAGTTCGAGCCCTTCGCGGGTCTGGCCTATGTGAGCGTGTCCGGTGCCACGTTCGCGGAAGGCGGCCTCGGCGGCTCCGCGCTCCGGGTGGATCTGGGCTCGCAGAACACGCTCTACACCACGCTGGGCGTGCGCGCGGCCACCTCCATCCAACTGGGCGGCCATACGCTGACGCCGAGCCTGACCCTGGGCTGGCAGCATGCGTTCGGCGACACCAACTCCACCGCGAGCATGATGTTCGCGGGCGGCGCGACGCCGTTCCAGATCCAGGGCGTGCCGATCGCGGAGGATACGGCGATCCTCGGGGCCGGATTGGCCTATGCGCTGTCCGACATGGCGACCTTCCAGGTCAATTATGCCGGCCAGATCGCCTCGGAAGCGAGCCAGAACGCCTTCACCGCGCAGTTTTCGCTGAAGTTCTGATACAAAAGGTCTCCCGCCATCCTGGATGGCGGGGGATTGTCCCATCGGGGAAGGACGGGAAAGATTATGCGTTCCAGTTTCATCATTGCCGGCGCGACCCTGGCGGCCGCGGGCGTCTTGTGGGCGGCGCAGGGCGGGATCGCCCAGGCGCAGCAGGCCCAGCCCGCTCCGGCCCGGCCCGCCGCGGCCGCTCCTGCCGCTCCTGCTGCCGCTGCCGCTGCCGCCGACCCGGCCCAGCCCGTCGCCACCACGGCCACCTATCAGGACTGGCTGATGCGCTGCGTGGCGCAGGCGGACAAGTCCAAGGTGTGCGAGATCGTCCAGAACCTGCAGGTGCAGGGGCAGGGGACCGTGGCCAGCATCGCGGTCGGGCGTCCCGATCCGAAGGCCGCCGTCAGCCTCGTCATCCAGCTGCCCCAGGGCGTGTGGCTGCCGGCTGGCGTGAAGTTCCAGGTGAGCGAGAAGGCCAAGCCCTTGCAGCTGGAATATAAGCGCTGCGCCCAGGCCTGCGTTGCCGAGGTGTCGCTCGATGCCGCCGCGGTGCAGGCGCTGAAGTCGGCCACCGAGCCGGGCAGCTTCACCTTCGAGGATGGTTCGCGCCGGGCGGTGACGCTGCCGGTCTCGCTCAAGGGCTTCGGCCCCGCCCTCGACGCCAGCCTGAAATCCTGACCCCAGCCTTGCGCGCCTCTCCTTCAAAGGGGAGGCGCGGCGAGACAGAAGAGAGATCCGCGTGACCAGCACGTCCCAGGGCGCTTCGCCCGCACGGCTTCCCCTGTTCTACCGCTCCCCCGCCCTCCTGCGGCTGGATGAGCATCACAGCGTCGGCGTGCGCGAGAACAGCGATTCCGCCTTCGCCGCCGCGGCCACCGCGATCCCGCTGGTGGCCGGCGAGTTCCTGCAGGCGCAGCGCCACTATCCCATCGTCTTCTCCAGCGATGCGGGGGCGATGCCCCTGGCCGTGACCGGACTTGCCGCCGGCCAGAACCTGTTCGTGACTGCGGACGGCGCATGGGCGGCCGGGGCCTATGTGCCCGGCTATGTGCGCCGCTATCCCTTCATCAGCATGGTGCCCGCTGAAGGCGGAAACACCATGCTGGGCATCGACCTTGCCGCTCCCCAAGTGAGCATGGATGCGGCCCGCGACGGTGCCCGTCCCCTGTTCACGGCGGAGGGCACGGCGAGCGAGGCGGCGGCCGCCGCCATTGCCTTCTGCGATACCTATGCGCTGGAGCATGAGCGGACGCGCGAGTTCGCGGCGGCGCTGGAGGCGAACGGCCTGCTCATCGAGCGCGCTGCGCGGATCGCGCTCCCCGACGGGACGGAAAAGACGGTCCAGGGCTTCCGCCTCATCGACGACGCGGCGTTCCGCGCTTTGTCCGGCGAGACGCTCGCGAGCTTCCATGCGCGGGGCTGGCTGGACCTCGTGGTCCTCCACATTGCCTCGCAGGCCAGCTGGCACGCGCTCATGGCGCGGGCAGCGACGCAATCCTAGGCGCTGTCCCGCGCTGAGCGGGGTGGGTCCTCCGATCCTTGGAAAGCTGGCCTGGCCCCGAGCCGGCCTCCCTCCGGGCCCGACAACGGGCTCGCCCGCGGCATTGGCCGCGAGCCGCATCACATGCGATTTCGTGCCGCGCCGGCTGTGGTGCGCGACAGGGCCCCTTGCTGGCGGGCGGTTCCGGCAATGGCCGTGGTGATCTGCTCCGCGCGGATCATCGCTTCCGTGATCGACGTGATCACGGAAGCCGTATTCTGCGTCGCGACCTGGATTTCGCTGACCTAGCGGCCGATGTCCTTCGTTGCCCGGGAGGTCTGGGAGGCCAGCGCTTTCACTTCGGACGCGACGACGGCGAGACCCTGATCATCGAGAGTTCACGTCCACCGGGCTCGGCCTTGCCTGAGCGGGCACGGTCTCCTGCGTCCGGGGCTGGGCTCCAGGACGGATCGACAGCGGGTCAATCCGCGCCATCCGCACCGTCAGGCCATTTAATCTATAAAGTTTATAGAATTTATGTTGACCACTGCGTGCACCGGCCCCATCATGAGGCTGAGAGGTGGTGCGGTCGTGTAGGCCCGTCGCCGTGACCCGCAATGCGACCGGCTTGAGCGAGGCGCAGATGACCTTGATCAGACCGCCCCGGCACCTGTGTATGAGGGGCAGTGTGGCGCAGCCGTAACGGCTGCCCGCTGCCCGTACGTCCTTCTCACATCTCCATTTCCGCCTGTTTCGAGAAGGCGCCGGTCATTCCGGCGAATGCCCTCCCATGTCCGTTGCATCCCCGTTCCTCGTCCGTGAAGGAACCCGCCCATGACGTTGCGCATCGTCGGTTTCTCCGGCAGCACGCGCCGCCCTTCGCGCACCCGCAGTCTCGTGGAAGCGGTGGCGCAGGAGCTGTCCGCCCGCCGCGCCATCGACTTCGTCCTGCACGATCTGGTGGATGCCGGGCCCGGCGTGGGCGCCTTCAGCCGCGAGGCCCTGCCTGCGGAAGCGCGGGCCATCATCGCCGATATCGAGGAGGCCGACGCCCTGGTGGTCGGCTCGCCGGTCTATAAGGGCTCCTATACGGGCCTCTTCAAGCATGTGATCGATTTCGTCGATCCGCTCGCGCTGGCGGGCAAGCCTGTGGTGGTCACTGCCACGGGCGGCGGGCATCGCCACGCTTTGGTGGTGGAGCACCAGTTGCGGCCGCTGTTCGGCTTCTTCGCCGCCCAGACCGCCCCCACCGCCATTTATGCCAGCGACCACGACTTCACCGACGGGGTCCTCGCCGATTCCGCCGTGCGCGCCCGGGTCACCCAGGCCGCTGCGGAGCTGGACCGCCTGCTCCCGCGTACGGCGCCGCGCGCCGCCACCATCAAAGTCGCCTGACGGCCGGAGCCTGTCCCATGATCACGAAACGCCAATTCCTCGCCGGCTCGCTCGGTGCCGCCGCCCTCGCCGTGTCCGCCCGCGGAGCTTCCGCCCAGGAGGTGCCGAAGGAGTTCCGCGTGGGCTTCCAGAAGTCCAGCGGCATCCTCGTCACCGCCCGCCAGCAGCAGGCGCTTGAGAAGCACCTGAAGCCGCTCGGCGTGGAAAACGTCAAATGGATCGAGTTCCAGTTCGGCCCCCCGCTTCTGGAGGCACTGGGCTCTGGCTCGGTGGATATCGGAACGGTGGGTGATACGCCGCCCATCTTCGCCCAGGCGGCGGGGGCGAACCTGCTCTATGTGGCGAGCGCCCCGGCCACCCAGAATGCCACGCTGGTCCAGAAGGATTCCCCCATCAAGACGGTGGCGGACCTGAAGGGCAAGAAGGTGGCCTTCGCCAAGGGCTCCAGCTCCCACAATTTCATCGTCCAGGCGCTGAAGAAGAACGGGCTGCGCTACACCGACATCGAGCCCGTCTTCCTCGCCCCGGCGGACGCCGCCGCCGCCTTCGCCTCCAACCGGGTGGATGCCTGGACGGTGTGGGATCCCTATTACGCTTTGGCCCAGAAGCGTCACGACGCGCGCGCCATCGTGACCACGGCGGACGGCCTGCCGAGCCATTCCTTCTATCTGGCCAATAAGGGCCTCGTGGAGCGCTCGCCCCGCACGGTCCAGGGGGCGTTGGACGCGCTGCGGGAGGTGACGGCCTGGGCCGCGCAGAACCGCGACAAGGTGGCGGCCCTCACCTCCGAGCTCACGGGTGTCGAGTACGAGGCGCAGAAGATCGCCACCGATCGCTATCCCATCGAATTCAACCCGGTGACGCAGACGGCGATCCGCCAGCAGCAGGAGATCGCCGACACCTTCCTGGAGCTGAACCTGATCCCCCGGAAGATCACCGTCACCGACATCGTCTGGTCCCAGGCCCGCGCCTGACCCCGGTTTCAGATTTCAAGGAACACGTCCCATGATCCGCCTCTCCCGTATCGCCGCCGCCGTGGCGGTGGCCTTCACCGTGTTCGGCTTCACCTCCGCAGGCGCGCAGGAAGCGCCGCCCAAGGAATTCCGCATCGGCTTCCAGAAGGCGGGCCTGCCCGTCATCACCCGCCAGCAGAAGCTGATCGAGACCGCGCTGGCGCCCCAGGGCGTCAATGTGAAGTGGGTGGAATTCGCCGCCGGCCCGCCGCTTCTGGAGGCGCTCAATGCGGGCGCCGTGGATGTGGGCTGGACCGGCGATGCCCCGCCCATCTTCGCCCAGGCGGCGGGCGCCAATCTCGTCTATGTGGCCGCGCTTCCCTCCAACGGGGCGGGCGAGGGCATCCTCGTGCCGGCGGATTCGCCCATCAAGAGCGTGGCGGACCTGAAGGGCAAGAAGGTGGGCGTCACCAAGGGGTCCAGCGCCCATAACCTGCTGGTGGCGGCGCTGGAGCGGGCGGGCGTGCCCTTCTCCGACATCACCCCGGTCTATCTGAGCCCGGCTGACGCGGCGGCCGCCTTCGCCTCGGGCAAGATCGACGCCTGGTCCATCTGGGACCCCTTCTTCGCCATCGCCGAACTGCGCCAGCAGCCGCGCGTGCTCACCACCACCAAGGATGAGCTGAACGTCAACACCTACTTCCTCGCCAACAAGACCTTCGCCAATGCCCATCCCTCCACCGTTGTGAAGGCGGAAGAGGCGCTGAAGCAGAGCGCGGCCTGGGCCAATGCCAACAAGCCCGAAGTTGCGAAGGTTCTGTCCGAGGTCACGGGCGTGGATATCGCCGCCCAGACCCGCGCCGCCGATCGCCAGGTGTTCGGCGTCTTCCCGCTCACCGACGCCGTCATCGCCGGCCAGCAGCAGACCGCCGACCGCTTCGCCAAGCTCGGCCTCATCCCCCGCGCCATCGTGGTGAAGGACGCGGTCTGGGTGCGCCCCCAGAGCTGAGCCCGGCATTGTCACGAGAGATTGTCCCATGACCCGCGATCCCCTCAATTTCTTCTGGTTCATTCCCACCCATGGCGACGGCGCCTATCTCGGCTCCGAGACCCGCCAGCGCCCGCCGGAGTTCGGCTATTTCAAGCAGATCGCCCAGGCGGTGGACCGGCTCGGCTACCAGGGCGTGCTGCTGCCCACCGGGCAGAGCTGCGAGGACAGCTGGATCACCGCCACCGGCCTTGCGGCGGTGACGGAGCGGCTGAAATTCCTGGTGGCGCTGCGTCCCGGCGTGACCACGCCCGCCTTCGCCGCGCGCCAGACCGCCGCCCTCGACCGGCTGAGCAACGGGCGCCTGCTGCTCAATGTGGTGGTGGGCGGAAACCCCACCGAACTGGCGGGCGACGGTGTCTTCATCGGCCATGACGAGCGCTATGCCCAGGCGGCGGAATTCCTGGAGATCTGGGAGCGCCTCGTCACCGGCGAGACCGTGACGTTCGATGGAAAATATTACCGCATCGAGGGAGGGCGGCTGGATTTCACCCCGGTCCAGAAGCCCCGGCCGCCGCTCTATTTCGGCGGCTCCTCGGAGGCGGGCCAGCATCTCGCCGTGGACCAGACCGATCTCTATCTCACCTGGGGCGAGCCGCCGGAGGGCGTGGCCGAGAAGATCGCCCAGGTGCGCCGCAAGGCCGCCGCGCGCGGCCGCTCCGTCCGCTTCGGCATCCGCCTGCACTTCATCGTGCGCGAGACCGAGGAGGAAGCCTGGGCGGCGGCGGACAAGCTCATCAGCCGCATTTCCGACGACCAGATCGCCCGCGCCCAGGAGCGGTTCGTGAAGGAGATGGATTCGGTGGGCCAGCGCCGCATGGCGGCCCTCCATGGCGGGCGCCGCGACAAGCTGCTGGTGGCGCCCAATCTGTGGGCGGGCGTGGGCCTCGTGCGCTCCGGCGCCGGCACGGCCCTGGTGGGCACGCCGGAGCAGGTGGCCACGCGGCTTGCGGAATACCAGGCGCTGGGCGTCGATACGGTGATCGGCTCGGGCTATCCGCATCTGGAAGAGGCCTACCGGGTGGCCGAACTGCTGTTCCCCGCCTTGGGGCTCGGCCGGGATGCCGCCTTCAACCGCAACGTGGCGAACGAGTTCTCCGTGGGTACCCATGGCGGCTCGCGGTTGAAAGCGGCGTCATGACCGCGCTCGCCCGCTTCGTGCGTCAGGGTGTGGGGTGGATCCTGCCGCTCCTCCTGCTGGTGGTCTGGGAAGTGGCCGCCCGCCTCGGGGAGATCCCCAAGAACATCCTCCCCGCCCCGTCCGACGTGGGCGCCGCGCTCTGGAAGCTCTCCGTTTCCGGCGAGATCTTCCGGCACATCTATGTCTCCTCCTGGCGGGCCCTCACGGGCTTCGCCATCGGCGGCTCCATCGGCTTCGCCCTGGGGCTCGCCAACGGCCTGTCGGATGCCAGCCGCGCGGTCTCGGACACGACGCTGCAGATGGTGCGCAACATTCCCCATCTCGCCCTCATCCCGCTGGTGATCCTGTGGTTCGGGATCGACGAGGAGGCGAAGCTCTTCCTCGTGGCGCTGGGGGTGTTCTTTCCCATCTATATCAACACGCTGCACGGCATCCGCACGGTGGATCCGCAGCTCATCGAGATGGGCCGGATCTACGGCATGTCGCGCATCGCGCTGTTCGTGAAGGTGATCCTGCCCGGCGCGCTGCCCTCCATCTTCGTGGGCCTGCGCTACGCGCTGGGCATCATGTGGCTCACCCTCATCGTGGCCGAAACCATCTCGGCCTCCTCGGGCCTCGGCTACATGGCCATGCAGGCGCGCGAGTTCCTGCTCATCGAGGTGGTGGTCCTGTCCATCCTCATCTACGCGCTTCTCGGCAAGCTGGCGGACAGCGCCGCCCGCCTGCTGGAGCGCGTCTTTCTCAAATGGCACCCCGCCTTCCAGCTCCAGTGAGGTGAGCCCATGAACATCGCCCTACGCGACGCGCAGCCCGCTTTCAGTCCTCAGGTGCGGTTCGAGGGTGCGCCCTTCCTGGCCGCTCCCAAGGTCCAGGCGCCCGCCCCCGATGCGGGCGCGGCCTTCGCCTTCCAGGGCGTGCGCAAGGCGTTCGGGCCGAAGGCCGTGCTGCATGGGCTGGACCTGACTGTCCCGGCCGGCGCGTTCGTGGCTGTGATCGGCAAGAGCGGTTGCGGCAAGAGCACGCTGCTGCGCCTCCTCACCGGCCTGGACGCGCCCACCTCCGGCGCCATCGCCTTCGAGGCAAGCGGGGCGAAGGATCCGGCGCGGCTCACCCGCGTGATGTTCCAGGAGCCGCGCCTGCTGCCCTGGGCGCGGGTGGTGGCCAATGTGGAGGTGGGGCTCTCTCACCTGCGCTCCAAGGCCGAGCGGCGACGGACCGCGCTCTCCTTGCTGGCGGATGTGGGCCTCGCGGACCGGGCGGATGAATGGCCCTCGGTCCTCTCCGGCGGCCAGCGCCAGCGCGTGGCCCTTGCCCGCGCGCTGGCCAGCCGTCCGCGCATCCTCGCTCTGGATGAGCCGCTGGGCGCGCTGGATGCCTTGACCCGCATCGAGATGCAGCAATTGCTGGAGCGCATCTGGCTCCAGCAGGGCTTCACGGCGGTTCTGGTCACCCATGACGTGGCCGAGGCGGTGGCCCTGGCCGACCGCGTGGTGCTGGTGGAGGAGGGGCGCATCGCCCTCGATCTGGAGATCCCGCTTCCCCGTCCCCGCCGTCGCGGCTCGCCCGAGCTGGCGCGGCTGGAAGGGGTGATCCTGGAAAAGCTCCTGGGCAGCGCCGCCTGAGGCGTGCGCCCGAGCAGACTTCAAACGGCCCGAGGATTGGGATATTTCGCGGTTGGCGGCGGGTGTTCCGCCGAGTTCTCCTGCACGGGCGCCGCGCCATGACCCTCAGCTTCACCGGCCTCTCCGCCTTCCCGCTGACGCCGGCGGACGCTGAAGGCGTGGTGGATGTGGATGCCCTCGGCCGCCTCGTGGACCGGATCGCCCGGAGCGCGCCGGACTCCATCGGCCTGCTGGGCAGCACGGGCATCTATGCCTATCTGGATCGCACTGAGCGCAAGCGCGCGGTGGTGGCAGCCGTGGAGGCGGCGGGTCGTGTGCCGGTGATCGTCGGCGTCGGCGCGTTGCGGTCCTCCAGGGCCTGCGACCTCGCGCGGGATGCCGAGGCGGCCGGGGCGGCGGGACTTCTCCTCGCCCCCATGTCCTATACGCCGCTCACGCAGGACGAGGCGGAGCACCATTATCGCGCGGTGTCCGGCGCCACGGGCCTGCCGCTCTGCGTCTACAACAATCCCGGCACCACAGGCTTCCGCTTCCCCCCGGACCTGATCGGCCGGCTGGCCGCCTTGCCCCGGATCGCCGCCATCAAGATGCCGCTGCCGGCGGACGGGGATTTCGCCGGGGAACTGCGCACGCTTCGCCCCCTCGTGCCCGACAGCTTTGCCATCGGCTATAGCGGCGACTGGGGCGCGGCGCCCGCTCTGCTGGCGGGTGGTGCGGCCTGGTACAGCGTGGTGGCGGGCCTGCTGCCCGGCCCGGCGCTGCGCCTGACCCGCGCCGCCCAAGCGGGGCAGGCGGACGCGGCGGCGGCCCTCGATGCGGCCTTCGCGCCCCTGTGGTCGCTGTTCCGCGCCCATGGGAGCCTGCGCGTCATGTATGTGGTGGCCGAGCGCCTGGGCCTTTCGGTCGGTGATCCGCCCCTGCCGCTCCGGCGCCCGGATGCGTCCGTGGCGCAGGAAGTGGAGGCGGCCCTGGAGCGGCTGGCGGTCCTGTAAGCACTGCTGCTCTCAGGAAGAGGGGAAACGCCCCACCTCCGCCGCGCCGAACTTGTCCCGGTAGTCCTGCGGGCTGACGCCCAGCTGGCGGCGGAAGGCGCGCCGCATGCGCTCCTCGTCCACGAAGCCGCAGCGTGTGGCGATTTCCTTGATGCTCTGGCGCGTCTCCTCCAGGGCGCGGCGTGCCGCATCCAGCCGCAACTCCTCCACCACCTTGGCGGGCGTCCGGCCGGTTCGGGCCGCATAGAGGCGCGCGAAAGTGCGCGGGCTCATGGAGGCCCGCTCCGCCAGCACCTCCACGCGGAGGTCTTCCATCAGGTGATCGCTGATCCAGCGATGCAGGCCCTCGAAGCCGGCATCGTCCGCCTCCTGCAAGGCGAGCGGCACGCTGAACTGGGTCTGCCCTCCCGCCCGCTTCAGGAACACCACGAGGCGCTTGGCGACGCGGATCGCTTCCCCGTGGCCGCGATCATCCTCGATGAGCGCGAGGGCGAGATCGATGCCCGCCGTGACCCCCGCCGAGGTCCAGACCGGTCCGTCCCGCTCATAGATGGCATCGGGCGACACGGTCAGTTGCGGATATCGGTCCTGCAGCAGCTTGCAGGAGCCCCAATGGGTCACGACCCTGCGCCCGGCGAGCAGCCCCGCCGCCGCCAGCACGAAAGTGCCGGTACAGACCGAGCAGACCCGGCGGACCTGGGCGGCATGGGCGGTCAGCCATTGGAGGAGTGGCCCGTGGGCTGCCGCCTCATGGACGCCCGGGCCGCCCACCACCAGCAGCGTGTCCACCTCGCCCACCTCCGCGAGGGACCGCGTCATGAGTTCGAGGCCGGAGGAGGTGCGGACCAGCCCGCCCGCCACGGACGCCACCGTCAGGCGATAGGGCGCGGGCTCGCGTCCGGCCGTCTCGCACGACAATTCGAAAGCCGCCAGCGGGCCGGACAGGTCCAGCAGCAGGGCATCGGGAAACACCACGAAGACGACGGACCGCTGCGGCATGCCGCTCTCCACCGGCTGCAATCGAAAGGTGGCAGGAAAGGAGGGCAGAATGTCGTTTCCGCCTTCTGTTGTCATGCCCAAAATCGGTCTTCAGAAAAACGGGAGGCATCCTTGAGTAAACAGACACTGGATATCGGGCTTCTGTTCTTTCCCGGAATGACGCAGCTCGACGTAACCGGACCCTTTGAAGTGTTCGCGCGCCTGCCGGGCGTGCGAATGCATCTGCTGTGGAAGCGCATCGAGCCCATCACCAGCGATGTGGGCCTCACGGTGATGCCGACCACCACCTTCGCGGACTGCCCCGCGCTGGACGTGCTCTGCGTCGGTGGCGGGCCGGGCCAGATGGCGCTGATGGACGACCCGGAGGTCATGGCCTTCGTGGCGCAGGCGGGGGCTGAGGCGCGCTATGTGACCTCGGTCTGCGCGGGCTGCTTCATCCTGGCGGGCGCGGGCCTGCTGGACGGCTATCGCTCGGCCTGCCACTGGCTCTCGCGCGACCAGTTGTCGGTGCTGGGCGCGATCCCGGTGAACGAGCGCATCGTGGTGGACCGCAACCGCATCTCCGGCGGCGGGGTCACGGCCGGGATCGACTTCGCCTTTCAGGTGGCCGCCGAACTGTGCGGCGACGATGTCGCCAAGCGCCTCCAGCTCATGCTGGAATATGATCCCAAGCCCCCCTTCGACATTTCGGAGACGACGGCGCCCCCGGACGTGCTGGAGGAAATCCGCACTGCCGCCCGGCCGCTGCTGGAGGAGCGGCTGCGCTCCAGCGAGCGGGCGGCCGCGCGCCGGCGCGCAGAGGGCACGGCGCCCGCCCAGGCCGGAGCCGCGCAATGACCCGGACCATCCGGCGCACGGAGGAAGACGGGCAAAGCGTCTTCCGGTTCGAGGACCCGGCCTGCGATCTCTCCGGCGTCATTGTCGTGGATTCGCTGGTGCTGGGGCCGGCGACCGGGGGATGCCGCTTCTGGCGCTATGACGACCCCGCCGCCATGCTGGCCGACGCGCGGCGGCTGGCGCGCGGCATGAGCTACAAGAATGCCATGGCGGGCCTGCCCCTGGGGGGCGGGAAATCCGTCATCCATCGCCCCGGCGGCGCGTTCGACCGGGAGGCGCTCTTCCGGGCGTTCGGCGAGGTGCTGAACGACCTTCGCGGCGTGTATCTGGCGGCCGAGGACGTGGGCACCACGCCCGGTGACATGGAAGTGGTCCGCGCGCAGACGCCGTTCGTCTTCGGGTTGCCCGCCAGCGGCATGCAGGCCGGGGGCGATCCCTCGCCCTGGACCGCGCTCGGCGTCTTCCTGTGCATCGAGCAGGTCTTCGCGCGGCGCGGCATGGCGCTCGCGGGACGCCGGGTGGCCGTCCAGGGGCTCGGCAGCGTGGGGCGGGACCTGTGCCGGCAGCTTCATGCGGGCGGCGCTACGCTGGTGGTGGCCGATGTCCATGAGCAGGCGGTGGCGCGCCTGCTGGCTGAGGTGCCTGCGGAAGTGGTTTCGCCGCACGCCATCCACCGGGCTCATGTGGACCTCTTCGCCCCCTGCGCGCTGGGCGGAGGGCTCAATCCGCAGACCATCCCGGAGCTGTCGGCCGCCTTCGTGGTGGGCGCGGCGAACAACCAGCTCGCCACCCCCGACGATGGCGAACGCCTGCATGCGCGGGGCATCCTCTATGCGCCCGATTATGTGGCCAATGCGGGGGGCATCATCAATGTTGCGGCGGAATATCTGGGGCACGACCGGGATGCGGTTCTCGCCCGCGTGCGCCGCATTCCGGATCGGCTGACCGAGGTGCTGGACCGGGCGGAGCAGACCGGAACATCTCCCGCGCGGGTGGCCGACGCCATGGCGCGCGACCTGATCGCCACCGCTTCGGGGGAGGCCATCCTGGCAACCGGATAGCTGCCGCCGTCGCGCGGCGTGCGGGCCTTCCGGCCCGCCTCCACGCGATGGCAGAAAACGAGGGAAAACGGCCATTGTAGGCAAGTGAGACGCGGCGCAAGCTTCACATAACGAGCACCTGAAGGCGGGACATCCAAACGATCCCGCCGACCACCTTCCAAACCATTCAAGGCCGCGAAACGCGGCGCGCAGGGGAACACTTCAATGATCCAGGACCGAAAGATTCCACACGGGACACGTTCGATAAGCCGCCTGCTGGCCTCGGCCGCCGGCGTGCTCGCGGCATTGGTGATGACCGCCGGTGTCTCCGTCGCGCAGATTTCCAACGGCACCATCAAGATCGGCCTCATCAACGATCAGTCCGGCCCGCTCTCCGACCTGTCGGGCCGTGGCTCGGTCGCGGCCGCGAAGCTGGCGCTGGAGGATTTCAAGAAGCTCGACCCCGCCGTGAAGGTGGACCTGCTGGTGGCGGATCACCAGAACAAGGCGGACGTGGGCGCGCAGGTGGTGCGCAAATGGTTCGATGCGGACGGCGTGGACATGGTGGTGGATGTCGGCAATTCGGCCGTCGCCCTGGCCATCCAGTCGGTCGCCCGTGAGAAGAACAAGATCGTCATCTATTCCGCCGTCGGCACGGTGGACATCACCGGCAAGCAGTGCGCGCCCGGCGGGCTCGCCTGGCTCCACGACAATTACAATCTGGTCGCCGGCCCCATCCGCAAGCTGGTGGCGCAGGGGCAGGACAAGTGGTTCTTCATCGCCGCCGACTATGCCTTCGGCCGGAACATGGTGTCCGAATCCGAGCGCATGCTGAAGGAGGTGGGCGGCAAGTCCATGGGCGCCGTCTTCCATCCGCTGGGCACCAGCGACTATTCCTCCTTCCTCCTGCAGGCCCAGGGCTCGGGCGCGAAGGTGGTGGCGTTCGCCAATGCGGGCGAGCAGCTGGTTTCCTCCATCAAGCAGTGGAACGAGTTCAACATGAATGCCGGCCCCCAGACGCCGGTGGCCCTGCTCATGTTCCTCACCGATGTGCACGGCATGGGCCCGCAAATGGCCCAGGGCCTCACCACCGTCACGTCCTGGTACTGGGACCTGAATGACGAAACCCGCGCCTTTGCGAACCGCTTCTTCGCGCTGCACGGGGCCATGCCCACCGCGCCCCAGGCGGCGGTCTATTCGGCGGTGTTCCACTATCTGAAGGCCGCCGCCGCCATCAATTCCGACGATACCGACCGCGTGCTGGAGAAGATGCGCGCCACGCCGGTGGACGACTTCTATGCGCCGGGCGCGAAGCTGCGGGCGGACAACAAGCTCGTGCACGATTTCTATCTGGTGCAGGTGAAGGCGCCGAAGGACGTGCAGAAGCCCTGGGCCTATTACAACGTGGTCGAGAAGATCCCGGCGGACGTGGCCTACCGCCCCCTGAGCGAGAGCGAGTGCCCGCTGGTCGCGGCAAAGACGAAGTAGGCGCCACGCACAAGGCGGCGACACCAATCACGTTCAGGAAGCGCCCAAAAACAACGGCCGGAGCGTTTCAGTGCCTCCCTGGAGACATTGGACGCTCCGGACCGCGCCAATCATCCCCTTTTCCGGAGGCTGGCAGCCTTGGCGAAGCGTGCGTTCGACCATCTGATCAAGGGCGGGCGGGTGATCGACCCCGCCACCGGCCGCGACGAGATTGCCGATATCGGCATCGCGGCGGGGGTGATCACGGCCATTGGCAACATTCCCGCCGAAGACGCGGAGACGCGGATCGATGCGTCCGGAAAAGTGGTCTGCCCCGGCTTCATCGATATCCATGCGCATGGCCAGTCGGTGGCCGCCGATTGGATGCAGGCCTTCGACGGGGTCACGACGACGCTCGAGCTGGAAGTGGGCGTGCTCCCCGTGCGCGACTGGTACACGCGGCAGGCGCGCGCACGGCGCGTCCTCAATTACGGTGCCTCGGCGAGCTGGATCTTCGCCCGCAAGCAGGTGATGGGGGGCATCCTCCCGGATCCCGGCAAGCACCCCATGGAGATGATGGGCGAGGGCGCCGACAATCGCGGCGGCTGGTCCAGCGACAGTGCGAGCGCGCCCCAGGTGGCCGACATCTGCGCGGTGGTGGAGACGGGCCTGCGGGAGGGCGGCATCGGCATCGGCATCGCCCACGGCTATGCGCCGGGGGCGGGCATCAAGGAGATGAGCGAGGTGTGCGGCCTCGCGGCGCGCTGGAACGCGCCCACCTTCACGCACATCCCCTTCATGGCGAACACCGATCCGCGCAGCTCCGAGGAATCCTACATCCGCATCATCGGGCTTGCCGCCGCGACCGGCGCCCACATGCATATCTGCCACCTTAACTCCACCTCGCTCCAGGACATCGCGCGGTGCCGGGCGCTGATCGAACAGGCCCAGTCACGCGGCCTGCCCGTCACGGTGGAAGCCTATCCCTATGGCACCGGATCCACCGTCGTCTCCGCCAGCTTCTTCGCGGCGCGCGACTTCCCCGAGCGCACCGGCACGGGTTACGCCAGCATCGAGCTGATCCATACGCGCCGCCACATGAGGGACCGCGACGATCTTCTCGCCACCAGCGCCGAGGACCCCGCCGCCCTGGTGGCGTGGCACTTCCTCGACAGCGCGCAGGACCGGGCGCACCAGGAGCTTCTGGACCTGTCCGTTCTCTATCCCGGCGGGGCCATTGCTTCCGATGCCATGCCGTGGGTCGAGCCGGACGGCTCCCTCTATTTCGGCGAGGACTGGCCGCTGCCCCGGCACCTGTCCTCCCATCCGCGATCTGCGGGCACCTTCACGAAATTCATCGGCGAGTATCACCGCGCGTGGGGCAAGGTGGGCCTCATGGAGGCTATCGCCAAATGCACCATCGTGCCGTGCCGGGTGCTGGAAGCCTGCCTGCCCGCCATGGCCCGCAAGGCGCGCCTGCAGGAAGGGTGCGATGCGGACGTGATCGTGTTCGATCCCGCCCGGATCGCGGCGAAGGCCAGCTTCTCCCACATGACGGCCCCGGCCGAGGGTGTCGAAGCGCTGCTGGTGGGCGGCATGCCGGTCATCCTGGACGGGCGGCTCGATACCCAATCGCGGCCCGGTCGCCCGCTGCGCGGCGGGGGAGCGGCCGGTGGCTGACGCGCACGCTGTCCCCGTCCTGCTGGTGAGCGGCAGCCTGGGGGCGGGAAAGACCAGCCTGATCAACCTGCTGCTGGGCGCCGACCATGGGCTCGCCCTCGCGGTGATCGTGAACGATTTCGGCGCCATCAATATCGATGAGGCCATCCTGGCCGCCACGGGCCAGCCCATCTACGGGCTGAAGAACGGCTGCATCTGCTGCTCCCTGCAGGGCGACCTCCTGCGCACGCTCGCCAGCCTGCTCTCACTGGGCCGCCCGCTCGACGCCATCGTGATCGAGGCCAGCGGGGTCTCCGATCCGCGCGGCATCATGGAGGCGCTGTTCGACCCCGTTCTGCGAGCGGCGGTTCGGCTCGACGCCGTGGTGACGGTGGTGGATGCGCAGGAGCATGACCCGGCCGACGATCTGTGGTGCGCCCAGGTGCGCGCCGCCGACCTGGTGGTTCTGAGCAAGACCGGACAGACGGCCCCCGCGTCCGTGGCGGCGTTGCGCGCACGGCTCGGCGAGATGGGGAAAACCCTCGTCTTTTCGGCGGACGAGGCCGGAGGCATACCACTGGACCTGCTGTTCGCACGGACGTTCGACCATGCCCGGCCGTCCGGGGCGGATCCGCACCCGCTCATCACGGACGCGCGGTTCACATGGCTGGAATGGACCGCGTCCGGCCCGGTCTCGCTGCCGCGCTTTCAGGCGGCCATCGGGAGCCTCGCGCCGCATCTGGCACGGGCCAAGGGCTTCCTCGCGTTCCGGGAGCGGCCGGGACAGGGCTTCCTGTTCCAGCTCGTGGGTCGCCGGGCCAGCCTGACGCCGAGCGATGGGCCGGACCAGGGCACGCGGCTCGTGCTCATCGGGCCCACGGGACGGTTCGATCCGCGCCGTGCGGAAGCCGCGCTGGACACAACGACACGGGAATGAGACGCCGGGGCCGCGCGGTGCGCCGTGTCCCGGCCGCGGATCGGGTGGGGAGTGAGCATGGCGGAAGTGGCAGTCCTGGGCGCGGGCATGGTGGGCATCGCAACGGCTCTCGCCGTGCAGGCGCGGGGCCATGACTGCGTCGTCATCGACCGCGCGCCCGTGGGGTCGCAGACCAGCTACGGCAATGCCGGGATCATCCAGGCGGAGGCGGTGGAGCCCTATGCGCTGCCCATGAGCCCCCTGGCGCTGCTCGCCATGGCGTTCGGGGCCAAGAATGCGCTGGACCTCCACTGGCCCTCGCTGCCGCGCCAGGTGCCCGCGCTCTCTGCCTATTGGCGGAACTCGCTTCCATCAGCCTTGGGCAAGGTCATTCCCCTCTGGCGGCAGCTGGTATCGGAGGCGCTCGAATGCCACGGGGCCCTGATCGCGGCGTCCGGAGCGGACGGCCTGATCCGCAGGGACGGCTATTGGGAAGCCCACGCCACCGAAGCCGGGTTCGCCACGGCCATCCGCAACGCCGAGCGCCGCAGGCAGCTTTACGGGCTCGACTTCGCCATCGCCGACCCGGCCGGATTGTCCCGCGCGGAACCGGCCTTGAGGGGCTCGCTCGCAGGCGCGATCCACTGGACCTCGCCTTGGACCTGCCGGTCGCCGGGCGAACTGGTGGGCGCTTACGGCAAGCTGTTCGAGGCGAAAGGCGGTCATATCGTGAGCGGCGATGCCCATACCCTGACGCGCGCGGGCGCGGGCTGGCAGGTGGCGGGCGAAGACGTGGAGCGGGTCGTCGTCGCTCTCGGCCCCTGGTCGCCCTCGCTGCTCGCCACCCTCGGCTATCATGTGCCCATGGTGCGCAAGCGCGGCTATCACCGGCACTATGAGGGCGATCCCGGCCTGAGCCGCCCCATGCTGCTGGCGGATCATTCCGTGGTCCTCTCCCCCATGCGCCAGGGGCTGCGGATCGCCACCGCCGCCGAACTGTCCGATGCCGCGCCGCAGGTGCATCCGCGGCAACTGGCCCGGGGCGAGGCGGTGGGGCGTGCGCTGCTGGATCTCGGGCCGCCGGTGGAGCCCGTGCCGTGGTCCGGCACGCGCCCGTGCCTGCCGGGCATGCTGCCTTTGGTGTGCGCGGCGCCCCGCCATCCCGGCCTGTGGCTCCATTTCGGCCACGGCCATCAGGGCTTCACCCTGGGCCCCGTGACCGCCGAGCGGCTGGCGCGGGCCATGGATGGGGACAGGGCCGCCATCCATGGCCTGGACCGGGGGATGAGGTAGGCCTTCAGCCCGCGCGGGCGGCGGCCTGCTGGGCGAGCGCGAGCCGGTGTGCCTTGGCGGCCTTCATCTTCTCTTCGAGCCGCGCGAGGATGTCCGGCGGCGCGGTTTCCGGCGAACCGGCATTGAAGGGCGGCGCGGGGTTATATTCCAGGCGCAGCTGGATGGCTTCCGCCGCCTCGCGGTCCACCAGCTCGGCGATGACCGTGAGGCCGAGATCGATGCCCGCCGTGATGCCGCCGCCGGTGATGCGGTTGCGGTCGATGCAGACCCGCTCGTGGGAGAGCGTCACGCCGAAGACGGGCAGGATTTCCCGGGCGCTCCAATGGGTGGCGGCCTTGTAGCCCTTGAGCAGGCCCGCCGCCGCCAGCACGAGAGAGCCCGTGCAGACCGAGGTCACATAGGTGGCGCCCGCCGCCTGCTGGCGCAGGAAGTCCAAAACCTCCGCGTCGCCCATCAGCTCGTCCGTGCCATAGCCTCCGGGCACGCAGATGACGTCCAGCTGCGGGCAGTCGGCGAAGCTGGTGGTGGGCGTGATGGACAGCACGGTGTCGCTCGTCACCGCCTCGGTGTTCTTCCAAATGAGATGGATCTCGGCCCCGGCCAGACTGGAGAACACCTGAAGCGGCCCGGTCATGTCGAGCTGCGTGATGCGCGGGAAGACGAGGAAACCAAACTTCAAGGGCTTGAGCATTCTGCGGCCTTTTCCATCCGACCTTGACGGTCCGAGAATGCCATGATGCCATTTCAGCTGAAATGTCTCAGTTCCCTCATTTACGGACATAGCCGATGATTGGGATCCTGGTCTTTCCCGATTTCCAGCTGCTGGATGCCTCCGGCCCGGCCTCGGTGTTCGAGATCGCCAAACGGTTCGTCCCCACCGCGCCGCCGATCCGGATGATCGCGATGCAGGCGGGGCCGGTGCGCAGTTCCTGCGGCGTCGAGGTGCTGGCATCGAGCCTGCGATCCGCAGGCGGGATGACGACGCTGATCATCGCCGGCGGGTTGGGCGTGGAGACGGTCATCGACTGCCGCACCACGTTGGGCTTCGTGCGCCGCCTCGCCCGCAGCGGCGTGCGCGTGGCGAGCGTGTGCTCCGGGGCCTATGTGCTTGCGGCGGCGGGCCTGCTGGAGGGCCGCAAGGCCACCACCCATTGGTGCCGCACCCAGGACTTCGTCTCGCGCTATCCGAAGGTGAAGCTCGACCCCGACCGCATCTTCCTGCGGGATGGGAATGTCTGGACCTCCGCCGGCATCACGGCGGGCATCGACCTGGCGCTGGCCATCGCCGCCGAGGACCATGGCGATGCCGTGGCCAAGGACATTGCCAGCCAGCTCGTCCTCTATCACCGTCGCAGCGGCGGCCAGTCCCAGTTCTCGTCATTGCTGGAGCTGAAGACGCCGAACGGGCGCTTCGGCCCCCTGCTCAGCTGGGTGCGCGAGCATCTGGACCAGCCCCTCACGGTGGAGATGCTGGCCGATCGCGCCGGGCTCAGCCCCCGCCACTTCGCCCGCGCCTTCACGGCGGAGACGGGTGCGACGCCCTCCAAGGCCATCGAGCGGCTGCGGCTGGAGGTGGCGCGCGAGCATGTGCAGTCCTCGGGCGAGCTGATCGAGCGCGTGGCCGAGAAGACCGGGTTCCGCGATCCGGAGCGCATGCGCCGTGCCTTCGTGCGGGCGTTCGGCCAGCCCCCCCAATCCCTGCGCCGGGCGGTTCGCAAAAGCTGACCTGCGCGCCGCGCGGGTCCCGCCTGCCGCCGCCAGATGGCCAAAGGCGATGCGGTTCGTCTATGGTGCCGCGCGTTTTTCCAGCCTGATCGGCCTGTCGTGACCCCTTCTGCCCGCCTGCAAGCCACCCTCGAACTGATGCACGAGGTCGATAGCGTCGTGCGCCCCGCCGATGCGGTCATCTCGGCATGGTTCCGGGCCAACCGCCATTTGAGCGACAAGGATCGCGGCTTCATCGTCGAGTTGATCTATGGGCTCCTGCGCCATCACGCACGGCTCGGCTGGTGGCTGGAGAAGCACGGGCGGCCGGACGTGCCGCGCAATCGCCTGCTGGCATGGCTCGCACTGGATGGCGGCAAGACGCGGGATCAGGTCCAGGCCCTGTTCTCCGGCGGCAGGTTCGCGCCCGCGGCCCTGACCGATGCCGAGCGCGCGCTGCTGGTGAAGCTGCAGGGCTGCACGCTCGATCATCCCGCAATGTCGGAAGAGGTGCGCGGCGAATGCCCGGACTGGGCGCTCGAACCCTTGCGGCGCCGGTTCCGCGAGGCCTTTCCGCGCGAGATGGCTGCGCTTCTCACGCCGGCTCCGCTCGACCTGCGGGTCAACCCCATCAAGGCCACCCGCGACGACATGGTGCGCGCGCTGCGCGATCTCGGCCTGCCCGCCGAGCCCTCGCGCATGGCGCCCTACGGCATCCGCGTGAATGAGAGGCCCTCTTTGTCCGGCCTCCACATGCTGAAAAGCGGCGAGGTGGAGATCCAGGACGAGGGCTCGCAGCTCGTGGCCGTGCTGGTGGACGCGAAGCCGGGCGAGCGCGTGGTGGATTTCTGCGCCGGGGCGGGCGGCAAGACGCTGGCCATCGCCGCGCAGATGCAGAACAAGGGCCATGTCATCGCCTGCGATGTCATGGAGGGTCGCCTGAAGCGCAGCACCGAGCGCTTCCGGCGGGCGGGCCTGCACAATATCCAGACCCGGCACATCGCCAGCGAGACCGATCGCTGGGTGAAGCGGCACAAGGGCTCCTACGACCGGGTTCTGGTGGATGCCCCGTGCAGCGGCACGGGCACATGGCGCCGCAATCCAGACGCTCGCTGGCGCGTGCTGGGGCCGGGGCTGGACAATCTCCTGCCGCTCCAGGCCTCGATTCTCGCGAGCGCCGCGCGGCTCGTGAAGCCCGGCGGGCGGCTCGTCTATGCCACCTGCTCCCTGCTGTCGGAGGAGAATGAGGACCAGGTCGCCGCCTTCCTTGCGGCTCATCCCGCCTTCCGCGTGGTGCCGCTTCGCGAGGCCGCGCCGCACCTGACCAATTCGGCGCATCCCGACTATCTGGCGCTGACGCCCGCGCGCAACGATACCGACGGCTTCTTCGCCGCCGTGCTTCAGCGCGAGGCGGCCCCGGTTCCTGCCGCGCCTGAGAGCGAGAGCGCGGACCCCGAATGACGGGCGCCCGCCTCGCTACGCGGTCAGGCGCAGTCGTCCGGCCCGGCGCACCGTAGCCACCGCCGGCTCTGCGATGCGCAGGCAGGACCGCAGGGCCGCCACTTCCGGGCAATCGGCCGTGCCCAGCGGGGCGATGAGAAAGCCGTTCGCCAGCGCGTCGCACCGGTGGCCCGGATAGCGCCGCGCGCTCCCCTCAATCAGCACGTCGATCTTGCCTTCGCCCAGTTCGTGCAGGCCCGCGGGCTGGCTGATGCGCACCGCGAAATGCGGCTGCTCCCGGCGAAAGCGCGCGAGCCGGGTGCGCAGGTCGTCCATGTCCATGCGGCCGTTCACGCCGATATGGAGCAGGACCGAGATGCCCTCGGGTCTTAGCTCGGTCGTCGCCTGCGCGATGCAGCCGAACGCCTCGCGGATCGACGCCAGATAGGTTTTCCCGGCCGGGGTCAGCACCACCTGCCGGGGCAGGCGCTCGAAAAGCGAAACGCCGAGCCGCTCCTCCAGCAGGCGAACCTGCTGGCCCACCGCCCCCGCCGTCACATGCAGCTCGTAGGCGGCCTGCTTGAAGCTGAGATGGCGGGCGGCCGCCTCGAAGGCGCGCAGGGCGTTGAGCGGCGGCAGCAGATACGTCATGTCAGGCTCCGGACGTGCGGGCCGCGAGCATGCACCGGCCCCCCTTGCGCGACAAAGCAGAAATCCTGCTTTGTCGCGGGCACGGCGCGCCCCTAGGGATGGGCCGCTCCTGCCCCCCGAGGGACCCCGCCTTGCCCATCGACACGCCTTCCATCGAGACGCACTATTCCTGGGGCCGCCTCTGCGCCTCCATCGTGCTCAGCACCCTGGGCTGCGTCGGCCTGTGGTCCCTGGCAGTGGCCCTGCCCGCCGTGCAGGCGGATTTCGGCGTGCAGCGGGGCGGGGCGGCCTTGTCCTATACCTTCACCATGCTCGGCTTCATGGCCGGAGGCATCGCCATCGGCCGGCTGGCGGACCGCTACGGCATCCTGCCGCCCTTCGCCGGCGGCACCATCCTCATGGGTCTGGGCTACATCCTCACGGCCTATGCCCCGAACCTGCCCGTCTTCGTGGTCGTCTCCGGGCTGACCATCGGCATCGGCAGCGCGGCGAGCTTCGCGCCCCTCGTGGCCGATGCCTCCCTCTGGTTCGACAGGCATCGCGGCCTCGCCATTTCGCTGGCCACCGTCGGCAGCTCGCTGTCCGGCGTGGTCTGGACGCCGTTCATCCAGCATTTCATCGCGCAGGATGGCTGGCGTCAGACCCATATGGGCATCGGCCTCTTCTGCATGGCCACCATGCTGCCGCTCTCCCTCGTCCTCCGGCGGCGGCCGGTGGTCGCCACGCCCGCCGCCGAAGCCGCGAGCCAGCGCACCGGCGAGACCCTGAATCTGCCGCCCAATGTGACCCATGCGCTGCTGACCGTCGCGGGGCTGTGCTGCTGCGTCGCCATGGCCATGCCGCAGGTGCATCTGGTGGCCTATTGCGGCGATCTCGGCTACGGCCCGGCGCGCGGGGCCGAGATGCTGGCGCTCATGCTGGGCTTTGGCGTGGCGAGCCGGCTGGTCTTCGGCTGGATCCTGAACCGGATCGGCGGCCTGCGGTCGCTGCTATTGGGCTCCGCCATGCAGGCGGTCGCCCTGGCGCTCTATCTGCCGTTCGACGGGCTCGTGTCGCTCTATGTGGTGTCGGCCATGTTCGGCATGGCGCAAGGGGGCCTGGTTCCCGCCTATGCGGTGATCGTGCGGGAGCTGTTCCCGGCCCGCGAGGCGGGCCTGCGCGTCAGCCTCGCCATCTCCACCACGCTCGCCGGCATGGCGCTGGGGGGCTGGATGGCGGGGGCCATCTATGACTGGACGGGCTCCTACACCGCGGCGATCGTCAACGGCCTCGCCTGGAACCTGGCGAACATGGCCATCGCCTTCTGGCTGCTGCGGCGGATGCACGGCGCAGGAAAAGGCACCATCCCGCCGCTTCAGGGCCGCCCGGCGCGCGCCGGCTGATGCCGCCACGCGCGGTTCCGTTCACTTCGGCAGGGGCACGCCCTTGGTGGTGAAGCGCTGTGCTCCCCGGCTCGTGGGCCGCACGGGGCGCTTGGTGCCGGCGGCCTTGCCGGTTCCGGGCGGCTGGTAGGCGGGCACGAGCTGGTCCGGGCGCGAGCCGATCAGGTCGGCGCGGCCCATCTCCTTCAGCGCCTCGCGCAGGAGCGGCCAATTGTCGGGGTCGTGGTAGCGCAGGAACGCCTTGTGCAGCTTGCGCTGCCGCCCGCCCTTCACCGTCTCCACCGTGTCGCTGGCCCCGCGCCGCACGCCGCGCAGCGTGTTGACGCCGGTATGATACATGGCGGTGGCGGTGGCCATGGGGGAGGGCAGGAAGGTCTGCACCTGATCGGCCCGGTAGCGGTTCTTCTTGAGCCAGATCGCGAGGTTCATCATGTCCTCGTCGGTGGTGCCCGGATGCGCCGCGATGAAATAGGGGATCAGGTAGTATTTCTTGCCCGCCTGCTTGGCCGCCGCCTCGAACATCTCCTTGAAGCGGTCATAGGTGCCGATGCCCGGCTTCATCATCTTGTCCAGCGGGCCGCGCTCGGTGTGCTCGGGCGCGATCTTCAGGTAGCCGCCCACATGGTGGGTCACCAGCTCCTTGATATATTCAGGGCTCTGCACCGCCAGATCGTAGCGCACGCCGGAGGCCACCATCACCTTCTTGACGCCCTTCACCTCGCGCACCTTGCGATAGAGGCGGATCAGGTCGTCATGGGAGGTGTTCAGGTTCGGGCAGATCTCGGGGAAGACGCAGGAGGGCAGGCGGCACGCCGCCTCGATCTTCGGATCCTTGCAGGCCATCCGGTACATGTTGGCGGTGGGCCCGCCCACATCGGAGATGACGCCCGTGAAGCCCGGCGTCTTGTCCCGGATCAACTCGATCTCGCGCAGGATCGAGCCTTCCGAGCGGTTCTGGATGACGCGGCCTTCATGCTCGGTGATGGAGCAGAAGGTGCAGCCGCCGAAGCAGCCGCGCATGATGGTCACCGAGAACTTGATCATGTCCCAGGCGGGGATCTTCGCATCGCCATAGGAGGGATGCGGCGCGCGCGCATAGGGCAGGTCGTAGACCGCATCCATCTCGTCCGAGCTGAGCGGGATGGGCGGCGGGTTCAGCCAGAGGTCGCGGTCGCCATGGCGCTGGACCATCGGGCGCGCATTGCCGGGATTGGCCTCCCGGTGCAGCACGCGCGAGGCGCGGGCATAGGCCTCGCGGTCCTGCTCCACCTGCTCGTAGGCGGGCAGGCGGATGACGGTCGCGCCCGGCTGGCGGGTCGCCCCCTCATCGGCCGAATCCAGATCGTCGGCGTGCAGCTCGGCGTAATGCTCGGGCACGCGGCGGAACAGGGCGACGCCGCGCACGGAATCGAGGTCGCGCGGGGATTCCCCGTCCGCGAGGCGGTTGGCCACTTCGACCACGGCGCGCTCGGCATTGCCGTAGATCAGCAGGTCGGCCTTGGCGTCCGCCAGGATGGAGCGGCGCACCTTGTCGGACCAGTAGTCGTAATGGGCGATGCGGCGCAGCGAGGCCTCGATGCCGCCCAGTATGATCGGCACGTCCTTGTACGCCTCGCGGCAGCGCTGCGTGTAGACGATGGTGCAGCGGTCCGGCCGCTTGCCGCCTTCGCCGCCCGCCGTATAGGCATCGTCATGGCGCAGCCGGCGGTCCGACGTGTAGCGGTTGACCATGGAATCCAAATTGCCGCCGGTGACGCCGAAGAACAAAGTGGGCTTGCCCAGCGCCTTGAACGGCTCGGCGGACTGCCAGTCCGGCTGCGAGAGGATGCCCACCCGGAAGCCCTGGGCCTCCAGCAGCCGGCCGATGATGGCCATGCCGAAGCTGGGATGATCCACATAGGCATCGCCCGTCACCAGCACGATGTCGCACGCATCCCAGCCCAGCGCGTCCATCTCGGCGCGGCTCATGGGCAGGAACGGCGCCGCCTTGCCGGCATTCGGCCGGTGGGGGGGCAGCGAAATCAAAGGGTTTACGGCGACAGCTCGGATGTCCATGGGGTCCACGCATAAGACTGCACCGCAGCGAATTCAACCGACGGCGTTTCAAGGCGCGGACACTTACCCGTCATCCATGGCCGGATGGCGGCGGCGGGCGGAAATTGAGACGCCGGTATGGGTGGCGATGCCGCAGGTTGGATACAGCGGCATCGGCTGCGGGCGGGATGTGGCAGGCCGGCGTATGATCGCCGCAAATAGCATGCGCGGTGACGCTCACGGGAAGGCAAGCCCGTGCATCTGTGCGCGCGAGGTTAATAGAAAATAAGATATTGAAATAACGAGAAAATTTCGGCGTTGCGCCAAGTGCGGGTTGGCACCCGGTCGTCATCCGCCAACATACGTACTTCTCCATGTTGCAACTTATGGTGCGAATCGCGCATCCATTGCGCGTGTTCTCGTTGCGGCAGGGCTTCAATGGACATCTATGGGCATTCGTTGCCGGGACGGCCTTCTTCGGAGTGGGAGTCCTATCTCGACCACGCCGCGAACGTGGCGGACTTTACGTCCGGCTTTGCGGCGCCCTTCGGCTTTGCCGCACTGGGCCGACTTGCGGGCCTGCTGCATGACCTGGGAAAGCTCTCACCGGAATTCCAGGCCTATATCCGGGGCGAGCGCGACAGCGGGGGCGATCATTCCGCGGCGGGCGCGCGCGTGGCGTTCGATGCCTATGGCGAAAACGACCTGCTCGGCGTCCTGCTGGCCGCGACCATTGCGGCCCACCATGCGGGGCTGCATGACGGCCTCGATCTGCGGGACCGGATGGAGCGCGCCAAGGCTCTCGTCCCGGCCGATTGGCGAAGCGTCACAGGCCCTCTGCCGGAGCGGCGCGACCTCGTCCCCACGGGCCCCTTCCGGCTTAAGGAGGGGCCTAAGGGTTTCACGACTTCCTTCCTGGTCCGGATGCTGTTCTCCTGCCTCGTGGATGCGGACTTCATCGCGACGGAAAAGTTCTACGCGGCAGCCAAGGGGGAGAATGTCGAGCGGGGCGGGCACATCGCCCTATCGGTTCTCCTGGAGCGCCTGCGCACCCACATGGCGGGCCTTGCCGCCCGCGCGCCGGCCAGTGAACTCAATGGCCTGCGCGCCGGCATTCTGCGCCATGCGACCGAGCAGGCCGCCCTGTCGCCCGGGCTGTTCACGCTGACGGTCCCGACCGGCGGCGGGAAGACGCTGGCGTCCCTCTCCTTCGCGCTGGAACATGCGGTTCGGCACAAGCTGGACCGCATCATCTACGTCATTCCCTATACATCCATCATCGATCAGACCGCGTCCGTCTTCCGCTCTGCCCTGGGTGATGACGCCGATATTCTCGAACACCATGCCAGCTTCGATTGGGAGGCGGCGCGCGGCAAGGGCCTGCCCGATGACGAGGCGCCCGCCGCCATCGCCAAACTTCAGCGCGCGGCGGAGAATTGGGACGTTCCCATCGTGGTGACCACGGCGGTGCAGTTCTTCGAGAGCCTGTACGCGAACCGCACCTCGCGCTGCCGCAAGCTGCACAACATCGCCAACAGCGTCGTCATCCTGGACGAAGTGCAGACTTTGCCCGTCCATCTGCTGCGGCCCTGCATGGCGGCGCTGGAGGAGCTGGCGCGGAACTATTCCACAAGCATCGTGCTGTGCACGGCAACCCAGCCCGCCCTGCGCAAGATGGACGATGCCATCCGCGACAAGCAGAAAACTCCCATCGGGTTCGACATCGATGACGCGCGCGAACTCGCGCCGGATCCGAAGGGGCTTTATGAGAAGCTGAAGCGCGTCCGGGTCGAGCGTTTGCCGGGCAAGGTGAGCGATGCGGAGGTGGCCGCGCGCTTCGCCGAGCAGCCGCAAATGCTGTGCATCGTGAACACGCGCGCCCATGCGCAGGCGCTGTTCGAGATGATCCGCGCCCTGCCGGGAGCGGCCCATCTGTCCACCCTCATGTGCCCCCGGCATCGGCGTATGGTGCTGGAGGATCTGCGCGTGAGGCTGCGCAATGGCGAACCCGTCCGCCTCGTCGCCACCTCGCTCATCGAAGCCGGCGTGGACATCGACTTTCCCGAAGTCTGGCGCGCGGCGACGGGCGCCGACAGCACGGCGCACGGGGGCGCGGATCGAAACTCCCCTCGTTTTACCAGGGCTCCCTTATTGCGACATGTCGCTCCCTCACGGGGGCGCGGATCGAAACCGGTCCAGCTGATTCTGACTGCCAACCCTGGCGGCGGTCGCTCCCTCACGGGGGCGCGGATCGAAACGCGATCCCAAACCAGTCCTTAGCGGCGATATTGGTCGCTCCCTCACGGGGGGCGCGGATCGAAACTGTTCGGCGATCAGGATGTCCCCGATGCAGCGGCGGTCGCTCCCTCACGGGGGCGCGGATCGAAACAGCTCGATGCGCTCACGGTCCCACAGGACGTCGGTCGCTCCCTCACGGGGGCGCGGATCGAAACCACCAGACGGAGCGGTTCAATCTTGAGGTGACGTGGTCACTCCCTCAGGGGAGTGCGAATCGAAACATCTACAAGCTTCGTGAGATCATCGGCAAAAGCTGGTCGCTCCCTCACGGGAGCGCGGGCGGCACAGGTGGCTGCAACTCAGTCTTGAAGGCCTCTATCCAGCTTCTGGAAAGCGAGGAGAAGGGGGCGTCCGGTGCCGCCATCTGGCGGATTTCCGCCAGGGTGCGGCCCGCATGCGCCTCCAGTCGCTCGACCGCACGGTCGCGCAGGAGCGCTGCGTCGTCGTCCAGCTTGAGCGCGCCAAGCTCTTCGGCGGTGCGGGCGAGGGTGATGACGGTGTCGCCCAGGAATTCGAGGCGCCGCAGGATGCGCGTGCGCTCCTGGACCAAGGCGAGGCGGTTGAGGCCGTAGACCTGGATCGAGACCGCGCCGCGCACGCTGATGCCCGCGGCTCGTGCGTCATCTTCGATCTTGGAGACTTCGTGCGAATAAGACGGGAGCGCACCCGTCCCGATCGCACCGACGGGGGCGGCGAACACGACGCCGATGGGCTTCTCCGTTGCCCCTCCCGCCCCCCTGCGCGGGATATTGAAGCGCAGGTGCTGGCTGGGATCGTCCCGTTCCGAACACGGGTCCAGCAGCAGCGGCTCTTCGCGTTGGAGGGCGATCTCCATCTCATGGGCGGCCGGTTCTCCGGTCACCCGCACGCCGCTGACGGGGAAGCAGGTTTCCTTCCCCGTCCTGAGAGTCCTCATGCCCTTCTTCTGCTGCATATCCAGAAGGCCGCTGAGACTGGAGAGGCTTTCGGGGGTCTGCTGATAGCGGCGCCGGTTGCAGTCGAGGCAGCTCGGCAGAAGGTTGGTCCAGGTGGCGGCCAGCCACCAATAGCCGGAATGCGCTTTGTCGCGGTCCAGCCCCTTCTTCGGCCGGAAATGCTCCACATCCACGGGCCCGCTGACCTCGTAGCGGGCCTCGCAATAGGCGCACTTGCCGTGAAAGAGGGTTTCCAGCGCATGCCGCACATCGTCACCCTTATAGGCGCTGAATGTGAAGCTAGCCGACGCCTTGGGCGCAGGCGCGGCTGCGTCTGTGTCCGTCGATGGCCGGAAATGATGGCGGGCACGGTCCAGCTCCTTGGGCCCCGGCGATGTCGCTCCCATCAGGCTCGCGGGCACGGGAACGGACATGCGGTTGACCTTGCGCATGCTACAGGCCCTCCAGAGCCGCGATGATCCTTTCGCGGGTTTTGGCGTTCAGCTCGCTGATTTCGCTGGGTCGCTTGGTCCGACGCTCCGCCAGATGAAGCTCCACGGCTTCCTGGACGATGCGCTCCACCTCGGTGGAGCCCACGGGCAGGGCGCGGGTGATCTGTGCCTTGATGGCGGCGCGCGCGTCCTGCAGCTGAGTGTCGTCCGGCGATATGCCGCCGCTCGCCTGTCGCGCCAGCGCATCCCCGAACCGCGCCAGGGCGCGCTCCGTATCGGGGGCATCGGTGGAGAAGAGCTGGAACAGGTCTGAGGTCAGCAACTGCTCGATGGTCAGGGTTCCGATGGCGGGAAGCTCGTCCAGTTGCTCCACATATTCGGGCAGGTCGTCGTCACCCGCGCCGGGGCGCAGGCTGCGCCGCAGGACCATGACCTCGCCGGACGAGAGCCCGCGCAGGCAGAGCGGATCATGGGTGGTGACGATGAAGGTCACATTGGGCAGGGCCTCGCGCAGGCCCTGCAGAATGCGCATCTTCCAGCGCGGATGCAGATGGGCTTCCACCTCGTCGATCAGCACCACGGCCCGGGCCTTGGCGAGCGACGCGCTGGTGGCGCCCTGCGCATCCAGCAGGCCGCTCATGATATCGCAGGCCATGCCGAGCACCGCGCGGAAGCCGGATGAGACCGAGATGAAGGGGGTTTTCACGGTGATGGGATCAGCGCCCGGCCGCGCCGTCCGTGTCACCAGATAGCAGTCCTTTCCGGTCTCGCCGACCTCGATCACATCCACATCCTGGTCGATGGCGAGGACATATTTCAGCGCGCGTGCCACCTCGCTCAAGGTGGGCGTGCCCTTCAGGGATGCGAGCCATTTTTCCGGGTTCGGCAGCACATAGTTCGGCTCGAACAGTGACCGGATGACCGAGGACGGGCGATCCTTCTTGTCGGCTTTCAGGAACAGGCGGAAGGCGCCATAGGCGAACACCGGCAGCGTCGGCACTGGATCGCCGTTGCGCTCCGACATGCCACCCACGTCGATGTCGAGCGTGCGCGTCCGGCCTTCCTCATAGGTCACCTCGACGCTCGCCTGCTGCGGGGCGCTCCGCTGGGTGTTTCCCATGAAGGCGGGATCGAGGATGAAGTGTTGGGTATCCGGTGTCAGGTCGTCCCGGACGCCCTGGCTGCAAAGCCCCAGGGCCATGGCTTCGAGGATGGAGCTTTTGCCGGCGGCGTTTTCCCCGAGAATGACGAGGGCCGGAGCAAGCGACTGCCTGTCCTCCATGGACACCGCATCGGTCTGGCCCGGAATGTCTACCTTCAGCTCCTCCAGCGCCTTGAAATGTCGGATGTGAAAGGAGCGCGGTCTCAAGCCTTCGCTGGCATATGGCGTGGGCGGCGGACTTCCCTGGCGTATGATCTGCTCGGGATTGGCGATCAGGTCCGTAACGATACGCCGGACCCGATCTGCGAATTCAGGCTGGTGTCGGCGCCGGGCATAGTAACCAGCGATCCGATGCTGTGAGAGGGTGGGGCGTTGCCCGCCGCCGCCGCCGAGCTTCCTGGCGATCTGATACAGCAGAAGGAACCATCCCCCGCCATAGGGCATGTCTTCGAACGCGAAGAGGCTGGCGAAGGTGAAGCGGAAATCGTCCGTGGTCATCAGCTTGGCGAGGTTCGCCTCGAATGCCTGCCGGCGGCTATGGATCAGATCCTCGCGCTGGAGGTGAAAATGCGAGATCGTGAAACTGCCGCGGTCCGTGAGCGCGACCAGCCCTCCGTCCGGGAGGGCCGCCAGATGCTTGCGGAAGTCTTCCGAACCGCACGGATCGAGCAAGAGGGGGCGCTCGTTCAGCTTTCCGGCCCATGTGCCCGCCGGATAGCGCGCATAGGCCTCCACCTCCTTTGCGGTCGGTAAGGCGCAGCGGCGCCCAATCACGGGAAAAACGGAAGCTTCCAGCGGCTCGCAGCGCTTGCAGATGCTGTAGATGTTCTGCCAGGAATTCGCGAGCCACGTATAATAGAGATGACCGCGATGGGCATCGCCCCTCGGCGCGCTCTCCGCCGGGCCGGCTTCTTCGGTCGGCCGGAAGCGGTAGGCGCGGGCGCGCGTCGGGCTCTCACAGAACGCGCAGCGGTTTCGGAACAGGCGCCTCAGGGATTCGTCCAGCTCGGGATCGCGCAGCGCATACTGGGCCATGCTGAAGCGCGTCTGAGCCGATAGACTTTCCTCGGTCAAAAAGATGTCCCGCAGGGCAAGCCGCGCCTCCGCCGTGCGGCTATCGGACAGGCAGGCCGGGGCGGGCTCGGTATCGCGATCGAATGACAGCATCACTCTCCCCCATGGCGACGAGGCTGCGCGGCCTCCCGCGAGCCGTGTTTGCCGGCGCCCGTCCTAGCTCGCCCCGTTTGGACGACCGGGAAGGCCATTGGTTGCGATCATGCCGCCGGTGTCGGCATTGCCCCAGAGGTCGCCCTCGGCCTCAAGGCGCAGGTTGAGCCCCCGGCGCAGCGCGTCCACCGGCGTGCCGGGCGAGGCATCCTGCGGGCGTATCCAGTAATCATTGTGCGTGAAGCGAAATCCGGGCTGCGGCAGTTCCAGATCCATCACGCCCGGCCCGAACAAGGGGGCTACGGGCCCGGAGATGATGTCGCCGCAGGCGACGAACCGATGGGGCTGGTAGACATTCGTCCAGACCGTGGGGCCATAGACCGCCCCGTGGTGGGGAATGGCGGCGCCGCCGGTTCGATACGAGAATTTCGGCGGCTTGCGGGTTTCAAGCTTGGGCGGGCAGGTGGGGATCTCGCGGCGCGCCTTGAACAGCTCCAGCTCTCCCGCAGTCCGTGCCACCAGGATATCCGCCTTGCTGAGAGGCGAGCCGAGCGTCACGAAATCCGTGACAAGCCAGGGAGAAATACCTTCCGACCAGCCGGCCCGCAAAGCCGCGGCATAGGCGCGTTGTGCCGTTCGGAACGCCGCGCGTCCGGCCGGATCACCGGGCGCCTCGAGAAGCTGGCCGGCGGCCTTCTCCAGTGCGGCCAGGGCCGCGACGGCAGGCGAGCCGTCCGCATGCGCGGCCTCCCACCGCTCCCGCGTCACGCGCCCGAAGGCGTGGTGCAGGATGTCGAGCCCTATGGCCGAGCCCAGGCTGTGGCCCACCAGAATGATGCGATCATAGTCCCCGGTGGCGGTGAGGCGCTCGATCACCTGGACGCCCGCGCGCATGATCTTCTGGCGCGCGTCCACATTATCGGGGTTCGGACTGAAATAGCGGGCCGCGTCGCCTGCGACCGGAGCCAGCCAGGACGCGGCGAAGAGCGACAGGAAAAAGGATACCGCTGCAAGACCGGCGGCCCACCCCTGGGGTATCCAGCGCTCGGCCACCTCGCCGGGAAGCATGGCCGCGCCGGCAAAAAACAGGCAGAGGGCGAGGAGCGCCAAGCCGACGAGCCAGGCCCAGAGCAGCGATCGCGGCACGGAACTCGGCCATCTCACGAAGAGCGAAACGAGCCAGCCGACGACCCCGTGCACGGTATTCCCGCGCATGAGATGGGCCCAATAAAACTCAAAGAAATCCACGCGGCGCTGGGGCTCGCCTTTCCAGTATCGGGTCGTGACGCGCCGCAGTTCGAAGCTGTCATTGATGGTGTCGGGCTTGGCATAGACTTCGGCGTCATAGCCATCCACGAGGCGACGGTCGGCGCACCAGGCCGCTTCGACAAAGCCCCACAGGGTTCCCATGGGTCGCTGCTCGCCCATGCCGTGGATGAGGACGATGGCCGTCTTGGGCTTGCGTCCGCCGGCTTCGGCCTGTGGCGGCAAGGGGTTGTCCGTGGGCTCATCCATGCCTGTCTCGATGTCCGTCTTGCGGGGCCGGTCGCCGGCGCTGCGGGGAGGTTTTCGCGGCTAATTGGGTGAGGTGGGGAAGAAGAGTTTCCGGCGCTTCGACTTCATGCGGGTGGGTCCGAAATTCGGCTCCACCCAGGCGGCGGTGGGATCCAGGAAGATGGGCTCCTGCCCCTCCTTGCCTTCGAGCGCGAGCTTGTTCGCGATGTTCCTGAAATAGAAATGCCGGAATATCCGGTCGAACTCCGTCATGTAAATATCTGCGACCCGCGTATCACCGCGAATGAGCAGCATGTTCTCGTCATTATTGACGAGGGAGTTTTTCGAGAAGTTTGCCGACCCGGAAATGACCAATGGATCGTCGGACAGAGGGTCGATGAGAAGGATCTTCGTGTGAATGTAAAAGACGTTGCCTTCGTAGCGATAATGGCCCTCGTCCAGGAACCACTTGTCCAACTGCCACCCGGGGATCTTCGCGCGTAAAGCGAGCTTGCCGAGGGCGGCGCCGTTGGCGATCTGGAGGTCCCGGTCCGTGGAGAGGAGCGTCTCCGCGTCCCCTTTCAGCGGCTTTTCCAGCAGGATGTAGCGCAGGAAGGCCGCATCCTTGGCGAAGACCTTGGCGAGCGTCGCGTTGACGCCGAAGGCGGCGGTGAACATCACCGTCTGCTTGGCCTCGGCGATCCGCTGGGCGTACCAGTCCAGCAGGCGGTCATTGGGCCGGGGGCTGAACAAGGGCGTGACGGAGCCCATGGGCGGAGGCCCGTCCGGCGCGGGCGTTTCCGTGTCGGTCCAGGCGCGCAGCGCGTTCCATTCCGCATCGTCCGCGAGCTGCTTCCAATAGTTCAGATAGGTGGCGGCAATGGCGGCGTCCCGCACGATGTGGCCCACATTGCTCTGCCCCAGGAAGCCGGACGGGGTGAAATTGACCGAGCCCGTCCAGACCGCGACGCGGCTGGGATCATCCGAGAGGCGCACCATGAATTTGTTGTGGGGAATGTCGTTGCGCCGGGTGCGGGTGCGCAGGATCTTCTTCGGCAGGCGGGCGGCCTTGATGGCCTTGGCATTGGCTTCCGTCGCCTGCGTCGGCTCGCGCTTGCCTTTCCGCGTTTCGTCCCCCGCTTCATAGACGATGGCGAGATCGACGCCGCGTTTATGGGCATCGGCCAGGGCGTTCAGGATGGGTGCGTAGCTGAACTCATATGCGGCGACCCGCAGGGTTTCGCCCGGCAGCGTGCCGTCGATGAAACCGAGCGCCGCTTCCAGCAGACCGCGCGACAGCCACTTCGTGGTGGGATCCTGGGGATCATTGGCGTCTTTGGGCGGCTGGTTTCCGAACTTGTCGGCGAAAGCCCGGCTGGCGATGGCGCCGCGATTGAAATAGACCGCATGGGAGCCGACATCTTCGTCTTCGGTCGTGATCCGGATTTCCAGATCCTTGCCGTAACTCAGATTCTTGGGCGTTCCATAGACCGGGCGGATAATGAAGCTGTAGGTCCGTCCCGGCTTTGCGGAATAGTCGCCCCACAGGAAACTCTGAAACGGGTGCTCAAGGCACGAATATGTCTGCCCCGAGATCGGCTGCGGCACCACGTCCTGGAAGACTTTCTGGCCGCGCAGCCAATAGGACTGGCTTTCCGTGTCGTCCGTTCGCTTGATGGCGAAGCCGAGCAAGCCTGTGCGCGTGGCCTTGTCCGCATCCATGGCCAGCAGGACCACATGGCTTCCCGCGATCGCCCGCACGTCCAGACCGTCACCGCTTGACTGTGCCCGCATGCCAGCCTCCCCAACTCCCGGTTGGTAGTCTAGTCGCGGTTCAATGCAATCGCGAGATGTATTGTGACTGCGCGGGCAACTTGTTTGCGCGGCGGGAATACCCGAAAGGCAGGCGGAGTTTTCATTAGGAAGCCGTCTAAATGAAACGCTTTGGCGTTCGTATCGCGCAAGCGGGCGGTGGGCAGTCATCCCTCTCCTTCTCACACCCGAGGGTTGAATGGGGCGTGCGAGTATGCCCCAATCCCCGTCGTGCGGCCGGGCAAAGGCGGGAGGGGGCGGTGGACAGGATCATGGCCATCAGGCATGGCATGGCATCGCCGGCGTCTTCCGGCGGGTCGTGCGTGAATGCGCTGTCCTGCGATCGCGCCAGCTGCATGGGCGGAGAGCGATGATGGGCATCATCGACGATGTCGCCGACTATGAAGCCTGGCTGCGGACGCAGTGCGCCGTGGTGGAAGGCGGACTGAAGACGAAGCACAAGCGCATGGCCAAGAACAGCCTCATGTTCTTCCGCGCCACATGCTTCCGCTTTGCCCGCCAGCTTGCCTCCATTGTGCCGGATCTCGCGGAGGCGCCGGCCGTCATCAGCGTCGGCGACGCGCATATCGAGAATTTCGGAACCTGGCGGGATGGAGAGGGGCGCCTCGTCTGGGGTGTTAACGATTTCGACGAGGCGGCGCGCCTGCCTTACACGTTCGATCTCATCCGCCTCGCCACCAGCGCGCGCCTCGCCGACACCCTGCCCATTTCGGCGGGGGACTGTGCGAAGGCCATCCTCAAGGGATATGGCGCGGGCCTGCGGAACCCGGCGCCGTGCTTCGTCACTGAGGATGCGCCCTGGATGGTGCGGCTCGTGGCGAAGGCCTCCATGAAAGCGCTCCCGCTCAGTCATGATCTGGAGGATCTCAAGCCCACCACACCGCCCGAAGAGGTGAAACGGCTGCTTCTGGCGCGGCTTCCGGAGGGGGCGAGCGTGGAGCTTTTCGGTGCCTGGCAGAAGGGCGGCGGCTCCCTGGGGCGCCCCCGCTTCGTGGCAGCGGGCACCTGGACGTGCGGTCCCGCCGTGCGCGAGGCCAAGGCGCTGGTCCCGTCCGCCTGGGAGTGGGCGTCCGGAGCCGGGACGGGCGAAACGCTGTTCAAGCAACTGGCGGAGGGGAGATACCGGTCCCCCGACCCGTTCCTGGATGTGGCCGAAGGCTATGTGGTGCGTCGTCTTGCGAACGACTCGTTCAAGATCGACCTGTCCCACACCACGGCGCGCGCCTACGGCGCCTCATTGTTCCGCGCCATGGGGGCGGATCTGGCGGCCGTTCATTTGGGCGAGAGCGGGCAGGGGACGGACATACGGGCACATCTCGATGCCCAGCGCGAGGATTGGCTGCATCGGGCGGCCCAGCGTGTCGCCTCTTATGTGGAGAGGGATTTTGCGGATTGGGTAGAAGCCTATTGAAGAGGCCGGGTGCCTGCCGGGGTATTGTGTCGATGGGCTGGTGAGCGAACATGGCAGGTCAGAATTTCAGCGAGACCGGAGCGGTGAAGGCGTTCTGGCCGGTGTCGTTCACCTGCAGCCTTGCAAGGTCGGAGGACAGCACCGTGCCGCCGCCGGTGAAGGTCACGAAGCCCGTGCCGGCAACGGCGCCCGTGAAGGCGTAGGTGCCGGAACGGTTGTAGATCAGGTTGGCGTCGTTCAGCACGTCGCCGGAGATGGGGGCGGCGGTGCCGCCGTCGCCCAGTTGCAGCGTGCCGGCCGAGATGGTGGTCTGGCCCGTTTAGATGTTGGACCCGGCGAGGATCAATGTCCCCTCGCCGGTCTTGGTGGGGCCTCCCGAACCGCCCACCGCGCCTGCCGGGGTGAAGGAGCCGGTGGCCTCGAGCACGTCCATGCGCGTGGATATGAGGAGCAGATCTTCGGCCTCCTCAGTCCAGGAGTGAATCCCGGATTCCTCCTCAAGCCGGGGGCGTTGAGAGTTTGCTTTCCCCATGGGACGCACCGGCATTCAGCTTGCCGGAGCGTTTCATCAGGTCGCTGCTCCAACCCTGTATCTCGCCCACGATCCCGCGCCGGAACACCAGCACGCAGATGATGAAGACCAGTCCCTGGATGATCGTCACCCAGGCGCCGAACTGGGCGAGGTAGTTCTGCAGGCCGGTGATGAAGAAGGCGCCGACCACCGGGCCCAGCAGCGTGCCAAGGCCGCCGATGAGCGACATGAGCACCACCTCGCCGGACATGGACCAGAACACGTCCGTGAGCGAGGCGAGCTGGAGTGCCAGGGCCTTCGTGGCCCCCGCAACGCCCGCGAGCGTCGCGGAGAAGACGAACAGCATGAACTTGTAGCGGTTCGCCTCATAGCCCAGCGAGACGGCGCGGGGCTCGTTGCCCTTCACCGCGGAGAGGACACGGCCGAAGGGCGAGTGCACGATCCGCACGATGGCCAGATAGACCAGGGCGAACATGGCCAGCACGAAATAGTACATGGTCATGTCGCTGGAGAGGTCGATGAGGCCGAACAGGTGCCCGCGCGGCACGCTCTGGATGCCGTCCTCGCCATTGGTGAAGGGCGCCTGGAGACAGAAGAAGTAGACCATCTGCGCCAAAGCCAGCGTGATCATGGAGAAGTAGATGCCCTGGCGGCGAATGGCGAGGCCGCCAATGGCCGCCCCGAGCCCGCCCGAGACCAGAGCCGCCGCGAGGATGGAGAGCTCCGGATTGAAGCCCCACTGCTTGGCTGTGTAGGCGCTGATATAGCTCGCCATGCCGAAGAAGGCGGCGTGGCCGAACGAGAGCAGGCCGCCATAGCCGATCATCAGGTTGAAGGCGCATGCGAACATGGCGAAGCACAGGGCCTTCATGAGGAAGATGGGATAGACCGCGAAGGGCGCCACCGCGAACACCGCCAGCAGCACCGCGAGCGGAATGCCCAGCGTCTTCAGGTTGCCCCGCTCGGACCGTGCGTGGCCGTTGTCCGCCTGCGCCGCCCCGCCGGTTTCCTTGCCGAACAGGCCCGCCGGCTTCACCAGAAGCACGAAGGCCATGACGAGGAAGATCACGGTGCTGGATGCCTCGGGATAGATCACCTTGGTGAGCCCTTCGAGGATGCCGAGCCCGAAGCCGGTGACCACCGAGCCGAGGATGGAGCCCATGCCGCCGATCACCACCACGGCGAACACCACGATGATGAGGTTGGAGCCCATGAGCGGGTTCACGGAATAGATGGGCGCGGCCAGCACCCCCGCGAACCCCGCAAGCGCAACGCCGATGCCGTAGGTGAGCGTGATGAGCACGGGCACGTTGATGCCGAAGGTGCGCACCAGAGTGGGATTCTCGGTGGCGGCGCGCAGATAGGCGCCGAGCCGGGTCTTATCCACCGCCAGCCACACGCCGATGCAGACCACCACGGACGCCGCCACCACCCACAGCCGGTAGATGGGCGCATAGAGGATGCCGAGGTCCAGGCCGCCGGTGAGGATCTCAGGGACCGCGTAGGGCATTCCGGAGACGCCGTAGAGCTGGCGGAAGAAGCCCTCGATGAGCAGCGAGATGCCGAACGTGAACAGCAGGCCGTACAGGTGATCGAGCTTGTACAGGCGGCACAGCATGGTCCGCTCGATGATGATGCCGACGATGCCCACCACCAGCGGGGCGAGCAGCAGCGCCCACCAGTAGCCAAGCCCCAGATAGGTGAGGCTGAGCCAGGCCACGAACGCACCCATCATGAACTGCGCGCCATGGGCGAAGTTGATGATGTTGAGCATGCCGAAGATGAGCGCCAGCCCCAGGCTGAGGATGGCGTAGAAGGCCCCGTTGATGAGGCCGAGAAGGAGCTGGCCCGACAGCGCGGCCAGCGGAATTCCGAACAGCGTGGCCATGTCAGACCCCCAGATAAGCTTGAATTTCGGGCATGCGCCGCGTGACATCGGAGGCCGCCACCTCGTCCACCACCTTGCCGTGCTCCACCACGTAGTGGCGGTCGGCCACCTTGGCGGCGAAGCGGAAGTTCTGTTCCACCAGCAGGATGGTGAAGCCGCGCTGCTTGAGGCTCAGGATCACCTCGGCGATCTGCTTCACGATCACCGGGGCGAGGCCCTCGGTGGGCTCGTCCAGCAGCAAGATGTTGGCGCCGGTGCGGATGATGCGGGCGATGGCGAGCATCTGCTGCTCGCCGCCGGAGAGCTTCGTGCCCTGGCTGGAGGCGCGCTCCAGCAGCCGGGGGAACAGCCCGTAGACTTCCTCGTCCGTATAGCCCCCGGCCTTCAGGCGCGGCGGCAGGCGCAGATTCTCGGCGACGGTGAGCGAGGAAAAGATGCCCCGCTCCTCCGGGCACAGGGCGATGCCGAGGCGTGCGATGCGCTCGGAGGGCAGGCGGATGGTCTCCGTGCCCGATACGCGGATGGAGCCCTCCCGCTGGCCGAGAATGCCGATGATGGCGCGCAGCGTGGAGGTCTTGCCCGCACCGTTGCGGCCGAGCAGCGTCACCACTTCGCCGGCGCGCACCGACAGGTTCATGCCGTGCAGGACGTGGGATTCGCCGTAGTGACCGTGAAGGTCGCTGATGACCAAGAGATCGGACGTGTCAGGCATCCACCCCTCCCATATAGGCTTCGATGACGGCCGGATGGCGGGAGATCTCCTGGTAGGAGCCCTCCACCAGAACCTGGCCGCGGGTGAGAACGGTGATGCGGTCCGACAGCTCGGCGACCACGTGCAGGTTGTGCTCCACCATGAGGATGGTGCGCCCGACCCGGATCTTCTGGATAAGGGCGACGATCTGGTCGATGTCGCCGTGGGCCATGCCGGCCATGGGCTCGTCCAGGAGCATCACCTCCGGCTCCAGGGCGAGGGTGGTGGCGATCTCCAGGGCGCGTTTGCGGCCATAGGGCAGGTCGCCCGCCGCCACGTCCGCGAAGGCGCCGAGGCCCACCATGTCCACCAGTTCCCGGGCGCGCGGCAGGTCTCCGTCGAGGCGCCGTTCGCTGCTCCAGAAATTGAAGGAATTCCCGCCCCGTGCCTGGAGCGCGATGGCCACGTTCTCGATGCAGGAGAGCTGCGGGAAGGTGGAGGAGATCTGGAACGAGCGGACGAGGCCGAGCCGTGCCACATGGGCCGCCGAGAGGGCGGAAATGTCCCGTCCGTTGAACAGGATGGAGCCGCGTGTCAGCGGCAGGAAGCGGGTGAGGAGGTTGAAGCAGGTGGTCTTGCCTGCTCCGTTGGGGCCGATGAGGGCGTGGATGGACCCGCGCTCCACGGAGAGATCGACGTCATCGACCGCCTTGAAGCCCCGGAACTCCTTGGTGAGGCCCTTCGCCTGAAGAACGATGCCTGCGCTCATGAATGGTCCTCGTGCATGCGGGCGCGCGCCGCCGTGGGGAGCAGCGGTGCTGCTCCCCCGACCTCGTGCGCGGCTGCGGAAAAGGGGCTTGGGCTACTTCACCAGCGCGCAGGAACCCGCGCCGAGCGGGCGGAACGCCTGGTCGGCGGGCACTGTCGCCAGCAGCTTGTAGAAGTCGTACGGCCCCTTGGATTCCGCCGGGCTCTTGACCTCGAACAGGTACATGTCGTGGATGGCGCGGCCATCGGCGCGCACCTTGCCCTTGCCGAACAGCGGATCGTCGGTGGGGATTTCCTTCATGGCCTCCACCACCTTCAGGCCGTCCTTGGCGCTGCCCACCTTCTGCACGGCCTTGAGGTAGTGCATCAGGCCCGCATAGACGCCCGCATGGACCATGTTGGGATAGCGCCCGTTATTGGCGGCGGCGAAGCGCTTGGAGAAGGCGCGGGTCTCGTCGTTGAGATCCCAGTAGAAGGCTTCCGAAAGCAGGAGGCCCTGCGCCGTCTGGAGCCCCAGCGCGTTGATGTCGTTCAGCACCATGAGCATGGCCACCAGCTTCTGGCCGCGCTTGGTGATGCCGAACTCGGCCGCCTGCTTCACCGCGTTGATGGTGTCCGCGCCGGCGCTGCCGAGGCCGATCACCTTGGCGCCGGAGGATTGGGCCTGGAGCAGGAAGGAGGAGAGGTCGGCGGTGCCGAGCGGGTGCTTCACGGTGCCGAGGATCTTGCCGCCGGCCGCCTTGATGGCCTCCGAAGCATCACGCTCCAGCGCATGGCCGAAGGCATAGTCCACGGTGATGAAGTACCAGGTGTTGGCTCCGGACTTGGTCACGGCATTGCCGACCGTATTGGCCTGCGCCCAGGTGTCATAGGTCCAGTGCACCGTGTTGGGCGAGCAGTCCTTGCCGGTGAGGTCCGAGGTGCCGCCGCCGGAGACGATGACCACCTTGTTCTTCTGCTTGGCAATGCCCGCCACGCCCAGCGCCACCGCCGAGTTGGGCACGTCCATGATCACGTCCACATGGTCGGTGTCGAACCACTGGCGGGTGACGTTGACGCCGATGTCCGCCTTGTTCTGGTGGTCCGCCGAGACCAGCTCGATGGGCATGCCGGCGACCTTGCCGCCGAAATCCTCGATGGCCATCTTCGCCGCCAGCACCGAGCCGGGGCCGGCGAAGTCCGCCTGCACGCCCGACTGGTCGTTGAGGACGCCCACCTTCACGCTTTGCGCTGACACAGGGCCCGCCATGGCGAGCGCCGCAATGGCCACCGAGGCCAGGATCGTTTTCTTCATCTCTTCCTCCCGATTGAATGTCTGTTTTGTTTTTTGGTCGTCAGGTCTGCGCGCGTGCGGGCTTGAGCACCGCGCCCTTGGAGAGCGGCTGGACCATGGCCGCGTATTGCCCGAGCCAGCCGCGGATGTGGCTATGGTCCGGCGCCTTCCAGTGTGTGCGGCGCTCCGCCAGGACCGCCGGAGACACGTCGAGATCGACACGCCGTTCGGTGATGTCGATGGAGATGGTGTCTCCCTCCGCCACGAGGCCGAGCGGGCCGCCTTCCGCCGCCTCGGGCATCACCTGGCCGATGGTGATGCCGCTGTTGAGGCCGGACAGTTCGCCGTCGGTGACCACCGCGACGCCGGAGCCCAGCCCCGCGCCCACCAGCGCCGCCATGAAGCTCGCCGCGAACACGGTGCCCGGGCCGCCGCGCGGGCCCATGCCGCGCAGAACCACCACGTCACCCGTACGGATGGAGTGGGTCTCCAGCGCCTTGATGGCCTGGCTCTCGTCCTCATAGACGCGGGCGGGGCCGGAGAAGGTGCGCACCGCAGCGGGCACGGCCGAGACCTTCACCACCGCGCCGTCCGGCGCCAGCGTGCCGCGCATGATGGTGAGGCCCGGCTCGTTGCGGAACGGGTCCGCCAGCGGGCGGATCACGTCGCTGTCGGGCGCGGGCGCCTCGTCCAGGATCTCGCCCACCGTGCGGCCGGAGACCGTGACGGCGGTGAGGTCCAGCACGTCGCGCAGCTCGCGCATCACGCCCCGGCATCCGCCCGCCTCGTCGAGTTGCTCGATGCGGTGGGGGCCGTTGGGGCGGACGGTGGTGATCTGGGGGATGTGGTTCAGCGCCTCCAGTTCGGCGATGACGTCGATGTCCAGCTCCGCCTCCGAGGCGACGGCGGTCAGGTGGCGCACGCAATTCACCGAGCAGCCCGTGGCCACCGCCACGCGCAGGGCGTTGCGGAACGCGCCGGGCGTGAGGATGTCGCGCGGGCGCAGGTCCTTCTCGATGAGGTCCACGATGGCGGCGCCCGCACGGGTGGCGGAGGCCGTGAGCGCGTCCGATCCCGCCCGGATGGGGGCCGAGCCGGGCAGGGCCATGCCGATGGCCTCGGAGAGCACATGCATGGTGTTGGCGGTGGCAAGGCCGGCGCAGACGCCGGGGCCGGTGATGGCCGCGCAGGTCATGGCCTTGAGGTCGCCCAGCGAGATGGTGCCCGCCTTCAGCGAGCCCACGCTCTTGTAGACTTCCTCGATGTCCACATGCTGGCCCGCGCAATGGCCGCCGAGCTGGTAGCCGCAGGGGACGATGATGGAGGGAATGTTGAGGCGGGCGGCGGCCATGAGCTGGCCGGGCGTGGTCTTGTCGCAGGAGGCGAGCAGCACCATGCCGTCAAGCTCGGCGCCTTCCACCTGCACTTCCACGTCGTTCACCAGCAGGTCGCGGCTCGGCATGAGGTAGCGGGCCTGACGGCCCGCGCTCGTCACGAAGTCGGACGGGGCGACCGTGCGGATCTCGAACGGCAGGCCGCCCGCCGCGCGGATCGCGTCCTCTACGATGCGCACCACCCCGTCCAGATGGGCATAGCAGACGGAGAGTTTACTGGAGCTGTTGACGATGGCGATCTTGGGCTTCAGGAGGTCTTCCTCCGTGTAGCCCATGGCGAGCCACTGGGCCCGCCGCACGGCCCATCTGGTGGTTCCCGGTTCAAAATTGCTGCGCAGATCCTTGGGCATGTTGTTCTCGTTGTCTGTTCGTCTCAATCAAGCGCCGCGCCGAGCCGGTTCAGCTCGGATCGGATATCGGCGCCGGTGGGCATGCGGGAGGGGTCCGCGCAGAGCTGGTCGGCCACCAGGCCCATGGCCTGGCCGTAGCCGAAGCACTGGGCGGTGACGCGCGCGGAGGCCATGGCCTCGTGCTCCGCCGAGAGGCAGCGGCCCGCCATGATGAGGCCGGTGCCGGTGGCGGGAATGAAGCAGTTGAGCGGAACCTCGTAATAGTCGTCGAGGATCCAGTGCAGCTTCGGCTTGGCGCCGGAATGCAGCTCGATGGGCCAGGGCGAACGGCAGATGCCGTCCGGCCGCTTGCGCGCCGAGGTGACGTCGTCATTCATCAGCCGGTCCACGCCGACGATCTGCCAGGTCTGGCGAATGCCCACCTGCACGCCGGTATCGTTGACGAAGGACGCCTCGCAGCCCGCGATATGGTCGCGGATGAAGCGGGCATATTCGCGCACCTGCCGGCGCCCCTGCACTTCCGCCTCGCTGAGGTCGGCGGCGCGGGTGGCGTCCAGCTCCCGCCCGTCCGCGCCGATGATGCGGGTGGCGTTGCACAGAAGCTCGCCGGGCCGGGGCGTGGTGAACAGGAAGATCTTCGCCCGCGGCAGGTGATAGGCGCCGGACGCATTGAGGTCGGAGATCAGGTGGGAGACCCGCTCGTCCAGGATGGAATCCGGACCGTGCGCCTCCAGGAAGCGCGGCACGTCCACGCCCAGCACCCGGAAGATCATGGTGGGGTTCTGGATCGCCCCATCGCGCCCCTTGGTGAGGGCGCGCCCGGCCATGGCCGCCACGTCCGCGTCGCCCGAGGCATCCACGGTAATGCGCGCGCGCACCTCCAGCGGCCCCTGCTTGGTGAAGACATGGACGCCCGCCACATGGTCCCCGTCCGCGATCACGCCGGTGACGGTGGCGTGATAGAGCACGCGGATCTTTGCCTCGGCGCCAAGGAGATGGTCCGCCGCCTCGCGCCAGACATGGGGATCGTGGACGCGCGTATAGGTCTTGCCATACGCCACCGGCCCGGTGATGCCGCCCTTTTCCTCCATGAGCCCCAGGAATTCGTCCACGAAGCCGTGGGCCACCTGCTCGGGCGGGGCGTTGCGGCGATCGGAGGCCGCGTAGAGGCCGCAGACCGTGCCCGAGAGCCCGGCCACCGCCGCCCCGCCGCTGAACCCGTACCGCTCCAAGAGGATGACGCTGCGTCCCCGGCGGGCGGCGGCGACAGCGCAGGCAAGCCCGGCCGCTCCTCCTCCCACCACCAGCACGTCGGCGCTCATAACCTCCCTAGGTCTTATATCGACCATTTCTATTATCCTGTTAGCGCTAACCAATTTGTTAGCGCTAACCATTATCTGTTGTCAAGCCAACGGAAACACATATGTTGCGAGCAGATGTCCGGGGCTTGAGACGATGCGGCAGAGACGGAACGGGGGCGCAAGCGGAGCAACCATGGGAGACGTGGCGCGCCATGCGGGCGTCTCCGCCATGACCGTGTCGCGCGTGCTGCGGCAGCCGGAGCTTGTGAACAAGGACCTGCGCCTGAAGGTGGAGGCGGCCATTCGCGAGACCGGCTACATCTACAATCTGGTCGCCTCCAGCCTCGCCTCGCAGCGCAGCGGCACCATCGCGCTCATCCTGCCCACGGTGGCCAGCTCCATCTTCTCCGACAGCGTGAAGGGCGTCGCCGATGTGGCCCGCACGCGCTCGGTGCAGATGATCATGGCGGAGACCAACTATTCCTCCGCCGAGGAAGAGAAGGTGATCGAATCCCTCCTGCGCCGAAGGCCGGACGGGTTCATCATTGTCGGCGTCTCCCACACGCGGGCCACGCGGACCATGCTGGAAAAGTCCGGCGTGCCGGTGGTGGAGACCTGGGATTCGACCTCCACGCCCATCGACAGCCTTGTCTCGCTCTCGAACTTCGACGCCATGAAGGCGATGACCGCGTCGCTCGCGCAGCAGGGCTTCCGGCGCATCGCCTTTGTGGGCACCGTCACCCGCGACCGGCGCGCCCAGATGCGCGCGAAGGGCTACATGGCGGGCCTTGCGGAGGCGGGGCTGCACGAGGCGGTGATCTTCAACGCCCGCGACGTGACGAGCATGGGTGCGGGTGCGGAGGTGGCCGCGCAGATCATCGCCGCCTCACCGCGCCCCGACGCGGTGATCTGCCTGAATGACGTGATCGCCGCCGGCGTGCTGCTTGCGCTCCAGCGCGCGGGCCTGCACGTTCCTCGCGACATGGCGGTGGCGGGCTTCGGCGACTTCGACTTCGCGCGCCATCTCATCCCCGCTTTGACCACGGTGGACATTCCCAGATACGAGATCGGCCAGCGCGCCGCCGAGATCCTGCTGGATCGTGTGGAGGGCAAGCAACCTCGCCCTTATACGTGCGAAGTGAGCTACCGCATCACGGTTCGCGAAAGCACAGAGCGATGCGCGCGATCCAAATAACGTGATGTGACATGCCCTCCGAATCCCCGCCGGGGATAAGCTGGGTTCTTCGGCCAGGACCATGCCGTGCAACTGTTTCAGCGAAGAACAGATCCTCTCGCTGCCGAAGACGCACGCGGCGGGACCACGCCAGAGACGGCGCGACTGAATTTTCGTCGTTGCGGTCCCGTCCCCGAGTTTTCCTGAGCACCCCGGATCGAGCGACATCGAAGACTTCTCCCGCGGGCGGTTCTCGGCGCCGGCCGCCAAGCTGCCGGCCGTGCGGGAGATGCGCGTTGGCGGGTTCCAGACTCAGAAGTCCATCACCGCCGAGAACTTGAAGGGCCTCGGAAGGCCGGTCGAGACCCACCCATCGTTCAGGTGTCACCGCCTGCTCGTCATAAGCCTGCGCGATGCTTCCATCCGGCTTGAACACGTCAACCGCGATTCGCTGATAGTGCACGCCGGCGGTGAACAGGATGCGCCCGTCAAAGAAGGAGAGCGTGTCGGTGAGCGTCCGCGGGGAGAGCTTGCTGCGCACCGCGCCGAAATCCAGCTTGCGGGTGAAAGGGGCCGTAGAGGACGGCGCCGGACATGATCGCCGCCATCCCTGAACAAGTTTGGAATATGGACGCCCGAGCGGGCGCCATTACCGAAGCCGAAGACGCTGGGGCTGATCTCGATCAGATCCGTGGCGCCGTCGGTCATACCCAGGCTTCCACCACGGCCCGCTATTCGCGCGGGGCGCTCGGGAAGAGCCGCAAGGTCGCCGAACTCCGCCAAGCCCATCGGGCCGGGCAGAACAAGGCGTAAACAGCGATGGGGAACGTCATGAGGAACGTGGGGAATGCGTGGTTCAACGGTAGGCCGATAAACCCTTGTTGAAGCTCGCGAAGTTGGAGCGGGCGATGGGAATCGGATTCAAGCTATAAGTTATTTATTTATATAGATAATAATTTTTCTGATTTCTTTTATGCCCACAAAAATGCCCACACATGGCCAGCGTACGCGCGTGAGGCGCTCTATCGCCTGCGTGGAGTTCATTTCACATCCTATCACGGAGGCGCTCAAACGGGCCTCCTCCGCCGTGAAAGACGTGGTTTTTCAATGCATTATTGACATTTAGACGGTAATATGATATTCTCATAGGGGCGGAGTGCGCCGCCTCCTTCTCGAAGGAGCTCCCCTATGAACGACAAATCGAACGTCACGCCTCTCGCCGCCGCCAAGTCGCCGGAGAAGGCCGCCAGCGGCAAAGCCGGCACTGTTGTCGCCTCTGCCGAGCCGAAGGCCGTGACGGCCTCTGTGCCTGCCTCGGACGCTGGCGGCGGCGCCAAGGCGAAGGCCGCAGATGTGCCGGCTGCGCCTGCGGCTAAGACGGCCTGGCAGGATGGGCCGTGGCAGGCCGTCGCCGCCGGGGAGGTCGTCCTCGTCGCCGACAACAGCGATGGCGAGTTTCAAGGATGGTGGCCGGCCAAGGTCATCTCGCGATCCGGCGACTTCGTCACCTGCGAATTCCTCGGCTACGAGAGCATGGGCCGCTTTACCAAGCCGCTCAGCGCGCTGAGTCTCATGCACCCTGCTCACAAGGACTGAGCCGAAGGAGGCGCCGCTTCGCGGCGCCTCTCTCATGTCTCGCATGCGGAGGACATCCATGAGCAGGACGCAAAGGCGCCGCCGCGCGGGTTGGCGGCCGGCGAGCACGATTGTTCGCGATTGCCTGATCTATGCCCAGTCAATCGCCGCGCTGAAGGCGGCGCACGAGATGGATCCCGACCCGGAGGGGCGATACGCGGTTCATCACGCAGAGCATCTGCGCGAGCGAGGGGCCCGGGCGCTGGAGCGCCTGACACAGACCGAAGCCGCCACACCGGATGAGCTGAGAGGAAAGGCCAGGGTGGCGGCCCTCTTGATCGCCGATGGACATGGCGCCCTCGAGGTGGAGGTGGAGGCCTTCATGACAGCTCTCCTTCTCGACATCGAGTTCTGCCTACAGGGCGCGATCTTCGTCCCAGGCGCGTCATTCGAGCCATGGCGATGACCGGCCTACGCCACGTCACTTCGACTTGAGGCGTGGCGCGCGCTTGCGCTCCGTGAGGGGCGGACGGGCGTCTTCATCCTCTTCGAACAGCGCCTTGATGCTGACGCCCAAGGCCTCGGCCGCGTGCCAGACCGTCACCACCGTGGGGTTCCGGCGGCCGGCTTCCAGGCTGCTGATATAGGCGCGGTCCACGCCCATGCGGGCGGCGACGTCCTCCTGGGACAGCCCGGCGGCGAGCCGCAGCCTTCTGACATTCGTCCCGACAAGTTGCCGCGCATCCACCATGGGGTGGAAACGGCCTAATTGTGCACTCTTGTGCTACGCACTATAATGCACGTTATGGGTGAGGAGCATTGCAGATGGGGGAATTTCGAGGATTGTCGGCGACAGGCTTTGCCTGCCTCGCCGCGACACTGGTTGTGATGGGCGGCACGCCCGCCGCAGCTCAGGCTTCATTCGAGTTCGGCTACAAGGACCGGACCTTTGCGCAGGAGTTCGAACTTCCGCCTGAGGATGCGACCTCCGCGCTGCGAGCGTTCCAGATTCAGCAAGCGAAGCGCGCCTTGGCAAATCCGGTTCTCTTGTCAGCGTCCGAAAATTCTGAGGCCAGGCGCTTTCTCGGAGGCCTCTGTGCGGAGGATTATCTCTCAAGCCGTAAGAGCTCCGTTCGGTGGACCCCGGAACTACGCGCCATACTCGATCTTCCAGACACTTCGTCGAGCCCGTCTTCGTCACGGTCTCCCTTTTGCAGAATGCAGTTCAGCGCCTTTCACGCGGCGCTTGTTGATCCCGGCTCGACCGATGCGCAACTTGCCTGGCTCGCGGATACCATGCGCCGCCGCTTTGCGACGGACTGGCTATCTAATCAGGAAATGAGCGATCCCGGCGTACAGCGCGGCGCCGATAAACTAAAAGAGCTGCGGTATCGGACAGGGCTTCTTCAGGACAAGGGGATGCCGCTGCCGGACGACATCTTGGATCAAATCGAGCGCGGCGTCGCGAAAAGCCAGATCATGGCGCTTAAGGATCCTGCCGTGGCCGCCGCCCTCGATGCACGATTGGCGGCCATTGAGAAGGACGCACCGGCGGCTATCCGAGCGCAGAGACAAGCCGATAAGGAGAAGGCCTACATCAAGGAGTTGATGGACGCTGCCGATGGCGCCGTCGCGGGAGCCAGATTTCGGCTCGATGAAGCGAAGAGCTTTTACGAGAACGCGGCTATACGCGCGCGGCTGGATCCGAACACGAACAGCGATGCCGCGCAGAAGGCGGCGTCCTGGGCCGAGCGGATGAAAGAGCAGGAGGAAAAGCTGCGTGCGGCCATAGCCGCGCGTGAGAAGCTTGTGGCTCATCTCGCGAAGGCCACGACTTCGCCGCAGGCTCAACCTGCATCGCCGCCACCTCTAGAGCCGCCGCAACTGGCCGCAATCGAAGACGACGGCGGTTGTGCCGAAGGCCAGCGGTGCCGCGTCGTCGAGAAAACCATCGTCTGCATGACGCTGGACCGCCTCCAGTCGGTCCTGGCGCAGCCTGCAGGGGCGAAGCGCCGTACGGTCCTTCGCGTCCTCACCGCGAGAGGCGAGTGCGCCACGCTCGAAGCCGGCGTTGGCGTCATCGCGCGGGGCAACGTCCACCACGTCACCCCCATCGGTGAGGCTCCCGTCGAGGCCATCACGGTGACGCTGGGTACCGGGCAGGCCGGCTTCATGCTCGCCAGCGCGCTCGGTATCGCGCGCCAAGCCGGCCAGTAAGGCGAGGCTCGATCATGAAAGTCTGGCTGAGAAACCCCAAGACGGGTGCGCTGAAACGCGTCCCAGTCTCAACCTATGCCCCCTATTGGATCTTCGCCGGTTGGGTCGCCGTCGGTGCATGTGGGGGTGCGCTGGCACTGCTCGTTCATGCGGCCTATCCCGCCTGGTTCCGCCCTCAATCGATTGCGGCGGGGCTTGCTGGCGGCTTGGTGGCCAGGATCATCATCACCCTGCGCAACCGGGGAAGCGCACTCATCGCGCGGGGCTGGCAATTTGCCGAACCTGAAAGCCTGGAAGCGCGTGCGGCGGCCATTGAATGGCGGCTGCCTTCAGAGACAAGGAGTGCGCCGCTGAGCAGGCCTTTCGTGCTGAACGAGGCGGCCTTCCTCGCCGATGCTGCCGCGCTTCCTTCTCAAACCCGCCGCCCTGCGCCAGTCCCCATCACCCCCATATCCGGAGGAACGAAGTTCATGCGTTTCATCATGTATGCCGTGGCCGTTCTGGCCTTTCTCGCGGGCATTGTCTCGGTCGTGTCCATGCGTTCGGACATTCAACTGGGCATGAGCCTGACGTCCTTCATCGGCAGCTTCATCCTGCTCGGCCTCGGTCACATCATGGGAAGGCTGGCGCGATGAAGGCCGTGACGCTCGTCGCTCTCTTCGCCGCCACTGCACTGGCTGTACCGGCCAATGCTCAGAGCCGAGATCCAGCCACCGGTTGGCAGTGCTTCGACAACATGGACCAGTTGAGGGCCTTCGAGACCGAAGGTCCCATCCGGCTGAACAACATCTCCATCCGGGAGGCGCCGGACATGATGTCTGGCGTCTCGAAGATCACCTTCAAGGCGTCCATCGCCAATCGAAGCCGAGCGCGCGTCGTCGCCTCGGTGGAGGTGATCGGGTCTGCGGGCGCCACCTCATTGTTCGCCATATCGGCCCGCCCGAGCTTCGATGCCGTGAATCCGGGCGACAATGCCGAACTGACCCAATCCATCTTCGCCGAGAAGGACACGCTCGCTAGGGCCGATGGCGGGTGCATCAAATTCGTGGCCTTCCCGACGAAATAGCAGCGCGCCCATCTATGTCGGGCACTCACACACAGATCCGGCGTAAGCTCTAAGGCTGGGGAAGTTTCTTCCTCATTCTGCCGCTTCTGTTCAACTTAGTCCCACGGATCTAGAATAGAAGGGCGAGACTTTGGACACGCGGCTATTTCTTATCGTGACCATGATCATATAATTCAATAAAATAATATTCTTTTCCATCAAGTGTAATGGGCCGATACAGATATCCAACTTCGCAATACGGGCCAGCATATATGCGCTCCACCACACTGCGCTCCGTTGGATATACGGCTGCGGGCGCTGCATCGAGCACAAGAGATACTTCGCTCAGATAGCCGGTATTGTGCTCTATCGTGCGCACAGGTCACTTGATTAATGGCAGAGCCCCGCAAAGGTGCGGGGCTCCTTTTGGTTCGCTTCGAACTGAAACCCGCAGAGTTCAGATCACGCGGCTTCGAGCCTCCACGATCCGATCGCGCGCGGGAACAGGCTCGTTCTCGTCAAATGCCGTCCAGCCCTCGCCCTCATACTCGCCGCGCCGGCCGGCAAGATCGACGGCCTTATGGTGATCAAGAATGGCTTGAATGCGGGGAGCGTCCGTATCATCGACCCGCGCCGTTACAAGCGTGCCGCCGCGGCGCACGCCTTCCGCGTAGACGTTAGCCTGATCTTCGGGAACGCCCGACTCGGTCAACGCACCGACGATGCCTCCGGTGGCCCCACCCGCAATGGCGCCCGCCACCGCACCGGCTGCGGTAGCCACCAGCCAGCCGGCTGCGACCACAGGGCCAACGCCTGGAATGGCCATGATGCCCAGCCCCGTGAGAAGGCCACCGGCGCCCCCGACAGTAGCGCCAATACCTGCGCCAATACCTGCATCGGAGGCGACGTCCTTCTTGTCCAGATTCTTGTCGCGATGGTAGTCGTCGGCGTTGTTGGCCACGATGCTGATCTCGGAGCGGGGAACCTGCGCCGCCTCCAGCGCGGCCACGGCCGCGGTAGCATCGTCATATCGATCGAACAAAGCTGATACCGTGGTGGTCATGGTGTCCTCCTGACAATGGGTCACTTGCTGACGACGTTGCCCTGGAAATCGAGCATGACAGTCGTCGGCATCCCGCTCTTGGTGGCCGTGCCCTGCCAGATGCCGTTGGCATCCTTCTTGAGGCCCGAAACGGAACTGAAGCCCGCTTTTTCGATGCGCTCCTTGGCCTGAGCCTCGGTGAAGCTGTTGGCGCCCTGGACCGGGGCTGCGGGATTGGCCTCCTTCGGCGCCACGGCGGGCGTGGTCGCCGTCTGCGCGAGCGCACTGACGCTTGTCGCGACAAGCAGGACGGCTGGGAGCATGAGGTGTTTCATAGGGTGTTTCCTTGTGAATCTGAGGTGAGCCGCCACGCGGCAAGACGGCGTCCGTAGCCATGGCGGAACGGCGGTGCTTTGCCGCAGTGGAGTGCCTAGGAGGCCTTCGCCTTGGAGACATGGGCGTTGCTGTTCACGCTCGCCTCGGCGATTTGTGTCAGCAGGGCGTCTGCCTTTTTTTCTTCCTCGAGTGTCAGGTCGAGGAGTTTCGCCGCATCCGTGAGACCGAGTTGCGTCGCCCAGGTCTTGAGCATGCCATAGCGCGCGATCTCATAATGCTCGATGGCCTGCCCACAGCCGATCAGGACCGCGTCTCCGGCGGGCGTATCGCCGAATTCCTCGAGATCTTCTTCCATCTCTGCGGTGATGCCCTGCATGGCGTCGCACGTTTTCGCGCGGGGCGGCTTGCCAAGCATCTCAAACACCTGGACGAGGCGCTCCACATGGGTGGTGCTCTCCTCACCGTGCGTTTCAAACGCCGCTTTCAGTTCCGGCGACTTGGCCGCCTTCGCCGATTTCTTGCAGGCCTTTACGGACTGTTTTTCCGCGTAATACACATCCTTCAGCGTTTCATGGAACGCATCGGATAAATTCTTTTCAGCTATGGCCATCGCCGATCTCCTGTTATTTTTCTCGTTCATCACGACGATCAACGTGTACTGGAGACAACTGAATTTATCGATGATAGGTTCCAGTCGGATATTATATAATTAGCAGTTATTAATGGTTAAGTTTGGGCTTTACTTATCACTAAATGCATCTGTCATTAAAAGTCAGCTGCCCTCGGCCTCCTCCCCTTGCAAATGATCCCGCCCACCTTATTTGCCATCCATGTGGATGGTGTATGGATGGTGGAGGGAGCGAAGCGGATGGCACAGGTCAAGTCGTCACCGAGCCGCGCAAAGGTGGCCGAAAGTGAAAAAATCACCATCAACCTGGGTCACGTAGACCTGGGGCAGATCGACCTTTTGGTGGACGAACGGTTCTATTCCAACCGCACGGATTTCATCCGCACCGCCATCCGCAATCAGATCGAACGCCACAACGACGCGGTCAGGAAAGCAGTGGAAGTCCGCCGTCTCGAACTCGGGCTGCGCCACTATGGCCGGGCTGATCTCGAAGCGGCAAAAGCGGCAGGGCAGACCTTGCATATTCAAGTTCTCGGCCTCGCCGTGATCGACCCCGACGTGCCGCCGGATCTCGCCCGCGACACCATCGCGTCCATTCGCGTGCTCGGCGCCCTGCAAGCCAGCGGGGCGGTGAAGGCCGCGCTGAGCGGGCGCATCCTTTGAGGCTTCCCACAGGTGAGAAGCCTTCCTCATGCCTGATCGGACCTTCTTTCATGAAGCCCTTGCACACCATAGACATGTTCGAAGTCACCCGCCTCACGCGCGCGGGGAGGCTTCATGAAGCCATGGCCATGCTGCGGGGAGAGGCGCAACCCGATGCCTCTCCCGATGCGAAAACGGCAGGGCCTGAAGATCATCGCCTCGCCATCGATCTGAGCCCGCCCGTCGGCGGTGAAAACTCGTGGAGGTTTGCAGAACGGGCGACTGCGGCCCCTGGATCCATCGGCATGGAAGAAATGCGCCTTCCGGAAGGAATGCGAAAATGGATGGGCCGGCTATTGCCTGCGCATCTCAACTCTCCGGACCTTGGCCGAAGCGGAATCGCAATCCCGGACGGAGCGAGGTTCGAGGACAGGATCTTCGTCAACGAGGCAGGAAGCCGTGCTTATAAGCTCTATGTGCCCAGCGTCTTGCGTGATGAGGCGCTGCCGCTGATTGTCATGTTGCACGGCTGTACCCAGTCGCCGGACGACTTTGCGACCGGCACGCGCATGAACGAGGTGGCCGAGGAGTTCGGCTTCTTCGTTGCCTATCCGGAACAGTCCAAGTCCGCGAACGCCTCGAAGTGCTGGAACTGGTTCAACGGCACTGACCAGCGGCGGGGGAGGGGGGAGCCATCACTGATCGCTGGTATCGCCCGCGAGGTGATGCATGATTTTCCTGTCCGGGAAGGGCAAGTTTACGTTGCCGGAATGTCGGCAGGCGGCGCGGCCGCTGCCATCATGGGAGAGGCGTATCCTGACCTCTTCGCTGCGGTCGGCGTGCATTCCGGGCTGGCTTGCGGCTTAGCCAGCGACGTAGCAACTGCTTTCGGAGCAATGCGCGACGGCGGCTCCACGTCGGGGTCATCGCGGCGCGGCGCGGGCAGAATTCCGCCGACCATCGTCTTCCACGGAGACAAGGATGGCACGGTGAACCCCGTGAATGCCGATCAGGTAATCGCCCGCGCGAAAGCCGATGCTAAGCTTACCAGCATCGCCAACCACGGCACGGCGCGGGGCGGGATGCGCTTCACAAGAACAGTCACGATGAATGAGGTGGGCGACCCGGTGCTCGAGCAGTGGACCCTTCACGGTGCGGGCCATGCCTGGTCGGGCGGAAACTCCGCAGGTTCCTATACGGATCCGAGCGGGCCCGACGCCAGCCGCGAGATGGCGCGGTTCTTCCTGCAACAGGCGCGAAGGGGGTGAGCCGATCAGGCTAGAGGCCGTGAACGCTTGCCGTTTGCCGGAATATCCCGTCACCCACCGCGGCGACGTATAGGCCTCTGGGGGGGCAGCCCCATCACGAAGATGGTAAGCCTGTGGACGATTTTCAGCCGGCATGCAGCCGGGAATCGCCCACGGCGCGGTGCTGGAATGGTTCACCGGTTATTGATAGCCGCGGCTGTGCCAGCCGGCGCATCAGCCGTCTTCGAATTGGGAGGGCAGCCGCCCGGTCTTGAACAAGACGACGGGTTCATCATCGTAATCACCCGTCTCCGCATCACCTGAAGTGGAAAAGGCAACGACGCCAATCCGGAGCAATGCCAGCCGCTCGGCCGTTCTTTGCGCAGCCGGGGCCGATTTGCATGAAATAGGCGTGTCGGCGACCAGGCGCTGCCCTTTTCCAGCCTGGAATGCCTGAACGACATAGACCGTCTCACGAGTCATGTGATGTCCTTATCCGCTCGCACCATCTGCGAACAGGTTCCCTGTTGCGTCCGCGACAAACCTTGCCGAAGCGTCATGCGCCCGAATGAAAGTTGCAGCCGGTCTGACACCGACAAGACTCGCCATCACGCACAGGTCGGGGCTTTCATTAGACGATGAAGTTCGAAGATTACCGGATTGCGGAAGCGGCAGTTGGTCGTGTGCTGAAACGTCAGGCTGATCAACGAAAGTTCCCGTGTTGCTGGGCCTTGGCAGAAACGCGAGATGGACGCCCGGCATTGGCCTTAAGTTTTACCGAGGCGTTCCGATTTTTCGAAGGCTGCCTGCATATAGGGGGGAATGCCGCAGTTATCAGGGGTTAAGCGATAATATTTTTTATTTTTCTCTTCCACTAATGGTTATAATTTCCGAGTTTTCAAAATTGAAATTGCTTTTTTCTCAGTATCGGTTATTTTGAAATCGTCGATGCAGGGCATAATGAACCGAAGCTGACGCGGATTGAAGCCGTGGATAAGCCTGTGTTTTGCCGGAAAACGCGATTTCGACGGTCGGATTCATTCGACAAGCTAAATCTTGAGATTTGAAAGGGTTTCCCATGACTGAGGGAACCGTGAAGTGGTTCAATGCCCAGAAGGGCTTTGGATTTATCGCTCCCGATAACGGCGGCAGCGATGCATTCGTCCATATCAGCGCCTTGGAGCGCTCGGGGCTCGGCGATCTGCAAGAAGGCCAGAAAGTGGGCTTCGATCTCGTCGCCGACAGCAAGAGCGGCAAGATGTCGGCCGATAACCTCAAGGCCTTGGACTGATTTCTGGCCGGTGGCTCTAGGTTTCCTGCGAAGCCGCCGTCCACCGATCTCGTCTCATACGTGCCGACCACGGATGCACTGGCGGCGTTGATGAAGACGACGGTACCCCTCAGGCGAGGAGACGCAGGATGACGATCAGGACCACCGAAACGACGGTCACATTCGATCATCCCTTCAGGCTGAGCGGTGCCGACGGTCTCCTCCCCGCGGGGACCTATCGCGTGGTAATGGACGAAGAGCCGATCCTCGGCCTCTCCTTCCTCGCCCACCGCCGCACAGCGACGATGCTCCACACGCCGGCCCTCTCGGCGCCGCAGGGCAGAAGCTCAAGCCTCTCCACCGATCAGCCGGAGCTTGACCGCGCCCTGGCGAAGGATCGGCAGCAGACGGCTGTACATCCGGATGCTCCGAGTCCCGGCGCTGCCAATAGGCCGGCACGCTCTTGAAGTGGGGAATGCAGATGTCGCTCCAGTTTCCCAACGCCAGCCGCGTTTATGACAGTGTCAGGTGCTGCGTCACGTTCTGGGGGCATGATTCCACGTTCGAGATCGCATTCCATGTGGATGAGGATGTTCTGCGTCGGTTCAACCCTCATGAGGGCCGGGATGAGGCCGCCTCGTTGCGCGCCTTTGATGTGAACCGCCGCCAGATCGAGCGCGCCGCCAGCGGAGTCTACGCGCGGCGACATAAGAGCTCCCACCGCCTCTCCACCGCTGATTTCTAGGCTCCGGCTTCAGAGGAGATCGCAGTGAGCAAGGGACTGAGCATCTCCTTTCAACCTCTCGACGCCGACCACGTCCGCGCACGGATCAATTGGCGCGAGCAGGATGTCGGAGGTGGATCACTGGTCATTGAACTCATCGTCCGCAATCGGGCGTCGGCGCCGAAAAGCGAAGCGGAGCTTGAGGCCGATACACGGGCCTTGGCTGTGCGCTTCGCCCGCGCCTTCGCCGACACCCTCGATGAGTGAAAGAAACACGGTGGGCTGCCTACCGCCCGCCTGCACCTTCGGCCGGGCGTCCCCGGAGTGAGTTGCTGCCCGGCTTGAGCCGTTGGGTTCGCTGCGCGCCTGTCGTGGCTCCGTCTCCGAGCGCCCGCCCCCGGAGGGCGTGGCTGAAAGGCCCACTTGATTTCCTTCTTTCTGCACCTCATCGGGCATGCGCCCCCGGCGTCCCTGTGGAGCGACCGCAAGCCGATCCGCGATGAACTTTTCAGCGTCGAACGATTGGAAGAACACGCGCGCAGTCTCGCCCGCGCGCAGCCCGTCGAGCAGAGGCTCGCCAGAGGGCACTCACTTTCGGGACGTCTCGCGGACAATGGCGCGGCTTTGCTGGATGCCTATCGCGCAATCGCCCGGGCCATCGATGAAGGGGGAGCCATAACGCCCTCTGCAGAATGGCTGATCGACAACTATCATCTGGTCGAGAAGCAGATCCGGCAGATCCGCTCCGACCTGCCGCCGGGCTATTACCGCCAGCTTCCGAAGCTCGCCGCAGGGCCGTTCACGGGGTATCCGCGCGTCTTCGGGGTGGCCTGGGCCTTCGTGGCCCATACCGACAGCCGCTTTGATCCCGAGATGCTGAGGCGGTTCCTGAACGCCTATCAGGAGGTGCAGCCGCTGACCATCGGCGAATTGTGGGCGGTCTCCATCACCCTGCGTATTGTCCTGGTGGAAAATCTGAGGCGCCTTGCCCGGCTGATCGTCGATGAGCGCGCCTCGCGTCGCGAGGCGGACGGACTTGCCGATCGGTTGCTCGGTGCCAGCGGGCATGTCCCCGAGCCGGTTCCGGCCGTGCTCGCCGCATACGAGCAGACAGCGCTGCCGGATGCGCTGGCTGTCCAGCTGGTGCATCGCCTGCGTGATCAGGATCCGCGGATCACCCCGGCGCTCACCTGGCTCGACCAGCGGCTGGCGGCACAGGGTACGACCGCGGACGCCGTGGTGCGCGACGTGCAGCGCAGCCAGGGCGCGTCGAATGTCACGGTGCGCAATATCATCACCAGCCTGCGGCTCATCTCCGACGTGGACTGGAAGGACCTGTTCGAGCGCGTCAGCCTCGTGGACGGGGTGCTTGAAGCCGGAAGCACCTTCGAGGCCATGGATTTTCCGACGCGCAACCTCTACCGCAGCGCCATTGAGGAACTGGGACGCGGCTCAGGCGTCACCGAGCTTGAGGTGGCGACGAGCGCCATTCGCGTCGCGGCGCGCGCCCACCCGACCTCGGACTCGGCCGGAGATATCCGTAGGGCAGATCCGGGCTACCATCTCCTGTCCGGCGGACGTCCCGCCTTCGAGGCCAATATCGGCTTCCGCCTGCCGCTCAGCAGCGTGTCTGCACGCCTGAACAGAGCCTTCGGCATCGTCGGCTATGCCGTCGCTGTCCTCTGCGCGGCGGGGCTGCTGCTGGCCTTGCCCCTCGCCGCGCTTGCCGGGATGGGTCTTGGTGCACTGATCCTGGGCATTTTGGCGGTCCTGGGCGTGATCCCGGCCATCGATGCGGCGGTCGCGCTGGTCAACCGAGCGGTCTCCCTCGGCTTCGGCGCGGTCGTCCTGCCCGCCCTGGAGCTTCGCGACGGCGTGCCGTCCCACCTGCGCACGCTGGTGGCGGTGCCGACGCTCCTGACCACGCTTTCGTCCGTCGAAGAGCAGGTGGAGCACCTGGAAATCCATCATCTTGCCAGTCCCGAAGGCGATCTGCACTTCGCGCTGTTGTCCGACTGGACCGACACCGAGAGAGAGCATGTGCCGGGCGATGAAGCGCTCGTCGCAGCCGCGCAGGCGGGCATCGACCGTCTCAACCAACGCTACGGCCCCGCGCCCGGTGGCCCCCGGTTCCTCCTGCTCCATCGCCGTCGCGTCTGGAACGCGGGAGAAGGCCGGTGGATGGGCTGGGAGCGCAAGCGCGGTAAGTTGCACGAACTGAACCGCCTGCTGCGCGGCGCCACCGACACGACGTTCCAGAAGTCCCCCGTCGAGATCCCTGCGGACGTCCGATATGTGGTGACGCTGGATGCCGACACGCGGCTGCCGCGCGACACCGTCCGCCGACTTATCGGCAAGATGGCCCATCCCTTGAACCGCGCACGCTTCGACCCGGCGGCGGGACGAGTGGTCGAGGGCTATGGCGTCCTCCAGCCGCGCGTCACGCCATCGCTTCCGGTCGGGCGTGAAGGCTCCCTGTTCCAGCGCACCTTCTCCAGCATGAGCGGCATCGACGCCTACGGCTCAGCGGTGTCCGACGTCTACCAGGACCTGTCCGGCGAAGGTTCTTACGCCGGAAAGGGCATTTACGACGTCGATGCCTTCGAGGCCTCGCTCGCCGGCCGCGTGCCGGACTCCACTTTGCTGAGCCACGATCTGTTCGAGGGCGTGTTCGCGCGCGCAGGCCTTGCCTCCGATGTGGAGGTGGTGGAGGAATTTCCCGCCCGCTACGACGTCAGCGCCCTGCGCCGCCACCGCTGGGCGCGGGGAGACTGGCAGCTTCTGCCCTGGATCCTGGGACGCGGCCCGCTGCCCGCCGGAACCGATCCGGCCTATGGCGCCATCCCCGTGATGGGGCGCTGGAAGATGTTGGACAACCTGCGGCGCAGCCTCTCCGGGCCGTTCGCCGTTGCCGCCCTCGTCGTCGGATGGACGCTACCGTGGGCCGCCGCGCTCGCCTGGACCGCGTTCGTGGTCGTCACCCTCGCGCTGCCGAACATCATCCCGGTCGTCGCCGCCATCCTGCCCCGTCATGGCAGCATCACCCCCGCCAGCCACCTGCGCGCGCTCCTGGGCGACCTTCGCCTCGCGCTGCTCCAGTCCTTGCTCGCTCTGGTGTTCCTGGCCCACGAGGCGTGGCTGATGGGCGATGCGATCGGGCGCACCCTGTGGCGCCTGTGCGTGACGCGAAAGCATCTTCTGGAATGGGTTCCTGCCGCCCAGGCGAGCCTGTCGCGGCGGCTCGACCTTGCCGGATCCTATCGCCGAATGGCCGGCGCCCTCGTCATCGTGGCCATGGCGCTGATCGTCGCCGCGATCGCGGGGCATGGCGCCTGGCCGCTGGCAGGCGCCTTCGCGGCTTTGTGGATAGCCTCGCCGGCGGTAGCGCGCTGGATCAGCCTTCCTCCTCCGGCCGCCGGCAGCCAGCAGGTTTCTGATGCCGAGGCCCGCACCCTGCGCCTCACCGCCCGGCGGACATGGCGCTTCTTTGAAAGCTTCGTGACCTCGGCCGACAACATGCTTCCGCCGGACAATTTCCAGGAAGATCCGGAGCCTGTCCTGGCGCACCGGACGTCGCCCACCAATCTTGGCCTTTATCTGCTTTCAGTCGCCAGCGCCCGAGATTTCGGGTGGATCGGCACATACGAGGCCGTGGAGCGGCTGGAAGGGACGCTGGCGACCATGGGGGGCCTCGCCCGTTTCCGCGGTCACTTCTACAATTGGTACGACACGCGCGACCTGCGCCCGCTGGACCCGAAATACGTCTCCACCGTGGACAGCGGGAATCTCGCGGGTCATCTCATCGCGCTTGCCGGCGCGCTCCGGGAATGGCGCGTCTCAAGCCCCGATCCGGCGACACGCGGGTCGGGAATTGCGGATGCCCTCGATCTGGCGCGGGAGGAGGCGGCGCGCCTCAATGATGGCCGCCGCACACAGACGGTCACTTTGCGCCAGTTGGACGACGCCCTGGCTGCACTGGCTCTCGCGGTGCGCGCGCCAGAGGAAGACGATCTGCCAGCGCATCTCAACCTGCACGCCGCCGAGGCGGCCACGGTGCTCGACATGGCCCGCGCACTCGCCACGGAGCGCGGTGATGCGGCCGGCGCGGACATGCTGTTCTGGGCCGAGGCCAGCCTCCACGCCATCGAGACGCATCGCCGCGACTTCGCAAGCGGCGCGGACGCGCAAGCCGCCCTGGCGGCGCGCCTCGCGGCGCTCGAAGAAACAGCGCGCACCATGGCGGTGGCCATGGAGTTCGGCTTTCTCCTGGATCGGGAGCGCAATCTTCTGTCCATCGGCTTCCTGGCGCCGGAAGGCACGCTCGATCCCAGTTGCTACGATCTCCTGGCATCCGAAGCCCGGCTCGCGAGCTTCTTCGCCATCGCCAAAGGCGATATCCCGGCTCGCCACTGGTTCCGCCTGGGCCGCTCGGTGACGCCGGTCGCGCACGGCGCCGCCTTGATCTCGTGGTCCGGCTCCATGTTTGAATATTTGATGCCGTCCCTCGTCATGCGCGCGCCGGCAGGCAGCCTTCTCGACCAGACCAACCGCCTGATCGTCAAGCGCCAGATCGACTATGCGGCGAGCCTGGAACTGCCCTGGGGCATTTCGGAATCCGCCTACAATGCGCGCAACCTGGAATTCACCTACCAATATTCCAATTTCGGCGTGCCAGGGCTCGGGCTGAAGCGCGGGCTGGGTGAGAACCGCGTCGTGGCGCCCTATGCCACCGCACTCGCCAGCATGGCCGACCCGCAGGCCGCTTGCGTCAACTTTGCCCGCCTGACGGAGATCGGGGGCCGCGGCCGCTATGGCTTCTACGAAGCCCTGGACTACACGCCGAGCCGCCTTCCTGAAGGCGCAAGCCTCGCCATCGTTCGCGCCTTCATGGCGCATCACCAGGGCATGTCCATCGTTGCCATCGCCGATACCCTTCTGGGGGGCATCATGCGCGCCCGCTTCCATGCAGAGCCCATGGTCCAGGCGACGGAGCTGCTGCTGCAGGAGCGCACGCCGCGCGACGTTGCGGTGCTGCGCCCCTGGTCGACCGAGGTGAGGTCGGGCGCGCGGGCCAGAGAATTGGAACCCAACGGCAGCCGGCGTTTCTCCTCCGCCCAGCAGCCGACACCCGCGACGCATCTGCTCTCCAACGGACGCTACGCCGCGATGATCACCGCGGCGGGCTCCGGCTACAGCCGCTGGAACGGCTTTGCTGTCACGCGGTGGCGCGAGGACGCCACATGCGATGATTTCGGCTCCTACACGTTCATACGGGACGTGCGTAGCGGGGATGTCTGGTCCGCTGGCTTCCAGCCAAGCGGGGCCGAGCCCGACGCCTACCATGTCGCCTTCCACGAGGATCGCGCCGAGTTCGCGCGGCACGACGGCACCATCGAGACCACGCTGGACGTCCTCGTTTCCGCGGAGGACGACGCCGAAGTGCGGCGCGTGTCCATCTTCAATTTCGGCAATCGCGTGCGGGAACTGGAGATTACGTCCTATGCCGAGCTGAGCCTGGCGCCCCAGGCGTCCGACATCGCCCACCCGGCCTTCTCCAAGCTGTTCGTGGAAACGGAACACCTTCCCGACATCGGCGCTATTCTGGCCACGCGGCGCCGGCGCGCGCCATCGGAACCTGAAATATGGGCCGCGCATTTCAGCGTGCTGGAAGGTGACGCCGTGGGCGGCGTGGAGGTTGAAAGCGACCGGGCGCGCTTCCTCGGTCGTGGCCACGATGTCCGCACCCCCATCGCGGTGATCGACGGGCGCAGCCTCTCGAACACGATAGGCATCGTGCTCGACCCGATCTTCGCCTTGCGGCGGCGCGTGCGGATCGCGCCTGGCGCCGTGGCGCGCATCGCCTTCTGGACCATGGCCGCTTCCACCCGCGAGACGCTGCTGGACGGCGTCGACAGGCATCGTGACACCAATGCCTACGGGCGCGCGGCAACCCTCGCCTGGACACAGGCCCAGGTGGAGCTTCATCATCTGGGGATCTCGGCGGGGGATGCTGCGCTCTACCAGCGCCTTGCGGGCTATGCCCTCTATGCCGCCCCGACGCTGCGCCCGGCATCCCCGACCATCCTGCGTGGCAGCGGTCCGCAATCGGGTCTCTGGGCGCAGAGCATCTCCGGCGACCTGCCGATCGTGCTGCTGCGCATTGCCGATATCGATAATCTCGACCTCGCCCATGAACTGCTGAAGGCGCACGAATACTGGCGCATGAAACAGTTCGCGGTGGATCTCGTAATCCTGAACGAGCGCCAGTCCTCCTACGTGCAAGACCTCCAGATCGCACTGGAAACGCTGGCCCGTACCAGTCAGTCGCACCCGCAGGCCGCACGGGATGGGCCGGTGGGACGGGTGTTCGTGCTGCGGGCCGATCTCATGCCGGTGGAAACAGGCCTGCTGCTGTCCTCCTCAGCCCGCGTCGTACTGGTGGCCCAGCGCGGCAGCCTTGCGGAACAGCTCGACCGGATCGTTGAAAACACGACCTCCGTAAAACGGCATCCCAAGCGCCCCGCGATGACTCCCGAGCTGCCCCCGCCTTTGCCGGAGCTGGAATTCTTCAACGGGCTCGGCGGTTTCGCCGACGGCGGGCGTGAATATGTGACGATCCTCGGCCCCGGTCAGTCGACGCCCGCCCCCTGGATCAACGTCATCGCCAATCCCGATTTCGGCTTCCAGGTGGCGAGCGAAGGCAACGGCTACACCTGGTCCCTAAACAGCCGGGAAAACCAGATCACGCCCTGGTCGAACGACCCCGTGGCTGACCAGGCGGGAGAAGCCTTCTATCTGCGCGACGACGACTCCGGCGCCGTGTGGACCCCCACCGCGCTGCCCATCCGAGACGAAGCCGCGACCTATGTGGCCCGTCATGGGCGGGGCTATAGTGCCTTCGCACATTCGGCCCATGGCATCGCCGCGGACCTCGTTCAGTTCGTGCCCTTCGAGGGCTCCATCAAGATATCCCGCCTCACATTGCGGAACCTGTCGAGCCGCCCCCGGCAACTCTCGCTAACCGCCTATGCAGAATGGGTGCTCGGCCAGTCGCGTTCCGCCACCGCCCCCTTCGTGGCCACCGCCATCGATCCCGATACCGGTGCCATGTTCGCGCGCAATCCCTGGAATGCCGACTTCGGATCGCGCGTCGCATTCCTCGACATGGGCGGTCATCAGGCGGGCTGGACCGGCGACCGCCGGGAATTCATCGGCCGCAACGGGACCTTGGCCGATCCGGCCGCGCTGCGAAGCGCCGCCCCACTTTCCAATGCGGTGGGGGCGGGCCTTGACCCGTGCGGCGCCATGAGGACGCGGATTGTGTTGCCGCCACTCGGCAGCGCCGAGATCACCGTTTTCATCGGCGAGGCGGCCGACACGCAGGGCGCGCGCGATCTGATCCGCCACTATCGCGCCGCCGATCTTGGCGCGGTTCTCACCGAAGTGACCGATAATTGGGACGGCATCCTGGGCACGGTGAAGGTCCGCACGCCGGATCGCGCCATGGACATCATGCTGAACGGCTGGCTGCTCTACCAGACCTTGGCCTGCCGGGTCTGGGCGCGCTCCGCCTTTTATCAAGCGAGCGGCGCCTACGGCTTCCGCGACCAGATACAAGACGGCATGGCGCTCGTCGCCATCCGTCCGGACTTGACGCGGGCCCATCTGCTGCGCGCCGCCGCACGGCAGTTCGTGGAAGGCGACGTCCAGCATTGGTGGCTGCCCCATTCCGGACGGGGCGTGCGCACGCGCATTTCGGACGATCGCGCGTGGCTGGCCTATGCCACCGCCCACTATGTGAGCGTAACCGCGGACGCCGGCATCCTCGACGAACAGGTGCCTTTCCTGGAAGGTCAGAAGCTCGCCCCGGGCGAGCACGAGAACTTCTTCCCACCCGGCATCTCGGATGAGACCGCGTCCCTGTTCGAGCATTGCGCCCGCGCGCTCGACCGGAGCCTTGCGCTGGGCCGCCATGGCTTGCCTCTCATGGGCACGGGCGACTGGAACGACGGCATGAACCGCGTGGGGGAGGGCGGGGAGGGCGAGAGCGTCTGGCTCGGCTGGTTCCTGCATGCCGCCCTCACTCGCTTCGCCCCGCTGGCGGACGCACGCGGCGATACAGACCGCGCGGTCAGATGGCGGGCTCATGCGGCCGGCCTTAAGCTAGCCCTGGAATCCAAGGCCTGGGATGGCGACTGGTACCGGCGCGGTTTCTTCGACGATGGAACCCCGCTCGGTTCGGCCATGAACCAGGAGTGCCGCATCGACTCCATCGCGCAATCCTGGGCGGTCTTATCGGGCGTATCCGAGCCTGGACGGGCCCAGCGTGCCATGGCTGCGGTGGAGCGGGAACTGATCCGGCCGGGAGACGGCCTCGCCCTCCTGTTTACCCCGCCGTTCGACAAGACGCCGCTCGATCCCGGCTACATCAAGGGTTATCCGCCGGGGATTCGGGAGAATGGCGGCCAATACACCCATGCAGCGCTCTGGTCGGTGATGGCGTTCGCAGCGCTGGGAGAGGGAGACAAAGCAGCCGCGCTGTTTTCGATGCTCAACCCCATCAATCATGCCCGCAGTCGTTCGGAAGTTCTGCGCTACAAGGTGGAGCCCTATGTCCTCGCTGCCGACATCTATGCCGAACCGCCCCATACCGGGCGAGGCGGCTGGACCTGGTACACCGGCTCCGCTGGCTGGATGCAGCGGGCGGGCATGGAGAGCATCCTCGGGCTTCGGAGGCACGGGAGTGCATTAAGTTTGAACCCGTGCATTCCCCGATCATGGCCTCGGTTTGAGATGACGGTCCGCCATGGTTCTGCGCAATACCTTATCTGCGTCGAAAACCCCTCCGGGGTAGGCCACGGCCTCGTCTCCGCCGAAATAAATGGGGTCGCGATCGGAGTGTCCCCTTTGCTTATTCCTCTCGACGCTGGCGCCGGATTTCACTCCGTCACGGTGACGCTTGGATGAAGATCGCTCGAGCTAAAATGCGGATACCTTCGTGGAAATTTATAGTGTTTGCTTGCGGGTTACTCGCGAGTTCTTCCGATGCTGCGGGCGCCGACTGCCTTTCCTACTCTACTCCGGTGCAGCTCGAAGGGGTTTTGGAAAGATTGCACACGCCCGGCTTTCCAGCGTTGGCGGGCACCGGAAAGAGCAGGAGCGACACGACTTTCATTCTCCGTCTGTCAAAGCCCGTCTGCCTGTATGAGGATGTCCAGAATGCGCAAAACTTTGCAAACCCGCGCATTACAGCCGTGGAAGCCCGCTTCGTTGAAAGCGATTTCAAGACGGCTCTTCTGCGCGAGGGACGGACCGTGATGCTGTGGGGAGAGCTGATTCCGGGTAACTCCGTGACAAGCCGTCTCCCGGTTTTGTTGATGAAATCAAGCTTCAGAAAATCCAACGTCAATTGACGGCGGAAATCTGAGGTACTTTTCTATTTATTCCGTTAGGCCGGTATGTCAGCCGACCACATGACGATTTGCGCTCTAAGAGACCAGAGCTTTTCTGGTGGCTTGAACGAAAAGGTGTCTGAGGTGAACTGCGCCAATACAACTGCCCGTCGCGGCTGACGCGCCCAATCGGACCGTGACTATCCCCCACCACGTGTGCGATGCTGTGAAGATGGCGCAGACGATGTCACAGCGCGGGGAAGCCGCGGGCCAAATGAACTCCGCTCTCGACCAGTGGGATGAGGAAGGCGGCGCACCGGCCATGCCTTGGCCATTGCGGCCGGACATGGATCATCTGTCGGACATGGAGCGTCGCATTTTGGAAAGTCTCGGCGCTGCTTTGGTCGGAGAGTGGGGCAGCCTTCAGACCGACATCCAGAGAGCCATTTTTCATCGCTTAGCTTCGGACACGGCGCACGGTGGCGATGAGCTGAAAGCCCAGGTCGCGCGCTTCCTGCATGATCACAAGAGCGTCTACCCGGCGCCCTAAGCGCTTTGTCAGACGCAAGCGCTTGTCCTTTTGAGGACTTGACCGACTGCGGGAAAAGATCTGCCGATCACGATCGAAGGAGATGAGACGTGTGAAGAATGAGCAATAGCCTCTCACGGCTTCCGAAGAATCTTGCAGGCCGGTTCACGAATCCGTTATTTTGGTTTGTGCTCATAGAGGCCCTGTCCAGCATAAACTTTCTCCTCAGTACCCTGATCGCTATGTTTCTCACCAGCACAGTCTGAGTGATTTCGTTTTTCGCCTTCTGGAATATGCACGCAGTACTAAAGATCGGCGAGATCGGTTTATCGCGATCATTCAAGTGTTGGGTCCAACGACGGACTAATGGCGATTTTTTTCTTCGGAATCACCCTCGAACTGAGTGGGAAGTCAACTGGGGGCGCACATCGGCCGCCAGCCTTTTTCAAGAAGGCTTCAGGTCACTGTAATTTGTATCGCGGCAATCAATTTAAGAGAAATCGCTGTAATTTCTCTCCGCCACCATCCGCAAATGAAGGTCATTTGCGTTTTCGATAAGACAAAATCACTGCACGCGTTTCAAAATTCAAAAATTTTGAGACATCTGAGGCGTGCAGCAATCACAATGACTTAGGCGTTTCATATCTTAGTCTCGAAAGTGTCGAGACACGGCTCGCGGCATTACACCCTCACAGGCTTCGCTCGGCGAGCCACCTTTGCTGGCATGTGGGCATTGAATGAGGATGAGGTAGGTTAGCGCAGGCTGCGAAATCCTCCCTTGCGTGCGGTAGTAAACTTGCCTACTTTTGGACAAAGGGAGAACCGTCTGATGGCCAACGTCGAGAAGGTGAGTGTCGCGCTCACTCCGGAAATGGCGGCGATGATGCGCGAGGCGGTGGACACCGGCGAGTACGCGTCGGCGAGCGAGGTCATGCGCGAGGCGTTGCGCGATTGGAAGCATCGGCGGGCTCAGCGTGCCAAGGCCGTCGAAGAATTGGGCCGCTTGTGGGATGCTGGTATGGGCAGCGGGCCGGCCGTGGATGGCGAGGAAGCCTTTGCCAGAATTAAGAAGAAGCTCGACGCCAAGATTGTCCAGCGTGGAGAAGAATGAGTTACCGTCTTCGACCGCAAGCCGAGGCGGATATCGAGGCCATCACCCTTTATATCGCGGAAGACAACCCGTCGGCGGCCATACGCTGGTACGAAGAGTTGCACCGACATTGTCAGCAGATCGGAGACATGCCGGGCATCGGCGTTGCGAGGCCGAAGGTACGACCTGATCTGAGAAGCCTACCGGTCGGCAATTATTTGATTTTGTACCGTCAGGTCGATGAGGGGGCGGAGATCGTACGTGTCGTGCATGGGGCACGACAGTGGGAAGATATTCTCTAAACCGCCGCTGTTGACCCAAAGGAATCCTCCAGGCACGGCGCCACGAACGGCCGCTTTGCGCCGCCATTGCGGTCATTGATCTGCTAACAGCCGTGGTCTGAAAGCGGACATTCGCGAGGAGGAGGAGGACGACGACGGCACCTTTGCGCCATTTGCGGAAGTTAGAAGCCTTCGAGATTGCGCACGTTCGTGTGATCAGGCGATATGCTCTCCTTAGTCTGGCCGAGCGTGATAGCGCATCCAACTCACCATTGGGCCAGCGGCTTTTTTGCTCGCTCATTTGATCCATCCGAAGCGGCTCTATCGGCCGCCCGAGCGCTTTGACCTCTGCCTTGCGGCGGCCTAAGCTAGGTAGCTTAGGCTTGGATGCGTCAGCCCTGGAGGATCCTGCTGCGCAACATCACACGGCCCTGCCCGTTAGATGAAGCCTTCGAGCTTCCGTCCGGCTACGGCCCGTTCCTCCCAATCTCTGCAGAGGACGTCGACTCATTCAACGAGGCGTTCTCCGACGAACTTGACTCGTCCTTCTCGTCGAGCATCGCCTGCTGCGACGACTGCTACGCTGATTTCCGGGCCCACTGGCCGGATGTCACATTCCGTCGCGATGGGACCGAGCTGATGTCCATGGACACACACTGGGCCGTAGACGCGTCTCGCTTGTCGGGTGTGTCGACGCCGGCCGAATATTCAACGCTGCGAAGGCTCGTGCAGTGCCCTCGTTGCCTAGCCTTCGACAGCGCTAACATCTATCTCTTCGAACACCGTTTCAGTGCCGGCCGCGAGATGGAGTACGATATCGACACGTTGATCACTATCGGTAGCGTGACGCCATTTCTTTTGCTTGAACACAGGTTCGCTCAGCGCGTGCTCGCGGAAATCCGCGAGGAGGGTGCCCGAGTAAAAGCCGAGGTTCTCACGCAGCCCCTTTACCGCGCGAGGCTTTATGACGACGTCGCCGGTCTCCATCAAGCGCCCGACGATTTGGCGACCTATGGTCCGGCGCCAGCGTCCGGCACCGTCGAAGGCCGCTTCAACCACGCAGGCAGTCCGATGCTCTACCTCGCCGATGCCGGGGCGGTCGCCGCAAGTGAACTCGGTGCCGTCGGCCAAGCCTGCTTCGTTGGAACGCTGCGGATCCTAGCGCCCCTCAAGATTTTCGACCTCATCAGCCCAGACGGCGGGTCCGTGGATTCGGACCTCTTCGACGCCCTGGCGAACTCGGCGCTCCTAGCTGCCCCCAGGACGGGCGACGGCTGGGTCAAACGCCAATATGTCTTCTCCCGGTTCGTCGCCGATTGCGCCCGCGCGGCGGGTTTCCACGCGATCCGCTACGGCTCGACGAAGATGCAGACCGGCGTGAATTACGTTATTCTCGATACACCAGACGATCTCGCGTCCCTGGTGCGGCTGGAGGGCCACGCCCGCACAACCTGCCCAGCCCCGGCGCATCGCTACTAGACCCTCCAGCGAGCCCGCCCACTCGTCGGTGGCGGCGCCCCACGATCTGCGCCAGCTTCGGATGTTGTGCCACGCGCCGTGAGCAGTCATTCACTGTCGGCCGCAAAGACGACATCCAGCATGCGCTCGAAAGCCGGCTTTCAGATCGGCGTTGTCAGCCCAACGCTAGTGGCCAAGCTTGCACAATCAACGATCTCGCTGTTCGGCGAGAGCATGGCTACAATGCCAAATTGTAGCCTGATTCCACGGTTGCGCGAGAAGACACATGAGCCTAGTTGAACTGGAGAAGCCGCCGCAGACCGCTGCCGCCGGGCAGTACCTGGGCTTTTCGCTTCAGCAACTTCGAGCCTGCTTCCACCTGTTTTCTGCAGCCGACGGCGACAGCGTATCCCTCGAGTATCTTGATGACGTCGCGGTCCACCGGTCAGACGGCTCCCTTCTGCTCGAGCAGGACAAAAGCACGCTCACCGGGAATCCGGCGGCCGACAAGGCCATGGACCTCTGGAAAACCTTCGCGAACTGGGCGACGCTCTGCACCGACAAAGTGATCGATCCCGCGAAGACGGACTTCCGGCTGTTCATCACGCCCACGAAGACCGGCACGATTGTCGCCGAGATGAGCGCCGCCACGACGTTGGCGGCCTGTTCTGCGGTGCTGGCAAGAATCGGGAAGTTGGTTAACCCCAAGAAACCGGACGTCGGCTGCGCGCCGCAGGTTCGAAAGTTCCTCGCGGCGAAGCCTGAAATCTGCAGCGCCATCATTGCCCGGTTCAGTCTCGTCTCGGAGACCGACGCCCTTGAAGGCGTACGACAGTTCGTCCGAGCGGGCCTCCCTCAAGCGGCCGTGGATGACATGACCGCCGCGGCGATCGGCATCGCACGTGATCGCTATGACCGCCTGTTACGCGAGGGAGAAACTCGGAAGATCGAGGCCGTGGTTTTCCGCCGTCAGTTCCAGGCATTCACACGCAAATCCAACTTGGCGGGCTACCTCACATCCAAGGGTTCGGTCCCCGCTGATGAGCTAGTGGCCATGCTCGTCAGTGACGCGCCCACATTCGTTCGCCAGCTTCAGGCGGTCCAGGCCTCAAACGACTTGTTGACCTCAGCGGTCAGTGACTATCTCCGAACCACTTCCGATAAGATCGAATGGGCTGCGGAGGGCGTAGTCGTCGCCCAGTCGTTCGATGAGCTCGATGGTCAGTTGATCCGCAAACATACCCTGGTTCGTGACGAGGTGGAGGACGTCCATTCGAGCCTCAGCGAGCCTGAACGGGGACGCCGGGTCTATCGGGAGTGCGCCAAAGTTGAGCTCCCGCTAGATGGCCAGACCTTGCCGTCCCATTTCATCGCTGGCGCCTTCAACGATCTGGCCGATGGCCTGCGCGTGGGATGGCATCCCGCCTATGCATCCCTGTTCAAGGGCGACGCCTAATGACCGAAGTGCCCCTGACCCCGGTTGAGCTCGTTCAGAACCCCGCCCTAGGCGCCCTTCTCCTCTGGACCTTCTGTCAGGCCCATCAGGCCGAGAGGATCGGCGAGGTCTCGCCCATGACGCCCTTATTCCTGGCGCTCCCGATCACCCTGCATGGACACACGATGCGCGTCGTGAAATCCACCAACCAGAGCTCGGGGCTGGCCAAGTTCGTCGCAAAGCTCGCCGAGGAGCGCGAGCATCTGCTCGCCGTTCATACGCGCGCCCTCGCCATGCGCAATCTGACGCTCCAGTCGCTCGGTTCAGGGATCGTAACGGGCCTGCTCACCGTGGACTATGACAAGGCTCTGGTCCGCGCCAACCAGGCCAGCCCCCCCAAACCGCCGGAGCGTCTCAAGTATCACGTCGCAAGCGCGGAAAAGCTTGGCCGGTGGTTTGCGCGCCTGCCAGCCAACCAAGTCTTCTCTCTTCTGCAGGTTGAGGCCTGATGCACTTCCAGATCCTCAAACTGGTCCTATGGTCGAAGGCAGGGCATCCGCCACGGATCGTCGAGTTCGAGCCCGGGATCGTCAATGTAATCAGCGGTGCCTCCAAGACCGGAAAATCTGCCGTCATTCCCATCATCGACTACTGCCTCGCGTCGGGAAAATGCAGCATCCCCGTCGGTGTCATTCGCGAAGCCTGTTCTTGGTTCGGGATCGTCATAGACACGCTCGAAGGGCAGAAGCTCATCGCCCGTCGCGAACCGGGAGAAGCCCGCCAGACCGGGGATATGTTCCTGCTCGAGGCCGACGAGATTGAGGTCCCCGAGGAAACGCCCGTCAAGAACATCACGGCGGACGCCGTCAAGCGCCGCCTCGACAAGCTTGCCGGGCTTTCGCAGCTCGGATTGAACCCAGACGCAGAAATCGCCCGCGTGAGCTTCCGCGATCTCATGGCCTTCACCTTCCAGCCGCAATACATCGTCGCCAACCCGATGGTGCTCTATTTCAATGCGGACACGACCGAGCATCGCGAGAAGCTCAAGGCGATCTTCCCCTACGTCCTCGGGGCCCTGACGCCGCCGATGCTGGCCGCACGGTGGGAAATCGATCAACTCAATCGAGAGCTCAGGCGGAAGGAAGCAGCGCTGAATGCGGCCCGTACAGCCGTGCGCGCTTGGCAGACGGAGACGCAAGGTTGGCTCCGCACAGCCATGGAGTACGGCCTGTTGCCTGCCGATACCCCGATCCCTGAAGACTGGAACGTCATCGTCGATCTGCTGCGCAAGGCGTCTCAGTCGAACACGCGCGGGGCGGTCGCGACTGTGGCCTCCATCGACGGGGCTTTGGCGCAGTTGCAGGGATTGAAGGAGGCCGAGAGCAAGGCGGCCGCCAAGCTCTCCGACGAGCGTCAGCGCTTGAACGAAATCCAGCGTCTGCTAAGCAGCAGCGAGGCTTATGGATCCGCGATCCGCATTCAGCGGGACAGGCTCGACATCGCCGGCTGGCTGAAGGCGCGCGCCGCCTCCAGCGACGACCTCCTTGTGGCCTTGAGCGACAGCGGGCGGGATCGTCTCGATGCCTTGACCGAAGCTCTGGCCAGCCTCGACGTTCAGCTTCGCACCAAGCCCGAGATGTCCGACACTTTCGACCTCGAGCGAGTTCGACTGCGAGGCGAGGTGGAGAAGGCGACAGCCACGCTCGCCCAGATCCGCCAGCAGATCGTCTTGCTCGAGCAGCGGTCGGAACAGGTTCGAGCGATCACGTTCCGCCAGGACAGTATCGAACGCTTCGTGGGACGACTGGAACAGGCCCTCCAATCCTTCGAACGATCACAGGACGGGTCCGCTCTGGCCGATGAGATCGTAGTGTTGCGCCAGCAACTCGACGCCCAGAGGGCGATCTATTCCGAGGCCGCCGTCCAGCGCAAAATGACCAACGCGCTGCTGCAGGTCGAGAAATACGCTGGGGAGATCATTCCCCACCTCGATGCGGAATGGCCCGATGCTCCGATCCGGATCTCGGTGCCCGACTTGACCATCAAGGTCGTGCAGACTGACCGCGAGGACTACCTCTGGGAGATCGGGAGCGGCGCGAACTGGCTCGGCTACCACCTAGCCGTGACCCTCGCCTTGCAGCGCTTTTTCCTGAACGACGTCAATCATCCGGTACCGGGCCTCCTGGTCTATGATCAGCCGAGCCAGGTTTACTTCCCAAGCGGGTTTACAGTGACGGACGTCGAACAGCCGACAGGCCGAACGCGAGACCAGGACATCGCCGCCGTCCGCAAGGTTTTTGAGACCCTGGGTTCAGAGATCGTCCGGGCGAAGGGACGTCTCCAGGCCATAGTGCTCGACCATGCGGGCTACGATGTGTGGGGCGAGATTCCTGGCGTCGCCCTGGCGCAGGCCTGGCGCGGCGATCAGAAGCTAGTCCCACCCGAATGGCTCCAGCAGGAGCCGAATTTTAACTAGACTGGGTTGCGTTCATCGCGATTCAGCCCGCTCCGAGGGGCACTTCGATTCTGGCAGAAAGTGTGGAAGCGCTAAATAATTTTACCGTCGTGATAGGGGAGATTCTGCAGCCGTAAGCTTTGCGAGACTGCGGTTGTGGGCGGGTAAGGGGCGAAATGTTTTTTACAGTCATCGGCGTTGGCGCGAGGGTTCCGGCGGGAGTGCGCGATTGCGCTTACCTTTCCCGCGATAACTGGGACGACTGGGGCAAGTATCGGACGATGTTTTACCTCCGCGTGGCCGACGCTGAAGGTACGGTCCACGATGTAGGATCGGTGAAGATCGGCCAAGTCGGTTTACGGCCTGCCGGAATCGTCGAGCCAGGCCAGCGAGCTCCCGAGCTTCCAGATGAGTTCGATGCCCTGGACGACCGATTCTTCTCGCTCGGTCAGGGCGAGGACTATTACGTCACGCTCAACAGCTTAGCCCCCGAGTTGCGGGTACGCGTTCTGCGCGGACTACGAGACGTCGCCTCCGATCTTCCACTGTTCGATGCTCGCCTCGACGAAGACGTCATGGGCAACTCGCTACTGCGGGACATCCGGCAGGAAACCGTTCGCAGCCGGTTGAACCGCATCACGCAAGGCAATGCTGCGCTCACCAAATTTCACTTCCAGTACAGGCTCCCCAACGCGGAGATTGTTCCGCCAGCGGTATTGGATTTCGAGGTTCGCCCCGACTCCGTTCCACCGACAAACGTGCATGTCCTTATCGGGCGCAATGGTGTTGGTAAGTCGCGCTGCATCCGAGGCCTTACCGAGGCGCTGTTGGGACGCGCGGGCGACCCCAATCAGCCGCCGGGAACGATTCAACTCATTCGAAGCGTCATAGAACCGGAGTGGTCGTTCGCGGGGTTGGTGCTGATTTCGTTCAGCGCTTTCGACAACTACGATCTTGATCCCGCCTCAACCGACAACATGGGTTCGACCCAAGTCGGTTTGCGCCACAAGATCACGGTCGACGGGCATGACCAGTTCAGCATGAAAACGCCGGCCGAGCTGGCGGTCGATTTTCGCCGCAGCCTTTCGCGTTGCCGCAACGGCCTCAAGGCCGAGCGTTGGCGGGACGCCGTTCGAACACTGGAAACCGACGACCTGTTCGCCGAAGCCGATGTCACAGCGCTGCTCGCCGAACCCCCAGGACCGAACTGGAACGAGCGGACGCAGGCCCTGTTCGAACGCCTCAGCTCCGGCCATGCGATTATCCTGTTGACCGTGACCCGCTTGGTGGAGTTGGTCGATGAGAAGACGTTAGTCCTGTTGGACGAGCCGGAGGGCCATCTTCATCCGCCTCTGCTGTCTGCTTTCGTGCGATGCCTCTCCGATCTGCTCGTCAAACGGAATGGCGTGGCCATCATTGCCTCGCATTCTCCAGTAGTTCTTCAAGAGGTACCGCAGTCTTGCGCGTGGAAGCTTCGGCGCAGTCGCGGAGTGTCGGTTGCTGAGCGACCGACCTTGGAGACCTTCGGCGAGAATGTCGGGCTACTGACGCGCGAGGTTTTCGGCCTAGAGGTGACGCGAACTGGATTCCACCAACTGCTTCGCCACGCAGTGGACGAAGGGCGCTCGTACGACGCCGTTGTGAACTACTTCAATGGTCAGCTCGGCGTCGAGGCGCGTGCCATCGTTCAAGCGATGATCGCCGAGCGGGACGCTGGCTGATGCGTCGCTTAATGCCACCGCAGATCTCTGCGCATCACGCTCTGACGCGATGCATAGTGAGCATCCGCGACAACGACCTAACGAGTCGTCTCACGCAAGTGATGCCGACCATCGTGGCTGGCGAAGGGACGTATGACGCCCACGGCCAAGCCTCCACCCTCTATCTCATCCCGGGCACCGACGGGGTCGATGGGCTGGTGACCACGGCCGAGATGGAACGCGTCTACAAGAACACATTCGTCAAAAGCGTCGCCACGCGCGAGCTCTACGGCGCCCTCAAATCCGCCCCTGAGAACGACATCTGTCCCCTTTGCTCGCAGCGGACGGTCTCGCAGCTAGACCACCATCTTCCGCAGTCGGCCCATCCGGCGTTGACGGTGACACCGCTAAACCTCGTCCCGGCCTGTAGTGAATGCAACAAGACGAAGTTGGCGGCCGAGGCCGGGCATGCGGGCGAGCAAACATTCCACCCATATTTCGAAGATACCGACGACGCGCGTTGGCTGTTCGCGGCAGTCCAGCAAACGAACCCCGCCTCCCTGATCTTTTATCCCGAGCCTCCGGACGACTGGGACGCCGTGAAGGCCGAGCGGATCAGGTGGCATTTCGGCACGTACAAGCTGGCGGAGCTTTATGCGTCTCACGCTGCCGTCGAATTGAATGACATTAAGTATGGCCTCCAAAAGATGGCGGAGCGAAACCCGCCAGAAGCGATCAGCGAGCACTTGCATAGCGTCGCAGCTAGTCGGGCAGCGGCGCACGCCAACTCATGGCGAAGGGCTACCTACGAAGCTTTAGCCGCTTCAGAATGGTTCTGCTGCGGAGGGTTCGCTCAAGGCGAAGCCTAAGCTTAGAACTCCGGCGCTCTTCGAGAGCACGTCTCAGTATCCCCCCCGAAGCGGGCCTTCGGAAGGCCCGCTTCGGGTCAGTTGCTGCCCTCAACATTCATCGGCGGCATGTCCGCTTCTCGTTTGACCTATCGAGATCTGAATTTTCTGCCGGTCGATGACGAAGCCTCATGGATGACGTAGTCGAGCCCTTTTGGGCGCTCGTCGAGGGAAGAGAGTGGACCAATGTCCGAAAGGACATTGAGGGCGCGGTTCGTCAGCGGGATACGGGCGGTCCGAACGCCGCGCTCCTGGCTTCCCGGGCACTCGAAAGCGCTATCAAGATCATCAGCGACCGGAAAGGTTGGACGCGAGGCAATGAGCGAGGTGGGGCGGACTATGTTGACAACCTCGCGTCCGGCGGTCGCTTCATCGACGCATGGGAAGGAAACCTGCTCAAGCGCTTCTTTGCCGAGGTGAGAAACCCCGAAGCGCATGGTGCAGGTAGCACTCCGCAGCCGGCATTAAACGAGCATCAGAACGTCTAGGTTATCGAGTCTGCATGATCTCAATAAAGAGTCTGGTTCGGCGAACCTGAGGGTGATCCACTTCGAATCGCGGGAATGCCACCGCGCTAAGATGAGTAACCCGTGAGCTGAATTCCATCGCCAGGTCTTAGGGTTCGATCACGGTGCTGCGCCGCGACCCGACCTTGTGAACTGCCGTAAAGAGCCCGAAACGCACTAACGCCCTGCCTGGAGCCGAAAGCTGAAAGATTGCTCCCGGCCCATCACTCCTCAAAAGACCGACCATCTACCGCCTTGATATATCGTAGAAGTGCAGCAACGCTGTCGAAAATGAAGCGCGCCTCATCTTGTTGGATCAGATGTGGATTGTCGTGCGCGAACGACTTGTTGTTTCGAATCGTATTGAATGACTCGAAAACGCTGATTGAGCTTTTGACTATGCGCTCCGACATCTCGGTTAGGTTGCGCTGCGACGTTAGCATTTTGACGTACCGGCCAGCCCTGGCGTGCAGTGCATCGTTTTCTCCACACTCGCCGCCACCATGCTTGCGTACCAGCGAAGCAAATCTCTTCATGCAGTAGGTGTGCAGACGGTCAAGACCTGCCTCGGGCTTCTTCGCATCGAGGTCGCGACGAATCGCCGCAATTAGCTCGTCCAGTGTCTGGCTCGGCTCGAACACCTCAAATGCTGATGCGTCGATATGATCGCTTGCGCCCTCAAATATCGCGACAATCGCAAAGTAGTTGTCGCCGATACCGACACTGGGCCACGATAAGGACTCGCGATACTCCCATAGCTCCCGCAACGCCTTCGCAACCACGCCCGCAGGCGCCTGTTCAATAAAGGAGCGCAGCCGCTTTGCCTTTGACGTTCCCCGGCCGTCGAAGAGGTTCGAGATCGCGGTATCGATACCAAGCTTTTCGAAGAAAAAATCTGCGAAGGTTCGATCGTTGAAATTGAGAACGTAGCCAGTATCCATAGCGAGCGCCTTTTCGAACGGATCGCGCAGGTGCCTAGGTATTAGCTGCTCGTAAGTACGTGATGTCATGCGAAACTCTTAGGCCGGATTGCAAATACTTACGAAATAGGCGCGGATAGGTCCTGACATTTTGCTGAGCATCTGCTTTTTCGATATCCGCCGAAGGATGGTTAGGCTGGCTCAAGTTTACCTCAAGATGTTCCGTCGCCTAGATATCAACGTCTGAAATCCGCTGCCCAGCCGCTAAGAGCCGACATTCCGCTTGCGGCCCCAAACCGGCCATTCGTCGTCGTCGCAGCGAACTTTTGCTTCTGGCGCTTGGCAACCGAACGCGTTCGGGTGCCCCTCTGTGCCTACTCCCTCTCAGCAAAACCAAACGCTATCGCCCGTAGAAGCGCCCGAGCATCCCCTTCGGCGCGGTGGCTAGAAAGCGTGCGCTCGATCCATTCCATCGCATGGTATCGGACGGGATCGGGCAACTCGCGGAGGAGAGCCTGCCAACTGCGCAGTTCGAAGGCGGGTTTGATATTTCCGGCCTCGAACAGCATCCCCATCCAATGGCGGTCGAATTCCAGGGCATCGCACCACACGGTGCCGGCCCCAAGCCGAACATTCAGGGCCTTGGCAACCGCCGTTGGCGTTTCGGCATCGACAAGTTCCAACGTGTCGATGCCGTGGATCAGGCTTGCGTGCTCATCCCAGTGTCCGTCCTCTTCCCATTCCTTCAGGGGACGAATGAGGGCGGACCAACTGGATATCGGCTCCCCATGTGAAGGCCATACGGCGATGCCGACTTCGATCGGATACCCGCCGTCCTCGAGCGAGCTGGCCTCGAAATCCAGTGTGCGGAGCGGCCATAGGCGGGCGATGGATTCGATCAAAGGCATTCCTCCGAGCACTGATTGAATCGTTGTGATCATATAGCGCCGATAGCATCTATGGCGCAGCGACCCGGGAAATGGTCGCCTTGCTTACCCCCATAATGCGGGCAATGTGCCGGACGCTTTCACCCTCTGCCTTCAAGCGGGACACGTAGGCCTGCTGATCGGGCGACAGCTTGGGTTTGCGGCCGAACTTGATGCCGCGTGCCTTTGCCCGCGTACGGCCTTCCCCGGTGCGCGTACGGATGAGTTCACGCTCGAACTCTGCCAGCCCTCCGAGAATGGTGAGCATCAGGCGCCCGTGCGGGGTCGTCGTATCGGCCCATGCGTCCGATATCGAACGGAATGTCGCGCCCTTTTCGGCGACCTCTGCCAGGACATTCAGAAGGTCGCGTGTCGAGCGGGCGAGGCGGTCCAGGCGCGTAACGATCAGAACATCACCGGGCTTGAGCTTCGCGAGACATTTGCGCAATTCACGGCGCTCGGTCTTCGCGCCGCTGGCTGTCTCGGAGTAAATAACCTGGCACTCTGCAGATTTAAGGTGCGCAATCTGACTATCTAAAGACTGACCATCGGTTGATATGCGCGCGTATCCGTAAATCATGAATTCAATATAATAAACTTCAGTTCTTATGCAATAAAAAAGGCAAGTCATCAAATGATGACTTGCCTTAGCTTCACTCGCTCTCCATCCACTCGATAAACTGCTCCCAAGTCACGGCGACGCCGCTCTCTCGTCTGCTCTTACCTTTTGCCCAGATCAGACCCGTGCGAGTTAGATACACATCGCCCAGCAGCTGACCATCATTGTCGTTCACTTGGAATTCGATACCTTTGTTCTTCACTTCGAGTTCGACGTGAAAATCCTTGATGACAACTTTCATATCAACAACCGCTCCCTCAACGCCTGATTGTGAGAGGGAGTTTTAAGGCGCTCGGGAAAAAACGTCATTGTCTAGGTTCAGTTTGCGCGCGTCCTATCCACAGGCGCGTAAAGACCCTTTTGCTCGCATTTTCTTCTATTTCGTGCGTTATATCGCGCTTAAGAGGAAGCATGACCTCCGGGAGCAACAATGACCGACGCTGAGTATGATGAAGAGGCCGAGTTCGAGCAGCTAGCCAAGCGCGCTCAAGAGCTCAAAGCGACCGATCACTCGGCGCGCGTCTTCTTCGAGGTTATGGCCCAACGCGAGCGGGATCCGTCAGCCACGAGCATCGAGAACCTAGCGAAGATCATCCGGTCTGACCGTGCTGCGGCTGTTGAATTAGCTCGCGCGTTTCAAGATGCCCAGTTCGGGAAGTTTATTGTCGGCCGGCGGGGAAGTGTTTCCCGCTTCGAATGGTGGTGGAGCGCAACAAGCCTGGCGCAGGTGGCGCTTGGGACGGACACCGATATCCCACGCGTTGATCCCACCCAGGCCGGAGATGACGAGGCGAGTGAGGAGGCCCGGGAAAAGGACGGCGACGAAAAGCCAGTGCGCACGCCTTCACCGCCTCTCATGTTGACCATTCCCCAAGCCAAGGAAGCGCTGTCGCGCACGTTGGGTGTACCGGTCGAGAGCATCGAGATTATCATTCGCGGCTAATGCGCTATCAGGCGCCTATTCGCTTCTTGGAACGTCTGGGCAGCCTCCTGCACGCCTCGTCATAGCCTTTGTCCGTTGGATTAACGGTGGTCTTGCGCTCTTCGGGCAGGACAAGAATGGTGTCCATGGAGAGCTTGTTTCCCACGGTTTTGAAAGCGTATTCAGTCATGTAGTCGGGCGTATGGACCACACGCCCGACCCACAGACGGGCAATGTGCGTCTCATCGATAAGCTGATCATGATTGGCTTTGGCCCACAGGTGGAATTTGCGCTTGAACCGCGACACAGGCGGCTGAAGAAACATTGCGTGAAAATGCAGCCCATCATTGATCGAGACATCTTGAATGCTCGATTTTTCCGTCTTGGGTACGGGTAGATCAGGGGCCGCGAGCATGATTGGGAGCTTATTGCGCTCCCGAATATCGTTGGGACGATGGGCGAAGCGGGTGACGATGCGGCTGTAGAAGCGCCGAATATCCCCTTGGGCGAGCGGTATAAAATTCTCCTTAGGAGAAAAACTGACAGGCTGAAACATGAAGCTCAGAAAGAAGGGCTTGTATCCTTGATCCACGAGAGCCTTTACCCATTCTCCGTATGAGCGGCGAAGTCTATTCGAGTTAAAGAAGTCGCTCTGATTAAAAACGCTTTTGTACATACGGATAATACCCCAGTCTGTATCAAATATTTCATCTGATCAATGTAATAAAGGCACTGTCGTGCAATGATTATAGAGATCACATTCAACAATTGATCTATTTACGAATGGCTCCTCATGGCTCCTATGCAAATCACATCTATTATTCACATATTAAATACAGTAAATTTATGTGAATAATAGATGTGATTTGCATGTCGGGGCATGTGCTTCCGCGTCTCCTGCGAAGACGGGGTCGGGCGCGGAATCCGGATTGCCTTGAAACTGCGTTTTAGGCCGACAACATACTTAACAAGATCGCTCAAAAGACCCTAAGGGCCACAAAAGGCGGGCCTAAACAAAAAAAAGGCCCCTCCCGAGAGGGAGGAGCCGAGCATCAGTTCCGGAATTTTCCTTTCTAGACGCTCTCTGATTTTATCAGTTTCGTCACCTCGAACAGAGAGCGGGATTTATCGATCAATGTGGCGTAGATCTGAACCTGCTGTCCGATCTCGTATTTTTCGATGCGCTTTAGGCGCTTCTCGTCAAAGGTGAATTTCACCGCCGCCGGCTTCGAAGGCGAGGCCTTTTGACGAACTTGGCGAGGATCCATCTTGGCAGCCTCCTCGGCTATTTTCTTGTAGCCGCCGCGGAGCGCGATTTCGCGAGGCATATCGGCAAAAGACACCTCCTGATGCTGATGCAAATATTCAGCGCAGCGAGCGCGTGAGGCGGCAAGTTGATACGCTTGCTGAGATCTTGCGTTCGCCATATACATCATAGCCGCATGAATTGTATTCTTCGGTGGATGGACTCCATTCCAGAATTTCTTGCGCTTGAACGCGTCCAGATGCTTCTCTTCGCTCTGCAGGGCGTAGCCAATCTCTGCTGCCTCCGCGATGAGTTCTCGCACCTGATTGCGGTAACCCAAATTTGCTGAATTGTAACGCTTGCGAAGTGCCTCCAGAAGCTTGAGAGGCCCGCTCGAGTATTTGGTTGTGGACTGCTTCTTCATCTTTTCACTCCTTCACGTCAGGATTAATGAGGGCAAGGATTTCGCTTTCACGCCAAACGCGGAGGCGCTGTCCGATGTGGACGGGGCGCGGAAATCTGCCGTCCTTGATGCCACGCCACCACGTGGCACGAGACACCGGAATTGGGCCTTCGGGGCCAATCACCTGCTGAAGGCGAAGAAGGCGCACGGAAGTGTTGGAGGCAGTTTTCATCGCGAGCTCCGGATTTGGGGTGCACGAGGCCGTTCGCCGCAAAGGCGTTTTTCAAGCCGCATGTGTCGGGGATTGGCCACGTGGGCCGGGAGAGGGCGGGTTTTCCTGATCAGGGAAGATGGCCCGCTAAGGTCCTTGTTGTGCGCTTAGGGGGCGTTTAGGATGCAGTCATATCAGGCCTTTCCAATGGGATAAAATCATCCCATATGAATTCTTATAAGCCCATATAACCGCTTTTCAAGCTTAAAATTTAAAATGCCCAAAAAATCTCATTCCGTCGGCGATCTTATTTTCAGTGCCCGAAAATCATCCAGCATGTCCGCCCAAGCCTGCATCATCGCGACGCGCTCCGGCCAGTAGGTGGCGCGGTTATAAGCGCGCCGCACGGCATTGGGCTCCACATGCGCCAAGGCCGCTTCGATCACGTCCGGAGGGAAGCCGCGCTCGTTCAAGATCGAGCTCGCCGTGGCCCGGAAGCCGTGCGCCGTCATCTCATCTTGCGTGAAGCCCATGCGCCGAAGGGCGCTATTGAAGGCGTTCTCGCTCAACGCTTTCTTATGCGAGCGGATCGAGGGGAACACGAGTTCGCTGGTTCCCGTGATGGGGTAAAGGTCGTCGAGCACCTGTATCGCTTGGCGAGACAGCGGCACCAGATGCGGCCGGCGCATCTTCATCCGATGCTCCGGGATCGTCCATACCCCCTTCTCGAGGTCGATTTCCTTCCATCTTGCGCCGCGCACCTCTCCTGGCCGGCAGAAGGTCAGTGCGTTGAACAACAGCGCAGCGCGGACGGAGGGCCAGCCGGTATAGGTATCGATGGAGCACAGAAGGGCTCCAACGTCTTTTGGCTCGATGAGCGCGGCCCGATGCACCACCTTTGGAGGGCGAAGAGCGCCGCGTAGAGACGCTGTCGGGTCTGATTCCGCGCGCAAGGTCGAGATGGCAAGGCGGAACACGCTGCCGATGGTCGAGCGAAGGCTCCGGGCTGTCTCCAGCCTACCGCTGCGCTCGACGCTCTGGAGAACACTCAGCACTTCCACAGGTGTGATGTGCGAGATTGGGCGATTGCCCAATGCCGGGCCGGCCAGTTTCTCGAGGAACCATCGGTTCTTTGTCAATGTCGCCGGTGCGCAGCCCTTGGCGCTAAGTCTCTCGAGATACTCCGCCGCAATGAGACCGAAGGTGTTCTCGGCCGTCGCAGCCGCTTCGATCTTGGCCTTCTGCCGAACAACCGAGGGATCTTCGCCGTCCGCGAGGGCGCGTTTGGCTTCGTCGCGTTTTTGTCGGGCGTCGGCGAGGGAGATAGTGGGGTAAGGGCCGAAGGAGAGCTGTTTTGCCTTCCCCGCGAAGCGGTAGGCGAGGCGCCAGAGGCGGCTGCCGGAGGGGGTAACGAAGAGGAAAAGACCCCCGCCATCGAAAAGCTTATAGGCCTGTTCCTTCGGCTTGGCGTTTCGAATGGCGATGTCGGTGAGGGGCATGTGTAGGCATCTCAAATCGGCCCGAAGCCGCGATGCCTACAAAAATGCCTACAAATTTCTGAGATGCAACGGCAGGCCATGCGCGCGTGTGAGGCTCTGGGAGACGCTCAATTCATTGATTTTCCAGAGAAATGAGATTTTCTGAGATGCCCTGAGGCAAGAAATTGGAGCGGGCGATGGGAATCGAACCCACGACATACAGCTTGGGAAAAGGGCGACAAACGTTGATCTAGCTTCTTCACGTTCCCCATGGCGTCTCCGGCAAGGAGACACATGGGATTGCGCGGGATTAAGCGGGATAAGGCGGGACGCGGCAAACAGCGAGCGAAGGCAAGGCGTGATACGTCAGGACTCTCCTACGCAGTTTATGATGGTCACGTCCATCTGGGGACCGTTCTAGGACGACGTGCTGGCGGCTTCGACGCGCGCTCCGCAAGTGGTGGTCGCCTTGGCCATTTCGATTCGATCAAGGCGGCGGCCGATTGCGTTGGCCGAGGTGGCCAATGAGCGTCGTCTCGGCCGTGCACGTCATGCGAAACCGCGTTGATGCGGCCAGCGTGAAGGATCTGGATCTCGTCGCCCGTGATATGTGGCGGGCGCTGACACGAGGAGAAATCTCCGACGAGGAGGCCGCGGAGATCGATGCCCAGATCAGCGGTCGGCGCGAGAAGCACGCCTACTCACCCGTTCCAAATCGTCTTGTCCTGAGCAGATTCAAGCCTCGGCAGCGGCAGCGGTCGCCTGACCGGCAGGCGTCGCGCGACCGGCGGCGACGCCTGGGCGGTTCCAGTGTTCTGCCCGATAGCCTGCGCCATCATTACACCGAGGGGCAGCGCGCCGTTCTCTGCATCGTGGCAGGGGAGATCAAGCACCACGGCATCTGTGATCTCCCGATCGACAAGATAGCGGCGCTCGCAGGTGTGTGCCGGACTACGGTGCAGACGACGCTCCATGAGGCGCGGCGGCTCGGCCACATCAGGATCACTCACAGGCCGCGGCGCGGCCAGAAGAGCCTCCCGAACCTCGTTTCGATTGTCTCGACGGCTTGGCTCGCCTGGTTGAAGCGTGGCCCCTCAGCTCACCGGCCGACAGGGTCCAGTTTGCTTTCGCCGGTCAAAAAAGTGAGCCCCACGAAGAGCATAGAGGGCCTTCAAGAAAGGGCATTGAGATCGACGAATGCGCTCCAGGCACGGCAAGGAACGCTGGGGTTGGGGACAGATCCGCGTCGTGGAGGGCTGCAGCCTGAATGAGATCGCTTTCGAGGGGTTCGCTGCCCTCAAATACCGCCCAAACGCCTGGGATAGGGGGGGTGGTGCACGACCTCGGGCCTCGCATCAGGACCGGTGAGGTCCCGCCCGTGCGTGATATGCACCATATGGTGTTTTTTCTGATGAAGGTCAAAAGGTTATTGGCTATTCGATGTTTAGTCAAGTTCTTTTTGGCATAAATTGGCACAAGCATCCGTCTAGATGCGGAGATTTACAAGGCGCATACAATTATGGATGCGCAACCCATTCAAAGTGCTACGCGGCTTCTTCGACACAAAGTCTCTGGCGCTGCCGGAGGCCGATCTTCTTGCGCTGTTTGGCTCAGGCTCCCAGACTGCCGCCGGTGTAGCCGTTGGCCCCGGCAATGCGCTCACCGTGCCGGCGGTTGCATGCGCCATACGTGTCATTTCCGAAGCGGTCGCGACCCTTGATGTGCGTGTCGTCCAACGCGGAGACGACGGCACGGAACACGACGTTCCCGATCATCCTGCCTGGGCCTTGCTGCGCGACGCTGCCAATGATTGGACGGACGCCTTCAGTTTCCTCCGTGACCTGACCGCTCAGGCGCTCATCTATGATGCTGGTGGGCTCGCATGGGTTAATCGCGTGGACGGGCGGCCTGTCGAGGTCATCCACTATCAGCCGAGCTACCTGACGGCGCAGGACGATGGCACGGGCACGGGTGCCTTCCGGTACACCCTGAACGGCCGGGATGTTCCGGCCGAAGATATCATTCACCTGAGGAGCCCCTTCGGCCGCTCTCCGCTCAGCCTCGCACGTGAGAGCATCGGGCTGGCCTTGACGTTGGATGCCCACGCGGCCCGGCTGTTCGGCAACGGTGCCCGGCCCTCCGGCGTTCTGTCGCTGAAGGAGCGGGTTACGCCCGATGCGATCAAGCGCATTCGCGATTCCTGGCAGCTCGCTCATGGCGGTGGAAAGTCCGGCGGCACGGCGATCGTGGAGGGAGGCGCCGAATACGCGCCCCTCACGATGTCATCCACCGACGCTCAATTCCTCGAGCTGACGCGGTTTCAGATTCTCCAGATCGCGCGTCATTTCCGTGTGCCCGTGACGATGCTCCAGGATCTGGAGCGAGCCACCTGGAGCAACATGGAACAGGCTGGTCAGGAGTTCCTCGTCTATTGCCTTGAGCCGTGGCTGCGCGCCCTTGAGGGATGCCTCCGGCGTGCATTGTTCACAGCGGATGAATTCCCTTCTCACCGAGTGGTTTTTGATCGCGATGACCTCACGCGCGCCGACATTGGAGCGCGTGCGACGGCTTACAGTTCGCTCATCGCGAGCGGCGTGCTGAACGCCAATGAGGCCCGGGCCTGGGAGGGACTGCCAGCCCGAGAGGGCGGCGATGCCTTTGGCAACCCCTTCACATCTACGCCTACCGGGGCCGCCACGGTGCAGGGAGGCGCCTGATGGATCGCGTGTTCATCGAGACCAAGATCATGGTGGACGATGCGGGCGCCATCGAGGGGCTTGCGTGGCCGTTCGGCACTCCTGACCGTATCGGCGACGTGATCGAGAAGGGTGCGTTTGCCGGCGCCCGCCTGCCCCTGCCCATGCTCTTTGGACACGATCCGAATGACCCCGTGGGCGCCTGGAGCGAGGCCTTGGAAGAGGCGGACGGCCTGCGTCTCAAAGGGCGCCTGCTGGTTGCGGAGGTCGCCAGGGCGCGCGAGGTCCGGGCGCTCGTCCAGGCAGGCGCCGTGCGCGGGCTCTCTATTGGTTTCCTCACGAAGAAAGCCACGCCCCGGAAGGGCGGCGGCCGGACCATCTCCGCGCTCGACCTGGTCGAATGCTCGCTGGTCAGCGTCCCCATGCATCCCGGCGCCCGCATCACGGCCGCCAAATCCGCCACGGCGGCGCTTGCCATCGCCGGGGCTCTTCACCGCGCCGCTATGGCGATCAGCACGAGGTAAGCCATGTTCCACGATGCGAAGGCGGTGCTCGGCGCCGTCGAGTTCAAGGGCGAGGAAGACGATCCCGCCGCCGTCGTCACGAAGGCGCTGGACGCCTTCAAGGGCGAGGTGATCGGCCGCCTCGACAAGGTGGAGGAAAAGGCTGGCGCCGCGGACAAGATCGCCCTGCGCCTGGACAAGCTGGAGGCGAAGCTCAACCGGCCGGCCGGCACGAAGGACGATCCGGCGGAGCCGAGCGAAGAGCGCAAGGCGTTCGGCACCTACCTGCGCCGTGGGCGCGAGACGCCCGAGGCCGATCTGAAGGCGCTCACCGTCTCCAACGACTCCCAGGGCGGCTATCTCGCCCCTGCGGAGATGAGCACGGAGTTCGTCCGCGACCTGGTGGAGTTCTCTCCCATCCGCTCCGTGGCCAGCGTGCGCGCCACCGGCTCGCCCTCGGTGAAGTATCCCAAGCGCACGGGCATCACCAACGCCCGCTGGGTCGGCGAGACCGAGGAGCGCTCCGAGAGCGAGCCCAGCTTTGGGCAGATCGAGATTCCGGTGCGCGAGGTGGCCACCTATGTGGACATCTCCAACCAACTCCTCGCGGACAGCGGCGGCATCGCCGAAGCTGAGGTGCGGCTCGCCCTGGCCGAAGACTTCGGCCAGAAGGAAGGGGCGGCCTTCGTGGACGGGGACGGCGTGAAGGAGCCCATGGGGCTCCTGACAGATCCCGGTGTCGAATTCACGCTGAACGGCCACGCCACCAACCTCTCCGCCGACGCGCTCATCAGCCTGATGTACGCGCTGCCGTCCGCCTACCGGAACCGTGGCTCCTGGCTGCTCAACGGCACCACGCTCGCCACCATCCGCAAGCTCAAGGACGGGCAGAACAACTACCTCTGGCAGCCGTCCTTCCAGGCCGGGCAGCCGGAGACCATCCTCGGCCGCCCGGTGGTGGAGGCCGTGGACATGCCTGACGTGTCCTCGGGCGCCTTCCCGATCATGTTCGGTGACTTCGCCACCGGCTACCGGATCGTGGACCGCCTGGCGCTGTCCATCCTGGTGAACCCCTATTCCCTCGCCACCACGGGGCAGACCCGCATCCATGCGACCCGCCGCGTCGGCGCGGGCGTGGTGCAGGCGCGCGCGCTGCGCAAGCTCAAGATGGTGACGAGCTGAGGAGATACGACCCATGCGTGACCTTCACAGCAACATCGGCGTCATCGAGGCCATTCCGCCCGCGGTCTACGATGCGGACAACAGCCCGGCGGCCATCGACCTCCTCGGCTTCGACGCCGCCGAAATCGTCATCCATGTGGGGATCGGCGGCATCACGTTCACCGGGACGAACAAGATCGAGTTCGTGCTCTCCCACAGCGACGATGAGAGCGCTTACGCTCCCGTCACCGTGTCCGATCTTCTTGGTGTCGCGTCGGTGACGAACGGCATCGTCCTGGCCTTCAAGACGGCGCATGCCGCCGCCACGCTTCATCGCCTCGGCTACATCGGCGGCCGGCGCTACCTGAAGCTCCTGGCGGACTTCGGCGGCACCCACGGCACCGGCACGCCGCTTTCGGCGACGGTCATCAAGGGCCACGCCGCCAGCCGGCCCGTCGCAGCTTAGGGCGCCTGTCCTTTGAGGGGGCGTCGCGGTCCCCCCAACACCGGAAAGTTCGCCTGCCTGGCGCCCGCGGTGCAAGCCGTTTGTGGGGTTCAAGGCGAACGAGATCGCGGGCACCGGCGGATGTTTCCTAGTCCGCGAAGGGCTTAACGGGGAGGCGGGCCGTGCTCGCCTCCCCACACTCCAGGTGAAAGAGCATGCCTGTTCGTGCCCCAAGGATTTGCCCCTGCGGCTACCGCATCGCCAGCGGCGAGCGATGCCCATGCGAGCGCAAGCGCGCGGCGGCTCGGAATGCTCGGGCGGATGCCGCCCGCCCCAGCGCGCGGCAGCGAGGCTATGACACCCGCTGGGACAAGGCGCGTGCTGGGTATCTGCGGTCACATCCCATGTGCGTCCGGTGCCATGCGCCGGCCACGGTGGTTGACCACATCGCGCCTCACCGCGGCGACCAAGCGCTTTTCTGGGACAAGGGAAACTGGCAACCGCTTTGCAAGCCTTGCCACGACCGAGCGAAGCAGGGCGAGGAAAAGCGGAGCGCGAGGGGTGGCGTACTGGCTCATCCCTTCCTTCGGCCGTCACGCGTCCCTGTCACCCTTGTCTGTGGTCCGCCGGGTTCCGGAAAGAGTACCTATGTCGAGAAGCATCGGCGTCCAGGCGATATCGTCATCGACTTGGACCTGATCAAGGCAAAGCTCTTCCACACCACCAGCCACCAGGCCCCTCGTAGCGCCGAGGCGACACGGCAAGCTCTGTTGGAGCGCAACCAGATCCTGACGGGGCTCGCTGACGATCACCTGCATGAGCATGTGTGGTTTATCGTTTCAGCTCCCGAGCAGGCAGAGCGCGACCTGTGGCAGCGAAAGCTGCGCAATGCCCGTTTGGTCGTGATGGATACACCGCTGGAGGAGTGCCTACGCCGAATCCGGGCCGATGTAAGCCGCGAGGGACAGCGGGACTGGATGGAGGATCTGGTGCACCAATGGTTCGCGCGGGCGCGGCGCGAGAAGGATCTCCGCAATGTCTGACAGCCTCAATGCCACGGACGTGGTGAGCCTTGATGATCTGAAGCGCCATCTTCGGGTGGATGGGTCGTATGAGGATTCGACCCTTGAGCAGATGCTTGAGGCCGCCCTGCGGCATGTGGAGGCCTGGGTCGGGCCGCTCGCCACCTTCGAAGGTGAGGTTCCTGATGACATCGGGATGGCGATGAAGGTGCTCGTCGGCCACTGGTTCACAGAAGGGCGGGAAGCTGCACTCCCGGAACCTCTCCTCGAGATCCCGTTCGGATTTCGTGAGCTCATCACTCCCTATCGCAAGTGGGAGTTCTGATCATGCGTGGCCATAAAGCCGAAATATCTCCGACCTGGGAGGCGGTGGGTGAGGACGTTCCCGCTGCGCCGGATTGGCTGACCGACGATGCCCTGGCCGAATGGGAGCGCACGCTGCCGATCCTGATGAAGGAGCGGCGTACACTGACCCTTGCGGATCTCGCGAGCTTCGCGAATTACTGCACAGCCGTGGGGCAGGTTGCCGAGGCGGCCCGTATTCTCAAGGACGGCGGGCTGATCTTCATGGGGCCGAGCGGTCCCAAGCGGCATCCGGCTGTGGTCATTCGGAGCGACGGGCTCACGCAGGCGCGGCAGCTTGCTGCCGAACTCGGCCTCACGCCGGCAAGCCGCGGGCGACCTGGTATTCGGGAGGGGGCTGATAGCGATCTGGGGCCCCTTTTCTCTGGGGGACTTGGCCTTGATTGAGCAGAGTACCCCTGACCCTCTTGGATATGGTCAGCGGGCCGTCGATTTCCTCCGAGCGCTCCGTCACCCGAAAAGCGGATTGCCGGGACGGGCATTCCAACTGGACCCTTGGCAGGAGCGGATCGTGCGCCGGATTTACGGCCCACGCCACGAGAATGGCTTGCGGATCGTGAAGTCCGTGGTGCTACTGCTGCCCCGAGGCAATCGAAAGACGAGCCTCGCCGCTGCTCTCGCACTACTTCATACCTTTGGTCCCGAGCGTCTGCCGGGCGGCGAGGTCATTTCCGCCGCTTCAGACCGCAAGCAGGCCCGCATTGCGTTTGATGAAGCGGTCGGCATCACTCAAACGACACCGGGGCTGAAGCAGCGTGTTTCGGTCCTGGAGTATCGGAATCGCGTCGTCAATTCGAAGTATCGCGTCTTTTACGAGTCCATCTCCAGTGACGCGGGCACACAGCATGGCCGCACGCCGGCATTCGTCCTGGCGGACGAGCTCCACGCCTGGAAGCGACGAGACCTCTGGGACGTGCTGCGCTCCGGCCTCGTGAAGACCGCCGGCTCCTTGCTGGTCGTTGCCACCACTGCCGGTCGCGGGCAGGAGAACATCGCTTTCGACATTGTGGACTATGCGCGGAAGGTGGCGCGCGGAGAGATCTCAGATCCCTCGATGTTGCCCATTCTCTATGAAGCGGATCGCGATTGTGACTGGACGGACGAGGCCGTATGGCACGCGGTCAATCCGGGCCTCGCCCATGGGTATCCCGACATCGAAGGTCTGCGTCAGCTCGCCCGTGAGGCGCGCCATCGCCCGGGAGATCGGGAGGCATTTCGTCAGTTGAACCTCAATGTCTGGCTCGACCACAGCGCCGATCCGTTCGTGGATATGGCCATCTATGACGAGGGTGCTGCGCCAGTCAGCCTGGATGATCTAGCTGGCGAGCCGTGTTGGCTCGGCGTCGATCTCTCCAGCAACGGCGATCTGACCTGTGTCGCGGCGGCCTGGCGTGACGGCGACGATGGCTATTTCGTCCATCCTTGGTTCTTCTGCCCGAAGGACAATCTGCGCCTCAGGTCGGAGCGCGATGGCGTTCCGTATGTCACATGGGCCGAACAGGGCTACATCGAGCCCACCCCTGGAAATGTCGTGGACTTCCGGCATGTGGAGACCACCATCCGCGACTTATGCGACCGCTTCGATGTGCGTGAGATAGCCTTCGATCCGCACCTCGCGCGCAACATGATGAACACTCTCGCCGAAGACGGCCTGCCGGCAGTGGAGATGCGCCAGGGCGTGGCCACCATGGCGCCAGCCGTGAAGGAACTGGAGCGGGCGATTGTCGGCCGGCGGCTGATGCACGGCGGCCATCCTGTGCTGCGCTGGAACTTCGACAATATCGCTGTCCACACTGATAGCGCTGGCAATGCCGTGTTCCACAAAGGGCGAAGCCGGGACCGTATCGATGGCGCCGTGGCTTGCGCTATGGCAGTCGCTCGTGCGGCGGCCGGCTCCCTCCCGTCGATCTATGACAGCGATCAGTGGAAGCCAGAGATGATGGTGATGTAAGTGTCGAAATTACAATCCATAATTTATTCATCATTTCTCTTATGCTGAAAATAAGCAGATGTATCTTCGACTTTTTTCTTTAATTGATTCAATAAAGCTCGCTCTGCTATTGAGTATGATGGGTAGTAAACCTCAACCATTGGCTTTGGTGCGCCGCCGGTCCACTTTTGCGCTTCGCCCGTAGAGTATTTTCGTTTTCCTTTTTCAAATAAATCACGATATCGATACGGGGATACGCCAATAAATCCGTCAAATCCAACGCGATTAATCTGTGGCTTGGAATCTGTATAAATTGCATCACCATGCAAATCTTTCGCATAGCTCTTTGGGTATGGCTCTAAATATACAACACGAGATATGCCGGCGGCGACAATGTGTTTTGCACACATATGGCATGGAAAAGTGGTGCAATATAGCGTGCTGTCTTTTATGGGGATCCCCAGCCTAGCAGCGTCGCTAATGGCGGACATTTCTGCATGTATAATTCTACCAAACTCAAGTATATCCATCATTTTAGATTTTCTAACACTGCGATCAGACGTGTCCTGAAGTAAATTTTGACAAATTTCGTATGTATTATTTATTTCAGATAGATTTTCAGATAAATGACCAGATTCTTTTAATCTATCTATCACGTCAACAAGTAATTCGATCTTCCGACGCTCATTTGGGTCGTATCCGTCCACGAAATCGCGCCTGTCTATAGTATCTTTCGTCCAGTACGTGCCGCCACCGGCCTTCGGAACCTCATTGCATCCCAATGACGCAACCTCACCCGAGGGGCGAAATATTGCCGCTCCGACTTGCCTTGAAAGGTCAGATGACCTTAGCGAGGCTGACTTTGCCATGTACATCCCATATTCGTCCCGAGTGGGTGTAATTTCATTATTTCCAAAAAGTAATTTTATGAATCTTCGGATTGTATCGGAGCATTCCGAAGTTGAACTTGCGTCGATAAATACATCTCCGAGCGGAAAAGCATCACGTACGTTCTGCCCATGTGTGTCCAGTGTCTCTTTAGAATCCTGGGCGACCAATCGATTGGCGCGGTCAACTAGTTCTATTTCTGCGACTAGGCCCCCGCAAGATCTGCTTTCTTCTTCCCGAATGCGTCTAAGTCGAGACTCTTCCGACGCAGTTGCGGAAATAAGAATAAACTGCCGTCCATATATGCTTCGCAAAACCGTTATTTCTTCAGGCCTCTTAAATTGCCTTATGATGTAAGCCTGATTTGGAAGGGGCTCTGCTTTATTTCGCTCGTCGTCATTGGAGGCATCGTGCCGTTCTCCATCTGATCCAGCAGGGGGCTGCGCCATGCCTTGTTTCTGCTGAGCATCTTGAATTTTCGCTTTCCATCTCTTGGCTCGGAATTCCCGGATCGCGCTGATAGCCAATGCCGCAAGGGCGTGGTCGCCCGCCTGAGCTCTAACGTCATTTGCGAATGCAATTCGATCTTTAATTGATTGGATATATGGGCTTTTAGCCACGGTCCTTTCGGGGAAAGCATCCTGCATCAAGGCGGTGAGACGAAATAGCTGCGTCTCGTACTGCATCTCTGTTAGCGCCTCCGCCAGGAGATCACTGACCAAATTCAGGTCGACTCCGATGGGTGCGACAATTCCAAAAATCAACTCAGGCGCGGGTGTGGATTGCAACGGTTGGTTCATGGCTACGGCTGCATCCTTGAGCTATGACACTCGGGAACGGAAAACGTGATTTGCGTGTTACCGAACTAGCGAGTCCACTCGGTAAAAGGGCGAGTCATACGAGGGGAATCAGATGGCAAACGAAGTCCGGTTACCTCAAGGCTGGTTTGTGGAAGACGTCCGGGGGGCGGCTGCCCGGCACAGCGAGTGGTCTAACTCCAGCCCCAGCACGATAATTCGCTCTGTTCAGCTTCAGCAAGCGTCATCGCAACCTAGTAGGTCAACACCTCAGCTTACTAGTACGCGGAACCCAAATACAACTCGGTAAGCTAAGGCTTAAGCCGGGCGAGGCCGTCTGCGCAGGCCATTTCGGTGTTAGTCGGGATGGTGGTAGGCAGATGCATGATATGCATCTGCCTTTTAGCGGCTTGGCTATGTCTTAGAAGGGTGCCCCTTCTATCGCCAATCGCACTGAACACCCATAGCAGGCACGCAGTCCTCACCACCCTGGACAGTTCCCCAAATCTTCTTAGACGAAGACCGATGATGTGCGCGCATCGATGGGCCGTGCCAGACCATATAAGTGCATCGCCTGTTTCACGGGAAATCAGTGAAACACATTGATTTTGAAAGAGATTTCGCATGCCAGGAAAGATGAGGGCGCCCCCATCTTATTATTGCTCCCTGCGCGCCCTGCCATCCGGGTATGAAGATCGTTCCAGCCATTAGGATGAACCCGAAGATGATTTGCGTGTGTCCTGACTCGAATTACGTAATTTAGTTATTTGTATATCGACTCATATGCGCGTATTCGCCTAATTTTTCTCTCTCTAAGATTAGAGTAATATATGAATTGTCTGGAGAAAAATTGATATCAAACGCCCGATCTACAACTTTATATCGCTCAGACATTCCACTTTTGTTGAAATACATAATCGAATCACCAATTGATGGAATATGTCCATTAAAATAAGAAGAATGAAAATCTTCGCCATCGTCGATCAGTTTATCGCCGGAACGAAGGAATATCCTCACATTTACGTCTGAATTCATTTCCCCCTCCGAGGTAGATTTTCCAATATAGCGACCTTGTCATTCTAATTTTCGGTCCGCCACCATTTTTTTAGACGAAATCCACACCATCTTCTTCTAGAGTGCGCTAGGTGACTTCGGGTGTCTGCGGCTTAGACCCTCGCCAAATTCAAACGCGACGTAGTCGCCGCTTAAGCCCGAAGTTCGGATGCTGGATCGCGAATGTGCACGCGCGCTCCGACTCGCTTTGCGCAACCATCCTAGCGTAGGCTGCGCCGTTACACGCGATTTGAAGTCAGGCAGTTCCTCCTGGAGCCTGGTCCATGAGCCAAGACGATGACCGGCCGCCTCGGCCCCCTTTAACCGTCGTCGCTCAGAACGACGATCGCGCGATCCGACTGGAGGGCGTCAAGCAGGCGCTGGAGGCGGATTTGAGGGCGCTCGCCGCTAACGTGATGCGTGTCGCGCGAGGGGCTGGGAAGGCTTACGAGATCGGGCGGCAGTGCAAGGCCGTCGCCGGCCGATTTGAGGAGTACAGATCGGTAGCAGGTCATTACCCGCCCACTCACGAAATAGATGCGGCAATTGCGATCCGGAGGGAGATCCCGAGCGCGGCCTCGGATCGAGAGTATGAACGGAGTCGGGGAATTGACACCGTCATGAGGGGTGCACTGCAAGCCGCCGCTTCTCATCTTGTGGGGCAGCGGACGCAGGAGGCGGCAGGGGAGACGCAGCTACTCGAAGGTGTCCGAATTCTGGAGAAGCTCCGAGAGGAAAACCGGAGGGAGGCTGTGTCTCGAAAAGAGAGAGAAGATGCCTTTGAAAAATGGAAGTCTGAGCGTGATCGCAAGAAGTAGATGACCTATTGCGATTTGGTTGATGATTTATATATCGGCGCCGCATCCAGGGTCTGTGACAAGCTCGATGCCCGCGCTCGCAAAGATGGTCCTTATAGTACGCTCGTCCAGGTCCGGATCTCGCTTTAGGCGGCCGGCGGAAGTGCGGCTGAGCTTTTGGTAATCAACGAAAACGAGGGTGATACCGTTCGCAGGAAGATGGAGACGCCGCCGCTCGTCATAACGCCTCCGCTGCTCTCCCCGATGGACTCCGCTGACCGTCATACGGTGGGGTTTGTCGAAGTGAGTCACAGCGCGGGTGTGTTGAGCCTCGTGATACTCGACCGCCAGGTTGAGCGTGGGATAGAAGGCATCGACCGGCAAGCGAGCGCACCTGCCACCTTTCCCAGGGTCTCCCAACAGGAAGTCGAACCGCTTCTGCCGCTCCGACGTTAGACCAAGCACGCGATCGCAAAGGTGCAGAACGTAGGCTTCATCGCTATCAGCACGGCGGGCCATGATAGCTCAAGACGCCTTCTTAAGGCGGACGCCAGCGCCGCCGCCGTTCTCTGCGATGAACTCCACGCCAGCCTCTTCCAGCGCGCGCTGGATGGCTTCCACGGTCCGCGGCTTCAATTCCTCGCCAGCCTCCAGGCGGGAAATTGTGTTGGTGGAGACCCGGGCTTTCTCCGCCAGCTGTCTCACACTCAGCCCCAAGCCCGCTCGGGCCATCTTGCACTGTTCTGGTGTCATTTGTTCGAAATCGCGTTGACGTTGCGATTTTGTTAACCTAAGAATCGCAACATAATCTCGTTTTCGCAATCTAACATTGGAGCGCACCGATGCCCATGCATTCCGGTGAACAGGAGTCCTTTGTCCGCCCGCCGTCCCGTCGCGTTGTTATGGCTGGAGCTGCGGCACTCGCTCTTGCCCCGGCTGTGGCCGGCGCCACATTCGCGATGTCTGCGGAAATGCGAGATCCGGTCTTCGCTGCAATAGAGCGCCACCATCTTGCATACGCCGCCCTCCAGGAAGCGGATGTCGCCGAGGATGCGTGTGACGCCCCGTTTGGCTCAGTGGAGATGAGGGAGCTCGAGGAGGCCGGCTACAACGCCTTTTGTGCTGAGCAGGATGCATTCGAGGCTCTTGCGCGCACCGCCCCAAGCACCGCGCTCGGCCTTTCTGCCTGGGTCACTCATCTCGTGTCCAACAGGAATCGCTTCAGCCCGGCAGACGTGGTCGAGGATGAGGGGGAGGTGCCTTTGGTGATTGTGCGGGACATGCTGAAGGCTGTTCAGGACTTTGCTGAGCGCGCGCGAGGGGTGGGACCATCAGCGTGAAGGGTGCCATATCCGAGATTGACCCCGGCGCTGGCCTAAGGGTGGTTTCTCCCGTGTGCGGAAGGTTTGCGCGCTTAGGGCAGCGGTCTTGAAAACCGCCCCATACGCGCGAGGCGGCAGACGGGGGTGCATCTGGCCTAACGGCGTTTTCTTTTGGCCTCGGCGCTGTGCGCTGATTGGAGTGGAGGCCACTCTCCACTTCCTTCTCGATAAGGGGATTTGGGACGCAACAACGAAGCGATCGTAAGGGCTGCGCTGGCGTTCGTTGATCAAGGCGCGATGCCCGGGAGTTGAGGCTGCCCATCTAGCCTCCCTCGCCTGCGAAAAACCATTGCCCCTCCGTTTTTGTTTTGGTAAATTCAAAACATAAAAGGAGGTCAAGGTGGCGTCAGTTTCCCAGGCAGTCGAGGCCATATCCGTGGTGACGATGACGGAGGAGAAAACCGTCAACGTCTACGCTCGCGCGCTGATCGATGCTGGCGTCTTACCCAAGAGCCGGGGGCGAGCTATTGCACATGTCCGCGGCGAACACGTTGCCAAATTGTTGCTCGCCATCGCCCTTAAGCCGACAATCAAAGAAGCTGCAAAAGTAGTTGAGGCCTACTCCGAACTAGAGGCAGAGACTAATTATGGAATTGTTACTGCAATAGAAATTCTCTCTGATCTCTTCGGAGCAGCCTCCGCTGGAGGGGTCTCTAGCAATTTTTGGCACGAAGTGACCTTCAGCGTCTACGAAAATAGGTTGGGTATTGACGTTCGACTTCCCGCCGGTCGCCGATCGAATCGATCTGATCGGGAGCTTATTTTCCGACTTGGCGGGATGGGCGACCTCGGCCCCTTCGAGGACGTTGCAAAATTCTTCATCAGCCCCAACAGATTTTTCTCGCGGAGTGCTACCGTCAGCTTCGATGCACTATTATTCATCTGCCAATTGATGAAAGCAAATGCACCAAATGCGACGGCGCAGGGTGAAGAAGCGGTGCAGCGCCTTCTAAGCACCTTCCAAACTAAACTCTCGGAAGACGGGCACCGCAACTTGAGCACCTTTAAGAGCTGGCAGTCCGAGGGGGGTGACAGTCATGACTAGCATGAGCAGATCGCCTTCTGTTCTCCGCGGGGCCAAGCAGATCGCGCACGAGCTCGGCGTCTCTGTGCGCACGCTCCACCGCCAGATTAAGGCGGGCAAGGTGCCGGTCGAGAAGGGTGGGTGTGGCGGCAAGACCTCCTTCCTTCTCCTCGATCGCACTGCTTTGTCCTCCAATTCCCAGAAGAAGGACTGAGACCATGGCTCGGCGCCCTTCAGATCCCATGCGCAATCAGGGCGACTTCCCCTGCGAGGCGGAGATCGCCCGGCGTCTGAGCCAGGGCCCGAAGGAGTGGGCTGCGGCTGCGATCATTCTGGAGCGTGAGGGCCTTCCCCGCGTGGACGCGCTCATGGGCGGGCGCTATTGGCCGGCCGTTCAAGAGTTCTTCCGCCGTCGATACGGCCTCTCTAACCTTCAGGTCTCGCAACCTGATGGGATGGAGAATCTCAATGCCCTCCGATGAGTTCGATGCGCCGGGATTGAAGGTCCGGCGCAATAAAGACGGGACGGCCCGGCTCTATTGGGTCGCCCGCGCCGATATCCGCAAGGCGGGCTATGAGCCCGAAACGGTACGCCTGCATTACGACCTTCACGATCCCCGGGATCGCCTGCTGATCGAGATGAAATGCAAGTGCCTCCAGGCGGAGATGTTTGCCTGGCGCGCCGGAAAGCGGGATCTGCAGCGGCCGTTCGATGGCACCCTCGCGAGCCTCGTTCGCCTGTATCAGACCGACGCTGCGTCGCCCTACCGGTTGGTGAAGCACAACACGCGCGAGACGTATGACCAGGTGCTTCGCCTGATTGAATTGGCCTTTGGGAAGCGGGTTCTGGTGAACCTTGCTCTGGGCGATTTCCGCCGCTGGTATGACGAGGCGAAGAAGCCCAAGGCCGCCGGCTGTCCGGAACGGGTTCGCAAAGCACACGGCATCATCAGCATGCTCCGGCGTCTGTTCGCTTATGGGACTGCCGCGGAATATGCGGGATGCGATCGCCTCGCGGGCATTCTGGAGGCCACGCGCTTCAAGCAGCCGAAGCGGCGGCGCATCCGGATGGAGCTTCACCACCTGCAAGCCTTCATTCCCAGGGCGATCGAGGCCGGACGCCTGTCGCTGGCCCTCGGCACTGCCATCCAGTTCGAGACGGGCATGCGCCAGAAGGATGTCATCGGCGAGTGGGAGCCTCACGAGGCCATCTCCGAAGTCGGGGACATGATCCTTCTCAGGGGCAAGCGTGGCCGGCGTGTCCTGCGCTGGGTGAACGGTCTCACCTGGGCTGACCTCGCCGGGGGTACCGTGCTCGTTAAGGAGACGACGAAGACAGGGGCGATGGTCGCCAATGATCTCGCGAACTCTCCCTTGCTGCTCGACCTGATCGAGCGAGTGCCGCTGCCGGCGCGTGTAGGTCCGCTCATCGTCGATGAGTCGGCGGGCCGCCCCTACGCGAAGCATGCCTACGCTCGCGAATGGCGGGTGATCGCCCGCGCGGCGGGCATCCCTGACCAAGTATGGAATATGGACGCCCGAGCGGGCGCCATTACCGAAGCCGAAGACGCAGGGGCTGATCTCGATCAGATCCGCGGTGCCGTCGGTCATACGCAGGCTTCGAGCACGGCCCGCTATTCGCGCGGGGCGCTCGGGAAGAGCCGCAAGGTCGCCGAACTCCCAAAGCGCGCAAAATCGCGTGTCACCGTGCGCAGGATCAAATGTCACCCGCGCGACGGTTCTCTTGAAGGTGGTTTTCAGGGGGCTGTGACCGACCTGAACGGGGGATCAATTGGTGCCCTCTCGCCGCCGCCGCCGAAGCTCTGCCATATTCAGCCGCACCTGCTCTCGCCGTTCGGGCGTCGCGCCGTAAGCGGCCTGATAGGCCCGATGCTCCGGGCTTGTAGAGCGCGGCGATCGCGCTGCATCCACCTTTCGCCAGCGCTCGCGCTCGCGCTCCACATAGTCGGGATCGAGCGCCTTGCGCACCGTGTAGAGGCTGCACCCGACAGCTTCGGCGATCCTGCGCAGGCTCAAGCTGCCCTCAGCGTGCAAGCGACGGATGCGGGCTAGCGTCTTCTCGGGGATTTGGGGCTTGCCCGCCATCATGCACCTGCCGGATAGGTGGGCAGGTCATCGAGCCGTGCGGGAGGTTGGCCAAGATCCTGCGCCTCAATGGCTGACCCGTAGAGGTTGATAAGGGCCGCTGCTGCCTCGGCCCCATTGGCCCATGCATTGGCAGCGGCGCCATCCCACCGCTCATATGCAGCGACGGCTTCGGCGGGAACGACCACCGCCTGCAGGGCGCTATCCGCCTTCAGACGGCGGGTCACTGCTGCGCCCTCTACCTCGGCCGTCTCTGTCACCAAGATCGCCCAATCCTCATCGCTCACCGCGTACAGGATGTTGGCGCAGCCCGCGAAAAAGCCCCAACCCGGCGACCGGTCCTGGATGACCCGCAGCGACGGGCAGTGGCCGCTGATCTTGATTGACGTCCCGGACAGGCCAATGCGCAATTCGCCCCTGTCGGCGGCAGCCTCGGTCAACTGGTAGTCCGCCCAGCCCGTAGCCCAATAAAGGACACGGCGCACCTCGCGGGTCGCGCGCAGCTCGGCGTCACGCTTGGCGGCAGCAGCCTTCATCACCTCGGTCGCTTGCTGCTGGCCATCGCGCCAAGCTGCGTCGAGGCGCGCTGCGTCGGCTCCAGCAAACGTCAAGGTCAGGTCCGCGAACCTCGCGTAATGCGTGGCGCCCATGTCGAGCATAGGGCCATAGTAACTGCTCGCCTTGGCATCGGCCGGGATCGGATAGAGGGGCAGCAATTCGCCCGCCAGGGCCTTGCCATCTCGAACTACGGGCGCCCCATCTCGATGCAGCGTTGCACGCACCAGCAAGCGGCCGTCTCCAGGTGTCTCGTAAGTGGCGACAACATCGACACCTGACACCGTGCGAAACTGGTTCTCTATCAGCGTTTGCATCGCGCCCTCCTGTTGGATCGTACTGTGTTACAATCCACGCACACTGTCAATCATGAGTTGCGCACTGGCTTCCTGCATCCTCTGACAAGCGATCTCGAAATATGCCTCGGTCATCTCGATCCCCACATAGTCCTGGCCCCGAGCAACGCACGCGACGCCGACCGTCCCCGATCCCATGAAGGGGTCCAGGATCGGCCCGCCCCCCATGGGACCAAGCAGCCCCTCCATGAGGTCCACCGGCTTGCCGGCGATATGGTGCTTTTGCTGGGGTATGGGCATGCGGAACACGCCTGGCGCAGTCGGGCCGGAGAGCGGCCGGGCGCCATTGGTGCCCCACACGACATATTCCGCCTGAGCGCGATATCGGCCGAGCTGCGGCCGTCCGCGCTCGGTCTTGTCCCAGGGCACGACCCCCCGCCAGACCCACCCTGCCGCCTGAACGGCGTCCGTGGTGGTGGGCAACTGCCGCCAGTCCGAGAAGGTGCAGACGATTCCGCCTGGCGCCGTCAGGGCACGCGCCCGGCTCAGCCAGAGCGTGGACCACGCGAAATAGGAGCGCTGGTCGCGTGTGTCACCGGCGAACTCAGGATAGATGCCGCGATGCTGGGACGACTGGTACTTGGCGCTCGTGGGAGCGCTCCGGTCACCCCGGAAGGCGCCTCCCGAGGAATAGGGTGGATCGGTCAGGATCCCCGCAAAAGAGCCCGCCTCAAGGGTCGGGAGGACGTCGAGGGCGTCCGCGAGATAGAGGGTGGCCGATCCGATTTTTTCGATGCGCATGATGCGTCTCCAGCAGGATGACGCTCGGGGCGCTCGGGTGCGGGCTCTGTGGGCCTCAATATGGTGATGGTGCCGCAGCGGCGACACTTGATCTCCACGGCGCCCGCGAGAGCGCCATGTGCGGCCCGGAAATGCAATGCTCCGCACCGCGTGCATCTTACGTTTTCCACTCCTTAACATCCCGGCTTTAAGGCCCCTTTCTGAGGGACCGAAAGCCTGTTCCGGTCGCGCGGGGGTTGCTTGCCGGCTGCACCCGCGTCGGGGCGCGAGCCCCGCCTCACTCAGGCCATAGGCGGCCAAACCATTGCTGGCAGCTCCGCGATGAGTTCAGCATCCGAGGGGATCGGGCGGACGCCTGCCTCGACCTCTGCCAGGATCGCGAGCGCAGCGGTCCAGACTGCCGAGCGCCATGCAAACAGCGCCTCGCCCTCTGCGGCGAATTGCGGATTCGGGTCATCCCGATAAGAGACGGCAGTCTGAGCGCTATCGTATCGGCGCTCTTGCGCAGTGGCATCGAGGTGGGCCTGCACGATAGCAGCGCCATGAGCGGTGAGCGCGGCCGGGGACGGGGGCACGGGCGCCTGGCTGGCCGCCCATTCGGCCACCACATCGGGTGTCCAGATCGCCTCAATCTCGGCGCGCACGGCCTCGGGGAGATCGGACAGATCGGCTCCAGGCTGGCGCGGCTCACGGTGAGTAAGGCCATCATCATCCGTCGCGCAGACGTAGACGAGCCCGCCAGGAAATGGGTCAATGTATAAATCGCTCATGACGTGTAAACTCCTCCGATTATCAATCCGAACGCTGACGATATTGCCGAAATATTCATGTCGACGGCGCCGCCACTGGCAGCGCTGCTGTATTGCAGCCACGCAACCCCAATAGAGGATGGCAAGCCGAACGGAGTTCCTGGCACGTTGATGCCGGAACCTCGCACCAGCAAGGGCTGGTTGTTGCCTGGAAAAGGCATGCCCCCGATCCGGGCGTTCCCGGTCCCTCCCGATCTCGTGCCAGTGATTTCGCCGCCGACATAGACCATCCGCCCGATCCGGAGATACCAGCCGGACCTGTTTGAATAAGAGATGTTGGGGTCAGCGCCATCTGATCCGAGCGATGGCGACCATGTGCCCGCCACGAAATCGACGCCCGTCGACCCGCTCAGCATCTGAGCCACGGTGCGGGCTGTCAGCACACCGCCGATATTTTGGAGGACTTGGCCGGCAGTGGTCGCCGGGATGCCGAGGTTCGTCAGCGCCTGCGTCTGCTGGCCACCGCTGAGCACTTGGGCTCCGTCATAGCGGAGCGCGCCCGCATTCAGAGTGCGCTGCACCCAGGCCGCACCGGTCCAGAAGAAGAAGTCACCGGTGGACTGATCTGCGACGCCGTCGCCGCGCTTTGGCGCCTCAAATCGCCATCCTGTCGTGGCCGAGATGGCGAATTGGTTGGCGTAACCCGCCCACGCGCCGGTGGGGACTGTCCCAACGACAAAGAAGGCTCCGAGCGCGGGAGAACCAGGCGGCGCGTTGCTTCCCACCGACACGACCAGAGGCAGGCGGATATTGGCCGCCAACATCTCATAGCGCAGGGCCATTGCGTTGAGCGATGCAACAGCGGAGACACCGGAAAAGCGATCGGGCGCATCGAGGCGGATCTCGAAGGCCGCTCCCGCAATAGCGGCACCGGCGCGCTGACTTTCCACGATCAGCGACGTGTCGCTCGGCACAGCCCCGATCGTGGATAGAAAGGCCGAACCGGGCGCCATGAACGTGTCGCCGGGGCGCGCCGGCTGTGGTCCACTTGCCCAAGTCGTGCCGGAGCCGACGACCTCGTTGGAACCACTGGCAATCGAGACAGTGCCGCTCTTGATGACGGTCATTCCGCCCTCCTACTGAGCGCGCGTGACGAGCACGCTCGGCTGATCGTCGTCCGCCGCGTGCGCCACATAATGAGTTTCAGGGGAGATCCCCGTCCGGGAGGGAACAATGAGGACGGACTGACCGATCCGCGCCTGCGCGTTGACCGCATCCAGCGTGCCGGCGGCGCCTGTCGCGACGATCTCGCCAGTAGACACGGTATAAAGAATGAAGTTGATCATCGTCTGTACTCCGTAACCATAGAGTAAACGTCCCGGAATCCGGCCGTGAACGTGCTTTCTTCGACTGTAAACGTAGATATTGTTGGGTCGCGGCGCAGCACGTTCAGCGCATCAATGCGATATTCATAGGTCCCAGCCGGAAGATTGTCCGTGTCGTGATGGATAATTTTAATATCCTGCTCACCGACAAAATATTGCCATCCTGGGTTAGGGGTGGCGGAGTCTAAATATTGAATTGGCAGAAGGTACGTTGTCGCCCCGCTGTAGCTCGTGCCATTCGGGCCTGAACGAACAACGCGCACCTCGAGATAATAATAAATGCGCTTTGAAGTATTGATGTAATCTTTGAATTTCGGGAAGAATCGAGCTTCAAAGACTGCATATGAGCCCGCTATGCGCGTTATCGAGACTGCACCGAACTGCCCTCCCGTGGCCGTGGGATAATAGGTAACCGCTGCGTTGGTGACAGCCTGCGGATAAATCCGATCCGTGGTCACGCCGCCGATAGTAAGAATGTTTGTGGTAACGCTCTGAGCGGCAAATTTGTTGGACGTAAACGATCCGTCCAAATACATATCTGCGCGAATGTAAACGTTCCCCGTGCTGCTTGTGTCGAATACAGCAAATGGGTTTCCGCTGGGGGACTCTATAAATAATTTATCGGCACTTATGGCAATGTAGCCAGTTCCATCTGATCGCGCGATAGCGCGTAATCCAGCGTTTACATTCTGAGCCTTGACATTCAACTGCCAACCCGCAGCGGCCCCACTCGGGTACGCGCCCGTTACCCAAGTTACATTGACCGACGCGTTAACGCCGTCGAGCGCACTCTCGACCGATTGAACTCGGGTAGCGAGGGCGTTGTCCCCACTCGCCCGAGCGTTTTGTTCGTCGTTGATGCGACTGTGCGCCTTGCTGAGGCCCGTGGCCGGATCATTCTGGGTGGCGGACACCGTGGAGATGCTCGCCGCGAGCACCTCGTCTGCGCCCACGCGCGCGAGCACCTCCTGTTGTACCAGCGCACGGGAGGCTGCCCCTTCAGCTTCGGCGAGAATGGTTACTCGGCTTTCGCCGGCCAGCCGCGACGCCTCAACAGCCGCCCCCAAAGTGGCCACATAGCCAGCAAGGAGATCGATGTCGCGAGACTGCTGCTCGCTCGTGCCGCGCAGTTGGTTGTTGATCAGATCCCGGTTGCCCTGGACCATGTCCATGCCGGGAACCAGCATTGCGTCGATCGTCGGTGCGTCCAGATCCACCACGCTATAGGCCCCCGGCAGGCCCGAGGCGCCCACGGCGGCGACGCGCAGGCTCAAGGCGCGGGGCTCCACCACCTGCGACAGTTTCGGCGCGAAGGGCTGAGCCAGGTGCGCCCAGGAGGTGCGTCCGTCATAGGAGATCTGCGCGATGTAATGGCGCGCGCCCGCCGCCGGCCACCAGTCGGCCGCGAGCACCGGCTCCAGGACGTTTTGCGAGAGAGTGGCCGTCAGGCCCGCGACCAGGGGCGTCTGCGGGTCGGAAAAGCTCGCCGCCGGCGGCACGTCGCCAGGGTCGCCGCTGTCGTCGTGCACGTCCTCGCGGTCCACCACGAGGGCGAGCTTGGTGCGGCCCGTCCCGGCCGGGGCGCCACCCAGCACGATGCAGCGCTTTTGCCAGGCGGTGCCCAGCCCAAGCGCCCAGCTCGCGGGATCGGCGCCGGCCCGGCGCGCCAGCGCCTGATCCAGCGTCACGCCCTGCTGGCTCTGGACAAGGGCGAGGTCCGCGCCATCAAGCACGGCCTCCGCGTCCGAGCTGCCGCGCGTGACTTTGATCGGCCCGAAAGGCTTCGCGTTGGCCCGCCGGATCTGGATGTAGTGTTGCCCGCTCCCCCAGCTCGCCGCCGGCTCCAGCGTCAGCGTGGTGCCCGCGCGCGCCACCACCTCGCCCGAGGCGCCCCAGCTCTGCGGCACATGGCTCTGCAGCGTCACCACAGATCCTAGCGCCAAGAGCCGGCCCTCGCTCGCGATGGTCGCCGTTGGTTTGGCCCGGCGGATCGTGTGCTGGCGCCACAAAAAGGCGCACTCGCGCATGGCATGGGCGCGCTGTCCCACCCCTCGGATCTGCACGCGCACGGGGTTGCTGGCCACCACGTCCGGCGGACACTGCACCTCCTGGACCGACCACGTGGTCTCGTCCAGATACTCGACAATGATCGCGTCCGCCGCGTCCTCGGCCTGGAGCAGATAATCGACGCTGAAGGAGTCGCGGATGATCTCGCCATCCGTGATCATCATGCTGGGAAGGGCCACCCACTGGTCGCGCACCAGGCTCAGTTGATCGCCGATCCAGCGATGCTTGGCCCGGCAGGCGGCCAGCGCCGTGTCCAGCGCCTCGGTGGCCTGGACACGCGTCCGAAACTCATAGTCGAAACAGTCGCCCCGGCTGGCTGCCGTAGCCGCCAGCGTCACCACCGCTTGGGCGTCCACCTTGTTGAGGGGCCGGCCGCAGCCATAGTCCGTGTTGGTGGCGATGTCGTAGGCCGCATAAGCGGGCGACCGCGTGGGCTGGTCGTCCCACCCGCTCCCGGTCCACACCGGCAGGATTCGCGTATCCTCCAGCCCCCAGCGCAGGGCCGCATTGGCCGTGAGCTGGGCCGTCGCCCGCATTCGGATGGCCGTGACCGTGAGGCCCGGAAATGTCTGCGTCCCCGGCGTATAGCCCCGCGCTGCCGCCCACTGGATGGTGTCCACGGCGCCGGGATAGGCGGCCGAGGCCACCACCCGCCGCGCTTGCACCTCATAGCGCCCCGCCGCCACGTCCACGCTGTAGGACATGCGGTAGGGCTCTTTGGTGGCGAGCCACTTGGCCTCGTCCACCACGGTCGTCCACACACCCGTGGGCGCGCCCGTCACGTCCACGGCGCGGATCTGCACCTGGTTGTGGGTCGCGAAATTCCCCGCCACGCCCTGGGCATTCGGGATGTAGCAGCCCTGCGGGAGCACGAAGTCGAACACCAGCCGGTTGACGCTCGTCCCGGCCGGGTTGGTGATGCCGCCATAGACCCACACGCCGGGATCATCCAGCGCCTGGCCGGAGACGCCCGGCGCCGTGGTCACGGACGCCGGGAAAAGCGTCAGCGTGTCGCCGGGCTCCAGGAGCTGAACTTGCACGTCGCTGAAGGTCGGCGAGACGTGGCCCCACTCGGCCCACTGGCTGGCGTCCCACAGCACCGCGTCGGCGATGGTGATCCGGTGGCGCTGGTAACGGCCGAGGCCGTGCACCAAGAGCACGTTTAGATATTCATCCTGCCCGACATATTCGGTCCAGGGTTGGGCCGCGAAGTCCGGCACCACCTTGGTGCGGCCATAGCGGACGGGAATCGTCTGCATCAGCCGCGCGGAATTGGTCTGCTGGCCGAACGCATAGAGCGGGGTCTGCGCCTGCTGGCCGGCATTCGCCGGGCGCGGCTGCACGAGCGTGTTGACCGCGAAGGCGCCGCCCGCCACCACGGCGGCAGAAATCGCAGTCGAAACGCCCGCGACCGTTGACATCCCTATTGCCGCCGCCGCCCACGTCCCGATGCCCGGCGCCAGGGCAGACAGGGCAATGAGCCCCACCAGGCCCACCACGCTCTTGGTGGTGGACGAGCTGCTGCTGCCGCTCCCGCCGCCGCCCAGCGGGCGGGATTGGAATTCCACCCTTTCCCCCTTGCGGATCCGCCGCCGCGCCCAGCCGCGCCGGGCGCGCAGCAGAGGCGCCCCGTCGATCACGCAGATGGTGGGCAGGCGGAAGCGCCAGCCCAGGCGCTTGAGGGCGCGGGCCACCGTCTCGCGGCGGCGCGGGGCGACGGTGGCCACCTCGTACCCGGGGAGGATGATGTGGGTGATGCTGGCCATCATCGGGCCTCATAAAATCGCTGGCGCGGCAGGCCGCTCGCCCGCAGCTCGGCCGGCGTCTGGAAGATCACGCCGACGCGATCATCCGAGTGGATCACGCCATGCTCGGCCGCCAGCCAGACGCCGATATGGTGCGGCCGGTCCACCCCGGCCATGAGCACCGCCGCCCCGTCCCGCGCCTGGATGATCCCGCCCTGAGCGAGCGGGCAAAAGCGCCAGGCGCTGCGCAGCGCCTGGCCGTCGAACTGGCTCTGGATCCAGCGCAGGTCCACCTCGGCCGGGATGGCGATGAACGGCACAGAGCGGCGCCACAAGGCTCCTTGAAGGTGCCTGAAAAGGCCGTAACAGGACCACGCCTCCGGCCCCTCGCCCGTGAGGCTCCAGGGGCGGCCGATCAGGTCGGAGAGGATCTGTGTGCGCGTCATGCCACCCGCAGCCCCGGAAACTGCGCCGGGCGATAGATCCGGCGCGGGAAGGAGAGATTGGCGAGGTCGGCCAGGCGCGCCTTGCCGGTCACGGTGCTGCCGCTGATCGTCACCTGGCGCACCACGAATTCGATCGGCCCATAGGACGGCTCGGCCGTCACGTCGCTGCGATACTCGCGATAGACCAGGAGCAGATCCGCCCGCACCTCAATGGCCGCGTTGAGGTAGGGCGTGAGCTGGTCGGCGACATTGTCGATGGTGACGGTGCACTCAGGCGTACGGCCCACGGCCACCTCCGGCGCGGAGGCCGAGAAAGCGCACCGCCGGAAGGTCTGCATGGTCCCCGGATTAAAAAGCGCGCCGGGCTCGATCCCCAGCACCCGGTCCACCTCATCGAGCACCAGGCGCACCGCGATCTGCAAGCCCGCCTCGATAATAGCCGGGTGCTGCAGCTCCAGGGTGACATGCAGATCCACGTCCGCAGGCGCACTCGCCACCGCCTCGGCCCATGCGTCGGTGTACGGGTCGCTCATGCCACCGCTCCCACAGATTGGAGATAGGTCCGGAGCGCTGCATGGAAGGTGGCCACCTCCGCAGCCGTCAGCCCCCCGCCCATGCTGAACGCGGCAATCCGGTCGGTGCACCAGTAGCCCCGTGCGGCGCCGCCGTTATAGGTGAAGCACAGCAGGTCCACGGGCATCGAGGGGATCGCCACGCTGGTGGCGGCCGTATCCACCAGCAGGGCGCCGTTTCGGTAGGCGCTGCGCGTCGCCGAGGAGCGGCGGCTCCCGACGAAGAATCCCTCGGAGTTCGCGTTCGCGAATGTGGAGGACTGGTCGTTGACGGAGATGGCGGCGCGATCCGTCGAATAACGGTGCAACATGCCAACCTGAATGCCGGTCCCCGTAGAGGTCCCCGCCGGAACGATGTTGCCGGCCGCGCGGTCGGTCAGGTCCCAGACGCCCATATGGGCGTCGTTCCGGGTGTAGCGGACGCCGTGGACGGCCGGGTTGTAGCCGGTGGCGAGATAGGTATTCGTCGCGCCCGCATAGCCCCGATCCACGACAAAGGACGGGACGTTGACCGTGGTGAGGTTGTAGAGGTCCGCCATCCAGTTCAGCCGCGCCGCCTGGGCGTCATGGGCGGCAAGGATGTAGAGGACATCCAGCTTCGCCCAGATCCCCGCACTGATCAGAGACTGAACCAGCGTGCCGATGGCGCTCACCCGCGCCGCGCTCGGCTGTATGGTCATACGCGCCAGCAGGGCTGAGATCGCGGCCGGCAGGGCGACCGTAATCCGCTGGGTGACTGACCACGGCCGCGGCGAGCCGGCAACGATGGCGCGAACCCTCACGTCATAATCACCGGTACTCACCGGCAGCTCTGCGGCCCACGATCCGGTGCCGTTGGTAACCACCGACACCGTTGTCGTGCCGACGACGACCTCCACTGTGGCGCCCGCCGGCGCCGTCCCCGTGAGTGTTGCCCCGGATATGCCTCCGATGACAGCCATGGGCGGCACCAAGCCCGCCGGATAGACGCGGATCTCCATGTTGACGGTGGTGTAGCCGTCGCCCGCCTGCGCATACTTGATGGACCCGGCGACGATCTGGACGCGGCGGATCTCCACCCGGCCGCCGCCGAGCGCAACCGGCATCCAATAGCGCGCCGCGCCCTGGCCGATCTGGTCGAGGAAATCGACAAACGTCTCCATTTCGGCGGGCGAGAAATCCCCCGCCCAGCCCCAGGAGCCCACCCGGCTCATGGGCCGATGCGCCGAGCGCACCGCGCCGTCCTCGATCTCGGTCTCGCGCCAGGTGGCCACCGGCGCGCCGCCCCAGGCCGGGCGCGACGGCAGGTAAGGCAGGCTCGCGGGCCACTCGGCCGAGGCGAGCACCGCGCCGGCGGCGCCGGCCGGATAGACGCGCAAGCGCATGCTCACTGTGGTGCGCCCGCCCGGCAATGCCGCATAGGCGAGCGAGCCGGCGACGATCTCCACCTCCCGCGTGTCGTAGGCGGATCCACGGATGGCGACGAGCATCGTAAAGCGCGCCGTCCCGTCCTCGATGTCGGCGAGAAAATCCTCCCACACGACGAGCTGGGCGGCCGAGAAGGTGTGCGCCCATGCATATTCGCCGCGCCGGGCGCCGGGCCGGCGCTCCTGGCGGACATTGCCGCGCTCCATCTCGGTCTCACGCGGCCCGCGCGTCGGGACGGCAGACCAGGCGCGCAGCTCGGAGCGATAAGGCAGGCCGGCGGGCCAGGCGGGCAGGCTCATCAGTAGAGCCCTCCGGCGCTGGACACCCCGAAGCGTCCGCCCAGGCTCCGGGTGGCCGGTCCATCGGCAGCCGCGTCATCCATGATCGCGGCGATCGCCAGCTCTCTGATCATCACGGGGAGCGTCAACGAGCCGTCCGGCCCAATGGTCGCGGGGCCGGTGGAGACTGCCGCGCCCGAGTGGCTGTTCTGAATGTTGACGTTCACCTGGGGGGCACCGCCCCTCTGCGCGCCACCGGCCCGCAGCTCGACAGGGATGCGTCGGCCATCGGGCAGCGGCACGATCGCCTCCGGCCCCGCCTCGCCGGCGATGCTTTTGCGCGTGGTGATGCCGCCCGCTGCAAAGGTCGGAACCGCCATCGGTCCCGCGCCGCCCGTCACCATGGTGAACGCCGAGCTGGAGCTGGAGCTGGAGCCGCCGCCGCCGAAGATCTTGCCGATGATCCCGCCGACGCCGCCAAGGTCGGCCGACGTCCCGTAATTGGTGCCGAACAGGCTATTTTTAAGGGGGTTGAGGACGGCCAGGCGCAGCATGGTGCTGGCCACGTCGCCCAGGATGCTCTGGACGGCCGAGCCCCAATCCTTCCAGGCGCTGCCATTGGTCACCAGGGAGTCGGACAGCGCGTCGAAGCTCTGTTCGCCCATGGAGCGAAACGTCTGGATCGCGTCCTGCTGGCGGGATAGCTGCGTTTGCTGGTCGGCCGTCTCGACCGCCTGGGCGCGGATCCGCTCGGCCGCCGGGCTGCCCTTGCCGATCTGCTGGTCCCGGATCTGCTGCTCGGCCTGCAACAGCGCGATGGCGCGGGCGCGGGCGTCCTCGCTCTGGCCCAGGAGGGAGATCTCCAGCCGTAGCATCTCGGTCGTGTTGCGCTGGCTGGCCAGCAGGCTCCGGGCCGCCTCTCCGGACGCGGCCGAGGTCTCAAGCAGAGACTTGGTCCGCGCCTGGTTGGCGCGGATCTCGATCTCGGCCGAGGTGATTTCCTCGCCTGCCAGCGCCAGGCGCTCACGGCGGGCGATCAGGTCCGCCTTGGCGACGGGATCCCGCTCGCGGGAGATCTGATTGTCCAGGCGGTCGAGCTGGCTCTGTCGCTCCTGAGCCGTGGACAGGCCCTTGAGTGCGTTTTCCTTGGCCTCGATCGCCCGCGTGATGCTCTCGTTTTCCGCGACCGACAGGCCCGTGGCGCCCTGTCCCGCGCGCAGGGCCGCGATCTGCGTCTCCAACTCGCGGCGGCGATTGTTGAGATCGTTGGCGGGCGAGCCCTGCGCGACATCGAGGGCGGCCGACCCGCGCTTGTCATCCAAGGCGGCGGTGGTCGCATTGGCCTGGACGCGGTTGCGCAGGCGGATCTGCTCCTGCAGGTCCGTGATCTCGGCGGTCAGCGCCTGGCGCTGGTTGGAGTTCTGGAGGCGCCCGGCGAGCATGGGCATGTTGCGCAGCTTCTCCTGAAGCTGCGCCAAGCGGCCTTCAAGGCTATCCGGCCCGCCACCGAACAGGCGGTCCACGGCCGAGCCCACCGAGCCCCACATATTGTCCCACATGCGCCCCGCCCATTCGGCCGCGCGGCCAATGGCGGTGGTGGCGGTGGCGGCGCCCTGCAGGCGCGGGGTGACGGCGGACAGCAGGACGTTGCCCGCCTCGGTGACGCGGTTTTGCTCACTCAGACGCTTGACCAGGCGCTCCGTGGCCCCATCCAGCAGGCCCATCTGCCGGAGCTGCGCCGCCCCCTTGGCGGGATCCCCGAAAAAGTCGCCCATTTTGCCGCTGGCGCTCGCAACGTCCGTCTTGAGCACCGCCGCGAAATCCTTGGCGATGGCAGTCAGGCCAAGCAGTTGATCCGATCCGATCTTGCCGGAGCGCACGAGGCCCGTGGCGATCTCGCGCGCGGCATTGGTGGAGAGGTTCCCGGCCGCCGCAGCCTGCGCGGCCACGCGCTCGATGTCGGCCGCCGTGGTCCCGGTCGCGGTCCCGAACGCCTGGGCGGCGATCGACGCCTCCCGCGTCCGCCCGGTATAGTCGAGCCAGGCCAAAGCGCCGACGCCCAACGCGACCGTCATGCCCCCCAAGAGGGCACGCATGGGCGTGATCGCCTCGCGAACGATCTTTGCCGCATTGCCAAAGCCGCCCACGGCCTCGACCAGTTGCGGCCCCTGCTGCACCGCGACCATGCCCGGCGACATGCCCATGGCAAGCGTCCCGAAGATATCGGGTGCCTGCCGGGCCACCCCGAACTTTTGATCGGGCCGGAGCTGCGACCAGGTGGACGATCCGCTTGTCTGCCGCGCCCGCAGCATGGTCGCTTGCGCGGCGAAGACCGTCTTGGTGCGCTCGATCTGGACGGCCGCCTCCTGGGCGGACAGAGCGCCCAGGCGCTGGGCGTCGCGGATCTCTGCGAGCTGCGTCTTGTACGCCTGCCCAGCGGCATAGAGCGGGCTGTATTTGGCCCGCAGATCGTCCAGCGCCTGGCCATAGGCGGCGATGTCCTCGGCCCGGCCGGCCGAGGCGAAGGTGTCACGGACGCCGAGGCGCGCATTGATGGCCGACGCGCTGTTGAGGCTGTTGGTGTTGGCGCCGCGCATGGTCTGTGCGGCGTCCCGCTCGGCGGCGGTGAGCTGGCGCAGGGCGGCGGTTGCCGCCTTGACGTTGCGCTCCTGGATCTGGTGGGCCTCGGCCGCGTCCTGCGTCGCCGAGACCGCGCGACCAGCCTCCGCGCGCGAGTCCTGGAGCGCGTCCACCAGATCGTCAACCGCCGCACCCGTTCGGCGTGCCGCCGCCGCGCCGTCATCAAGGACATCAACCAGGTGATCGACAGCCTGCGCGGCGCCCTGCGCGTCGTGCTCAAGCCCCTCAAACTCGGCACGCACCTCGCCGACGCCTTTCCGGGCGCCGGTCGTGTTGGCCGTGATCTCAATGGCAAGCTTGAGGCTCATGTGTCACCAGCATTGAGGACGGCGAGCGCGGCGCCCTCCATCACCTGCAAATCGGCCCAGGAGACCGGGCCGATGCCGAGGCGGCGCTCCACCAGCTCGACGGCCTGGTAGTCCAGGCCGATCCACCCGATGCCGCCCATAGACCCGGCGGTGCGCCATTGGGTGCCGGCCGCGCAGAACAGCCGCAGGGCCGACCAGTTGGAGCGCCACACCTCCACCACAGGCCGGGCGGTCGGAGCGGCAGGGAGCTGATCTGTCGCCACCCCGAGGGCAGCGAATTGGCGGCGCAGGTCGTCATCCAACTCGACGGGGCGGCTCGTGTCTGCCCGGCCGGTGGTGGCGTAGGCCCAGGCCCGCGCCGCCTCTCTCAGTTTCCCAGGCGGGCGGCCTCGCCGTTCATGGCGTCGCGGTATGCGCGAAAGGCTCCGACCCGGAAGCCAGCGAAGCGCATCGCAGCGAGGAGGTTGGTCTCGGAAAATGTCAGCGGAGAATCGTCCTGGCCGACCACGTCCTTCCAGCCACGCACTGCCGCCTTCAGCACTGCGGGCTCAACTCGCTGGCCCTTCTTGATCGCTTCGGCCTCGATCTCTTCGAGCTGGGTCTCATCCAACTCCTGGAAGTAGAGCTGGAACGCATGGGACCTGAACTGGCCGGGCTTTTCCTTGTCCGGCATCATCGCCGTGGCGGGCCACCAGAACAGGTGCTGATCGGAAACCTGGTACATCGTAAAACCTCGTTTTAAGGCCGCGTGAAAGGGCGGATCAGCGGACGACGAGGGTCAGCTCGTCGTCTCCGGCGTTCGGCACGCAGGTGAGCGGCAGGGACAGATTGGTGATGCCCTGGGTGTTGCCGTAGCTGGGGCGGCCGAGCTGCACCTGCGGCGCGGCGATCGCGACGATGTTGCCGGCCGTGATGCCGTGCACGATGGACAGCGGGCCACGCGTGTGGGCCTTCGCGATGCCGAACCAGTCCTTAGCGGCGATATTGTCCGCCTGGTTGACCATGGTCCCGGTGACGCTGCGATCGGTGATCTCGATGCTGTCAGCGCCGACCAGGTTACGCACCTCGACCGTGTTACCGAAGTCCAAGGCAAAGCTCTCGCCGAGGCCGGCAGTCCCGTGCAGGGACCAGGTGGTCGTGTTGCCCTCGCCCACCGTCAGGGGGTCCTTCCAAGCCAACATCGGCACCGCCGGCGTAACCAGGTCCGCCGGCGCCGCCCAGAGGCCGCGCAGCGTGAACTGAATGCGCGGGATCTGCTTGGGGGCCATGGACAGCGACCAGGTGCCCTTCGCGCCCAGGAGCTTGTGGTTCACGCCGTCGAAATTGACGTAGGCCGATACAGACTCCTGCGAGGCGGTGACCGGCGCATAGGTGACGCTGGTGGCCGCAACGATGGTCTCCGACATGCCGCAGGCTCGCAGGAGCGGGCCGTAGGCAGGTGCAGTGCCGGCGGCGCCGGCGCCGGCCAGCTCTACCGAGCCCACCAGCTCGACATAGTTGCCGACGAGACGCACCGCCTGCGCCCCGAAATAGGCGAGCATCAGCTCGCGGCTGACTTCCTCGCCCTGGAGTGGGTTGAGGGTAACGTTGGTCATCACCATGCCGTTCGCCGCGCCCGTGGGCGCCGCGTCCGTGCCATAGGTGGTCTCCATCTTGGCCGTGACGGCCAGTCTGCGCCAAAAACGGCGGCCCATGCTCAGTCCTTTCCGGCCGCCGGGCGGCGCTTGCGGGAGGTGTCGCCGTCGCCGGCGGCGGTGTCGCCGGTCTCGGCCGGCGCGGTGTCCGGGGCCGCCTCGGCCGGCGGCTGAATGGGCGTCTCGCCCGGCTCGACGGTGCGCGCCACAAGGGTGCGCTCGCCCGTCTTAGGGTCGAGGATGTAGGAGCCGCCGTGCTGCGCGGTCATTGTCAGGTCTCCACAAAGACAGAGGGGACGTAGGTGTCGCGCCAGGCCACGAGGCCCGGCGCGGTCGGGACCGGCTCGCCGCCCGCATAGAGCAGCGGGATGTCCAGGCCGTCCGGCTGCCAGCCGATCAGAGCCATCCGAACCGTCTCCCGCAGCACCTCAAGGCCGCCGGCGACGAGCGCGCCGTCGCCCGTGGTGGCATGAGCTGGCGCGATGACGATCACGCCGATCGCGCGGTCCACGCGCTGGCGATAGGTGTTGGTCTCGGGGTCCGGGGTGGCGTCGTCCCGGATCGGCACGACGATGGCGCCGGGCAGGTCGGCGGGCGCATCGTCCGCGTCCCAGGCGATGCGGCCTTCTACGGCCTTGAGCACGGCGGCGGGATCCTCATCCCGCAGGCGCTGCACGACAGCACCAACCAGACGCCCGGCGGCTCCGGCGAGCTGGTCGAGCCCGCCGGCGCCGGTGGGGCCGGCGGCGTAATACTGGACGTCGAGCGTCAGCGTCACACGGTGGCAGAGCACACCGGCGAACATGACCGGCTCGATGGTGACGAGTTGCATCCCCGTCGCGCCATCCACGGACACACCACGCACCACGCCGCCCAGGGTCGGGTCCGACCGTTCGGCCGCGATGACGGCGTCCGCCAGGTCGCAGGCGACGATCTCGCTTTCGTCCTCGTCCTTCAGCCCCAGCATCCCGACCACGACCCATCGGTCCGTGACCAAGGTGCGACCGGAGAGCAGCGCACGGCGGCCCGAGGCCGGCCGGCTGACGCGCCAGCCGCGCACCATGCCGTCCGTGGCATAGAGCGCCAGGAAGTCCTTTTCGGTCTTCCCGAACCGCTCGTAGCCGTGGACACGGCCGATGTTCGGGATTTGCTCCAGGAGCGCCACCAGGGCCTCACGGACTGCAACGGTGCTCATTGCCCGATCCTCCGCACCGCCCGGGCAGCGGCGGCCTGCAGCAGCTCGCCGATCTGGCCCTGTGTGGCGGCGAGCCCGTCCCTAAACATGAAGCGGCCGGGCGTACCCTTCTTTGCCATCTTCCGGGCGATGGCCCAGGCGACGCCGCGTCCTTCCTTGCCGCCTTTGCCGAGCTTGCGGCGGACCCAGTCCACCAGCGGTTCGACCGGCGGCATGTGGGGCCGCGCGCCCAGCTCGACGGGCAACGCATAGGCCAGAGCGGTGCCTACAGAGCCGGAAATGACGGTGCCGCTCATTTCCAACGGCTGCGCGCCGATGGAGTCCCGAAGCAGCCCCTGATACGCGGGCGTCAGCTCACGCACCTCGCGCTCCAGGAGCAACTGGCCCTCGACTATGGCCGGCGCCAGCTCCTCCAGGAGGATGTCCGGGGCGGCGGCCAGCGCCGCGTCCACGACCTGGATGTTGATGGAGAGGGTGTGGGGCTCGCTCACGACCTGCGCCCCCGCCGGAACAGCAGCCGGCTGCCGCCCGTGGTGGACGGCAGGGGCGGATGGACGGTCACGGAGGCCGCCTGGACGCGCTTGGGGTCAATGCCCAAAAGGTCGTGATATCGACGCCGAGCGGTGCCCGCGCGGGCCGCGTAATTGGGGCCGGATTCTTTGTGATCGACCGCGTCCGCCTGGATCAGGCTCGACTGGTCGCCGGACGTCATTGCGGCCACCTGGTCGAGCAGGACGGCCGCCGCATATTGCGCCACCGCCTCGCGATCCACGAGGCGGATCGTGTCCACCGTCTCGGTCAGCTCGTGGGGCAGCGACCAGGTCAGCCGGCACACGACGCCGGCACCGATCTCGTCGGGCAGGCCGATCACGCGCCCGTCCGGCGCGTCCAGGAGCGCCCAGAGATGGCGCGGCACCGTGCGCGGCGGCACGGAGCCGAGGGGATATTCGATGGTGAGAGCTGCGGACGCCTCGTCCCACCCGTCAGGCAGGGCGAGATGGCGGGGCGCGGGCGTGTCCTGGACGGTGAGGTCGGACACGCGGGTGCGCGGCCGATCCTTGCCATACTGTACGACCGCGAGACCAATGGCGCGGTCGCGGGCCTCCTCGCCGAGGCGGCCCACCACATCGCGCACCAGGTCATCCACCAGCGTCCGCAGATCCTGGAGCATCGTCAGGCCGCCACGACGGACTTGGAAAGGCCCCGGAAGTCGGCGACGGCGGCGCCATAGATGTGGCGGATCTTCCACGTCAGCTTGTCATTGCTGAACATGCTGCCGTTGGTCGGGCTGTCCTGGACGAAGATCTGGGGCTCTTCCTCGCCGTCCAGGAAGCCGATCTCGACGGTGGGAATGTCGAGCGGATCGGCCGACACACACCAGTCGTTGGCGTCCGTCCAGTACCAGACCGGGATGATGTTGGGCTTGAGCGACTGAACGAACGTCTCGTCGTTGTTGGTATTGCGGCGAAACAGGTCCGCCGCCTTCTCCTCAAGGTCCGAAGGCACCCAGAGATTGCGGGGGCCGATGCCGAGCCGATCATTGGAGCCGGCCTCGGCCTGCTTCAGCATGGCGAGCCGGGCGGCTGCATAGCTCGTCGCATCCAGGGCAGCCGTGAACAGGTTGCCGTGGTCCAGGTGGAACAGCGCCTTGGTGTCGTAGATGACGGGGTTCGTCCGCATGAAATCGAGCACGAACTTGGAAAGCGTGCGCTTGGACGCTCGCGCCAGGCGCTGCGGGATCCGCTGGACGGCGCTCACATCGTCGTTCTTGATCATTTCGAGCGTGATCGACTCCGTGCCGCCGCGCTTCGACACCGCATACTCGGCCACCTCGTCGGTGGGCGACGTGACGGGCACGTAGGCCGCGCCCTCGGCGACGGCGGGCAGATCGCCGTAGCCACCGAACCGGGTCCGCTGCTGCTTCCGGAAATCCGCGATGGCGACGGGCGCGCCGGTGAGCTGGCGCCAGACGTCATAGACCGAGGTCGTGCGATAGTCCGCCACCATGCGGCGGGTGAGGCTGTCGCCCAGCACCGCGTCCAGGCTGGTGCTGTCCAGGGCCTCGCGCATCAGGCCCTCGTCGCAGTTGCGCATCTGACCGGTCACGCGCTCGTCGCCGGTGATCGCCACATAGCAGGACTTGATGGACCGGGCGTGCCGGTGATCCCGGTGGTTCGGGTCGAAGAACGCTTCCAGCATGGCGCGCGTCTTCTCTGCGCGCGTCTCGCCGGTCTGGATCCGGCCCACGCCGCCCAGGCCCTGGACGCGCCCGGCGGTGGAGAACCGATCCACATACGCCTGCTCGGCGGTGATGGCGGCGGTGACATCCGCCGGCACATAGGTGCCGCGCGCTTCCAGGACTTCCAGGACGCGGGTGCGCGCCTCGTCGGGGAGCGTGGACCGGGTCACCTGGTCGCGGGCGGTCTGGCGCGCTTCCAGGAGCTGGATGGCGGCCGTGAGATCATCACGGGAGACGCCCGCCACGATGGGGGGGCCGCTCTCCGCAAAGGCGCCGGACAGCGCCTCCTGCAGCTCGGCGTCGGTGATCTGGTCGTCGGCGCGCCCCTCAAGGAAGGCCGGACGGTGCTTCTTCAGCAGCTTGAGCAGCAATTCGCGGAGCATGGGCTCGTCCTGTTGGGTGGTGGTGTTGGGGTCGGCCTCAAGCACGTCGAGCACGCGCCCGCCGGCGCCGGGCTCAACGATGAGGTCCACGGAATTCACGCGGGTGAAGCGCCCGACATGGCGGACGCCCTTGCGCGCCTGGTAGGTGGCACGGGCGTCAATGGAGAGGCCGAACAGGTCGCCCATGCCTCGGGAAACCGCCTCACGCAGCCGCGTCACCATGGGGTCGGCCGGATCGAGCACGTCCCAGGTGGCTTCCAGCGTCCCGGTGTCCGCACCGGTGCCCGGCACGAACGACACGCCGGACAAGCGGCCGAGAACGGCACGCGGATCCTTGCCGCGCGACGCCAGGTGTTCTGCATCGCCCTTGACGATGACACGCGCGCCCTCGAACAGCGGGGCGCCCTCGCGCAAGGCAGCGTCGGGATAGAAATTGCCGTTTCCGGAGAGACCGGCCCGCATGATGCGGACGCGGAAACGGTTGGTCTCCTGTGCTTCCAGCACCGCGCCGGAGCCGGAGCCGACCACATCGCCGCCGGCATCTCCGGCGGCCTCCAGGAAGTGACCGTGGAGGAGGCCCGTCACAGCACCACCTCGCCGGTGGCCGTGTCGATCGCCTCGCCGGTCTCGCGATCGACGGTGTACTTCCGTCCGTCCGTGGAGACGACGACGAGCGTGCTCGGTCCGAGGTCCCACGCCAGAACGTCAATCTGCACGTCCAGGAACCGCAGACGCGGAGGCAACTCGTCGCCGGGCTCGAAAGATGCCAGATCCTTGACCGCGCCGGCCCGCGCCAGCTCGCGCAGCTTCTCGCGGGGATGTACGGCCGCCGTAAGCGTCTCCCCGGCCTCTCCGATGGCCAGCGCCGGATCCGCCGCCTCAGGGACGGAAGGCGGCAGCTCCTGCGTCGCCCCGGCATCAGCATCCGAAGGCGGCGGGGTCACGTCCTGGATCAGGGACGCGGGCGGCTGGTCCTCGGAATTGGGCGGGGGCGCGGACTGTGTCCCGGCGGGCACCTGCAGGGTGTCCGCACCGCTATCGGCGCTGGGGGCCTCGCGAGCCGTACCAGACGCCCCCTGGGGTATATCGTTGGTCTCCCCCACCGACTTCGGCGCGGGCGACTTCGGCGCCGTCTCCGGCGCGGTGTTGGCCTTGGCGGCCGAAGGGGATTTGGGTGTGCGAGCCATGGGGGCCATACTCGCCACCCCAGGCCCTGCCAGATATTCTCAAGGTCTTGCGACCGAGCCGCCCGGATGATGGAGGCGGCAGAACGATCACACTCTCACCTTGCTCGCCCGAACAGCAGGCCCGTTAAAGGCCCATTGAAAGCCGTGGGCGGCTGCTTTGGCTTTGCTGCGCCATCGGCAGCGGTGCAGCTCACCTCGGCCGCTGGTGGCCATCTGTGGCCGGATCGTCGGTCCCGTCAACCTCATCAGCCCAGACGGCCCCCAGCCGCCCACGCTCCGCGATCAGCCGGGCGCCGCGGTCCAGGGTCTCGGCGATCCATCGCAGCTCATCCAGCGTCTCGGTGGTGACGGGCGTATCCAGATGGCGGCGGATGCGTTCGATCAGCGCCTCACGCTCCTCCTGCTCGGTCATGGCAGCATCTCCACAAGCAACCGCCGCCCGCGACGCTCCAGGACGCGGAAGCGCCGGCCGCGCGGGAGCAGCATCTCGAATTCGGAATCGGGCAACGCCGCATCTCCGACGGGGAAAGGGACACCGTTGATGTAGGCGGCAGGATAACCGGCCGGCAGCACGAATTCGAGTAGCACCCCCTCTGGCGCGCTTCCCTCAGCCATTTCTCGCGAGATCGTAGCCGACCAAAAGGCGGGATCCGGCTCGCTCACGTCACCCGGCCGCATGTCGAGATAGCGGGACGCCTGGTCAACGCCGCGCCAGGCTCGCGTGGGCGCCGGCACGCTGGCGCGGGCGATAGCCTCGTCCAGGCGCGGGATCTGTGCCGCCACAAGCGGCGCCTCGACGCCACGGCGCATCGCCTCGTTGACCAGGTAGCCGCCCGGACCCTTATAAAAATTCAGTGCATACCGTTCGGCCTGCGTCAGCGACGAGACCCAGCCCGCATATTCGCGGGTCAGGGTGTGGTGCTGCTCAATGGGGCTGGGAAAGGCGCGGGCCTGCGGCGGTGGGGGTGGCGCTGGCGCCGGCGCGGGCTCCGGAGGCGCAGGGGCACGGATCCGCTCGGCCTGGCGGGCTTCCGGTGATGCCGCCAGCTCCTGCGCTGTGAACGGCTTCGCGCCCGGTGTCGAAACCCGCCAGTGCTTCATGTGGGGAAGCGACGAGCACCCGCAATATACCCGTTCGCCGACCGGGATAGACGGGTCGCGCGGCTTCGGGATCGGGATCCCGCCGACCATGAACGGCTTGTCCACGTCCACGATCTGGCCGTCTGCGACTGCATGGGAAACGCGCGGATGCAGCTTGCCGGAGCGCCGCCATTGCTTCTGAAGACCGGCGACGCCAAGCGTCTTGGCCTGCTCCATGCGCTGCTGGCCAGCCTCCGAATAGGCCGTGCCCAGCTCTGTCACCACGATCATGCGGGCGCGCGCCGCCGGCGTATCCATGATGGCGCTCACCTTCTTCGCCGCCTCGAACGGCGCCTGCACGCCCAGCGCCGCTTGACCGATCTCCTGGTTGACGCGGTTAATGGTGGTGGTGGAGATGTCCCGGATCCGGTCGGTCTGGAACGACTTGAGCGCAGTCAGGAGGCGCACGTCCAGGGCGGGGATCTGGCCCGCCAGGTCTATGCCGCCGGCCGCGAGGGGTTTCATGACCAGGTCGCCGCCCGCCTCCCATGATCTGTCCAGGCCGGTGGTGAGGGCGTCCAGCGTGCCCCGCTCGAATGTCTCCAGGACGCGGCGCACCTCGCCCTGGAGCTGCTGCAGGCGCCAGGTTTCAAACTCGGTGGGCGTACCGGCCAGGCGGCCAAGGATCTCGTCACGGGCGAGGCGCAGATAATGCAGGATCTCCTGCATGGTCTGCGTCTGGATGAGCACCATCCGGCCGAGCTGTGCCCGGCGCTCTCGGCGGAACCGCTTCTCGCGTTCCTTGTCATCCATCCTGGCGAGCCACCACCAGCGCGGGATCCTCGTCATCGGACGTGACGGCCGCCGGAGGCTGGCGGAACACGTCCGACTGGTCGCGATCATCCTTCGCCTTGCGCGCGGCCTTCAGCTCGTCCGTGGCGTCGATCTCCACGCCGAGCTTGGCGGCGATGCCTGCGATCAGCGCGAGCGCGGTCTCCTCGGTCATGAGGCCGCGCTCCACGGCCGAGGCGACGGCGGCCACCACCTGGGCCAGCGCCTGCGCATAGCGGGACACGTCCACCGACTGCATGGGCGGGAATTCCGCCTTGGGCCGCATGTCCTCGGGCAGCTTGGCCGCCCCTCGGCCGGTTGCCGTCAGGCGGGAGCGGATCACATGGCGCGCCTCGGCCTCAATGATCGCCTGCCAGAGCAGTTGGCGGCGGCGGAAGATCTTGTATGTGGGCTCGTCCATCTCGGCGGCCGTGGCGCGGTTGACGTCCCCGCCGCCGCCATACCAGTGTTCCGGGATGGTGGAGCCGCCCAGCACCTCATTGCGGATCACGCGCAACGTCTCCGATGCGTCGGCGGCTTCGAGCTTGGGCGATATCGACTCCCATTTCTCGCCCTCATTGTGGACGCGCACCGACATGGGGGCCGGCGGCGCGATCGAGTTGGCCCGCGCCTCCACTTCGGCGGGCGTGGCGCCGGTCAGCGTCACGTCCCAAATGGCTGTGCGCAGGGCCGCCGCCCGTTCCACCTCCCCGAAAATGAGCTGCGAATAGGCGTCGGCGATATCGATGGCGGACAGGATGTCGGACCGGCCGCGGCGCCCCGTGAGCAGGTCGTTCACCCGCCAAAAGTGGCAGTCGCCGGCCGTCATCTTATCGCGCAGGGCGAGCGCGGCGGGCATCAGGAGATCCTTGTCGTCGCCGTCCAGCAGGATCCGATAGATGCGCTCGGAGCCTTCGCCGTCCGTGATCTTGATGCCGATGGGTAGCGCGCAATTGTCCGGATCAACGATCACCTCATTGATCTTGGACGGATCCACCGCGCCATGCCGCACATGGCCCGATGTCCCCGCGAACACGATGATCACCTGCTCGCCGTAGAGGGACAGCTCGCGGACGCGCTTTTCCAAATTGAGGTCGAGGCGGTTGATGGGGTCGTTCCACCATTCGTCGAGCCACGTCTGTGCGTCCTCGTTATCGACGGTCACCTTCGCGCCGTCGCCGAGGATGAACGCGATGGGCAGCTCAACCAGGCGGTTGGCCAGCAAATGCTGTTCCCATGCGTGATAGGCCAGCTCCTGCATGCGCCGCTGGTCGGTGGGCGTCAGGTCGCGGTCGGTGGTGGTGAGTGGGCGCCAACCTGGATCCGCGCTCGCCTCCACGAAGCGCCCCGAGGGTGCCACCGGCGCGGCAGGAGAAGCCTCCTTAAAGAGCCCTTTAAGCCAGCCGATCATGGGTCATCGTCCCCGGAATAGATTGAGGCGCCTATGCGCGATGAGCGGCCCGTAGCCGAACGCCTGGGACGGCCGGATGATGGGCGACGGCGCCACCGTGGCGCCGGCCGGCTCGACCGCGTCGCCGGCGGCGTTGATGGCCAGGAACATGGCCCAGGTGCGGTCGGCATGGTCTTCGTCGCGCTCGGCCACGAAGCGCGGGGTGCCGGTCGGCCCGGACACCTTGCGGAGCTTGTGCAGGTCGGAGCGCAACGGGACGTCACCCTCGCGGATCCGCACGGTGCGATCCTCGAACCGCTGCTTTCCGGCCGTGGCCATGACCAGCTTGGTGGATCCGGAGAACAGCACCCCCTCGACCCGGCTCGCGCCGTAGCGACGCTGTGCGTCCTCGACAGGCTTTTCACCCATTCCGGTCTGGTCCATGCAGATCCGGCCGACGCGATAGCGGCGCACAACCTCGTCCAGGGCCATGTCCTGCGACGCGAAGGTGGCCCGCTTCAGCTCGATGCGCTCACGGTCCCACAGGACGTCGCCGATCTCCTCCAGAACCTGGATCACGAACAGGTCGTTCCGCCGGCCGATATCGACGCCGAGGTAGCAGACGCCGCCCTGATAGCCGTCCGGATGTCCGGCGTGCTCGTCCTCGCAGGAGGAGATCAGGTCGTAGGACAGCCAGGCCGACGCCTCGTCCAGGTACTTCAGCTCGTATTCCTGCGCCCACGCATCTTCGTCAGCGATGCCGGCCCGCAGCTCGGCGATGTTGCGCGGCAGTCCGTCTGCCACGGCCTGGTAGATATCGACCACATGGCGCGACCAGATATGGTCACTCGCTGTGTCCAACTCGTAGAACTTTCCCGCTTTCCCGTTCGTCGTGGACGTGGCACGCAAATCCAAACCGGCCGAGATGACGGGAAACAGGGCCTTCCAGATCGCAATGGAGTCCCTGTGAAAGGCGAACTCATCCAGGAAGACATTGGCTGAGAAGCCGCGCGCCGTATCGGGATTAGCGGGCAGCGCAGTAATCTTCGACCCATGCGGGAGCGTCACCTCCAGGGCGCGGTATGAGCCCAAGTCGCCTCTCCAGTCGAATTCCTGGGCCTCGAACCCGAGCTTATAGGCGGCGGCGTGGCGCTTGATGCCCTCGTTCATAGCCTCAGCCGCTTGGCGTTCGCCGCGCGACAGGATCACCCACCGCCGCCGTTTTTCGAGAACGGCCGCCTCGAAACAATCGTCAACGATCTCCAGCGTGGTGGTGAACGTCTTGCCTGTCTGGCGTGCGAACTTGCCGAGTTTGAACCGCGAGCGATCCCTGAACCACCGCCGCTGATAATCGTACAGCGGGACCGCCGGCGCCTTCATCGCTCATAGATCCCGTAAATGTCCTCGCGCACCCGGCGCAGGACTTCCATGGGGTCCATGGGGGTGGCGGCGCCGGCCACCTCGTCGGCGATCGCCTCGACCTTCTTGCGCGTTTCCTCGGCCAGGTGGCGCTTGAGGTTGATGATGCGGTCTTGGTCGGCCTTGGAGGCGGACGCCAGATTGCGCATGGTCTCCGACAGCAGCTTGGCGGACTTGGGATCGAGCGTGACCGCCTCGCCGTCCTCGCCCGCCATCAGCTCCATGACGCTGGCGTGCAACGTCGCGATGTTGAGGCGGGCGACGCGATCGTCCCCACCATCCTCCATGCGGGCCATGATGGATTCGGCGGCGGCGCGGCTGTTGTGCAGACGCTCGCGCATGGCGTCGAACCGCTTGATGTAGTCCCCGAGGCCGGAGCGGCCGACATCCGCGTCCAGCTCGCGCAGCTTGGAGAGGATCTGGTCGATGGTGCAGCCGCCCTCACGCAGCCTGCCGATCATGTCGCGCAGCTCGGCGGGGAGCTTGTCCACCTTGGACGGGCGCGCCATCAGGCGACGTCCGGATATTCGACGCCGTCCACCGGATCGACGCGCCGCTCCAGATAGGACACTCCGCGAAGCGTGATCGTGAGGGTGCGGACCTTGCCTTGATAATATTCCACGGTGGCAAGGCCCGCCGCCTGGAGCGCCAGAGCGTCGCTATGCAAGCCTTCATCGCTCGCATTGCGCCCGCGAAACCCGAGCTGGTGGAGGCAAACGCGCAGCACGCTTTCGTTGGCGCTGCCCTCGTTTTCCCGGACCACCCGCAGCGTGGCGAGGCGGCGGGACTTCGTCACATGGTCCACATAGTCGCCCATCGCTCACGACGCCTTCTTGTTCATGAGATGGTCTTCGACACGCGTGATCGCTCGGCCGACGCTCACCATCTCGCGCTGAGATGCCTCGACTGTGGTGACGACCCGTGTCAGCTCGTTCCGGATGTCCGCGAAATCGTCGGCGGTGGGCAGGTGGCGGACTTCCTGCTCGATGGAGCGCAGGCGCGCGTCGACTGCGGAGATCTCCGCCATCATGTCGGCGTGCACCTTGCCGATGGCCTCGCCGCGTGCTCGTACCTCTGCGTCCAGCGCGTCCTTGCTGGCGAGGCCCTTGCGCACGGCCCAGCCCACAAAGCCAATGGCCATCGGCAACGCCAAGGCGATGACCACCCACCATTCCTTCAGCCAGATAGGCATTTACCGCCACCCCTTCCGAAGATCCTCGTACCAGGCCGCCAATCGCTGCCCGCACCCCCGCACCGCCGCCTGGATGCGCCGGTCCTCTTTCCAACCCCGCTCCACATCGCCCACCGACAAGGCCCGCTCCGGCACCTCCGCAGGCGCGCGGGCGAGGCACGCGCGCAGGTCCGCCGGCGGCGGCGGGAGCCCGGCCGAGGGCGCGGCCCTATCGGACGGTCCGCACGCGGCCAGCAGCAGCACGGTCAAGGCAAGCGGCATCATTCGGAGGCGTTTCATTGACGGCTTTCTGGTTCCGGAGATCCGGGGTTTGAAGCTCGACGGCCCGGACGGCATCCGCCGCCAGGGCCGTATCAATGGTGGCGAGGCGCTGGCCGAGCACCTGCACCTCGACGCGCAGCGCATCGGCGTCGCAGCGCAGGCGGGCGGCGCTGGAGCCGGCCACATGGCCGCCCAGCCAGCCGGCGCCCAGGGAGAGCGCCGCCACCAGCCACACGGCGGGCTGAAACAGGACGGACCAGGGAAAAGTCATGCGATCCGCCCGGAGACCTCGTCCGCCAGCCGGCGACGGATCACCTGGCCGTAGAGCAGCCAGAGCGCCACGGCGGCGGCAATGAGGGCGATGGGCCAGGCCGAAATCAGCCAGCCGCCAAGATCCGCGATCCCGTCCACCAGCGGCCGAACGCTCGCCACCTTGTCGAGGGCGCCTTTCATGCCATCCAGCGCTCCGAGCTTGTCCAAGGCGCCGCCGCCTCCGAACAGGCCGACGCCCCACGCCACGATGCGCCCCTTGTCGGCCGCCGCCACCGTCTGCGAGCCCTGCTTGCGCAGATCCTGGACGGTGGTGTCGGCCCGCGCCGGGGCGACGGGCATGGGCTTGAGGCTCGCATCGGCCAAACGGTCGCGGGTCGCGTCGTCATAGTCGCCACTGACGGGCAAGCCCTGCCACGACTGGAAGGTGGAGACGGCACCCGTGGTCTTGTTGCCCCAGATCCCGTCTACCTTGCCGGGCCAGATATTGAGGGCGATCAACCGCCGCTGGACGGCCTCAACCTCATAAGGCGCAAGCTTGGTGTGGTTGGGAGCCAGCTCGTCCACGACGATGGTGCCTTGCTTCCCCCGCAAGGGCGCGCCTGCCAGTGCCAGGCGCTTGGGCTCGGCGCGCGTTCGGGCCGCCTGGAAATGCATGCCGTCCGGGCGGCTCCAGTGGCCGCCCCATTCCCAGCCCTCGACCTCGAACGCGGCGATGACACGCTTGTCCATGGCCGGCGTCTTGTCGCCGAGCCCGTTGCGGTCGGGGTCGAAATCCAGGGCGCATCCGTAGGAATGCATGGAGGTGGACTTGCCGCCGCGCATGTCGCGGATCTCGAACGATCCGCCATAGGTGGACATGCCGATCCGGTCGATCTCGGCCTGAGACCGGCCGACCGCGTCCCAAATGGCGTCCAGCACCCGCTTCAAGCTGAAGGCGCATTTGTGGTGGATACGGATGCCTTTGACGGGCTTGCCCTCGTAGCGCAGCACCCAGGGGCACTTGATCACCACAAGGTTGCTCGCCTCCCAGCCCCTGCTGGTGGGCGAACCGTAGAAAGCAAGGCAATCCTTTTGCAGCGGCCACTGCGCGAACGGGGACATGGGCACGACGCTCCGGGGAGAATGGTGCCGTCAGCTTCGCAGCGTCAAAGCCTCAATGATGTTCGCAAGGACCTGTGCCCGACCGATCAGCCGATGGGCAATTGGAGCTGGGCGCGGTCCGCCCGCTCCTGGGCGAGCCAGTCCCGGACAGAGACGTCCGCCACATGCAGCTCGCGGGCGATCTCCTGGATCGTCCGCCGCTGTGCAAACCGCACTTTGGCGATCCATGGTTTCGCGGTCGGCACCCGCGCAATGCGGCCCTGGATCTCCTGTGACAGGGCGCGGATCCCGTCCTCTCCGATCACGTCGCGCATAGTGCTGACGCGCTCGGGGTTGCCGGCCACATAGGCGGCCGCTCCCCCAAAGGCGAGCAGAAACCGCACCGCCCCGTCAACCCCCAGCGCGCGGACATAGGGCGCCACCTGGGCGGGGATCTCGACGTCCAGGAGGGGCGTGGCGTCAGTCACGATCCGCCTCCATCTGACGCGCCTCGGCATCGCTGGAACGCTCGCCGGGGAGCACCGTCACCACCTTGCCGCCCCGAAAGATGTAGCGGTGCCCCTCGCTGATCAGCCCGGCCGCACCGGCGGCCACCGCATGGCGCACCCGGTGAGCGATGTGCAGGCGGACCGCCTCGACATCGATGCCGTGCACGCGCTCAACCTCGCGCAGCACCGCATGGTCCGTGACAATGGGGAGCGGGGGGCGGCTCATTTGCCATCCCGCTCATAGGTCAGCAGCAGCGGGTGCGGGGCAGCTGGCAGGCTTTGGCGGCTCTTCCGTGCAGTTCCGCGCACCTGGCGCTCAGCCGCACGCTGCGCCCGTTCCTCGGCCTCGGCTGCCTTCGTAGCCTTTTCCACCTGGTCCTGCTCGGCACGGATCTCTTCGATCTGGCGCATAAGCCAGCCAAGCGCACGCGCGTCTTCAACCTCGATCTCAAGGGAGATGACGGCACCGCCCTTGGCGCGGGTCTTCACCGCATAGGTCTTCAGCCGCGCATCGCTAGTGTCCCAATGGATGATGCTCATTTCGCCCGCCTCCGCTTCGTTGCCACCGGCGCCGGCTCGCCCAACGCTTCCCGCAGGTCCACGAGCCACGTCTCCGCGAGCGCGCGACCCTCGTCGGCCGAGGCGACGCGGCGCGACAGGCGCGTCCCGCTGCAACTGTCCACCGTGAGCACCCACTTGCGGGAGATGCCGGACAGCAGGATCCGCGCCTCGGCACCGCACGGCGCGGTGCTGCGCCAGATGCCATCCTTCTCCTGCCGCCAGCCGCGAAAGGCAGGCGGCGCCTCCTTAAAGGGGGTTTCAACGGTCATTTCCGCCCCCTTAAAGCGCGCCTCAACGCGGCCCCACGGGCGGCGATATCGGCGTCCAGCTCGGCCGCGGTGAGGCGGGCGTCGGGCGCCTCGTCCACCAGCGGGAAGCCTGCCGCGATCAGGCGCCGGGTCTGCGCCCGGTGCACCGCGCGCTTGGACAAGAGCACGTCTTGCGAGGCCGGCCATTCGACGCCGGCGGTGCGCTCCAGCCAGGATTTCAGCGCCTCGATCACCTTGCGCGCGTCGGCGGCCGAGACGAGCCAGCGCTCGCTATCCAGCCCCGTCTGGCGCTTGACGAATGCGATCAGCGCCCGGTCGGTGCGATCGTCAACAACAGCCAGGTTATAGGCCGAAAGCCAGAGCGCCCGGAGCAACGGCGCCCATTTGCCGGTCAGCTCCTTCGCACCTTTGGACGGCCGGGGCGCGTCAGCGGCGCCGCCCTGGATCTCCCTGAGACGGTTGATCACCCGGATGGCCTCGCCGGCCGACAGCTCCCGCGCGCTGCGCTTGCCGGCCGTGGTGGCCATCAGGTCGCGGCGCTCGGCCTCCGACATGCCGATGGCCTTGCTGATCGTGTGGATGGCGCCGATCTGCGCCGCGCTGGCGCCGGTCACGCGGCCACCGGGAGCGTCGTCGGCAAGTTGTCGATGTTCTCGGGGTACGGCACAAAGCTGTAAGCGAACACCCAGGGGTTCGCGTCCCAGGCGTCGGCGCCGTTGATGCTGTCCCAAAGGTCGGCGTACCAATCGCGGGCGCAATCCCACCCGCGTTGACCAATGCCGCTCGGGTCGGGTTCCTCGGCCGGGAAGAACCCACCGACGTCATCACGCAATCCGCGCATGCAGCCCTCGGCCCATGCATCGGCCTCGCTGATGTCCTGGAGGCGCTCCACCCGCACCTCGGTGACGTACAGCGTGAGGCGTGAGGCCCAGCGCGGCATGTGGATCGAGACGCGGTCCTTGATCCCCCGCCGCTCGTCGGTCGCCCCGTAACGGATACCGCACCAATCGGGCTTGCCGTCCGGGTTGATGTCCCGTGGCTTCACGTTGTCGTAGATCGTGCTGACGGCCCAGGTCTCGCGGATAAAGAGGCGGTCACCGGGAGCAATGGCCGGGCGGCCTCGACCCTGCACTGCGACGGCCATCGAGTTGATGCCACCGGGCTCCGCGAGCCAAGAGAAGGCGCCTTCTATCCAGCGGAAGTCTCGCGCCCCGTTCAGCGCCGAGGCGAGCGTGTCGGTATCCGGGCGGTGAAACCGGAAGTCGTGGCCGAGCAGCTTGAAGTTATGGGGCGTGATCAGCCGGCGTGTCTGCGTCTTGCCGGTGCCGGGCTGCTCGATCTCCCGGAGGATGGCGCGCACCATTGGGGCGCTCATGAGGATGGGGTGGTCGGCCATCAGTGCACCGCCCCCTCGGCCGCCGCTGCTGGGGCTGCCGGTATCGCCGGAATACCGAGCTGCTGAAGGATCAGCGAGTTGTGACCATGCTTCCGTGCACGCTCCATCACCGCGAACATCAGGCCATCTACACTTCCGCCAGATCGGGCAGCAGTCATCACCAGATCGAATGATGAACTCCGATTGGGCGCACCCACAGCGGTGAGACCGCCCTTGGTCGGCTCGTATTCGACGAGCGCAACGATGCTCATGCCCTTGGCTTCGCAGTCTTTAGCGATCTGAGCCAAGGCAGGGGCGATGTGCTCCAGAAAGTACCGCTGGGCGTCGGAACCCTTGCTTTCCTCGTTGCTCATGTCAGTCCCTCATCAATATCCGGTCGCGACGGGCGACCTCCGGGTCCGTGGTGGGCTCTGTCTCGGCCTCGGCCTGCAGCAGCAGCTCGGTGACGATGCGCAGCCGGACCAGCAGCGCCTGGTGGCGGTGCGACCGCCACCGATGGGAGTGTTCCAGGCGGGCCAGCAGGTCCGCCCGCTCGGCCCGCAGCGCCGCCGCCGACCGCCCTGCGCCCCAGCCCAGGAGCGGTGCGGCGGAAATGGCGGGGGCGCGGCGGGCCATGGTCATGGCGCCAGGAAAAGGGACGGCTGGGCCTCGGATGCCGGCGGCACCGGCGGCGCGATGCGCGGCACCGCATGGGCGCCCCGATGGGGCCGTCCCCAGGTGTCGTGACCAGGCCACGGATCGACCGCGAAAAGCTCCGCCGCGAAGCAATCCGGCCGGAGCCGCAGGAGCTTTTCCCGTGCTTCAACGGGCTTTTCAGAGTGCTCGCCGCGCACCGCCTCGATCAGGTTCCGCTCACTGCGCGAGCCGATTTTGGGATTGCCGATCGTGCCGATCAGCCACGGCTCGGTGGTCGAGCGCAGGATGTAGCCGGTCCCGAACGCACGCTTCCCGTGGCGGGTGAGCTTCGTCCAGGAGCCGCCCGTTTTATAGGTAAAGCCCCAGGCGGCCATGACGCGCAGCGCGCTCGGCAGCTTCGGCCAGATCGCCCACATGAACAGGAGGCAGTCACCACTGGCGAGGAGATGCACGGGCAGCGCCGCGATCTCGTCGTCCGACATGGTGTCGTAATGGGCCTCGGGCGATTTCTCGTAACCCCCCTCGCCATACATCTCATATTGCCACGGCGGATCCGCGAGCATGGCGCCATAGGCCATCATCCGCAGCGCGCCGAACGGCCAGGGGGCAGCGGGGAGGTTCATAGTCCGCACCCCGCATCACAGACCATGAGCATGCCCTGGCCGGCTTCCTCGTCGGTGCGAAGATCCACCTGGTCGAGGGGAACCCCAGACCGATGGACGAACAGCTCGCCGCGTATCTTGCCGTGGCGGTGCATGCCCCGAACCATCGCATCAATGGCGACCGCGTCTGCCCATGCTGCAGGATCGTGGTCGCGCATCTCCCGCCATTCGCGATCGGTGCGATAGGGGCAGAAGGTGCATGCGCTCTTGGCCGGCACGGGGTAGCCGTGCGCCCGGAGCCACTGCTCGCAGCCTGTCCGTGAAAACCCCTTCTCCAACAGGGGATAGCGATTGACCGACCAGTTGTCCCACGAGGCACCGGCGCGAACCGTCTCGTCGGTGCTGATACCAATCCAGACTTCGACAGATGCATCCGGGATGCGCTGCCGAGGGCGGAAGCCGAGCAACTCGCGTTGCTTCTTCCGGATCGGGTCGATCTTGTAATCCTGAGTGCACTGCCTGTTGATCTGGCCGAGCCGCCCCTTCCCTGATTTCACGAAGAATGGCGGTCGCCCCGATGCGCCGTTGAGCCCCACCGAAGCGTCGACGATTTCTTGCCTCAGGCTCCCCGCAGATACGATATGGATCGGGAAGGGCAGGTTCAGGTTGTTCGACCGCAGCCAAGCGAGTTGGTCGTAGACGACGGCCGGCTCCGCGCCTGTGTCGGCGAAAATGGCGCAATCAGGTATCGGACCGATTTCGCCATGAGCAGCCATGAGCGCAAGCGTAGTGCTTTGAACGCCCGCGCCGAGCGAGAGCACCCGCAGTTTTGCTCCTTCGACGGGCCCCCAGGACCAGCCGCCACGGCGGATGCGAGGCGTCTTAGGCGCGGGCGAGGAGGTGAGGACTAGCGCATTCATCGTGCGCCTCCACGGCGGCCAGGTGATGGGGTGGTTTCCGTCTCCTCGGCCGCATCGCAGACGGCGCAATGGCGGCGGGACACGAGTTTTCCGGCGGTGACGCCGCTGGACTTGATCCAGGTGTGACCGGCCGAGCAGTCGGCCGGCAGGACAGGCGCCGGCGGCGCCAGGCGCGCTTCCAGCTCGGCGCGGGTGGCGGCGCTGGCCGTCTCCAGCTCGGCGAGCGCGGCGACGAGGGCGCGATCGTCATCGAGGGCGACCAGGACGCGGCCGATGGAGGAGACGAGCGCCGCCGGGTTCATCGGTTCTGCTCCTGGTGTCGCGCGAGGATCCGCGCTTCCAGGTGGGCCAGCTCGGCGGCAGCCGTCTTGCGCTCCAGGATGAGCGCGGACACCCGGTTGTGGGCGCTGGTGATGGTGCTGTGGTCGCAATCGAACGTGCGGGAGATCTCGTGGCGACTGCGGCGGGTCAGCCTCACGGCGGCGGCCATGGCCATCCGCCGCGCGTTGGAGGTGGCGCGGGCGCGCTTACCCGTCAGGCGCAGTTCCTGGACAGGACAGCGATAAATCTCCGCAGCCACCTCCAACACCAGGAGCACGGGGATCCGTGTCTCCGCGCCGCTCTCCAGGCCCGGCGCGAAGTGGCCGAGGGCGCGCAGCACGTCATGCGGCTGGATGCGCCCGTCATCGGCCACCGAGAGGATCAGGGAGACGAGCAGACGGCCGATGGCCGCATACGGATCCGCTGCCGTCGCCACCGGAGTGGCCTCGGGCGCCGCCTCCGGCGCAACCAGGCGGCGGGCCACAGCCGGCGCCGGCGCCGCGCCGCGCAGCCGCGCAGACACATCCGCATAGTGCCGCTGTGCCTCTGCTTTAGTGGCGAAGGGAGCGTCCATGCCCGCCCCCTATGCTTTCGCAAGGGCGATTGGGATCGCCTGCATGGCGCCTTCCGCATCCGCCTCGTAGAAGCGGAAATATGTCTTGGAGCCGATGATGCGGATGCTTTCCCGGATCGCCCGCATGGCCTCCTGCCAGCGCTCGTCTTCGATCGACACCCGGAGCAGCATGAACAGGGCGGACCGGTTCACCGTTCCTGTTTTCTCAACGTCGAAGGCCATGTTCACGATGGCGCGGATCTCGTCGCCCGAATTTGCCGCCCATTCGGCAAGGCAGGCATCCACCAGCGCCTTGGCTGCCTGCAGCTCGGGGCCGAATTCCAGCCGATCCGCCACCTCCACCCGCACCTTGAGGCTGCCGTCATAGGAGGTGAGCGACAGGTTGCCCTTCGGCCCGCCGAGCGGCGCCCCATACTCCTGCGCCAACAGCGCCTGGAGGCTCCCCACGTCGTCGAAGCAATGCCCCCGAAAACGGGCGATCTGCGCGGAAAGATCGCGCGCGTGGCCCATCATCTTGCGGACCAGCTCATCAATGAGCTTGTCTCGGGCGTCCACCCGAGAGAGAGGCATGAGCGCGCCCTTGGCGTCGCGCATGTACTCCTTGCCGTCGATGACCTCGACGCCAGTAGCGGCAATCGGCGCCGGCAGTTCAGTTTTCGCTTCCATTGTTTTCCTCCGGCTGGATGAAATTCACGTAGCCGGCCTGCTCCAGCAGGCCCGCGAGGGCGTGCCGGGCGAGGCTCGCCCGGTCGGTCAAGTCGAGCTGTTCGATGGTCTTCAGCAGCTCAGCGGCAGTCGCGCAGATCGTGTCCAGCATGGCCAAGCCGCAGGCCATGTTGAGGATCTGGTCGATGGACACGCTGCTGGCCTCACGCCTTGGCAGATCACTCATGGAGATCGTGGCGGCGGCGTCCACGCCGGCCTGCAGATTGGTCCGGATCTGCGCCGGGTCGAGGGTGGCGCTCATGCTGCGCCCCCCGGAAACGGCACCACGTCCGCGCTGCTCCGGCGGCCGATGAACGCCGACAGGTCCACCACCTGGCCGGACGGGCCGAGCCGGTGCACGTCCTCGGCCATCTGCTTATTGACCTCGTGCTCGGCCGCGATCCGCTCCAGCGCCTTTGCCATTTCCCGGCAGTGGAGGAGGAGCACGACCGCCATCAGGACCGCCGCCGGCTCCAGGGTGGCTGTGCTGGTCACATACGGCGCCAGCTTGTCCGCCAGCTCGCTGAGAGTGGTGGAGAGGGGGCGATCGGGCGCGGTCATTGGCCGTCCTTTCGCTGGCGGTTGGGGCAGTCCTTGCAGGCCCGGTTCAGGCGCACCGCGACAGACGAGGCGGTCGAGAAGGGCTTGGCCTGCTCGTCAATGCAGCGGTCCCGGCCGATCTCGCCGAGCACGGGACACGCCACGGTGGCGCCCATCAGCGCGCCCCGGACCCGCGCCTCCAGCTTGGCCATGTCCCCCGGATAGCGCCTGCCCAGGGCGCCGGAGAGCATGGAGCCGGAGACGCTGAGGCGCTTGGCAACAGCGGCCTGGCTGTCCACCTGGCAGGCGCTGACGAGCGCAAGGATCCAGTCCGGCGGGGTGCCCCAGGCCGCTTGCGCACGGGCCATAAAGTCGGTGGCCTGGCGGGCGGTCACGACCGCACCTCCTCGGCCGGAGAGCTGGCCCCGGCGACCTTCTTGATGTTGGGATCCCAGACAAACTTGGTCCGCATGATCTGCGGTGCGCTCGGCCCTGTGTTCCGCGACGGCAAAAGGCGGACCTGCGCGGGCGTGCCCCCGCGCGCGGGTCGGATCACCTTGAGATATCCGGCGGTGATCAACCGCCGCACATAGTCCTTGGCGGCTGCGGGCGACACGGCCACCTCGTCAGTGGAGGCGGACATGGCCAGCTCCAGAGCGGTGAAGCTCGCGAGCGCTCGCATGGCGTTCCACATCTGTTGCTGGCCGGTCGTCTTCAGCAGGCGGCCGTCACGGCCGAAACGCGGTGCGGCTGGAGGGCGGCGCAGCAGGCGATGGAGCGTGACGACACCGGGGACAACCGGGCTGCGCGACGGGCGCTCACCCACCACCTCGGCATAGCCGTTGCTGACCAGCGCGGCGGTGTAGCGGAGCAGCGACGAATGATCCGCCTCGGAGGCAGATGCCACATCGGTGACCGCCCATGGCCCGGCCGCATCGAGCTTCAGGGCGGCGGCCCAGGCGGCCTCAAGCGTGCGGGGCAGCTCGACTTGCAGATTGGCGAGCACGGAGGGAGAGCGGCGCCCCATCACGCGCCCCGACCAAACTTGCGGGCCGAAGGGGCGCGGCTCTCAAAAAACTCGGTGTCGCCCCAGCTCGCCAGCGTCAGGTTCGATACCCCCCGGCGCCGGGCCACCTCGGCGGCGCGCACGAGGTTGACCACGATGCGACGGGCACGCCCCTCCGAGCGGCGCACGATCTCAGACAGCAGATCGTCGGCGATCTCCGCGTCCGGGCAGAGCTGCGTCGCGAACGAGCGGGCGTCATCGAGATCCGAAGGCTGCGCCGGCACCCAATCGAGCACGCGGTTGTGCACGCGTTCAAACGGCTGGATTTTGGAGGGGAGCAATTCCTCCCCGATCAGGATGACCGGGGCCGTGGACGTGCTCTGGATCGAGCGCACCGTCTCGATCAGCCCCCGCTCCACGAGATTGTCGGCCTCGTCCACGATCAGCGGGCGGCTGGGGTCGTCACCGAGGATCCGAATGACCTCCTCGGCCATGTCGGAGATCGTGCCCTTCGCCACCTGGCCGGCCTCGGCCAAGATGTTCTTGAGCAGGGTTTTTTTCGTCCAGTAGTCCCGAACTTCGACACGCAACGCCTTCGTCTTGTTCTGGGCGAAGATGCTTGCGTACGTCTTCCCGAAGCCCGATGGCCCGTGGAAAACCCCGATGCCCGGCGCATCGGGATCGCGCTCGATCAACTTGCGCGTCAGAGCCATGAACTGCGCGACATTGGCCGTCGCGATCGGCCCGCGAACGGGCGCCCCACCTGCATTCAGCATTCTTTTCGTCCCTTCCCACATCATCCCGCCGTAGCGGTTCCCACGGTCCCCACCGGATCCCCGAAGGTCTCCCGGAAAGCTCGGTATTCTGGGTCGCGCACGTACCCGACGAGGAAGCGCGTCTCGTCGGCTGTCAGGGTCTCGCCACGGGCGAGCCGCTGCTCCAGGGCGCAGGCCCGGTTGTAGCGTTGACGCGGTGTTTCCTCGGTGCGCAGCGGCACCACGGCGGCCATGTCGGCGGCGAGCTGGGCGCGCAGGGCGCGCGCCTCGTCGGACACGCTGGGCGCCTGCACGGGGGCGACAGCCTGGGCCGCCGCGTCGAGCTGCGGCGTGGTGTGAGCGACGGTGCGCTTCGGCAGATCGACCAGCGTCCCGGCTCGGCGGGCAGCGTCTCTCAGGACTAGGTCCACCACCGCCGTCCCCCGCCCGATACGACGTGCTTCTTTGCGGATGGGCGCCGTCTGCACGGCGATATGCTCCGCCTGCGCGCGCTTCTTAGCGGCGACGGCCGCCTTCGGGTCGGTCCCATCCAGCGCGGGGCAATTCGCATCGCCTAGATACTCGGCGCCGGTCGGGTCGAAGACGAGCACGCGCCCCAGATTCATGGGGTCCATGCGCACCAGAACTTGGTCACCAGGCTGCACATGGGCGGGCACATGGTAATAAGCGTGGTTGATGAGCAGGCCATATTTAGAGACCACGCGCAGGCCGTTGCGCCCGGCCAGCGGCGCCAGCAGCACATCCAGTGCATTCGCATCAACCATGCGGATGGCATCGCTTGAGGCGCTGGCCACCTGGAAGACCGTGCGTCGCGCAAGGCCCTCGTGTGGCCGGTGCTCGTACACCAGCCGGATCCACTCGTCCGCCTTCGTCTGCACGTCAGCGGCTGTGAGCTTTACCTCCAGCAATTGCCGGTCATCCGTGCCCAGGCGCGCCGAAAATGCCCGCCGGCCCTCGATCTTCTTCCGATCCGCCACGCTATGGCCGATGTAACCGTCCAGCAGCGGCACGAAACCGTGTTGGAACGTCTTGATAGCGCTTTCGACGTGGGGCTTTTCGTTCGGCTCGAACGGTCGGCAGGTCACATGATCGAGGCGGATCGAGGCGAACAGGCCCTTCGTCGCCTTGGCCACGAAGTCGCTGCCATTGTCCGTTTTCACCTCGTGGGGGACGCCCCAGGCGAGCAGCGCCCGCCGCATTAGCAACCCTACGGCCGAGGCGCGCGGCGTGCGCGATAGATAGACCATCATCCGGCGCGAGAAGACGTCCACTGCCACGTAGACGCTGTACCGCCCATCCACACAGAGCATGTCCAGCGGGCTCGCATCAAGCATCCAGAGCTGGTTCACTCGCGTGATGTGGGAGAGCGAGTTGCGCCCGCTCACCTTGTATTTGCTGCGGTACCCATCGGGGTCCGTCATCTGCGTGAGAGGGACTTTGTATTCGTCTTTCCAGCTATTTAAGGCGTCCTGGAAGGTGCGCAGCGAAGGCACCGGTAACAACTCGCCGCCGGGGGCGGAAAGCTCGCCCCCAAACTCTCCGCCCACCATGCGCCGTATCTGGTCGGCGCTGAAAAACGGGTTCTTCACCAACAGCGCGAGGCAGAAGGTCTTAACCGCACCGTTATTCGCGGTTTCCAGCAGGCCCTTGCCCCTGCGCGCGGCCCCCTTGTCCACCGCAAGCCGATGCGTGGCCCCAGCCTCCCGCGCGGCGCGCCAGCGGGCGAGCGTGCGCGGCGTGAGCGAGGGCACCGCCTCCCTGATCCAGGGCTCGACCGCGACTTGATCGAGATTGTAGCCCGTTGCGAAAACATGATCCGCCCGCTTCCGGCCGAGCCGCGCCTCCTCTGCCGCGCGATCCGCCGCCGCCAGCAGGATGAGGCGCGCGTTCCGGTGCTCCGCCGCCCGTGCAACTGGCTGGGGTGCCGGCTGCACGTCCACCGGAGCGGGCAGCCCCACCGTTTCCGGCACCCCAAGCACGCGGATGTTCCGGCCCACATAGGCCGCACGCGCCGCGACGGGCAGCGCGGAGAGCGGATATTCACGCCCGCCGCCAGAGGCGGCCCGTTCCCTAGACGGCCAGTTGGCGTTGGCGGCGCGACGAATGACACCACTCTTCGTCGCCGGCAGTTCCGGCAATTGGAGGGAGGCGATTTCGGCTGCTGTGAACCACTGTTTCACCGCTTGGCCCTCCACTCGGCGTCGGCGGCACGCTCTTCCTGCTCCAGCCGTTCACGCAGTTCGCGCGCTCGTTCGCGGCGCAGAAGGGCTTCGTATTTCCGGTCAATCGCGATGAGGCCGGCTTCGCCCAGAATGAGGTTCAGCGCACGCGCATCGCCCGTGATGGTGACGAGCCCGATCAGCCGGAGGGCGCTGATCGCATGCGGCTTCTCCGGGCTGGCATAGTTATCCAGCATGCCTTTCGACACCCGTTCCCCGATCCGCTCGGACAGCAGATCCGCAAGAGCTTCACGTCCCCGCCCATCCTCATCGAGCGTCAGGGCGATTGCTCGCGACAGCCGGCGCGCCTCGGTCCACGCCCGCACGTCCGCTTCTACGAACCTCGGCACGACAGGCTGAGGTTCGTAGTCCCGGAAGAGATCGAGCGTGGATCTGTCGGGCCGCCGTACCATGGTCAGTCGCCCCCGCCGGATTGAGCGGTCAGGAGATAGCCGCGCCCATGGACTGCACGCACATCAAGCCCGAGAGCGGACATGACGGGCCGCACTTCGCGATAGATGACATCACGCACCGACCTGTCAGACGGACCGCCATCCTCGCGTTCGCCATAAGCCCACTCATGCAGCGAGGAGTGGCTTACGAGGCGCCCCTGGGCAGACAGCAGTAGCGTTGCAAGCCGGTGGATGCCTGGGCGAACATACCCCCCCTTAGAGCCGCGACGGATGGTGTGATCCGCGAAGTTCACCACGACAGCGTCCGCCGAAAAGGTCGGTGAGCCGTTGGGCCAGATCCCGAGGATTACGGGGGCGCGGCTCATGCAGCGCCCCCAAAATATGCGGGAAAATATGTGTGACGGGCGGGGCGCTTGTCAGGGCTGAGAGACCCGCCCGTCACGTCCCCTATGCTCAGCGTTGCCACAACTGAGTCGAGGGAACTGGAAATGGATGAGGAAGACGCGCGGATCGCGCATGCCAATGCGAATGCGTTGGAGGAGCCAGCTTTCTGGCATGCCCTCGCAGTGCTCACCCCAATGTCGGTGATGGCCGAACTGATCGCCGAGCTGATCGAAGAAGGCGTGCTCAAGCCAGAGCGCGCCAAAAGGCTCATGGAACGCTTCGATTTCGCCTTGGCGAGCTGGGACGGGCTCGCCCCAGTCATGACCATGAAGGAGGTCGGGCCGCCAAGGGCACGCATTCGCCGGGCTCTGGGCGAATAGGTCATCGGGGCAACTCCAGGCCCCAGCGGTGCGCACGCTCCTCAATCAGCTTCCGTTCGGGCGCATTGCTGGGAAGATGGGCAGTCCGATCCACCTCGCGCTCAAGCCACTCGCGACGGGCTTCGCGCTCCAGGTAGGCGTACGCATCATCCTGGCCGTACCAATTCAAGTTCCCGCTGAGCGAAACGAGGGAGGCGGCGGCATATTCGACGCTGTCGTAGATCTGCCCCTTCTCGTCGTGGGACTCGCCGGCATCATTGAGGGTGTCCAGCAGCCACTGCATTGCCCGAAGCAAGCGGGCATGATCTTCAGCAGCGTTGACCGCCTTCACGGCCGTACGCGCATCTGCCGGATTGAGGAACTTCGCAACCGGCCGGGTTTGATCGATCATGCCGACGCTGTCGGCAAAGACGAGGTCCGGACGGCTGTCGGACTGCGCCCAAGGCGGGTTCACTGTCTTCATCACAGCACCCACGCGAGCAGCCAGCCCGCGCCCATGCCCGCCAGGAGCGCCACAATGGCCGCGCCGATCATCGCGCTGCGGATTTCGTCGGCCACCTTTTCAGGGGTCGGGTGTTCGCCGGGATAGAGATCCATCACAGGAGCCCTCCCAGCGCGACGGCCAGGCCCAGGAGCGCCCCCACCATCATCACGGCGGCAGCACCGATCATCACCAGCGCTGCCCCGTGGCGCGCATGGGCGAGCTGGACGGCACCGGCCTGGATGGGGTGCAGAGAGGTGTCAGCGGCCCGGCGCCGCGCGGACAGGAGCGCGCTCATGCAGCCGCTCCCATGTCCGAGCGCTGGCGCACGTTTTGGCTAGCCGACTCCCGCTTCGCAAGGATACGCTTCGCCCAGGGTGATAGCTTCGCATACCGCTCCGGCCAGATGACTTCGGGTGCCAGCCCGAGGAAGTCTGCAAGGGCCTTCTCGCCTGCGAGATGGCGCCGGATAAGCGCGGAGCTGCACGCGGTGAAATGGAGGCCAGCCGCTAGAGCAATCGCTCTAAGGGTGGTCTCGCGCCGGTGAACCTCGGCCCTGATGGCGTGCCTGTCCCACACGACAGGCGCCCGTTTGGTCATCCGTAATCCCTCCGGATCAGCCGGCCTGGCAGGGCCGGTTTTTTCGGGGAAAAGGGCGCATGAAGATGCGCGCCTTTATGAGCATCTGGAAGCGAATATGGAGCCGATATCGACTCTAGGCAAGGCTGATTTTCAGGCCACACCTGAGCAGCAGAGCGAATGTTCGCTCCACTCATATAAGCCATTGGTTTTATATGTAGTTTTTCTAGCAGTGACGCGCGCCACACCTGCGGCCCTGATGCGTCACACCTGCGGTGTCCTGCCGTGACGGGAGGCGATATATGCTCTCGCTTTCAGCGAATCAGAGCTGATACCGGCATGGGGTCGCCGAAGGCGATGTCAAAACTCCTGGGTATCGGCGACGGCGCTTGGCGCACCTATGAGGAGGGCCTCGGCACTCCCAGCTGGAGCACGCTCCAGAAACTTGTCGATCTGGGTTACAGCCCAACGTGGTTGATGACCGGCGAAGGTGAAATGAAGCTCTCGTCGGCCGCACGGCCTGCCGCCGACCTTTCGCCGGGGACTTCAGTCGCCTTGACCCGAGAAAAGGAGCGGCAATTAATTCACGCGATATCAGAGACCATAGATGGCCTTATTGCTCCTACTGGAGCACGCGTAGCGTTGTCAGACGCATTCACTGCAGCAGGGAAGATTCTCGATACAGTGGCGGGGGTGATGTTTCGTCACCCATCAGCGCCAGCGGACCCTGACAGATATAGGGACAGTGAACTTCACGCCCGTGTATTCAATGCCGTGAAGGGGTTATACAAAAGAGAAAGGGTTGCGATAAGCGATGCCAACTTGAGCGCCCGTGCCGCTCTCGTCTACGATCGGATCGTAAAGGCTGCGGACGACCGGTACTCACGCATGGCCCTGGTCGATCCGGAGGTCGAGAAGCTGAAGCAGGACATTGAGCATGATCGTGCCAATCCTGGCTCCGGCAAAGCCTCGGCCTAATGATCGTGCGCCTGCTCGCGGTGCCGCTTTTCCAGGCCATCAATGAGGCGAGCGCCATCATGGACGGGGCCGGTGGCGCCATCGCGTGCATAGATTTGTGCTTGGAATTGCTGACTTTTAGCCGGACGTGAACGCCAGGACGTGCGTGTCCCCGCCGACCTTGATCGTCAGCAGATACGCTTTCGGGTCGTACATGATCGGCTGCATCAGCAGCAGGCCGGACAGCGTCGCCTTCGGGGGGATTGTGGTCTCTGCTGGCAACATGACATCGGTCACGCGGCTCGCCGTCGTCCAACGATCCGCTGTCACAAGGCCCGTGCCGAGCCCACCGCCGGCGGCTACGGCGGTTGCGCCCACCGTCGAGACAGGCGCCACGCCTACGCCTGCCACGGCGGTGGCTCCGCCAAGCGTGATGGCCGATACCACCGCCGAAATCTGCAGGTCGGCCTTTGCTTCGTCTGGCGGCATCGTTCTCAACGGGGCGCCCGTGACCGCGTTTGATGCGGATATGTCCGTATAGGCAAACAATATGGGCCGGTCGCTCGTGTTCTGGATCTCCACCACGAATTGCTCGCGACCGCCCGGATCGTTGATCAACGGGGCGGCCCGAACGCTCACCACCGAGTGCGCCCCGCGAGAGACTGCAGCCTGCCGCCCATTCTGGAGGCCCGTGGCCTGTCCCGGCGCCGGCACCACCTGGCTGGTGGTACACCCGCCCACACACAATGCGGCGCAAATGGCCGCCAACGTTACATTACGCACACGCACGCGCACGCTCCCCTGACAAAGCGATTGCAATGCTTTAGCTCACACCCGTGACGCGCGGGCGTCAATTGCAACAATCGGCTAAGCGCAACTATGACGCAGCCATTCCGCTCCGGCAGCCGATGACATATGATCCTGCGCACGGCCAATCCGGCGAAAACCGGTGACATCCGATCCTGCGCGCCGCCCAGGCCCACAACGGCAACGCCCCGCCGCCGCAAACCCTTGGCACCGTTGCCGCCATCCGGGAAAATCCGACTTAATCCGCCAAGGTCCGGGATGGGCTCAGGGATGACACCTGATCCTGCGGGTATTGACTCCGCCAAGCCCATCGGGCCGGGCAGAACAAGGCGTAAACAGCGATGGGGAACGTCATGAGGAACGTGGGGAACGCGTAGTTCAACGGTAGGCCGATAAACCCTTGTTGAAGCTCGCGAAATTGGAGCGGGCGATGGGAATCGAACCCACGACATACAGCTTGGGAAGCTGTCGTTCTACCACTGAACTACGCCCGCAGCGGGGCGCACCATAGCGAAGCGGGGGGGAGGGCAGCAAGGGGATTGTCGTGCCCGCCCACACCCCGCAGGAAGGCGTGTGAAAAGGCGTCGCGGCGGCAGGGAATTTCGCGTGGGACCCGGGCAGGGGATTCAAATTACCCCGAGCGCGCTCTAAGCTTCGCTTATGTCCGATCTTGTTTCGCGCACAAGCGCGCAGTTTCCGCATGTTCCCCGGTTTGAAGCCCATTTCCAGAGCTTCGAGGAGGCGGGCGACCGCGCGGCCGGCGCCGCACGGCTCGCGGCCTTGCGCGCGGCGCTCGCGGCGCGTGGGGTGCAGGGCTATGTGGTGCCGAGGGCGGATGCGCACCAGAATGAATATGTCCCCCCCTGCGAGGAGCGCCTCGCCTATCTGACCGGCTTCACCGGCTCGGCGGGGCTGTGCGTGGTGCTGGAGGCGGAGGCGGCGCTGTTCGTGGACGGGCGCTATACCCTCCAGGCGCCCGCCCAGGTGGATACCGACGCCTTCCGGGTGGTGCCGCTGGCCGAGACCACGCCGGAAGCCTGGATCGAGACCCATCTGCCCAAGGGCGCGACGCTCGCCTTCGATCCCTGGCGCACCACCTTGGATGGCCGCCGCAAGCTGGCGGATGCGGTGGCGGCGGCAGGGGGCATCCTGGTGGCGCTGGAGGAGGATCCGCTCGCCGACCAGTGGACCGACCGGCCCGCGCCGCCTGCCGCGCCCATCCGCCTGCGCGATCTCGCGCTCGCGGGGGAGGCGGCGGCCGACAAGGTGGCCCGCGTCCAGGCGGCGCTGACGCAGGAGAAGCTGGACCTTCTTCTGATTTCGGACCCTCACGCGGTGGCGTGGCTGTTCAACATTCGTGGCATGGACGTGGCCCATACGCCCATTCCGCTGGCCTGGGCGCTGGTGGGCGCCGCGGGGCGGCCGGTCCTGTTCACCGTGCCGGGCCAGATCGACCCTGCCGTCGCGGCGGCGTTGAAGCCGGTGGCGGACCTCCTGCCTCGCGCGGCGCTGGAGGGCACCCTCGCCCAGCTTGCGGCGGGCGCCACGGTGCGGCTCGACCAGGCGACCGCGCCGGTCCAACTCGCCAGCGTGGTGGAGCGGGCGGGCGGCACAGTCTCCAAGGGGGCGGACCCCATCGCGCTGCTGAAGGCGGTGAAGAACGAGGCCGAGATTGCGGGCATGCGCGCCGCCCATCTCATCGACGGCGTGGCGCTGGCCCGCTTCCTCCATTGGTTCGACACGGTGGCGCCCGGCGGGCTCACGGAAATCGACATGGTGGAGGCGCTGGAGACCTTCCGCCGCGCGGCCGGGCGCCTCACGGACGTGTCCTTCCCCACCATTTCCGGGGCCGGTCCCAACGGGGCCATCGTCCATTACCGCGTCACCCGCGCCACCAACCGGGCGCTGGGCGCGGACGAACTGTTCCTGCTGGATTCCGGCGCCCAATATGACGAGGGCACCACGGACGTCACGCGCACGCTGGCGACCGGCACGCCCAGCGAAGCCATGCGCCACCATTACACTTTGGTGCTCAAGGGCCATCTGGCGGTGGGCCGCGCGGTGTTTCCCGAAGGCACGAGCGGGGCGCAGATCGACCCCTTCGCGCGCCAGTATCTGTGGGCCGAGGGGCTGGATTTCGACCATGGTACGGGCCATGGCGTCGGGGCGGGCCTGTCGGTGCATGAAGGCCCGGCGCGCATTTCCAAGCTCGGCCATGTGCCGCTCAAGGCGGGCATGATCCTGTCCAATGAGCCGGGCTTCTACCGCACGGGCGCCTACGGCATCCGCATCGAGACCCTGGTGCTGGTGGAGCCGCGCCATCCGGGCGGCGACCGGCCCTCGCTGGGCTTCGAGACGCTGACGCTTGCCCCCTATGAGCGCCGCCTCATCGAGACCGGCCTGCTGAGCGCGGCCGAGCGGGCGCAGATCGATGCCTATCACCGCATCGTTCGCGACAAAGTGGGGCCGCTTCTCGACCCGGAAACGCGGGCGTGGCTGGACGCGGCCACCGCGCCGCTAACCTAAGGTAACTGGATTCTTTTCCCCTTGCGGATGCTTGAATCCCTCCGCCGGGGCAGGAACCTTTGCCATGGATCAACGTTACCTTGACCGATGACACATCGGGAGGACTGATCCATGCTGTCGACGATTCTCATTGTACTTCTGATCCTGCTTCTCGTGGGTGCGCTGCCCACCTGGGGATACAGCCGCAGCTGGGGCTATGGCCCGGGCGGGATCTTGGGCGTGCTGCTCATCGTGGTGCTGGTGCTGGCCCTCACCGGACGGGTCTGACGGCAGGCGCTCTTCGGGCCGATGGCCCGGAATGAGCGTCCCGCCCAAGAACCGCGTCATGGCCGGGCCTGTTCCGGCCAACCGTGGGGCGCGGGCTGGAGCCCTTCATGTTTTGATTGAACCGCCGGGCGGTCTTTCCCTCTCCCATCCGAAGTCGGATGTTTCCGACTTCGGCATGTTCGCCATCCGAGCGCGGCAACAGCCGCGTTCGGGCGGGAGAGGGTGCCGAGCGTTAGCGAGGCGGGTGAGGGGTTGGGCACCGCTTGGTGCCCGCATTCAGACGTTCGCGCAGGTGGCCCCCTCACCCCAACCCTCTCCCGCGAGGGGAGAGGGAGAAATGGCGCGCCCGCAACGGCTGACCTGCGCTTCCATCAAGCAATGAAACGCTCTAGCGGCGCACCGTGGATGCCCGGATCACGTCCGGGCATGACGGCTTGAAAGGCGCCCCCGTCCCCGCCTGCCTCAGAAGGCGACGCGCAGGGTGCCCTTCACGGTGGAGCTTTGCGTCTCCTCGGCCAGCACGCCGTCATAGGCGATCTTCGCCGAGAGGGTGTTGGAGATCGCATAGTCCAGGCTTGCCCCCAGCAGCAGCGCGTCGCGCGCCAGAGGCGTGCCGGTGACGAGGAACGGGTTGGAGCCCGCAATCTGCATCACCGCGCCCGTCTCCACGTCTCCCGCCGCATGCTGCCAGGCAAGGCTGAGGCGCGGGGTGAGGATGCCCGTTCCCACGGCGAGATCGGTGCTGAAGCGTGCGCCCAGGCTGATCAGCGTGGTGTCGAGGTCCGTGGCGCTGCCGCTCAGCGCCGCGATGCCGCCCGCCTCGCTGAAGGCATCATAGGATTGGTGCACATAGGCAAGGCCCGCGAACGGCGTCACGCCGAACCCGCCGAAGGCCAGCCGGTAGGACACTTCCCCGAACACCTGGCCCACCGTGCCGTCATAATCGGCCGAGAGCGTCTGCAGCGTGCCGAGGCTGACATTGCGCTGGCTGGTGAGGCTGTTCCAGCCATAGGCGGCGCCCGCCTTCAGGTCGAACGCACCCACGTCATAGGCGCCGTAAAGGGCGATCTCCCGGTGGCTGTTGTCCACGCTGGAGGCGAGGGCATCGAGATCGCCGGAGGACTGGCCCACACCGCCCGCAAGGCCGAGCCGCAGGCCCGGCATCACCGCCACGTCCGCGCCCGCCACGAAGCCGCTCTGCGTCCAGTCGAAGGGGAGCGCGCCGGTGGGGCCGCTGCCGGAGGCATCGCCCCAGCCGCCATAGCCGGTGGCCCAGATGGTGACGTTGGAGCCCGGCGCCAGGGCGGCCGCGCCGCCGCCGGGCGCGGTGGTGCCGTCCAGCCGCCCCAGAATGGCGCTGCGCACCTGCCGGGCATCGTCGAACACCATGGCGGAGGCGGAGGCATAGACCTCGCCGCTCATCTGGGCGAGCGTTCCGGGCAGGCTGGCGGCGGGCAAGGCATAGAGCGCGGAGAACAGGGCGCCCTGGAGGCCGGTGAGGGGCGTTCCCGCCACCGGGCGCGCGCTGTCCAGCGCACCGCCCAGGGCATTGGCGTTGGCGCTCACGAGCAGGCCGTTGGCGGCCAGATTGCCATAGGCGGCGGGCGTCACGAGAAGGGTGACGCTCTGGCTGTCATAGAGCGCGTCGAACCGGGTGCCGGCGGCGAGCCCCACGGGCTGGGTGAGGCTGGAGAAGCCGCCCATAAGGCCGCCCGAAGCGGTCAGCACCTGGATCTGCGTGCCCAGGCCCGGCGTGTAGGTGTTGGTGGCGCTGCCCGTGATGCCGCGCAGCGTGGGCGCCAGCGTGCCCGCCAGCGTGGCGGTGTTGGTCACCAGCAGCACCGAATGGTTGCCGGCGCCATTGCCCGTGCCGGGGCCGTCAATGTCCGGCGCGAAGACGGCGGTGGAGGTCATGACCACGGGGCCGGTGACGGTGAGGGTGCCCGGCGAGTTGCCGGGCGCGATCCGCCCGGCCGAGACCAGAGCGGCGTCCACCACGCCGGTGCCCCGCAGGGTGCCGTCCGGGCCCACCAGCACGTCCGAGGCCACAGAGCCGTTCACGGAGAGCGTGCCGCCCAGCACGGCGGTGCCGCCGGCATAGTTGTTGTCACCCGTCAGGGTCAGCGTGCCGTCGCCGGTTTTCACCAGCCCGCCCGCGCCGGAAATGTCGTTGGAGAAGGTGGAGCTGTAGCCCTGCGTGTCCACCGTGACGGTGCCGGTGAAGGCGCCGTAGCCGAGCACGGCCTTGCCCGCATTCACGAGGCCCCAGCCATAGACATCATCCACGCCGGGGTCGCCAAGGTCGGTGGCGGTGGTCAACAGCGTCGCCTGGATGTCGGCGGCGGTGAACCAGGGGAAGGCTTCCTTCACCAGAGCGGCGACGCCCGTCACCACGGGGGCCGCCTGGGAGGTGCCGTCGCGGGTGCCGTAGCCCGTGGGGGTGGGGGGCTTGATGGGCTCGGTGGAATAGATCTGGTTGCCCGGCGCCGCGAGGCACCAGTCCTTGGTGACGCCGCAATGGTTGCTGAAGTCGGTGATGACGTTGTTGGCGTCCACCGCCACCACCGCCAGCCAGGTGTTCCGCAGCTCGGGCATGAGATAGGGCAGGCCCGCCAGCAGGTCCGCGCTCGGCTGGGTGTCATTCCCTGCGGCGCTCACCATGAGCACCCCGCCCTGCGACAAGGCCAGGGAGCGTTGCATGAGGAGGGGAAACCGCGCCTCCAGGTCAGCTCGGGTATAGGCGGTCACGTCGCAAGCCGGCCCTTCCTCGGTGACGATGCAGTCCCCGGCCCGATAGCTGGCATTCATGACCGTGACGGCCTGCTCCACCATGTAGGGGAAGGGCTGGCTGGCGGCATCGTCGTTATGCTCCATCAGGTTGCCGACCCGGGCGGGAAGGATCAGGGCCTGATAGGCGACACCCTGCATCTCCACATCGTTGCGGGCGGCGCCCATGATGCCGGTCACATGGGTGCCATGGCCGATGGGGTCCACGTCCATTCCGGGAAGGAGCGGGGTGTCGGTCTGGAAGTCGTAACCCGGCAGGACCCGGCCGGCGAATTCGGGATGGGTGGTCCAGAGGCCGGAATCGGCAATGCCCACCTTCACGCCCGCACCGCTGAAGCCCAGCGCATAGGCCCCGGCCGCATTCACCTGGGCGAGGGTGCCGGAGCGGAAATATTCGGGCGTCTCCCAGGGGGAGGGGCTCTGCGCGGCGGCGGGTGTGCCGGCGGCGAGAAGGATCACCGGGGTGAAGGCCGCAAGGGCCAGAGCCGCAGCAGGTTTTGAGCGCATCGCCGGAGAATTCCGTTACCGGGCCGCAGACCTGTCAGCCGGATCGTCCGGCATCGTGCCCGCGACTGCAATTAAAGGGAATGAACGAACCAACCTAACCGGGAAACGACTAAGACGAACCTTGAATGTTTGCAACTTTGATGTTCTGCCGGGCGGATGTATTTCAATCGGCGCGGAAGGATATAAAAGAGTTCGTAAGATATGAAAGAAAAGGGCGGCCTTTCGACCGCCCTTTGTCGTATTGAAGCATGCTTGGCACCATCACGCGGTGGCGATGATGACCTTGCCCACCTTCTCCACCAGCTCGCCCACCTGCTCTTCGGAGATGATGAGGGGCGGGGTGATGGCGATGGTGTCGCCGGTGGTGCGGATCATGACGCCCTGGTCGTGGAAGGCGGTCTCCAGGGCCTTGTAGCCGCGCAGGCCCGGCTTGCCGTCCGTGGCGGTGAGGTCGATGCCCGCCGTGAGGCCCACGGTGCGGATATCCAGCACGCCCGGCTTGTCGCGCAGCGACATGACCGCGTCCGCCCACAGGGGCTCCAGGGCCTTGGTGCGGGCGAACAGGTCTTCCTGGGCATAGACGTCCAGGGTGGCGAGGCCGGCCGCGCAGGCGAGCGGATGGGCCGAATAGGTATAGCCGTGGAACAGTTCGATGACGTGCTCCGGGCCCTTCATGAAGGCATCATGGATGCCCGCGCGCGCCACCACGCCGCCCATGGGCACCGCGCCGGAGGTGACGCCCTTGGCGAAGGTCATGAGATCCGGCACCACGCCGTAGCGCTCGGCGGCGAAGGCATGGCCGAGGCGCCCGAAGCCGGTGATGACCTCGTCGAAGATCAGCAGGATGCCGTATTTGTCGCAGATGTCGCGCAGGCGCTTGAGATAGCCCTTGGGCGAGGGGATGACGCCCGTGGAGCCGGCCATGGGCTCGACGATGACGGCGGCGATGGTGGAGGGGTCGTGCAGGCCGACGAGGCGCTCCAGCTCGTCCGCGAAGTGCGCGCCATAGTCCGGCTCGCCCTTGGTGAAGGCCTGGTGGGCGCGGTCATAGGTGGTGGGCAGGTGATCGACGCCCGTGAGCATGGTGCCGAAAGCCCGGCGGTTCGGCACGATGCCGCCCACGCTGATGCCGCCGAAGCCCACGCCGTGATAGCCGCGCTCGCGGCCGATGAGGCGGGTGCGCGTGCCCTGGCCGATGGAGGTCTGGTAGGCCAGCGCGATCTTCAGCGCCGTGTCCACCGCCTCGGAGCCCGAATTGCAGAAGAACACATGGTCGAGATCGCCCGGCGCCAGAGCGGCGATGCGGCTCGCCAAAGTGAAGGCGGCGGGGTGGCCGTATTGGAAGGTGGGGGCGAAGTCGAGTTCGGTCGCCGCGGTGCGGATGGCCTCGACGATGGAGGGCCGGTTATGGCCCGCATTGGTGCACCACAGGCCGGCGGTCCCGTCCAGGATGGGGCGACCCTCGGGGGTGTAATAGTGCATATCCTTCGCGCGCGAGACGAGGCGCGGGCGCTTCTTGAAGGCGCGGTTCGCGGTGAACGGCATCCAGAAGGCCTCGAGGTCGTTCGGGACCATCTCACCGGCCGTCCGGTTCATCACCTCATCCAAAGACATCGTCTTTCTCCTCAACGCCCCTTTTGGGGCGGGCGCGCGCGGCCTCATGTTCGCCGCACTGTTCGCACGCTATCAGCCGCCGCAGCGGGAGAAAACCGCCGCGCGCGCAGCGCCCCCTTGCGCGGAGGGGCGGGCTGGATCAAAACAGCATGACTTAACGTCATGTAGCCGCCGGTCGCCCGGCGGACGAGGACCCAAGGAACCGGCGAACTGGCGTGACCCTGACCGATCTCGAACCCGATGCCGCAAAGGGCGGGCCCTCCGCCCCCTCGCAACGCCCCGCCGTCGACGCGCCGGGAGAGGATGAGGTGCGCGCCGCGCTGGCGCGCGTGCTGGCCGGTGACGAGTTCGCCTCCTCGCCCCGCCTCGCCGATTTCCTGCGCTTCATCGTGGGCGCCACGCTGGCGGGCCGCGCGGAGAGCATCAAGGGCTACACCATCGCCGTGGAGGCCCTGGGCCGCCCCACCAGCTTCGATCCCCAGAGCGACCCCATCGTGCGGGTGGAGGCGACGCGGCTGCGCCGGGCGCTGGAGCGCTATTATGCCTCGGCGGGTCCCGACGAGCCGCTGGAGATCTGCGTGCCCAAGGGCGGCTACGTGCCCGCCTTCCGGCGCCGCGCGGGCGAGGTTGAGCCCGCCCCCCTTCCGCCGCCGCTCCCCGTCGCGCCCGCGCCGCCCGCCGCGCCGGGCCGCTCGCGCCGTCCCTGGCTGGTGGCCGCCGCCATCGTGGTCTCGGCGGGCGTGGCGTTTGCCGCCGCCGGGCTGCAGATCGGCCTGGAGCACGGGGCCAAGTCGCTGGTCCTCACCGTGGGCGGGCATCCCACCACGGCGGCTGATCTTGCCGACCGCATCGGCCTGCCGGTGCTGGAGGTGGAGCGCTTCGAGACCGCCGGAACCCCCGCCCCTAGCCTGGACGAGATGCATACGCTGGAGGTGCGCCTGCGCGATGCGCTGGCGCGGTTCGATTTCGTGGACGTGATGGCGGCGGGCGGCGGCAGCGCGCGTGAATGCAGCGGATCCCCGCCCCGGCCGGTCTTCACCCTGGGCGGCCTCGCCGAAGGGCGCCCGGACGGCGGCTATGCGCTGCTGGTGCGCCTGTCGGACCGGTGTGGCGGCACCATCGTCTGGTCGAAGGAACTGGAAGGCACCGCGCCCACCGAGGGCCGTGCCGCCGGAGAGATGCGCATCGTGCAGGACGTGGCGGCCTCCCTGGTGGAGACCCATGGGGCGCTCCAGGCCCGCGCCCGCGCCCAGGCCCGCCTGGAGGCGCCGGAGTCGGGCTTCGGCTGCCTCTCCCGCGCGCTGGCCTCGCCCAATGGCGTGATGACGGACCCGTCCGAGGCGCGCGCCTGCATCGAACGTCTGGCGGCCCGCGACAGCAGCTATGGGGTGTTCCATTCCGTGAAGGCGGCCCAGATGCTGGAGGCCATGCGCGTGCAGGCCAAAGCCGGCTCGGCGCCCGGCCCCGCCGAGGTCGCGCAGGCTCGTGCGGAGCTGCTGCGCGAGGCGCGGCTCGGCGTCGATCTCGCCCCCACCAGCGCCTATGCGGCCAAGGTGCTGGCGGATGTGGATTTCCACCTGGGCGACCGGGAAGGCGCGCTGCTGGCGGCCGACCGGGCCGTGTCCCTCAACCCGCTGGACCATCATGTGGCCGCCGCCGCCGGTGCGGTGATGGTGGGCCTCGGCCGGGTGGAGCAGGGCGAGGCCCTGCTGCTGCGGGCGCGCCAGAACGGCGCGCAGCTCAGCGAGGAGCACACCATCTATCTCGCCATCGCGGCCTTCCTGCGCAACGATTCCGCCGCCGCGCGCAATGCCCTTCCGGGCCTGGAGGGGCATGACGACCCCGCCGCCGCCATTGCCCGCGCCTTGGCCCTGCATACGCTCGGGCGGCTGGAGGATGAGCGGCGCGTGGTGTCCGGCCTGCTGCGCGCGACGGCCGGCGGCTTCGAGACCGTCCAGGCCATCGTCCGGCGCCTGCTGCCCTCGGGCGAAGAGGCCGTGCGGGTGATCGGCGAGCTGGAATCCGCCGCTTTGCGGGCGCCGCCTCTGGCCGAGGGGCCCTCCAAGGGCTGAGCCGGGCGGACGCGGGGGTCATGGCGGGGGGGCCCGCCATGGGGATCTCCGGCACCCCCGGCGCCATCAGCCCTGCCCCCGGATCAGGCGAGACCCGTCCCGAGGGACGGCAGCGTCAGGCCGACGGCGCCTTCGGGGGCGTTTCCGCCATCATCTTCTGGCGCACGTCCGTATCCACGAAGTTCTCCTCCACCGCGTCGACGGCTGCGGCGGGATCCCGGTCGCGGATCGCCTGGATCAGGTTGTCGTGGAAATGCATCATGCGGGTGAGCGGGCCCAGGGCCAGCACCATCCCCACATATTTGATGAAATCGGGCCGCGCGGCGCGGTAGGCCTCGATGAGGAAGGGGTTGTCGCTCGCCTCGAAAATGGAGAGATGGAAGCTGTGATCGAGGGCGGTGAACTCCTCGACGCTGCTATTTTGTGCAGCCGCATAGCAGGTCTGCCAGGCTGTCTCGATGGCGGCGAGCGATTCCGGCGTGCGGTTCTGGGCGGCGAGGCGCGCGGCCGCCGGCTCCAGGGCCCGGCGGAACTCGAAGAACGCAACCAGGGCCTCCGCCTCTCCCACCGACGCGGATTTGCGGCCCATCAGGTCCCGCCCCACCACGAACGTGCCCAGCCCGCTGCGCGACTGCACGAGGCCGAGATGACCGAGCACCCGCAACGCCTCGCGCACCGTTGAGCGGCCGACGCCGAGCTGGACGCTCAGTTCATGCTCCGAGGGCAGGCGCGAGCCGGGGGTCCAGCCTTCCTCGTCCAGCATGCCGCGTATGGCGGTGATGACCTCGTCCACCAAAGTGGTGCGCGCGACCTTCTCCAGCGCTTTCACTTTACGCAAAGCCATCTGGTCCCCTCTCCGGCGTTCATTGCGCATTTCGGTGCCGTCATCTTGGGCAGTGCCGATTACTTTATAATCAGGCAGTCTGCTTGTCTGACAGCTACCATCATGTTTCTATTTTTAAAAGGGATTTCTTGATTTCCCTCACGGGAGCAGCGGATGGAACTGAGGCAACTGATCTACTTCAAAAGCGTCGCCGAGGCGGGCAGCTTCGCGCGCGCCTCGGCGACGCTGCATGTGGCCCAGCCCGCTTTGAGCAGCCAGATCAGCAAGCTGGAAGGGCAGCTCAAGGCGCAGTTGTTCGAGCGGCACGCGCGCGGCATCTGGCTCACCGAGGCCGGGCGCGTGTTCCTGGAGCATGCCACGCGCATCGTGGAAGGCGTGGAGGGCGCGCGCCGCGCCATGAGCGACCTCGCGACCGACGAGCCGCATGGTCCCGTCACCGTGGTCATGCCCACCACGCTCGCTCTGGTCATCGCCCAGCCGCTCATCGACCATGTGGCGCAATTGCTGCCGCGGGTGCGGGTGCAGATCGTCGAGGCGCTGAGCGGCGAGATCAGCCAATGGTACGCCTCCGACCGTTTCGACCTGTCCGTGCTCTATGAGGGCCGGGGCAAGGTGGCGGACGGGGCCGTGCCGCTCTGCCGCGAGGATCTGTACCTGCTGCGGCCGGAGGAGGGCGCGCCGCTCGCCCCCACCATAAGGTTCGTGGACGTGGAGCCGCACCGGCTGTTCCACACGACGCCCATCCATTCCTGCCGCCTGTTGCTGGACGAGACCTGCGCGCGCATGGGCATCCATCTGCGATATGCGGCCGAGATCGACTCCATCCAGGTGCTCCAGGATCTCGTGGTCCAGAAGAGCGGCTTTTCGATCTTTCCCAGCATCGCGGCCTCCGCCTATCGCGCGCGGGGCATCTGCTATCAGCGCATCGTCGATCCGGGCCTGGGGCTGAACAGCTATGTGGCCCCCGCGCGCACCCGCCCGCTCTCCGGCGCGCAGAGGGCCGTAATGCGCCTGCTGCCCCGGCTCGCGCGCCGCATCGCCGCGCAGGGATCCCGGCCGGATCCGCTGCCGGCCATCCAGGCCGCGTGACAGCGATGGTCATCGGCCCCCGGGACGCTTCGCGAATCCTTATGGGCCGCTTACGCAAACGGTATTGGTGCAGGAGCGTAAGCTTCTGCATTGTATAGCTGGCTTAGATCCGGACATCCGGGACCCATGATTCTTAGACGCCGCTTCGGGAAGCGAAGCGGCGAACGCTGGAGATTTACATGCGTCGTGCAACTCTTCTGGCTCTCGCCTCTCTTCTCTGTACCTCCGTTGCCAATGCGCAGGCCGTGCAGATCCCGGTGATCGTCCCACTCACGGGGCCGATCGCGCTGGAGGGCACCTCCCAGCGCAATGGGGCGGTGCTCGCCATCGAGAGCGCGGCGCCCCTGAAGGTGGACACCACCGTGCTGGACACGGCGGGCGCCGCCGAGGGCGGGGCCAATGCGCTGGAGCGCGCGGCCGGCGGCAAGGGCGTGGTGGCGGCGGTGGCGCCCATGTTCGGCACCCAGGTGCTGCCCATGATCCCGCTGGCGGACGAATACGGCATCCCCCTTCTCACCACGGCCGGCACGGCGGCCATCACCGAGAAGGGCAGCAAGTTCGTCTATCGCTTCTTCCCCTCCGACATGGTGACCAAGCGCGCCCAGGCGAAATACGTGCTGGAGGACCTCGGCAAGAAGAAAGTCGCCATCCTCTACAACTCCACCGCCTACGGCCAGAGCGGCTTCGACGCCCTGACCAATTACATCAAGCAGGGCGGCGGCGACGTGGTCTATTCGGACGCCATCGACCTCACCACCAAGGATATGACGCCCACCTTCGCCAAGCTGAAGGCGGCCAATCCCGACGTGGTGCTCATCCAGATGCACACCGGCTCCATGGCCCTGCTGCTGCGCCAGTATCGCCAGGCGGGCCTCGACATTCCGGTGGTCGCAAACACCATGCTCACCATGCCCTCCACCGCCGCGCTGCTGGAGCCGGCGGAGCTGAAGGGCGTGTGCGCCGAGACCTCCGCCTTTATCGGCAAGGGCGTCTCTCCGGCCCTGGACACGTTCATCGACACTTATACGGCGAAGTACAAAGCCGCCCCCGACTTCTTCGCCCTTCAGCAGTATGACGGCGTGAACATGGCGATCGCGGCCGTGAAGGACGGTGCGAAGACCCCCGGGGACGTCCAGAAATACCTGGCGAGCAAGACCTATGACGGCGCCGCCATGTCCTACACATCGGACGGCAAGGGCAACATGGCCCATTCGGCGGTGATCGTCTGCTTCGACGGCACCTCGCGGTCCCCGGCGCTGGTGAAGCGCTACGAGGGCAAGCCCACCACCAACTGACCATAAGCGGATCAGGGCAGGCAGATCGACATGCTACAGCTCACCTTGAACACCCTGTCGCTCGGCAGCGCCTATGCGCTGGTGGCGCTGGGGCTGGTGCTGGTGCTCAACGCCACCAATGCCGTCAATTTTGCGCACGGCGCGCTCGTGATGCTGGGCAGTTATCTCGCCTTCGCCATCGCCATGGTCGTCCCCGGGCAGGGCATCGTCGTGCTGCCTCTGGTGCTTCTCTCGGCGGCGGCGTTCGGGCTGGTCCTGGCCCTGATCGCCTATTTCCCCCTGCGGACCAAGCCGGTGGTGGCGGTGTTCATCGCCACCATCTCGGCGGGCTCCATCTTCGAGAATCTGGTGCTGCTCACCTTCGGCCCCGAGCCGCGCAGCACGCCGCCCATCCTGGGCAACAGCATGCTGGATCTCGGCGGCGGGCTCGCCATCAACGAGCAGTCCATCGCGGTGATCTGCGCCGCCTTCATCCTCATCGCCGGGCAGTATGTGCTGTTCGCCCACACCCGCTTCGGCCGCCGCATGCGCGCCGTGGCGCAGGACCCGGACATGGCGGCGGCCTCCGGCATCAATGTGAAGCTGATGATCGCCTTCACCTTCATGCTCGCCGCCGCTCTGGCGGGCGCCGCCGGCATGTTCCTGTCGGCCACCTACTACACCTCGCCCACGGATGGCGGGAACTACATGATGAAAGCCTATCTGGCCGTCACCATCGGCGGCTGGGGCAGCATTCCCGGCACCGTGGTGGGCGCGTTCCTGGTGGCGCTGTTCGAGGTGCTCATTCCCGCCATCCCGGCGCTCATTCCCGGCCTCGACGCCTATCTGCCCACCACGACTTTGTTCTCCATGACATCGTCCACCATCGCCCTCTTCATCACCTTCCTCGCCGTGCTGCTGCTGCGCCCCCAGGGCCTGTTCGGCGAAGCCATCAAGAAGAGGGCGTGAGCGCATGTCCCTCCCGCATGCCCGCACCATCGCCGGCCTCCTGGGCGTGCTCGCCCTCGTCGCCTGGCCCCTGGTCTTCTCCAGCCCCTTCGACCTGCGCATCTTCACGCTCACCGGCGTGTTCGCCCTCATGGTCATCGGCTATCAGTTCATCTTCGGCCATGTGGGGGCGCTGGCGCTCTCGCAGGCCACCTTCTTCGGCCTCGGCGCCTATGCCACCGCCATCTGCGCGGTGAAGCTCGGCTTCAGCTTCCCCACCACGCTCACCCTCTCGGTGCTGGTGTCCGTGGTGGTGGCGCTGTTCATCGCCATCCCCGTGCTGCGCCTCAGCTCCCATTATTTCGCCCTCGCCACCCTCGGCATCAGCCAGATCGTGACCTTGGTGGCGCTGGAATGGGTGTCGCTGACCGGCGGCGGAAACGGCTTCGCGGGCGTGCCGCTGCCCAACATTGCGGGCGTGGTCATCCCGCGCGGCTGGCCGCTGATGCTGCTGGTCTGGACGTTCGTGGCCGTGGGCGCCGTGCTGGCCTGGCAGATGATGCGCGGGCTCTACGGCAAGGCCTGCCATGTGGTGCGCGAAGACGAGGTGGCCGCGCGCTCGCTCGGCATCGACATCGACCGCATCCGCCTGACCATGCTGCTGCTGAGCGCTGCCTATGGCGGCGCGGCGGGCGCGCTCTTCGCCCATGTGAACCGCATCGCCTCGCCCGAGGCGCTGGAATTCAAGACCATGGTGCTGTGCCTCACCATGGCGGTGGTGGGCGGGCGCACCAAGGTGGCCGGGGCCATCATCGGCGCGCTGCTGATCGTGCATTTGCCCGAATGGTTCCGCTTCCTGGACCGCTCCTATGTGATGGTGAACGCCATCATCCTCATCGGCCTGCTCATCGTGGCGCCGGAAGGGCTGGTGGGGCTCATCGACCGCATCCTGCCCAAGGCGCGGGGCGTGGACATGGCGAAGGTGAGCGCCATCCGCGATACGCCCAAGGCGAGCCCGCCGCCGCGCGGGGCACTGCTGCCCTCCACCACGCCCATCCTGGAGGTGCGCAATCTCGGCAAGCGGTTCGGCGGGGTGAAGGCGCTGGACGATGTCTCGTTCGAGCTTCATCGCGGCACTATCACAGCAGTGATCGGGCCCAACGGCTCGGGAAAGACCACGCTCGTGAACTGCATCACCGGCGTGGAGACCCCGAACCAGGGCGTCATCACCCTGGGCGGCGCGCCCATCGGCGGGCGCATGCCCCACGACATCGTCCGCAGCGGCATTGCCCGCACCTTCCAGAATTTGCGCCTGGTGGACGACATGAGCGTGCTCGACAATGTGGCCGTGGCCCGCTTCGAGGCCGAGGGCGCGGGGCCCATGAGCGCGCTCAAGGTGGGCCGCGAGGATCCGAGCCTGCTGCGCGCCTATGCCTATGCGCTCCATCTGCTCCACCGGCTCGGCGTGGAGGACGTGCACCGCCCCGCCGGGTCGCTGGCCTATGGGGTGAAGCGGCGGGTGGAGATCGCCCGCGCCTTGGCCCTCGATCCCCAGGTCCTGCTGCTGGACGAGCCCGCCGCCGGTCTCAATGAATCCGAGCAGAACGACCTTGCCGCGCGTCTCCAGGATCTCGCCGCCAGCGGCGTCACCCTGCTGATCATCGAGCACAACATGCCGTTCCTGCGCACCCTCGCCACCTACATGATCTGCCTCGACCAGGGGCGCCTCATCGCCGAGGGGAGGCCGCGGGAGATCTACGAGAACCCGCTGGTGCTCGACGCCTATCTCGGCCGCGGCGCCACCGCCGCCGTGGAACCCGAGCCCGTGCTCGCGGAGGTGCGGTCATGAGCGCGTCCCGGCTTCTCGACATCAGCGGCGTCACCGTCGCCTACGGGCAGGTGACGGCCCTGCAGGGCGTCAGCCTCTCGGTGGACAGCGGCGAGGTGGTGGCCCTGGTGGGCTCCAACGGCGCCGGCAAGACCACGCTCATGAAGTCCATCGTGGGCCTGCTGCCTGTGTCGGGCGGCGACCTGCACCTGAAGGGCCTGAGCCTCGCGCGGGTCTCCACCCATCAGCGGGCGCGCCGGGGCATCGGCTATTCGCCCGAGGGGCGGCGGGTGTTTCCCGGCCTCAGCGTGCGCGAGAACCTGGAAGTGGCGTCCTTCGATGCTGCACGGGGCACGGCGGAGATGATCGGGCGGGTCTACGCCATCTTCCCCGCGCTCCAGGAGAAGGAGAAGGCGCTCGGCTGGACGCTCTCCGGCGGCCAGCAGCAGATGCTCGCCATCGGCCGCGCGCTCATGCTCCGCCCCAAGCTCCTGCTGCTGGACGAGCCGTCCCTCGGCCTGTCGCCCAAGCTCACCGACGAGGTGCTCCAGCACATCCCGAAGCTGGTGGCGGACGGGACCGGGGTGCTGATCGCCGAGCAGAACATGCTGAAAGCATTGGAAATCGCAGACCGTGCCTACGTGCTGCGCAACGGACGCATCGTCCAGGAGGGGGCGGCGGCCGCGCTGAAGGCCGACCCGTCCGTCCGCGATGCCTTCCTTGGAGGCCGATAGCCCATGACGATTGAAGACACCGGCGCGCACGCCCTCATCCGAGGGCGGCATTCCGTCCGCGCGTTCCGGGACACCCGCGTGGAGCGCGACGTGATCCAGCGCATCCTCGCCACCGCCGCCTGTTCGCCCAGCGGCACCAACATGCAGCCCTGGCAGGTCTATGTGCTGACCGGCGATGCCCGCGACGCGCTGGTGGAGCGGGTCACGGCGGTCCGGGCCCGCGAGCCGGAGCGCGAGCGGGGGCCGGAGCCGTTCGGGGAATATAATTACAATCCCGAGCCGCTTGAGGAGCCCTATCGCGGCCGCCGCAAGGCGGTGGGCTGGAGCCTCTACAGCCTGCTGGGCATCGCCAAGGGCGACCGCGCGGCGAGCTGGGAGGCGGCGGGGCGCAATTTCGAGTTCTTCGGCGCGCCGGTGGGGCTGATCTTCACCCTGGACCGCTATCTCGGCATGGGAAGCTGGCTCGATCTCGGCATCTTCATGCAGTCCATCATGCTGGCCGCGCGCGGCGAGGGGCTCGACACCTGCTGTCAGGCCGCGTGGCGGCACTATCACGACATCGTCCGCGAAGTCGCGCCCATCTCCGACCAGGAGATCGTGGTGTGCGGCATGTCGCTCGGCCATGCGGACCCTGCCGCCATCGCGAACCAGTTGCGGTCCGAGCGCGAGCCGGTGGAGGCCTTCGCCCGCTTCGTCACGGCCGCTCCTTCGGCGAAACACCACACGACCTGCGCGGAGCAATGCGATGCGACTTCCTGATTTTCTCGATAAGAGCGCGGGGGCCACGCCGTCCGCCCCGGCCATCTGGTACGAGGGGCAGACCTACGATTATGACTGGCTGCGCGCCGCGAGCCTGCGCTGTGCCCAGGCGCTCTGCGGCGTCGGGTTCCCGGCGGGCGCCTGCATCGCCAGCTGGCTGCCGAACCATCCCATGGGCTTCGTGGTGCAGTTCGGCGTGCATCGCCTGCCGCTGCGGGCGATGCCGCTCAACCCCCGCGCCACGGCGGGGGAATGCATCGACATCATGAAGATGTTCGCCCCGGAATGGCTGTTCATCCACGCTTCCTTCGCCGATGCCCTGGCGGACATCCGCGCCGCCGTCCCCAGCCTGCGCGGTGTCGTGGTGGTGGACGGAACGGGGGCGGGCGATCCGAGCATGGACGCCTTCCTCGCAACCGCGCGCGACGTGCCCGTCGATAGTAATATCGGCGGCGAGGACGTGGTGACGCTGCTCACCACGGGCGGCTCCACCGGACTGCCCAAGGGGGTCATGCGGGCGAGCCGCAACTGGTCCACCCTCATCACCAATTATCGCCTCGCCATGCCGGTGGATGGCCCGCCGGTCAATCTCGCCGTGACGCCCCTCACCCATGTGGCGGGGGACGTGGCGTTGGCGGTGTTCGCGCAGGGCGGGCTCAACGTCATCCTGCCCAAGCCCCGGCCGCGCGACATCCTGAAGGCCATGGGCGATCATGGCGTGACGCACATGTTCGTGCCGCCGACCCTGCTCTACATGATGCTGGCGGAGCCGGACGTCGCGTCGTTCGACTTCGGCGCGCTGCGCTATCTCATGTATGGGGCGGCGCCCATCTCGGTGGACAAGCTGCGCGAGGCCTGGTCCGTCTTCGGCCCCGTGATGACGCAGCTCTACGGCCTCATGGAGGCCACCAGCACCGTCTCCATCATGACCCCGAGCGAGCATGCGGAGGCGTTTTCGTCCGATGGCGGCCGGTTCGGCAGCATTGGCCGGGGCAGCGCCATGACCCTGGTGGACGTGGTGGACGAGGCGGGCCTTCCGGTGGGCCTGGGCGAGACCGGGGAAGTGGTGTGCCACGGCCCCAACCTCTTCAAGGGCTATGTGGACAATGCGGAAGCCACCGCCAAGGCGCTGCGGAACGGCTGGTTCCGCACCGGCGATCTCGGCGTGAAGGATGCGGGCGGCTATGTGCGCCTCGTGGACCGCAGCAAGGACATCATCATCACCGGCGGCATCAACGTGTTCCCCGGCGAGATCGAGCAGGTGATCTGGCGTCATCCCGCCGTCCAGGACTGCGCGGTGATCGGCGTGCCCGACGACAAGTGGGGCGAGGCGGTGACCGCCGTCCTGGAATTGAAGCCGGGCGAGAGCATCCGGGAGGATGAGGTCATCGCCATGTGCAAGAAGACCCTCGGCAGCATCAAGACGCCGAAGACCGTGGTGGTGTGGCCGGAACTGCCCCGCAGCACGGTGGGCAAGGTGCTGAAGAAGGACATCCGGGCGCATTACTGGAAGGGTCGGAGCATCTGACCCCGAAGGGCCGCCCGGCCTAAAGCGCGCCTACCGCGCGCGCATGTTTCACAACAGGAGACCCCAAGATGAGCACTCCCGACATGGAGGCGCAGGCGCTTGCCGTGCGCAAAGTGATCGAGCGTTATCTCGACGCCGTCCGGACCTGGAACGAGGCGGAGTTCCGCGCCACCTTCGATCCGAAGGCGAACATCGCCCACTATTATGTGAAGGGCGACGAGATCCGCACCATCACGCTCGACGAGTTCGTGAAGGTCATCGGCTCGCTGCACCAGAAGTATGACAATGCCGAAGAGAAGGCGAAGGAGATCGATGTGCGCATCGTCGATCACATCGCCAGCGTTCGCGTTCCCTTCGCCTTCGTGATGGGTGACAAGGCGATGGAAGGGCAGGACCTTTTCAACCTCGCCTTCTGCAAGGGCGAGTGGAAGATCATGCACAAGTCCTACTATCTCTGAGCCCACGGAGAGGATCATGACCCGAGAGACCGTTCCTTCCCCCTTCTACCGGCTCGGCGCCCATGTGCCGCGCGTCGCGCCGTCCGCCTGGGTTGCCCCGTCCGCCAGCGTGATCGGCGATGTGGAGATCGGCGCGGGCTCCGGCATCTGGTTCGGCTGCGTCCTGCGGGGCGATGCCAACAAGATCCGCATCGGTGAGCGCACCAACATCCAGGACGGCACCGTCATCCATGTGGATCCCGGCGCGTTCGCGGCGATGATCGGCAATGACGTGACCATCGGCCATTCCTGCCTCATCCATGGCTGCACGCTGGAGGATGGTGCGTTCGTCGGCATGGCGAGCACCATCCTCAACGGCGCGGTGGTGGAAGGCGGCGGCATCCTGGGCGCCGGTGCGCTGCTGACCTCGGGCAAGCGCGTGAAGCGCGGCGAGCTTTGGACCGGCGCGCCGGCCCAGCTTCGCCGCACGCTGAGCGAGGAGGAGATTCAGGACTTCATGTCGGTGGCGGTGCACTATAGCGGCAACGCGAAGCGCTTCCTGAGCCAGTGCGCGCCCACGCAGCCGGACGTGCTGTAGGACGCGCCTCGAGCTCCCGGCACCCGGCGCGGCATGGTCATGCGCCGGGGCCTTATGCGTGCACGCAGGCCGGTCTCTCGAGGGGCCTGCGTGTGGGCTAAGACCCGGCCGCTGACGGGGGAGTGGCCCGAAACATTGGGCGTTCAAGCCGCGGAAAAGGCTTCCAGCCCTTTACAGTCCGTCATGCTCGGGCTTGTCCCGGGCATCCACGCCTATGGGTCGGGCGCACACCGAGCGGAACCGCGTGGATGGCCGGGACAAGCCCGGCCATGACGCAGCGTTCTTAGAAAAACTGTCCGGACCGCTTGAAGGTCGATCCGGCCTGCTGGTCGATCCGCCCTACAGGATGAACCGGCTCAGGTCGGTATTCTTGGCGAGGTCCGCCACGCGGTCGCGCACATAGTCGGCGTCGATCACCACCGTCTCGCCGGAGCGGTCGGGGGCGGAGAAGGAGAGCTCGTCCAGAACCCGCTCGATCACCGTCTGGAGGCGGCGGGCGCCGATATTCTCCACCGAGCCGTTCACCTCCACCGCCACGTCCGCGATGGCCTCCACCGCGTCGGCCGTCACGTCCAGCGTCACGCCCTCCGTGGCCATGAGCGCCACGGACTGCTTCACGAGGCTTGCCTCGGTCTCGGTGAGGATGCGCACGAAATCGGAGCGCGTCAGCGCCTCCAATTCCACGCGGATGGGCAGGCGCCCCTGAAGCTCCGGCAGAAGGTCGGAGGGCTTGGAGACGTGGAAGGCGCCGGAGGCGATGAACAGGATGTGGTCGGTCTTCACCGCGCCGTGCTTGGTGGAGACCGTGGTGCCCTCGATGAGCGGCAGCAGGTCGCGCTGCACGCCCTCGCGGGACACGTCCGCGCCGGAGCGGTTCTCGCGGCCGGCGATCTTGTCGATCTCGTCCAGGAAGACGATGCCGTTATTCTCCACCGCATGGATGGCTTCCTGGACGATGGCGTCCTGGTCCAGCAGCTTGTCCGCCTCCTCGGTGAGCAGGAGGGGATGGGCGTCCTTCACCAGCACGCGGCGCGACTTGCTGCGCCCGCCGAACGCCTTGCCCAGCATGTCGCCCAGCGAGACCGCGCCCATCTGGGCGCCGGGCATGCCGGGGATCTCGAACATGGGCATGCCCTGGCTGCCCGCCTGCACCTCGACCTCCACTTCCTTCTCGTCCAGCTCGCCCGCCCGCAGCTTCTTGCGGAAGCTGTCGCGGGTGGCGGCGGAGGAGCCCTGGCCCACCAGCGCGTCCAGCACGCGCTCCTCGGCGGCCAGATGCGCGCGGGCCTGCACTTCCTTGCGCTTGGCATCGCGCACCAGGGTGATGCCCACCTCCACGAGGTCGCGCACGATCTGCTCCACGTCGCGGCCCACATAGCCGACTTCCGTGAACTTGGTGGCTTCCACCTTCAGGAAGGGGGCGCCCGCGAGGCGCGCGAGGCGGCGGGAAATCTCGGTCTTGCCGACGCCGGTGGGGCCGATCATCAGGATGTTCTTGGGCAGAACCTCCTCGCGCAGATGCCCTTCCAGCTGCTGGCGGCGCCAGCGGTTGCGCAGCGCGATGGCCACCGCGCGCTTGGCCTTGGACTGGCCGACGATGTGGCGGTCCAGCTCGGACACGATCTCGCGGGGGGAAAAGTCGCTCATTTGGGGAGAGTACCTGTTGGGGGCGCGCCGCGGGGCGTCAGCCAATGGTTTCGACCACGATGTTGCGGTTGGTGTAGACGCAGATGTCGGCCGCGATCTCCAGGGAGCGGCGGACGATCGCCTCCGGATCCTCCTCCCGGTCCAGCAGCGCGCGGGCGGCGGCGAGCGCATACATGCCGCCCGAGCCGATGCCCGCCACGCCCGCTTCGGGTTCCAGCACGTCGCCCGTGCCGGTGAGCACCAGGGAGACATTGGCGTCGGCCACGATCATCATGGCTTCCAGCCGCCGCAGATAGCGGTCCGTGCGCCAGTCCTTGGCCAGCTCCACTGCCGCGCGCTGCAGCTGCCCGGGATATTGCTCCAGCTTGGCTTCCAGCCGCTCGAACAGGGTGAAGGCGTCAGCCGTGGCCCCGGCGAAGCCGCCGATCACGTCGCCCTTGCCCAGACGGCGCACCTTGCGGGCATTGGACTTGAGGACCGTCTGGCCCAGCGTGACCTGCCCGTCGCCCGCGATGGAGACGCGATTGCCCTTGCGGACCGTGACGATGGTGGTGCCGTAGATGGTATCGGGGGAATGCATGCGGGGCTCCGGTGACGAAGCTTTACTTAAGCCGTTCCTTGCCGGGCGCAATGTCCGGCTTCCGTATGCGAGGCCTATGGCCGTCGAGCGCGTCATTGTCTGATTGACGTGGGGGGCTCTTCCCTCTCCCCCTGCGGGAGAGGGTGCCGAGCGTCAGCGAGGTGGGTGAGGGGTTCGGCACCGCCTGGCGCCCTCATACCCGACATGTCGCGCAGGCCACCCCCTCACCCCAACCCTCTCCCGCGAGGGGAGAGCGGTGCGCCCGCAACGCCATGTCCCGCGCGGTTCAATCAAAAATGAAGCGCCCTTACCGCAGGAAGTCCTGCACGGCCTTGGCGAAGGTGTCGGGGGCTTCCACCATGGGGCAATGGCCGCACAGGGGCACTTCGTGGAGCCGCGCGCCGGGGATGGCGTCGGCGATGGCGCGGGCGAAGGAGGTGGCGAAGAAACGGTCGTCGGGGCTATGGAGCACCAGGGTCGGGGCGCGGATGTCCCCGATGCGGTCCAGCGTGTCGATGCCCGCGCAGGCGTCCGCCTGCCGCTCGAACGCCTCCACCTCCTGGAGCGGGCTCGTGGCCAGGGCCTGCCGGGCGATGGCCTCCAGAGGCACCGTGCCCAAAGTCACCCGGCCGAGCGTGTAGGTGGCGAGCGTCGAGACATAGGTGACCGGGTCCGTGATCTCCCGGCGCAGGCGCTTCAGCAGGCCCATCAGCTCGCGCGTATAGCCGTCATTGCGGGCGAGCGTGTTGGAGAGCACCAGCCGGTGCACCCGCTCGGGCGCCATGAGGGTCAGTTCCTGGGCGATGGCCCCGCCCATGGAATGGCCGAGCACGTCGGCCGCGTCGATACCGGCGGAATCCATCACGGCCAGCGCGTCGCGCGCCATGTCGGCCACGCTGTAGGGGCCGTCCGCCCGTCCGCTGGCGCCCATGTCGCGATTGTCAAAGCACAAGGTGGTGTGACCCGCCAGGAGCGGGCGGGACAGGCCCCAGAAGATCCGGTCCGCGGAGAGCCCGCCGATGATGAGGAGCGGATGGCCGCGCCCTTCCATGTCATAGGCGAGGCGGATGCCGTCATTGGTGGCGGTGCGCTCCATGGCGAGGGGGTCTCTATTCATGCGTTAAGAGACTGATTCACCGATCAGGTTGGTTCAACCTGATCGGATCAGGCTCTAGGCTCAGGACCTATTAATCTGCTGTGATCTGTGATTCACCGTCTCCCTTGAGGAGGCTGGCATGGGTGATTTGTTCCTGCTGAGCGAGCGGCAGATGGCTCGGATCTCGCCGTTTTTCCCG
>NZ_RWKV01000002.1 GCF_003993795.1 Aquabacter cavernae
CGATGTCGATGTTGGGGGCTCCGGAGGGGAGACCTGGTCGGTGGATCCGAAGACGCCCGGGGCCTATGGCATGCTGGCGATCGACCAGCACGGGCACTGGACCTACACGCTCGACAATGCCCGCGCCGCCACACAGGCGCTGATGACCGGGCAGACGGTCCACGAGACCTTCACCGTCACCGTCACTGATTCGCAACAAGCCACCGCCACCCATACCGTCACCATCGATGTCACCGGAACCGGCGAAGGCGCCCATATCGCCGGGACCGATGTTGGCACGCTGACGGAGGACAAGGGCGTTACTGCGGGCCACCTCGCCACGGGCGGCACGCTGACGGTCACCGATGCCGATCCCGGCGAGGCGGCGTTCACGCCGGTCACGAGCGGCACGGGCCATTACGGCACCTTCACCCTCGACGCACAGGGCCACTGGACCTACACGGCCGACAACAGCCAGCCTGCCGTGCAGCAGCTTACCCCTCAGCAGCACCTGACCGACACGCTGGCGGTGACCAGCGTCGACGGCACGACCCACGACATCACGGTCACCATCGCGGGGACGAACGACACTCCCGTCGTGACGACGGAAGGCTATACGGGGCACGTCGCAGGCCACCAGGAACGATCCGCGCTGGTCGGGGGGCAGGGGGCGGTGCGGGAGGACGGGCGCCCGACCGACATCATCG
>NZ_RWKV01000003.1 GCF_003993795.1 Aquabacter cavernae
CTTCAACAAGCTCAAACACTTCAGAGCCGTCGCCACCCGCTACGACAAGCGAGACGACAATTTCCTCGCTTCGATCCAACTCGCATCAATCCGCATCTGGCTGCGAAGTTATGAGTCGGTCACCTAGACTGGACTATCGGCAAGCTGAGCCGGGGCGCTGGCGAAAAGCCTAACCGGCCAACCGCGGAGCGGTCACGAACGATAACCGGGCCGCTGAGGGCAATATTGGAGCAGCTACGAGTCCGCCTTGCCAAACGATTTGCCGATAAATGCAGCTAGACCGCCTTTCTTTCCCTTCTCAACACGGGCATGTCGTTGAGCGTTTGGCAGCAGTGTCATTGTTTCAGGAGACATCCTTTGAAAGAGAGAGTCTACCCACTCTATCTTGCTCAATTCCGGAAGCGGTTGAATTGGAAGGCCATAGATGTAGTGTGCGCCGTCGGCTATGAACCCAATCACCTTGCCGCCGCCACGCCGATCAAGCGACACGATCTGCGGCACACCGCCAGAAAGTGGATCGCTTTTCTTCTCCAACGCGTCACAAAACGCTGAAAAAATCGACCGGGCGGTGCCACCCTGAGGGTTCGCGTCCCAAGCGTCGATTTCGCGATCCAGCGCGTGGTCGCCGCTTCCAAGTTTCACCAGCACCGCACTTTTCAACGGAACGCCAACGTCGATCTTCTGGTCCGTCCAGGTCCGACGCCCAACTCGATAACTGGTCTTCCAAAGGTAAAACGACCCTCTTAGCCCCTCACCATCTCGTGCACCATGCAAGATGGTGAAGTCGTAATCCGGAGCATTATGCCGCCGTTCAAATGACCGCTTCAGATACTCAACAATCTTGTCGTGCCGCATTTCAGCGTTTGCCTGTTGATCCCAAAGCAGGCTTTGGCCGGCTAAATCGCCGAGTTGACCGAGGACTAAGGTTGGGTACAGAACGTCGCCACAATATCCGAAGATGTCCGCCGTCCGGGACGCAAATACCTTGCGGCCGCTGTCCCACCGGTAAGATTCTGAGCCCCATGTAATCCGGCTATCTCCCACAATGTAAATTCTGCTTGGACCTCTAGAATCGACTGAAATCCAGGATAATAGTGTTGTCACTTGACTAATCGCCCCTTTATATCCAAAGGACATACTGAGTTCGCGAGGCAACTCCCAGACGTTCCACCATTCTTGCGGGACGTGACGGTCGAGGACCTGTGTCGGCCCAGTCCATACTGGGCCGACACGGCTGGGTACCAGAGCGGACCCAGTTCGCGCTTGCCGTAGCGCTGCCTGAATCGCTGCTGGATACTCGCCCGAACACGTTGAACTTTCCTTATAGAGGTCGGCAAAGAGGAGAATCGGGGGGCATGGCGGAAATTGAGTTTTCTGAACGAGAGCGCCAGAATGCGCTCGTGCTCATCATACACAATGAGCGCCCGCTGGATGCAGCTGAGGTTGCGAACCTCCTGCGCGATCTTAGCGCCGACTACAAGCGCGTGACGGGAAGTCGGCTTGTCCTGGCGCGTTTCGAAACCGGCTCGTCGGGCTTCCTGCTCTACGATTATCTCATCCTGGCCGGTGGCGGCGCATCGGCTCTCACCGCCATCGCGGTCGCGACCGGCCACATGGCCAAGTTCGTGACGTGGATGAAGGGATTCTTCAAAGGCACGCAGGCGATGCCTCCAAGTCCGCTGATCGAGTTGCCGGATATGTCGAAGGTTGCGAAGGCAGGCCTGCGACTCGCCGACACGGCCATCAAGAACCGTATCGAGTTCGATTTCAGCTATGAGGCGGATGCCAAGGCGGGCACCCAGAAAATTGCCTTCAAGGTGACGCCCGCGGAGGCGCTGGAAGCGAAGAGTCGGGAGAAGGCCCGGCAACAGTTGCTTACCGGCCCGGAGACGGTGCGGCGGCTAACTGCTGCCGTTCCGCAGGCCCAAATCGAAGACTTCACCAGAAGGGTGATTACGCACGCCCGGTCTGGCAGCTCGTTCGACCAAATTGATAACCTGGTCGAGGCCTTCGTGCAGTTCATGAAAGACAACGGCAACGCTCACCAGTTGCCACAGCTTGCGTTGTCATTTGAGATGCAGGGCAGGTCGGACATCGGGCAGGTCATACGCCGACGTATCGACAACGGACCGGGCACAGTGAGCGTCAGCGTAGAGGACTAGGTTCAATCAAGCCTTAGGACAGGACTGCTGCTGACTTCTCCGCTTCCTTTGCATCAGCGGCAGTTGCCCGCTCTTCGAATGTCGGGAAAATGGTCTGAAGCTCCTCGGGCGGTATCCGCTCTTTGCCTTTCTCAAGGATACCACTGGTACAGATCGTGATGAACCCGACACCGAACTGAGAGATGGAGATCATGCAGTCCTCCTTCTCCTTGTACCCGTAACGGTACCCGAACCGCCTACCGTAGTCCTTGATGTTACTCCGGCCGCCGACCTCTTTTTTTGGCAACATCATATTTATGTAGTCGGTTAGCTGCGACGCGCGCGGATGGCGGCTGTGAACCGTTGCCGTCCAGATGTAGTGCTTCTTCGTAAGGAACTTGCCGCCCGTTTCCTTGTAGTAGATCGCACACGCCATCTTCCGCCCGATCGTCGTGGCCGCCGCAGGAAACTCCGCAGGCACACTAGCCAACGGCATGTTCGACAGATCGGCGTCCGCTGGCACCCGAATCCCCATTTCAGCCAGCGCCGCCGCCTTGGCCTGATTGCCGAGCTTGGTGTTCAGAAGCGCGGCCGGATAGTTGTTCTTAATGCCGTCCTGCAGCCGCCACATCGACCACAAGTCCTTGGTGAACAGGTCGGGGTTTCCCATCTGCATGTAGTAGCCGAATATCTGGTCCTCTTTCTTGGTCGAGCCGTTGCAGGCCTCACACGCGGGGAACTCAAAACCCTCCGGGAAGAACCCACGCGGGAAGCACGCCTGTGGCGGGATGTGGTCGACCGTGGACGACTTGGCCACGCCTCCACACAGACAGCACAGCGGGTTGTCCCCCAGCATTTGCTGGTAGCGGCTCTTCTTTTGTTTGGCCTGTCCCATTATTTCAGCAGCCCATGCAGGAGGTCGTTCAGTTCGATGCTGCCATGCAAAACGCGCCGGCGAGGGCATCGATCTCTGGAATTGAGAGCGGCCCATTATGCTGCGCATACGAACCGCGACGTTTCTGGTGTTCGGTAACTCTATCATTTGACTAGCGCAATTCATGCGGCGTTTTGCGCTTGGCCTGAATTCTGGCCACCACAATGTGATATTTTAATTCAGACCCATCCGGCACCTTTCGCTCCACGCTGATCTGTTCGGAAATGTGCGGCTGATGGCCATTCCGATCCGTAAGGTCGAGCACCAGTAGGAAACCGAAACAGACACCGGTCGTCAGGTAGCCCGTTGCCTGACCGGCATATCGCTTCGCAAGTTCGGCGTTGTCGGGCACGTTGTCGTCCTTTTTCACCTCGACGATCGACTTCACGCCACGATACTCGATAGCGATGTCGGCGCGACCGCCACCGGAGTCGCGGGCTTCGGCTCGGAACGATGGCGCGTCCGACGTCGTGAGGAACTTCAGGAAATCCAGTTGAAGGTCGTGTTCGACCGGCAGATCGGCGCCGCGCCGAAATACGTACTCAGCAGACGGATCGGTACTCTTGCCAGCGTTGGCGCGAAAATCGAGAAAACGGACGATGAGCGTACACATGTGTTCCAGCAGCGCTCGAGGATGGTCGCGCTGGTAGTCGGGACTGTCTGAGAGCTTCTCCATGACGGCGGCCCATAGCTCGGCCACTTGCCGATTGCGATCTATCGCCACATCGAACTGCGCCGCGGTCATCGCGGCTGTAGCTGCGTCGAGGCCGGCTTTCTTGAGGCCATCGACCAGCCAGCCTTCAGTAGATTCGTCAAAAGGGCTGCGATGGACGGCTCCGGCCAGTGACTGCTGCACCGTGTCGCGTAGTTGTCCGACATTCAGCGCCAGATCGCTGTCAGCGTTCTCGGCGAGCCACTGATCTAAGGTCTGCAGATAATATCGCCGTTTCCGCAGCGATTGGACGAGCGCCTCCCGTCCGAGAATATCGGCGCCATGGCCATCGGATCGCGAGAACATGTTCTCGCTCGCGAAGAATATCGATAGCAACTCTTCCTCGATCACGATGGCCGCTTGCAGCCAAATGTCCTTCGTGAACGTGTGAGCGACCATGGCTAACTTGGTGGCCATCGACAGCCAGTGGAAACGCTCGCGGGACGACGCCCCGAGCCATGAATGCGCAGAGTGACGGTCCACGGCATAGGCCGAATACTCGATGGCTGCCCCACGAAGTTTTGGCAGATCCAGCGCAAGATCAGAGTGCAGTCCCCTGCTCTGCACATCGATCAGAACAGATGTGCAGATCTCATACAGCGCAGCATCCGAACGCCCTTCGCTCGCGGCAAGCGAACGGCGAAACCACCCCTGCGCCGCCGTCAAGGCTGACGTGAGCGCGTCCTGCGTCTTGGCCAGCAACCCCTCCTGCAGGCGATCAAGCCCAAGCTCAAGGGCAGCTTCGTCCGCTACCTCGTCGACATCCACTAGCCTGGAGAGAAGGTCTCGGAAATCGTCTTCAGGGTATCGACGCAGGATGGCGCCCGTAACCTTGGCGATGTGACGCAGATAGGCGTCGTCGTCGTCCGCCTTTACATCCAGAAGGTACGACTGCAGGCGCCTAACTAAGCTGGGATCGCCCTGCGCCACGACGAGCGCACCGCGCAACGCCTGCGATCGCATCCAGCCATGCTCAGACCGGGGCTCGAAACGGCTGCGGAAGATCTCCCACGCACTGCGGCCGAAAGCCTTCGGAATCGCTGACAGTTCGCCGAGGCAGTCGACCATTTCCGCAATAGAGGTGGCGTCATCCTCGCGCTCGAGTATCCGCAGCAGAGCGCGCTGAACGGTGGCCGTGGTCACCCAACTAGTCAGCCAGCAGAACGCGTTGGCACGTTCGGTTTCGGAAGGCAGGGCCTCAATCGCGGCCAGCACTTCGTTCTCTTCAGCCGTTCCCGGATCTGGAATGGACTTGCCTTCCGTCGTCAGGAGCTCGAATGTGTCTTCCATCGTCCCACCGGTCAGAAGAGGTATTCATCCCCCTTGGCGTGCAGCCGGTGATCGATAGGCACAACCGCCTCCACGGCCTTGCGTGCGATCGTGCCTATAATGATCTGAACGCCTCCGATGTCCTTTGCAGCAGATGCAACGCTGTCGAGCATCTGCTCAAAGTCCTCGTTCACGACCTCTTCCGACGCCGGCGAGTCGATGATCAGCAGGCCTGGATGCCGGCCATACCCGCGACGCTTGGCCACCTCCACCGCCGCTAGCGAGATGGCGATCTTGATGCGCAATTTCTCGCCCATCGTCAGATTGCTGAAATAGATGTCGGCGCCGCCTTGGTGGACCTTCAGCTTCCCGCCGCCATCTAGGTGCATGCTGGTGACGTGGGATACACCGAACTTCTTGGCGAGGGACATTACCGAATCGGCGATCTCCGTCAGGACATCCGACTGCATAGAGGTCATCAGCGTTTTGCTGACTTCGGTAGCGGCGCGGAGAATCTTGAGTTCACCCTGTATCTCTGTGTCCTCGTTGGCAGGCGATTGCAGCGAGGTCACCAATTCCCGAAGCTGTTGGGCCTGGGCCTCCAACTGCACCACGACGAGTTCGGGATTGGTCGGCAACGTGGAGATGGCTTCTTGGAGGTTTCGTACCCTGCTCATTCCGGCGCTGAGCCGTTCGGTCGCGTCCTTTGCTGTCTTCTCGCTGGCTTTGAGCTTGGCCTTGGCGATCTGGAGTGACGTAGCCAATTCCTCCACCAAGGTCTGGGCGTCCTGGATGCGATCACTGTCCAGATCGTCTTCGTGGACCGGCAGGTCGTTCTTGCACAAGGCGCAGGTATTGCCGTCCGCGTGCCGAACCGCTGGCGCAGCGTTCTCGAACGCCGCCTCGCAGGCGGGACAGCAAGTCGGGCTGAGCTGACGGAACGAGTATCCTGCCGACCGCTCATCCTCTAGCTGCTTGAGCCTTCGCCGTGCGGCGTCGTAGCTGGCTGTGACGGACGCGACGGTCGCCGTGTCCGCCTCGAAGGCGACCCGAGCGGTCTCGGCCGCCTTCCTATCGGTCGCAGTCTCCTTGTCAAGCCGCGCCAGTTCCAGTCTTATTGCAGCGCGGTCGTCGGTGCCACGAGCCTTCTTCGCATCGGTAAGCTGACGCTCGACTTCGAGAAGCCTGGTATTGAGCACCGCGTTCACGCCTGGTTGGTTCGGTCGATCGGCCAGTGCCTGCTCGACCTGCTTCTGCGCAGTTAACGCAGCGCTATAAGTGGAGACCCACGGCAACCCAATGAACAGTTGGAGGAGGCGAAGCGGGAGCCCGTCGATGGGAAGGTCGCCGAACAGCGCCTTCGGCTCAATAGAACTCGACAGAAAGAACGTCGAAGCTATCAGGGGCCACCCGTGGGGATGACCGCCCGTACTCTTGTTGTGAGCGTAGATCACAGGGAAATCGAGCTCCTCCATCATCAGGTGCTCGGTTTGCGACTTCAGCCCGTCCCCAGCGTCGCCTTCGTAGAGCGTGATCCATTGGTCGTCGCCATCGCTTCGGCTCAGCGTGGCCCTACCTTCTGCCGCCTTCTCCTCGCCGGCCGCCTTGCTCAATTCCAAGCGATGCAGGACGTCGTCGATGCGATACCGGATTTCGATGGTCTCTAGCCACTTCCAGACGTCGGGCTTCACCCGGCCGGGAAAGTCGCCGCGGATTGCGGCTTGGAGCAGGTTCAGGATGGACGACTTTCCTCGCAAATTGCGCTCGGACATCACCGCCCAGATGCCGGTCCCCAGGTCCGACCAGGACAGCTCGAACGGTCCGTCGCGCTCGGACTCGGCTCGAACGCCCGTTAACTTGATGCTGTCGAAGCGAAGGCTCTTGGCACGCGGCGGTGTGGTCTGCGCGCGAATACCGTACTTGAGCAGGACGCTTTGAACATCTGACCCCGGACTGGTGCTGTCCTCGGCGATGGCCTTGATCCAGGCGATCTCGGTCGCCTTGATGGTCCGTTCCGTTCTCATGGTTCCAATCCGACGATCTTGGCCAAGCGTTGTTCGACTTGCTCCCGGATGGTCGGTATCACGTCGCCTTGGATGGTGTTTCCGTACTCTGGGTGCTCGTACTGCCATTCCTTCAGGGCAGATCCGCTCTTGCCGCAGGCGACCCGCATGACCAAGGCTAATCGGTCACGATACCACGCCAACTCCGGGTGATCCTGAACACACTTTTCCAGGAACGAGATCGCCTTTGGTGATATGAGGTACTCGTACCGACGAATCTTGCCGTCATCACCGGCGAGTTGCATCGGTCTCGCCAAGCCGTAGTAGCTCAGCATTGCAAGGGCATCCTCGACGTTCTGGTAGGCGCCGTGCCGCCAGCGGACCATCCGCACCAGTCTGACGCAAGGCTCGTCGTCGAGGAAGATGCGCTGAACCGCCTCCAGCAGCTCGGGCTCGCGGGTCTCCTCGTAGAGATCCAGCAGGGCGTCACCCAAATAGTCAGGATAACGGACGAGGAAGTCTATGGCCATCAAGCGTTTCTCGGCTCGAAAGACCTTCACGCACTCCTCTGTGGGCTTGTCGGCGTCTTCGCTGCCCGCAACCAAGATGAAAAGCAGCCGGAGCGCGTCGCGATGTCTATAGCTCGGCTCGCGCGATGCTCGGAACCGCGTCACAGTTTCACCCGCTGGCCCGTCCCCCTCGACCAAAACATACATACCGGAAGTGCCCCCAACACAGAAACCATGATATCTCAAATGGCTTAATTCCGCGAATCTAGTCCGACACTACACCGGCGTATTCTGACGTATGTGGGTGTGAAGAAAATGGTGGAATGAGCCACATCGGCTATCATGCCGGTTCGGCTTCGGTTCTTTCAGACCTCTCGATTTGCGCGTGGTTTTCTTCCCGAGCAGTCTTGGTGATCAGGTACTTCTCCAATTCTGCAGCGTGTTTTTCGCAGCCTTTTGCCTGCTTGCGAAGAAGCGAGACGTGGTCAGAAAGTTCTTGCGTTGTGCAGAGGCCTATTGGAACCAGGGACCGTTCACCGTTCCGAAGCACAGGATACGATTTGACCAAGCGCGTATGGCCGGGAAGGACCATTTGAGGAGACGCGGGATCGTCGCTCATCCCCACGCGCTTCAACATGCGTGTAACGACACCCACAAGTTCCTTCTTAGCGAACGCTCTATAGAAGTCGGCATGCGGGCCTGTCAGAGGTTTGCTTTGGAAGATCTCTTCAACGATTTCGCTCGGTTGCGCAATCTGGCCAGCCTCCATCCGCTGCCCGATAAGTTTATGCAGCTCCGACAGAAGCGCAGAGTCTTTGGCCATGAGCTTCATCCTATCGACTGTTGAATGGGGAAACTGGTAAAGCCTAAACGGCTGTCGACCCGTTTCTGGGCTCGCAGCATCCAAACGAGAGTTAATGACGCTGTAAGATAGCTGGGAATCAGCCACCGATTCTAAGATTTGTCAAAGCCGTTGCTCTGACTTTGTTCGAGTTTGCAGGTGACAACGACGCGGGCGAACCTCCTGCGGCTGCCGGCATAATGCCGTCGAAGCACGTTTGCCAGATCGCCGACTACTTTATCGTCAGATAGGCACTCGAGTTTCAGCACCGAAGCGACGGATAACGAACTGCGCCAAGGCTGCATCAATTGGGCGATGGGGCCGGGAGCAATGACGGTCGCTTAGCTGCGAGCGTTGTCATCGCCAATGACTGCTTCCGAGATAGCGCAAAGAGGAACCCAATGGCGTGAATGGGGGCGCTAAGCGGACGTCGCGGAAAGTGCCGTCGAAGGTTGGCAAAGGGCCAAAACCCACCCATCGATCTCAAAATCGATCCGTCCCAACCCCCCGCCGCCCGCCCCTCAAAACCCCACGTAGCGCAGGCCCGCCGTCACCACCACGGCGCCGATCACCGCGAAGAAGTCGCTCTTCAGGAACTTCGCCGCCGCCAGCGCGGCCACCAGCCCTGCCGCCATGGCGAGGTCGCCATGGGCGGCGGTGGGGGCGACGATGGCGACGATGACCGCGCCGGGCAGGCATTCCAGGATGCGCCGCACGCGGGGGGTGAGCGGGATGAAGCGCATCACCATGAAGCCGGCGGTGCGGTTGAACAAAGTGGTGACCGCCATGACGCAGATGGCGGCGAGGGTGGAGGCGTCGAGGAGGCTAGTCATCGGTGAAGCCTCCCGCGATGGCGCCGGAGACCGCGCCGATGAAGATGAACCACCAGCCGGGCACCAGATAGGAGGCGGCCACCGAGACCGCCGCCGCCACGCCCCAGCCCACCACTTCGCGGCGGCCCTTCCAGTTGGGCACCAGCATGGCGATGAAGAAGGCGGGCACCACCACGTCGATGGCCACGGCCTTGGGGTCCGGCAGCCCGCCGCCGAGCACCTGCCCCGCCACGGTGGAGAGCACCCACATGAGCCAGGTGAAGGAACCCGAGCCCACGAAGAAGGCCGCGTCGCGCCCGCCTTGCGAATAATAGCGCATGGTGGCCGCCCAATTGTTGTCGGCCAGCAGGAACAGGGAGGGATAGGACTTCCAGGCCGGAAGCTCGCTGAGCCAGGGGCGCATGGAGGCGGCCATCAGCAGATGGCGCATATTCACCGTGAAGGTGAGGACGGCGAGCGCCAGGAGGCTCGGCACCGTCCACTGGGCCTGCCAGCCTTCCAGCGCCACCATCTGGGCGAGCCCGGCGAAGACGAGGCCGCTGGAGAGCGCGGTCTCAAGCCAGGAGAAGCCCTTCTGCGCGGAGGCCGCCCCGAAGGCGAGGCCGAACAAAAGCATGCCCGGCATCAGGGGCACCATGACCCGCGCGCCGGCCAGGAAAGCCTCGCGGGTAAAGCGCACGGCGGTAGGGGAGGGCGCGTCCATGGGGCTCCGCGGAATCGAGGCACCCGCTCATGCCATAGGCCCCCGGCGCCGACCAACCCGATTTGCGCATGGCCGCGCGGCCAGCTACGCCGCCAGTGCGGGGGAGAGGATCTGCTCCAGCCCCTCGTCCCAGGGTGGTACCGAGCCGTAGAGGGCGGCGAGGTGATCAATGAAGACGCGCACCTTCTGGGGCAGGAAGCGGCGCGAGGGATAGACGGCGAACACGCCCACCCGGCTCGACGCATGGAAGGCGGGCAGCACCACCTTCAGGCTGCCGGCGCGCAGCTCCGGCCCCACGTCCCAGGTGGAGCGCAGCGCGATGCCCATGCCCGCCAGAACGGCGGCGCGCACCACCTCGTTGGAATTGGTGCGCAGGGTGGACTGGGCGCGCTGCACCACGGGGCCGTCCGGGCCTTCCAGGCGCCAGGGATCCTGGCTGTGGGTGGCGAGCAGGCGGTGGTCCGCAAGGTCGGCGAAAGTGCGCGGCTCGCCCGCCTGCGCGAGATAAGCGGGGGTGGCGCACAGCACGCGATGGACCGGCGCGAGGCGGCGCGCCACGAGGCTGGAATCCGACAGGTCCGCGATGCGCACGGCGAGGTCGAAGCCTTCGCCCACGATGTCCACGAAGCCGTCGGAGAGTTCGAGGTCCACGGTGAGGCCGGGATTGGCCTCCAGCAGCGGGCCGAGATGGGGCGCGATGTGCAGGCGCCCGAACGAGGTGGGCGCGGCCACCCGCAACAGGCCCCGCGCCTCCGCCGAGCGGCGGGACAATTGGCTCTCCGCCTCCTCGATATTGGAGAGGATGGCCACCACCCGCTCATAGAAGCCTTGTCCCGCCTCGGTCAGCGTCACCTTGCGGGTGGTGCGCTGGAACAGGCGCGCGCCGAGCCGCTCCTCCAGCCGCTGCACGCGCTTGGAGACGACGGGCGGGGAGAGGCCCAGCTCCCGCCCCGCCGCCGAAAGGCTGCCTGCGGTGACGATGCGGGCGAAGATTTCCAGGTCCCCCAGATTGCCCAGCATGGGCCGGCTTTCCGGCGCGGAGCGGCGGGCCGGCGGGGTAGGAGAGGGGCGGCGGATTTTTTCCATGGGCGTCGGGATTTTTAACCGAAAGGAACATAATCCGCGACGGCTTTTTCCGTCTGGAACGATTATAGTGTCCATGGAGGACAACGAATCCAAGGAATACCGCCGAAATGAGCCTCAGGCTGCCGGCACCGGACGAAGGCGTGCTCGCACGCCGCGCGCAGATCATCGCCGACCTCTCCGCCATCGTGCCCGGCGAGGGCGTGATCTTCCGCGAGCGGGAGATGAAGCCCTACGAATCCGACGGGGTGACCGCCTACAAGCAGCTTCCGCTGGTGGTGGTGCTGCCCGAGACCACGCAGCAGGTGAGCCGCGTGCTGGCCTATTGCCATGCGTCCGGCGTGCGCGTGGTGCCGCGCGGGGCGGGCACCTCGCTGTCGGGCGGCGCCCTGCCGCTGCAGGATGGCGTTCTGCTGGGGCTCGGCAAGTTCAACAAGGTGCTGGAGATCGACTATGCCAATCGCTGCGCCGTGGTGCAGCCGGGCGTCACCAATCTCGGCATCACCCGCGCCGTGGAGCATGAGGGCTTCTATTACGCGCCCGACCCCTCCTCGCAGATCGCCTGCACCATCGGCGGCAATGTGGGGGAGAATTCCGGCGGCGTGCACACGCTGAAATACGGGCTCACCACCAATAACGTGCTGGGCCTGGAAATGGTGCTCATCACCGGCGAGGTGGTGCGGCTCGGCGGCAAGCACCTGGATGCGGGCGGGCTCGATTTGCTGGCCGCCATCGTCGGGTCCGAGGGCCTGCTGGGCGTGGTGACGGAAGTGACCGTGCGCCTCCTGAAGAAGCCGGACGTGGCCCGCGCGGTGCTGGTGGGCTTCCCCACCTCCGAGGATGCGGGCGACTGCGTGGCGAAGATCATCGCCGCCGGCATCATCCCGGCGGGCATCGAGATGATGGACCGCGACGCCATCGCCGCCGCCGAGGCCTTCGTGAATGTGGGCTACCCGCTGGATGTGGAGGCCCTGCTCATCGTGGAGCTGGACGGGCCGGAGGCGGAGTGCGCGCATCTGCTGGAGGAGGTGAGCCGCATCGCGGCCGCCTGCAAGTCCTCCACGCTGCGGGTCTCGCAAAGCGAGGAGGAGCGGCTCGGCTTCTGGGCCGGGCGCAAGGCCGCCTTCCCGGCGGTGGGGCGCCTGTCGCCGGACTATCTGTGCATGGACGGCACCATTCCGCGCAAGCAATTGCCCCTGGTGCTGTCCCGCATGCGGCAGATGTCGGCCCGCCACGGGCTGCGCGTCGCCAATGTCTTCCATGCGGGCGACGGAAACCTGCACCCGCTCATTCTCTATGACGCCAACAAGCCCGGCGAGATGGATGCGGCGGAAGCCTTCGGCGCCGACATCTTGCGCCTGTGCGTGGAGGTGGGCGGCGTGCTCACGGGCGAGCACGGCGTGGGCGTGGAGAAGCGCGACCTCATGCCCGAAATGTTCGACGCGGTGGACCTCGCGCACCAGCAGCGCCTGAAATGCGCGTTCGACGACCAGGGCCTGCTCAATCCGGGCAAGGTGTTCCCCACCTTGCACCGCTGCGCGGAGCTTGGTCGCATGCACGTGAGCGGGGGGCAGGTGCCCTTCCCCGACCTTCCCCGCTTCTGAGCCCGCCGGACATTTCCCATGATTGAGACCGTGCATATTTCCGACGAGGCGGGCCTTGTGGCCGCCGTGGCGGCGGCTGCCACCGAGGGGACGGGCCTGGACATTGCCGGCCACGGCACCAAGAGCGGCATCGGCCGCGCCGTGCCGGCCGGCCGCAGGCTGGACCTGTCCAGGCTGTCGGGCGTCACCCTCTATGAACCCGACGAACTGGTCTTCACCGCCCGCGCCGGAACGCCGGTGCGGGAGATCGAGGCCATGCTGGCGGCGCAGGACCAGATGCTGGCGTTCGAGCCCATGGATAGCGGCGCGCTGCTGGGAACGCCCGCCGGGGCGGGGACCATGGGCGGGCTGTTCTCCTGCAATCTCTCCGGCCCCCGTCGCCTCAGCCATGGCGCGGTGCGTGACCATGCGCTTGGCATCCGCGCCGTGTCGGGGCGGGGCGAGGCGTTCAAGTCGGGCGGGCGGGTGATGAAGAATGTCACCGGCTATGACCTGCCGCGCATGCTGGCGGGCTCGTTCGGCACGCTGGCGATCATGAGCGAGATCACGCTGAAGGTGCTGCCGCGCCCGCAGACGCAGGAGACGCTGCTGGTGTTCGGGCTCGATCCCGCCGCCGCCGCCCGCGCCATGAGCGCGGCCATGGGCTCCTCCTGCGAAGTGTCCGGCGCGGCCTATCTGCCGGCGGAGATCGCGCGGCGGCGCGGCGAGGTGCCGGGCGAGGTGGCGGTGGTGGCGTTCCGCCTGGAAGGCTTCGCGCCCTCCGTGCGGGCCCGCCGGGCCATGCTCATTTCCGTCATGACGCCGTTCGGGGGCGTGGAGGTTCTGGAGGAGACCGCCTCGCGCGGCCTCTGGGCCATGGTGCGGGACGCACTGCCCTTTTCGGGCACGGGGGAGCGGGCGGTGTGGCGCATCTCCACCGCGCCCATGGCCGGGCCGGTGCTGGCGCGGCTCCTCGCCGACACGCTGGGCGCCGAGACCTTCTGCGACTGGGCGGGCGGGCTCGTCTGGGTGCTGATGCCCGATGCGCAGGCGCAGGCCGGCGCGGTGCGGGCGGCGCTTCAGCCCCAGGGCGGCCATGCCACTTTGGTGCGCGCCACGGCCGCCGAGCGCAGCGGCGACGTGTTCCAGCCGCTGGAGCCGACCCTTGCCGCCCTCACGCGCCGCGTGAAGGCGAGCTTCGATCCCAAGGGCATCCTCAATCCGGGGCGCATGTATGCCGAACCGTGAGCACGCGCGCCGCGTCCGGAGGACAGACGCATGAAGACCGAATTCTCCCTCGCCCAGCTCGCCGATCCGCGCATCGCGGAGGCGGACCAGATCCTGCGGGCCTGCGTGCATTGCGGCTTCTGCACCGCCACCTGCCCCACCTATGCGCTGCTGGGCGATGAGTTGGACAGCCCGCGCGGGCGCATCTACCTCATCAAGGACATGCTGGAAAATGACCGCCCGGCGGATGCTGAGGTGGCAAAGCATATCGACCGCTGCCTGTCCTGCCTGTCCTGCATGAGCACCTGTCCGTCCGGCGTCCATTACATGCACCTGGTGGATCAGGCCCGCGTGCATGTGGAGGAAACGTATCGGCGACCGTTCATGGACCGGCTCTATCGCGGCCTGCTCGCCCGTATCCTGCCCTATCGGAGCCGGTTCCGGCTCGCCATGCTGGGCGCGGTGGCGGCAAAGCCGCTGGCGCCGTTGCTGGATCGCGTGCCCGCTTTCAAGCCCGCCGCCGCCATGCTGCGCCTCGCCCAGCTTCCCAAGGGGCGCAGCGAAGGGGAGGAGCCCGGCGTCCGCCCGGTGTCCGGCCCCCGCAAGGCGCGCGTGGCGCTGCTGGCGGGATGCGCCCAGCCCGCGCTCCGGCCCGAGATCGACGCGGCAGCCATGCGCCTGCTCGCCCGCATGGGCGTGGAAGTGGTGCGGGTGGCCGGGGAAGGATGTTGCGGCTCGCTGGTCCACCATATGGGCAAGGCCAAGCAGGCCCATGGGCTGGCGCACGCCAATATCGACGCCTGGACCCGTGAGATGGACGGGGAGGGGCTGGACGCCATCCTCGTCACGGTCTCCGGCTGCGGCACGTCCATCAAGGATTACGGCCACGTCTTCCGGCTCGATCCCGCTTATGCGGAAAAGGCCGCGCGGGTCTCGGCCATCGCCATGGACGTCACCGAGTTCCTCGCCAAGGCCGGCCTGCCGGAGGGGCGGCCCATGGATGTGCGGGTGGGCTATCACGCCGCCTGCTCGCTCCAGCACGGGCAGAAGATCAAGGGGCCGCCGGTGGCGCTGCTGAAGGGGGCGGGCTTCACCGTGGCGGAGCCCTTCGAGAGCCATCTGTGCTGCGGCTCGGCAGGCACCTACAACATGCTCCAGAGCGAGATCGCGGTGCGCCTGCGGGACCGCAAGGTGGGCCATCTGGAAGCCCTGGTGCCGGACGTGATCGCCTCCGGCAATATCGGCTGCCTCACTCAGATCGGCAGCGGCACGGCCATTCCCACGGTCCATACGGTGGAATTGCTGGACTGGGCCACGGGCGGCCCGCCGCCGGCCGCCTTGGCGCACCGCGCGGCGGCGTGAGGGCGGTGCTATAAGCGCCGGCCGGCCGGGCGGGTTCGTGCCCGGCCGTCAGGCATCTCCGGGGCCTCCATAACGAGAACGGCCGGTATCTCCATGGCACGCGCGTTCGATCTCTCGCTCTATCTCGTCACCGACCCGCGCCAGACCGCGCAGCGCGGCCTTCTGGAAACGGTGCGCGCGGCGGTGGCCGGGGGCGTGACCCTGGTGCAGTTGCGCGATCCCGATGCCAAGGGGCGGGCGCTGGCGGAACAGGCCCGCGCGCTGCTGGCCCTGCTGCGGCCGCTGGGCGTGCCGCTCATCATCAATGACCGCGTGGACGTGGCGGTGGCGGTGGATGCGGACGGCGTCCATCTCGGCCAGAGCGACATGGCGCCCGCCGATGCCCGCGCGCTGCTGGGGCGGGAGCGCATCCTCGGCCTCTCCGTGGGCACGCTCGAGGAACTGGCCGCTTCCGACCTCTCTCTGGTGGATTATGTGGGCACGGGGCCGGTCAAGGCCACGGGCACCAAGACCGATGCGGGCGCCGCCATCGGCCTGGACGGGCTCGCCATTGTGCGCCGGCAGGTGTCCCTGCCTTTGGTGGGCATCGGCGGCATCGACCGGGCGATCACCGGGGATGTCATCCGCGCGGGTGCGGACGGCGTTGCCGTAGTCTCGGCCCTCTGTGCCGCGCCGGATGTCGCCGCCGCCGCCCGCGCCCTGCGCGACGAGATCGCCGCGGCCCGCGCTTGAGCACCCCGCAGCGCCTGGGAGGGAGGGAGCCGGTGGCCTCATCCGCCGTGGGATTTCCCTTGCGTAAAGTTTAACGAAATTTCATCCGGCCCTGCCCTTTCCCTGTCGCATGTGCGTGCTCATATGCGCTGCGTTATTGGACCGGAGTCTGACCATGACCCCCGACGAGCGTTCCCTCATCGACGGCCTGTTCGATCGCCTGAAAGGCACGGCGGGCCAGCCGCGCGACGGCGAGGCGGAAGCCCTGATCGCGCGCCGGGTGCAGGACGCGCCCTACGCCCCCTATGCCCTCGCCCAGACCGTTCTGGTGCAGGACCACGCGCTCCAGCAGGCCTATGCCCGCATCCAGGAGCTGGAAGAGCAGGCGCGCACCCAGGCGCAGCCGGCGGCCCCCGCCGGGGCCGGCAGCTTCCTCGGCAGCCTGCTGGGCGGGCGCGGCACGTCCGTGCCGTCCACCGGCAACCGGGCCATGCCGCTTCCCCAGCAGTCCCTTCCCCCGCAGGGCAGCGGCTATACCGCGCCGGGCTTCCAGCAGGGTGGCGGCTACACGGCGCCCGGCTATCCGCAGGGCCAGTATGCCCAGGGCGGCATGCCTCAGGGCGGCTATCCCCAGCAGGCCGCTCCGGGGCCTTGGGGCGGGCAGCGCGGCGGTTTCGGCGGTGGCGGCTTCCTCCAGGGCGCCTTGGCCACGGCGGCGGGCGTCGCGGGCGGTGCTCTGCTTGTTGACGGCATCCGCAACGTGATGTCCAGCGGCACCGGCCCCATCGCCGAGCAGGCGGCGGCGCTGGACCCGGCCGCTGCGGCCGGCGATCTCGGCCAGCAGGCCCAGAATGCCCTTGGTGGGGACGCGCTGGGCGGCAATCCCTGGGGCGCGGGCGGCCAGGACGCCTCGGCGCAGGATGCGGGCTTCGTCGATGACGGCTCGCAGGACACCTCCGCCCAGGATGCCAGCTTCGACGATGGCGGCTGGGATTCCGGCGGCGGCGGCGACGATTCCAGCTGGACCTGATCGGTCCTTACGCAGACAGCCTCGGCTTCGGCCGGGGCCGGACGGCTATCCGGGGCGTTTCAGGGATATCCTGAAGCGCCCTTTTCTTTTGCGCGAATGGGGTGTCCGGCGACGGGCGTCAGTCCGCCATGCAGGTGCGCACCGCCATGCGATAGGTGCGCTCACGTCCCAGCATGTGGGCATCGAACGGGCCGGCGAACAGGCCCGCCAGAGCGGGGTGCCGCACATTGAGGCCGCCCGCGAAGGCGCCGATGGCGGGCAGGACAATGCGGCGCCCGTCCGTGGCGAAGCAGCGGCGGCGGATGGTGCGCCCGCGCACCGCGATGCGCGCCGCCGGATGAAGATGCCCGGCCACTTCGCCCGGCTCCGCATGGGCGGCGGGCTCGTGCCGGAAGATGAGAGAGCCGATCCTGGCCTCCACGGCCCATTCGCCGGCAAGGAGCGGGGAGGGCTCGGGATCGTGGTTTCCGGCGATCCAGATGAAGCTGCGGCCCGCCTGCAGGTGGCGCAGGCGCCCGAGCGCGGCGCTGCTGAGGCGCCCCGCGCCGTCCCGGTCATGGAAGCTGTCGCCTAGGGCGATGATGGTGCGCGGGAGCCAGCGGGCCACCATGGCTTCCAGCTGGGTCAGGGTGTCGGCCGTGTCATAGGGCGGCAGCATGCGCCCCCGCTTGGCATAAGCGGAGCCCTTTTCCAAATGCAGGTCGGAGACCACCAGCAGGTGCTCGGCCGGCCAGACCAGCCCGCCGAAGGGATCGAGCGTCACTTCGGCGCCGTTGAGCGCCAGGAGCGGGCCGGGAACGGAATCGGAACGCGCGAGCATGGGCCGATATTGCCCATCCCGCGCCGCACGGCAAGTCAGGTTGCTTCGGTCAGGTTGCCGTGCGGCGCGGGCGGGGGGTCACTTGAAGAGCTGGCGAAGCCCGGACGGCTGGCAGCGCAGATACTGGTTCGAGGCATGGACGCTCGCCCCGAGGGCGGCCGCCGCGTGCCAGGGCCAGCGCGGGTCGTAGAGGATGCCGCGCGCCAGCGCGATGCCGTCCGCCTTGCCGGAGGTGAGGATCTCCTCCGCATGGTTGGGATCGGAGATGAGCCCCACCGCCAGGGTGGTGAGCCCGGTGGCGGCGCGGATGCGCTCCGCGAAGGGCACCTGATAACCCGGCGCGATGGTGATCTGCTGGGCCGGGGAGAGGCCGCCGGAGGAGACGTGGATCACGTCCAGGCCCCGCTTCTGCAGCTCGCTCGCGAAGACGATGCTCTCCTCCACGTCCCAGCCGCCTTCCACCCAGTCGGTGGCGGAGATGCGCACGAAGACCGGCATTGTGTCCGGCACCGCCGCGCGCACTGCCTCGAACACTTCCAGCGGGAAGCGCATGCGGTTCTCCAGCACGCCGCCATAGGAATCGGTGCGGGTGTTGGAGAGGGGGGAGAGGAACTGGTGCAGCAGGTAGCCGTGGGCGGCATGCACCTCCACCATGTCGAAGCCGATGCGGGCCGCGCGCCGCGCGGTGTCGGCGAACGCCGTCTTCACCCGCTCCAGGCCGTCCGCGTCGAGGGCGGTGGGGATCGCCTCGTCCACGGTGAGGGGGACGGGGGAGGGGGCGAAGGGCACCCAGCCGCCCGCCGAGGCGGGGATCTGCTTGCCGCCCTTCCAGGGATAATTCACCGACGCCTTGCGCCCCGCATGGGCGATCTGCACGCCGATGGGCATGGGTGACCAGGCGCGCACCCGCCGCACCACGTCGGCAAGCGCGCTTTCCGTCTCGTCGGACCACAGGCCGAGATCCCACGGAGAGATGCGCCCTTCCGGCTCCACCGCCGTGGCCTCCAGGATGAGGAGGCCGGCACCCGACTGGGAGAGGGTGCCGAGATGGATCAGGTGCCAGTCGGATGCGATCCCGTCGCGCGCCGAATACTGGCACATGGGCGCGATCACGATGCGGTTGTCCAGCGTGAGACCGCGCAACGACCAGGGCGTGAACAAGGCGGACATGAAGCTTCCCCCGAATGAGAGGAGGGACAATAAGTCAGCCTTGGCATCTGGCAAGTCACGCGATCGGCACGGCTGCCCATCGGAACCTGCATGACCCGGGAGGGGGGGCGGCGGGGCGCGGGCCCCGCCGTGGACATCAGGCCTCGGGGCCCTTCTTGCCTTCCAGGATGCGCTGGGTGAGCACCACGGAGGGCAGGACCGGCGTGGTGGGGTGGACCTTCTTCAGCAGGTGCCAGCCGCCCCACAGCAGCAGCGCCAGCACCGGGATGGCGGCGATGGTGAAGGTGCCGTTGGGGTAGTCGAACGCCATCATCACCAGCACGCCCAGCAGGAAGAGCAGGGTGAGGTAGGAGGTGAAGGGGGCGAACGGCATGCGGAAGGTGACCGGGGCCGCCTCGCCGCGCTGAACGGCTTCCCGCAGCTTGATCTGGCACACCAGGATGAAGGCCCAGGTGGAGATGATGCCCAGCGAGGCGATGTTCAGCACGATCTCGAACACCCGCGACGGCACGAGATAGTTCAGCACCACGCCCACCGCATAGATGGAGACGGTGACCATGATGCCGGCGAACGGCACCGAATGGGCGTTGAGCTTGGCCAGGAGCGGCGGGGCGGAGCCGCCCATGGCGAGCGAGCGCAGAACGCGGCCGGTGGAATAGAGGCCGGAATTCAGGCTCGACATGGCGGCGGTGAGCACCACCACGTTCATGATGCTGCCCATGCCGGGCACGCCCAGCGTGGAGAAGAAGGTGACGAACGGGCTCTCCTTGGCGCTGTAGGCGGTCCAGGGCAGCAGGCAGACCAGCAGCACCACGGAGCCCACATAGAAGAGCGCGATACGCCAGATCACGCCGTTGATGGCGCGCGGCAGGACGGTCTTGGCGTCCTGGCATTCGCCGGAGGCGATGCCGATCAGCTCAATGCCCGCATAGGCGAACACCACGCCCTGGACCAGGACCAGGGCCGGCAGGATGCCATGGGGGAAGAAGCCGCCATTGTCGGTGATGAGATGGAAGCCGGTGGGGTGGCCGCCCACGCCATGGCCGGTGCCCAGGATGAGCGCGCCGATGATGAGGAAGGCCGTGAGCGCCGCCACCTTGATGAGCGCGAACCAGAACTCCATCTCGCCGAAATACTTGACGTTGATGAGGTTCAGGGCCGTGACGATACACATGGCGCCGAGCGCGAAGATCCATTGGGGCACGTCGGTGAAGACGTTCCAATACTGCATGTAGAGGGCGACCGCGGTGCAATCCACGATGCCGGTCATGGCCCAGTTCAGGAAGTAGAGCCAGCCCGCCACATAGGAAGCGCGCTCGCCCAGGAACTCGCGGGCATAGGATACGAAGCTGCCGCTGCTCGGCCGGTGCATCACCAGCTCGCCCAGGGCGCGCAGGATCAGGAAGGCGAAGGCGCCGCACACCAGATAGACGAGCGCGAGGGAGGGGCCTGCCTGTTCCAGCCGGCTGCCGGCACCCAGGAACAGGCCGGTGCCGATGGCACCGCCGATGGCGATCATCTGGACTTGGCGGCGTCCCAGGCCCTGGTGCAGGCCGTCATCGTGGGAGGCCAGCCATGCCTTCTTGTCGAAGGCGGTCGCGTCGATATTGTCGTCCGGCGACATGTCGCCCTGATCCGCTACGCTCATGGAAAATACGCCCCCCTCGCAAACGCGCCGACCGCCGCGAAACTATCAATGGGCCTTATGCGGACCCTCTGTGCGGCAATACCCAGCATGCTGAGCATGCGTTCAGGCAAGGATTGCGCCAAGTCATTTGTTGAGCGGCTAATGGATACCGTTTGCGGCGGCAATCAAATACCGCAATAAATTATTCCATGGCCTCCGCCACCAATTGCGCCTCTGCCTCGGCCAGCAGCGAGTCATTGGTTTCCGCGCTGGCGACGCTCTCGCGGCCGATCTCCAGCAGCACGGGAACGGAAAGCGGCGAAACGCGCGGAAGCGGGGCATGGACGATGTGCCCGCGAATGCGCGCCAGCATGTCGGAGAGGCGCCGCACGTCCAGAAGGCCCGTGGCGGCATCAGCCCGTGCCGCTTTCAGCAGCAGGTGGTCAGGTTGATGGCGGCGCAGCACGTCATAGACGAGGTCGGTGGAGATGGTGACCTGCCGCTTGGTCTTCTCCTTGCCCGGAAACCGCCGCTCGATCAGCCCGGCAATGACCGCGCAGGTGCGGAAGGTGCGCTTCATGAGCGCGCTTTCGTCCAGCCATGCCTCCAGGTCGTCGCCCAGCATGTCCGCGTCGAACAGGGCGTCCAGGCTGAGGCGGCCGTCCTTGGCCGCCGCGCCCATGTCGCCGGCTCCATAGATGGCGATGGCATAATCATTGGCCACGAAGCCGAGTGGCTTCAGCCGGGCGCGGTCCAGCCGCCGGGTCAGGAGCATGCCGAGCGTCTGGTGGGCGAGGCGGCCCTCGAAGGGATAGCAGACCAGATAGAAGCGTCCCCCGCGCGCGAAGGTCTCCACCAGCAGGTCCGAGCGTCCCGGCAGGCGCGAGCGGGCGCGCTGAAGCTCCAGCCACTCGCGCACCTGGCCGGGCAGGCCGCTCCAGCGCTCCGGCTGGGACAAGAGCCCCCGCACGCCCGCGGCGAGGAAGGTGGACAGCGGGAACTTGCCCCCGTCATAGGAGGGCACTTTCGGCTCGGTCGCGGTGGTGCGCGACACGTAGATCTCATCCTCCACCATGGCGTCGTAGCGCAGGATCTCGCCCGCGAAGACGAACGTGTCGCCGGGCACCAGGGTCTCGGCGAAATAATCCTCCACCTCGCCCAGGATCTTGCCGCCATAGCGCGGCCGGCCCGCCATCCCGGTGCGCGCGGCGCCCCGCGCGGAGACGAGGCGCACCTTGATCATGGTGGCCTCGACGATGGTGCCCACATTCATGCGGTAGGACTGGGCGATGGCGGGATTGCTCACCCGCCACAGGCCGTCCTTGGTACGGCGGATCTTGGCGAAGCGTTCATAGGCGCGCAGCGCGTAGCCGCCGGTGGCGACGAAATCCACCACCTGCGCGAAATCCTCCTCGCTCAGGTGGCGATAGGGCGCGGCGGAGCGCACCTCGTCCAGCAGCGCCTCCTGCGCGAAGGGGGCGGCGCAGGCCATGCCGAGCACATGCTGGGCCAGAACGTCGAGCGCGCCGGTGCGTTCGGGGGGCGTGTCCTGTGCGCCCACGCGCACCGCCTCCAGGGCCGCCCGGCATTCCAGCACCTCGAAGCGGTTGGCGGGCACCAGCACCGCATGGGAGCTTTCGTCCAGCCGGTGGTTGGCCCGCCCGATGCGCTGCATGAGGCGCGAGGAGCCCTTGGGGGCGCCCACATTGATCACCTGGTCCACATCGCCCCAGTCGATGCCGAGATCGAGGGAGGAGGTGCACACCACCGCCTTCAGCCGCCCCGCCGCCATGGCGCTTTCCACCCGCCGACGCTGCTCCACGTCCAGCGAGCCGTGATGAAGGGCGATGGGCAGATTGTCGTCATTGATGCGCCAGAGTTCCTGGAACAGGAATTCCGCCTGCCAGCGCGTATTGACGAAGACGAGGCTCATGCGCCGCGCCTTAATGAGCCCGTACACGTCCGGCAAAGCATGGAGCGCGGTGTGGGTGGCCCAGGGCATCTTCGCCCGGCTGTCGAGGATGGAGAGGTCGGGCGGGGCGCCGCCCTGCGCCACCACGAGGCCCGCCAGATTGTCCTCGCCCTCCCGCTGGGCCACCAGATAGCGGCGCAGGTCGTTCGGCTCCGCGACGGTGGCGGAGAGGCCCACCGCCTGGAGGTCCGGCGCGATGGTGCGCAGGCGGGCGAGGGTGAGCGACAGCAGGTCGCCCCGCTTGGAGGTGACGAGGGCGTGCAACTCGTCCAGCACCACCCGGCGCAGGCCCGAGAAGAGATACTCGCCATCCTTGGAGGCCAGCAGCAAAGAGAGCTGCTCCGGCGTGGTGAGGAGGATGTCGGGCGGGTCGCGCCGCTGGCGCTGGCGCCGGGAGGTGGGCGTGTCGCCGGTGCGGGTCTCCACGCGGATCTTCAACCCCATCTCGGCGATGGGTGTTTCCAGGTTGCGGGCGATATCCACCGCCAGCGCCTTCAAGGGCGAGATATAGAGCGTATGGAGCGGCGAGACGGGCTCGGGCGGCGCGCGCCCGGCGGGTTCCGCCTTGCGACGGGGGCGCCGCTTTTCGGACAATTCCACCAAGGAGGGCAGGAAGCCCGCCAGGGTCTTGCCCGCGCCGGTGGGGGCGATGAGCAAGGTGGAGCGCCCCGCGCGCGCCTGCGCCAACAAATCGAGCTGGTGCGGCCGCGGCGCCCATCCGCGCGCGGCGAACCAGTCCGTGAAGCGTTGGGGCAGGCCGGTTTCGGCCTCGGGATGGGGGTGCGGCACGCTCTTAAGGTAGTGCGCGGGCGGCGTTTGCGCGATGCCCGGCGATGGGGGCTTCCGGTCTTAATCGGGCGTCAACCAAGCTCCGTCATTCTGCCCGCCTGAATTCTCGTCCCCGGAGTCCTGGCCCATGATGTCGCGCGCCGACCGCACCGTGCTGAGCGAATGGTGGTGGACGGTGGATCGCCTGCTGCTGGGCAGCCTGTTCGTGCTGATGATGATCGGCATCGTGCTCTGCCTCGCCGCGAGCCCGCCCATCGCGGCGCGCCTGGGCATCCCCGACCCGTTCCACTTCGTGCAGCGCCAGGTGCTCTTCCTCGTTCCGGCGACGGGCGTGCTCCTGCTCACCTCCTTCCTGTCGCCACGCACCATCCGGCGCGTGTGCATGGTCATATTCCTGCTGTTCTGGGTTCTGCTGTTCGCGACCCTGGCGGTCGGCCCGGAGGTGAAGGGCGCGCGGCGCTGGCTGATGATCGCCGGCATCACCCTCCAGCCGTCCGAATTCCTCAAGCCCGCCTTCGTGGTGCTGGCCGCATGGCTGTTCTCGGAGAGCAGCAAGCGGCCGGAAATGCCCGCCCAGCTCCTCGCCATGGGGTTGCTGGGGGCGGTGGTGCTGCCGCTGGTGCTTCAGCCCGACTTCGGCCAGACCATGCTGGTCTGCCTCGTATGGGGCGCGCTGTTCTTCCTGGCCGGCCTGCGCTGGATCTGGATGGTGGGCCTCATCGGCTTCGGCCTGGGCGGTGCGGTGCTCGCCTATAATGTGGTGCCCCATGTGAGGAAGCGCATCGACCGCTTCCTGGACCCGGCCACCGGCGACACCTACCAGATCGACACCGCGCTCCAGAGCTTCGAGCATGGCGGCTGGTTCGGCCAGGGGCCGGGCGAGGGCACGGTGAAGCGCATCCTGCCGGACGGGCATACGGACTTCATCTTCGCCGTGGCGGCGGAGGAGTTCGGCGTCATCCTGTGCCTGATCCTCCTCTCCTTGTTCGCCTTCATCATCATCCGCAGCCTCACCCGCGCGCTGGACGAGCAGGACCCCTTCGCCCGTTTCGCCGCCACCGGCCTCGCGCTGCTGTTCGGCCTCCAGGCCTCCATCAATATGATGGTGAACGTGCATCTCATGCCCGCCAAGGGCATGACGCTGCCCTTCATCTCCTATGGCGGCTCCTCGCTCATCTCGCTCGCCTTCGGCATGGGCATGCTGCTGGCCTTCTCGCGCCGCCGGCCGGGCGCCGCCGCGCTCGCTTCCCTGAGCGAGCCCCCGGCCGTGCCTGACGCCGCCGCGAGGCCCGCATGAGCACCAAGGGCGCACCGCTCATCCTGCTGGCTGCGGGCGGTACGGGCGGTCACCTGTTTCCCGCCGAGGCGCTGGCCGGCGCCCTGGTGGCGCACGGCTTCCGGGTGGACCTTGCCACCGATGCCCGCGCCCGCCGCTATGCCGGGGCCTTCCCGGCGGGCGAGATGCATGTGCTGCCCGCCGAGACCGTGCGCGGCCGCTCACCCATCGCCCTGGCGCGCACATTTTTCACGCTGGGGTCCGGGCTCATCTCCGCCCTTCTCCTGCTGCGGCGTCTGAAGCCCGCCGTGGTGGTGGGGTTCGGCGGCTATCCGACCCTGCCCCCGCTTGTGGCGGCACGGCTCCTGGGCATTCCCACGGTCATCCATGAGGCGAACGGCGTCATGGGCCGCGCGAACCGGCTGCTGGCGCCTCGCGTGAACGCCATCGCCACCGGCTTCCCGGACCTGTTCGCCAAAGAGCCGGACCTTGCCGCCAAGACGGTCTGGACCGGAAATCCCCTGCGTCCCGCCGTGCTGGATGTCGCGCAGGGCACCTATCCCGACCCTGCGGGCCCGCTGACGCTTCTGGTGTTCGGCGGCAGCCAGGGCGCGCGCGTCATGTCCGACATCGTGCCGTCCGCCGTCTGCGCCCTGGACGGGGCATTGCGGGGGCGGCTCACGATTGTGCAGCAGGCCCGCGAGGAGGACATGGAGCGGGTGCGCGCCGCCTATGCTCAGGCGGGCATCGCCGCCGAGATCGCGCCTTTCTTCCGGGACCTGCCCGCGCGCATGGCGGCGGCCCACCTGGTGATTTCCCGCTCGGGCGCGCTGACCGTGGCGGAGCTTGCCGCCATCGGGCGCCCCTCCATCCTGGTGCCGCTGCCCAATGCGCTGGACCAGGACCAGGCGGCCAATGCCCGCTCGCTGGAGCGCATCGGCGGCGCGGTTCTCATTCCCCAGGCGGAATTCACGCCCGAGCGCCTGTCCGGCGAGCTGGCGCGGCTGTGCGCCAATGCCGGGGCATTGACGGAAATGGCGCAAGCCGCCAGAAGCGCCGGAACGCTCGACGCCGCCGGCCGGCTGGCCGACCTCGTCGCGCGGCTGGCGCGGGGGGCGCCGGTGCTCGAAGGAAAGTCGTGACCATGAAGCTCCCCCAGGCCCTGGGTTCCATCCATTTCGTCGGCATCGGCGGCATCGGCATGAGCGGCATCGCCGAGGTGCTGCACAATCTCGGCTATCAGGTGCAGGGCTCGGACGTGGCCGAGAGCGCCAACGTGAAGCGCCTGCGCGACAAGGGCATCCCGGTGATGATCGGCCATGTGGCCGCCAATGTGGATGCGGCCGACGTGGTGGTGGTCTCCTCCGCCATCAAGCGCGACAATCCCGAACTGCAGGCCGCCCGCGCCCGCCGCCTGCCCGTGGTGCGCCGCGCCGAGATGCTGGCCGAGCTGATGCGCCTGAAGAGCTGCGTCGCCATCGCCGGCACCCACGGCAAGACCACCACCACCTCGCTGGTGGCCACCTTGCTGGATGCCGGGGGCATGGACCCCACCGTCATCAATGGCGGCATCATCAACGCCTACGGCACCAATGCGCGCCTGGGCGGCGGCGACTGGATGGTGGTGGAGGCCGACGAGAGCGACGGCACCTTCCTGAAGCTGCCCGCGGAAGTGGCCATCGTCACCAATATCGACCCCGAGCACCTCGACCATTTCAAGACGTTCGAGCGCGTGCAGGAGGCGTTCAAAAGCTTCGTCGAGAACCTGCCTTTCTACGGCTTCGCGGTGATGTGCATCGACCATCCCGTGGTGCAGTCTTTGGTGGGCCATGTCGAGGACCGCCGCATCATCACCTATGGCGAGAACCCGCAGGCGGACGTGCGCCTGACGGACGTGGACCTGCGCGGCGGGGTGACCAAGTTCAACGTGGTGTTCCGCGACCGCGCGGGGGCGACGGCGCATCGCATCGACGGGCTGCGCCTGCCCATGCCCGGGCGGCACAATGCGCTGAACACCACCGCCGCCATCGCGGTGGCCCATGAACTGGGCATCGCGGACGAAAAGATCGTGGAGGCCATTGCCCAGTTCGGCGGCGTGAAGCGCCGCTTCACCCGCACCGGCGAGTGGAACGGGGCCGCCATCTTCGATGATTACGGCCACCATCCCGTTGAGATCGCCGCCGTGCTGCGCGCCGCCCGTGCGGCCAGCGAGGGGCAGGTGATCGCCGTGGTGCAGCCGCACCGCTATAGCCGCCTCGCCTCGCTGTTCGATGATTTCTCCACCTGCTTCAACGATGCGGACCATGTGATCGTCGCCCCCGTCTATGCGGCGGGCGAGGCGCCGGTGCCCGGCGCCGACCGCGATCACCTGGTGCAGGGCCTGCGCGCCCGCGGCCACCGCTCCGTGACCCCGCTGGACGGCCCGGAGCATCTGGCGGGCCTCGTGGCGGGCCTCGCGAAGCCCGGCGACTATGTGATCTGCCTGGGCGCGGGCAGCATCACCCAATGGGCCTACGCCCTGCCGGGCGAACTCGCCTCCGGCACCGCCGAGGCGCGCTGAGCGGGGGGATGTGCTAGGATCGCGACATGACCCTGTCGCGTGAACAGCTCGTCCGCTCCCTCGCCGCTCTTGAGCCCCGTCTGCGCGCCGAAGGCGTGACGGGCCTCGCGCTGTTCGGGTCGCGGGCGAGGGGCGATCATCGCGAAGATAGCGATGTCGATGTGGTTATCGACGTGGCGCGGGGCACGCCCTTCTCACTCCTCGATCTGGTGGGTGTCGCCCATGAAATCGAGGACGATATCGGGCTCCCCGCCAGCATTGTTCTGCGCCGCAGCCTCGATCCGGCTTTCGCCCGCACCGTCGAGCGGGACGCCATCCGGATTTTCGGATGACTGCTCGAGCCGTCTTGCGGCTTCACGACATGAAGCAGGCCATCGGCGATATTCGGGCTTTGCTTGAGGATGCATTGCCCGAGCGGCTTGACGCCCATCGCCCCACGCGGGCGGCTTTCGAGCGTTTCCTCGAAATCGTCAGCGAAGCTTCGCGCGGCATACCGGAGGACTGGAAGCTCTCCGTTGCGCCGGATGTTCCGTGGCGGCGGGTCGCGGATCTCGGCAACCATATCCGCCACGCTTATCACCGGGTCGATACCGAGATCCTGTGGAATATCTATGTGCTGGAACTGGACGGGCTCGAGCGTGCGGTAGACGCCATGCTCGCCCGTTTCGGGGGACCGCCGGAGGATACCGAGGCGCGCTGAGCGGGGTGGTTGCGCTGCAGCGGAAGACTCGATAGGCAAAGCCGACCGCAACGCACCGGGGTCTGGTCGGAATGAAGCGCGCGCTCTGGGTCGCCGCCGCCAGCGTCGGCATCGGCATCGTGGTGCTCGGCCTGAAAGGTGCTGCCTGGTGGGTCACCGGCTCGGTCGCGCTGCTGTCCGACGCGCTGGAAAGCATCATCAACGTCGCGGCGTCCCTGGCCGCTCTGGTGGCGCTGCAGATCAGCGCGCGGCCCGCCGACGACAACCATCCCTACGGCCACCACAAGGCGGAATATTTCTCCGCCGTGCTTGAGGGCGTGCTGATCGTCCTGGCCGCGGGCTCCATCATGCGGGAGGCCTATTTCGGCTTCCTGGATCCCCGCCTGCCCGAGCAACCCATGCAGGGCCTGATCCTGAACGGGCTTGCCACGCTCATCAATGCGGCCTGGTGCACGGTGCTGCTGCGGGTCGGCCGGAAATGGCGCTCGCCCGCTCTGGTGGCGGACGGGCGCCACTTGAAGGCGGACGTGGTCACCTCCATCGGCGTGCTGGCGGGCTTTGTCCTCGTGCCCATCACCGGCTGGCCGCAGCTCGATCCGATCCTCGCGGGCATCGTCGCCGTCAACATCCTGTGGACCGGCTGGGGCCTCATGCGCGAATCGGTGGGCGGCCTCATGGACGAGGCGCCCCGCCCCGACGTGGTGGCGCGCATCAAGGAACTGGTCTCGCTCCATGCGGACGGCGCCATCGAGGCCCATGACCTGCGCACCCGCCATGCCGGACGCATGACGTTCGTGGAATTCCATCTGGTTGTGCCCGGCGACATGACGGTGGCCGCCGCCCACACCATCTGCGACCGCATCGAGCAGGCGTTCGAGACCGACATGGAAGACATGGTCATCACCATCCATGTGGAGCCCGAAGGCGAGGCGAAGCACCGGGGGGTGGTGGTGTTGTAAGCTCGGTCTCGGGAGGCGATATGCCGACAATCTTGAGATTGGATGGGTTCAGGTTCTATTTTTACAGTCACGAGCCCAATGAACCGCGGCATGTGCATGTGGACAGGGCCGGCTGTTCGGCGAAGCTCTGGCTGGAGCCCGTGGCGCTCGCGAGCAATGCGGGGTTCTCGGCGTCGGAAATTGGCGTTCTGTTGAAAATCGTTCATGCCCATCGGACCCAGTTCATGGAGGCTTGGGATGGCTTTTTCGGCACCGGCCGCTGACACGCGGGTCAAGGATGTTCGCGTGGGAGAAAACGAACTGTCCGTTTTCCTGATGGACGGGCGGACCATCAGCGTGCCGCTCGGATGGTATCCCCGTCTCGTCGCGGCCACGCCAGATCAGCTCCGGCACTGGGAAATCGCAGGTGGCGGCTACGGCATCCACTGGCCGGATATCGATGAAGACCTGAGCACCGAAGGGCTGCTGCGAGGCGCGCCCGCCCCGCGTCGCGGCTGATCGCGCTCTATCGCACTGGCAACGACCACCCTCCGGAGCTAAAGCGGAAACATGATGGATTCCGCTGCCGCCTTTCCCGACCTCGTCCCGGATCTTCGCGCGCGCCTGCCCGATTTGCGCGGTCGCCTCACGGCCAACGCGCCGCTGGCGCCGCTCATCTGGTTCCGCGCGGGCGGCCCGGCGCAGGTGCTGCTGGAGCCGGCGGATGCCGACGACCTTGCCTATGCGCTCCCCCTTCTGCCCCCCGATTTGCCGCTCTGCGTGATCGGCCTCGGCTCGAACCTCATCGTGCGCGATGGCGGCGTGCCGGGCGTGGTGGTTCGGCTGGGGAAAGGCTTCGCGCAGATCGCCGTGGAGGGCCCGCGCATCCGCGCCGGGGCCGGGGCGGCGGATGTGAAGGTGGCGCGGGTCGCCGCCGATGCGGGCCTGAGGGGCCTGTCCTTCCTGCGCGGCATTCCCGGCGCCGTGGGCGGGGCCCTGCGCATGAATGGCGGGGCCTATGGCGGCGAGGTGAAGGACGCGCTCGTCTCCTGCCGCGCGGTGGGTCGAGACGGGCGCATCCATGAGATCACCACGGACGGGATGGGCTTCACCTATCGCCATTGCGCCGTACCGGACGAGTTGATCTTCACCGAGGCCCTGTTCGAGGGCACGCCGGGCGATCCCGTGGACATCGCGGCGGAGATGGCGCGCATCACCGCCGCCCGCGAAGCCACCCAGCCGGTGAAGAGCCGCACGGGCGGCTCCACCTTCAAGAATCCCGAAGGCGGCAAAGCCTGGCAACTGGTGGATGCGGCGGGGTGCCGGGGGCTCGTCATGGGCCGTGCCCAGGTGTCGGAACTGCACACCAATTTCCTCATCAATCTGGGCGGTGCCACCGCAGCCGAGATTGAGGGGCTGGGCGAGGAGGTGCGCCGGCGGGTGCGCGAGACCTCCGGCGTCGAGCTTCAGTGGGAGATCAAGCGCATCGGCCTGCCGCTCACCGTCTGATCGCGCCCCAAAGCGGCCCAGCTTGCGCCCGACAAGACGGCGGCGCGCACGATTCGCAGCCCTGCCGTGTTCTTTCGGGCTCCTAAGGAATTGCAAACCCTGTTCGCGCTTTAATTGCCTGCCCGGTCCTGGGCGCTTTTCGGGATTCATTCATGTCCAAACACGTCGCGGTGCTCATGGGCGGCTGGTCCGCCGAGCGGGAGGTTTCGTTGCGCTCCGGTGCGGGGTGCGCCAGCGCCCTCGAAGAGGCCGGCTACCGCGTGACCCGCGTGGATGTGGGCCGCGACATCGCCGAAGTGCTGGCCCGCCTGAAGCCCGAGGTGGCGTTCAACGCGCTCCATGGCTGCCCCGGCGAGGACGGCACCATCCAGGGCATCCTGGAGATCCTGCGCATTCCCTATTCCCATTCCGGCGTGCTCGCCTCGGCGCTCGCCATGGACAAGGCGCAGGCCAAGGTGGTGCTGGCGGATGCGGGCGTGCCGGTGGCCGAGGGCCGCGTGGTGTCGCGCGCGGAGGCCGCGCGAGGCCATGTGATGGAGACGCCCTATGTGCTGAAGCCGGTGGCGGAAGGCTCCAGCGTCGGCGTCTATATCGTGCGCGAGGACCAGGCCCATCCGCCCCAGGAACTGACGCGCCCGGACTGGAAGCACGGCGAAACCCTGCTGGCGGAACGCTTCATCCCCGGCCTGGAGCTGACCTGCGCGATGATTCGCGGGGAGCCGTCGGAGGTGACCGAGATCGAGGCGACCCACGCCTTTTACGATTACGACTCCAAATATGCGCCCGGTGGCTCGAACCACATCCTTCCTGCCCGGATTTTACCCGAAGTTTACCAACAGGTGCGGATACTTACGGCCAAGGCGCATAAGGCGCTCGGATGCCGGGGCGTCTCCCGTGCTGATTTCCGATACGACACGCGGACCGGGGATGCCTCGGGCCTCGTTTGCCTGGAAGTCAACACGCAACCCGGCATGACCGAGACCTCACTCGTGCCTGAACTGGCGGCCTATGCGGGCATTTCGTTCAGCGAGCTTGTGACATGGATGGTGGAGGACGCATCGCTGGACCGCTGAGACCGCCCCAGGCGGATCGCGGATCGCAGGCGGGAATGGGAAAGCTGCCGAATCCGGTGTCCGTCTCCCGGCGCACCGTGCCCATGCGCGAGCCCGCGCCGGCCAGCCGCACCGCGCTTCTGCTGCGCCGCCTCACGGTGCGCCTCGGCGCCTCCCGGATCGGGCGGCGCGGGGCGAGCCTGCTGGCGGTGGCGGTGATCGGCGGCTTCACGGCCTATGGCGTGGTGCTGGGCGGCCATGTGGAAGAGGCGCAGGAATTCCTGGTGGACCTCGGCGACGTGGCCGGCAGCATGGCGGGCTTCAAGGTGAAGCAGGTCAACCTGTCCGGCCAGAATCACGTCACGCCGCCGGAAATCCTGGCGGCGGCGGGCATCAAGCCCACCACGTCCTTGCCCTTCGTGGACGCTGACGCCACCCGCGCGCGGCTTGAGGCCATGCCCTGGATCGCCAGCGCCACGGTGCGCAAATTCTATCCCGACCGCATCGACATCTCGGTGGTGGAGCGGGAGGCCTATGCGCTCTGGCAGTTCAATGGCCAGCTCCAGGTGATCGCCCGCGACGGCATGCCCATCGCGCCTTATTCCGATGATCCGCGCTATGTGAGCCTGCCCATCGTGGTGGGCGAGGGCGCCGACAAAAGGGTGGGCGAGATCGTCGAGGCGCTCGCCCGCGTGCCGCCGATCCGCGACCAGGTGCGCGCCGCCATCCTCGTGGCCGACCGGCGCTGGACGCTGAAGCTGCGCAACGGCATCGACGTGCGCCTTCCCGAGGAGGGCTTCTCCGGCGCCCTTCTTGAGCTGGCCGATCTCGACCGCGAGAAGAAGCTGCTCACCCGCGATATCACCATCGTGGACCTGCGCCTGCCCGACCGGGTAGCGGTGCGCCTGTCCGACGGTGCCTATGAGGCGCGCATGCAGGCCATCAAGGCCAAGGCCAAGGCGAAAAAGGGAGGGGCCGCGTGAGGCACCGGCTCGCTCAGGGGTTTGCCCCCAAGATGCGCCCGATCCAGCCGAAGAAGAGCGGGATCGTCGCGGTCCTCGACATCGGCACCAGCAAGATCGTGTGCGCCATCGCCCGGCTGAAGCCGCGCGGCGCGTCCGACGTGCTGCACCGGCGCACCCATTCCATCGACGTGCTGGGCATCGGCCACACCCGCGCCCATGGCGTGAAGGGCGGGGCCATCGTGGACATGGCCCGCGCGGAACTGGCGGTGCGCCAGGCGGTGGACATGGCGGAACGGGCCGCGGGCGTGCAGATCGCCTCGGTCATCGTGGGCGTGTCCGGCGCGCGCCTTGCCTCGCAGCATTACGAGGCGGCGGTGCGCCTCACCGCCCCGGCGGTGGAGGAATTCGACATCCGCCGCGTGCTGGAAGCCGCCTCCACCTATGCGGTGGGCGACGGGCGCGCCGTCATGCACGCTCTGCCCGTGGGCTATTCCCTGGACGGGCGACGGGGCATCGGCGAGCCGTGCGGCATGCTGGGCCGGGAATTGGGCGTGGACATGCACGTCATCACCGGCGACCTCACCTCGCTGAAGAATCTGGTCCTGTGCGTGGAGCGGTGCCATCTGGGCATCGAGGCCATGGTGTGCGCGCCCTATGCGGCGGCGCTCTCCTCGCTCACGGACGACGAGATGGAGCTGGGCGTCACCCTCGTGGACATGGGCGCGGGCACCACCACCTTCTCGGTCGTTTCCGGCGGCCACTGCATGTATGTGGACGGCATCGCGCTGGGCGGCCAGCACATCACCAATGACGTGGCGCGCGGCCTTCCCGCGCGGCTCGCCGACGCGGAACGGCTCAAGGCGCTGCATGGCGCGGTGGTGGCCGTCTCCTCCGACGATCACGACATGCTCACCATTCCCCCGCTTTCGGGGGATGAGCGCGACCAGCCCAACATGGTGCCGAAATCGCGCCTGGTGACCATTGTGAAGCCACGGGCGGAAGAGATCGTGGAACTGATTCGCGATCGCCTGAAGGCCTCCGGCCATGCGGGCGATGCGGGGCGTCGCCTGGTTCTGACCGGGGGCGCGGCCCAACTCCAGGGCCTGCCGGACCTGATGGCCCGCGTGATCGGGCCGCAGGTGCGAATCGGCCGCCCGCTGGGCGTGTCGCGTTTGCCGGAAGCGGCACGCGGCGCTGCGTTCGCGGTGGCGGCCGGGCTGCTCGTCTATCCCCAGGTGGCGGGGCTCGAACATTTCGAGCCGCGCCGTCGCCAGGCGGTGGGCGCGGAGAGCGGAACATATTTCGGCCGCGTGGGACGCTGGCTGAGGGATAGCTTTTAGAGATGGTTAACCGAGTTCGGGCTTAACTGATCCCGAGTTTCGGATTCGGAACGACGGCACGGCGCTTCGGGCGCGACGGAGTGGGAAAATGTCGATCAACCTTCAGATGCCCGACATTCGGGAGTTGCGGCCCCGGATCACTGTGTTCGGTTGCGGTGGCGCCGGCGGCAATGCCGTGAACAACATGATCAATTCGGGCCTGACGGGCGTCGAGTTCGTGGTGGCGAACACCGATGCGCAGGCGCTGTCCCTCTCCAAGGCCGAGCGGCTCGTGCAGATGGGCGTCGCCGTCACCGAGGGCCTCGGCGCCGGTTCCCAGCCTGAAGTCGGCCGTGCGGCCGCCGAGGAAGTGCTGGACGAAATCCGCGATCACCTCTCCGGCTCCCACATGGTGTTCATCACCGCCGGCATGGGCGGCGGCACCGGAACGGGCGCCGCGCCCGTGGTGGCCCGCGCCGCCCGCGAGCTGGGCATCCTGACCGTCGGCGTCGTGACCAAGCCCTTCCACTTCGAGGGCCAGCGCCGCATGCGCGTCGCCGAGCACGGCATCAACGAGCTGCAGAAGACGGTGGATACCCTCATCGTCATCCCGAACCAGAACCTGTTCCGGGTGGCCAACGAGAAGACCACCTTCGCCGACGCCTTCTCCATGGCCGACCAGGTGCTCTATTCGGGCGTCGCCTGCATCACCGACCTGATGGTGAAGGAAGGCCTCATCAACCTCGACTTCGCCGACGTGCGCGCCGTGATGCGCGACATGGGCAAGGCCATGATGGGTACGGGCGAAGCCTCCGGCGACAAGCGCGCCCTCCAGGCGGCGGAAGCGGCCATCGCCAACCCGCTGCTGGACGAGACCTCCATGCGCGGCGCCGGCGGCCTGCTCATCTCCATCACCGGCGGCAACGACATGACGCTGTTCGAGGTGGACGAGGCGGCGACCCGCATCCGCGAGGAAGTGGATCCCGACGCCAACATCATCCTGGGCGCCACCTTCGACCAGTCCCTGGACGGCATCATCCGCGTGTCGGTGGTCGCCACCGGCATCGACCCGGCCGTGGTGCCGGAGCAGATCCACCCCGCCACCGACCGCTTCCCCGAGCTTCAGGGCCGCAAGATCTCCAACGCCGGCCGCGCCGCCGTGGAGCAGGCCCGCGAGGCCCAGATCCGCAGCGCGGTGGCTGCCATCTCCGCCGAGGACCTGATGTCGCTCGAAGCCCCGGCGCCCGCGCCGGTCATGCATCGCGCGCCGCCCCCGCCGCCGGCGCCCCAGCAGGCTGTGGCCATCGACGACGTCACCATCCGCGCCGCGACCCCGAAGCCCTCCTTCTTCGAGGAGCCGGAGCAGGCCCCCGCGCCCGCGCCCATGGCCCATGAGGACGAGTTCGCGCCCTATATCCCGCCGCAGGCCCAGCGCCCGCGCGCCCCGCGCATGCCGCGCGTGGACGAGCTTCCCATGCCCGCCCAGAACCAGATCCGCGCCCAGCGCGGCGAGGCTCCGGTGGAGCAGAAGAAGATGACGCTGCTCCAGCGGCTCGCCAATGTGGGCATGGGCCGTCATGCGGACGAGCCGGAACCGGCCCGTGCGCCCCAGCCGAGCCTGCGCGCACCCGCGCCGCAGCAGGGCCGCCCCCAGGGCCGCCCGGATCCGGTTTCGGAATTTGCCAAGCGTCCCCAGGCGCGTCCGGCCGCCGAGGTGCCCACCCGGCATCCCCAGCATCCGGGCCATGAGGACGACCAGTTGGAGATTCCGGCTTTCCTGCGGCGTCAGGCCAATTGATTAACCTCATCCGCATGTAACAGGTGCTGACGCCCGGGCCACAAGCCCGGGCGTAAGTTTTTGATAACCAAGGTGATTTTAGGATTTGTCCCCGGTAACAGGCGGTAAGCAAGCGTGATTTGGCGCACTGCGGCAAGCCGTCTAGGTTCTCGCTCGAACCTTGCGCAGTACCGGTTGAGTCGGCAGCACAAACTGCCTTCCGGGCGGAAGTGGGCAAGGATGGTGAAACTTTAGGGGCGGGAGCGAGACGGCGGCATGCCGGGTAGCTTCCGATCAGGCATGAAGTCCGAAATGCAGACGACCCTGTCGGGCCCGGTTTCCCTGCGTGGCGTTGGCGTCCACGGGGGCGTCGAGGCGACGCTGACCTTCAAGCCCGCGCCCGCCGACAGCGGCATCGTCTTCTCCCGGACTTTCGCAGACCAGGCCCCCCGCCGCATTTCCGTTTCCCGCCAGTCGGTGCAGGCCACCGATCTCGCCACCGTCCTGGGCGACCGTTCCGGCGCCGTGGTCTCCACGGTGGAGCATGCCCTCGCGGCCTTCGCCGGTCTCGGTGTCGATAATGCCGAGGTGGAGATTGACGGCCCCGAGGTTCCGATCCTCGACGGCAGCGCCGCTCCCATCGTGGAAGCGGTGGACCGCGCCGGCGTCACGGCACTCGGCGCCCGCCGCAAGTATCTGAAGGTGCTGAAGCCGGTGCGCGTCGAGAACGGCGCCTCCTTCGGCGAGCTGTCTCCCTATGATGCGGGCTTCCGCCTCGAAGTGGAGATCGAGTTCGATCACGCCTTCATCGGCCGCCAGCGTTTCGCCGGCAACGTCACCCCCGCCGTGTTCCGCCGCGAACTCTCCGCGGCCCGCACTTTCGGCTTCCTGAAGGATGTGGAGCGCCTGCGCGCCGCCGGCTATGCCCGCGGCGCCTCGCTCGACAACACCGTGTGCCTGGACACGGACGGCGTTCTGAATGCCGAGGGCCTGCGCTTCACCGACGAGTTCGTGCGCCACAAGGCGCTGGACGCGGTGGGCGACCTCGCCCTTGCCGGCCTGCCCCTTCTGGCCCGCTACCGCTCGTTCCGTGGCGGCCACAAGCTGAACTATCAGGTGGTGGACGCCCTGCTGGCGGATCGCTCCGCCTTCACGGTGGTGGAAGCCCCGGCCCGTGGCCGCCGCGAAGGCGCCGAGCTGGTGGTGGGTGCCCCCGTCCTCGCTTTCGCTCCCGAGCGCTGATCTGAAGGCGCGGGCGCGCGGCGCCCGCCTCCTCCCGCAGGGCCGGCCGCCCGCATGGCTGCGGAGGGCTCGGTGCGAATAGGACTTTCCTTGCACACAATTGCGTCCTATTCCCCTTCCTTGAAATTTGCCGTCTCTTCACACTCGCGCGCCACAATGCCGTCGGAAAGCGCCGTTAGCCGCGTTGGTGGCGGCTCTGCGTCCCGGCACGGGTCGGGGTTCGGTCGAGGCAACGGCTCGGAGTGATTCACACGTGATGCGCCTTTTCAAAGAAGCGGCTTCTCCGCGCGCCTCGCGCTCCCGGGTGGCCGGGCTGATCGGTGCGCTCCTGGTGGCGGCCAGCCTTGCGGGCTGCGCCACCGACAAGGACGACATCCTCGCGCCCGACGAGCCGGCCGAGAAGATCTACAATGAGGGCCTGACCCTCATGAACCGCGGCGACCTCAAGGCGGCGGCCAAGCGCTTCGAGGATCTGGACCGCACCCATCCCTATTCCGAATGGGCCCGCAAGGCCCTGCTGATGGACACCTACGCCTATTACCAACTGGGCGAATATGACGAGGCCATCAGCGCCGGAAAGCGCTATCTCTCGCTGCATCCGGGTTCCTCGGACGCGGCCTATGCGAACTATCTCGTCGCCTCCGCCTATTTCGACAATATTCCGGACGTGACCCGCGACCAGAAGGCCACCCGCCAGGCCCTGGACGCGCTGGACGACGTGATCCGCAAATATCCCGACACCGAATATGCCGTCTCCGCCAAGCGGAAGGTGGAAGTGGCGCGTGACCAGCTGGCCGGCAAGGAAATGATGGTCGGCCGCTATTATCTGGAAAACCGCAACTACACGGGCGCCATCAACCGCTTCAAGGTGGTGGTGACGCGGTACCAGACCACGCGGCAGGTGGAAGAGGCGCTGTTCCGCCTCACGGAAGCCTATATGGCGCTGGGCATCATCAGCGAGGCGCAGACCGCCGCCGCCGTGCTGGGCTACAATTTCCCGGAAAGTTCCTGGTACAAGGACGCCTATCGCCTCGTCCAGCAGGGCGGGGGCGGCGAACCCAAGGAGAATAAGGGCTCCTGGATCAGCCAGGCGTTCAAGAAGCTCGGTCTCGGCTGACGCGCCATGCTCGCCTCCCTCTCGATCCGGGACATCGTTCTGATCGAGAAGCTTGATCTCGCGCTGAATGAGGGCCTCACGGTCCTCACGGGCGAGACCGGCGCGGGCAAGTCCATCCTGCTGGATGCCTTGTCCCTCGCCTTGGGCGGCCGCGGCGACGGCGCCCTGGTGCGCCACGGCGCGGCCAAGGGGCAGGTGACGGCGGTCTTCGACCTTCCCCTCTCCCATCCCGCCCGCCTGCTTCTTGCCGAAGCCGACATCGCCGACGAAGGCGATCTCATCGTGCGCCGGACCCAGACGGCGGACGGGCGCACCCGCGCCACCATCAACGACCAGCCCGTGAGCCTCCAGACCCTGCGCGCGCTCGCCGCGCGCCTCGTGGAGCTGCACGGCCAGCATGACGACCGGGCGCTGGTGAACCCGGCCTCCCATCGCGCGCTCCTGGACGCCTTCGGGGGCCTTGCGGGCGAGGCGATCGCGCTGGGCGTCCTCTGGCGCGGCTGGCGCGCGGCGGTGACGGAGGCGGACGGCGAGCGCGCGCGCCTGGAGGCGGCGGCCAAGGATGCCGACTTCCTGCGCCATGCGGCGGCGGAACTGAACACCCTCGCTCCCGAGGCGGGCGAGGAAGGGCGGCTCGCCGAGCGCCGCGCCGCCATGATGCGCTCCGAGAAAATTGCCGGCGACCTTTCCGAGGCGCTGGACGCGGTGGGCGGGGGCGGCTCCCCGGTGCCCACCCTCGCGGCCGCCGTGCGCCGCCTGGAGCGCCGGGCGGGCGAGGCGCAGGATCTGGTAAAGCCGGCGGTGGAGGCCATCGACCAGGCCTTGGACGCGCTGGAAAGCGCCCGCGCCCATCTGGAAGCGGCGCTGCGCGAGGCGGATTTCGACCCGCGTGAGCTGGAGCGCATCGAGGAGCGCCTGTTCGCCCTGCGCGCCGCTGCCCGCAAATATGGTGTCGCCACCGACGACCTGCCCGCCCGTGCGGCCCGCTTTTCCGCCGATCTCGTGGCCCTGGACCGGGGTGCCACGCGCCTCGCGGCCCTGGACCGCGCGGCTGGGGAGGCGAGCCTTGCCTATATGGCCGCAGCCAAGCACCTCTCCGCCGGGCGCAAGGCGGCTGCGGGCCGGCTGGAGGCGGCGGTGAATGCCGAGCTGCCGCCCTTGAAGCTGGAGCGGGCGGTCTTCTCCGTGGCGCTGGAGAGCGATGCCGCCGCCGCCGGGCCGGAGGGGCAGGACCGGGTGGAATTCTGGGTGCAGACCAATCCCGGCACCCGGGCGGGCCCCATGATGAAGGTGGCCTCGGGCGGCGAGCTGTCGCGCTTCCTGCTGGCGCTGAAAGTGGTGCTGGCGGATCGCGGGTCCGCGCCCACCCTCATCTTCGACGAGATCGACACGGGCGTGGGCGGCGCGGTGGCGGACGCCATCGGCGCGCGCCTCTCGCGCCTTGCCGAGCGGGTTCAGGTGCTGTCCGTCACCCACGCGCCCCAGGTGGCGGCGCGGGCGCGCCATCACCTCCTCATCTCCAAGGCCAGCGCCCCCGGTGCCGCCAACGACGCGCCCGTGACCACACGGGTCGCGCCGCTCACCGACGACCATCGCCGCGAGGAGATCGCCCGCATGCTGGCGGGCGCCACCGTCACCGCCGAAGCGCGGGCGGCGGCGGATCGCCTGCTGGGCGTGGTGGGGTAACAGAAAGGGTCCATGAGATGCCTCATGAGCCCTTGTCTAAGCCCCCGCAGTACCGGCCGAAGACCGGGACTGCCAGTATAAGACCCCTCACACGCTGCGCATCAGGCCGCCATCCACCTTGATGTTCTGACCCGTGATATAGGCCCCGCCTTCGGACGCCAGGAAGGCGACGGTGGCCGCGATTTCCTCGGACGTGCCGTAGCGGCCCAGCGGCACGCCCGCGCGGCGTTCCTCGGTGGCGGGCAGGCTGTCGATCCAGCCGGGCAGCACATTGTTCATGCGCACATTCTGGGGGCCGTATTGGTCCGCGAACAGCTTGGTGAAGGCGGCAAGCCCCGCCCGGAACACCGCCGAGGTGGGGAACATGGACGCAGGCTCGAACGCCCAGGCCGAGGAAATGTTGATGATGGCGCCGCCCTTCTGGGCCGCCATCACCGGCGCCACGAGGCGGGTCGCGCGGATGACGTTCATCAGATAGACGTCGAGCCCGGTGTGCCACTGGTCGTCGGTGATCTCCAGCAGCGGTGCGCGCGGCCCGTGGCCCGCGCTGTTCACCAGCACGTCGATGCGCCCGGCCTCGCCCATCACCAGCGCCACGAGGCGTTCCAGGTCCTCGGGCGACTGGTTGGAGCCGGTCACGCCCCATCCGCCCAGTTCCGCCGCCAGGGCCTCGCCCTTTCCGGAGGAGGAGAGGATGGCCACCTTGTAGCCATCAGCCGCCAAGCGCCGGGCCGCCGCCGCGCCCATGCCGCTGCCGCCCGCCGTCACCACCGCCACCTTCTGCGCGCTCATCTGCCTTCGTCCTTCTTTTCGGGAAATGTTTGGGGCGGGGTGCCCGTCAATTCAGGGATTTCAGTCCACGTCGGGCTTGCCGCGCCGCAGGCTCTTCACGCTGCCGCGCCGCTCCTTGGCCGCGAGGCGGCGCTCCTTGGAGGCGAGGGTGGGGCGCGTCTTGCGGCGGGGCGGCGCCACATAGGCGGCCTCGCGAATCATCTCCACGAGGCGCGCGATGGAATCCTCGCGGTTGCGGTCCTGGCTGCGGAAGCTCTGGGCATGGATGACGATGACGCCGTCCTGGGTCATGCGGCTGCCCGCGACCCGGCCGAGCCGCGACTTCACGCCGTCCGGGAGATTGGGCGAGCCCCAGGCATCGAAGCGCAGCTGCACCGCGCTCGACACCTTGTTGACATTCTGCCCGCCGGGGCCGGAGGCGCGCACGAAGGAGAAGGACAATTCCTCCTCCGTGATCGCAAGGCGCGGCGTGATCTCGATCCAGGCCATGGCCCTTCAATGCCGCAGGCGGGAGAGCGGATCAACGGGGATGATGCGCGGGGAGGCAACGCCCCGGCGTGCCGGGGCGGCTCGGCCGGAGGCGATTGTCCTCCGGCCCGTCGCCGTCAGATGGCGTGGCGGTTCGCGCTCGGGCCGAAATGCCCCACATAACGGGGCGAGATGGCCGCGCGGGGCAGGATGACCAGAACGTCCGTGGTGCCGAACTGGTGGTCCACCACCGCCCCCTCGCCCACATAGCCGCCGACGCGCAGATAGCCCTTGATGAGCGGCGGCAGGGAATGCATGGCGGTTTTCAAATCCACCTGCTCCTTGGGCAGCATGTTCATGTTGGTGCAGCGCGCGGGCAGGGCGCGGGCGCACCATTCCTCAGGCGCGCGGGCATGGTGGTGCAGGAAGGAGAGGGGCAGAGCGAGGGACGCGGGGTCGGTACCGTCCAGGCTCGCGCAGCCGAACATCACGTCGATATTGTTGCGCAGCACATAGGTCCACACCCCGTGCCAGAGCAGCTCCACCGTGCGCTTGTTGCGATAGGGCTTGAGCACGCAGGAGCGGCCCAGTTCGAGAAAGCGCAGGCCGGGATGGGCCTCGATGATGCGGTTCACGTCGAACTCGGCCTGGGTATAGAAGCCGCCATGCTTGCGGGCCACGTCCTGGCGCAGCAGGCGATAGGTGCCCACCACCTTGGGCTTGCGCCGGCCGAGCACCATCTTGCCGGCATCATGGTCGAGCACGAGGATGTGGTCGCAGATGGTGTCGAAGGCATCCACGTCGCGGCGTGCGAGGCGCGCGGCGGCGTCGGGGACAGCCGACTTTTCCTCGTAGAACACCTTGTAGCGCAGCCGCTGGGCCTTGCGGACGTCGCTCGCGGTGCGGGCGAGCCGCACTTCCAAGCTGCCGAGGCGCCCGAGCACCACGGGTTCGCCGGAGGGAACCGCCTCGCGGTGGCGGATGCCCGAATAGGCGCGCAGGTCCGAGACCAGCTTCTGGGGTCCGTTGAGGGGAACACCATCGGCCAAGGCGGCCGGGCCGAAGCCGAACGAGGCCGCGAGCTTGGCGGGGGTCATGCGGAAGGCGCCGCCCTCGGTGAATTTGCCGTTGGAAAATTTCGCGCCCGGAAACTTCGCGAGGCTCTCTTTCGCGACGTCGATGCCACGGCCGAAGAGGGCAGGGAAATCCAGCCCCGCCGGAGAACGGCCCGAACCCGGCACTTCTTCGCGTTTCATGGCAACGACCCTCCTCCTGGGGCCGTCGCTGGCGGAGCGGCGTTTTCGACGCTTTCCGCCATGACGAGCTCACCCGCGCCTTACGGAGCCACTGCCCCGCCTCATCGCGTGACGGATACCATCAGCATAGGTTTCATACGCTGATGTGACAATGGCCGAATCCCATACGTAAGGTCCGAGCGCGGCAGCTTAAGCCGGGCTTCATCCTTATATGCGAATGGGTTGGTGCTGCCTCGTCTTGGCGGCGCGCGTCTGCGCGCCGGACGGGGCGGGCATAATTCAGTCGGCTCAAGCTCCGGTGCCGTCACCGCGCGCCGGCTCAGCGAAGGGGGATTTGATGGTACGTTCCGTGTTCCGTGCGCGCGCCCTGCGCGGCCTGTTCGCCGCCGCCGGCCTTGCGGCCTGTTTCGCCGGCTCCATGCCGGCCGCCGCCCAGCCGCGTCCCGTGCCGGATGCGGTCACCACCATCGACATTCCCAATGTGGGCCCCATGCAGGTGCTCACCTACAAGGCCCAGTTCGTCTCGGCCGATCCCGCCACGCGCCGCGTGGTGCTGGAAGGCAGCACGGGCAAGCGCTGGTCGGTTCTGGTGCCGCCCATGATGGGCAATGTGATGAATCTGGCTAACAGCCGCAGCCTCATCGTCCGCGTGCTGCCGGGCGTCGTGACCTATCTGGGCAAGGCCCACCAGGGCACGCCCGGCAAGCTCACCGCCGAAGTGGCGCTCGATGGCGGCCTGCCCGGCTGGCCGCAGGATTTCGGCTTCCGCGAGGTGACCCTCACCTCCATCCTGGTGGATATCAACAAGACCGCCGGCACCATCAGCTTCGAGGGCCTGGACGGTTATGTGCGCACGCTGAAGGCGGGCAACTCGCAGGTGCTGGCGGATTTGCAGAACGTCAATATCGGGGACCTGAGCGAGATCCGCTATTATGAGGGCGTGGTCATCAACACCGTGAACTGACCGAGCGAAAACGGAGCGGGCGCGTCAGATTTCGCGCCCCTCCACATCCACCTTCAATTCGTCCACGATCTCCTGCGCCTCTTCCAGGTGCGGATTGACCGCCAAAGCCCGCCGCGCCGCGTCCAGCGCCCGGGCGTCCTCGCCCACCTCGCGCAGAATGAGCGCCAGGCCCAGCAGGGCCGTGTAGTGGCGGGGCTCGCGGGTCAGCACTTCTCCCAGATCCACCAGCGCGCCGTCATAGTCGTCCTGCGCATATTTCACCGAGGCGCGGCGCGCCAGCAGGGAGAGATTGTCCGGCACGATGGTGATGGCGACGTTCAGCAATTCCAGCGAGAGGTCATATTCCTTCGCCTGGGCGGCCACTTCCGCGCGGGCCATGAGCAGGTCCGCGCTGGGGCTGCCGGTCTGCGCGAAGAAGGCGTCGAGCCGTGAATTGAGCGCCTTGGCGCTCTGCTCGTCGGGCGCGAGGCGCAGGGCCTCGAACAGGGCATCGAGCTGGGCGCGACGATCGCGCGGGGGCTTGCGGACCGGGGCCTCGCCGGGCCGGGCGGGCGCTGCGGCGGGCGGGGTGTTGCCCGCGGCTGGCCCCTGGGACGACCCTTGAGCCGCTGCGGGAGCGGACAGGACGGACGGCAGGCCAAGGCACGCGCCCGCGAGAAGCAGGACGGCAAGCCGCGAAGTGGAGAAAGAGGTACGCACCGGCATGGGGGAAATGTCCATCCGCCCGCCCGCTGCGTCAAGACGCAGCGAAGCGCTCCAGCGGTTTGCCAACCTGCTGAAACGCTTCGCACTGTCGCTTAAATGCGCTGTTTGACCGTGAACCGCTTCACATTTCGCTTGGAAACGCGGTGAGCGGCACCAAAGGCCGCGCGGATCACGAATGCTCGACCGGCGTCGCCGGTCGGCCCGGATCAGCCCTGACGAGCCTTGTAGCGCTTCTGGGTCTTGTTGATGATGTAGACGCGGCCCTTGCGGCGCACCAGACGATTGTCCCGGTGACGGCCGAGCAGCGACTTCAGGGAATTGCGGATCTTCATAACACTCGCCTTCGGCCGACCGCGGCGCGCGGACCGCGCGGCTCATCGACACAAGTTTGTTGGATCGAGCGCGCTTGATATGGGGCGAAGGCGCCGATGTCAACGGCGGAACCGCTAGGCGGCGGGTGCCGCGTCCACGATTCCGATACCGTCCTCCACGCGGAACCGGCCGATGCACGCCATGTGGAACTTGCGCCCCACCACCGGCATCTCATCGGCCCGGCTGAAAGAGGGAACGTTCACCACCAGATCCCGCACCAGGACTTCCTCGAAGCCCTGGCCGGTTTCCAGAATGACGCGCCAGTTCCATGCGCCGTCCGGTGTCTCGGCGGCCATGGTGTTGTAGCGATAACGGATCAAGGACGGCACGGCTCACCCCCGCATGCTGCACCGAAGAACCGAAAGCCTACTTGCCCTGGAGCAGGGGCGCCAGTTCCTTGTCCAGGTCCGCCACGGAGATGGCGCCCGCGAACTTCTTGCCGTTGATGAAGAAAGTGGGGGTGGAATCCACGCCCAGCTCCTTGTTGGCATATTGCGCGCTGGCCTGGACCTTCTCAGCCAGATCCTTGTCGGAGAGGCACTTCTCGAAGTCCGCCTCGCTCATGCCCGCCTGCTTGGCGACGGTGAGCAGGCCCTGGGCCGGATCGTTGCCGAACGCCCAGGCGCGCTGGGTTTCGAACAGGCTGGACACCATGGGGAAATACTTATCGTCCGGCAGGCAGCGGGCCAGCATGAAGCCGGCGGTGGCCACCGGGTCGAACGGGAATTCCCGCAGGATGAAGCGCACCTTGCCCGTGTCGATATATTTGGACTTCAGGGTGGGGAAGGTCTGGGTGTGGAACGCCGCGCAGTGCGAGCAGGTGAGGGAGGCGTATTCCACGATGGTCACCGGCGCGTCCTTGGCGCCCAGCGATTCCTCGGTGAGGGCGCTGGCGGCGGGCGCGAACAGCTTGGCCGCGTCCACGGTCTGGGCGGCGGCGGGGCTGATCAGCGCGCCATCGAGGCCGGCGAGCTTGAGCATGGGTCCCGCAACGGCGGCGAAGAGGGCCAGCTGGCCGGCCCCCACGAGGAAGCGGCGACGGGAAAACGGCATGAAACTCTCCACTGGTGCGATGGCGCGGACTGGAGCGGGCTATCACGGCAGGGATGTGGCCGAAAGGCCCGGCGCGATCAAGATTTCCGGCGCGACTGCCGCACCAGGGCACCAAGCCGGGCGAGGGACGCCGCCAGAGCCTCGTCCTCGAAGGCGCCGATCTCCCCGCGCACCCGTGCAACGGTCTCCGGCGCGGGGGGAATGAAGGGGGCGGGCACGGAACGCCGGGGCACCGGCCCCTGTCGCAGCGCGATCCGCCCTACGCAGCGCCAGCCGAAATAGGCGTTGATGCGCTCCATCACGATCGGCGCGGCATATTGGAACTCGATGGCATAGGCGCCCTCCACCCGCACGAACAGGGTGGCGGCCTCCCCGTTCTCCTCGCGCGGCCATTGCAGGCGCTGCGGCTGGGAGCGGGGGGCGAGGTCCGGCCCGACGATCTCATCCCAATGGGTCACCACCTCCACCACGGAGAAGCCCGCCTTGCCGCAGAGCTGCGCGATGGTGGGGCCGACCAGATCGGCGAGGGGCTGGGCGAAATACGGCTTCTTCACGGGACCTGTTCCCTCATGCGGGCCACGCTCTGCGCCGCTCATGTCCCCTTGCGGGGCGAAGACGGGAATTGCAGGGTGCGACCATGGACAGCATGATCCTCTCCCCTACCCGAACCCGCAAGCCGGAGGCGCCCGAAGCCGGCGCGCTGCTCGCCTGGTACGACCGGCACCGTCGCCGCCTGCCCTGGCGCGCGGAGCCGGGGCGCAGGGCCGATCCCTATCACGTCTTCCTCTCGGAAATCATGCTCCAGCAGACCACGGTGAAGGCCGTGGGGCCCTATTTCGCCGACTTCCTGCGCCGTTGGCCCACGGTGGCGGACCTCGCCGCCGCGCCCCTGGAGAGCGTGCTCTCCGCGTGGGCAGGGCTCGGCTATTACGCCCGCGCCCGCAATCTGCACGCCTGCGCCAAGGCCGTGGTGGCGCGCCATGGCGGGGTGTTCCCCGACGACGAGGCGGCGCTGCTCGATCTGCCGGGCATCGGCCCCTATACGGCGGCGGCCATCGCCGCCATCGCCTTCGACCGCAAGGCGAGCCCCGTGGATGGCAATATCGAGCGAGTGGTAAGTCGGCTATATTCCATCGGAACGCCCTTGCCCAAGGGCAAGGTGGAGATCAAGGCCCGCGCCGCCGCTCTGACGCCGGAGCGGCGCCCCGGCGATTTTGCGCAGGCGATGATGGATCTGGGGGCCACCATCTGCACGCCGCGCAGCCCGGCCTGCCCCATCTGCCCCTTCACCGATCCCTGCCTTGCCCGTGCGGAGGGCGAGCCCGCCCGCTATCCGGTGAAGGCGCCCAAGGCCGAGAAGCCGGTGCGACAGGGAACGGCCTTCCTCGCCGTGCGGGCGGACGGGGCCGTGCTGCTGCGCACCCGGCCGCCGAAAGGGCTGCTGGGCGGAATGACGGAGGTTCCGTCCACGCCCTGGAGCACTGAGAGCGTGCCCGCGCCCGGCCATGCGCCGCTCGCGGCCTCCTGGCGGGCCTTGCCCGGCCAGGTGGTGCACGTCTTCACCCATTTCACGCTGGAACTGGCGGTCTGGCGGACGGACCTGCCCGCCCATGCGTCCGCGCCCGAAGGCATGCGCTTCGTGCACCCGCGCGGTTTCGACGCCGAGGCGCTGCCCAGCGTCATGCGCAAGGTGCTCGCCCACGGTCACGTGGGCTGAGCGTGTTTATTCGGAGCGGATGCCCATTTCGGCCCGCAGCCGGGCGCGCAGGATATCGATGGGGTGGCGACGCCCCTCCTGCTCCACATGCCAGAAGGTCCAGCCGTTGCAGGCTTCCGCCCCCTGGGCGAGGGCGCCCATGCGGTGGATGGAGCCCACGGCGGGGGCATTGTTGTTGACGATGGCGATGGTGCCGTCGGCCCGCACCACGGCCCGCACATGGCCCTTGGCGTCGGTGAGTTCCGCGCCGGGCGTCACGAGGCCCCGCTCCACCAGGGCGGAAAAGGCGACGCGGGGCGCCTCGCGGGCGCTGGGCGGGGCGGCGAGGGCCGATTCCGGCAGGGGCTCCACCGCATCGATGCGCGCCTGGGCCGCGCGGGCATAGCCGGGATCGCGCTCAAGGCCGATGAAATGGCGGCGCAGCCGCTTGGCCACGGCGCCGGTGGTGCCGGATCCGAAGAAGGGATCGAGCACCACATCGCCCGGCCGGGAAGCGGAGAGCAGGACGCGGGCGAGCAGGGCTTCGGGCTTCTGGGTGGGATGGGTCTTGCGCCCGTCCTCGTCCTTCAGGCGTTCCTGGCCGGTGCAGAGCGGGATCAGCCAGTCCGAGCGGACCTGGACGTCCTCGTTCCCGCCCTTCATCGCCTCGTAATTGAACACATAGCCCTTGGTGCCCGGCTCACGGGCGGCCCAGATCAGGGTTTCATGGGCATTGGTGAAGCGGCGGCCCCGGAAATTGGGCATGGGGTTCGACTTGCGCCAGATCACGTCATTGAGGATCCAGAAGCCGAGATCCTGCAGCGCCGAGCCCACGCGGAAGATGTTGTGGTAGGAGCCGATCACCCAGAGCGTGGCATTGGGCTTCATCACCCGCTGCACCGCCTTCAGCCAGTCGCGGGTGAAGGCATCATAGGCGGCGAAGCTCTCGAACTGGTCCCAGGCGTCGTCCACCGCATCCACCCTGCTCTCGTCGGGTCGCTTCAGCTCCCCCTGGAGCTGGAGATTGTAGGGCGGGTCCGCGAAGACGAGATCCACGCAGGCGGGCGGCAGCGCGTTCAGCGCCGCGATGCAGTCGCCCACATGAATGCGGTCGAGTTCCACGGAGGGGAAGGAAAGTCCGGCATCGGGGCCGGAGCGGCGGGGCGCCCGGGCGGGCGCCCCCTTACGCACCACATTCATGAGACGCAACCCGTACGCAACGCTTACGACGGGAAGCAGTGTGGGGCGCATCAGGTAAAGGTGACGTTAGCGCAGCCGTGAAATCGCAGCCTGTTTTTCAAGGCGCCGGGAGGGATGTGGCTTTTCACGCAGTCCCGCGCGGCGGGATCAGGTCCGGTCGTCGCGCGGGCTGTCGATGTCGAGGCTCACCATGCCGTCGCCCAGCGCCGTGATGCCCATGACCATGGCCTTGCGATGGAGGACCTCGGTGAGCGGCGTGCCCAGCGGAAGGGCGCCGCATTCGGTCACCAGTTCGTTCACGAGGCGCACCAAAGCGGCGGTGGCCTGCTCAGGCGGCGAGTTGCGCAGCACGGTGCCGTTGACCACGTCGATCTGGTCCCCCGGCAAGGCGAAGGACAGCTTCACGCCCTGGGCCGCGAAGGTATCGCTCTGGAGCACGAGCTGGTTGGGGTCCACCTCCACCAGCACCACGCCATAGCGGCCGAACACGTCGATGAGCGATCCATCGCCGCGCACGCTCATGATGCTCTCTTCGCACACGCCGAAGCCGTAGCGCACGCCTTCCTCGGCGCAGGCCACGATGAGGCGGCCGAGCCGGCGGGACGAGAACAGGTTCTGGTCCACGATACCGCCGCCGAAGAAGCCGATGCCTTCCTGGAGCACGAGGCCGTGATGGCCGGAATCGGTGGAGACGCCGAAGCGGAACGCCTCGTGGGACGAGCCGCCCGCGATCATGAAGCGCGAGAGGGCCGAGGCGGAGCCGGACGCGCCGATGATGGCGGCGCCGTTGGCATGGGCCTTGGCGATGGCCAGCAGGATGGGGGTCTCTTCGCCGCGATAGAGCAGGCTTTCCACGAGGCGCACCTGGTTGCCGCCCGGCAGGAAGATGGTCTTCAGCGAGGAGATCTGCTCCACCAGCGCCTTGTCGAGGCTGCAATGCTCCACATTGTCGATGGTGACGCCCAGATCGATACCGGTGCGGCCATGGACGCGCAGCGCATCGATGATGGAGCGCGCCGTTTCGCGGGGCTCGGAGGAGGCGGCGGCGAGGATGCCCACGTCGCCCTGGCAGTGCGACAGCATCTCCTTCAGCATGGCGCCGCTGCCCGAGAGCGGGGACGATCCCAGCAGAAGCAGGCGCGAGTCCGGCCCGGGCTTCACCCCATAGTCGCGCTGGAGCTTGGTGGCCCGGTTGGCAAGCCGCGCCGCGCTCAGCTTCTCGCTCATGACGCTGGCGCGGTAATTCACCGCCGTCATGCGGAAGCCGTTCTCGGTGAGCGCCACGAGATTGCGGGACTGGCCGCGCACCCGTTCCAGCTCCACGGTCACCGCCATGGATGTCTTCAGCTCGACCGTGCTGGCGTGATCCACGGAATAGACGAGGGGATCGCCCAGCACGAGGCGGCCGAGCAGGTCGTACAGCGTATAGGCGCCGAACACATTGCGCTGCGAGCGGGCAGGCGCGCGATAAGCGATCTCCGCCAGCCGGACCCGCCGCTTGCCGGGGCCGGGGGTGACCTTCATGCGCACGAGATCGATCTCGTCGCCATTGTCCAGATAGGAAAAGCGGATGTCCTGGAAGGTCCGCCCGCGCTCGTCGAACTGGGCGTCCGCCATATCGAGGATGAAGGCGCCATATTCGCCGACCACGCGGCCCCGCCGCCCGTCCACGAACAAAGCGGTGTTCTCGTCGATGCCGAAGCCCTTCTGGACGCCGGTATTGGCCATGGCGACGATCAGCCGGCCGAGCCTGCCGCGCTTGATGAAATGCTGGTCCACCACGCCAAAGGGGAAGAAGTCCAACCCCTCGCTCAGCAGCATGCCGGGCTTTTCGGGGTCTTCCGTGACGCCGTTGACGATGGCGTCGAGGGACGTGCCGCCGACGATCATCACCTTGGACATCATGGCCGCGCCCGCGCTGGAGCCCGCCACCAGTCCGCCGGCCGCATTGGCCGCGCGGATGGCCGCGAGCACCGGCGTCTCCACGCCGCCGGGCGCCAGGGTGTCCACGATGGTCGCCTGGTTTCCGCCGGTGAAGTAGACGCTGCCGAGGCGCATCACCTGCTCGGCATTGGCCGGGTTGCACGCCGCCGCTGCCGCCTCCGGTCCGTAGACCGGGGACAGCTCAGCCTCGAAGCCGTAGGCCTGGAAGACCTGGACGGTCTCCACTCCCACTTCCTGAGGCTCACCGGAGGCGGTGGGAAAAACGAGAATCCGACCCCGGGCGAGACGATGCATCTCGCCATAGATATCGGCATTCCCGTCTTCCAGCCGTCCCCCGATCACGGCCAAGCGCCGCGAAGGCTCGTCGCGCAGCGAGAACCAGTCGTAGAAGGACATGTATGGTCCGCTTACTCGACCGGCGCGATCATCACGCCGCGTTCGTTGGTGACGAGCTTAAAGCCCTCCGGCACGTCGAAGGCAATCTGCAGGGAACGGGGCGTCGCCGCCTCGGTCACCGCACCGCCGTCTTCGGGCTTGAAATAGATGATCTTCTTCCAGCACGCCGTGATGGCCTCGCAGAAGATGAGCACCAGATCGTCGCGCCGCGCCATGGAGAGGGCCGTGTCCAGCGCCTCCATTTCCTCGGGGATAATCTTGATCTGGTCGTCCGAGACGCCGAACGACAGGAGCGCTTCGCGCATCAGGTCCGGAATCTCGGTGGGGCCGCGACCGCGCAGATTGTTGTCGCGGTGGCAGATATAGGTGTCGAACTTGCCCGCCACCTTCTCCGCGATGGCGACGATGTCCTCATTGCGCCGGTCGCCCGGGCAGGTGACGCAGACAATGCGGTCGCCGCGCGGCTTCAGGCGCTCCACGAGGTCCACCATGGCGCCCACGGCGGCTTCGTTGTGGCCGTAATCCAGGATCACCCGGAAGCCGTGCTCGTCGAACACGTTCATGCGGCCGGGGGACTGGAAGAAGGTGTTGTCGAAGGTGCGCAGGCCGTTGCGGATCTGGTCCAGGCTCTTGCCGAGCGCATAGGCCATGGCCGCCGCGAACATGGCGTTCTCCACATTGTGGAGCGCCTTGCCCTCGATGGTGGCGGGGATCAGGTGGCTCCAGATCAGCGGGATCTGGGTGCCGTTGTCATAGATGACGATCTGGTCGCCGTTCAGGCCCTCTTCCAGCACGATGGCCTGCTTGCCGAGGCGGATATGCTCGCGCACCAGCTCGTGATGGGGATTGCGGGTCACGTAGAAGAGGTTCTTGGCCGTGGTGTAGGAGGCCATCTTCAGCGTGTATTCGTTGTCGGCGTTGAGCACCGCGGTGCCGCGGGCGACTTCCACCACCACGCGCTTCACGCGGGCCAGCTCGTCCACCGTGTCCACGCCGCCCAGGCCCAGATGGTCCGAGGTGACGTTCAGAACCGCGCCCACGTCGCAATACATGTAGCCGAGACCCGAGCGCACGATGCCGCCGCGCGCGGTTTCCAGCACCGCCATGTCCACGGTGGGATCACGCAGCACCATCTTGGCCGAGACCGGGCCGGTCATGTCGCCCTTCACGGTCACGTTGCCGTCGATATAGACCGCGTCCGTGGAGGTCTGCCCCACCACATGGCCCGCCATCTTGAGGATGTGGGAGAGCATGCGCGAGCAGGTGGTCTTGCCGTTGGTGCCGGTGAGGGCGGCCACCGGGATGCGGCTCTGCGTTCCCGGCGGGAACAGCATGTCCATCACCGCCCCGCCCACGTCGCGCGACTTGCCCTCGGAGGGGGCGATATGCATGCGCAGGCCCGGGCCGGCATTGATCTCGCAGATGGCGCCACCCGTGTCGCGATAGGACTGGGTGATGTCGGAGGTGAGGAAGTCCACCGCGCCGAGGTCGAGGCCCACCGCCAGGATGGAGCGCTCCGCCATGGCCTTGTTGTCGGGGTGGATCACGTCGGTCACGTCCACGGCGGTGCCGCCGGTGGAGATGTTCGCGGTCTTGCGCAGATACACCACCTCGCCCTCGGGCGGGATGCTCTCGGGCGTGTAGGTCTTCTCGCCCAGCAGGCGCAGCGCCTGCTCGTCCATCTCCAGCTTGGTGAGGACGTTGTCGTGGCCCACGCCGCGGCGCGGATCCTGGTTCACGATCTCCATCAGCTGGGTGATGGTGCTGGAGCCGTCGCCCACCACATGGCCGGGCACGCGCTTGGCGGCCGCCACCAGCTTGCCGTTGACCACCAGCAGGCGATGGTCGTCGCCCACGATCATGCTCTCGACGATGACGGCGCTGCCTTCCGCATCGGCGATGGCGAAGGCGGCCTCGGCCTCTTCGTCGGACATGATGTTGACGGTGACGCCGCGGCCGTGGTTGCCGTCCAGCGGCTTGATGACCACGGGATAGCCGATGCGGCGGGCGGCGGAGACCGCCTCGTCCGCGTCATAGACCTGGCGCTGCTGCGGCACCGGAAGGCCGAGATCGCCGAGGATCTTGTTGCACACGCCCTTGTCGGAGGCGATCTCGACGGCGATGTGCGAGGTCATGGAGGTGAGCGCGGCTTCGATGCGCTTCTGGAACTTGCCCTGGCCCACCTGGATCAGGCTCTGGTCGTTGAGGCGCACCCAGGGGATGTCGCGGGCTTCGGCGGCATGCACCAGGGCCAGCGCGGACGGGCCGAGCGAGCGCTTCTGGGCGAAGCGCATGAAGCGGTCCAGCTCGTCTTCCAGGTCGTAGGGCTCGTCGTCGTCGCGGCGCGGCGCGATCAGCTCGATGAGGATGTCGCAGGCGAGATCACCGGCTTCGATGCCGATCTCGTCGGATTCATAGCCGTAGAGCACCTCCACCTCGTCCGTGTCCGGAACCGGGATGGCGCTGGCGAACGGGGTCGGCGCGCCGGCGAGGCGCTGCAGGTTGAGGGCCACATAGGCGATCAACTCGCCGAGGCCGCATTCATCGGAAGAGCCCGCCCACTCCAGCCAGGAGGAGCCGTCGGGGCGCTTCTCGCCCGCGAGCGTCGGCAGATACTTCACCAGCGTCTCGAGCAGCTCAGGTCCGTAGCTCGCAACGGATGCGGTGGATCGGCTTCTCAGATCGATGGTGAGCCGGATCAGCGGAACCTTGGCATAGGCGTTCGGGCCGACATAGGCGGCGGTCGAAATGATGTCCATCTGGTCTTCCCCAAGCGATCCGGCTGTGCCGGTCCCCGCGTCTTGAAGGCTGTTATGTGGACCTGGAGCCTTTTCGGGAAGAAAGCATCGTCCGGGAAGGAGCGCGAAACGCTATGTTGCAACGCACAAAATACACCTTCCAAATCCCCCGGCCACCTTGCCCCGTTCAGCGCCTCTGTTCGCTGCACGTCATCAAGAACCGAAGGCGGGACGTCTCACCCCCCGAAAAAAATCCCGAGCCGATTTGAGCCTAGACCCAATCCGGCACCCCAAGCAATATGTCGTCGGAAAGACGGTGACGGGGATCGCAGAGAGCCTTGTGCCGGCTGCTTTTTGCTGCATTGCGAAAGAGCGCGGGGGAAAATAAATGGCGCAATTTGAGGCACCGGGCGCGGGGCGGACTTTTCATGCCCTTCCGTCCCAGGCGGCGGGCGCGCCGCCGCGGGGAGTCACGGTTTTGCACTTCGGCCAGCCTGGAGCTCGGCCGAAAGCCTATCTCCAGGCCGGTCTTCATGCCGATGAATTTCCGGGCATGCTGGTTCTGCGCCACCTTGCCGCACATTTGGCCGAAGCGGCCGCGCGCGGCGACATTCTGGGTGAGGTGGTGGTGGTGCCGCAGGCCAATCCCATCGGCCTGACACAGCATGAGAGCGGTTTTCTCCTGGGCCGATTCGAGACGGCGAGCGGGCGAAACTTCAATCGCGACTATCCCGATCTCGCCGCCCAGGCGGCCGGCGCCCTGGACGGGCAGCTCGGGCCGGACGCGGAGGCAAACGTCGCCGTCATCCGCGCCGCCATGGGCGCGGCCCTGGAGCGGATCGATCCGCCCGACGAGCTGGCCGCCCTGCGCAAGACCTTGATGGGCCTCGCCTATGACGCGGACATCGTGCTGGACCTGCATGCGGACAATGAGGCGCTGCTGCATCTCTATCTCGGCACGCCGCTCTGGCCCGGCGCCGCGGACCTTGCGGCGGAGGTCGATGCGCGGGCGGTGTTGCTGGCCGAGGTGTCCGGTGGCAATCCGTTCGACGAAGCCTGCGGCGGGCCGTGGTGGGAGCTGGCCAAGCGCTTCCCCGACGCGGCCATCCCGCCCGCCTGCCTGTCGGCCACGGTGGAGCTGCGCTCCAATGACGATGTGGATGACGGGCTGGCGCGGGGCGATGCCGCCGCGCTCCTGCGCTTCCTGCAGCGGCGCGGCGTGGTGAAGGGCGAGGCCGGCACGCTGCCGCGCCTTCTATGCGAGGCGACGCCCCTCGATGCCATGCAGCAGATGCGGGCGCCCGTGGACGGGCTGGTCAATTACCGGGCGCGCCTGGGCGACATGGTGCATAGCGGGGAGGTGGTGGCCGAGATCATCGACCCGCTGGGCGACGTGACGCCGGTGCTCGCCACCACGGACGGGGTGTTGTTCGCCCGGCACAGCCAGAAATATGCCTGGGCCGGTAAAGTCATCGGAAAAATCGCCGGGGCGGTGCCGCTGCCGGAGCGAACGGGCCTCCTTTTAACCGAATGAGGAAGCCCCTCTCGCTTCGCGACATTTTTATGGCACGCTGATTGCTGGAGTGATCGGGTCCGGCGGATTTCCGGACAGGGTGGGCACAGGGCCGGGCGCCTGAAATGGTTCGGGGCGCGGTCAAATTACGAAACCGGAAGGACGGGGCTTTCCATGAGTTCGAATTCACTTGGGCGCGCGTTGCTGCGCTGTAAGCCGGTTTCCGCCATGATCGATGAGCATGGCGGAAAGGGGCACCTTTCACGTTCGATCGGATTGTTTCAGCTCACCATGCTGGGCGTGGGCGCGACCATCGGCACCGGTATCTTCGTCGCCCTCACGGCGGCGGTTCCGGAAGCCGGCCCCGCCGTGATCGTTTCATTCGTCATTGCCGGCATCACCGCCGGCCTGACGGCCCTGTGCTACGCCGAGATCGCCTCGACCATTCCCGTGTCGGGCTCGTCCTATTCCTATGCCTACGCCACCATGGGCGAACTGGTCGCCTATATCGTGGGCGCCTGCCTGTTGCTGGAATATGCGGTGTCCGCCTCCGCCATCGCGGTGGGCTGGGGCCAGTATCTGAACCAGCTCATGGGCAACCTCACGGGCTGGCAGATGCCCGACGCCATCAGCCAGCCTCCCGGCGCGGGCGGCTATTTTAACCTGCCGGCCATCGTGCTGGTGGCCATGTGCGCCTCGCTCCTCATCAAGGGCGCGCGCGAATCCACCACCATCAACGCCATCCTCGTTGTGGTGAAGCTGGGCGTGCTGGCCCTGTTCGTGGTGATCGCCTTCTCCGCCTTCCATGTGGAGAACCTTGAGCCCTTCACCCCCAAGGGCTGGCTCGGCGTGGGCGCCGCGGCGGGCACCATCTTCTTCTCCTATATCGGCATCGACGCGGTCTCCACCGCCGGTGAAGAGGTGAAGAACCCCCGCAAGACGCTGCCGCTCGGCATCATCCTCTCGCTGGTTCTGGTCACCCTGGCCTATGTGCTGGTGGCCTTCTCGGCGGTGGGCGCCCAGAGGTGGACCGAGTTCGCCGGCCAGGATGCGGGCCTTGCCGTCATCCTCCAGAACATCACCGGCTCCACCTGGCCTTCGGTCCTGCTCTGCATCGGCGCCATCATCTCCATCTTCTCGGTGACGCTGGTGGTGATGTACGGCCAGACCCGCATCCTGTTCGCCATGAGCCGCGACGGCCTGCTGCCGAAGATGTTCCAGAAGGTCGATCCGCAGACCATGACGCCGGTGACGAACACCTACATCGTCGCCGTCTTCATCGCTTTCCTCGCGGCGCTGATCCCGCTGGACGTGCTCGCCAACCTCACCTCCATGGGCACGCTCATCGCCTTCGGCGTGGTGTCGGCGGGCGTCATCATCCTGCGCCGCACCCGTCCGGACCTGCCGCGCGGCTACACCGTGCCGCTGTTCCCCTTCGTTCCGATCGCCAGCGTGTGCTTCTGCATCTACCTGATCACGCAGCTGCCCTGGGACACCTACGCCCTGTTCGCGGTGTGGATCGCCATCGCGCTGATGATCTATTTCGGCTACTCGTTCCGCAATTCTCTCCTCAATAAGAGCGGGAGCGCGCAATGAGCTACCTCATCGGCTATGCGCCGGACCGGGGCGGGGCGGACGCCCTCGCGGTCGGGCGCATGATGGCGCTGGCGGGCAATGTGCCCGTCACCGTCTGCGTGGTGACGCCGGAGACGTGGGGCTATCCCTCCCCGGCGGCGGTGGACGCGGAATACAAGCAGTTCCTGGGCGAATATTCCCGCAAGGCGCTTGCCAGGGCGAAGGCCTATCTCGGCGAAGCCGTGAAGGCCGACTATCTGGTGGTTGCCGCCGACAGCGCCTCCAAGGGACTGTCGCGGGTCGCCAATGAGATGAACGCCTATCTCACCATCGTGGGCTCCGCCCGCGACGGCAAGAAGATGCGCGCGGGCCTCGGCTCCACCGCGTCCGGCGTTCTGGCGGGCACCAAGTGCCCCACCCTCATGGCGCCGCTCGGCTTTGCCACCAATGCCCCGAAGACGCTGGAGCGCGTCACCTGCGCCTTCTCCGACGACCGCCAGGGCGCGGCGACGCTGTCCGTCGCCATCGACCTCGCGCGCCAGCACAATGTGCCGCTGCGCCTCGTCACCTTCGTGGTGCGCGACAACCAGATGTATCCCTCCAATGTGGGCTACGACATCGAGAACGTGGTCTCCAACACCTGGCGCAAGCAGGCGATACAGGCCCAGAAGGCGGCGCTCGAGGAGTTGCCGTCCGACATTTCGGGCACCTGCGCCATTGGCGACGGGCCCGACTGGAAGCGGGCCATCGCCTCGGTGGGCTGGCTGTGGGGCGACATCCTGGTGGCGGGAGCCCATCACGAGGCGGGCATGACCGCCTTCCTGTTCGGCTCCACCTTCACCCGCCTGCTGCGCTATGCCAGCGTGCCCATCGTGGCCGTGGACTGAGCTAGCGGGTCTCGCGATGATCCAATGAAGCGTGAGCGGCACCCGCCGCTCACGCTTTTTTGTGCGCCGGCTCAGGCCTCGAAATCGAGGCCGAGATCCAGGATGGGGGCGCTGTGGGTGAGCCACCCACAGGAGATATAGTCCACCCCCGTCGCGGCGATGGCGGGCACGCTCTGCGCCGTCACCCGGCCCGACGCCTCGGTGATCGCCCGGCCCGCCACCAGCGCCACGGCCTTGCGCAGCATGTCCGGGTTCATGTTGTCCAGGAGGATGGCATCGACGCCCGTTTCCAGCGCGTCCTTCAATTGCCCGAGCGTGTCCACCTCCACCTCGATGCGCACCATGTGGCCCACATGGGCCCGCGCGGCCAGGATGGCCTGTCGCACACCGCCCGCCACCGCCACATGATTGTCCTTGATGAGGACCGCGTCATCGAGGCCGAACCGATGGTTCGAGCCGCCGCCCGCGCGCACCGCGTATTTCTCCAGCGCCCGCAGGCCCGGCGTGGTCTTGCGGGTGCAGGTGATGCGGGCATGGCCGTGCCCCTCGGCTGCCGCTACCAGCGTCGCCGTGGCGGTGGCGATGCCGGAGAGGCGGCAGGCGAAGTTCAGCGCCACGCGCTCCGCGGACAGGATCGCCCGCGCCTCGCCTTCCACCCGCAGCACGGCCGTGCCGGGGGCGATGTGGGCGCCATCCGCCGCGAGGCGGGTGACGGCAAGGTCCGGCCCCATGAGGCGGAACGCCTGCTCGGCGATGGGGCCGCCGGCCAGCACGCCGGGCTCGCGTGCGGTCATCACCGCCTGCATGCGAATGCCCGCGGGAATGACGGCGTCGGTGGTGATGTCGCCCGCGCGGCCGAGATCCTCCAGGAGGGCAGCGCGCACGGCGGGTTCGGTCAGCAGGGCAGGCAGCGGGGAGAGGCTCATGCGACATCCTCGATCTTGGCGCCGACACGGTTGCGCGAGGTCGCGCGCGCGGCGGGAAGGGTCCGGACGCCGAGCCTTTGCGGGGGCGTGGCGTCATGGTCAATAAGCAGGGCGGCAAGGGTGAGTTCGCCATGGCGGGCGGTGCCGGTCTCGGGGAAGTCCGCCCGGAAATGCCCGCCCCGGCTTTCCTCCCGCCGGAGCGCACCGAGGGCGACGAGGGCCGCCACCAGCGCCGCATCGCACCGGGCGGCGCGCGGCAGCAGGGTGTCCAGGGCGCGAGACAGGCCCGCCTGATGGCGGACCACGCCCACATGCGCCTCCATCATGGCCCGCACATCGGCCGTGACACGGCCGGATCCGGGCATGATGGGCGTGGCGGGTGTGCGGTCGTAAGGGGCAGCGCGGTCGCGAATGTCGTCGGCGATCCAGCGGGCGAAGGCGAGCGCTTCCAGAAGCGAATTGCTGGCGAGGCGATTGGCGCCGTGCAGTCCCGTGGAGGCCACTTCCCCGCACGCATACAGCCCGTCGAGGGAGGCGCGCCCCGCGCCGTCCACTTTGATGCCGCCCATATGATAATGCGCGGCGGGCCGCACCGGCAGCAGCGCGTGGGCCGGGTCCATGCCGTAGCGCGCGCAGAGCGCATGGACCGACGGAAAGAGCCGGGCGAAGGCGGTGCCCGGCGCGCCGCGCGCGTCCAGGAACACCCGTCCGCCCGCCGCGAGGCGTTCATGGAGCGCGCGGGCCACCACGTCGCGCGGGGCGAGGTCGCCGCCGGGAATGCCGGCCATGACCGGGGCGCCGGTGCCATCCACCAGAACCGCCCCGGCGCCCCGCAGCGCCTCGGTGGCCAAAGGCAGCGGGTCCGCCTTCACATCGAGGGCGGTGGGGTGGAACTGCACGAACTCCATGTCCCGCAGCACGGCGCCTGCACGGGCCGCCAAGGCGAGGCCCGCGCCCAGCGCGCCGGAGGGATTGGTGGTCGCGGCATAGAGCCCGCCGATGCCGCCTGTGGCGAGCACCACGGCCCGCGCGGAGAGGAAGACAGGCGGCCCCGTCGGGGTCTCGCACCAGAGCCCGGTCACGCGATCCTCCCGCACCACGAGCCGGTGTGCCCGGGCGGTCAGGCGGGTGACATGGGGCGCCGCCGCTGCCCGCGCCGCCAGGGCTTCCAGCACATGCCGGCCCGTGGCGTCGCCGCCCGCATGCAGGATGCGCGCGCGCCCATGGGCCGCTTCCAGTCCGCGCGCCAGGGTGCCGTCGGCGTCGCGGTCCAGCGGGACGCCCCAGGCGAGCAATTGCGCCACCACCCGTTCCGCCGCGCCGGTCACGCGGGCGACGAGGGCGGGATCGCACAGGCCCGCACCCGCCGCCTGCGTATCCTGCGCATGGAAGGCGGGATGGTCGTCCGGCCCGAGCGCGGCGGCGATGCCGCCCTGGGCCAGGGCACTTGCGGGAATGGCGGGACGGGTCCGATCGGCGTCCGGCGCCACCAGCAGCACCGGCAGGGGCGCAAGCTCCAGCGCGGTGGCGATGCCGGCGAGGCCCGCGCCCACCACGATCACGCGATCCGTGTCGGCCGGGAGGATGTGGGCCATGTCAGCGGATCGCCAGCATGCGCTCGACGCTGGCGCGGGCACCGGGGAGGATGTCGGCGGGCACCTCCACCTGCGGGGCCATGCGCTCCAGCGCGGCGCGGATATTCTTCAGCGTGATGCGCTTCATGTGCGGGCAGAGGTTGCACGGCTTCACGAAGTCGATCTCGGGATAATGCACCGCCACGTTGTCGCCCATGGAGCATTCCGTGACGAGCGCGACGCGGGCCGGGCGCCGGTCCGCCACGAAGCGCACCATCTCGGCGGTGGAGCCCGCGAAATCCGCCGCCGCCACCACGTCCGGCGGGCATTCAGGATGGGCGATGACGGTGACATCCGCATGGATGTCGCGGATCTCGGCGATGTCCATGGGCGTGAAGCGCTCATGCACCTCGCAGCGCCCGTTCCAGGTGATGATCTCCACATCCGTCTGGGCGGCGATGTTCCGGGCGAGATATTCGTCGGGGATCATGATGACGCGGGGCACGCCCAGCGCTTCCACCACGGCCTTGGCATTACCGGAGGTGCAGCAGATGTCGGATTCCGCCTTCACCGCCGCCGAGGTGTTCACATAGGTGACCACGGGCACGCCGGGATGGCGGGCTTTCAGCGCGCGCACATCCTCCGGCCGGATGGATTCGGCCAGCGAGCACCCCGCCTCTTCGTCCGGGATCAGCACCACCTTGTGGGGATTGAGCACCTTGGCCGTCTCGGCCATGAAATGCACGCCCGCCAGCAGGATCACGTCCGCGTCCGTCTCCGCCGCCTCGCGGGCCAAAGCGAGGCTGTCGCCCACGATGTCCGCCACCGTGTGGAAGATTTCCGGTGCCTGGTAATTATGGGCCAGCAGGACGGCATTGCGCTGCCGCTTCAGCGCCAAAATGGCGGCGATGTCGTCCGCCAGCAGCTCCCATTCCATGGGCGGCACATGCCGCGCCACGCGGGCATAGAGGTCCGGGAAAGGCAGCGGCGCGCGTGCGGGCGCACCCGTTTCAGCGGGATCGCGGAGCATGGGATATCCTCCCTTTATACTCGCTATGAGTATAATTGGCGTCAAAGAAAGGCCGGTTGGGAAGCCGGCTCTATTTGGTTATGCTAAGAGTGAGTATAAGGGGGTGTCAAGCGCCTTTGCGACGCCGCGCCCGCTGGCTGTCAGAGCAGCCCTTCCACCGCGCCTACCAGCCGCTCCAGATCCTCGGGCCGCGAGAGGCGGTGGTCGCCGTCCTTCACCAGGGTGAAGACCACATCGTCCTCGGCGAGGCAGGTGACCAGCGACATGGCGTGCTGCCACGGCACGTCCGCATCCTGCGCGCCCTGGAGAATGCGCACCGGGCACCCGACGGCAAAAGGCGCGCCCAGCACGAGATGGCGGCGTCCGTCCTCTATGAGGGCGCGGGTGATGATGTAGGGCGCGTCGCTATAATCTGAGGGGCGCTCGAACCGGCCGGTGGAGAGGATCTGTTCGCGCACCTCGGGGGCGAAGCGCGCCCACATGAGGGTTTCCGTGAAGTCCGGCGCCGGGGCGATGAGGACGAGGCCCGCAAGCCGCGTCTCGCCGCGTGCCGCCAGCGCGCGGGCCAGCAGCAGCGCCATCCAGCCGCCCATGGAGGAGCCCACGAGGATTTGTGGGCCGCTGGTCTTCTCCTCGAAGACGGCGCATGCATCCTCCAGCCATTGGGAGATGGTGCCATCCTCGAACCGCCCGGCGGATTCGCCGTGGCCGGAATAGTCGAAGCGCACATAGGCCTGGCCGCGCCGCGCGGCCCAGTCGGCCAGCGTTTGCGCCTTGCCGCCCATCATGTCGGACTTGAAGCCGCCCAGCCAGAACACGCCCGGCCCCTGGCCGGGAATGGCACGCACGGCGATGGCGCGTCCGGCCACGTCGAGATGGGAGAGGGTTTCGGCTCCGGGCACGGTCATGGCTGGCTCTCTTCAGGCCGCGCGGGGCGCGAAATAACGGGTGATGACGGCGCCGTAGATGTCGGCGAGGGCGAACAGATCGGCGACCGGCGTCACCTCGTCCACCTGGTGCATGGTCTGGCCCACAAGGCCGAATTCCACCACCGGGCACAGGTCCTTGATGAAACGCGCGTCGGATGTGCCGCCCGTGGTGGAGGGCTCGGGGCGGCGTCCCGTGGCCTGCTCCACCGCGTCGCAGAGAATGTCGATGAAGGGACCGGGCGCGGTGAGGAAGCTGTCGCTGCCGCCGGTCTCGAAGGCGAGGGCGTAGTGGCCGTCCTCGCCCGCCGTGCCGAGGCGGCGGGCGATCTCCGCCTTCAGGCTCTCCAGGCTGTAGAGGTCGTTGAAGCGCACATTGAAGCGCGCCTGCGCGGTGGCCGGGATCACATTATAGGCCGACGTGCCCGCCTGGACGCCCACCACCTCCAGATTGGAGGGCTGGAAATGGGGCGTGCCCGCGTCCAGCGGCGCGGCGGTCAGGGCGTTGAGCAGCCGCAGGAGGCGCGGCACGGGATTATCCGCCAGATGCGGATAGGCCACATGGCCCTGCTTGCCAGTGACCGTGACGGTGCCGGACAGGCTGCCGCGCCGGCCGATCTTCACCATGTCGCCCAGGGCATTGGGATTGGTGGGTTCGCCCAGGATGCAATGGTCGAGGCGCTCGCCGCGCGCCTTCAGCCAGTCCACCACCTTCACCGTGCCGTCGATGGCCGGGCCTTCCTCGTCCCCGGTCACGAGGAAGGAGAGGCTCCCCGTCTCCGGCTTGCCATGGCGCAGCGCCGCCGCCAGCGCGCAGGCAAGGCCGCCCTTCATGTCCACGGCGCCCCGGCCATAAAGCAGGCCGTCCGCCACCTCTCCCGCGAACGGGCCGTGGGTCCAGTGGGCTTCATCGCCCACCGGCACGACGTCCACATGGCCCGCGAAGCACAAATTGGGTCCCTCGGTGCCGATCCGGGCATAGAGGTTCGGCACGCGCGGCCCGGCGCTGTCGAAGGGCAGGCGGTGCACCTCGTAGCCGGCTTCGGACAAGGCGCGGGCGACCACCTCCAGGGCGTCGTGCGCGTTGGGCGTCACGGAGGGCGCGCGCAGCAGCGCCTGGGTCAGGGACAGGGGATCGAGCCCTTCGGCCCATAGGGGGGCCTTGACGTCGGGGGGGGTGCTCATGGACTTAAGGTTCCGCATCGCTCTTGCGCCGTTTTAGTGGGTCGGCGTGTGGCGGCAAGGGGGGGGGGCGGCGGAGCGCTGCCATCACCTCGCCGTCTTCGGGCAAGAGAAGGCCGCCTCACGGAGGATGTCCATGTCAGGCTGGTCCGCGTCACATCTGCCCGCTCGCGCTGTCTTGCGGCTGTTCGCGATCCTCGCTTTCATCACGCTCGCCACGGCGGGCTGGGCGCAGACGGCCTCGCCCGTGGCTGGCGATCCCGTCCAGGCGGCCAGGGACCGGATCGACGCCAGCCGTTCGGCACTCAACAGCCTTGAGGGCGCGCTGACCGTGGAGGGGCTGCGCTCCTCCGATCTGGACGACCTGCGCGGTCGCCTGGAGCCGCTGCGGCGGGAGACCCAGCAGCAACTGGACCAGTTGACGCCGCGCCTCACCAGCGCCAAGGCGCGCCTGGAAGAAGTGGGCAAGCCGCCGGCGGCCGGCGCGCCGCCGGAGGACCCCGCGACCACCGCCGCCCGCGAGCAGCTCACCACCCAGCTCGCGCTCATCGATGCGGCGGTGAAGCAATATGTGGCCCTCAACAGCCGGGCCGACACCCTTTCGGACCAGATCGCCACCCGCCGCCGGACCCTGTTCGCCAACCAGATCCTGGAGCGTTCCAACAGCGTGCTGGATCCCGCGCTCTGGGCGGGGGCGGCCTCGGCCTTGTCGGTGGAGAGCCGCGCGCTCCATTTCCTCGCCCGCGACTGGGTGGGCTATGCCCGCAACCAATATGGCGGCCCGGTCCTGCTCGCGCTGGGTGCCGGGGCGGTGCTGGTGTTCGGGCTTATCCTGGCGGGCGGACGGGCCTTGCGCCTCCGCCTGCGCTGCAAGCCGCCCACGGACGACAAGCCCTTTCCCCGTTTCCGCGCCGCCCGCGAGGCGGTGAAGATCGCGGTGCTGGATGCCCTGATCTGGCCGGCGGCGGTCACCGGGGCCGTGATTTTCCTCACCGGATTCGAGCTGGTGCCCACGCGCGTGGCGGACATGCTGCGGGCGGTGGCGATCGCGGTGGTGGTCTATGCGGTCGGCCATGCCATGGCGCGGGCGCTTCTCGCCCCCACGGAGCCCTGGCGTCGGCTGCTCTCCATCTCCGACCGGGCGGCGACCATCAGCTTCCGGTATTTTCATTGGACGGTGCTGACCCTGGCCATCGCGGCCTTCCTCAACACCATGCACCGGGCCCTGTTCAGCCCCGTGGTTCTCACGGTCGCCACCAGCGCCATCATGGCGCTGCTGATCGGCGGCTTCATCGCCCGCAGCCTCATCGTGCTGGCGCGGGCGGCGGAAGACGATGACGGGGGGCAGGAACCGTCGGGGATGATGCGCATCCTCCAGCCCCTGCGCCTGTTCATCTGGATGGTGCTGGCGGCCATCGTCGTTGCGCTGGCGGCCGGTTATGTGAGCCTCGCCTCCTTCGTGACGGGGCGAATCGTGCTCGCCACCACCATGGCCGGTGCGGTCTATATCCTTAACGCGCTCATCGACGGCTTCTTCGGCTCGCTGAATGCCGACACGCCCCAGGCGCGCGTGGTGTCGAAGACCCTGGGCATCCGGCCCAACAGGCTGGAATTGATCGGCCTGCTGGTGGCGGCCCTGCTCAAGCTCTGCCTGCTGTTCACCGGCATCCTCCTGGTGGTGGGAAGCTGGAGTTCGACCACCGATCTTATCGATACCCTGGAGCGTGCCTCGTTCGGGCTGCGCATCGGCAACACCACGGTCACCCTGTGGAGCCTGCTCTATGCGGTGGTGCTGCTGCTGATCGGCGTCTTCATCGCCCGCACCTTCCAGCGCTGGATCGCCAACACCATCCTGCCGCGCACCGATATGGAGCGAAGCCTCCAGTCCTCGGTCTCCACGGTGGTGGGCTATGTGGGCACCATCATCGCCGTGGCCATCGCCATGAGCGAGGTGGGGCTGAACCTCGAAAACATCGCTTTGGTGGCCGGTGCTCTCTCGGTCGGTATCGGTTTCGGCCTCCAGTCCATCGTGTCGAACTTCGTGTCCGGCCTCATCCTTCTGGCGGAGCGGCCCATCCGGGTGGGCGACACCATCAATGTGAAGGGCGAGGAGGGCTATGTCCGCCGCATCAGCGTGCGGTCCACCGAGATCGAGACCTTCGAGCGCTCCACCGTGATCGTCCCCAATTCGGACCTGATCACCGGGATGGTGAAGAATTTCACCCATTCCAACACCACGGGGCGGGTCATCGTCACCATGAACACCACCTATGACGTGGACATGGACTTGGTGCGCGACCTGCTGGTGGCCGCCGCCTGCGATCACCCGCAAGTGATCCAGAGCCCGCCGCCCCGCGTCTTCCTCACCAAGTTCGCCGATGCCGGGCTCCAGTTCGAGCTGCGCTGCGTGGTGGCCAATGTGGACTATGCGTTGACCGTGAAGAGCGACCTGCACTTCTCCATTCTCACGCGCTTCCGCAAGGCGGGCGTCGGCCTCGCCTGCCAGCCCTGGGCCGCCCTTGCGCGGGCGCCGGCGGACCTCGTTCCCCCGCCCTACGCGCCGCCGCCGCAGGTGCCGGACGAGCCGACTCTGGACCTTCCGCCCGCGCCTTCCGGGGATGCGGCACGCGCATGACGTTAGAGCCTGATCCAATCCGGTTGAATCAACCGGATTGGTGAATCAGTCTCTAAATCATTGATAGAGAGCGATTCACGCCTCACCTCAATGCACATACGTGCATTGAGGTGAGGCGATCACGCTCTAGGGACGCTAACGCTTCCTCAACCTGACCGGCCTCTGATCGCCGCAACATGTCCAGACCCGAGGCCGCCATGCGCCGCTTTGCCCTGCTTCTTCTGCCCCTCGCGCTCGGTCTTGCCGCGTGCGGTTCCGCCCCGGTGGACACCAAGCCCACCTTCTATAACGACCTCGCCAAGTCCGGACAGCCGGTGGACCCGGCGGCGGCGGCCTCCATTCTCAATGCCTATCGCGGCACGAAGGGCCTTTCCCAGGTCTCCATCGATCCCGAGCTGAGCAAGGTGGCGCAGGAGCAGGCTAATGCCATGGCGGCCGCCGATAAGCTTTCCCACGAGGTGGGCGGGCGCACCTTCGTCATGCGCATGAAGGCGTCGGGCTTCGACCCGAAGATCGCGGTGGAGAATGTGGGCGCGGGCTATCACACGCTGGCCGAGGCGTTTTCCGGCTGGCGGGATTCCCCGCCCCACAACCAGAACATGCTGACCCCCGGCGTGACCCGCATGGGCATCGCTACCGCCTTCGCGCCGCGCTCCAAATACAAGGTCTATTGGGCGCTGGTGCTGGCCCAGCCGGATAAGTAGCCGGCGTCTTTGCGCTGCACAAAAAAGTTGGACGCGGTGCAATAGCCCGTTTAAGGTGCGTTCTGCCCAAGCCTTATGCAGGACGTCCGCCTTTGCTGGAGAGGACCGATTACGAGCGGGCGCGGGCCTGTTTCCGCTGGTCCATTCCCGCGCGCTACAACATGGCCGCGCACGCCTGCGATGACTGGGCGGCGCGCGACCCGCATCGGCCTGCGCTGTTCACGGTCACCGAGACCGGCTTGTCGCCGCTGAGCTATCTGGACATTGCGCGGGCTTCCAACCGCCTGGCGCGGGGCCTTGCCGCCCAGGGAATTGCGGCGGGCGACCGGGTGGCGATCCTGGCGCCGCAGTCCCCGCAGGTGCTCATTTCCCATCTGGCGCTCTACAAGCTCAATGCCATCGCCGTTCCGCTCGCCGCCGTGTTCGGCGTGGATGCCATCCAGTATCGCCTGGAGGATTCCGGCGCGAAGGGCCTGATCGCGGACGCGGCGGGCCTCGCCAAGGTGGGGCAGGGGCCGAACAGCCTTGTGCTGCGGATCTGTATGGACGGCGCCGCGCCGGGGGTGGAGGGGTTCGACCGCCTGATGGACGGGCAGGATGACGCGCCCATTCCCGTCACCAGCGGGCCGGACGATCCCGCCCTCATGATCTACACTTCGGGCACCACGGGCCGCCCCAAGGGCGCGCTCCATGCGCATCGCGTACTCATTCCCCATGTGACCGGCCAGACCTATACGCACGGCTTTCCCGGCGGCGCCGATGATCGCATGTGGACGCCGTCCGACTGGGCCTGGGCGGGCGGGCTGCTCAACACGGTGCTGCCGTCATTGGTCCATGGCGTGCCGGTGGTGGTGCAGCCGCCCGGCAAGTTCGATCCGGAGGCCGCCTTCGCGCTGCTGGCGCGGGCGGAGATTCGCAACGTCTTCATCCCGCCCACGGCGCTGCGGATGATGCGCGCGGTGCCGCGCCCCCGCGAGCGGTTCGGCTTTTCGCTGCGCAGCGTCGGTTCGGCGGGCGAGGCGCTGGGGGCGGAGACCTTCGCGTGGGGCCGCGAGGCGCTGGGCGTGCCGGTGAATGAATTCTACGGCCAGACGGAATGCAATTACGTGATCGGCTCCTGCGCCCAGATGGGCGTGGCGCGGGCCGGGGCGACCGGAAAGCCGATTCCCGGCCATGACGTGGCGATCCTGCGGGCGGACGGGACACGCTGCGAGCCGGGCGAGATGGGGCAGATCGCCGTGCGCGCGCCCGACCCGGTCATGTTCCTGCGCTATTGGAACCGGCCCGATGCCACGGCCGACAAGTTCCGCGGCGGCTACATGCTCACCGGCGACATGGCCCAGGCGGATGCGGACGGCTACATCTTCTTCCAGGGGCGTGACGACGACATCATCACCTCCGCGGGCTATCGCATCGGGCCGACTGAGATCGAGGATGTGATCCTGCGCCACCCGGCGGTGGCGCTCGTGGCTGTGGTGGGCGTACCGGACCCCGTGCGCACCGAAGTCGTGAAGGCGTTCCTGGTGTTGAACGAGGGGGTCGCCCCCGGCGCCGTCCTCGAAAGCGAGATCCAGACGCTCGTGCGCGAGGCGCTGGCGGGCTACGAATATCCCCGCGCCTTCGCCTATCTGGACGCGCTTCCCATGACCTCCACGGGCAAGGTCATCCGCCGCCAATTGCGGGCCATGGGCTGAGCTACAGGGGTTTCAGTCCAGTTTATTTGCCGGGTAAATATCGTCGATGGCCGCTCCCGGCTGGTTCTGTCAGGGCCGTGCGGACGCCTGCGTCGTGTCCGCGCCCTGGAAGGAGGGCATGCGGTCGATGAGCATGCGGTACGGCCCCAGGAACAGGCCGATCATGGCCAGCTTCACGCCATAGTCGAACAGCGCCCAGTTCTGCCAGGGCAGGTCGGTGCCGCCGAAGGCCAAGGCGAAGAAGATGGCCGTGTCGAGCGCCGCCGAGATGAAGCCGGAGCTGAGCGGGGGTATCCACCAGGCGCGGCGCCGCAGGCGGTTGAAGACGACGGCATCCAGCAATTGGGAAGACAGGAAGGCGACGCCCGAGGCGAGCGCGATGCGCGGGCTCGCGAAGGCGGCCGACAGCAGCACGGCGAGCGCGAAGCCGGCATAGACCACATGCTTGGTGCGGGCGAGGCCGAGGCGCCGGTTGGTGAGATCGTTCACCAGGAACGTCACCGGATAGGTGAAGGCGCCCCAGGTGAGCACATCCTCCAGGCCGAAGGGCGTGAAGGGAAACTGCACCAGGATATTGGCCGCCAGAACGGCGGCGCACATGCAGAAAACCGCGAGCGCGAACGCCCGCGGTTCCGATATCTGCAAAAGATGACGTGACGCCACGGCGTCAGGCGGCCGTGGCAGCCTCGGCATTCGCCTTGGCGATCTGGCGCTTCAGCTCACGGGCCACCTGCGACAGCTCTTCCTCGCGGGCCTTCTTAAGGAAGGCATCGAGGCCGCCGCGGTGATCCACGCTCTTCAGCGCGTTGGCGCTGATGCGAAGCTTCACCGAACGGTTCAGCGTCTCGCTCTGGAGCGTGACGTTGCACAGGTTCGGCAGGAACCGGCGCTTGGTCTTGCGGTTCGAGTGGCTCACAAGGTTGCCGCTGAGAACCGCCTTGCCGGTCAGGTCACACCGCCGGGACATGGCAGAAGTCCTTTAAATTCGTTGCTTGCGGGCGACGCCGTACGGAGCCGCAAGGCCCTTCGTCAGTCACCCGCATGTCGGGAAGCCGCTCGTATAAGCGGCGGGCTCTCGCGCGTCAAGGTGCACCTCGCACCCTCACGCATTCACGCCCCCGTCTACCACGAATCCGGACCCCGTGATCTGGCCCGCCGCCGGGCTTGCGAGGAAGGTCACCATATTGGCGATATCCTGCGGGGTGCCGTACTGCTTGATGGACATGCCGCCGAGCATGGCGTCGCGGTTCGGCCCGTCGGCGGGGTTCATGTCCGTGTCGGTGGGGCCGGGATGAACCACGTTCACCGTGATGCGGCGCGGCCCCAAATCCCGCGACAGGCCCTTGGTGAGGGCGACCATGGCGGACTTGGTCATGGAATAGATGCTGATGCCCGGCAGGGACACCCGGTCCGCGAGGCAGCTGCCCATATTGATGATGCGCCCACCGTCGGACAGCAGCGGAATGGCCGCTTGGGTGGTGAGCACCACGCCCCGGATATTGACGCCGATGAGCGCGTCGATGTCCTCAAGGCTCATGGTCTCCAGAGGGCCGCCGCGCGCAACGCCCGCATTGTTCACGAGAATGTCGAGGCCGCCCAGGTCCGCATGGGCCTGCACGACGGCGGCGCGTGCCGCGGCGGCGTCGGCGCTGTCGGCGCGGATGGCCACCGCCTTGCGGCCCAGCGCGCGGATTTCGCCCGCCACGGCCTCGGCCCGGTCGGCGGAGCGCTCATAGGTGATGGCCACATCCGCGCCTGCGGCGGCGAGCGAGCGGGCGATGGCGGCGCCGATGCCCCGGCTCGCGCCGGTGACGAGGGCTTTCTTGCCCGAGAGGTCCAGATGGGCGGCGAGCGAGGGGTTCGGCGTGGAGGTCATGATCCGCTCCTGCGGTTCAATATGTAATGATCGATACATAAATCAATTTGCGAATTCGCGGTCAAGGCTTTAATTTAGGGATCGATACAAAAATATGGACATGGAGGTGCCCCATGGCGCCCCGCGGACGGCCCCGGGCCTTTGATCGCGATGCCGCACTGGATGCGGCCATGCAGGTGTTCTGGCGCAAGGGCTACACCGCCAGCTCGCTCGCGGAGCTGTGCGCGGCCATGGAGATCAATCCGCCCAGCCTCTACGCCGCCTTCGGCAGCAAGGATGCGCTCTACGAGCAGGCGCTGGCGCGCTATGGCGCCCTGGCGGTGCCGGCCATCTGGGGCGGCGTGGATGGCGCGCCGACCGCGCGCGATGCCGTGGAGAGCGTGCTGCTCGCCTCTGCCGCCAATTTGGGCTGTTCCGGCCGTCCCCCCGGCTGCATGGTGGCGCTGTCCAGCGTGGGCGAGGAGGGAGAGGCGCGCCTGGGTGCTCTTGTGCGCGAGGCGCGGGCCGATGGCACGCATCGCCTCGAAGCCCGTCTCGCGCGCGCTGTCTCTGAAGGGGAGTTGCCGGAGGGGCTCGACCTCCCCGCCATCGCGCGCTTCTATTCCTGCGTGGTGCAGGGGCTATCGCTTCAGGCGCGCGATGGTGCAAGCCGGGCTGAACTTGACGGGATCGCGCGTTCTGCGCTGGCCGCTTGGCGTGAGCTTACAAGCTTGGAGCCTGTGCCGGTTCTGCGGGCCGAACCGTAAACCAAAATCCGTGATCGGTCGTGGTGAGTTCGAGAATATCGAAGTGAGGCAGGAATTTGGGCAGCCACCAAGAGGTTTTCTTTTGAATAAGATGCGCGTTGCGTCCATCCGACAGTTTTTTCCTGGCGGGGCCGGTTGCGATGCTGAAAAGCCCATAATTTGTCGTGATCTTTTTTAGATCATTGATGACATCGTCAATATATTCTTCTTCAATGTGCTCGAGCACATCGATGCAGCAGACGAGATCTGCGGATCTTGGCGGGCCGTATTCTGGAAATACGGGGTCGTATGGGTAGTATTCAATATTTTCTACGCCGACGTTTTTTAAGGCTTCGAGAAGCCTGCATTTCCCGGCGCCGTAATCAGATAGAGATGTCCCGTTAATTTGCTCAAGAAGTTCCTTTACCTTTTTTCCATAGCCAAGCGAAGCTGTTCCATATTGGGGTATTTTGTGAAGTTCCGTCTGAAGTTGCAGGTAAGTGTCAGATATTGTTTTGCGCATAAGAAGGTCCTTGATCTTATGTTTTATTTTAATCTCGATTATATCGAGCGTAGTTCTTGGGAGAGAGTGCAGAGATGCCCTCTCCCCGGGTGCGTGCCTCTGATGACACCAATCCGGCGCGACACATTAAACGTGCCAAGTCGGTGGAGCTAGGGTCACTCAGAGAATCTGCGATGAAACGGCGCGTGCGGGGTTTCATTTCCTTCCGTGCCCGAATGATGCGCGCACCTCATTGGGCAGGAACAGGCTGCGCGCCTCCTGCACTTCCCGCGCGATGAAGTCCGCCGCCACCTGCACGCGGGCAAGGGTGCGGGTGTCGGAATGGGTGATGAGCCAGAAGGCCCGCGTCAGGCGCACCTCGTCGGCCAGAAGCGGCACCAGGTCCGGGTCCGCGTCGGCCATGAAGCCCGGCAGCACCGCCACCCCGGCCCCCGCCTTCACCGCCATGAACTGCGCCACCACGCTGGAACTCTTCACGCGCGGCCGCAGCTCGCGCGCCACCTGGGGCGTGTAGTCCAGCTCCGGCGCATAGAGCAGTTCGTCCACATAGGAAATGAAGGTGTGGCGCAGCAAAGCGGCCCGGTTCTCGATGGGGCCGTGCGTGTCCAGATAGGCGCGCGAGGCGTAAAGGCGAAGCTGGTAGTCGGTGAGCTTGCGGGCATGCAGGCGGCCTTGCTTGGGGCGGCTCAGGGAGATGGCGATATCCGCCTCGCGCTTCGTAAGGTTGAACAGGCGCGGCATGGCGAGGAACTGGATCTCCAGCGCCGGATGCTGGGCCGCGAGCCGCCCCAGGCGCGCGGCGAGGAAGGAGGTGCCGAACCCGTCCGGCGCGCCGATGCGCACCGTGCCGGAAACGCCGAGATCCGCCCCGCCAATCTCCTGCTGGGCGGCAGAGGCGAGCGTCTCCATGGCCTCGGCGGAGGCGAACAGGCGCTCGCCATGGGCGGTCAGCACATAACCCACCGGGTTCCGGTCGAACAGCTTCGCGCCCAATGTGGCTTCCAGCGCCACGATGCGCCGGCTGACCGTGGAATGCTCAACGCCCAGCTGCCGCGCCGCCAGGGTCAGCTTGCCCGCCCGCGCCACCGCCAGGAAAAACCGCAGGTCGGACCACTCGAATTCGCCGGAGGGCATGTGAAATTCCGCACAGTGGAGGTGCACAAATTTATCTGGATGTGCAAAAAACCATACGCCATTGTGCCGGCCAACTGAAAACAGGCTCCTAGGGAGACGCATCATGCGCGAGATTGGTCATTTCATCGGCGGCAAGAACGTGCCCGGCACGTCCGGCCGCTATTCCGACGTCTGGCAGCCCATGACGGGCGAAGTGGTGGGCCGCGTTGCGCTCGCCTCCGCCGCCGAGATGCGCGCCGCCGTGGAGAACGCCAAGGCCGCCCAGATCGGCTGGGCCGCCACCAACCCGCAGCGCCGCGCCCGCGTGCTCATGAAGTTCCTGGAACTGGTGCAGCGCGACTATGACGCGCTGGCCGAGTTGCTGGCCCGCGAGCACGGCAAGACCATTCCCGACGCGAAGGGCGACATCCAGCGCGGCCTCGAAGTCATCGAGTTCGCCTGCGGCGTGCCGCATCTGCTGAAGGGCGAGTTCACGGACGGCGCCGGTCCCAGCATCGACGTCTATTCCATGCGCCAGCCGCTGGGCGTGGTGGCGGGCATCACCCCGTTCAACTTCCCGGCCATGATCCCCATGTGGAAGTTCGGCCCGGCCATCGCCTGCGGCAATTCCTTCATCCTCAAGCCCTCCGAGCGCGATCCGGGCGTGCCCATGCGCCTTGCGGAGCTGATGATGGAAGCGGGCCTTCCGGCCGGCGTGCTCAATGTGGTGAACGGCGACAAGGTGGCGGTGGACGCCATCCTGGACGATCCGGACATCCAGGCGGTGGGCTTCGTGGGCTCGTCCAACATCGCCCAGTACATCTATTCCCGCGCCGCCGCGACGGGTAAGCGCTGCCAGGGCTTCGGCGGCGCCAAGAACCACATGATCATCATGCCCGACGCGGACATGGATCAGGCGGTGGACGCGCTCATCGGTGCCGGCTACGGCTCGGCGGGCGAGCGCTGCATGGCCATCTCGGTGGCGGTGCCGGTGGGCGAGGCTGCGGCCGAGAAGCTCATCGAGAAGCTGGTGCCCCGCGTGGAGAGCCTCAAGATCGGCCCCTCCACCGACATGACCGCCGATTTCGGCCCCCTCGTCACCCGCGAGGCGCTGGAGCGCGTCACCAATTACGTGGATATCGGCGTCCAGGAAGGCGCCAAGCTGCTGGTGGACGGCCGCGGCTTCAAGCTCCAGGGCTATGAGAACGGCTTCTATCTGGGCGGCTGCCTGTTCGACCATGTGACGCCGGACATGCGCATCTACAAGGAAGAGATCTTCGGGCCGGTCCTCGCCGTGGTGCGCGCCAAGGACTACAAGGAGGCGCTGCGCCTTCCCACCGAGCATGAATATGGCAACGGCGTCGCCATCTACACCCGCGACGGCGATGCCGCCCGCGACTTCGCCTCCAAGGTGAATGTGGGCATGGTGGGCATCAACGTGCCGATCCCGGTTCCGATCGCCTACCACACGTTCGGCGGCTGGAAGCGCTCGGGCTTCGGCGACCTGAACCAACACGGCCCGGACGGCATCCGGTTCTACACCAAGACCAAGACCATCACCTCGCGCTGGCCCTCCGGCGTGAAGGAAGGCGCGGAGTTCGTCATCCCCACCATGGGTTGACGCAAGTTCGCGTGGCCGGGCCGCCCGCAAGGGCGGCGCCGGTGCGCGCGGCTGTCTCTGCGGCGCACGGGGTTTGAGCCGCCGGTTCGGATAAGGATGAGCGGCGCTTAAGCCCAAGGTCGGCGGCTCCCCGCCGGCCGCCTCCTTCCTCCGTCCGATTGGCCCCCCGACATGTTCGAGCTGACCGAAGACCAGCGCGCCGTCCGCGAGATGGCGCAGGATTTCGCCCGCGAGCAGATCGCGCCCCACGCCTTGGAGTGGGACGAGAGCGAGCACTTCCCCATCCCCACCCTGAAGGCCGCCTCCGCGCTCGGCATGGGCGGCATCTATGTGCGCGAGGATTTCGGCGGCTCGGGCCTCGCCCGGCTGGATGCGGCCCTCATCTTCGAGGCGCTGGCCACCGGCTGTCCCGCCACCTCCGCCTATCTGTCCATCCACAACATGGTGGCGTGGATGATCGACAAGTTCGGCGACGACGCGCAGCGCGCGCGCTTCCTGCCGAAGCTGTGCAGCATGGATCTGGTGGGCGCCTATTGCCTCACCGAGCCCGGCTCCGGGTCGGACGCCGCAGCGCTCAAGACCCGGGCCGTGCGCGACGGCGACCATTATGTGCTGGACGGCCAGAAGCAGTTCATCTCCGGCGCCGGATCGGCCGACCTCTATGCGGTGATGGTGCGCACCGGCGGGCCGGGCCCCTCCGGCATCTCCACCGTGCTGGTGGAGGCGGGCACGCCCGGCCTCTCCTTCGGAGCCAATGAGAAGAAGATGGGCTGGAAGGTGCAGCCCACCCGCGCGGTCATCTTCGAGAATTGCCGGGTGCCGGTCGAGAACCGCCTGGGCGCGGAAGGCGACGGGTTCAAGTTCGCCATGGCCGGGCTCGATGGCGGGCGGCTCAACATCGCCGCCTGCTCGCTGGGCGGCGCCCAGTCCGCCTTCGAGAAGGCGCTGACTTACATGGGCGAGCGCAAGGCCTTCGGAAAGGCGCTGAACGAGTTCCAGGCGCTCCAGTTCCGCCTCGCGGACATGGAGACGAGCCTGGAGGTGGCCCGCACCTTCCTGTGGCGCGCCGCCGCCGCTTTGGACCGGGCGGACCCGCAGGCGACGCGCCTGTGCGCCATGGCCAAGCGCCATGTGACGGATGCCGGCTTCGATGTGGCCAACCAGGCGCTCCAGATGCATGGCGGCTACGGCTATCTGGCCGATTACGGGGTCGAGAAGATCGTCCGCGACCTGCGCGTGCACCAGATCCTCGAAGGCACCAACGAGATCATGCGCCTCATCATCTCGCGCGCGCTGGTGGCGCGCGCCAACTGAACCACAACAGATAGGGAGGCCATCATGGCCAGGATCGCATTCATCGGGCTCGGCAATATGGGCGGCCCCATGGCGGGCAATCTCGCCAAGGCCGGCCACACGGTGACGGGCTTCGACCTTTCCCCCGCCGCCCTGGACGCGGCCCGCGCGCGCGGCGTCAGCGTCGCCGCTGACGTTGCCGAGGCGGTCAAGGACGCGGAAGTGGTCATCACCATGCTGCCCAGCGGCAAGCATGTGGTGGCGGCGACGCAGGGCCTGTTCGCGGCGGCGCCCAAGGGCACGCTGTTCATCGACAGCTCCACCATCGACGTGGCCTCCGCCCGTGTCTTCCACGAGGCCGGCAAGACGGCTGGACACGAGACGGTGGATGCGCCGGTGTCCGGCGGCGTGGGCGGCGCGGAGGCGGGAACGCTCACCTTCATGTGCGGCGGCGCCCCCGAGACCTTCGCCAAGGCCGAGCCGCTGCTCGTGCTCATGGGCAAGAAGATCGTCCATTGCGGCGATGCGGGCGCCGGGCAGGCGGCCAAGATCTGCAACAACATGATCCTCGGCATTTCCATGATCGGCGTGTGCGAGGCGTTCGTGCTGGGCGAGAAGCTCGGCCTGTCCCATCAGGCGCTCTATGACGTGGCGTCCACGTCCTCGGGCCAGTGCTGGTCGCTCACCAGCTATTGCCCGGTTCCCGGCCCGCTGCCCGCGAGCCCCGCCAACCGGGGCTATGCGCCGGGCTTTGCCGCCGCCCTCATGCTGAAGGACCTCAAGCTTTCCCAGGAGGCCGCCGGCCAGGCGGGCGCCGCCACCGCGCTCGGCGCCGCGGCGTCCGACCTCTATGCCGCCTTCGAGGCGGACGGGAATGCGGGCAAGGACTTTTCCGGCATCATCGAGTGGATCCGCACCCGCGCGGGCTGATGGCGCCTGCCTGTTCTGAAAAAGAAAAAAGGCCCGGGAGGCTCGCCTCCCGGGCCTTTTTCATGTGGTGCCCCGGAAGGTGGCCTACAGGAAGTAGAGCCAGGTCAGCAGCGCGAAGCAGGGCAGCAGGAACACGCACGACCAGGCCATGTAGCCGAAGAAGCTCGGCATCTTCACGCCCCGGTGCCGGGCGATGGACAGCACCATGAAGTTCGGCGCGTTGCCGATATAGGTCATGGCGCCCATGAACACCGCGCCCGCCGAGATGGCTTCCAGCGTCACCGCCAGGGGGCCCATGAGACGGGCCGGGTCGCCGCCCGCCAGATTGAAGAAGACGAGATAGGTGGGCGCATTGTCCAGGAAGGAGGACAGGGCGCCGGTCAGCCAGAAATACCAGACATTCACCGGTTCTCCGGTCTCGGTGGTGACGAGATCCACCAGCGGGGAGAACGCCCCCGCCGGGCCTGCCCGCAGGATGGCGATGACCGGGATGATGGTGAGGAAGATGGCGGCGAACAGCTTCGCCACCTCCTTGATGGGCTCCCAGTCAAAGCCGTTGCGCTCGCGCACGAGGCGCGGGGTGATGGCCAGCGAGATGAAGGCGATGACGACGAGCAGCACGTCGCGGATCAGCCATTGCAGCTCCACGGTCGTGCCGTAGATGCGGAAGCTGACGCCGGGCTTCCACAGCGCGCTGAACAGGATGGCGCCGATGATGCCGGCGAGTAGCGGGATGTTCTGGAGGCCGCGCACGCCGATGCTCTCGGTGTCCGGGGTCGGGTCCGGGCGGGCCGCGAGACCTTCCTTCGCGTAGAAGTAGCGATCGAGGAAATAGAACACCACCAGCAGGATGGAGGCGATCACCGCCGTATCGTGGAACAAATGGGTGGTGGTCCAGAAGAAGCTGACGCCCTTCAGGAAGCCGAGGAAGAGCGGCGGATCGCCCAGCGGCGTCAGCGAGCCGCCGATGTTCGACACCAGGAAAATGAAGAACACTACGGTGTGCACATTGTAGCGCCGGTTGTCGTTGGCGCGCAGCAGCGGGCGGATCAGCACCATGGAGGCGCCGGTGGTGCCGATCAGGCTCGCGATCACCGTCCCGAAGGCGAGAATGGCCGTATTGGTGGCCGGGCTGCCATGGATGTTGCCCACCACCAGAATGCCGCCGGACACCGTGAACAGTGCAAACAGCAGGATGATGAAGGGGATATATTCCAGCAGTGCCGTATGGACCACCTCATGGGCGGTCAGGTCCGCACCCTGGGTGAGGGCGAAGGGCACCACGAAGGCCAGCCCCCAGAACAGGGCCACCTTGCCGTAATGATGATGCCAGAACCGGCTCGCCAGAAGCGGGAAGAGGGCGATGGACAGGAGCATGCCCGCGAAGGGGAGGGCCCAGAGAACCGAGAGCTCCGCCCCCGCGATGGCAACGGCCCCCGGCACAGCCGCATGGGCGGCAGACACGGTCAGGAGCAGGCCCGACCCGACGGAGGCGCCGAGCCCGGCGCTCCTCATCCATCCATATGTCACCCGGCGGCCCCCATTTCGTGATTTTTCTTTTTGATGGCTGATGGCGCCCCCCCTGGCAAGGCCGGGCGGGCCAAAAGCATGCGCGGCGGTTGACCCGTACGCCGCTTTCTGTCCTAGAGTGCGCCCGGTTCACCGGGATGCGCGCCCGCGCGTCGGGGTGAACCGTGAGCCGCCCTTCGGATTTTTTGAACAGAGGCGGATCTGCCGAAAGCGCTCCATCCCTTCTCGGGACGGCGCCACGGACGATCCATCCCTCGTCCCGGTGCCTTGGGACCCGCACGAGAACCATGACCGCAGACCGCTACAACGCCCGCGACGCCGAGCCCCGGTGGCAGAAGATCTGGCGCGAGCGCGGCATCTTCCGCGCCCGCAACGACGATCCGCGCCCGAAATTCTTCGTGATGGAGATGTTCCCCTATCCGTCGGGACGCATCCATATCGGCCATGGGCGCAATTATGTGATGGGCGACGTGCTGGCCCGCTACAAGAGGATGCGCGGCTTCAACGTGCTGCATCCCATGGGCTGGGACGCCTTCGGCCTTCCTGCGGAGAATGCCGCCATCGAGCGCGGCATCCATCCCAAGGAATGGACCTACCAAAACATCGCCTCCATGAAGGAGCAGCTCCAGCTGCTCGGCCTGTCGCTGGACTGGGACCGCGAGATCGCCACCTGCGACCCGTCCTATTATGCCGAGCAGCAGCGCATCTTCCTGGACTTCCTGGAGGCGGGCCTCGCCTATCGCAAGGAGAGCGAGGTCAATTGGGACCCGGTGGACAATACCGTGCTCGCCAACGAGCAGGTAATCGACGGGCGCGGCTGGCGCTCGGGCGCGGTGGTGGAGCGGCGCAAGCTCTCCCAATGGTTCCTGCGCATCACCGGCTTCGCCCAGGAGCTTCTGGACGCCATTGACGGCCTGGAGCGCTGGCCCGACCGCGTGCGCCTCATGCAGCGCAACTGGATCGGCCGCTCGGAAGGGCTGGAAGTCCTGTTCGAGCTGTCCAAGGCGAGCGCGAAGGCGGCGGGCAGCGAGACCCTGAAGGTCTATACGACGCGCCCCGACACCCTGTTCGGCGCGTCCTTCCTCGCCTTGTCGGCGGACCACCCGCTCGCCCAGACGCTGGCGCGGGACAATGCGGCGCTCGCGAACTTCATTGCCGAGTGCAAGAAGGGCGGCACCTCCGCCGAGATCATCGAGACCCAGGAAAAGCAGGGCTACGATACCGGCCTGACCGTGGTCCATCCTTTGGATCCCACCCAGACGCTGCCGGTGTATGTGGCCAATTTCGTGCTCATGGACTACGGCACGGGCGCCATTTTCGGCTGCCCGGCCCACGACCAGCGCGACCTGGACTTCGCCCGCAAATACCATCTGCCGGTGGTGCCCGTGGTGCTGCCGCCCGACACCGATCCCGGCAGCTTCGCCATCGGCGACGAGGCCTATGACGGCGAGGGCACGCTGTTCAATTCCCGCTTCCTGGACGGAATGAGCATTCCGGACGCCAAGGAGGCGGTGGCCCGCCAGCTGGAGCGCTTCCGCATCGCCGAGGAGCCCCAGGCCGTGCGCCGGGTGAATTTCCGTCTGCGCGACTGGGGCATTTCCCGCCAGCGTTATTGGGGCTGCCCCATCCCGGTCATCCATTGCGCCGCCTGCGGCCCGGTGCCGGTGCCGCGCGACCAGCTTCCCGTGAAGCTGCCGGACGACGTGACCTTCGACCGCCCCGGCAATCCGCTGGACCGCGCCACGGCGTGGCGCGACGTGCCGTGCCCGAAATGCGGTGCGCCGGCGCACCGCGAGACGGACACCATGGACACGTTCGTGGATTCGTCCTGGTACTTCCTGCGCTATGCCAGCGACAACACCGAGCGGCCTCTGGACAAGGGCGCGGTGGCCCATTGGCTGCCGGTGGACCAGTATATCGGCGGCATCGAGCACGCGATCCTGCATCTGCTCTATTCCCGCTTCTTCACGCGGGCGCTGAAGGCGTGCGGCCGGGTGGATGTGACCGAGCCCTTCGCGGGCCTGTTCACCCAGGGCATGATCGTCCACGAGACCTATAAGGACCAGGCCGGCCGCTGGCTGTTCCCGGAGGAGGTGAAGCTCCTGGGCAACGGCAAGGCGGTGAAGGTGGACACGGGCGAGGACGTGGTGGTCGGCCCGCCGGAGAAGATGTCCAAGTCCAAGCGCAACGTGGTGCCGCCGGAAGTGGTGGCGGACACGTACGGCGTGGACTGTGCCCGCTGGTTCATGCTTTCCGACACCCCGCCCGAGCGCGACAGCGAATGGACCCAGGCGGGCATCGAGGGCGCGTGGCGCTTCGTTCAGCGCGTCTGGCGCCTCGTCACCGAGGCGGTGGAACTGGGGGCGCCCGCCGATGCCCCGGCGCCTGCCGCCTTCGGCAAGGAAGCGACCGCGCTGCGCCGCGCCTCCCACGGCCTCGCCGCCACGGTGGCGGATGATGTGGAGCGCCTGCGCTTCAACGTGGCCGTGGCCCATGTGCATGAATTCGCCAATGCGTTCGGGCAGGCCATCGCTGCCGCGCGCGCGGGCGGCACCGGGGACGGGCTCGACTTCGCCCTGCGCGAGGCCGCCGACATCCTGGCGCGGGTGGTGGGCCCCATGGTCCCCCATCTTGCGGAAGAGTGCTGGGGCGTGCTCGGCCATGACGGGCTCGCCGCGGAGGCCGCGTGGCCGGAAGCGGACCCCGCGCTGCTGAAGCGCGACACCATCACGCTGCCCATCCAGATCAACGGCCGCAAGCGCGACGACATTGAGGTGCCGCTGTCCGCCACGCCCGCCGAGGTTGAAGCGGCGGTGCTGGCCCTGGAAAGCATCCAGCGCGCTCTCGACGGGCGCCCGCCGAAGCGTATCATCGTGGTTCCACAGAGGATCGTGAATGTTGTCGCCTGATCGCGCCGCGCCGCTCCCCCGCCTCCGCCTCGCCCGTGTCGCGCTCGTTTTCGCGCTGGCCGGGGCTCTGGGCGGCTGCTTCCAGCCCATGTACGCCACCGGCACGCCGCAGGCGGGGCCGGGGCTGAAGGAGCAGCTGTCCAATATCGAGGTGGTGAAGATCGAGGGCGAACTCGGCAACGAGTTCCGCAACGACCTGATCTTCAATCTCACCGGCGGCGCGGGAAATCCGGCGGGTGCGCCCTACAAGCTCGTGATGAAGGTGAAGTCCACCTCCACCTACGCCATCGTGAACACCTCCTCGGGCCTGCCCGAGGCGAAGGTGGTGCGCGTCTCCAGCGACTGGGTGCTCCTGCGGGCGGGCGAAGAGGCCAAGGGGCCCGTCACCAAGGGTTCGGCGGCCTCCTCCGCCTCCATCGACGTGAGCCAGGAACGCTTCGCCAATTACAGCGCCACGCGCGACGCCGAGAGGCGCGCGGGCGGGACGCTGGCGGAGATGATCAAGGCCCAGCTGGCCGCCTATTTCGTGAAGCAGGCCGGAAGCTGATCCTTGCGGCGGGGCTCTTGGGCCCTGCCGGTCTCCTTGTGTGCTTCGCGTCTTAAAGGACGCATCGAAGCACCTCACCTGTTTGCTTTACCGCGTTTCCTTCCTGCGGATCGCCGTATGCGCCGCTCGGAAACGCCGTCATGGGAGACGAGCGCCATGGTCGCGGTGCGCCCGGCCGATGCCGAGACCGCGCTTACCCGGCGCGACGGCAAGCACCCGGTCATTCTTCTGTTCGGCCCGGACACGGGCCTCGTGCGCGAGCGCGCGAGCGCGGTCGTGAAGCGCGCCGTGCCGGACACGTCCGACCCCTTCGCCGTGGTCCGCCTGGAGGGCGACGAGATCGCCTCCGACCCCCGCCGCCTCATGGACGAGACCCGCACCATCGGCCTGTTCGGCGGGGAGCGGGTGGTGTGGGTGCGCGCCGGCAGCCGCAACATCGTGCCGGCGCTGGAGCCGCTGCTGGCGGAGCCGTGCGCGGCGCTTGTGGTGATCGAGGCGGGCGACCTGAAGCGCGGCGCCCCCTTGCGCGCCTTGTGCGAGGCCAGCAAGGCGGCGCTCGCCATCGCCTGCTATGCGGACGGCGAGCGCGACCTCGCCCGCCTGGTGGACACCATGCTCTCCGAGGCGGGCCTCTCCATCGACCGGGATGCGAAGGATTTGCTGGTGTCGCTGATCGGCGGCGATCGCCTCGCCTCGCGGGGCGAGATCGCGAAGCTCGCTCTGTATGCGCAGGGGCAGGGGCGCATCACGCTGGACGATGTGCGCCTCATCGTGGGCGATGCCTCCGCTCTCGCCCTGGACGATGTGGTGGATGCGGCCCTGGCGGGCAATGCGCCTGCGGCGGCGACCGCCCTCGCCAAGGCGCGCGGGGCGGCGACGCGCGCGGACGCGGTTCTGGGCGCGCTGCTGCGCGGCCTCACCTCCCTGCACCAGATGGCCCTGGCGGTGGAGAACGGCGCCACCATCGAGCGGGTGATCGAGCAGCAGAAGCCGGCGGTTCACTTTTCCCGCAAGCCGCATCTGGACCGGGCGCTGCGCACCTTTTCCGCCGGCCAGTGCATGCGGGCGCTGCTCATGGTGGACGAGGCCATCCTGGCCTGCCGCCGCAACGCGGCTTTGGGCGACGCCGTATGCGAACGCGCCGTGCTCCAGATCGCGGGGCGGCGGAAGGGCTGAGGGCGGGGGCGTCGGCCCCTGTCTCCTAATTCTACCGTGCCTGCCCCCTCCCCATCCCTCCCCCGCAAGCGGGAGAGGGGGCTTAGCGTTGTATCGCCGGGTAAAGCCCTCTCCCGCTTGCGGGGGAGGGTTGGGAGGGGGAAGCGGGGAAGGGGAAACGGCGCCCAGTAATGCCGCGAAATCGAATCCCGCCCGCCCCTACCGCTCCATCCCCAGGAAGTGCCGCCGCTGCTGGAGCATCGCCAGCAGGATCAGGCCGGGAATGCCCGCCAGCGTGGTGATGACGAAGAAGAGCGGCCAGCCTGTCGCCTCCGCCACGAACCCGCCGCCCGACGCGAGGAAAGTGCGGCCCACGGCGGTGAGCGCGGTGAGCAGGGCATATTGGGTGGCCGTGTGCGCCCGCGCCCCGCACAGGGCCGAGAGATAGGCGACGAAGATCACCGTGCCGATGGCGCCGCAGAAATTCTCCACGATGATGGCCCCGGTGAGGAAGGGCACGTTCACGCCGATGAGCGCCTGGGCGGAGAAGACCAGGTTGGACAGCATCTGCAGCACGCCGCCGATCCACAGGCAGGTGACGAGCGGCACCGCCCGCGCCATGACGCCGCCCGCGAACCCGCCCGCCAGGGCCGCCGCGAGGCCCACGCCCTTCACGATGGCCGCATAGGTAGCCTTGTCGAAGCCCACCGCGATGACGAAGGGCGCGGTGAGCACGCCCGCAAAGGCGTCCGCGAACTTGTAGAGCAGCACGAACAAAAGAATGGTCACCGCCTGCGGGCGGGAGAGGAATTCGGCGAAGGCGCCATAGGCGGTGGCGGCGACGCGGCCGAGCGCGCCTTCCCCCGTGCCGTCGCGGGCGGGCGGGGGCTCGGGCTCGCGGGCGAGCAGGGTCGCCAGGATGCCGACGCCCATGAAGGCGGCGGCGGCCACATAGCCCCACATCCAGACCGCGTCGCGGGCGATGCCGGTGGTCTCCACCGTGGCCACGATGGCGATGACGCCCGCCCCCGACACCAGCATGCCGATGCGATAGGCGGCCACATAGCCCGCCATGCCCGCCGCCTGTTCGGACGTGTCCAGACGCTCCACGCGGAAGGCGTCCACCACGATGTCCTGGGTGGCCGAGGCGAAGGCGAGCAACACCGCGCCCAGCGCCACGGCCATCGGCGCGTGGGCGGGGTCCTGGATTCCGAGGAACAGGATGGCCGCGATGAGCGCGAACTGGGTGGCCAGCAGCCAGCCGCGCCGCCGCCCCAGCAGGCGCGAGAGAACCGGCACGTCGATGGCGTCCACCACCGGCGCCCAGAGGAATTTCAGCGTGTAGGGCAGGCCCACCAGCGAGAACAGGCCGATCGTGCCGAGATTGACGCCCGCTTCCGTCATCCAGACCGAGAGCGTGGTGCCGGTGAGCGCCAGCGGCAGGCCGGAGGAGAAGCCCAGCAGGATCACCACCAGCACGCTCGGCCGGAAATAGACGGTGATGGCCTCGAAGCGGGAGACGGGGCGTTCGGTGGCGGGGGCGCTCATGTTCGGGCGAACCTCTCCTTCGGGGCGCGATGATGCCGAAGGCTCGGCGGGCGGATCAGCGGGCGGCTCAGCCCTGGGCGGCCCACAGGCCGCTTTCCACCTTGGACACCGCGATCACGGCCTGGGTGCGGCTTTCCACGCCCAGCTTCTGGAGGATGGCGGACACATGGGCCTTCACGGTCGCCTCGGACACCGACAGCTCATAGGCGATCTGCTTGTTGAGCCGCCCCTCGGACAGCATCATCAGCACCCGCACCTGCTGGGGGGTGAGGGTGGCGAGCCGGGCGATCACCGCGTCGGTTTCCGCATCCTGGCGGCCGGCGAGATTGATGTCGGCGGGCGCCCAGGTGCCGCCCGCCATGACGGCGGCCACCGCGTCGCGCATGCCGGTGGTCGAGAGCGTCTTGGGAATGAAGCCGGAGGCGCCGAGATCGAGGCAGCGGCGGATTACCGCCGGCTCCTCATTGCCGGAGACCACCACCACCGGCACGGCCGCATACTGCGCGCGCAGATAGATGAGGCCGGAAAAGCCGCGCGCGCCGGGCATGGTGAGGTCGAGAAGCACCAGATCGAATTCCGAATCCCGCTCCAGCAGAGCGTGCAATTCGTCGAAGGTGCCCACCTCCAATATCTCGCTGGCGGGATAGCGCGCCGTCACCGCCTCGCGCAGCGCACCCCGGAACAGGGGATGGTCATCGGCGATGACGAGCCGGACGGCATTGGCGACCTCGTCTCCCACGCGCATGCTCCCCCTCGGCGCCAAAGGGTAAGGCGCCCCGCGAATCACCCGCCGCCATTCTTGGGGCCGGGGCGCGACGTGGCAAGCCGCGAATCAGGTCGTGGCGGCGCCGGAAAAGGCAAGGACCACCTCGCGTTCATGTGGCCGCGCGCGGTGCTCCACCAGATAGACCGCCTGCCATGTGCCCAGCAGCGGGCGCCCCTGCGAAACCGGAATGGCAAGCTGAGTGTCCGACAGCAGGGTTCTTATATGGGCGGGCATGTCGTCCGGCCCCTCCAGATCGTGCACCCAGGGGTGGTCGCGCGGCGCCAGCAGGCGCAAGGCGGTGATGAGGTCCGTGCGCACGTCCGGGTCGGCATTTTCCTGGATGGTGAGGGAGGCAGAGGTGTGCCGGCAGAACAGGTAGGCCATGCCCTCGCCCGCCTTGATCTCGGTGAGGAAGGCGCGGACCTCCCGCGTGAGGTCGGTGAAGCCTTCCCCCGGCGTGCGCACCGTGAGGCGGGCCTCGGCGTGGAAATCGATCCGCGCCGTGCGGGCGTGGGTGCGTGTCATCACGGACAAGGGCGCCTCCCTGGGGGCCGTCGCCCTTGACGGCAGGGGCGCGGCGCTTTTCCCTCTGCCACGAACCCGAGGCGAGGCAAATGGATCGCATCACCATCTCCGGCGCGGATTTCGCGGCCGACGCCGTGGCCGCCGACACGCGCATGGTCAATCAGGCCGTCATCCGGGCCCTGTCGGCCATCGCGAACCGCAGCGCCATTCCCCCCGCAATCATGCGCCAGGCGCGGCTGGAGGGGCGCGGGCCCTTCCCCCTGCCGCCGGAAAGCCGCCGCGCCCGGGAAGAGATGATCGAGGGACCGCACGGCCCCATCCTGCTGCGCATCTATTGGCCGGAGGAGGCGCCGAAGGGCGTCTATCTGCATTTCCATGGCGGCGGCTGGTGCATCGGCTCGCCGCGCGAGAATGATTCGGGCAATGACCGCATCGTGGCGCGCACCGGCTATGCGGTGGTCTCCGTGCGCTATCGCCTCGCTCCCGAGCATCCCTATCCCCAGGGACCGGACGATTGCGAGGCGGCGGCCCTGTGGTTGGCGAAGGTGGCGCAGGAGCGCTTCGGCACGGACCGGCTCGTCATCGGCGGCGAATCGGCCGGGGCTTGCCTTGCGGCTGCGGTGCTGGTGCGGCTGCGGGACCGGCACGGCGTGTCCCCGTTCCGCGGCGCCCTGCTCACCGCGGGCTGCTTCGATCTGCGCCTCACCCCCAGTGTGCGGCGGTGGGGCGAGACGCCGCTGGTGCTGAACACCAGGGATATCGAGAATTTCGTCGCCCATTATCTGGCGGGCGGCGGCGGCGTGGAGGATCCGGACGTTTCCCCCCTCCTGGCGGATCTGTCCGGCCTGCCGCCCGCTTTGTTCGCGGTGGGCACGCAGGACCCGTTGCTGGACGATACGCTCTTCATGTCCGCCCGCTGGCTCGCGGCGGGCAATGCGGCCGAACTCATCGTCGCGCCCGGCGGCGCCCATGTGTTCAACCGCTTTCCGGGATCGGCGGCGGACGCCGCCAATGCGCGGGCCGACGCCTTCCTGGATGGATTGTGAGGCGGCTCCATAATTTGCGTTCGAGCGGAAAGCGCTCGAACCCGCGCGGCGCCGCGCTCAGGCGGTAAAGGGCGCGCGGCCGCTGGAGAGGGCGTCGTCCAGAAGCTCGACGCGGTCCTGGCCCCAGAACACCTCGCCCTCCAGCACATAAGAGGGGGCGCCGAACATGCCCGCATCCAGCGCCCGCTGGCGGTTCGCCTCATAGGCGGCGCCGGTCGCCTCCCCCTGGGCGTCCGCGACGATAGCCGCGCCCGGCAGGCCCATCTCATCGATGATGCGGGCCAGTTCCGCCGGGTCGCCAAGATTTTCCTGTCGCTGCCACACCGCCGAATAGAGGCGGGCCAGCAGGCCGTCCACCGGCCCGTGGGCGAGGGCGGCGATCACCGCCCGGTCGGCGGTGGAGGGATCGAACGGCCAGAAGCGCGGGGCCAGATGGAAATCCACGCCGCGCTTCACGCGCCAGCGCTGCAATTCCATCATCCGGTAGCGCTGGCGGGCGGGCGCGCGCTTGGCGAGCGGCAGGCCGCCGGTTTCCGCGAAGACGGGGCCGAGATTGACGGGCACATAGTCAACCTCGACGCCATGCCGCGCCACCACCTCCATGAAGGGGGCGTGGCCGAGGAACGACCAGGGGCTCGCGAAGGAGAAGAAATATTCGATGGTCCGCGACATGCCTTGGGCTCCCTCCGGTTTGCGTCCGTCTTGCGGCAGACTGCGGCGCTGGGCCGAACTCCCATATGCCACATATGAGCCTTGATGGCCTCAGGCCTTGCGCACCCAGCGGCCGTTTTCGTCCTGCTGCCAATAGGTGAGGGCGTGTCCCTCGGCCTTGGCGCGCCGCCATTTCTCCCGCGCCGAGGCCACCTGCTCGTCGTCCCGCCCGTCGAACATATGCACCACACGCTGATAGGGCGCGGCGTCGGCGATGTCCGTGCCGTCCACGAGGAAGCGCACGGTGGCCGCGTTGGGATTGGCCTCGGTGAGGGCGATCAGGATGGGCTGGCGCTCGGGGCGCGGCTGGGCATCGGTGCCGTGGGGCAGGAAGGAGGCGTCGCTATAGGTCCACAAATGGGCATCGAGCGCATCGCGCCGCTCGGGCGTGGCGCATTGGACCACGCAGCGCCAGCCGCGTTCCAGGCTCTTTTCGAGCAGCAGGGGAAGGGCATCCTCCAGGGGGCGCCGCTCCAGATGGTAGAAGAGCATCTCGGTCACGGCGCGCACCGTCGCGGCCCGCCCCGCCCCCGTCAAGGGGCTCAGCGGCCGGGCAGCACCAGGAGCGTGGGCTTTGTGGGCAGGGTCTCGCGCGACAGCATGACGGTGGCCGAGGCGGAACGGGTGACCTCATATTCCTTGCCGAGCCGCCCCAGGAACCGGTCGAGGCCCCATTCGCTGAAATAGTGCATGGGGATGACCAGCGGGGCGTTGATGGCCTTCAGCGTCTCCACCATGCCTTCCACGTCCAGCGTGTAGGAGCCGTCCACCGGCGCCAGCACCACGTCGATGCGGCCCAGCGCCTCCAGATGGTCCGGGGTGAGCAGGTGATGCAGGTGGCCGAGATGGGCGATGCACAGGCCCGACACCTCGAAGACGAACATGGAATTGCCGTCATAGAGGGTGGCCGCGCCGTTGCGGATATTGGTGGGCACGTTGCGCACCCACACATCCTCCACGGTGATTTCGTGCTGCGCCGCGCCGCCGTCCGGGTTCCAGCCGCGCAGCACATAGGCAATGCCGGGGTCGGGATTGTCGGTGTAGTGGGTGTCGTGCGCCCGGTTCATGGTGACCACCAGGGGCACCCCGCGCGGGCGGATATAGTCGTTATAGTCCGTGGCGATGGTGACGCCCTTGGGACTCTCGATGAGGAAGGTGGCGTGGCCGATGAAGGTGAGCGCCACCTGGCCGCCTTCCACCGCCGCATTCTGGAGACCGGCCGGGGCGGCGGCGCGCCACAGCTTCGCCTGTTCCTTCAGCGCCATGGCCGTGCGGAAGGGGGAGGGGGCCTGCGCCACCATGCGCGGGCATTTCTCCGGCTCGGCACGGGCCGTGCCCGGCGCGGCCAGCAGGCCGAGCGCGAGGCTCAGGATCGCCAGGTGACCCGTCCAGCCCATGGGTGCCCCTTTCCTGCGGAGCCCCGTCCGCCCTCGGCCGGCGGGACTTGATCCAACGTCAAGCTGAGTTTCGCCGGGAAGCCTTCGCCGGCGCAATGATGCGGCATTTCACAGCGGCGTGAGGGGCGCCGGGAACCGGGGCCGTGCGTGCGCCCTTATCTGACCGTCCAGCCACCATGGACCCCTTCGGAGCCTGCCATGACCTTTGATATCGTCTTGATTTCGCCCGTCATCGCCCTGGTCACGGGCATCCTCATCCTGCTCTTCCCGCGCCTGCTGAATGTGCTGGTGGCGGTCTATCTGATCCTCGTGGGCATCCTCGGGCTCGTGCCGCACTGAGTTCTTTGTATACGGCGGAGTTGAAGGAGCGGGCGCCAGGGTTTAAAGCAACCGCGCTGTCTCCCCGCGTAGCGTGAACACCCCAAGGGATCTCCAAAGATGACGAAATGGGTCTACTCCTTCGGCGACGGCACGGCCGAAGGGAAAGCCGACATGCGGAACCTCTTGGGCGGCAAGGGCGCGAACCTTGCCGAAATGGCCAATCTCGGCCTGCCCGTTCCGCCCGGCTTCACCATTCCGACGGAGGTCTGCACCTATTATTACGCGCATGGCGAGACCTATCCGGCCGAGCTGAAGGGCGATGTGGCCGCCGCGCTCGCCAAGGTGGGCGCCATCACCGGCAAGACCTTCGGCGATCCCGCGAACCCGCTTCTGGTCTCCGTGCGCTCCGGCGCCCGCGCCTCCATGCCCGGCATGATGGACACCGTGCTCAATCTCGGCCTCAACGACGAGACCGTGGAAGCCGTGGCCAAGCTCGCCGACCGCCGGTTCGCCTATGACAGCTACCGCCGGTTCATCACCATGTATTCCGACGTGGTGCTGGGCGTGGACCACCACCATTTCGAGGAATTGCTGGACGCCTACAAGTTCCAGAACAACTACACCCTCGACACCGACCTGACCGCCGACGACTGGGCCGAGCTGGTGGTGCAGTACAAGGCCAAGGTGCTGAAGGAGCTGGGCAAGCCCTTCCCGCAGGAACCCCACGAGCAGCTCTGGGGCGCCATCGGCGCCGTGTTCGGCTCCTGGATGAACCAGCGCGCCATCACCTATCGCCGCCTCCACTCCATCCCGGAGAGCTGGGGCACGGCGGTGAACGTGCAGGCCATGGTGTTCGGCAATATGGGCGAGACCTCGGCCACGGGCGTCGCCTTCACCCGCAATCCCTCCACCGGCGAGAAGGCGCTCTATGGCGAGTTCCTTGTGAACGCGCAGGGCGAGGACGTGGTGGCGGGCATCCGCACCCCGCAGGATCTCACCGAGGCCGCCCGCAAGGCGGCGGGCTCCGAGAAGCCCTCCATGGAAGCCGCGCTTCCCGAGGCGTTCAAGGAGTTCGAGCGCATCTCCAACGCGCTTGAGACCCACTACCGGGACATGCAGGACCTGGAATTCACGGTGGAGAAGGGCAAGCTCTGGATGCTCCAGACCCGCTCCGGCAAGCGCACCGCGAAGGCGGCCCTGCGCATCGCCGTGGAGCTGGCGAGCGAAGGGCTGATCTCCGAGCAGGAGGCGGTCGCCCGCGTCGATCCCGCCGCCCTTGACCAGCTTCTGCATCCCGCCATCGACCCCAAGGCGGAGCGTGACGTGGTGGCCACCGGCCTGCCCGCCTCGCCCGGCGCGGCGTCCGGCGCCATCGTGTTCTCCGCCGACGAGGCGGAATCCTGGAAGGGCCAGGGCCGCAAGGTCATCCTGGTGCGCGTGGAAACCTCGCCCGAGGACATTCACGGCATGCACGCGGCCGAAGGCATCCTCACCTCGCGCGGCGGCATGACCTCCCACGCGGCGGTGGTGGCGCGCGGCATGGGCACGCCCTGCGTGTCCGGCGCGGGCGCCCTGCGCATCGATTATCGCGCGCAGACGCTCACCGTCTCCGGCCGCACCTTCAAGAAGGGCGACATCATCACCATCGACGGCTCCACCGGTCAGGTGCTCGCCGGCGAGGTCGCCATGCTCCAGCCGGAACTGTCCGGCGAGTTCGCCACCCTCATGGGCTGGGCGGACAAGGTGCGCCGGCTCAAGATCCGCGCCAACGCCGAAACCCCGGCGGACGCGCGCATGGCCCGCTCCTTCGGCGCCGAAGGCATTGGCCTCTCGCGCACCGAGCACATGTTCTTCGACGCGGACCGCATCCTGGCGGTGCGCGAGATGATCCTGTCCGACGACGAGGCGGGCCGCCGCTCCGCGCTCGCCAAGATCCTGCCCATGCAGCGGGACGATTTCGTCGAACTGTTCGAGATCATGAAGGGCCTGCCCGTCACGATCCGCCTGCTGGACCCGCCGCTGCACGAGTTCCTGCCCCACACCGATGCGGAAGTGGCGGATGTGGCCAAGAGCCTGGGCGTGGACGTGGAGCGCATCCAGCGCCGCCAGAAGGAGCTGCATGAGGTGAACCCCATGCTCGGCTTCCGTGGCTGCCGCATCGCCATCGCCTTCCCGGAGATCGCCGAGATGCAGGCCCGCGCCATCTTCGAGGCGGCGGTGATCGCCGCCAAGAAGACCGGTGAGGCCGTGGTGCCGGAAGTGATGGTGCCGCTTATCGCTACCAAGGCGGAGTTCGACATCGTGGACGCCATCATCCGCAAGACCGCCAAGGCGGTGGAGCAGGAGACCGGCGCCACCCTCACCTTCCAGGTGGGCACCATGATCGAGCTGCCCCGCGCCGCGCTGCGGGCGGAGGAGATCGCCCAGGGTGCCGAATTCTTCTCCTTCGGCACCAACGACCTCACCCAGACCTGCTACGGCGTCTCGCGCGACGACGCGGGCACCTTCCTCGGCCCCTACGTGCAGAAGGGCATCATCGAGGTGGATCCCTTCGTCTCCATCGACGTGGACGGCGTGGGCGAGCTTGTGAAGATCGGCGTCGAGCGCGGCCGCAAGTCGCGTCCCGACATCAAGCTGGGCATCTGCGGCGAACATGGCGGCGATCCGGCCTCGGTGGCGTTCTGCGACCAGATTGGCCTCGACTATGTATCGTGCTCGCCCTTCCGCGTGCCGATCGCGCGCCTCGCCGCCGCCCAGGCGGCGCTGGGCCGCAAGGCCGCCAGCCAGGCCTGATCCCTCTCAAGGGAGCACATTCCACGGCCGGGCCTCGCGCCCGGCCGTTTTCATTTCAGGGGGGCTATCTCAGCGCGGAGCGCACGATGGCCTCGGCCAGAAGCTCCGGCAGGCAGAGGCGCCCCGCGCTGCCGCGCGCGCCGGACTGGGGCGAGGAGAAGAGATAGGTGGTGGCGCCATATTGCTGCAGCACGTTGAGGCTCTCCTTGTCGGAGAGGCTGTCCATCTGCTGCACGATGCGCCCGTAGCGCTTTTCATGGCGCACATTGGGCAGGAAGGGCGGATCCACCAGGATCAGGTCGATGTCCCGGCCCCTCAGCCATTCCGCCGCCTCGTCCAGCGTGTCGGAGAAGCTGTGGTCCGATGTGCCCGCCAGCGCATCTCCCGAGCCCACCTGCCAGATGAGCAGGTCCGGCTCGGTGCGCTCCACGGAGGCGCGGATGCGGTCGAAATCCTCCCGGGCGAGGCCGGGCACCGCGTCTTCCTCCAGGATGGTGAAGCGCGCGCCGGGAAGCCGCCTCTGGAGTTCCTGGGCCAGTTTCGAGAGCTTGCGGGAGGACAATATCCGCTCGTCCATCTGCGGCCCGATCACCAGGATGCGCACCGGCGCGGCCCGGTCGATGAGCCGCGTGGTGCGCGGCAGGAAGTTGTTGAAGGTGAGATAGACGTCCGGCACCCGGCACGAGCCCGACATGCCGGCGACGGCCGGCAGGGGGGTGAGCGCGAATACAAGAAAAGCCACCGCGGCGAGAGCGGCGAGAACAGGCGACACGACAGGGGACATGGCGCGCGTCAGGCGGCTTCCAGCGGCCTGCGGGACGCGGATTTCAAACCCGAGCGATGCCACTCCAGCGTCCATGCCAAGAGCCACTGAACCGTGATTCCCACGCCCGCGATCAGGACATCGAGGGCGATGCCGCCATCATAAGCCAGACGTGCGACTTGTGCAGCGAGGCTGAGCACGGTTCCCACGCAGAAAACCGGCAGCGCATGGCGCCCCATGAGGATGAGGGGCTGTGCGGCGGCGGCGCTCCGCAGCAGGCGCTCCAGCGGCAGGCGCGACACCAGATAGGCCAGGGCCAGGATGTGCGCGAGGCGCGGCACGGAGAGGTTGGTCTTGTCGAAGTCCCACAGGAAGGCGGGCACGGGGGCGAAGTCCAGCGCCACGGGGAAGCCGGCGACCACCCAGCCCATGGAAACCACGAGATAGAGGAGGGCGACGGCGTCCAGCAGCCGGTTGCCGGGGGCAGGGGTGCCCTGGTCCAGCATCCGCCCGATGGCGAGGCCGCAGGCGAACAGGAGCTGCCACGCGAAGGGGTTGAAATACCAGGTGCCGGAATTGGGCCAGACCGGCAGCGCGAGCCCGGAGAGCAGGCTGAACAGATAGAGCGCGCCGGACAGCGCGAGCCCGAACCCGATGCTGACCCGCATGGCCGCCATGAGCACGGGCGCCAGCAGCAGGATGGCCACATAGAGCGGCAGGATGTTCAGGTAAGCGGGCTGATAGCTCATCATCGCCATGCCGACGATGGATTCCATGGGGGCCTGGAGGATCAGGTCCAGATGGAGCGTGTCCAGCAGGCGACCGTCTCCCGACCAGACGGCAAAGCCGCCCACCACCGCCACCGCCACCATGAGCAGGGCCAGCTGGGCCACATAAAGCTGGAAGGCCCGCAGCACGATGCGGGCGGTGACGCGGATCCTCGCGCCGGGCTCGAAGCCGCGCATATAGGCGAAGGCCGCCGAGACGCCCGCCAGAAGCACGAACAGCTCGGCCGCGTCCGAAAAGCCGAAATTGCGGAAGGTCAGGCCACCGAGAACGTGACCGGGGACATGGTTGATGAAGATCGTGAGCAGGGCAAAGCCCCGCCAGAAATCCACGCTCACCGTCCGATTGGCCTCGTTCATGCCCGGCATCCTGCTCCTTTTGCTTTCGACAACACGGCGGGCACGCGGTTCGTTCCGCCGCTCTCGCATGTGCGTCGAAGCCCGGTTGCGCGGGCGCGATTGGGCGGCACCTTGGCCTGAAGGCGTTAATCCGCTCTTAACCAAGGCCCTGCCTGTGCTGCCCCGGCAACCGGCCAAAAGTTGCAGGCGGCTTGCCTGAAACGCCGGAATGGTGTGGGCGCAGGGGCTGGCGGGGCCTGGGTCCGCCCTTCACGTCTGCTTGATGGCGGCCTGAACGCGCCGCAAACCGGCGGAAGGTGCTTCCTGCCACCGGGCCATGCGAATCGCCCTTAAATGGCGGGTGTCCGCCTTTGCCGGATCACGCCGGCGTGATTAGCTGGGATGCGGCTGGGCGCGTGAAGCAGGCGGGCAATGGTCCGGAGCAGCAGGCAGTGGTGAATTTCTCGGTCGCCCGCGCCTTCGGCCTCGTGCTGCGCACCTGGCCGTTCCTGGTCCTGCGCCTCCCGGCCGGGCCCTGGTCTGCATGGGCTATGGCGTGGGCGGCTGGAGATGGCCTCCGCCGCCTTCCGCAAGCTGGGCGAGGAAGCGCTTTCCGGGCTCAGGCCAGCATCTCGCGCACCAGGGGAATGACCTTGGTGCCGTAAAGCTCGATGCAGCGCAGGAGCTGGGCGTGGGGAATGGCGCCCGCGCTGTATTTCAGGTCGAAGCGGTCGATGCCCAGCGCCTGGACCGTGTCCGCGATCTTGCGGGCCACCGTCTCCGGCCCGCCCACGAACAGGGCGCCGTGGGTGATCTCCCGCTCGAACTCGTCGCGGCCCATGGGCGGCCAGCCGCGCTCCGCGCCGATGCGGTCGCGCATGCCCTTATAGGGCGCGAACATCTGCTCGCGGGCCTCTTCGTCCGTGTCCGCCACGAAGCCGGGGGAATGGGCGCCCACGGGAAGCTGCTCCCGCCCGAGCTGGGACAGGGCGCGGTGATACAGCTCCACATAGGGCCGGAAGCGCGCCGGGGCGCCGCCGATGATGGCGAGCATGAGCGGCAGGCCGTATTGCGCGGCGCGCACCACCGATTCCGGCGTTCCGCCCACCCCGATGGAGGCCCGCAGATGCCGGCCGCCTTCAATGGGCGGGAAGACGCTCTGGTTTTTCAGCGGCGGGCGGATGCTGCCTTCCCAGGTCACCGGCCCATTGGCCAGCAGCGCCGCGAACAGGTCCAGCTTCTCGGAAAACAGCCGCTCATAGTCGGACATGGGGAAGCCGAACAGCGGGAAGCTCTCGGTGAAGGAGCCGCGCCCCAGGATCACCTCGGCGCGTCCATTCGATAGGGCGTCCAGGGTGGAGAAGCGCTGGAACACGCGGATGGGATCGTCGGACGAGAGCACCGTGACCGCCGTGCCCAGGCGGATGCGCGTGGTGCGTGCCGCAATGGCGGCCAGCACCATTTCGGGAGCGGAGATGGCGAAATCATCCCGGTGATGCTCGCCGAGGCCGATGAAGTCCACGCCCACCTGATCCGCCAGGACGCCTTGCTCCACCACGTCGCGCAGCACCTGGGCATGGGAGAGCAGCGCCCCGTCCGGGCCGGCGGTGACATCGCCGAACGTGTCGAGGCCGAGTTCGAGATGGGGCACGGGATCACCTTTTTGTGTTTGCGCTGCCTCTCACTTAAGGCGCGTGCTGGGTCTCCGCCATTGCGTTTGCGCATAGAGCCCTTTGCGCGGTCGCCTTATTCCCCGCGCGCGGGCGGCACGCCGCCATAGGTGCCCATGTGCGAGGCGACCAGCCAGCCGCAATCCACCGGCAGGTTCACCCCCGTGATGGCGCTGGCATCGTCCGACAGCAGGAAGGCGGCGGCCTTGCCCACCTCCTCCGCGCGCACGAGGCGCCCCATGGCTGCGGCCTCTTCCAGTGAGCGGGGATCGCGCTGGCCGGAATCGATGGCCTTCTGGAGCGGCGGGGTCGCCACATAGCCGGGCGAGATGCAGTTGATGCGCACGCCGGAGCGGCCCCAATCCGCCGCGAGGCATTGGGTGAGCGCCGCCACCGCCGCCTTGGATGGGCCATAGGCATGGAGCGGCACGGCGCGCAGCGAGGTGACCGAGCCGATGGTGACGATGGCGCCGCGCCCGCGCCGCGCCATGCGCGTGCCGAAGGCGACGGCGGTCAGCCAGGTGCCGCGCAGGTTCACGTTCATCACGCGGTCGAAGTCGAATGCGGAGAAATTCTCCGGGGGCGTCGGCGGCTGGAGCACCCCGGCGCTGGTGACGAGGCCGTCCACCGGGCCGAAGCGGCGTTCCGCTTCCTCGGCGGCGGCGGTGATGGCGGCCTCGTCCGACACGTCCAGGGCCAGCGCCTCGCCGCCGAGGCGCCGCGCGGTCTCCTGCGCCGCGTCCGCGCGGACATCGCTGATGATCACCCGCCAGCCCTTGGCGGCAAGGGCGGCGGCGCACGCTTCCCCAATGCCGGATGCCCCGCCGGTGACGAGGGCGGTCCGCCCGTTCTGCGTGCTCATGGGTGTCTCCCGGTTCCCGTTCGCCGTTCCGTCGCGGCGGTCCAGGCATAGCGCTTCCGGGGCGGGAGAATGAAGGGGGAATGGCGGTTTTCTGATGCCGCTCAATTTCCTTCGGCACGGATTGGAATATGGTATGTCACGAACAACCTCCCCCAGAGAGGCACCGACGCCAAATGTCCACCCTGCTCATCACCCATCCGTCCGGCCTCCTGCATCTGACGCCGCCGGGCCACCCCGAGCGGGTGGACCGCCTCAAGGCGCTGGACCGGATTTTCGAGCAGGAAAAGTTCGCGACGCTGCTGCGCGAGATCGCGCCGGCCGGGGACCGCGAGGACATCATCCGCGTGCATCCGGCGGACTTTGTGGACGCCATGGCGGAGGCCTCGCCCCATGAGGGGCTGGTGCGCATCGATTCCGACACCATCATGTCTCCCGGCACCTGGGAGGCGGTGACCCGCGCCGTGGGCGGGGCCTGCTATGCGGTGGACGAGGTGGTGGCGCGCAAGGTGGACAATGCCTTCGTCTGCACGCGCCCGCCCGGCCATCATTGCGAGACGCGCCGCCCCATGGGCTTCTGCCTGCTGAACCAGGCCGCCATCGCCGCGCGCCATGCCCAGGCGGTGCACGGCATCGAGCGGGTGGCCATCGTGGATTTCGACGTGCACCACGGCAACGGCACCCAGGAGATCTTCTGGGCCGACGACAGCGTGCTCTACGCCTCCACCCATGAAATGCCGCTCTATCCCGGCACGGGTGCGGTCTCGGAGACCGGGGCGCTCAACACCATCGTCAATGCGCCGCTGCGCTCGGGCGACGGGGGCGAGCGGTTCAAGGAGGCCATGGAAAACCGCATCCTGCCGCGCCTGGAGGCGTTCGCGCCTGAATTGCTGATCATCTCGGCGGGCTTCGACGCCCACAAGAACGATCCGCTGGGCTCGCTGCGCCTCGTGGACACGGATTTCGGCTGGGTGACGCGCCGCCTCATGGATGTGGCGGACAAGACCGCCGGCGGACGCATCGTGTCCGTGCTGGAGGGCGGCTACGATCTGGACGGGCTCGCCACCTCCGCCGCCGCGCACGTCACCGCGCTCATGCGCGGTTGATCGCCGGGGCGGGTCAGGCCCGGATGCGGTCGGTGCCGTAAACCTTCAGGAAGAAGGACACGGCCCGGCGCACCACGCGGTCCGTATGCTCCGCGTCCGGCGGGGCGGCGGCGCCCACCAGGATGGGCATGGCCACCGCCTCCTTGCACAAGGCGAGGAACTGGTTGGCGGCGCTTTCAAGATCCGCTTCCGCGATATCGAGCGCGCCTTCTTCCACTTTCGAGCGCAGGAAGGCGGCGAGCCGCCGCGCGCCCTGGCGCGGGCCGGCCTCGAAGAATTCCTTGCCGATCTGCGGGAATTTTCCGGCGGCGCCGATGACGATGCGCAGGGTGGCGATGTTTTCCGGCCGCACCATCATGGCCACGTAGGAGTGGCCGACCTTGCCCAGCACCTCGACGATGTCGCCGCGCGCATCCATGGCGAACGTGCATTCGGCGGTTTCGTTGCACTGGGTTTGGACGAGGGCGGTGAACAAATCCACCTTGTCCTTGAAATAGACGTAGAGCGTGCCCTTCGACACGCCGGCCGCGCGGGAAATGTCGCCCATGCTGGCCGCGTCGAAGCCACGGTCGAGAAAGACCTCCCGCGCGCCCGCCAGGATCTGGCCGCGCTTCTCAGGATCCTGCCCGGCCTGGGACAGAACCTCGTGATTTTCCTTCTCAAGCAAAATCGGCTCCATGCTTCTCTTTTCGCGGAGCGCGCGGGCCGGCGCAAGCATATGCGACAGCGATGTGCGTGATCTCACGACCATCGGGTCGAAATTTTTTGACCGAACCGTTCAGTTCGATGTTGAAATGCTCCCGGGCATCGCGTATGTCAATAATACGTTGACCGAACCGTTCGGTCAGTTCCGGACCGCAACCCGGATCTGACTGGCGCTGGAGGGAGAAGGGCACCGCCCCCGCTCTTCTCCCTCCATCTTTTCGCGGCAGCCGTGCCGCCGTGCTCTTGAGCCATCATGACCCAGATCCAGACCCCATCCGCTCCGGCTGTGGCGTCCCATCCGGGCGCGCGCGCAAGCGAGGCCGATGCCTCTTCCCGCGCCGCAGCCGCCGATAGCGCCATTTCCCGTCCACCTGCCCGCAGCCGTCGGCGCACGCTTCTTCTCAGCGCCGCCGTGGTGCTTCTGGCCGGGCTCGGCTGGGCGGGGACCGAATATTGGAACACCTGGCGCTTCCAGGTTTCCACCGACAATGCCTATGTGGGCGCGGACATCGCACTCGTCTCGCCGAAGGTGACGGGCTATGTGGCCGCCGTGCCGGTGGTCGCCAATTCCCATGTGAAGGCGGGCGATGTGCTGGTCCAGCTGGATGACCGCGACTATCGGGTCGCCGTCCGGCAGGCGAACGCGAAGATCGGCACCCAGGACGCCACCATCGTGCGTCTGGGCAAGCAGGTGGAAGCGGGCGCCGCGAGCATCGACCAGGCCCGTGCGCAGGTCGCCTCCGCCGAGGCGGACGAGGCCCGGTCCCGCGCCGATTTCGACCGCACCACCCGGCTCGCCGAGAACAAGTTCGCCAGCCAGCAGGCCCTCGATGCCGCGCGCGCCGACAAGGACAAGACCCATGCGGCGACCCTCGCCGCCCAGGCCGCCCTGGAATCCACCAAGGCCAATCTGGACGTGCTGAAGGCGCAGCGCCTGGAGGCCGAGCGCACCCGCGTGGAGCTGGAGGCGGCGCTCGCCAAGGCGCAGCTCGATCTCGACGCCACCACGCTGCGCGCGCCCTTTGACGGTATCGTGGGCAACAAGGCCGTGCAGGTGGGCGACTATGTCTCCGCCGGCAAGCGCCTCGCGGCCCTGGTTTCCGATACCGGGGCCTATGTGGATGCCAATTTCAAGGAGACGCAGATCGCGCGCCTTGAACCCGGGCAGAGCGTGGAGCTGACGCTGGACACCGATCCCGGTCATCCCATCACGGGAACGCTCGAAAGCATCGCGCCCGCCGCGGGACAGGTGTTCAGCCTGCTGCCGCCGGAAAATGCCACCGGCAATTTCACCAAGGTGGTGCAGCGCGTGCCCGTGCGCATCCGCGTGCCCGATGCGGTGATGGCGAGCGGCGTGCTGCGTCCCGGCCTGTCCGTGGAGGCGCGGGTGGACACCCGCACCACGCCGTCCGCCCATGCCAAGGTGGCGGCGGCGCCGGGGCACTGATCCCATGGCGAATGCTCAAGGGCCACAAGGGGCAGCGCTGCCGGGCGAACCGCAGGTCACGCCCCGGCGGCTCATCGCCTTCTTCGCGCTCATCTTCGGGATGTTCATGGCGATCCTGGACATCCAGATCGTCTCCTCCTCCCTCTCGGAGATCCAGGCCGGCCTGTCCGCCAGCGCGGACGAGGTCTCCTGGGTGCAGACCGCCTATCTCATCGCCGAGGTGGTGATGATCCCGCTCTCGGGCTTCCTCGCCCGCGCGCTGTCCACCCGCTATCTGTTCGCCGCCTCCGCCGCCGGCTTCACGCTGGCGAGCCTTCTGTGCGCCACGGCCACGTCCATCGAGCAGATGATCGTCTACCGCGCCTTCCAGGGCTTCATCGGCGGCGGCATGATCCCCACCGCCTTCGCGGCGGCCTACACCATCTTTCCCAAGCGCCACCAAGGCCCGGTCATGGCCCTGGTGGGCCTCGTCGTGACCCTGGCGCCCACGGTGGGCCCCACGGTGGGCGGCTATCTGACGGAGCTGTTCTCCTGGCACTGGCTGTTCCTGGTGAACATCGTGCCGGGCATCGCCGCGACGCTTCTGTGCTGGTTCCTGGTGGATTTCGACACGCCGGACTTTTCCCTTTTACGGAAGTTCGACGTGGCGGGGCTTGCCGGCATGGCGGTGATGCTGGGCTCCATCGAATATGTGCTGGAGGAAGGGGCGAAGGACGACTGGTTCCAGTCCGCCACCATCTCGTTCCTCACCTTCGCTGCCGTGCTGGGCGGGATCCTGTTCTTCTGGCGGGCCTTCCGCGCGGAGCAGCCGGTGGTGGACCTCAACGCCTATCGCGACCGCAATTTCGCGGTGGGGTCCATGCTCACCTTCATGCTCGGCACGGTGCTGTACGGGCTCACCTATCTCTATCCGCTGTTCCTCGCGCAGGTGCGCGGCTTCAATTCGCTGGAGATCGGCGAGACGGTGTTCGTCACCGGCGCCACCATGTTCCTCGCCGCACCCGTGGTGGGCGTGCTGGCGCGCCGGGTGGATCCGCGCCTCGTGGTGGGCACCGGCTTCCTGTTCCTCATCATCTCCTGCCTGGAGCTTCTGCCCATCACCAAGGATTGGGGCTTCTGGGAATTGCTGGCGCCGCAGGTGCTGCGCGGGGCGGCGCTGATGCTGTGCATGGTGCCCATCAACGTGGTGTCGCTGGGCACATTGCCGCCCTCCCAGCTCAAGAATGCCTCCGGCCTGTTCAACCTCATGCGCAATCTCGGCGGCGCCGTGGGCCTCGCGGTCATCGTCACCACGCTGAACGGGCGGTGGGACCTGCACATGGAGCGCCTGCGCGAGCAGGTGACATGGGCGCGGCCTTCCGTGGTGGACACGCTGAACAGCCTCACGGCGGGCTTCGCGGCCCAGCTCGGCCCGGCGGGCGAACTGGCGGCGACGAAGGAACTGGCGCTGATGGTGCGACAGCAGGCGCTGGTGATGGCGTTCGCGGACGTGTTCCTGCTGGTCACCGTGTTCCTGAGCTTCGCGGCCTTCCTGGTCCTGCTGGTGCGCAAGCCCGCCGGTGCCGCCGCCGCGCCCAGCCACTGAACGGGTGGACGGGCCTGTTTCCGGTAGGGGTCATTTCGGGGTTGCTCCGCGCGGCGCGCGGCGACACACTCCGCCCGCGTTCCGCGCCGGCCATCCGGCGTGGAGACAGAATGGAGAAAACATGCGCCAGTTCAACCTGTTGGCTGCAGCCGCCTGCACCGCTCTCCTTGCCCTGCCCGCCGGTGCGCAGGCGTCCTGCCTGGAAGAGATCGTCGCCCTGCAGTCCCGCGTGAAGGCGGCGAGCCCCGCCCAGGCCGCTCCTCCCACCGAGGCGCAGAGCGTGGGTGCCCAGCTCGGTCGCCAGCCCACCCCGTCTTCGGTGGCCGCCGCGTCCGGCGACCCGTCCGCGCCGGTGGGCCCGGCTGCCGCCCTGAATGCCGCGCAGAATTTCCAGGCCGCCGGCAACGAGGCGGCGTGCCTGAAGGCCGTGAACGAAGCCCGCTCCATGCTGGATGGTAAGTGAACGCCCGTTTCACGGGATGAAGAGCCCGGGCGGCCTCAAATCCGGTCGCGCAGGGCGTAATAGGTGAGGCCCGCCACCAGCAGCGGGTAGCGAAGCGCGGTGCCGCCGATGAAGCGCGGCACCGGCAGGCGCTCCAGAATATCGAGCTGCCCGATCTGCCCGGCGAGCGCCTCGGCCAGGATCTTCCCATAGAAGGGCGCCAGCGCCACGCCTTGCCCGCTATAGCCGGCGGAGACCAGCACATGGTCCGACAGGCGCCGGGCGAAGGGCAGGCGGCTCATGGTGATGCCCAGCGTTCCGCCCCAGCCATAGTCCAGCCGGATGTCCGCGAGCTGGGGGAAGATGCGCAGCATGAAGGGCCGCACGAAGGGCATGGGGTCACGCCGCAGGCCCCGTTTGTAATTCTCGCCGCCCCCGAACAGCAGGCGATCATCCGGGGTCAGCCGGAAATAATTCACCACGAACCGGCTGTCCGCCACCGCCGCGCCATTGGCGATGATCTCCTTCGCCCGCGCCCCCAGGGGCTCGGTGACGGCGATGTAATTGTTGATGGCCATGACGTGCTCGTCCACGGTCCGGTCGAGCCCGTCCATGAGGCCGTTGCCGCACAGCAGCAGGAACTGCGCCTTCACCCGGCCGCCATCGGCCGTGTCCACCTGCACGCCATGGCCGTCCTCATAGCGGACGGCGCGGCTCTCCTCGTGGATCGCCACGCCCTGCGCCAAGGCCGCGCGGGCAAGGCCGAGGGTGAAGTTCAGCGGGTGGAGATGGCCCGCGCCATGGTCGAGGGTTCCGCCATAATAGCCCGGCGCACCCACCAAAGCGTGGATCTGCTCCCGGTCCAGCAGGTCGATCTGGTCATAGCCGTAATGTTCGGCGAGGTGCCGGGCATAAGCGTGGCCCTCGGGCACATAGCGCGCCTTGTGGTCCGCATGGATCAGGCCCGGCCGGTAGTCGCACTCGATCTTGTGGCGGGCGATGAGGTCATGGACGAGGGCTTTGGCCTCCTGCGCCATGTCCCAGAGCTTGCGGGCATCGTCCGGGCCGACGACCTTCTCCAGATACTCTTGGTCGCGCCGCTGGCCGGAATGGAGCTGGCCGCCGTTCCGGCCCGAGGCGCCGCAGCCGATGCGGCCACGCTCCAGCACCACCACCTTCAGCCCCGCCTCGGCGAGGTGCAGGGCGGCGGACAGCCCGGTGAAGCCGGCGCCGACGATGGCCACGTCCGCCGTCACCTGCCCGCGCAAGGGCGGCAGGTGCGGCAAGGCATGCGCCGTCGCGGCGTACCAGGACTGCGGGTGCTTTTCGTGGCTCATCAGGGGTCCTGCGGGCAGGCCCGCCGCCCGGCGGCGGGCCGTGCCGTCACACGTTCAGGAGCAGGTATTCGCGCTCCCACGGGGAGATGACGCGCATGAAGGTCTCGAACTCCGCCTGCTTCACGGCCGAATAGGTGGCGATGAAGCTGCGGCCGAGCACTTCGGAGAGGTCCTCGTTCTCCTCGAAGGCGGCAACCGCCTCCAGCAGGCCGCGCGGCAGGTCGAAGTCGAGATTCTTCGCGTCGCCTTCCAGGGGCTCGGTGGGACGCAGTCCCTTGACGAGGCCGAGATAGCCGCAGGCGAGGGATGCGGCGATGACGAGATAGGGGTTGGCGTCGGAGGACGGCACCCGGTTCTCCACGCGGCGGGCGGCGGGCGGGGCGGGCGGCACGCGCAGGCCCGCGGTGCGGTTGTCATAGCCCCACTGGACGTTGATGGGGGCCATGGAGTCGCGGGTCAGGCGCCGGTAGGAATTCACATAGGGCGCCAGGATGCACATGACCGAGGGCAGGTACTTCTGGTGCCCGGCGAGGAAGGAGAAGAATTCCGGCGTCGGGTCGCCATCGGCATCGGAGAAGATATTCTGCCCCGTTTCCGCGTCCACCACCGACTGGTGGATATGCAGCGCGCTGCCCGGCTCGTTGGCGATGGGCTTGGCCATGAAGGTGGCATAGATCTTATGGACCAGCGCCGCCTCACGGATGGTGCGCTTGAACAGGAACACCTGGTCGGCCAGCTCCAGCGGATCACCGTGGCGCAGGTTGATCTCCATCTGCGCCGCGCCGTCCTCATGGATCAGCGTGTCGATCTCCAGGCCCTGGGCCTCGGAATAATCGTAGATGTCCTCGAACAGCGCGTCGAACTCGTTCACCGCCTGGATGGAATAGGACTGGCGGCCGATCTCGGGACGGCCGGAGCGCCCCACGGGCGGCTTCAGCGGATAGTCCGGGTCGGTATTGGGCTCGACGAGATAAAATTCGACCTCCGGCGCCACCACGGGCTTCCAGCCGCGCTTGGCGTAGAGGTTGAGCACATTCTTCAGCACCTGCCGGGGCGCCAGTTCCACGGGGCGGCCATCGCGGTGGAAGGCGTTGTGGATCACCTGTGCGGTGGGGTCCTGCGCCCAGGGCACGATGGACAGGGTGGAGAAGTCCGGCTCCATCACCAGGTCGGAATCCGCCACGACGGAATCCACCAGCCCCTCATAGTCGGGATATTCGCCCGATATGGTCTGGAAGAAGATGGAGAGGGGCAGGTTCATCACCGGCGAGGAGAGGAATTTGGACGCGGGCATGATCTTGCCGCGTGCCACGCCGGCAAGATCGGGGACGGTGCATTCGATCTCGGTGATGCCCCGCGCCGCCATCCAGGCTTTCGCCTCAGCCAGCGTCTTAACACCCCGAGGCGCGGCGAGAGCCGCCTCCTGCGCCGCTTTCTTTTTAGCCATGATGTCCTCTTGCGCGAGAGGTCGCGCTGGTATCAAGGGAACACTGGCAGCGGGTGAGGTGTCAACGGATCCCCGCAAATCAACGTTTTCTTGCCGGCTCAGCTTCGCTGCGGAGGGTCATTCGGGACGCTGTCCCGCCTTGGGACGGTAGCCAACGAAGATTGGAACGAGTCTGGAACGAATCGCGGTCGAATCGAGTCTGCGCGAAGTTCTCGTTTCACCCCGTACTAGATATAGGGGCTGTGGATAATTATCAGCGGATTCTCGGGTCAGCGCTTCGGGGCGTTGACAGGCAGGGTCTTGGCCACTTCGTTCGTCTCGAAGCTGGTCGCCTCCAGCACCGCGGTACCGATCATGGTGGCGATGGAGACCTTGAAGGGCGCCATCAGGCGGGTGCCGGCGATGGGCACCAGCCAGACGAACATCTCCTTGTTGGCCTGCATATACTTCACGGTGGAGCGGGTGGGGCGGTGTCCGGCCACCGGCTCGTAGCCCACGCGGCACACCACCGCCGTGCCCTGATAGCCCTTCTCGATCTTCACCTCTTCGGTGCGCAGGAAGGTGAGGGTCACGTCGAAGCGCTGGCGGCCGTCGAAGATGGGGATGGGGCGCGCGCAGGCGGCCTCGGAGAGCATGTCCTTGCCCGCCGCCACCATGACGAAGGCGCCGCTCAGCGGGTCGATGATGTTGGTCTTATGGGCGTCGGTCAGCTCGATGCGGTCGGGCAGGGGCTTGGGCGGGGGCTCAAGGTCCAGTTCCTTCACCGTGGTCCCGGCGAAGGTCATGCGGATGGATTCCGCCTTGCCGTCCGCCTCGGTATTCACCGCGAACACGGTGGGCATGGGGCGCTGGCTGGTCATGGGGCCGCGCGCGGCCACCGAGCCCTTGCCCGAGGACAGGGCGCGGGCGATGCCCGAGACCCGGCCCGTGCCCGCCGCCTCGAAGCTGGTGTCGGTGGCCTGGACGATGAGGTTGGCGCGGCCGATCTCGATGCCGCCGAGCGACAGCGCGTATTTGGCGCTGAGCATGCCGTCGGCCGCGGCCGGCCCGGCGAGGCCCGCCAGCACGCAACCGCCCGTGAGAAGGGGGCGGGCGGCTCGGGCGAACGCGGCACGAAGGTTCGTCATTCAAGGGCCCGTGCGAGGCCGGGGCACACGCCTCGGCGAATCCTCAAGTTCCTTCGATTGCGGGGCGAACGCGGCTGAACTGTGGCTGCCGCTCCCCATGCTGCCGTGCAGCATCGTTCCTGTTGCCTGTGAAGCGGCCCGGTCATTGACTTTTTAGCGAATAATCACGATGTTCTGGCTCGCTCACCCGGCTGCTTTCCAGGCTGGCGCGCCGAATGGCGCGGCCCCGGACTACGGGGTGAGCGATTTCAACGGCAGAGGAGAACGTCGCCATTCGCCGCCCTATGAGACCCGTCGCGCCGGAGAAAGATGGACCGCGCGTCAACGAAGATATCCGCGTCCGCGAAGTTCAGCTCATCGATACCGAGGGGCAGAACAAGGGGGTCATGGCAATCCGTGACGCCTTGATCCTGGCGCAGGAGGCTGGCCTCGACCTTGTCGAGATCGCCCCGAATTCCCTGCCTCCGGTCTGCAAGATCCTCGATTACGGCCGCTTCAAGTATCAGAACCAGAAGAAGGCCAGCGAGGCGCGCAAGAAGCAGAAGGTGGTCGAGGTCAAGGAGATCAAGCTCCGCCCCGGCATCGACACCCACGATTACGACGTGAAGATGCGCGCCATGGAGCGTTTCTTCGAGGAAGGCGACAAGGTGAAGGTCACCCTGCGCTTCCGCGGTCGTGAGATGGCCCACCAGGACATCGGCTTCAAGCTGCTTCAGAAGCTGAAGGAAGACGTGGTCGCCATCGCCAAGGTGGAAGCCGAGCCCATGCTCGAAGGCCGCCAGATGATCATGATCCTCGCCCCCCGGTGAGGATCATCCCCGTATGGGCATGCCCCTAGGTGCGTGCCCAGACGGGATATTTTCACGCCGCCTCACCCGAGGCGGCGGGCCCATTCCGGAACCGGCGTCAGAACCGGCGCCCCGGCGAAATGGGCCGCCAGATTCTTCAGCGCCAGAACCGTCATATTGTCCTCGGCCGTGGGCGAGCGCGCCGCGCTGTGGGGCGTGATGACGAGGTTCGGCGCATTCAGCAGCGCCGGGGGCACCACCGGCTCCCCGTCCACCACGTCGAGGCCCGCCCCGGCAATCTGCCCGGCATGCAGGGCCGCGATCAGCGCGTCCGTGTCCACCAGCGACCCGCGCGCGATATTGATCAGATAGCCCCTCGGCCCCAGCGCTTCGAGCACCTGCGCATCGATCAGGTGGCGTGTCGCCGCTCCGCCCGGCGCGGCCACCACCAGCACGTCGCTGGCGTCCGCCAGATCCAGCACGCCGGCGTGATAGGCATAAGGCGCGTCCGCCGCCGGATTGCGGTTGTGGTAGCCCACGCTCATCTCGAAACCCAAGGCGCCCCGCCGCGCCACCGCCCGGCCGATGGCGCCGAGGCCCAATATGCCGAGCCGCAGCGTGGAGAGTTCCGGCGCCGAGCGGCGCGCTTCGTGCCACTGGCCGGCGCGCACCGCCCGGTCGCTTTCGGGCACGCAGCGCACCGTGGAGAGGATGAGCGCGAAAGCGTGGTCCGCCACCGATCCCGTATTGGTGCCCGGCCCGTGGGTGACCATGATGTTCCGCTCCAAGGCGGCGGGCACCTCGATGCGGTCATAGCCGACGCCGTAGCAGGACACGATCTGAAGGCGGGGCAGGGCGTCCATCTCCCCCGCGCTGAGGCCCGCCGTTCCATGGGTGAGCACGGCGCGCACATCCTTCGCCGCACCGGCGATGGCGTCGGCCCGGCTCCGCGGGTCCGGGGCGTAGATCACGTCATGGGCGGCATTGAGCCGGGCGAGATGGTCGGGCGCGAAGGGGATGAGGACGAGCAAGGGCTCGCGGACCGGCGACATGGAATACCCTGGATCCAAGGGAGGGAGCGCCACGCTACAGGCTGATGGGCGCCTTTGGGAGGGTGATGTGCTCATGCCTGCCCCGCGCTCCGGGCGGAGCGCCCATGCGTCCAGCGCGTGGGATCAGGGCGTCCGCGCACCCTCTCGCCGCGCCTGTTGATGCAATCGGGGCGGATCAGGCTCTATAGTCAGCTTCTATATTTCGGCATGGGTGCTTCGCGCCCGCTTCGGAGACCGCGCACCCCATGGCCCGCCGCACCCCCAGCTTCGCCTGCCAGTCCTGCGGCGCGGTCTATAACCGCTGGCAGGGCAAGTGCGAGGCGTGCGGCGCCTGGAACACCATCGCCGAGGAGCCGGAAGTGGCGGCCTCCGTCCCCGCCGTGCAGCGCTCGGGCCGCAAGGGGCGGCCGGTGGCGCTGGAGAGCCTGAAGGGCCAGGGCACGCCGCCGCCGCGTCTCGTCTCCGGCATCGGCGAATTGGACAGGGTGGCCGGCGGCGGCTTCGTGCCGGGCTCCATCGTCCTGCTGGGCGGGGATCCGGGCATCGGCAAGTCCACGCTCCTGGTCCAGGCGTCCGCCGCGCTGGCGGAGCGGGGGCACCGGGTGGTCTATGTGTCGGGCGAGGAAGCGGTGGATCAGGTGCGCCTGCGTGCCGGGCGCCTCGGCCTGTCGGGCGCGGAAGTGGGGCTCGCGGCCGAGACCAATGCGGAAAATATCCTCGCCACCCTCTCCTCCGGCCCGCCGGTTCGGTTCGTGGTGATCGATTCCATCCAGACCATGTGGAGCGACACGGTGGAGTCCGCGCCGGGCACGGTGACGCAGGTGCGCACCTCCGCCCAGCTCATGGTGCGCTATGCCAAGCAGACCGGCGCCGCCGTGATCCTCGTGGGCCATGTCACCAAGGACGGCCAGATCGCCGGCCCCCGCGTGGTGGAGCACATGGTGGACGCGGTCTTCTCCTTCGAGGGCGACGGCGCGCACCAGTTCCGCATTCTGCGCGCCCAGAAGAATCGCTTCGGCCCCACCGACGAGATCGGCGTGTTCGAGATGACCGGGCGCGGCCTGTCGGAAGTGGCCAATCCCTCCGAGCTGTTCCTCTCCAACCGTGACGCGGGCGCGCCGGGTACGGCGGTGTTCGCCGGCATGGAGGGCACGCGGCCCATCCTGGTGGAGATCCAGGCCCTGGTGGCGCCTTCCAGCCTGGGCACGCCCCGCCGGGCGGTGGTGGGCTGGGATTCCAACCGCCTCGCCATGGTGCTGGCGGTGCTGGACGCGCGCTGCGGCGTGCGGCTCGGCGGTCATGACGTCTATTTGAACGTGGCGGGCGGGCTGAAGATCGGCGAGCCGGCGGCGGACCTGGCGGTGGCGGGGGCGCTGGTCTCCTCGCTCACGGGCGCGCCCTTGCCGGCGGACGCCGTCTATTTCGGCGAGGTCAGCCTGACCGGGGCCGTGCGCCCCGTCTCCCAGGCGCCGGCGCGGCTGAAAGAAGCGGCTAAGCTGGGCTTCGCCCGCGCCGTCGCGCCGGTTCCCGGCACGGACAAGGGGGAGGGCGCCTTGCGAGTGGAAGGGGTTTCCTCCCTTGCGGGCCTCGTGGCCCAGGTTGCGGCCCGCGCTCCGCGCAGGGCAGCGATGCCGGCAAAAGAGGTCTCGCACGCCGGGGAGGGATGACGGCGCGAGCCGTAGAAGCTATACGTCCCGCCATCCGGGCATCCATGGCACCATGGACCCGTCCGCCCGCTGATTCTCCGGCGGGCCCACCGGAGGTTCTGCTGCGCCCATGCCCGTGACGTTGCTGGATCTGATCGTCATCGCCGTCATGCTGCTCTCCGGGCTGCTCGCCATGGTGCGTGGGCTGCTGCGGGAGGTGTTCAGCATCGTCTCATGGGTGGCGGCGGCCGGCGTCGCCGCTTATTTCTATCCGCAGCTGCTGCCCATCACGAAGCAGTACATCACCCAGGATACCGTGGCCCTCGCCGTGACGGTGGCCGCCCTGTTCCTGGGCACGCTTCTGATCGTCTCCATCATCAGCGCGCGCCTGTCCGACATCGTCCTGGACAGCCGCATCGGCGCGCTGGACCGCACGCTGGGCTTCGCTTTCGGTCTCGCGCGCGGCCTGCTGGTCATGGTGGTGGCGTTCCTGTTCTTCAACTGGCTGGTGCCGGACAAGAGCCAGCCGCCGTGGGTGCTGAACGCGAAATCCCGTCCCGTGCTTCAAAACACCGGGAATTGGCTGGTTTCCCTGTTGCCGGACGACCCGGAGAACACCATTCTCAAGAAACTGAAGCGCACCCCCGACGGTGAAGACGGCGCCACGCCGCCTGCCACGGTGCCGGGGCAGCGCTCGGACGGAGGAACCGGAGCCCCTACGCTCGCCGCCGCGCCCGCTGCCAATCCGGCGGGACCCGGTGGATATCGGCAGGGGGAGCGTCAGGGCATCAACCAGCTGCTTGAGAGTACGCGCGGGACCGGCCAGTAGGCCGCCGAGCGGAGGATTAGGACATGGACACCGCAGACGCGGGCGGCCCGCACGGCGCCGCTCTTTGGGACGCCGACCTCAACGGGGACCGGCTGCGCGAGGAGTGCGGCGTATTCGGGGTCTATAACCACCCCGATGCCGCCGCTCTGACCGCCATCGGCCTCCACGCGCTCCAGCATCGCGGCCAGGAGGCGGCGGGCATCGTCGCCTATGACGGCAAGCGCTTCCATTCCGAGCGACGCCTCGGCCTGGTGGGCGACACCTTCTCCGATTCCCGCGTGATCGACCGGCTCCCCGGCCACATGGCGGTGGGGCATGTGCGCTATTCCACCACCGGCGAGACGCTGCTGCGCAACGTGCAGCCTTTGTTCGCCGAGATCGAGGGCGGCGGATTCGCCGTGGGCCATAACGGCAACCTCACCAATGGCCTCACCTTGCGCCGCCAGCTGGTGCGCGAGGGCGCCATCATGCAGTCCACCACGGATACGGAGGCGATCCTCCATCTGGTGGCCCGCTCCCGCAAGACGCGCTTCATGGACCGCTTCACCGATGCGATCCGGATGCTGGAAGGCGCCTATTCGCTGGTGGCGCTCACCAACAAGAAGCTGATCGGCGCCCGCGATCCCCTGGGCATCCGCCCGCTGGTCCTGGGCCGCCTGGGCGATGCCTATATCCTGGCGTCCGAGACCTGCGCCCTCGACATTATCGGCGCCACCTATGTGCGCGACATCGAGAATGGCGAAGTGATCGTCATCGACGAGGATGGGGTGCAGTCGCACAAGCCCTTCCCGCCCATGCAGGCCCGCCCCTGCATCTTCGAGTACATCTATTTTGCCCGGCCCGATTCCATCGTCGGCGGCCGCTCCGTCTATCAGGTGCGCAAGAATATGGGCGAAGTGCTCGCCCAGGAGACCCACCTGCCCGCCGACGTGGTGGTGCCGGTGCCGGATTCCGGCGTGCCCGCGGCGCTCGGCTATTCGCGCATGGCCGGCATCCCCTACGAGCTGGGCATCATCCGCAACCATTATGTGGGCCGCACCTTCATCCAGCCCACCCAGAGCGTGCGCGACCAGGGTGTGCGCATGAAGCATTCCGCCAACCGCGCAGTGGTGGAAGGCAAGCGCATCGTGCTGGTGGACGACAGCCTCGTGCGCGGCACCACTTCCGTGAAGATCGTGCGCATGATGCGGGACGCGGGCGCCACCGAGGTGCATTTCCGCATCGCCTCCCCGCCCATCACCCATCCCGATTATTACGGCATCGACACGCCGGACCGGGACAAGCTGCTGGCCGCCACCCACGATCTGGAAGGCATGCGGCGCTATATCGGCGCGGACAGCCTCGCCTTCCTCTCCGTGGATGGTGTCTACCGGGCCATGGGCTATGAGGCCCGCGACCCGGCCCGGCCGCAATTCACCGATCATTGCTTCACCGGCGATTATCCCACCGCCTTGACCGACCGCACCACGGCGGTTGGCGCCGAGCAGCTTTCCCTGCTCGCCGAGGCGAGCTGATCCTTCCGGAGCGCGCGGCCTCCCGCGCGCTCCGCCTCCCCGCCTTCCCAATTCCCCCCTTCCCTGGCCGGCCCCGGCTTCCAGCGGTCCCGCCGGCCCGCCACATTCCGGATGCCCCATGACAAACCGGCTCGAAGACCGGCCTCTCGCCGACCGGATCGCCCTCGTTACCGGTGCCACGCGCGGCATCGGCGCGGCCATTGCTCTGGAGCTGGCCAAGGCCGGCGCCCATGTGGTGGCCGTCGGCCGCACCCAGGGTGCGCTGGAGGAATTGGACGACGCCATCCAGGCGACGGGCGCCAGCGCCACGCTCGTGCCCATGGACGTGACCGATTACGACGCCATCGACCGGCTGGGCGGCGCGCTCTATGAGCGCTATGGCCATCTCGACGTGTTCGTGGGCAATGCGGGAATCCTCGGTCCCCTCACCCCCGTGGGCCATGTGGACCCCAAGGACTGGGACCAGGCGCTCTGCGTCAATCTCACGGCCAATTACCGCTTCGTGCGCTCGCTGGATCCCCTGCTGCGCCTCTCCACCGCCGGGCGCGCGGTGTTCGTCTCCTCGGGTGCGGCGCACAAGGCGCGCGCTTATTGGGGGCCCTACAGCGTCACCAAGGCGGCGCTGGAGGTGATGGCGCGGACCTGGGCCGCCGAAAGCCTCACGGGCAATCTGAAGGTCAACCTGTTCAATCCCGGCCCCATCCGCACGCGCATGCGGGCCAAGGCGTTTCCGGGCGAGGATCCGGAAACCCTGCCCACCCCCGAGGCGGCCGCCGCCGCGCTCCTGCCCTTGTGCCTGCCCGCCTGCGCGGATACCGGGCGCCTTTATGATTTTCCCGCGGGCCGGATGCTCGATTTCCAGCCTCCCGCCTGATCCTGCCGGGCCGGTGCCCGCGCGGCGGCGGCCCCCGGCATTTCGCGGTCCACGGGACCGTTGAAATGCCTTATCTCTCCATCCACATGCGTTTCCGCCCCGCGCGCCGTCGCTTTTGCCGCTCGGAAACGCTCCAGCCCGAGGTCTGTTCATGTCCGAGCCCGTCACCATCCAGTTCGCCAAGCTGTCGGCCAAGGCCGATGCCGCGCCCAAGGGCGTTCTCGTGGTGCTCACCGACGAGACCCTGGCTTTCGGCAAGCTGGCCCAGGCGGCGCTGAAGCCTTCGGCCCCGGCCATCGCCCGCGCGCTCGACGCGGACCGGTTCAAGGGCCGGCTGGGTGGCGCGGTGGATGTGCTCGCGCCGGAGAAGCTGGCGGTTTCCCGCGTGATCGTGGCGGGCGTCGGCAAGGCCGAGGATCTGAAGGAGAGCGATTATCTGCGCCTCGGCGGCATCATCGCCGCCCGCCTGCCCGCCGGCACCCGCGAGGCGAGCGTGGTGGTGGACCTGCCCGGCCGCACCGTGCCCGGCTCCGCCGCCGCCGAGATGGCGCTGGGCGCGAAGCTGCGCAGCTATAGCTTCGACCGCTACAAGACCCGCCGCAAGGAAGGCGAAGCGGAGCCCGCGCCGCTTTCGCTCACCTTCCTGGTGGGCGACGAGGCCATGGCGCGCCGCGCCTGGACCGCCCGCGAGGCTGTGGCGGACGGCGTCGTGCTGGCCCGCGACCTCGTGAACGAGCCGTCCAACGTGCTGGACCCGCCGGAATTCGCGCGCCGCGCCGAGGGCCTGCGGGCCGTGGGCGTGGAAGTGGAGGTTCTGGGCGACGAGGATCTCGCCAAGCTCGGCATGCGCGCGCTGCTGGGCGTCGGCCAGGGCTCCATCAAGGAAAGCCGGGTGGTGGTGATGCGCTGGAACGGCGCCTCGGCCAAGTCCCAGCCCGTGGCCTTCATCGGCAAGGGCGTCACCTTCGACACCGGCGGCATCTCCATCAAGCCCGCCGCGGGCATGGAGGACATGAAGGGCGACATGGGCGGCGCGGCCTGCGTCACCGGCCTCCTCTATGCGCTCGCCGCCCGCAAGGCCAAGGTGAATGCGGTGGGCATCATCGGCTGCGTGGAGAACATGCCGGACGGGGCCGCCCAGCGCCCCGGCGACATCGTCGCCTCCATGTCAGGCCAGACCATCGAGATCATCAATACGGACGCGGAAGGCCGCCTCGTGCTGGCCGACGTGCTCTGGTACGCCAAGGAGCGCTTCAAGCCGCGCTTCATGGTGGATCTCGCCACCCTCACGGGCGCCATCCTGGTGGCGCTCGGCCAGGAGCATGCGGGCCTGTTCGCCAATGACGACAAGCTGGCCGGCGAGATCGCCGCCGCCGGGCTCGCCACGGGCGAGAAGGTGTGGCGCATGCCGCTCGGCCCGGAATATGACAAGCTCATCGACAGCCGTTTCGCCGACATGAAGAATACCGGCGGGCGCAATGGTGGCTCCATCACCGCCGCGCAATTCCTCCAGCGCTTCGTGGACAAGACCCCTTGGGCCCATCTGGACGTGGCCGGCACGGCCATGTCCTCGCCCACCAGCGACATCAACCGCAGCTGGGGCTCGGGCTGGGGCGTGCGCCTGCTCGACAAGCTGGTGGCGGATTATTACGAGGGCTGACATGTCATGCCCCGCAGCCCGGTCGGGCTGCGGGGCATGGTCTGGCTCGTCGCTAACGCTCAGCTCTTGAAGAAGGCGAGCAGGTCGGCGTTGATCACGTCCGCATGGGTCGTGGCCATGCCGTGCGGATAGCCCGGATAGGTCTTCAGCGTGCCCTGCTTGAGCAGCTTGATGGACAGGTGAGCGGAGTCCGCGATGGGGACGATCTGGTCGTCCTCGCCGTGCAGCACCAGGGTCGGCACCGCGATGGCCTTCAGATCCTCGGTGAAGTCGGTTTCCGAGAAGGCGGCGATGCAGTCGTAATGGGCCTTGGCCCCGCCGGCCATGCCCTGGCGCCACCAATTGTCCACCACGCCCGGAAGGGTCGCCACGCCCGGACGGTTGAAGCCGTAGAACGGCCCGGCCGGGACATCGCGATAGAATTGCGCGCGATTGTCCGCCAGCGCCTTGCGGAAGCCATCGAAGACTTCCAGCGGCAGGCCGCCGGGGTTTTTCTCCGATTTCACCATCACCGGCGGCACCGCGCCGATCAGGACCGCCTTGGCCACGCGGCCGTCGCCGCCATATTGAGCCACATAGCGGGCCACTTCGCCGCCGCCGGTGGAATGGCCCACATGGATGGCATCGCGCAGGTCCAGATGGCGGGCGAGGGCGGCCACATCGGCGGCATAGGTGTCCATCCCATTGCCGGTGTCGGTCTGGGTGGAGCGCCCGTGGCCGCGCCGGTCATGGGCAATGACGCGATAGCCCTGGTTCAGGAAGAAGATCATCTGGGCGTCCCAGTCGTCGCCCGAGAGCGGCCAGCCGTGATGGAACACGATGGGCTGGCCGGTGCCCCAGTCCTTGTAGAAGATCTGCGCCCCGTCGGCGGCGGTGACATAGCCGCTGCCCTGTCCATTGGCCCGGGTCCCGGCGGCATCCGAATTGGCGGTCATGGCTCTCTCCATCTGATTTTGCGATAATGTTTATCGCGATAAATTTACGCTATGACGCTCCGGCGGGTCTGTCCAGATAAAAATTATCACGATAATTATTTCAGTGATAATATAATGCCGCGAACCGCGTACCGAGGAGGGTCGCCATGGCCGAACATCCGTTTCCGCTGGAGGAGCAGATCTGCTTCACGCTCTACCGCACCAGCATGGCCATCAACCGCACCTATAAGCCCATGCTGGACGCCATGGGCATCACCTATCCGCAATATCTGATGCTGAATGTCCTGGGCGAACAGGATGGGCGGACCATCGGCGCCATCGCGGCGCGGCTGGCGCTGGAGTCCAGCACCGTGACCCCGGCGGTAAAGCGCATGGAGGCGGCGGGCCTGCTCACCCGCCGCAGGGACGCGGCGGACGAACGGCAGGTGCAGGTGTGGCTCACGGACGAGGGCCGGGCCTTGCTGAGCAGGAGCGCATGCCTCGGCCAGACGCTGTTGCAGCGCTCAGGGCTCAGCCCGGACCAACTGCAGGCCCTGAACCGGCAGATCCAGGCGCTGGATGCGGCTCTTCAGGCGGCGACTGACGAGTAAGGGGTAGGCGGTGGCGCGTACGCCTACTGGCGCTGGCCCACCACGGTGTATTCCCCCGCGCGGATGCGCCGGGCGAGCCCTTCCACATAGGTGGCGCAGGGCTCCTCGCCATAGGTGTCCACCAGGGTGCGCAGCGCCGTGAACAGGGCCGCCTGAACGAGGCAGTCCTCGTCCAGCCCGTCCCGCATGGCCTCGGTCCAGGCGTCGTCCAGATAGGACAACGCGGCATGCCGCTCGTCTGAGGCGGCTTCGGCGAGGTCAGGGACACGGGGGGCGTAGCCGGTGCTCGACACGTCGGTTGTTCTCTTTCCGTGGTGAGGGACCGCCGGGCGGCCGTCCCTCTTTCTGCGTGTGGCGCGCGATGCCCGGCGGGCCTGCGCAGGCCGGTCGGATCGCGCTCCAGGGCGACGCCCGCATGAGTAGCATGGCGCCCGGCGCGGGGGGGCAAGTTCTGAACGAAAGGTTAATGCCCCCGGCGGACCGGCGAGGTCTCAGTTTCCGCCGTAGCGGACCACGATCTCGTGGGCGAGCTTCGCGCCTTCGTCCAGCTGGCGCGTCACCGCCTGGGCGGCGGCGGGGGTGCAGGTGCGATAGACCTGGGCATAGCTGCCATAGCCCTGGTTGAAGGCGGCGATGAGCTTTCCCCGCCGCGCATCGGAAGGCTGCTCGGCATCCATCAGCGCCTGCATTTCGGTGCGCCAGCTCTGGCTTTCCGCGCTAAGGCCGCAGAGCGGGCGCAGATAATGCAGTCCGCCCAGAAGCTCGGCCAGCTTCAAGAGGTCGGCCTCATAAGGCGGGGTGGAGCCTTCCACGGCCTTGGCCGGCCCGGCGAGAGCCAGGACGAGGGCCAGAGCGGATGCGAGGACGGGAAGGGCGCGCGTCATGCCTCTGTGGTGGCGCCCCGCGCCCGCGAGGTCAAGAGGGGCCTCACGGCGTGAGGACCTTGCCCGCCTCCCAGCCCAGTATGGCCCGCTTGCGGGTGAGGCCCCAATGATAGCCGGTGAGATCGCCGCTCTTGCCCAGCACGCGATGGCAGGGGACCACGAAGGAGATGGGGTTCTTGCCCACCGCAGCCCCCACCGCCCGCGCGGCCAGCGGCTTGCCCACATGGCCGGCGATGGTGGAATAGGTGGTGGCGCGGCCCATGGGGATGCGCAGCAGCGTCTCCCACACCCGCACCTCGAAATCCGTGCCGATGAAGACGATGCGCAGCGGCTGGTCCTGCCGCCACGCCTCGGGGTCGAATATGCGCTTCACCAGGGGCGCGGTGGCGGCGGGGTCCTCCACGAAGGCCGCATTGGGCCAGCGTCGCCGCATGTCCGCCAGTGCCGCCACGTCCTCGCCCGCATCGGCGAAGGCGAGCCCGCACAGGCCGCGCTTGGTGCCCATGGCCAGCGCCATGCCGAAGGGGGAGGGGTGGAAGCCGTAGCGGATTTCGAGGCCCGCCCCGCCGGTCTTCCATTCGCCCGGCGACATGGCCTCGTGCACCACGAACAGATCGTGCAGGCGGCCGGGACCGGACAGGCCCAGTTCCAGGGCGGCGTCCAGCACATTGGTGCTTTCCGCCAGAACCCGCCGGGCGCGGTCCAGGGTCACCGCCTGGAGGAAGGCCTTGGGGGTGAGCCCGCACCAGCGGCGGAACAGGTCCGTGAGCGCGCGGGCGGGCACGCCCACGGCGGCCGCGATCTCCTCCACTTCCGGCTGGCGGCGCACATGCTGCGTCACATAGGCCACGGCCTGGCGCACCAGGTCATAGTCGCAGGCGGCGATCTCCAGGGGAGTCGCGGGGGAGGGGACGGCGAGGCCGAGGGACTTGGGCATGTCGAGGACGAGATGTTCCTGGGCGAGCACGGGCGTGGCTCCTGATCTTACTGTCGCCCATTCCACCAGCGCGGGCGAGGGGCATCCACCCGATTTCGCCCCACCGGGACGCAGGGTTCAGAACACCGTGCGGGTGACGCCCTTCTTCACTTCGCCGAGCGCCGCGCCCAGTTCGTCCGCCAAATCCGCCTTCTGCCACGGGCCGAGATGGATGCCCACCGCCACCTGCCGCTCGCGGGTGACCAGAGCAAGGTCCAGCGTGCCGATCTCCTCCATGTCGCGCCGCTTCACGCGGGTGAAGAAGGGGTTCATGCGCGCCTCCCGTGCTTCGCCCCGCGCCGACACCTGCCGCACCTGCACGAGGCTGGGCGTGATGCGGATGAATTCGCGCGCCGCCGCCGAGCGGAAGCTGGCGCGGAAGGCGAAATAGAGCAGGGCCACGTCCAGCCCGAAGAAACCGAGGATGGGCCAGGCGCCCAAGGAGAGGAAATAGAAGCCGCTGAGGAAGCTGACCCCGCCGATGGCCAGCATGACGAGGAGAAAGCCGCGCGGCGACAGCGAACGGTGCGGCGCCATGGCGGCCGCGAAAACCGTCGGTTCTCCGTCGTCCGGGAAGGGCAGGTCATTGGCCTTCGTCATGGCGCCCACTATAGGGAGAAAATGGCCCGCAAAACCACAGATTCACCCGCAGGCGGAATCACGTCCCCGCGCGGCCGTGCGCCGGGAAAGGCGTCCGCCCAAACCAAGGCGCCCGCACCTGCCAAGGCGCGCGGCAAGGCTGCGATCGTGCTGCCGCCCGCAAGCTCCCCTCCGCCGCGCCGCCGGGCGGTGGCCAATGCCGCCGCCGCCTTGCACGGGCGCTCGGTGGCCGCCTGGAGCGAGGCGGAGATCGTGGAGGCCTTCACCCGCTTCGAGCGGCGTGATCCCGAGCCGCAGGGCGAGCTGGACCATTCGGACGCCTACACCCTTCTCGTCGCGGTGGTGCTTTCCGCCCAGGCCACCGATGTGGGGGTGAACAAGGCGACGCGCGGCCTGTTCGCCGCCGCTTCCACCCCCGCCGCCATGGTGGCGCTGGGCGAGGAGCGCGTGGCGCAGCACATCCGCACCCTCGGCCTCTACAAGGGCAAGGCGAAGAATGTGGTGGAACTCTCCCGCCTGCTGCTGGAGCGGCATGGCGGCGCGGTTCCGGCTGACCGGGCGGCGCTGGAGGCGCTGCCGGGCGTGGGGCGCAAGACCGCCAATGTGGTGCTGAACATCGCCTTCGGCGTGCCCACCATCGCCGTGGACACCCATCTGTTCCGCGTGGCCAATCGCACGGGCCTTGCCCCCGGCGCCACGCCGCTGGACGTGGAACTGGGGCTGGAGGCGCGCATTCCCGACCGCTTCAAGCTGCATGCCCACCATTGGCTGATCCTGCACGGGCGCTATGTGTGCAAGGCCCGCGCGCCGGACTGCCCCGTCTGCGTGATCCAGGATCTGTGCCGCTGGACCGGCAAGACAGCCTTGTGAGCCTCACGCCTCGATGAAGCGCGCGCGGCCCGTGCGGGCGGCGATGCGCTTGTGCAGATGCACCATGAAGGCGGTGCCGTAGACCGGGGTGATGAGGTTCACCACCGGGATCATGAGCACCGGCGCGATGAAGAAGCCCGCGAAGAACACCGTCACGGCATTCTGCTGGCGCAGCGCCCGCGCCTCGGCGGGGGAGACGAAGCGCATGGCCGCCAGCTCGAAATATTCCCGCGAGAGCAGATAGGCGTTCACCAGGAAGAAGATGACGAGGTTCACGCCCGGCACCAGGAGCAGGAGCAAGGCGACGAGGTTCACCACCAGCACCAGCAGGAAGAAGCGTAGCGAATAGAGCAGCGCGCGGCCCACCGGCTGGGGCAGGCCCGGCGCGTCGGCGGGGTAGCTCGCCTTCTCCACCGCCTCGGCCACATCGTCCAGGAACAGGCCTGCCACCAGCGTGGACACCGCCGGCACCAGATAGAGCGCGCCGAAGACGATGCCGAGGCCCGCCATGACGGCGATGGTGGTCTCCAGCCAGGGATGGGTGGGCAGGTCCACCAGCCAGCCGAGAATGACGTTCAGGCCGATGCCGAGCACGACCAGCAGCGCGAGCGCCAGCCCCACGGACTTCCAGAGCACGCCACGAAGCAGCGGGGAGAAGACCTGTTGCAGGGCGGTGAGGGCATCGGAAAACATGAAGGACCCTTCGTGGTGAGCGTTACCGCCAAGGTGGGGGCGCGGCCCGCGTAGCTCAAGGGCCGTCATTCTGCCGTCACCCCCCGCGGTCTTCCATGCGCCCGGTAACACGATGCCATCGGACCTGCCATGCGCCGCCGCGATCTTCTCACCGCCGCCCTCACGCTGCCTCTCGCCGCCCCGCTGGTGCTGCGGTCCGCCAGGGCCGAGCCGATGGAGCCGCTGGACGCGGCCGTCGCGCCGTCCTTGCCGCCGCTGAAGATCTCGCCGGCCCTGCGGGCGCGCCTCATCACGCTGATGCGTCAGCACGGGCGGGGCAATGCGGACTTCGATCCCGCCCGCCGCCCCTATGCGGTGTTCGACTGGGACAACACGTCCATCATGAATGATTGCGAGGAAACGCTGTTCCTCACTCTCATCGAGCGCTTCGCCTTCCGCCTGCCTCCGGCCGAGTTCGCCCAGGCGCTGCGGGCCGGGGTGCCCGAGGGGCCGTTCGCGGCTTCTTATCGCAACGCCGCCGGGGCGCCGGTCGCGTTCGCGGATCTCGCGGCCGACATCGATGCGGATTATGCCGCCCTCGCCGCCGCCTACGGCACGCCCGCGCGTGAGGAGAAGCGCGCGGATCTCGCCAAGGATGAGCGGCTCCAGAGCCTCAAGGCCAAGCTGTTCTTCACCTACAACGCCATCACCGACACGTTCGGCGACCTCGTGGGCGACGGCTGGATGGTGGGCTTCCTCGCGGGCGGAACGCCCGAGGACTTGCAGGCGCTGGCGCGCCTCAACAATGACGAGACGCTGGGCCGCGCCATGGCGGAGATCACCTTCACCTCGCCCCGCGGCCGCCCCGGCAAGGCGGGGGTGGTGAGCCAGACCCATCTGGACGGCCTGCGCCTCACCCCCGAGATCGCCTGCATCCAGCACGCCCTCATGGCGGCGGGCATCGACGTGTTCGTGGTGAGCGCGTCCTGCGAGGAGGTGGTGAAGGTGTTCGCCTGCGATCCGCGCTACGGCTACGGCCTGCCCGAGGCGCATGTGTACGGCATCCGCATGCAGCGCCGCGACGGGAAGATGGACTGGCGCCCCGCGCAGGACTGGCCCATCACCTGGGGGCCGGGCAAGGTGCAGGCGATCCGCCGGACCATGGTGGATGCGCGCGGCTTCGGCCCGCTCATTGTGTTCGGCGACAGCGACGGCGACTTCAACATGCTGTCCGAATTCCAGGAGACGGCCCTGGGCGTGATCGTGAACCGCGTGAAGGGTGGCGGCATCGGCGAATTGAGCCGCAAGGCCGCCGAGCAGATGGGCGCGCCCGCGCCGCGCTTCATGCTCCAGGGGCGCAACGAGAATACCGGCGAATGGCGCCCCTCGGCGCAGACGCTGAAGCTCGGACAGCAGGCCGAGACCCTGGTGCGGGCCTGATGGGAGGCCTCAGGGCGTGACGCGGACCGGATAGTCGAGCCGGGTCGCCTTCGCCCCGCCGAAGCGGCGGGCATAGTCGGCGGTGATCTGGCCGACCTTCGCGAGGGCGTCCGGCGTGTTGGGGTGGAGAATGAGCATCACGCGCACCCCGGCGATGCCGGTGGCGGTGAGGGTGCTCGCCTCCAGCACGGTGACGCCGTCCGAAAAGCGCGGGCGCACCGTCTCGGTGGCGAACTGATTCCACTGCTGGGCGCTCACCCCCTTGCCATCGGGGCTCTCCAGCTCGAAGCGCAGCTCGCTCTGCACCATGACGCTGTCCGCCCACGGGCTGGCCTGCCAGCCGGGCGTCGGGGACGGCGCGGGGGATTGGGCGGAGGCGAGGCCGGACGCCGTCACGGCGAAGGCGAGGACGAGAAGGCGGATCATCGTAGGACGAAACATGGCTGGCTCCGGCAGGACCGTGCCAAGCTGAATAGAGCAGGCGTCCCGGCTTGCCTATCCCGCCGATCCGCCTTGATCCCGACCCACTCCGGCGATATGAGAGCGAACGTTCATTCGCATCCGGTGTCGCCATGGGCATGGAAGGTCCGCAGACGGGACAGCAGGAGCATCGGGCGGAGCAGCGGCGCCGGATCATCGCGGCGGCGGCGGTCTGCTTCAGCCGCGACGGCTTCCACGGCACCTCCATGCAGCAGATCTGCGCCGAGGCGGGCATGAGCCCGGGTGCGCTCTATCGCTACTTTCCCTCCAAGGAATCCCTGATCGGCGCCATCGTCGAGGGCGAGCGGGCGGACCGCGCCCGCATCCTCGACGCGCTGGACGGCGCCCCGACCTTCGTGGACGGCCTGCGGGACTGCCTCGACGTGATGCTCTCCCCGGAGCCGCTCCTGCCCTGCAAGGCGCTCGGCCCGGAAGTGATGGCCGAGGCGATCCGCAACGAGACGCTGCGCGATGCCCTGGAGCCGGTGGAGGAAGAGACGCGGGCGCGGCTTGTCGCCACGCTGGAGGCCGCCCGCGCGCGGGGCGAGATCGATCCCGCCATCGATCTGGAAACCCTCAACATGCTCTTCAACATGATCGGCGACGGCCTGATCCTGCACAATCTGCTGCATCCAGAATGGCAGCTCGCCGGGCGCGCGGACGCCTTGGCGGATCTCATCCGGCGCATGATCGCCCCCCAGGTGGGAGAGGTTGAGACATAAAACTCGAAATTTCCGCCTGAAAACCGTCGCAACCCGCTTTTACGGCAATGCCTGCACACAATTGGAACCCGGCCCCCATGGACCGTTTCGCCCGCTTCTCGGCTCTCCTTCTCCTCGCCCTCGCGGGCGCCATCCCTGCGCCTGCCCTCGCGGCCGATCCCGTGCCCGCCGAGCAGAAGGGGCTGGCGGTGAGCGTCACCCATCCCGTGCGCCGGGAAATGTCGGACACGCTGCTGGTGACCGGCTCTCTGCTGCCGCGCGAGGAGATCCAGGTGGGGCCTGAAATCGAGGGCTACCGGCTGGTGGAATTGCTGGCGGAAGCCGGTGACCGGGTGGAGAAGGGCCAGGTTCTGGCGCGCCTCTCGCGCGACATGCTGGACGTGCAGCTCGCCCAGAACACCGCCAATGCCGCCAAGGCGCGGGCCGCCATCGCCCAGCAGAAGGCCAATCTGGACCAGACCCTCGCCCAGGAGGCGGAGGCCCTGACCGCCGTGGACCGCACGCGCCAGCTGCGCAAGACCGGCGTCTCCTCCCAGGAGCAGCTGGACGAGCGCGAGCGCGCGGTGAAGGTGGCGACCGCCCAGGTGGCCGCCGCCCGCGAGATGCTGGCCGCCGCCGAGGCGGATTCCACCTTGGTGGCTGCCCAGCGGGCGGAGATCGAGCTGCGCCTCGCGCGCACCGACATCAAGGCGCCCGAGGCGGGGGTGGTGCTGGCCCGCCATGCCCGCATCGGCGCCATCGTCCTGTCCACCCGCAGCGATCCGCTCTTCACCATCGCCCGCGACGGCGCCGTGGACCTGGACGCCCAGGTGCCCGAGGCCAGCATGGCGCGGCTCAAGGTGGGCCAGAAGGTGCAGGTGACGCCCGCCGGCTTCACCCAGCCGGTGGACGGCACGGTGCGCCTCATTGCGGCCCAGGTGGACAAGTCCACGCGCCTTGGAGAGGTGAAGGTGGCGCTCGCCGCCGATCCGGAGCTGCGTCCGGGCACCTATGGGCGCGGCCTCGTGGAACTGGGGCGGCGCGATGCCCTCACCGTGCCGCTCTCCGCCGTGATGTTCGACGGCGACGGCGCCTATGTCATGGTGGTGGAGGACGCCATCGTGCGCGAGCGCCGCGTGGGCGCCGGGCTGAAGGGGCAGGGCGTGGTTGAGGTCACGGGCGGCCTCAAGCCGCAGGACGTGGTGGTGGTGCGCGCGGGCGGCTTCCTGCGCGACGGAGACCGGGTCCGCCCCGTCATGACCACCGATGTGAGCGCCAGCCGTGCTCCGGCGACGGGTGCCCGCTGATGGCCCTCAACATCTCCGCCTGGGCGATCCGCAAGCCGATCCCCTCGCTCGTCCTGTTCGTGGTGCTCACCGCGCTCGGCATCGTGCATTTCCGGTCCATGCCGGTCACGCAGATGCCCAATATCGACGTGCCCATCGTCATGGTCTCCATCACCCAGCCGGGCGCCGCGCCCAGCGAGCTGGAGACGCAGGTGACCAAGAAGGTGGAGAATGCCGTTGCCGGCGTCGCTGGCGTGAAGCACATCACCTCCTCCGTCTCGGAAGGCGCGTCCGTCGCCATCGTGGAATTCCACCTGGAGACCCAGGTGGACCGGGCGGTGAACGATGTGCGCGACGCGGTCACCAAGATCCGCTCCGATTTGCCCCAGTCCATCGACGAGCCGCAGATCCAGCGCGTGGACATCGAGGGCGCGGCCATCGTGACCTATGCGCTGTCCTCCGCCAGCCTCTCCACGGAGGAATTGTCCTGGTTCGTGGACGATACGGTGGCGCGTGCGCTCCAGGGCGTGCGCGGCGTCGCCCAGGTGAAGCGCCAGGGGGGCCTCGCGCGCGAGATCCGGGTGTCGCTCGACCCCGACCGGCTGATGGCGCTCGGCATCACGGCGGCGGAGGTGAGCCGCCAGTTGCGCGCCACCAATGTGGATGTGTCCGGCGGGCGCGGCGAGGTGGGAACCCAGGAGCAGTCCATCCGCACCCTCGCGGGCGCGGCCACCGTGGACGAACTGGCCGACACCCGCATCGTGCTCTCCAACGGCCGCCATGTGCGCCTGAAGGATCTGGGAACGGTCTATGACGGGGCCGAGGAGGCCCGCAGCTTCGCCCGCCTCGACGGGCGCCCCGTGGTGGCGTTCGGCGTGTTCCGCGCCAAGGGCTTCTCGGACGTGGTGGTCTATGACCGCGTGGCCGAGGCGGTGAAGGAGCTGCAGGAGGCCAATCCCGACATCTCCATCTCCATGATCGACACCACGGTCCGCTACACCAAGGCGGACTATGAATCCGCCATGCACACCCTCATCGAGGGGGCGATCCTGGCGGTGATCGTGGTGTTCCTGTTCCTGCGCGACTGGCGGGCGACGCTCATCACCACGCTGGCCATCCCTTTGTCCATCCTGCCCACCTTCTGGATCATGGACATGCTGGGCTTCTCGCTGAATGCGGTGAGCCTACTGGCCATTACCCTGGTGACGGGCATCCTGGTGGATGATGCCATCGTGGAGATCGAGAACATCGTGCGCCATATGCGGCAGGGCAAGTCGCCCTATCGCGCCTCCATCGAGGCGGCGGACGAGATCGGTCTGGCGGTGGTGGCCACCACGCTCACCATCGCCGCCGTGTTCGTGCCGGTCTCCTTCATGAGCGGCATTGCCGGGCAGTATTTCAAGCAGTTCGGCATCACGGTGGCCATCGCGGTGCTGTTCTCGCTGGCGGTGGCGCGGCTCATCACGCCCTTGTTCGCCGCCTATTTCCTGCGCGATACGGGCCACCGCCAGGAACGCGACGGGCCGGTCATGCGCTCTTATGTGCGCATCCTGGCCTGGTCCATCCGCCATCGCTTCCTGACCATTCTCATGGGCTTCGGCGTGTTCGCGGGCACCATTTTCCTCTCCACCATGCTGCCCTCCGGCTTCCTGCCGGAGAACGACATCTCGCGCACCATGCTTTCGGTGGAGATGCCGCCGGGCACCACGCTCAGTGAGACCCAGAAGGTCTCCGACCGCATCACCTCCATGCTGATGGCTCAGCCCGAAGTGGCGAGCGTCTATTCCACCGCCGGTGACGGCGGGGAGGGGGGCATGTCCATGTCGGCGGGCGAGGTGCGCAAGGCCACCATCATCGTGAACCTGAAGCCCCGCGCGGATCGTACCGTCTCCCAGTCGGACTTCGAGGACCGGCTGGATGCGGAGCTGCGCAACCTGCCCGACATGCGCTTTTCCTGGAGCGCCAACGGGCAGAACACCCAGCGCGGCTTCACCGTGATCCTCTCCGGCAATGACGGGGCGGCGGTGGAACAGGCGGCGCTGAAGCTGGAGACGCAGACCCGCGACCAGGTGGGCGTGCTCACCAACGTGGTCTCCTCCGCGTCCCTCGACCGGCCGGAAATCCGCATCGTGCCCAAGCTCGACCAGGCGGCGGAACTGGGCGTGTCGGTGGACACCATCGCCGAGACGGTGCGCATCGCCACCATCGGCGACATCAACGCCAACCTCGCGAAATTCTCCGCCAAGGACCGGCAGATCGATATCCGCGTGAAGATGGACGAGAAGGCGCGCGCCCAGCTCGCCACCTTCGACGCCATCCGCGTGCCCACGTCCACGCCGGGCGTGTCGGTGCCGCTCTCGTCGGTGGCCACCATCAGCTTCGGCAAGGGGCCCACCGCCATCGACCGCTATGACCGCGCCCGCCGCATCGCGGTGGAGGCGGACCTTGTGGGCGACACGCCGCTGGGCACGGCGCTGGAGGCGGTGAAGGCGCTGCCCGCCGCCCGCGACCTTCCGCCCGGCGTGGCGCTGAAGGAATCGGGCGACGCGGAGATCATGGGCGAGGTCTTCTCCGGCTTCGCCATGGCCATCGCGGCGGGCATCATGCTGGTTCTGGCGGTGCTGGTGCTGCTGTTCCACGATGTGCTGCAGCCCATCACCATTCTTATTTCGCTCCCCCTCTCGGTGGGCGGCGCCTTCGTGGCGCTGCTGCTCACGGGCAATTCCGTGTCGCTGCCGGTGGTCATCGGCTTCCTCATGCTCATGGGCATCGTCACCAAGAACGCCATCCTGCTGGTGGATTTCGCGGTGGTCGCCATGGCCGAGGGGCATGACCGCTTCACGGCGCTCATCGAGGCGGGCCGCAAGCGCGCCCAGCCCATCGTCATGACCACCATCGCCATGGCGGCGGGCATGGTGCCCTCGGCGCTGGGCCTGGGGGAAGGCGGCGCGTTCCGCGCGCCCATGGCCATCGCGGTCATCGGTGGCCTTTTGGCCTCCACCGTGCTCTCGCTGGTGTTCGTGCCGGCGGTGTTCTCGGTGATGGACGATCTCGACCATCTGCTGAGCCGCATCTTCGGCCGCTTCATCGGCAAGAAGGACGAACCGGGCGAGGACGAGACGCCCGCGCACACCGCCTCCCGCCCCGCCGAGTGAACGTCCCCTCGGTTGGATCGATATTCGGATCGCTGGAGCGATTTTGGCCTCTTAGGGCCGTCATGCCCGGGCTTGTCCCGGGCATCCACGCCTCCGGGTCGAGCGTGATCCAGGCCGAACCCCGTGGATGGCCGGGACAAGCCCGGCCATGACACCGCTTTTTTGAAAGAACGGTCCCGACCGCTTGAATGTCGGTCGGCCCTCGTGAATTCCCGGCGCGGGCTTCGGCCCGTGCCGTTCGGGAGCGGTCCGGCGGCCCGCCGCCGCAGCGCAGCATGCCCGCTTGACTTGTTCGCCAAAAAGAACGATATCGGTTCTATCGGACTTATCAGGCGAACGGGTGCGGCCATGATGTGCTGCTTGTGTCGGCGAATGTGACTGCGGCCCTGACGCCGCGCGTGACGCCTGTCCCGTTTTTCCCTTCCTGACACCGGATCGCCGCGTCGCGCGGCCGTGGCGCAACGCGCCCGTTCCGTGTGACGGAGATGACCGTGAACGCTCCTTTCTCTATCCTTCCGCCCCCGCCAGAGGTGGCCAGGGGAACCGACGTGACGCCATCCACCATCCGTTTCGAACATGTGGGCAAGTCCTATCCCGCCCGGCGCGGCACGCCCGAAGTGGCGGCGCTGACGGATGTGGACCTCGCCGTGCCCGAGGGTGCCATTCTCGGCGTCATCGGCCGCTCCGGCGCGGGCAAGTCCACCCTCATCCGGCTGGTGAACGGCCTGGAGCGGGCGACCGCGGGCCGCATCGTGGTGGATGGCACCGACATCACCGCCCTCAACGAGGCGGGCCTGCGCGCCGCGCGCCGGTCCATCGGCATGATCTTCCAGCACTTCAACCTGCTGGCCCGGCGCACCGCCTATGAGAATGTGGCGCTGCCGCTGGAGATTGCCGGCGTCTCCGCCCGCGCCATCAAGGAGCGGGTGGAGCCGCTGCTGGACCTCGTGGGCCTCTCGGACAAGCGCGACCGCTATCCGGCGGAACTGTCCGGCGGGCAGAAGCAGCGCGTGGGCATCGCCCGGGCGCTGGCCTCCCGGCCGCGCGTGCTGCTCTCGGACGAGGCCACGTCCGCGCTCGATCCCGAGACCACGAACCAGATCCTCGCCTTGCTGCGCAAGGTGAATGCCGAGCTGAACCTCACCGTCCTGCTCATCACCCATGAAATGTCGGTCATCAAGGCGGTGGCGGACCGGGTGGCGGTGCTGGATGGCGGGCGGATTGTGGAGGAAGGGCCCACCTACGATCTGTTCGCCCGCCCGCAGCACCCCACCACCCGCTCCTTCATTGCGGCGGTGGCAGGCTCAGCCTTGCCGCCTTATGTGGCGGCCCGCCTGAAGGATACGCCCGCGCCGGGCGGCGAGGCGCTGGTGCGCATCGTTTTCACCGGCGACCATGCCACCGACCCCGTGCTGTCGCGCATTTCCCGCCTGCTGGGGGTGGATGTGAACATCATCCAGGCCCAGGTGGACGAGATTGCCGGGCGTCCGTTCGGCGTGATCGTGGTCGGAATACCGAACGCGCCGGAGACGGTCGCCGCCGTTCTGCGCTCGGTGGAACAGCTCAATCTGTCGGCGGAGGTGCTCGGCTATGTTTGACATCCTCTCCCCCGCCATCGTGGACCTGCTCATCGAGGCCACGAAGGCGACCCTCTACATGGTGGCGGTGGCGGGCCTCATCGGCACCGCCATCGGCCTGCCGCTGGGCGTGTTCCTGGCCACCAGCCGCTCGGGCGAATTGTTCGCCGCGCCCTGGCTCAACCATGTGCTGGGGCTGGTGGTGAACGCCGCGCGCTCGACGCCCTTCATCATCCTGGTGGTGGCCATCATCCCCTTCACCCGCCTCATCGCCGGCACCTCCATCGGCACCAGCGCGGCCATCGTGCCGCTCACGGTGGCGGCGGCGCCCTTCATCGCGCGCCTCATCGAGGCGGCCATCCGCGAGGTGGACCAGGGCCTGGTGGAAGCCGCCCGCGCCATGGGGGCAAGCCCGCTCCAGATCGTCGGGAAGGTGCTGCTGCCCGAGGCCCTGCCCGCCATCACGCTGGCCCTGACCTTGGCCGTGGTGAGCCTCATCGGCTACTCGGCCATGGTGGGCGCGGTGGGTGGCGGCGGGCTGGGCGATCTCGGCATCCGCTTCGGCTACCAGCGCTTCATGCCCGAAGTGATGGCCGCCGTGGTCATCGTCCTCATCCTGCTGGTGCAGGCGGTGCAGAGCGCGGGCGATTTGCTCGCCCGGCATCTCGACAAGCGCAACCGGCGCGGCTGAGGCCGGGCGAGCCCGCCGCGCTCACCCGTCCCCTTCTCCCTCGTCCCTTTCCCCCTCCCAACCCTCCCCCGCAAGCGGGAGAGGGCTTTGAAAAAAACCGCCCTCGGCGCGCCGCGTCAGGCCCAGACCTCAAGGAGCAGATCCATGACCCTGAAGACCCTCATCGCGGGAGCGGCCATCGCCCTTCTCGCCACCGGAGCCTCCGCCCAAACCATCAAGGTGGGCGTGACCCCCGGCCCCCATGCCCAGATCCTGGAAGCGGTGAAGCCCATCGCCGCCAAGAAGGGGCTCGACATCCAGATCGTCGAATTCTCCGACTATGTGGTGCCCAACACCGCGCTGGAGGCGGGCGAACTCCAGGCCAATTCGTTCCAGCACCAGCCCTATCTGGACAATCAGGTGGCCGACCGGGGCTACAAGATCGTCTCCGTGGGCACCACGGTGAACTTCCCCATCGGCATCTATTCCAAGAAATATAAGAGCCTCGACGACCTGCCCGTGGGCGCCACGGTGGCGATTCCCAACGATCCCACCAATGGCGGGCGCGTGCTGCTGCTGCTGAAGGACAAGGGCTATATCAAGCTGCGCGACGGCGTCGGCTTCAAGCCCTCGGTGGCGGATATCACCGACAACCCGAAGAAGCTGAAGATCGTGGAGATCGACGCGGCCCAGCTGCCCCGCTCGCTGCCCGACGTGGATGCCGCCGGCATCAACACCAATTATGCCAAGGAAGCCGGCCTCGACCCGGTGAAGGACCCGATCCTGCGCGAGGACCCCAAGGGGCCTTATGTGAACGTCATCGCCGTGCGCACGCAGGACAAGGACAAGCCCTGGGTGGCGACCCTGGTGGAGAGCTATCACTCTCCCGAGGTGAAGGCCTTCATCGACCAGACCTATAAGGGCGCGGTGCTCTCCAGCTGGTGAGCCGGAGCGTTTCCGAGCTTTCAGGACGGCGCCGGATCTCCGGCGCCGTTCGCGTTTCCGGCGGGTTGGTCTTATACCAACGGCCCCGGTCTTTGACCGGTGCCGAGCGGGTTTCGCTCAAGCGCCGCGCGGGCTTTTGGTTTTACTTGCCTTCGAGCTGCGCGAGCAGGGTGGTGCGGGCGGTCTCCAGCGCGCCGTCATAATCGGCCGCGAGATCCTCGCCCACCGCGCCTTCCAGCTCCGCCTGGAGCATCCAGAGCGCGCCGCGCTCGGCGGGGTGGTCCACGGTCTCCACCACCGGCTCCACATTGGGGTCGTCCATGCGCCCCACGAGGTCCAGCAGCAGGATCGCCACCGCGTGGTCGAGGACGAGGGTCACCTTGCCGCCGGGATGGGCGGGATGATCTTCGATGGGGGTCGTCATGGGGCGCTCCTCTATCCGTGCGCCTTCTATAGGCCAAGCCTGTGGCCACCGCGAGGCCGGTGCGGCGTCAGCCCTGCGCTTCGATGAAGCGGACCAGAGCGGGCAGCACGCCGGGATGAAGCGGCGCCGCCGGATCGCGATACAGCGCGAAATTGCCCGCCCGCTCGGTGGGGGCGAACTTGAACACATGATTGGCGCCGGAGAGCTGGACCACGTCCGCGTCCGGCCGCCCGCGCCGCAAGGCGTCGAGGTCCGCCGCCCCCACCTGGAGATCGCGCGTGCCCTGGACCAGAAGCGTGGGCGTGGTGAGGCGCGCAAGCTCGCCCGCCGGGTCCACCGCGCATTCGGAGGCGAGGAACGGCTGGACCGAGGGGCGGAACGCCATGTGCAGCGCCTTGGGCACTTCGGGCACCCGCCCGCCGCGCGCCACCACCGAGAGGATGGAGAGCGCCCGCCGCAGCACCGGCTCCGGCAGGTTCATGGCCTGGAACTGCTCGGACAGGATGGTGTCGAGCCGCCGCCCCGGACCGGCCAGCAGCACCAGCCCGTCCACCGGTGCGCGGGTGGCGGCGCGGATGGCAACGGTGGATCCCTCGCTATGCCCCGCCAGGAAGACCGCGCTGGTGTCGGAGCGCGCCCGCAGGCTCGCCAGGGCCACCGCCGCATCGTCCACATATTGGTCGAAGCGCAGATCCTCCTCGCGTTGCACGAGGTTGGAGGAGCCGCCCACGCCGCGCTTGTCGTAGCGCAGCACCCGGTAGCCCGCCCCCGCGAGGCCGAAGGCGATCTGGCGATACATGTCGGTGGCGATGGCCGGGCTGTTGCCGTTCCGGTCGGTGGGGCCGGACCCGGCGATGAGCAGAACGGCCGGGCCGCTGCGCGGGCCGTTGCGCGCCTGGGTGAGGCTGCCGGAGAGGCCGCCCGCGGCCCAGGGCGCTTCCTCCACCGCATAAAGCGGGGCGGCGCCCAGGCGTTTGGATGCGGTCAGCAGCAGGGCGCAGGCACCCGCCGCCAATATGGCGCGGCGCGTCGTCACGCGGAACGGCTCAGCTATTGAGCTCGGCGTCTTCGAGGCGACGGGCCTCGTCCGCCAGCATGATCGGGATGCCGTCCCGGATGGGGAAGGCGAGCCGCGCGGCGCGCGAGATCAATTCCTGGCGGGCGCTGTCATAGACCAGCGGCCCCTTGGTGAGGGGGCAGACCAGGAGTTCGAGAAATTTCGGATCGACCTCATATCCGGGCCGGTACGGCTGCGTCATGGATGAAATCCCCTCCGGCCGCGCGCTCCGAACCGTGGGTACGGCCCCCCGGAGGTTGCATGCCTTGATAGCCGGGAGAGTGTATCTGCTGCGGCGCAAACGTCCACGGTAAATTTTGCCGCGTATGGACCCGGAAGCCACGGCACAGGTCAAGATCAGTCACGGTGCTGATGGGCGCCATTACATTCTTTTATTTCCCGTGAGGCCCCGCAGGCGCTAGATGAAACAAGGCTGCGCTTGCGCAGTGTGGGATTGCACCCCGCATCCTCTTTCGATCTTGGCCTTGCCCGAGGCCACACGGATACTTGAAGAATTCCCGCCATGATCCCGCATTCCACCCGCCCCGTGGCGACGCCATGAATCGTCGCACCGTTCTCGGCCTTGCTTTGGGCCTTGCGGGCGTGACGCTGTTCGGCGCCACCGTTCCCGCGACGCGCTATGCCGTGCAGTTCGTGGACCCCACCTTCTTCACCTTCGCCCGCGCCACGCTGGCGGGGCTGATGGCGGCGGGCATGCTGCTGGCACGCGGCTGCCAGCCGCCCTGGCGGCGTGGATTGCCCATGGGCGATTTCGTGCTGGTCGCCCTCTGCCTCATGGTGGGTTTCCCCCTGCTCATGGCCCATGGCAGCGTCTCCGTGCCGTCCTCCCATGCGGGCGTGGTGCTGGGCATCCTGCCGCTCACCACTGCCCTGGCCGCCACCTTGCTGGCGGGGGAGCGGCCGAGCCTCGCCTTTGTGGGCATCTCCGTGCTGGGCTGCGCGCTGGTGGTGGCCTTCGCCTTGCGCAATGGCGGGGCGGGCGGCTTCGGCTTCGGCGACATCCTGCTCGGCCTCTCGGCCATCACCTGTTCCATCGGTTATGCGGTGAGCGGGCGCCTCGCGCGGCGGATGGCGGGATGGGAGGTGATCTGCTGGGCGCTGGTGCTGGGCCTGCCGCTCTCGGTTCCCGCCGCGCTTTTCTTCATGCCTGCGGGGCTGGCGACGACGCCCATGGGGGCCTGGGTGGCGCTGGGCTATGTGGCGGCCATCAGCCAGCTCGTGGCCTTCTTCTTCTGGAATACCGGCCTCGCCATGGGCGGCATCGCCCGGGTCGGGCAGCTTCAGCTGCTCCAGACCTTCCTGATCGTGATGCTCTCCTGGCCCATCAACGGCGAGGCGCCGGATGCGGAGACCTATGCCTTCATGGCCGCCGTGATGGTGGTGGTGGCCCTCGGTCAGGGAACCAAGGTGCGCGCCGCCCAGGCTGCGGGGTAGGGCGGCGGTTTCGTCTCAAACCCTGGGGCCGTCCCGGACGGGGCGGCCCGTGGTCACGCCGGCGTCAGAACTCGACGTCCAGCTCTTCCAGCTCTTCCGGCTCGTCATAGGCGCCGGAGATCCATTCCTGCATCAGCGGATGGGAGATGATGCGGGCGCGATAGGCGTCGCAGGCCATGTCCAGCGGAACGCTATAGGTGGTGAAGCGCGAGCAGACCGGCGCGAACATGGCGTCCGCCAGCGTGAAGGTGGGGCCCATGAGATAGGGGCCGCCATGGGCCGCGAAGCAGCCGCGCCAGATGGCGACGATGCGGTCGATGTCCGCCTGGGCGCCCGCCCACACCTTGAAGCCGGGATACTGGCCCTTGATGTTCATGGGCAGGGCCGAGCGCATGTTGGCGAAGCCCGAATGCATCTCGCCGGAGATGGAGAGGCAGTGGGCGCGCACTGCGCGATCGGGGGGCAGGAGGCCCGCCTCGGGGAAGAGTTCGTGCAGATAGGCGGCGATGGCCAGCGTGTCCCACACGGTCACGCCCTCATGCACCAGGCGCGGCACGAGGAAGGAGGGAGACAGGAGCAGCAGCTCCGCCTTCGCCGCGGGATCGTCCGAGGGGACCCGCTCCTCGTCGAATACGAGCCCCACCATCTTGCACAACAACCAGCCGCGCAGCGACCAGGAGGAATAGTTCTTGCTGGAAATGGTGAGCGTGGTCATGGACATCACCGGATTTCGGAGCGGCGTTTCGTGATCTTAGCTGTTCCGTGTTGCATTGCACCACCCCCCGTTCCAATATCTTGCACAAGGGTGACCAGCGACGAGCGCGGGGAATGGCGCGAAATATCCACGGCACCAATGGGTTAGTATGCGTCGGCGGCGTTTGCCGTCGGGCGCGTCATTTTTTCGGTCTCCCCGGCCCGCACCTCTCGCCGGGGCGGCGATGTCCCCCGCTGGGGCGCGGAGGTCGTCGCGATCACCCCTCGTCCCCGGGTCCGGCCCGCCGCGTCGGCGGTCATCCGGTCCCGTTCGTTTCCTCCACGGCGCTGCGCCTCCGGCTTAGGGCATCATGATGTATCTCGCCTACCAGACCCAGGCCGACCTCATGGATCCGCTGCGCTTCGGGGCCCACATGGCCCGGCGCATGCTGAGCACGCCGCTCATGGCGGCCTTCTCCACCCCCGGCACGCGGCATCTGGCGGCGGCCTATGAAATGGTGGAGCGCGCGGCCCTGAGCCACGGTCGCCCGCCTTTCGGAATTGCCAGCACCCCGGTGGGCAACCGGGAACTGGAGGTCACCGAAGAGTCCGTCTATCGGCTCCCGTTCGGCACCCTGCTCCATTTCAAGAAGGATGCGGACGTTCCCCAGCCGCGCGTGCTGGTGGTGGCCCCCATGTCCGGCCATTTCGCCACGCTGCTGGCGGGAACCGTGCGCACGCTGCTGCCGGACCACGACGTCTACATCACCGACTGGCACAATGCCCGCGACGTGAGCCTGGAGCACGGGCCCTTCGCCTTTGACGATTATGTCGAGCACGTCATCAAGTTCCTGGAATGGATGGGCCCGGGCGCGCATCTGGTGGCCGTGTGCCAGCCCTGCGTGCAGGCGCTGGTGGCCGCCGCTGTGATGGCGCAGGAGGACAATCCCGCCCAGCCGCGCAGCATGACCCTGATGGCCGGCCCCATCGATTGCCGCATCAACCCCACCAAGGTGAACCAGCTCGCCCAGTCCAAGCCCATTGAGTGGTTCGAGCGGAACCTGATCTCGAAGGTGCCCATGGGCTTCGAGGGCGCGGGGCGGCGGGTCTATCCCGGCTTCGTGCAATTGTCCGCCTTCGTCTCCATGAATCTCGGGCGCCACATGAAGGCGCATTTCGAGCTTTACGAGAATCTCGCCAATGGCGAGACCGAGAAGGCCGAGACCGCCAAGGCGTTCTACGACGAATATTTCGCGGTCCTCGATCTGGCCGCCGAATTCTACCTGGAGACGGTGCAGTACGTGTTCCAGGACTATCGCCTCCCCAAGGGCGAGTTGACCTATAGGGGCAATCCCATCGATTTCGGCGCCATCCGGCGCACCGCGCTCCTCACCGTGGAAGGGGAGCGGGACGATATCTGCTCGCTGGGCCAGACGGTGGCGGCGCAAGAGATCTGCTCGCGCCTGCGGCCCCACCGCAAGCGCCACCACATGCAGCCGGGCGTCGGCCATTACGGTGTCTTCAGCGGCCGCAAATGGGCGGGGCAGGTCTATCCCCTGGTGCGCAACCACATCCTCGCCAGCGACTGACCTCTCCGGTGGTCGCCCCGTCTCGCGGGGCGACATTCCGCCGGTCGGGGCGGCTTCTCCCGGCAGGCGGGCCATGGCCGGCTTTGTCCCGGCCATGGAATGGGGTGCCGCTGGCCACATGCCGGGCGCCAAGGGCGCCCGCCCCACATGGCCCTCCCGTCTGTCCGAGCGCGCGGCAACATGTCACCGGCGGGCGAAGCCGAGGTGTCGTCGCACCCGTCCGGATGACAATTGGATGTCGGAGAATCGTTCCCCGCGCTCGTCTTTCCTCCCATCGCGGTGTTGACGCGGTGGGTCCGCCTCATCATGGTGCCCGCGGCCACGCCAGTGGTGGCCTGGAGCCTGATCCGGCCGGGTAAACGCCACGGGCGGTGAATCAATCTCCATATCTTTGATAGAGGCCGCATGCCCCTGCGGGCGGCGGGACCTCTAGCCGAGGAGTGTGACGCATCATGACCCAATGGCCGGTTCATGCGACCATCGATGGCCCCATCGTTATGATCGGCTTCGGCTCGATCGGGCGCGGTACCCTGCCGCTCATCGAGCGCCATTTCGATTTTGACCCGTCGCGCTTCGTGGTCATCGATCCGGTGGATGACGGCCGCGCGCTTCTGGATGCCCATGGGGTGCGCTACATCCAGTCCGAGGTCACCGCCGAGAATTATCGCGACCTGCTCACCCCGCTGCTCACGGCGGGCAAGGGGCGCGGTTTCTGCGTGAACCTGTCCGTGGACGTGTCCTCGGTGGCGATCATGGAGCTGTGCCGGGAACTGGGCTGCCTCTATGTGGACACCGTGATCGAGCCCTGGAAGGGCTTCTATTTCGACGACACCAAGGGCCCCGAGGCGCGCTCCAACTACGCGCTGCGCGAGGGCCTGCTGGATGCCCGCCGCCGCTCGCCGGGCGGCCCCACGGCGGTCTCCACCTGCGGCGCCAATCCGGGCATGGTGTCCTGGTTCGTGAAGCAGGCGCTGCTCAACATCGCCCACGATACCGGCCTGGACCGGCCCGAGCCCAAGACCCGCGAGGAATGGGCCCAGTTCGCCCGCGCGCTGGGCGTGAAGGGCATCCACATCGCCGAGCGCGACACCCAGCGCGCCCGCGATCCCAAGCCGCGCGACGTGTTCGTGAACACCTGGTCGGTGGAAGGCTTCGTCTCCGAGGGCCTGCAGCCGGCCGAGCTGGGCTGGGGCACGCACGAGAAGGAGCTGCCCCCGGAAGGGCGCACCCACCAGGGCGGCTGCGGCGCGGCCATCTATCTCATGCATCCCGGCGCGGACACCCGCGTGCGCAGCTGGACGCCCACTCCCGGCCCGCAGTTCGCCTTCCTCGTCACCCATAACGAGGCCATCTCCATCTCGGACTATCTGACGGTCCGCGACGGCGACAAGGTGCTCTACCGGCCCACCTGCCACTATGCCTACCACCCCTCCAACGACGCGGTGCTCTCGCTCCACGAGATGTTCGGCGCCGGCGGGCGGATGCAGAGCGACTGGAAGATTCTCGACGAGAACGAGATCGTGGACGGCATCGACGAGCTGGGCGTGCTCATCTACGGCCACGCCAAGAATGCCTATTGGTTCGGCTCGCAGCTCTCCATCGAGGAGGCCCGCGAACTGGCGCCCTACCAGAACGCCACCGGCCTCCAGGTGACCTCAGCCGTGCTCGCGGGCATGGTGTGGGCGCTGGAAAATCCGGAAGCGGGCATTGTCGAGGCGGACGAAATGGATTTCCGCCGCTGCCTGGACGTGCAGCGTCCCTATCTCGGCCCGGTCATCGGCACCTATACGGACTGGACGCCCCTCACCGAGCGGGTGCGCCTGTTCCCCGAGGACCTGGACCTGGAAGATCCCTGGCAGTTCAAGAACATCATCGTCCGCTGAGCGGCACAACGCAAAACTGATGCATGGGGGCCGGTCATCCGGCCCCCATTTGCGTTTCAGCCGGCGCGGTCCAGCACCGTGTCGAGCCAGTCGAACATCTCGCGGTTGAACAGGCTGCGCGCGCCGCCCTCGCAATGGCCGCCCGCTCCGTCTGCCGCCGGGAAGACGTGGAAGCGCTTCTCGCAGGCGAGCGCGTCGAACAGGCGCCGGGCGGTCACGCCGATGGCGTCCCCCTCCGCGCCGCAGATCATGGTGGGGCAGGCGATCTCCCGCGCGCGGCCCTCATTGGTGTAGGCGGCGGTGGATTTCAGATAGTCGAGGGGCGTCGCGCAGCCGTTCACCAGCAGGCCGCGCCGCAAGGCCCAGCCGCCCGAGACATCCGTGAGCCGCCGGTCCAGCATGCGCCCGAGCAGAGCGAGGACCAGCCCGTTGCCGTCGGGAAGCTGCCGGCCGATCCAGCCGGGCAGGCGGGCGCGGGCCTCTTCCAGCAGCGAGAACTGGCCGGGGTCCGCCACCAAAGCGGCAAGGCGCGGCTCGCTGGCGGCGGCGCGCGGGGCGAGATAGCCGCCGAGGCTGACACCCAGCACAACGAGGCCCGCCGGGTCCACCTCCGGGCGGGACAGGGCGAAATCCACCACCGGGCGGAGCACCGCCTCCCAGTCCGGCCGCAGCTTCAGATCCTGCTTGAACAGGGCGCGCCCCTGGCCGGGGCCATCATAGAGCAGCACGTTGTAGCCGCGCTCCAGGGCGGCCCGCCCGCTCATGAAATAGTTTTCCTCCGCCGTGCCGTCATAGCCGCCCGTGACGATGAGGGTCCGCCGCGCGGTGCCGCTGGCATCCGGCCGCAGGAAGAGGGCATGCAGGCTGGTGTCCTCGAACGGGATGTCCAGGCTTTCGCCGGGCGTCTCCATGAGCGCCATGGCCCGCGCGAAGGCGTCGGTCTGGCGGTCATAGGCGGTGACGGCGCGCGGATCGAGCGGGGCCTGGAACAGGAAGCTGTAGGAGGCGCGGAAATAGTTGGAGGCGCGCAGGAAGGCGTCCCGCGCGCTGGCGCGATGTCCCGCCACGAGGCTCGCCTGGCCCAGGCTCTGGATGCGCTCCGCAAGCGCGGTCCATTCCCCATGCCAGCGCGCGGGGTCGCGGTCGGGAATGCGGGCGGCGAGCGCGAGGCATTCGCCGATATCCGCGCCGCCATAATAGGTGTGCCCCAGGGCCCGGAAGAACTGGGCATCGAACATCTCGTCCTTGAAGAAACGCCCCATGCCGCATCGCCTCCCGGTCGCGGTGCCATGAAACCAGAAAGACCCGGGCGCCGAAAGCCGCGTGAGGTCCGGCGCGCGGTCTTTGTTCCGCCCGCCTGCCGCATGCCAGCCTTGCAGGCACCGCCCTTGCTGCATTGCAGCATCGACGGCAAGGTGTCCCGCCTGCCAAATCGCTCCGGAGCCGCGATGCCCCTGTCGCTTCTGTCGCTCGCCGTCGCCGCCTTCGGGATCGGCACCACCGAGTTCGTCATCATGGGCCTGCTGCCGGATGTGGCGCGGGATCTGGGCGTCTCCATCCCCTCGGCGGGGCTGCTGGTGACGGGCTATGCGCTGGGCGTGGTGGTGGGCGCGCCCATCCTGGCGGTGCTCACTGCGCGCCTGCCGCGCAAGGCGACGCTCATCGGCCTCATGGTCATGTTCATCGGCGGCAATGTGCTGTGCGCGCTGGCGCCGTCCTATGGCCTGCTCATGGGCGCGCGGGTGGCCACCGCCCTCTGCCATGCGGCCTTCTTCGGCATCGGTTCGGTGGTGGCGGCGGACCTTGTGCCGCGCGACCGCCGCGCCCAGGCCATCGCGCTCATGTTCGCGGGGCTCACCCTCGCCAATGTGCTGGGCGTTCCGGCGGGCACGGCGTTCGGCCAGTGGATGGGCTGGCGCGCCACCTTCTGGGGCGTGGCGCTCATCGGCATCGCGGCATTGGCGGCGCTGGCGATCCTGCTGCCCGGGCGGCTGCCCATGGCGTCGGGCAGCATCCTGGCCGAGTTCCGGGTGATGAAGGACCCGCAGGTGGGCCTCGCCATGCTCATCAGCGTGGTGACATCCGCCAGCCTGTTCTGCGTCTTCACCTATATCTCGCCGCTTCTCTCCACCACGGCCGGGCTTTCGCCCGAGGCCATCACGGGCGCGCTGCTCCTGTTCGGGGCCGGGCTCACGGCCGGGAACATGCTGGGCGGAAAGCTTGCGGACTGGCGCCTCATGCCCTCGCTCATGGGCACCATCACGGCGGTGGTGGCGGTGCTGCTGGTGTTCGTGCCCGCGAGCCGCAGCCCCGTCACGGCTTTGGTGGTGCTCCCGGTCTGGGGCATCCTCGCCTTCGCGCTAGTGCCGCTGCTCCAATTGCGGGTGGTGGACACGGCGGGGGCGGCGCCGAACCTCGCCTCCACCCTCAACCAGGGCGCCTTCAACCTTGGAAACGCGCTGGGCGCCTGGGTCGGCGGGCTCGCCATCACGGCCGGCGTGGCCTATGCGCACCTGCCGTTCGTGGCTGCCTGCCTCTCCGCCGCGGCCCTCGCCCTCAGCGCCCTGTCGGCGCTCATGGACCGCACCTCCACCCGCCGGGCCTCGGCCGCCCGTTAACGATTTGGGCACGCTGACTCCCGGTGACCGGGGGCGGCGGGCCGATCTTTACCAGTGGGCAAGGCCCACCCCCTAGCGTCGCCGCATCCGGGAGCACCGCTTCCCGGCGGGGCCTTCTGGCTCCCGCTGTCGAGGGACAAGGCGATGAAAGTTCTTTTGACCCGCTTCGTGAGGGAAGAGCGCGGCTCCACCGCGCTGGAATACGGGCTCATCGCGGCCGGCCTCTCCGTCGCCATCGTCACGGTCCTCACCCAGATCGGCTTCGCCCTCGTGCGCCTGAAGGCGGCGAGCGCGGTCGCCGGCAACTGATCCCCATATGGAGAACGCGCTGCCCGGCGTGCTGGTCCATTGGCTGTTTCCGGCGGCCCTGTCGCTCGCCATGGCCTGCGATCTGGTGAGCCGGATCATTCCCAATCTCGTGGTGGGCGGGCTCGTGGCCGGGTTCGCCATTCTGTGCGCCTTCTCCCCGGTGCCCGACCTCGCCGCGCGGCTGCTGCTGGCCGCCGCCATTCTCGGAGTGGGGTTCGCGCTGTTCGCCCAGGACATTATTGGCGCGGGGGATGCCAAGCTCGCCGCTGCCCTCGCTCTCTGGCTCGATCCCGCCCAGCTTCCGGCCTTCGCGCTCCTGTGCGGAGGCATCGGCCTTCTGCTGGTGGCCGCCGCCACATGGCGCGCCCGGCGGGGCGGCGGCCTGGGGCGCATCGCCACCTTGCCCTATGGGGTGGCGCTGGCGGGCGCGGGCCTGCTCCTGTTCCCCCATTCGGTGCTGATGGCCGCTGCCTAACGGTTCCTGCCTCACGAAGCCCGTGCTACCTCCTGGGGAGGAGGGATTTCCATGACCGACTGCTTCGCTTCCGCCGATGTGCCGAGCCTGCCCGTCTGGGGCGTGACGCCCGACAGCCTGAACGGACCCGACGTGCCGGAGGCCGCGCGCGCCTTCGCCCGGGCCGCAGGCTTTTCCGGCGAGGCGGGCAAGCTGCTGGCGGTGCCCGGTGCGGACGGTGCGGTGGCGGGCTTCCTGTTCGGCGTGCCGGTGAATGGCGACGGCTTCGCGGCGGGTGCGCTGCCCGCCCTCCTGCCGGCCGGGCGCACGGTGCATCTGGAAGGGGCGTTCCCGCGCCTCTCGGCGCTCGCCTTCGGCCTCGGTACCTATCGTTTCGACCGCTACAAGGCGAAGAAGGCGGGCGACCTGGCGCGCCTCAAGCTCGGCCCGGAGGATGACCGGGCGGCGCTCACGCGCACCCTTGCCGCCATCTGCCTGGTGCGCGACCTGGTGAACACGCCCTCCAACGACATGGGCCCGGCGGAACTGGAGGCGGCGGCGCATTCGCTTGCGGCCACGCACAAGGCGAAGGTGCGGGTGGTGGAGGGCGACGCCCTTCTCACGGAGCAATTCCCCCTCATCCATGCGGTGGGCCGCGCCGCCGTCCGCGCGCCGCGCCTCATCGACCTCACCTGGGGCGATCCCGCCCATCCCAAGGTGACATTGGTGGGCAAGGGCGTGTGCTTCGATACGGGCGGGCTCGACATCAAGGCCTCCGCCGGCATGCTGCTCATGAAGAAGGACATGGGCGGGGCCGCCCATGCGCTTGGCCTCGCCTCCATGGTGATGGCGCGCGGGCTGAAGGTGCGCCTGCGAGTGCTGATCGCGGCAGTGGAGAATTCCATCGCGGGCGACGCCTTCCGCCCCGGCGACATCCTGCCGAGCCGCAAGGGCATCAGCGTGGAGATCGGCAATACCGACGCGGAAGGCCGCCTCGTGCTGGCCGACGCGCTCACGCTGGCGGACGAAGAGACGCCCGAGCTTCTGGTGGATTTCGCCACGCTCACGGGCGCGGCCCGTGTGGCGCTCGGCCCGCATCTGCCGCCCGCTTATACCGACGACGACGCGCTTGCGGCCGACCTTGCGCGCCACGCAGCGGCCGAACTCGACCCCCTGTGGCGCATGCCGCTCTGGAAGCCCTATCTCTCCATGATGGAGAGCAAGGTGGCGGATATCAACAATGCGGGCGCGGGGGGCTTTGCCGGCTCCATAACCGCGGCCTTGTTCATGTCGCGCTTCGTGGAGGCGGCGAAGTCCTGGCTGCACCTGGACATCTATGCCTGGAACCCCTCCGCCCGGCCCGGACGGCCGGAGGGCGGCGAGGCGCAGACCATCCGCGCGCTCGACGCCTTGCTGGCGGAGCGCTACGGCGCATGACCCGTGATCCCCGGTTGACGCCCGCGCGGACGGACCTCGCGGCAGAGGCCCTGCGCGGCCAGGTGGAGGCGCCCCGTTATGTGCAGGGGCACCACCGCGTGGTGGCCGAGCCCGTGGTGCCGGTGCGCCATGCCCCCTTCTCGGTGGCGAGCCTCGATACCGAGGCGCTGCTGGGGGAGAGCGTGACGGTCTATGACCAGGACGCGGAAGGCTGGTCCTGGGTCCAGCTCGAAGCGGACGGCTATGTGGGCTACATGCCCAGCGAGATGCTGCGTGTTCCCGTGGAGCCGGCGACCCACAAGGTCTGCGCGCCGCGCACCTTCCTGTTCCCCGGCCCCGACATCAAGATGCCGCCGCTCGCCACCTTGCCGTTCGGCGCGCGCCTGTCGGTGCTGGACGGGGGCGAACGCTTCCTGCGCCTCGCCGCGGGTTTCGTGTTCACGCGCCACGCGGTGCCGCTGGACGCGCGGGAGACGGATGTCGTGGAGGTGGCCACGCGCTTCCTGGGCACGCCCTATCTGTGGGGCGGCCGGTCCGCCCTCGGGCTCGACTGTTCGGGCCTCGTCCAGACGGCCCTCGTCGCCTGCGGCCTGGACTGCCCCCGCGACAGCGACATGCAGGAGAAGGCGCTGGGCCTTCCGGTGCCCCTCGACGGGCCGTTCCAGCGCGGCGACCTGCTGTTCTGGCCGGGCCATGTGGCGCTGGTGGAGGACCCGCAGACCCTGCTCCATGCCAATGCCTTCCACATGATGGTGGCCCGCGAGCCCCTGGCCCCCGCCCTCGCCCGCATCGCCGCCACCACCCCCTTGCGCAGCGCGCGGCGGCTGGCGGTCTGACCGAGGTCGGATCGACAGTCGGGCGGCCTGAACGTCTCTTTTAGGAAAGCACCGTCATGGCCGGGCTTGTCCCGGCCATCCACGGGGTTTGGCTGGGTGCACGCTTGACCCAGAGGCGTGGATGCCGGGGACAAGCCCGGGCATGACAGCTTGCAGAGGCTGGAAGCCGTCCATCATTCCGACGACGGTCGAGCCCAAAACCTCAGGTCCATAGCCGCCTAAATTTCCGTCATCTCCGGCCCGGAAGCGAGATTGGCCAGGGCGACGCCCTTCACTTGCGCGAAGACGGATGTGCCTTCCGCGAGGCCGAGCAATTCCCAGGAGCGGCGGGTGACGCGGGCCAGCAGCCGGTCGCCGTCGCCCGCCGGGCCGAGGCCGAGCACGACGGTCATTTCCGTGTCCCGCAGCGGGGCGGCGGAGAGGATGCGCCCCTGCAGGACATTGAGGATGGTGCTGGGCGAGGGCGGCACCACCGCGAGGCTCACATCCCCCGCCACCACGCTGAGGCGCCGCCGCGTGCCCACCGCGCCGGGTGTCGCGGGGACGAGGAAACGCCCACCGCGCACGGAAAGCTCGGTGAGGCCATAGGCGTCATCCTGATGGGAGATGACGGCGTCCAGGCTCACGCTCGCGTCCCGCGCCGCCGCCAGCGGCAGGTCGGGGTCGCTCTGCAGCACCGCCAGCGGCCCGCTCGCCCGCACCCGGCCGCGCTCCATGAGCACCAGATGGTCGGCGAGGCGCTCCACCTCCGCCATGTCGTGGCTCACATAGAGAACCGGCAGATCGAGCACCGCATGCAGCCGTTCCAGGAAGGGCAGGATCTCGTCCTTGGTGGCGCGGTCGAGGGCGGAGAGGGGCTCGTCCATGAGCAGCAGGCGCGGCTGGGAGAGCAGCGCCCGCCCCACCGCCACCCGCTGGCGCTCGCCGCCGGAGAGGTTCTGCGGCGCCCGCTCCAGCAGGTGGGCGAGGCCAAGCAGGTGCACCACTTCGTCGAACGGAATGGAATGGGCCGCTGGGTCGCGCGGCGCGCCAAAGAGCAGGTTTCGCCGCACGGAGAGGTGGGGGAACAGGCTCGCTTCCTGGAACACATAGCCCACGGGGCGGCGATGGGTGGGGCGGAAGCGGGTTCCGTCCTGCCACGTCTCGCCCGCCACCACGCAGGTGCCGGGCAGCCGGTTGAGCCCGGCGATGCAGCGCAGGACCGAGGTCTTGCCGCAGCCCGACGGGCCGAACAGCGCCGTGACGCCCCGCGCGGGCAAGGTGAGCGACACGTCCAGGGAGAAGGCGCCGAGCGCGCCGGAAAAGGCGGCGGTGATGACGGGCATGGACGTCGTCTGGGCCGGGGCGGGGACCACGTTCATGCGCCAGCCTTCGCCGCGTGCTTCTGGATCAGCGTCATGGAGAGGATGACGCAGAAGGCGAACACCACCATGCCGCCGGCCAGGATATGGGCCTCGCGCCACTGGGCGGTTTCCACGAAGTCATAGACCGCCACGGAGAGCACCTTGGTCTCGCGCGGGATATTGCCGCCGATCATCAGCACCACGCCGAACTCGCCCACCGTATGGGCGAAGCCCAGCACGGCCCCGGTGAGGAAGCCCGGCCGCGCGAGCGGGACGGCCACGCTCCAGAAGGCTTTCAGGGGCGAGGCGCGCAAGGTTGCCGCCACTTCCATGGGCCGCTCGCCCATGGCCTCGAAGGCGTTGCGGATGGGTTGCACCACGAAGGGCATGGAATAGAAGACCGAGCCGATCACCAGCCCCTCGAAGGTGAAGGCGAGGGTGCGCAGGCCGAACAGCGGCTCGGTCACCGCCCCGGCGCCCGAGGGGCCGAGCGCGATGAGCAGGTAGAAGCCCAGCACCGTGGGCGGCAGGACGAGGGGCATGGCGACCAGGGTCGCCACGCCTTCCTTCCACCACGCCTGCGAGCGCGCCAGCCACCAGGCGAGCGGCGTGCCCAGCAGCATGAGGAGCACCGTGGTGAGCCCCGCCAGTTCCAGCGTCAGCCGGATGGGGCTCCACATGTCGCCGAGCTGGGTCTCCATCCCGCCTCAGCCCGCCGTGGCGAGGGCGTAGCCGAACTTCTCGATGACCGCGCGGGCCTCGGGGCCGGTGAGGAAGTCGAGGAAGGCCTTGGCGGCGGCGTTGTCGGCGCCCTTCTTGAGCAGCACCGCATCCTGCAGGATGGGGGTGTAGAGATTCTGCGGCACCAGCCAGCGCGAGCCGCCCGCATTGGCGATCTGGGACAGGGCAACGAAGCCCAGCTCCGCATTCCCGGTATCCACGAACTGATAGGCCTGGGCGATGGAATTGCCCTGCACGATCTTGGGCTGGAGGGTGTCGTAGAGGTTCAGCGCCTTCATGGTCTCGATGGCGGCGGCGCCGTAGGGGGCGGCGGCGGGATTGGCGATGGAGATCTTGGCGAAGGCGTTGGCCTTCAGGGTCTCTTCGCCCTTCACATAGCCGTCCGTCTTGCTCCAGAGCGCCAGCTTGCCGATGGCATAGGTGAAGCGGCTCTCGGGCACAGCGAGACCGTCCGCCACCAGCTTCTTCGGCCGCTCGTCATCGGCCGAGAGCATGATCACGAACGGGGCGTCCTGGGTGATCTGGGTGTAGAACTGGCCCGACGAGCCGAAGCTCAGCACGGCCTCGTGGCCGGTCTTCTCCTTGAAGAGGGCGGCGATCTGCTTCGCGGGCTCGGTGAAGTTGGCGGCCACCGCCACCTTGATCTCGTCCGCGCTGGCGGGGCCGGCGAAGACGGACAGGGCGCCGGTCAGGGCGAGACCGGCGGCAAGAAGGGTCCGGCGTGTCAGCTTCATCATAGGCGTGAGCCTTCAGTCGATGGCGAGGATGACGTGGGCCGCGTCCACCAGGGCAAAGGCGGGGCGGCCGGGGGCAAGGCCGAGCGCCTCGACGCTGCGGGCCGTGAGCGAGGAGGCGATGGTCTTGCCGCCGCCGATATCGAGAACCACTTCGGCGCTGACCGCGCCGGTCTCCACCCGGGAGATGACGCCGCGCAGGCAATTGCGCACGCTCACCAAGGGCGGCGTCTCGCCGGGCGCGATCACCACGAAGGGCGCCTTCACCAGCACCACCGCGTCGCGCCCCACGCACAGGCCGAGGTCGCGCACGCTCTCCATGGTCACGAGGGCGTGGATGACGGTGTCGGACGAGACCTCCACCGACACTTCGGCGGCGAGCGCGTCGCTGGCGATGGCGGTGATGGTGCCGCGCAGGGCGTTGCGGGCGCTGGTCTTCATGAGGAATCCGGACATGAGATTGAGCGGCGAGATGCCGGTGCCCGCCAGTTCCGGCTCGATGGCGCGCACGATGCGGGCCATCTCGCCTTCCAGGCGCGTGAAGGCGGCGATCACGCGGGCGCCGGTGGGGGTGAGGCGCGCCCCGCCGCCCGCCTTGCCGCCGGCCCGGGTTTCCAGCAGCGGCTGGCCGAACAGGTTGGCCATGGCGTCCAGCGCGTCCCAGGCGGCCTTGTAGGTGAGGCCCACGGCCTTGGCCCCCGCCGTGATGGACCCTTCCCGCGCCACCGCCTCCAACAGGCGAATGCGCTCGCGCCCCACGGGCGAGAGGCTTTCAGCCTTGAGGGTGACGAGGGCTTCGATGGGCACGGGCGGGGTCCGTTCGCGTCATGTAGTCTGGATATATAGCGATAGATGCGCGGGGACGGAAAGGCCCAAACTGACGCGGGGGAAATGGGAGGAGAGCGCCCCTCAAGGCGCGACAAAAGAAAACCCGGCCCTGAGGCAGGGCCGGGTGCAATGGGGACCGGCGGCGCGGGACCGCCGGTCGGAAGAGAGCCTCAGAGGCCCGCCTGGGAGACGAACTTCGGGTTCAGATAGGCCTCGATGGCCTCCGAGCCGCCTTCCGAGCCGAAGCCCGAATCCTTCACGCCGCCGAACGGCACTTCGGGAAGGGCGAGGCCCAGATGGTTGATGGTCATCATGCCCGCTTCCACCGACGCCGCGATGGCGTTGGCGGTCTTGGCCGAGCGGGTATAGGCGTAGGAGGCAAGGCCATAGGGCAGCCGGTTCGCCTCTTCCACCGCCTCGTCGAAGTCCGAGAAGGGGAAGATCATGGCGAGCGGGCCGAACGGCTCCTCGTTCATCATCCGCATCTCGCGGGTGACGCCGGTGACAACCGTGGGCTCGAAGAAATAGCCCTTGTTGCCGATGCGGCTGCCGCCGGTCTTCACCTCGGCGCCCTTCTGCTGGGCGTCGGCGATGAGGGCCTCGATGGCGGGCACGCGGCGCTCATTGGCGAGCGGGCCCATCTGGATGCCCTCTTCCAGGCCGTTGCCCACCTTGACGGTCTTGGCATAGGCCACGAAGCGCTCCACGAACTGGTCGTAGGCCTTTTCCTGCACCATGAAGCGGGTGGGGGAGACGCAGACCTGGCCGGCATTGCGGAACTTGGCGGTGGCGATCTGCTTGGCCGCCGCGTCCACGTCCGCGTCCTCGAACACGATGACCGGCGAGTGGCCGCCCAGTTCCATGGTCACGCGCTTCATGTGCAGCCCGGCCAGCGCCGAGAGCTGCTTGCCCACCGGGGTGGAGCCGGTGAACGTCACCTTGCGGATGACCGGGTGCGGGATGAGATATTCGCTGATCTCGGCGGGGACGCCATAGACGAGGCCGATGACGCCCGCCGGCACGCCCGCATCCACGAAGGCGCGGATCAGCTCGGCCGGGGAGGCCGGGGTCTCTTCCGGGGCCTTCACGATGATGGAGCAGCCCGCCGCCAGCGCGGCCGACAGCTTGCGCACCACCTGGTTGATGGGGAAGTTCCAGGGGGTGAAGGCGGCCACGGGGCCGACCGGCTCCTTGATCACCAGCTGGTAGACGCCCTGGCCGCGGGCGGGGATGACCCGGCCATAGGCGCGGCGGGCTTCCTCGGCGAACCAGTCGATGATGTCGGCGGCGGCGAGCGTCTCCATGCGCGCCTCGGGGAGCGGCTTGCCCTGCTCCAGCGTCATGAGGCGGGCGATGTCCACGGCGCGCTCGCGCAGCAGGTCGGCGGCCTTGCGCATCACCTTGGCGCGGTCGTAGGCGGAAACCTTCGACCACAGCTTGAAGCCCTTGGCGGCGGCATCGAGGGCCGCGTCGAGATCGCCCTTGGAGGCGTGGGCGACGGTGCCGATCACTTCTTCCGTGGCGGGGTTGAGCACGGGGATGGTGCGTCCCCCTTCCGCGCCGCGCCACTGTCCGTTGATGTGGAGCTGAACGTCACGATACATGGGAGCCTCCCTCGCTTTGTGCGTGGCCCGTCTTATCGCGGGCGCCCGGCCCTGCTGGCAAGGCGCAATTCGCACATGCCCGCGTCCCGCTGCGCGCACGGCACGCAGGGCTTGAGGTCGAGCGGCCTCTCTTGTGGCGAGGCGGGCAGGGGGATAAGTCTGCCCCGCCTGCCGCACGGGGTATCGCCTTGACCAAGACCGCGCCCAAAATCGGTTCGAAGACCGTCACCGTCTGCACCTGGAACATCAATTCCGTCCGCATCCGCCTCGACATCGTCAAGGACGCGGTGGAGCGCCTGAAGCCGGACGTCCTGTGCCTGCAGGAGACCAAGTGCCAGGACGACAAGTTCCCCCTCAATGCCGTCCGCGATCTCGGCTTCGAGCATATCGCGCTCAACGGCCAGAAGGGCTGGCACGGCGTCGCCACCTTCTCGCGCCTGCCCTTCGAGAGCATCGAGAAGCAGGAATTCTGCGGCAAGGGCGATGCGCGCCATGTGGGCGTCACGCTCGGCGCGGCGGCGGGCCTCGCCAAGCCGCTCACCGTGCATAATTTCTACATCCCGGCGGGCGGCGACATCCCGGACCCGGACCTCAATCCGAAATTCGCCCACAAGCTCGCCTTCCTGGACGAGCTGATCGCCTGGGAACGCCTGCCGGCGCAGGCCCGCGATCCGGAGGCCCATGCGGTGATGGTGGGCGACTTCAACATCGCGCCGCTGGAGACGGATGTGTGGAGCCACAAGCAGCTCCTCTCCGTGGTGAGCCATACCCCCGTGGAGGTGGACCGCCTGAACCGCTTCCAGGAAGCGGGCCCCTGGGTGGACGTGATGCGCGCTTTGGTGCCGCCGCAGGAGAAGCTGTTCACCTGGTGGAGCTACCGCTCGCCCGACTGGACCGCCAATGACCGGGGCCGCCGCCTCGACCATGTGTGGGCCAATGCGGCGCTGGCGCCCAAGGCCACGGCCATGACCGTGCTGCGCGAGGCGCGCAGCTGGGAGAAGCCCTCCGACCATGTGCCGGTGGCGGTGACGTTCGCGGTGTGAGGCGAAGAGCCTTCACGATTTGATTGAAGCGCAAGGCGTTCTTCCCCTCTCCCCTTGCGGGAGAGGGTGCCGAGCGCCAGCGAGGTGGGTGAGGGGTTGGGCACCGTTTGGTGCCCCATGCAGAGGTTCGCGCAGGTGGCCCCCCTCACCCCAACCCTCTCCCGCGAGGGGAGAGGGAGCAACGGTGCGCCCGTAACGGCTGATCCGTGCTTCCAGCAAACACTGAAACGCTCTAAAGCCCCGGCCGAGCGTTTTCCGCCCGTGGGTTCAGCGCTTGCGGGCGCGGGAGGGGAGGGGCGTGTCCAGCTTCTCCGCCCGCACCGTCTCCAGGGCCGCGAGCGTGTCCTGCACCCGTGCGCCGAACAGCGCCTGCAGCGCGGCAGCGGCCTCCGGGAAGCCCTCCAGCAGCCGCAGGAAGAGCGGGCGGGGAATGCGCAGCACGCGGGAGGCGGCCAGCGCGCGGGCCGTGGCGGGGTGCGTGGTGGCGATGAGCAGCGCGCGCTCGCCGGCGAGCGCGCCGGGCAGCAGCTCGCACAGCCGCTGCCGCCGTCCCGCCTGTTCCGACATCAGTTCCAGCCGCCCGGACAGGATCACATAGGCGCCATCGGCCGCCTCTCCGGCGCGGAACAGGGTTTCGCCCGCCTTGAGCGCCACTTCCTCGCCGCTGACGGCGAGGCTGCGCAGCGCCTCGGCGGGGAGCCCCTCGAAGGTGGGCACCTCAGCCAGAACCGCCGCCGCCTGCTCGACGCTCACGATGGATGGCCTCCCCCGGCGGTGATGCTTGGGCCGGTCATGGGACGAGCTTGTAGCCGCCGGCCTGGGTGGCCAGCAGCGTGGGCGCGGACGGGTCCGGCTCGATCTTCTGGCGCAGGCGGTAGATGTGGGTTTCCAGCGTGTGGGTGGTCACGCCGGAATTGTAGCCCCACACTTCCTGCAGCAGCGTCTCGCGGGCCACGGGTGTTTTCCCGGCCCGGTAGAGATAACGCAGGATCGCGGTTTCCTTCTCGGTGAGCCGGATCTTGGAGCCGCGATCGGTGACCAGCAGCTTCGCGCCGGGGCGGAAGCTGTAGGGGCCGATGGCGAACACCGCGTCCTCGCTCGCCTCGTGGCTGCGCATCTGCGCCCGAAGGCGCGCCAGCAGCACCGCGAAGCGGAACGGCTTCACCACATAATCGTTGGCGCCCGCTTCCAGGCCCAGGATCGTGTCGCTGTCCGTGTCATGTGCGGTCAGCATGATGATGGGCGCCTTGAAGCCGTTGGCGCGCATCTGGCGCACGCCGTCGCGGCCGTCCATATCGGGAAGGCCGACATCCATGATCACGAGATCGATGGCGCCGTTCTTCGCGTTCTCTATGGCCTCGGAGGCACTGCCGACCGGCACCGGCTCGAACTCGTCCTGGAGCGCGAGTTGCTCGACCAACGCCTCGCGCAGCTCCGGGTCGTCCTCGACCACCAGGATTTTCCACGCATTGGTCATCGAATCCTCCGTCGCCCTTGCGGACAGGCGAATCGCGCAAGTACAGCATGGCAGGCCAATGGTGCAAATTTCTTCAAGAAATTCACGCCCCGGCGGTATTTTTGTGAGGTGCGATGGGTCAAACTTCTGTGGGGATCGGTCTTCTGAGGGTCCGCCGCCTGCCGGGCGCCCCTCATCGGGGCCTGTTGACCTTCGGCGGACGGGCCTTTCCGGTGGCGCTGGGGCGATCCGGTATCCATTTCGACAAGCGCGAGGGCGACGGGCGCACGCCCGCCGGAACCTGGCGCGTTGTGCGCCTGCTCTACCGCCCCGACCACGGCCCGCGCCCCGTCACGCGCCTGCCCGCCCGCCCCATCGGGCGGGAGGACGGCTGGTGCGACGACCCCGCCGACCGGCGCTACAATCGCCAAGTGCGCCTGCCGTTCGGGCCGAGCCATGAGCGCCTGCGCCGGGACGACGGGCTCTACGACCTCGTCATCGTCATCGACCACAATGCCCGTCCGCGCGTGAAGGGGCGGGGCTCGGCGGTGTTCATCCATGTGGCCCGTCCCGGCCTCACGCCCACGGAAGGGTGCGTCGCGCTTCCCCTCCCGGAACTGCGCCGCCTCGTCGCACGGTTGCGGCCCGGCACGCGGGTTCATATCGCTGGGTGAGAGACAACCGTAAGCCGCCCGCGTTTCTTTTGAACGGCTCCATGGTATAGCTCGCGGACGGGGCGGGGCCGGTTTCGCCGCCCCGCCATGCAAGGCTCCGCGCCGGGAAGCCACCAAGACCCAAGCCAACAAGAACGACGTCCGAAGATGCCATCACCTTCCGCTCAGCGGCCGCCCCTCGTGGGCCTGTTCGCCACCTGCCTCGTGGACACCATGCGCCCCAGCGTCGGCTTCGCCGCCGCCACGCTCATCGAGGCGGCGGGCTGCGAGGTGGACGTGCCGCGCCAGACCTGCTGCGGCCAGCCGGCCTTCAATTCCGGCGACCGCGCCACCACCCGCGCTTTGGCCGAGCAGACCATCGCCGCCTTCGAGACGTTCGACTATGTGGTGGTGCCCTCCGGCTCCTGCGCGGGCATGATCAAGGCGCATTATCCCGAGCTGTTCGTGGGCGAGCCGGACTGGATGCCGCGCGTGGAGCGCTTCTGCGCCAAGGTGTTCGAGCTGATGTCCTTCCTGGTGGATGTGCGCGGCATGACCAGCGTCGCCGCCGCCTATGAGGGCACGGTCACCTATCACGACAGCTGCTCGGGCCTGCGGGAGCTGGGCGTGAAGGGCCAGCCGCGCAAGCTGCTCGCCTCCGTGGAGGGGCTGGAGCTGGCCGAGATGGCGGACAGCGATGTGTGCTGCGGCTTCGGCGGCACCTTCTGCGTGAAATATCCCGACGTGTCCGGCGCCATCGTGGAAAAGAAGGCCGTCAATATCCTCGCCAGCGGCGCGGACACGCTGGTGGCGGGCGATCTCGGCTGCCTCATGAACATGGCGGGCAAGCTCCAGCGCATGGGCAAGACCGTGGCGGTGCGCCATGTGGCCGAAGTGCTGGCGGGCCAGGGCGGCGAACCCGCCATCGGCGTCGCGCGGAAGGCGGGCTCATGAGCGTCCAGATCACCTCTCCGCGCTTCAAGGACAATGCCAAGCAGGCGCTGGCGGATGCGCCGCTCCAGGCTGCGCTCGCCAAGGTCGGCCCCGGCTTCATCGGCCGCCGCGCGGCGGCGCGCGACCTGCTGCCGGAATTCGACGCGCTGCGGGATTCCGCGCGCGACATCAAGAACCACACCCTCGCCCATCTCGATCTCTATCTGGAGCGCTTCGAGGAGAAGGTGACGGCGGCGGGCGGCCATGTGCATTTCGCCGTGGACGCCGCGGAGGCGCGGGACATCGTCACCCGCATCTGCCGGGATCTTGGCGCGAAGACCGTCACCAAGGGCAAGAGCATGGTCTCCGAGGAGATCGGGCTCAACGACCATCTGGCGGCCAACGGCATCGAGCCGGTGGAGACGGACCTCGGCGAATATCTGATCCAGATCCGCGGCGAGGCGCCCTCCCACATCATCGCCCCCGCCATCCACCTCAACAAGGAGCAGGTGGAGGCGGACTTCCGCCGCGTGCACACCCATTTGCCGCCCGAGCGCAACCTCACCGAGCCCACCGCGCTTTTGGCCGAGGCGCGGGGCGAACTGCGCGCGAAATTCCTGGCGGCGGACGTGGGCATCACCGGCGCCAATTTCCTGGTGGCGGAGACCGGCACCTCCATCATCGTCACCAATGAGGGCAATGGCGACCTCACCCAGACCTTGCCCAAGGCGCACATCGTGCTGGCCTCGCTGGAGAAGCTGGTGCCGACCCTGGAGGATGTGAGCCAGCTCCTGCGGGTGCTCGCCCGCTCGGCCACGGGCCAGGAGATGAGCGTCTACACCACCTTCTCCACCGGCCCGCGCCGCCCGGAGGACCTGGACGGGCCGGGCGAATACCACGTGGTCATTCTCGATAACGGCCGCTCCGGCATGCTGGCGGGGCAATTGCGCGAGATGCTCCGCTGCATCCGCTGCGGCGCCTGCATGAACCATTGCCCAGTCTATCACGCGGTGGGCGGCCATGCGTATGGCTGGGTCTATCCCGGCCCCATGGGCGCCGTGCTCACCCCGTCCATCATCGGCATCGAGAAGGGCGCCAATTTGCCCAACGCCTCCACCTTCTGCGGACGGTGCGAGGAGGTGTGCCCGGTGCGCATTCCGCTGCCCAAGCTCATGCGGCATTGGCGCGAGAAGGAGTTCGAGCGCCACCTCACCCCCGCGCCCGTGCGCTACGGGCTGGGCGTGTGGTCGTTCGTCGCCCGGCGCGGCTGGCTTTATCGGCCCGCCACGGACCTCGCCATGCGCCTGCTGGCGCTGGCCGGAAAGGCCAAGGGCCGCTTCACGTCGCTGCCTCTGGCGGGCGGCTGGACCAAGGTGCGCGATTTCCCCGCGCCGGAAGGCGGCACCTTCCAGGCGCAATGGCAGGCCCGCAAGGCCGCGCGCCGCACCGGGAGGGTGTCATGAGTTCCCGTGAGACCGTGCTCGGCTCCGTGCGCCGCGCGCTCGGCGTGTCCGGCCAGGAGGCGCCGCGCCGCCAGGAAGTGGCGGATCGCATCGCCGGCCATCCGCGCGGCATCGTGCCCGCGCGCGCCGATTTGCCGGCCGCCGGCCAGATCGCCCTGTTCAAGCAGATGGTGGTGGCCGCCGCGGGCAGCGTGGACCATCTGCCGGACGCGGCTTCCGTGCCGGCGGCGGTGGCCGCCTATCTGCGCGGGCGCAACCTGCCTCTGTCCATCCTGCGCGGGCAGGACCCGCGCCTCGCCGATCTGCCCTGGAGCCGGGAGCCCACCCTCGACGTGTGGGTGGGGCCGTCCGACGGGCGCCAGCTTGCCGGCCTCTCCCATGCCTTCGCGGGCATCGCGGAATCCGGCACGCTGGTGATGGTCTCCGGGCCGGACAACCCGTCCACCCTGAACCTGCTGCCGGACCATCACCTCATCGTGGTGCGGGCGGAGGAGATCACCGGCAATTACGAAGCGGTGTGGGATCGCCTGCGCGCCACCTACGGGGCGGGCCTCCTGCCGCGCACCGTCAACTGGATCACCGGCCCCTCCCGCTCGGCGGATATCGAGCAGACCTTGCTTCTGGGCGCCCATGGTCCGCGCAGCCTCCATGTGCTGCTGGTGGGCGCGCTCTGACGCCAAAGGCCGGTGCGCTTGCCCTGCGGGCCTTTGGTCAAGCCCGCGCGGCGCTTGCGCGAAACCCAGGCGGCACCGGGCAAGGGCCGGGGCCGTTGGGATAAGGGGCTTTACCGCCCGGGTGATGCAACGGCGCAACGCCCCCGCAAAAACCGCCGTGGGGTGGCGCACAGGCCGCAACCATCCGCCCGCCCATATGTTGCCGCCTCACCCGATGTTGGGCAGAAGAGGACAGGAAACGGGCGGTGAGATCATGACGGCTGGTGTTCGGTTCGTGTGGGTGCTCCTCGGAGCGTTGGTTCTTCTGTGTGCGCCATTTCAGACCGCCCACGCCCAAAGCAGGACCTCGTCCCCCTATATCGGCAAGGTCTACCTGATGCGGGGCCTCGCCAACATCTTCTCCTATGGCATGGACACGCTGGCGGCGAAGCTGCAGCAGCGGGGCATCGACGCCCAGGTGTTCGAATATGGCCAATGGCCGGCGCTGGCGGATGACGCGGTGGCCTGGTCCAAGGCGCGCAACAAGGCGCCCGTGGTCATCATCGGCCATTCGCTGGGCGCGGACGCCGCCGTGGAGATGGCCGAGCGCATGACGAGCCTGGGCATCGCGCCGCGCCTCGTCATCACCTTCGATCCCGTGGGCGTCACCGAAGTGGGTGCCAGCGGCGGCCGGTTCATCAATTACTACCAGTCCAACAACGGCTTCGGTAAGCGCCTCGTGGCCACGCGCGGCTTCAAGGGCACGCTGATCAACCGCAACCTGGACAGCGTCGGCAATATCGACCATTTCAACATCGAGAAGGCCGACACGCTCCATGCGGACGTGATCAAGGACGTGATGGCGGTGACCCGCCGCCCCCGCCCCCCGGCGCCCGCGCCGGCCCCCTCGGTCTCCGCGCCGACCGCCACCCCGACCGCCGCCGCGCCGGACAGCAGCGCCGCCGTCCAGGCCGTCTCCCAGCCTGCGGTGCGGTGAGGGTATTTGGCACTCTAATCCGCGAGTAGCGAAGCGAGGCGTCCCGTCGGATCGCCATCGAGCAGATGAAACGGCCGGCCGATGTCAGCGGCGATCCGCCGTGCGGCGGACTCGGCGAGGCTCTGGTGCAGCGCGAGGGTCGCCGAGTCTCGTGTCGGGCGTTCGCGTCCGTCGTCGAGACGACGGCGCTCGAAGATGGCGGCGGGATCGGCGGTCAGGAAAGCGATGGCGTCTAGGCTCAGGGCGGCAAACACCGTGCTGGGTATTTCGAGCAGGCCATCGCGGCCGTCTATGAGGCTGTGCCCGTCAAACACGACCGGCAGGGTGGTCGTCCGGGTCAGCCGTTCGAAGGCTGCGATCATAAGGGCCTGGTTATCGAGCACTGGTCCGGTGCGGAGGGCCTCGGAGGAGTCAGGCGTTTGGGCGCGATGTTGCTGCTCAGCCTTAATCAGGCTGCTGGCCTGTAGGTGGACTAGCGGTGTGTGCACCGCGACCCGGCTGATGAGTGTCGATTTACCAACGCCCGAGAGGCCAAGCAATGCTATCCGGCGCTTCACACTGCGAATCCTAGATCGACCTGTTTGAGCACCGACGCCAGTTGGTCGGGCTCAAGGTGTTTGATTGACTGCGGTGGGTGTCCGGCGAACACATTGTCGCGCTTGAGCGCTTCCAGTCCGACTGGCGGCTCGAAATGCCCGGCGAGGAGGAAGTTGATGATCTTCACCGGCCGCTCGGCGGAGGCGTCCATACCTGTCAACTGGGAGTCGGTATAGACCGACCGCCCCCCGGCCAGTCGCCGCAATTCCTCAGTAGAATGCGCCAAGGTCATCTCCTCGAATACGCCGACGGTGGTGATTGCCTGTGACGGCGGAAGTACCGCTTTACCTTTATAAAAGAACAGCAGAGCACCGGGTTGCGCGATCCAGGCCTGAGCCCGACAGAGGTAGACCTTGCGGATGGTGTTACCCGGCCGGTGAAGACCGACATCGGCTGAGGTCGGGAACAAGGTCATCTGCGGCTGTTCGAACAACTCCGGGAAAAGCACCCGGTGGAAATCTTCCTTGATAGGAATGGCGTAGGCCTCGACGCCCGCGCCGGCGGCGAACCGTGGGTAGTTCCGCCGAGCGAGGTCAAACAGCGATTCGCCGTCCGTAACCTCCAGCCGCTCGCGCGGTAAGGCCTTCTCATAAACCCGCTCGCCATTGGGTTTATCGTAGGTGTGGACGAATCCATAGTATTCGAGAAGGCCGATCAAGGTCGTCTGGCCGGAGTAGGTCGTCAGATAAACAACGTCGTGCTTATTTGACTGCGCATACCAAAGTACCTGTTTCAGCAGGAGTTCCCCAAGTTTCACTCCACGGCTCTCGGGGCGAACCTTAAAGGTACAGACCTTGAGAATCTTGCCTCCCAGTAGGCGGGCGTCGGTGTCACCCGGCCCTTCGTCCTTACGCACAACAAGGCCGGCGATGCGGCCGTCGTCCAACACTACCCAGCACTTCCGCATCGGCCGGACGCACTTGTCGCGCCACCAAGCGTCGAACGGCGGATAATCGGCGCGCAAGGTCGCGAAAATCGGGTCATTGATGGGGATGGTGTGGGCGTCAACCTCCCGCACCGCCGGGAGGTTGACGTTGATAGTCGCATAGGTGCTGCGCAGCAGGGAGACGGCGTCGGCGACGTGCAGCACTCGGCTGGCCAAGGCCGCTGAGGCTCGGAGCGCCCGATCGTGCAGACCCTGGTCCTGAGTAACCAGGAAGTCTACCACCCCAATATCCAGGGCGTGCAGCAGAGTGGCGTCGACAATGTCGTTGGGTTTGCGCAGCACGCCGTAACGCGCTTCGAGGGTCGCATTGTCGAGACCGATCACCCTGGCGATGACCGGGAACTTCTTAATCTTGCTCAGCGAGACGCGGCGGCGGGCGGCGTCCTTGTCGCGTTGGATGTCGTCCACGGATGCCGCGTGGACGCAGATGCCTATGCCATACCGTGCCGCTTCCTGTTGAAGGGCAGCGAAGACGGGTACGACCTCGGCGTGATCCTCAAGGCCGATGAATACGTTCGTATCAATGAGGTATTTCGGAGCACTCATAATGCAGCGCTTCCCGCATCTTGGGTGTCGCGTAGAGGTAGGACTGCGGAGGCTCGAAACTAAACCGCTCGCGCAACTCGCTCAGGTCGAGCGGGCGGCGCAGACGCCGGGCATGCTTGAGTTCGATGGCGACGCCGCTGTCAACGCCATCGAAGTAACGATCAAAGTCCTCTCGCGCGATGCAGGCGCGATCGGAGAAGCTGTCCCAGATGTCGCGCGGCGCACGGCAGTGCACCTCTCCGATCTCAGCCAGACCGAGCAGAGCGCGGGTCGGGCTGGTGGCGTAAATGAACGCGGTGGCTCCAACTGGCGCGGTTGAGGGAAATCGGCGGCGCAGCTCAATGGTCTTGCGGCCTTCGATGATCGCGTCGCAATATTCAGGCTTAATGCTGAACACCACGTCCCGGCGCGATGGATAGGTAGCCTCGCCGATGATTGGCAGAAGCAACTGGTTCTCGTCGACAGCATCGAATTGGAAGGTCGCCTCGCGCATGCTTGTAACCAGTGCAGCCGCGTCACTGAACTGGGCGTCAATCCGCAAGGTGGCACCGAGGGCGGCGAGATAATCGCGTAGGGTCGAGACCAGGATGTCCTTGCGGCCCTCGACGCGGGACAAGGCAGCCTGGCCGATGTTAAGCCGGGCGGCGAGGTCGGCCTGAGTTATCCCCGCGAGCTTTCGGATCTCGCGCAGGCGGGCGCCGATATGTTCGTCGCTCCGCGACGGCGCATCCAGACGTGCTTCGAACACCTTGCCTTCGAGCTTCATCACTAACTCATCCTTCGAGAATCCATATTACGCGGAAGGCATATCGCCGCCAACCATAACCGAACGAAGGTCGGGAGGACGGCGATGGGCATCAGCGTGGACCACACTGGATGTCGCCTACGGCAGAACGGGACACCGCTCTGGCGAACGCTCTAATGCATCAGTGAACTAAGGCGCACTGGATTAGGCTACAGAGGGGAGCCCCCATCCCCCCGCCGCTCCTCCGCCGCCGCCATCAGCTTCGCGATGGCGGGGAGCACATAGTCGCGCATGGTCTGGCCGTAGAAGAGCGAGAAGTGTCCGGCCTTCGGCACCAGGAGGTGCCGGGACAGGCCCTTGGGGATGGCGCGGCAGAGATCATGGGCCGCGCGGGTCTGGCCAGGGGCGGAGATGTCGTCGCGTTCCGCTTCGCCGGTGAGCAGGGCGCAGTCGGTGAGGGCGTCCGGGTGGAGCCGTCGTCCGGCGATATCCAGCGTGCCGCAGGCGAGCGCGCGGCGTTGGAACACCTGATCCACATTGCCCAGGAAGAATTCGGCGGGCAGGTCCATCATGTCCCAGCACAGGCGGGAGAGCGGGAAGAGGAGCGGGTCGTCCCCGCTGTCGGCCATCATCATGGACGGCAGCTCGCCGCCGGTGAGGCCCTGGCGCCAGAGATAGAGGGCGAAGGCCTGCATCTGGCGGCGGCGGGGGAAAACCCGTCGCCCGGCGCCGGCGAAGGGCGGCGGCACGGGCTCCATCAGCCGCTCGAAGGTGGAGAGGGGCTGGTCGGTGAGCAGGTGGTCCAGATGGGTGGGGTTGCGCGCCGGGTCCACGGGGCCGCCCAGCAAGGTGAGGCTGGCGGGCGCCTCGCCTTCCGCCGCCAGCAGGAGCGCGGCGCTGAGCGCGGGAATGACGCCCTGGCACACGCCCACCACATGAGCGTCGCGGCCGAGCGCGCGCATCATGCGGGCGGTTTCCAGGCAATTCGCCTCGAAATCGAAGGGGATATCCGCCGGGACATGGCGCGGGTCGGGCCAGTCGGTGACATCAACCTCGCCCGCATGGCGCAGTAGGCCCGCCGCGAGATCGCGCATCAGAAGGGGGAAGCCGCCGGACAGCGGCGCCACCACCAGCACCCGCCGGTCCGATCCGGCCCGGCGGAAGCGGCGCATCTGCGCATAGGGCAGGTGGCCGGCAATGTCCTCCGCGACGGGGATCGTCTCCCCGCCCAGGTGCGCGCGGCGCAGGCCGAAGTCACGGAAGGCCAGCCCCCTGAGGCCGGGGGCGGGGCCCTCCTGGAACGAGATCTGCGTGTCCAACCACATCCGCGCGCATCCGGATCCTGCTGCACGCGGAAGGATAAACGCGGGACGGCGCCCCTGTCATGGGGCGGATGGGACGGTGCGGCGCGGGACCGCGCCTCCGCCCTGCCGCTGTCCTTACAGGCTCGCGGCGGCGCGGGCGGCCTGGTCGTAATGGCCGGACAGGGTGCGGAGCACCGCCGCCACCTCGGAAAGGCGCTCGGGCGCGATGCCCGTGCCCACCACGGCCTGGGTCAGCAGGGCCTCGCGCACCTCGCGATAGCGCGCGCAGGCGGCCCGGCCCGCCTCGGTGACGGTCAGCGTCTTCTCCTTGCCGCGCCGTCCCGCGCTCACGAGGCCCAGCGCCTGGAGCTTCTTGGCGGCATAGGTGATGAGGTGGGTGTCCTCCACATCCAGCACGAGGCAGAGGTCGGCAATGGTCTTGGGGCGCTGGCGGTGCACCACATGGTGCAGCACCAGCACGTCCAGGGCCGAAAGGTCCGGCACCCCGGCGGCCGCCATGCAGCGGATCATCCAGCGGTGATAGGCGTGGCCGATCATGTTGAGGCCGAATTCCAGCTCGGACAGCGCGGGAAGCGCGCCGTCGGCGAGATGGGCCGAGGAGACGATGGAGCCCACCGGCTTCGCCGGGGCGGCGGGCGGGGCGTCATCGCGGGCGGCGGAGGGCTTGGTCATGGCGGCGACACTCGTCTGAAAGGCCCGCGCGGCTGAACCGCGCGGGCGGGCTCGGAAGACAGGCCGGGCGCGGGCGCCCGGCGGAGCTGGGCTTACTTGCTGTAGGCGCCGAGGATCTGCTCGCCGGTGGGGCCGGCCTTCTTGAGCCAGTCGGCGGAAAGCTGCTTGCCCACGGTCTCGAAGCCGGCCTTCAGCTCGGGGGTGGGCTGCTCCACCTTCATGCCCTTGGCGCTGAGCTGCTCCATGTACCACTTGGTCTTGTCGATGGAGGACTGCCAGCCGCGGGTCTCGGCGGCGGCGGCGGCCTTCAGCACGGCGTCCTGGGTGGGCTTGTCCAGGGCGTCGAACGCCGCCTGGCTCACGAACACCATGTTCTTCGGCAGCCAAGCCTGAATATCGTAGAAATAGGGGATGCTCTCCCAGATTTTCACGTCATAACCGGTAGCAGCGGACGTGATCAGGGCTGTTACCACGCCGGTGGCCAGCGCCTGGGCAAGCTCCGCCTGCTGCACGGTGACCGACTGGGCCCCCACCGCCTCGCCGATGCGCGAGGTGCCGGCATTGTAGGCGCGCCACTTGGCGCCCTTCAGGTCCTCGATCTTGGTGACGGCGGTCTTGGAGAACAGGCCCTGGGGTGGCCACGGCACGGTGTAGAGCAGCTTAAGCCCTTGGGAGGCCAGCTTCTTTTCAACCGCGGGCTTGGAGGCGAGATAGAGCGCCTTGGACTGGTCGTGGGAGGTGGCGAGGAACGGCACCACGTCCACGCCGAAGACCGGATCCTCGTTCTCGTGCAAGGACATAAGGACCTCGCCCGCCTGGGCCTGGCCGGTCATGACCGCGCGCTTGATCTCGGGCGCCTTGAACAGCACCGCATTGGGATGCAGCGTGATGGCGAGCTTGCCGCCGGAGAGGGTTTCCACCTCCTTGGCGAACTGCGCGATATTCTCGGTGTGGAAATTGTCCGTGGGATAGGCGGACGGAAGGTTCCACTTGGTCTGCGCGACCGCGGGACCGGCGGCGAGCGTGCCCAGAACCAGGGCGGAGCCTAGAAGTCTCTTCAAGCCTGACATTGTTACGTCCTCTGGTTGTCGTTCAGGGGGGGGAGGTCGAAAGCTATCGGCCGAATGCCATCTCCGGCAGAACCATCACGATGGACGGGAACACGGTGATGATGGCAACTGCCGCAACGAGAAGGAAGAAGAACGGTAGCGCGGCGAGGGCCACCGTGTTCGAATCCTTGCCCGACATGGTCTGGAGCACGAAGAGGTTGAAGCCCACGGGCGGGGAAACCTCCGCCATCTCCACAACCAGCACCAGGAAGATGCCGAACCAGACCGGGTCGAAGCCGGCGGTCTTGATCATGGGGATCACCACCGAGGTGGTGAGCACGATCATGGAGAGGCCGTCCAGCGCCGTGCCGAGGATGATGTACATGACGGTCAGCGCGGCGATGAGCGCGTAGGGCGAGAGGTGGAGATTGTCCACCCACTGGGCCAGCGCCACCGGGATGCCCGTATAGGCCATGGCGGTGGACATGAAGGACGCGCCCGCCAGGATGAACATGATCATGCAGGTGAGCCGCGTCGCCCCCATCACGCTCGCCCAGAAGGACGGCCAGGAGAGCGCCCCCTGCCACCAGGCGATGAGCAGCGAGCCCATGACGCCCCAGGCGGCGCATTCGGTGGCGGTGGCCCAGCCGAACAGCAGCGAGGCGAACACCAGCAGGATCAGCAGCGTGATGGGCACGAGGTTCGCCGATTCCCGCAGCTTCTCGCGGAACGACAGGGACGGCTCGGGCGGCGGGTCCTTCTTGGGGTTCGCCATGGACCAGACGGTGATGTAGCCCGAATAGAGCGCCATCACGAGCAGCCCCGGCAGGAAGCCCGCCAGGAACACCTGGATGATGGAGACGTTCGCCGCCACCGCATAGACCACCATGGTGATGGAGGGCGGGATGAGGATGCCAAGCGTGCCCGCCCCGGCGAGGGAGCCCAGCGAGACCTTCTCGTCATAGCCGCGCTTCTTCAGCTCGGGCAAAGCGATCTTGGCCACGGTGGCGCAGGTGGCGGCGGAGGAGCCGGACACCGAGCCGAAGATGCCGCAGGCCAGCACGTTCACATGCATCAGCCGGCCGGGCAGCCAGTTGAGCCAGGGCGCGAGGCCCTTGAACATCTCTTCCGAGAGGCGGGTGCGGAACAGGATTTCGCCCATCCACACGAAGAGCGGCAGCGCCGCGAGGGTCCAGGAGGCGGAGTTGCCCCAGATGGTGGTGGCGAGCACCGAGCCGGTGGGGATGCCCCCGCCCACGAAATGCATGCCCACGAAGCCCACCGCCAGGAGGGCGATGGCGATCCACACGCCCGCGGCCAGAAGGACGGCGAGCAGGACCAGAAGGAGAGCGGAGATCTCGATGAGTTCCATGGCTCAGATCCCGCTCTGCATGGCGCGTTCCACCACTTCCTCGGCAGTGGTGGCCGGGGGCTTCTCGTAGCGCGGCGCGCCGCCGAGCACGACGTGGACCAGCTCGTCCACGAACGCGATGAGCAGGATGACGAGGCCGCCGCTATAGCCGAGCTGGGGAATCCAGAGGGGGATTGCGAGCACGCCCTGGGCCATGTCCTCGAAGCGGTAGGAATCGTAGGTCATCTTCACGGCGTTCCAGGCGAAGAAGCCGGTGAAGCCGCAGCCGACGATGAGGCAGATGATCTCCATGACATGCTTGGGCGTGCCGGAGAGCTTGTCCATCACGAGGCCCACCCGGATCATCTCGCCCGAGCGGAAAGTGTGGGCGAGGCCGAGAAAGGCGCTGGCCGCCATGCACCAGGCCACGAAATCGTCGCCGGCGGGAATGTTGAGGCCGACGAAACGGCCGCCCGAAAGCAGCATCATCAGCACGAAGATGGAGAGCAGGAAGAGGCCCGCCAGCCAGCCGGCCACCAGGTAGAGGCCATCGAGGGCGCGGCGGATCATGCGGCGCCTCCGCCGGAAAGGGAGGCGGTGGAAACGGGGGCGGCGGTGCGGCAAGCCGCAGGCGCCCGGGCGCGTGTCGCGCGGGTGAGGCTCATCATCGGTCCCCTCTGAAGGCGGCGCCGGTGCCCAAAAATGGGGCGACGCTCTTTCTGACACCACGTTGGCGTACTTGCGCCGTTTCGTCAACAAATTGTTGACGTTTTGTTTGTGACGTGGCTTCTCTTTGAGGAATGGTTCGCACTCACCTTGGGGCAGGCCGGGCAGTTCGTCCGTGCGCCATGGTTCCATGCAGGAAGCGGGCCACGGAATGGCGGATCAAAGGTGGCGCACATGACGGGTGAAGCGGCGCAATCGCGCGGGACCGGAGCGGGCGAGAACAGCGGGCCGGGCGCTTGGGAGTTCTGGATCGATCGCGGCGGCACCTTCACGGATATCGTGGGGCGCAAGCCCGATGGCAGCCTCGTCGCCCACAAGCTCCTGTCCGAGAACCCGGAAGCCTATCGCGACGCCGCCGTGCACGGCATCCGCGACCTGCTGGGGCTGAAGGCGGGCGTGCCTATCCCCGAGGGACTCGTCTCAGCTGTGAAGATGGGCACCACGGTGGCCACCAACGCCTTGCTGGAGCGCAAGGGCGAGCGCACCTTGCTCGTCACCACGCTGGGCTTCCGTGACGCGCTGCGCATCGGCTATCAGGCCCGCCCCCATATCTTCGCGAAGAAGATCGTCCTTCCCGACATGCTGTTCGAGAAGGTTCTGGAAGTGACCGAGCGGGTGCGGGCGGATGGCGCCGTGGAGACCGCGCCCGACCTCGATGCGGTGCGCGCGGCGCTGGAGGAGGCCAAGGCGGCGGGCATCCGTTCCGTCGCCATCGCCTTCATGCACGGCTATCGCTATCCCGCCCATGAGCAGCAGGTGGCGGCGCTCGCCCGCAGCATGGGCTTCCCGCAGGTCTCGGTCTCCCACGAGGTCTCGCCCCTCATCAAGCTGGTGGGGCGCGGCGACACCACGGTGGCGGACGCCTATCTCTCGCCCATCCTGCGGCGCTACGTGGCGCAGGTGGCCGAGGAGCTGGGCGCGGGGCAGGCGTCGGACGGGGCCGAGGCCATCCGGCTCATGTTCATGATGTCGTCCGGCGGCCTCACGGCGGCGGACCTGTTCCAGGGCAAGGACGCGCTGCTCTCCGGCCCGGCCGGGGGCGTGGTGGGCGCGTCCGAGACCGGCCGCATCGCCGGGCTGGACCGCATTATCGGCTTCGACATGGGCGGCACCTCCACGGACGTGTGCCACTATGACGGCGAACTGGAGCGGGCCTTCGACACGGAGGTTGCCGGCGTGCGCATCCGCGCGCCCATGATGCGCATCCACACGGTGGCGGCGGGCGGCGGCTCCATCCTGCACTATGACGGGTCGCGGTTCCGCGTGGGCCCGGACAGCGCGGGCGCCAATCCCGGCCCCGCCTGCTATCGCCGTGGCGGGCCGCTGGCGGTGACCGACGCCAATGTGATGCTGGGCAAGCTGATCCCGGACTTCTTCCCGAAGATCTTCGGCCCCGGCCAGGACCAGCCGCTGGATGCCGATGCCGTGCGGGCGAAGTTCGCGGCGCTCGCCGCCGAGATCGGCGACGGGCGCGAGCCGGAAGCGGTGGCGGATGGTTTCGTCACCATCGCGGTCGAGAACATGGCCAACGCCATCAAGAAGATTTCCGTGGAGCGCGGCTATGACGTGACGCGCTATGCCCTCTCCTGCTTCGGCGGGGCGGGCGGGCAGCATGCCTGCCTTGTGGCCGATGCGCTCGGCATGCGCACGGTGCACATCCATCCCTTCTCCGGCCTGCTCTCGGCCTATGGGATGGGCCTTGCCGCCGTGCGTGCGCTTCGCACCCGCGCCGTGGGCGAGCGGCTGGAGGCGGCGCTCGTGTCCCCGCTCGACGCCCTGCGCGATGCCATGGCGGGCGAAACCAGTGCCGAACTGATGGGCCAGGGTGTGCCCGCCGCCGACATCGAGACCGAGGCGAAGGCGCATCTGCGCTATGAGGGCACCGACACGGCACTGCCCGTTCGCCTCGCCGACATTCCGGCCATGGTGACCGAGTTCGAGGCCCGCCACCGCAACCAGTTCGGCTTCGTCTCCCCGGAGAAGCAGATCGTGGTGGAGGCCCTGGAAGTGCAGGGCTCAGGCGGCGGGGCGGGCATTGCCGAGCCCGACCATGCGCTGGCGGAGGGCGTGCCCGACGCCTGCCGCACCACGCGCTTCTTCGCGCGCGGCGCCTGGCACGAGGCGCCCGTGGTGCTGCGCGCGGCCTTCAAGCCCGGCATGGTGCTGGAAGGCCCGGCCATCGTCATCGAGCCCAACCAGACCGTGGTGGTGGAGGAGGGCTGGCGGGCGCAGATGACCGTGAAGGACCATCTCCTGCTCTCGCGCGCCAAGCAGATGAAGCGCGCGGAGGCCGTGGGCACCCATGCGGACCCGGTGATGCTGGAGGTCTTCAACAACCTCTTCATGTCCATCGCCGAGCAGATGGGCGTCACGCTCCAGAACACCGCCTATTCGGTGAACATCAAGGAACGCCTCGACTTCTCCTGCGCCGTGTTCGATGCCGAGGGGCGGCTCGTGGCCAATGCCCCTCACATGCCGGTGCATCTGGGCTCCATGGACAAGTCGGTGGAGACGGTGATCCGCGAGAATGCGGGCGCCATCCGCCCCGGCGACGTGTTCGCGCTGAACGCGCCCTATAATGGCGGCACCCATCTGCCGGATATCACCGTGGTGACGCCGCTGTTCGACGAAGACGGCGGGGAATTGCTCTTCTGGGTGGCCTCACGCGGCCACCACGCGGATGTGGGCGGCGTCGCGCCCGGCTCCATGAGCCCGCGCGCCACCACCATCGACGAGGAAGGCGTCTATATCGACAATCTCAAGCTGGTGGATGAGGGCCGCTTCCGGGAGGCGGAGCTGAATGCCCTGCTGCTGGGCGCGCAATATCCCGCCCGCAACCCCGTGCAGAACGTCGCCGACCTGAAGGCCCAGATCGCCGCCAACGAGAAAGGCGTGCGCGAGCTGAAGAAGATGATCGCCCTGTTCGGGCTGGACGTTGTCACGGCCTATATGGGCCATGTGCAGGACAATGCGGACGAGAGCGTGCGCCGGGTGCTCGACCGGCTGGAGGATTGCGATTTCAGCTATGAGATGGACCAGGGCACGGTGATCAAGGTGAAGATCACCGTGGACAAGGCGGCGCGCACCGCCAAGGTGGACTTCACGGGCACCTCGCCCCAGCAGGAAACCAATTTCAACGCGCCCGAGCCCGTCACCCGCGCGGCGGTGCTCTATGTGTTCCGCGTCATGGTGGACGACCAGATCCCCATGAATGCCGGCTGCCTGCGGCCCATCGAGATCGTGGTGCCCAAGGGCTGCATGCTCTCCCCCGTCTATCCTGCCGCCGTGGTGGCGGGGAATGTGGAGACCTCGCAGGCCGTCACCAACTGCCTGTTCGGTGCGCTGAAAGCCATGGGCGCCTCCCAGGGCACCATGAACAACCTCACCTTCGGCAATGACGAGGTGCAGTATTACGAGACCATCTGCTCCGGCTCCCCCGCCGGGCCCGGCTTTGACGGCACGGATGCGGTGCATGTGCACATGACCAATTCCCGCCTGACCGACCCGGAGGTTCTGGAAACCCGCTTCCCGGTTCTGCTGGAGGATTTCCATGTGCGGCCGGGCTCCGGCGGCAAGGGGCGCTGGAGCGCGGGGGCAGGCACCTACCGGCGCATCCGCTTCCTGGAGAAGATGGATTGCGCGCTGCTCTCCTCCCATCGCCGGGTGCGTCCGTTCGGCCTGGAAGGCGGCGAGCCCGGACAGGTGGGCGAGGGCTTCGTGCGGCGCAATGACGGCTCGTTCGAGCAGATGGAGGGCTGCGCCCAGACCGTGCTGGAACCCGGCGAGGCGGTCATCGTCATCACCCCCACGGGCGGGGGCTACGGCAAGGCGGAGTGAGGCCGGGGCGGTCCAATGAAAAAACCCCGTGAGCGCTGCAAACGGGGTTTTTCTTTTTGGACACTCCGTTCGGCAGGCGAGCCTGTCAGTTGCGCAGCTTCTGCAGCACGGCGACGGAGGGGAAGCCGTCCGGCAGAAGGCCGGTGCGCACCTGGAAGTCCTGCACCGCCACGCGGGTCTTGGTGCCGAGGATGCCGTCCACGGTGCCGATGTCATAGCCGCGCTGGATCAGCCGCTGCTGCATTTCCAGCCGCTCGGAGCGCGTCAGGGCCGGCTCCTTCGGCCAGCTCTGGACGAAGTCCCCGCCGCCGCGCAGGCGATCCGACAGGTGGCCGATGGCCAGGGCATAGGCATCGGCCGGGTTGTATTTCAAGATCGCCGAAAAGTTCGGCAGCATGAGGAAGGCCGGTCCGTTGGCGCCCTGCGGCAGCAGCAGGAAGGCGGTCTCGTTCGGGCGCGGGAACGCCTTGCCGCCGGGCCGGGTGATGCCGAGCGACGCCCACTGGCCGAGCGTGTGGTTGCGGGAGCGGTCCACGTAACGGTAGTCGAAATTCTTCGGCAGGACCACTTCGTAGCCCCAGGTCTTGCCGAACTCCCAGCCATCCAGCTTCAGGTTGTTGGCGGTGGAGGCGATGATGTCGGGGATGGAATCCACCACGTTGCGCTTGCCGTCGCCGTCGAAATCCACGGCGAAGCGCTGGAAGCTGGTGGGCATGAACTGGGTAGGCCCGAAGGCACCCGCCCAGGAGCCCGTCAGATGGTCCGCCGGCACGTCGCCCTTGTCCAGGATCTGGAGCGTGGCGATGAATTCGTCGCGGAAATAATCCTGCCGGCGCCCGACGCAGGACAGCGTGGCCGTGGAGCGCAGCACGGAGCGGGTGCCCATGCCCTGCGGACTGCCATAGCTGGATTCGATGCCCCAGATGGCCGCCACCGCATAACGGTCCACGCCATACTTCTTCTCGGCGGCGTCGAAGATGGTCTTGTACTGGGCGAGGATCTCCTTGCCCTTCCGCACCCGGTAATCGCTCACCAGCATGTTCACATAATCGCCGATGGGCTTGGAGAATTCCGGCTGGGAATCCAGGAAGTCCATGATCTTCATGTCGGGCGTGAGCCCGGACGTGAGGCGGCGATAGGTGTTCTGGGAGATGCCCTTGGCCTGGGCCAGGGGATACAGGCCGGCGATGCAGGAATCGAAATTGGCCTCCGCCGCGGCGATGGCCTGGGGCGTCATCATGGGATGCATGGCGCGGCCCGTGGCAGCGGATTGCTGCTGCGCGGGCGGATCGAAGATGGATCCCGTGACCTGCGCCTGGGCACTGGCAGCGCCGAGCGCCATCAGCGTGATGCCCGCTGCCCATGTCGCCACGCCTGCGATTCGTCCCCGGGCCAGATCCCGCGCCATGCCTGCCTCGTTCGTCACTTGGAGCCTGATCCGAAGAGGTTTGGCCAACCTCTTCACCGAATCCGTCTCTGAACCCATTGATGGCGAGCGCGCGGCCCGGACAGCCTGGGGTGCAGGCCGTTCGGTGCGCGCTCGTATCGTCCGCCGCCTAATGGGCACGAAATAGGGTTGCCCCTTGGTTAACGTAAGGCAAGTTTCCCGTGGCGGATATTTCAGGCCCCCCTGCGGGCGTCCAGGCCGCGTTCCCAATCCAGGGCAGTGCGGACGATGGTGGGGATGTCGTCGAGGCGCGGCTGCCAGCCGAGCTTGGCGTGGATCAGGTCGGCCTTGGCCACCACCGCCGCCGGGTCGCCCGGCCGGCGGGGCGCGAAGCGCACCGTGAAGTCCACGCCGGACACCTGCTTCACCGTCTCCAGGATCTGGAGCACCGAATAGCCGCGCCCATAGCCGCAATTGAACACGCCGCTCTCCCCGCCGTTGCGCAGATAGGTGAGGGCATCGAGATGAGCGCGCACCAGGTCGCTCACATGGATGTAGTCGCGCAGGCAGGTGCCGTCGGGGGTGGGATAGTCGGTGCCGTAGACGTCGATGCCGGGCCGCTTGCCCAGCGCCGTCTCGCAGGCGACCTTGAGCAGGTGCGTCGCCCCGGCGGTAGACTGGCCCGTCCGCCCGGCCGGATCCGCGCCCGCCACGTTGAAATAGCGCAGCGCCACATAGCGCAGCGGAAAGGCGAAGGCGGTGTCCTTCAGCATCCACTCGCTCATGAGCTTCGAGCGTCCATAGGGCGAGATGGGCGCGAGCGCCGCCTCCTCCGCCACGGGATCGATGCCCACCATGCCGTAGACGGCGGCGGTGGAGGAGAAGATGAAATCCCGGACGCCCGCCGCCGTCACGGCCTCCAGCAAAGCACGGGTCTTCACGGTGTTGGCGAGGTAGTAGCCCAAAGGATCGGCCACCGAATCAGGCACCACGATGCGGGCGGCGAAATGGATGACTGCGGTGATTCCGTGCTCCGCGACGATACGCTTCACCAGTTCCTGGTTGCTCACGTCGCCCAGGATGAAGGTGGCCTCAGGCGCCACGGCCCAGCGGAATCCGGTGGACAGATCGTCCAGCACCACCACCGTCTCACCCGCATCCAGCAGCGCAAGGACCATGTGGCTGCCGATATAACCTGCCCCGCCCGTGACCAGAACCGTCATGTCAGCACCGCCTTTGCCATAATGTCCTCGCGATGGTGGGCAAGCTGGGACAGCATGCGCGCGAGGTCAATAACGCCGGAATGAACCTTTTGGCTCATCCGAGGGTTCTTTGACCGCGCAGCTCACGCCTGTATTACGATCCCGGCCTATCAACCTGGTGCCCTTCATGCCCAAGCCTCTTCGGAAAGCGATCCTCCCGGTTGCCGGTCTCGGCACCCGCTTCCTGCCCGCCACCAAGGCGGTGCCCAAGGAAATGCTCACGGTCGTCGATCGGCCGGTGGTGCAGCACGTGGTCGATGAGGCGCGCGCGGCGGGCATCGAGCACATCGTGTTCGTGACCGGCCGCAACAAGGCGGTCATCGAGGACCATTTCGACCGGCAGTTCGAGCTGGAGAAGACCCTCTCGGACCGGGGCAAGACCAAGGAGCTGGAACAGCTCGACAAGGACACGCCCAAGGCCGGGACCACCTCCTTCACCCGCCAGCAGCTGCCGCTGGGCCTCGGCCATGCGGTGTGGTGCGCGCGCGACCTGATCGGCGACGAGCCGTTCGCGCTGCTGCTGCCTGACATGCTGCACCTGCCACGCAACGGGCACGGGTGCCTCGCCACCATGGTCCGGGCCTTCGAGCGTACCGGCGGGAACGTGGTCTCGGTCTATGAGGTTCCGGACGACCAGACCCACCAATATGGCATCGTCGATACCGGCCCCACCCATACGGGCGTGGACGAGATCCTGGACATGGTGGAGAAGCCCGCACTCGGCACCGCGCCTACCAATCTCGCCATTTCCGGCCGCTATATCCTCCAACCCACCATCTTCGACCTGCTGGCCAAGCAGGAGCAGGGGGCGGGCGGCGAGATCCAGCTCACTGATTCCATGCTGAAGCTGAAGGAGCGCGAGCGCTTCTTCTCCGTGAAATTCGACGGCCAGGTCTATGATTGCGGCTCGAAGATCGGCTTCCTCATGGCCAATGTGGCCTATGCCCTCTCGCGCCCGGACATCGAGCCGGAATTCCGCGCCGAGCTTCAATCCATGATGGCTGCCAACCGCTAGCGGGCCCTTTCGCGCGCCGGTTTCCCCGCAAAAAGGGGAGCCGGCGGCGATGCAGCATGGACACACCGGCCCAGGATCGTCCGGCCTTGCCTTGACCGCGTCTCGTTTCCCGTCTAATCGCCGCATTGCCCAATTCTTCCTGCGGGGCCCTTCGAATGCTCCAAATGCCCGAGCGCCGTGGCGTACCTTTCAAGCCGCGGCTGAATGACGAGCTTCGCTTTCTTCAGTCCTGGTTCCAGAACCCCTTGAAGACGGGCGCGGTCTCGCCCTCCGGGCGGGCGCTTGCCAGGATGATGGCGAGCTATCTCGACCCGCGCATGGAAGGCCCGGTGATCGAGCTTGGACCCGGCACCGGCCCGGTCACCAAGGCCCTGCTGGAGCGCGGCTTCGCGCCCGAGCGGCTGTTCCTGATCGAATATAACCGCGAGTTCTGCAATCTCCTGCGGCTGCGCTATCCCGGCGTGACCGTGATCCAGGGGGATGCCTATGAGATGCGCAAGACGCTGAAGGGCAAGCTGCCCGGCCCGGCGGTCGGCACCATCTCCTCGCTGCCCTTGTTCACGCGCTCCCCCCAGGATCGCGACCGCATGGTCAATGAGGCGTTCGACCTCTCCCATGCGGGCGGGCCCTTCGTTCAGTTCACCTATGCGGTGGTCTCTCCGGTTCCGCTCAAGTCCGGCGTGATCGAGGGCAAGCGCTCGCCTCGCGTGTGGATGAACCTTCCCCCGGCCCGCGTCTGGGTCTATCGCCGCCCGTGAGCGCCGGACCCCGGCAGGACGGCGCGCCACTCGGAGCGGCGGCATGACGCCCTTCCTCTATCTCAGCCATCCGCAGGTGAAGGTGGATCCGGACGTTCCCGTGCCGGATTGGTCGCTTTCCGATGTGGGGCGCCAGCGCACCGAAGCCTTTGCCCGCCGTCCCGACCTGTCCCTCTATCGCCGCATCGTGTCGAGCGAGGAGGTGAAGGCCAAGGAGACGGCCGCCATTCTCGGTGCCGCCTTGGGGCTCGCCGTGGAGGTGCGCCCGGCCATGCATGAGAATGACCGTTCCGCCACGGGTTTCCTGCCGGAGCCGGAATTCCAGGCGGTGGCCAACGAATTCTTCGCCCATCCGGACGACAGCATTCGCGGCTGGGAGCGGGCACGGGACGCGCAGGCGCGCATTGTCGGGGCGGTGAACGCCGCGCTTGCGGAGGCGCCCGGGATTCCCGCCATATTTGTGGGCCATGGAGGGGTTGGCACGCTGTTGCTGTGCCATCTGGCCGGCTACGCAATCTCGCGATCCCACGATCAGCCTCCGGTGGGCGGGGGCTGCTGGTTCCGCCACGGTGCCGCACCGCCTCAGGGCTGGTGCGCCATGGAGGATGGGGCGTGAGACTTCGGGGGCCGCATACGGACGCAAGGAGAACACGGTGACTGAGACCCTGCTGAGCGATCGGCTGATCGTCGCCCTGGATTTTCCCTCCGTCACCGCCGCCGAGGCCATGGTCTGGCAGCTGGGCGACGCGGTCACGTTCTACAAGATCGGCCTGGAACTCACCATTGCCGGTGGGCTGGACCTGGCGGCGGACCTGATCGGCGCCGGCAAGAAGGTCTTCCTCGATCTCAAGCTCCATGACATCGGCCAGACGGTGGAGCGCGCCACGGCGGCGGCTGCCGAGCGCGGCGTGACGCTGCTGACCGTCCATGCCTATCCCCAGACATTGGCTGCCGCTGCACGCGGCGCGCAGGGCTCCCCCCTCAAGGTGCTGGGCGTGACCGTGCTCACCTCCTATGACGCGCAGGATCTGGCGGCGGCAGGCTATGGCCTTGGCGTCGAAGCCATGGTGGCGCGCCGTGCGGAGCAGGCGCGCGAGGCCGGGGTGGCGGGCGTCATCTGCGCGCCCACCGATGCCACCATGGTGCGCTCCATTCTCGGCCCCAACGGGCTGGTGGTGACGCCGGGCGTGCGCCCCGCCGGGGCGGATGTGGGTGACCAGAAACGCATCGCGACGCCTGCCGACGCCATCCGTGCAGGGGCCAATGCCATCGTCGTCGGCCGCCCCATCACTGCCGCCGCCGATCCCGCCGCCGCCGCGCAGGCGATTCTGGCGGATATGGACAGCGCGTTGCGCTGAGCCGCGCGGGAGCGAAGCTCCGGGCCTTCCGTCCGGGCCGATCGCGCTCTAAACACCTAATTCTTCGTCCGGGTCGGGGCCACCCGGGCAGACCTCGCACCAGATCAGGGGGCAGACGTGTCGAAGCTTCGCATCGTCATCGCGGGCGCCGGTGGGCGCATGGGCCGGACCTTGCTGCGCGCGGTCCTCGAAAGCGAAACCTATGTGCTGGCGGGAGCGCTGGAGCATGACGGCAGCGCCCATCTCGGCGAGGATGCCGGCCAGCTTGCGGGCCTGCCCCATGCGGGGATCAGCGTTCAGTCGGACATGGCGGCGGCGGTGCAGGGCGCGGACGCGGTGGTGGACTTCTCCTCCCCCGCCGCTTCGGTGCGCCTCGCCGCGTTGCTCGCCCAGAAGGGCATCGCCCATGTGATCGGCACGACGGGGTTTTCCGCGGAGGATCTTGAGGCCATCGCGGTGTCGGCGGCGGGCACGGCCATCGTGCGCTCGGGCAATATGAGCCTCGGCGTGAACCTGCTGGCGGCGCTCACCCGCAAGGTGGCGGCGGTGCTGGATCCGAGCTTTGACATCGAGATCGTGGAAATGCACCACGCCCGGAAGGTGGATGCACCGTCCGGCACCGCGCTGCTTCTGGGCGAGGCGGCGGCGGAAGGGCGCGCGGTGGATCTGGAGAGCCATGCGGTGCGTGTGCGCGACGGGCATACGGGCAGCCGCAAAGCGGGCGATATCGGCTTCGCCAGCCTGCGCGGCGGCTCCGTGGTGGGCGAGCATGTGGTGATCTTCGCCGGACCGTCGGAGCGGATCGAACTGGCGCACCGGGCGGAAGACCGGGGCATCTTCGCCAATGGCGCGCTGACGGCGGCCCGCTGGGCGGCGGGCCGGACGCCAGGGCTTTATTCCATGGTGGACGTGCTGGGGCTCGGCGACGCCTGAGCCCTCGGCCGGCTCGCCAAGGCCGGAATGAGGCTCGCGGCCAGCGCGCGGGCGAAGCAGTCATAGCTCCAGTCATTGAGGTGGAGGCCGTCGAAGATCAGCAGCCGCGAGGCGGGGATCTTCTGCTGCTCCACCCATCCGCGCATCAGCGCATAGCGCGGGAACATGGAGGCTCCCGCATTGCGCGCCGTGGAGGCGATCAGCTCGTTGATGGCGGGCCGGTTGGGCTTGTCGTTCACCCAGGGTGAATATTGCAGGTCGATGAGCACCACGTCCGCGCCCCAGCCCTGGATGGCGTCGATGCCCTGGCGCAGGAGCGGCCCGAAATTGCCGACGCCGAAGCTGCGGATCACGTAGTTCGTGCCCACCTGCCACAGGACGAGGTCCGGCTTCAGCGCTTCCACGTCGCGCTGGAAGCGGGCGAGGTTCTCCGGCACATCCTCCGCATTCACCCCGCGATTGATGACCGTGATGTCCGTTCCCGGAAAGCGCGCGCGCAGCAGGGCTTCCAGGATCGCCGGATAGGTGCGCGCGCCGGAGGAGGCGCCCACGCCCACCGTGGAGGATGAGCCGATGGCCACGATGGTCAGGCTGCGCTTCGTCGCGAGCGCCTGCGCGGCGCGCGGGGTCTTGAGGGACACGACCGGGCCCGTGGTGCAGGCGGGCATGTCCTGCTGGGCGAAGGCGCCGCTCGCGCCCGCGACGAGGATGCCGAGGGCGCAGGCGATGATGCGGGCGAGGCGGCCGCCCCGGGCGGCGAGGAACGGGGTCGGCATGCCGGGATCAGGCCCCTTTGTTGCGCAACGCGAGGCCGAACATGGCCGTCATCACGCCGTTGATGATCAGGTCGATCCCCAGGAACAGGCCGAGGATGATGGGCGAATTGACCGGCCAGCCCGCAATGATCTCAAGGCCCAGCAGGAAGGTGATGGCGCCCGCCACCGCGATGAAGCCCCAGCCCTTCTGGGGCCGCGCGCCGATGCCCGCCCAGATGCGGAACAGGCCGCCAATGACCAGCGACACGCCGATCATGAGGGTGATGACGCCCGCGGCGAACATGGGCTGGTAGACGATGAGGCCGCCGGCGACCACATAGAGCAGGCCCGACAGCAGCCAGAAGAAGAAGCGGCCCCAGCCCTGGACGCGGAAGGCATGCAGCATCTGGACGACGCCGCCCACCAGCACCAGAGCCCCCACATAAAGCGCGGTGGCCACAGTGGAGATGGCGAGATGGGCGAGGGCGATGCAGCCCAGGATGACGAAGGCGATGCCGAGGCCCACGAACCATCCCCAGCCCGCGCGGATCGCGGTGAGTTGGTCTCGAACGGAGCTGCCGGGGGTGGGAATGGAGGTGGGCATCGGGAGGATCTCCAGGCTGGAGCACGAATGAACCATCCGGCCGCGTGACGGATCGCCCGCGCCCGGTTCGCTCGGGCAATCTGGAATCGATCCGTCCAGCCGGGGACGATGCGGGTCGTCCCGGTTCAAAGATCGCGTCAAGCCCCCTTGCGCGTGGGTATCATAGACTTGCGCGGCGGGAATGGTAGAGCCCGCCCGCTAAACAAAAAGGCGCGTCCCGGGGACGCGCCTTTGATGTTGAAACAGTGTCCGCGCCGCTCAGCGGGCGGTGGCCACCGGAGGCTTGCCGGCGGCGGCATTGGCCTGCGCACCGCTGGACTTCGGCAGGATCACCACCTTCGTGCCCACCTTCACGCGCTCGTAGAGGTCTTCCACGTCGGCGTTCAGCATGCGGAAGCAGCCGGAGGACACGAACTTGCCGATGGTCTGCGGCTCGTTGGTGCCGTGGATGCGGTAGATGGTGCCGCCCAGATACAGGGTGCGCGCGCCCAGCGGGTTGCCGGGGCCACCCGCCATGAAGCGGGGCAGGTAGGGCTGGCGCTCGATCATCTCGGTCGGCGGGCGCCAATCGGCCCATTCCGCCTTGCGGCTGACCCGCTCGGTGCCGGCCCAGGTGAAGCCGTCGCGGCCCACGCCGATGCCGTAGCGGATCGCCTTGCCGCCACCCAGCACATAATAGAGATAGGTGTTGCCGGTATCGATGATGATGGAGCCGGCGGGCTGCGTGGTCACGTAATCCACCGTCTGACGGCGGAAACGGGAGTCCACGGGCTCGCTGGGATCCACATTCTCGATGCGCGGGCCGGACGGCGCTTCCTGCGTGCCGGGCACCACGGCCGCATTGGGGCCGTAGGAGCCGCCGGGCGCGGCGCCGGGCGCATAGGCGGCATTGGTCGGCGCGGCATAGCCGGGCTGAACATAGCCACCCTGCGGCGCCATCTGCTGCGGCGCCACCTGGCCCTGGGCCGGGTTGCGCGCCGACTGGAGCATGGCGTCCTGCTTGTAGGAGCCTTCATAGCCCGCCTGCTGCGGCTGGGCGTAGCCGGGCTGCACGTAGCCGCCGGGCGCCTGCTGGGCAGGGTAGGGCTGCTGCGCGGCATAGCCGGGCTGGACATAGCCGGGAGGCGTGCCGTCACGGCCGGGAATCTGCTGTGCGTTCGGAGCGGGCAGGGCGCCGGGCGCGATGGCCAAGGGCTGGCCGGGCGCCGAACCCTGGCCGGGCTGGTAGCCCGCGCCGGGAGACACGTAACCCTGCGGCGCGGGCGTGCCGGGCGCATAGGTCGGGGCCTGCGCGACACCGGCAGGCGGCGCCATGGGCGTGCTCTGCACATAGTCGCCGCGCGGGCTGCTGGATGCGTAGGGATCTCGGTAGCCGGGGACGCTGCCGTTGGGCACGTCCTGACCCAGCGCACCCGTCTCGTCGTCGTCGGCCTGGCCGGCCGCGACATAAGACGGGACCACGTAGGTCTGGCCTTGATAGATCTGCGCCTGCGCGGCCGGAATGGCCAGCAGGGAGGCGCCAAGGGCGGAGAGGAGTGTGGTGCGCAGCGTCATGACACTCGTGCTACAGGTGAAACGTGACGAAATTGGAAACGGCGTACACTTTTGGGCTGGTACCAAGCTGGTGCCAACCGTCTCGCCGGACCACCTTCGTTTTCAAAAACGTCAGGAATGCGCCGCGCGTTCCATCATGGTTTAAACCCACGTAACTGTGACCGCAACGCAACGGAATGCATGGCCGCTCCGCAGCGGGCGGACGTGCCATGGAAGCCACACCTTCGCCTTGGCTCCCGGCCGTGCGTGGCCCTTGCGCTTCTGAGGGGCGCAATATAAAGATATCTTTATGTCTTTAGATCGTTCGCCTGCGCTTGCCTATGCGACTCTCCTGGACGGCCTGAAGGCCGCCGGGGAGGATACGCGCCTGCGGCTGCTGGCCCTGCTGGACGAGGCGGAGCTGACGGTGAGCGAGCTGACCGACATTCTCGGCCAGTCGCAGCCGCGCATCTCGCGCCATCTCAAGCTGCTGGCCGAGGCCGGGCTTGTGGAGCGCAGGCGCGAGGCGAGCTGGGTCTTCTACCAGCGCGCCGCCGAGGGCGGGCAGGGCCTGCTCGTCACCACCCTGCTTGCCTTGCTGGCAACCGACGATCCCCTGATTCGCCATGACCGGGAGCGCCTCGGCGAGGTGCGGGCGGCGCGGGCCGCCCAGGCCCAGGCCTATTTCGCGAGCCACGCTGCCCGGTGGGATGCCATCCGCTCCCTCCATGTCCCCGATGCGCTGGTGGAGCAGCAGGTGCGGGATGCCTTGGGGGCAGGGCCCATCGATACCCTGCTGGATCTCGGCACGGGCACGGGGCGCATGCTGGAAATCCTGTCGCCGCGCATCCAGAAGGGGGTCGGCATCGATCTGTCCCCCGACATGCTGGGTGTCGCCCGCGTCAACCTGGAGCGGGCGGGGGTGCGCAATTGTGCCGTGCGCCAGGGTGACATTTTCAATCTGGCCTTGCCGCGCGACAGTTTCGACGCGGTGCTCATCCATCAGGTGCTGCACTTCCTGGACGAGCCGGCGCGGGCGGTGCGGGAGGCGGCGCGGGTGCTGCGCCCGGGCGGTCGCCTGCTGGTGGTGGACTTCGCCCCCCACGATCTCGAATTCCTGCGCGAGGCCCATGCCCATCGTCGCCTCGGCTTCCCGGAGGAGGCGGTGGCCGGCTGGATGACGCAGGCCGGCCTCGTGCCCACGCTCCACCATGTTTTGCCGCCGGGCGCAGACGCCGAAGGCGCGCTCACCGTTTCCTTCTGGCTCGGCCGCGATCCGCGCCCCGTCGCCTCGGCGCCGGGCCAAATCCATAAGACCAGGGAGAGTGCCTGATGACCCCGCCGATCCGGGCCAGCCGGGAGCTGTCGCGCCCGCCGGTGCGCGTCTCTTTCGAGTTCTTCCCGCCCAAGACGGAAGAGATGGAGCGCACGCTATGGGCGTCCATCGAGCGGCTCGCCCCGCTCGGGCCGAGCTTCGTGTCGGTCACCTATGGCGCGGGAGGCTCCACGCGGGAGCGCACCCATGCCACCGTGGAAAAGATCGCGCGCGAGACCGCGCTCGCCCCGGCGGCGCACCTCACCTGCGTCGCCGCCAGCCGGGCCGAGATCGACGAAGTGGTGCGCGACTATGCCGGCGCGGGCATCCGCCACATCGTGGCGCTCCGGGGTGATCCGGTGACCGGGGTGGGCACGGCCTATGTCCCCCATCCGGACGGCTATGCCCATGCCTGTGACCTCGTGGCGGGCATCCGCGCCATCGGCGATTTCGAGGTCTCGGTCTCCGCCTATCCCGAGAAGCACCCGGAAAGCCCGAGCCTGGACGCGGATATCGACTATCTGAAGCGCAAGGTGGATGCGGGCGCGACCCGGGCCATCACCCAGTTCTTCTTCGAGAACGACGTCTATTTCCGCTATCTCGACAAGGTGCGCGCGGCGGGCATCGACATCCCCATCGTGCCGGGCATCCTGCCGGTGACCAATTTCAAGCAGGCGTCCAACTTCGCCGGCCGCACGGGCGCCAGCGTGCCGGGCTGGCTGCTGAAGCGCTTCGAGGGCCTGGATGATGATCCCGAGACCCGCAAGCTCATCGCCGCCGCGGTTGCCGCCGAGCAGGTGACGGACCTCGTTGACCGCGGGGTGGGCGATATCCATTTCTACACCTTGAACCGCGCCGACCTCGTCTATGCCATCTGCCACCTTCTCGGCCTGCGTCCACAAGGGGCTGCCGCCCCCGCGCAGCGCCTTGCGGTGTAGTTCCCGTTTTCCGGCACGTTCGGACCCGAAGAGACAGCCATGACCCGCCACATCGATTCTACCGCCGCCCTCACCGCCGCCGCGCGGGAGCGCATCCTGGTGCTCGACGGCGCCATGGGCACCATGATCCAGGGGCTGAAGCTGGACGAGGCCGGGTATCGCGGCGCGCGCTTCGCCGACTGGCCCCAGGACGTGAAGGGCAATAACGACCTTCTGAACCTGACCCAGGCGGACGCGGTCCGGGACATCCACCTGGAATATTTCCTGTCCGGCGCCGACATCGTCGAGACCAACACCTTCTCCTCCACCACCATCGCCCAGGCCGACTACGCCATGGAGGCGCTGGCCTATGAGCTGAACGTGGAAGGCGCGCGCCTCGCCAAGGCGGCGGCGAAGCTGGCGGAAGAAAAGGACGGACGCCGCCGCTTCGTGGCGGGCGCCATCGGCCCCACCAACCGCACCGCGTCCATCTCGCCGGACGTGAACGACCCGGGCTTCCGGGCCGTGACCTTCGATGAGCTGGCCGTGGCGTATGGCGAGCAGGCGCGCGGCCTTCTGGAGGGCGGCTCCGACCTGCTGCTCATCGAGACCATCTTCGACACGCTGAACGCCAAGGCGGCGGTGTTCGCCATCGAGGGCCTGTTCGACGAGCTGGGATACCGTGTGCCGGTGATGATATCCGGCACCATCACGGACCTGTCCGGCCGCACGTTGTCGGGCCAGACGCCCTCCGCCTTCTGGTATGCGCTGCGCCACGCCGATCCCTTCTCCATCGGCTTCAACTGCGCATTGGGCGCCAAGGAGATGCGCGCCCATATCGCGGAGATCGGCAAGGTCGCGGACACGCTGGTCTGCGCCTATCCCAATGCGGGCCTGCCCAACGAGTTCGGCCTCTATGACGAGAGCCCGGAAGCCATGGCGGCGCTGGTGGGCGAATTCGCGGCCTCCGGCCTCGTGAATGTGGTGGGTGGCTGCTGCGGCACCACGCCCGCCCATATCCGGGCCATCGCCGAAGCCGTGGCGCCCCATGCGCCCCGCGCGATCCCCGAACTGCCGGAACGGCTACGCCTGTCGGGGCTGGAGAGCTTTGAGTTGACGCCGGAAATCCCGTTCGTGAACGTGGGTGAGCGCACCAACGTCACGGGTTCGGCCAAGTTCCGCAAGCTCATCACCAATGGCGACTTCCCCGCCGCCCTCGCGGTCGCGCGCGACCAGGTGGAGAGCGGCGCCCAGGTCATCGACATCAACATGGACGAGGGCCTGCTGGATTCGCAGGCGGCCATGGTCACCTTCCTGAACCTCGTCGCCTCCGAGCCCGACATCGCCCGCGTGCCGGTGATGGTGGACAGCTCCAAGTGGGACATCATCGAGGCCGGCCTGAAGTGCATCCAGGGCAAGGGCATCGTGAACTCCATCTCCATGAAGGAGGGCGAGGAGAATTTCAGAGCCCAGGCCCGCCTCGTGCGGCGCTACGGCGCGGCCGTGGTGGTGATGGCCTTCGACGAGCAGGGCCAGGCCGACACCTTCGCGCGCAAGACCGAGATCTGCGCCCGCGCCTACCGCATCTTGACGCAGGAGGTGGGGTTCCCGGCCGAGGACATCATCTTCGACCCCAACATCTTCGCGGTGGCCACCGGCATCGAGGAGCATTCCGAATACGGCGTGTTCTTCATCGATGCGACGCGCTGGATCCGTGAGAACCTGCCCTATGCCCACATTTCGGGCGGCGTCTCGAACCTCTCCTTCTCGTTCCGCGGCAACGAGCCGGTGCGCGAGGCCATGCACGCCGTGTTCCTCTACCACGCCATCCAGGCGGGCATGGACATGGGCATCGTCAATGCCGGCCAGCTGGCGGTCTATGAGAATATCCCGGCGGACCTGCGCGACGCCTGCGAGGACGTGGTGCTGAACCGCCGCGCCGATTCCACCGAGCGCCTGCTGGCGCTGGCGGAAGGCTTCCGGGGCGCGGGCAAGGAGAAGAAGGAAGCGGACCTCACCTGGCGCACCTGGCCGGTGGAGAAGCGCCTCGCCCATGCCTTGGTCAACGGCATCACCGATTATGTGGAGGCCGATACCGAGGAGGCGCGCCAGGGCGTCGAGCGGCCGCTTCATGTGATCGAGGGTCCGCTCATGGCGGGCATGAACGTGGTGGGCGACCTGTTCGGCGCGGGCAAGATGTTCCTGCCCCAGGTGGTGAAGTCCGCCCGCGTGATGAAGCAGGCGGTGGCCTATCTCATGCCCTTCATGGAGGAGGAGAAGCGGGTGAGCGGCGTCTCGGAGCGTTCCGCCGCCGGCAAGATTCTCATGGCCACGGTGAAGGGCGATGTCCACGACATCGGCAAGAACATCGTGGGCGTGGTTCTCCAGTGCAACAATTACGAGGTGATCGACCTCGGCGTCATGGTGCCCACCCAGAAGATCCTGGACGTGGCGCGCGCCGAGAAGGTGGATGTGATCGGCCTCTCCGGCCTCATCACGCCCTCCCTGGACGAGATGGTCGGGGTTGCCGCCGAGATGGAGCGGGAGGGCTTCGACGTGCCGCTCCTCATCGGCGGGGCCACCACGTCGCGCGTCCACACGGCCGTGAAGATCGCGCCGCGCTATGAGCGCGGGCAGGCGGTGTACGTGACGGACGCCAGCCGCGCGGTGGGCGTGGTGTCGAGCCTGCTGAACCCGAACACGCGGGAGACCTACAAGGCGGACGTGCGCGGCGAATATGCCAAGCTCGCCGAAGCCCATGCCCGCGCCGACGAGGCCAAGCAGCGCGTGCCGCTGGCCAAGGCGCGCGACAATGCCCTCAAGCTGGATTTCGCCCGTACGGCGCCCAAGCCCGCCTTCCTGGGCACGAAGGTGTTCGAGGACTATGACCTCGCCGACCTCGTGCCCTTCATCGACTGGACGCCCTTCTTCCAGTCCTGGGAGCTGACCGGGCGCTATCCCGCCATCCTGGACGACGAGGCGGTAGGCCCGGCCGCGCGTGCCTTGTTCGCGGACGCGCAGGCCATGCTGAAGCGCATCGTGGACGAGAAGTGGCTGACTGCCCGCGCGGTGATCGGCTTCTGGCCCGCCAATGCGGAAGGCGACGACATCATCCTGTTCCGGGACGACAGCCGGAAGACCCCGCTCGCCACCCTCCACACCCTGCGTCAGCAGCTGGCGCGCCGGGAGGGACGGGCCAATATCGCCTTGTCGGACTTCGTCGCGCCGGTCACCTCCGGCGTCTCGGACTATGTGGGCGGCTTCGCGGTCACTGCCGGCATCGGGGAGGAGGCGCGCACCGCCGCCTTCAAGGCGGCCAATGACGACTATTCCGCCATCCTGCTGAAAGCCCTGGCGGATCGCTTCGCGGAGGCGTTCGCGGAGCGCATGCACCAGCGGGTGCGGACCGAATTCTGGGCCTATGATCCGCAGGAAGGGCTCTCCAACGCGGATCTGATCCTGGAGAAGTACCAGGGCATCCGCCCGGCACCCGGCTATCCCGCCCAGCCCGACCATACGGAGAAGGCGACGCTGTTCGCGCTGCTGGATGCCACCAACCGCATCGGCCTTGAGCTCACGGAGAGCTATGCCATGTGGCCGGGAGCGGCGGTGTCGGGGCTCTATTTCTCCCATCCCGAGAGCGCCTATTTCGGCGTCGGGCGCATCGAGCGCGACCAGGTGGCGGACTATGCGGCCCGCAAGGGCTGGAGCGTGGAGGAGGCGGAGCGCTGGCTGGCGCCCACGCTCAATTACGATCCCGCCCGCCGCGCGGCTGCGGAATAAGTAAACCCGGATTGAACGAAAACGGCCGGCGGAGACGATCCGCCGGCCGTTTTCGTTTGAAGGACTGATCCGCGTTCAGGCGCCGGTGGGATAGTTGGGGCTCTCGCGGGTGATGGTCACGTCATGGACGTGGCTTTCGCGCAGGCCCGCGGAGGAGATGCGCACGAAGCGCGCCCGGGCCTGGAACTCCTTGAGGTTCTCGCCGCCCACATAGCCCATGGCGGCGCGCAGGCCGCCGGCGAGCTGGTGCAGCACCGCCCCGACCGGGCCCTTGTACGCCACCTGCCCCTCGACGCCTTCCGGCACCAGCTTCAGCGTGTCGCGCACCTCGGCCTGGAAGTAGCGGTCGGCGGAGCCGCGCGCCATGGCACCCACCGAGCCCATGCCGCGATAGGCCTTGTAGGAGCGGCCCTGATAGAGGAACACCTCGCCGGGGCTCTCGTCCGTGCCCGCGAGAAGTGAACCCACCATGGCGCAGGAGGCGCCCGCCGCCAGCGCCTTGGCGAGGTCGCCGGAGAACTTGATGCCGCCATCGGCGATGATGGGGGTGCCGGTGGCCTGGGCGGCTTCCACCGCGTCCATCACGGCGGTGAGCTGGGGCACGCCCACGCCCGCCACGATGCGGGTGGTGCAAATGGAGCCGGGGCCGATGCCCACCTTGATGGCGTCCGCGCCCGCATCGATCAGCGCCTTGGTGCCGTCCGCCGTCGCGACGTTGCCGGCGAGGATCTGGGTCTTGTTGGACAGGCGCTTGATGCGGTCCACCTGGTCCAGCACCTTGCGGGAATGGCCATGGGCGGTATCCACCACCACGAGGTCCACGCCCGCATCGATGAGGCGCTCCGTGCGCTCGAAACCGTCCTCGCCCACCGTGGTGGCGGCGGCGACGCGCAGGCGCCCCTGCTCGTCCTTGGCGGCCTCGGGATAGGTCACGGCCTTTTCCATGTCCTTCACGGTGATGAGGCCCACGCAGCGATAATCGCCATCCACCACCAGCAGCTTCTCGATGCGGTGCTGGTGCAGCAGGCGCTTGGCCTCTTCCTGCTGGACGCTTTCATTCACGGTGATGAGCCGGTCCTTGGTCATCAGCTCGCGCACGGGCGTGGCGGGATCGGTGGCGAAGCGCACGTCGCGATTGGTGAGAATGCCCACCAGCTTGCCGCCCCGGCCGTTGGAGCCGTGCTCCACCACCGGGATGCCCGAGATGCCGTGCCGCTTCATGAGGGCGAGGGCGTCCGCCAGGGTGTCGTCGGGATAGACGGTGACGGGGTTCACCACCATGCCGGATTCGAACTTCTTCACCTGCCGCACATGCTCCGCCTGCGCCTCGGGCGTGAGGTTGCGGTGGATCACGCCGATGCCGCCTGCCTGGGCCATGGCGATGGCGAGGCGGGATTCCGTCACCGTGTCCATGGCGGCGGAGATAATGGGCAGGTTGAGGGTGATGGTGTTGGTGAGGCGCGTGACGAGATTCACGCCGCCGGGCATGACGTCGGACGGACCGGGGACGAGCAGAACGTCGTCGAAGGTCAGGGCTTCGCGAAACAGGGAGCCGGGGGGGGTAGCGAACGAGGACATGGCCAACTCCTCTGCCGCGCCAGAGTGGCTTGCGGCACGTTGCGAATGGAGCGGCGCCGGTCGCCGCACGCATTTCGAGTTGGCGGTGGCGCATACCATGGGCGCGCGACGATTAGAAGACCTTCCGTCGTCCGCAACGGCGCGGTTCCGCCATGCGTCCAGCGCAGGTGTCAGGGGATTCAGAGCGGCCGCATTCGAGTGACTTATAAAATAATCAATGAAATCAATGAATTGGTTGTCTTGCCTGCGGCGATTGTCGCTTCGACTTTCGCTGGAGATGCTCTAAAGTCCCGCCGGTTTACGTCAGGGAGGGCGCCGGTCGGGCGTTGAGGCCATGGTGATGATGCTGTTCGGCCTCGTGGTCTTCCTCGGGGTGCATGTGGTGTCCAGCCTGCGCGGGTTCAGGGCAAAGCTCATCGGTGCGCTCGGGGAAGGAGGCTATAAGGGCTTCTATTCCCTGCTGGCCGCCAGCGGCCTCCTGCTCACGGCTTATGGCTTTGCCCTGTGGCGGGCGGAAGGGCCGGCCCAGCTCTGGGTGCCGCCCATGGGCCTGCGGCACCTCGCGTTGCTGCTCATGGTGTTCGCCTGCATCTTCTTCGTGGCTGCCTATGTGCCGAGCCACATCCGCACCCGCATGAAGCATCCCTTGCTGGTGGGCCTGAAGACCTGGGCTCTCGCCCATCTTTTGGCCAATGGCGATGCCGCCTCCATGACCCTGTTCCTCGCCGTGCTCGCCTGGGCGGTCTATGACCGCATCTCGCTGAAGCGGCGCGGCGCCGTCGTGCAGCCGGCTCCGAAGGGATTTGGCGGGGACGCGGTGGCCGTTGTGGGCGGACTGGCGCTCTACGGCTTGCTCGCCTTCGTCTTCCATCCCTATGTGATCGGCGTTCCCGTCATGTGAGACGGCGCCCGGACCAAAGCGGCCGACAGAGCCGCCATTAATTCGTTGAGGAAAGCATATGTCCATCCAAGCCGATGCCCGCCGGATCACGGCGCCCGAGATCCGTGCGCGCAAGGGCGGCGATCCCATCGTCAGCCTTACCTCCTACCATGCCCATACCGCCCAGCTGCTGGACCGGCATGTGGACGTCATCCTGGTGGGCGACAGCCTGGGCATGGTGATGCACGGCCTGGAGACCACCGTGCCCGTCACCGTGGAAATGATGATCGTGCACGGTCGCGCCGTGGTGCGCGGCACCAAGCGGGCGCTCATCACCGTGGACCTGCCCTTCGGCAGCTATGAGGCGAGCCCCGTGGAGGCGTTCCACACCGCGGTGCGCGTGCTGAAGGAGACCGGCGCGGGCGCGGTGAAGCTGGAAGGCGGCGTGCGCATGGCGGAAACCGTGCGCTTCCTGGTGGACCGGGGCATTCCCGTCATGGGCCATGTGGGCCTCACCCCTCAGGCCATCAATACGCTCGGCTCCTTCAAGGCGCGCGGCCGCGACGAGGCGGAGGCGCGCATGATCATCGAGGACGGCCGGGCCATCGCGGAGGCGGGGGCCTTCGCCATCGTGGTGGAGGCGGTGGCCGAGCCGGTCGCCCGCCAGATCACCCAGGAGGTGGCGCCGCCCACCATCGGCATCGGCGGAAGCCCGGCCTGCGACGGCCAGATCCTGGTGCTTGAGGACATGCTGGGCCTCGGCGCACGGGTGCCGAAATTCGTGAAGAAGTATGCCGAGCTGGGCCCGGCCATCGAGGAAGCGGTGGGCCGCTATGCCGAGGAAGTGCGCGCCCGCACGTTCCCCGGCCCGGAGCACACCTATGCGCCGAAGGCGCCCAAGGCGCCGTGACCGCGCGCCGGATCCGCGCCGGCCTGCTGGCGGCGGGGCTTCTGACCGCACTCGGCCTTCCGGGCATCGCCCGGGCGGCGGAGGAATGCTTTCTCGTGACCGAGCTGAAGACCGCTCGGGTCGCGGCGAAGCAGGGGCTGTGCGCCGCGCGCCATTCCCCGGTCGAGACCTTCGACATTCCCCTGGCGCTCCTCGGCTATGAGGCGGGCTTCCTGCGCAGCGAGCGCGAGCCAGTGCTGAACCCGCCGGCCCCCATGGCGGGCGTACCTCCGCTGTCCGGCCCGGCTGCGGAACCGCAGACCCCGCAGGGCTGGGTACGCCATCAGGTGGCCTGGTATGGCGGTGCCGTGGCCCGCGCGGTGGGGCGGGAGCGCCTTGCCGCCGGCCTGCATGCCTTTCTCTACGGCAACGAAAATCTCTCCGGTGATCCCGGCGTGCCGGACGGGTTCGCCCAGTCGTGGCTGTCCTCGTCCCTCGCCATCTCACCGCGCGAGCAGGTGGATTTCCTGCGCAAGATGCTGAATGGCGAACTGCCCGTTCCGGCCGAGGCGGTGGGGCGCACGGTCGCGCTCCTGAAGCAGCCCGAGACACCCGCGGGATATGAGCTGTTCGGCGTTTCCGGCACGGGGCATCTGCGGCTGGCCGATGCCGTGCTGGACCGCTCCCGCCCACTCGGCTGGTTCGTGGGCTGGGCCGAGAAGGGCGGACGCACCTTCGTCTTCGTGCGCTTCATGTCCCTGGACATTCCGGCGGACGAGCCGCTGGGTGTCCGCGCCCGGCGCCAGACCCTCAGCGCGCTCGCCGCCGTCCTCGCCGCGCAGGAGCGATAGGGAGCGATTCATTCGCTCTCTATCAATCGTCCGGAGACTGATTTACCGATCGCACCGTTTCAGTCTCATGTGATCGAGCTTTAGCCGGATGCGTCTTTCGGTCCTCGTCTCTTCCCTCGTGGCGTCCCTGGTGGGGTTCGGGGGAACCCTGGCGCTCATCATCGCCGCCACCGTGGCGGTGGGGGCGAGCCCGGCCGAATCCGCCTCGGCCGTGGCGGCCCTGTGCGCGGGCGTTGCCGCCACCAGCCTGTTCCTGTCGCTGCGCTACCGCATGCCCATCGTCACGGCCTGGTCCACGCCGGGTGCGGCGGTCATTGCCACGTTCGGTGGGGGCATCGGCATGCCCAAGGCGGCGGGAGCCTTCATGCTGGCGGGCGCGCTGGTGCTGGCCTGCGCCGCCATCGGCCCCCTGTCGCGACTGGTGTCGCGCATTCCCATGAGCGTCGCGTCGGCCATGCTGGCCGGCGTTCTGGTGCGTTTCGTCATGGCACTGGCGGACAATGCGGTGGCCGTGCCTGCCATGGTCCTTCCCATGTTGGTCCTGTTCTTCGTGCTGCGCCTGTGGTCGCCGACGCTGGCGGTGTTCGGCGTTCTTGTGGCGGGGGGCGCTGCGGTCCTCGCATCGGGTGCGGTGGCGCTGGGCGACATCCGCCTCGCCGCACCGCATCTCGTGCCGGTGGTGCCGCAATTCGAGGTGCCGGTTCTGCTCGGCCTCGGCATTCCCCTGTTCCTTGTCACCATGGCGGCGCAGAACCTGCCCGGCCTCGCCGTGCTGCGCACCTTCGGCTACAACCCCTCGGCCACGCCGTCGCTGGCGGCCACGGGCGCGGCCAGCGTGCTGCTGGCCCCCTTCGGCGCCACGGGCATCAATCTCGCGGCCATCACCGCCGCCATCACCGCCAATCCCGATGCCCATCCCGATCCCGCCCGGCGCTATCTGGCGGGCGTTGCCTATGGCGGGTGGTATATCCTTCTCGCTATTTCGGGCGCCTCGCTGGTGGCGATCTTCGCGGCGCTGCCCCCGGCCTTCATCGCTACCGTGGCGGGCCTTGCCCTGCTGTCCCCGCTCACGGGGGCCTTGGCCGGGGCGCTTCAGGACGAGCGCGACCGGCTCGCGGCGGTGGCCACCTTCGCCACCACCGCCTCGGGCGTCGCGGTGGCGGGCATGGGCGCACCCTTCTGGGGCCTTATGGCCGGTCTCGCGGTGCTGGGATTCGATCGCCTTCGCGAGCGATTTGCCACGATGAAGCCGCATGGCTAGTTTAGCCGCCCTCACGGGGAGGTGCTCAAGCGCCTCCCGGCGGCCCGTTTCACCGGACCCTATATCAGGCCAGGCATGACCGACATTTTCCACGAGATCGAAGAGGACCTGCGGCGCGAACGATTCCGGCGCCTGTGGGACCGCTACGGCCTGTATCTGATCCTCCTGTGCGTGGCGATCGTCGGCGCGGCCGGGGCCTGGAGCGGCTATCGCTATTGGACGCAGACCCAGTCCGAGGCATCCGGCGCGCGCTTCGAGGCGGCGAACCGCTTGATCGCGGACGGCAATGTGAAGGACGCCGAGACCGCCCTCGACGCCTTGTCGAAGGACGGCACCACCGGCTACCGGGTTCTGGCGCGCTTCCGCGACGCCGGGCTCCTCGGCCGCACCGATCGCGCCGCCGCCGTCGCTGCCTATGACGCGCTCGCCACCGATGCGTCGGTCGGGGCCACCGGCCAGGACGTGGCGCGCATTCGCGCCAGCCTGCTGCTGGTGGATACCGCGCCGCTGGCCGAGATGGTCCAGCGCATGCAGCCGCTGGCGGATGGCACCGGGCCCATGCGCCACTCCGCGCGCCAGATCCTGGCGCTCGCCCATTTCAAGGCGGGCGACCTGAAGGCGGCCGGAGCCGTGGCCCAGTCCATTCTCGATGATCCCGAGACGCCGCCGGCCATCCGCAGCCAAGGCCAGTTGATCCGTACCCTGACCGCCGCCGCCGAGGCGGCATCCGCGCCCTAGCCCGTGAGGTCCGCCATGCCCCGATCCCTCACCCGGTCCCTGCGTCTCGTGCTCGCCCTCGGCTGCGGCCTCGCGCTCACGGGCTGCGAGACCTTCGACAAGATCAACCCCTTCGGTGAGAAGGAAACCCCGCTGTCGGGCGACCGGCGGCAGGTCTTCCCCGAGGGCGTGCCCGGCGTGACCTATTCCGGCCCCGTGGCGCAGCCGAGCAATGCCAATATCGCCCTTCCCGCCGCCGGCGCGCCTGCGCAGCCGGGCGCCGCGGGCGCGCCGAACAACTGATCCCTTGCCCCGGGCGGAAGTCTCATGTCCTTCACTTTGGCCATTGTCGGCCGCCCGAACGTGGGCAAGTCCACGCTCTTCAACCGCCTGGTGGGCAAGAAGCTCGCTCTGGTCGATGACCGGCCGGGCGTGACCCGCGACCGCCGGGAGGGAGATGGCCGCCTCGGCGACCTGTCCTTCCGCGTGGTGGACACGGCGGGCCTGGAGGAGGCGGACGCCGCCTCCCTGGAAGGGCGCATGCGCCACCAGACCGAGGCCGCCATCGCCGACGCGGACGCCATCCTCTTCATCGTGGATGCGCGTGTGGGCCTCACCCCCACGGACCGGGCCTTTGCCGGGCTGGTGCGCCGTTCCGGCAAGCCGGTGATTCTCGCTGCCAACAAGAGCGAGGGCCGGGCCGGAGAGGCGGGCACCATGGAGGCCTATGCACTGGGCCTCGGCACGCCCCTGCCCATTTCCGCCGAGCACGGCGAGGGCCTGGGCGAGCTTTATGATGCGCTGCGCGAGGCGTTGCCCGAGCAGACCAAGCGTCGTCCGCGCGATGAGGACGAAGATGAGGACGACGACGCGGAAGCGCCGACCGGCCGACCCATCAAGGTGGCGGTGCTGGGGCGGCCAAATGCGGGCAAGTCCACCCTCATCAACCGCCTGCTGGGCGAGGAGCGCCTGCTGACCGGGCCGGAGGCGGGCATCACCCGCGATTCCATCTCGGTGGAGCTGGAGTGGCGCGACCGCAAGTTCGAGTTCTACGACACGGCGGGCCTGCGCAAGCGCGCCCGCATCGACGACAAGCTGGAGAAGCTTTCCGCCGCCGACGGCCTGCGGGCCATGAAGTTCGCGGAAGTGGTGATCGTCCTTCTGGACGCGGAGCGCCCCTTCGAGGAACAGGACCTGCGCATCGCCGATCTGGTGGTGCGGGAAGGCCGCGCGCTGGTGCTGGGCTACAACAAGTCCGACCTCGTCACCGATCCTCATGTGCTGGGCAAGCTGCGGGAAGAGGCGGACCACTGGCTGCCCCAGGTGAAGGGCATGCCCATCGTCCACCTGTCCGGCCTCACGGGGCGCGGTCTCAACAAGCTGCTGGAAGCGGTGGTCGAGGCGCACCGGGTGTGGAACATCCGCATCTCCACCAATCCACTGAACCGCTTCCTCGAGGAAGCGACCGACAGCCATCCCCCGCCAGCGGTTTCCGGCCGCCGGGTGAAGATCCGCTACATGACGCAGCCCAAGGCCCGCCCGCCGAGCTTCGTCATCTTCTGCTCGCGCGCGGACGCCATCCCCGAGAGCTATCTGCGCTATCTGGCCAATGGCCTCCGGGAGCGCTTCAACCTGTGGGGCACGCCGATCCGCTTCGCGCTGCGCGAGAAGGACAATCCGTACGACAAGAAGGGCGAGTAAGCATGCGCGCCGCTTCCGCCGCGCTGCGTCTCCTGTGCCTTGCGGCCGGGCTCGCCGCCCTGCCGGGGAGTGTTTTCGCCCAGACCGCACCCGCCCCGGCGGCGGGCACCCCCGCGAAGGAATTGTTCGGCGCGGCCACCGGCCCGGCGCCCATGGCGGCGCGCTCCATCGGTTTCTATTCCAAGGGCTGCCTCGCGGGCGCCGAGGCGCTGCCGGTGAACGGCCCCGGCGCGTCGGGGGCTGGCCCCCTCTGGCAGGCCATGCGCCTGTCGCGCAACCGCAATTGGGGTCATCCGGCGCTGGTGGACTTCATCGAGCGCTTCGCCGTGCGGGTTCCCAAGGTGTCCGGCTGGCCGGGCATCCTGGTGGGCGACATGTCCCAGCCGCGCGGCGGGCCCATGCGCACCGGCCACGCCTCCCATCAGGTGGGCCTGGATGCGGACATCTGGTTGACGCCGAGTCCCGGGCGGGATCTCACGCGGGCGGACCGGGAAAGCCTGTCCGCCGTGATGATGGTGCGCCCCGACCGGCTGGACGTGGACCCCAAGTCCTTCACGCCGGACCATGTGGCGGTGATCCGCGCTGCGGCCATGGACAAGGACGTGGAGCGGGTGTTCGTGAACGCCGCCATCAAGAAGGCGCTGTGCCGGGCGCCGGGGCCGGATCGCGACTGGCTCGCCAAGGTCCGTCCCTATTGGGGGCATGACGCGCACATGCATGTGCGCCTGTTCTGCCGGCCCGACAGCCCGGACTGCCGCCCCCAGGAGCCTCCGCCCCAGGGCGACGGCTGCGGGGCGGATCTCGCCTGGTGGTTCACCGACGAGGTGCTGCATCCCAAGCCCTCGCCGACGCCATCGAAACCCAAGCCGCCTTTGACGCTGGCCGATCTTCCCACGGCCTGCGCGGTGGTCCTGGAGGCCCGCTGACCGGGTAAGCTTCATATAATACCGTCGCTATTTGCGCTTTGCAGCGTGAGCGGCTATCCAAGAGTCGTTCCAGATAGAAGCAGCTCGGGGCGGCGAGCGCGTTGGAAAGTGGTGCATGGGCCGTCTCGACCGGTACATCTTCGTGACGGCCGCCACCGCCTTTTTGGGCGTGACCGCGGTGCTGAGCGCCATGATCTGGTCCACCCAGGCGCTGCGTCAGCTGGATCTGGTGACCAGCCAGGGCCAGACCATCCTCGCCTTCATTTCCATCACCAGCCTGACCATGCCCACCCTGGTGCTGGTGATCGCGCCGGCGGCACTGTTCATCGCCACCGCCTACACCCTGCTGAAGCTGAACGGCGATTCGGAGATCGTGGTGATGGCGGCGGCGGGCATGAGCCATTGGCGCGTGCTGCGGCCGCTCATCATCCTGGCTGTGCTCGCCTCCTTGTTCGTGGAGGTGCTGGCCATCGACCTGGTGCCGGCGAGCCTGCGCTCCTTTCGCGATCAGGTATCGCGCGTGCGGGCCGACGTGGTGTCCTTCGTGGCCCAGCCCGGCCGTTTCGTGACCCTTTCGCCCGGCCTCGTCTTTCATATCCGCGAACGCGCCAGCAACGGCGTGATGCGCGGCATCCTGATCGACGACGCCCGCGAAAAGGAAATATCCACCTATGTCGCCGACCGTGGGCAGATCGTGGAAACCCCCAAGGGGATCTTTCTGGTGCTGGAGGACGGGTCGATTCACAGGCGCACGGCGGGCTCCGCCTCCAACGGCTCCGTGGTCGCCTTCCAGCGCTATGCGTTCGGCCTCGACGGGCTGGCTCCCGGCGGCCAGGGCGGCTCCGAGCTGCGCCCCAGCGAGCGCTCGTTCGACTATGTGCAAAGCCCGCCCGCCAACGATGTCTATGTGCTGATCGGCCAAGCCGGGCGCTTCCGCGAGGAGGTGCACAAGCGCCTGTCCGCCGGTCTCTACCCCTTCGCCTTCTTCGCCGTCGCGGCCGCCGCTCTGGCGCGGCCCCGTACCACCCGGCAGAGCCGCGGCCTCGCGCTCGCCGCCATCATCCCGGTGATGGTGGGGCTTCAGATCTCCTCCTTCGTGGTGGGCGGGCAGTTGCGCACGTCCGAGGCGGCGGTGCCGGTGGCCTATCTGTTGCCGCTGGCCTGCATCGTCATTTGCGCGTTCGCCCTGCAGGGATGGATCAAGTTCGCCCCGCCCCAGGCGCTGGTGCGGATGGTGGATGCCGTCTCCGCCCGCGTGAACCGGCTTACGGCCAACTGACGCCATGATCGGGCGCATCCTCGGCACCTATTTCGCAGGCCGCTTCTTCTCGGCGGTGGCGATGATCTTTTTCTCGTGCGTCTCGCTCATCATGCTCGTGGACTTCCTCGAGATGAGCCGGCGCACCGCCGACCGCGACGCCGTGACCACAGGCGTGGTGGCCCTTCTGACGCTCTACCGCGCCCCGGCCTTCACCGAGCAGCTCCTGCCCTTCGCGGTCCTGTTCGGCGGCATCTTCTCCTTCGTCATGCTCTCCAAGCGCCTGGAGCTGGTGGTGGCGCGGGCGGTGGGCCTGTCCGCATGGCAATTCACCTCGCCTGCGGTGATCGTGGCCTTCCTCATCGGCGTGTTCGCCACCTGCGTCTTCAATCCGGTCTCCGCCGACTTCAAGGAGCGGGCGAACCGGATGGAGAGCGAGATCTTCAATTCCGCGCCGTCCGGCAGCCTCCTGGGCCCGGCCAAGGGCGCGTTCTGGATCCGCCAGCAGAGCGTGGACGGGCAGGCAATCATCAAGGCGCAGGCCACCCAGCAGAGCGGGCGCGAGCTTCTGAACGTGACCGTCTTCGAGTTCGACAAGGCCGATCGGCTTGTGGAGCGCGTGGAGGCGAAGTCCGCGATCCTCGAACATGGTTACTGGGTTCTGAGCGAGGTTCGGGTGCTCATTCCGGGCTTCGAGCAGGAGCAATTCGCCTCCTTTCTGATCGCCACGAATCTCGATCCGGCGCAGATCCAGGAGAGCCTCCTGTCCGCGGAAACCGTGTCTTTTTGGCAACTTCCGGAGGCCATCAAGAATGCGGAGCAGGCCGGATTTGGTGCGGCGCGATACCGGCTGCAGCTCCAGAGTCTGTTGGCCCGCCCGTTCTTGCTCGTGGCCATGGTGCTGATCGCCGCCGCCGTGGGGCTGCGCATCTTCCGTTTCGGCGGCGTGGGTCAGACGATTCTCGGTGGCGTGCTCGCCGGGTTTCTGCTTTATCTGGGAACCAAGCTCGCGGAGGATCTAGGCGAGGCGGGCGTGGTGCATCCCATTGCCGCTGCATGGTTTCCGGCGGTGGCGGGGATTTTCCTGGGGGTTCTTGTTCTGTTGCACCGGGAGGACGGATGACCGTCGGGTTCACTCCCGCGGAAGGGGGGGCAGCTTCGGCCTGGCGGCGTGTAATGCGTCGTGGCGGGAACGGGCTTGCCTATGCGATCGCGCTGGGTCTGGCTGTCTATGCTGGGACCTTGCCCGCGCACGCTCAGTCGCCCGTGGGCGGCATGGCGAACACTTTTTCTGCACCGCAAACGGACGGTAACAAGAAGATGCTCGTCACGGCTGACGAGCTTATCTACGACTATGAGAAGAACACGGTCGGAGCCTCGGGCAACGTCCAGCTGTATTATGACGGCGCGAGCCTGGAAGCTCAGCGCGTCACCTTCGACCGCAATCGCAACGTGGTCATCGCGGAGGGCAATGTTCGCCTGAAGCAGAAGGACGGCAATCTCATCCGCGCCGAAAACCTCGAACTCAGCGAGGATTTCAAGAACGGCTTTATCCAGTCGATGCGGGTGGACACGGTCGATAAGACCCATTTCGCCGCGACCCGGGCCGACCGGACCGAAGGCAATGTCACGGTCTTCCAGAACGGCGTCTATACCGCCTGCGAGCCGTGCAAGAACGCGCCCGAGCGCCCGCCGCTATGGCAGGTGAAGGCCGCGCGCATCATCCACAACCAGAACGAGCAGATGATCTACTACAAGGACGCGACCTTGGAGTTTTTCGGTCTGCCCATGGCCTATTTCCCGTACTTCTCCAGCCCCGATCCGACGGTGAAGCGCAAGACGGGCTTCCTGAGCCCGGTCTTCGCCAATGCCAGCAATCTCGGCTTCGGCGTGGGGATTCCCTTCTTCTGGAACATCGCGCCCGATCGCGACATGACCCTGACCCCGGTCTATTACAGCGAGCAGGGCCTGCTGATGCAGGGCGAGTGGCGCCAGCAGTTGATGAACGGCGCCTATGACATTCGCGCCGCCGGCATCATGCAGCAGGACAAGGACGCCTTCGCGGGCCTTCCCGGCTATCGCGACAATCGCGGCATCATCCAGAGCCGGGGTGAGTTCGCCATTACCGACCAATGGAAGTGGGGCTGGGACGGCACGCTCGCCTCCGACCGCACCTTCCTGAACGACTATCACCTGGGCGGCTATGTCGACGCGCTCGGCCTCGTCAATTCCACGCCCACCGAGATCATTTCCCAGCTCTATGTGACCGGGCAGGGCGATCGCTCCTTCTTCGACGCCCGCGCCCTCTATTTCCTCGGTCTGGCCGTGACGGACAACCAGGACATGATCCCGGTGGTGGGGACGTTCAACTATAATTATGTGTTCGGAAAACCCGTTTTCGGCGGTGAAGCGGGCGTGCGGGTGAACTTCAACGCTGTTTCACGCAACGAGGCCGACTTTGTCGGCATGTCGGCGGCCACGTCCAATGCGGGTGGCGGCACCGGAGTTCCTGCCGGTTCCTGTGCCCTCACCAATCCAAACCCCACCCAGTGCCTGCTGCGCGGCGCGCCGGGCGAATATCAGCGTCTCAGCGCCGAGCTGTACTGGAAGACGTCCGTCACTGACCAGATCGGCCAGATTTGGACCCCCTTCGTCAGCGCGCGGGTGGATGTTGCGCACGCCAATATCAGCGCGCTGCCGTCCAGTTATACGAGCGGTGTCACCCTTCCGGGCCAGAACCCGCTTCAGTCAGGTGATGAAAACCTGATCCGCGCCATGCCTGCGGTTGGTCTCGATTATCGCTATCCCTTCATCTCGGTGCAGAACTGGGGCACGCAGACCATCGAGCCGCGCGCCCAACTGGTCATCCGCCCGAGCGAGACGGGTATCGGCAAGCTGCCGAACGAGGATGCCCAAAGCCTTGTGTTCGACGACAGCAACCTGTTCGAGATCAACAAATATTCCGGCTGGGACCGGGTTGAGGGCGGTGGCCGTCTGAATGTGGGCGTCAGCTATACGGCGGCGCTCAACAATGCGGGCCTGATCACCGCTCTGGTGGGGCAGTCCTATCACCTGTTCGGTATCAATTCCTTCGCTGAAGGCGACATGGCCAATACCGGACTGGAATCGGGCCTCGACACCAATGTGTCTGATTATGTGGCTCGTTTCTCCTATTCGCCGACAAATAATTTGGAATTCATCTCGCGCTTCCGCTTCGATCAGGAGAACTATTCGCTCCAAAGGTTCGAGTTGGAAGGCCGGACCTCGTTTGACAAGATTAGCCTCTCCGCCGTCTATGGCCGGTATGCGCCGCAGCCTCTGTTGGGCTATTATGAGGAGCGCGAGGGCATCTATACTAGCGGATCCTACCGCCTCACCAACGAATGGTCGGTGGCGGGTGGTATTCGTTATAATATCGCTCAGTCTGGAATTGATATGACTTCGGTGGGTGTGACCTATTCGGACGACTGCTTCACTCTGGCGGTGAGCTACATTTCCCAATATTCACTCAGCACCTATGACTCCGATCCGAGCCAGCAGATCATGGTTACGATCGGTCTGCGTACTCTTGGTCAGTCCAGGATCTCCAGCGCCGTAGGGAGCAGCAACAATTGATCCTTGCCGCCCCAGGGGCGGTAAGAATTTCCGCAACGTCATCTTGTGACGGAAGGCGGCGGAAAACGGGCCTGTGGCCGTATTGCCGCCACAGGTGCTGGCAAGATACGGTGCGCCGGCTCCGGGCACCGCGCCCGGTTCCGGCCTTTTCGCCGCGACACGGTTCCTACCCGGATGATGCCATGCTGACGAGTGCCCGCCTCCTGCCGATCCTCGGCCTTGCCCTCGCCCTCCTCGGAGGGGGCGTCGCGCCCGCCGCGGCCCAGCAGCTCCTGGTGCTCGTGAACGGCCAGCCCATCACAAGCTATGACGTGGCCCAGCGCCAGAAGCTCCATCAGGTGATCGGCGAGAAGCCGCCCGGCGCCAAGGAGACGCTCGAAGAGCTGATCGACCAGCACGTCAAGGTGGCCGCCGCCAACCGGATCGGCATCACCCTGGACGATGAGGAGCTGAACAAGCTGTTCGCGGGCGTGGCGGAACGCAGCGGGCGTACCCCGGACCAGCTTGCGGCTCTCCTCGGCCAGCAGGGCGTCAATGCGCAGACCTTCAAGAACAAGCTGCGCGCGGACAATGTCTGGCAGCAATATGTGCGCGCCCGGGCTCCGGCCATCAATGTGCGGGATACGGACGTGCTGGCGGCCCTGAGCGCCAAGGAGTCCGGGGGCCAGATGGTGGCCACCGAATTCAAGCTCTATCCCATCATCTTCGTGGTGCCGCGCGGCTCGAACGCCCATCAGGCGCGGCTGTCGGAGGCCAATGCCCTGCGGTCCCGTTTCACCAATTGCGACAGCGGACTGGAAGCGGCCAAGGGGCTGCGGGAAGTGGTCGTCCGCTCGCCGGTTCACCGCATGTCCTCGGACATGCCCGCCGCACTCCGTCAGATTCTGGACAAGACCGATGTGGGCCGCCTGACGCCGCCGGAGGTGACCCAGTCCGGTGTCGAGATCTTCGCCGTGTGCGACAAGGTGCAGGTGAAGGGCGAAAGCTCGCAGAAACGCGAGATCAAGGACCAGCTTGCGTCCACCCAGTTCCAGGCTGAATCCAAGAAGCTCCTCGCTGATCTGCGAAAATCCGCTTTGATCGTCTACCGCTGATGAGCCCTTTGGCTCTGACGCTCGGCGAGCCGGCGGGGATCGGCCCCGAGATCGTCCTCATGGCCTGGACGCTGCGCAAGGCCGCGCTCCTGCCCGCCTTCTGTGCCGTGGGAGACCCGGACCTGCTGCGAGCCCGTGCCGGGCTGCTTGGCCTCGATGTCCCGGTGGTCGCCTGCAAGCCGGAAGAGGCCGCGCGGCTTTTCGGCGACGCTCTCCCGGTGCATCCCGCCGGGCCCACCGCCACTGCCGCGCCGGGGCGTCCCGATGGGACCAGTGCTCCGGCGGTGCTGGAGAGCCTGGAGCGGGGCGTGGATCTGGTGCTGGAGGGGCGCGCCTGCGGCCTCGTCACGGCGCCGCTGGCGAAATCCGTGGTCTATGGGGCAGGTTTCCCGTTTCCGGGCCATACCGAATATCTTGCCGCCCGCTGCGCGCCGCCCGGTGGGGCTGCCCCTCGGCCGGTGATGATGATCTGGTCGCCGGAACTCGCCGTGGTGCCCGCCACCATCCATGTGCCGCTGCGCGCGGTGCCGGACCTGCTCACCATCGAGCTGTTGGTGGAGACGGGCCACATCGTCCATCGCGACATGCGCCGCCGGTTCGGCCTCGCTGCGCCCCGCCTCGCCTTTGCGGGCCTCAATCCCCATGCCGGGGAGGGGGGCACCATCGGCTCGGAGGATGAGGACGTGGTGCGCCCCGCTGTCGAGCGGCTGATGGCCGAGGGCGTCGAGGCCAGGGGCCCTCTGCCCGCGGACACCCTGTTCCACCCCGCCGCGCGGGCGACCTACGACGCGGTCATCGGCATGTATCATGATCAGGTGCTGGGGCCGGTGAAGACCCTGGCCTTCCATGACGGGGTGAACACCACGCTGGGCCTGCCCTTCGTGCGGACCTCGCCGGACCACGGCACGGCCTTCGACCTTGCTGGAACCGGGCGGGCCGATCCCTCCAGCCTCGTGGCGGCGCTGCGCCTCGCGGCGCGCCTCGCGGAGGGCGAGCGGGCGGCACGGCACGCGGAGCAGGCGGCATGAGCGCGATCGACGATCTTCCCCCGCTGCGCGACGTCATCCGCAAGCACGAACTGTCCGCGCAGAAGTCGCTCGGCCAGAACTTCCTGCTGGACCTCAACCTGACGGCCCGCATCGCGCGCGGCTCCGGCCCCCTGGAGGGTGCGCAGGTGGTGGAGGTGGGCCCAGGCCCCGGCGGCCTCACCCGTGCGCTGCTGGCGCTGGGCGCGGCGCGGGTGGTGGCCGTGGAGCGCGACCGGCGCTGCGTCGCCGCTTTGGCGGAGGTGGCGGACGCCTATCCCGGGCGCCTCCAGGTGATCGAGGGCGATGCCCTGAAGGTGGATGTGCTCCCGCTCCTGGGAGAGGGGCCGGCGCGGGTGGTGGCGAACCTGCCCTATAATGTGGCGACCCTGCTGCTGGTGGGCTGGCTGTCCTCGGACCCCTGGCCGCCCTGGTTCGCCTCCCTCACCCTGATGTTCCAGCGCGAGGTGGCCGAGCGCATCGTGGCTGCCCCAGGGACCAAGGCCTATGGCCGCCTTGCCGTGCTGGCGGGCTGGCGCACCCAGGCGCGTATCCTTTTCGATGTGGCGCCCTCCGCCTTCGTGCCGCCGCCCAAGGTGACCTCGTCGGTCGTCCATCTGGTGCCGCGCACGGACCCCTTGCCTTGTGCATTGTCCAATCTGGAGCGGGTGACGGAGGCAGCCTTCGGCCAGCGCCGCAAGATGCTGCGTCAGAGCCTCAAACAACTGGGCGTGGACACGCCGGCTTTGCTGGAGCGGGCGGGTGTTCCGGAGACGGAGCGTGCCGAAGAAATCGACGTCGCGGGCTTCGTTGGCCTCGCCAATGCCTTCGGGGCGCTCAAGTCCGGGGGATGAAGCGCAAACGGGGCCTTTCCCCTGGCGCGCATTCTTGCCATCGTGCGGCGGGGGCCGGGATCTGAGATCGCGGGAGGCGAGGATGGGTGGTTGGGGGGAAGACACGCTCGGCGTGGTCTGCCGCTTGGCCTGCTGCCTGTTCCAGGTGCCGTTCGCGGCCATCCGCCTGACGCATGCGGGTGCGGAGCACGTCACCTTTCACGGCGCGATCGAGGGACAGGACTGCGCCCATGCCGCTTTCGGTGCGGTGCCCCTCGCAGCCGCCTATGTGATTCCCGACACCGCGTCCGACCCGCACCCTGCTCATCATATGCAGCTGATGGGCGCGCCGGGCATCCGCTTCTGCGCCGCCGCCCCCATCCGCCCCATGGGCAGCGATGTGGAGGGCGTTCTCTATGTGCTGGACCTTGTGCCGCACCCCACGCCTGGGGCCGGGATAAGGGAGCTGGAAGACCTCGCCGCTTTGGTGGTGCGCGAGATCGACCGGGGTGCCGAGTTGCGTGCCCTGGCGCAGCGGGAAGGCCTGTTCCGGCTGCTGGCTGAAAATTCCACGGACACCCTTGTGCGCGGAAACCTGGATGGCATCCGCCTCTATATCTCTCCCGCCGTGCGCGACCTGCTGGGCTACGAGCCTGAGGAATTGGTGGGCAAGCGCGCCATCGAACTGGTGCATCCAGACGATCTTCCCGCCTTCGGCGCGCTGATGCGCAGCATTCGGGAGGGGAGCATCGTCGTCGCGCAGAGCGAGCAGCGCCAGCGCCACAAGGACGGCTCCTGGATCTGGATCGAAGCGTCCATCAAGATGACGCGGGATCCGCAGACCGGCGAGCCGGACGGCTATGTGGTCTCGGTGCGGGATCTTCAGCGCCGCAAGCAGATGGAGCGCCGGCTCCAGCACCGCGCCCTGCATGACCCCCTCACGGGCCTGCCCAACCGCTCCGCCTTCCGCGATCGCCTCGGAGAGGATCTGGCAGGGGAGAATGGCGGGCTGGCGCTGCTGTGCCTGGACCTCGATCGGTTCAAGGCGGTGAATGACGGCTTCGGGCATCGGGCGGGGGACGAGTTGCTCATGGAAATGGCCCGCCGGTTCCGGGCCGCCGCCGGGCCGCAGGATATGGTGGCGCGCTGGGGCGGGGACGAGTTCGTCCTGATCCATCATGCGGCTCGCGGGGACATCATTGCGTCCGCGGAGCGCCTGGCGGAGGCCCTCATCGCCACGGCGGGGCGGCCTGTGGCGCTGGCCGACACGCATGCACAGGTGGGCCTCAGCATCGGCATCGCCGTGGCCGTGCCCGGCGATCCCGACCCCGATCGCCTGCTCCATGATGCGGACCAGGCTCTCTATCGCGCCAAGAAGGCGGGGCGGAGCACCTTCGTGCTGGCGACCGGGGCGGCAGTGCCATGAGGCGCCAATCCTGAAGCCCCTCTTTGCCTCGCGCGCGTCTGCTCTCTCCGGGAGATCGCCCATGCCGCTCATGTCGTCCCGTCCGTCCGTCCCCGCCCGCCTTCGCCGCATGCTGCTGCCGCTCGCCTGCGCGCTGCTGCCGTTCGGGGTGGCCACGGTTCCGGCGGGGGCTGAGACGGTGCTGGAGCGGGTGGTGCTTGTGCAGCGGCATGGTGTGCGCGCGCCGACGCAGTCGCTTGAGACCCTCGATGCCTGGAGCGCGCGGGGCTGGCCCGTCTGGCCCGTGGCGCGCGGGTATCTCACCGACAAGGGCGCGCAGGTGGTGGCGCTCATCGCCGACGGCATCCGCGCGCATTATGCGGCGCGGGGCCTCCTTGCCGGGGGCTGCGCGAACGGGGCCGTGCAGGTCTGGGCTGATGGGCGGGACGAGCGCACGCGGCACAGCGGCGCGCAGATGGCCGCGCATCTGGCGCCCGGCTGTGGGCTCTCCGTCCAGTCCGGTCCTCACGGCGCACGGGACCCGCTGTTCGAGAGCATTGGCGGCGCCTGCTGGCTCCAGCCGGACGAGGGCGCGCAGGCTCTAAGGGCGGCGTTGGGCGCCGGCGGTACGTTGGCCGATGCCGCCTCGGCCAAGGCGATCCCGCAAATCCTCACCATCCTCAAGCCCGGCAGCCCCACGCCGTCTGTGGGCGCGGATGGGTTCGAGGTGAAGCCGGAGGGCATCACCATCACCGGGCCGCTCTCCGAGGCGGCGCAGGCGGGCGAAATCTTCCTGCTGGAATATGCCCAGGGCTTTCCGCCGGGCGAGGTGGCCTGGGGGGAGGCATCCGACGCCGCGCGCCTCGGGCCGTTGCTGGCGCCGCGCAACCGGCTCTCCGATCTTGCCCGCAGCCTGCCCTATCTGGCGGTGCGCCAGGGCGCGGGCATGGCGCGCCTCATGCTGGGGGTGCTGGCGCTGGAGCCCCGCGCAGCCTCACCCGCCATCGGTGCCGGGGCCCGGCTGGTGGCGCTGGCGGGCCATGACGACAACCTCTCCAACATGGCGGGCGTGTTCGGCGTGAACTGGACATTGCCGGGGCAGCCCGACGCCACCGCGCCCGCCACGGCCTTCGCGCTGGAGCGTTGGCGTGACACGGCCACCGGGGCCATCTCCGTGGGCCTCACGCTGTTCTATGCGGAGCTGGACGGCATGCGGAGCCTCGATCCGAAGGCGGTGCATGCCCTCGCTGTGCCCCTGCCGGGGTGCGGGACGGGCCGCTGCCCCCTGGAACCCATGCGTGCCCGCATTCTCCCGGAGCTTCCGGCCGCCTGCGGGCAATGAGCGTCTCCGGGCGAGGCCGGAGTTTCGCGGGGTCGGAAACTCAGAGCGCGTCGCGCAGGCTCTTCACGAATTCCGCGAGACCCGTGAGGCGGCGACGCTTCAGGCGCTCCGCATTCAGGATGGCCGTGAGCTTGGCCAGGCTGTCGTCGATATCCTGGTTGATCAGGATGTAATCGTATTCGGTGAAGTGGCTGATCTCGTCCGACGCCTTCGACATGCGCTGGCGCACCACCTCGTCGCTGTCCTGCGCGCGGGTGCGCAGGCGCTGCTCCAGGTCTCCGGCGGAGGGCGGGAGCAGGAAGACCTTCACGAGGTCCTGCTGGGCGCTCTGGTCCAGTTGCTGCGTACCCTGCCAGTCGATGTCGAACAGCACGTCCCGCCCGGCGGTGAGCGCGGCTTCCACGGCGGCGCGCGGCGTGCCGTAGAGATTGCCGAACACGGTGGCGTGCTCCAGCAATTCCCCGCTGTCCCGCAGGCGCTCGAATTCCGCGACGCTGACGAAGAAATAGTCCTTCCCATCCTCCTCACCGGGGCGCGGCGGGCGGGTGGTGACGGACACTGACATGGTGATGCGGTCATCCAGCGCCAGCAGGCGGCGGGAGAGGGTGGTCTTGCCCGCGCCGGAGGGCGAGGACAGCACCAGCATCAGGCCGCGCCGGGCGAGCCCCTTGGAGCCGGGCTTCCAGCCGGGTGTGGCGAAATGGGCGGCGGTCGGAGTGGGGGCTTGGGCCATGGCGCGCGGCAGCTCACTCGATGTTCTGGATTTGCTCGCGGAACTGATCCACCAGGAGCTTCAGGTCAAGCCCGATCTGGGTCAGCGCCACCGCATTGGACTTGGAGCATAGGGTATTGGCCTCCCGGTTGAACTCCTGGGAGAGGAAATCGAGCTTGCGGCCCACCGGCCCGCCCGCGTCCAGAAGGGCATGGGCGGCGGCCACATGGGCGGTGAGGCGGTCCAGTTCCTCGCGCACATCGGCCTTGGCGGCCAGCAGCGCCGCCTCCTGGTGCAGCCGGTCCGCATCCAGCGGGGCGCCGGAGCCCAGCAGCGCGCGCACCTGCTCCTCCAGCCGCGCGCGGATGGCGTCGGTGCGGCGCTCGGGCAGGGCCTCGGCGGCGGCGATCAGGGCGGCCATGGCGTCCAGGCGCTCATGGAGCACGGCATAGAGCGCGGCGCCTTCCTTCAGGCGCATCTCCACCAAAGCGGTCAGCGCGTTCTCGAAGCCGGCGGCGGCCTCGCGGACGATACGCTCGGCCTCCTCGGGCGTCTGTTCCGCCTCGATCACTTCCACGACGCCCTTCACGGCCATGAGGGCATCGAGGCTGGGGGCGGGCAGGCCGAATCGGTCCGCCGCAGCCCGTCCCGCCGTCACCAGCGCGTCCAAGGCGGGTCCGTTGACAGCCACCGCCACCGCCTCGCCCTCGCGGGTATAGGAGAAGGTGGCCGAGACCGACCCACGGGAGAGCCATGCGGATGCCGCCGCGCGGGCGGAAGCCTCCAGCGCATCGAAGCCGGAGGGCACGCGCAGCCGCAGATCAAGGCCCTTGGCGTTGACCGAGCGGACTTCCCAGCTCCAGCGCCAGGCGCCGGTGGCACCTTGGGCGCGGGCGAACCCGGTCATGCTGGCAATGGACGTGCTGGCGGCGGACATGGCGCGCGGCGGCCGGGGCCGCCCCCTCAGTTGGCGTTGGTGGAGCTTCCGGCGCCGGGGGCGGTGACCGGCGCGGTGGTCGCAGGCGGCTGGGCCGCCCTCTGGGCCGCCTCGATCTCGCGCCATTTCGCGACGTTGCGATTGTGCTGGTCGAGGGTCTTGGCGAAGGCGTGCCCGCCCGTGCCGTCGGCGACGAAATAGAGGTCGTCGGTCTTGGCGGGATTCGCCACGGCGGCCAGCGCCTCCTTGCCGGGATTGCCGATGGGCCCCGGCGGCAGGCCGTCAATGGTGTAGGTGTTGTAGGCGGTGGGGGTGACGATGTCGGTGCGGGTGATGGAGCGCCCCAGCGTCCCCTTGCCCCCGGCGATGCCGTAGATGATGGTCGGGTCCGACTGGAGCTTCATCTTCTTGTTGAGGCGGTTGATGAACACCGCCGCCACCTTGGCCCGCTCGTCGGACTTGCCGGTCTCCTCCTCCACGATGGAGGCGAGGATGACCAGTTCCTGGGGCGACTTCAGGGGAATGCTGGGGTCGCGCTTGGCCCAGACGTCGCGCACCACCTTCTGCTGCTCCGCCGCCATGCGGGTGAGCACCTCGTCGCGCCGCATGCCGCGCGTGATGCGGTAGGTCTCAGGCAGCAGCGTGCCTTCCTGGGGCAGGCGCGGGGTGCCGGTGAGCAGTTCGGACCCGTTGAGACGGTCCAGGATCTGCTGGCTGGTGAGGCCTTCGGGAATGGTGACCTGATGGACCACCACGCGGCCCTCCACCAGATCGTCGATGACCTTGGAGAGGGGAATGGCCGGGGGGAACAGATATTCGCCCGCCTGGAGCTGCTCGCCGCGATGGGTGATCTGCTGGCTCGCGAGGAACAGCAGCCAGTTCCGCACCACGCCTTCGCGCTCCAGGATCTCGGCGATGTCGCGGGTGCCGGAGCCGCGCGGGATGAACACCAGCTTCTCGGCCGCGAGGGGGCCGGGCGCTGCATATTGCCGCTGGCCGTACCAGGCGACGAGGCCGCCGCCCACCGCCAGGAACAGGAGGAAGGTGAAGATGGCGCTGCCGATCACCACGGCGGGGTGGCTGGCGCTGCGGGAGGGGCGGCTCTTCTTGGCCTTCGCGGGCGCGGGGGCCTTGCCGCGTGCCTTTGCAGGCTTCCCCTGCGGGGCGGCGGCGGGCGTGCTCTCCGCCGGCGCAGGCTCGGGAGCGGGCGGGATCACGTCCGGCGCGCCGTTCGGGGCCTTGTCGTCGGGTGCGGCCATGAGGGTCTTCCTCCCTTTCGCGGTCCGGGCGCCGGAGCCGTGGCCCCGCCCGGCGCGTCCTGTCCCAGGCGACGGGTACGCTCACGTACCGTCGGGGAACAGGGGATAAGGCTCAAATGGACAAAAATGGGACCATCGGCGTGCCGATGGTCCTTGCGCTCACGATTGCGGGCGACGGAACAGCAGCGAAGCGTTGGTGCCGCCGAAGCCGAAGGAGTTGGACAGGGCCACGTCGATCTTGCGCGCCCGCGGCTTGTGCGGGACCAGATCGATGGCCGTCTCGACGGAGGGATTGTCGAGATTGAGGGTGGCCGGCGCCACCTGGTCGCGAATCGCCAGGATGGAGAAGATGGCCTCCACCGCCCCGGCGGCACCCAGAAGGTGGCCGATGGACGACTTGGTGGAGGACATGGACACGCCCGCCGCCGCATCGCCCAGAAGGCGTTCCACTGCCTGCAGCTCGATGCCATCGGCCATGGTGGAGGTGCCATGGGCGTTGATGTAGTCCACCTCGGCCGGGGTCACGCCGCCGCGCTTCAGGGCCGCGCTCATGCAGCGATAGGCGCCGTCACCGTCGGGGGAGGGGGCGGTGATGTGATAGGCATCGCCCGACAGGCCGTAGCCGATCAGCTCCGCATAGATCTTGGCGCCGCGCGCCTTGGCGTGCTCGTATTCCTCAAGCACCACCATGCCCGCGCCTTCGCCCATGACGAAGCCGTCGCGATCCCGGTCATAGGGACGCGAGCCGCGCGCGGGTTCCTCGTTGAAGGCGGTGCAGAGCGCCTTGCAGGAGGCGAAGCCCGCCAGCGCGAGCCGGTTGACCGGCGATTCGGTGCCGCCCGCCAGCATCACGTCCGCATCGCCCAGGGCGATGAGGCGCCCGGCATCGCCGATGGCGTGCGCGCCGGTGGAGCAGGCCGTGACCACCGCATGGTTCGGCCCCTTGAGGCCGTGCGCGATGGAGACGTAGCCGCCCGCCAGGTTGATGAGGCGGCCGGGAATGAAGAAGGGCGAGATGCGGCGCGGGCCGCGCTCCTTCAGGATGAGGGACGCTTCCGCGATGCCCTCGATGCCGCCGATGCCGGAGCCGATCAGGACGCCGGTGGAAATCTGGTCCTCATAGGAGGTCGGATGCCAGTCGGCATCGTCCAGCGCCTGCTGCGCGGCCGCCATGGCGAAGACGATGAATTCATCGACCTTGCGCTGTTCCTTGGGCTCCATCCAGTCGTCGGGATTGTAGGTTCCATCGGAACCGTCACCGCGGGGAATGGTGCAGGCGATCTTGCAGGGCAGGTCCGAAACGTCGAAACGCTCGACGACCGACGCGCCGCTCTGGCCATCCAGCAGCCGCCGCCAGCTCGGCTCGACACCGCAGGCGAGCGGCGTCACCATGCCGAGGCCAGTGACGACAACACGTCTCATGGGAGAACTCCGGAACAATCAGACGGACGGCCGCGTACGCCCGGGGCGCCGCGACCGTCGAATACACAGGCTTGAGATCAAGCCGCGTTCTTTTCCAGGAACTTGATCGCGTCGCCGACCGTCAGAATGGTCTCGGCGGCGTCGTCCGGGATCTCGGTGTTGAACGCTTCCTCGAAGGCCATCACGAGCTCGACGGTGTCGAGGCTGTCCGCGCCGAGATCGTCGATGAAGCTGGCATTTTCCGTGACCTTCGCGGGCTCGACGCCCAGATGCTCCGCGACGATCTTCTTCACCTGATCGGCGATTTCACTCATCGATGCACCCTCATTATCTGAATTATGTCCTGCCGTGCGGCGGCTGTGAGACGGCATAAAGCCTTTCACCCGCCGTGCCCAGCCCCCATGCTCGGTTCCCGTCGGGCTGATCGAAGCACAGAAATCCTCACCCGAACGCGCGTTTGTCTGCTCGACCGGATGGCGGGTCGTTACCACACTTCCCAAGCCTATGCCAGCAAACCCCATCCCCGTCAAAAGGTCCAGCGGGGCTTGCCATGCACAAGGCTCAGATCATGGCCATTCCACCGTTTACATGCAGCGTCTGGCCGGTGACATAGCCGGCTTCGTCGGAGGCCAGATAGACGCAGGCATTGGCGATGTCGGCGGGCGAGCCCAGCCGCGCCGCAGGCACGGCCTTCAGGATGCTTTCCCGCTGCTTTTCATTGAGCGCGTCGGTCATGGGCGTGGCGATGAAGCCGGGGGCGACGCAGTTCACGGTCACGCCGCGGCTCGCCACTTCCTGGGCCAGCGACTTGCTCATGCCGATCATGGCCGCCTTGGCGGCGGCATAATTGCCCTGGCCCGCATTGCCGGTGACGCCGACGATGGAGGTGATGGAGATGATGCGGCCCGCCCGGCGGCGCATCATGGAGCGCACCGCCGCCCGCGACAGGCGGAAGGCGGAGGTGAGGTTCACCGCGATCACCTGGTCCCAGGCCTCGTCGGTGAGGCGCATGAAGATGTTGTCGCGGGTGATGCCGGCATTGTTCACCAGGATGTCCACCTGGCCCATGGCGGCCTCGGCGTCGGGCACCAGCTTCTCCACCTCCTCGGCGACGCCGAGATTGCAGGGCAGCACATGGGCCCGCTCGCCCAGCTCGGCCGCCAGCGCCTCCAGCGCCTCCTTGCGGGTGCCGGAGAGGGAGACGGTGGCGCCCTGGGCGTGCAGGGCCTTGGCGATGGCGCCGCCGATGCCGCCCGTGGCGCCGGTGACGAGCGCGGTCTTGCCGCTGAGGTCGAACATGGGAGCTCCAGAAGCCGAAGAGGAAAAAGGGATCAGGCGGCGGGCGCGGCACGGGCCGCGATGAAGGCGGCAACGTCCTCGGGCGTGCCCACCGCGCTCGCCGCGATCTGCTTGGCGATGCGGCGCGACAGGCCGGAGAGCACCTTGCCGGCGCCCACCTCGACGGTGCGGTCCACGCCCGCGGAGGCCATGAACAGCACGCTCTCGCGCCAGCGCACGGTGCCGGTCACCTGCTCCACCAGCAGGCGGACGATCTCCGCCGGGTCGGTGACGGGCGCGGCCTTCACGTTGGAGACCAGGGGAACCACCGGGGCCTTCACGTCGGCCTTTGCGAGCGCCTCGGCCATGGCCGAAGCCGCCGGGGCCATGAGGCTGCAATGGAAGGGGGCGGACACGGGCAGCAGCACCGCCTTCATGGCGCCCTTGGCCTTGGCGATCTCGATGGCCCGCTCCACGGCGGCCTTGGTGCCGGAGACCACCACCTGGCCGTCCGCATTATCGTTGGCGGCGGCGCAGACCTCGCCCTGCGCCGCCTCGACGGCGACGGCGGCGGCATCGGCATAATTGAGGCCCAGCAGGGCGGCCATGGCACCCGCGCCCACCGGCACCGCCTGCTGCATGGCGCTGCCGCGGATGCGCAGCAGGCGCGCCGCGTCGGTCACCGAGAGGGCACCGGCGGCGGCGAGCGCGGAATATTCACCCAGCGAGTGGCCGGCCACGAAGGCGGCGTCCCGCGCAAGGTCGAGGCCCGCCTCGCTTTCCAGCACGCGCAGGGTGGCGAGCGACACCGCCATGAGGGCGGGCTGGGCGTTGGCGGTAAGGGTCAGCTCATCGGCCGGCCCCTCCCACATGAGGGTCGAGAGCTTCTGCGACAGTGCCGCGTCCACCTCGTCGAACACCGCGCGTGCGGCGGGAAAGGCGTCGGCGAGGGCCTTGCCCATGCCCACCTGCTGACTGCCCTGGCCGGGGAAGATAAAGGCCGTGCTCATGCGGTTCTCTCGCTTTTGGTTGCGGGCCTGAAATTTGGGGAGGGGAGAGACACTGCCTCGGGCAGGGAGTCAAGGTTGCCCGTGCTGCGTCCACGCGCAATGGTGTCGTGCGGCGGGCGCAGAGCGCGCCGGAACCCCGCCCGGAGGCTCGGCCACAGGGCCCGGAAAGCTTGCATCGGCGGCAGAACCTGCTATACGCCCCGCTTCCGTTGTCCCGGCCGGGGGCTGAACGGACGGTCGTCTTCATGCCAGCTTCAGAGGCGCGCAGGAAGTCGATAGGGCGAAAGCCCGTCGTCCCGTGTTCCCGCCTTCCGAGCAGACGCGCCTTTCCGAAGGCCGAAAGGGCTTGGCGCCGGGGGCGGAACGAACAGAAAGGCAAGAGACGACATGGCTCTCTACGAGCACGTGTTCCTCGCGCGCCAAGACGTGACGGCGCAGCAGGTCGAGGAACTGACCACCCGCTTCAAGGGTGTGATCGAGGCGAACGGCGGTTCGGTCGGCAAGACCGAATATTGGGGTGTGAAGACCCTGACCTATCGCATCAACAAGAACCGCAAGGCGCACTTCACGCTCCTGAACATCGACGCCCCCTCGGCGGCGGTGCAGGAGATGGAGCGCCAGATGCGCATTGACGAGGACGTTCTGCGCTTCCTCACCCTGCGCGTCGAAGAGCATGAAGAAGGCCAGTCCGCCATGCTCCAGAAGCGTGATCGCGACGACCGCGAGCGCGGCGAGCGTGGCTTCGGCGGCGATCGCGGCTTCGGCGGTGACCGTCCGCGCCGTCCGCGCGAGCGGGAAGAGGCCCAGAGCGAGGAGACTGTGTGATGGCATTCGCTCAAGCCGGTGGTGGTGGCGGTCAGCGTCGCCCGTTCTTCCGTCGTCGCAAGACCTGCCCGTTCTCCGGCCCCAACGCGCCGAAGATCGACTACAAGGACGTGCGGCTCCTGCAGCGCTACATTTCCGAGCGCGGCAAGATCGTGCCGAGCCGCATCACCGCGGTGTCCGCCAAGAAGCAGCGCGAGCTGTCGGCGGCCATCAAGCGTGCGCGCTTCCTCGGCCTGCTGCCCTTCGTGATCCGCTGATCGCGGAACGATGATCCGGGGCGCGCGCTGTCGCGCCCCGTTTTTCGAGTAAAAGAGGCCGCGCCGGCGCGGCCCAGTTGGGGACGATGGCGCGACCGGCGCCGCAACCGCCCTCTAACCGCCTCGGCGGGACAGCGAGAGACATGGGACAGATTCTTCTCATCGGCCTGGCCGCGGGCGCGGCCTCTGCACTTCTCGTGGCGGGCGTCGCCGCGGGCACCATGCTGGCCGTTCCCCTGTTCTATCTCGCCCCTCTCCCCATCATGGTGGCGGGCCTCGCCTTCAGCCACTGGGCCGCTCTGTTCGGCGTGCTGTTCGGCGCGGCGAGCCTTGGCGTGGTGTTCAGCACCACCTTCCTCTTCGCCTATCTCATCGGCATTGGCGGCCCGGCCTGGGTCCTGGCTTATGCCGCCCTCCTGGCGCGCGACGAGCCTGCCGGGCGCGGCGGCATGGTCTGGTTCTCCGTCTCGGGCATCGTAATCCTGGCGGCGGTGCTGGCGACCGGCAGCACGCTGGCGGGTCTCCTGTCGGTGGCCAGCGACTACGAGACCTATCGCGCGGCGGTGGCCGCCGCTTTCGGTGCCTTCGTCGAAGTGCAGAAAGAGGTGGGCGGAGCGGGCCTTGCGCCGGCGGACGCCGCCAGCATGTCCGGCCTCGTGGCGGGCGTCCTGCCCGGCATGGCCGCAACGCTCTCCATGGTGACGCAGCTCGTCTGCCTCTATCTCGCCGGGCGGGCGGCCATGGTCTCGGGGCGCCTCGCGCGCCCCTGGCCGCATCTGGCGGGCCTGCGCCTGCCGCAGGTGACGAGCCTCCTTCTGGCAGTGATCGTCGCCGCCTCCGTGATACCGGGCATGGCCGGCCTTGCGGCCTCGGCGGCGGGGGCCACGCTGGTGACGGCCTTCGTGCTCGCCGGTTTCGCCGCCCTTCACGATCTCACGCGCGGCCGCACGGCGCGGCCGCTCATCCTGACCGCAGCCTGGGTCGCGACGCTCGCCCTCGGCTGGCCGGTGCTCGGTGTGGCGCTGTTCGGACTGGTGGACACCATGTTCCACCTGCGCACCCGCCTGGGCACCGGGGGCGGCCCGCCGGCCGCCAACGACCGCTGACCGCATTCCACGCATTCCAAAGACAGCATTCTGAAGACATAGGAGACACACATGGACGTTATTCTTCTCGAGCGCATCGCCAAGCTCGGCCAGATGGGCGAAGTGGTGAGCGTGCGCCCCGGCTATGCCCGCAACTTCCTGCTGACCCAGGGCAAGGCCCTGCGCGCCACCAAGGCGAACCGCACCAAGTACGAGCAGATGAAGGCTCAGCTTGAGGCCCGGAACCTGGAGCTGAAGACGGAAGCCCAGGCGGTCGGTGCCAAGCTCAACGGCGTCAGCGTCGTGGTCATCCGCCAGGCCGGTGAGAGCGGCCAGCTCTACGGCTCGGTCTCCACCCGTGACATCGCCGACGCGCTGACCGCCGCCGGCTTCACCGTGGGCCGCCAGCAGATCGTGCTGAACCACCCCATCAAGACCATCGGCCTGCACGGCTTGCCCGTGACCCTGCACCCCGAGGTGGAGGTGTCCGTCACCGTGAACGTCGCCCGCAGCGCCGAAGAGGCCGAGCGCCTGGCTCGCGGCGAGGACTTCCGCGCCCGTGACGACGAGGATGAGGACGAGGTGGATGCCACCGAGGAGCAGGTGGTGGAAGTCGTCGCCGAGGAAGGCGAAGAGGAAGCCTGAGTTCACGCCGCGCCCGGCGCGCGGCGCGGGTAACGCAGGCGACCGAGACTGGAGCGGTGCACCCACCTTGGGTGGGCTTCCGCTTCCGGAGCTTTGCCGTCCGGTCCAGTACGCTGCAGTACCCCTGAACGCCCGGCTTCGGCCGGGCGTTTTCTTTTGTGCCTCTCAAGAGCCGTCTTGCCGACAGGAGAAGGCGGTGATGTGGTCCTGGAACCGCCCGGCGCTAGCGGAGCGGGCTGTTGCAGGCCGACCATTCAAGCGGGATTCGCCAGGGCCGTGCGGTCTTTGCTACCGCGCCGCGCGCAGGGCAGCGGCAGCCGCAACGGGGCCGAGCACCAGGGCGAACAAAGACAGGCCCGCCAGCACCTGGAATGGCGTGCCGAAGGGGACCGGCCCCGTGATGGCGGCATTGGTGGCTGATACGGCGAAGATCAGCACCGGGATGGCCAGCGGCAACACCAGAACCGCGATGAGCAGCCCGCCCCGCCGGAACGCGCCCGCGAAGGCCGCGCCGATCAACCCGAGCGCGGTGACGGCGGGCGTGCCCACCAGCAGCGTGGCCATGAGCGCGCCGATGCCGGGCAGGTCCAGGTTCAGCATGAGGGCGAGGAAGGGGGCCGCCACCACCAAGGGGAGCCCCGTGGCCAGCCAGTGGGCGAGGCCCTTGGCGGCGGTCACCAGTTCCAGCGGCAGGACGGCGCCTGCGAGCGCATCCATGGAGCCGTCCTCCACATCCGCCGCGAACAGGCGCTCCAGGCCGATGAGGCTCGCCAGCATGGCGCCGATCCACAAGATGGCCGGGGCGATGCGGGCAAGGAGCGCGAGGTCCGGCCCCACCGCGAACGGCACCACCGTGACGACGCTGAGGAAGAACACGACGCCGAGCCCGGCCCCGCCGCCCGCCCGCATGGCCAGCAGAAAGTCGCGATGGACCAAAGCGAGGAAGGGGGCGGTCATCGCGGGGCTCCCAGCCGCAATTCCCGTGCGCCCGGGCCGAAATCCAGCGGCGTATGGGTGGCGGCGAGGATCAGGCCGCCGGCCTGGAGATGGGTCCGGCCGAGCGCCGCGAAGCGGGCCTGGGCCTGGGCGTCCAGCGCCGTGGTGGGCTCGTCCAGCACCCAGAGCGGGCGCCGGGAGACCAGCAGGCGGGCGATGGCGAGGCGGCGCTTCTGCCCGGCGGACAGAACCATTGCGGGAAGCCGCCCCAGGCCGCCCAGCCCCACCTCGTCCAGCGCATCCTCCACGGGCAGGCCCTGTGACCCCAGAACCGCGCGCCAGAAGCCGAGATTTTCACGAACCGTCAGCGACGCCTTCAGGGCGTCGTCATGGCCGAGATAATGGGTGCGCTCGCTCATGCGGGTGTCGGCGGCATCGCCCTCCAGCCGGGCGCGGCCGGATGTTGCGGTCAGCAGGCCGGCGGCGAGGCGCAGCAGGGAGGATTTGCCCACGCCGTTCGCGCCGGTCACCACCAGTGCCTCGCCGGACCGCACGGAAAACGACAGATTCTCGAACAGAAGGCGCGTGCCGCGTCGGCAGGCGAGGCTTTCGCCAACGAAAGCGAGCCCGGACCAGGAATCATCGAGCCCTGCGTTTGGTGCAATGCACATTCGTTCGTCTTACCGCATGACCGCCGTTTAAAATCGCTCTATAAAGCGGCTGAACCGCACCGTCCAAGGTGGGATGACGCCTTTCTCACCACATTCGCCGGACGGCTGGCGTCGGTCGATACATCGAACCGGAGAGAACGCGCCGTGACCTCGCTCGATAGCTTCAAATGCCGCACCACCCTGTCCGTGGATGACAAGGAATACGTCTACTACAGCCTTGAGGCTGCGGAGGCGAACGGCCTTTCGGGGATCGCGCGCCTGCCCTTCTCCATGAAGGTGCTGCTGGAGAACCTGCTGCGCTTCGAGGACGGTCGCTCGGTCTCCAAGGACGACATCATCGCCATTGCCGATTGGCTCACCTCGCGCGGCAAGTCCGAGCGCGAGATCGCCTATCGCCCGGCCCGCGTGCTCATGCAGGACTTCACCGGCGTTCCCGCCGTGGTGGATCTGGCCGCCATGCGCGACGCCATGGTGCATCTCGGTGGCGACCCGGAAAAGATCAACCCGCTGGTTCCGGTGGACCTCGTCATCGACCACTCGGTCATCGTCAACTTTTTCGGCGATGCCACCGCGTTCAAGAAGAATGTGGATGAAGAGTACAAGCAGAACCAGGAGCGTTACCGCTTCCTGAAGTGGGGCCAGAGCGCGTTCGACAATTTCCGCGTGGTGCCCCCCGGCACTGGCATCTGCCATCAGGTGAACCTCGAATACCTCGCCCAGACCGTCTGGACCCGCAAGGAAGAGCTGGACGGCAAGAAGGTGACGGTGGCCTATCCCGACACGCTGGTGGGCACGGACAGCCACACCACCATGGTGAACGGCCTCGGCGTGCTGGGCTGGGGCGTGGGCGGCATCGAGGCGGAAGCCGCCATGCTCGGCCAGCCCATCTCCATGCTCATTCCCGAGGTGATCGGCTTCAAGCTGTTCGGCAAGCTGAACGAGGGCATCACCGCCACCGACCTCGTGCTCACCGTCACCCAGATGCTCCGCAAGAAGGGCGTGGTGGGCAAGTTCGTGGAATTCTTCGGCCCGGGCCTGGAGCACCTCTCCCTCGCCGATCGCGCCACCATCGGCAACATGGCCCCGGAATACGGCGCCACCTGCGGCTTCTTCCCGGTGGATCGCGAGACCATCGACTATCTGGAAGAGACCGGCCGCAAGGGCAGCCGCGTGGAACTGGTGGAGGCTTATTCCAAGGCCCAGGGCATGTGGCGCAAGAAGGATACGCCGGACCCGATCTTCACCGACACGCTGGAACTGGACCTGGACAGCGTGCTGCCCTCCATCGCCGGCCCCAAGCGCCCGCAGGACCGCGTGCTGCTCACCGACGCCAAGACCGGCTTCCTGGCCGCCCTGGAAGGCGAGTTCAAGAAGCCCGGCGAGGCCGCCAAGCGCGTTCCGGTGGCGGGTGAGGATTTCACGCTGGGCCACGGCGACGTCACCATCGCGGCCATCACCTCCTGCACCAACACCTCCAACCCCTCGGTGCTCATCGCGGCGGGCCTGCTGGCCAAGGCGGCGGTGAAGAAGGGCCTGAAGTCCAAGCCGTGGGTGAAGACCTCGCTCGCGCCGGGCTCCCAGGTGGTGGAAGGCTATCTGAACGCCTCGGGCCTGCAGGACTATCTCGACGATCTCGGCTTCAATCTGGTGGGCTTCGGCTGCACCACCTGCATCGGCAATTCCGGCCCGCTGCCGGAACCCATCTCCGAAGCCATCAACACGAACGACCTGATCGGCGCGGCCGTGATTTCCGGCAACCGCAACTTCGAGGGCCGCGTGAACCCCGACGTGAAGGCGAACTATCTCGCCTCCCCGCCGCTGGTGGTGGCCTATGCGCTCGCCGGTACGCTCCAGGTGGACCTCACCACCGAGCCGCTGGGCGAGGACAAGGACGGCAACCCGGTCTATCTCAAGGATATCTGGCCCTCCAACAAGGAGATCGCCACCTATATCCGCGAGAACATCACCAAGAAGATGTTCAAGGAAAAGTATTCCGACGTCTTCAAGGGTGATGAGAACTGGCAGAAGATCGAGGCGCCCGCCGGCCAGACCTATGCGTGGCAGGATGCGTCCACCTATGTGCAGAACCCGCCTTACTTTGTCGGCATGACGAAGGAGCCGGTTCCGGTGAAGGACATCCTCGACGCCCGCGTCATGGGGCTGTTCCTCGATTCCATCACCACCGACCACATCTCTCCGGCCGGCTCCATCAAGCAGGCGTCGCCGGCGGGCCAGTATCTGATCGAGCATCAGGTGCGCCCCATCGACTTCAACCAGTACGGCACCCGTCGCGGCAACCACGAAGTCATGATGCGCGGCACCTTCGCCAACATCCGCATCAAGAACCAGATGGTGCCGGGCGTGGAAGGCGGCGTGACCATCCATTATCCGGATGGCGAGCAGATGCCGATCTATGACGCGGCCATGAAGTACAAGGCCGAGGGCGTGCCGCTGGTGGTGTTCGCCGGCAAGGAATACGGCACCGGCTCCTCCCGTGACTGGGCCGCGAAGGGCACCAAGCTGCTCGGCGTGCGCGCGGTCGTCGCCCAGTCCTTCGAGCGCATCCATCGCTCGAACCTGGTGGGCATGGGCATCGTCCCGCTGGTGTTCAAGGAAGGCGAGTCCTGGCAGAGCCTGGGCCTGAAGGGCGACGAGATCGTCACCCTCAAGGGCATCGAGGGCGACCTGAAGCCGCGCCAGATGCTCACCGCCGAGATCCGGTTCGCCGACGGCACCGTGAAGAATGTCGAACTCATCTGCCGCATCGATACGCTGGATGAGCTGGACTATTTCCGCAACGGCGGCATCCTGCCTTACGTGCTGCGCTCGCTCGCGGCGTGACCTGCCGGGCGCCTTCGGGCGCCCGTTTTCTCCCCCGGCTTCGGCTGGGTAAACCCGGTGGCGCAGGCGCGGCGCCGGGTCTTTCCCGCGGGGAGCGTTTGGCTCCTCTCACCGCGAATTGACTGGCCTCCCCTGCGGCAGGCGCCTATGTGGGAACGTCTCCTTTATTTGGACTGTTCGTGCCGATGCGCGTTCGCCTTGCCCTTCTCCCTCTTCTCGCCCTGGCGCTTCTTTCAGGCCCGGCCGGGGCGCAGCAGGTGAGCGGTACGCAGGCCCCGACGGCAGCGACTGGCTCCACGAATCCCAAAGCGATCATTGAGCTTTTCACCAGCCAGGGCTGCGCCTCCTGCCCGCCGGCCGATGCCCTTCTGGGCGAGCTAGCGAAGGATCCGGACGTGCTCGCCATCACCCTGGCGGTGGATTACTGGGACTATGTGGGCTGGAAGGACACCCTCGCCAAGCACGGCCATTCCGTGCGCCAGCGCGCCTATGCGGAGCAGCGCGGCGACCGGATGATCTATACGCCGCAGATGATCATCGACGGTCAGTTGCCGGCTAAGGGTAGCGACAAGTCGGCAGTTCTGCGGGCGGTGGCGCGGGCCAAGGAGCCACATTTCTCCTTGAGCGTGCCGGTCACCCTCTCGCGCAAGGACGACCAGATCGTCATCGATGTGGGCGCGCTGCCCAAGCACGCGCCGGCGGGCCTGGCGGCCGATATCTGGGTGTGCCCGGTCATTCGTAGCCACGAAGTCTCCATCGGGCGTGGCGAGAATGCGGGGAAGACGGTCACCTATACCAATGTGGTGCGCGGCTGGATCCGCCTCGGCCCCTGGACCGGACAGGCCGCCACCTATTCGGTGCCGCTGGACAAGGTGCGGATGGAGAATGAGGACGGCGTGGTGGTGATGGTGCAGACCGGTAATCCCGCCGCGCCCGGCGCCATTCTCGGCGCCTCGCGTCTCGCCCTGGACTGAGCCGAAGGCAAGGCGGGAGGGCCTCCTATAGCGATCCCGATCTTTGAGCGGCACCGGGCGGGTTCGCACCGATGCCGCTTGGTCTCAGATCCCTCAGCCGGAGCGGCTGAGTTTCCGGCCTCACACGAACCGGCGGAACAGTGCTTCGGAGCCGCGCGCCAGGATGCCGGTGTCCGAGCCCACCGCCGTGAAGACGGTGCCCGCCGCCATGTAGCGCTTCGCGAGGGCTTCGTCGGGGGTAAGGATGCCCGCGCGGTTCCCCGCTGCGACGATGCGGCGGATGGAGGCCTCGATCAGGGAGACCACTTCCGGTTCGCCCTGCCGTCCCAGATAGCCGATGGAGGAGGAGAGGTCGCCGGGGCCGATGAAGACCCCGTCCACGCCCTCCACGGCGCTGATGGCCTCGATATTGTCCAGCGCCTCCTGGGTCTCCACCTGCACGAGGACGCAGATCTCCTCCTCGGCGCGGTCGTAATAGTCCTTGATGCGCCCGAAGCGCGAGGCGCGCGAGGCGGAGGCAAAGCCCCGGATGCCCTTGGGTGGGTAGCGCGTGGCCTCCACCGCCGCGCGGGCCTCATCGGCATTCTGGACCATGGGGATGAGGAAGGTCTGCACCCCGGCATCCAGATAGCGCTTGATGGTCACCGGGTCGTTCCAGGGAATGCGCACGATGGGGTGCGTCTGCGGGCATTCCATGCAGGCCTGGAGCTGGCTGTAGACGATGGGCAGCTCGTTGGGCGCGTGCTCGGTGTCCAGCAGCAGCCAGTGGAAGCCGGATCCGGCCACGATCTCGGCGGTGAAGTTGCTCGGCACGGAGCACCAGAGGCCGATCTGCTGGCGGCCCTCGTAAATGGCGCGCTTGAAGGTGTTGACGGGCAGGTCCAAGGGTCAGCTCCGGATCAGAAGATGGCCGGCTCGCCCACGGGCGCGCCGAACTGGGTTTCCAGGAAATCGAAGTCGCAGCCTTCATGCGCCTGGCCGATATGGCGGGAGAACATCCAGCCATAGCCGCGCTCGAAGCGGGGCGCGGGCGGGGTCCATTCCGCCTTGCGGCGCGCCAGTTCCGCCTCGCTCACATCGAGGGAGAGAGTGCGCGCCTCCACGTCCACGCTGATCAGGTCGCCCGTGCGCACCAAAGCGAGGGGGCCGCCAACGAAGGATTCCGGCGACACATGGAGCACGCAGGCGCCGTAGGAGGTGCCGCTCATGCGCGCATCGGAAATGCGCAGCATGTCGCGCACGCCCTGGCGCACCAGCTTCTTGGGCAAGGGCAGCATGCCCCATTCCGGCATGCCCGGCCCGCCCTGGGGACCGGCATTGCGCAGCACCAGCACATGGTCCGGCGTCACGTCGAAATCGTCCCGGTCGATCACCGCCTTCATGGAGGGGTAATCGTCGAACACGATGGCCGGGCCGGTATGCTTGAGGAGGTGTTCCTCGCAGCAGCCGGGCTTGATGACGCAGCCTTCCGGGGCGAGGTTCCCCTTCAGCACGGCGAGCGCGCTTTGCTGGGTGGCCGGCCGGTCCGCGGTGCGGATCACGTCGTCATTATAGACGGTGGCGCCGGCGATATTCTCGCCCAGGGTCCGGCCCGAGACGGTCAGCGCATCCAGATGCAGGTGCTCGGTGATGCGGGTCATGAGGGCCGGAAGGCCGCCCGCATAGAAGAAGTCCTCCATGAGGTAGGCATCGCCCGTGGGGCGCACATTGGCGAGGGTGGGCACCTTCCGGCTCGCCGCCTCGAAATCGTCCAGCGTCACGGTGGCCCCGGCGCGGCGGGATTGGGCGAGCACATGGATGATGGCATTGGTGGAGCAGCCCATGGCCATGGCCACGGCGATGGCATTCTCGAAGCTTTCCCGGCTCAGTATCGCGGCGGGCGTGAGGTCTTCCCACACCATGTCCACGATGCGGCGACCGGCGGCGGCGCACATGCGCAGGTGGTTGGCGTCCGCGGCGGGAATGGAGGAGGCGCCCGGAAGCGTCATGCCCAGCGCCTCCGCGATGGCGGTCATGGTGGAGGCCGTGCCCATGGTCATGCAATGACCGTAGGAGCGGGCGATGCCGCCCTCGATGTCCAGCCAGTCCTGGTCGGAAATATTGCCGGCCCGTCGCTCGTCCCAGTATTTCCAGGCGTCCGAGCCCGAGCCCAGCACCTTGCCCTTCCAGTTGCCGCGCAGCATGGGGCCGGCGGGCACGAAGATGGCGGGCAGGCCCGCGCTGGTGGCGCCCATGAGGAGCGCGGGCGTGGTCTTGTCGCAGCCGCCCATGAGCACCACGCCGTCCACCGGATGGGAGCGGATCAGCTCCTCCGCCTCCATGGCCAGGAGGTTGCGGTAGAGCATGGTGGTGGGCTTCACGAAATTCTCGGCCAGCGAGATGGCCGGCAGCTCGATGGGGAATCCGCCCGCCTGGAGCACCCCGCGCTTCACATCCTCCACACGCTGCTTGAAATGGGCGTGGCAGGGATTGATGTCCGACCAGGTGTTGATGATGGCGATGGCGGGCCGCCCGATGAAGTCCTGGGGGGCATAACCCATCTGCATGATGCGCGAGCGGTGGCCGAAGCCCCGCAGATCGTCCTGGGCGAACCAGCGGGCGGAGCGCAGCGTGTCGGGGGTTTTGCGGGGCGGGGTCTCGCGGGGCGTGATCTTGCGGGGCTCGGACATGGAACGCGTCTCACACGGCTCAGGATACTTGAGGTGGGCGCCCCGGCGCGGCCGGGACGCCCATGAGGGAGGCGAGGCTTACTGGGCGGGGGTGATATTGCCGTCCTTGATGACCTTCTTCCACATGGCCTCTTCCTGGGCCTGGAAGGCGGTGAAGTCGGCGGGGGAGGAGGCGACCACCTCGAAGCCGATGTCGTTGAACTTCTTCTTCACATCGGGGTCCTTCATGGCGGCCTGGAGCGCGGCCACGATCTTGGCCTTCACGTCCGCCGGCAGGCCCTTGGGCGCGGCGGCCGCCTGCCAGGAATAGACCTCCAGCGGCACGCCCGCCTGGGCCATGGTGGGGGCGTCGGGGAAGAGCGGCGTGCGGTCGGCGGCGGTCACCGCCAGCAGCTTCAGCTTGCCGCCCCGGATCTGGTTCGCCACCGAGCCGAGATTTTGGAACGAAACATCCGCATGCCCGCCCATCAGGTCGTTGATGGCCGGTCCGCCGCCCTTATAGGGCACATGCACGCCCTGGGTTCCGGTCTTCTGCCAGAACAGGGCCGCGGTGAGGTGATCCGAGGAGCCGATGCCGGACGAGGCGAAGGTGACCTTGTTGGGGTTCTTCTTCAGATACTCCACCAGTTCCTGCACCGTATTGGCCGGGAAATTGGGAGAGGCCACCAGCACGTTGGGGGTGCGTACCGCCTGGGTCAGGAGGTCCATGTCCTTGGGTGCGTAGGGCAAGGAGTCATACAGGGCGGGATTGATGGAGAAGACGCCGATGGACCCCACCAGCAGCGTGTAGCCGTCCGCCGGGGACTTGGCCACATGGGCCGCACCCGTGCCGCCATTGGCGCCGGGCTTGTTGTCCACCACCACGGGCTGGCCCAGCACCTCCGACATTTTCGGGGTCAGGAAGCGAGCCGTGCTGTCCGACGCGCCGCCGGCGGGGAAGGGGACCACCACGGTGACGGCCCGGTCCGGAAAGCCGGCGGCGAATGCGGTGGTGCTGAGCGCGACACCCAACAGGGCCGCGCCGAAAAATTTCAACGACATCGGACGTCCTCCCAAGGACTTTTGTCTTTTCCGGTCGCGCGTCGGTTGCCGCACGCCGATTTGCCCGTCTGAGGCGGGTCTGTGAAAACAAAAACACTAATGCATTAGTCGGTCAACCTCTATTCGTGTTATGGGTTTGCCCCATGAACGAGGTGTTCAACCCCCAGCTTCTCCCCCGCCCGGCGCGGGACCGTTCGCGGCAGGCCGCGCCCCAGGTGCTGGACTATCTGCGCGAGCAGATCGTCACGCTGCGACTGCCGCCGGGCACCACCTTGCCGCGGAGCGCGCTGCAGGACCTGTTCGGCGTCTCCTCCACGCCCGTACGCGACGCGCTCATGCGGCTGGAGGAGGAAGGGCTTGTGGAAGTCTTCCCCCAGCACGCGACGCTGGTGTCGCCCATCGATCTCGGACAGGCCCGGCGCACCCAGTTCCTGCGCCGCGCCATCGAGCAGGAGGCGGTGCGGCTCTTATGCGCCCAGGCGGATCGCGCCGCCGCCGTGGCCGTGCTGGAGCAGGTGATCGCCCGCCAGGGCGCGTTCCTGGCGGCGGGGGACCTGGAGGCGTTCGACGCGGAGGATCGCGCCTTCCACGGAACGCTCTGCGATCTGGTGGAGGCGGGCGAGGTCTGGGCGATGGTGCGTCGCTCCTCGGGCCATATCGACCGGCTGCGCCGCCTCAACCTGCCCCTGGCGGGCAAGGCGCCCCAGATCATCCGCGACCATGAGGCCATCGTGGCGGGCATTGCGGCGGGGGATGCTGCTCTCGCCCAAGCCGCCGTGCGCGACCATCTCTTCCGCTCCCTCGCCTCGGCGGACGGCATGCGCCAGGGACGGCCGGATTATTTCCGGGACTGAGAGGCAGAACCTAGCCCGGTTCTCGATCCGGCGGTGCGGTGCTATGTCCGTGACACGTCAGGCAAGATCAAAGCGGCGGCCGTGGCCGTCCGGAGGGAAACGCCATGCTCACCACAGTGGATGCCTTCGACCGGATCGGCGAGGAGAATGCCTTCGCGGTGCTCGCCCGTGCCACTGCGCTCGTGGCCGAGGGGCGGGACATCATCAATCTGGGCATCGGCCAGCCGGACTTCCGCACGCCCGAGCATATCGTCGAAGCGGCCATAAAGGCGCTGCAGGACGGGCATCACGGCTATACCCCCTCGGTGGGCATCTTGCCGCTGCGCGAGGCGGTGGCGCATGATCTCAACCGGCGCTACGGCGTGGAGGTGGATCCCGGCCTCGTCATGATCGTGCCCGGCGGCAAGGTGACCATGTATGCCGCCATCCGCCTGTTCGGCGAACCGGGGGCGGAAATCCTCTATCCCGATCCCGGCTTCCCCATCTACCGCTCCATGATCGAGCATACCGGCGCAACGCCCGTGCCCGTTCCGATCCGCGAGGAGAACGGCTTCGCCTTCTCCGCCGAGGAGACGCTGGGGCTCATCACCCCCAGCACGCGCCTGCTCATCATCAATTCCCCGGCCAATCCCACGGGCGGCGTCACGCCGAAGGCGGAGATCGACAAGCTGGTGAAGGGCCTTGCCGCCTATCCCCATGTCGCGCTGATGTCGGACGAGATCTACGACCATTTCGTCTTCGACGGAGAGAAGCACCAGACGCTCCTCGCCTATCCCGAGATCCGCGACCGGCTGATCATTCTGAATGGCTGGTCCAAGACCTATGCCATGACCGGCTGGCGGCTCGGCTATTCCATCTGGCCGAAGCGTCTTTACGAATCCGTCCGCAAGCTCTCCGTGAATGCCTGGAGCTGCGTGAACGCCGCCACCCAATATGCCGGCATCGCCGCTCTGGACGGCCCGCACGATGCGGTCGAGGCCATGGTGGCGGAGTTCGACCGTCGCCGTCATCTGGTGGTGGAAGGGCTGAATGCGCTTCCGGGCGTCTCCTGCGCGACGCCCAGGGGGGCTTTCTACGCCTTCCCGAACGTGCAGGGCACGGGCTGGGGTTCCGCCAAGAAGCTCGCCTCGGCGCTTCTGGAGGAGGCGGGGGTCGCGGTCATTGGCGGGCCGGATTTCGGCGTTCACGGCGAGGGTTATCTGCGGCTCTCTTATGCCAATTCGGCGGAGAATATCCGCAGGGCGCTGGAGCGGATGGGCGCGTTTCTGGAGCGGCGCGCGGCGGCCTGATCCCGGCCCTCACGCCGTGTGGCGTGGCGGGCGCAGGAACGGATCCTGGCGCACTTCGAGGTGCTCCGGTTCAGTCAGGTGTCCCAGGAAGAGAGGGCGCGCCTGTTTCCGGTGGGGGCAGGGGCGCGTGTGATGGCGAATGCGGTGAAGCCCGTCATCCCAGGCCCGCCGCCGCATTGTCTGCGTACGGTTGTCCAAGTGGGTGACCTTTCGATCTTTGCGTGTAACAACGCCCCTGGTTCCGTTCACGTTCCATAAGGGCTCCGAAGGCAGGCCGCGCCTTGCGCGTGGGGTCGCCCTGTCGGATGGTGCGCGCCAATGAAGAACGGCGTGCCGTGGGCGCGCATCCGGGATGGACAGGATGGGTAGGACATGACGAGCGTAGTCTGCGTGGGCGAGGTCATGGTTGAGCTGGCGCGGGGCGCTGACGGGCGCTTCGGCCTCGGCTTCGGCGGCGACACCTTCAACACCGCGGTCTATCTCTCCCGCGCCGGGATCGAGACGGCCTATGCCACCGCGCTGGGGGACGACCTGTTCTCCGGCCAGCTCATGGCGCTCGCCGCCCTGGAAGGGGTGGGGCGAGACACCATGCTCCAGGTGAAGGGCCGCATGCCCGGCCTCTATCTCATCACCACCGACGACAAGGGCGAGCGCACCTTCCATTATTGGCGCGACACCTCGCCCGCCCGCGCTTTGTTCGAGCTGGAAGGCTGGCAGGAGGTGGCCGAGCGCATGGTGACGGCGCGCGCGGTCTATTTCTCCGGCATCACCCTCTCGCTCTATACCAATACGGGCCTCGGTCGCTTCCTCGCGGCGCTGGAACTGGCGGGCACCAAGGGCGCGCAGCGTGTGTTCGACGGCAATTTCCGTCCGCGCGGCTGGGGCGGCGATCTCGCCCGGGCCCGCACCGTGTTCGCGGAGGCCATGAAGCGCGCCAGCATCGCCCTGCCCACCTTCGAGGATGAGGTGGCGCTCTGGGGCGATGCCTCGCCCATGGCCACCATCGAGCGCATCACCACCTATGGTGTGCGCGAAGTGGTGGTGAAGAACGGCCCGGCGGGCGCGCTCATCTATGCGGACGGGCAGGTGATCGAGGTGCCGGTGGAGCGCGAAGTGCTGCCCGTGGACACGACGGGGGCGGGCGACAGCTTCAATGCGGGCTATCTCGCCGCCCGCCTGAAGGGCGCCAGCCCGGCGGAGGCGGCGCTGGAAGGCCACCGCCTCGCGGGGGCCGTCATCATGCATCGCGGCGCGCTCATTCCCCGCGCAGCCCATGAGGGCGTGTGGGCGCACTGAGGGCGACGTCGATTGCATCCGAAGTGGCGCGCGCTATAGTTGTGTTCAAATTTAGACTATGGCGGCGAGATTGGCATGTCGGACGAGAAACCCGAGGCAACCAAAAGCCTTTGGTATGCCGTCCTCGATCTGTCGATCAAAGGGCTTTCTGCCCTTGGTGTCATCACCCTCGGCATCGTGGGATGGCAGCTTCAGTCCGAAGTTCAGCGCCGTAACTCGCTGGACAAAACGACTGAACTGAACGCCGCCACGCATCTTCCCGCTGTGCAGATTTTGGCGCAGCTTCAAGTGGTGTTTTCGGCCGCGTCGGAGGAGGCAAGCCTCGATCCTGCAGTGGGGAACTTATCGCAATTAAAAGTTGCGACATGGAAGCCGCGATACGTCATGGGTGCCCTGCGTCTGCCGGCGGATATTGATCTGTTGATTCCTTTCGCGCCACTGACGATTTATGAGAACGGCCAGTTGATCGCCACAGATCACAAGGTTCCATTTCACATAGCCGCATCGATGGCTGCGGATGTGTGGCAAGCCCTGCCGTATGTGAAGGCAATATGCGCGCGATTTAAGGACGGTGGTCAGTCGGGACAAATTCGACTTCTCTATGATGATCCCAAGAGACCAAGTCTTTATTTTTTCCAGGAGCCAGGTATTGCGCGTCCTGGCGATCAATTTGTGTGGTTGAACGCAGGCGGTCTATCCGTGTGGAGGGAGTGGTTGCCCGCTCAGGGATTCCCGCTCAGGAAAATGTGCGAGGCTGATCTTCGACAGCTCTTCATCGACGTTGCAGTGGGTGCCGCCGAAGTCTCCAGGCGGATCGTGTCCAAATATCCAATGCTCGCCGAAAAGGCGGTGGACCTACGCACTCAGGCGCTCACGCTTCAGGATGCTTTGCTGAAGTAAATTTGACCGGAGTGAACAGGTCGGAGCGCAGATCGACGGCACTCCGACTGTCTTTTCCTCTCACCCGAGCTTGGCCGCCCGCTTCAGCGTGGACGCCGCCTTGGCGAGGTCGCGGACCTTGCCGAAATCCCCCGCCCGGATGGCATCCGCAGGCACCACCCAGGAGCCGCCCACCGCCACCACATTGGGCAGCGCCAGATAGCTCTCCACATTGGCCGGGCCGATGCCGCCCGTGGGGCAGAAGCGGATCTGGGGCAGGGGGCCCGCGATGGATTTCAGGAAGGGCACGCCGCCCGCCGCCTCGGCGGGGAAGAATTTCAACACCTCGAAACCCAGCGCCATGAGCGCCATGGCTTCGCTCACCGTGGCGCAGCCGGGCAGGACCGGCACCGGGGCCTTTGCCAGGGCCTGCGCGAAGGCGGGGGTGGTGCCCGGGCTCACCAGATAGGCGGCGCCGGCCTCAAGGGAGGCTTCCACATGGGCGCTCTCGGTGACCGTGCCCGCGCCCAGGATGGCGCCTTCCACCTCTGACGCGATGGCGCGGATGGCTTCCAGCGCCACGGGCGTGCGCAGCGTGACCTCGATGAGCGGCAGCCCGCCCTCCACCAATGCGCGGGCGAGCGGCACCGCATCTTCCAGCCGCTCGATGACGACGACGGGGATGACGGGTGCGTGCTTGAGCAGCGGGAAGGGACTGGGAAGGCTCATGGGGCGTCTCCACGGCACTGTTCTTTGGGACGGATCTTTCAAGCGCAGCAACCCGCGCGTGTCGAGCCCCCGGCGGGCGGATTCACGCCGCGAGCGTCGTTTCCTGTCTGGACAGGCATACTGATACTCTATATCAATAATCCTATGTCGAAGCCCCACACCCATCCTGCTTCCACGCCGGCCGCCGGGTCGTCGCAGGGGAAGAACCGCGTGCGGGGCGATTTCGATCCGGGCTTTTCCTTTCTGCGCAGTTCGCTCGCCTCCCGCCTTCTGGTGGTGGCCGTTTGTGCGGGCGTCCTCTGGGCGGCTGTCTTCGCGGTGATCGCGTGAGCGCCGCGCCCGGTGATGCGCCGGCTCTGCGCTTCCGCAACCTGACCTTGGGTTATGAGCGGCATCCGGCCGTGCACCATCTCAGCGGCGAGGTGGAGACGGGCGCGCTGCTGGCCATTTGCGGACCCAACGGCGCGGGCAAGTCCACGCTCCTGCGCGGTATCATGGGTCAGCTCCGCCCGCTGGGCGGCTCCATCGAGCGCGCCGGGGTCGATCCGCGCGACATTGCCTATCTGCCGCAGGGCGCGCAGGTGGATCGCTCCTTCCCCATCAGCGTCTATGACATGGTCTGCATGGGGCTGTGGCGCAGCGCTGGCCTGTTCGGCGGCATCGGCCGCAAGGACCGGGAAAAGGTGCGTGCGGCGCTGGCCGCCGTGGGCCTGGAGGGGTTCGAGTGCCGTCCCATCGGCACCCTGTCGGGCGGGCAGATGCAGCGCACGCTGTTTGCGCGCCTTCTGCTGCAGGATGCCCGGCTGATCCTGCTGGACGAACCCTTCAACGCGCTGGACGCGAAGACCATCGCGGACCTGCTGGACCTGGTGCGCCGCTGGCATGGCGAGAGGCGCACCATCCTGGCCGTGCTGCACGATTTCGATCTGGTGCGCGCCCATTTCCCGCAGACCCTGCTGCTCGCCCGCTCGCCCGTCGCCTGGGGCGCGACCGCCGAGACGCTGGCGCCCGACAATCTCCTCAAAGCCCGGCGCATGGGCGAAGCCTGGCACGACGACGCGCCGGCCTGCGCCGCCTGAGGCCCCCATCCCGCTCAGGCGGGATGCCCGCAGTTTCTGGAAGCCGCATGTTCACCGATATCTTCATCGCGCCCTTCGTCGAGTTCGAGTTCATGCAGCGCGCGCTGGTGGGCGTGTTTGCCCTTGCCTTGGGGGCGGGGCCGGTGGGCGCCTTCCTCATGCTGCGCCGCATGAGCCTGACGGGCGATGCCATGGCCCATGCCATCCTGCCCGGCGCGGCCATCGGCTTCCTGGTTTCGGGCCTCGATCTGTTCGCGCTGACCATTGGCGGGCTCGCGGCCGGGCTGCTGGTGGCGGTGGGCGCGGGCGTGGTGGCACGCGCGACCGAACTGAAGGAGGACGCCTCGCTGGCGGCCTTCTATCTCATCTCCCTGGCGCTGGGCGTGCTCATCCTCTCGCTCAAGGGGTCGAACGTGGACCTGCTCCACGTCCTGTTCGGCACCGTGCTCGGCCTCGATGATCCCACGCTGCTGCTGGTGGCGGGCATCGCCACCTTGACGCTCGTGACCCTGGCGGTGATCTGGCGGCCTCTGGTGCTGGAATGCGTGGACCCCGCCTTCCTCTCCTCGGTGAGCCGGGCGGGTGCGCTGGCGCACATCGCCTTCCTGGCCATGGTGGTGCTCAACCTCGTGGGCGGCTTCCACGCGCTGGGCACCTTGCTGTCGGTGGGCCTCATGATGCTGCCTGCCGCCACCGCCCGCTTCTGGGTGCGGGACCTGACGGCCCTGGTGGTGTGCGCCACGGCCATCGCCTTCGTCTCCGGCGTGGTGGGGCTGCTGGTCTCCTACCATCTGGGCGCCCCGTCCGGCCCGGCCATCATCCTGGTGGCGGGCGTCGCCTATCTCTTTTCCGTGGTTCTCGGTCCGGCGGGGGGCATCCTCGCCCGCCGCTGGCCGCGCCGTCATCTCGAAGCCTGACACAGAAGAGGTGCGTCCATGATCGCCCGCCGCCTGTTCCTCGCCGCCACCCTGTCGCTGGCCGCCGCCCCGGTCCTCGCCCAAGGCGCGGCCGCTCCCGCCGAGAAGCTGCCCGTGGTGGCGAGCTTCTCCATCCTCGGGGATTTCGTGAAGAATGTGGGCGGCGACCGCATCGCGCTCACCACCATCGTCGGCCCCAACGGCGACAGCCACGTCTACCAGCCCACCCCTGCGGACGCGAAGAAGATCGCGGCGGCCAAGCTGGTGTTCGTGAACGGCCTCGGCTTCGAGGGCTGGATGGATCGCCTCATCAAGGCGTCCGGCTCCAAGGCCACGGTGATCGTGGCCACCAAGGGCATCGCCCCGCGCGAGCGCACGGCCTCCGAGCCCCAGGAAGAGGACGACCACGGCCATAAGGGCGGCAAGGGCCATGCCCACGACCACGGCCCCATCGACCCCCATGCCTGGCAGTCCATCGCCAATGCCAAGGTCTATGTGGCCAATATCCGCAATGCCCTGATCGCCGCCGACCCCGCGGGCAAGGCGGACTATGAGGCGAATGCGACCGCCTATCTCTCCAAGCTGGACGCGCTGGAAGCGGACGTGAAGGCGAAGATCGCCGGCATTCCGGCGGACCGGCGCATCATCATCACCTCGCATGACGCCTTCGGCTATCTGGGCGATGCCTATGGCGTGAAGCTGCTGGCGCCGGAAGGCGTCTCCACGGAGACCGAGGCGTCGGCGAAGGATGTCGGGCGCATCATCCGCCAGATCAAGGCGCAGAAGGTGCCCGCCGTGTTCCTGGAGAATGTCACCAACCCCAAGCTGGTGGACCGCATCGCCAAGGAGAGCGGCGCCAAGGTGGGCGGCACGCTCTATTCCGACGCCTTGTCCGATGACAAAGGCCCGGCGGCTACCTACATCGACATGATGCAGAGCAATGTGCGGGAGCTGTCCAGCGCCCTCACGAGCTGAGTTCTCTCCGATCGGGGAGATATCTGCCCGAGATTTGTCTTCACGGCTCCCGCGCGGGCCGTCCCTGGAGTGCCCCATGTCTGAGACCCAGAAGATTCCCGTCACCGTGCTGACCGGCTATCTCGGCGCCGGCAAGACCACGCTGCTCAACCGCATTCTCTCCGAGCCGCACGGCAAGAAATACGCCGTCATCGTCAACGAGTTCGGCGAGATCGGCATCGACAACGACCTCGTGGTGGGCGCCGACGAGGAAGTGTTCGAGATGAACAATGGCTGCGTGTGCTGCACGGTGCGCGGCGACCTCATCCGCATCATCGACGGGCTGATGCGTCGCAAGGGGGCCTTCGACGGCATCATCGTGGAGACCACGGGCCTCGCCGACCCCGCGCCGGTGGCGCAGACCTTCTTCGTGGACGAGGAGATGGGCGCGCGCACGAAGCTCGACGCCGTGGTGACGGTGGCCGATGCCAAATGGCTGAGCGACCGCCTGAAGGATGCGCCCGAGGCCAAGAACCAGATCGCCTTCGCGGACGTGATCCTGCTCAACAAGCTGGATCTGGTGAGCCCGGAGGAACTGGCCGAGGTGGAGGGCCGCATCCGCGCCATCAACCCCTATGCCAAGCTCTACCGGACGCAGAAGTCGCAGATCGAGATCGACAAGGTGCTGAACCAGGGCGCGTTCGACCTCGACCGCATCCTGGCCATCGAGCCCGCCTTCCTGGAAGACGAGGGCCATCACCATCATCACCACGACCATGATCACGGCCCCGATTGCGGCTGCGACCATGACCACGGCCACCACGACCATGGCGGGCTGAAGCATTATCACGACGAGGAAATGCAGTCGGTCTCGTTCGCCACCGACACGCCGGTGGACCCCGACAAGTTCTTCCCCTGGGTGCAGAATCTGGTGGCCGTGGAAGGCCCCAACATCCTGCGCTCCAAGGGCATCCTCGCCTTCAAGGACGATCCGGACCGCTTCGTCTTCCAGGGCGTGCACATGATCCTGGACGGCGACCACCAGCGCCCCTGGCGGGACGACGAGAAGCGGCAGAGCCGCATCGTCTTCATCGGCCGCCATCTGGACGTGAAGGCGCTGGAAGAGGGCTTCCTCTCCTGCGCGGCCTGACGCGACGGCCCGCGGGGTGAAGCCGCGGGCCTTGCAATCCGGCGTATGCGGCGTTCAGCGCCGCTCGCCGGAGGGCAGGTAGGGCGCCAGAGCGTGGGCGAGCTTGGCGGGGGTGAGCGACTGGAGCCACACTTTGCCCGGTCCGGTGAGCTGGGCGAGAAACAGCCCGTCACCGCCGAACAGGATGTTCTTGATGCCGCGCATCATGGTGATGTCGAAGGAAACGCTTTCCTCGAACATGCCCACATGGCCGGGATTGACCAGCAGCGTCTGGCCCGGCGCGAGCGTGTAGGAGACGATCTCCCCGCCCAGTTCCACGAAAGCCGCGCCCTGCCCGGCGAGGCGCTGGAGCACGAAGCCCTCGCCGCCGAACACCCCCGCGCCGAGCCTTTGCTGGAAGCCGATGGACAATTCGATGCCGTGGGCGCCCGCCAGGAAGCCGCTGCGCTGGACCATGTAGCCGCGCCCCGGCGTCACATGCACCTCCACGATATTGCCCGGCACCGTGGCCGCGAACGCCACCAGGGCTTCCCCACCCTCGGCGGTGAATTCGGTCAAGAACAGTCCGCCGCCGGACACCGCGCGGCCGATGGCGCCGAAGAAACCGCCGGCGCCCGCGGTGGCCATGGTGGTGTTCAGCGCGACGTTGGAGGTCATCCAGGACAGGCGGTCCGGTTCCGCGATCATGGTCTCGCCGGCGGCGAGCGTGACCTGGAGGACGGGGAGCGTGGAGCCAGTGATTTCGGTACGCATGATCGCCATGATGTAGGAGCAAGGAAAGCGAGCTTGGGGGGAACATGCTTCGGGAGCAATCCCCCATGCGGGCCGGATTGCGAGACCTGACGATGCTGTTCCCCACCAGACTGACCGCCGCGCTGCTGATGGCGGCTCTTACGATTGCCCCGGCCGCTGCCGAAACACCTGCCGCCACTCCGTCTGCGGCGCCTGCCGCTGCCGCTCCCGATGTGAAGGCGGGTGGGGCTGCGGTGTTCCTCACCTTCCTCAACGCCCCTCTGAAGGGCGATCCCATTCGCCATTCGCCCCGCCTCGGCCTCACCATCAATGGCGGGCGCACCGTGCGGGCGGTGATGGATACCGGCTCCACCGGCATCGTGGTGGCGGCGCGCCTCATTCCCGATATGGACAAGCTCCCCGTGATCGGGAAAGGGGAGCAGACCTATTCCTCGTCCGGCCGCATCATGCGCGGCAAATGGGTGCGCGTGCCGGTGACCATCGGCGGCACCAATGGCGGCGAGGTGACCACCCAGCCCATGCCGGTCCTCGCCGTGGAGCGGGTGGACTGCACGCCTGCCGCGCGCCGCTGCAAGCCGGTGATCGCGCCCACCAACATCGCCATGATCGGCGTGGGCTTCGCCCGCCAGGGATCGGGCGCGGGGGCGGAGATCCCCCAGGCGGGGGATCCGGCGCTGCAGAAGGGTGCGCGGGCGCGCAATCCCTTCCTCAATATCGCGAGCACGGGCCAGCCCGGCACGACCGGCACCGTGCGCCCGGCCTATCTGGTCACGCGGCGCGGCGTGTGGCTGGGCCTCACGCCGGATCTGCTGGACGGCTTCCGCTTCGTGAAGTTGGAGAAGAATGCCGCCACGGGTGACTGGAGTGCGCTGCCCGTCTGCATGAGCCTGGACGGGCGCACGCCCCCGGCCTGTGGCACCGCCCTCATCGATACCGGTGTGACCGTCATGTATCTCACCCTGCCGCCCGCTCAGTTGGCGGACCGCACGCAAAAGGCGGCCAAGGGCCAGACGCTGGTGCCGGGCGCGGAGCTGAAGATGAGCTTCGGAGCGCCCGGCACGCCCCTGGGCTATGGCTTCCAGGTGGGCGACAAGACGAATCCTGCGGCGCCGGAAGGGGTCACCCTCGTCAATCGGACGAACCGGGTGTTCGTGAACACCAGCGTCCGGCTCCTGAACGCCTTCGACTATCTCTATGACGCGCAGGAGGGGTTCGTCGGCCTGCGTCCGCGTCAGTGAGCCCCGGCGCGGCTGTCGAAATGGTCCTGCGCGGCCCCGATCTCCCCCATATGCGTCGCCGCCCAGAGCGCCAGCGGAGCGAGGGTGGCGGCCAGGGAGATGCCGAGCGGCGTGAGCGCATATTCCACCGTCACGGGCACGGTGGGATAGGCGGTGCGCGTCACGAGCCCATCCCGCTCCAGGCTTTTCAGGGTCTGGGACAGCACCTTCTGGGAGATGCCGCCCACCTCCCGCCGCAGCGCGTTGAAGCGCACCGGCTCGCGCGCGATGACGGTGAGCAGCAGCACGGTCCATTTGTCCGCGATGCGGTCCAGCAGCAGGCGGGTGGGGCAGCGGGGGTTGAACGGGTCCGGGGTGAGGTCGGCAGGGGCGATGACAAGGTTCATGGGTCTCTCCCGCGCGGGCGGCCGGAGCCGGTTTACTGAGCCGGTTTCCTGCGCGAAACCAGATGAGGTGAAGGTGCCTTCTTACGTGTAGCTATCAGAATGGCTATCTGGTTTCCATCAGAAACCTGTCAGGAGACATCTCATGAAAATCGCCCTCATCGGCGCCTCCGGCGCGGCCGGCTCGCGCATCCTGAAAGAACTGTCCGATCGCGGCCACTCGGTCACGGCCATTGCCCGCGATCCCCAGCGCATCGCGGTCCTGCCGGGCGTTACGCCCGTGGCAGGCGATGCCCTGAAGCCGGACACGCTGGCGCCGCTCCTGGCGGGGCATGACGCGGTCATCAGCTCCATCCATTTCCTCGCCAGCGATGCCGAGGCGCTGATTTCCGCTGTGAAGACGGCGGGCGTGGCGCGCTATCTGGTGGTGGGCGGCGCGGGCAGCCTGGAGGTGGCGCCGGGTGGCGCGCTCTATGATGCGCCGGACTTTCCCGCGATCTATCTGAACGAAGCCAAGGCGGGCGGCGCCTTCCTCAAGCGCCTGAAGGCCGAGCCGGCACTGGACTGGACCTTCCTGTCTCCCTCAGCCGAATTCGTGCCGGGCGAGCGCACGGGCCGCTTCCGCCTCGGACAGGACGGGCTGCTCGTCTCCGACAGCGGGCGCAGCTTCATCAGCTTCGAGGATTTCGCGGTGGCGCTGGCCGACGAAATCGAGACCCCGAAGCATCGGCGGGCACGGTTCACCGTCGGCTACTGATCCGCCCCGACCGCACGGATCCGGATCGCCTCTGGCGCGCACGAAAGCGCCGGAGCGATCCGTTTCCCTGCCTTTGCGTGGTGTGCGCGCAAAGGCTTCTGGAATGCCCGGCCCCGGCTCATCGGACAGTGTGCGGCGCGGGCTCCCCCAGCGTCTGCATCAGCCGGTTGGCCCATGCGAAGATGGCAATGGCCTGCGTGAGGTCGAGGATTTCGATGTCCGGCAGTCCGTGCTCTCGCAGGATCGCAAGGCTGTCCGGTGCCAGCGCCGGAGGCGTCGGCGTGAGGCTCGCCGCATAGGCCGCAACCGCCGCCTTCCGCCCTTCGAGGGCCGCCGTCGCCCCATGCGCGAAGATGGCGGTGATGGTGGCGTCTTCCTTCGCGAGCTGCGCATAGAGGCGGCCATGGGCGGACGCGCAATAGGGGCAGCCATTGAGGCGCGATTCCATGGTGGCGGCCAGTTCACGCTCGGCCCTGGGCAGGCCGCGCGGCGCATACATGATGCCGTTCAGCAGCTTCATGCGGTGGCGCAGGATTTCCGGCTCGCGCACCAGCAGCGTGAAGAATTCCGATGTGTCGGCGCCGGGCCATGCCTCCTTGACCACCGCGCGCTGCGTGTCGCTCGCCGCATCCATGGACACCGGCGGGAGCCATGCGTGCCAGTCCAGTTCATCGAGCGTGAAGGCGGCTGCGATGTCCGGCGGAAGCAGCGGAAGCGCGCCGGGCTGGGTGCCGGGGATGCCGCGTCCCGCGAGCAGTTCGAGGCCCGCCAGAAGCCGCGTCTGGTAATTCACGAAACCGATGACCTGCGAGACGACCACGATGTCGGAGGGTGAGAGCCCCACTTCGGCAAGAGCCGCGAGATGGGCGCGGCCCGCTTCCATCGGGGACAGGCTGAGACGATCGGCATGGCGCAGGAGAGCGGTCATCCGCCCGTCCAGGTCCGGCCCCCCTCCGGCCTCGATGGCCGCGACCCAGGTGGGGGCGGCGCCCTCCGCTTCCAGGGCTTGCCGGTGATAGGCAGCGAGGGCAGGGGCTGCGCTCACGCGCGCGATACGCAGCGCGAGCGCGTGCCGCTCCCCGGCGGAGACACCCTGGCCGGGCGCGAGGCGGAAGATCACTTCGTGGCAGGACTGGGCATAGTCGCGGGTCACCGGCCGCTCGCGGCGAAGCTGGTCCAGTGGCGATCCGGGCGCGATCCCGGCAAGGGTGTCGATGAGATCGACCTCAGTCGGGTGCGTCATCCGTTTGCCCCTGTGCTGGGTGTGCCGCCTGCGGTGTCGAAGCGCGACACGGCGAAGGCCGAGAGATCGACGGTGCTGCGGCCCGTTATTGCAATCTCGGCGGCCGCCTCGCCGATGGCGGCGGAATGCTTGAAGCCGTGCCCCGAGCAGGGCGACACGACGAGGATGCGCGGCGCTTCCGGGTGGCGGTCGATGAGGAAGGCGGAATCCGGCGTCACGGTGTAGAGGCAGGTCGCGGAGCGCACCACATCGGGGCGGATGCCGCGCAGCCGACCCTTGAGGTTGGCCTCGAACATGGCGCGGGATTCCGCCGCGCTCACCACGCGGTCGAAGTCGTTGGGGTCCACCAGGGCGTCATATTGCTCGTTGGCGGTCTTCAGCGAAGCCGAGCCGTGCAAAGCCGGGAAGCCGTAGAAGAAGTCGTCCAGGCTCTCGCCGTGCGGCCAGATATAAGCGGGGCTGCGCTCCCAGAGCGGCACGGCGTCCGGCTCGATGGCGAACCAGTGGAGCATCTGGCGCTGGGGTTCCAGCAGGCGGGCAAACCGCCCGCCCAGGAGCGCCCCCGCCCATGCGCCGGCCGAGACGATCACCTCGCCGGCCAGCAGCGTTCCGGCGGATGTCTCGATCCGGACGGCGCCGTGCTCCGGTACGATACGCTCCACCACGGTGCCGAGGCGAACCTGCGCGCCCAGGCGCTCCGCCTCGCCGATCTGAGCGCCGATACAGCGCTCGGGAAGCACATAGCCCGCGCCGGGCTCGAAATAGGCGCTCTCGTCGCCACGCAGGATGAATTGCGGGTGGCGATAGGCGAGTTCTGCGGCGTTCAGCACCTCGTGCGAAATGCCGTAGCGCTCGGCGGCGCGGATGGTGCGCTGGATGAAGCCGGTGCGCGCGCGGCGCTCCACCTGATCGTCCTCGCGCGAAATGATGAGGCAGCCGGCTTCGACCAGCAGCGTCTCCCCCGTCGCCGCCTCCAGCTCCCGCCAGATCGCGTGGGCGCGCAGGGCCAGCGGCACATAGGCTTCCCCCTCGCCGATGGCCTGGCGGGTGATGCGCGTCTCGCCGTGGCTCGATCCACGCTCATGGGGCGGGGCGAACCGGTCGAGACCGATCGCGCGGGCGCCGCGGCGCGCCAGCTGGTAGAGCGCGGCGCTGCCCATGGCGCCGAGGCCGACGACGGCGACGTCATAGGTGGGAAGAGGGGACATGGAACCTCGCAGGCGGCGAACCGGGAGCGGCTATCGCCGCTCCCGGCGGGGCACTCAAAGCAGGGCGAGCTTGCCGCCCTTCACGGTGAGCACATAGCCGCCATAGACGGGCGTGCGCTTCTCCGTGATGGTCAGCTTGCCGTCGCCGAGGATGGTGGGCATGTCCTTGATGGAGAAGATGCCCTTGCGGATGGCCTCGCGGTCCAGGGTCGCGCCGGCCGCTTTCAGCGCGGTCACCGCCTCGTAGAACTGCGTGTAGCCGATGGCCGCGAACACGTCCGGCGGCGTGTTGTACTTCTTGGTGTAGGCCTCCACGAAGGCCTTGTTCAGCGCGTTCTCGCCGCCGAGGAAGTAGTCGGCGACGAAGATCGTGCCCTCTACCGCGGCGCCGCCCACCTTCAGGAACTGCGCGGACGCCATGGAGGGCGTGCCGAGGATGCGGACCTTGTCGGAGAGCCCGGCCTGCTTCGCCTGGATGATGATGTTGGCGGACAGTTCCGCCGTAGTGGAGATCACCAGCGTGTCGATATCGAGGCTGGCGAGCTTGGTGGCGAGGGCGGTGAAATCGCTGTCGCTCCCGACGATGGTCTCTTCCGCCACGGTGGCCACACCAGCGGCCACGAAGGCATCCCGCAGGCCGTTCTTCTGGGCGATATAGGCGTCATTGTCCCGGTTGAAGACGTAGGCGACCTTCTTGGGCTTCAGGTCCGCCAAGGCGCGCTGCGCCAGGGCCTGCATGATGGTGACGGGGGTCGCCGTCGCCTTGAAGATCCAGTCGCCCACGGGCGTCACGTCGGCGGAGGCGCCGGAGATGACGGGCGTGCCGTTCTTCTGCGCCACCGGAAGGGCGGCGAATGCCTCGACGCTGGAGGTGGGGCCGAGGATCAGGGCCGCCTTGTCATATTCGGAGAAGCGGGTGATCAGCGTGGTCGCCTGGTTCTTGTCGCTGCCGGTGTCCTCGAACAGGACCTTCAGCTTCAAGGGGCCGAGTTCGCCGGAAGCCTGCACCTGCTCCAGGGCGATCTGCATGCCGTTGCGGTTGGGGACGCCGGCGAACGCGAACTGGCCGGTGAGCGCGGCGGGAACGCCGATCACCACCTCCTGCGCGGCGGCAGGGGTGGCGAGGCCGCCCGCGAGAACGAGCCCTGCGGCGGCAAGGCGGGGTGAGGAGAAGAGCGCACGAATGGTCACAATAACCCCCTTCAGGATGTGGAGAGATCGGTTTCAGGCAGGTAGTGGCTGATGATGCGGGGATCGCTTGCCAGAGCCGCGCTGGGGCCTTCCTGGACGATGCGCCCCTGTTCGAGCACATAGGCGAAGTCGGTGGACGCGAGCGCGCGCCGCGCATTCTGCTCCACCAGCAGGATGGTCTGGCCGCGGGCCTTCAGCGTCGCCAGCGCGTCGAACACCTGCCGCGCCATGATGGGGGAAAGGCCGAGGCTGGGCTCATCCAGCATCAGGAGGCGCGGGCGCCCCATGAGGGCGCGGCCGATGGCCAGCATCTGCTGCTGGCCGCCGGACAGCGAACCGCCTTCCTGTCGCCGGCGTTCGGCGAGAATGGGGAACAGGCTGAATACCGCGTCGAGGTCGTCCGCAGTCCCGTCTGCGGCCCGCGCGCCGCGTGCCAGGCGGCCCAGCAGCAGGTTCTCTTCCACCGACAGAGGCCCGAGGATCTGCCGCCCCTCGGGCACCTGGAGCAGGCCGAGCCGCGCCACCTTGTGGGCGGGAAGGCGCGTCACGTCCGCGCCGTCGAAGCGGACGGTTCCGGCATGGGGGCGCAACACGCCGCTGATGGTGTTGAGGAGCGTGGACTTTCCCGCCCCGTTGGGGCCGACAATGGCCACCATGCTGCCCGTCGGCACGCGGAGCGTGACGCCGCGCAGGGCGGTGATGCCATCATAGGCCGTGGCGAGATCCGTGACTTCCAGCATCGCTTACGCCCCGAGATAGGCGGCGACGACAGCGGGGTCGCTGCGCACCTGGGCGGGTGGGCCGGAGGCGATGATGCGCCCGGAATCGAGCACGTTGATGCGTCCGCACAGCGACATCACGAACCGCATATTGTGCTCGATGAGCAGGATGCCGATGCCTTCCCCGGCAATGCCCTGGAAGATGCGGCCGAGGGCGTCGGCCTCCACGTCATTCATGCCCGCCACCGGCTCGTCGAGCAGGATGAGATTGGGGCGCAGCGCCAAGGTGCGCATCATTTCCACGCGCCTCTGGTGGCCGTAGGACAGAGCGCCCGCCGGCACATGGGCGAAGCCCGCCATGTCGAACCGCTCAAGGATCGCGAACGCCTGCTCCCGCGTGGCGCGCACTTCCGCCAGGGCGGCCGGAAGGGCCAGGAGGCGCGCGAGGAGCGGGCTTTTCTGCTGGGCGTGGAAGCCGATGGCGACGTTGTCGAGAACGCTCTCGTCCTTCAGCAGGCGCACGGTCTGGAAGGTGCGGGCGATGCCCGCCCGGGCGATCTCCGGCGCCTCGGCGGTGGAGATGTCCGCTGCCCCCAGCAGGATGCGGCCCGAGGTGAGGCGCAGCAGCCCGGCGATGAGATTGACCAGCGTGGACTTGCCCGCGCCGTTGGGCCCGATCAGGCCGACGATTTCCCCCGGTGCCACCGAGAACGAGACGTTTTCCACGGCGAGAACCCCGCCGAAACGGCGCGAGACGCCCTCCAGGCTCAGTGTGCTGGCGGTCATGGCGCGGCCTGCGAGACGGCGTGCCGGCGCTGGCGCAGATGCAGGCGGATGGTGTCCACGATGCCGTGGGGCCAATAGATGATGACCAGCACCATGAGCACCCCGTTGACCAGCAGCCGGTAGTCCGCGAGCGGCCGGGCGATCTCCGGCAGAAGGGTGAGGACTGCCGCCCCCACCACCGGCCCCACCGGGGAGACGCGGCCGCCGAGCACCACGAAGGTGAGCACGGCGATGAGCAGGGGAAAGCCGAAATCCTCCGGCACCAGGCTGTAGTTGCGCAGCGCCATGAGCCCGCCCCCGAGCCCGCCCAGGGCACCGCTCAGGGCAAAGGCGAGGCGGTGATAATCGACCACCCGGATGCCCAGCGAGACCGCCACCGTCTCCTCCTGCCGGATGGCGTCGAATGTGCTGCCGATGCCCGCGCGGGACAGGGCGAGCATGGCGTAGAAGATGACGCCGAAGACGAGGATCAGCTCCCAGCCTCCGATAAGGCGCGGCAGGCCGTTCATGCCCATGGCGCCGCCGGTGACGGGTTCCAGATAGAGCGCGAGCGACAGCACGATCTGCACGAAGGCGAGCGTCGCGATGGCCTGGTAGACACCGCGCAGGCGGCTCAGCGGCACCGACAGGACGAGGCCGGCGACGGCGCCGATGAGCCCCGCGCCCACCAGCGCCAGGGGCATGGGCACGCCGTGGCGGGCGGCAAGGATGGCCGCGCCATAGGCGCCCAGGGACGCGAAGCCGGCCGTGGCGAGCGAGAACACGCCCGCGCGCAGCACCACATATTGGCTGAAGGCGAGGCAGGCATTCACCAGCACCAGCTCGCCGAGGGGTTGGAGGGAAGAGACGAAGCCGATCATTGCCGCACCACCCGCACCTGCCGGTGCAGCGCGCCGAACAGCCCGCTGGGCCGCACCAGGAGGATGAGGAACATCATGCCGAACAGGATGGCGTCCGAGAGGGCGGACGAGAGGAAGGCGATGCTCAGCGTCTGCACCATTCCGAAGATGAGGCCGCCCGCGAGCGCCCCGGTGATGGAGCCGAGACCACCCAGGATGATCACCACGAAGCCGCGCAGGAGGTAGGGCTCTCCCATTAGGAAGTGCACGGAATTGAAGGCGATGCCGATGATCACGCCCGCGGCGCCCGCCAATGCCCCGGAGATGAAGAAGGTGAGGCCGTGGATATTGGAGACGCTGATGCCCAGCAGCGCCGCCGTCCGCTCCGAGATGGCGACGGCCCGGATCTGCCGGCCGAAGCTGGTGGCGAACAGGATCCCCAGCAGCAGGGCCACCAGCACCACCACGCTCGCCACGATGACGATCTGCTGCAGCGAGATGCGCAGGCCCAGCACGTTGTAGAACACGATGGGGAAGGTGCCGAAGGGAAAGCGATACACCTGGGTCTGGGAGGCGATCTGGGCGAGACTCATGAGAATCTGCGCCACGCCGATGCTGGAGATGATGGCGGCGAATTCCGGCGAGCCCCGCGCCCGCAGCGGGCGGAAGGCCACGAGGTCCACCAGGACGCTGATGAGACCGGCGGCCAGCATCGCCGCGATGAAGGCCACGTAGAGCGGAAGGCCCAGTGAGGTCACGGTGAACAGGCCGACGAACGCCCCCCACATGAACACGGCACCGTGGGCGAGATTGAGGACGTGGAGCACCCCGAAGATGAGCGTGAAGCCCAAGGCGAAAAGCGCGTAGGTGCCGCCCACGACGAAGCCGTTCAGGATCTGCTGGAAGACGAGGGTCATGGCGGGGAAGGGGTGCGAGGATCTGATTGTACGTTGATAATATGTTATTTTCAGTTATACACACGTGATAATATTTCGTCTATCGGATTGATTGAAGAATATGAGATTTTCCGGCTCTTATCCGCCGTGCCGAAGCCCCCATCCCGCCTGACATTTCCAAGCCTGATCCAAAGGTCCCGAATGACGGTCCACAGCACCCGTGAAACGCCGCAGCCGGACGCGGAAGCCGCCCTTGACGCTTTGGTTGCCGAAGCCACGAAGGCGGTCGTCTATCTGGGCGAGGCCGGTCCCGGCTGGGTGCCGGAGCGGCCCGAGTTCGAGTCCGACGTGGCGATCGTCGGCGGCGGGCAGAGCGGGGTCGCGGTCGCCGTCGCCCTGCGCCGTGCGGGCGTGACCCGCACCACCGTTCTGGATGCCGCGCCGGCCCAGCAGGAGGGTGTGTGGCGCGGCATCGCGCGGATGCAGACGCTGCGGTCCACCAAGGCCCTCCCCGGGCCGGAGGGCGGCATTGCCGCCTTGAGCTTCCGGGCCTGGTATGAGGCGAAGTTCGGCGTACCGGCCTATGAGGCCCTCGTGCGGTGCGACCGCCTGGATTGGGCGGATTATGTGGACTGGTACCGACAGGCCGTCAGTGTGCCGGTGCGCAGCGAGGTCCGGTTGCAGCGGATCGAGCCGCTCGCCGAGGGCTTTCGTCTCCATTTGGTGCGGGAAGGTCTTCAGGTGACCGAGACGACCCGAAAGGTCGTGCTCGCAACGGGCATGGTCGGCGGGGGCGTCCCCTTCACGCCGCCCGCCATTTCCGCATTGTCGCCGGGCCGATGGGCGCATACCGAGGGTGTCATCGATTTCGAGGCGCTGCGTGGCAGGCGCGTCGGCGTGCTCGGGGCGGCATCCTCGGCGTTCGATGCGGCAGCGACCGCGCTGGAGAATGGGGCGGCGGATGCGCACCTGTTCAGCCGCCACAACGACCTTGTGCGCATCACCACCATCAAGGGCATGGCCTATGCCGGCGTGCTCGACCATTTTCACGAGATGGCGGACGCCGACCGCTGGCATCTCATGCACTATTACATGCAGCGCTCCGCGGGCCCCATCGCGGACACCGTGCGGCGCGCGACCCGGCTGCCGGATTTCCATCTTCATCTCGGCGAAGACTGGCAGTCCGTGCGGGAGACCGGGGAAGGTGTCGTGGTGGAAACCGCCGCCGGCCGATTCGTCTTCGATTTCGTCATCGCCGGAACGGGCTATGCGGTGAATCTGGCGGCGCGGCCGGAGCTTGCGGATTTCGCGGCCCGCATCGCCCTGTGGAGCGACCGCTATCCCGCGCCGGCGGACGCGCAGAACGCCAACCTCGCCCGGCACCCTTATCTCGGCGCAGGTTTCGAGTTCCTGGAAAGACAGCCGGGAGCCGCACCCTTCCTGCGCGACATCCACTGCTTCAATGCCGCCGCCGCCATGAGCCACGGCCGCGCGGTGGGCGAGATCGCCAGCCTGAAGCATGGCATTCCCCGTCTTGTCGCCGCCATCGGCCGAGACCTGTTCCTGGCGGACAGGGACAGGCACCTCGAACGTCTCACGTCGTTCGCCGTCGCGGATCTGACGGGCGAGGAATATGCCGCGCCGGCCCCGGTCGAGGGATGACCGGGGCGGATCGAGGGGCGAGCCTTATTCCGCCGCGACGGTGCGGTCCGCGACGGCAGGTTCGGCATGCTCCACCTGCAGGATGTCGTTGAAGCGGTTGAACGCGCCGCACAGCGCCGTGCGCCAGGTGAGTTCCACGATCTGGGCTTCGGTGAAATGCGCCTTCAGGCGGGCGAAGATCTCGTCCCGCGTGCGGCTCCAATTGTTGGTGACGGCGATGGCATATTCCACCACCAGCTTGTCCACTGCATCCAGCTCGGGATGGTCCTGATAGTCGAGCAGGTGCTGGGCACCCTCCGCCGAGATGCCCTGCACCGAGAGCTTGGGTGTGTGGTGGGCGACGCAATAGTCGCACTTGTTCAGCAGCGACACGGTGACGATGGCCAGTTCCAGATAGCGCTTGGAGAGCACGGCCTCGTCGGCAAGCTGGGTGAGCTGGCGCCAGCTATGCTCGAAGATGGGCAGGCGATGGGCCATGACGCCCGCCTGGTCGGCGAAGTCGCCATAGGTCTCCATCTTGTCCCACAGGGGGTGAAGCGTCTCGGGCAGGTCGGCGCGGACTTTGCGGGTGATACGCGACATGGGTGGTCTCCTGTCAGGATGCGCCGGAGCGGAGGCGATACTCTCGTACGAGGCCGTCCGGCTTGAAGATGAGAATGGCGACAAGCCCCGCCCCCACGAGGAAGAGGCGCAGCGCGGCGAGTTGAGCGCCGTCGAGGAAGGGGATGACATCCGCCAGGAAGCGGCTACCCTCCAGCAGGAGGATCACCGTGAAGCCGGCGATGAGAACCCCCAGATGGCTGCCCCGCCCGCCAATGATCACCGCCATGAAGGCGTAGGCGTTCAGCGTGGTGCTGAACTGGGTGGGGTCGATATAGCTGTAGTGGAAGGCATGAAGGCTGCCCGCCACGCCCAGCAGGGCGCCGCCGATGGCGAACACCTTCGCCCGCACGGCCAGCACGTTCTTTCCCAGGGCCTCGGCCACCGTCGCATCGTCCCGTGTCGCCCGCACGAGCCGCCCGAAGGGCGCGCGGGTGATCTTGCGCAGCAGCAGGAAGACGAGCGCCAGCCAGGCATAGGCGAAGGCCAGGAACACCGCGTCCGACCATTCCGGCGGCACGGAGCCGGCGAAGGGGCGCACGATGCCCGGCACGCCCAGCGTGCCGCGGGTCAGCCATTCCTCATAGCTGATGAACAGCCGGACGCATTCGGCGAAACCCAGCGTGACGATGGCGAGATAATCCTCGCTGAGCCGCACCGAGATGAGGCTGACCGCTGCGCTCACCGCGGCCGTGACCACGATGGCGGCGGCCATGGCGGCGAGCGGCGGCACGCCCTTGGTGTCGAGAAGGGCGCAGACATAGGCGCCCAGCATGTAGAAGCCGAACAGGCCGAAATTCACCAGCCCGCCCAGGCCCCATTGCAGGTTCAAGGCAAGCCCGGCGATGGTGGCGATGGCGACCAGCACCAGGGTTGCGGCCACATAGGAAATCATTTCGCCGTTCCTTGTGCCGCGAACAGGCCGGTGGGGCGCACCAGCAGGAGCAGGGCCATCACCGCGAAAGCCACCATGGTGCGGTAATGAGGGGCGAGGACCAGCGTCGCCAATTCCTCGGTGATGCCCAGCACCACCGCGCCCGCCACCGCCGCCATGGGATTGCCGATGCCGCCGAGGATGGCGGCGGTGAAGACGGGCAGGATGTAGTTCCACCCCATCTGCGGATCCACGTTGCCGTCGAGCCCCACCAGCACCCCCGCGAGCGTCGCCAGCACCGAGGAGATGACCCATACGGCGCACACCACCTGACGGCGTGGGATGCCCCGCACGGCGGCGAGGTCCGCATTGTCAGCCACCGCCCGCATGGCCCGGCCGAGCCGGGTGAAGCGGAACACGATCCACACGACGGCGAGCGCCAGAAGGACAGTGGCGATGGTGGTGATCTGTTCCTGGTTGATGCGCAGGCCATGGAGCCGCAGCGGGCGCGCCACCTCCACCGCGAAGCCGCGCGTGGAGGAGCCGGCGATAAAGCGCACGGCATTTTCCAGCGCGATGCCCACGCCGATGGAGGCCACCAGAAGCGTCACGCCCCCGCGCCCCTTCAGCGGCTCATAGACCAGCCGGTCGATGGCCAGCGCCAGCCCGGCACCGACCGCGCCGCCCGCCAGAGCCGCCAGCGGCAGGGGCCAGCCGAGGCCCGCATTGAAGGCGTAGACCAGATAGGCGCCCACCGTCAGCATGGAGCCGATGGCGTAATTGGCGAAGCGCAGCACGCTGAACACCAGCGCCAGCGACAGGGCCGGCAGGGCGATGAGCAGGCCGGTGACGAGGCCGTTGAAGATGAGCTGTCCCATCAGTGCCCGCCCAGATAGAGGCTTTGCATGAGGCCGTCCGAGAGGAGGTCCGTGGCGGGCGCCTCCGCCTTCACCTGCCCCGCGACCAGAACCAGGCCGCGCGCGGCGACCGCCAGCCCGAGGCGGGTATTCTGCTCGATCATGAGGAGCGTGACCCCCGTCGACGCGATCCGGGCGATGGCGGCGAAGAGCAGTTCGGCATTCTTCGGCGACAGGCCGGCGGACGGCTCGTCCAGCGCCAGAACCGAGGGCTCGGGCATGAGGGCGGCGGCCATGGCCACCATCTGCCGCTGCCCGCCGGAGAGATGCCCGGCAGCCACCTTCAGCTTCGGGCGGATCTCGGGGAACAGCGCCAGCACTGCCTCCAGGCGGCTTGCGAAGGTCGCGCCGGAGCGGGCGGGGATGAACTCGAAGGCCACTTTCAGATTCTCGGAGACGCTCAGGGAGCGGAACACGTTGGCCTCCTGGGGCACGTGGCCGAGGCCGCGCCGCGCGCGCCCCGGCGCATCCAGGCGGGTGACGTCCTCGCCCTCCAGCAGCACCCGGCCTTTCTGGGGCTGAACAAGGCCCACCACCGTCTTCATGAGGGTCGATTTGCCCGAGCCGTTGGGGCCGACCACGGTGAGGCTGCCTCGGGCGGGAACGGAAAGGCTCACCCCGTGCAGGACCGGCCGTCCGCGATACCCGGCGACCACATTCTCAAGCACCAGCCCGCTCACGCGACCGCTCCCAGATAGGCTTCCGTCACGAGGGAATTGGCGGAAATCTCCGCGAAGCTGCCACTGGTGAGCACGCGCCCTTCCGCCAGCACATGGATGGGGTCACAGAGCGCGGCGATGAGATCCATATTGTGCTCCACGATGCCGAAGCTCATGCCTTCGTCCCGAAGGGTGCGGATGAAGTCGCCGATCTCGCCCACGAGGACGGGGTTCACGCCGGCGGCGGGCTCGTCCAGCAGCACGAGGCGCGGTTCGAGCATGAGGGCGCGGCAGAGTTCCAGGAGCTTCTTCTGGCCGCCGGACAAAGCATCGGCCGGTGCATCGGCCAGCCGCCACAGGTTGACGCGCTGGAGCAGGGCGCGGGCATGCTCCGTCGCCTCCTCCTCGGCCCGGCGCACCCGCGCCTTCTGGAACAGCGCCGGCAGCACGTTCTCGCCGGGCTGGCGCGGGAAGGCGAGCAGCAGGTTTTCGAGCACGGTCAGGGCGCCGAGTTCGCGGGAGATCTGGAAGGTACGGGTGAGGCCGAGGCGCGCCCGGTCATGGGCGGGAAGCCGGGTGACATCCCGCCCGTCGAAGGACACGGAACCCTTGCCCGGCCGGACCTGCCCGCCCAGCACGTTGAACAAGGTGGACTTGCCGGCCCCGTTGGGGCCGACAATGCCGGTGATGCCGCCCCGGCGGAAGGTGAGGCTCACCCCGTCGAGGGCGACGAAGTCGCCGAACCTGATGCCGATGTGGCGGGCGTCAAGAAAGGCGTCCGGGCCCACGCTCATTTCGTGGAGCCGACCAGCTTGCTGACCCCGTCCGTGACGCGGAAGTGGCCGTAATCGAGGTCGATCTGGTCACCGTTGGGCGCGAAGCGGAAGTTGGAGGTGGCGCCCGCATAGCGGAAGGGCTTGCCTTCGCGGATGAGCTTCAGGCCCTCCACGGGGTCGGAGATGGCCGGGCCGGTGCCGTTCACCAGGGACGGGATCTGCTTGGTGAAATCGACCGCCTTGTCGCTCTTCGCCTTCTCGATGGCGAGGGCGAGGATGTTGATCTCGTCGAACACATTGGCGCCGAACGTCGCTAGGGTGTCGGGCTTCTGGCCGGTGAGCTTCAGATAGAGCTGGTAGGTCGTGCTGTTGCCCACGGGCACGGCCTGGACGTGGTTGATGCCCTCGGCCACCTGCTTGCCCACGTTCTGCACGAACTTGCCCTGGCTGTCGGCCGCATGGCTGAACGTGTAGAGCTTGCTCTCGAAGCCGGAGCGGTAGACCTCTTTCGCGATGGCGCTGAATTCGGGGATATAGCTGGGCACGAACACGGCGTCCGGCTTCTTGTCGAACACCTTGTCCACCTCGGTGCGGTAGGACGGCTGGTTCGGGTTGAAGTAGACGACGTCGATGATCTTGCCGCCGCCGGCGGTGAACGCCTCTTCAAACGGCTTCACCGTGCTGAGCGTGAAGGGCGTTTGCAGCACCAGGATGGAGGCGGTCTTGGCGCCGTCCTTCAGCGCCACATTGGCGAAGGCGCGGCCCCAGTCCTTGCCGTTGGTCTGGAAGCGCCAGACAAGGCCCTTCGTGTCGCCCTGGGTCAGCTCGTCGGCCGATCCGTTGGGCAGGAGCGCCACGCCCTTTTCCAGGGCGAGCGGGCGCACCGCAAGGCCGACCGCGCTGCTCCAGATGCCGGTGATGGCGGACACGCCGTTCACGTCGATGAGCTTGCGGGCAGCGGCGACGCCGGCGGTGGGAGCGGTCTCATCGTCCGCCACGAACAACTCCAGCTTGCGTCCCAGCACGCCTCCGGCCGCGTTGATGTTCGCGACGGCGGCCTTGGCGGCGTCTTCCTCTTCCTTGCCATAGGGACCGCCCGTGCCGGTCAGCGGGGCGAGAAGGCCGATCTTGATGGTCTCGTCCGCCGCCAGCGCGCCGGTGGGCGCGAGCATGGGCAGGCCTGCGGCCAGGCTGAGAAGGGACGCCGCGAGGAACGACCGGCGGGCGAGGGGCGGGAACGGCATGGCTGGCTCCGGATGAGGAAATTCCTGGCGGAACGCGAGGCTCCGCCCAGGCTGATCCCGCGGCGTGCCGGGTATGGCATCTGGAGTGGATGCGGCAGCGCTCACGCCATTCAGGATCGCGATGATTGATTATATTAAGTCAATTGACTCAATCAATAATATATTCCACCAAAGTGATGCATTTTATGAAAAACACCGAAACATTTCGGTGAAATTTGTGCGTGCATCCCCTGGCGGATGCATCTTCAGGATCGCCCATGACCAAGCCCCGCGAGCTGAGGCTCAACACGTTCCAGATGGCCGCCCCCTCGCACAATTGGGCCGGCCTGTGGCGCCACCCGCGCGACAACCAGGTGCGCTACAACACGCTGAGCTATTGGACGGACATGGCGAAGACGGCGGAGCGTGGCCTGATCGACGCCATTTTCATCGCCGACGTGTTCGGCCTCTATGACGTCTATGGTTCAAGCGGGGATACAGCCTTGGCGGCAGGGGCCCAGGCGCCCAATGCGGACCCGACCATTCCCATCTCGGCCATGGCGCATGTGACGGAGCATATCGGCTTCGGGGTGACCGCCAACCTGTCCTACGAGCATCCCTTCCAGTTCGCCCGCCGCTTCACCACCCTCGACCACCTGACCGCCGGGCGCCTCGGCTGGAATATCGTCACGGGCTATCTGGACAGCGGCGCACGGGGCATGGGCCTCACCGTCGCCCGCGATCATGACGAGCGCTATGATGCCGCCGAGGACTTCATGGCTGCCGTCTACACGCTCTGGGAAGGCAGTTGGGAAGACGGGGCGGCGGTCCGGGACAAGGTCGCTGGCATCTTCACCCACCCGGAGCAGGTGCACCGCGTGGTGCATGACGGACCCTATTACAAGGTGGATGCCCGGGCCCTGGCGGAGCCGTCGCCCCAGCGCACGCCGCTCCTCTATCAGGCGGGCACATCGGCGACGGGGCGGGCCTTCGCCGGACGCCATGCGGAAGCGACCTTTCTCAACGGCCAGACCAAGCCCATCGCCGCCAAGGCGGTGCGCGCGGTGCGCGAAGCGGCAGTGGCGGCGGGGCGGAAGCCCAACGATGTTCTGGCGCTGCTCGGCGCCACCGTGATCGTGGCGCCCACGTCCGCCGAAGCGCACGACCTGAAGGAAGAGTACCGGCGCTATATCCACGCCGCCGGGCAGCTCGCCCTGGTTTCCGGCTGGACGGGGGTGGACCTGTCCGGGCTCGGTCCGGACGATGTGCTGGCGTTCCAGCGCAGCAATGCCATCCGCTCCACGCTGGAGAACCTCACGGTCAACGCGCCTGCGCTGCCGAAGGTGCGGGACCTGTTCGATTTCACCCCTGCGGGCGCGCGGGCGCCCATCTTCGTCGGCTCGCCGGTGGAGGTGGCGGACGAGATGCTCTCCTGGGTCGAGGAGACAGACGTGGACGGCTTCAACCTGGTGCGCACGGTGATGCCGGAATCCCTTGAGGCCATCGTTGACCTGCTCATCCCGGAGCTTCAATCCCGAGGCGCGTTCAAGACCGCATACCGGGATGGCAGCCTGCGCGAGAAGCTTTTCCCGGATATCGGCGCCCGCCTGCCCGCCCGGCATCCCGGCGCCGGGTTCCGGCGCCTCTGAACGCGCTCAGGCCGCCAACGGGGCCGCACCGGGCAGGGTCGGATCGGCGAGGTGACAGGCGGTGCTGTGCCCCGGCCCGATGCCGCGCAGGAGCGGCGTTTCGGTGCGGCAGCGCCCATAGGCCAGCGGGCAGCGCGTGTGGAAGGCGCAGCCTTGCGGCGGATCATAAGGGCTCGGCAGGTCGCCCTTGAGCGGTGCCGGCCGGTGGCCGCCGGAAATGCGCGGCACCGCATCCAGAAGCGCGCGCGTATAGGGATGGGCGGGGCTGCGCCAGAGCGTCTCGCGGTCCGCCAGTTCCACGATGCGCCCGAGATACATCACCGCCACGCGGTCGCTGACATATTCCACCACGGACAGATCGTGGCTGATGAACAGGAAGGCGACGCCGAGCGAGCGCTGAAGCCCCACCAGTAGGTTGAGGATCTGCGCCTGAACCGAGACGTCCAGGGCGGAGACCGGCTCGTCCAGCACCACCACCTTGGGCTCCAGGGCCAATGCGCGGGCGATACCGATGCGCTGGCGCTGCCCGCCGGAGAATTGATGCGGCGTGCGCTCCGCCGCGTCGGGGGGAAGGCCGACCTTGTGCAGGAGGTCCGTCACGCGGGCGCGTCGTTCTGCTCGGCTTCCGATGCCGTGGATATGAAGCGGCTCGGCGATCAGCTCGCCCACGGTCCAGCGCGGATCGAGGGAGGCGAAGGGGTCCTGAAAGACCATCTGCACGTTCCGCCGTGCTGCCCGCAGGCGATGGCGGGGCTGGTGCGTGACATCCTCTCCGGCAAGGCGGATGCGGCCTGACGCGGGCTCGATGAGGCGGACGACAGCGCGGCCCAGGGTGGACTTGCCGCAGCCGGATTCGCCCACGAGGCCCAGCGTTTCCCCGGGCGCGAGAGAAAGCGAGACGCCGTCCACCGCATGGACGGTGCCCCGCGCGGTGGAGAAGCGCACGCAGAGGTCATCCACGCTGAGGACGCTCTCAGGCACGCAGGGCTTCGCGGGCGGGCTCTGGAACATGGATTTCTCCCGCGCGGATGCAGGCGACGGCGCCGTCTTCCGCGGGCATGAGGGGGGGCACGGCAACGCCGCAGGCGGGCTCGGCCACGGCGCAGCGCGGGGCGAAGGCGCAGCCGGCCGGCATGGCGAAAAGGCTCGGCACCGTGCCGGGAATCTCGGCGAGGCGCGCCCGCCCGCCGCCCGGCTGCGGGCGGGCGGCGATGAGGCCGCGCGTATAAGGATGGAGCGGGCGGGCGAACAGGTCGGCGGTGGCGCGGGCCTCCACCTTCCGGCCGGCATACATCACCAGCACCCGGTCGGAATGCTCGGCCACCACGCCGAGGTCGTGGGTGATGAGGACGACGGCGGTGCCGTTCTCGCGCTTCAGTTCGTCGATGAGTTCGAGGATCTGTGCCTGGATGGTCACATCGAGCGCGGTGGTGGGTTCGTCCGCTACCAGCACGGCCGGGGAGAGGGCGAGCGCCATGGCGATGACGACACGCTGGCGCATGCCGCCCGAGAGGCGATGGGGATAGTCGGAGAAGCGGCGCTTCGCGTCGGGAATGCGCACGCGCTCCAGCAGCGCCAGCGCCCGGTCGCGGGCGGCGGCGCGGCTCACTTTCTCATGCTCCAGGATCGCTTCCATGATCTGCTCGCCCACGGTGAGAACCGGGTTGAGTGCCGTCATGGGCTCCTGGAAGATCATGGCGATGCGCGCGCCCCTCAGCCGCCGCAGCTTGGCCTCCGGCAGCGCCAGCAGGTTGCGCCCCTCCAGCCGCACCGCATCGCCCTCCACCCGCCCCGGCTCGGGCACGAGGCCGAGCAGGGAGAGCGCGGTGATGGACTTGCCGCACCCGCTCTCGCCGACGATGGCCAGGGTCTCGCCCCGCTCCACATGGAAGGAGAGATCGCGCACCGCGCGGAGCACGCCGCGCCGGGTGTGGAAGGAGATGTTGAGCCGCTCGACGGCCAGGACCGGATCGCTCATCGCGCCGCCTCCTTCGGATTCAGCGCGTCGTTGAGGCCGTCTCCCAGCAGGTTCAGGGCCAGGACGGCGGTGACGATGGCAAGGCCGGGGATTGTCGCCACATACCAGTCGGTGCGCAGCACCTCGCGGCCGGCGCCCACCATGCCGCCCCAGCTCACCACATTGGGGTCGCCGAGCCCCAGGAAGGCGAGGGAGGATTCCGTGAGGATGGCGCTCGCCACCAGGATGGAGGCGGAGACGATCACCGGCGCCAGCGTGTTGGGCAGGATGTGCAGGACTATGATGCGCAGGTCCGAGGCCCCGAGCGCGATGGACGCCTGCACCAACTCGCCATGCCGCAGCTTCAGTACCTCCGCCCGCACGAGGCGCGCGAGGCTCGGCCAGGCCGTGATCCCGATAGCCACCGTTATGGTGGGGATGGAGGGCTGGAGGATCGCCACGATGGCCAGCGCGAACAGGAAGGGCGGGATGGTCTGGAACAGCTCGGTGACGCGCATGAGCACGGCGTCGAGCCGCCCGCCATAATAGCCCGAGAGCGCCCCCGTCCCCACGCCGATGACCAGCGAGACCAGCGTCGCCACCGCGCCGATGAGCAGCGACACCCGCGCGCCATGGAAGATCCCCGAGGCGATGTCGCGGCCCAGCATATCGGTGCCGAGCGGGTAGGCGGCGTCCTCGCCCGGCCACAGGAAGGGCTGGGTCACCATGTCCAGCGGGTCATCCGGGAAGACCAGGTTGGCGGAGGCCGCCATGGCGATGATCAGGACGAGGAGCGTCAGGCCCACGGCGGCGGACGGCTGGCGGAGGAGGCGCAGCAGCAACCCGTCGCGGGCGCGGGGAGCGGGGGCCGCAGGGGCCGAGATCTCGAAGACTGTCATGGTCAGGACAGTTCGATGCGCGGGTCGAGGGCGGTATAGGCGAGGTCCACCGCGAGGTTGACCAGCACCACCACCACCGACGAGCAGAACAGAATACCCAGAAGCAGGTTGAGGTCGCGCTGGAACAGTGCCTCGAAGGCGAGCCGCCCGAGGCCGGGCCAGGCGAACACCGTTTCCACCAGGATGGCTCCGCCCAGGATGGAGCCGAGCTGCACGCCGAGCGTGGTGACGATGGGCAGGAGCGCATTGCGCAGCACATGGCGCACGGCGATGCGGCGCGGCCGCACGCCCTTGGCCCGCGCGGTGCGCACGAAGTCCTGGCCGTACACCTCCAGCATCGAAGCGCGCATGAGCCGGGTATAGATGGCGAGGTAGAACAGGCCGAGGGTGGTCGCCGGCAGGATGAGGTGCCGGCCCACATCCGCCGCATAGGCAAGGCCCGTGAGGCCCGCCTCCACGCTGGCCATGCCGCCCACGGGCAGCCAGTCCAGCAGCACTGAGAAGACCACCACCAGCATCACGCCGATCCAAAAGACCGGGGTCGCATAGAACAGCAGCGCGAGGGCGGAGATGAGCGTGTCCGCCAGCTTGCCCGCCTGCCGCGCGGCGAGGAGGCCCAGCATCCCGCCGATGCTGACGGCAAAGGCGATGGAGGTGCCCATGAGAAGGAGCGTCGCGGGAAGGCGCTGGAGGATGAGGTCCGAGACCGGCATGCCCTGCCGGAATGAATAGCCGAGATTGAGCGTCAGCACGTTCTTGAGATAGCTGAAGAATTGCACGTAGAGCGGCTGGTCGAGGCCGAACTGCTTGCGCAGCGCCGCCATGTATTCCGGTGTCGCAGAACCCGCCTCTCCCGCCATCACCTGCGCGGCATCACCGGGCGCGAGGCGGAGCAGGAAGAAGTTGATGATGGCGATGCCGATGATCACGAAGGCGATCTGGGCGATGGTGCGCCTGAGATAGCGGGCCACGGCGCGTCAATTCCCCTGCAGGGCGGCGCCGGCGGTGGCGGCAAGGACGTGGCGGCGGGACAGGATGGCCATGGCGGCGTCTCGGGCTGCAATGAAGAAAGGGCCGTCCGGTTTCCCGGACGGCCAGTTGGGGAGAACCTCAGTTTGACTTCGTATCCGCAGGCTTGGCGTCGGCCGCCTTGGCGTCGTCGAACCAGAAGTCGCGGAACGACCCGTAGACCTGGTCGCCGGTCGGCTGCGGGTGCTTCAGGTTCGCGGCTTCCACGGTGAAGAACTTCAGCTCCACCAGCGGCAGGGTGGGCAGGTCGGTCAGCACCACCTTCTGCAGGTCCTTGAAGAGCTGGATGCGTTTCTTGGGGTCCGCTTCGCCCTGCGTGGCGGCGATGAGCGCGTCCACCTGCGGGTTGCGATAGCCCGAGCCATTGGTCCAAGGGATGTTCTTGCCGATGGGACCAGACCCGTAAGCGCGGTTCACCCCGACCTGCGGATCGGAGAAGGCGGCGAACCAGGTGATGGCGATATCGAAGTCGCGGTCGCCATAGATGCGCTTGGTATAGGCGGCGGTGTCCTGGGAGCGCACGTTCGCGTCCACGCCGATGCGCTTCAGGGCCTGCTTCAGATATTCGGCGGTACGCTTGAAGTCGTCGCCATAGGGAATGTAGTCGATGTCCAGCGTGAAGCGCACGCCATCGGCGCCGCGCTTGTATCCCGCCTCGTCCAGCAGTGCCTCGGCCTTCTTCGGGTCGAAGGGATAGGTGATGCCGCTGGTGTCATGGAAGGCCGTCAGCGTCGAGGGGATCGGGCTGTCGGCGGGCTTGGCGAAGCCGAACCACACCACCTTGGAAATAGTGTTGCGGTCGATGGCCTGGGCCAGCGCCTGGCGCACCTTCGGGTCCTTCAGCTGGGGCCGCTCCACGTTGAAGTCGGCGAACAGCCAGGGCGAGAGCCACTCATAGCCCTGTGTGGTGACGCGCAGGTTCGGCAGCTTGGCGAGCCGCTCCGCATCCTTCAGCGGCACGGGGCTCAGCACCGCATATTGCACCTCGCCCTTCTCCAGCGCCGCCGAGCGGGCCGCCGCATCCGGGATCACGCGATAGACGATACGGTCGAGATAGGGTTTGCCCTTGGCCCAGTAGTCGGGGTTGCGTTCAAGGACGATATAATTGCCGCGGCTCCACTCCTTGAAGACGAACGGGCCGGTGCCCACGGGCTTGTTGTTGTGGGGGTTGTTCAGGATGTCGGTGCCCTCATAGAGGTGCTTGGGCAGCACTTGGGCGCCGTTGGAATTGAGCGAGGAGAGGATCGCCACCGAAGGCTCGCTGAGGTTCAGCACCACGGTCGTGTCGTCGGGCGTATCCACCGAGGTCACCTTGGCGAAGGTGGCCTGGTTGCGCGGATGAATCTTCTTCCAGACCTGCTCCAGAGTCCATTTCACGTCCGCGGAGGTGAAGGGCTTGCCGTCGTGCCACTTCACGCCCTTGCGCAGATGCAGCGTGAGGGTCTTGCCGTCGGCCGATGTCTCCCAGGATTCCGCCAGTGCGGGCACGGGATTGAGGTTGGCGTCGTAATCCACCAGCCCGTCGAAGATGGAGCCGGTCACGACGCCGGTCGGGGCGGCCGTGTTGATCGCGGCGGTGAGGATCACCGGCTCCGGCTGGATGATGGCCGTCAGGGTGCCGCCGCGTCGCGGCTCCTGCTGGGCCGCCGGAGATGCGCCGCCCGCCTGCTCGGCCCAGGCGCTGCCGGCCAGGGCCGACATCGTCAGCGCGAGCACGGCGCGCGTTCCCCATCTACCCCTGAAGCCCATGTCCGCTCTCCCGATCTCACAAAATTCATGTGTGCTTTCAAATGATAGGCAGCTTTTTTCTGTTAAGTCAATTATATCCATAAAATTAGTAGATAAATATTCAGGACACATGTGCCCATGCCTTCGGGCGTCGCGCAGCGGGATCGGGAGTGCGCGGAAAGCGCCCATGGCGGGACCGGCATGTGGCGGAGCGCTCGGGTCATCCCAGCCGTTTGGTGGCCGCGCGCACGCATGCCTCATCAGCGACCCGGCAGCACCCGACGAGACACGTGGGCATGCGGGTTCATGCTTCTTCCGCGCGGGGAGCAGCGTCGCAGGACGGGCCATTCGGTGGACGACGGGCCGGAGCTGCGAGAGATAAATTAGTACGAAAAAAGGAATGACTTTCCGATATTGGCATTCTATCGTTTTCGGAACGAGGGGGCCAAGACCCCCAATTGGGAGGACAGATGGATTCCGTCATCTACACGCGCATCCCGGAATGCCCCGCCGATCTTCTGGAGGAAGTGGCGAACTATCCCGTCTCCGACCTGCACGAGGCGCTGGGTCCGGTGGAGGGGCGCATGCAGCTCATGGGCCCGCGCATGCGGCCCATCGCGCCCGGCCAGAGGATCGTCGGGCAGGCCGTGACCTCGTATAATTTTCCGGGCGACAACCTGATGATCCATGCCGCCCTCAACGTCGCCGGGAGGGGCCATGTGCTGGTGCTGGTGAATGGCGGCGGCTCCCATGGCGCGCTGTGGGGCGACGTGGCGGCCAATTTCGCCAAGCAGAAGGGCATTGCGGGCATCGTGGTGGATGGCCCGGCGCGCGATACCGGCGCGCTGCGGGAGATCGGCTCGCTCACTTGGTCCACCTCCATCTCCTCCAGCCACCCCGAGAAGCGCGGCCCCGGCGCGGTCAATGTGCCGGTGGTGTGCGACGGCGTGCGGGTGGACCCGGGCGACGTGATCGTGGCGGATGACGATGGCGTGCTCGCCATTCCCCTGCGCTCGCTGGAGCGGGCGGTAAAGGGCGCGCGCGAACGCAACGAGAAGGAAATGGGCCTGCGCCGCAAGCTCCAGGACGGCGCCTCGCTGTTCGAGCTGCTGCAGATGGGCCGCAATGTGGAGGCGGCGGGCGTGAAGGTGCGCGACGCCGTCTGGACGGACGCCTGACCATTCCATGAGCGCCGCCGCCTGAGGGCGAGGCGGCCTGCCGTGAACGGCTGAAACGGGGCGGGTTCGCCCGCCCCGAACGCGGTCGCGCGCCCTGCGCCGACCGGACATCAAGGCTCGACATCAAGTCGCCGAACAAAAGACAAGCCGGAGGAAACCATGGATCTCAAGATGAACAGGCGCGCCCTGTTGCGCGCGGGTCTTGCGGCAGGTGCCGCCGCCACGGTGATCGGCGCTCCCCATATTGCGCGGGCGGCGGGCGTCACGCTGAAGCTGGCACAGCCGGACAGCGTCCAGCATCCGTTCCAGAAGATGTTCGAGGAGTTCGGAAAGTCGGTTGAGGAGCGCACCGGCGGCGAGGTGCGCGTGCGCGTCTATGGTGGCGGCCAGCTCGGCAGCTCGGCCAATATCGTCTCGGGGGTGAGCACGGGCACCGTGGACATGGTGGTCCACACCGCCGGTTTCTTCTCGTCCTATTATCCGAAGATGCAGATCCTCGATCTGCCCTTCGTCTTCCCCAATGGAGACGTGGCCGAGCGGGTGCTGAAGGGGTCCGTCGGCACGGCGATCTTCGCGAGCCTGGAAGAGAAGGCGGTGACCGGCCTGTGCTGGGGTCATCACGGCTGGCGCGTCATGGAGACCAATGGCAAACCCATCGTCCAGCCCGCCGACCTCGACCGCATGAAGATCCGCATCCAGCAGAGCCCCATGTTCGCCGCCATGTTCAAGGCGGTGGGCGCGGTGCCGGTGGTGCTGGACGTGGCCGAGCTTTATCTCGCTTTGTCGCAGAACGCGGTGCAGGGCATGGAGATCCCGCTCGCCTCCCTGGTCGCCTCCAAGCTCAACGAGGTGGTGTCCTACGTCTCGCTGACGAACCACGTCTACAACGCCTCGGCGCTGCTCATGAACAAGCCGAAGTTCGACAGCCTGGGTGCCAAGAACGGCGCCATCCTGCGCGAGCTGGCGGGCGGGCTGTCCGTCACCTGGCGCAAGGTGGCGGCGGACAGCGCCGATGCGGCGCGCAAGGTGTGCGAGGAAAAGGGCATCAAGTTCAACACCGTGGACCACCGGCCGTTCCGGGAACGCATGCAGCCCGTTTATGACGAGTTCCGCCCCGTCCTTGGCGCCGATCTCGTGGACATGGTGCTGAAGGAAACCGCCACCTGAGGCGTATCGGGCGGGCGGTTTCGCGCCCGCTATCCCATCCCGCAACCCGACCTCTGCGGGCGCCCCGCCTGGGCGCGCCGCGCGCCGTTCAGCGGAAGGCACCGGCCATGTCCCACCTGGAATCCGTCTCGCAGGGGCATGCCGTGCCCCCGGCAGCCTCCGGCGCATTGCGCCTGCCCCGGCTGTTCGATGCCGGCCTCGATGCGGTGGTGGTGACGGCGCTGGTGGCGCAGCTCGCCATCACCCTCGTCAGCGTCACCCTGCGCGCGCTCGCCCATTCGAGTATCCTGTGGGCGGACGACAGCGCCAAGCTGACCTTGCCGGTCATCGCCTTCCTGGGTGGCGCGATTGCCTATCGGCGCGGCCAGCATGCCGCCATCATGGTGGGGATCAGCGCATTGCCGCCCTTCTGGCGCGAGGTGTGCCGGGCCCTGGTGGAATATCTCGTGCTCATCGTCACCGTGGCGGCGGGCCTTGCCTCCATCGGCCTGTTCCGCAGCCGCCTCGGCGAGGTGCTGCCCATGCTGGGCCTGTCGGGCGCCTGGTCCGTGGTGCCCTTCACGCTGGGCATGGTGGTGGTGGCGCTGACCGCATTGGAGCGGCTGACGGGCTTTGCGCGGGCGGTGCATCTGGCGGTCGCAGGCGTGCTCGCGCTCATCGCCCTGGGTCTCTGGGCGGTGTGGGAGCCCTGGACCGATGTGTTCGCCTCGGACCACGCATTGCCGCTCATCGTCGCCATCTTCGCGCTGGCGGTGCTGCTGAGCATGCCGGTGGGCCTCGCGCTCATGCTGACCACATTGGCCTTCCTGGCCTCCACCGACATCCCGACCATCGCGCTGCCGCAGAACATGCTGGATGCGAACAGCAACTTCATTTTGCTCTCGTTGCCCTTCTTCATCCTGGCGGGCGCGGTGATGGAGCAGGGCGGCATCAGCGTGCGCTTCGTGCAGTTCGCCATGGCGCTGGTGGGCCATCTGCGCGGCGGCCTGCTGCAGGTGGTGGTCATCACCATCTATCTCATTTCCGGCATTTCCGGCTCCAAGGCGGCGGACGTGGCGGCGGTGGGCTCGGTCATGAAGGCGGAGCTGGAGAAACGGGGCTATTCCGCCCGCGAGGGTGCCGCCGTGCTCTCCGCCTCGGCCGCCATGGCGGAGACCATCCCGCCCTCCATTGCCATGCTTGTGCTGGGCTCGGTGACGCCCATCTCCATCGGTACCCTGTTCATGGCGGGGCTGCTGCCGGCGGCGGTGATCGCCGTGTTCCTCATGGTGCTCATCTATGCCCTGGCGCGCCGCCGGGGCGAGGTGGCCTCGCCCCGCATGTCCGCCCGCGCCATCGGCCGCAGCGCCGCGTCCGCCATCCTGCCGCTGGCCATGCCGGTCTTCATGGTGCTGGGCATCAAGTTCGGCTTCGCGACGCCCACCGAGATCTCGGCTTTCGCGGTGGCCTACGGACTGGTGCTTGCCCTGTTCGTCTATCGGGCGCTGGAATGGCGCGCGCTGGTGCGGGTGGGGGTGAATGCCGCCGTTCTGTCGGGCATGGTGCTGTTCATCGTCGCGGCGGCGGGGGCCTTCGGCTGGACGCTCTCGGCGGCCGACCTGCACACCCAGCTCATCGACCTGCTGGCGCTGGCGGGCAACAACCACACCGTCTTCATGCTGGGCTCGATCCTGCTGTTGATGGTGGTGGGGGCGCTCCTGGAGGGACTGCCCGCGCTCATCATCCTCGGCCCGGTCCTCCTGCCCATCGCCGCCGGGCTCGGCATCGACGCGGTGCATTATGGCATCGTGATGATCCTCGCCATGGGGGTTGGCATCTTCATGCCGCCCATCGGCATCGGCTTCTACATCTCCTGCGCCGTCATGGGGGCCAGCGTGGAGCGCACCTCCCAGGCCATGATGCCCTATTTCCTGACCTTGCTGGCCGGGGTGCTGACCGTCGCCTTCGTGCCCTGGTTCACCCACGCCGTGCCCCGCCTGTTCGCCGGCTGAAGCGATGCGGCGCAGCATGGGGAGCGCTTTCGCGCGCGCCGGTTTCCCTCTATATCCCGAGGGGTTCCGCGCGTCCGGGCGCGGCGCGCGGGAAGGGGCGACGAGGCGTGCAGGACACCGATGATAAGCAGGCCGGCCCGCGTTCCGTGCTGCGGGTCATGAATGTCCTGGCGATGCTTGCCGACAGCACCGAGGGCAAGACCCTGGCCGCCCTGAGCGACCAGCTCGACCTGCCCAAGACCAGCCTGTTCAGCCTGCTCAAGGCGCTGGAGGCGGGTGGCTATATCCGCACCGCCGCCGGGCGCTACCTGCTGGGCGCCGAGGCGCTGAAGCTCGGCTCCAGCCTGCGTCAGGCCAGCGCCTTCCCGCGCTGCGCCCGCCCCACCCTGGAATGGCTCGCCTCGGAGACGGAGGAGACCATCCTGCTCGGCGTTCTCGCCGAGAGCGGCCACGAAGTGACTTATGTGGATGTCATCGAATCCGAGAAGCTGCTGCGCTTCGCCGTGCGGGTGGGAAACCGCCGCCCGCTTTACTGCACCGCCGCCGGGAACGTGCTGCTGGCCTTCATGACCGAGGCGGAGCGCGCGGCTTATCTGGACGCGACGCCCTTCGTCCGCTTCACCCCGCGCACCGTCGATCGGGCGGAGCTGGATGAGCGCATCGCGCAGATCCGCGAGACCGGTGTGGTGTTCGACATTGACGGGCTCATCGACGGGGCGAGCGGGGTCGCGGGGGCGGTGTTCGACGAGAGCGGCACCGTGCGCTGCTCCATCACCATCGCCGGGCCCACCATCCGCCTGCGGGACCATCTGGACCATTTCACCGGGCTGGTGCGAACCGCCGCCGAGGAGTTGTCCCGCATCCTGAACTATCGCGGTCCGTTCCCGCCCGGCAGCCTGGCTGCCGCGTTGGAGCCCCCGCCCGAAGCGCCCGTGCGCAAGCGCGGACGGCCGAAGTCCAGTTCAGCGCCCCGGAAATAGACGGCCGCCACGGGCATGGGGAAGGGCCGCTTCAGAGGCCGAGACTGAGCGGCGCGCCGCCCTAGAAACCGTAGAGGCGCGCGGGATTGTCCACCAGCACCCGGCGCAGCAGGTCGGTATCGGGAAGCCAGTCCGCCAGCCGGTCGAACAGCACAGTCGTATTCGGCATCTCCCCCTGGAGATGCGGATGCGGCCAGTCGGAGCCCCAGACCAGCCGGTCGGGCACCAGGTTGATCAGCGCCTGCGCGAACGGGGCGAGGTCCGGGTAGGGCGGCGGCAGGGCCGAGCAGTGATAGGCCGCCGAGAGCTTCGCCCAGGCCCGCTCCGATTCCATGAGCCGCAGCAAAGCCTGGAAGGCGGGCTGGTCGATCCCCCCGGCGGCGGGGATGCCTGCGAAATGGTCGATCACCACGGGACAGGGCAGGGCCGCGAGCCGCGCTTCCAGCGTCACCATCTGCGATGGGGACAGCATGAATTGAATATGCCAGCCCCGCTCGGCCAGTCGGGGCGCCAGCCGCTCCAGCCCGTCGAGGCCCGGGCCGCCGGGATGGGTGGCGATGATGCGCACGCCCCGCGCGCCCGCCGCGTGCAGGCGGTCCAGCTCGGCATCGGGCACGTCGGGGTGCACCACCACCACCGCGCGGGCGGGCCGCCCCAGGTCGGTAAGGGCGGCGAGGAGGCGGGAATTGTCCAGGCCGTACACGCTGGCCTGGATCACCACCACACGCTCGATGCCCAGCGTATCCGCCAGGTGGCGGAAGGCTGCCGGGCTTGCGTCCGGCGGCGTGTACATGCGCTCGGGCACGTAGGGATAGGTCTCTTGCGGCCCGAAGATATGGATGTGGCAATCCGTGGCCCCCGCCGGAGCGCTAAGGCGCGGCGGGCGGGGAGCGGGATCCGGCGGCTGGCAGGGGGCGGTCAAGGCTCGCTCGTCCCTCAGGCGGGTGCCAGTTCGCGCGGGGCGCCTGTCGCCGCGCGGCCCGCGAGATTTTCGCGGAAGGTCCGCCCCTCATAGGCGGTGCGCTGGACGCCGCGCCGCTGGAGGATCGGCACCACCTCGTCCACGAAGGTGCGGATGCTGCCGATATTGGTGGTGGGGGTGATGTTGAAGCCGTGGCAACCGGTCTCGCGCCAGATGGTCTCCATCTGCGCGGCCACCTGCTCCGGCGTGCCGACGATCTGGAGCATGCCCGCCGCGCAGCCCCATTTCAGCGCCGCCTCGCGGAAGGTGAGGCGGCGGTCGCCGAACAAAGCCGTGATGGCGGACATGAGGCCCTGGGACGCCTGCGTCTCGATATGCTCGATGGGCTCATCGATATTGAACTTGCTGAAATCGATGCCGAGCGTGCCGGATGCGCGGGCGAGCGCCCCCTCGATGGGCACGCGGGCGAGCAGTTCCTCGCGCAGGCGCTGTGCTTCCGCCTCCGTGCCGGCGATGATGGGCTGGATGCCGAACGTCACCTTCACGTCCGGGTCCTTTCCGGCGGCGGTCGCCGCGGCCCGCACCTGCTTCATGAAATCATGCATGCCGGGAATTTGCGGCTGGATGGAGAAGATCACGTCCGCATGGGACACGGCGAAGCGCTGGCCCCGGCCGGACGTGCCCGCCTGGAACAGGACGGGCCGCCCCTGGGGCGAGGGGAAGGTCGGCGGCGCGGCGTGGCACTTGAGGTAGCGGCCCTCAAAATCCACGATTTTCACCTTGGCGGGGTCCACCAGCACGCCGCTCGCCCGGTCCGCCACCACCGCCTCGGGGGGGAAGCCGTCCCACAGGCGGTAGCAGATCTCCAGATATTCCTCGGCCCGGTCGTAGCGCTCGTCATGCTCCAACTGGTCGAGGCCGAGCGCACGATGCTCGCCGCGCAGATGGCCGGTGACGACGTTCCAGCCCATCCGCCCGCCGGTGAGATAGTCGAGCGTGGAGAAGGTGCGCACCGCCAGATAAGGCGGGATCCCGGAGAGCGAGAGCGTGACGCCGAAGCCCAGATGCTCGGTGACCGCCGCCATGGCCGGCACCAGCGCGAGAGGATCATGGGACGGCCAGCACACGCCGTAGCGGATGGCGCTGTCCATGCTGTCCTTGTAGCGCTCGAAGCCGCCGGGCGTGTCGGCGAAGAACAGGCCGTCGAAGCAGCCGCGCTCCAGCGTGCGGGCGAGGTCCTGCCAGTGGGCGAAGCCCTTCATGCCCTCCAGCCGCTCGTCGGCGGGATCCGTCCAGCTCGCAATGGTGTGGTTGATGGGGCTGTGGATGTAGAAGCCCGTGAGGTGCATCTGCCGGGTCATGGGACACCTTCTTGTTTTCTGCGGGAAGGGAAGGGCGGCGCGCGGTCAGCCCACAGTGACGAAGGCGCGCTGGTGATAGGCGAGGGCGGGGCCGGGATCGCCGAGCGCGGTTTCCTGGACCTCGCCGAGGATGACGGTGTGGTCCCCGCACGGGATGGCTTCCCGCGTACGGCAGACCAGGGTCGCGACCGCGTCCTCCACCACGTCGAGCCCGTGGGCGTTGGGGCGCAGCGCCTCAGTCGCGAACTTGTCCTCGCCGCGCTTGGCGAAGGTGAGGGCGAGATCCTTGTGCTCGGGCCGTAGAACACTGACCGCGAACGTCTCGGCGGACACGAAATGCGGATGGCATTCCGCTCCTTCCGCCAGGCAGATCAGCACCATGGGCGGGTTCATGGAGACCGAGGTGAAGGAGGAGGCGGTGAAGCCGCGCGGCGTCCGGTCGCGGTCGCGCATCGTCACGATCACGACGCCGCTCGGATAACGCGACATGGCTTCCTTCAGGTGGGCCTGGACTGTCATCGAAGGGGATCCTCCCGGCTGCCCGCAGGGGGCATGCCGAAGCAGTTTGTTGTCGTTTTTGTTCCGAAATAAGAATACAGTTCCTAAATCGGGAGTCAATGGTTGGGGAAGCCATCCATGCTCCCGGCGGCGGCCCTCTTCGGCGGACCGTTGAAGTCATGAAAAATCAGAGCGTTGGATCGAAGCGGCCGCAGCGTGTCAGGATCGGCCGCAGACCAGGAGGAAACGCATGTATGCAGCCCCGCCCACCATCGTCGCGCGTCCCTTCGTGGTGATGCCGGAGGAGATCAAGGTCATCGGACGGCGCTCGGAATGGGCCGAGGTGCAGTTCGGCGGCACGCCGGTTCCGACCTTTCTGGAAGGGCCGTCCTTCGACCGCATGGGCAATCTCTGGGTCGTGGACATTCCCTGGGGGCGGCTCATCAAGGTGACGCCGGAGGGCAAGGTGAGCGTGGAGGCGGAATATGACGGCGAGCCGAACGGCCTGAAGTTCCACAAGGACGGCCGCGCCTTCATCACCGACCACAAGAACGGGATCATGGTGTTCGACCCGCGCACCGGGCGCGTGGAGCCCTATCTGGAGCGCACCATGCTCCAGCGCTTCAAAGGCGTGAACGACCTGATCTTCGCCGGCAATGGCGACCTCTATTTCACCGACCAGGGCCAGACCGGCCTGCACGATCCCTCCGGCTGCCTCTACCGGCTGCGCACGGACGGGACGCTGGACTGCGTGCTGAAGGGCATTCCGAGCCCCAACGGCCTCGTGCTCAACAAGGCGGAAAGCGCCGTCCTGCTGGCGGTGACGCGGGCCAATGCCGTCTGGCGCGTGCCCATCATGCGCGACGGGACGGCGAGCAAGGTGGGCACCTTCATCCAGATGTCGGGCGGCAGCGGCCCCGACGGCCTCGCCATCGATGCGGACGACAATCTGGTGGTCTGCCATGTGGGGCTCGGGTCCGTCTGGCTGTTCAGCCATCTCGGCGAGCCCTTGCTGCGCATCACGTCGCCGGAGGGGCATCTGACCACCAATTGCGCGTTCGGTGGCCCGGACAACAAGACGATCTTCATCACCGAATCGAAGACCGGGACCATTCTGTGCGCCGACCTGCCGGTGGCGGGCCGGCCGCTTTATTCCCACGCCTGAAGGCGCCGGGCCGGAGCCCGGCTCCGGCCCGTCAGGTGGCGGCGCTCGCCAGCACATCGGGATTGAGCAGCGTGGCGGGACGCCCGCCGGAAAGCGCCTGCTCCACCACCTTGGCCACGTTCAGCGCCATGTCGCGCATGCTGCCGTTGGTGACGCCAGCCACATGGGGGCTCAGCACCACATTGGGCAGGGCGAAGAGGGGATCGTCGGCGGGCGGGGGCTCCACGTCGAACACGTCGATGCCCGCCCCGGCGATGCGGCCTTCCCGCAAGGCCGCCGCCAAGGACGGCTCGTGGATGAGCCCGCCGCGCGAGGTGTTGACGATGATGGCGTTGGCGGGCATCGCGGCGAGTTCCCTCTCGCCGATGAGATGCCGCGTGCGGGCGCTGAGCGGCACATGGACGGAGATCACGTCCGAGCCGGCCATGAGATCCGTCAGGTCCTCCACTTTGGCCACCCCGGCCTTGGCCATCTCCTCGGCGCTCACGAAGGGGTCGAAGGCACTGACGCTCATGCCGAAGCCCGCGCCGCCGATGCGCGCCGTCACGCGGGATATCTGGCCGAACCCCACGAGGCCGAGCCGCCCGCCGGTGAGGTCGCCAAGCCGCAGCGTCCAGCGCTCGCCGAACCGGTTCTCGCGCACCAGCGCGTCCATCTCCCGCACCCGGCGAAGCACCGCCAGCATGAGCGCCACCGCGCCTTCTGCCACCGCCGTGGAATTGGCGCCGCCCGGCGTGTTGGCCACCATCACCCCGTGCGCGGTGGCGGCGGGAACATCGATATTGTCCACGCCCGAGCCGTGCTTGGTGACGATGCGCAGGCGCGGGGTCTGCGCCAGCCAGGGGCCGTTCACCTCGAAGGCGCGCACCACCGCCGCCGTGGCCTGGGACAGGTCCTCCGCCGAGAGAGCTTCGCCCGGCAGCTTCAGCCGGAAGGAGCGGGCGAGGCGCGCGATGCCGTCCTCGTGGATGGGGTCCAGCACCAGGACGAGGTCGGGCGTGTTGCGTGTTGTCATTGTCGTCTCGCTTTGCCGTTGAGCGGTGGCCCGGCCGGGTGCCTCACCCGGAGCCGAGATAGATGTCGCGCACCGTGGTGTCCTCGCTGAGCCGCTCTGCCGGTCCGTCGAGGATCGTGCGGCCGGAGGCGAGCACGTAGCCGCGATCGGCCACGCGCAGCGCGATGCGGGCGTTCTGCTCCACGAGAAGCACGGTGTTGCCCGCGTCCCGCAGGCCCTCGATGACGGCGAAGATGGACTCGACGATCTTCGGCGCGAGGCCGAAGGAGGGTTCGTCCAGGATCAGGAGGTCCGGGCGACTCATGAGCGCGCGGCCGATCACCAGCATCTGCTGCTCGCCGCCGCTCAGCGTGCCGGCGGCCTGATGACGGCGTTCCGCGAGGATGGGAAAGAGCGCGTAGATGCGCGCCATCTCCTCGTCCAGCCAGGGCGCCCCTCGGCGCACATAGCCGCCCATGAGCAGATTGTCCGCCACCGAGAGCTGGGCGAGCACGCCGCGCCCCTCCGGCACCACGGCGATGCCCCGGCCGATGCGCGCCGCCATGTCTTGGCGGGCCAGATCCTCGCCGCGCAGGCGCACCTGTCCCTTCAGCGTGGGGATGGCGCCGATGACCGCCTTGATGAGGGTGGACTTGCCCGCACCGTTATTGCCGATGAGGCAGACGATCTCGCCCTGGTGCACCCGCAGGTCCACCCCATGGATGATCTCGGTGCGGCCATAGCCGCAGGTGAGGCCCTGCACGTCGAGCACGGCGAGGCGGCTCAGGGGCGTGGTGTCATGCATGGGCGGCCTCGCTGCCGAGATAGGCCTCGATGACGGCCGGGTCGTTGCGGATCTCCTCGGGCGTGCCGTGGCTCAGCACGCGGCCGAAATTCATCACCCAGACGGTCTCGGCGATGGACATGACCAGCTTCATGTCGTGCTCCACGATCACGATGCGGCACGCGAAGGCCTCCGCCAGGTGCCCCAGCAGGGCCCCCAGGCGTTCCTTCTCGGCGCTGTTGAGGCCCGCCGCCGGCTCGTCCAGCAGCAGCACGACCGGCCGGGCGGCGAGGCCGCGGGCGATCTCCACCAGCCGCCGGTCCAGCAAAGTGAGGCGATCGGGCGGCAGGCCCCATGCGGCTTGGTCGAGCCCGGCAGCGGCAAGGGCCCGCTCGGCCCGCGCGCGGGCCAGGGCGCCGTCGGGCGTGGCGGAGCGTGCCGCCAGCATCACGTTGCGATAGACGCAGAGGTGGCTGAACAGGCGCACGCCCTGGAAGGTGCGGGCGATGCGCGCCTTGAACACCTGGTCCGGGCGCAGGCCCACCAGGTCCCGGCCTTCCAGCCGGATCTGCCCGGCCTGCGGCCGGATCAACCCCGTGAGCACGTTGAAGAAGGTGGTCTTTCCCGCGCCGTTGGGGCCGATCACCGCGCTGATGCCCGGCGTGGTGGGAATGGTCATGCCGACGCCGTCGAGCGCCGCGATGCCGCCGAAACGCACGCAGATCCCGTCCACCACCAACGGCCCGGCAGCGGTGGCCACGGTCGGCGCCGGAACCCCGGTGACGGCGCGGCGCGGCGCCCCGCCGGAAGGCAGGCCGAGCCATCGCTTCACGGTGGCGACAGTGGCATGGGTGATGAGGCCGGACGGCCGAACCGCCAGCACGGCGAGCGTCGCGGCCCCCATGAAGAGCAGCCGGTAGTCCGCGAGGCCCCGCACCATTTCGGGCACGCAGCCGAGGATCAGGATGCCCGCCACTGCCCCATAGAAGCGGTCCAGTCCGCCGAACACGATGGGAAGCTGGAGGCTGATGAGCAGGGCGAAGCCGAAATCATCCGGCCGGATGAAGAGCACATAGTGGGAATAGAGCCCGCCTGCGAGCCCGCCCAGCCCCCCGCCCATGGCGAAGATGGTGAGCTTGGTGGCCACCAGCGGGACGCCCATGACGGGAACGATCAGTTCGTCGTCGCCGATGGCGGTCTTGAGCTGGCCGAGGCGGGCGCGGTCGAACAGCCAGAAGCCGACGAGGATGACCAGCGCGAGCCCCGCCACCAGGGGCAGGGTGGTATGGGCGGGAATGCCGACAAGGCCCCCCGAGCCGCCCACCGCGCTCACATTGTTGAGGATGATGCGCAGCGCCTCGGCGAAGCTGAGGCTGAAGATGGCATAGGCGAAGCCCGCGAGGCGCACGCGGGTCGCCAGCGCATCCACCACCACCGCGCCGAGCGCGCCGGCGAGGGTGCCTGCCAGCAGTGCCAGTTCGAACGGCACGCCCCAGTCGCGGGTGAGGAGGGCGCTCACATAGGCGCCGAGGGCGAAATAGCCCGCAATGCCCACGTCGAGCTGCTTCATGGAGAGCGGCATGTAATGGCCGAGCGCGGCGATCAGATAGATGAGCTGGATGGTCGCGAAGGCTTCGAGGGATCCGGTACCCATCACACGCGCTCCACCGGGCGGCGCCCCAGCAGACCTGCGGGACGGAAGGTGAGGATGAGGACCATGGCCGCGAAGGCGAACAGATCCCGGTAGGAGGTTTCGAGATATCCGGCGGCGAGAGCCTCCACGAGGCCGAGCAGAAGGCCGCCCAGCACCGCTCCGGGCACGCTGCCCAGGCCCCCGAACAGCACCACCGCCAGCGCCTTGAACTGGAGATGCTCGCCCACATAAGGATCGATGGCCGGCAGGGTGAGGCCGAGCAGGACACCCGCCGCTCCCGCGAGCGCCGAGGCGACGGCCACCGTCTGCGCGGACACCGCCTTTACCCGAACGCCCAGCATGGCGGCGATGGTGGGATTATCCGCCACCGCCCGGATGGAGCGGCCCATCCAGGTGCGCTGGACCAGGAGAGTGAGCGCGACCACGAGCACCAGCGTCACCACCATCACCGCCAGCTGGCCTACGGTCAGATGCAGCTCGATACCGCCCAGGTGGAACCGCAGCAGCACTGCCGCCGCGCCCGTGGGATAGGAGATGGGCTGTCCGTGCTGGACGGAGAGGCGCAGCGTTTCCTGGATCACGGTGGCGATGGAAACGGTGGTCACCAGGGAGATGAGGTGGTTCTGGCCCGCCACCGGCCGCAGGGCCACGCGCTCTACCACCAGCCCCATGAGCGCCGCGCCGACAGTGCCGAGCGCAAGGGCGAGCGGGATGCTGCCGCTCCAGTCCAGGGCGAACAGGCCCAGATAGGCGCCCACCACCAGCACGGCGCTGTGGGCGAGATAGACCACGCGCAGCACGCCGAAGATCAGGGTGAAGCCAACGGCCACGAGCGCGTAGCCGGCGCCGATCGTCAGCCCGTTGACGAATTGCTGAAGAAAAATCTGCATGGAACGTCAATCCGCTCGAAGCGACGGGATCGGGCACGGCGCGGCCGGGATGTGGCCCGGCCGGTGCCCAAGCAAGCGAGGCGGTGCGGGCGGCTAGTCGGCCGCGACCTTCTGCGGCTTGCCGTCATGGAAGACGAGCACGGTCACGGGTTTCACCGCATAGCCCTGGGGCGTGATGGACATGGGGCCGGAAATGCTCTTCCAGTCCTTCAATGCCGCGAGGCGGTCGACCAGGGCCTTGCGGTCGGCCGCCTGATCCTTGCCGGTGAGCTTGCCCTCCTCCACCATTTCCTTGACCAGATAGACGAGGTCATAGGCTTGGGTGGCGAGCTGGGTGGGCGCGCGGCCGTTATTGCGCGCCTTGAAGGCCTCCACGAACGCCACGACGCGCGGGTCGGTGGAGGAGGTGGGGTCGAACTCGGTATAGCGATAGACCCCTTCCAGGGTCTCGGCACCGGCAGAGCTGATCAGCGGCGTGAAGGCCGACTGGGTGATCAGCACCTTCGCGTTGGAGCCGGTCCGCTTCAGTTCCTTAAGCACGCTGAGCGCGCCCTTGTCGGTGGTGGAAAGCACCACGAGGTCCGGCTCCTGGCCACGGATGCGGGTCACCACGGGACTGAAGTCCAGGTCGGACGCGCTGATGCTATAGGTCTGGGTCTCCACGCCCTTCTCCTTGAGCGTGCGCTCGGCGATGGTGCCCTGGTCGTTGGCGGCGGCATCGCCGCGGTCCACCACCACCACGGCCTTCTTCGCCTTGAGGCGGGACACCAGCAACTCCACCGCCTGGGGCGCGATGATGGGCGCGGGGCTGGCATAGGTGAAGGTCCAGGGACGGTTCTTGTCCGTGAGGCCGGAGGCTGCCGCCGAGGAGGAGATGGAGGGGCAGCCGAGGCCGTTGGCCACCGGGAAGGCCACCTGCGCCTCGTTGGACATGCTCGGTCCGAGCACGGCGAAGGAATTGCCGCAGGCCTGGCGCACGAGGCTCACCACCTGGCCGTTATTGCTCTGGGTGTCGAGCACGGCGAGGTCGATCTTGCGCCCGCCCGCGCCGCCAGCGGCGTTGATCTCGTCCTTCGCGATCTCCATGCCGAGCCGGAACTCGACGGAATAATTCGCGTAGGGTCCGGTCAGTGGCAGCAGGGTGGAGAGCTTGAGGTCGTCGGCCCGCGCAGGCAGGGTCTGAAAGGCTGCGCCGGCGAGAGCGCATGACAAAGCGATCGCCGAAAGGCGAGATATGGCCATTGGTTTCCTCCCGGGTTGTGGGCAGGCGGTCCGCCGGTTTGGTCGTCCGCCCTTATCCTGCCGGGTGCCGGGACCAGGGCGTGGGACACCCTGGAACCAGGACGCCAGGAGCGCCCTTCATTTCATTCCGATTTCAGAAAACCATTCCGTATTTGGGTTCTCGTGTCAAGGCGTCGCATCGCAATGATCCGGAGGCGCTGACCTGAGGGAGTAGTGCCGGTCGGGCGTGGCACATGAACGAGACATGGGCTTGAAATGCGAAAGGGCGCGGCTTCCGCCGCGCCCTTCGATTTTGAGCAGGAAAATGGACTTCCTCAGAAGTCCATGCCGCCACCGACGCCGGCGTTGCCGGCTTCGGCTTTGAGAACTGTTGGTCGGATGGACTTCCTCAGAAGTCCATGCCGCCCATGCCGCCGCCCGGCATGGCCGGAGCGCCGCTGTCCTTCTTGGGCAGGTCGGCAACGAGAGCCTCGGTGGTCACCAGCAGGCCGGCCACGGAAGCCGCGTCCTGGAGAGCGGTGCGCACCACCTTGGCCGGATCCACGACGCCGGCCTTCACGAGGTCGCCATACTCTTCGGTCTGCGCATTGAAGCCGAAGTTCGGGTCGGTGGCCTCGAGGACCTTGCCCACCACGATGGAGCCTTCCACGCCAGCATTCTCGGCGATCTGGCGGATGGGGGCCTCAAGGGCGCGCAGCACGATCTTGATGCCCGCGACGATGTCGGGGTTCTCGGCCGAGATGGCCTCGACGGCCTTCTTGGCGCGGAGCAGAGCGACGCCGCCGCCGGGGACGATGCCTTCTTCCACCGCAGCGCGGGTGGCGTTCAGCGCGTCGTCAACGCGGTCCTTCTTCTCCTTGACCTCAACCTCGGTCACGCCGCCGACGCGGATCACCGCGACGCCGCCCGCGAGCTTGGCCAGGCGCTCCTGGAGCTTCTCGCGGTCGTAGTCCGAGGAGGTCTCCTCGATCTGCGCCTTGATCTGCGCCACGCGGGCGTCGATCTCGGACTTCTCGCCGGTGCCGTCAACGATGGTGGTCTTCTCCTTCTCGAGGATCACCTTCTTGGCGCGGCCGAGCATGTCGAGGGTGACATTCTCAAGCTTGATGCCGAGGTCCTCGGAGATGACCTGGCCGTTGGTGAGGATGGCGATATCCTCAAGCATGGCCTTGCGGCGATCGCCGAAGCCGGGGGCCTTCACGGCCGCGACCTTCAGGCCACCGCGCAGACGGTTCACCACGAGCGTGGCGAGCGCCTCGCCTTCCACGTCCTCGGCCACGATCACCAGCGGCTTGCCGGACTGAACGACGGCCTCGAGAACCGGCAGGATGGGCTGGAGGCCCGAGAGCTTCTTCTCGAAGATGAGGATGTAGGGGTCTTCCATCTCGGCGACCATCTTTTCCGCATTCGTGATGAAATACGGAGAGAGGTAGCCGCGGTCGAACTGCATGCCTTCCACGACATCCAGCTCGGTCTCGGCGGTCTTGGCTTCCTCGACGGTGATGACACCCTCGTTGCCGACCCGCTGCATGGCGCCGGCGATCATCTCGCCGATGTCGGAATCGCCGTTGGCGGAAATGGTACCGACCTGGGCGACTTCCGAAGAGGAAGACACCTTCTTGGCCCGGGCCTGGATGTCCTTGAGGGCCGCGGCGACGGCGAGATCGATGCCGCGCTTCAGGTCCATGGGGTTCATGCCGGCGGCAACCGCCTTGGCGCCTTCCTTCACGATGGCCTGGGCCAGCACGGTGGCCGTGGTGGTGCCGTCGCCGGCCAGGTCATTGGTCTTGGAAGCGACTTCGCGAACCAGCTGGGCGCCGAGATTCTCGAAGCGGTCTTCCAGCTCGATCTCCTTGGCGACGGTGACGCCGTCCTTGGTGATGCGCGGGGCGCCGAACGACTTCTCGATGACCACATTGCGGCCCTTGGGGCCGAGCGTCACCTTCACCGCATTGGCGAGGATATCCACGCCGCGCAGCAGCTTCTCACGGGCTTCGCCCGAAAATTTCACGTCCTTGGCAGCCATGTGCCGTCTCCTAAATCAGGAAAAAGGGAAAGGCGGAGGGAGCGATGCTCAGGCGACGACGCCGAGAATGTCGCTTTCCTTCATGATCAGGAGGTCCTGACCATCGATCTTCACTTCGGTGCCGGACCACTTGCCGAACAGCACGCGATCTCCAGACTTCACGTCGAGGGCGACCAGTTCGCCCTTCTCGTTGCGGGCGCCGGGACCCACGGAGACCACCTCGCCCTCCTGGGGCTTTTCCTTGGCGGTGTCGGGGATGATGATGCCGCCGGCCGTCTTCTGCTCGGCTTCGATGCGCTTCACGACGACGCGGTCGTGCAGGGGGCGGAAGGACATGGGCCTGATCCTCTCGATTATCTTCGGGCCATGGCGCAGGGTCTCCCACGCCTTTGGCACTCCCTTTTCCAGAGTGCCAAGCTGCGGCAGGGAGATATGGACCCGCCCCGCTTACGTCAAGGGCGCGATCCTTACCTTTGTGTAAGGGATCGTCCGCTAGTCTTGATCTGAACGGGGTGAGGCGGGGCGCTTTGGGCGGCCCGGCGGATCGACGCAGGGGCCGTCAGGCTCTATGGTTCGATCCGGCACGGTCCGTTTCGCCGGGGACGCGCAGCTTTCGGCGAAGCGGGACGCGCGCTCGCTCAGGAGCGGGGGGCGGCCCCTCCGGCGTGGTGGACGGTCGTGGACCGTTCCCGGCGTCGGGCACTGCCTCCGGCGCCTTTCCACCTGAATGCGAGGCCCCAGCGCCGGCTCGGAGTGTGTGAATGCCTGTGTCCTTCCTCAAGTCCGCCCAGGCCGCGCGGCCCTCGCGTGCGGTGCGCCGGTCCGCCTTCGGTCTGGCGGCGCTCGCCTTGATCCTGGCCGGCTGCGCCTCCGAACCGCCGCCGCCGCCCGTGCCGGCGATCCCCCAATTCACCAGCCCCATCCCCGCCTCGGCGCTGGTGGGCCGCTACGGCCTTGCCGCCTATCACAGGCCGGAGGACGCGGTGCGCACCGAGAACCAAGCCAAGGCCCAATGCTCGAACCCCTACATCATCACCGCCGGCCCCAATGGCGGCGTGATGATGTATCTGGCGGATGATACCAAGCTCACCGAAGTGATCTCCAAGCAGGTGCCCGGCCAGCCGGTCTTCATCGGCCCGCCCGAGGATCCCGCCGGCGGCGATCGTGACCGGCAGGTGGTGAGCTTCAACGGCAATGTGCTGGCGCTGAAGTGGGTGGACCCGGAAGTGGCCCGCCGCTACGGCACCATGGTCTATGTGCGCTGCCCGGGCTGACCGGTAAAACCGGCTGGGTGAACTGATGGCGGAATGGGACGACCTGTTGGTCGTCCCCGGTCGGCTCACTCCTCCTGCGGCACAGGGCCGAGGCTGACCCCATTGAGGGTGGCCACCACGTCCGAGATCTGCGGGACGTTCCAGGCGCCGTGGCCCAGGCCCTCGGCGGCGGCGTAGATGTTCTTCACGCTCGCCCCCACGAAGTTCGCCGCGCCCGTGGCGCTGGCGAGATTGTTCACGTAGCGCATGTCCTTATGGGCATTGGACAGCGTGAAGCGGTGGGCGTTCACGTCCCGCTCCAGCACATATTTCATGTAGGTCTGGTAGAAGCCGCAATCCATGCGCGAGCCCCGGATCACGCTGTCGAAGGTCTGCGGCGTCACGCCCACCTTGGCGGCCAGCGCCAGTGCCTCCGCATAGATGGCGCCATAGCCCAGCGACAGGAAATTGTTGAGCAGCTTCATGGTGTGGCCCGCGCCCGGCGCGCCCACATGGACGGTGCGCGCGGCAAAGGCGGCGATGGCGGGCGCGATGCGGGCGAAAGCGTCCGGCTCCGCCCCCACCATGGCGGACAGCGTGCCCTCCGCCGCATTGGCCGGGGTTCCGCCCAGCGGGGCGTCGCACATCTGGATGCCCAGCGGCTTCAGTTCCGCATGGAGCGCCATGGTCAGGGTGGGCTCGGACGTGGAGCAGTCCACGATATGCAGGCCGCTTGCCGCACCGTCCACGAGGCCGCGCACCAGGGGCTCCACCTGCGCCGCACCGGTGACGCACAGGAAGACGATGTCGCTGCGGGCAGCCAGATCCTCTGGGCTTGACGCTTCCGAAGCGCCCCGCGCCACCAGATCCTCCACCGGCGCCCGGTTGCGATGGCCGAGAACGGTGAGCGCAAAGCCCTTTTCCAGAAAATTCCGCGCCATGCCGTGGCCCATGAGGCCGACACCGATGAAGCCGATCCGCGCGCGTTCCATGATTGCGACACCTCCCTGAACCCTTCCAGCCGGGCGTGGAGCCCGGCCGCCACGCCTTTGGCGACGTGGATTAAATCGTTTAGCATGAGGCTTGTGCCCCCGCGAGGCCCGCAGCGGTCGGGCGCGGCCCGGCGATCAATTGCCAGCGGGGTCGCGCATCCTTACAAGGCGAGGGGCAGGGGAGGGGCGATGGACGGGGACCGAATCTCGGCCGGTGGAGGCAAGGTGACGCTGCAGCGCCTCGCGGTGGAACTGGGCCTGTCCACCGCCACGGTGTCCCTGGCGCTGCGCGACAGCCCCGTGGTGGCGGAGGAGACGCGCCTGCGGGTGCAGGACGTCGCCCGTGCGCGCGGCTATGTGGCCAATCGCGGCGCGGCCTCGCTGCGCACGGCGCGCACCAACATCATCGGCGTCGGCCTGCACGACATCATCAATCCCTCCTTCACCGAGCTTCTTGCAGCGCTGGAAGAAGCGCTGTCCGCCGCGGGCAAGACTGTCCTGCTGGGGGTGGGCCAGGAGGACGTGACGCGCCAGACCCGTATCCTCGGCACGCTCGCGGAATACCGGCCCGACGCCTTCATCGTCTCCCCCGCCGCCGGAACCGGCGTGGACGATCTGCGCGCGCTCGCCATTTCCGGCATCGCGGTGGTGCAGGTGACGCGGGAGGTGGAAGGCTCCGGCTTCGATTTCGCGGGCTCGGACGACGTGACCGGCGTGTCGCTCGCCGTGTCCCATCTTGTGGCGCTCGGCCACCGGCGTATCGCCATGATCGGCGGCTTCGACGCGGCCTCCACGGGCCGCCGCCGTCTTGAGGGCTATCAGGCCGGCCTCGCCGCCCACGGCCTTGCCTATGATCCCACGCTCTGGGCGTCCGGGCGCGGCACGCGCGAGCATGGAAGGTTGGCGGTGGAAGCATTGTTGCGGCTTCCCGATCCGCCCACCGCCGCCGTGTGCTTCAACGATCTGTGCGCCTTCGGGGCCCTCATGGGCATCCAGGCGGCCGGGCTCACAGCGGGCGCGGACTTCTCCATCGTCGGCTATGACGATATCGGCGAGGCCGCCCTCTGGCATCCCGCCTTGACCACCGTCTTCACCCGCATTCCCGAATATGGTGTCGCCGCCGCCAAGCTGGCGCTCGCCCGCATCGCGGATCCCCAGCGCCCCATGGAGCGCACGGTTCTGGAGCCCCATCTGGTGGTGCGCGCCTCCACGGGCCCTGCGAAGTCGGCAAAGCATCGCGCCGGATGATGCAGTCCGTCACCGATCCCGGCGATCCGCGGGTCGCCGGTTTCCTGTCCGTGCGCGAGCGCGATCTCGTCGGACGGCAGGGCCTGTTCATGGCGGAGGGCGAGGTGGTGCTGCGGCTCGTCGCCGGACGGCCGGACCACATTATCCGGTCCGTCCTCCTGTCGGAGGCGAGCGCCCGGCGCCTGTCCGACCTGCCTGACCTGGGCGATGCACCGGTCTATGTGGCCGCGCAGGACGTGATGGATGCCATTGCGGGCTTCCATATCCATCGCGGCATCCTCGCCTTGGTGGAGCCGCCGCCCGCTCCGCAGGTCGAGGCGCTGCTGGCGGGCCTGCCGGCGCGGGCGCGCGTGGTGGGGCTTTGCGGCATCGCCAATCACGACAATATGGGCGGCATCTTCCGCAACGCCGCCGCCTTCGGGGCACATGCGGTGCTGCTGGACGCGGCCTGCTGCGACCCACTCTACCGCAAGGCCATCCGCGTGTCGGTGGGGGCCTGTCTCACCGTGCCCTTCGCCCGCGTCGCCGACGGGGTGGCCATGGTGCGGCTGCTGGAGGGGGCGGGGGTCGAGGTGGTCTCGCTGAGCCCGTCCGGCACCATGGCGCTCTCCGCCTATGTGCCCGCCGCGCGCACGGCCGCCCTGTTCGGCACGGAGGGGCCGGGCCTTCCGGCGGACATTCTCGCCGCCACCCGCACCGTCTCCATCCCCATGGCGCCGGGCTTCGACAGCCTGAACGTCGCCACCACCAGCGGCATCGTCCTGCATCATCTGGCGGGTGAATGACGCCTCCGGCGGGGGCGCTATCCCTTGCAGGAGAGGGGCGAGACTCGCTCTTTATCGCCCTCTAAACGTGCCAGGGCACGCGGCAGGGCGTCGGCGAGGCGTGCGGCCCAGACCGCCTGATCTTCCGGCCGGGCGATGAGATCCTGCCGGATCTCGATGCCCACATGGAGGATGCCCCGTTGCTCGCCGTGCACCGGGATGGTCCAGTCCGTCGCGTCACCCACATCGTATGGCTCATTGTCGCCGACGGTCAGGTCGCCCTGCCGGTGAAGTTCCGCGAGCAGAGCGTGCGCGAGCCGGCTGTCGCGGTGATGGAGGACGCCGACCTGCCACGGGCGTCGGATGCCGTCGAAGACGGGCGTGAAGCTGTGCATGGCGATAAGGACCACGGGACGGCCTGCCGCCTGTCGGCGATCCAACTCCGCGGCGATGCGCGCATGGTAGGGGTGAAAAATCTCGGCCTCCCGCGCCCGCCGCGCGGCTGCATCGAGGCCCTGGTTTCCGGGCACGAGAGTGCCGTCGCTGACTTCGGGAATGGATTGTGGCGTGCCCGGCGGCCGGTTGCAGTCGATGACGAGCCGGGAATAGTTCTGTTGTATCACCGCAGTATCGAGTAGGTCTGAAAGAGACCGGCAGGCTCCGGCAATGCCGAGATCCCACGCTATGTGGCGCTCTTGGTCCGCCACATTGAGGCGAAGCCTGCCCGATGAGCGTGGAAACGCATTGCCCGCATGGTCCGCGACGATAAGGAACGCGGATCGGCCATCTGCATTGAGCACCGAGACCGGCGACATGTCCTGCGCCGCCAACAAGCAAGAAATTCCGTTCACGTCAGGGCACCCTTCCGCCGCAAGCCATGCGCTTAAGGCGCGATATGTCCAGTTGCACGCACCATAACCGATCCTGCGGGCCATGCCCGCGCACCCTTGAGGTCCCCATGCTTATCCGTGCCGGCTACGAGATTACCTATGAGTGTCCCCAGCCTGCCCCCATGATTCTCACCTTGAGCGTGCACCCTTCTCGCATCGGGGATCTGGTGAGCCTCGACCGGGCATTGTTTGATCCGCTGATCGTGGCCAACACCTATCACGACAGCTTCGGCAATTTTTGCCACGTCATCGAGGCCCCGGCCGGCCGGATCACCATGCACACGGATTTCGTCATCCGTGACAGTGGCCTTCCCGACGCGGTGGCTCCGGATGCGCCCCAGCACGCGCTCGGTGACCTGCCGGTGGATGTGCTGATGTTTCTGCTGGGCAGCCGCTATTGCGAGACGGATCGGCTGAGCAATATCGCCTGGTCCAAGTTCGGGCATGTGCCCAAGGGCTGGCCGCTGGTGCAGGCCATCTGTGATTTCGTCCACAATCACATCACCTTCGGCTATGCCCATGCGAGCCCGCTGAAGACGGCGTTCGACGCCTATACGCAGAAGAAGGGTGTCTGTCGCGACTTCGCCCATCTCGCCATTACGCTCTGCCGCTGCATGAACATCCCGGCGCGCTACTGCACCGGCTATCTCGGCGACATCGGCGTGCCGCCGGATCCGGTGCCGATGGACTTCAGCGCCTGGTTCGAGGTCTATCTGGGCGACCGCTGGTACACGTTCGATGCGCGGCACAATACGCCGCGCATCGGCCGCATCCTCATGGCGCGGGGGCGCGATGCCACCGATGTCGCCATGGTGACATCGTTCGGACCGTCGAAGCTGGTCAGCTTCAAGGTGGCGACGGTGGAGCAAGACGTGAAGGAAGGAAACCACGGGCTCGCGGGGGTGTGATCCCGCTCTGGGTCACGACTGTCGATGGGTTCCAGCTTCCTCCTCGCAGAGAGCGAGAGCCGGTCGCGCCGGGCGTTTGATCAGCGCTGCGCCTTCAGCTTGGCGTAGCGCTTCACCACCCGCTCGCGCTTGAGGCGGGACAGGCGCTGGAGCCAGAAGATGCCGTCCAACTGGTCGATCTCGTGCTGGTGGCAGACGGCGCGGAACCCGTCCGCCGCTTCCTCGCGGGGGGTGCCGTCCAGGTCCCGGAAGGCGATGCGGACCTGGGCCGCCCGCTCCACCTCCTCGGTGGCGCCGGGCATGGAGACGCTGCCCTCGATGTGGCGGATGCGTTCGGGGGCTTCCCACAAAAGCACCGGGTTCACATAGGTGCGGATGTCTCCCGGCTCCAGTTCCAGCAGATAGAGCCGCAGCGGAACGCCGATATGGCACGCGGTGATGCCGACCCCCGGTGCCGCGCGCATGGTGTCCAGCAGGTCGGCGGCCAGGGTGGCGAGGTCGGCGTCGAAATCCGTCACGGGCGCGGCGGGGGCGGTCAGGCGGGGATCGGGATAGGAGACGAGGGGGCGGACGGCCATGCCTTCCTCACACCGACAGGTATTGGGCCCGCACCTGCGGGTCCGTCGCAAGGTCGGCGGGGGTGCCGGAAAACACCACGCGCCCCTTCTCCACCACGGCGATGCGGTCCGCCAGGGTGGCGAGAATGTCCACATGCTTGTCGATGATGAGCAGCGACAGGCCCTCCGACCTGAGGCGCCGCACCGCCTGCCAGATGTCCGCCCGCACCAGCGGCGCGAGGCCCTCCGTGGCCTCGTCCAGGATGACGAGGCGCGGATTGGTCATGAGGGCGCGGCCGATGGCGAGCATCTGCTGCTCGCCGCCCGAGAGCCGGTTTCCGAAATGGCGCCGCCGCTCGGCAAGGCGTGGAAACAGGCCATAGACCCGCTCCAGCGTCCAGGGCGGGAGGTCCGTCCGGGGCGGGGCGGAGGTGGCGACGAGGTTTTCCTCCACCGTGAGGGTGGGGAAGATCTGGCGTCCCTCCGGCACAAGGCCGATGCCTGCCTGGGCGACGCGATGGGCCGGGGCGCCGGTCATGTCGGCGCCGCCGAGGCGCACGGTTCCCGCCTCCGGGCGCAGCAGGCCCATGATGGTGCGCACGGTGGTGGTCTTGCCCATGCCGTTGCGGCCCAGCAGGGCCAGCACCCCGCCTTGGGGCACTGAAAGGTCCACGCCGAACAGGACCGGCGTTCCGCCATACCCCGCCTTCAGGCCGGACACCTCCAGGAGCGGGGGGCTCATGCCTCGTCTCCCAGGTAGGCGGCCCGCACGGCCGGGTCGGCGCGTACCTCTTCCGGCGCGCCGGAGGCGATGACGCGGCCCGCCACCAGAACACTCACCCGGTCGGCCAGCCGGAACACGGCGTCCATGTCATGCTCAACCAGCAGGATGGCGCAGTCGGCCTTCAGGCGCGCGATCAGATCCACCATGGCGCGCCCTTCGTCCGGCCCGGTACCCGCCATGGGCTCGTCCAGCAGCAGCAGGCGGGGCTTGAGCGCGAGGGCCATGGCCAGTTCCAAAGCGCGCTTCTCGCCATGGCTGAGCACGGCGGCAGGGCGCTCCGCCCGGTCCGCGAGGCCAACCCGCGCCAGCAGCGCCTTTGCCTCTTCCCCACGCCGCCGCTCGGCGCCGGGCATGGGCAGCAGGCGGAAGGAGGGGCCGCTCGCGCCTTGCAGGGCCAGCGCCACATTCTCCCGCGCGCTGAAGCCCGGCACCACGGAGGTGATCTGGAACGAGCGGGCGAGGCCCGCCTGTGCCCGGCGATGCACGGGCAGATGGGTCACATCCGTTCCGGCGAGGCGGATGGTGCCCCCGTCCGGGCGCACCTCTCCGGCGATGAGGGAGATGAGCGTGGTCTTGCCCGCACCGTTGGGGCCGATCAGGGCGTGGATCTCGCCCGGCACGGCGTCGAGGTCCACCCCGTCGGTGACGGCCAGGGCGCCATAGGATTTGCGCAGGCCGCGCACTTCCAGCAGCGCGCTCATGCCCGCCTTCCCCGCCAGCCGCCCGCCAGCACCAGCAGCACCAAAAGCGGCCCGAACAGGATGCGCCAATGCTCGGTGAAGTTGGAGAGGCTCTCTTCCACCAGGATCACGCCCACCGCACCGAGGATGGCGCCGCCAAGCCGCCCCATGCCCCCGGCCCGCAGCGCCGAGGCGGCCATGCCGCCTGCCACCACCATGACGATGATCTCGGCCGAGCGATGCCAGGAGAGGAAGGCGGGGGAGACGAATTCCGTGAGATTGGCCAGCAGCGCTCCCGACAGGCCCGCGAAGGCGCCCGCCAGCCCATAGGCCACGAGGCGATAGGGATAGGGATCGATGCCGAGCGCCCGCACCCGCCGCTCATTCTCCTTGGATGCCTTGAGCACCCGGCCGAAGGGCGAGGCGAGGAAAAGCGCGCAAAGGCCGGTGGCGGCGGCCAGCAGCCCCAGCGTCACATAATGGAAGGTGAGTGGGCTCTTCAGCCAGCGCTGGCCGGCAATGGTGGAGCGGGCGGCGAGCGTCAGCCCGTCATCGCCGCCATAGGCGGACAGGCTCTGGGTCACGAAGAAGGCCATCTGTCCGAAGGCCAGGGTGATCATGATGAAATAGACGCCGCGCGTCTTCAGGCAGATGGCGCCGGTCAGGAGGGCGAACAGTCCGGCGGCGGCCATGGCGACGGGGAAGGCGACGAGCGCGTCGCGGGTGCCTTCCTCCATGAGGATGCCTACCCCATAGGCGCCGATCCCCATGAGGGCCGCATGGCCGAACGAGACGAGGCCGGCTCCGCCCAGGATGAAATCCAGGCTCATGGCGGCAAGCGCGAAGATCATGGCGCGCGCCACCAGGGACAGCGTGTAATTGTCCGCGCCCAGCGGCACCAGGGCGAGCGCGGCCAGGACGGCGAGGGTGAGGGCGGCGGCTCTCATGCCGGCGCCGGAAACAGGCCGCGCGGGCGGAAGAAGAGGATGCCGGCCATGAGCAGGTAGACGCTCATGGACGCAAGCGCGGGCCCCGCCTGGGTGGCGTCCGAAGGGGGGAGCACCAGCTTCAGCAGGTCGGTGAGGAAGGAGCGGCCCAGCGTGTCGATGAGCCCCACGAGCAGTGCGGCCACGAACGCCCCCCGGATGGAGCCGATGCCGCCGATGACGATGACCACGAAGGCGAGGATGAGCAGCCCGTCGCCCATGCCCGGCTCCACGGAGAGGATGGGCCCGGCCATGGCGCCCGCGAAGGCAGCGAGCATGGCGCCGAAGGCGAACACCTTGGCGAACAAGGCGGTGATGTCCACGCCCAGCGCGGAGACCATGGGCGCGTTGGTGGCGCCCGCCCGCAGCAGCATGCCCGAGCGGGTGCGCGTCACCAGCACATAGAGCCCGCCCGCCACCAGAAGGCCCGCCGCCAGAAGGGCGAGGCGGTAGACGGGATAGTTCAGCCCGTCCATGAGGCGGATGGAGCCGGAGAGCGCCTCGGGCATGGGGATGGAGAGGGGCGCGGCGCCCCAGATCATCTTGACCGCCTCGTTTACGAACAGGATGACGCCGAAGGTGGCAAGCACCTGCTCCAGATGGTCGCGCCCATAGAGCGGGCGGATGACGAGGCGCTCCAGCACCAGGCCCAGCACCAGCGCCGCCACCAGCGCCAGGGGCAGGCCCAGCCAGAAGCTGCCCGTAAGCGCCGTGGCCGTGACCATGAGATAGGCGCCCAGCATGTATTGCACGCCATGGGCGAGGTTGATCACGTCCATGACCCCGAACACCAGGGTAAGCCCCGCCGCCACCAGGAACAGCAGCACGCCGAGCTGGAGGCCGTTCAGGACCTGGACCAGAAGAAGGGTGGTGGACATGAAGACCTTGTGCTCATTCCCTCCCCCGCAAGCGGGGGAGGGCGTTCATCGTGCGAAACCCACCCTCACTTCATCTCGCACTTGACGGCATAGACGTCGCCGTAATTGGAGAACACCTTCTCGTCCACCATGGTCTCCACCTTGCCGTCGGGGCGCTTGCCCACCTTCACGAGGTAGAAGTCCTGGATGGGGAACTGGTTGGTGTTGAACTTGAAGTTGCCGCGCACGGACGCGAAGTCCGCCTTCTTGAGGGCCGCGCGCACGGCCTCCTTGTCGGAGAGCTTGCCGCCGGTGGACTTGATGGCGCTGTCGATGAGCTTCGCCGCGTCATAGCCCTGTGCCGCGTACAGCGCGGGAATATAGCCGTATTCCTTCTCAAACGCGGCTACGAACGCCTTGTTCGCGGGAACATCCAGGTTCGGCGCCCAGGGCGCGCCGGAATAGAAGCCGAGCGCCGCCTCGCCGGTGGCGGGCAGCGTGGTCTCGTCCACGGTGAAGGCGGAGAGGAAGGGGATGGTGTCGGCGAGGCCCGCCTGGCGATACTGCTTCACGAGATTCACGCCCATGCCGCCGGGCATGAAGGTGAAGAAGGCCTCGGGCTTGGCGGCGGCCACCTTGGCAAGCTCGGCGGAGAAGTCGAGCTGGCCGAGCGGGGTGTAGATCTCCTCCACCACCTCGCCCTTGTAATGGCGCTTGAAGCCGGCGATGGCATCCTTGCCCGCCTGATAGTTGGGCGCCATCAGGACAACCTTCTTGAACCCCTTCTGCTGGGCATACTGGCCGAGCACTTCGTGGTTCTGGTCGTTCTGGTAGGAGGCCGAGAAGAAGTAGGGCGAGCAGCCCGCTCCCGCGATGGTGGAGGGGCCGGCATTGCCGGAGATGAGGAAGGTCTCGTTGGCGGTGACGGGCTTGGCCACCGCGCCCATGACGTTGGAGAAGACCACGCCGGCGACGAAGTCCACCTTGTCGCGCTCCAGCAGGCCCTTCACCTTTTGCACCGCCACGTCCGGCTTCAACTCGTCATCCACCACGATGACCTCGGTCTCCTGGCCGCCGAGCTTGCCGCCCATCTCCTTGACCGCCAGCAGGAAGCCGTCGCGCATATGCTGGCCCAGCACCGCCGAGGGGCCCGACAGGGTGGAGACGAGGCCGACCTTCACCGGGTCCGCGGCCGCCACGCCGGGCAAGGCGGTCATGGGAAGCACCATCGCCAAAGCCGCAGCGACACCCGCGCGGCACAGTTCCCGACCCGACACCATGGCTGAAGGCCCCTTCTTGATTATCGATGCGGCACCGTCGCATTGCCGCGCCCCGGCCACAAGGCGGAAGGGAGGGCAGCTACGCGCGCGGCGCATGAGCGGGCGCCGCCGCTGGAATTGCGCCGGTACGCCTCGTTCCTGTATTAATAGGGTCGAGGGACGGGAACCATAGGCCCGCATGCCCTCGCGCACGGAAATCCGGAGGTTTGTCGCCGGCGGCCCGCGTGACACCCACCGGATGCCTGCCTGACGTCAAATCGCTCGATACACCAAGCCACTCGACACGTAAGCCACTTGATACGCATGAGCTTCGACACACCGTGACCCTCGACGAGATCATCGCACTTCCCGGAGACCCGGCCGCCACGCGCGTGGTGGTTGCCATGTCGGGCGGCGTGGATTCCTCCGTGGTGGCGGGGCTGCTGAAGCGCGGCGGCTATGACGTGATCGGCGTCACCCTCCAGCTCTACGACCATGGCGAGGCGGCCCATCGCAAGGGCGCCTGCTGCGCGGGGCAGGACATTTACGACGCGCGCACCGTGGCCGAGACGCTGGGCATCCCCCATTACGTGCTGGATTATGAGAGCCGGTTCCGGGAAGAGGTGATCGAGCGCTTCGCGCAGAGCTATGCCTCCGGCATCACCCCCATTCCCTGCGTGGACTGCAACCGCACGGTCAAGTTCCGCGACCTGCTCGCCACGGCCGAGGACCTGGGCGCGGCGGTGCTGGCCACGGGCCATTATGTGTCGAGCCGCGCCTTGCCCGGCGGCGGGCGTGCCCTCTACCGCGCGGCCGAGACGGCGCGGGACCAGAGCTATTTCCTCTATGCCACCACCAAGACGCAGCTGGACATGCTGCGCTTCCCCCTCGGCCATATGAAGAAGGCGGACGTGCGGGCGCTGGCCCTGGAGCTGGGCCTGCCCGTGGCGGACAAGCCGGACAGCCAGGACATCTGCTTCGTGCCCGGCGGGGATTATGCCCGCATCGTGGAGCGCCTGCGCCCCGAGGCGGGGGAGGCGGGCGACATCGTGCATCTGGACGGCCGGGTGCTCGGTCGCCATCGGGGCGTGATGCATTACACCATCGGCCAGAGGAAGGGCCTCGGCATCTCCACGCCCGAGCCGCTGTTCGTGATTTCCATCGATGCGGCGCGGCGCGAGGTGAAGGTGGGCCCGCGCGAGGCGCTGGCGGTGCGCGCCCTTGAGGTCACAGACGTGAACTGGCTGGGCGCGGATCCGTTCGAGGTGGCCTGCGCAGCGGGGCTCGACCTTCATGTGAAGGTGCGTTCCACCCGCGCGCCCGTGCCCGCCCGGCTCGGCCGGGATGGGGCGGGCATTCCCGTGGTGCTGCTCGCCCAGGGCGAGGAGGGCGTCGCGCCGGGCCAGGCCTGCGTTTTCTATGACGGCGAGGGGGATGGCGCGCGGCTGCTGGGCGGCGGCACCATCCTGCGTTCGCTTGCCATGAGTGCCCCGGCACCCGCCCGCGTGGCGTGAGGCGGGGAGGGGAGAGGGGCGGTGCGGTCAAACCCGTGGGGCACGCATCGCTGCGCGCCTGGGGAGCGATGATCGCCCTATCAAAAGTTTCAAGACTGATTTACCCGTCAGGGTGGTCCGGATGGACAGGGGCGAGGGCTGGGAACGATGGCGGTTCAATACGATCTCGAAGGCCAGAAGCGCGCCTATGCCAAATGGGCGCCCATCTATGATTCGGTCTATGTGAAGCTGCTGGCGGACGCGCAGCGCAAGGCGGCTGCGGCTGCGGCGGCCTGCGGACCGGACATTCTGGAAGTGGGCGTCGGCACCGGGCTGGTCCTGCCCTATTACCCGAAGGCTTGCCACGTCACGGGCATCGACCTGTCCTACGACATGCTCCGCAAGGCGGTGGACAAGAAGGTGCAGCGCCACCTCACCCAGGTGTCGGGCCTCGTCGCCATGGATGCCTGCAAGCTGGGCTTCCGGGATGAGAGCTTCGATGCGGTGACGGTGCCCTTCGTCATCACCCTGGTGCCGGACCCGGAAGGCGCGCTGGACGAGATGCGCCGTGTCCTCAAGCCCGGCGGCGAGATCATCATCGCCTCCAAGCTCGGCGCCAATGAGGGGCCGGTGATGCAATTCGAGCAGGCGCTGGCGCCCATCGTGAAGAAGGTGGGCTGGAGCATCGCCTTCAAGTCGTCGCGCCTCTCCAACTGGGCCGGACGCTATCCCGACATGGAGATGGGGGAGATCGTCCCGGTCTTCCCGGCGGGTTTCTTCAAGCTGGCGCGCATCCGCAAGAAGCGGCGCTGAGCCCGGCGGGGGAAAGACCGTACGGGATGCGCGGCCTTTCTTGACACCCGGTACCGCCCGCCCCTATATGCCGTCCTCCCGCGTGGGTGGTCTTCGCCCCGCCGTGGCAGCGTAGCTCAGTTGGTGAGAGCGCCGGATTCATAACCCGGAGGTCGGCGGTTCAAATCCGCCCGCTGCTACCATCTCTCCCTTTTCCGGTCTTCTGCTTGATGGTGTCATCAAGGCGGCTCACGCCGGTGATCGGCTGTGCGCTGCGCGTGGCGACCAGTGGCGTCGTCCAGGCAGTGGACCGCTGGATCGCCTTCGGTCTTCAGGCGGCCGCGTGCGCTCCTGCCGTGCTGGTGACCACCGCCATCGGCAACCAGGCATGGGCCGTTAGAGCATTTCCGAGCGAAGTGTGAAGCGGTTCGCGTGAAGGAAGTGCGTAAAAACAAAAAGTTAGAGTGTTTCAGCGCTTCCATGAAAAGCTGAAACACTCTAGGCGGCGGGCGTCGCCTTGTGCCTGCTGGGCGTCAAGATCCTCATCGAGCACCTGACCGCCTGACGGCACGCAGAGCGGCGGGCACCCTGGAGCCTCTCCGATCTGCGCGGAAAGGCTCGACTTTGCCGGCAACCGGAGGCAAGGGGAGAAGACACTCTCTACCCTTCTCCAGCCGCGACGCGAGCCATGGACGCCGATACTCCGAGCTATGATCCCCTTCGGCCGGTAGCCCCCGCGCGCCGGGTCTTCACGGCGCGCGACATGTTCGCCTTGTGGTTCAGCCTCGGCATTGGCCTGCTGGTGCTCCAGGCGGGCGCGCTGCTCACCCCGGCGCTCAGCCTCGGCACGGCGCTGGGGGCGATCCTGGCGGGATCGGTTCTGGGCGTGGTCCTGCTGGCGCTGGCGGGCGTGGTGGGCGCGGATTCCGGGCTCGCCTCCATGGCCATGCTCCGACCGGCACTTGGGGTGCGCGGCGCGTCCGTTCCCGCCGTCATGAACGTGGTCCAACTCGTGGGCTGGGGCGCGTTCGAGATCATCGTCATGGGTGATGCAGCCGATGCCCTGGCGAAGTCCGCCTTCGGGGTCTCGGCGCCCGCCGCCTGGACGCTCCTGTTCGGTGCGCTGGCCACCGGCATCGCGGTGCTGGGGCCGGTCTCCTTCGTGCGGCGCTTCCTGCGTGCCTACGGCCTCTGGCTGCTGCTGGCCGCCGCCGCATGGCTGACCGTGCGCCTGTTGGCCACCCATGATCTCGGCGAGTTGTTTTCCCGCCCGGCCCAGGGCGGCATGAGCTTCGGCGGGGCGGTGGATCTGGTGGTGGCCATGCCTTTGTCCTGGCTGCCCCTGATCGCCGATTATACCCGTTTCGGCCGCAACCCCGGCGCCATGTTCCGGGGCAGTGCGCTGGGCTTCTTCGTGGCCAATGTCTGGTTCTATGGGCTGGGTGCCGCCTATGGGCTGGCGGCCGGGGGCGATGTGTCGCTGGTGGTGGCCCTCGCCACGGCGGGCAGCGGGCTGGCGCTTCTGCTGATCCTTCTGGACGAGACCGACAACGCCTTCGCGGACATCCATTCCGCCGCCGTCTCCGCCGCCACCCTGACGCCGGGGCGCGTGCCGCTCATGACGCTCGGCTTCGGCATCGTCTGCACGCTGATCGCGCTCGCTTTGCCGCTGGCCCAGTATGAGGGCTTCCTGCTGCTCATCGGCTCGGTGTTCGCGCCGCTGTTCGGCGTGATGCTGGCGGACCATTTCCTGGTCCGCCGCCGGGTGGTGGCTGCGGACGACATCGACCGCAAGGGCGGCGCCTATTGGTTCGCGGGCGGCTGGAACCCGGCGGGTATCGGCGCCTGGGCGGCGGGCATCGTCGCCTTCCATCTCATCGCCGCATGGCTGCCGGGGCTCGGCTCCACGGTGCCGTCGCTGCTGCTGGCCGGTGCCGTCTATCTGGCGGCGCGGAGCCTGGGCGGCGGGAAATAGGCACTAGAAGGCGACCTCCCGAAGGAAGCGGCGGCCTTGCCTTGGGCGCCATCGGCGGGTGAAACCGCCCGTGGCGGATCAGCCGGTGGTCTTGTCGTCCACCTTGGCGTCGGGCGCGTTCTTCTTGATGGATTCGATGGCGGAGAGGGCGGACGCCTTGGCCTTGTAGCCCTCGGAGGCGAACATGGTCTCGCCATTGGACGCCTTGTAGCGGAACCGGAACTCGCCCGCTTTGTCCTTATAGACTTCGAACGTCGCCATGATGTGCATCCATCCGGGAAGTGGCCCACCCGGATCAGTCTGCCTCATTCGCGCGGCGAGGGTAAAGCTGAAGTTGTGCTGCGCCGCCGCACGCGCATTGCCTGCGGGCTCAATCGTCCATCTTGAGCGCGGCGATGAAGGCTTCCTGCGGGATCTCCACCTTGCCGAACTGGCGCATCTTCTTCTTGCCCTCCTTCTGCTTGTCCAGAAGCTTGCGCTTGCGGGAGATGTCGCCGCCATAGCATTTGGCGGTCACGTCCTTGCGCAGGGCCTTGATGGTCTCGCGGGCGATGATCTTGGCGCCGATGGCGGCCTGGATGGGGATCTGGAACAGATGCTGGGGGATCAGGTCCTTCAGCTTCTCGCACATGGCACGGCCACGGAACTCCGCGCGGGTGCGGTGCACCAGCATGGAGAGCGCGTCCACCGGCTCGGCATTCACCAGCAGCGACATCTTCACGAGGTCGCCTTCGCGATAATCGGTGATGGTGTAGTCGAACGAGGCATAGCCCTTGGAGATGGACTTCAGCCGGTCGTAGAAATCGAACACCACCTCGTTGAGCGGCAGGTCATAGGTGACCATGGCGCGCGCGCCCACATAGGTCAGCTCGATCTGGTTGCCGCGCCGATCCTGGCAGAGCTTGAGCACCGCGCCGAGATAATCGTCCGGCGTGAGGATGGTGGCGCGGATCCAGGGTTCGCGGATCTCCTTGATCTTCACCACGTCCGGCATGTCGGCCGGATTGTGCATCTCGATCACGCTGCCGTCGTTCATCTCCATCTCGTAGATGACCGAGGGGGCGGTGGCGATGAGGTCGAGGTTGAACTCGCGCTCCAGCCGCTCCTGGATGATTTCCAGGTGCAACAATCCCAGGAACCCGCAGCGGAAGCCGAAGCCCAGCGCCGCCGAGGTCTCCATCTCGAAGGAGAAGCTGGCATCGTTGAGGCGCAGCTTGCCCATGGCGGCGCGCAGATCCTCGAAGTCCGCCGCATCCACCGGGAACAGGCCGCAGAACACCACCGGCTGGGCCGGCTTGAAGCCCGGCAGCGCCTCCGCGCAGGGGCGCTTCTCCTCGGTGATGGTGTCGCCGACGCGGGTGTCCGCCACTTCCTTGATGGAGCCGTTGAGGAAGCCGATCTCGCCGGGGCCGAGATTCTCCATGGCCACCATCTTGGGCGTGAACACGCCGACGCGGTCCACGTCATAGGCGGCATCCGCGCGCATCATCTTGATGCGCATGCCCTTCCTGAGCACGCCGTCCACGATGCGCACGAGCACGACCACGCCCAGATAGGTGTCGTACCAGCTATCCACCAGCAGCGCCTTCAGGGGCGCCTCGCGGTCGCCGGTCGGGGCGGGCAGGCGGGCGACGATGGCCTCCAGCACCTGGTCGATATTGAGCCCGGTCTTGGCCGAGATGCCGATGGCCTCGGACGCATCGAGGCCGATCACGTCCTCGATCTGCGCCTTCACCTTCTCCGGCTCGGCGGCGGGCAGGTCGATCTTGTTGAGGACCGGGACGATGTCGTGATTGTTGTCGATGGCCTGGTAGACGTTGGCCAGCGTCTGCGCCTCCACGCCCTGGGAGGCGTCCACCACCAGCAGCGAGCCCTCCACGGCGGCCAGCGAGCGGTTCACCTCATAGGCGAAGTCCACATGCCCGGGCGTGTCGATGAGGTTGAGGACGTAGGTCTGCCCGTCCTTCGCCTTGTAGGAGAGGCGCACGGTCTGCGCCTTGATGGTGATGCCGCGCTCGCGCTCGATATCCATGTTGTCGAGCACCTGGTCCGTCATCTCGCGTTCCGACAGCCCGCCGGTGACCTGGATCAGCCGGTCGGCGAGTGTGGACTTGCCATGGTCGATGTGCGCGACGATGGAGAAGTTGCGGATATGGGTCTGGATGCTCGCGGTCATCCGCGCCGCATAGCATTGGGCCGGTTGGGCCACAAGGCGGCGCAAGGCCCGGCCCGTCGGTCAGGTCCACAGTTGCGCCACCCGCGCGGCGGCCAGTTCGCTGGTTTCGCGCTGGAGAAAGGCGGTCATGGCCGCCGCCGGCATGGGGTGGCCGTAGAGATAGCCCTGGGCGTATTCGCAGCCCCGCTCGCGCAGAAAGCGAGCCTGGGACGGGGTTTCCACGCCTTCCGCGATCACCCGGAGGCCGAGATTCTTGCCCAGCTCGATGACCGCGCAGACGATGGCGGAATCGAACGGGTCGCTGTCCAGATGGGCCACGAAGCTGCGGTCGATCTTTACCGCGTCGATGGGCAATTGCTTGAGATGGGTGAGCGCGGCATAGCCCGTGCCGAAATCGTCCAGCGCGATGCGCATGCCCGCAGCGTACAATTCATCCAGGATGGGCGCCACATATTCGGAATCCCGGCCGAGGAAGACGGTCTCGGTCACTTCCACGTCGAAATGGCGCGGCTCCACCTCCGCGTCCCAGACCACGCCGAGAAGCTGGGAGGCAAGGCGCGGCTGGGTGAACTGCGCGGACGCGAGGTTGAAGGCGATGCGCCCGAAGCCGCAGCCCTCGTTCAGCCAGCTGCGTGCGTCATTGGCGATCTGGCGCAGGATGGTCTCGCCCATCTGCACGGCCAGCTCCGGGTCCTCGAACGCGGAGATGAACTTGTCCGGGGGCGCCACAACGCCGTTGCCCTGCTGCCAGCGCATCAGGGCCTCCAGGCCCACCACGCGGCCGGTGACCAGCGAAATCTTGGGCTGGTAATAGGGGATGATGGTGCGCTTCTGGAGCGCGGATCCCAGTTCCCGGTTGATCCGCACCCGCTCCGTCATGGCGCGGCGCATGGCGGGCGCATAGAGCACGGCGCGGTTGCGGCCCTGCTTCTTGGCGGTATAGAGGGCGAGGTCGGCGTCCTTCATCAACTCGCCGGGCGCATAGTCCGCCGAGGGGCACACCGCGATGCCGATGGATGCGCGGCAGGAGAGCGTGCGGTCGCCATAGGCCAGCGGATGGCGGAAGTCCCGCAGGATGGCGTCCGCCAGATCCAGCGCCGCCTGCACGGAGGGCTGGCGGGGCAGGAGGATGACGAACTCGTCGCCGCCCAGTCGCGCCACCGCCCCGAGGTCTCCGGCGAGATGCTCCAGGCGGCGCGCGGTTTCCATCAGCAGCACGTCGCCGGCATCGTGGCCGAGCGTGTCGTTCACGTCCTTCAGCCCGTCCAGATCCACCAGCAGCAGAACCAGCAGGCCATCCTCCGGCCGTGCCGCGCGGATCACCTCGTCCAGCTTGGTCTGGAAGGCGGCGCGATTGATGAGGCCGGTCAGGGCGTCATGGGTGGCGGCGTGGTGCACCTTCTGCTCGGCCGCGAGGCGGTCGGTGATATCAACCACGCCCGTGACCACGCAGGGCCGCCCGTCCACTTCCGTGAAGGCGCCCGCCAGCAGCACCGAGCGCAGCTCGCCATGGCCGAGGCGGATGCGCGTCTCGAAATTGGTGACCCGGCCTTCCCGCGCCAGCCGGTCCAGGAAGTCGGCGCGGGCATTGGGGTTCTCATAGAGCGGGCCGACGCTCTCGACGCCGAACGCCTGGGGAGGGCCGCCGAAATAGCGCACGCCCGCCTCGTTGAAGCGCACGATGCGCCCATCCTCGACCTCGGTGATGATGAGCGGGATGGGGACGGCGGTGAAGGTGTGTTCCAGCAGATGCTGGCTCTGGAGGAGGGTTTTGCGGGCGATGCGCTCCGCCTGGCTTGCCGCCCACTCCATCCGCCCCTCGCGGTTGGACTGAACCGCCACCAGGATCATGACGAGGTTCAGCATGAGCATGGCCAGGGTAAGCCCCACGGCCGTGTCCCCTTGAGGGGGAATGCCCACATAGCTCAACAGCAGCGCCACGCTGCTGGCCATGCCGGTGGCGACGCGCCAGCGGAAGCGCAGCGGAACCGCGAGATAGGCGATGACCGGATAGAGGACCATGCCCAGCAGCGCCACGTCGCTGCGGATCGACACCAGGAAGGCGACGCCCACGCCGGTGAGGCAGACGCCGGTGAGGAGCACGGCTTCGATGCGCTCATAGGCCTGGGTCCGGCGCAGGACGAACAGGCAGGCGAGCGCCACGAGGATGATGCCCACACGCGACCACAGGGCGACGGTGTAATGCGGCGTGCCCATGAGCCGCATGTCGCTGAGCATGAACAGCAGGTTCAGGGCGAGCGAAACCACGCCGAGAATGCGCGCATGGCGCAAGGTCTCAGCGGTCCTATGGACCCGGTATGCCCGCTCCTGATCACGGGAGACGAATTCCCCCGTCCAGGCATTGAGCCGTGCTTGTTCCATGAGATGTCCGCCCCCGCGTCCATCCTAACTGATAGGCGGGGAGATGGGGGTCCGGCAATCCGCCTTTGGCGCGAATGGTTTAGAAATGGGCGAGGTATCCCCCATCCACTGCCAGGACATGGCCGGTGACATAGCTCGCCGCCTCCGAAGCCAGGAAGACGGCAGCGCCCGCCACCTCCTCCGGGCGCCCCCACCGGCCGACGGACGTGCGCCGCGCGAGCCAGTCCGCGACGCCCGCATCGGCCGCCATGGCGGCATTGGGCGTGGTGAGGAAATAGCCGGGCGCGATGGCATTCACCGTGATGCCGTGCGGGCCGAATTCGGCTGCCAGCGCCCGGGTCAGGGCTTCGAGGCCCCCCTTGGCGGTCGCATAGCCCGCATCTCCCTGCCGGGCGAGGGGGCCGGCAATGGAGGTGACGTTGATGATGCGCCCGAAGCCACCGGCCATCATGGCGGGCGCGAGGCGCCGGCAGAGCAGGGCCGGCCCCATCACCGTGGCGTCCATGAGGCGCTGGAGCGCGGCGGCGTCCAGCTCCAAAAAGGCCCGCCGGTCCCGCGCGCCCGCATTGTTCACCAGGATGTGGATGTCGGGGGCGTCCGCCAGCGCAGCCTCCATGCCCGCGGCATCGGCCACATCGAAGGCGAGGCCCTCGGCCATGCTGCCGGGAACAAGGCCCGTGATCCGCGCCGCCGCTTCCGCCGCGCGCGCCGCATCCCGCCCGTTCACCAGCACCCGTGCGCCCGCCGCCGCCAGCGCCCGCGCCATCTCGAAACCGAGGCCCGACGTGGCGCCGGTCACAAGCGCGGTGCGGCCCTGGAGTGAGAAGGGGTGGGTCATGGGGATCTCCGGATGGCGAGGCGGCGCATGACGCCATTCCCGTGCCTCTCGTGCAAGCAGATGCGGCGTAAAGGGATGGGTGAGACATCCCGGCGCAGGAAAAAAGGTGGACGGCGGGGCGCCGTAATTTTACCGCGCTCTTCGCGCGCTACTGTGCGCCCGCATCTGGGAGAGATCAGTGATGAAGCCGGGTTCGTGGACATGGGTCGGAGCGGTTGCGGCCCTCATGGGCATGCAGATGAGCATGGGGGTGGCGCCCGCCTTCGCCGCGCAGACGGTGCGATGCGAGAGCTACAATAACCGCCGCTCCGTGTGCCCGCTGCCCAATCCCGGCACTGTGCGGCTGAGCAGGACCTTGTCCCAGTCGGGCTGCGTGCAGGGGCGCACCTGGAATTACGACCGCCATTATATCTGGGTGGATGACGGCTGCCGGGCCGAATTTGCCGTTGGCGCGGGCTCGAAGGCGAGCGGGGGCGAGGCATTGGCGGCTGCGGCCGTGGTCGGCCTTGCCATCGCGGCTGCTGCGGCCGCGGGCGATGATGATCCGCCCCCGCCGCCGCCCCAGCGCTATGCCCAATACAACCAGGGCTATGGTCCCGGTTACGGTCCTGGCCCGGGTTACGGTCCTGGCCCGGGCTACGGTCCTGGCCCGGGCTACGGCCCCGGCCCCGGTTATGGGCCCGGGCCGGGCTATGGGCCGCCGCCGAGCCGCGGCAGCCGGGTGCCCGGCTGGATGGTGGGCAAGTTCGCGGGCTTCGCCCCGCAGCAGCGCCTGCGCATCGATCTCAACATCTTCCCGGACGGGCGGGTCATCTCCTCGGTCAACGGCAATCCCGTGGACGGCATGGTCCAGGGGCAGCGGCTGTTCATTGCCGGCAACCTGTTCGACGTGACGCCCACCGTGAACGGCATCATCACCCGTCAGGTGGGCAACCCCGGCAACGAGACCCATTACGGCCGCGCCCGCTGAGGGGCAGCTTTTCCCGAGACGCGAGGCCGCGCCGGAAACGGGGCCTCAGTCCAGGGTCTGGCGGAAGCGGGCGACCGCGATGGCCATGGCGATCAGCATCAGCGCCGCGAGGGCGGCGATATCGGGCGCGAGGTCCGTGAACCCCGCGCCCTTCAAAAGGATGCCGCGCACCATGCGCAGATAATGGGTGAGGGGCAGGCACTGGGAGATCCACTGCGCCCAGACCGGCATGCCCGCGAACGGGAACATGAAGCCCGACAACAGGATGTTGGGCAGGAAGAACATGAAGCTCATCTGCACCGCCTGGAGCTGGTTCTGCGCCAGGGTGGAGAAGGTATAGCCCACCGACAGGTTGGCGGTGATGAAGAGCAGGGTGACGATCGTGAGCAGCGTCAGCGAGCCTTCCACCGGCACGGCGAACAGCACCATGCCCGCGCCCAGGATCAGCACCCCCTGCATGATCCCCACCAGCACATAGGGCAGGATCTTGCCCAGCATGATCTCCACGGGATTGATGGGCATGGAGAGCAGGCTTTCCATGGTCCCGCGCTCCACCTCCCGCGTCACCGAGAGGGCGGTGAAGATCAGCATGGTCATGGTGAGGATGGTGCCGAGCAGGCCGGGCACGATATTGAGCTGGGAGGTTCCGGCCGGGTTGTAGCGCCGGTGCTGGGTGATGGAGAAGGGCGCAGTGCCCGCCGCATCCACGAAGCGCTCGCGCCGCAGCGCGGTGCGCACCGTGCCTTCCAGCGCGCCCAGCGCATTGGCGGAGGCCACGGGGTCGGTGGCATCGGCGGCCACCAGCAGAGCGGGCGCCTCGCCGCGCCGCAGGGCGCGCTCGAAACCGGCGGGGATCTCCACCAGGAACAGCACGTCGCCCGCGCGGATCAGGTGCTCGGCCTCCTGCTCGCTCGTCGCAAGGCGGGTGAACTGGAAGAAATCGGTATTCCTGAGCGCCGCCACGATGGCGCGGGTGGCGTCGGTATTTTCATGGGCCAGCACGGCGGTGGGCAGGTTGCGCGGCGTGGTGTTGATGGCATAGCCGAACAGAACCAGTTGCAGCAGCGGGATCATGATCATGGTGGCGAAGGTCACGCGGTCCCGCTGGAGCTGGATGAACTCCTTCGTCACCATGGCGCCGACCCGCCGCAGGAAGCCGCCGGAGAACAGGCCGCCGGACAGGAAGCCGCCCGCGCTCATGTCATATTGTCCTTGGACCGGCTCATCAGGTCGATGAACACATCCTCAAGCGTCGGGGCGTCGGCGCGGAAGACGAGGCCGGGCCGCGCCCGGAACGGCGCGAGCGCTGCGTCGAGGGCCTGCGGGCCGCGGCCGGAAATGTGCAGGCGCGTGCCGAAGGGGGCGACCATGTCGATGCCCGGCCGCGCCTCCAGCTCGCGGGCGAGGGCCGCCATTGCGGGGCCGCTGTCTCCCGCCCCCATGGCCTCCACCGTCACGGTGGTGAGGCCGGAGGCGGCGATCACATCCGCCACCGGCCCCTGGGCGAGCAGGTGGCCATAGGCGATGTACGCGATCTCGTGGCAGCGCTCCGCCTCGTCCATGTAATGGGTGGAGACGAGAACGGTGAGCCCTTCGGCGGCCAATGTGTGGATCTCGCTCCAAAATTCCCGCCGCGCCTGGGGATCGACGCCCGCCGTGGGCTCGTCCAGCAGGAGCAACTCCGGCTGGGGCAGGATGCAGGCGCCGAGCGCGAGGCGCTGTTTCCAGCCGCCCGACAATTCGCCCGCCAATTGCTTGCCGCGCCCTTCCAGGCCGAGCCGGGCGATGGCAGCGGCGGCGGCCGCCTCGGGGCGGGGCACCCCATAGAGGCGGGCGACGAATTCCAGATTCTCGCGCACCGAGAGGTCGGCATAGAGCGAGAATTTCTGCGTCATGTAGCCCACCTTGGCGCGAATACGACGCGCTTCGGTGCGGATGTCGTAGCCCAGGCACGTGCCGCGCCCCGCATCCGGGGTCAGCAGGCCGCACAGCATGCGGATGGTGGTGGTCTTGCCCGAGCCGTTGGGGCCGAGGAAGCCGTAGATCTGGCGGCGGCGCACCCGCATGGTCAGGTCGTCCACCACCACATGGGTGCCGAACTGCTTGCGCAGCCCCTCCACCTCGATGGCGATATCCGCCTCCGGCTCCCGGGCGATTCCCGCCTCCGGCTGCGGGGCGCCGTCCGCCGCCGAAGCCATCACGCCCCGCCCTGGAGGCGGACGGTCACCGGCTGGCCGGGCCGGGCATCGGCGGGGACATCGGGCTTCGCCTCCACGCGATAGACCAGCTTCGCCCGCTCCTCGCGGCTATAGATGACCGGCGGGGTGTATTCCGCCGCGTCGGAGACGAAGGTGACGCGAGCGGAGAGGGGCGGGCAGCCGTCGCAGGAGACCGCCACCGGAAGGCCCGGCGCCAGCCTGGGCAGCATGGCCTGGGGTACGAAGAACACCACCTTTACAAGGCCGGGCGGCAGCACGGAGACCACCGGGCGCCCTTCCGGCACAAGTTCGCCCACCCGGTAATAGAGCGTCTGCACCAGCCCGGCATCGGGCGTGTTGAGGCGGCGGCGATCGAGGCGCACCTGCGCCGCGCTCCGGTTGGCCTCCGCCTGGAGGACGGCGGCCTCGGCGGCGGCGATGTCCTCCACGCGGGCGGCGATGCGCGCCACGTCGATCTGGCGGTGGATCTCGTCCAGGCTGGCGCGGTTCTGGTCGTATTGGTGCTGCGCAGTGTCGAGATTGGCCTGGGAGGAGGCGCCCTTGGGCACCAGGGATTTCTGGCGCTCCAGCTCGATGCGGGAGAGATCGAGGGCCGCGTTGGCGCGCCGCTCGCCCGCCTCCAGGATGGCCACTTCCTCGGGCCGCTGCTGGGCGGCGCGGGCCTTGTCGCGCCGGGCCTTCGCCTCGGCGAGGGCGGCCTCGGCGGCGGCGAGGTCCGCCGTCTGGACATCATCCTCCAGGCGCGCGAGGGCGGCGCCGGCGGCCACCCTGCTGCCCTCCGAGACCGGAAGAGCCGTGACGCGCCCGGCTTCCTGCGGTCCGATGAACAGGAGGTCTCCCTCCACATAGCCGGTGAACTCGCCTTCGGGCGTCCGGTCGCAGGCGACAAGCAGAAGGCCCGCGGCCAGCGCGAGCAGCAGGGGCCGCATCCGGCCCGCCCCAAGACTGGATCTCATATGGCGCCGCCCTTCGCCGGTGCGCCGGGCGCTTCCCCAAGGCCCCGCAGCAGCACGTCCAGATAGGTTGTGACGAAGGCACGTACGTCCAGTGGCGATAAATGGCCGAACAAAGCGTTCCAGACCACGCTGGTCATGGCGGGCGCGAAGACGAGCTGGGGGAAGCGCACCGCCGCGTCGCTGGTGATGTCACCCCGGGCAAGGCCCCGCGCCATCACCGCGCGCACCAGATCCAGCCCGCGCGAGACCACCTCGCCGTGATGGAAGGCGGCAAGGTCCGGGAAGCGCGGTCCCTCGGCGATCATCAGGCGCAGGATGGCCTGTCCCGGCCCCTCGATGATGCGGCTGATGAGCATCTCCGCCATGAGGGTGCACAAGGCGCGGGTATCGCCGGGAAACTGCGCCAGCAGCGCGCCCACATCCAAGAGGACCGGGCTGATGCGCTCCTTCACGATGGCCTCGAACAGGGCCTGCTTGTGGGGGAAATAGAGATAGAGCGTGCCCTTCGCGACCCCCGCCGCCCGCGCCACGTCCTCCAGGCGCGTGGCGCCGTATCCCTCGCGGGCGAAGGCATCCAGGGCGGCGGCGAGGATCTGCGCCCGCCGCTCGGCCCGTTCCGCCTCGTCCTTGGCCGGCCGCGCCCTGCGGGGCTTTTCCGACACGGCGATCTCCCTCGAAATTATGAATGACTGACGAGTCAGTCATTAGCATGGAGGCAGCCTGCCGTGAAGAGGTGACGGGGCAAGGGAGAAAGACGCCGGGCTGACGCAGGCGGACGGATGCGTGTCGGCGGGGGAGGACGCGCGGGTTATCGAGGTGAGAGGCGGCAAGACGACAGCGGGCAGACGAGGACGGGCACGACGATGGGAGGAAACACACAAGGCGTCGTGAGGCGAGGGATAGGGAAATGAAGGCAGACATCGCCCGGCCCGGCTCCGCGAGGTCCCGCTCGGGGATGGTTCGCGATGCACCCGGTCCCTCGCGTGCCCGGCTCGGCGGTGCCCCATCCCACCATCAGCGGGTGTAGCCGCAAGGCTGATCCGAGCCGAGGCCCGGGCCGCGCTGGTCGCATGGCCGCTCCACGCGCACGGGCGGTATCCGGCACTCGCCTTCCGGCGCGCGGGCTCTATAGTCGCGCAAAGCGTGGCCGTGCCGCCATCGCGAGGAGACCCGCGCGCCTATGACCCGCCTCGAAGTTCCCGGTCTGATCACCTTCACCATCGCCATCCTGGTCTTCTTCGTGGGCACGGGACTGAACCGGGCCATTCCGAAATTGCGCGAATGGAACATCCCCGAGGCGGTGACCGGCGGCCTGCTGGCGGCGCTCGTCACGCTCGCCGCCTTTCGCTTTTCCGGCATTGAGGTGGTGTTCGATCTTAATGCGCGGGACATGCTGCTGCTTTATTTCTTCACCGGCATCGGCCTGAATGCGCGGCTCGACGACCTGCTCTCGGGCGGGCGGCCTTTGGTGATGCTGCTGGCGCTCACGCTCATCTATCTGGTGATCCAGAACGCCATCGCGCTGGGCAGCGTGGCGGCCCTGGGCCTGCCGGACGGCATCACCGCCTTCCTGGGCTCCGCCTCGCTCATCGGCGGGCACGGCACCACCATCGCCTGGGCGCCGGTCATCGCCGCCCGCACCGGCTTTACCGGGGCCATGGAGGTGGGCATCGCGGTGGCGACGCTGGGCCTCGTCATCGCCAGCCTCGCGGGCGGCCCCATTGCCCGCTACCTCATCGCCCGCAACAATCTGAGCGGCCCGCAGGATGCCGCCCCGGTGATGGGCCTGCCGGAAGAGACCACCGACACGAAGGGCCGCGACGATGTCAGCCATGTGAGCCTCATGCGCACCGTTCTGGTGCTGAACGTGGTGGTGCTGATCGCCTTCCTGCTGGAGGACGTGGTGGAGCGCACCGGCGTGAAGCTGCCCTTGTTCGTGGTGTGCCTGCTGGTGGCCATCGTGCTCACCAACACCGTGCCGCGCCTGCTGCCGCGCCTCAACTGGCCCACCCGCACCCGCGCCTTGGCGCTGGTGTCGGACTTCTCGCTCAGCGTCTTCCTCTCCATGTCGCTCATGAGCATGCAATTGTGGACTATCGGCGGGCTGGGCGTGGCGCTGGCCGTGGTGCTGGCGCTGCAGACGCTGGCGGCGGTGCTCTACATCCTGTTCGTGGTGTTCCCGGCCATGGGGCGCACCTATGAGGCGGCGGTGCTCTCCGCTGGCTTCACGGGCATCAGCCTGGGCGCGACGCCCACCGCCATCGCCAATATGACCGCGGTGACCAAGCTGCACGGCGCCGCCCCGCGCGCCTTCATCGTGCTGCCTTTGGTGTCCGCCTTCTTCATCGACATCGCCAACGCCTTCGCCATCGGCTGGCTGGTGGGATAAAGGTCCCGCGCCCCTCTGCCTGCATCGCAAGCGGAGGGGGGCGGGGTTCTCTACCCATGATTCCGAGGGCGGTTCACCGAGCGGATTGAGTCCCTTCGCTCGGATCCCCCTCCGGCCGCCGCCTTTCCGGGACGTGCGGAGGAGCGGGGCCGCAGGCATCTCCCATCTCACGGTCCTGTATGTGCCGGAACGGGGATCTGCGGGGTCGGTGCACTCGCTGCGCGAACCTGAAGCACACATGCGCCCCCGCTCGGTTCGCGGACGGCGCAAAGGCTTCCCATTGCTGGATCCGGCGCCACAAGGGTTTCCGAACCGCCACCATTCCGCGCTCCCCCACGACAGGATCGCGCCACCGGGCCGATTCAGCCTTTTGGTGCCGTGTGTTAGAACCGGAAAGTCGCTCTCCGTGCGGGAGCGCGGATCGAAACGTATTTCCGCGCTTCGGACTGCACCGTCTCCCACGTCGCTCTCCGTGCGGGAGCGCGGATCGAAACGGCGAATCCGGCGAAGTAGCGGACACCGCTGCGGGTCGCTCCCCATGCGGGAGCGCGGATCGAAACGCTGAATTCAACGCGGCGATCAATGCCGCCGCCGGTTGCTGGGGCCGCGATCACGCATTCTCAGGCCCATATCGCTCCCCGCCCATGGTTCCCGGCGGCTATCTCTTCATCCGGCCCCCGGATCCGGCTTCAGGCACGAACGGCAGGTGGCACAGGGTCGGGTCGAGCCAATGATGGGCGTCCATTTCCTCAAGCACCGCCCGTGCGGCGAGGAAGCTGCGGGCGCGTTCGGGGAAATCCGCATCCCGCCAGGAGGAAAGGGCGGTCTGTTCGTGGATCAGGCGGGCGAGCAGAAGGAGCGCGTTGGTGGCCGGCTCCGGGTCCAGCGGCTCCGCATCGGACAGGAAGGGTGCATCGCGGGGCGTCGGAGCATCCGTGCTTCCCTCCCGCCGGCCGAACAGGCCGACGGCGAGGGTGGCGTGCCAGCGGGCGAAGCGCGCCTTCACGGTCGCGCGCCCGGGCCGGGTTGCGGCCCCTGAGGTCCTTGCGGGCCGAGGGGACCCTGGGGGCCGTGGGGCCACTGGCTGGTGAGCTTGCGGGCCTTCTCCAACTGGTCAGGCGAGAGGCGGGCCATCAGCGCGGTGCGCGCGTCCAGCAGCGCCTGCGCCTTCTTGCCCTCGGCGACGGCGCGGGTGGCGAGGGCTTCCGGCAGGCTGAAGGGCTCGCTCGTCTTGGGCGGTGTCACAGGGTCGAGGTCCACCATATCAACCACCGCGCCCGCATAGGTGCGCCATGCGTCGAGCTGTTCGGTGCGGATGGCGAGGGCGATCTCCTGCGCCGCCAGCAAGCCCGCAATATCCAGGGGGCCGGGCGGCGGCGGCGGGGGAGGCGGTCCGCGCCGGGCCTCGCGCGGCGGCGGGGCCTCGCCCTCCGGCCCGTGGTCGTCAGCCATGGGGTCTTGCGGGGGCGGGGCGAAGTGCGCGGGGACGACGGCTTGCGCGGTTTGGGAAATGAGCGGCGCGGGGGGCGTGACGCGGCTGATGGCGATGCGATACTGGCCGGGCGCGGCCTCGGCGGTGGGCGCCGCCACGGGCTCGGGAGCGGCGGGCGCCGCGCGGGGGAAAGAGGAGACGAGCGGGGACAGGCTGGCCATCGGCAGACGCTCCTGCGACTTGGCCGGCAGCGCGTCGCCGTAAGCGAGGCCGCCGAAGATGGCGGCGGTGGCCGCACACAGCGCGAGGGCGGGACGGATGGACTTCATGACACGGACCTCCAACTGGATTGCGAGGCGAGCCTCGCAATCGGGCGTCCGGAGAGCGCACGGGGTGTCGTGCGGGCCGGATGAGGCCACACTCGGCCCGGTTCTTTGCCCCGATAGGTCCGCAGGTTTCCCGAAGGCATCTCCGCTTACCGTCGTTGTTTCCGGACGTTTCCAATCCGGCGCGTGGAAATGCTGGGTTGCACGCTTTGGGCAGACGCGGGCGCGCGGGTGCGCCAACAAGAGGCAGGAGGTTCCTTGTCTTGGATAGCGGCGCTCACATTCTGGTGGTCGATGACGACCACGAAATCCGCAAGCTTCTCGGCCGCTACCTGGCGGGCCAGGGCTTTCGCGTCACCATGGCCTGCGACGGGCGCGAGATGGAGGAGAAGCTCGCCACGCTGCGCATCGACCTCATGGTGCTCGATCTGATGCTGCCGGATGCGTCCGGGCTCGATCTGTGCCGGGCGGTGCGGGCGCGCTCGCGCCTGCCCATCATCCTGCTCACCGCCATGAAGGAGGATGTGGACCGGATCATCGGCCTGGAGATCGGCGCGGACGATTATCTGGGCAAGCCGTTCAACCCGCGCGAACTGGTGGCGCGCATCCGCGCGGTGCTGCGGCGGGTGTCGGAGCGCGAGCCCGCTCCGCCCGCCGGCCAGCGCTTCCGCTTCGCCGGCTTCACGGCCGACCGGGAAACCCGTGCCGTCCTGGCGGCGGATGGGGCGCCCGTGCCGCTCACCGCCGCCGAGTTCGAGCTTCTCATGGCCTTCCTCGACCGGCCGGGCCGCATGCTCTCGCGCGACCAACTGCTGGACATCACGCAGGGGCGCGAGGCCGGGCCGTTCGATCGGTCCATCGACGTTTTGGTGAGCCGCCTGCGCCGCAAGCTCGGGGATTCCGGGGCGTTCCAGATCTTCAAGACCCAGCGCAATGGCGGCTACCAACTGGCGGTGAAGGTGGATGTGTCGGAGACCGTGGGGTGAGTTCCGCCTGGGATACCCTGCGGGTCCGGGTGACGGTTCTGCTGGTGGGGGCGATCCTGCTGGTGGTGAGCCTCGCCTCGTCCCTGTCCTTTTTCTTCATGGGGCCGGGCCGCTTCCAGGCTATGGACGATGCCATGGCGGCGCGCATCGCCGTGCCGCTCTCCATGGCCGAGGCGGCGGGGCCCGGCGCGAACCTCGGCCCCGCCGTGCGCGCCGCCACCCCGGACGGCCATGTGGTGGGGCCCATGGCGCAGGGTCTCGGCGAGGCATTGGAGCGGCTGGGCTTCCGGAACACGGTCAGCGTGGTGGCCTTGGAGCAGGGCGGACCGCCGCAGGCCGCCGTGCGCCTGTCCGATGGGCGCGTCCTGATGGTGCCCCTCTTCATGCCGCCGCCGCCCGCCAACCGGTTCTGGGAAATGCTGTTCTGGTTCCTGCTCATCGCCATGGGCACGGCGGTGGCTACCGCCTTCGCCATCCGTGGGCTCACACGTCCGCTGGCCATCATCGAGGATGCGCTGGCCAAGGTGGGGCCGGAGGGGGAACTGCCCCATATCGCCGAGCGCGGCACCGCTGAGCTGCGCGCCGCCGCGCGCACCATCAATCGCCTGTCGGAGCGCTTGAAGGCGGCCATGGAAAGCCGCATGCGCATCGTCGCCGCCGCCGCCCATGACCTGCGCACCCCCATGACGCGCCTGCGCCTTCGGGCGGAATTCCTGCCCGAGGATGTGGATCGGGAAAAATGGCTTCAGGATCTCGACGAACTGGACCGCATCGCCGATAGCGCCATCCGCCTGGTGCGCGAAGAGGTGGAGAAGGACGCCAAGACGCCCCTCGCGCTGGATCGCCTCGCCGCCGAGGTTGCGGGGGAATTGCGGGACATGGCGCTGCCCGCCGAACTCGTGCGCACGGAGGAGGCCAATGTGCTGGGCCATCCGCTGGCGTTGAAGCGGGCGCTGCGCAACCTCGCCATCAATGCGGCCACCCATGGCCGGCACGCGCGCCTCAGCGTGTTCGCGCGTGGCGAGGAAGCGGTGCTGGAAGTGCGGGATGAGGGGCCGGGCATTCCCGAGGCGCTGCTGGCGCGGGTGTTCGAGCCCTTCTTCCGCGTGGATTCGGCGCGCCAGAATAGCGGGCCGGGCACCGGGCTGGGTCTCGCCATCGCGCGGGAGATCGTGGAGCGCCACGGCGGCACGCTCACCATCTCCAATGCCCCGGAAGGCGGCCTTCTCCAGGTGATCCGCCTTCCCCTCGCGCCGCCGCAGCGGTGAATCAGCTGGCGATGGGTGCCTTGTGCTCCTCATCGATGGAGCGCGTGTCTCCGGTCTCCACGAGGGTTCGGGTGGCGTCGATGGAGGCGTAGGTCCACAGGATCTTCATGCCCTCGCTGTCGGAGCGGTTGATGAAGCGGT